>NZ_CP022286.1:4685655-4723828 GCF_002216165.1 Halomonas sp. N3-2A | reverse complement strand
GGGGGGGGGGGGGGGGGGGGGGGGGGGGGGGGGGGGGGGGGGGGGGGGGGGGGGGGGGGGGGGGGGGGGGGGGGGGGGGGGGGGGGGGGGGGGGGGGGGGGGGGGGGGGGGGGGGGGGGGGGGGGGGGCTGGCTCTGGCTCTGGCTCTGGCTCTGGCTCTGGCTCTGGCTCTGGCTCTGGCTCTGGCTCTGGCTCTGGCTCTGGCTCTGGCTCTGGCTCTGGCTCTGGCTCTGGCTCTGGCTCTGGCTCTGGCTCTGAAACGCCAGCGTGCTGGCAGACGTAACCACCACCGGCGGCAGCGGCACCGACGCCGGTACCTACACGCACACCGCCAGCGGCACCGATGGCAACTACGACCTGACCTTTGTGGACGGCACCCTGACCATGAGCCAGAGCCAGAGCCAGAGCCAGAGCCAGAGCCAGAGCCAGAGCCAGAGCCAGAGCCAGAGCCAGAGCCAGAGCCAGAGCCAGAGCCAGAGCCAGAGCCAGAGCCAGAGCCAGAGCCAGAGCCAGAGCAGCGGCACCGACGCCGGTACCTACACGCACACCGCCAGCGGCACCGATGGCAACTACGACCTGACCTTTGTGGACGGTGCTTTAACCATCGACAAGGCAACGGCCACCGTTACCGCCAATAGCGACACGACCAGCCTGGTCGACGGCGAAATCACCGTGGACGCCAGCGCCGAAGACCGCAACGGCAACCCGGTCAGCGACAGCGACAGCGGCGAACTCGACGCCACCGCCGGTACGCTCGACGTCACCCTGGGTGACCTCAGCGACCGTCGAGTTCGCCGCTGTCGCTGTCGCTGACCGGGTTGCCGTTGCGGTCTTCGGCGCTGGCGTCCACGGTGATTTCGCCGTCGACCAGGCTGCTGAGGTCTTCGGTGGTGGTGTAGCTGCCGTCGGCACCCACGGTGAGGTAGCCGTAGGGGAACCTGCGGCTGGATCACCTCCTTAAACGATGCATCATCCCTCGCGGTAAGCGCTCACAATGAATTACCTGATCAGAATGCTGTTGATACGCAGTGATAAGCGTTTTCTTCATGTTGAAAGAAGCCGCTGTCGCTGTCGCTGACCGGGTTGCCGTTGCGGTCTTCGGCGCTGGCGTCCACGGTGATTTCGCCGTCGACCAGGCTGCTGAGGTCTTCGGTGGTGGTGTAGCTGCCGTCGGCACCCACGGTGGCCGTGGCGTTTGCGGTCTTCGGCGCTGGCGTCCACGGTGATTTCGCCGTCGACCAGGCTGCTGAGGTCTTCGGTGGTGGTGTAGCTGCCGTCGGCACCCACGGTGGCCGTGGCGTTGACCACGTTGCCTTCGCTGTCAGTGATCACCAGGGCCCTGGTGATCACTGACAGCGAAGGCAACGTGGTTAACGCCACGGCCACCGTAGGGGCCGACGGCAGCTACACCACCACCGAAGACCTCAGCAGCCTGGTCGACGGCGAAATCACCGTGGACGCCAGCGCCGAAGACCGCAACCGACGCCGGTACCTACACGCACACCGCCAGCGGCACCGATGGCAACTACGACCTGACCTTTGTGGACGGTGCTTTAACCATCGACAAGGCAACGGCCACCGTTACCGCCAATAGCGACACGACCACCTACAACGGCGGCATACCCCCGCGGGTGCGCTGACGCTTACACCGCGCTACAAAATCAATGCACATCGTAGTGCGGTGTAACGAGGTCGCGAGGAACGAGCGAAACCGAGGCACCCGCAACGGCGGCGCAGCCGCCCAAAGGCCTCCAGTCAGCACTACCTCGTTACACCGCACTACGATGTGCATTGATTTTGTAGCGCGGTGTAAGCGTCAGCGCACCCGCGGGGGTATCAATGCAGTGCTGACTGGAGGCCTTTGGGCGGCTGCGCCGCCGTTGCGGGTGCCTCGGTTTCGCTCGTTCCTCGCGAACTCGACGCCACCGCCGGTACGCTCGACGTCACCCTGGGTGACCTCAGCGACGACACCGCCGTGGAGATCAGCGGTACCACCAGCGACGTCGCCGACGGCGAGACCGTCACCCTGGTGATCACCGACAGCGAAGGCAACGTGGTTGGTACCGCTGATCTCCACGGCGGTGTCGTCGCTGAGGTCACCCAGGGTGACGTCGAGCGTACCGGCGGTGGCGTCGAGTTCGCCGCTGTCGCTGTCGCTGACCGGGTTGCCGTTGCGGTCTTCGGCACTGGCGTCCACGGTGATTTCGCCGTCGACCAGGCGCCTGGTCGACGGCGAAATCACCGTGGACGCCAGCGCCGAAGACCGCAACGGCAACCCGGTCAGCGACAGCGACAGCGGCGAACTCGACGCCACCGCCGGTACGCTCGACGTCACCCTGGGTGACCTCAGCGACGACACCGCCGTGGAGATCAGCGGTACCAGCCGACGGCAGCTACACCACCACCGAAGACCTCAGCAGCCTGGTCGACGGCGAAATCACCGTGGACGCCAGTGCCGAAGACCGCAACGGCAACCCGGTCAGCGACAGCGACAGCGGCGAACTCGACGCCACCGCCGGTACGCTCGACGTCACCCTGGGTGACCTAGGTCACCCAGGGTGACGTCGAGCGTACCGGCGGTGGCGTCGAGTTCGCCGCTGTCGCTGTCGCTGACCGGGTTGCCGTTGCGGTCTTCGGCGCTGGCGTCCACGGTGATTTCGCCGTCGACCAGGCTGCTGAGGTCTTCGGTGGTGGTGTAGCTGCCGTCGGCGACAGCGAAGGCAACGTGGTTAACGCCACGGCCACCGTAGGGGCCGACGGCAGCTACACCACCACCGAAGACCTCAGCAGCCTGGTCGACGGCGAAATCACCGTGGACGCCAGTGCCGAAGACCGCAACGGCAACCCGGTCAGCGACAGCGACAGCGGCGAACTCGACGGACAGCGAAGGCAACGTGGTCAACGCCACGGCCACCGTGGGTGCCGACGGCAGCTACACCACCACCGAAGACCTCAGCAGCCTGGTCGACGGCGAAATCACCGTGGACGCCAGTGCCGAAGACCGCAACGGCAACCCGGTCAGCGACAGCGACAGCGGCGAACTCGACGCGTCGAGTTCGCCGCTGTCGCTGTCGCTGACCGGGTTGCCGTTGCGGTCTTCGGCGCTGGCGTCCACGGTGATTTCGCCGTCGACCAGGCTGCTGAGGTCTTCGGTGGTGGTGTAGCTGCCGTCGGCCCCTACGGTGGCCGTGGCGTTAACCACGTTGCCTTCGCTGTCGCCGAAGACCGCAACGGCAACCCGGTCAGCGACAGCGACAGCGGCGAACTCGACGCCACCGCCGGTACGCTCGACGTCACCCTGGGTGACCTCAGCGACGACACCGCCGTGGAGATCAGCGGTACCACCAGCGACGTCGCCGACGGCGAGACCGTCACCCTGGTGATCACACCACCTACAACGGCGGCCTGCAAAACGTCAGCGGCTTTACCGCCACCGGCCTGGTGGGTGGTGAAAACGCCAGCGTGCTGGCAGACGTAACCACCACCGGCGGCAGCGGCACCGACGCCGGTACCTACACGCACACCGCCAGCGGCACCGATGGCAACTACGACCTGACCTTTGTGGACGGACACCGCCGTGGAGATCAGCGGTACCACCAGCGACGTCGCCGACGGCGAGACCGTCACCCTGGTGATCACCGACAGCGAAGGCAACGTGGTTAACGCCACGGCCACCGTAGGGGCCGACGGCAGCTACACCACCACCGAAGACCTCAGCAGCCTGGTCGACGGCGAAATCACCGTGGACGCCAGGCCGAAGACCGCAACGGCAACCCGGTCAGCGACAGCGACAGCGGCGAACTCGACGCCACCGCCGGTACGCTCGACGTCACCCTGGGTGACCTCAGCGACAACACCGCCGTGGAGATCAGCGGTACCACCAGCGACGTCGCCGACGGCGAGACCGTCACCCTGGTGATCACCGACAGCGAAGGCAACGTGGTCGATCACCAGCGTGCCGTCAGTCTCAGTGGCTTCGGCAGCGGGAACATTAGTGCTGGTCACCGCGGTGACCAGCACTAATGTTCCCGCTGCCGAAGCCACTGAGACTGACGGCACGCTGGTGATCGACGGTGAATACGGCACGCTGACGATCAATGCGGATGGTAGCTATACCTACACACTCGACAACGCCAACCTCACGGTCCAAGACAGCGAAGGCAACGTGGTTAACGCCACGGCCACCGTAGGTGCCGACGGCAGCTACACCACCACCGAAGACCTCAGCAGCCTGGTCGACGGCGAAATCACCGTGGACGCCAGCGCCGAAGACCGCAACGGCAACCCGGTCAGCGACAGCGACAGCGGCGAACTCGACGCCACCGCCGGTACGCTCGACGTCACCCTGGGTGACCTCTGGCGTCCACGGTGATTTCGCCGTCGACCAGGCTGCTGAGGTCTTCGGTGGTGGTGTAGCTGCCGTCGGCACCCACGGTGGCCGTGGCGTTGACCACGTTGCCTTCGCTGTCGGTGATCACCAGGGTGACGGTCTCGCCGTCGGCGACGTCGCTGGTGGTACCGCTGATCTCCACGGCGGTGTTGTCGCTGAGGTCACCCAGGGTGACGTCGAGCGTACGTACGCTCGACGTCACCCTGGGTGACCTCAGCGACGACACCGCCGTGGAGATCAGCGGTACCACCAGCGACGTCGCCGACGGCGAGACCGTCACCCTGGTGATCACCGACAGCGAAGGCAACGTGGTCAACGCCACGGCCACCGTGGGTGCCGACGGCAGCTACACCACCACCGAAGACCTCAGCAGCCTGGTCGACGGCGAAATCACCGTGGACGCCAGGTACGCTCGACGTCACCCTGGGTGACCTCAGCGACGACACCGCCGTGGAGATCAGCGGTACCACCAGCGACGTCGCCGACGGCGAGACCGTCACCCTGGTGATCACCGACAGCGAAGGCAACGTGGTTAACGCCACGGCCACCGTAGGTGCCGACGGCAGCTACACCACCACCGAAGACCTCAGCAGCCTGGTCGACGGCGAAATCACCGTGGACGCCAGCGCCGAAGACCGCACTACACGCACACCGCCAGCGGCACCGATGGCAACTACGACCTGACCTTTGTGGACGGTGCTTTAACCATCGACAAGGCAACGGCCACCGTTACCGCCAATAGCGACACGACCACCTACAACGGCGGCCTGCAAAACGTCAGCGGCTTTACCGCCACCGGCCTGGTGGGTGGTGAAAACGCCAGCGTGCTGGCAGACGTAACCACCACCGGCGGCAGCGGCACCGACGCCGGTACCTACCGACGAGAACGGTGATCCGGCGACTCTCGAGCTGAGCAAGGCGCAGGTGGAAGCGCTGGGCAGCGATCCGCAAACGCTGACCACTCAGTACGGCGAGCTAACCCTTAACGGCTACAGCCAGGCCGCTGACGGCACTATCACTCTCGATTACAGCTATGAGCTGACTACGGCACCGAGTGAGAACCTCAACGACCTGGTGGACAGCCTCACCGTGACCGCCTCCGACCGTGATGGTCAGACCGACAGCGACATCGACGGTCACGCCGTCATCGCTGCCGTTGACCGTGATGGTCAGCGTGGCATCGTCTGCGTCACTGTCCCCATCGGTCAGCGTGTAGCTGAACACCTCGTCCAGTGTCTCACCGTCGGTCAGGCTTTGGACCGTGAGGTTGGCGTTGTCGAGTGTGTAGGTATAGCTACCATCCGCATTGATCGTCAGCGTGCCGTATTCACCGTCGATCACCAGCGTGCCGTCAGTCTCAGTGGCTTCGGCAGCGGGAACATGGGTGGTGAAAACGCCAGCGTGCTGGCAGACGTAACCACCACCGGCGGCAGCGGCACCGACGCCGGTACCTACACGCACACCGCCAGCGGCACCGATGGCAACTACGACCTGACCTTTGTGGACGGTGCTTTAACCATCGACAAGGCAACGGCCACCGTTACCGCCAATAGCAACACAACCACCTACAACGGCGGCCTGCAAAACGTCAGCGGCTTTACCGCCACCGGCCTGGTGGGTGGTGAAAACGCCAGCGTGCTGGCAGACGTAACCACCACCGGCGGGCCGAAGACCGCAACGGCAACCCGGTCAGCGACAGCGACAGCGGCGAACTCGACGCCACCGCCGGTACGCTCGACGTCACCCTGGGTGACCTCAGCGACGACACCGCCGTGGAGATCAGCGGTACCACCAGCGACGTCGCCGACGGCGAGACCGTCACCCTGGTGATCACTGACAGCGAAGGCAACGTGGTCAACGCCACGGCCACCGTGGGTGCCGACGGCAGCTACACCACCACCGAAGACCTCAGCAGCCTGGTCGACGGCGAAATCACCGTGGACGCCAGCTGGCGTCCACGGTGATTTCGCCGTCGACCAGGCTGCTGAGGTCTTCGGTGGTGGTGTAGCTGCCGTCGGCCCCTACGGTGGCCGTGGCGTTAACCACGTTGCCTTCGCTGTCAGTGATCACCAGGGTGACGGTCTCGCCGTCGGCGACGTCGCTGGTGGTACCGCTGATCTCCACGGCGGTGTCGTCGCTGAGGTCACCCAGGGTGACGTCGAGCGTACCGGCGGTGGCGTCGAGTTCGCCGCTGTCGCTGTCGCTGACCGGGTTGCCGTTGCGGTCTTCGGCCTCTCGCATGGGGAGACCCCACACTACCATCGGCGCTAAGCGGTTTCACTTCTGAGTTCGGCATGGGATCAGGTGGTTCACGCGTGCTATGGTCGTCAGGCGTAACTTGTAATGCATATCATGCTGATGTGTTTTGTGGCGTCTCTTGTTTCCTGTCATCGACAGGAAGCGCGTATCCGGTTTTCATTATCACTGCGACCAGACCCCTTGGGTGTTATAGGGTCAAGCCTCACGGGCCATTAGTACACGTTAGCTCAACGCCTTGCAGCGCTTCCACACCGTGCCTAAACTATTGTTTAAAAACTTACGTTTAAAAACTGTCGTTCTCATGACCGCTTGCCTTGATATTTGGTGATTTATCACCCTCATCGGCAAGCGCCCACATGAATTACCTGATCAAATTGTTAAAGAGCTGTTTTCGCTGCTGAACTTCCGAAGAAGTAACTGACTAGCCGATGAACTGGCTTGCCTCAGCGAGGAAGGCGTATTCTACGCATTTCCTGGTGTTTGTCAATCACTGTTTTAAGTGAGTGAAGCGAGTGAGCGAAGAAAGCGAGATAACGTTGCTTTCTGGCGTGGTGCGGTCTTCGGCGCTGGCGTCCACGGTGATTTCGCCGTCGACCAGGCTGCTGAGGTCTTCGGTGGTGGTGTAGCTGCCGTCGGCACCTACGGTGGCCGTGGCGTTAACCACGTTGCCTTCGCTGTCAGTGATCACCAGGGTGACGGTCTCGCCGTCGGCGACGTCGCTGGTGGTACCGCTGATCTCCACGGCGGTGTCGTCGCTGAGGTCACCCAGGGTGACGTCGAGCGTACCGGCGGTGGCGTCGAGTTCGCCGCTGTCGCTGTCGCTGACCGGGTTGCCGTTGCGGTCTTCGGCTGCGGTCTTCGGCGCTGGCGTCCACGGTGATTTCGCCGTCGACCAGGCTGCTGAGGTCTTCGGTGGTGGTGTAGCTGCCGTCGGCCCCTACGGTGGCCGTGGCGTTAACCACGTTGCCTTCGCTGTCGGTGATCACCAGGGTGACGGTCTCGCCGTCGGCGACGTCGCTGGTGGTACCGCTGATCTCCACGGCGGTGTCGTCGCTGAGGTCACCCAGGGTGACGTCGAGCGTACCGGCGGTGGCGTCGAGTTCGCCGCTGTCGCTGTCGCTGACCGGGTTGCCGTTGCGGTCTTCGGCGGGGAACCTGCGGCTGGATCACCTCCTTAAACGATGCATCATCCCTCGCGGTAAGCGCTCACAATGAATTACCTGATCAGAATGCTGTTGATACGCAGTGATAAGCGTTTTCTTCATGTTGAAAGAAAAGAAAAGATCTTTTTTTAAGACCTTCTTTAAAGACCTTTCTTTTTAAATGTGAAAAAAGCACTCGCTTATCACTGCGCATAGCAGTCGCTCTTTAACAATGTATATCATGCTGACATAAACGTTTTAAAACGTTTATACGTAATTGTTTTGTGATACGTCTCAAGCGTATCCGGGGGAACCTGCGGCTGGATCACCTCCTTAAACGATGCATCATCCCTCGCGGTAAGCGCTCACAATGAATTACCTGATCAGAATGCTGTTGATACGCAGTGATAAGCGTTTTCTTCATGTTGAAAGAAGAGAAAAGATCTTTTTTAAGACCTTCTTTAAAGATCTTTTTTAAAGACCTTTCTTTTTTTTAATGTGAAAAAAGCACTCGCTTATCACTGCGCATAGCAGTCGCTCTTTAACAATGTATATCATGCTGACATAAACGTTTTAAAACGTTTATACGTAATTGTTTTGTGATACGTCTCAAGCGTAGGTGGACAGCCTCACCGTGACCGCCTCCGACCGTGATGGTCAGACCGACAGCGGCGATCTAAACATCAAAATCGTCGACGACGCGCCAGTGGCCGAAGACGACACCAACGCAGTGACGGAAGACAGCACGTTAGTGGCAACGGGCAATGTCATTGGCGGCGGGTCAGCAGGAGATGAGCCCGATCAGGTGGGGGCCGACGGTGCCACGGTCACCGCGGTGACCAGCACTAATGTTCCCGCTGCCGAAGCCACTGAGACTGACGGCACGCTGGTGATCGACGGTGAATACGGCACGCTGACGATCAATGCGGATGGTAGCTGGACGAGGTGTTCAGCTACACGCTGACCGATGGGGACAGTGACGCAGACGATGCCACGCTGACCATCACGGTCAACGGCAGCGATGACGGCGTGACCGTCGATGTGCCCAACGATAATGACGCCACCACGCCGGATGGCAACATCAATGACCAAGTGGTATTCGAAAGCGGCTTGGCCGATGGTTCTGCCCCGAACACCAACGACACTCGGGTTGAGTCCAGCCTGACGCTGACCGCCCTGGATGGCTTGCAAGACACGGGTGCGGTGACTTTGTCCTACACCGATGTGGATGGAAATGAGGCGTCCCTCGAACTCAGCCGAGCCGAGCCGCTGTCGCTGTCGCTGACCGGGTTGCCGTTGCGGTCTTCGGCGCTGGCGTCCACGGTGATTTCGCCGTCGACCAGGCTGCTGAGGTCTTCGGTGGTGGTGTAGCTGCCGTCGGCACCCACGGTGGCCGTGGCGTTAACCACGTTGCCTTCGCTGTCGGTGATCACCAGGGTGACGGTCTCGCCGTCGGCGACGTCGCTGGTGGTACCGCTGATCTCCACGGCGGTGTCGTCGCTGAGGTCACCCAGGGTGACGTCGAGCGTACCGGCGGTGGCGTCGAGTTCGCCGCTGTCGCTGTCGCTGACCGGGTTGCCGTTGCGGTCTTCGGCCTACACGCACACCGCCAGCGGCACCGATGGCAACTACGACCTGACCTTTGTGGACGGTGCTTTAACCATCGACAAGGCAACGGCCACCGTTACCGCCAATAGCGACACGACCACCTACAACGGCGGCAGCCAGAACGTCAGCGGCTTTACCGCCACCGGCCTGGTGGGTGGTGAAAACGCCAGCGTGCTGGCAGACGTAACCACCACCGGCGGTAGCGGCACCGACGCCGGTACCTACACGCACACCGCCAGCGGCACCGATGGCAACTACGACCTGACCTTTGTGGACGGTGCTTTAACCATCGACAAGGCAACGGCCACCGTTACCGCCAATAGCGACATGTCGCTATTGGCGGTAACGGTGGCCGTTGCCTTGTCGATGGTTAAAGCACCGTCCACAAAGGTCAGGTCGTAGTTGCCATCGGTGCCGCTGGCGGTGTGCGTGTAGGTACCGGCGTCGGTGCCGCTACCGCCGGTGGTGGTTACGTCAGCCAGCACGCTGGCGTTTTCACCACCCACCAGGCCGGTGGCGGTAAAGCCGGTCACGTTCTGGCTGCCGCCGCTGTAGATGGTCGTGTCGCTATTGGCGGTAACGGTGGCCGTTGCCTTGTCGATGGTTAAAGCACCGTCCACAAAGGTCAGGTCGTAGTTGCCATCGGTGCCGCTGGCGGTGTGCGTGTAGGTACCGGCGTCGGTACGGTGTGGTTCATGACTGGGGTGAAGTCGTAACAAGGTAGCCGTAGGGGAACCTGCGGCTGGATCACCTCCTTAAACGATGCATCATCCCTCGCGGTAAGCGCTCACAATGAATTACCTGATCAGAATGCTGTTGATACGCAGTGATAAGCGTTTTCTTCACGTTAAAAAGAGAAAAAGGTCTTTCTTTTCCTTTTAATGTGAAAAAAGCACTCGCTTATCACTGCGCATAGCAGTCGCTCTTTAACAATGTATATCATGCTGACATAAACGTTTTAAAACGTTTATACGTAATTGTTTTGTGATACGTCTCAAGCGTATCCGGCAATCGTTATCATTGCGAGATACCAGACTCCTTCGGGTTATAGGGTCAAGCAATGAAGCGCACACGGTGGATGCCGCACCCGCAACGGCGGCGCAGCCGCCCAAAGGCCTCCAGTCAGCACTGCATTGATACCCCCGCGGGTGCGCTGACGCTTACACCGCGCTACAAAATCAATGCACATCGTAGTGCGGTGTAACGAGGTTGCGAGGAACGAGCGAAACCGAGGCACCCGCAACGGCGGCGCAGCCGCCCAAAAGTCTCCAGTTAGCACTGCATTGATACCCCCGCGGGTGCACTGACGCTTACACCGCGCTACAAAATCAATGCACATCGTAGTGCGGTGTAACGAGGTCGCGAGGAACGAGCGAAACCGAGGCACCCGCAACGGCGGCGCAGCCGCCCAAAGGCCTCCAGTCAGCACTGCATTGATACCCCCGCGGGTGCGCTGACGCTTACACCGCGCTACAAAATCAATGCACATCTGGTACCGCTGATCTCCACGGCGGTGTTGTCGCTGAGGTCACCCAGGGTGACGTCGAGCGTACCGGCGGTGGCGTCGAGTTCGCCGCTGTCGCTGTCGCTGACCGGGTTGCCGTTGCGGTCTTCGGCACTGGCGTCCACGGTGATTTCGCCGTCGACCAGGCTGCTGAGGTCTTCGGTGGTGGTGTAGCTGCCGTCGGCCCCTACGGTGGCCGTGGCGTTAACCACGTTGCCTTCGCTGTCAGTGATCACCAGGGTGACGGTCTCGCCGTCGGCGACGTCGCTGGTGGTACCGCTGATCTCCACGGCGGTGTCGTCGCTGAGGTCACCCAGGGTGACGTCGAGCGTACCGGCGGTGGCGTCGAGTTCGCCGCTGTCGCTGTCGCTGACCGGGTTGCCGTTGCGGTCTTCGGCTGCGGTCTTCGGCACTGGCGTCCACGGTGATTTCGCCGTCGACCAGGCTGCTGAGGTCTTCGGTGGTGGTGTAGCTGCCGTCGGCCCCTACGGTGGCCGTGGCGTTAACCACGTTGCCTTCGCTGTCGGTGATCACCAGGGTGACGGTCTCGCCGTCGGCGACGTCGCTGGTGGTACCGCTGATCTCCACGGCGGTGTCGTCGCTGAGGTCACCCAGGGTGACGTCGAGCGTACCGGCGGTGGCGTCGAGTTCGCCGCTGTCGCTGTCGCTGACCGGGTTGCCGTTGCGGTCTTCGGCGCTGGCGTCCACGGTGATTTCGCCGTCGACCAGGCTGCTGAGGTCTTCGGTGGTGGTGTAGCTGCCGTCGGCACCCACGGTGGCCGTGGCGTTGACCACGTTGCCTTCGCTGTCGGTGATCACCAGGGCTCCTTTCCTCTCTCCTTCCCCCTTTTTTCCCTCCTCTCCCCCCCCTCCTTTTCTCTCCTCTTTCCCCCCCTCTCCTTCTCCTCCTCCTCTCCCTTCCCCCTTTTTCTCCCCTCCCTCTCCTTCCCCTTTTTCCCCTCCCTTTCCCCCTTTTTTTCCTCCTTCCTCTCCCCCCCCCCCTCCTCCCTCCTCCTCCTTTTCTCCTTCTCTCTCCCCTTTTCCTCCCTCTCCTCCTCCCTCCCCTTCCCCCCTTTCCTCTCCCTCTCCCTCTTCTCCCTCTCCTCCCCCTCCTTTCCTCTCTCCTTCCCCCTTTTTTCCCTCCTCTCCCCCCCCTCCTTTTCTCTCCTCTTTACCACCATCTACGTCTCCGACGGCTATACCGTCACCCTGGTGATCACCGACAGCGAAGGCAACGTGGTTAACGCCACGGCCACCGTGGATCTCGAATTCCTGGCGGGTGTGCTCCTCCCACAGCGCCGAGAGGTCGTAGTGCGGGCCAATCTCCCGTTTCAGCGCGGCGATGGTGCGCTCATGGGCAATCAGCGCCGAGGCTTTGTGGTAATGGTCGCCGCCGGGGCGGGCGAAGGCATGGTCGACACCGGGATAGACAAAGGTTTCCAGCCGGCTGACGGTGCCGCCCAGCGTGGTGATGATGCGTTCGCGCGCCGCGCCATCGCAGAAACCATCCAGTTCGGCGAAGTGCAGCACCAGGCGGCCCCGGATGTCCGCGGCCTCGTCCAGATGATTTTCGATGCCGACGCCGTAATAGCCCACCGACACCGCCACCCGGGTGCGCGCGGCGGTCAGGTAAGCGAGCTTGCCGCCCAGACAGAAGCCGACGAACCCCAGGCCTTCGCCGGTGACGTCGGGGCGCATATGTCGTTCATCAAGGAACACCGGACGTACGACTCCCTTGTCTTTGATTTAGGGGATCATGCAGACCGTGTCGCACCGGCGACGGAAGCGACGCAAGGAAAAATCAATACCCATCTCTTAAATGAGTTAGCACCGACTGCCGTGACGATCGGAAACAATGAAGGAATCACGTTTCCCCATGACTGGCTTGCGGCACTCTATACAGAAGCGACGTTCCCTGTACTCGTCTCGAATATGACAGCACCGTTCGCGAAGTCTGGCATGATTCAGGAACGTCCGACCGGTAACGTCGGAGTCTTTGGTCTGACGGCCCCTTACTATGAACTGTAGGAGTTGCTCGGGTGGACAATCGAAGACCCGTTCGAAGCAGCAGCGCGTGAAATCGAGTCGCTTCGCGGACAGGTCGACGTCCTGATTTGTTTGAGTCATCTTGGGTTCTTCCGAACAACAGGAAGAGGGCGATGACGACGCCCAGGCTGGCCCCGCCGCCCGTAAAATGATGAGCGAGCACGGTCTTTCCGCCGCCGATGTGAAGGGCACCGGGCGTGCCGGCCGCATCACCAAGGAAGACGTGGAAAAAGCGCTGGCCAGCAAACAAAGTGGCCAGCCGGCGTCCGCCTCCGAGGCGCCCAAGGCGGCACCGATTCCCGCCGCCGAACCGGGCGAGCGTGAAGAGCGCCGGGTGCCGATGACCCGCCTGCGCAAGCGCATCGCGGAGCGCCTGGTTTCCGCGCAACAGAACGCGGCCATGTTGACCACCTTCAACGAGGTCAACATGAAGCCGATCATGGACATGCGCAAGAACTACAAGGACGCCTTCGAGAAGGCGCACGGGGTTCGCCTGGGCTTCATGGGCTTCTTCACCCGCGCCTGCGTGGCCCAGGGACAGAGGCAAGCAGTGGTTATCGCTATCTTCCCGGCCGGTTTTTTTTGTGCTCCCGGATAAGGAACAGGGTATGAGTAAGCGTGGCTCGTATCGAGACTTTACATCCCCTTCATCACTTCGCAACGTGCCCGCTTGCATGCTTGAATTCTATGCCTAAAGACGACGCGGTCATGGCCGTTTCCTCACCCCGTGGCGCCGCCTGGTATGTGATCCAGTGCCGCGCCAACCAGAACTTTCGCGCTCAGGAAAACCTGGAAAACCAGGGTTTTACCTGTTTTCAGCCGCGGCTGTGCGTGGAAAAACTGCGCGCCGGCCGCCGGCGCCGTTGCCACGAGCCCTTGATTCCGGGCTATCTGTTTATTCAACTGCACGAACAAGGCCAGAGCTGGCACGCGATTCGCTCGACCCGCGGCGTGCAGAAGCTGGTGGGACCAGCATCGGCCGCTCCATCGCCGAGGCGCTGGGCCGTAAGTTCTACCGTTTCAGCCTTGGCGGCATGCGCGACGAGGCGGAAATCAAGGGTCACCGGCGCACCTACATTGGCGCCCTGCCCGGCAAGTTCACCCAGGCACTCAAGGAAGCCGGCACCGCCAACCCGGTGATCATGCTCGACGAGATCGACAAGCTCGGCCAGTCGTTCCAGGGCGACCCGGCCTCGGCATTGCTTGAGGTACTCGATCCGGAGCAGAACCAGGATTTCCTCGACCATTATCTGGATGAGCGGCTCGATCTCAGCCATTGCCTGTTCGTGTGCACCGCCAACACTCTGGATTCGATCCCCGGCCCGTTGCTTGATCGCATGGAGATGATCCGCCTGAGCGGCTACATCACCGAAGAGAAAGTCGAGATCGCCCGCAACCACCTGTGGGGCATCTATTCCGCGACGATCCCGGCTACGCCGACAAGGCGCGGCGGGTCAGCGAACACACCCGGGACCTGGCCGAGGTGCTGGCCGCGGAAAACCTGGACGCCCTGGCCGTACACGACAACCGCCGGTTGGCCTTCCAATGCCCCTGCACCCTGCAACACGGCCAACGCCTGGCCGGCGCCACCGAAAGCCTGCTGACCCGGCTCGGCTTTGACTTGACCCCGGTGCCCGACGCCCACCTGTGCTGCGGCTCCGCCGGCACCTACTCAATCACCCAGCCGGACATGGCCCGGCAACTGCGCGACAACACGCTGGACGCCCTGGAAAGTGGCGCCCCGGACCTGATCGCCACCGCCAACATCGGCTGCCAGATGCATCTCGCCGCCGCCGCCCGCACCCCGGTGCGGCACTGGATTGAGATTGTTGATGAGGGTTGGAACGTTCTGGGCGCGGCGGTATATCAGGGCGCGTTGTTCACGATTAAATGGGAGTTCCTCGGTATCATTAGCCACAAAATACTGCCGTATCTCCGGACCAATGTATTCCAGTGCATAGCGGAAATAGGCAGCGACCGGATACAGGCGATTAAGCGTATGTCGACTGAACCAGATATCATATAAACCCACCAGTACATAAAGCCCCAGAACCAGCGTTATAAAGTAGCCATGTTGCCAGAAAGAATAGGAAAGGTAGGCGCTGGCAGGAAACACAAAAACTGCGACCAGCCAAAATACACTCTGTAGTGGGGTCATCTATCAAATCCTTTTAGTTCATCCCGCCATTCCTGCCAGACACGATGGTCACCTTTCAGCCCAAGCACCCCTTCTTTCACCTTTGATATACCAAACCCCCATACCTCCTGGACTGTTACATGAGGCGGCATAGTTCGTACAGTGTGCATTTCTCATTTTTCACGTTTTTCAGTGATTTCATCATTTTTCAAGTCGTCAAGTGGATGTTTCTCATTTTCCATGATTTTCAGTTTTCTGGCCTTATTCCAGGTCCTACAGTGGACATTTCTAAATTTTCCACCTTTTTCAGTTTTCCTCGCCATATTTCACGTCCTAAAGTGTGTATTTCTCATTTTCCGTGATTTTCAGTTTTCTCGCCATATTCCAGGTCCTTCAGTGTGCATTTCTCATTTTTCACGTTTTTTAGTGATTTCGTCATTTTTCAAGTCGTCAAGTGGATGTTTCTCATTTTCCGTGATTTTCAGTTTTCTTGCCATATTCCACGTCCTACAGTGGACATTTCTAAATTTTCCACCTTTTTCAGTTTTCCTCGCTATATTTCACGTCCTAAAGTGTGTCTTTCTCATTTTCCGTGATTTTGCCGGCTCCTTCCAGGCCCACCGATAAAAGCATAAGCCGGTACTGCTTACCGGTAACGTTGGGCGCGCTGTCGGGTAATTTTACCATCAAGGTTTTATTGAATTGTGCCCAGATGTTGCCATCGTTTTCACTTTCCGCGAAAGCAATAAAATCGAAGGTGTCATTGATGAAGCCGTCCGTGGATACGGGCTGCCCATCTTCTTGGCTGGCGGAAATAATATCGCCGTGCTCGGAGATGTCGATGTTTTCGCCCTGGGAGCCGGCTTCGGTAAGCGACTGATAAGTGCTGCGAGTACTTTCCAGGCCCACTCTGTGGCCAGTGACGTCTCCGTAGTCGTAGGTGCCATCGCCATTGAATGTTAGAACGTTGGTTTCGGTCTGCAGCTCAATCACGCCACGCTGAGCATAGCTCTCGATGAATACCCGCCCAAAATGGCCGTTCAAATCATCCCCAAGATCTAAACAACTTTAAAAGTCCCACAGTCTTTGCAAATTCTTAAAATTTCAATCTCTCTTACAATCCAAAATCTTTACAATTAAAAGTCTCTTAACTGTGGGCTCCACTAAAATACTTCCTTCAAGCGGGAAAAGCTTCAGGGCACAGTCACAATGAGAAGCAAAATCAAACTCCAACTGTCCAATGTCTGGGATCCAACTCAAGATCTTTTGGGCTCCTCCAAGGGCTTGGGTCACTTCTCCAGCCTTGCCCTTTATAGCACACACATTGTCTTCTAGGCTCCAGCTGCCTGTACTCCACTGCTGCTGCTGTTCTTCATGATCATTCTATGGTACATTTTTCAGTTCACTGGAATCTTCCAGTGCAACTAGGCTTCACCAATAGCCTAAGATAAGGTATTTGAAAAATTTCCAATTGTAATTTTAATTCACCCCAGCCCCTTCCTATCTGGTGGTCAGCAACCACCAGAGCTGGGTGGACATCGCCGCGCTGGTGCAGACCTTCAACCGGCGCACGCCCTATTTCAAATTTTTTCTGAAAAAAGAACTGGTCTGGGTGCCGTTCCTGGGGCTGGCGTTCTGGGCGCTGGATTACCCCTTTATGAAGCGCTACCCGAAATCCGTGCTCGACAAGCACCCGGAGCTCAAAGGCAAGGATCTGGAAATCACCCGCGCCGCCTGTGAAAAATTCAAGAACATGCCGGTCACGGTGGTGAATTTTCTCGAAGGCACCCGCTGCACGCCAGCCAAACAGGCCCGCCAGCAATCGCCCTACCGGCATTTGCTGCGCCCCAAGGCCGGGGGCGTGGCGTTCGTGCTGGCGGCGCTGGGCGAAGACCTGGACGCCGTGCTGGACGTGACGGTGGTCTACCCACAGGGGCGCGCGCCGGGCGCTCGGCAGATGCCGCTTCCCGCCAACCGTTCAATTGATCGAGTGACGGTATACCGACATACGTCATTGCTGGAAGGAGCATCGCCCGACCGGACAGTTGCCGTTCGACTTCTGACGCAACCGTCAATGTCATGTCAGCACATTCCGCAAAAGCATGCATCGATTCATCAAATCCGATCGGTATCAATGGGACGACCAACGTATCGATATACGCTTGTTCGTTTCTCGTCCTTTGAACATCGGATGGTTTGAAACGCAAATCATTTCCCCCTTTCCTGTTCACTTACATTTCGTCACATTTAATGTATCATATCCGCTTTTATTACTGCTCGCTTAATGTGAACGTTTTATGAAATTCCATTCTATTTTTCTTCATATTTAGGTTTTTTTCAAACTCAAATAAAATCATCCTCTTCTTTATCCGAAGAGGATGACTGCAGACGAACGCGTATGGCTTCGGACAGCTCGAAGCCATGGCCGTGATCGAGCAGGCAGATGTCGCGCTCGTCGTCGGAGCTGGCCTGAACCAGTTCACCATGCGCTTCGGCGAGCTCTTCGGGCCGGGAACCACCGTGATCCGCATCGACACCGAGCAGGTCGCTGCACCCAAGACCCAGCACCCGATCACTCACCAACTCTTACAGGGCGACGCCCGCGCGACCCTCGAAGCCATCGCAACGGCGCTTCCCGCCGCGATTGCCGCGGCCGGTGGCGCAGCTGCAGGTGCCGGCGGATGGCGGGCGGCTGTCTCCGGCCTCGAGCCTGGTGGCACACTCCGTGCGCGCCCGACCGGCGACTCCGAGCTCTGCGCGGACGGCCTGCTCGATCCACGCGCCGCCGCAGCCCGCATCGGCGAACTTCTCCCCGAGGACCGGCACGTGACGAGCGACGGCGGACACTTCATTGCATACAAGAGGGCGGAAAGGTCGAAATAATAGTTGTAGTCGCCCACCACCAGGTCGCTCCAGCGCGCCATTTCCTGGCTCAGGTAGTACGGACAAACGCTGTGCTCCAGGGCCAGCTCACGCAGCCGTTGCCGATCCAGTAGGGTTTCGCCGGCGGCGGCGGCGCGGGCGGCGGGCAGGCGGTCGTAGAAGCCTTGCGCCAGCGGGCAGGATTCGCCGTGGCAGGCCTTGTCCGGGTGCTCGCAGCTTTTCTCGCGGGCGATCAGTTCCAGGGTGCGCAGCGGCGTGTCCGGTTGCTTTTCCATCAGGGTGCGCACCGCATCCAGCGCCAGCTTTCGGCCCGGGGTTTTGGCACTGAGAAAAAAGATCTTATCCAGTTTTTTTGCCGGCGCCACTTTCAACAACGGGAACAGGGTGCCCACGGTCTTGCCGATGCCGGTGGGCGCCTGGGCCAGCAACATCGATGGCTTTTAGGGCGCCCCCGAGCCATTGATTTGATCGGCCCGGCGGCGCCGGTATCACTACCCGACACTCAGGCCGGGCGTCGCCACGGCGCTGTCCACGTCACCGAGGGAAATAAGGAACGCCATGACGGACCTCGCGAAAGAAGTCACTCCCGTCAATATCGAGGATGAGCTCAGACAATCCTACCTGGATTACGCCATGAGCGTGATCGTGGGCCGGGCCCTGCCGGATGTGCGTGACGGCCTTAAGCCGGTGCACCGGCGCGTGCTGTTCGCCATGCACGAGCTCAGCAACGACTGGAACAAACCTTATAAGAAATCCGCCCGTGTGGTGGGTGACGTCATCGGTAAATACCACCCGCACGGCGATTCCGCCGTCTACGACACCATCGTGCGCATGGCGCAGCCGTTCTCGCTGCGCTACATGCTGGTGGACGGGCAGGGTAACTTGTTTAGAGTACAAATAAGAAGTGGCAACATCGAATCGCGCGCTGGCCTTTAACCCGATACAGTCTCATGTCGACCGGGTCGATTCCGGGTGACGGCCCGACAACAAAAAGCCCGGCACCATGCCGGAGGCTAAGGAGAGAGAAAACGTGTTCAACCACATCATGATCGGTTCCAACGACATCGAGCGCTCCAAGCGCTTCTACGACGCGGTGCTGAGCGTGCTCGGCGCCGGTGAGCCGGTGCGTCACCAGACGGCGGCTGGCCATACCCGGCTGTTCTACCGGCACGAAGGCAACACCCTGGCGGTCACCCAGCCGATCAATGGCGAGGCGGCCTGCGGCGCCAACGGTGGCACCATTGGTTTCAAGTGCGGCTCGCCGGAGCAGGTGAAGGAGTTTCATGACGTGGCGGTGGCCCACGGTGGCAAGTCGGTTGAGGACCCGCCGGGCCTGCGCGAGAGGTGTGCGCCATGTGCCTGGCGAAGATCGATGTGGCGATCCGCGAGGTGGCGGAGCGCGATGCGCCGGCTACCAAACGCCTTCGGGCTATGCTGCAGTGCCTGTTGGCGCAGTCTTTAAAGGTATTTCTGCGTGAGCGGCGGTTGCACGACATCATCGTGGCGGCGATCGAGAATGAGTGGCAGGTCACCGAGGCCCATGATCGGGCCATCTATGAGGTGATCGAGAAGATTGTGTCGGATGGGCGCGAGAGCGGTGAGTTCGAGCGCAAGACGCCGTTGGATGAGGTGTGCACGGCAATCCGCTCGACGGCGTCGGTGTACGCCCAGCCGGTGCTGCTTAAGCTCACCGACCCGCGCGAGAAGGAGCGTCGGCTGGCGGCGGTGACCAACCTGATTCTGCGCAGCCTGGCGCCGTAGCGCCGGCGCCCTGTCCGTCGGCGTGGCTGGCGATACGGATAGAGCGGGTCGGTAAAGCGGTGGCGGACTGGTTCGATCAGGCGGCCCGCCAACACGGGGCTTTCGAAGTGAATCTGGTGGACCTGGCGGAGATGGCGCTGCCGATTTTCGACGAGCCCCATCATCCGCGCCAGCAGAACTACCAACACGACCACACCAAGCGCTGGGCGGCCAGCGTCGACAGCGCGGATGCCTATGTATTGGTGGTGCCGGAATACAATTTCGGGCCGACCCCGGCGCTGGTCAACGCGCTCAATTACGTCTACAACGAATGGAACTACAAACCCGTCGCGTTCGTCAGCTACGGGGGTATGTCCGGTGGCATCCGGTCGGTGCAGACCACCAAGCTGACCCTCACTACCTTGAAAATGATGCCGCTGATCGAGCAGGTGGCGGTGGCCATGGTCAATCAGCATCTGGACAACGGCGTGTTCAAGCCCGAGCCGGTCCATGAAGAGGCGGCCACTCCGCGGCCTTGCCGGCGACCGCCTGGCGGCGCTTGCCGAAGGCGTCACGAATCAGCGCCAGCGAGGCGTTCGGGTCGGTCACATCCAGGCCCACCAGAGAGGCGGAATCGATGCCCAGATCCTCGGGGGTGAGGCTGTATTCGCTTACCTGGCCGTCCTCGAATTCGGCCACATGGGTTCGCCCCGCCAGGCTGATTTCATCCAGCCCGTCCAGGCCGTGCACCACCATCACATGCTCCGCGCCCAACCGGCCCATCACCTCGGCCATCGGCCGGCACAGTTTGTCGGAGAACACGCCCACCACCAGCCTTTGCACACCGGCCGGGTTGGTCATCGGCCCGAGAATATTGAACAGGGTGCGCATGCCCAGTTCCTTGCGCGGGCCAATGGCGTACTTCATGGCACTGTGGTGCGAGGGCGCGAACATGAACCCCACGCCCACGGAATCCACGCACTGGGCCATCATGACGATGGCGATCACCCAGGCAAAGATCGGTCGATCAATAAAAAAATTGGCCATGATGCTCCCCGTTACGCCGCGCCGTTACCGGCACCGGACTGCGCGCCCTGTTGAGATTGGCCGTTACCGTTTTGTTGCGCTTCCTCGGGGGCCACATCTTCGCCTTCGGCGTCCTTGGGCTCGCCCTTGGGCGCGGTAACTTTCTCTTCGTCCATTTGCACCGGTTTCACCTGCGCGCCGGGGGCGAGTTTCTGTAAACCGTCCACGATCAGCTTGTCGCCGGCGTTCAAACCGTCGCTGACCAGCCATTGATTGCCCACCGTCCGCTCGGTGGTGACCTGCCGCTTCTCGACCTTGTTGTCCGCGCCGATCACCAGCGCCGACGCGTCACCACTGGGCTCGCGGGTGATGCCTTTCTGCGGCACCAGAATGGCGTTCTGGCGTTCGCCCTGCGGCAGGCGGGAGTGATACTCGGTTAAATTTTTGCAAAGATCGTATCTAGGATTCAGCAGTCATTATTATAGAAGAAAAGCGTCAAGCCCACTCTTCCGTCATCTCTTGCAGTTGCGTCAAGATATGTGTCAGCAAAAAGGCTCCGAGGGCAAGACTTGGCAACCCGTGACGCGAGCCGTCTTCAGCCGGGAGCAACCCTTTATTGAATTTTAAGGCGAGTGGTGCGATGGAGCGCTCGAGCGTCTCTGTTACATCTCCAAGCGTGACAATTGCATACGGTGTATGCCACGAGTCATAGCGGGCGAGTGATGCTTGGAAGTCGGGGCGTTCCGTATCCGGTGTAAATATGAGAATCCGGTCGACGGCATGGAGTGTTTTATGATTTTTAATCTGTGAGACACGTTTCATTTGGTCCGGACCTTCGGACAACATCGGATAAAGACCTTCGAATTCGCCGTAAGCATCAACATAAACGCGCTGAGCAAGGCCACGCACAGTAACGCCCATAGCAGCGCGTTAAAGCAACGGCTGGGGGAAACGGAAAGAATGCCCATGGGGTTGGCCTGTGCACACGGAGAGAAAGAGGGAAAGTGGGCGCGCGCCACGGCCGCAGTGGCCGGGGGCGCGCCGGGCGGCGCCGCTGGCGATCAGCCGCCGAAGTCGTCGAGCAGAATGTTTTCCGGTTCGACGCCCAGGTCCTCCAGCATCTTGATCACCGAAGCGTTCATCATCGGCGGGCCGCACATATAGTATTCGCAGTCCTCCGGCGCCGGGTGTTCCTTGAGATAGTTCTCGAACACCACGTTATGAATGAAGCCGGTGGGGCCTTCCCAGCTGTCCTCGGGCAGCGGATCGGACAGCGCCAGGTGCCATTCGAAGTTGTCGTTTTCTTCGGCGAGCTTGTCGTACTCGTCCATGTAGAAGGTTTCGCGCAGCGAACGGGACGATCAACCAAGCAATGGCGCACAACAAACCGGGACAATATCGCACACCTACTTACTGGGATGTCTGATACCCGCTGCTCTTCCAAGCCTTCATACTCTCCATTCACCGCCCGCCAGCAAACGCCTTGCGGACCGCACTGTTGGATAGCGCACCACGTGGGTGACACGTGGGTGACACGCGGATGGCACGTGGGTGACACGTGGGTGACACGTGGGTGAATGGCAGGCAGATGGCAAAGAAAGAAAGCGGAAGGTAGGGGCAAGACGGACGCTACGCCACCTCAAACGCTTGTGCAGCCAGGCAAGCAAAGGCGGCCGCGTTGAATTAAAAAGAAAAGGAACCTTGCCCGATGGAACTCGACGCAGCGCCCGGCTACATTTCGTACACCGACGCAACGATTCTTGAGTTGCAGGCCAGCCGGGCTTTCACGGTGGAGTATCTGAAAGCCGCGCTCAAGGCGCTGAGTACCCTGACCATCCGCCTGCTGGTGCAATACGGCAGCGGCCGGCTGACCACCGACCAGCTCGGCGAGCTGGCGCACCACACCGCGCAACGGCTCTCTCTGCTTTATGAATTCAACTCACCGGAATTTTTCGACAAGGTGGTGTTGCGCAACTTTATCGGCCAACTGGTGGAAGCCGGCCTGGTGGATCTCGACCCTCAACAACAGCTCACCTTCGGCGACACCCTGCGCACCCTGGACGACGAAGCCCGCCGCATCCTCAGCCCCGACATCAGCCAGGCAATTCAACGCATCACCCGCGTCCCGGAGCTCGACACCGCCCTCGCCGCCACCCACCACGAACAAGCCGGAGACCCGGCCAAAGGCACCGAAGCGGGGAAGTAACAAGCTGCAAGCTGCAAGCTGCAAGCTGCAAGCTGCAAGCTGCAAGCTGCAAGCCAGCGCATTGTGGCGGAGGGGCCGTGCCGGTCAAGAGCGACAAGCGTAAAAATCAACTTCCGGCTGTTCACGGATAAACCATTGAAACTTAACGGTTGTCCACGTTTTACATTGACGATTCCTTGTTGCAGGAGATACCCTCCAACCGTTGCAAAGAATGCGATTACACCTTCCGTTGTCAACCCCCAGCCAAACTTTTCGTTGAGCACTACGACAACCGCACCTACAACAAACGTCAAAAATTCAGGTTTCAACCATTTCATAATTTTCACTCTCCCATTTGTTTGGTAATTGGTGTAACTTTTTGCAGATCGGGCAGTTATAAACCCCGTTAAGCATGACGTAAAGAACTGTTTTTTGTGCTGGACTAAAGATGGATTCGAGTCTACGAATTGCCTTGCACTCTCCCACGACTCACCACCCAACCTTCGCAGGATTTCATTTTGTTGTCTAATGATAATTTCCAGCCGTTCATCTTCCGGATCCCGAAACATTACCGGAAGATGTCTCTGCCGAAGACCGCAACGGCAACCCGGTCAGCGACAGCGACAGCGGCGAACTCGACGCCACCGCCGGTACGCTCGACGTCACCCTGGGTGACCTCAGCGACGACACCGCCGTGGAGATCAGCGGTACCACCAGCGACGTCGCCGACGGCGAGACCGTCACCCTGGTGATCACTGACAGCGAAGGCAACGTGGTCAACGCCACGGCCACCGTGGGTGCCGACGGCAGCTACACCACCACCGAAGACCTCAGCAGCCTGGTCGACGGCGAAATCACCGTGGACGCCAGTGCCGAAGACCGCAACGGCAACCCGGTCAGCGACAGCGACAGCGGCGAACTCGACGCCACCGCCGGTACGCTCGACGTCACCCTGGGTGACCTGGCCGACAACACCGCCGTGGAGATCAGCGGTACCACCAGCGACGTCGCCGACGGCGAGACCGTCACCCTGGTGATCACCGACAGCGAAGGCAACGTGGTGAATCGGGGCAGCCGGTGGAACAGTACTGAGTATGATTTTTTATCAGGAAGCGAAAGACTGGAAGCGGATAGTATGTATCGGTCTGATTCTTAGTGCGACGGTCGGATTAAAGCTGATTGGCGAATAAACATGTCAAATAGATTATTTTTTTATGGAAGAGCCGACTTGTTGGCATATTTTACAGAGAAACAGGAAATACTCCTTATAAGGATACGTTGTACGACAAAACGAACATAAGGGGAGATTCATATGAAAACGAAACAATACATCGGTACGTATTACTCGGAAGAAGAGTTAATCTCGAAAATGGATGAATTGCATATTCAGGGGCACCGTGAAGAAGATTTTTATGTCATCGTCAAGGAAAAATCAGATATCGAACTCGTCCGCAGTCAAATGGACGCGGAAATTGCGGCGACAAAACCATCTTGGATGGATCGGATCCGCGGCAACAAAGGGCGCGATCAAGAAGTCGATCTGCTTACACTTGGCGAAGACGCCTCCCTGGATTGCGAGGCGCTGGTACTGGTCGACGTGGCGCCAAGATTGGAACCTCGGGGCGTCCGCCGGATCATCGAATTCATGCGTCATCATCAGGACGGATTCGAAACGCTGGAGCAGGTACGCGATGCTATCACCGCCTACAACCCGCGCCGCCCGCCATCAAACGATCTCTCCGGGCTACGCAAAAACCTGCGGCAACACAGTAATGGCCGGTTTTACTGGCACTGGGACCCAGCTTTTCTCAACCACGCGAACGCGCCAACCAAGGCCGGGAGCATGTTCGACCGCGCAAGGCTGGAGCTGGCGGCCCGCCAGTTGGACGTACCGGTGCTTTTGATACGTGGCTACTACAGCGATGTTCTTAGTGACCGGGGCGCAACAGAGTTGCTCACTCTAATCCCCGAGGCACGTTATGTCGTTCTGGAACAGGCCGGCCATATGGTCGCCGGAGACCGTTGACGTTTCCGGCGAAACCGGCAAGGACGACGACGCGTTTCGGATCAGCCGGGACTTCGACGTCACCTTCTTCCGATTTATAGGTGATCGTTTCTTTTTTTGTATCGGAAGACGTATCTTCTGTTTTATCTGTATTGCCGCAGGCGGCGATGACGAGCGTTAAGAGTAATAAAATCGGTAAGAGTACTAGTTTCTTCATGTGGTTAATCTCCCTTGATTAAGTTGTAGGTGACACACATCGGCTTATTCGTCCGTGGATCACGACCGATTTCGGCATCGATATGGAATACTTCTTTTAAGACGTCATGCGAAATGACTTCCTCGCACGTTCCGGCTTTGACGACTTCGCCTTCTTTCATCGCGATGATGTAGTCGGCAAAACGGGCGGCCTGATTTAAATCATGTAACACCATGACGATCGTCCGGCCTTCCGTCCGGTTGAGATGCTCGAGCAGCTCGAGGACTTCGAGCTGGTGGGCGAGATCAAGGTCGGTGCCGCTGGCGGTGTGCGTGTAGGTACCGGCGTCGGTGCCGCTACCGCCGGTGGTGGTTACGTCTGCCAGCACGCTGGCGTTTTCACCACCCACCAGGCCGGTGGCGGTAAAGCCGCTGACGTTTTGCAGGCCGCCGTTGTAGGTGGTTGTGTTGCTATTGGCGGTAACGGTGGCCGTTGCCTTGTCGATGGTTAAAGCACCGTCCACAAAGGTCAGGTCGTAGTTGCCATCGGTGCCGCTGGCGGTGTGCGTGTAGGTACCGGCGTCGGTGCCGCTACCGCCGGTGGTGGTTACGTCTGCCAGCACGCTGGCGTTTTCACCACCCACCAGGCCGGTGGCGGTAAAGCCGCTGACGTTCTGGCTGCCGCCGTTGTAGGTGGTCGTGTCGCTATTGGCGGTAACGGTGGCCGTTGCCTTGTCGATGGTTAAAGCACCGTCCACAAAGGTCAGGTCGTAGTTGCCATCGGTGCCGCTGGCGGTGTGCGTGTAGACCGTATACAGCTCTGCAATCAAGAAGACGATCGCAATCCAGATGATTGCACTTGGGAATAACAGCATTGCCGTTAAAAACAAGAACCCCTCTGTCCGTTCAACGAGACCCGGCTGGTATTGGAAGGACTTGATGCCATAATTTTCACTGACTGCCCCAATCGCGAGAAACATCGTCATACCGATGACAAAGGACGCAATTAAAAAGAGCATGACGATTTGTGTTTCCGGAAAACGAAGCGCAATCCCGATCAGCACGGACAACTCGACGATTCGATCTAGTACAAGATCAAGAATCGTTCCAATCGCTGTCGGTTTTTCGCGACGTGCCATCGTCCCATCGACGACATCAAGCATTCCAGAAATCCACAATAAGAGAATCGCAATTCCCATCATGTCATTGTAGACGAAGAATCCTGTTGCCCCTCCGATGATGCCGGAAATGATTGTGACTTGATTCGCCGACAGACCAAGCTTTTTCAAACCGGTCGCCGCTTGGTTTCGATCAATGCCTGAAGTTGTCCGTTTATGCTGCTGGTATGCTTTTCGAGTTCCTTGCTTCGACTGCTCAAGCTTTCGGTTGAATTCTTCATGATCAAATGCGTCACTTCTTCGGTGTCCTTGCTGATCTGAACGAGGTTCTCGATTTCCTGTTGGAACGTCATCTCTTTCTGAACGACCTCCTGCAGGACGGTCGATAGATAGCCCTCGACGGCTCTCAGACGCATCAGAAGCTCCTGTTCGTTCTGAATCAAGGGTTCTTGCGTCCGATGGAGTGGTGCTTCCTGTTTGTTCTCCACGTGATACTCCGGTGTATCCTCTGACTTCACCATCGTTTGTTCTTTCGCCTTCAATTGGTCTTTCAAACCCATCCTTGATGACCTCCCTCTCATAATCTGCCCCGAGTTTGTTGTCTCGTACTCGTTTTTTATTCGCATGATCGTAATACGTCGTCGTGTTTCCCCGTTCTCGTACTTCAATCTCATGTTTTTCAACCAGATGCTCATCGCCGGTGAAGTTGTATTGCTGGGTCATCCATTGCAGGCCCGCCCAGTTTTCGGTGAGCAGATAAGCCACCGCCAGGTTCTGACGTACCGGGCCTTCACCGTTGCCCAGCTCCATGGCGGTGCGCAGTTCGTAGGCGGCCTCTTCGGGCAAGCCGACCACCAGCAGCACGTAGCCGTAATCGTTGCGCACTTCGGCGGACGCCGGCGTGCGTTCGCGGGCGATGCGCAGATGGTTCAGTGCGCCGTTCACATCGTTCTTTTTCAGCAGCACCATGCCCAAGCCATGGTGGCTGCGGTCGGTGCCACATTGGTCCACCAGCGCACGGAACACTTCCTCGGAGCGGTCCAGGCGACCGGTGGCGGCCAGCAACTGGCCGTAGCGTAGCCAGTGATCGACGGTGGCCAACGGCCGGCTTTCCAGTTGCGCCAGGGCAGCGTGCTCCCGTTGACGCTCCATCATATCGTCGATCATGTCCATCTGGACCTGATCCTCGGGTCGGTTCATGCGAATTACGGTTGGCTCCCCTATTTAGGTCGTCTGGGTCAGCCCGACTTAGTGGCATAAGTGCCAAAACATCGCTTAGAAAGTGCATAGCACCACCTGAATCGTCCCGAGGCAGTTCACATTCTGGGCTTCTAGAAGGCGGATTGGGTTCGCATCTCCAATCTTCCAGATACGCCCCGAGCGAACAACTTACTGAAAGGCCGCACCTAGTCCAGCCTCGATTGCGCGCCGGTCTTGACGCGAACCTCCCTACAAGCCCGGAAACATCCGCTTGCCAATATCACGCACCGCTGCTTCGGCAGTGCTCGTTGCGCCCCTGACAGAAAAAGTTTGAGCGGACTGAGCATTTTCTGCGGCCTCTCAGAGCCCCTTCGTAAAATACCCATCTAGAACGGGCCGGCTTTTAATATCACCGGCAGTAACATTTATCTCTTTCCCACCGATGATAATCTGGTTACGAGCCCCGCCTAAAGAAACCGCGATTCTCTGATAGTCATCCTCAAGTTCGGGATACTCCCAGCACGCCTATGTTCCGAACGATGAGCGGAACTTGGCTTACAAGGCGGCAGCCGTCTTGAAGAAAAAATTTAACATCCAGGCTGGAGTAGAGATTTACCTTGAGAAACAAATTCCGGTCGCAGCCGGTCTCGCGGGTGGATCGAGTGACGCTGCCGCGACATTACGCGGTTTGAATGCTTGATGGCAGCTCGGATTGACGCTCGAACAACTCGCAGAAATCGGCGCGGAAGTCGGTTCGGATGTCCCGTTTTGTGTCATGGGTGGGACGGCGATCGCGACAGGACGTGGTGAAAAGCTTGAAAAATTGATTGCTCCGCCTCCGTGCTGGGTCGTGCTTGCGAAACCAACGATTGGTGTGTCGACGGCAGACGTTTATGGCGCACTCGATTTGACGACGGCCAAACGACCGGATGTCGAAGCGATGATTACAGCTGTTAAAGAGCAGGATTTTACGGCGATTTGTCAATCACTCGGAAATGTTCTTGAGTCGGTCACGTTACCGATGCACCCGGAAGTCGAGCAAATGGCCCCCACGGTCACGATCAGCACCGGCCACCACCACCAGCCGCGAAGCTTGCGCATTGGCGCGTGAGTCGCTCAGACCTCAGTCGTTGCTGGCGTCATCCGTGCCTGCGCGGCCATCGTAGTAGGCCTTTGCGCCGGGGTGCAGCGGCACCACCAGGTTCTGGTCCATGCTGGCGGGATCGATGTCCTTGAGCGCGCCCACCGAGACCTTGTCGGACTGCAAGTAGTCGTCGAAGCGTTGCGTCAGTTCTTCCGCCACGCCGTCATCCATGGAGGCCGGCACGATCAGGATATTGCGGATCGCCACGGTGGTCACCGCGTTGTCCAGGCCGTAGCGCTCGGGTTTGTCCGCGGGGATCGTGTAGCTTTCGTAATACGGATAGGCCTCGAGCAATTTGTCGGCCACATCCCCATCGACGGGCACGAAGGTGACGTCGTTGGTCTGCATCAGGCCGGTGATGCTGGAGTTGGGCACGCCGGAGGTGAAGAAGGCCGCGTCCAGGTTGCCGTTGCTCATTTCGGTGACACCGCGTACTTCCACGTAACCGCGCGGCGACTCTCCCTGTTCGGAAAGCTGCAACGCCATGGCGGCGATCTTGGCTGATTCATCGCCGATGCGTTCCAGGTCGGACACCGCTTTCGACACCGCGATGATCAATCGCAGGTCCGAAGCAGCGGGCTGACGCAGGGCAAGCACCCGGGCGCACTCTTCGTCGATCTGTATTTCCAACTGATCGACTTTTTCCTCGGTGTGCATCACTTTTTCAGCCAGGCCAGAGTCGGCGTGTAACAACGACTCGAGCGCATCCACCACCTGTTTTTCAACCAGCCCGCCCATCTCCATTAAATGGTTGCGGATCGACTCCAGGGCTTCGTTGAACTGGGACGAACTGTGTTGGCCGAAATGCATGCGATCCATAACGGGTCTCTCCTAGGGCCTGTTCACACTAATTTTGATGGTCGCGCCGGAGGCCGTTTTCGCGCAAGACAAGGCGCGGTGAGCACGGTGTGGGCCGCCACACAAGCGAATCGCAACGCGGGATTGCGCGAAAACGGCCCCGGCCCTTCGGGTTGCGCCCCAAAGCGGGCCTTGGACCGTGAGGTTGGCGTTGTCGAGTGTGTAGGTATAGCTACCATCCGCATTGATCGTCAGCGTGCCGTATTCACCGTCGATCACCAGCGTGCCGTCAGTCTCAGTGGCTTCGGCAGCGGGAACATTAGTGCTGGTCACCGCGGTGACCGTGGCACCGTCAGCGCCTTGGGAGTCTTCGACATCACCCGACGAGGCATCACTACCACCGATCACATTACCACTGGTCTCGACAGTACTGGTGGTGTCATCGCCTTCGGTCACAGCGTTGGTGTCATCGGTCGCCGTCGGCGCATCATCGACGATCTTGATGTTCAGGTCGTCGCTGTTGCTCTGACCATCACCGTCGGTGGCGGTCACGGTAAGGCTGTCCATCAGGTCATCGACGTTCTCGCTCGGTGCCGTGGTCAGCTCATAGCTGTAGTCGAGAGTGATGGTGCCGTCAGCGGCTTGGCTGTAGCCATTCAGGGTCAGCTCGCCGTACTGGGTGGTCAGGCTCTGTGGGGTATCGCCCAGTGCTTCTACTTCGGCTCGGCTGAGTTCGAGGGACGCCTCATTTCCATGCGGAGACCAATAACAAACGGCAATTCACCGCCGTGAATTGCCATGGAGAGTTTTTATGCGTGACTATCAACAGGCCGCCGACGGCTTCGATTACCAGACGTTCGCCGACGCCAACCTGGCCGGCTCCCTGCACAGCCTGAACGCCTGCGTGGAATGTTGCGACCGACACGCTCTGCCCGGGCGCATCGCGCTGTTCTGGGAAGGCGAGAGCGGCGCTCGCGAGCGCTATACCTTCGATGAACTGCAACGCTGGTCGGCACGCTTCGCCGACTTTCTGCACGGCCAGGGCGTGCGCGCCGGCGATTGCGTGTCCGGGCTGCTGCCGCGCCGCGTGGAACTGCTGATCACCATCCTCGGCACCTGGCGCCTGGGCGCCGTGTATCAGCCGTTGTTCACCGCCTTCGGGCCCAAGGCCATTGGCCACCGTCTGGACATCGCCGGCAGCAAGGTGGTGGTCACCGACGGCGCCAACCGCGCCAAACTGGACGGCCTGGACACGGTGCCGGCGGTGCTTACCGTGGCCGGGCCGAAGGGCGAAGGCGTGCGGCGTGGCGATTTCAGCTTCTGGGCGGAGCTGGAGCCGTTTGAGCATGGCATCAAAGCTGGTACTATCCGTTGATGATGCCATGATTGATGCCGATACCATGCTACATTTTCTTATGTGTTCATGGTATCAAGTTTTTATAACTTGCTGTTTTGTATGGAAAAAATGATGTGATTTTGGCATTTTTTCAGCATGGTATCGAGAATGAAGAGGGACACACTACATGCTGACCGATACCAAGCTGCGAAATCTCAAGCCCAGGGACAAGCTCTATAAGGTGAATGACCGAGAAGGTCTCTATGTGGCCGTGACTCCAGCCGGCTCCATCTCGTTTCGTTACAACTACTCAATCAACGGACGGCAGGAGACCATCACCTTTGGTCGCTATGGCGTCGGTGGCATTACCTTGGCTGAAGCCCGTGAGCAGTTGAATGACGCCAAGAAGATGGTTGCGGCTGGCAAGTCGCCGGCCAAGGAGAAGGCCCGTGACAAGGCGCGAGTGAAAGATGCGGAGACGTTTGGTGCCTGGGCGGAGAAGTGGCTGCGCGGCTACCAGATGGCCGACTCCACCCGCGATATGCGCCGTTCGGTCTATGAGCGCGAGCTGAAGCCGAAATTCAGCAATCAGAAGCTGGTGGTGTCGCTGACCGGGTTGCCGTTGCGGTCTTCGGCGCTGGCGTCCACGGTGATTTCGCCGTCGACCAGGCTGCTGAGGTCTTCGGTGGTGGTGTAGCTGCCGTCGGCACCCACGGTGGCCGTGGCGTTAACCACGTTGCCTTCGCTGTCGGTGATCACCAGGGTGACGGTCTCGCCGTCGGCGACGTCGCTGGTGGTACCGCTGATCTCCACGGCGGTGTTGTCGCTGAGGTCACCCAGGGTGACGTCGAGCGTACCGGCGGTGGCGTCGAGTTCGCCGCTGTCGCTGTCGCTGACCGGGTTGCCGTTGCGGTCTTCGGCGCTGGCGTCCACGGTGATTTCGCCGTCGACCAGGCTGCTGAGGTCTTCGGTGGTGGTGTAGCTGCCGTCGGCACCCACGGTGGCCGTGGCGTTGACCACGTTGCCTTCGCTGTCGGTGATCACCAGGGTGACGGTCTCGCCGTCGGCGACGTCGCTGGTGGTACCGCTGATCTCCACGGCGGTGTCGTCGCTGAGGTCACCCAGGGTGACGTCGAGCGTACCGGCGGTGGCGTCGAGTTCGCCGCTGTCGCTGTCGCTGACCGGGTTGCCGTTGCGGTCTTCGGCACGGTGTGGTTCATGACTGGGGTGAAGTCGTAACAAGGTAGCCGTAGGGGAACCTGCGGCTGGATCACCTCCTTAAACGATGCATCATCCCTCGCGGTAAGCGCTCACAATGAATTACCTGATCAGATAATAGAGCAAACGGTTTAAGCACGATCCCCTCTTGGGTCTGTAGCTCAGTTGGTTAGAGCGCACCCCTGATAAGGGTGAGGTCGGCAGTTCAAGTCTGCCCAGACCCACCAAATTCCTGTGATACTGCGTTAAAATGCTCCTCGTATAGCAGGCTATACGTCGTTGCATTTTGCCTTGTCTCACAGAAATTAATGGCAAGAGGTTAGGTCGGCAAAAAAAATGGGGCCATAGCTCAGCTGGGAGAGCGCCTGCCTTGCACGCAGGAGGTCAGCGGTTCGATCCCGCTTGGCTCCACCATTATGTTGTATTTTACCAACCGTTTGTTGATGTTTTGTGACCATTGATAAGTCAAACGCTGAGACTGCGTTGCCTTATCACTGTTCATCGAACAGTCGCTCTTTAACAATGTATATCATGCTGACATAAACGTTTTTAAAACGTTTATACGTAATTGTTTTGTGATACGTCTCAAGCGTATCCGGCAATCGTTATCATTGCGAGATACCAGACTCCTTCGGGTTATAGGGTCAAGCAATGAAGCGCACACGGTGGATGCCTGCGGTCTTCGGCGCTGGCGTCCACGGTGATTTCGCCGTCGACCAGGCTGCTGAGGTCTTCGGTGGTGGTGTAGCTGCCGTCGGCCCCTACGGTGGCCGTGGCGTTAACCACGTTGCCTTCGCTGTCGGTGATCACCAGGGTGACGGTCTCGCCGTCGGCGACGTCGCTGGTGGTACCGCTGATCTCCACGGCGGTGTTGTCGGCCAGGTCACCCAGGGTGACGTCGAGCGTACCGGCGGTGGCGTCGAGTTCGCCGCTGTCGCTGTCGCTGACCGGGTTGCCGTTGCGGTCTTCGGCGCTGGCGTCCACGGTGATTTCGCCGTCGACCAGGCTGCTGAGGTCTTCGGTGGTGGTGTAGCTGCCGTCGGCACCCACGGTGGCCGTGGCGTTAACCACGTTGCCTTCGCTGTCGGTGATCACCAGGGTGACGGTCTCGCCGTCGGCGACGTCGCTGGTGGTACCGCTGATCTCCACGGCGGTGTTGTCGGCCAGGTCACCCAGGGTGACGTCGAGCGTACCGGCGGTGGCGTCGAGTTCGCCGCTGTCGCTGTCGCTGACCGGGTTGCCGTTGCGGTCTTCGGCACTGGCGTCCACGGTGATTTCGCCGTCGACCAGGCTGCTGAGGTCTTCGGTGGTGGTGTAGCTGCCGTCGGCACCCACGGTGGCCGTGGCGTTGACCACGTTGCCTTCGCTGTCGGTGATCACCAGGGTGACGGTCTCGCCGTCGGCGACGTCGCTGGTGGTACCGCTGATCTCCACGGCGGTGTCGTCGCTGAGGTCACCCAGGGTGACGTCGAGCGTACCGGCGGTGGCGTCGAGTTCGCCGCTGTCGCTGTCGCTGACCGGGTTGCCGTTGCGGTCTTCGGCGCTGGCGTCCACGGTGATTTCGCCGTCGACCAGGCTGCTGAGGTCTTCGGTGGTGGTGTAGCTGCCGTCGGCACCCACGGTGGCCGTGGCGTTGACCACGTTGCCTTCGCTGTCGGTGATCACCAGGGCCGGTAACCAAGGCCACTGTGCAGCCGTTGGGTATTATAAAAGCCCTCAATATAGGCTTTTATATGTTTCCGTAATTGGCGCATCGTCACGAAACTGGTGGCGTGTAGCAGTTCTCCCTTGAGCGTCTTGAAGAACGACTCGACCTCAGCATTGTCGGTACACTGGCCAGGCCGATTCATGCTGTGCTTTACCTGATGCTGTCTCAGCAATGCCTGGGTTTTGTGGGCTCGGTACTCAATACCTCGATCCGTATGGAACAGCAGGCCAGAGTCCGGGTTGCGGCTTTTAAAGGCATCACGCAGAGTCGCCCGGGTAAAGTTTGCACTCAGGCTTTCTCCCAAGCGCCAACTGATAACCCGGCGTGAATACAGATCCAGCACCACCGCCAGGAACACGTACTTCTTGCCAAGCTTGATGTAGGTGACGTCACTGCTCCAGTGTTGATTCATTCCTACAGGCTTCTCCGCATCCAGACGGTAGTTGGGCAACGCCTTTAAGTCCTCTCGCCGCTTTGTCATCCGGCGATAAACCCGCATGACACGAGCTTTCATGCCCCACTCTCGCATGATTTTCGCGATCCGATTCTCTCCAATCACCAGGCCTTCTCTGCGCAGAGTCTGGTAGACCCTGGGACTGCCATATCGGCCTTTGCTCTCGTTAAAAATCTTCCGGACTTTCAACAGCAGATCTGCTTTCTCTGCCGCTCTCTGACTTGGTAGTAGATTAACCCAGGCGTAGTACCCGGATCGCGAAACGTCCAGGTGTCGACACAGCGCCTTTACGCCGTGTTCTCGTCGGTGTTTCCAGATGAACCGGAACGCTTCCGTCGTTCCTCGGCCTGAAAACGTTGAAACTTTTTAAGGATGTCGTTTTCCTCCTGAAGCTCCGATATCCGGCGTTTCAGGCGGCCAATCTCATCTTGTTCCTGGATGTTCTTTTTGGCATCTTCTGGCGCTTTTTTAACCCGTTTCATGGCGAACTTTCCTTCACGGCACTCTTTACGCCAGCGTGACAGCATCATCGGGTGAATATCCAGCGCTTCCGCGACGCTTTTCACGCTACGGTGGGCCTGATGACTCCACTCCACTGCTTTCACCTTGAACTCAGTGCTGTACTGCTGAGTTTTCTTCCCCGTGATCATTTCCGGCATCGTTTTGCTCCTCCTGCGGAGTTATCGATGCGTGTCTACTAAACTGGGGGAAGTCCAAGCCACAGAATCTCGCACGACATAAAAGAAAACGCCGATTGACATTTTTCGCTAAAAGTGTTAAAAGTCACGCATACTCACCTATTTGATTGGCTTGGTATGCAAAATACGTACGATTCAGATCAGCTCGTTACCCGAGTTAGCTCTGACAATTGCTTGCGATGAAGCGTTGTTCAGAGCCTGATCAGGAGCTTTAGCCTCCTTACATTCATCGCCACGATGCTCGTATGCCTCGTCTGTGAAGATAGAGGTGTCTATGTGTGTGGCGATTAATCAGGGCCTTGGATGATAACTCATCCAAGGCCCTTTTCGTTGAAGCTGCCTTCAGGCAGCTTCATAGAGCGAGCAGGGCTTTCCCTTGCTCGCTTTTTTTTGTCTCATTTTTGAGGCGATCTAAATTACTTTCGGAGTTCAATATGTCTCAAAACATTTACGACAATCAGGCCTTTTTCGACGGTTATGCCCAACTGCCACGCTCTCAGTTCGGTTTGGAGGCCGCCCCGGAGTGGGCGTCTATTCAGGCCATGCTCCCGGATCTGTCCGGAAAACGGGTCATCGATCTCGGCTGTGGGTACGGTTGGTTTTGCCGCAGTGCGCGAGAGGCAGGAGCCGCCGAAGTACTTGGTGTCGACTTGTCTGAAAAAATGCTAGCACGGGCACGGGAGCTCACCGATGACAACGGCATCAGCTACCAACGCGGTGATCTTGAACAGCTCGCACTGCCGAGCCAGGCAACCGATTTGGTATACAGCCAGTTGGCTCTGCATTACCTGCCCGACCTCGCTCCGGTATTTGCCACCATCTATCAGGCGCTGCAACCCGGCGGCTGGTTTGTCTTCACGACCGAGCACCCAATCTACACCTGCTCGGTACGTCAGGGCTGGCTTACCGATGATGAAGGTCAGCGGTCGTGGGCGGTCAACAACTATCAAAACGAAGGTAAGCGCGTCAGCAACTGGCTGGCTGACGGGGTGGTAAAATACCACCGGACCTTGGGCACCACATTGAACGCGCTGATGGCTGCTGGTTTTGCTATTCGCCATGTCAATGAATGGGGACCAACTGCGGAACAGATCGAAGCAAACCCGGCGCTGGCCGAAGAGGTGGAGCGTCCCATGATGGTATTGGTTTCTGCGCAACGATAAGACCATCACCACGACTTATCGAGGAGCTACAGTGATTTGGGCCCAAAATGTCACGCTGTTCTTCATCGCGTTCCTCGTCGGTGCCGATGAACTACTGCTTGGGCCCATTCTCACACCAGTCGGCAACGACTTATCCGTGAGGCCGGAAAGCGTGACGTTCTTTGTCACGGCCTACAGCTTGGCCAATGCGGCTTGTGCATTCTTTTTCGGCGTGTTGTCGGATCGGTATGGAAGAATGAGGATTCTCATCCCGGCGTCAATTCTCTTCGCCGCAGCCTCTATGGGGACTGGCCTCGCTGCGACGTTTGAGATGGCGCTGTTCTTTCGCGTGCTGACCGGCGCGGCGAGTGCCGGGATGCTGCCGGTTGCTTTTGCGATCGCCAGCGATGCAGGGGGCACCAACGCGGTGCGTAGCATAGCCTTCGTTTCGGCAGGTTTGACGCTTGGCATGATCATGAGTCCTGGTTTGGGGGCGCTACTGACCGCGCTGTTCTCCTGGCGGGTGGCCTTTATCGCGCTTGGCCTTGCAGCTGTGCCTTTTGCGGCGCTGGCATTCGTGATCAAACCACAATCGCATTCGGTAGTCGTTGTCACGAAGCCGGGTGACGAGTAAGCATCACAATGATTTTAAACTGAAGAGTTTGATCATGGCTCAGATTGAACGCTGGCGGCAGGCCTAACACATGCAAGTCGAGCGGTAACAGGGGTAGCTTGCTACCCGCTGACGAGCGGCGGACGGGTGAGTAATGCATAGGAATCTGCCCGATAGTGGGGGATAACCTGGGGAAACCCAGGCTAATACCGCATACGTCCTACGGGAGAAAGGGGGCTTCGGCTCTCGCTATTGGATGAGCCTATGTCGGATTAGCTAGTTGGTGAGGTAATGGCTCACCAAGGCAACGATCCGTAGCTGGTCTGAGAGGATGATCAGCCACATCGGGACTGAGACACGGCCCGAACTCCTACGGGAGGCAGCAGTGGGGAATATTGGACAATGGGCGAAAGCCTGATCCAGCCATGCCGCGTGTGTGAAGAAGGCCCTCGGGTTGTAAAGCACTTTCAGCGAGGAAGAACGCCTAGTGGTTAATACCCATTAGGAAAGACATCACTCGCAGAAGAAGCACCGGCTAACTCCGTGCCAGCAGCCGCGGTAATACGGAGGGTGCAAGCGTTAATCGGAATTACTGGGCGTAAAGCGCGCGTAGGTGGCTTGATAAGCCGGTTGTGAAAGCCCCGGGCTCAACCTGGGAACGGCATCCGGAACTGTCAAGCTAGAGTGCAGGAGAGGAAGGTAGAATTCCCGGTGTAGCGGTGAAATGCGTAGAGATCGGGAGGAATACCAGTGGCGAAGGCGGCCTTCTGGACTGACACTGACACTGAGGTGCGAAAGCGTGGGTAGCAAACAGGATTAGATACCCTGGTAGTCCACGCCGTAAACGATGTCGACCAGCCGTTGGGTGCCTAGCGCACTTTGTGGCGAAGTTAACGCGATAAGTCGACCGCCTGGGGAGTACGGCCGCAAGGTTAAAACTCAAATGAATTGACGGGGGCCCGCACAAGCGGTGGAGCATGTGGTTTAATTCGATGCAACGCGAAGAACCTTACCTACTCTTGACATCCTGCGAACTTGTGAGAGATCACTTGGTGCCTTCGGGAACGCAGAGACAGGTGCTGCATGGCTGTCGTCAGCTCGTGTTGTGAAATGTTGGGTTAAGTCCCGTAACGAGCGCAACCCTTGTCCTTATTTGCCAGCGGGTAATGCCGGGAACTCTAAGGAGACTGCCGGTGACAAACCGGAGGAAGGTGGGGACGACGTCAAGTCATCATGGCCCTTACGAGTAGGGCTACACACGTGCTACAATGGCCGGTACAAAGGGTTGCGAGCTCGCGAGAGTCAGCTAATCCCGAAAAGCCGGTCTCAGTCCGGATCGGAGTCTGCAACTCGACTCCGTGAAGTCGGAATCGCTAGTAATCGTGAATCAGAATGTCACGGTGAATACGTTCCCGGGCCTTGTACACACCGCCCGTCACACCATGGGAGTGGACTGCACCAGAAGTGGTTAGCTTAACCTTCGGGAAAGCGATCACCACGGTGTGGTTCATGACTGGGGTGAAGTCGTAACAAGGTAGCCGTAGGGGAACCTGCGGCTGGATCACCTCCTTAAACGATGCATCATCCCTCGCGGTAAGCGCTCACAATGAATTACCTGATCAGA
>NZ_CP022286.1:4300792-4685223 GCF_002216165.1 Halomonas sp. N3-2A | reverse complement strand
TTTTAAAACGTTTATACGTAATTGTTTTGTGATACGTCTCAAGCGTATCCGGCAATCGTTATCATTGCGAGATACCAGACTCCTTCGGGTTATAGGGTCAAGCAATGAAGCGCACACGGTGGATGCCTAGGCAGCCAGAGGCGATGAAAGACGTGGAAGCCTGCGATAAGGCTCGGCGAGGTGGCAAACAACCTGTGACCCGGGCATTTCTGAATGGGGAAACCCACTCATCATAAGATGAGTATCTTGCGCTGAATATATAGGCGTAAGAGGCGAACCAGGGGAACTGAAACATCTAAGTACCCTGAGGAAAAGAAATCAACCGAGATTCCCCTAGTAGCGGCGAGCGAACGGGGACCAGCCCTTAAGCATGTGACTGATTAGGCGAATGCGCTGGGAAGCGCGGCCATAGTGGGTGATAGCCCCGTAGTCGAAAATCTGATCATGTGAAATCGAGTAGGTCGGGGCACGAGAAACCTTGACTGAAGACGGGGGGACCATCCTCCAAGGCTAAATACTCCTGGCTGACCGATAGTGAACCAGTACCGTGAGGGAAAGGCGAAAAGAACCCCGGAGAGGGGAGTGAAATAGATCCTGAAACCGTGTGCGTACAAGCAGTAGGAGCAGACTTGTTCTGTGACTGCGTACCTTTTGTATAATGGGTCAGCGACTTATATTCAGTGGCGAGGTTAACCGTTTAGGGGAGCCGTAGGGAAACCGAGTCTTAACTGGGCGACACAGTCGCTGGATATAGACCCGAAACCGAGCGATCTATCCATGAGCAGGGTGAAGGTTGAGTAACATCAACTGGAGGCCCGAACCAGGATCTGTTGAAAAAGATTTGGATGACTTGTGGATCGGAGTGAAAGGCTAATCAAGCTCGGAGATAGCTGGTTCTCCTCGAAAGCTATTTAGGTAGCGCCTCACGTATCACCGCCGGGGGTAGAGCACTGTTTCGGCTAGGGGGTCATCCCGACTTACCAACCCGAGGCAAACTCCGAATACCGGTGAGTGCAAGCGTGGGAGACACACGGCGGGTGCTAACGTCCGTCGTGAAAAGGGAAACAACCCAGACCGTCAGCTAAGGTCCCGAAATCCTGGTTAAGTGGGAAACGATGTGGGAAGGCTCAGACAGCTAGGAGGTTGGCTTAGAAGCAGCCATCCTTTAAAGAAAGCGTAATAGCTCACTAGTCGAGTCGGCCTGCGCGGAAGATGTAACGGGGCTAAACCAGGTACCGAAGCTACGGGTTCACACTATGTGTGAGCGGTAGAGGAGCGTCGTGTAAGCCGATGAAGGTGAATTGAGAAGTTCGCTGGAGGTATCACGAGTGCGAATGCTGACATGAGTAACGATAAAGGGAGTGAAAAACTCCCTCGCCGGAAGACCAAGGGTTTCTGTTCGACGCTAATCGGAGCAGAGTGAGTCGGCCCCTAAGGCGAGGCCGAAAGGCGTAGTCGATGGGAAACAGGTCAATATTCCTGTACCGGACATGATTGCGATGGGGGGACGGAGAAGGCTAGGTGAGCCAGGCGTTGGTTGTCCTGGTGAAAGTGAGTAGGCTTGGGTCTTAGGTAAATCCGGGACCCTTTAAGGCCGAGACACGAAACGAACTGACTACGGTCAGGAAGTCATTGATGCCACGCTTCCAGGAAAAGCCTCTAAGCTTCAGATCATGTGCGACCGTACCCCAAACCGACACAGGTGGTCAGGGTGAGAATCCCAAGGCGCTTGAGAGAACTCGGGTGAAGGAACTAGGCAAAATGGTGCCGTAACTTCGGGAGAAGGCACGCCGGCGTAGGGTGACGAGACTTGCTCTCTAAGCCCGAACCGGTCGAAGATACCAGGTGGCTGCAACTGTTTAGTAAAAACACAGCACTCTGCTAACGCGCAAGCGGACGTATAGGGTGTGACGCCTGCCCGGTGCCGGAAGGTTAAATGATGGTGTTAGGATTCGTCCGAAGCTCTTGATTGAAGCCCCGGTAAACGGCGGCCGTAACTATAACGGTCCTAAGGTAGCGAAATTCCTTGTCGGGTAAGTTCCGACCTGCACGAATGGCGTAATGATGGCCACGCTGTCTCCACCCGAGACTCAGTGAAATTGAAATCGCCGTGAAGATGCGGTGTACCCGCGGCTAGACGGAAAGACCCCGTGAACCTTTACTATAGCTTCACACTGGACGCTGATGTTGCCTGTGTAGGATAGCTGGGAGGCTTTGAATCTCGGACGCCAGTTCGAGGGGAGCCAACCTTGAAATACCAGCCTGGCATCATTGGCGTTCTCACTCAGGTCCGTTATCCGGATCGAGGACAGTGTGTGGTGGGTAGTTTGACTGGGGCGGTCTCCTCCCAAAGAGTAACGGAGGAGCACGAAGGTACCCTCAGCACGGTCGGACATCGTGCAGTGAGTGCAAGAGCATAAGGGTGCTTGACTGCGAGACAGACACGTCGAGCAGGTGCGAAAGCAGGTTCTAGTGATCCGGTGGTTCTGTATGGAAGGGCCATCGCTCAACGGATAAAAGGTACTCCGGGGATAACAGGCTGATACCGCCCAAGAGTTCACATCGACGGCGGTGTTTGGCACCTCGATGTCGGCTCATCACATCCTGGGGCTGAAGTCGGTCCCAAGGGTATGGCTGTTCGCCATTTAAAGTGGTACGCGAGCTGGGTTTAGAACGTCGTGAGACAGTTCGGTCCCTATCTGCCGTGGGCGTTGGATGTTTGAGAAGGGCTGCTCCTAGTACGAGAGGACCGGAGTGGACGCACCTCTGGTGTTCCGGTTGTCACGCCAGTGGCATTGCCGGGTAGCTATGTGCGGACGGGATAACCGCTGAAAGCATCTAAGCGGGAAGCCCCCTTCAAGATGAGACATCCCTGAGGCCTAGAGCCTCCTGAAGGGCCCAGCGAGACCAGCTGGTTGATAGGCACGGTGTGGAAGCGCTGCAAGGCGTTGAGCTAACGTGTACTAATGGCCCGTGAGGCTTGACCCTATAACACCCAAGGGGTCTGGTCGCGTCAGCGGGTAGCAAGCTACCCCTGTTACCGCTCGACTTGCATGTGTTAGGCCTGCCGCCAGCGTTCAATCTGAGCCATGATCAAACTCTTCAGTTTAAAATCATTGTGATGCTTACTCGTCACCCAAAGGTAACAAAAGCGCATCAAACTTGGCTCAAGGTTCAAACGAATTCATTCAAACTTTCGTTTTCATGACCGCTTGCCTTGATATTTGGTGATTTATCACCCTCATCGGCAAGCGCCCACATGAATTACCTGATCAAATTGTTAAAGAGCTGTTTTCGCTGCTGAACTTCCGAAGAAGCAACTGGCTAACCGATGAACTGGCTTGCCTCAGCGAGGAAGGCGTATTCTACGCACTTCCTGGTGTTTGTCAATCACTGTTTTGAGTGAGTGAAGCGAGTGAACGAAGAAAGCGAGATAACGTTGCTTTCTGGCGTGGCTCGTTTCAAAAAGCCTTGGAAGACATCGAAGCATATTGCTGCTGAGTTCTTCTAACTCTCTGACAAACCGAAGGTTTTCACCTTCAATCACCGCTGGTAACGCTGTGCGTCCCCGGCAGCGGATGCGTACTTTACGGATTCGCTGCCGTCTTGGCAAGTGGTTTTTTGGGAAAATGTGAATAAACTTTAGCTTTTAGGCTTGGCCTTGCGCATAACGGCCAATACCGGGCCTGAGCACACATAAGCACCAAAAAGCAGTAGCAGCATTACAGATGGTTCCACTGAGATCATTACGAACCCTAGCACTACCGCTAGAAGCACAACAAAAGGTACAGGCTTTTTGAAATCGAGGTCTTTAAAGCTGTAATAACGAATATTGCTAACCATGAGCACACCCGCAGCCCCTACAACAAACAGCATTAGCAGCTTAAAACCTACCGCATCCGCATCAAAACTATGGAAGGTCCACACACTTGCAGCCACTAAAGCGGCAGCGGATGGGCTTGGCAAGCCGATAAACCATTTCTTATCAACACTACCAATCTGCACGTTAAAGCGCGCCAGGCGCAGTGCAGCACAAGCCACATAAAGAAATGCCACCACCCAGCCAGTCTTACCGATATCTTGCAAAATCCAGGTAAAGGCCACCAATGCAGGCGCCATACCGAACGAGATCATGTCAGAAAGGCTATCGTACTCGGCGCCAAACTCGCTTTGAGTATTGGTCATACGGGCAACACGGCCATCAAGCCCATCAAGCACCATGGCGATAAAAATTGCCACTGCTGCCGAAGTAAATTCTCCGTTAATGCCAGCGACCACCGCGAAGAAGCCTGAAAACAGCGCAGACGTAGTAAACAAGTTAGGTAATAAGTAAATGCCTTTTCGGCGAATTTTCTTACCGTCTTCAACCGCTTCTTCAACCACTTCGGTTTCGCGCAAAAAAACGCTAGCAAGATCTTCATTACTTACGTTGTCATAACTTACGCTGCCATTGCTTACCTTTTCGTGACTAGCGTCTTCTTGCTCTCCAGTACCACTAGCTTCTGTTTTCTGGCCTTCTTGAGGCACTGACTGCGAGGCCTGTTTACGCTCTTGATCGCGAGCATCCTGGGTCATAAATATCATCCGTTTGAAGTGAAGTCACAAGAACAGTGATCCCTTTTCATTCTACACGGTGACGCTAACTCAGCCAGTCAATTGCAGCATGCGACGCCAAACGACTCGGGGCGCAACAATGTGCGCCCCGAGACTTAAACTAGCGTACTAACACGCTAACCGCTTAGTTTTTCGATTTATCAACCAACTGGTTGGCAGCAATCCACGGCATCATGCCACGTAGCTTAGCGCCTACTTGCTCAATTTCGTGTTCAGCATTCAAGCGACGACGTGCCGTCATCGACGGGTAGTTAGTGTTGCCTTCCTGAATGAACATTTTGGCATACTCACCCGTTTGGATACGCTTGAGTGCATTGCGCATTGCGGCACGAGACTCATCGTTAATCACTTCAGGGCCAGTAACGTACTCACCGTACTCCGCATTGTTGGAGATGGAGTAGTTCATGTTGGCGATGCCGCCTTCGTACATCAGGTCAACAATCAGCTTAAGCTCATGCAGACACTCGAAGTAAGCCATTTCTGGTGCATAGCCTGCTTCAGTCAGCGTTTCAAAGCCAGCTTTAACCAGCTCAACTGCGCCGCCACACAGAACTGCTTGCTCGCCAAACAGATCCGTTTCAGTCTCATCTTTGAAAGTAGTTTCGATGATACCGCTACGGCCACCACCAACGCCTGCCGCGTAAGAAAGCGCCAATTCTTTGGCATTACCAGACGCATCCTGGTGGATAGCGATCAAGTCAGGAATGCCGCCACCTTTAACAAACTCAGAACGAACCGTGTGACCTGGCGCTTTCGGCGCGATCATGATGACATCTAGATCTTTGCGCGGCTCGATTTGGTTGTAGTGGATGTTAAAGCCATGAGCGAAGGCCAAGGTCGCGCCTTCTTTCAAGTTCGGCTCTACTTCTTGCTCGTAGATCGCTTTTTGATTCTCATCCGGCGCCAGAATCATGACAACGTCTGCGGTTTTGCACGCTTCTGGAACGCTTGCCACTTTCAGGCCTGCGGCTTCTGCTTTGGCGGCAGAGGAAGAACCTTTGCGCAGAGCAACCGTGACGTCAACGCCAGACTCTTTCAAGTTATTCGCATGGGCATGGCCTTGCGAACCATAACCAACAATAGTGACTTTCTTGGCTTGAATGAGGGACAGATCACAATCTTTATCGTAATAAACGTGCATAGCGAGACTCCAAAAATCGAATTTGATCAAAAAATGATCGTTATATAGGAATAATTTATATATGTCGTATCAGCGTTGATGGCCACCCGTGCCGTCTTTTGCAGCACTGGGCTTTGGCGTTGAGATCACTCTACGCCACCGCCACCATTGCGTAAAACGCTATATTTGCAACATACTATTTCTAATTATGAAACATCGATCTTAACAGTGGGCTTCCTATGGATTTTCGCTTATTAAAGCATGTGGTAACGCTGGCCGAGACGCTGCACTTTGGCCGCGCCAGCGAGCTTTGTCATATCAGCCCATCCACCTTAAGCCGCTCAATTCAGCAGGTTGAAGGCGAGCTAGGCACGCAACTGTTTGAGCGCGACAATCGCCATGTCACGCTAACCCCTCAAGGCTTAGCGTTTCAGCGCTATGCAAAAGAGACCTTAGAACAGTGGGAAATGCAGAAGCGAACACTGGCCGCCACGGTGGCACAGCTGAGTGGCGAAATAAGCATTTACTGTTCGGTAACCGCAAGCTATAGCTTTCTCTACGAACTACTGAGTGATGTGCGTACTCGGCACCCTGGTATCGAATTAAAGCTGCATACCGGCGACCCCGCTGATGCCATGTCACGGGTACTGGAAGGCGCAGACGATATGGCCATTACCCCCCGCCCGCGGATTCCACCCAGCGCCCTGGCCTTTAAATCGCTTACCCGCTCACCGCTGCTGTTTATTGCACCTACAGAATCCCATGACTGGCTGCCCAGTCAGCCAGAAAGCTCAACAGCCGAGCAGTGGCGTGATGTCCCGATGATTCTTTCAGAGGCAGGGCTTTCAAGGGAGTACGCCAACACGTGGTTTAAAGCGATGGGCATTACGCCACGCATTTATGCCCAAGTCGCTGGGCACGAAGCAATTGTAAGTATGGTGGGGCTGGGATTTGGCGTGGGAGTGGTACCCAAAATCGTGCTAGATAACAGCCCGCTGTCCGAACGTGTGCAAGTACTCAACGTAAAACCCGAGCTACCCCACTACGATGTCGGAGTTTGCGTGCTTAACCGACGCCTCAAAAATCCGATGATTGACGCGTTTTGGGCGACTGTGACACCAGGTTAACGTGTGCTTAAAGGATACAAAAAAAGCCGCCCTGATAAGGACGGCTTTGCCAACGACAGATTCAGCTAGCATGTTGCGTTTACAACGATAGAACTTTATCGCCGCGAGCGATACCGGACACCCCGGTACGCGCCACTTCAAGAATGCCTACCGGCGCCATGGCCTGTAGAAAAGCATCCAACTTAGCGGCGTCACCGGTAATCTGAACGGTATAAAGGCTTGGCGTTACGTCGACGATCTGCGCCCGGAAAATATCCACCGTACGCTTCACTTCATCGCGGGCAGCGCCTAACGCTTTTACTTTCACCAACATCAGCTCACGCTCAATGTGGTTACCTTCCGTCAGGTCGACCAGCTTCACCACATCAATCAGCTTATTAAGATGCTTGGTGATTTGCTCAATCACCCGGTCATCACCCACGGTGGTCACCGTCAGGCGTGACAGCGACGGGTCTTCGGTCGGTGCAACGTTCAGCGTTTCAATGTTGAAGTTACGCTGGGAGAACAGCCCGACCACACGTGACAGCGCACCCGGTTCGTTTTCCATCAGAATCGAGATGATATGACGCATCAGGTACGCTCCGTTTTAGACAGCAGCATGTCACGCATGGCACCTAGCGGCACCTGCATCGGATAGACGTGCTCAAAGGGATCAACCTTCACATCCAGGAACACCAGCTCATGCTTGTCGGCAAAGGCGCGCTCTAGCGCCGGTTCCAACTCATCAAGGGTATTCACGGTGATTGCGGTAAATCCGTAAGCCTCAATTAGCATGTGGAAGTCTGGCAGCGACTCCATATAGGAGTGCGCATGACGGGACTTGTAGTTCAAATCCTGCCACTGCCGCACCATGCCAAGCGATGCATTGTTGAGGTTTACAATTTTGACGCCCACGCCGTACTGCTTACAGGTAGAAAGCTCCTGCATCATCATCTGGAAGCTGCCTTCCCCTGTGACACACACAACGTCGTCATCAGGGAAGTTCTGTTTGATACCCATGGCGGCCGGGAAGCCAAAACCCATGGTGCCTAAACCACCCGAAGTGATCAGACGGTTAGGCTTATCAAACTTGTAGTACTGAGCAGCAAACATCTGGTGCTGGCCAACATCCGTCGTCACGTAGGCTTCACCGCGAGTAACACGGCATAGCGCTTCGATAACTTCCTGTGGCTTCAACACTTCGCCTGGCTTAGAAGGCTCATATAGCTTGCCTTCACGCTCGGCGCGCCAGCCGTCAATTTTTTGCCACCACTCGGTCAGCGCTTCAGGCTGCGAAATTGACTGCCCCTGAACCAGGCTGATCATTTCATTAATGACGCTAGACGCTGGCCCAACGATAGGCACATCTGCGCGTACGGTTTTAGATACCGAACTTGGGTCCACATCCACGTGAATGATTTTTGCCGTGGGGCAGAACTTCGACGTGTTGTTGGTCACTCGGTCATCAAAACGCGCGCCAATAGCGATAATCAAATCCGCATGGTGCATGGCCATATTGGACTCATACGAGCCGTGCATCCCTAACCAGCCCAGGCACTGCCGATCACTTTGCGGATAGGCGCCAATGCCCATCAGCGTTGTGGTAATGGGGAAGCCGAGCTGTTTGACCAAATCGGTCAACCCTTCGCTTGCCTTGCCAGTTACCACGCCACCGCCGGTATAGAACACCGGACGTTTGGCTTTCAGCATCAACTCAACGGCTTTTTTAATTTGCCCCGTATGCCCCCGGGTAACCGGGTTATAGGAGCGCATCTTGACCTTTTTCGGGTAGACGTACTCATAGCGCTCGGTCGGTGCCGTCATATCTTTAGGAATATCGACCACGACCGGACCCGGGCGACCAGTCGCCGCGAGATAGAAGGCTTTTTTCAGCACTTCTGGAATCTCAGACGGATGCCGAATTGAGAAGCTGTGCTTCACGATGGGGCGAGTCACCCCCACAATATCGGTTTCCTGGAAGGCATCGTCACCAATCAGGTGGCTCATGACCTGACCGCACAACACGACCATTGGAATCGAATCCATATAGGCAGTCGCAATGCCGGTAACCGCATTGGTAGCACCAGGACCGGAGGTGACAAGCACCACGCCTGGCTTACCCGCCGCACGGGCATAGCCATCTGCTGCGTGAGTTGCAGCCTGTTCGTGACGCACGAGAATGTGCTTCACCTTGTCCTGGCGGAACAGCGCATCGTAAATGTGCAGCGCCGCGCCGCCGGGATAACCATAAATGTACTCTACGCCCTCATCCTGCAAGAAGCGGGCGATCATATCTGCGCCGGAAAGCAGTTCCACTGTGTTTCTCCCCTGGAGGTCTCGAGTGCGATCCGCAGGACATCCTGCGGTGTCGAGTGCGGCGGTATGCCGCTGCCGGCCCATGCCGGCACCTGATGCCAAACCCTGGCATATGGCCCGGTTAGGGCCTGCACTCTCATCGGAAGCACCGGCATATCATCAAATACGCCAGTAGCTACCTTACACGACGGTTTGCCGTGTCGGGGCGTTGGCCAGGTCGGGCGGTTAGCCCAAGCCCGGAAGTCCTTCGGCGGGTAAAGGCTTTCGCCTACCCTTCGCGCGGGGATTAGGGGTTGCCCGTTGGTTCCGCGCCCGCAAATCAGGAACACACAAGATTCCATTAGCGCCCTCAGCCTGTCAACCTCCGATCAGGACAAACGCAACAAACGTCGCAGTTAGCCATTAAAAAAGCCCCGCTAGCAGAGCTAACGAGGCTTTTGCCCTATTTCATTGCGCAGGCTAGCTGGGGTTCACTGCGCAGGCTTGCTGAGGATCACTGCGCAGACGCGTTGAGAACGTAGGCGTTTTAATTGCCCACGCGTAAATTACTCAAATACCAGCTTGCCTTCACTCGCACTGATATGAATAGTGTCGCCAGGGGCGTACTTGCCCGCCAGCAGGTCTTGAGCCAATGGGTTCTCGATGCGGCTTTGGATCGCCCGCTTCAGCGGCCTTGCGCCATAAACCGGATCGAAACCGACCACCGCCAGCTGGGCCATAGCGTCATCGCTAATTTCCAGGCTCAGGTCATGCTCAGCTAAGCGAACTTTCAAACGCTCTAACTGAATACCGGCAATCGCCTGAATTTGCTCTTGGCCAAGGGCGTGGAACACCACCACCTCATCAATGCGGTTAATCAACTCAGGGCGGAAATGGTTACCCACCACTTCCATCACTGCATTTTTCATGACTTCGTAGTCGTTATCATCTCCACCCATGCGCTGGATGATGTCCGAGCCCATGTTAGAGGTCATCACGATCACCGTATTACGGAAATCGACTGTGCGACCTTGCCCATCAGTTAAACGACCATCCTCCAGCACTTGCAGCAGGATATTGAACACATCCGGATGCGCTTTTTCCACTTCGTCCAGTAGCAGTACCGAGTAGGGCTTACGACGCACCGCCTCAGTTAAGTAGCCACCCTCTTCATAACCTACATAGCCTGGGGGCGCACCAATCAAGCGAGCCACGGAGTGCTTCTCCATAAACTCCGACATGTCGATACGCACCATTGCCTCTTCAGTATCGAACAAGAAGTTAGCCAGCGACTTACATAGCTCTGTTTTACCCACCCCGGTTGGGCCGAGGAACAGGAACGAGCCGTTGGGTCGATTGGGGTCAGACAACCCTGCCCGCGAGCGGCGCACGGCGTTAGCCACTGCCTCTACCGCTTCATGCTGGCCAATCACTCGCTCATGCAGCGCTTCTTCCATGCGCAGCAGCTTGTCTCGCTCGCCTTCCAACATTTTGGAGACAGGTATGCCTGTCCAGCGAGAAACCACCTCGGCAATCTCTTCTTCGGTAACGTTTGAGCGCAGCAACTGGTGGCTGGCAATATCAGCTTCGCCTTCACCCGCTTCGCTGATTTTCTTCTCAAGCGCCGGAATTTTGCCGTACTGAATCTCTGACATACGACCTAGGTCGCCCTGGCGACGCGCCTGTTCAAGGTCAATGCGCGCCTGTTCCAACTCCGCTTTAAACTGCGCTGCGCCTTGAATACTGGCTTTCTCAGCTTTCCAGATTTCATCCAAGTCAGCGTATTCGCGCTCTAATTCGTGGATCTGGTTGTTCAGCGCCTCAAGGCGTTTCTTAGTGGCTTCGTCGGTCTCTTTCTTAAGCGCTTCGCGCTCCATTTTCAGCTGAATTAGCCGACGATCCAGCCTATCCATCTCTTCAGGCTTAGAGTCCAGCTCCATGCGGATACGTGACGCTGCCTCGTCGATCAGGTCAATGGCTTTATCGGGCAACTGCCGATCAGTGATATAGCGGGTAGAGAGCTTAGCCGCGGCAATGATCGCTGAATCGGTAATATCCACGCCGTGGTGGACTTCGTAACGCTCTTTTAAGCCGCGCAGAATAGCTACCGTGTCCTCTTCAGAGGGCTCATCGACCAACACCTTCTGGAAGCGACGTTCCAGCGCGGCGTCTTTTTCAATGTATTTGCGGTACTCATCCAGGGTGGTCGCGCCTACGCAGTGCAGTTCACCACGCGCCAGCGCAGGCTTAAGCATGTTGCCTGCATCCATCGCACCTTCAGCCTTACCCGCACCCACCATGGTGTGCAGCTCATCAATAAACAGGATGACCCGGCCTTCTTCCTGGGAAAGCTCTTTAAGCACCGCTTTCAGACGCTCTTCAAACTCGCCACGGAATTTGGCGCCCGCCAGCAGCGAGCCCATATCCAAGGAAAGGACGCGCTTCTCTTTCAAGCCTTCAGGCACTTCACCGTTCACAATACGCTGGGCCAGCCCTTCCACAATGGCGGTTTTACCCACCCCTGGCTCACCGATCAGTACCGGGTTATTTTTGGTACGACGCTGCAGCACCTGAATCGTGCGGCGAATTTCATCATCACGACCAATCACCGGATCCAGCTTGCCATCTAACGCACGCTGGGTTAGATCCATGGTGTATTTATTAAGCGCTTCGCGCTGGTCTTCGGCATTCGGGTCGTCGACCTTAGCACCACCGCGCAAGCTATTGATTGCGGCTTCCAGGGCTTTCCGGTTGAGCCCTGCCTCTTTCATCAGCTTGGTAATCGCACTGTTCATTTCCAGTGCAGCCAGAAGTACCAATTCACTGGCAATAAACTGGTCGCCGCGTTTCTGCGCTTCCCGGTCAGTTAAATTGAATAGTTTAATGAAGTCGCGAGATGGCTGAACGTCACCGTCGAACTGGCTTACTTTAGGTAAGTCATCTAGCTGCTTCTGCAAACCGTCGCGCAGGCGCGAGCTGCTGCCTCCAGCTTTTTCAACCAGGGCTTTGATGCCAGTGTCTTTGGTATCGAGTAACGCAAGCAATAAGTGCGCGGGATCAAGCTGATTATGGCCGTGCCCAACCGCAAGGGATTGTGCCTCAGAAATAGCGGCCTGTAATTTGGCAGTAAATTTATCGAATCGCATGGAGTTCCTCCTGGGGGTGCCGTGCGTTTGGACCCACGGTGTTTCCCAACAACTTGTCTTTAATGTGCTAAAAACGTTTAGCTTGACAAGTTTAATGGAGTCAGTTCCACACATTTCAAGAGCTGTGTATAACAAGCTCGAAGGAATAACACTACTTAATTGATCCAGATCACACTTGCCATGCGTCCAGTGTTGCCATTGTCTCGGCGGTAGGAGTAAAAACGCGACTCGCAGGCCGTGCAGAAGTGGCCGCCACTGATGTGATGGATCCCTAGCGCTTCTAAACGAAAGCGCGCCAAGCGATAAAGATCCGCCATATAGTGACCAAGACGATAAGGGCTGTGGTCAAACGCTTCAGCGGTCTCAGGGTGTACCGCAACAAAGGCACCATAGACTTCTGGTCCTACCTCAAACTGGGCATTCGAAATAGCCGGGCCTAACCACACCAAAATGTCGTCGGAATCGCAGTTCATCGCGGCGACGGTCGCTTCCAACACGCCACCCGCCAGCCCGCGCCAGCCCGCATGGGCAACGGCTACCTGAGTCCCTTGGCGATTGCAGAACATCACCGGCAGGCAGTCTGCGGTTAACACCACACAGGCATAGTCGTTGCTGCTGGCAACCGAGGCGTCTGCTTCCGGTGTATCGTCTTGATACGCCTGCTGAACACGTGCGCCATGGGTTTGGTTAAGCCACAGCAACGGTCGATCATCGCCGATTTCTTTGTGCAACAAACGCCGACATAGCGCGACATGATCAGCATTATCGCCTACGTGGCTCGCTGGATTGAAAGCGGCAAAATCATCCTGGCTCGGCCCTGTTTCCCGAGTGGTCACAAACGCCCGCACATTTGCGGGGGCTGGCCAGTCAGGTAACAGTAGCGTGGGCTTTAGATCAATCGCATCGCTCATCTCATGGTCTCACTATCTTCGCGCAGGTAATCCAACAGCATCAGTAGATCATCGGGCAAGTCGGCATGAAAAGTAAGCGTTTCACCACTCACCGGATGCACAAAACTGAGCTTCCGAGCATGCAGCGCCTGACGCGGAAATTCACGCAAAATCTCTTTTAACGGCGCAGCAGCACCCGGCGGCAGCTTAGCACGGCCACTATAAAGCGGATCGCCAATCAGTGGGTAGCGGGCATGAGCCATATGAACGCGAATTTGATGGGTACGCCCGGTTTCCAACTGGCAGCGCACATGGGTATGCGCGCGGAAACGCTCAACCACCCGAAAGTGAGTCACTGCCGGTTTCCCAGAAGCCGTGACCGCTTGGCGCTTGCGGTCTTTTGGGTGCCGACCAATGGGCGCGTCGATGGTGCTACCCGACACGGGCTTGCCAATCACCACTGCATCATATTGACGAGAAACGCTGCGCGCCTGCAGCTGCTCAACCAGCGTCGTTTGTGCGGGCAATGTTTTTGCCACCATCATTAGACCAGTGGTGTCTTTATCCAGGCGATGGACTATTCCCGCCCGGGGCACTTCTGCCAGTGCAGGATGATGATGGAGCAACGCATTCAACAACGTGCCATCAGGGTTGCCCGCGGCGGGATGAACCACCATGCCAGCGGCCTTGTTGATGACTATCACCGCGTCGTCTTCATAAACGATATCAAGCGGAATATCTTGGGGCTCAAAACGAGTATCGTCTTCAATAGTCGCTTTTAGCGCTAATATTTCGTGGCCGTGCAGCTTGGCCTTCGGTTTTACTTTAGCGCCGTCGACGGTGAGCTCACCGGCGTTGATCCACGCTTTCAAACGCTCGCGGGAATAATCGCTGAACAACTCAGCGGCGGCTTGGTCTAAACGCGCGCCAGCTAATGTCGCGGGTACTCGCTGCGTGGCTTCAACAATACGAGACATGAACAACCTCTTTAAGACGCAAACACCGCGGCTACCCTATAATGCTTTTTAACTCTTCAAACGGCATTAGAGTGTCGCTAAGCCTGCGTTTTGCGTCTAGGTGATTTATAGTGGGCGAACTGCGACCTATTCTACCATTTCTACTTATGGCCATCGTCGCTTTTCGGTGATTGAGGCTTGTTTGCAACGAGGATGATGATGCGCGCTTTTTCCGCTGCCAACCGCTTTGGCGTTCTAGCCTTAAGCCTTGCCCTTTTGGCAGGCTGTGCCAGTAACGACACCACACCTGAAGAAGAGGATGAATTCTCAGGTGTGCAAGAACGCGAGCTCTATGAACTTGCCCGCACAGCGCTGGATAGCAACCGTTTCCCAATTGCCATTGAGCGACTGGAAGCGCTTGATACCCGCTACCCATTTGGCCCCCATGCCGAACAAGCTCAACTTGAGCTAATTTACGCTTACTACGAAAACAGCAATTGGGAAGAGGCACGCGCCGCGGCCAGCCGCTTTATTCGCTTGCACCCTGATCACCCTCAAGTGGATTACGCCTACTACCTGCGCGGCCTTTCCGCTTGGCAGGCAGGGCGATTTAGCCTTGAACGCTTGCGCCTGATTGATATTTCTAAGCGTGACTTGGGTGCTTCACGGGATGCTTACAACGACTTCCGCGAATTAATTCAGCGCTTTCCCCAAAGCGAATATGCCCCGGATGCCCAGCAACGCATTGTGTATCTACGTGAGTTGCTGGCACGCCATGAACTGCACGTTGCCGATTACTACTTGCGTCGCGGCGCCTTCCTGGCCGCCGTTGAACGAGGTCGCTGGGTGATTGAAAACTATCCGGAGTCCAACGCAACGCGTGACGCGCTGGCAACCATGGTAGAAGGCTACCAAGGGCTTGGTATGGACGATCGCGCCAACGAAGTGCTTACCGTGCTGCGTGAAAATGCGCCAAACCATGAGCAGCTTAGCAATGGCCGTTTCAAGCCTAAGCACCTGTGAATAAGCACTTGTAAATAAGAGCCTGTAACATAACGATCGATCCAATGGCCGCACAGGATCAGAAAGCTGTCACACCGCCCTAAATCATGCAGAAGCACGATTTAGGGCGTTTTTGATGCTTAGTCGCCAGGCTGCCAGCCATTAACAATCGGGTAGCGCCGGTCGCGCCCAAACCCTCTGGGCGTGACCCGTACTCCGACCGGGGCTTGGCGGCGTTTATATTCACAGCGATCAACAAGCTTCACTACTTTATAAACATCTTCCTCATCAAACCCAGCGGCGATAATTGCCTCAGCACTCATATCGCCTTCAATGTAGCTCACCAGAATGGCGTCTAGCACGTCGTAATCAGGCAATGAGTCACTATCTTGCTGGTCGGGCGCCAGCTCCGCACTGGGCGGGCGCTCAATCACTCGCTCTGGAATAGCAGGCGACTGGGTATTACGCCAGCGGGCCAAACGATACACCCAGGTTTTGTAGACGTCTTTGATGGCGTTATAGCCACCCACCATGTCGCCATAAAGCGTGGCGTAACCCACGGCCATTTCGCTTTTATTGCCGGTCGTAAGCACCATCAGGCCTTTCTTATTGGAGATCGCCATCAGCAGAACGCCGCGACAGCGCGACTGCAGGTTCTCTTCCGTAGTATCCCGCTCGGTGCCCACGAAACTTTCTGCTAGCGTGCCCATAAACGCTTCGACCATCGGCTCGATAGGCATTACGTCATAATGAACGCCCAGCATGTCCGCCTGTTCGGCAGCGTCCTGCTTCGAGATATCCGCCGTATAGTGATAAGGCATCATCACTGCTTGTACACGCTGAGGACCCAACGCATCGACGGCGATCGCTAAGGAAAGTGCGGAATCGATACCGCCGGAAAGCCCCAGAACAACGCCTTTAAAACCACTTTTGTTGACGTAGTCGCGCAGCCCTGTCACCAGCGCACAGTAAAGGCTCTCTTCAGGCTCAACTTCTGGCTCAATTTCACCCACTTGGGGTTCCCACGTATCAGCGCTCGTTTGCAGCAGTTGAACGGGCATTAAGCCTGCTTGCCAAGAAGGCGCCAGCACTTTAAGTTCGCCTTGGGCGTCTACACAGCTAGAACCACCGTCGAAAACCAGCTCGTCCTGCCCACCGATCGTGTTCACATAAACAATCGGGCGGTTTACATCCTGGGCACGCTGCTCTAACAGGCGCAAGCGCTCGCTGGGCTTATCCTGATGATAGGGCGAGGCGTTTAAGCTGATCAGTACTTCTGCACCGGCTTCGCGGGCAGCATTAACAGGTGTACCTTCCCAAAGGTCTTCACAAATCAGCAGCCCTAGCTTGGCGCCTTTGTGCTCGTAAACCAGCGGTTTGGTGCCCGGCGTAAAGTAGCGCTGCTCATCAAACACCTGATAGTTCGGCAGTGCCTGCTTGGCATACTCCGCTTCCCATTGGCCGTTATACAGCACACCCGCCAGGTTATACCGCTTCCCTTCACGAACGCCCGGATAGCCAATAATCACCAGCACATCGCGGGCGATTTTTTCTGCCATCTTCGCCCGCGCTTCACGCAAGCGAGCTTCCATCGAGGGGCGAAGTAGCAGATCTTCCGGTGGATAACCGGACAAGAAAAGCTCTGGGAAGACAACAATATCCGCCCCATGCTCGATCCTCGCTTCGCGCACCGCTTCAATGGCGCGTGCAGCATTGCCGGGAATATCTCCCACTAAAGGGTCGAGTTGGGCCATTACCAGCGTTAAGTCTTGCATGGGCGTTAAAATCTCTTGAGAATCTTTAGAACACGTTGCCGCTCACCTACGTACATTGTCCCGCAAGGGCTGCCAACTGGCAAAGGTTAGCCGGCGCTCATGTTACTCTAGCTATTATTACATCCCACCATGGGAGTCATAGAGGATGAACCTTTTGATCATTCGGCTGATTATTTTTGCCGTGCTGTTCTATGTGGGCCTGAAACTTTATGGTCTCTACCGAGAGCGCAAACTTTCCCACCAACAGAGTGAACCCGAACGCCATGAAGGCGGACAAATGGTGCGCTGCCGCTGGTGCGATGTCCATGTTCCGGAAGAAGAAGCCCTACGCGATAGCGAACAGTGGTTTTGCTCAAGCGCTCATCGGGATCGTTTTTTGCAAGAGCAACAAGATAAGCAGAACCGCGATTAAAACCGCTACCGATAGACAACGTCAGCCATCAGCTATGCCAAATCCGTGATTAATCGATCTACCGTCGGCTGAAAGGGTGCTGGGTCGATAAGTGGCTCACGCCCTAATAGCTGATCAACCAATACGTGGGTAGACGCAGGTGCAAGCACTAACCCATTGCGGTAGTGGCCCGCATTGACATAAACACCGGACCACCCTGGCAGCGCCCCAATAAATGGAATGCCGTCCGGCGAGCCTGGGCGCAACCCTGCCCAATGATAAGCAACCGGGTGATCTGACAACCCAGGCACAATGCTTTCAGCGGTCTGTTTGAGTGACGCCAGCGCTTCACTATCGGTCGTTTTATCAAAACCCGCTTCTTCTAAGGTTGAGCCTACCAACAGCAACCCATCACTGCGCGGGATAATATAGCGACCATCTTTCAATACCACGCGCTGCACCAATCCTGGCGGCGCTTGATAAGCAATCATTTGGCCTTTTACGGGGCGTACCGGCAGGCGAATCGTTAAGCTTTCTAACAGCTTGGCTGTCCAGGCGCCACCACATACCACCACCTTTTCAGCGAGCAGCTCCCCTTGCGCGGTCGCAACGCCCAACACCTGTTGGTCATGCGTTATAAAACTATTTACCTCACAGCCTTCATTCAGCACAACGTTCGGCATTGCCAGCAGCCGAGCGCGCAGCGCCTGCCCCAGACGTGGGTTGCGTACACTGCCAAGTGTCGGCATCCACAACGCACTCTCCTGCGCTGCTGCCACCATGGGCTCCTTCTGACGCACAAACTCAGCGCTAACACGCTCCAGCGGCTTGGCTAAGCCTCTCGCCCAACCAAGCGCAGTGTCCGCATCGTCAACGTTGAGATAGAGCAGCCCTTTTTGGCGATATTCAGGATCAATGCCGGTTTCTTCCAACAAGCGTAGCGACAACGTGGGATACACGCCCTCTGACCAGCGCGAAAGTTGCGAGATGGGCGGCGCATACCGCCATGGGTAAAGCGGCGAGACAATGCCGCCACCTGCCCAAGAAGACTCCTTCCCGCAAATGCCGCGCTCCACTAAAGTAACTTGCTGGCCAGCATCTGCTAGCTGCAGTGCCGTCATCATACCGATCACGCCACCGCCAATAATTAAGAAATTGCTCACAACGTTTGTCCGCTTTGGCTTACATAAAAAACGATCACCGCGAGGTAGGCTGTAGAAAAAACACACGCCTGGAGCCATCATGCCAGCTAACAATAACGGCGTTCCACACACGCGTATCCAAGGCTTTACCCTGATCGAACTTATTATTGCTCTTCTGCTTATTTCAGCCTTAGCCGCCTGGGGAGTGCCAAATTTTCAAGCACTTGGCCGAAGCACAGCCGTTACCGCCGATATTAACAGATTGCAGTCTGCCTTTTCGCTGGCTCGCAACACAGCCATCACGCAGCGTAAAACGACCACGGTTTGCCCAACCAATCAGCAAAGAAACACCTGCACCAGCGACTGGAGTAATGCGCTACTGGTCATCAAGGGGGACGCGATAAATCAAATAACCAGCAGCGATGTCGTTCGTGTCTTTCCTAAGGAGCAGGCAACTACCGTCACTTATAATCGTAACAGGCGGCGTGTGAGCTATAGCACGCTTGGCCACGCAAACGGCTTCAATGGCCGTTTTTATATATGTGCGGCAAGCGCTCCAGGAAAAGTGCTCGTGCTCAGCCGACTGGGTCGCCTGCGCATCGATGAAACGCCCGCCGATTGTTGATCGCGACAGGCGTTTAACCACGGCTAACTTAGGCGATGCCATCCAGATAGCGCTCAGCATCTAGCGCTGCCATGCAACCACTGCCTGCAGAGGTAATCGCCTGACGATAAATATGATCCATCACATCACCACAGGCAAAGACGCCTGGCACGCTGGTAGCGGTAGCATTGCCTTCAAGGCCTGATGTCACCTTGATATAGCCGCCATTCATTGCCAACTGGCCCTCAAAAATCCCCGTATTAGGGCTATGACCGATAGCGATGAACAACCCAGGCGCGTGAATCTCTTTGGTAGAACCATCTTTGGTCGACTTAACGCGTACGCCAGTCACACCGCTGTTATCGCCCAACACCTCGTCCACTTCGTAGAACCACTCAAGGGCAATTTTGCCTGCTTCAACTTTCTCAAATAGCTTGTCCTGGAGGATTTTCTCGGCGCGCAGCGTATCGCGACGATGCACCAACGTAACCTTAGAGGCGATATTTGAGAGGTACAGCGCTTCCTCAACAGCGGTGTTGCCGCCCCCCACCACAATCACTTCTTGATTGCGATAAAAGAAGCCATCGCAGGTAGCGCATGCAGACACCCCTTGCCCCATAAATTGCTGCTCGGTTGGCAAGCCCAGATAGCGTGCGCTGGCACCGGTGGCAATAATCAGCGCATCACAGGTGTAAATTCCGCTGTCCCCTTTTAAGGTATACGGCTTCTCACCTAAGCTGACCTCATTGATATGGTCGAACAACACTTCCGTATTAAAACGCTCAGCGTGCTGCTTCATGCGCTCCATCAACTCTGGCCCCTGAACACCTTGTGCGTCGCCGGGCCAGTTATCGACATCGGTTGTGGTGGTCAATTGGCCACCTGCCTGCAAGCCGGTAATCAGCAGCGGTTTTAAGTTAGCACGGGCTGCGTAAACCGCTGCCGTATACCCGGCAGGGCCGGAACCAAGAATAATTAAACGTTCATGACGCGTTTCCATGACACCACCTTTGTCACAATTGAGCAGATATCGTTTGCAAGAGAGTCTGCCTGAAATGGCGTCAAGTACAAGCAATTACAAGGGTTAGCCTTCGCGATTAGGCGAAGACGCCTTGAAAGCCGGGGGTGAAACACCCATGTGCTATTAATAAGATAAGCCATACTGGGGATAAGCCACATTAAAGCAAAGCAGTGACCGTCGCGCCTAAGCATTGCGATCAGCAAATTGTGATCAGCAGTTCGCTTAAGGCCAAGCAATCAAAGGAGAGACCAATGGGCAAGATACCCGATACGCTCACCACGCTAGAAGTAGGCAACCAGCAGTATCATTACTATAGCCTGCCAAAAGCCGCCGACGCGCTCGGCAACATTGACCGGCTACCCAAAACGCTCAAAATTCTGCTCGAAAACCAGCTGCGCTTTGGCGATGACGAAAGTGTTGATCAAGAGGACATTCAGGCGCTAGTGGACTGGCAAAAAGAGGGCAAATCAAGCCGTGAAATAGGCTACCGCCCTGCCCGCGTTCTCATGCAAGATTTCACCGGCGTGCCCGGGGTTGTAGACCTTGCCTCTATGCGCGCTGCCGTTGAGAAGCTCGGCGAAGATCCCGCCCGCATTAACCCGCTTTCCCCTGTTGATCTGGTTATTGACCACTCGGTGATGGTCGACAAGTTCGGCAATGCCGCCGCGTTTCAAGAAAACGTCGATATCGAAATGCAGCGCAACCGTGAGCGCTACGAGTTTCTGCGTTGGGGCCAGCAAGCGTTCGATAACTTTAGCGTTGTCCCCCCCGGCACCGGCATTTGCCACCAGGTCAACTTAGAGTACCTGGGTCGCGCAGTGTGGACAAAAGAGCAGGATGGCCAGACGTTTGCCTACCCCGACACCTTAGTCGGCACCGACTCCCACACCACTATGATCAACGGCCTGGGCGTACTTGGCTGGGGCGTCGGCGGTATCGAAGCGGAAGCCGCCATGCTTGGCCAGCCGGTCTCAATGCTGATTCCGGAAGTCGTTGGCTTCAAGCTGAACGGCAAACTGCGCGAAGGCATTACCGCCACCGACCTGGTACTTACCGTTACTGAGATGCTGCGTAAAAAAGGCGTGGTAGGTAAGTTTGTTGAATTCTACGGTGACGGCCTTAAGGATTTGCCGCTGGCCGACCGTGCCACTATTGCCAATATGGCACCAGAATATGGCGCGACCTGTGGCTTTTTCCCAGTAGACGACGAAACGCTCAACTACATGCGTCTTACCGGCCGTGAAGATGGCCAAATTGCGTTGGTAGAGGCCTATAGCAAGGCGCAAGGCTTATGGCGCGAACCTGGCGATGAGCCGATCTTTACCGACTCCCTCAGCCTTAACATGGATGAAGTAGAAGCGAGTCTTGCTGGCCCGAAACGCCCCCAAGACCGTGTGGCACTGAAAGACATGGCCGCCGCCTTTGACAAGTTCATGCAAGAGGACGCCAGCGCGGACACAACCGCAAACGGGGAATTCTCCTCGGAAGGCGGTCAAACTGCGGTAGGGGTTGAACGCAGCTTTAAACATGACACCAGCCAAACCGTTAAACTTAACGATAAGGATTTCAGCCTCGATCCAGGTGCCGTGGTAATTGCCGCTATCACCTCATGTACCAATACCTCCAACCCCAGCGTCATGATGGCCGCCGGGCTGCTGGCACGTAATGCACGCCAAAAGGGGCTTACCACGAAACCTTGGGTTAAGACCTCGCTTGCCCCCGGCTCCAAAGTGGTAACCGATTACTTAGCAGCCGCGAACTTAAGCGATGACCTGAATGCACTGGGCTTTAACTTAGTGGGTTATGGCTGCACGACGTGTATCGGTAACTCCGGCCCGCTGCCCGACGAGATCGAAAAAGCGATCAACAGCGGCGACCTTGCCGTGGCATCGGTGCTTTCAGGCAACCGTAACTTTGAAGGCCGCGTGCACCCGCTAGTCAAAACAAACTGGCTCGCCTCACCGCCCTTGGTGGTCGCCTATGCGTTAGCCGGTAACGTGCAGTGCAACTTAACGACCGACCCACTCGGCCAGGACAGTGACGGCAACCCGGTTTATCTCAAAGACATCTGGCCTTCTCAAGCAGATATCGCCACTGCCGTTGAACAGGTCAACACTGAGATGTTCCGCAAAGAGTATGGTGCGGTATTTGAAGGCGACGATACCTGGAAAGCCATCAACGTTCCTGAAAGCAAAGTCTATCAGTGGCCTGAATCGACCTACATTCAGCACCCGCCGTTTTTCGAAGGCATGGAGCGTGAGCCGGACGCCATTGAAGATGTTGAAAACGCCCGAGTGTTAGCCCTGCTAGGCGACTCGGTGACCACCGACCATATCTCCCCAGCGGGCTCTATCAAACCCGATAGCCCTGCGGGTCGTTATCTGCAAGAGCATGGCGTTAAGCCCGTCGACTTCAACTCCTACGGCTCACGTCGAGGTAACCATCAAGTAATGATGCGTGGCACCTTTGCCAACGTGCGCATTAAAAATGAAATGCTGGACGGGGTTGTTGGTGGTGAAACCCGCCACGTTCCCAGCGGCGAGCAAATGGCGATTTACGATGCCGCCATGAAATATAAGGAGGAAGGCACTCCCCTAGTGGTGATTGCTGGTAAAGAGTATGGCACCGGCTCTTCACGGGACTGGGCAGCAAAAGGCACCCGCTTATTGGGTGCGCGCGCGGTTATCGCCGAGTCCTATGAACGTATTCACCGCTCAAACCTAATTGGAATGGGCGTGGTACCGCTGCAGTTCCCCGAAGGTGAAAGCCGTGCAACGCTTGGTTTGACCGGTGATGAAGAAATATCAATTGCTGGCTTAAGCGATTTAAGCCCAGGGGGCAGCGTGAAAATTGTCATCAAAAATGACGATGGGGAGCGCACCGTTGATGCCAAGTGCCGAATTGATACCGTCAATGAGCTGGCTTACTACCGCCACGGTGGTATCCTTCACTACGTGTTGCGCAAAATGATCGGCGCAGCTTAAAGGCAAAACCTACCAATGCTTGCATAGCCCCCACCATGGTGGGGGCTTTTTTTTGCGCCCTGGTTTTGCTGTTTGGCTTCTCGCTATTAAGCTTAGAAGGCCCTGCGGCGATAAGCACGATATTCAGGCGACCAGCACGCTCTCTCAATACGCTCACGTAATTCTGTGCCGCTTGTTTTAAGCGCCACGCCATTTTGCTGGGCCTGGGCAGCGACTTCAAAGGCAATCGATTTACTAATATCACGAATCCGCGATAACGGCGGTAGCAGTGCGCCCTTGCCCTCCTTAACCAGCGGCGCTTCGCGCGCCAGCGCCCGAGAGGCGCTCATCAACATTTCATCAGTCACGCGATTAGCGTTCGCGGCAATCACACCTAAGCCAATACCGGGGAAAATATAGGCATTGTTACACTGGGCAATTGGATAGGTGCGGCCGCTATACACCACCGGTGCAAAAGGGCTACCAGTCGCGACTAGCGCTTGGCCGTCGGTCCAGCGAATCACATCTTCGGGTACCGCTTCTGCCTGAGAAGTAGGGTTCGACAGCGGCATAATCACCGGATGCTCGCAGCCCGCGTGCATGGTGCGCACCACTTGTTCGGTGAAAATACCGCGCTTGCCGCACACACCAATCAATATCGTTGGTTTCATTTGGGCAATGGTCTCTTCAAGCCCCTGACCATTCCAGTTAGCAACCAGCTCAGAATCGTGGGCCAAACGGCGCTGGAAATCTCGCTGCCAAGGCTGATCAGTGGTCATCAGCCCATCTCGATCAACAATAAATATTCGCGCCCGTGCTTCGCTTTCAGTCAAACCCTCTGCCTGCATGGCCACGACCACCTGCTCAGCAATACCACAGCCTGCCGAGCCGCCACCAACAAACACTACGCGCTGCTGGGCAATCGTTTCATCGCGGGCCTGGCACGCCGCCATTAAGGTGCCCACCACCACTGATGCAGTACCTTGCACATCGTCATTAAAGCAGCACAAATCGTCACGGTAGCGCTCTAAAAGCGGTACCGCATTGGCCTGGGCAAAGTCTTCGAACTGCAGCAGAACGTTCGGCCAGCGACGTTTTACAGCGGCAATAAATTCCCCCATAAACGCATCGTACTCTTCCTGGCTAACTCGCTCATGACGCCAGCCCATGTACATAGGGTCGTCCAGCAATGCCTGATTGTTAGTGCCCACATCAATCATAATCGGCAACGTATAGGCGGGGCTAATACCACCACAAGCGGTATAAAGTGCCAGTTTACCGATGGGAATGCCCATCCCACCAATCCCCTGATCACCCAGCCCTAAAATCCGCTCGCCATCGGTGACAACAATCACCTTAACGTTATCTTTGGTGGCACTGCGCAGGATATCGTCCATATGCTCGCGATCCGGATAGCTGATGAACAGCCCCCGGTGATTGCGATAAATATTAGAGAACTCCTGACATGCCTGCCCAACCGTAGGGGTATAAATAATCGGTAGCATCTCTTCCAGATGCTGAGAGACCAAGCGAAAGTAAAGCGTTTCATTGTCGTCTTGGATGGCACGCAGATGAATATGCTTCTCTAAATCACTATGACACTGTTGATACTGGCGATAAGCCCTCGACAACTGCTCATCAATGGTCTCCACTTTTTGCGGCAACAAACCAATCAAGTTAAACGCTAGCCGCTCCTCTTGAGTAAACGCGCTGCCTTTGTTCAATAGCGGCATTTCAAGCAAAGAAGGACCGGCGTAAGGAATGTACAGGGGGCGTTTACTCTTCGTAGACATAGGCACTCTCTTTTTATGTCGATTGCTATTGCAATGCAGCAACGCTGGGCGTTGGCGGCGTTTCGCATAATGTAACATGCTAGTACGACAAAGGTGGGAGGGACATAAATAATGGCAATAAAAAAACGCCTTGGTAGCTACCAAGGCGCTCATAAAAAGCATTAAAACTGATCAACCACTAGCAGCTTTTAGCAGCAGGTTGGCGGCCTTCAACACCGTTAAAAAAGAACGGCCGCAGCTTAACGCCCACCATGTTGCCGGCGAACGCCGCAACCATCCATAGCCAGCCATGCAAGCTGCCAGAGGCAATGCCGCTGAAGTAAGCGCCAATATTGCAACCAAATGCCAGCCGCGCGCCATACCCCAGCATGACCCCACCAATAACAGCCGCTAATAGGGATTTAAACGGGATGCGGAAGTTGGGAGCAAAGCGCCCAGCCAGGCTCGCTGCGGCAAGCGCCCCCAGCATGATGCCAACATTCATCACCGTCGTGATATCACTCCATACACTCGCCTCTAATGCCGCAGCATTACCCGGCGCTTGCCAATAGCCCCACTGACTGACATCACCACCAACGAGCTCAAACCCTTTCGCACCCCACAGCGCGAACGCAGAGGTAATACCCCAAGGGCGACCAGCAAGGGCCAATGTTGCGAAATTGAGTAGCGCTAGCGCCACTGCGCCAGCAATCAACGGCCACGGACCCGTTAACCAGCGCTGACTGCCAGGCTTGTCGACCAGTGGTGCCTGCTCCAAGTGGCCATGACGACGCTTTTCCATAATCACAGTAAACGCAGCAATCGTCGCAAACAGCACCAAACTAATCGCGATACCACCGCCAGCACCTGCTACATTCACCAGCGACACAGACTGAAACGCTGGCAAGCTCTGCCACCACGCAAAATGCGCTGAACCAATCACCGACCCGACAATAAAGAACAGCAGCGTAATTAACATTCGTGCATTACCACCACCTGCAGTAAACAGCGTGCCCGAGGCACATCCGCCACCCAACTGCATGCCCACACCAAAGATAAACGCCCCCACCACGACAGAAATACCAATCGGCGCAACAAAACCACTCACGCTGGTGCCAAACAGCGAACCAGCGCTTAACGCCGGAAAAAACAGCACCACCGCAATCGCCAACATCACCATCTGGGCGCGCAAACCACGGCCCCGCCGCTCGGTGATAAATACCCGCCAAGCAGCGGTAAAGCCAAATGCCGCGTGATACAGCACCAGCCCAAGCAAGCCGCCAACAATCATTAAGAGACCAATATTGGCGCCAAACACGACACCGATAATCACCGCGCCCAGCACAATGGCTGCCGCTGAGAGTAATGGCACCCGGTTCTGACTAGGTGCCACTGCAGAAATCGTCGACATAGCTCACCTTCTAACAACGCCAAAAGCGCCTGTTAGAAACAGGCGCTTGGCTGAGTTGGACAATAATGAGAAGCCTAACGCTGGCTTTAGAACGCTGGAAATTCTTTATTCAGCAGTGCATATGCTTTTAAAGAATATTAAACAAAGCGTCCTAAGCCTACCGCGGAACGTAAGCGATCCATGGTGACGGCGGCTTCTTCTCTGGCGCGATCGGCACCTTTTTGCAGCACCGCTTCAATATGTGCTGGGTCTTCCATGAGCGCGATGTAACGCTCGCGGGGTGCGGTTAAGTGCGCATTCAAGTAATCAAACACCTGGTTCTTAGCGTCGCCCCAGCCGATACCTGCCTCGTACTGCTCGCGTAGTGCAGCGGCTTCCTCATTGCTGGCAAACGCTGAGAATATCTGGAACAGCGTGCAGGTGTCTGGATCTTTGGGCTCACCGGGTTCCAGTGAGTTGGTTTTGATTTTGCGCACCAGCTTCTGCAGTTTTTTCTCGCTGGAGAAAAGCGGGATCGTATTGTTATAGCTTTTAGACATTTTACGACCGTCCAAGCCCTTCAACACTTCGCCTTTTTCATCCACAACGGCTTCAGGCTGAGTGAAATACTGGCCTTTAAACATGTGGTTGAAACGTCCAGCGATATCACGCGCCATTTCAATGTGCTGAATTTGGTCGCGCCCTACCGGCACTTTATTGGCATTAAACATTAAGATGTCGGCGGCCATTAGCACCGGGTAACCGAACAAGCCCATGGTGACGCCTTTATCAGGGTCTTGGTCACCGGCTTCTTCATTTTCAGCGACCGCTGCTTTGTATGCGTGAGCGCGGTTCATCAGCCCCTTGGCGCACACACAAGACAGCATCCACATTAATTCGGGAATTTCAGCGATATCCGACTGACGATAAAAAATGGCGTTATCGGTATCTAACCCTAGCGCAAGCCACGTGGCGGCAATTTCCAGGCGCGATTCTTGCACACGCTTCGGATCTTGGCATTTGATCAGCGCGTGATAGTCAGCAAGAAAGTAAAACGACTGTACATTGGGGTCTTGGCTTGCCTCAATGGCAGGCTTAATAGCCCCGACATAGTTACCAAGATGTGGCGTTCCGGTCGTGGTAATCCCGGTCAGCACGCGGGTTTTGGCTGTCTGACTCATAGTGTGGATCCAGCTGGATAAAGGTCAAAAAAGGTAAGTCATTGTACACTTAATGCCAAACCACCGTCGCCTGTGTCTGATGGCTTTCCTCACTCTCCTCTACTTTGATAAATACAGGTAGGCTCTGTGCCAGTAACGTTTCACTATTGGCATCGCTAATAACCGCACCTAACGCCACTACCCAAGGTTGGCCGTCACGCTCAATGGGCGTAAATAAGCAACTATCGTGTTCGCAGTCATCGCCCAGCAGCGTGGTTAATGGGTGCGCTACGACATCTTCCCAGCGGAGAGTTTGATCGCTATTGATGGTGAGCACGTTGCTTCCCCACTCCAATTCACTAAAAGAAGCCACTGCTTGCGAGGCGGCTATTTCAGCGCGCATTTGCGCTAACGTCGACGCCCGGTAATTACTCGCTAAGCGTTCATCCACAAACGCAGATTGAACGCAGATAACGCCAATAATCAACGCGCTAGCTAACAGTGCCATCACCACAACTAGCGCAGCGCCCTGCTCCTGCGTTCGCGGTCTAAGCTGCATATCGCCTCCCTGCTCACACTCCATACATCTCATGGGCTAGCCGAAAACGTAGGCTGCAGAACAGCCTCTCGATGGGTAACGTGGAAATCGATATTGGTCCCTTGCCGACCTAATGGCAGTGACACCACGCTGACCCCATTGGTGGCGGGCGCTCCAAGCGGTTCGTCCCGCTCACAGCTAGCGCCAGCGTTATAATCAAAGGTGACCAGCGGCTGAGCCTCCTGCATATCCTGAACCGTGCAGCGACAGTCAGCTTCAATCACCACGCACTGCAGGCGAAAAAAAGGCGCTCCGTTTGAGTCGGTAGCGCCGTGTCTGCGTAGGGTGTCGGTAATCGATGTCGCCGCGTAAAGAAGCGCTTCCTGATTCCGCCCCAATTGATCCACCTGCTTAAACGTATGAAAGGTGCTTAAGAAAAGCTGTCCAGCACCTAGAATCACCACCATACCAATGGCCATGGCGACCAGTAGTTCTGTTAACGTAAAACCGCGCTGCACATCCATGGCAGGCCCACCTTTACGGCTGATTGGGAAGTTGGAACACGTAGTTGAAGATATCGTCGGACTCATTAGGCTCAGTCCGCAAGCGCACCACCACATCAAACCGACAGCCTTGGCGGTCGATACGACTCTGTTGCCCCTGGGCATAGCCAAGCGCCGCCTGTTCTGCAAACCAATGGCTGTGCCATGCGGACTCAATGGTGGCTAACGGTATCGTGTCACAGTCTTGGTATGAGGAAAGTGCTGCCCATATCCGCTCTTGGGCATCTACCGCCGCGACGTTCGCTAGCGACTGCGTGTAGCCTGCACTAGCGCTTTGCAGTGCTGTCACCTGCATCGCGGCAACGCCTATTAACCCAAACGCTAAAATCACCAGAGCGATAAGCGCCTCGATTAGCGAAAGGCCGCTTTGCCTAACCATTTACCAGCACGCCTCAGGCAGGCGCTCGCCCCGCGCATTAAATTGAATATCGCTGCTACAACCGTCAGTTTGTGATGTTGTCGCCGTCAGTAAAAAACCGCCATCGTCCTCACTGCCGTCATCGGCTGTAATCGTGTAATTACCATCGGGAGAAGAGGGAGTAAAGGAGCAGTCGGCATAAGCGTATTGGCGGGAGTAACAGCGCTCAAGCTCGGCGGCGGCCTGCAGCAAACCAGCATGGGCATCCGTGCGTAGCGAGCGCTCAACATAGCGGGTGTAACTGGGGTAGGCAATGCCCGCCACTATGCTGATGATAGCGACGACAATCAGCATTTCAATGAGCGTAAAACCGTGCTGACGAGCTTCCTGGCGCCCAGCACGGTTAGCAAAAGGCAAAGGCACTGAACGCGCTCCTATATCAGTTAGCCCATACCCTGAGTATGTCGCAAACCGATATGCTTTGCATCAGTCGCTTACAATCACCTGCTCACGCAGCTCTTTCGGCATAGAGAAGGTAATATTTTCTTCGCGGCCCTGCAGCTCAACAGGCACCTCTGCGCCAAATGTTTGCAGCTTGTCGATAACACCTTTCACCAGCACTTCTGGCGCACTGGCCCCGGCGGTGACACCAATACGGCTAACACCTTCCAGCCACGCTGGCGCAATTTGGTCGGCATTATCGATTAAATAGGCAGGCGTGCCCATCCGCTCGGAAAGTTCGCGCAGGCGATTCGAGTTGGAGCTATTGGGGCTGCCGACGACCAATACTAAGTCGCTATCTGCCGCTAGCTCACGCACCGCATCCTGGCGGTTTTGAGTGGCATAACAGATATCATCTTTGCGTGGCCCCTGAATCTCTGGGAACTTCTCACGCAGCGCATCAATTACCTTGGCGGTGTCATCCATTGAAAGCGTGGTTTGGGTCACAAACGCCAGCGCTGACGGGTCGTTGACGGCTAACTTCGCCACGTCCTGCTCATCTTCGACCAAGTAAATCTGGCCACCGTGGGAAGTGTCGTAACGTCCCATGGTGCCTTCGACTTCCGGATGGCCTTCGTGACCAATCAAAATGCACTCTTGGCCGCGCTTAGCATAACGCAACACTTCCAAATGCACTTTGGTGACCAATGGGCAGGTCGCATCGAAGACTTTGAGACCGCGCTGCTCAGCTTCTTGTTGCACGGCACGGGAGACACCGTGAGCCGAGAAGATCACGATCACATCGTCAGGCACTTCATGCAGCTCTTCAACGAACACCGCGCCACGTTCGCGCAATGTTTCAACCACAAAGCGGTTATGTACCACCTCGTGGCGCACGTAAATGGGCGGGCCGAAGACATCTAACGCGCGGTTGACGATGTCGATCGCGCGATCCACGCCAGCACAAAAACCGCGCGGGTTCGCCAGCTTGATCTGTATTGGCTGAGAGGACTCTGATGACTGCATAAAAGCGCCTTGATGCAACTTGCATCGCCGGTTAAATGAAAACGAGTGCTTAAAATCAGTGTTTGGTGATGGGCGTTACGTTCAGCACATCGACTTCAAACGTCAACGTGCGACCAGCTAGCGGATGGTTAAAATCCACTTCCACACGGTCGCCGTCTATGGTTTTGACCACGCCGGGCAGTTCCGTTCCCGCTTTATCGGCAAATGACATCACCATACCGATTTCTGGCGCTTCATCACCGAAATCGGCGCGCTTCAGCGTTTGAATATTTTGCGGGTTATGCTGCCCAAAGGAGTGCTCAGGCGTGATTTGAAACGACCCGCTCTGGCCTGCGGCCATCCCTTTAATCGGGTGTTCGAAACCAGGGGGCAAGTTACCGTCGCCATACTGGAACGTCGCCGGGGCTTTCTCTTTGGTGGAATCGACTACCGTGCCATCTTCCAGCTTCAGCGTGAAGTGCAGGGTAATCTCCATACCATCATCAATTAGGTAGTCCATGGTTCCTCACTCGTCACTCTATGCTTTCAATCACGCTGCTGTAGCGCGGCTTTCTTACGACGTCGATCACCCATTATCGACTCCCAAATTAACCCCACCGCTCCCAGCGTAATGCCGATATCCGCCACATTAAAGGCGGGATAGTACCAACCAGCGGCATGGAACGATAAGAAATCCACCACATAGCCATGTACTAAACGGTCATACAGATTACCCAGGGCACCGCCAATAATCAGCGGCAACGCCACGGCCAGCAGTTTTTCATCCGCCTTAACGCGGGAAAGCCAAACGGTTAAGCCAATGCTGGCACCAATGGCAATCAGCGCAAAAAACCAGCGCTGCCAGCCAGGGTGGTCCGCTAAAAAGCTGAACGCAGCGCCAGTATTGTGCAACAGCGTTAGGTTGAAAAACGGCAGCACCTCAACGGGCTGGGCATAATTCAACAAATGACTGGCGGTGTATTTGGTCAGCAAATCTAACACGATGATCGCCACCGCTAGCCACAGCCAGCGCAGCGGCCGCCGCATCGGCGGCCGCTGGTGTGGATCATTGGTGGTTGACGCAGTGTTAGGCATAGTAACGAATCTCGCCGCTGCCTTCTGGAAGGTTGCTGATACAGCGACCACACAGGTCGGCATGCTCAGCATGGGTGCCTACATCAGCACGATGGTGCCAGCAGCGCTCGCACTTCTGGTGCTCACTTCCGCTAACCGCCACTTTCAAGCCTTCAAGCTCGGTGCTTTCTGCGTTGGCGGCATCCGCTAGCGGTGCTAGATGGACTTCACTGGTAAGCATCACGAAGCGCAGCTCGTCGCCCAATTTGGACAGCGTAGCGTTCAATTCGTCGCTCACGTACAGCGTAACTTCCGCCGCCAAGCTGCCCTTGATGACTTTGGCATTACGGGCGTCTTCCAAGCACTTGTTCACCGACTGCTTCACTTCCAGCACTTGATCCCAGAAGGCGCGGCCCAGCTCAGCGCCATCATCTAATGTGCCAAGCCCTGTGTAGTAAGTTTCCAGCAGTACGCTGTCGCCACGCTTGCCAGGAATATGCTCGTAGATCTCCTCAGCGGTAAACGACAGGATCGGTGCAATCCAGCGGCTGAGCGCTTCAACCACATGATAAAGCGCGGTTTGCGCGCTACGGCGGGCGAGTGAATCCGTTTGGGTGGTGTACTGGCGATCTTTGATGACGTCCAGGTAGAAGCCGCCTAATTCCCGTGCGCAGAAACCGTGTACCTGCTGATACACATCCAGGAAACGGTACTCTTCATAGGCTTTTTCGATACGCCCCTGCAGCTGTGCCGCACGGTCAACCACCCACTGATCCAGTGCCAGCATATCGCCAAAGGCCACCTGATCGTTAGCCGGATCAAAACCATTCAAGTTAGAAAGCAAAAAGCGCGCGGTGTTGCGGATACGCCGATACACATCGGCGGTACGCTTCAAGATTTCGTCGGACACCGCCATTTCACCGGAGTAGTCGGTAGACGCGACCCAAAGGCGTAAAATATCAGCGCCCAACTTATCCATCACACTTTGCGGCGCGACCACATTGCCCAGCGATTTGGACTGCTTACGGCCCTGTGAATCGACGGTAAAGCCATGGGTTAGCAGCTGACGATATGGCGCATGACCATCAATCGCCGAACCGGTCAGTAGCGACGAATGGAACCAGCCACGGTGCTGATCCGAGCCTTCCAGGTACAAATCAGCACGCGGGCCGCTTTCATGACCATGAGGATGCGAGCCACGCAGCACATGACGATGCGTGGAGCCGGAGTCAAACCAGACATCTAATGTATCGGTGACTTTGTCGTACTCAGCAGCTTCGGCACCGAGTAGCTCAGCGGGGTCGAGTTTAAACCACGCTTCAATACCCTCTTGCTCGACGCGCTTAGCCGCCTCTCCCATCAACTCAACCGTCTTGGGGTGCAGCTCGCCGGTTTGCTTATGCAAGAAGAACGGAATCGGCACGCCCCAGTTGCGCTGGCGAGAGATACACCAGTCCGGACGATTAGCGATCATGCTATGCAGACGCGCCTTGCCCCACGCGGGGGTAAATTCGGTGGCTTCGATGCCTTCCAACGCCCGCTCACGCAGGGTTTTACCGTCTTTACCTTGAATATCCATGCCCACAAACCACTGGGCGGTGGCACGATAAATCACCGGGGACTTATGGCGCCAGCAGTGCATATAGCTGTGCTTGATAGGCGTGTGCGCCATTAGCGCATTAACCTCGCGCAGCTTCTCAACGATGTGCGGGTTGGCCTTCCAGATCATCTGGCCGCCAAAGAACGGCAGATCATCAGCGTAGACACCGTTCCCCTGCACCGGGTTAAGCATGTCGTCAAAGCTCATGTCATGCTCACGGCAGGTGATAAAGTCATCCATACCGTAAGAAGGCGCTGAGTGAACGATGCCCGTGCTGCCCACTTCGGACTCAACGTAATCCGCTAAGTAAACCGGCGAGAGGCGGTCATAGAACGGATGACGGAAATTGATCAGATCCAGCGCTGCACCTTGTGCGGTAGCGATTACGCTGCCCGTCAGCTCAAAACGCTCTAAACAGCTTTCCACCAGCTCTTCTGCGAGCAGTAGCAGGCGATCGCCGGTATCCACGAGCGCATAGGTAAACTCAGGGTGAACGTTCAGCGCCTGGTTAGCGGGGATTGTCCAAGGCGTGGTGGTCCAGATCACCACCGCCGCAGGTTTGGGCAATTCGCTTAGACCAAAGGCCGCCGCTAGCTTGTCGGCATCTTCTACCGGGAAAGCGACGTCGATGGCGTCGGATTTCTTATCGGCATATTCAACTTCCGCTTCAGCCAAGGCCGAACCACAATCAAAGCACCAGTTAACCGGCTTTAAGCCTTTGAACACGTAACCCGCATCCACCATTTCCGCCAAGGCACGGATTTCGCCTGCTTCATTAGCGTAATCCATCGTGCGGTAGGGGTGATCCCAGTCACCGATGATGCCCAGGCGAACAAAGTCAGCCAGTTGCGTTTCAATCTGCGCACCGGCATATTCACGGCACAGCTCGCGGGCTTTATCCGCGGCCAAATGTTTGCCGTGGGTGGTTTCTACCTTGTGCTCAATAGGCAGACCGTGGCAATCCCAGCCTGGCACGTAAGGGGCATCAAAACCCGCCAGATTCTTCGACTTAACAATAATGTCTTTAAGGATTTTATTGAGAGCGTGACCAATATGGATGCTGCCGTTGGCGTAGGGAGGGCCATCGTGCAGAACAAACAGCGGCGCACCCGCGCGGGCATCGCGCAAGCGCTGGTATAGGTTCATATCCTGCCATTTAGAAACGCGCCCTGGCTCCTGCTTCGGCAGCATGCCGCGCATAGGAAAGTCGGTTTCTGGCAAGTTTAGCGTGTGCTTATAATCCATAGTCCGGTCAGCCGTCGTTAGCATCGGCGGCGTTATCCGCCGAAGAGAAATCAGAAGAAGCGGTCTCACGCCCAAGCGGGGCCGAGGCCAGCGGAAGAGAATTCATGCAGCCAGCACCCGCTGCTGCAAAGTAGCGGCGCGCTCTGGCTTGATCGTGTTCAATTTGCGTTTTTAGCGCATCAAAGTCGTCAAACTTCACTTCCCCGCGCAAACGCGCGCAGGGGTAAACCGTCAGCCGCTGACCATAGAGGTCGCCTGAAAAATCCAACAGATGAACTTCCAGCGTGGGGCGTTTAGCCCCCACCGTTGGCCGAAAGCCAACATTCGCCACGGCGGGATAACGCTGACCATTAGCCAGCTCGGCCACCACAGCAAACACGCCGCGCAGCGTTAATGGCTGAGGCAACAACGGCAGGTTAGCAGTGGGCACACCAATAGTGCGCCCTAGCTGCTGGTCGCGTACCACACGGCCATGCAGCGAATACGACCTGCCCAGCAGGCGTGCAGCCACGTCAAAGTTACCGCTGGCCAGTAAGGTACGCACGCGTGAACTGGATACCCGCTCGTCATCAACTTTAAAGGTGCGCGTGTGTTCGACACCAAACCCTTCCACCTGCCCAACAGTTTTAAGCAAGGTGAAGTCGCCACGGCGGTCGCAGCCAAAGCGGAAGTCATCACCCACCACCAGATGCTTCACCCCCAAGCCTTTAATTAGCACTTGATCGATAAACTCGCGCCCGGTCAGGCTGCGCAAGGCATCGTTGAAAGGCAGGCACAGCACCTGTTCGGCACCATGATCACGCAGCAAGCGAACTTTTTCACGCAGGCGGGTAAGCCGCGGCGGTGCTTGATCACCGGCAAAAAACTCCCGCGGCTGAGGCTCAAACACCACCACGGTCAACGGCACCTTCAAGCGCGCCGCATGCTCACGGCACTGCTGCAGGATCGCCTGATGGCCGCGATGCACACCATCAAAATTACCGATGGTGGCAACGCAGCCCCGATGAGCCGCTGTCAGATTGTGCAGACCTCGAATGACGTGCATGGCACCTCTTTTTTAAAAGCCTTTTTTAAAAGCATTTGCCGTCTAAAAGCGTTTGATTATAACGAACGCGCTGATTAGGTGCAGGGTAAGATTACGTTCGCCCGGCCATCACCTTCTTTATCACCCTAACGCTGCCTGTTTGCGCATCAGCTATTCATCTTAAAGTGACGCAGCCGCAGGCCAAACGCGGTCAGCCAGGCAAAATAAAGCCCGCCACCCAGCACTACTAACCCTGCTACCCAGCGAATGCGCTGCCACAGTTCAAAATCAAGCCACTCCTGCCAGTCGGGAGCAGCCAGATAAAGCGCAATACTCATCAACGCGCTACCGCCCACTAGTTGTACTGCGTAGCGTCCCCACCCCGGCTGAAAGATCAACACCTTCTGGCGGTAGAGCAGATACCCCAGCAGCCCAGCATTTAAAAATGCCGACAGTGCAGTCGCCAATGCCAAGCCTGCGTGAGCAAGCGGCCAAATTAACAGCAGGTTAAACACCATGTTAGCCACCATGGCGATAATGCCCACTTTGACCGGTGTTTTCGTATCCTGGCGGGCAAAGAAGCCCGGTGCTAACACCTTGATCAGCATAAACGCCACCAATCCAAAGGCGTAAGCGCGTAGGCTCATGGCGGCCATTTGAATATCGGTATCGGTCATTGCCCCGTAGTGGAACAAGGTAATCAAAAACGGTTCTGCCAGCACGGCCAGTGCCAGCGCGGCAGGCACCCCCAATAGCAGCACAACGCGAATAGCCCAGTCTAGCATTGCAGAAAAGTGTTCGGTGGACTGCTCCGCATGACGTTTGGAAAGCGCAGGCAGAATAATCGTGCCAATCGCCACACCGAAGACCCCAAGCGGCAGTTCGACCAACCTATCCGAATAGTACAGCCAAGACACGCTGCCCGCCGTTAACAACGAGGCCAGCACCGTATCCAGCAGTAAGTTAATTTGCGATACCGATACGCCAAACAGCGCGGGAGCCATCAGTTTTAGGATGCGCTTCACGCCTTCGTGGGCAAAATTTGGCCACGGGGTCGGCAACAATCCAAGGCGCAGCAAAAACGGCACCTGAAACGCTAACTGGGCAGCACCCGCAATCAACACCCCCCAGGCCAGCGCCATGGCGGGCTCTTCCATTAACGGCATTAGCAGCAGCGCCGCGCCAATCAGCGAAATATTCAGCAGCACGGGGGTGAACGCGGGCACCGCAAAGCGGTTCCAGGTGTTCAGCACGCTACCCGAAAAAGCGGTTAACGAAATCAGCAGCAAATAGGGAAACGTCAGGCGCAGCATGTCGGCAGTCATGGCCAGCTTTTCGGGGTCGCGCCCGAAGCCGGGGGCAAATACCCACACCAGCCACGGGGCGCCCAGCATCGCCAACGCTGTTATTAGCGCCAAAATAGCCGTCAGGCTGCCCGCTACTGCATTCAACAGCTCGCGAATTTCCTGCTTACTGCGCTGGGTTGAGTACTCTGAAAGCACCGGCACAAAGGCTTGGTTAAACGCCCCTTCGGCAAACAAACGACGCAGAAAATTAGGAATTTTAAACGCAACGAAGAACGCATCCGAGCCATTGCCTGCCCCCAAAAAGGTGGCAACCACCACATCGCGCACCAACCCCATCACACGCGACAACATGGTCATGGCACTGACCACTAACCCAGAGCGCATCAACCCGCGGCGCGGGGGCGACATATTTGCTTGCGGTGGCGTGTTGGCGGTCATCACTCAATCCATAGCGACTAAAACAAGAGACCCAAAGTCGCCGCGGGCAACGCGACGTATAGACACAAAAAAACCGGCCGCAGCCGGTTTTTTTATGGCGCCTGCCGGCTTACGCCGCCAGAGCCTTAATGCGCTTGTTCAAGCGGCTTTTCAGACGTGCAGCTTTCTTCTTAGAAAGAACGTCTTTATCAGCGATGCGGTCGACAACCGGCTGCATTGCCCGGAACTCTTCCATCGCTTTGCCATGATCGCCGGTGCTGATCGCTTTGATCACACGCTTGATGTAGGTGCGGACCATGCTGCGCTGGCTGGCTTTCAGGACGCGACGAGTCTCGGCCTGGCGGGCGCGCTTGCGTGCTTGCTTGCTGTTCGCCACAGGTATCTCCTTGGAGAATAAAGGTTGCCAATAAACGGCAACGGATTAACTATGTGTTTGTCGCTCGGCTTTCACCACGACATTTCCGTCAGAATCTTTCCACAATAACCAATTGATTTGGAAGCAATTAAAATACTACCAAATGGTGTAACGAGCAGTTCAAAATCTGCCCGTCCACGGGTCTTGTCTGAGAGGATGGCATAGTCTATCACGCGTTAAGCGGGCTTGCCAGCGCTTGTCAATGCTTTTCCCGCACAGATTGCCACTCACCCGTTATGGCAATGCCTGCCCCGTTGGCGCCAGAATTTTGCGCAGAAAACGCCGCGTCCGCTCATCTTGAGGATTGGTAAACAGCTCCTCAGGCGGCCCTTGCTCGACAATTTGCCCTTCATCCATAAATACCACCCGGTCGGCGACGTCTCTGGCGAACTGCATTTCATGGGTGACCACAATCATGGTTTGCTGCTCGGCGGCGAGCTGTTTCATTAAGCTCAGCACCTCTTCCACCCATTGCGGGTCTAGCGATGAGGTTGGCTCGTCAAATAGAATCACATCGGCATTCGCGGCCATCGCACGCCCAATGCCTACCCGCTGCTGTTGGCCACCGGACAGCGATGCTGGGTAAGCATCCGCCTTATCGGCCAAGCCAATGCGCTCTAAAATCTCCCTTGCCCGAGCGTGCGCCTGAGCCTTAGGCAGCTTATCCACGACAATCATGCCTTCGCTGATATTTTCTAACGCCGTTTTGTTGGCAAACAGCCCATAGTTCTGAAACACGAAAGCGGTTCGTCGGCGTAGCGCCAGAATATCGGCACGGCTAGCACGCCGGGCATCGACTCTTAAATCGCCCACCGTGATGTGTCCCGCCTCTGGGCGTTCTAGAAAGTTAATACAGCGCAGCAGGGTTGATTTACCGGTACCCGAGGGACCAATTATGACGATGATTTCACCCTGCTCCAGATGCAAATCAACGTCGGTAAATACTGGCTGCTGGCCAAAACGCTTACTGACAGATTCGAGGGTGATCATCGCTGGTACGCCTTATTCAGATACGTTTCCAGACGGCGCTGGCCCCAGGAAAGCGCTTCCACCACCACCCAGTAAATAATCGCCACCAGCAGAAATGCTTCCAGATAGAGAAAGCTTCCAGAAGCCTCTTTCTGGGTAGCGCCCATCATTTCGGTGACACCCAGGGTAAACGCCAGGGAAGTCGCTTTAATCATATCGATGAAGTAGTTCATCAGCGTTGGCGTCGCCACGCGGGTGGCTTGAGGCAGAATAATCCGCCGCATCAATTGAGACTGGGTCATACCGATGGACAGCGCTGCTTCAGTTTGGCTACGGTCAATACCGACAATTGCCGCGCGAATGGATTCCGCCATGTAGGCCGAAAAGTGCAGCGTTAAGCCCAGCACTGCGGCCGTCACCCCGTTGATGGAAATCAGCGCGTTAATCAATTGGGGTAAGCCGTAATAGAACAAAAATAGCTGTACTAACAGCGGCGTTCCACGAAAAAACGAGATAAACAGCATTGCCGCGCCGTTCAACACCGGCACTCGCGACACCCGGATGACCGCCAACAGGCAGGCAATGATCAGCGCCAACAGCATGGCGATGCTCGCCATTTGCAGCGTTAACGGTAAATAGCTCAGTAGGACCGGCAACAGGCCCCACATATACTCCACATTCAGCATGGTTATTCCAAGGTCAGTTTCGCAACGTCGCTATAAGCGAAACGGCCGTGGCAGTGCCACGGCCGCAATCAGTTGCTGGTCGTCTAAAGGTAAACGCCGCGATTATGGCTGGGTGATATCAGTATCGAACCATTTTTGCGATATTTCACCTAATGTACCGTTTTCACGCAACTCTTCCAGGGCGGCATCTACGCGGTCACGCTGAGCACGGCCCTCTTCATCATCACGAAACGGCAGCGCGTTTTCTATGATAGTGAACGGCTGACCAGCCAATGCCAGCGGCAAACCGCGTTCGCTGATCACCTGGCTGGCACTAACGCGATCCATCACAAATGCATCGATACGGCCAAGCGCCACATCCTGCTCGACGTTGGATTCGTAGGTACGGATATCGATCTCATCGGCATTAGGCTGTTCACGCAGCAACTGCTCATAGTTAGAGCCCAAGTTCACCGCAACGCTTTTGCCAGATAAATCTTCAACACCGTGAATGGTGTCATTACCTGCCCGCACAACGACCTGGGCACCATCGTAAACATACGGTGCGGTGAAGGCGTACTTCGCTTTGCGCTCATCGGTAATGGTAATTTGGTTAGCAATGGTATCAATGCGCCCCGATTCCAACATGCCCGCCAAGCCAGAGAAGCTTGCTGTCACGAACTCAATCTCATCGCCAGTCACATCACCAACGGCGTTCATGACATCGACTTCAAAGCCTTTCAGTTCGTTTTGCTCAACAAACGTAAAGGGGAAATACCCCCCAGACATGCCGACTCGCAGCGCATCCGCGTAAGCAGCGGCAGACAGCACACCACCCACAACGCTAAGCGAAAGAACGGCAACGGCTTTTTTCCAACGGCTCACATTCACCATATTCTTTTCCCCTCTAGGGCACCTAAGCACCCTGCTTTAAACGTGGGCACTGGTTGCGACGTTCGTCGAATATTCACCAGTGCAATGAAGCCAAGATACCAGCAAAAAAGAAATAATAAACAGCTTTCTTAGTATTTTTTGGAATTTAGGATCAACTGGTGGTGCTATCGTGATGATGACGTGCTGACGCTGTTTAAAGACTCCAATCATCCAAATTGGCTGTAAACATTGCTCGGCTACTGCTATTCAAATTTTAAAACGATGGGGAAACCCATGTTTGCATTAGGTATTACTCCCATCAATTTTTTTAATAATTTTAGCAGGATGACCTGCCATAATAGTGTTCGGCGGAACATCACCAACAACCAAACTGCCCGCAGCGACAACAGCATTCTCCCCTATCACGGCAGGCCCAAGCACAGTGACACCAGAGCCCAGCCACACACCCTGCTTAATGTGGATATCTCTGCCACTATCAGGAACAGCTGTCAATCTTTCTAGGCCGATTTTTTCGTAGTCATGCGTTCCTGTCAGCAACATACAACGATGACCAAAAAAGCAATCCTTTTCGATTGTGATATGACCTGAACGTGTATTAAGCAAAAGGTCATTCAGAGGGATCGTAATATTATCTAGATGCAGACGGCTACGATCCCCCCATACTTTTGTCTGGCGAAGCTCTGTTTCTGCTAAATATGGGCTTAAAAGTTTTGCCAAAATCTGCAAATCACTTTTACTTGCGGTTCTTAGCAAGCTCAGAAACTGCGTTTCCTGTGTCATTTTTTAATCCACTGAAATAGCGTTAATTTTTTTTCCGACAATTTTATTGAAAAAGCTCTTTTCACTACAACCCTCTTCATTCATCAATAAGCGGTAAGCTAAATCGAAGCTTCCGTATGCTTTGCTCAAAATAATCGCCAATTTTTTACGCTGCTCTACAGAAGCCTCCTGCAAAGCATTAATATCTCTGACATATACTGCGTCAGCAGTAGTTAGCTGATTTATACCCTGATGAATCCCGCCATTGATTTTCATCGGTGCGTAAATTCGTTTTCTTTGCTCCAAAAGCGTATGCAGCATAAACCCATGCGCCCTCATCCATTGGTCAATCTCAGCAAAGAGTGGTTGATTTTCATAAAGCTGAATAAAGTTAACCTCTGTCTGAATAACCAAGGTATCTTTCAGCTTTTTTTCGCCGTTTCTAAAAACGTTAAGCTCACCGCCTTGGATATCAATTTTCAACCAGTCTATTTTTTCTATTTGGTCAATATCATCTAATCGTATGGTCTCGATTTCCTCGACCGACTTCACCTTTCCCCAGATCGGATATCCTTGAAAGTGATTAAGCACTAGGCTATTCGGCTTTAACGTTGAGGTCATACCCGAGGCTTGACAGATGTAAAGCTTGGCATGCTCTCCAGTACCGACTGCATGTGGCAGATAGGTCTCATTATCCCCTTTCATAGTTTGCAATTTTTGCAATGCTTCTTTCTGTGGCTCGAAACCAACCAACGTCACAAGCCCCTGCTTGAGCATTTCCGCATAAGGAGGCGTCCCATCGATAGGATTGGCACCGACATCTACCACGCTGATTGGCTCATCGAGCTTCCACAAGCTTATAGGCTTATTCTTTGTACGTGGCTTTTCAAACTCGGAGGACTGAGATGCAACATTACTACTAGCCACATCTTGGGTAGTATTATCGTCCTGTAATTCAGTATAACGATTTAATAATGCGTCAATATCTTGAGAAATATTGTCTGCTACTGCTTGATTAACTACGGGCAACTCAGATGTTTGCTTAGGCGTTACCACGTTATCATTATCAAACTCATTTACCGGGGCTTTCACCATCCCTTCTGAAAGTAAATATTCTTCTGCCTTTGCTTTATCTACACCGACCAAGAGTTCGTAACTCATATCGCGGATGCCATAAATAGTATGTAACAGAAAAGCAAGCTTGATGCGCTGGTGATTGCTTAAGTTGGCCATACGCTCATGGCTAGGCAAAAATACAGCATCAGCACTATGCAACTCCGTCGCCTGGCGCTGCTTGTCAGGTACGCTTTCTGGCAGATGGCTGCGGTGTTGCTCATTGTTGAAGCGGTAGAAACGGAAGCCGTGGCGGCTCATCCAGTGCTGCACTTCCGCGAGGTTAGGTTGGCGCTGGTGCGTCGGCTGAAAGGCAATACGCACTTGGATAAGAAGCGTATTTTTAAGGGCTTTTTCGCCGTTTTCAAGAATTGCCGTGGAATCGCTTAGATGATCAAGAATTAACCAATCCAAGCTTTCAAGCCCTTCGATGGCATCTAACGCAATAGTATTGATCGGCAGCTTGGCAAGCACATTAGTACCCGATGGGCTAACCCCGTGTTGCTCTCCGATGGGCAGCGGTTCCAAGGTGCTGCTCATTGTTGGATCTAAGCACGAATAAAGCGTTGCTTGATAGCCATCGCCTAAAACAGCATGGGTAAAGACTTGCACATCATTGCTGCCCTCAAACCGCTCGGGATTTGTTACTTGGCTTGCTGGATCGAAGGTCACTATGCCAAATGAATTTAGTTGTCTAAGGGTATCAATGCCTTTCTCAACAACTAATCTTGCCCCATTATCCAGCGCTATAATCTTGCTAGATAGCGACCATTTAAACCCAGCCGCCTCAGACCCCATGCTTTCTGCATAGACAACATCAACGGGTGTTTCTTCATCCGCAAACTGCGCCTGCCCAGTTTTATCGAACGTTAAAGCGGCAGGCTGCTTTCCTTCACAGTGGCGTTGCCAAATGGCACGCATTGCATTAGTAAAATGTTTTGCAAAGCGAGGCGCATTGCATACGGGTGACTCTATTAAAACTTGACGAAGGTGCTGCCTGATAGTGGCAAGGCTATCTAAGTCAGATGCAAGCTCCAAAACTCTTTCTCGATACTCTTGCCAAGAGTTCACTACAAGTTCTGGCATACCCGCATTGATCAAATGGGTAGCACTGTGGCGTCCTGCAAAGGTCGGCCCCGGGAAAGAAACGACTGGAACTCCCATAAGAAATGATTCACAAGTGGTCAGTCCACCAGAGTAAGGCCAAGGGTCTAAGGAAATATCAACTTTATTATACGCATTTAAAAGCTCAGCGTGCGATGAAGGCCCTTCAATAAGCAATCGATCACTCTCAATACCAAACATTTCCATTGTTTCTTTAACTTTTCGACAGCGCTCTTCACTTTTATACTGCATGCTTTTTAGCAATAGCTTAGAGCCAGGCAGCGCCTTCATTATACTAGACCACTGTTCCAACACTACATCATTTAATTTATTAGCATTATTAAAACAACCCAATGTTACAAAACCATTCTTAAACGCAGGCAATGGCTCCACATCTGGCTCATATCCATTTGGAGGTACATAGCAAATATAGTCATCAGGTAAGCGTATTATTTTTTCGACATATGCTTCATCTACACTTATAGGTGTCTCAATACTATCACTGATCAAATAATCAATGGCCGACAAGCCTGTAGTGTTAATCAACCCGCCCACCCACTTTACCTGTATCGGAGCTGGGCGCATACTTACTGCCAATATTCTGTTACCTGCATTATGACCAGCTAAATCAATCAGAATATCAATGCCATCATGTACAATCTGCTCAGCTACCTGCTGATCCTTTAAGGGCTGCACGCTCATCCATTGTGTAGCTACTGATTTCAGCCTTTCGGTAATACCATCAGAAGCATGGTTCGTACTATAAAAATAAAACTCCATCTGGTCTTTTGGAACACATTCTAATGCCGAAGTAATCATTCTTCCAACAGGATGCCCACGAAAACCATCTGAAATCAATCCAACTCTAAGGCGTTTTTTAGAATTATTGTGACTAGCATAAGAAAGCGTGGTAACACTTGATAAAAATTTACTTTCCCACTGCTTACATAGCGCTGTAATCTCCTCACCTGTCTTATCAGGGTGGTAGTGATATGTAGTAATGATATTGGAAAAAGGGCCCGGCGCATGGGGATTAACTCGATGCGCTTTACCGTAACTTTCAAGTCCTTTATCAAGATCTCCAATAGCATTATAAACATTACCCAGATTATTCCAGGACAAATAATTATTGGGTGCTAATTTTGCAGCTTTTTCAAGCGCATCTCTTGCTCGACCATACTCAAACTTCTGCATCAAAATATTGCCCAATGTGTTAAGCATATCCACATCGTCGGGCATTAACTCGCAGGCTATTTCGGCATGCTGTAGCGCTTCATCAAAACGTGCCTGGGTATAATAGATGTAGCCCATATAGTGTTGTGCTTTAGCATAATTAGGGCGTAACTCGATAGCCGCTTGTAAATACGCCAACCCGCGATCAGGGTCGCCCAATTGATGCGTCATTCGCCCCTGTAGCGCTAGCACTTCGGCATCATTTGGTTGTAAAGAAACTGCGCTATTTAATGCCTCAAGCGCTTCTTGTAGATGCCCTGCTTCTGAGAGTTCTGCACTGAGCTGCTTCCACGCAGAAATATTTTTTGGCTGACGCTCCGTTAGCGCTCTGGCTTTCTTCAATGCTTGCGTTGTTCCTCTCGTATCCAAAGTGCGCTGGCGAGCATTATTTGATGAGCGATAGGGCTTTTTATTCGACATGGTAGAGAACATCCTGAAGGCGGTTAAGCTATACATGACATCATATCTGATGCCCCTTCCCTCCAAAGGTACGAAAAGCGCTGAATATACTTGTTAACTGAGTTCATTCCAGCCGCAAAACAAGACAGGCCTCCATAAAGGAGGCCTGTAGGTAATCCGCAAGTACGGATAAGTAGTACGATGGCTTAGCCCAGCAGTGAAAGTACGTTCTGCGGAATCTGGTTAGCCTGTGCTAGTACAGAGGTACCCGCCTGCTGCAGAATCTGTGCACGGGTCATGTTAGCTACTTCTGTTGCATAGTCAGCATCTTCGATACGTGACCGAGCAGCAGAAAGGTTGGTTTCGTTAGTCTGCAAGTTGGTAATCGCAGAATCAAAGCGGTTCTGAACGGCACCCAAGCCCGAGCGCAGCTCATCGACCTGTTTAAGAGCCGCATCAAGCTTTTCCATCGGGTTAGTGGACGCAGAACTTAGCAGGTCTTTTGCACCCAAGTCTGTGCCAGTAACAGTATAGGCAGCAGTGGTATTACCAGTAGCGACAGCGGCTTCTGAGGGATCAAGTGCCACTTGGAAGGTTACCGCAGTGCCGGAAGTCGCTTCGATGCCCTGTAAACCAAGTGCTTTTGCTTCAGCGTTATTTTGAGCAGTAATGGTAACGTCAACGTACCAATTACCATTATCATCAACTTGAGCAGTTGCAGCACTGTCTACACCGGCGGCACTAACACCTAAGTTTGTAGCCAAATCGGCAGAGAAGTCGTTAACAGTATTGGTGGTTACACCAGTACCCTGACCGTAGGCAGCTTCATAATCTGCAGCGACAGCTGCGCCAAGATTCTCACCCGGGCCGTTTACATTGAAGCTGGTTAAATTTAGTGTGTCAGAAGTGATTTTTTCCAGGACAACGTCGATAGACTCACCGTCGTTGGCACCTACTTGAATAGACAGGCTCTGATCTTCGGACAATACTTTAACGCCGTTAAAGTCAGTCTGTTCTGAAATACGGTCAATCTCGGTAAGACGCTGATTGATTTCGTCCTGGATGGATTGCAAATCATCCTGGCTGTTGGTGCCGTTTTGTGCCTGTACGGTCAACTCACGAACACGCTGCAAGTTATCATTAACCTGGTTCAGGGCGCCTTCAGCAGTCTGTGCAACGGAGATACCATCGTTAGCGTTACGCTGTGCTTGAGACAAACCGGTGATCTGACTGGTCATACGGTTGGCGATGGCTTGGCCAGCTGCGTCGTCTTTAGCGCTGTTGATACGCAGACCAGAGCTCAGACGCTCCATAGACGTGGTCAGGGCATTTTGTGATTTGGACAGGTTGGACTGGCCAATCATGGAGGTAATGTTGGTATTGATCACTGACATGGTGTGATTCTCCTTGCATGAACACTGGCCGGAAGGCCTGCTATTCGGCCACTTTGTGCGCCGTTATTAGAATTAACGGCACGGCGGGGGGAATCTTTAGGGTGATTAGTAAAAAAAGATGTAATGTTTGGTAACTGTAGGGTGAGAGGCTTACTTTTACTAGAGCAACAAATGGGCGGCTTGCGCCGCCCATTGCGGGTGCCTCGCTTCGCTCGTTACACCGCACTACTTATCTGTGGCTACTCAACCGAAGCGTTAAGGTTATTTCTTGCGGCCTAACTGATTATCCAGGGCATCAAACTGCTGGGTGAGGTAGGAACTCATGCTATTCATCTGGGCAATCATCGCATCCAGTTGGCCGAACTGGGTGCGGTAGCGAGAGATGGTGCCTTCAATGGTTTTTTCCATACGCTCGAAACGATCGTCCAAGCTTTTAACACGATTTTCCGCGCCACTAATCGCCAGTTTGACCACCCCGTTATTGCCCAGCATCTGTTCGATAGTGGTGTTTAGCCTACCCGCCATGCCGTCGCCCTCGTTTTCACCGGCAAAAAAGTCATTGAGGGCCTGGGGGTTATTGGCGACCAAGTCATCTAACGTCTCTTCATCGACCTTGAGCTTGCCATCTCGTTGCAGAGTGATGCCTAGCTGGTTAAGGGTCGACAACTCACCGCCTTCTACCCCGCCGGTTAATACACTGCGCAGCCGGGATTCGATGGTACGCACGGTGTTGTCGCCCACTAGCTCGCCAGCGGTTTCGCTATCACCGGTAAAGCGAGTGAGTTTGCCAATGGTGCCTTTTAAGTCATTAAACGCTTTTACAAAGCCATTAATCGCTTCGCGCTGCTTTAGCGTATCGCGCTCAATATTAATGGTGCTGGAAGCTGTTTCGCCGTCCACGATATCAAGCTCAGTAAGATTTAGCGTTACGCCTTGAATCGCGCCTTCAATACTGTTTTCCGCACTACTAATCGCAATGCCATTAACTGTAAGCGCAGCATTTTCCCCTGGGCGCTTTGTTGCCGCACCTTCAGCAAAGGGGCCAGGCACTACGGTGCCACCGGCACCAACAAAACTAAAGTTTTCAATAGAGGCGTCTGCACCGGTCGTTTTAGAACTAAGTTCCAGCCGATAGCCGGTGCCATCGTTGATAATCGTGGCGTTAACACCAGCTTCTTTATCAGCGTTAATGGCATCACGAATATCCGCAAGGCTACTGCCTTCTACGATGTTGATCTCGACGCTCTCGCCATCGCCAAAGGTCAGTTGCAGCGCGGTCGCCCCTTGTAGATCTAGGGCGGCGTCCCGCTCTCCCACGCGGTTTGAGGCCAGCGTGCCAGAGGTGGCCAATTGGCTGACCTCTACCCGGTAGCTGCCCGGCAGCGCATCTGCGGCGGCAGTCGCTTTAATGGCATCGCCACGCACATTGGCGGAAAGGCTTTGGTAGAGCTTGGGGTCGTTGATTTTGGCGACCGCATCTTGAAACGAGTTCAGCGACGTTTGAAGTTGACCGAAAGCAGAAATTTTCGCCTGCTGCTGTTTCTTTTGAAGCGTAATTGGCGCGAGCTTGCCCCGCTCAGCCGCTTGAAGCTGATCAAGCAAACCACTGAGATCAAGGTTAGAACCAACGCCAAGAGAGGTTATCGTCGCCATGCGGGGGTATTCCTCAGTGCAAAAGGCTAAACCATAAGACCCAGGCACGCATGCGCACGCCCGTTTATTTAACAGCACTGCTATCGGCAGAAAAGCGTACAACTTTAGCGCCTTTTCGCGCTTTCGCCGCTTTACATACTTTTTTACTAGAAATGGGAATTTTCTAATGAAAACGCCTGCAGGAAGCAGGCGTTAGCGTAGGCGTTCAACAACCACCCAATTACTTTAGCGACTATTTACGCCCAAGCTGAGCGTCGAGGGCATCAAACTGCTGGGTTAGATAGTCGCTGGTTTGGTCCATCTGGGCAAGCATGCTATCCAACTGGCCGAACTGGGTACGGTAGCGGGAGATGGTCCGCTCAATGGTTTGTTCTGTTCGGGTGTAGCGCTCTACAAGGGATTCCACACGATTTTCCGCCCCGGTAATAGCGCCTTTCACAGCCCCGTTCGTACCTAATAACTGGTCTAGGCCCTGGTTTAGCTGGCCTGCCATACCTGAATCGTCGGCGTCACCAGCGAAGAACACCGACAGCGCATTCTGGTTATTGACAATGGCGTTATCCAGCTCGCTTTCATCAATAGAAAGCGTGCCGTCCCGCTGTAGTGAAATACCAATATCACTAAGCATCGAGAACTCACCTTCGATACCGCCACTTAATATGCTGCGCATGCGTGACTCCACCGTGCGCACCGTACTATCGCCGTTCAGCTCGCCTGCCACGCCGGTTTCCGCATTGTAACTGGTCAGCTCGCCGATGGTGCCCTTAAGCTCGTTATAGGCATCGACAAAGCCCGTAATTGCTTCACGAACAGCGCGTGTATTCTGCTCGACTGCCACGGTGCTATCGCCCTCTTCTTGAAGATTAAGCGTCACGCCTTGAATCGCCCCTTCCACCTGATTGGTAGGGCTGGTAATGGCAATGCCATTCACCGTCAACGCAGCATTAGTGCCTGCTTGAAGGGTGTTATCGGTGTCCGCAGCGAAGGGCTCGGTGCCTGAAAAGCTAAAGCCGCTAATAGAGGCATCCGCACCGGTTTCACTGGAACTAAGCGCCAGCCGGTAGTTGGTGCCGTCGTTCACAATGGTGGCGTTAACGCCTGAATCCTCACTAGCGTTAATCGCATCGCGAATATCTTCCAGGCTGCTATTCGCACCGATGGTGACCTCTTTACTGGCCCCATCACCGAATGTGAAGGTTAACGTTTGCTCAGTGGTCGTTAGCGGCGCGTCCAGTTCGGCAACTCCTTCAGAGGCCAGCGTGCCACGGGTAGCGAGTGTATCAACGGTGACGTTATAACTACCGGGCTGCGCTTCGCCGTCTGCCGTGGCAGTAATGGCATCGCCTCCCACATTCGTGGAAAGGCTTTCGTAAAGCGCACTGTCGTTTAACTCAGCGGAGGCAGTTTGAAATTTGGAGAGCGCACTTTGCAGCTGACCATAAGCAGAAATCTTGGTCTGCTGGGTTTCCAGTTGACGCTCTATAGGCTTCAGTTTCCCTCGCTCAGCATCTTGCAGTTGATCCAGCAAGCCGTTGAGGTCGAGCCCTGAGCCAATACCGAGTGATGAAATGGAAGCCATAAGTTACTGCCCTTTTTTTAAATAACGCCCAACACGCTGGCGCTGCTCATACGTAAGAATGTGATTTATATTTAATACTATCGACCATTAAAGCTTAGACTTGAGCCTATTTGGCTTTTTTTACGTACTAAAAAGTAATGAATTGTAAAGAATGACGCTTACATAAAGCTAAAAAGGCATAACACCATCAATTTTAATTAATACTTTTTGCTTTTCCCCTAGCGGCCCACATGTTGAATTATCTAGATGACAGAAATATGTCAGGAAAAGGTCAGCGGTTGCTTTGACACCAATCCACCATAGACCTTGGTCTAATACCCGCATTGCTTTATAATGCACTGCAACAAGCCCATTTTAGGGCTATTTGCAGGAGAACGACTTATGCCTTCCGAGGTGTCACAACCCGCATCCAGCGTAGCGTCTGCCGCTTATCATGTGCAGCGCAGCCTACGCCACTGCCTTTCTACCGTTGCCGAGCTGCTTTACGATAACGGCCATGTGCTCGAAACCATTACCTTGCCGCAGCGTGGCCTTGCCCGACGCGAGCTGGCTCATTTGAAGGGACATTGCCCTAGTTGGAAAACATGCCAACGGGTGCTTGAAGAGAGCGGTGCCGCTGAATTTAATGATTACGACCGCTTCGTACTGACGTCTATGGGACGAGAGCTAATGTTTGATATGTTTGGCCAGGGAGCTGCCGACTGCGCGTAATCGCGCTTGCTTTGCTCTGCACGTTCTAAATACGACGTTTTAAATACAAAGCGCCCGTCGGCCCTTGAAAAAAGGGCTGCGGGCGCTTTTCTATTGGCGCGGTGTGCTTAACGCAGTCCAAGCAGCGATAGAATAAACAGCACAACAACGATTAGACCAATAATATAGATAATGTTACGCATAACGGCACTCCTTGCTTTTGCGTTTAAAGGCTTGCTTCAAAGAGAGCAACACCTTGAAATAACATCTCTAGCCTAGCAGTGATTGGTTATGTTTGCGTAATTTACCCTTGGTGGGCATTGAATCGCTCTCTTAAGAGAAAGTACGACGATTCGTCTCACTCCCCCTTATGCCCTAGGCTCATCAGATAAAGCGCTGCGGCCAGCGCCAGCACTGAAAGCGCGAGGTAGATGGCTTCCAGTGGCGTTGTGAAACGGATATCCACCACGGCGCGGAAAAACTCAATAATCACCGCCAGAATCACCACGCGGGCAATTTTGTCCTTGAGTTGATCCAGTGAGCCTACGTTAAACGGATGCTTGGGATAGCGCACTTCCGCCTGGTCGATCCGGGAAACAAACAGCCGATAGATACCTAGCCCAAAGATCAGCAGCACAATCGCTATTAAATAAACATCAACGGCGATGATGATGTCCGGCACCAGGGTGTCGTGGATATCTTGAGAGCTATCCACCAGGTAGTAGCGCAGTACATCACCCACCACGGTTAAGATATCCAGCGTACCCACAATAAACAGCATCAGTGAGCCCAACAGGCTTGGCACTACCGCCAGCATTACCAGAAAGCGAGAATTCCAAAGCACTGTTTCAATCCGCCGCTCCCAGGGGGATTGTTCACGGGGCGTTTTGGGCGCAGGCGGCAGCGTTGAATGTGGCGATGGTGAGTTCGATGATGATGACTCAGACGGTGCTGGATCAGACATGGTGCGTGCTTGCTCCTTTTAAAAAGCCGTCAGCTTAGGCGGCGCTAGGATGATCGTACGCGAACTTATAGCACGTTGATCAGCACAACCGTAAACGTAACTCCGGTGAGTAGAAAACCCAGCGAGAGCATAATGCCGTCTCTGGCGACTAAACCTAAACCAAACAGGGTAAGCGCCAAACCCGCGCCGTTGGCGCTAAACGGAATAAACTCCATCGGCGGCATGGCTAGCGCGATAAGTAAGCACATCACGGCGGTGACGCGTATCCCGATATAGCCGGTCATCCACGCTAGGCGCACACCTAGTAAGCTATCAACCCACGTGGCGGGCTTTTTCATGTAGTGAATGGCTTTATCGAATTTGTTTCGAGAAATCGAGCGTTTTACTAGCCATTTAGGTAACCAGAAAGTTTCCCTGCCGATTAATAACTGAACGGATGTGAGCAACACCAACGCCGCCATAAGCGTTGGCATACCGGGAATATCACCGATGATGGGCGCAAGTGTGATTAGCCCAGCAAGCAACAATAGTGGCCCAAATGAACGCCTGCCCACCGCGTGAACCACGTCGTCTACGCTTACCTTGGCTTTTTCACGCTCCATTCGCTCCATGGTGTTAATCAGTTCGGTTAAGTTCGATGCATCCTGCATATCACTCATTGGCGTTTCTGCGCTCCGAGCCCTGTATCAATGGGTCTATTAATGGTTATGTCGACGGCTGGGGATTTCTGCTGAGCCGGAAGGGAGCCGCTAGGCCTGGGGCGTGCTGGCAAGCTTGCTGCGAATAAAATCGCTATGGCTAACGTGTAAAAGATCTGCCAACCGCCGGATACGGTGTTCTTCGAGTGGATCGATACTGCCGTCAGCCCAAGCAAGCTGCCACATTAACGCTACCAACTCGCAGCGCTGCTCATAACCGTAGTGCTCTTTTATCAGGCTAACAAACTGGTAATGATCGACGGCATCATCCACTTCTGCTTCCGCCAATGTCATTAACTCGTTAACGTCGCTGTCACTTAAGTGGTAGCGGCTGATTAACATCTGCTTCAGTGCGGCGCGTTCAGCATCGCTTTTATCGTAATCGGCGCGCATGACCTCACAGAGTAATGCCGCCGTTGCGAGTTCTAGCGTCAGGGTTTGATTATCACGCTGCTCAGGTTCTGCCAGCGCGCGTTGGAAGAAATTGCTAATGGCATCCAGCACGGTTTCTCTCCTGTTAATAAACCTGCCACTTCGACTGGCGATATGGCACTTAGTGCCCTTTACGCCTAAGCGCCCACCCTCACCTCACTATTCACCAATCACGATTCACGATTTACCAATCACTCCTTACGCTTCGCCAACTGCTCTTTTAGCTGCTTGGGCACTTGCTTGATAATCAGGCGATCCTGGTTTTCATCGTACTCAATGCTGGACCCGAGCAGGTGGGAGTCAAAACTGATCGATACGCCCCCAGCACGCCCGGTAAAACGGCGAAATTGACTGATAGTACGCTTGTCCGGCGGAATCTCTGGAGAAAGGCCGTAGTCAGCATTACGGATATGGTCATAAAACGCTTTGGGCTGCTTTTCGTCCACCAGCCCCGAAAGCTCTTCTAAGGTCATTGGCTCGCCACGGCGCAGCTGCTCGTTGGCGTAGTCGACCAGGGTATCGGTTTTTTCTCGGCTGGCTTCGTCGTCGTAGTCCTCTTTTTCGACGTAATCACTGAAGGCTTTCAGCAGCGTGCGGGTTTCAGCAGGAGCATCAATGCCCTCTTCCATACCCAACAGCGCTATCAAACCATCGGCTAGCTTTTTGCCGCCGCGGTCTTTTAAAAACGACACATATTGTGCGCTTTCAGAATCGCTCTGCCACTGGGTAAGGTTTACCCGTGCTGCCAAGGTGAGCTGGCTGGTATTAAGCTGCGCGGCGGGCACTGCTTGGTGCTCTGCGTTAATGCCAATACCTTCCCGCTGATGAACTAAGCCTAAAAACAGCGTCTCGGTATCGCCCTGGCGTAGATGTGCGAACACTAAGTAGCCGCTAACGGAGAGCTGCTCTTGCAGTGTTTGCGCCAAGCGTTCGGCAATCGCAATAGAAAGCTGGGTAAAATCTTGCTCTTCTGCCAAATACGCCCGTAGCCAAGCTACCAGCGGACCAGCCTGCTCGCCCTGCTCAGCAAATCGCCCCCACCCTTTGGCTTTGGTGTTGTAGGTGTCATTTAGCGAATTCACCAAGCTTGCCATCACAGGGTCGTCGTTGGCCGCGGGTGTTGACGCTGGTGCCGCCGTGACGGTCAAACGTTCACCATCTAGTGATGGATCAAGGCGGTGCACAATACTTTGCAGTAGCGGCATAAGCGGGAGTTACCTTTTTATCAGAAGAACAGCTAAATAAGACATTGGCGCACTCAAGGCTTTAAGCGATAGCCAGTGCGAAAAATCCAGGCAATGGTGGCAAGGCTAACTGCCAGGAAGAGCATGATCATTGCCACGCTAGCCGCCAAGCTAACATCGCCAATGCCGTAGAAGCTCCAACGGAATCCACTGACCAAGTAGACCACGGGGTTGGCTAACGTCACGGTTTGCCAAAACGGCGGCAGCATATCAATGGAGTAGAAACTGCCCCCCAAAAACGTTAGCGGGGTGATCACCAGCAAAGGCACCAACTGCAGCTTGTCGAAACCATCTGCCCAAATACCGATAATAAAGCCCAGCAGGCTAAAAGTGACGGCGGTCAGCACCAGAAAGGTCAGCATCCAAATCGGATGAGCAATTTCCAGCGGCACAAATAAGCTGGACGTTGCCAGGATAATCAGCCCCAGAATGATCGATTTCGAGGCAGCAGCGCCCACATAACCGACCACCACTTCTAAATAAGAGATGGGCGCTGAGAGAATTTCATAAATACTGCCGGAGAACTTCGGGAAGAAAATCCCAAACGAGGCATTAGAGACACTCTGAGTAAGTAGCATCAGCATAATCAGACCGGGCACAATAAAGGCCCCGTAGCTGACCCCGTTAATTTCGCTGATGCGTGAACCAATCGCCGCGCCAAACACCACAAAGTAAAGCGAGGTTGAAATCACTGGCGACACAATGCTTTGCAGCAAGGTACGGCGAGTACGCGCCATTTCCGCCATATAAATGGCACGAACGGGGTAGAGATTCATGGGCGCTCCTTTACCAAGTCGACGAAAATATCTTCCAACGAGCTTTGCCGGGTGTGCAGGTCTTTAAAGCCAATGCCTGCCTTTTCCAATTGCGTGAGCAAGGCAGAAATACCGCGCCCGTCCTCTTCCTGACGGCCATCGTAGGTGTACACCAACTCATAGCCATCGGCTGCCAAACTCAGCTCGTCTTGATCAAGGGACGCAGGCAACGCAGAGAGCGGCGTGTGCAGCTGCAGCGTTAGCTGCTTGCTGCCAAGCTTGTTCATCAGCGCTGCTTTCTCCTCCACCAAGACAATCTCACCGCGATTAATAACGCCAATGCGGTCGGCCATTTCTTCGGCTTCTTCAATGTAATGGGTGGTGAGAATGATCGTGACACCATTATCCCGCAGCCCGCGCACCACTTCCCACATATCACGGCGTAGCTCGACGTCTACCCCAGCGGTGGGTTCATCTAGAAATAGAATGCGTGGTTCATGAGAGAGCGCTTTGGCGATCAATACACGGCGCTTCATGCCACCGGAAAGGGTCATCAAACGATTATTGCGTTTGTCCCACAAGGCCAGCGACTTAAGCACTTTCTCAATATGCGCTGGGTTAGGTGGCTTACCAAACAAACCACGGCTAAAGCTAACCGTGTTCCATACCGTTTCAAAGGCTTCGTTGGTCAGCTCTTGAGGCACAAGACCAATACGTTCGCGGGCCTGACGATAGTGGCTAACGCTATCATAGCCATCGACGACGACGTGGCCTTGGGTTGGATTCACCAGCCCGCACACCACGCTGATTAACGTTGTTTTGCCCGCCCCATTGGGGCCAAGCAGGGCAAAAATTTCACCGCGCTGAATGGTTAAATCCACACGGCTAAGAGCTTGAAAGCCACCTTCGTAGGTTTTGTTCAAGCCTTCAATAGTAATAATGGGATCGTTCAAGGCGTGCTCCTCACACCGCGACAGCATTGCCGCGGTGCTTGACGGATGTTCGGCGCCATTAACTGCGGCTAGTGATTTCCAACAGGTGGTAACCAAACTGAGTTTTGACCGGGCCGTGTACCTTGTTCAGCTCACCGCTGAAAACGACCTTGTCGAATTCCGGTACCATTTGGCCGGGGCCAAAGCTACCCAGGTCACCGCCTTGACGGCCAGAAGGGCAGCTAGAGTGCTGCTTGGCCACTTCTGCGAAATCACGACCGTTTTCGATCTCTTGCTTCAGTGCGTTGCACTGCTCTTCGCTGCTTACCAAAATATGACGGGCGCTGGCACTTGCCATAACAAACTCCTTATTAAAAAGCCCCAAAGCGGCGTATCAGTTTATCATGCTGGTACAGGGTTAGGCGCTAGCGTTAGCTTGATTAGGGCCCAGCGAGTGCTCCGCTAAAACGTAGCGCCTCCCCAACACTTGCCAAGGCGCGCTCATGGGCGCTTACCGAAAGCGGGCCTCGGCTACAGGCGACAATTACCCAAGGTCCCTGGGCTGACGAAATGCGCGAGGCAATACCCGCATCGCAACTGCGGCGGTGCTGGGTGCCGGTCTTATGGGCAAAATGAATGTCACTGCCCAACCCTTGTTTCAAGCGGCGCTTGCCAGAGGAGGTACGGCTCATTATCGCCAGCAGCGTTTGGCGCTGCTCGCTATTCAAATCCGTCATACCCCCATGGTGAAGCGAGGCTAGTACATCCCCGAAGGCGCGCAACGTGCCTGCGTTCTCACCCGTAGCTTCGTAGGCATCAAAGGCGCGGTCGTAGTCAGGTTGCGCGAAGGCATCTTGGTGCACGCTAAGGGCACGGGCCAACGCTACCGGGCGCTGGCTAACGGGATGCTTGCGCAGCGCCATAAAATCTAAACCACCTAAATCTTGGGCATCTGGATGAAGCTGGCCATACACACCTTGGCGTACGCCAACGAGCTTGCTAATCGGCCCTATATGACCAAGCCTTCCTCCGCTCGCGGCCACCATAGCCTTTGCCCGCTCATTCACTGCTTTAAGCCCCACACGATCAATCAGCATATCCGACGCAGTGTTATCGCTAACGGTGATCATCTGTTCCAACAAATAACCAATAGAAATAGGCGTGCCTGGATCATGCCAGTTAACCGGGCCTGCGCCATCCACATAATCACTGCGCGCCAGGGTAATCCGCTCATCAAGAGCTAACCTGCCAGCTTGGCGCTCGGCCAACACCTGGGCAGCCACCGGTACTTTTATCAGCGATGCCAAATACCATGGTTCATCGGCTTTCCAGGCATAGGCTTCACCACTGACCAAATTCTGCACATACACGCCCAGCTGCCCACCAAACACCTCTTCGATGGCGGCCATACGGGCATTTAAGTCACCCTGCCAGCGGCTCTGTTTATCGACTGCATAATACCAATCTGCATGAACGGGCAGCGCTATTAACAGCGCTACGACCATCAGCCCACGCTGTATCCAGTGTCGCAAATCGTCAACTCCCGTTAGTTTGCTCGCGCTTAGCGATGAGCCGCCATCCGGCGGGTCAGCCAAATCCACAGCGCGGCGCCGAGTATTAACAAGCCACCAACGCCAAGCGCCTGCGGGTAGCTGCAGGCCCCCTCGCCTTCCAATAAAAAACGCAGTACCAGAAAAATCATCACGATATGGAAGATAAAGGCTTTGAGCGCATCACTACCGACGAGAGTAATCGGCAACAGTGCTTTCGCAGCGGCGGCTCCGCCTGCTAAGGCAAGCCCAAGCAGCACCAACGCGCCACCCACGCTAAACAGCGTAAAGTTTATCCCTGGCGGGTGTTTTCCCACATTACGAGCCACCGCCATCATCGCACTATGAACATCGCCCCCGGCGATGGCGATGCCATAAAAAGCAGCGACCATCAGCGCCCCCGCCCCTACCAGCCAAAGAATTAAACGGCGGCGTAAAGCGGCATCGAAATAGCAGCGTAACAGCGCTTCGCCAATCAATAAGCCAGACAATATGAGTGGGGCGCGGCTAAGCTGCCCCCAGGCATAGTGCTCGTCATGGTCTACCAGAAATGCTTTTAAGAGGTCATAGCCCCCAAAGGAAAACCCTTGTAGCCATGCAGAAAGTAGCGTTAATCCTGCAATGGTCGCCAAACGCCCCCAGAGTGGTGTTCGCGCCCACAGCGGCAGTATCAGCGGTACCCATAACAAGGCAATGGCGTAAAAACCGAGAATCTCTACCCAGATAGCAAATCGCCCATAGAGCAGCGTATTAACCATATCGCTTGGCGAGCTAAAGGGTAGCATTTCGATAATAATCAGCGCTTTATACCAAAACCAAACCTCAACGGCCCTTATCCATAGCTTTAATCGCCGCCGAGGCCAATCGTCACTTTGCGTGTAAGCAAGGAAGGCCACCGCCAGCGCTATGCCGAACACTAGAATAAACAGCGAGGACGAGAACTTCGTCAAGAAGTGGATAGGCACCATGCCCCAGTCGGGCACATGACGCATGCCTACTAAACCGCTAACGGCATGACTGATAATCATCAGCCCAATGGCAATACCACGCGCGAGATCAATCGCCTCGATTCGTCCTTGCGCTTTAGGAAGCTGTGGAACCTCCTTCCAGTTCAACACGTCGGCAACGTCCTTGTGGCTGATGTTAGTAATAGAACTCTAACCATAGCCTATTCATTCCCTACGCCCTATCCTTACGCCCTATTCTTACGCCCTATCCTCACGCCCTATGTGGCATCTTTTAACGCAAAAATGCCCCGCAACTGGCGGGGCATTTTCTGGTTCATCCGTGAACCTGGGTAGAAGTTAATCCGTTAGCAAGCAGGGTTTACCAACCGGAATCGTCTTCCTCTTCAGTTTCCCATGTGCCTTGCTCCTCTTCTTCCTCTTCGTACTCAGTGGTTACGCCTTCATTGGTAGCACCTTGCTCTTGCTCAGAGTCGAAGGAGTTGTAAGCGCCTTGCTCATCCTGGGTCGTTTCTTCCTGAGGAGCAGGCTCGTAATCATCGTTGCTTTCCATGCCGGCAAAGGCCAGCGGGCTAGCGATTAAACCAAACGATACGCCTAAAATGCCAAGTTTCTTGAGAGCTTCCTTTTTCATAGTCATGCCTCCTGGTATGGCTTCGCTTTCACTTCAGTTTTCGGTAATCAAAAAATTCGATCATTTGAAAACCTTGGTTAGTGGCAAGAACGTCATGTCTTCCTAACACTCCGTTCTTGCCCAATACATTGCAGCCGCCATACCAAGCCATGCCAATAAAATAAAAAACACATTGAATACAGAATCTTGAATAGAAACAATGCATGCCAACCTAATCTCGCACCGATCTTTAATTAGCGATTTATTGTTTACCTCTGGCACATGGGCCCTGTTGCATCATGTCAATTGAGTTTTAGAAGATTAATACCCCATCACTCGAGGCAGCCACGTGGCAAGGCCAGGTATCGCGATCAACAATAAAATCGTGGCCAGAATCGGTAATAGGAACGGCAACACCGCTTTGACCACCTGCCCATAGCGTAGCCGCGTAATGCCCACCATTAGAAACAGCACCGTGCCAAAGGGTGGTGTGATAACCCCCACTGAAAGCGTAATGACCATCACAATGCCGAAATGGACAGGGTCTAACCCCGCGCTTAACGCAGCAGGCACCACAATGGGAGTGAAGATCAGGATGCTCTCAATCACCGACATGAAACAGCCGATAAGCAGGAAAAACAGCGCAAAACAGAGCAGCAACGCAATCGTCGGCATATCGATGCTGGCCACCTGTCCCGCCAACGCTTGTGGAATGCCCATGCGAACCAAAATCCAGCCGTAAAAACTGGATACCGCAATAATCAGCAGAATCACGGCGCTGAACATAAGGGTACGTTGGAAAGCATTAAACAAGTCGCGCAGGCTTAAGTCGCGGTAGATCAGGCCGCCTAAAATAACCGCATAGAGCGAGGCAATGGCGCCCGCTTCCGTTGGCGTAAAGAAGCCCCCCCAAATACCACCGACAATAATGGCGGGCATCATCAAGGGCAGAATAGCGCGCTTGCCGGTTCGGACGACCTCGCAGGCATCAAACGGCGTAGGCTTAGGCATCACTACTTTGCCTGTTGCCCCGAGCATTACCGTCATTCCCATCAACAGTAATGCCATCAAAATGCCGGGCAGCAGCCCCGCCATAAACAGCCCGCCGATACTCACGTTGGCCAACCAGCCATACACTACCAGCGCAATACTGGGCGGCAGAATCGGCCCAATCACGCTAGAGGCGGCGGTAATTCCAGTGGCGTAACCCACATCATAGCCACGCTCTTTCATGGCTTTAATTTCAATGCTGCCAAGACCCGCCGCGTCAGCCACAGCAGTACCCGACATAGTGGCAAAAATAGAGCTGGCCACTACGTTAGCGTGACCAAGACCGCCTTTGGTAAAGCCTACTAATGCCGTGGCGAAGTCAAAAATACGCGTGGTTGTTGAGCCAATATTCATAATATTGGCAGCCAGAATAAACAGCGGAATGGCCAACAGGGTAAAGTTGTTGAGCGTTTGCACCATCCGCAGTGGCAGTAGCTCAACGGGCAACCCTCCGGTACCGGTGAATACCAAAGCAATAAATGAAGTAACACCGATGGCAACCACAACAGGCAGCCCGATAGCCATTAGCACCAACAGGCCGCCAACGAAAATTAGTAATTCAGTCATGGTGCCGTCACCTCTTCTTCGCGGGGTGCTTCAAGCCAGAAAACCGGGCCGCGCAGCGTTTTCCAAAGGGCGATGACCGCCATGCTTGCGAAGCTAAAGAAGATACCGTAGTAGAGGTAGCTGAAACTGATACTTAACGAAACGGTTTTATTGTTGGCGCTCATATCCGACATAATCCACGCGCCCCATGCCGCGAGCAGAAAAAAGCCGCAAGAGATCAGCGAAGTAAGGCGATACTGTATATTTTTACCTAAGCTAGAAAGTTTGTGGCTGAACAGGTCAACCACTAAATGCTCACTGCGTACCCACGCAGAGATAGACCCAAAGCCAATGGCATAAATGGCCAGCAGTGACGCAACTTCTTCTGTCCAGGGCATCCCCAACCCAAGTAGGTCCCGGGCCACCACTGCAGACACAATGAGCAGTAATATCGCGGCCATTAACGCAACACCTATCCCATCGCAAAGACGGGTGGTGTAACGCAACACATAAAAAGCGATTCTATCCGGCCCGTTTCTGGGCGGCATAGCTGAATCCACGGTAACGCTCCTGAGGCTTAATAAGGCTTAACTTAAATAGGTATCTTTTAAAACTACAACGACGGCCCGATAGGCCGCCGTTGTTCATTTAGCACAGGCAATTACTGACTTTCATTACCTAACGCATCTTCACGCACACCATCAGCCATATCGGCCATGACACGATCAATCGCAGGCAACGCTGCTTCGCGGAAAGGTGCCACATCCGGCTCAATGATGGTCATCCCTTCATCCTGCAGCGCTTCTAGATAGAACTCGTCAAGTTCACGCTCTTGCTCTGAACCGTATTGACGAGCTACGTCGATCGCCTCTTCGATCAATGCCTGATCATCGGCTTCTAAGCCATCCCACCAGCGTGAACTGGCTATCCAGCTCCACGGAAACTGCACGTGGCTGGTCATAATGATGTGATCCTGTACTTCCCACAGGCGGCGGGTATAGGGCGAGGAGAGCGAGTTTTCATGGCCATCGACTTGACCTGTTTGCATGGCCAAGTAAATTTCCGGCGCGGGAACGTTCACTACCTGGGCGCCGATCTCTTCCCACACCTCAAGCCACACGGGGAGCGATGGCAGACGCAAACGGAAGCCGTCTAAGTCTTCAGGGCTATTGATTGCCTTGTTGGCGGTCATATGGCGTGGGCCACGGTGCTGCAAACCAAAATACTTAAGCCCGCCTTGGTTCTCAGCCTGCTCAATCAATGCCTGGCCAGAAGGGCTTTCCATATAGGCATCGACTTCGTCCCAGGTTGAAAAAACAAACGGCACGGTAATAGCGTCATACTCTGGCGCATACTGCTGGCGCCAGTTGCCGCCAGTGATAGAAATCTGGGTTTGACCTAAATTGAGCAGTTCCAGCACCGCGTTTTCACCACCGAGTGAGCCTGCTAGAAAAGGACGCACCTCAAAACGGCCCGGTGCCTGCTCTTCTAGGTACTCGGCAAAGCGCTCGACTGCTGCGCTTTCGGAGCCGCCTTCGCTCATGGTGTTGTTAACTTGAATTTCGATCGGGTTTGCCAAGGCAAAGGGGGCCGCCGTTAGCATACCCAGGGTGGCCAGCGTGGTAAGCAATGTTGTCCGCATAGGATGACTCTCTACGGTTGTCGTTATTGGATGTGGTTATTAAGCGTGATACTTATCACAGCATTTTTGCTGTTTGATTGATCTTGAAACAAGCAGCCAAGCGGCTCAAATCGACGTTTATGAAGGCTGACTTCGTCAAATACGATGGCTAGAAACGCCGCTATAGCGCGCTAATCTACGCGCCCTATTATCAGCGTACGACCAAAGATGAATACCCACTGGACCCTTAGGCTATCTCAATGGCGCTTGTCTGCTGTTCTTAGCCGCGGCTTCAACTGCCATTTTCGCCAGGAGCTTTCATCATGCACGAAGTCGCACCCGTCGTGTTTATTACCGGCGCCACTTCTGGAATCGGCCTTGCTTGTGCCCACCGTTTTGCCCAAGCGGGCTGGTCACTGGTGTTAACAGGACGGCGTCAAACTCGCTTAGAGGCGCTCTATAACTCACTGAAAAACAGCGTACCTGTGCACATCGCTCAATTGGATGTCAGCAACCCACAAGACGTTGCTAACGTGGTTGCGGCGTTGCCAGAACGCTTTCAGCAGGTGCATACATTGATCAATAGTGCAGGGCTAGCGCTGGGTAAGGGGCCAGCTCAAAACGCTGAGTTGGATGACTGGCATCGCATGATTGATACCAACGTAAAAGGGTTAGTGACTGTCACGCGCCACCTATTGCCAAAGCTCATCGCCGCTGGCCCTGGCTCAACGGTAATTAACCTGGGTTCTATCGCCGCTCATACGCCTTACCCTGGTGGGCATGTGTATGGCGCCACCAAAGCCTTTGTAGAACAATTTAGCTATAACCTGCGCTGCGACGTTGGCCCCCAGGGCGTTAGAGTGACCGACCTCGCCCCGGGGATGACAGCGAGTGAATTTACGCTGGTTCGCATGAAAGGCGACCACCAGGTAGCCGATAGCTACTACGCAGGAGCGGAACCACTTCAGCCTGAGGATATCGCCGACCAAGCGTTCCATGTAGCCTCACTTCCGCCGCATATCAATATCACGCGCTTAGAGGTGATGCCGCTTTGTCAGCAGTGGTCGGCCCCTTCGATACTGCGGGATTAAGCGCCGATTTGATGAGCTTTATAACGCTGAATGCTTTTCTGCGGTCAGCAGGTCCACCATGTGCCTTGCCGTAACAGGAAGCGTCGCGTAGCGGCGCACGCCAATCACAAGCTCCCGCTGGGCCCAGGCGTCGTTCAACGGGATGCTTTTAAGCTGCAGATCACCTAGCTCGCGGTAGATCGTTTGCTCTGGTAGCACACCGACCCCCATGCCATGGTGAATCATGCGGCAAATAGCATCAAAACTACGTACCTGAATGCGCATTCGCAGCGCTCTTCCCGATAGATTAGCCTGCTCAAGCAATAGCGCTTGCAGTGACGCATCTTGCTGCAAACCGATAAAGTCGAAAGCGAGCGCTTCATTGAAGGCAATACTGCTTCGCTCCGCTAACGGGTGTTTATCAGGCGTTACTAGCACTAAGCGATCACGCCGATACGGAATTATTTGTAAGTCTGGCGCAGCCACATGCCCAGCAAAAATGCCGATATCGGTTAAGCCATCCCTTACAGCGGCAATAATTTCATTACTAACCCGCTCTTGCAGGTCGATTTTGATTTCAGGGTAGTGGCGAGAGAACGCGCTGAGATCTTGGGGAAGAAACGCGATGATCGCCGAGGTGTTGGAATGAATACGCACATGCCCACGCACGCCTTCACCATATTCGCTAAGCTCTGCCTGTAAGCGTTCAACGTTGTCGAGTATGCGCCGCGCATGATGTAAAAACGCATGCCCTGCTGGGGTTAGCTCCACGCCACGGGGCTTACGGTAAAGTAGCGTTGCTCCGACCAAGCTTTCAAGATCGCTCATTCGCTTGCTAACGGCGGCAAGGGCTAGGTGTTCGCGTTCGGCAGCCGCGGTCAAGCGGCCTTCGTCTGCAACAGAGATAAACAGCTTGAGCGTAAAAAAATCAAAGCGGCGCAACTCGGCAAACTCCTGAAAAGTAACCTGACTATGCTAGCGCATACCTTCGCCAGTCACGAAACCTTTGTTACCCATTGCCTAATTGTCGCGCCTAAGCGGCTCACGCATGCTGGTAGACAACAATATTAACGACACGACCAGGAGAGCCTTAATGCACGCTCCCGAAGCTCGACAGCTTCCCTTAGAAGGCCTGAAAGTCCTTGAACTTGGGCAACTCATTGCAGGCCCATTTGCGACCAAGCTGTTGGGCGAATTTGGTGCCGATGTGATTAAAATTGAGCCGCCCGGCACCGGCGACCCCCTTCGCAAATGGCGAATGCTTGAGGAAGGCACCTCTCTTTGGTGGCACGTACAGAGCCGTAACAAACGCTCGGTGGCGCTGGACTTGCGCAGTGAAGAGGGTCAAGCGCTGGTGCGCGAACTCGCTACCGAGGCTGATGTGGTGGTGGAAAACTTCCGCCCAGGCACATTAGATAACTGGGGGCTGGGCTGGGAAGCGCTCTCAAAACTCAACCCACGGTTAATCATGGTGCATATTTCCGGCTACGGGCAAACGGGGCCTTACCGCGACAAACCCGGCTTTGGGGTAGTGGGTGAAGCCATGGGCGGGTTGCGTTATCTCACTGGCCAGCCAGGAGAGCCCTCTGTGCGCGTGGGCGTGAGCATTGGTGATTCACTGTCCGCGCTTTACGCTGTCATTGGCACCTTGCTGGCACTGCAAGAGCGCAACCGCAGCGGCCTGGGACAAGAGATCGACGTGGCGCTGTATGAGTCGGTATTTGCCATGATGGAGAGCCTGCTACCGGAATTCGATGCCAGCGGCCAAGTGCGCGAACCTAGCGGCAGTGCCCTCCCCGGCATTACGCCTTCTAACGCCTACCGCTGCCTGGGAGGCGATTACGTACTGATTGCCGGTAACGGCGACAGCATTTTTAAACGCTTGATGGGCGTGATTGGCCGTGATGATCTGGCCAACGACCCCGCGCTAGCCCACAACGATGGCCGCAGCCAGCAGGCTGAAATGATCGACGCAGCGATTCAAGCGTGGTCTGAAGAGCGCCCAAGAGAGGCGATTCTTAAAGCGTTGGATGAGGCACGCGTGCCAGCAGGCTATCCGTACACCGCCGAAGATATTGCCTTTGACCCCCATTACTTGGCGCGGGAAATGATTCAAACCTTCACCCGCCCCAACGGCAAACCATTAAAAGTACCCGGTGTGCTGCCTAAACTTAGTGCTACCCCAGGGCGGATCGGCGATGGCGGCCCGGCGCTTGGCCAGCATACCGATGATGTGTTGGATGAGCTGGGCATTGACCAGGAAACCCGTGCCAAGCTGCGTCAAGCGGGCATTATCTAAGGAGAGCGCTATGCACAAGTCCACGAGTCAACCCATGCTCTGCCCCACAGCACCTTGTCCTAAAAAAATAGAAATTAATGAAGTCGCCCCGCGTGACGGCCTGCAGATTGAAGCGCGCTTTGTCCCCACAGACGATAAAATCCGCTGGATCGACGCGCTCTCAACTACCGGTCTGCGGCGCATCGAGGCCACCTCGTTTACGTCACCCAAAGCAATTCCCAACCTGCGCGATGCCGCTGAGGTTGTCACAGGTATTCAGCGCCGGACAGGTGTCGATATCAGCGTATTAGTGCCTAACCTTAAGGGCATGGAGCGCGCGCTTGCCTGTCAGGTGGATGAGATTAATTTAGTGATGTCGGCAAGCGATAGCCATGGCCTGGCGAACCTGCGCATGACACCTGAGCAGTCGCTTGAGCAATTTGCCGCGATTGTGGAGGCCTGCCAAGGCAGCGGCGTATTTATCAACGCCTCGCTTTCGACCACATTTGGCTGCCCGTTTGAAGGCGAGGTGCCTGAAACGCGGGTGCTTACGCTGGTGGAACAACTGATCGCGCTAGGCATTCAAGGCGTCACTCTATGCGATACCACGGGCATGGCCAACCCAGCCCAGGTAAGGCGCCTGTGTGACGCCGTGCTTGAGCGATGGCCGGAAACGCCGTTCACGCTGCACTTTCACAACACGCGTGGCATGGGTTTAGCCAACGCGCTGGCGGCGTGGCAGGCGGGCATTAACCGCTTTGATGCGTCGTTAGGCGGGCTGGGGGGCTGCCCCTTTGCCCCAGGCGCTAGCGGTAATGTATGCACCGAAGACTTAGTGCATATGTTTGCAGCGATGGGGGTAGATACGGGCGTCGATCTAGATGCGCTACTTGACGTTGCCGCCACCCTGCCGACACTTATCGGCCACGACGTGCCCGGGCAAGTGGTAAAAGCCGGGAAGTCATCCCGGCGTTATGCTATGCCCGAGCGTTAGTCTTACGCTGGCCCAATCACATGCTTCACTTCCAGGTAGGCACTTAGCCCCCAGGGGCCGAGTTCACGGCCAATGCCGCTGCGCTTGAAGCCGCCCCAGGCGGTTTCAGGCAGCACCAGCTGCTCGCTGTTGTACCAAATGCTACCGGCTTTTAGCTGGCGACCAATGCGCTTTGCCCGCTCAGGATCACCGCTAATCACCGTCGCAGCTAATCCATAAGCGCTATCGTTGGCGAGCTTAATCGCCTCCTCTTCGCTGGTAACACTGCGTGCGCAGAGCACAGGGCCGAAAATCTCCTCTTGCCACAAGCGGCTTTCCAGCGGCACATCACGGTAAAGCGTCGGCGCTAAAAAGTAGCCCTGCGTGGGTAACGTGCGATGGGTAATATCGCGCACTGCCGTTAGGCCTTCTTGCGCTGCCAAGTCTAAATAGCGCTGTACCGCATCGCGCTGCTTAGCGCTGGTCAGCGGCCCTAAGTCGGTGCCTTCAGCAAGAGGGTCGCCCAGGGTTAGCGCATCCATCCGCTCAGCTAGGGCGGTGTAGAGTGCTTCTGCCACGCTTTCATGTACCAGTAAACGCGAAGTCGCTGAACAGATTTGCCCGGCATTAAAGTAGATACCTGCCATTACCCAGTCGGCGGCTTGGGCGGGGTCGGCGTCTTCCATTACCAGAATCGGCGATTTTCCACCTAGCTCTAGGGAGACACTGGCCGTGCGAACGGCAGCAGCTTGCATAACGGCTTCGCCGACTCGGTTACTGCCCGTAAAAGAGATTTTATCCACACCTGGGTGATTGGTTAGCGGTGCGCCAATGCCCTCGCCATCGCCGTTAAGCAGGTTCAGCACACCTGCTGGCAGGCCAATCTCCAGGGCAATTTCTGCCAGTGCCAACTCGGGGAGCGGCGTTACCTCTGACGGCTTGAGCACTGCGGTACAGCCTGCCGCCAACGCGGGCGCCAGCTTCCAGGCGCTTGTCACCAGCGGGAAGTTCCAGGGAGCAATCAACCCCACGACGCCCACAGGGTCATGATACGTACGCGCCTCAACGCCCTCCATTGCCACACTGACCAGTTCGCCCTGGCGAGCATCTAACACCCTGGCCTGCTTGGCGTAGTAGCGATAACAGGCAATCGCGTCGTCCAGGTCAATGCCTGCTTCCGCAAGCGGTTTACCGTTATTAGTGGCTGACAGAGTGATTAGCGCTTCTCGGCGGGTCTCCAACGCATCGGCAAAGCTATCTAGGTACTTTGCACGCGCAGCTCCACCCAGCGCTTGCCAAGCAGGTTGTGCTTGCTGAGCGGCTTTAACGGCAGCGTCGACATCTGCCGCGTCCCCCGCCGTAACCTGTGCAATACGCGCTTCGCGATAAGGATTCATCACATCGAGCATGCGCGTGCCTGCTGAGGCAACCCATTGGTTGTTGATGAACTGCTGATTGATAACTTGCTGGTTGAGTAACGGCATCTACGTATCCTGGTCGGAAATTCGGCACGCACGCTGCCAAGCAGCCGCGTCTATTTCAATGAGTAACGGGCCATTTGAAACGCGCTTAGCGAGTGAGTTTGCAAGCTCCTCAGGGCTTTCAACCCGCACGCTTGGGCAACCAAACCCTTCGGCCAAAGTAAGAAAGTTGGGGGCTTGAATATCCACGCCCAAACGAGCCACACCATTGGCATCCATATAGCGGCGAATTTCTTCGTAGCCTGCGTTGTGCCACAGCACAATCACCACCGGCAGGCGTTCCTCCACCGCGGTAGCAAGCTCAGCAAGGGTGAACATCACCCCGCCATCACCGACAAGCGCCACCACGGGTAGATCAACGCGAGCTAACTGCGCCCCTAATGCTGCTGGCAGCCCATAACCCAAGGTGCCGTAGCCGGTAGAGGCATTGAAATAACGTCTTGGCGCTGGCTGGCTGACTAGGTGGTTGCCCGCATACACCGGTGCAGTGGAGTCACCCACCAAAATCGCCTCAGGCAGATGGTCAGCCAGGGTCTTGTAAAGCGGCACGAAGTCGCTAAAAGCCGGATCATTAACCAGGTTAAGTGCACTCAACGTAGTGGCTGTTCGTTCAATACCGCGTTCAACACCGTGGCGCTGCAAAGGTTCGGGAAAATGAGTGAGTAGAAGCGCTAGGCTACGTCCGGCATCGCCCACTAAACCAAGCGTTGCATGCTGGTTACGCACCAGTTGTTCAGGGTCGAGGTCAATTCGAATCAGTTTTCCATGGAGGTGAAAGCCACCATCAAACACGACATCGTAGTCGGTCTCGCCAAGCTCGGTACCCACCGCCAAAATCACATCGGCGTTGGCCGCTAGTTCGCGCACCGCAGGCAGCGCGGCATTCGCGCCCAAATCCAGCGGATGGTCGCGACCCAGCAGCCCTTTGGCATTGATAGTCGTCACCGCAGGGGCATCAAGCCTCTCTACCAGTGCCCGGGCTGCCTCTGGCGCTGCCACACAACCACCACCTAGCAGCAGCAAGGGTTGTTTCGCTGCCTTTAACAAACGGGCAGCTTCGGCAAGCCCTTCTGGGTCAGGCGCTGCTCGGTAAAGCGTTGGCGCTGGCCAACTGTCCGGTACCTTCACCGGCGCATTGAACAGATCAATCGGAATTTCAATATGCACCGGGCCTGGGCGCGCACCATTGAAGATCGCAAAGGCGCGGGCCAGCACGTCAGGTAGCGTATTGGCATCCAATAGCGTGTGGCTAAAGCGTGCCACGCCGCTGATCATCTGCTGCTGGCTGGGCAGCTCGTGCAGCCGACCTTGGCCTAGCCCCAGCGTATCCCGGCGGTTAACACTGGAGATCACCAGCATGGGGATAGAGTCTGCTAAGGCTTGGCCCATCGCAGTAGCAATATTGGTCATTCCCGGGCCAGTGATAATCAGACATACCCCAGGCTGACCGCTGGCGCGGGCATAGCCGTCGGCCATAAACCCTGCGCCCTGCTCATGGCGCGGGGTTACGTGGCGCACATCGCTACCTTCAAGCCCTCGGTACAGCTCCACCGTATGCACGCCCGGAATACCGAACAGAGTTCGAACGCCATAGGTTTCGCGCAGCAGGTGGATCAATAGCTCGGCACAGGTCATGGTTGAGTGATTGCGCATTGCGTCAGCGTTCATGACAGGCCCTCTCAGAAGAAAAATGTATGGGCCATAAAGGCGATGATGGGCAGCGTAATGGCCGTGCGAAGTAAGAAAACGGCGGCTAGCTCCCAGAGCTTAATAGGGATTTTTGATTTAAGTAGCAGCGCGCCAATTTCCGACATATACACCAGCTGTGTCATGGACAAGCAAGCGATCACAAAACGAGTCAGCTCGCTTTCAATGTTCGTCGCCAGCACCGCCGGCAAGAACATATCGGCAAACCCGACCAACGTCGCTGGAGCAGCCGCTTGTGCTTCGGGGATACGCAGCAACTCAAGCACCGGCACCATGGGATAAGAGAGCCAGGTAAACAGCGGCGTAAACTCGGCTAAAATCAGCGCGACGGTGCCGATGGCAAATACCAAAGGCAGCAGTGTCAAAAAGATATCAATCACGTTGAGTAGAGCTAAACGCACCAACTCTTTTGGCCCTGGCGCATCCGCTGCCCGGCGAGTTGCCTGGAGCAAGCTGTAACGAAACAGCCCTACATTTTCGGTGCGCTTCTCGCTTAACTGGCAGCCAACAGGCTCGTAGTAGTCGTTAGATTTTAGCGATAGAGGGGGAATCCGCGCCACGATGATGGCAGCAATCAGCCCTGACACGACTACCGTAAAGTAGAACTGTACGAAGAGATGATTGATATCAACAAAGTTAGTAACCAGTAGACTAAACGCGATGGAAGCCACTGAAAAGTTAGTCGCAATGACCGATGCCTCGCGAGCATTGTAATAACCCTGTTCATACTGTTGGGCGGTGATCAATACACCCACGGTGCCTGACCCCATCCAAGAAGCCGTTGCATCGATAGCGCTGCGTCCAGGAAGATTAAAAATCACCCGAAACGGCTTACGCACCATGGTGCCGATAAATTCCATAAAGCCAAATTCGACCAAAAACGGGAGCAGAATCGCCGCAAAGAAGAAGAACGTCAGTAGCACCGGCGCCAAATCATTGAGCATTACGCCGCCAGTAAACGGTGCCGTCACAAATTCTGGGCCGACTTGAAAAAAGGTCATGACGACAAAGATGCCACCTAAGATGCGCATCACTACCCAAATAGTGTCTACGTCAAACATCTCTTGAAAGTGACCACGTTGCGCCCAGTTAGGCTTTGCCACTTTAACGTAAAGCGTTATCACTACGGACAGACATAGGACTAGCATGGCAATGGCAGGTAGTGCAGAGCCAAGCAGCGACTGCAACCCATCGGCCATTAGGCCCATGCCAATATTAATCGTTCCTCCCACTTGAAAAGGCACCAAAAACAAGAGGACGCCAATTAAGGAGGGAATCAAAAACTTCAGCAAATGAGCACGATGGATTGGAGCCGACGGCTCGGCGTCATCCAATTTTACTTGAGAGAAAGACATACGGTTCACCTATTGGAAGTGATTATTGGAGGTGGGCTGGTGGCGTCCTGGCAGGCAATAAGTAGCCTGCCATTTCTCTGACCATTAGCGCTTTGTCAGATAAGCGCTTTTTATTTATGAGCTATTTCAGGACAGCTTAATCACTGTGTTTCACGCCCGGCAGCACGCAGAGCATTTCGTACAGCAGTGTGGCGCCCATCAATGCGGTATTACCGCTGGGATCATAAGGAGGCGACACTTCCACTAGATCACAGCCGACGATGTTCAAGCCTGCCGCACCGCGGACAATTTCCAGCCCCTGGGCTGAGGTCAGCCCGCCCATCTCTACCGTCCCCGTTCCTGGTGCAACGGATGGGTCCAGGCCATCGATATCGAAGCTGATATAGACAGGCACATCGCCCATCTGCTCGCGCACTTCTTCCATCAAGGGGGCCAGCGAGCGATGCCAGCACTCTTCAGCGGGAACAACGCGGAAACCCTGGCTTCGGCACCAATCAAAATCTTCGGCTGCGTAACCGGTACCACGAAGGCCAATTTGCACCACTTTGCCGTGGGCTAACAGGCCTTCTTCCTGAGCACGGCGAAACGGCGTGCCATGGGCAATTGGCTCACCGAACATGTGCTCGTTCACATCGGCATGGGCATCAATATGGATCAGCCCCACTGGCCCATGCTTTTTGGCAATGGCACGTAAAATGGGCAGTGTCAGGGTGTGTTCGCCACCCAACGTTAGCGGAATGCAGTTGTGTTTAAGCACGTCATCATAAAAGTCTGTGATGATGTCGACGCTTTTGGGCAGGTGAAACGTGTTGATGGGCACGTCGCCTATATCAGCCACTTGTAAACTTTCAAACGGAGCGGCGCGGGTCGCCATGTTATAGGGTCGCAGCATGCGAGATTCATCACGAATCTGACGTGGGCCAAGACGCGTACCAGGCCGGTTAGACGTACCAATATCCATTGGAATACCGATAAAAGCAGCATCTAAGCCAGCAGCACTTTCCTGAGTGGGTAAACGCATCATAGTGGCTGGCCCACCAAAGCGCGGCATACTATTGCCCCCAAGCGGCTGGTTAAAATCAGACATACAGATCTCCTTGGCGTTGTTCATGTTGTAGCTCGGAATAACAACTACATTGCACAGAACATGCCAAGTCTCTAAACGCCCTAATAATAGGGCTTTCAGCCATTATTGATGCAGTAATGAATCAAAATCACGTACACTTAAGTCATCTATGCATCATTAATGCAAAAATGAATTACAGGTTACTCAAGAGACAATCGCTGTGAGTGAAATCGATAAGTGCGTGCTAAAAACCATTGTAGAAACCGCCAACGATCACTTCTTCATCGTCAGCGGAGAGGGTCGAGTGCTTGATATTAGCCCCGGCGCTGAGGCTGTTTATGGCGCGCCCCGGGAAGAGTTGCTAGGTAGTAGCGTTTACCAGCTGCAGCAAGCAGGCATTTTGAAGCCATCCATCACCTTAGAAGTGATGCGCACCCACCAGCCGGCCCAACTGATGCAGGTAACCGGCACCGGGCGCCGTGTGATAGCTCAAGCCTACCCTGTCTTTGTGAATGGGAAGTTAGAGCGTGTTATCAGCCGCTCCAGAGACTTAACCGACTTACAGCTCCTACAAGACGAATATGCGCTACTCCAGAAGCGCTTTAGTGAGCACTTAAAACGTAGCCAAGCAGCCCACGGTGCCGAGGAGCAAGCGCTGGACGACGCGCTGGATAACTTGCAGGCGAGAAGCCACGTTATGCGTGAAGTCGCCTTGCTCCTCAAACGGGTCGCCCCCTCGGACGCTAATGTTTTGATGCTGGGAGAGTCGGGCGTGGGGAAAACCGCGTTTGCCAAACAGTTGCACCGTTGGAGCCAACGCCATAACCATCCCTTTATTGAGGTTAACTGTGCGGCCATTCCCGAAAACTTATTTGAGTCTGAGATGTTTGGCTATCAGCCCGGCGCGTTCAGCGGCGCGGCTCGCCAAGGAAAAGCAGGCTTACTAGAGCAAGCGGAAGGTGGCACGCTGTTTCTCGATGAAATCGGTGAGCTTCCCTTATTAATGCAAACCAAACTGCTAAAAGTTATCCAGGACGGAAGCCTTACCCGGTTAGGCGATACACGACCGCGCAAAGTGGACTTTCGCTTAGTTGTCGCCACAAATCAGAATCTAGCAAAACAAGTAGAAGCGGGCCTATTTCGCCTGGATCTTTACTACCGTCTCAACGTCATACCGGTCACGCTTCCCCCTTTACGCGACCGCCGAGAAGATATTCCTGATCTCGTGGAAGCCTGTTTGAAACGCCTTAACCAACGCTATGGGCGGCAAAAAATCCTGGGCAACCCAGTATGGTCAACGTTAATGGGAAGCGACTGGCCAGGTAACGTCCGAGAGCTTGAAAACTGGTTGGAAAGAGCTTGGCTATCCAGCCCGACGGATCAAATTGAAGCACCTAGCCTTCCTACGCAGCAGCCCCCTGCTAATCTGCCGCAAACGTCAATCTCTTCGCCAATAGCCGCCTTAGCCCCCGAAGAAACCCTAAAGCAGTACCTCGCCAGACTAGAGCGCGAAACCTTGGAAACGTTGAGCAAAACGCTTCCCAGTACGTACGCCATCGCTGAACGGCTGGGGATTAGCCAATCCAGCGTGGTGCGCAGGCTTCAGCGTTACGGCATCAAAGTCACCAAGTGAATTTTCCGCTTGACACAACGGCTGTCATCAACCATCCATGTAAGTGTCATACAACGGCAACACCTTCAACACAAGCTGAACCAATAACAACCAACAGCCGGTGATGTGTGTGCTATGTCAAACCAATCGCGTATTCGCTTGGAACGCGTCACTAAACGTTGGGACGCGACTACTGCCGTCGATGACATCTCTTTCGACGTCACGCCTGGGCAATTTGTCATTCTGCTAGGCCCTTCAGGCTGTGGTAAGTCCACCACGCTGCGCATGATCGCGGGCCTGGAAGAGGCCAGCGACGGGCGTATTCATATCGGCGAGCGCGACGTTACCCGCCTGCCGCCCGGCGACCGTGGGCTGAGCATGGTGTTTCAGTCCTACGCACTGTTTCCGCATTTGAGCGTTGCCGACAACATCGTTTTTGGCCTGCGCAGCCGCAAGGTACCCAAAGATGAGCAGCGCCAGCGACTGGCCAAAGTCGCCGAACTGGTTGATTTAACCAATTATCTAGACCGCAAACCTGCGCAACTTTCCGGTGGCCAACGCCAGCGGGTTGCTTTGGCGCGCTCGATTATTTCCGAACACCCGATCTGCCTGATGGATGAACCGCTATCCAACCTGGACGCTCGGCTGCGCAGCGACATGCGCAGGGAAATCAAAGCACTACAAAGTCGCCTGACTATGACGGTGATTTACGTCACCCACGACCAAGTGGAAGCGATGAGCATGGGAGATCGTGTGATTCTGATGCAGCACGGCAAAATCGTCCAGGACGGCACTCCGGACGAGCTTTATAACCGCCCCGCTAGCGCTTTTGCCGCCAGTTTTATTGGCAGCCCCGCCATGAACCTGCTGCCCCTAGTAGCCGGTAAAAATGGCGCCGTTATCGAAGGCGAACCAAGTACCCCCGTAGCCCCCTTGGACGCCGCTGGCGGACATTTGGGCATCCGCCCGGAAGATATCGAACTGCGCATCGCACCCGGTTCCGGCGTGCCCGCTAACGTATTAAGTGAAGAGTATCTGGGAGCGGACACCATTGCTTATGTGGCAGTGGGGGCGCACACCCTACGCGTGCGGCTTAGCGGCAAGCAGGCACTGACAGGTCAGCCATGCAGCCTCTACTGGACGTCACAGAATACACACCTTTTCGATGCTGAAGGCCTGCGGCGGGATGACCTAACGACGCTCCCCTTACCCAGCTCATCGCGAAGCGTTCCTCGCCCACCGGCGGTGGGCTCTTTCCAACACTGACAGCAGTATTGACACTTGCGGAGTCTCTTATGCGTTTGCGTACCCCTTTTGCAATGACCGCCCTGGCAGCGGGCTTGTTAAGCGCCGCCCAGGTAAACGCGGATAGCGTCGATCTGACCATGTACTACCCGGTCGCAGTGGGCGGTGCACTCACCGACGTCGTTGATACTCTGGTGGAAGAGTTCGAAAGCGAATACCCCGATATCAATGTGGAAGCGATCTACGCTGGTAACTACGACGACACCCGCGTGCGCGCCATGTCGGCGATGGAAGCGGGCGAAACGCCGCAGCTGTCGGTCATGTTCTCCATCGATCTGTACGAGCTGATTGAGCAGAACGCCATCGTCGCCTTTGATGACCTGGTCGAAACCGATGAAGAGCGCGAATGGCTCGATGGCTTCTACCCAGGGCTGATGGAAAATGGCCAGTTGGATGGCAAAACCTACGGCATCCCCTTCCAGCGCTCCACCATCGTACTGTTCTGGAACAAAGATGCCTTTGAAGCCGCCGGCCTAGACCCCGAAACGCCCCCAGAGAACTGGCAAGAGATGGCCGAGATGGCCGCTACCGTGCGCGAAGCCTCCAACGGCGAGCAGTGGGGCGTGATGGTGCCATCGACCGGCTACCCCTACTGGATGTTCCAGGCCTTTGCCTTTCAGAACGGCCACCGGTTAATGAGCGAAGACGGCACCGAGGTCTACTTCGACGACCCCGCAGCGGTTGAAGCGCTGGAGTACTGGGTATCGCTAGCCACCGAGCACAATGCCATGCCTGACGGCACCATTGAGTGGGGCACCCTGCGCCAGAACTTCCTTGAAGAGTCCACGGCAATGATGTGGCACACCACGGGCAACCTGACCGCGGTACGCAGCGAAGCCAATTTTGATTTTGGCGTCGCTATGCTGCCGATGAAAACCCAGCGTGGCAGCCCCACCGGCGGTGGTAACTTCTACATTTTTGAAGATACGACAGAAGAAGAGCAGCGCGCAGCGATGACCTTTATTCGCTGGATGACTGCCCCGGAGCGCGCCGCTGCTTGGTCGATTGAAACCGGCTATATGGGCGTTAGCCCCGCTGCCTACGAAACCGACGCGCTGCAAGGCTATGTGGAAGAGTTCCCACCTGCCGCGGTTGCCCGCGACCAGCTTGAGCATGGCACGGCAGAGCTTTCCACTTACCAGGGTGGCCGCATTCGCCGCGCCTTGGATAACGCCGTGCAAGCAGCACTAACCGGTCAAATGACGCCGCAAGAAGCGCTTAGCCAAGCGCAGCAAGAGGCCGATAGCGTGTTACGCCGCTACGCCCGCTAATCGTTAGCCATTTTACTATTCGCCGGGGCGCGCCCCGGCTTTTTCAACGTGCGGTACGTCACTATGTCATTCACCAACCACCGCAAAATGCAGCTCTACGGCGCGCTTCTGCTACTGCCAGCTGCGCTACTGCTAACGACGTTTGCTTATTTACCGACAGTAACAACGGTCATTAACAGCCTGTTTTTACCCGGCTTTCGCGGTGCACCCACTGAATTCGTCGGCCTTGAAAATTATCAGGTGTTGTTCGATGACCCGACGTTTTGGAAAGTAGCGCGTAACAACTTAATCTACGCCATCGGTACGATTCCTACGTCTATCGCGCTGGCTTTGGGTATGGCGCTATTCGTCAATGGCAAGCTTCGCGGGCGGGGCGTTGTGCGTATGGCCTACTTTACGCCGACGATTCTCCCCATGATCGCCGCAGCCAATATCTGGATGTTTTTCTACGCGCCGCAAATTGGCCTATTCAATAAACTGCTCGGTATGCTGGGCTTTTCTGGAGTGAACTGGCTGGGTGATCCAAACCTTGCATTAAGCTCGGTAATCGTGATGTCGGTGTGGAAGGAAGCTGGCTTTTTTATGATCTTCTACTTGGCGGCGCTCCAGAGCATGCCTCCCGAGTTAAAAGAGGCGGCTGATTTAGAAGGCACTAGCCGTTGGAGCTTTTTCTGGCGGGTGACATTTCCTCTACTCATGCCCACCACGCTGTTTGTGCTGATCAATGCGCTGATTAACTCGGTGCGGGTCGTGGATCACCTATTTATCTTGACCAAGGGCGGGCCCAACAACGCCACCAACCTGCTGCTTTATTACGTCTACGAGAATGCGTTCTCGTTCTTTGACCGCACCACGGCAGCCACCATTACGGTGGTGATTCTGCTGGTGCTCGCGGTAGTGGCCACGCTTAAGTTCACGATTTTAGATCGCAGGACGCACTATCAATGAATACGACCACTTCCTATGCGCCCCGCTCCCGCTTTTTCTCAATTCCAGCGCTGGAAACAGTGGCCGCGTGGCTACTGGCGATTATTTGGATTTTTCCGCTGCTGTATGCTTTTTGGGCTGCCTTCCACCCCAGCGAGTTTATGGTCAACTTTGCGCTCTTCGCCCCGCTGACGTTGGAGAACTTCGCTAACGCTTGGTCTCAAGCGCCATTTGCCCGCTACTACCTAAACACCTTTGCGCTAGTGACAGGAGTGGTGGTCGGTCAGTTTGTGGTCTGCACTCTGGCGGCGTTTGCCTTTGCGCGCTTTCCGATTCCCGGCAAGAACGTTCTGTTTATGCTGGTGCTAATTCAGCTCTTTGTGTTCCCAGAAGTGCTGATTGTCGAGAACTACCGCATTGCCAGTGAGCTGGGACTGATCAACACCATCACCGGGATTGGCTTACCTTACGTAGCCAGCGCCCTGGGTATTTTTCTGCTCCGCCAAACCTTTAAAACCATTCCAAGGGAGCTGGAAGACGCCGCCCGCATCGAAGGCTGTAACTGGCTGGAAATTTTGTGGAAGGTGTACGTACCGCTAGCCAAGCCTACCTATCTTGCTTACGGACTGGTCTCGATTAGCCACCACTGGAACAACTTTATCTGGCCATTAGTGGTGACCAACTCGGTAGAGAGCCGACCGCTAACGGTAGGATTAGGGGTGTTTTCCGCGCCCGAAACCGGCGTTAACTGGGCGACCGTTAGCGCTGCGACGCTGTTAAGCATCGCCCCGCTGCTAGTCGCTTTCCTGCTCTTTCAGCGTCAGTTTGTCCAGTCGTTTTTACGGGCAGGAATTCGCTAATCGAAGACCTAATGACACTCTAGTGATGATTAACAACGCTTTGCTTTTAGCTCACTCCCACCACACGCTAAATCGCTGTTCACTATCATCAAGCAAGATGGGCTCATCTATTATGGGCGTCAAATGGATGTAGGCCCAGCGTGGGTCGTACTGACCGACTAAATCAAACCCATCAAAGCGCTAGCCAATCTCGGCAAAGTGAGGACCATAGCCACTGTCTCCACCGAAGGAAGATCGCCATCCGGGCGCAGCCCCTCACTACTGGAACGAAAATTCTCAATGAGAACGCAAGCTGCCTCGACGTGGCGTTTACTTCAGATGTTCGTCAAAGAACTCCGCCAGTCGTTCAAACGGTATCTTATCCATTTGATCATACAGATCAGTATGGCTTGCATCCTCAATGATCAGAAGCTCCTTGGGCGCCGCTGCGGCTGCATAGGCGGTTTCACTGAAGTAGCGCGAGTGCGCGTTTTCGCCATGAATTAACAGAAGGGGGCGAGGCGAAATTTCATGAATATAGGTCAGCAGCGGCATGTTCATGAACGACAGCGGTGTGGTCTGCGACCAGGCATTGCCCGAGTTAACTGCACGTTCGTGGTACCCACGCGGTGTCATGTAGTAGTCATGGTAGTCGACAAGAAATTGAGCCTCACCACCCTGTAATTCATTGTAAGGCGGTTGATAAGCGGGCCTCCCGTTTTCCGCATCTAACCAACGCTGCCGACTCAACTGCTCCAGTGTTTGCGCCCGCTCCTCGGAAGTCATGCTGTCGTTGTAGCCCCTAGACATGACTCGCGTCATGTCATACATAGTGCTAGCCGCGACAGCCTTAACACGCTTATCCACAGCGACAGCATTCAATGCCATACCCCCCCAGCCGCAAATACCTATGACCCCAATACGTTCTTGATCAACGTAGGGCTGCAAACCAATAAAGTCTACTGCGGCACTAAAGTCTTCAGTATTGATGTCAGGCGAGGCAATGTTGCGTGGCTCTCCGCCACTTTCGCCGGTATAAGATGGATCGAAAGCCAGCGTAACGAAACCGCGCTCAGCCAATGTTTGCGCATATAGACCGGAGGACTGCTCTTTCACTGCGCCGAACGGGCCACCGATAACAATAGCCGCCAATTGTTCATTAATACGACTTTTCGGTAGGTATAGGTCAGCAACCAGGGTAATGCCATAACGATTCTTGAACGTTACCTTCTCATGATCAACCTGATTGCTTTGCGGAAAAGTCTTGTCCCATTCTTGCGTCATCAATAGGGGCGCCTCGCCTGTGGCAGCCAAGGCGGACTGTGCGCCAAAAAATACTGCTGTACCGGCCAGCAAGGATCCTTCTATGAAGCCCCTGCGCGATGTAATGAACTGGTTACTATCTAATGATTTCGGGGTAGATTCGTTCATGGGTTTCTCCATTACTGGTTGGAGGCTGAGGAAGCTAGGTCAACACCCTGGATATCATTGCGGACACCAAGGTGCATCTATGGGCCGAGTGTCTCAGTTCCTGGTGAGTGCGAGGTGCGAACCTATCGGCCAGTGAGGCACTAGAGCGGAAGGCTTAATCAAGATCGTGGTCTTCATGGATTCGCAATCTAGTTCATTGAAAAATCGATTCGCACACTATCTCTTCCTAGAGCCTGGATCAGGCCGTCAGTGTCATCTACGCGACCAAGATGCGTGTAGGAGTAAGCCGAATCGAACGTCAAATAGAAGACAACCAGAGCCTTCGTTCCATATAACATGAGATCGCCGTTGTGGATCGTGCCGGGGCGGCTTGCGTCCGTCGGCAGTGCTTGAGGCAGATCTGCGTATTTCTCGTTGCCATGTAGGTCGCCCATATCCATCGAGATCGGCATCAGCGCAGCAAACGCATGAGCTGCTTCAGTGTCGGCCAGCGTGATGGAGAAACGGCGTTCGCCGACGGTCATCCACATGCGAGATTCCTCCGGTTGTACAGTGGCTGTTGCGGCGGCAGTGGACGGTTCTGACGTCGCGGAATGAGCCGCGTCGCCTCCGCCAAGCGCAAACGCAAACGCAAACGCAAACAGGGCGAGTCCCCAATAAGTCCGCAGGCCATGCACTCGGCGATTTTTGATGGCCGGGTGACGGCAACTGCTTTGATTGGCTCTAAGGCTCGTGGTCATGGGTTTCTCCTGGCGTGACGTCCGGCTCATACCGCTTACCGGACTTGCGATCGTGAGGTCATAAAGGCGAGGAAAGCCGCGAACAACAACACGGCAGAACTCGCCACAAAGGTGCTCCGGTAGCCTGCCGAATCGAACAGTAGACCGCCTACGGTTGATCCCAGCGCGATGGATAACTGGATTACCGCTACCATCAACCCACCGCCGACTTCGGCATTTTCTGGCACGGATTTAGCGAGCCATGCCCACCACCCCACGGGCGCTGCCGTAGACACTAATCCCCAGAACCCCAGCAGAACAAAGGCCACGGCGACCGAGCTACCGAAGGCGACTAACGCCAACGCGGTGGCCGCCATTAACAGCGGAATAACAACCAATATCCGGTACAACCCTTTTTTAATAAATCCACCGATCAGCATGGTACCGACCAACCCGGCAATCCCCAGTACCAACAGGATCAGCGAAAGCATCGGCACATCAACGCCGGTGACGGTTTCAAGAAAGGGACGAACATAAGTGAACAGTGCGAACTGCCCCATAAAGAAAATGCCCATCGCCATCATCCCTAAAAACACTAGGGGATCCTTCAACAGCGTGAATACGTTGCCAGCACCGTTCGCCTGTGGAGTCGCTTTCATGGAGGGCAAACTGATCCATTGCCAAACCATGGCAACAAACGCCACTGGCACTAGGAAAAAGAACGTCCCACGCCAACCAATCATTCCCCCCAAATAGCTGCCTAACGGAGCAGCGACCACCACCGCGAGCGCATTGCCCCCGTTAAAAATCGCCAATGCTTTGGGAACACTATCAGCAGGCACTAATCGCATGGCGACTGCCGCAGACATCGACCAGAAGCCACCCACAACAACACCAATCAGTGCCCGCCCCACCATGTACATCGTGTAGTTAGTCGCCAACCCAACGATTAGCCCAGAGACACTCATCAGTGCCGTTAAAATAAGCAGCAAGTTTTTTCGGTCGATTCCGCCTGCGAGTTTTGAAATCGATAGGCTGGTTAAGACCGCAAAGGCTCCCGAGATAGCAATGCCGTAGCCTGCCAGCCCTTCCGTGACGCGTAGGTCGTTAGCAATGGGAGTTAGCAGACTAACCGGCATAAATTCCGAGGCGATCAACGCAAAGACACAGAGCGTCATCGCAAAAACACCGCTCCAATAAGCAGGCTGCGATTTATTTTCCTGCTGAGTAACGCGATTGGTAGGTGCGGTGTCAGAAGCTAGCGTGCTCAAAACGTCTTCCCTCAAGCAATGAATGGTTAAGGTGAATGTCGAATAACCTTCTTTTACTGAACACATATTGACATCAGCCTTCCATCTTGATTAGTGGGGATAATGTTTATGAACCTGTGAGTAAAATTCAGCAATGGCAAATTCGAGAATCGATGACCTACAGGCTTTTCTCGCCGTGGCACGAGACCAAAGCTTTACCAAAGCAGCTGCCAAGCTGGGAGTGACGCCATCAGCCTTAAGTCACCGTATGAAATCCCTAGAGCAGCGTCTTGGGCTGCGATTACTGGCCCGCACTACAAGAAATGTCGCACCAACGGAAGCGGGTGAGCGGCTGATACAGTCGCTTACACCTCTTTTTGATCAGATTGCAATGGAAGTAGAGGCGTTAGGAGAGTTGCGTGACAAACCAGCAGGAACCATCCGCATATCGTGTACCGATGATCAGATTGCGCTTTGCTTGAGGCCAAAAATGGCCGAGTTTCTGGAAAATTATCCTGACGTCACCATTGAGCTCTATGTGGATTACGGGTTTACCAACGTGGTGACAGAGCGATTTGATGCCGGTATACGCCTTGGCGAAGCGATTAGCCAAGATATGATTGCGATTCCGCTCAGCCCTGAAATGCGCTTGGTGGTAGTGGGTTCAACGGAATATTTTAATCAACATCCCGAACCTCAAACACCTTATGAGCTGACCCATCACGCCTGTGTGGATATTCGCCACAGGCCCGATGGAGCAATCTATGCCTGGGAGTTTGAAAAGGATGGTAAGGAGTTCACCGTCAAGGGCCAGGGACAGCTCGTCTTCAACAGTATCGTTCATGTACTTAATGCGGCTTTGGATGGGATCGGTCTAGCTTACGTACCAGAGGCTTTAGCCGCTCCTTACCTTGCAAATGGTCGGCTCAAAAAGGTATTGACCGACTGGTCGCCCTATTTTTCTGGCTTTCACCTGTACTACCCAAACCGTCGACAGTCTTCACCTGCCTTCTCGGCATTTGTCGATACATTCCGCCATAAAGAGTAGCAACCTCGCTGGATTGCTTTGAGTCACCATGAGGCTGGACATATTCTCAGCGTCGGCATTCGCGAAACAAACTCCCTTGAATTTTCGTGCGACAATTCTCCCTCAAGCACGAGACAAGGAGAGCATTGATGCACGGCGCCCCCCATCCAGCAGCCCTCAAGGTACTGCAGGAAGTATTTGGCTACGATAGCTTTCGCGGCCCTCAGCAGGCCATCATTGAGCATGTAATTGCTGGGGGCGATGCGCTGGTGCTGATGCCCACCGGCGGTGGCAAGTCACTGTGCTATCAGATCCCTGCCCTGCTGCGCGAAGGCACCGCGATTGTGGTCTCGCCGCTGATCGCGCTAATGCAGGATCAGGTGGCCGCGCTTAAGCAGAACGGGGTCAGGGCGGCTTATCTGAATTCCAGTCTCGATTATCACGAGGCGGTCGAGGTGGAGAACCGACTGCGAAATGGCGAGTTGGATCTGCTCTATGTTGCACCCGAGCGGCTGGCCACAGCGCGTATGCAGATGCTGCTAGAACAGACCCGAATCGCGCTGTTCGCCATTGATGAAGCCCACTGCGTCTCCCAGTGGGGTCACGACTTTCGCCCCGAATATCGCCAGCTCTCCCACCTGCAGCAGCGTTTTCCCCAGGTGCCGCGCATCGCCCTGACCGCCACTGCCGATGTGCCCACAAGGGGCGATATCATGGAGCATCTGCAGCTCCACGAGGCGGCGCTTTACAACAGCGGCTTTGACCGGCCCAACATTCGCTACCATATCGCCGAGAATCAGGGTAACGCCAAGGAACAGCTGCTGCGCTTTATTCGCGAGCACCACGATGGTGAGGCGGGCATTGTGTACTGCCTTTCCCGGCGCAAGGTGGAGGAAACCGCCGCCTGGCTGGAACGCCAGGGGCTGACCGCACTGCCTTACCACGCTGGGCTTCCTGCCGAGCAGCGCCAGCAACACCAAACCCGCTTTCTGCGTGACGATGGCGTGGTGGTAGTGGCCACCATCGCCTTCGGCATGGGCATCGACAAGCCGGACGTGCGCTTTGTCGCCCACCTCAACCTGCCCAAAAGCATCGAAGCCTACTACCAAGAGACTGGCCGTGCCGGGCGCGACGGCCTGCCCGCCGATGCCTGGATGGCCTACGGGCTTCAGGATGTAATCACCCTGCGCCAGATGCAGCAGGACTCCAGCGCCGCCGACCAGCAAAAGCGCATCGAGCAGCAGAAACTCGACGCCATGCTGGGGCTTTGCGAAATCATCAGTTGCCGACGCCAGGCGCTTCTCCACTACTTTGGCGACCCTCTGGACACGCCCTGCGGCAACTGCGACAACTGCCTGACCCCGCCCGACACTTGGGAGGCCACCGTGGCGGCACAAAAAGCGCTGTCGTGTGTCTACCGCACCGAACAGCGCTTCGGCGTGACCTATCTCGTGGACGTGTTGTTGGGCAAAAGCAACGAGCGTATCACCCGCTTTGGCCACGACAAGATCAGCACCTTTGGCATTGGCGGCGACCTTTCGTCCAACGAATGGAAGGCGCTGTTTCGCCAATTGATTGCGAGCGGTTTGCTAAGCGTGGATATGGAAGGTCACGGCGGGATTCGCTTAACGGCCAACGCCAAGCCAGTACTGCGTGGCGAACAGTCGCTAACCCTGCGTAAGCCAAGCAAGGCCAAGGCCGCCCGGCGCAGCAGCAAGGGCGCTTCGGTAGCGCAAGGCCACGGCGCGCTGTGGGAAGCCCTGCGCCAGCACCGCAAGGCACTTGCCGAAGCCCAGGGCGTGCCTGCCTATGTAATCTTCCACGATGCCACTCTGGCCGAACTGGTCGAACAGAAACCCCAAAGCCTAGAGGCACTGGGCGCGATCTCGGGTATCGGTGCGCGCAAGCTGGCGGATTACGGTGAGGGTTTTCTGGCCGTTATTCTGGCGCACCAGGAAATCCATCAAGACACCCCGTCCGTGGGCAGCAGTGCCTTGGAATCCGCCGCCTTGCTGCGCAAGGGGTTAACACCTGAGGAAGTCGCCGAGCAACGCGGCCTGGCCGCCAACACCATTTATCGCCACCTGAGTGATGTGATTCAAAGCGGCGGGCTGGCGCTGGAAGAAGTCGTCGACTTGAATCCCGTAACCCTGGAGCAGATCCGCACCGCCTTTGCGCACTATCCAGACCAAGGGCTGAAAATGGTTTTCGAGGCACTGGAAGGGCGTATCGATTATCCCATCCTACACTGTGTACGGGCGTCTCTGGCGGCACCACGTTAGCGCGGCGGCGTTATCGGCAATGCTCGCCCCGGGCAATGGCGGCGGCATCAAACACGCCGGTATCCAAAATCCAGGCGGTGACCAGTTTGGCGGGTGTCACATCAAAGGCAGGGTTCCACACGGGGGCATTCTCGGGAGCCCAGACAACATCACCAAAAGCGCCTGAAACACCGCGGATTTCTGACGCATCACGCTGTTCAATAGGAATCTCGGTACCAGTGGCGCAGGCGGGATCTACCGTGGTGTAGGGTGCGACCACGTAAAACGGCACATTGTGGTAGTGGGCGGCAACGGCGAGCATGTAAGTACCCACTTTGTTGGCGAAGTCACCGTTGGCACAAATGCGGTCGGCACCGACCATGACTTTATCGACTTTCCCCGCTGCCATTAAGCTCGCGGCCATGCTGTCAGCAATCAATTGATAGGGAATGGCTAAGTCAGCCATTTCCCAGGCGGTTAAGCGGCCGCCTTGCAGCAGCGGGCGGGTTTCATCCACATACACATGCAGCGTCACACCGCGCTGCTTGGCAACTGCTAGTGCGCCAATAGCGGTGCCAACACCTGCGGTGGCAAGCGCCCCGGTATTGCAGTGGGTCAATATGCGGTCGCCTGATTGCAAAAGGTCGGCTCCCCGCTCGGCCATACGCTGACAAAGCTCGCGGTCTTCTGAAAACAGTTCAGCGGCACGCTCAGCCAAGGCGGCAACCCCTTGCTCAAAGCAGGCTTCCATGGCATCCAGGCAGTACATCAGGTTCACTGCGGTGGGGCGCGTGGCGCGTAAGCGATCACTTACCAACTGCCAATCACTTTGCGGATGACGCGCGGCGTATTGAGCCAGCACGAAAGCAGCGCTCAAACCAATCAGCGGCGCGCCGCGAATCGCTAGGTTTTTCACCGCATGCTGCCACTCTTCTGGTGAACCACAGCGCACCCACTGCTCCTTCTGGGGCAGTTGGGTTTGATCCAAATACTCAAGGTGGTCGGCATAGACCCGTAAACTGCGTGACTGTAGGTGTGGCATTGCTGGACTCCTTGAGCACTCGAACTTGACTAGCAGAACAACGGCGCGGCTTATCAGGCGCGAAGCTTATCATATAGAATGGCTGCTACTAGATGAGGCGACGCAGATCCTATGATGACGCTACAAACTGAACTGCTGGCCGCCATTTCATGGGCGGCGCAGCAAGGCTGGACACCCGCCACTGGCGGTAACTTTTCCGCCCGTACCGAGGCGGGCTATCTTGTCACCGCTTCTGGCCGGGATAAAACCCGCATTCAGGCCGATGACCTCTTGCTCTGCAACCTGGATGGCAAGGTGCTATCCGGTGATGGGAAACCTAGCGCGGAAAGCGATCTGCATGCCGCACTCTATCGCTTAGACGCATCGATTAACTGCGTGCTGCACACTCACACCGTAGCCAGCACGGTGCTGTCGCGCAGATTTCCTAAGGGCATAGAGCTAAGTGGCTTCGAGATGCAAAAAGCCTTAGCGGGCAACGTGACTCATGATGCCTCGGTTCTTTTACCTGTGGTACCAAATTCCCAAGATATGGACGAGCTAGCGGAGCATGTACGCCTCGGCTGGCCGATGCCCTGGGGCTTTTTGGTGGCGGGGCACGGTATTTATGCCGTGGGCGATAGCATCGCTAGTTGCCGTCGGCACTTGGAAGCCATTGAATTTTTACTGTCCTGTGTACTTGAAGAGAGCCGGTGGTCTAAATGAGTAACCCAGCTGTTCGCGCCGTTGTAACCGATATCGAAGGTACCACCACGGATATTAACTTCGTGCATAAGGTGCTGTTTCCCTACGCCCAGGCCAAGCTGCCCGATTTTTTGCGGGCAAATGCTGACTCTGCGGAGGTTAACGAGCAGATTAACGCCGTGCGCCGCGAAATGGGCGACGCTGATGCCACGCTGGATGCCGTCATTGCGCAGTTGCTACATTGGATCGAGACCGACCAAAAAGTCACGCCGCTGAAAGCACTGCAAGGTATGGTGTGGGCGGACGGCTATCAGCGTGGCGACTTTAAAGGCCATTTGTATAGCGATGTAGCCCCAGCGCTGCGCCAGTGGCAGCAGGCAGGCAAAGCGCTATACGTGTATTCGTCAGGTTCCGTGCAGGCGCAGAAGCTGCTGTTTGGCTACAGCGATGAAGGCGACTTAACCCCCCTGTTTAACGGCTACTTCGACACCCATATTGGCCATAAACGCGAAGCCACAGCCTATCAGCGAATTATCGCTGAGCTTGACCTGCCGCCGGAAGCGGTGCTGTTCTTGTCGGACGTGGTCGAAGAGCTGGACGCCGCCAATCAGGCGGGCATGCAAACCCTGCAGTTAGTTCGCGAAGGCACCCAGGCGGGCAATACCCACGCGTGCGTTACCCGCTTTGATGAAATTGCGCTTTAGCCTTTATGGCCTATCACCTTTAAGGAGAGCCTACGATGTCGCAACTGAAAGTATTTGCTGATCAGAACCCTAACAATGCCCTGCTGGACATCACTGACGGCGAGCAGATAACTGCTGAGCTGAACAAGGTGGGTGTGCTATTTGAGCGCTGGGCAACGCCGGGCGAGATTGCCGACGATGCCACCCAGGAAGACATTTTGGCGCTCTACCAAGACGATATCGACCGCGTTAAAGCCATGGGCGGCTACCAAACCGTTGATGTGCTGCACATGGTGCCCACGCACCCAGACAAAGACGCCATGCGCCAAAAGTTCTTAAACGAGCACCGCCATCACGAAGACGAAGTACGCTTCTTCGTCAAGGGCCAGGGGCTTTTCTGCCTGCATATTGAAGACAAGGTGTATCAGGTACTGTGTACCCGCAATGACCTGATCAGCGTAGCCGCGAACACGCCTCACTGGTTTGATATGGGCCCAGCGCCAGAATTCACTGCACTGCGCTTCTTCGATAACGTAGAAGGCTGGGTGCCTCACTGGACAGAGAGCGATATCGCCGGGAAGTTTGATCGCCTGGATCAGTTGTAAGCTGAGAATCGTAGAAGCCAGTTGTAGCCCTGCGTAAGCGCGTGCACCCGCGAAGCAACCCGCCAGCGTTCTGAGGTTGGCACCGTGACTGGATCGGTCACGGTGCCATCATCTAGGCGGTATCGTCGCCGTCGCGAAGTTCGTTACACCGCGCTAGGGGCAAGCGCTGATAAAAACGCCTGCTGGTTATACGTCTTGGCAATGCTCAAGACGTGGTCTGGCTGACTGCTTACAACGACGTGCTGAAAGCTTGATTCCGCCTATAACACACTTGGCAAGTAAGTTATAACTTGCGGAAAAAAGTAGAAAAGCACAATTGAAGCGAGAAACAACGCGACAACAGGCCAGGCACTCTTATATATATCAGATATTAAAACGCTATTAGCAGAGCCTTTTAAAGCAAAAAGCGTATAACCAAAAGGAGGCGTCAGGCTACCCACTGTCAGATTAATTAAGAAAATAGTCCAAAACCAAATAGGTTCAAAATTGTATGCACTAACAATCGGCGCATAAAGGGGGATCGCCAACAATATAAACGCAAACTGATCAATAAACATACACAACACAAAAGGAATCAACATTAATATAAAAAACATCATCCAATCACTAAGCTCAAGCGTGCTGACAAAATCAATCAGCCCTGAAGTGGCACCCATAAAGGAAAGGAGCTGTCCAAAAAGCTTTGAACTAGCCACAATGATCACGATCATAAGGCTAATTTTCACAGATGACTGCAAGCTCTCCCATAACATTTTGAGATGAAAAGACTTATATATAGACGCAGTAATAACAGCTCCCACCACACCAGTCGCAGCAGCCTCTGATGGCGTAGCAACACCTAGCAAAATCAACCCCATAACAGAAAAAACAACGATGAAAAATGGAGATGCTTTAAGCACTTCACCCAGTTTCTCCTTAGTTGAATAATTTTCTACGCCTGCATTATTATCAGGAGAAAGATTTGGGTCTCGTGAAACACGAAAATATATGTATAAAAAGAGAATCAAAGATATTAAAAACCCTGGAATGATGCCCGCAACCAGGAGACCAGCAATAGAGGTATCACGAACTAACGAGCCAATCACAATGACAAGCAAACTGGGTGGAATGATTGGCGCTAAAGAAGCACCACCAAGTATTGTAAAATTCGTTAGATTCGTGTCATAGCCAAGCTTTTGCATTTTCGGCAAAATAGAACGTCCTAACATAGCAGCAACAGCTGCTGCTGCACCTGAAAGCGCTCCAAAAAAAGTCGACAGCCCAATAACTAAATAATACATCCGGCCATTAACTTTACCAATCCACTTATCCAGTGCTGTGGACAAAACATCGACAGCTCCAGATCTAAACAATATTTCACCCATCAAAACAAATAACGGTATAGTAACAAAACTTTCTGATGTTAATGTTTCATACATGCTATTACTGAACATGCCGAAACCTTTCTCTCCTAGCGTTAGCAAAACACCTGTTATATTAGCAATTAGGAATGCCACAAAAACCGGAAGCCCTACTCCCATTAACACAAGTAAAAACAGAAAAGAAATCGTAAGCATCCAGTACCATTCCATTTCAAGTTCCTCTTCTAGTTAACAACACCTTAGAAAACTGATTCCTTAACAATATAACAATTTGCAGAGCAGACAAGATAAAACCCAGAGGTATAAATAAAAACACACACCACTTTGGAATACGAAATGACCCTAATGTATTAATACCCGTTTGGTACAATCTAAATAACTCTATTGCAGAAGTGTACGTTACATAAGAAACAACCAAAAAAGTCATTCCATAAATAATTAGCCTCATTGTATTTGAAATTTTTTCTGAGGAAAAATCGAGCAGAATAGATACCGCAATATGGCCGTCTTCTCTAGTTACCTCTGGCAACGCCAGCATTAATGATGCACAGAACAGGAAAGTAACGGTATCAGTAGCCCATGATGTCGGAGCCGCAAAGAAGTAACGCATTACTATTTCTATACAAAAAACAATGACAATAAGCCCTAAAGCTAAAGAGGCCATAAAAAAACAAACTCGGGTGAGCACATTAATTATTTTCGTCAACATAGATAAAACCTTATATGGCTGGGGAAAAACCCAGCCATAAGATGGCCGCTATTAGTAAGACATATCAGCTGATTTTGCCAATTCACGTAATTTCCGAGCATCATCACCACTTTGCTCTTCAGCTACTTTCCATACGCCTTCAGCCCACAGGCGCTCATGATCGTCAGATTCAGCTTGGCTAAAAGAAGTAATCTGAACCCCATTATTCTTAAGAAAATCTGCTTCTTTTTGTTGCAACGCATCAAAATGGGCAACAGAATCAACTTCAATTTGCTTACCAGCTTCGACAAGCACTTCTTGAGCAGCGGTATCTAATGAGTTCCAGCGATCAAGATTCATAAAAATCATTACGCCGACTTGTCCAAATTCGGGATCCGTCATGTAGCCAATAATTTCGTGCCATTGAAGATCACTAGCGCCAGTCAACCCCCAGGCGGCACCATCAATAACGCCGCGTTGCAATGCTGTATAAATATCTGTCACGGGCATATTTACTTGAGCACCACCAAGCTCTTCGATCATAGATTGGTATGAAACCGTCCCGCGAATACGGCGCCCTTCCAGTCCTGGCTCTCCTGTAATAGGATCACGAAGATAAAAACGGAAGCCCTTTGTACCAGTAGATGGCGCTGAGATAAGCTTTAGCCCACGCTCTTGATAATGCTCATCAATATAATCAATGATACCTTCCTCGCGACGTTCAATAGGATTTACGTCGATAGCATCAATAGAAAGGCCTACCCCGGTTGTTCCGGAGTGATAAGCTGGATGTGTAAATAGCAAATCGAATGCCCCAGCTTGAACAGGCTGCAGCTGCTCAAATGCAGGCACTACATCAGGCCCATGTACGTTAATCCGTACACTGCCACTAGATAATTCATCTACCCTATCAATAAACGCAGGACCAATTTCTCTGTACCAAGCAAAGTTTGAAGGATACCCAGCCAGCATACTAAGCTCCTGAGCTTCAATTTCTGAAGATAATCCAGCAACTGAAGTACTTGCGACAGCAATTAAGATTGCGCAGTGCTTAATTTTATTTTTTAGCTTTTTCATACATTATCTCTTATTTTTTAAATTATTTTTCGAGTAGACTTGATACAAAGGCCGTATTGAAATCTCCAGACTTAAAGCTCTCACTATTAATTAGTTCGCTATGAAAGCTGGCTGTTGTCTTGACACCTTCGACCTTCATTTCAGATAAGGCTCGCGTCATCCTAATAATGGCTTCATTACGATCAGTTCCCCAGCAGATCAACTTGCCGATCATAGAGTCATAATAGGGAGGGATTTTATAGCCACTTACTAAGTGGCTATCCATGCGGATGCCAAAACCACCTGGTGGTCGATAGTAATTAATAGTGCCTGGACAAGGCATAAATCCGTTCTGCGGGTCTTCAGCATTAAGACGGCACTCTATCGAATGGCCATACAGCACGACATCTTTTTGCTTACACTTCAACTGCTGACCATCTGCGATCTTTATTTGCTCTTTAATAATATCAATTCCCGTAATCATTTCAGACACAGGGTGCTCAACCTGAACACGAGTATTCATTTCGATAAAATAAAATTTCTTATCTATATTGTCGAAAACATACTCTACTGTTCCAGCACTTTTATAGTTAACTTTTTCAGCCAAGCGTACAGCAGACTTGCATAGATCTTCACGCTGATCAGCGCTTAGTGCTGGCGATGGAGCCTCTTCGACTAACTTCTGGTTCCTGCGCTGGGCGGTACAGTCACGCTCGCCAAGATGAATACAGTTAATACCATCAGAAAGTAATTGAACTTCAATATGACGGATATCTATTAAATATTTTTCGATATAAACAGATGAGTCACCAAAAGCAACTTCAGCCTCAGACATTATTTCATTCAAATCTTGCTCTAAGGTCTCTCTTGAATTGACAACTCTCATTCCTCGACCACCACCCCCTGCAGAAGCTTTGATAAGGAGTGGAAAACCGATTTTTTGTGCTATTTCCAACGCTTTTTCAGGCTCTCTCACAGCTCCATCAGAACCCGGTATTGTAGGAACTGAGGCAGAATCAGCTATTTTTCTAGCCTCTATTTTATCTCCCATTTTGCTAATTATGTCAGCAGATGGCCCAATAAAAACTATTTCATTTTCTTCACATTTTTTTGCAAAATCTGCTTTTTCTGAAAGAAATCCATAACCAGGATGAATAGCATCTACGCCAAATGCTAACGCTGCGCTAATGATTGCTTCTTGGTTCTGGTAGCTAAATTGAGCCGGTGCGGGGCCAATGCAAACGGCAGCATCAGCGAGCTGCACAGGCAACGAGTCTTTATCAGCTTCTGAATAAATAGCGACACTTTTTACATCGAGCTCCTTACAAGCTCGAATTACCCGGAGCGCTATCTCTCCACGGTTAGCTATCATAACGCTTTTTATTTTTTTCAACATGGGCGGCACCATTTAACCAAGAAGAGAATCATACTTTCTCAATAAGCATTATGGGCTGACCAAATTCAACCGGCTGCTGATCTTCTACGTAAATTTCTTTTATTCGACCATCTACTTTAGCTTCTAAATTATTCATCAACTTCATTACTTCGATAATGCAAACAATTGATTTTGGACTCACCTGCTGCCCTACCTCAACGAAAGCAGGAGCTCCTGGCTTTGGTGATTTATAGAAAGTGCCCACCATGGGCGCTTTGATTAAAACCTCATTCTCACCAACCGTCACTTCACATGCCGGTGCTGCTGGACTTTCAATCGGCACACTTACCGAGTCTTTAACCTCAATTTTTTCTTGCGAACTGGAGCTAGACGCGACTGGTGCTGGCATTGGTGCTACAGGCGCTTGAGAAGTGACATCGCGGTTAGTATTTTCATTACGACTAATAAAAAAATCTAACCCATTACATGAAAGCGATAGCTCACGGATATCGCCACTCTCTTTAACCCACTTAGTTAGTTGTTTCAAATCATTAAGGCTGATATCTAAGTCTTTCATTACAGTTTTTCCTTCTATAATTATTTTAACGTGAAATTGAAACTTTCAGATTACCAGTGGACAAACTGACTCGTTTTTCATCTCCGCCAGCAAAGTCTTTGATGAAAGCAATAAGTTCACCACTATAGACATCTCCAGACTCGCCATTGGTAATTGCGTCTTTCATTGCATCAACTTGATTACCCGCGAACATAGCACGCAGCAATAGTTCATCTTTTGTTGCGTTTGGATACTGCTGGGCAAGATCACCCATCATTGGTTTAGGTAATGTTGGTTTCTCACTGATCTCCGATGATCCATTTTTAAGTATCTTTTTGTAGACATCTGGATCAACTGGCCCTAACAGGCGCCCATAATAACCAAGGACATACTTTTTAATTTCATTCGGCACAGTGCCATAGCGCTCACCCGAGATAACGTTCATTACTGCTTGTGTTCCCACAAACTGGGCAAAGGGAGTAATCATAATTGGCCATGCCAATTCTTTTCTTACTTTAGCAATTTCCTCTAATAACTCTTCATACCGTTCCCCCAAGCCCGCCGTTTCTAGCTGAGCATGAAAGTTTGATAACATCCCTCCTGGCAGTTGGTGTTTGTAATGTAAGGGGTTATATTCTGCAGGCTTACCTTCTGGCTTTCCTTCGACTTCACAAATATGTTTAAAGTAGCGGCTGACTTCATCGATTTTTTCATCGTCAACATTGACTATGTAACCAAGCTCTCGCAATGATTTGACGATTGTCTGAGTAGCAGGTTGCCCAGCTCCATTTGACAACGGAGAAATAGATGTGTGTAGAAGGTCACATCCAAGCTCGACAGCTTCTAAATATACGACTGGGCACAATGAGGTTAAACAGTGGCTATGAAGCTCAAGTGGGCGATCGCCAATGACTTTCTTAACAGCAGGTACTAAAGTACGAATTCGCTCTGGAGTAAGTAACCCTCCAGCGTCTTTGAGCATGATTGCGTCTACATCTGCTTGTTCAATTAACTCAATAGCAGTATTTACAAAAAGCTCATCTGTGTGTACTGGGCTTTCGCAAAAAGAAAGTGCACCAAATGTATAAGCCCCTAGCTTCTTAGCACGCTTTAAACAACGGGCAATATTAGAAACGTCATTCAATCCGTCAAACGCTCCAATAACTCTAAACCCGTTGTTAAACAACTGGTCAACCCACCCATCAATAACATCATCAGGAAGGAAGTCGAATGAGGCGATATTTTTGGAACGAATAAGCGCACGAAAATTTGTTTCAGGCGCAGCCTTATGTAGTTCTCTTACTCTCTCCCAAGGGTCTTCTTTTAAGTAACGTACTGAAACATCAAACTGAATAGGTGCCATCATATCAATATGGTGGAAGCCAATTTTATTCATTGTTTCTGCGATACCCAGCATGTGATCAGTGCGCATGCGCGTTGCCCAAAGGCTTTGGTGAGCATCTCGAAAAGTTGTATCTATAATTTTAATTTCGCGCTGACTATTTTTGGGGCGCCCCCCCTCCCCAAAAATAGTAGCAATACTTTTGTATTGTTCTTTGCTCATTATTCTCTCGCCCATATCTAATATTATTTGCTTACTTTCAAGTCCACCTTCGAGTGTATTTATACTCGCACAATGAACACTAATGTTCAAAATAGATCACAACTGTTCTTTAGTCTAATCCTCAACCCGCTCTGTAAGCGTGGCTATCCCTTAGCCCACGCCAACGCACTATCGCGCCCTTACGAACCCCATGATCCGGGCTTCCACTGGAATTATTGACGTAATAGCGACGGATCAAAATTAAACACATGTGTTTATAATTGACATATTATGTTTATTTTAGCTATAAAGTGTCAACTGCAGCCAAAGCCCCTCGCACGAAGAGAGAGCAAGATGACCGAGACCGTATATGTTTACGATGCCATCAGAACGCCGCGATCAAAGGGAAAACCGGACGGTGCGTTGAACGAGGTTAAGCCCATCAATCTTGTCACGACATTGCTGAAAGAGATGCAGCACCGTCACGACCTGGACACGTCACGTGTCGACGATGTGGTACTGGGCTGTGTCAGCCCTGTACGGGAACAGGGAGCCGTTCTGCCAAAAATTGCACTGCAAAAAGCCGGGTGGGATGAGAGCGTGCCAGGCGCGCAGGTCAACCGCTTCTGTGCGTCTGGTCTGGACACGTTCAATGCAGCGGCCTCGCGGGTCGCTTCTGGCTGGGAAGACCTAATTTGCGCTGGCGGCTACGAAAGCATGAGCCGTGTGCCCATGGGCAGCGACGGCGGGCCTTTTTCCGAAGATCCGGAAACGGTGCTTGCCACCGGCTTCGTACCGCAAGGCATCGGCGCTGACCTGATTGCCACCCTCGATGGCTACAGTCGCGAGGATGTCGATGAGCTGGCGGTCAAGAGCCAGAAAAAAGCCGCTGCCGCTCAGCAGGCCGGCTACTTCGATAAGTCCGTCGTGCCGGTGCGCGACGAGAATGGTCTGATCGTGCTCGAGCGCGACGATTTCATCAAACCGCACACCGACATTCAGACCCTTGGCGCGCTTAAACCCAGCTTTGCCGGGATGGGGAGATACGGATACGACGCCGTGGCGCTCGCAAAGTACACCGATGTGGAACGGATCAACCACGTTCACACCCCTGGCAATAGCTCTGGAATCGTGGACGGTGCATCGCTGGTGATGGTCGGCAACGCACAGGTTGGCAAAGATCTGGGGCTGACGCCTCGCGCCCGAGTGCTCTCGGTTGCCGTCACAGCGAGCGAGCCTACGATCATGCTGACCGGCCCCGGTCCCGCGGCCAAAAAGGCACTGGCCAAGGCCGGGCTGACCGCAGAAGACATCGATCTGGTGGAAATCAATGAAGCCTTCGCATCAGTGGTGCTGCGCCTCCAAAAAGATCTGCACGTGCCCGATGAAAAGCTCAACGTCGTCGGCGGCGCGATCGCTATGGGGCATCCCTTAGGGGCGACTGGATCAGTGTTGGTTTCCACCATGATTGATGAACTGGAGCGCCGCCACCTAAAGCGTGCGCTGATCTGCATGTGTGTGGGCGGTGGAATGGGCATCGCCTCAATAATCGAGCGCGTTTGAGGAGCAGAGGCATGAGCGAATACACCTATGAAAAAGACGCCGACGGTATCGTAACGGCAACCTTTGACGCCTCAGACAAAGCCGCAAACACCATGACCATGGCTTGGCTGGACGCCATGTTCGAGTTGATCGAGCGGCTGAAGGCCGAACAGGGGCTGACCGGGGTCGTGCTCACCTCGGCCAAAAAGACCTTCTTTGCCGGTGGCGACCTGGAGGACATCCTCGCCAATGACATGAGCCCGCAAGAGCTCATGGACTACATCGAACGAAACAAGGCCCCTTTCCGGTTGCTAGAAAAACTTCCGGTGCCCGTAGTGGCGGCGATCAACGGAGCGGCTCTCGGTGGCGGATACGAGATGTGCCTCGCCTGCAATCACCGAATCGTCGTGAACCATCCCAAGGCCGTCGTCGGCCTGCCCGAGGTTCAACTGGGCTTGCTGCCCGGTGCCGGTGGTGTGGTGCGCCTGACCGCTAAACTGGGGTTGGAAAAAGCCCTTCCGCTGCTCCTTGAAGGCAAGCAGTTGCGTCCGACAGCCGCGCTCGAACTTGGGCTGGTTGAGCAGGTCGTGGACACGCTTGACGCCTTGATCCCAGCCGCCAAAGCATGGGTCAAGGCCAACCCCGAGGCGCATGTGCAGCCATGGGACCAAAAGGGGTTCAGTTATCCCGGCGGCGGCGCCGATGCCCCCAATGTGCGCATGGCAGCAACGATGGCGCCGACCATGCTCTTCAACAAGACCCGCGGGTTAATGCCTGCACCGGAAAAGATCGTGGATATCGCAGTCAATTCGATGCGGATGGGTTTCGACAGCGCCTTGCGCGCCGAAAGCCGCGGCATCGTCGCTCTGATCCCGACACCAGAATGTAAGGCAGCGATCTCGACCTTCTTCTTCGGCATACAAGCGGTGAAATCGGGCGCCATCCGTCCGGAAGGCTCAGAGTTTCGCTTCGAGAGTACCGCCGTTTTGGGGGCCGGCATGATGGGTGCTGGGATTGCTTGGATCAACGCATTTAAGGGCATTCACACAGTGCTGACGGATATTCGCATTGAGAACGCCGAACAGGGCAAGACCAATGCAGAGACACTGGCCAACAAACTGATCGCCCGTAAACGCATAACAGAAGCTGAAAAGAATAAGCTGCTAGGGCTTATCCAACCCTCGGAGGATCACCGCGATCTCGAGGGTGTTGAGATCATCATCGAAGCGGTCTCTGAAGACATCAATATAAAAGAGCAAGTAATCGGCGCTACCTTTGGCAGATTATCCACAACAGGGTTCTATGCCTCCAATACCTCCTCGCTGCCGATCTCAGTTCTGGCGGAGTTCTGCCCTGATCCAAGCCGCTTCATCGGTCTGCACTTCTTCAGCCCAGTCGACAAGATGAAGATTGTCGAGATTATCTGCGGCGCAAAGACCAGCACCGAGACACTGCGCAAAGCCTATGACTATGTCGCTAAGATCGGCTATCTGCCGATCGTGGTGAATGACGCCCGAGGCTTCTTCACCAGCCGGGTCTTCGCGACTTATCTCGATGAAGGTTTACAACTACTCCAGGACGGTGTTGCTCCGATTGAGATCGAACGAGCAGGCTGGAAGGTGGGCATGCCAGTCGGCCCGCTGGCGGTCCATGATGAAGTATCAATGGAGCTAACCCGCAAGGCATTTGTCACCCACCAGGAACTTGATCAGCGCCTGGGCGAGGAGTCGGCATTCGGCCAGCACAACACGGCAACCCAACGCATCGGGACAATGATGTGCGAGATGGGCCGCCGAGGCCGTAACTGGGATGGTGCCGGCTTCTACGACTACCACGCCGATGGCAGCAAATCGCTGTGGAAAGGACTCGATCAGTTCATGATTGAGGATCGCGGCGTTTCCCTGAGCGATGCGATGGATCGGCTGATGTACCGTCAGGCGATCGAAACCCTACGCTGCCTCGATGAAGGGGTGCTAAACACCGAGGTGGAAGGCAATGTGGGCTCGATATTTGCCATCGGCTTCCCTGCTCATACTGGCGGCGCGCTGCAATTTATCAAAGGCATCGGCCCTGCCACATTCAAGGCGCGAGCCGATGAGTTAGCCGCCCAGTATGGCGAACGCTTTAGCGTGACACATGCCCAGCTAGGTCGCCTGCGCGGCATTTTGAAAGAGGCGGCTTGAGATGCTTGATCGCCCTCTATTCAACGAAGAGCACCATATGTTCCGCGACTCTGTCCGGAAGTGGGCCGAAGATGAGGTTGTGCCGCACCATGACACATGGCAACAGGCCGGCATGGTCAGCCGCGACGTCTGGGAGTCCGCCGGAAAACAGGGCTACCTCGCCATGTATGCAGAGGAGGAGTACGGCGGCCTGGGTCTGGATGATTTCCGCTTTGATCAGATTCTGATAGAGGAACTGACGTGGCGTGAAGCGGGACTTTTCATTCCTCTGCATAACCGAGTGGTCGGTCCCTATTTCCGCAAGTTCGCGACGCCCGAGCAGAAGGCCCGCTTCTTTCCAGGAATCGTCGCGGGCACCAATATCCTTGCCATCGCCATTAGCGAGCCAGGAACGGGCTCGGACGTCGCGGGCATCCGGTCGCGGGCCGAGAACAAAGGCGATCACTGGCTGCTGAACGGTGCCAAGACGTTCATATCCAACGGCATTCTGGCCGACACGGTAATCGTTGCCGCACGTACGGACCCCCAAAACGCGAGGTCGCTAGGGTTATTCCTGGTGGAGGCTGGCATGCCGGGTTTCACGCGCGGACGCAAACTCGCAAAGCTTGGCCTGCACTCGCAGGATACGGCCGAACTGTTCTTCGATGATGTAAAAATCCCGAAAGAGAACGTGCTGGGCGATCCGACCCAGGGCTTCAAAGCGATGATGGTGGGCCTGGCCGAGGAGCGGCTGACCGGAGCGGCATCTTATGTCGCACGGGCCGAGCGCGCCTTTGAGGTGACGCTTGCGTACATCAAAGACCGCAATGCCTTTGGACGTCCGATCGGCAGCTTTCAGAACAGCCGCTTCAAGATGGCCGAAATGCGTACGCAACTGGATGCCGCTCAAGTCTTCGTCGATCACTGCACGGCGATGCATCTGGAGGGCAAGTTAACCGCAGATCTAGCGGCACAAGCCAAGCTGCTCACCTCCGAGACCGAGGGACGGGTCGTGGACGAATGCCTGCAGCTACATGGCGGTGCCGGCTACATGCGGGAATACGAGATATCCCGCCACTACGCGGATGCGCGGATCAGCCGGATCTATGCTGGCACATCGGAAATCATGAAGGAAATCATCGGTCGCAGCCTCGGCCTTGACGAACGTGGCATGAGGTAGCGTGCCTTTAACTGTTTTTTTAGGCGTTACCCAAGTCAATTAGGAGTACGTAACATGCAGCTCAAGCATACAGTGACAGCCATTACCGGCGGTGCATCGGGGCTAGGAGAAGCCTGCGTTAGAGACCTCGTCGCCCACGGCAGCAAGGTCGCAATCTTCGATCTGAATACTGAACAGGGCACGGCACTGGCCGAAGAGCTGGGGCCAGATGCCCTCTTCTGCGCGGTCGATGTGACCAATGAGGAGAGTGTTGCTGCGGGGTTTGATGCGGTGGAGGCAGCGTTCAGTCGGGTATCAGCCGTCATCAATTGCGCCGGGGTCGCGATTGCCGTCAAAACCCTGGGGCGCGATGGGCCGCACGCCTTGTCGGCCTATCGCAAGGTGCTCGACATCAATCTGGTCGGTAGCTTCAATGTTGCTCGTCTTGCTGCCCAACGTATGCAAAATAACACTCTAAATGACGACGGCGAGGCCGGTGTCATTGTCAACATGGCCTCGGTGGCCGCCTACGACGGCCAGAAGGGGCAGGCAGCCTACTCCTCCTCCAAAGGGGGGATCGCGGCGATGACCTTGCCCATGGCGCGCGATCTGTCGAGCTACGGTATACGTGTCAATACGGTCGCCCCGGGACTCTTTTTGACCCCCATGATGGCCTCGCTGCCCGAGGCGGCGCAGATGTCGCTCGCTCAACAGCCACTGTTGCCCAAACGCCTGGGCAAACCTTCCGAACTTGCCCACCTCGTGCGGTTCATAATTGAAAATCCCTATATCAATGGTGAGGTGGTGCGTCTGGATGGCGGAGTACGTCTGCCATGAGTGGTCCGCTGACAGGCTTGACGGTAGTCGAGTTCACTGGGCTCGGACCAGCACCGTTGGCCGGGCAATTGCTCGCGGACCTCGGGGCGGACGTGATCGCCGTTGATCGGAAGTCAGGGCCTGTTGACAAGACCGACATCAATCGCCGAGGCAAACGCTCCATCGCCGTTGACCTAAAGTCGGCGAAAGGGCGCGCCGCTATCCGCCAGGTCATCGATGGTGCGGATGTTCTGATAGAGGGGTTCCGCCCTGGTGTGATGGAAAAACTAGGCCTTGGACCGGACGATCTGCACGACCGGTTGATCTATGCGCGGATGACCGGCTGGGGGCAGACCGGTCCTTTAGCACAGTGCGCGGGCCACGACATCAATTACCTCAGCCTGACCGGGGCGCTGCAGATGATCGGCGCGCCGGATCGACCGCCACTCCCCCCACTCAATCTGGTCGCGGATTTCGGCGGCGGCTCGATGTTTCTGGTATTTGGCATTTTAGCGGCGCTTTTTGAACGTCAGACCTCAGGCTTGGGACAGGTGATTGACGCCGCGATGGTTGACGGCGTACCCGCCATGATGGGGTTGCTGCACACGATGGCGGCTCGAGGCCAATGGCATGATACGCGAGGGCGTAACCTTCTTGACGGTAGCGCTCCCTTCTACCGCTGCTACGAGACCGCTGACGGAAAGTATATGGCGGCTGGCCCCATTGAGCCCCAGTTTTTTGCCGAGTTTTTGGAACTCGCTGACTTGCCGAAAATGGAAAGCGCCAAGCAAACCGATCCTGAGCAATGGTCCGAGATGCACGCGCATTACGAAGCGATTTTCAAGATGCGCACACAAGCTGAATGGACCAAACGCTTCGAGGGCACTGATGCCTGTGTGTCCCCAGTGTTGAATCTCGCCGAAGTCGCTGACCATCCTCACAACACTGCACGTGGGATCTTCGCCAACCATGACGGCGTCTTGCAGGCCGCCCCGGCTCCCCGCTTCAGCCGGACCCAGGCACAAGCCCTTCGATCCCCTGGTGCACCCGGCGCTGATACGGAAGCGATCCTGCGTGAGGCGGGCTTTAACGATTACAACATTGCAGCTCTGCGTAACAGCGACTGCCTGACCTGAGGAACGCCGCCATGAGCTTAGTATTGTTAGAGACGGCTGGAGCCGTCGCCACGATTACTCTGGATCGCCCGCAGGCCTATAACGCCTTTGACAAAACGATGCGCTCGGAACTCCTCCAGGCGCTAACCACGGTCGAGACGGACCCCACTCTGCGGGTTTGCATCATCAAAGGGGCTGGGCGTGGGTTTTCGGCGGGCAATGACCTGGGTGACTTTGACTATGACCCGATCTCCGACCTGATCGTCGGAGAGTATCTGCCGCTTATTGAGGCCATTCAAAACAGCCAGAAGCTTTTTATCGCTCAGCTTCACGGCAGTTGCGCAGGCATCGCCACGGCAATCGCCATGAACTGCGATTTCATCACAATGGCCGACGACAGCTCACTCTACCTGGCCTTCGCAGCGATTGGCATCGTCCCAGACGGTGGCTGCAGCTTTCAACTGATGAATGCGATGGGGTACCACCGCGCCCTGGAGGCCATCGTTGAAGGTCGTCGGATCACCGCCGACGAATGCAGGGAGTCTGGCATCGCCAATCGGGTTTTCAGCGCTGGGGTACTGGAATCCGAAACCCGCGCCTGGGCAGAGCAGCTTGCGTGCACGGCTCCCTTGGCCAACGCCGCAGCGAAAAAGCTTTTGCGCGGCATGGTTGGCCGCCCCCTTACCGACACCTTGAAGGCCGAGGCCGAAGAGCAGAATGCCCTCGTTAAATCCAACGACTTCAAACGCGGCGTATCCGCATTTCAGAAGAGAACGACCCCGTATTTCAGAGGGGACTAGCAAGACACACCAACACTGAAGGTGGAAACATGACAATAACAAATAAACCAAAAATGAATAAACTTGGAGGAGCTGCCTTCTTGGCACTCACCGCCAGCAGCGCATCAGCCGGGGGGCTTGATTTAAGTGGCCAACCGATATTGCCCCTGTTCGAACAAGGTATCTATGCCGAGCTTTCCGTTGCCAGTATCAACACGGATATCTCCGGGACCGATGTGTCTGGCCAGCCTACCGGCAAGATTAGCGAGAGGTTCTTTACCTACAAAGGCGCTTTGAAGACCGATGCGACAGAACGCTTGTCGCTCGCCGTCCTATGGGATCAGCCGTTCTATGGTCAAAGTAAGTACGGTGCCGGCCTGTTCAGCGGGCTGGACGCTAATCTAGACAGTCAGGCACTGACCTTTGCTGCACGCTACAAGTTCAATGATCGCTACAGCGTCTATGCTGGGCCGCGGATTCAGCAAATGAAAGCTGATGCGTCCTTCCCACTCTTCGGCTACTCTCTGGATACCAGCACAGAGACCGACCTGGGGTATGTAGTGGGCGCTGCCTTCGAGATCCCTGAGTATCACACGCTAGTCGCATTGACCTATCACTCCAGCATCACCCACTCGCTGGAGGCGACAGAGAGCGGCATCAACTCAGGAGCGTTCGATATTGTGTGGCCCGAGTCCTACACCCTCGATTTCCGGGCACCAGTCAGCCAGTCAACCCTGCTATTCGGTAGCATTCGCCATACCAAATGGGATGGGTATGATATCAGCCCTCCGATATTTTCCGCAGATGGATCGTCAATTCTGGCCCTTGAAGATGATACCACCACCTACAGACTGGGGGTGGCGCAGAAGTTCAATAACACCTGGAGCGGCCTTGTGCGCTTCACTTATGAAGCCGCCAGTGACGATGAGCAGGTGATCTTCAGCCCTTACAATGGCGTACGCGGCGTGGGGCTGGGAGCAAGTTATCAGCGCGACAAGCTACGCATCACCGCAATGGCAGACTACTTCGATCTTAAGGGTACCACCGGCCCTGTCGGAGACTTTGACGGCGACAGCGCCATAGCGGTTGGCATGCAGATCGGCTACCACTTCTGATCTCGCAGTAAGTTGGTAAATTAACGCTCCGCGACCCTTACCACGTCCAATCTGGCCGAACCTGAAGCTGGCCAGATTGGATTTTTTTGAACAACCCACTAGACTTTGGACGATAATGACCATATTTTTTATAAAGTGTTCATAATTACCCTCATCTGATAAACAATGGATAAACGTCAATGGATGATGCATGATGAATAGAGTTCAGCAGCGACTTCATAATGCCGCCCTTAAGCTCTTCGCGGAAACAGGCAGCCAGCAACTCAATGTGAGCGAACTTGCCAAAGAAGCCGGCGTTGTTCGCGGTACGGTCTACAATAACCTTTCCGACCCCGAGCGCCTGTTCGATCAGGTTGCTATACGTGTGGTCGAGGAGATGAATGAGCGGATCCACAAGCGGCTCACCGGGATTGAAGATCCGGCCGAGCAGTTCAGCATCACGCTACGTGCCCCTCTACAACGCATCATGGACGAACCCGTGTGGGGGCGCTTTCTGGTCCAGTTCGCTATTTCCAATGCCGAGTTAAACAGCTTCTGGCGTGGTGTTCCCACGACGGCGATGCTGCGCGGCATAAAACAAGGCCGGTTCGAACTGGAGCCCGCCGAGGTGGAGGCGTTTCTGACTCAGGCGGCTGGGGCGACTTTCTCCTTGATGATCCTCGTTTTAAACGGCAAGAAGACCTGGCGAGACGCTGGAGAAGAATTGGTTTTCTGGCAATTGCGTGCTCTGGGGCTGCCAACCGATGAAGCTCGCAATATCGCGAGAAAGGAACTGCCCAGCCACCTGTGAAGGTCCTGAGCAGCTTCGCCAAGATCAAACAGAGCTACAGAACCTCAGGCCTCGCGGTGCAGCTTGAAGAAATAGGGCTGATCCATCCCGCGAAAGTCCATCCAGCCCATCACAGTGTCGGCATCAAGCTGGGCAAAAATGTCGTGGATGGGTTTCGCATCATACAGCATCGCCGCATAAGGTCGGCCGCGAAACTCGATCGTGCGAAGACGTGCTTTCGGCTTTGACGTCCGCATCAACGGATAGATAATCGGGAAAAGCACGGGTGTAATCCAATCGCGAAGCGGCAGCACCTCCACCAGCGTCATGGGTATCATTGCCGGGTTGACGGCAACCCGCCCCCAGACCGGAAGCGTGTGGATCAGGGGATATACCGCTTCGTTGCTCTGGAAGTCTTTCCCATGCCAATAGGAGGCTTCCAGCAGCCCATCTCTGGGATGGTCAGTGTCGATTCCTTCCCCTCGCCAACGCCCGATCATCTGATCAGCCTTTGCTGGTGGCAGGCTGTCGAAAAGCTCGATCGCCTGCGCGGTTGTCATTTTTTCATTATTTGTTTGCATTTGCGGTTCCTCAGTGTCGCCCATATGCCGCCAGGGATTCGCGACGCGCTATCGCGCTCGATACACTTCTCAGATAATCTTTCTCAGCAGCTTGCCAGCTAACTGCTTGTAGGGACGCATCGGTGGATTGAAAATAAAGCTGGTGTTCAGCTTGGGTTGGTAAAGAACGGACTTCAGGTGGCTGAAGGTGTCGAAGCCCGTCTTGCCGTGATACGCCCCCATGCCGGACTCCCCCACCCCGCCAAAGGGCATGGTATCTACCGCAACGTGCATCATGGTCTCGTTCACGCAGGCCCCGCCGGACAGGCTTCGCGTCACCCACGCATCGCGTTCAGCTTTGTTGTCGGTGAAAATATATAGCGCCAAAGGCGATGGCCGCGCGGCAACGAAGCGCATGGCCTCGTCCTGCGAATCATAGGGAATGATCGGCAGGACTGGGCCAAAAATCTCCTCCTGCATTGCTCGGATGTCCAGCGGCGGGTCAATCAACAGCGCCGGGGCCTCCTTGCGGGTTGTCGTCTGGCGGGTATCACCCACACGAATTACTCTAACGCCACGTGCCTGGGCTTCCTCGATCATTCCCTGAAGGCGTTGCTGGTGACGGGCTGAGATAATCGCGGTGTAGTCATCGGATTGCGCCACATCCGGGAAGAATTCATTGATCACCGCAACGAGCTTGCTGGCAAAGCTATCCACTAGGTCGCGCGGCACGAGCGCGTAATCGGGAGCCACGCAGACTTGCCCGGCATTGACGGTCTTGCCGAAGGCGATGCGCTTGGCCGCATAGGCCAGATCAGCGTGTTGGCCGATAATCGCCGGGGATTTGCCGCCGAGCTCTAGTGTCACCGGGGTCAGGTTGCGCGCCGCCGTCTCGGCGACCTTGCGCCCCACCTGGGTCGAACCGGTGAACAATAGATGACCAAAAGGCAGTTCAGAGAAAGCCGCCGCCACGTCAGGGCCGCCAAGCACCACCTCAACTTCGCTTGGGTCGAACACTTCATTGATCATTTCTTTCAGCACATCGGAGGTGCACGGCGTCAGTTCAGAAGGCTTCAACATCACACGATTGCCTGCTGCGATCGCCGCAGTCATCGGGCCAGTCGCCAGATAGACGGGGAAGTTCCACGGCGAAATAACGCCCACCACGCCTTTGGGTTGCGGTATCACACGCCCTCGCCCCGGCAGCAGATGCTTGGGTGTGGCGTATCGACGTGGGCGCATCCAGTGGCGAAGATGGCGCTTATTCATACGAACATCGCCAATCGGCACTGTCACGTCGAACGCGGCTGCTTCACTGCTGCTGCGGTGGCTGAAATCCTCTTTCATTGCAGCCATGAGTGGTTCGGAGAAACGATGCAGCGCCAACTCAAGCCGCTTCAGCCGATCCCTGCGCGTCGCATAATCAGGATTCGGTTCGGACAGGTGCGCTTGCTGCATTACGCGAAACCGTTCCTGCATGCAGTGGATGGTATCTTGCATGGCTGTTGCCTCCATTCACGCATCAGGCGCGTTAAAATGTAATCTCACAAAGGCAGCGATACGATCAATTGCCGCGTCTGCCTCGGGCGAACGACCCAGATTCGTGGGCCAGATATGCGGCACGTCGGGCTGTTCGAACAGCTCCGCAGTAGCCCCGGCTTCGCGCAGGCGATCGACCATGCGGTGGCTGTCGTCACGCAACACTTCCCCAGCCCCTACCAGGATAAGGCTCGGTGGCGCGCCTTCGAATTCCCCCCTCAGCGGTGACACGCGCGGGTCCGCCGGATCGGTACCGGCCAGATACATCTTTCCGGCGCGTTTAATCCAGGACATCGGCAACATTAACTCGGACTTGCGATTGGTGGTGAAGGACTCACCGCTGAGCTCCATATCCACGAAGGGACTGATAGCGACCACGCAGCGCGGCCTCGGAAGGCCCTTGGACAAGATGTGCTGAAGCGATGAATAGACTAACCCAGCGCCCGCACTGTCCCCGGCCAGCACGATCTGGTCGCCGTCATAGCCTCTATCCAATAGGGCACGATAGGCGGTCAACGTATCGTCAAGCGCGGCCGGGAAAGGGTGCTCGGGCGCCAAGCGATACTCTGGCAGTATTGCGCGCAGGCCGCAGACACCCGCTAGTCGCGCCGCTAGATGCTTGTGGGTCGCAGCACCGCCAACGGTAAAGGCACCCCCATGCAGATAGAGGATCACCCCATCGAACCGCGGTGTTCCCTGATCGCACCACAGGGCTGGAACCGAAGCACCGGCAGCCCAAAGGTTCGTCGGCGTAAACTGCATGTCGGAATAGGTCTTGTAGGCAAAACGCGCGTAGAGGCCTGACGCTCGGCGGAGCAATGGCTGACTGCGCACGCATGCGACCAAGGGCTTTTCGAGATATCGTGCGCGGAAATTCACCACACGCTGGGCAAGGGATACCATGCTGTCTCCTTTCGGCAGGCTCATTTCGATTCAGCTTCGAGCGTTTTCAGATGCCGCGCACGCAGCTCATGCTTGAGTACCTTGTTCATTGGCGACAGCGGTAATTCCTCGACGATAGAGATCGAGCGTGGACATTTGTATCCCGCAATTCTCTCCCTCGCGTGCGCCTGAAGATGCTCCAAGGCTGGCGCTTTTTCGCCTACCGGGACAATAACGGCGTGCACCGCCTCACCCCATTTTTCATCCGGCACGCCGATAACGGCGACCTGGGCGACATCCGGATGGGTGGATAATGCGCTTTCCACTTCGACGGAGTAGACGTTTTCGCCACCGGTGATAATCATGTCCTTGATGCGGTCTTTCAGGTAAAGCACGCCCATCTCATCCACATAGCCCAAATCCCCTGTTCGCAGCCCACCATTGCGGATCGCCTGCGCTGTGGCTTGCGGATTATTTTGATAGCGCGCCATGATGGCGGGGCTGTAGATGACGATTTCGCCTGCGTCGCCCCGAGGTAGTTCACAACCCGACTCATCTTCGATCTGGATACGCACCGCGGGCGAACCGGGTTGGCCTGCGGCGTGGATTCTGGCCAGGTCGCCGACGTGGAACTGGGTGCCGAGAAAAGCACAGATTCCCGCCTCCGTCATGCCATAGCCCTGTGTAAAGCCAGCATTGGGAAAATTCGCAAGTAGCTGCGCCATTAACCCCTGAGTGATCGGTGAGGCACCATAGAGAATACGCTTTACACCAGAAAAGTCCCCTGGGTCGAAAGCCTCGTCCGAAATCAGCATTTGCATCATCGTTGGCGCGAGCCCCAATTCATCAACGCCGAAGTTGTTGACCGCGGTAATGATCAGGTCGGGTTGAAATTTCGGAACGAGGAAACTGGTCGACCGCTGTGCCAAGCGCGCGAACGCCGGTACGACGCCAGCAATATGGAAGAATGGAAAGCCGCTTAGATAGGCTCTCGCAGCACCAGGGAAATCAGCCTGAACACTGATTTCAGCCGCCGCCATCAATGTTTTATGGGTATGGATCACACCTTTGGACCTGCCGGTCGTACCACCGGTATAGAGGATAAGCACCTCCTTGTCCGGATCGCGATCAAGCTCCAGCACCACCGGCTCGCCGGTGACCTCGGCCAGCGGCCTGATACCTTCGGGCTCCTCGCCCGGCCCCATAAGGATGATTTCCTGAACGACGTCGGTCTTGGCTTGTATCGCCTCAGCCAATGGCAGGAACGGCGCTTCGACTGCCAACACTGCGCAGTTCGCATCCTCAATCGCGTAGACCAGCTCGTCCGGTGACCAGCGCAGGTTCAGCGGTACGGCAACCAACCCGGCCAAACCGCTGGCGCAAAGAGTCTGAAAGGTCTCGACCGAGTTGAGCCCCAATATCGCGACACCCGCGCCCTGATGCACATTTAGCGACTTCAGGCCATTGGCGGTCCTGCGGGTCAACTGGGCGAATTCTGGGCCAGACAGGCTACGCCCACTGAGATCGAGAAAGGCCGGGCGACCGGAGTCGGCGCGTTCGGCGAAATCGAAAAGCTGGTCAAGCGTGCTTGGCTTCATGGTGTATTCCCCATGTTGGACGCCTCGGCCCTCCCCCGGCCGCTGGCTGTGCTCGTTGGTAAAATCCCCGCATCCTCGAAGATCATATCGGCGGCTTTCTCTGCAATCATGATGGTGGCCGCATTGGTGTTGGCGCTGATCAGTCGTGGCATGATCGACGCATCGACCACGCGCAGCCCCTGCACCCCATTCACACGGAGACGGGGATCCACAACGGCACCCACATCGCTGCCCATCCGGCAGGTACCGACCGGGTGATACACCGTATCGGCCTTGTTGTGGATGATATCTAGCAGTTCAGCATCGCTTCTAACGTGACCCGTGGTGAAGTTTTTGCTGATCCTGTTGGCAATCGGAGGTGTCTCCATAATCGCCATCACCTTTTTCACGCTTTTCAGCAGCAGTGCGGCATCACGTTCATCGGAAAGAAATTGCGGGTCGATCAGCGGCGAGTCCATTGGATCAGGGGATCCCAGGCGCACCGAGCCCCGGCTATGGGGTCGCAAAATGCAGGCATGGCAGGAAACACCATAGCCTGGCCTGATCTGGCGTCCATGATCTTCGATGCGAGCGATAGCGAAATGCAACTGCGTATCAGGCCAATCATCACCCTCCTCGCCGACAGTGAAAAATGCTCCACCTTCGGCGAAATTACTGGTAAGCATGCCCAGTCCGTCGCGCTTCCATTGAAATATGGACTTGATCAGTCGCAGTCCGCCAGCAATGCCGACGCCAAACACATCGGTGGTATTGACCCGGTAAGCAAGCACCATGTCGATATGGTCCTGCAGGTTCTTCCCCACTTCTGGCGCATGATAGACAACCTCGACCCCGTGCTCGGAAAGGTCCTCAGACGGGCCGATCCCGGAGAGCATAAGCAGTTGCGGCGTCTGGAAAGTGCCGGCGGACAGAATCACTTCTTTGCGCGCAAAGATCGTCTCTTGCGTCTTACCGCGCTGGTAAAGCACGCCTGTCGCGCGTTTGTCCTCTATCAGAACCTTCTTGGTGAAGGCGTTTGTGATGACCGTCAGGTTCGGTCGGTGCATTACCGGATGCAGATAGGCGGCCGCGGCTGAGCAGCGCTCGCCGCGCTTGGAATTGTGGAATTGGTTGACCTGATAGGTGCCGATCCCATTCTGGCGCTCCCCGTTGAAGTCATCGTTCCGAGGTAGGTTATTGGCCTCTCCGGCACGGACCCATTCCTCTGTGATTTGGCGTGGTGAAACGGGATCGCTGACATGGAGCGGCCCATCGCCACCATGGTAGGCATCCGCCCCGCGTACATTGTTCTCAGAACGTCGGAAATAGGGCAGTACTTCGTCATAGGACCAGCCATTACAGCCCATTTCCGCCCAGCCATCGTAGTCGCGACGGTTTCCGCGGGTATAGACCATCGCGTTAATCGCTGACGACCCCCCTAGCCCTTTGCCACGCGGCTGATAGCCCCTGCGCCCATTCAATCCAGGTTGCGGGATGGTTTCGAATATCCGATTATTTTTGCTTAGCGGGATGCTTGCCATCTGCGTTACCACCCCAGTAGGCAACCTCACCATAAGGGCCTTACCATCGCCTCCAGCTTCCAGAAGGCAGACACTGACATTGGGGTTATGTGAAAGGCGCGCGGCCAAAGCAGCGCCTGCCGAGCCTCCACCAACGATCACATAGTCAAACTGCATGGGCCACCTCTGATGCCTCGAACAGTCGCATCGTTAGTTCATCGGTGTTCACGGACGCCATGGATTTGACGAAATTGTCCCAAGGATAGGGAAACACGGCGGGAACGCCGTCGGCATCCAGGTACCAGCTCTGGCAACCAGCCACCCAGACAGAGCCTTCGAGACCATCTTTGATGTAATTGGTGAATGACTGCACTGCTTCAGGCGTTGGCTCAATCTCATCCGCTTGTTTATCGCGCCAGAGATTAATCAACTTCAGCACATATTCGACTTGCTCCTCGGCGATACTGATAACCGAGTTATTGCCAACGGGTGAACCAGGGCCCAGCATCAAGAAATAGTTGGGGAAATGCTCCATCAAAACAGCTCGGCTGGTGCGGTATCGGCCTGCCCTCCAGCTATCTTCAATGGTATGCCCAGCGCGTCCGACAACTTCCATCGGGCGCATGTAGTTGAAGTTGTAAAACCCGGTGGAGAACACCAGCACGTCCAACTCGTGGAGCTTTCCATCCTCGGTTCGCACACCTCTAGGTTCGATCCGCGTGATGCCGTCAGTAATCAGATGCGCATTGGGCTTCTGGATCGCGGGATAGAAGGTAGTATTCACCACCAGTCGCTTGCATCCAACACCGTAGTCCGGCGTCAACTTCTGTCGCAGGCTCTTGTTCCGCACTGCGAAGCGCAGATGTGATTTCACCAGGGCCCTCATTAGCGCACCTTGTACAGGCGCTCCGACGGTGGCCTTGATAATGAACTGCTCAATAAAGGTTTTGTAGCACCACTTCCAGAACCGCATGCGCTCAGGCTTTTTCCGCCAGCGGTTGCGCAGCCACTCCGGGAACTTCACGTTCGGGAACGGAAACACCCACTGCGGCGTGCGCTGGAAAACGCTGACATCGCGACCTGCATTGACCAGCTCGGGAACCACCTGATGCGACGTTGATCCAGTTCCGATCACGCCAATACGCTTGCCAGTCAGATCGACATCATGATTCCAACGGGCGGTGTGCCAGCTGGCGCCTTCAAAATCCTCCAATCCATCGATTTCAGGATACCTAGGATGATGCAGTAGCCCCGTAGCCGCTATCACAAAGTCGACAACGAATATTGCGCCCTTATCCGTTTTGACGGTCCATTTTCCCAGATCATCGTAAACGCAGGAGGTCACGATCTCATTGAAGCGGACGGCTCCCGTCACCCCGTATTTCCAACCAACGTACTCCATATAATCCTGCAGTTCTTCGCCCACTGCGCACTGATGCTTCCAGGGAATGGGTTCGAAGGAGTAGCAGTAATGATGTGATGGAATATCGCAGGCGACACCAGGATAAGTATTGTCGCGCCATGTACCGCCGACGCGGTCGGACTTTTCGATGATGGTGATGTCGGTGATGCCAGACTCGCGGAGCCGGATTGCCGATAGCATGCCCGTTGCTCCTGCCCCAATAATGAGCACCGAAGGGTTTCTTTTATTGTTCATATAAGCGTTCCTCTCCACGCTTTTGTTCTTAATATAAGCGCTCCTCTCCACGCTCAGCTTTCCGTGACAATAACCCTGCTGACAGGGCCTATGCGGCCATGGATAATCTCCGTCCTAATATGTCGGATAGATCAACCATATTTTGAACACATATGTCTATCTACAGACTATTATGTCCCCTTTTGAACGTCAACGGTTTTAGCGGTCTAAATTCAAGATAAAGCCGTTAAGCAGATTACTGCTGAGGTGAACAAGGTGAGTGTGCTGTTTGAGCGCAGGGAAACGTCGGGCGATATCGCCGGGAAGTTTGATCGCCTGGATCAGCTTTGATTAGTGAATAGTAAATCGTAAGTAGTGAATCGTGGGAGATAGCGCCGCCCGCGGGTGCCTCATACGCTCGTCCCTCGCGAGATTCGTTGCACCGCGCTACGGGGCTTAACAATAGTTGAGTTGGGCTCATTATGTAGCGCGGCGTAAGCGTCAGCGCACCCGCGAAGCAACGCGCCAGCGTTGCCGAGGTTGGCACCGAGGCGGGATCAGCCACAGTGCCATTATCGAGAAGTCCATTATATCGAGAGGGGTAAGCGTTTATAACACCTCTTGCTGGTTATACGTCTTGGCAAGCTCCGCCAGCGCGGCAAAATCACAGTAAGCCTCCGGCTCCATAATCAGCGCTTGGCCCATCAGCACATTGCGTGCTTCAAGCTTAGCGCGCAGCGCGGTGTCTTCGATCTCTTCAAAGTCAGCGTTATGGGCCAGCGATAAAACTCGACGGTGCATTTCAATGCCGCAATAAGCCAGTGCATCAAGGCGAATCTCTTCAAGCAGCGCATCGCAGGCGTCGTCAGCGCTGTTTCCCTGCGCTTCAAATAGCGCCTTGGGGAACAGAATGCCGGTGCGTTCGGTTTGCCATAGATGGCGGAACTCAGCGTCAAAGCGGGTAAAGCACGCTTCAATCACGTCAAGAATCCACGCTTGGTAGGCATCAAGCTCATCGGCTTGGCGGTGGGCGGGCTGGCTGAAATAGGCCATCAGGAAGTTGGCAACGGCCATGCCTAGATCAAAGGCCATTGGGCCATACTGGGAAAACTCGGGATCAATCACCCGCACATCCGACTCAGTGGCCATAATTGACCCAGAGTGCAAATCACCGTGCAACATGGTTTCCGTGTTCGCAGTGAACTTCATCAACAACCGCTGTACCTTAGCTTTTAAGCGCGCATTACGGCGCAGTTCATCCACTATCGGCGAAAGCTCCGGTGTATGGCGGTTCATTTCGGCGCCATAATAGGGGTCGGTAAACACTAGGGATTCGGTAATCGCAGGAATCGCCACGTTGCCTGAAAACAGCCCCACGTCGGCTTTCTTCTCAGGGCTGCTTAAGGAGAGTTCCGAGCCACGAAACGCCATGCGCGCACAGAATTCACCGATGGTTTCGCCAAGCTGAGCAACCCGCTCACCGCTGATCAGTTTGCGACGCAGAATCGTGTGCGGGTAAAGGTACTCCATGACAATCAGCGCTTGGGGCTTGTCGAAATAGAACACCTCAGGGGCGATGCCCGGCGCACGCTGGGCTTGGCGTACCAGGGCGTAATACTCAAAGTGGGCGCGATAAAGTGGCAGCGGCCAGCTCTCACCGACCATACGCACATAGGGTAGCGCTTGTTTTACCACCACGCTTCCCGCACTCCCCGATACAATGAACACCAAGTTGAGATTGCCATCCCCTACTTCGCGAATCTGCCACTGCTCAGGGTTGGCGCCGACTCGGCTTGCCACTGCCTCGACACTCCCCAACCGCTGGGCCAGAGTATCTACCTCTAACGCTTGATAGGCCTGTTCGTGTGCCACCATTTTATTCCTCACGAAAAATGCGTTTTTATTTGTCACACTGGGGAATGGTTGTCAAACACCTTCATACGCAAGCGTAGCGAAACTGTCATAACACGATTAGCACAGCAACCGACGACAAGGAGAGCACGATGCAACGTCAGCAAGACCCATCAACAAACGATTGGACATTTACTATTGGTCATCGCGAGCTAATCGTTCACCGTCGTTATGAAGTACTAAGCATAATGAACGACTTCATGATTGGCATTTGGTTTACTATCGGCAGCATCTGCTTTTTTTACAGCGGCACGATACTGACCGTCGGCGTATGGCTATTTGTGCTTGGTAGCGTACAGCTCTTGATACGTCCAGCGATTCGTTTACACCGCTACGTCTATTTCAAGCAGTTACCTGATACTGATCACGATGCTTAAGATGTCTCATCGTTAGCTTAAAAATCGCACTCCTCTCGCGGCCAGAGGGCTGCGCAACCTATCCGGTAGCGGGCTATCAGTAATCACCGCATGATAGTCAGCAAGCTGGCCAGCGGCACAGCGCAGCGGTAGGTCGAATTTGGTTTTATCCAGCACCAGAATGCGATAGGCGGCATGGGATAGCAGCGCTTCGCGAGCCATAACTTCGTCATCATTGTAGTCATATAAATGGCCATCACTGTCCATGCCGCCCACTGAGACAATGCCGACATCCACCCGGTAGCGTTGAAAGAAGCGCCAGGCATCGCCGCCAATCACATCTTGATCACGCCGCCGTACCCGCCCACCCGCTACCACCAGCTCGCACTCCATGGTGCACAGTTTGATGAGTGCGTGCAGGTTATTGGTCATAATCTGCAGACCTTGCTTATCGCGTAAGGCGTCAGCCAGTTGCTCTACCGTAGTGCCCGTACCTAAAAATAGCGATTGGTGATGCTGAACCAGCGAAGCGGCCTGGCGGGCAATCTGACGCTTACCCGCTTGATTAACGATTTGGCGCTGATCGTAGCCAATATTCTCCTGATCGGGAAATGGCAACACTTCTCCGTGGCGACGCAATACCAGCCCTTGCTCAGCCAAGACACGAACATCCCCACGCAGTGTTTGTATCGACACATCAAACTGGCCAGCTAGCGACTCCAGGGGCTGGCGACCTTGCTGGCGCACCTGTGCCAACACGGCACGGCGGCGCTCGTTTAAGCCCATTATTTTCTTCACGTTGGCGACCACCTTAGTAACGAAAGCCTTTTTTTGACAGGCGAAAGCCTAGCGCCATCAAACGAAAGCGTAGTGTCACGATGTTGTAAGGCGATGACAGTAGTGTGATCAGTGTTCACCTACTGGAGGTTTTACGATGTTGAAGCGCTCACTGTGCACTGCCGTTACGCTTGCAAGCTTTGCTCTATCGTCGTCACTGCTGGCTGATGACAAATTGGTGCTCTATACCAGCCAACCGAATAGCGATGCCCAACAAACCGTGGATGCTTTTCAGGCCGCCTATCCTGATATTGAGGTGGAGTGGGTACGCGATGGCACCACTCGCCTGATGACTCGCCTACGCTCAGAGCTTTCCGCGGGTGTCAGCAACCCAGACGTACTATTAATTGCTGACAGCATGACCATGACCTCACTCAAGCAGGAGGGCCATTTGCAGGCTTACCTCAGCCCAGAGCGGGAGGCTTATGATGAGGCGCTATACGATCCGGAAGGCTACTTCTACGGCACCAAACTGATCACCACAGGGATTGTGTATAACACCGCTGCCGAGCATCAGCCGCAGCGTTGGCAAGATCTGACGGGGCCTGACTATGAAGGCCTGGTAACAATGCCAAGCCCGCTCTATTCCGGCGCAGCGCTGATTCATATGGCCGCGCTGAGCGACAACCCCGACCTTGGAATGGGCTACTACGAGGCGCTGCAAGCTAATCGTGCAGAAGCTCAGGGCGGGAATGGCGGCGTGTTCAATGCCGTTGCCTCAGGCACGAAGCCCTACGGCATCGTGGTGGATTTTCTGCCGATTCGCGAGGCCGCCAAGGGCTCGCCGGTTGAGTTTGTCTTCCCCGCAGAGGGCGTTAGTGCGGTCACCGAGCCCGTCGCAATTATGCAGGGTGCTAACAACCCGGACGCCGCGCAGAAATTTGTCGATTTCGTGCTTTCCCAACAAGGCCAAGAACTCGTCAGCCAGCAAGGCTACCTACCTGCCCACCCGGCTGTTGCAGCGCCTGAAGGCTTTCCCGCTCGTGATGCTATCCAGCTAATGCCGATCAATATTGAGCAAGCACTGGAGCAGGAAGAGACGTTGAAGCAGCGCTTTAGCGACCTGTTTGGCGGCTAACCATGACACCGTCGCTTAACGTTGGCAGCCAGCACCGCTGGCTGCTCAGCCTAATCACACTCACGGTGGTGCTATTAAGCCTAGCGCCTAGCCTGCGGCTACTGGCTGAGGCACTTAGTGACCTTGGCCAGGGCAGCGAATCACCGCTATGGAAGGTGCTTAACGCAGCGAGTACTTGGCGAGCGCTGTGGCACAGTGTGTATACCTCGGGTCTTGGCATGTTGATTGCGCTGGTGCTGGGTAGCCTATTCGCCTTCGTGATTACGCTGACCGACATCCGTGGCAAAGCGTGGCTTGTGTTCTGCTTTATGCTGCCGATGATGATTCCCCCTCAGGTGACGGCGCTGAGCTGGCTACAGCTGTTCGGCCCCGCCAGCCCGTTGCTGAAAAGCATTGGTATGGCGCCGCCGCTGGGCAGCCCCCAGCCGCTCTACTCAGCGGAAGGCATTGCGCTGTTGCTGGGAATTCAAAGCGCACCGCTGGTCTTTTTAGCGCTGCGCACCTCACTGATCTCACTCCCCCGCGAGCTTATCGAAGCAGCCCGCATCAGCGGCGCGCGCCAGACCCAAGTCTGGGGGCAGATTATTTTGCCAGTCACTCGACACGGTTTAATCGCCGGGGCGGCGATGGCGTTTATTTCTAGCCTGGGCAACTTCGGCATTCCTGCCATGCTGGGGATTCCAGCGGGCTACTACGTGTTACCGACGCTGATCTACCAGCGTATGGCTAGCTTTGGTACTGGCGTGTTGGCGGAAATGGCAGCGCTATCGTTATTGATTGGTGTGCTGGCACTGGCAGGCGTTGCCTTACAGCAGTACTGGATGAATCGCAGCCGCTTTGGCTTAGGCGGCCATAGCGGTCGCTCTCATGACTTTACCCTGGGCCGCTTTGGGCCAGCGGTGACGACCGTACTCGTCGGCGTTTTATTGGTGATTCTCGTCGCACCACTCGCGGCGCTGGTGGTCAGCTCATTGGTGCCCGCCATGGGCGTTCCCCTCAGCTTCGATAGCGTGACATTAAACGCCTATCACGAAGTGATTGGCCGCCAAGGCGCCACCTGGCGCGCTGTGCGCAACAGCCTATGGCTAGCAGGCGGTGCCGCGCTGGTGCTTATGCTGTGCAGTCTGCCGCTAGCGTATCGCCTGCAGCGGCTGCCACCTCGCCTTCAGCAGTTGACGCTCAGCGCTATTGAACTGCCCTACGCACTGCCTGGTGTAGTGCTGGCGATCGCCTGCATTTTGCTGTTCGTACGCCCTCTGCCGCTGATCAACGTTGCGCTCTACGGCACGCTCGGGCTGATCTTTGTGGCCTATCTGGCGCGTTTCTTAGTGGTATGCCTCAAACCCGTTAGCGCCAGCCTGGCCCAGCTTGATCCCTCCTTGGAAGAAGCCGCACAGCTGGCGGGGGCAGGCCCGTGGCGGCGGCTAACCACGATCGTACTGCCGCTGATTGCGCCATCGCTATTTGCCGGGGGGCTGTTGGTCTTCCTGTTGGCGGTGAACGAGCTGACGGTATCGGCACTGCTTTGGAGCGCCGGCAACGAAACGCTGGGCGTGTTGATTTTTAACCTTGATGAGGGCGGTGAGAGCGTGCTGGCATCGGCGGTATCGGTACTGGTGGTCCTCATGGTCGCCACGCTGATGCTGTCGCTCAGCCTGCTCGCCCCTCGTTTACCCAAAGGAGTCGTGCCATGGCAGGGCTAGCAATTCAACAGGTCACCAAACAGTTTGGCGACCATCGCGCGGTCAATGACCTCTCGCTAGAGATTGCACCAGGGGAATTTGTGGCACTGCTGGGCCCCAGCGGCTGCGGTAAAACCACCATGCTACGTATGCTGGCGGGGTTCGAAAATGTCACTGGCGGCGAAATACGCCTGAACGATACGCTGCTAGCCAGCCGCCATCACCATGTACCACCAGAGCAGCGCAACATGGCGATGGTGTTTCAGTCATACGCGCTCTGGCCGCATATGAACGTGGCCGACAACGTCGGTTACCCACTCAAACTGCGCCGCATTCAGGGCAGTGAATATCAACGCCGAGTTGCTCATGCACTGGCTCAGGTAGCCTTGGAACCCTATGCACAGCGTTCGCCACAGGAGCTAAGCGGTGGTCAGCGCCAACGGGTCGCGCTAGCCCGCTGTCTAGTGACCGACCCTGCGGTTGTACTGCTGGATGAGCCGCTGGCCAATCTAGACCGTAATCTGCGTGCCTCCATGGAACACAGCTTTGTGGATTTCCACCGCCGTACCCGCGCGACGATGGTGTACGTCACTCACGATCAAAGTGAAGCCATGGCGATGGCGGACCGCATTGCCGTAATGCGCGATGGGGAGCTAGTACAGTGGGCAACGCCCGAAACGCTTTATCGCCAACCGCGCAGCGAATGGGTGGCCAGCTTTATCGGTCAAGGTAGCCAGTTGGCCATTGCCAACGGCGCGCCAGGGCAGCGGCTAACGGAAAGTGCCCTGATGCAAGGGCTGGCTGCGGCACACAGCTCCCGCTCCCAAGCTGCACGTCAACCCGTCCTGGTTCGCCCCGAACATATTCGCGTAGACGCCCAAGCTCCCAATGAACATGACCTCACCGGGCGCGTCGAGCGGCTGACCTTTCGTGGTGAACGCTACGAGTTACACCTGCGTCTGCCCAGCGGCGAAGCCTTGCTGGCTTACCATCACCACGCGCTTGAAGAGGGCCAACAAGTCGCTCTGCGGCTATTGGAAGGCTGGTGTCTGGAGCCTGACCAATGAGCACTCGTATTCATCTATTAAGCGGGCTGGGGGGTAAAGGCCCAGCCGCTATCGTGGTCGAAACCAACGGCAAGCGGCTGCTGCTGGACGCAGGGGGTGCGCTGCACCCTGGGGAGCCTATCACCTGGGCAGATGGCTTGGACGTAGACGCTATTCTGATTAGCCACGACCATATTGACCATATCGGTGGCGTTGCCGAACTGCCCGATACTATCCCGCTCTACTGCACGCCCTTAGTCGCCAACACATTGCCTAAACACCGCGCTTGGCAGCCTTTGCCAGCACGCGGAAGCCTTATGGTCGAAGGTATCAAGGTGACCACCGGCCAAGCAGGGCACTCGCTAGGCGGCGTTTGGCTGCACTTGGACGTGGATGGCGGCATTTTCTACAGCGGCGATGCCTGTTTTGAATCCCGCTTGTTTCCTTTCGATACACCGCCACCTGCACGCACGGCGCTGCTGGACGCTTCCTATGGCAACTATGACCAACCCCAGGAAAGCTGCGTGCAGGCTATTCGTCTGCAGCTTGACCAGCCGTTAGTATTACCGGTGCCTGAAACAGGGCGCGCCCTGGAAATGGCCCTGTGGCTGTCGGAAGAGGCCGACCGTCGTCAGCTCCCTTTCGCCATTGACCCAATTATTCGCGATAACCTCGCCGCATTGCTAGCACTGCCAAGCGACTTACGCCGCCCAGGTCTCGACAGTGCGATTAGCGCACTGTTAGAACGGCGGAATGCTTCGCAGCCAGCGCTGCAGTTGGTCAGTGATCGCAATGATACGCCCGACCAATGGCCCAATTACCAGCTACTGCACACCGGTTACCTAACACCTGAACGCCAAGTTCAACTCGCCGCAGGCGAGATAAGCTGGCAGCGCTGGAATGTGCATCTGCGCGCCTCCCACCTAGTAGCGCTTGCCGATCAGCTTGCTGCCGCTCAGGTAGTGCCGCTATTTACCCCGCTGACTGGCAACTGTTTAAGCGAATGGCGTCAACGTCTGGGACAGCGGCTACGCATCCATCACACCTTAGAGCTTCAACCGCATACGGCCACGCGCCCTACCGCTCATTTAACCGTTTAGGAAATTAATAATGTCCGCAGTGATTGTTGATGTTGACGGCACGCTTGCCGAATTCCACCCCACCGACGTACACGAGTGGGTTCTTGGCCCCGCCAAGCAGTGGGATCCTTTTTTTGCCCATATGGCTGAAGCGCCGGTGATCGACGCGGTGGCCAAACTGGTTAAGATCCTGAAGGCCCAAGGCCAGCAGATCGTGATTTGCAGCGGCCGTCCGGATAGCCACCGTGAGCATACCCAGCGCTGGTTAGAGCGCCACACCATTCCCTTTGATGCGATGTACCTGCGCCCGCAAGGCGATGACCATGTAGATGATGAAGAGGTGAAAGCCGCGCTACTCAATCAAATGCGTAGCGACGGCTTTGCGCCTTGGCTGGTGCTGGATGACCGTGACGCGGTCGTCGCCCAATGGCGCGCACTCGGACTTACTTGCCTGCAGTGCGCACCGGGAGATTTTTAAGCGCTTGCCAGCCGGATTCGGTGCTGCCACACCAGCACCACCAAGGGCACCAGCGCGACGGGGATTAATAGTAGGTTAAGCATCGCCCAGCCCAAGCCGCTAACCAAAGGCCCAGCGAACAAGGCGGTCACCGCCGCGGTGCCAAACACTAGAAACTCGTTGGCGGCCTGGGTGCGCGCTTTATCCACCGGGCGGTAGCTCTCAGTGAGCAGTCCGGTGGCGGGTAGGAAGGTAAAGTTCCAGCCCAAGCCCAACAAAATCAGCGCTACGTTGAAACCGACTAAACCGATTCCCCACTGAGCAACCAAAGCACTGGCTACCAGCAGCAGGCAACCTGCCACAATGACTTGTTTGGCGCCGAAGCGGGTGGCCAAATGGCCAGTAAAGAAGGAAGGCAAGAACATCGCTACCACGTGCCACTGAATGGTCATTGAAACGTGGTTAAAGTGGTGGCCGGCCCCCTCCATGGCGAGCGGTGTGGCGGTCATCGCCAGATTCATCACACCGTAGCCGACCATCGCCGCGCTCACCGCGACAATAAATCCGGGCTGGCGAAGTATCTTCCCTAGCGGCAGTGCGCTGCCTTCGCAGTGGGTGCGAGAAGCGGGCGGTAACCGTGTCAGCATCAATACCGCTAATGCCAGCGCATAGAGCACAGCTAAACCCACGAAACTGCCCAGAAACGGCACCTCGCCCAGCTCACGGCTCACTCTGGCCAACCACGGTCCTGCAAACGCCGCCAGCACACCACCGCCCATCACCAGACCAATCGCCCGGTCACGCATCAATGCCGGAGCGGCCTCTACTGCGGCAAAGCGATACAGTTGACCAAAGCCAATGCCGATACCAATCAGCCAGGTGGCCAGTAAGAACAGTCCAAAGTGCTCACCCATCAGCGCCTGTACGGCAACCAGTGCGCCTACGAATCCCACTATATTGCCCAGCATAAAGCCACGCTTTCGCCCCAGCCTGGCCATGATTAGTGAGGCCGGAATAGTCGCGCACATCAGCCCCAGCCACTGGGTAGCAACAGGCGCTGTCGACCATGACGCGCTAGGGGCCAAGGACGCCCCTATCAGCGGTGATACGGCGATCAACAAAACATTGCCAGTGACCAGCAGCGCCTGGCAGAGCGATAATAGAGTGACGGTTAAAGGCATGAGAGGTTCTCCTGTGTGGCGCCAGCATGGGAAGAGGCAAAGCGTTGACGATAGACCGAGGGCGATACGCCGTAGTAGCGCTGAAACTGGCGGCGCAACTGCTCTGCGCCGCCCAGCCGCCAGCGTTGCGCTAGGCGCTCAAGGGAGAGCTGCTCGCGCTCATTGAGCAGCGCCAGGCGCGCTTGTTCAAGGCGTAGTTGGGTCAGGTAAGTACCCGGCGTAGTATTCAGATAACGCCTGAACAGCCGGGTTAAATGACGCGGGGAGACCGCCATTAGGTCGGCCATACTCTCAAGCCCGTGATCTACGCTGGGGTCGGCGTGGAGTTGATCCAGCAGGCGGCGCAGCGGCCCCGCCTCTTGCTGGTGGCGCAGTATCTCGCTGAACTGTGACTGCCCGCCTGGGCGCTGCAAAAACACCACTAACTCGCGCGCCACTCGTCCGGCTAGGTCAGCACCGTGGTCCGCCTCTACCAGCGACAGCGCCAAATCAATTCCTGCCGTTACACCGGCGCTGGTGTAGCGGCCGTTGCTTTCGATATACAGTGCATCAGGCTCAACGCTTAGCGCGGGATACTCTTCGGCCAATTGAACTGCATGGCGCCAGTGGGTGGTGACGCGGCAACCATCCAGCAGCCCTGCAGCGGCTAGTAAAAATGCCCCAGAGCAGATAGATCCAAACCGTCTCACCTCAGGGGCGACCTCACAAAGCACCTGTCTCACAGCGGCTATGTCACGCTGCTGCATCACGCCACTGCCGCCCGCCACCAACAGCGTATCCAGGGGCAGTAAATGCTTAAGCTGGTGGTAGCTGTGCGCCGCATGCACGGCTAAGCCGCTGTTGGTGGCTACTGGGCCAACGGCATCGGAGACCAGCGTCAACTGATAGAGCGGTTGAGGGCTTAACGCATTGGCGCTGGCAAACACCTGCCAAGGGCCACTGACATCCAGCAGTTGGCAGTCAGGGTAAGCAAATAGGACAACATGGCGAGTCACAGTCTCTCTCCGCTAACGGGATATAGAAGCATGAGAGAGTGTCAGCGCTACGCCCGATGTCGGCAAGGACCATTACCCCACCGATTCGGACATCTTTATCAAAAACGATATATTAGGCTCAGCCCGTTCTCTCTATCTCTAATGGAGACTCCATCCTGCGTACGCTGGAAACGAAATCGCTAAAGCGCTCGCCCTGAATCAATACATGGTCGCTCAGTGCTTGCTGAGCAGCCACTGAGTCGCCCCGCTCAATAGCCTCGACGATGGCTTGATGCTCGCTGAGAGAGCTATTTACCCGTTGACGCACCTGCAGCTGTAGCCGCCGGTAAGGCTTTAAGCGCTGCTTCAATTGACGCGCTTCGCTGGCCAAAAAGGCGTTGTGGCTAGCGGTGTAGATACAGTCATGAAACCCTTCGTTTTCGTAGTAATACTCGTCGCTGTCACCAGCCAGCGCTGCTGCTTCGCAGCGCTGATGCGCTTCGCGTAACGCGGCCAGTTCGGCTTCGGTAATCCGCCGTGCCGCCAAGCGGCCGCACATACCCTCTAACTCCGCCATCACCTCGAACATCTCGATCAGTTGATCAATTCCCACTTTCGCAACGAAGGTGCCCTTCTTCGGCGAAACGGTTACCAAGCCGCTGGCGACCAGCTGCTGAAAGGCTTCGCGCACCGGGGTACGCGAGACCTGAAACTCTCGCCCTAAGGCTTCTGGATCCAGGCGCTCTCCCGGTAAACGACGGCCATTGATGATGTCATCTTCAAGAGAATCTCTTAATCGCTGAGCGTTAGAAAGCTTAGTGCCCGTCATGTTTCACCTCCTTGGATCACGACTCATGTTAGCCATTTTAATGCTGTCATATAGTTGACATTAGCATACGTAGCGCCTATTGATATATATATCAGGTCAACTGATAGATATATATAGCCAATCCAAACACACAACAACAACTGTTGGAGACGCCACATGCAACGCTATTTGATCTCAACTGCTGCCGCCCTTGGTCTCGCCATTGCGGCTTCTTCCCATGCCTCTGCCGATACCGTGCTACGCGCGTCGCACCAATTCCCTGGAGGGCAAGGGGATGTCCGAGACGAAATGGTGCAAATGATGGCCCGCCATGTCGCCGAGGCAGATGTTGGCCTGACGATAGAGGTCTACCCGGGTCAATCGCTGTTTAAAGCGCGTGAACAGTGGGGCGCTATCGCTCGTGGTCGCCTCGATATCACCTCGCTGCCGCTGGATTATGCCAGCGGACGGCATCCGGAGTTCTCTGCCACGCTGATGCCTGGCTTAGTGCGCAACCAAGCACACGCTCAGCGTTTGAATGACTCCGAATATATGGAGATGATCAAAGCGGTGATTCTAGATGGCGGTGCTCGAGTACTCTCGGATGCGTGGCTATCGGGCGGTTTTGCCTCTAGCGAACAGTGCGTTACCTCCCCGGATACCGTCGAGGGCCAAAATTTCCGCGCTGCCGGACCTGCGTTTGAACAAATGCTTGAGGCCGCTGGCGCCTCTATTGCCTCCATGCCCTCTTCTGAGGTGTATACCGCCATGCAAACCGGCGTGTTGGATGCCGCCAACACCTCGTCGATGTCGTTTATCTCTTTCCGGCTTTATGAACAGGTTGAATGCTTGACCGAACCGGGTGACTTCGCGCTCTGGTACATGTACGAACCGATTCTTATTTCCGAGCAGGTATGGCAAGGGCTTAATGAAGAGCAGCAGGCGGCGCTGATGGAAGCCGGAGAAGCCGCAGAGGCCTTCTTCGCTGAAGAGGCCGCCGCCATTGATCAGGAGATGGTCGACCTTTACGAGGAGAATGGCGTCGAGGTGGTCAGTATGAGCGAAGAGGACTACAACGCCTGGCTCGATATCGCCAAGGAAACTTCCTACAAAAACTTTGCCGACAATGTGCCCAATGGCCAAGCCATTATCGATGCAGCGCTGGCCGTCGAATAAGCAACCCACGAACGCCTAATGGCTCGGCTGCCCTTCGGGGTGGCCGTTTTCAACGGATGCTTGCTTAGCTTGGCGAAATAACCAGCTTGACGAGGGAAATATGGCACCTGCAACGACTCACAATGCCCTTGCTCGCGGGGGCATCATTGGCGGCTACATTCGCGTCATGGATAAGCTCTCGCGGCTTTCCGCCTATTTAGCCTGCGCCATGTTTATCGCTGGCGTATTAGTGATTTGCCAGATGGTGTTTATTCGCTACTTACTCGGAATGAGCACCAGTTGGCAGACCGAATTCACCATTTTCTCAGTAACCGCGGCGATGCTGATGGGCAGCCCTTATGTACTGATGACCGGCGGCCACGTCGCGATCACGATTGTGCCCGATGCGCTGGGCGGTATTACCCGCACCATCATGCGTTTGATCGCTTCCCTGTTTGGATTAGGTTTCTGTGCCGCCCTGGCGTATGCCAGCTGGGTGTATGTTTTTGAGGCACTCCACGGCGGGTGGACGACGGGCTCCGTCTGGAATCCACCGCTGTGGCCCGCCCTGTTGCCCATGGCCATCGGCGCCACCCTGCTGTCGTTGCAGTATGTGGCTGAAATTCTGCGTGGGGAGAGTTAAGCATGGATCCCATTACCTTAGGCATTATTGTCGCCATCGCACTGATTGGGCTAATGGCCATTGGCACCCCTATCGCTTTCGCCCTCGGCGGTGTATCGCTGCTAGCGCTGATCTACGACCGCGGCCTTGCCGAGCTCACCTACTTCGGTGAAACCTTTTTTGACCGAATCGCCGAATTTGGTTTTGTCGCCATTCCGATGTTTATTCTGATGGGCGCCGCGGTAGCCTCCTCCCCCACCGGACGCGATCTGTATCGCTCGCTGGATCTATGGATGGGCAAGCTGCCCGGCGGCTTGGCGGTTTCCAATATCGGCGCCTGCTCAATCTTTGCTGCGCTCTCGGGATCATCACCGGCCACCTGTGCGGCGATTGGTAAAATGGGTATTCCCGAAATGCGCATGCGTGGCTACCCGGATGGCGTCGCGGCGGGCTGTATTGCCGCAGGCGGCACCCTGGGCATTCTGATTCCGCCGTCGGTCACCATGATTATCTACGGTATCTCCACCGAAACTTCGATTGGTCGACTATTTATTGCCGGGGTGGTGCCAGGCTTTATGCTCGCGGGCCTGTTTATGATCTGGACGATGATCGCCTGCAAGCTGGCCGGTGGCTATAACAATTCCATGAACAATCCCATGGCGGAGTCCGTCGAACGGCTAAAGCAGAACGTTAAGCAGAATGTTGATACCAACCTGAAAGCGCTCGTGCGTGTTCTGCCTTTCCTGGGCGTGGTCGCGGGTATCCTATTTGCCTTGTATGGCGGTGTGGCAACACCTTCAGAGGCGGCGGGCGTGGGTGCATTTCTGTGTTTGGCGCTGGCTATTCTGATCTACCGCATGTGGCAGCTGGGCCCAATCAAGCTGATTATGCGCGACTCACTGCGCGAAAGCGTGATGATCATGCTGGTGATCGCCACCGCCGAAGTGTTCGCCTACGCGCTCTCCTCCATGTTTATCACCCAAACCGTCGCCGCTGCGATTGCTGATCTGGAGATCAACCGCTGGGCGCTGATGGGGGTGATTAACCTCTTCCTGCTAGTGGCCGGTTTCTTCCTGCCGCCTGTGGCCGTGATCGTCATGACCGCGCCGATTCTGTTACCCATCATCCTGGCGGCTAATTTCGACCCCTACTGGTTTGCGGTGATTTTGACCATCAACCTGGAGATCGGCCTGATCACACCGCCAGTGGGTCTCAACCTGTTCATTATTAAAGGTATCGCGCCGGATATTTCGCTACGCGACATTCTGATGGGAAGCTTGCCCTACGCGCTATGTATGGTGCTGGGTATCTTGCTGCTGTGTCTCTTCCCAGGCATCGCGCTTTGGCTACCTAACTTGATCATGGGTTAAGGAGTTCGACCATGAACATGCTGTTTTTACAGGAGCTGTTCAACAACATCACCCAGCGTGATGCGCTGTTGCGGCGCCGCCATCCCGAGACCTTAACGCCCGACCATGGGCAGTTGGTTCATGCCTGTCAGAAATTGTTGGAAAGCGATGGCGAAGCTTCCAGCATCGCGCTGGCAAGCCGCGCCTTGGCGATTTATCAGCGCCTTTCGGCAGCTGAAAAAAGCAGCTTCTTTGCTTGCCTAACGACTGACTTTGCGGCCGAGCCCGGCCCCATTGACGCGGCCTATATAGCGTATCAAGACGCTCGCGACAACCAATCGCTACAGCGTTTGTTCGAAGCCTGCGAGCCCCGTCGCCAAGAGCTTTTCCGGCGCCTAAATCTCGCCAGCGACGGCACCTATGAGCTGGTTAAAATGCGTGAAGACCTGCTGGGGTTGCTACGCGAACAGCCGGAATTAGCGGCTATCGACAACGATTTCGCACACCTGTTCGGCTCCTGGTTTAACCGTGGCTTTTTGATGCTCAAGCGCATTGACTGGAACACCCCCGCCTCAATTCTAGAGAAGATCATCCGCTACGAAGCGGTACACGAGATTCAGGATTGGGACGACCTGCGCCGTCGGCTGGATGCCCGTGACCGTCGCTGTTTCGCCTTTTTCCACCCGGCGATTGGCGATGAGCCGCTAATCTTTGTAGAAGTGGCCCTCCACAAGGGCCTGCCAAGCCGTATTCAGCCCATTCTCTCTGGCGAAAGCAGCTATAGCAAAAAAGGTATCGATGACCCCGAGGATGCTGACACGGCGGCGTTCTTTGGCATTAGCAACTGTCAGAACGGGCTGCGCGGGATCTCCTTCGGTAACTTTTTGATCAAACAGGTGGTGCAAGAGCTCTCCCAGGAGCTGCCGCAGCTTAAATACTTCGTCACCCTCTCGCCGGTGCCTGGCTTCGCTCAGTGGCTTCAGGAGCAGCGGGACGATGAGCAACTTCCCTCGTCGCTGCGTCAATCACTCAAAGGGCTTGAAACCCCAGGATGGCATCAGGACCAAGCCCTTGAAGAGCAGCTGAAAGCCGCGATTCGCCCACTGGCCGCCCGTTATCTGGCCGAAGAGAAAAACCGCCACGGCTTGCCACTCAATCCGGTGGCCCGCTTTCACCTCGGCAATGGCGCCGAACTGCACCGCATTAACTGGCTGGGCGATACCTCCGAGAAGGGCTTTAAACAAGCCGCAGGACTGATGGTTAACTATCTGTATGTGCTGAACGATATCGAGCGCAATCACGAAAACTATACCGCCAAGGCGACCGTTGCTTGCTCAAATGAGGTGCGTGATCTCGCCAAACGCGCCCGCAAGCTGGCCAAGGGAGAGACCACCAAATGAGCCACAATCTATTTGAAACCTTTGCTGCCAAAATGCGCGAGCGCGCAGAGGCCGATTTTATCACCACCCGCGACGGCCGCCGCTATCGCTACGCCGATGCGCTAACCATCAGTGCGCAGCTTGCGGGTGCACTCACCGAGCTAGGCGTTAAGCAAGGTGACCGCGTCGCGGTACAGGTGGATAAAAGTCCTGAGGCGATACTGCTTTACTTGGCCTGCCTGCGCATCGGCGGCGTCTATTTACCCCTCAATACGGGCTATACCGGCGATGAAATTCGCTACTTTTTAAATGACGCCGAGCCAGCGCTATTTGTTTGTCGACCGACACTAGAAGAGCAAGCGCGGTTGCTTGCTGCTGAAACCGGCTGCCCTGCGGTGGCAACCCTAGGCAGCGCTGCCGATGGCAGCCTGATGGAAGCCGCCCAAGCGGCAACGCCAAGGCAAGACATAGTGACGATTGGTCAGCGTGACTTGGCTGCTATTCTCTATACATCGGGCACCACCGGGCGCTCAAAAGGCGCCATGCTAACGCACACAAACCTCGCCTCTAACGCCGAGACCCTGGCCAAAGCATGGCACTTCAGCGCTGATGATCGGCTGATCCATGCGCTGCCAATCTTCCACACCCACGGCTTATTCGTCGCTTGCAACGTCACCTTGATAGCGGGCGCCAGCATGCTATTCCTGCCCAAGTTCGATGCGGATGTGATTTTTGATGAGCTGCCCCATGGCAGTGTGATGATGGGCGTTCCCACCTTCTATACCCGGCTAGTTCAGGACGAACGACTAACCCCAGAAGCGACTGCCCATATGCGGCTGTTCGTTTCCGGCTCTGCGCCACTCACCGCCGAGACCCACGAGGCATTTGAAGCCAAAACAGGCCATGCGATTCTTGAACGCTACGGCATGACCGAAACCAATATGAATCTCTCCAACCCCTATGAAGGCGCCCGCCGAGCAGGCACCGTGGGCATGCCGCTACCCGGTGTGGAGATGCGTATTACCAATCGCGAAACCGGCGATGAGGTGCCTTTGGGCGAGATTGGCATGCTGCAGATTCGCGGCCCGAATGTGTTTATCGGCTACTGGCGAATGCCCGAAAAAACCCGTGAAGAGCTATTAGACGATGGCTTTTTCATTACCGGCGATCTCGCCATGGTCGACGAGCAGGGCTATGTGCATATTGTTGGCCGTGACAAGGATCTGGTGATTTCCGGCGGCTACAACGTCTACCCCAAAGAGGTGGAGCAGGTGATCGATGAGCTTGAGCAAGTCGCAGAATCCGCAGTCATCGGTCTACCGCATCCTGACTTTGGCGAAGGCGTTACCGCAGTGGTCGTTCGCCAGCAAGGTGCCGATCTTGGAGAAAACCAGCTTGAAGAGGAGCAAGTAATCTCCCATTTAGATGGACGGCTCGCTAAGTATAAGCAGCCCAAGCGGGTCTTCTTTGTCGATGAACTGCCGCGCAATACGATGGGGAAGGTGCAAAAAAACGAGCTGCGGAAGCGCTTTGGAGATACCTACCGAGCGACTTAGCTCTATAACCGCCTTACAAACACTGACGCCCCGCATAGGCGGGGCGTCAGTGACAATCTCTACGTTGTGTTAGCGGTGGTCAGGTGGTCAGCCGGCAAACGAGGCGTACATAATCACCACTAAAACCACAAGCACAATGCCGGTTGGCACAGCGCCCTTCCAGGGAGTGAGATCGACATCGCCCGAATCTTCTTGCACCCAGGCGGTAGCGCGGGGACGCAGCTTACCAATGATCAGCATCACGGCAACCAACAGCACGAACACAGCGGCGACAAAGTGGAACTCATGCATCACCATCGGCAGCTTGTTAAACGGCGGAACAAAGTAGCCTGCTGCGATCAGCAAACAGCCCCCTACCAACGCTACTTTAGCCGCCATGGGAGGCACGCGTTTGGTCAGAAGCCCCACCAGAACAACCGCTAAAATCGGGATAAAGTAAATCGCGTTCATCTTCTGCAGGTAGCCAAATAGACTATCCTGGCCTGCCAACAGCGGCGCAATAATCATGGTCGTTACGGCCATAATCCAGCCAAATACCTTGCCTGATTTCACGACCTCTTCTTCAGTGGCATCTTTTTTCAGCACACCTTTATAGATACCCAGGCTGAAAATCGTGGTGGTGCTGTTTAGCGCCGAGTTAAACGAGGAGAGAATCGCTCCAACCATCACCGCAGCAAAGAAACCTGTTAGGTACGGCGGCAACACGTTAAACACCAAGTGGCCATACGCTTCGTCCGCGCGAACGCCTTGGTCGGCGTAAAGGTGGTAAGCAATGATCCCCGGCAGCACCAGATAGAGCGGGCCTAACAGTTTAAAGAAGCCGGTCAGCAACACGCCTTTTTGGCCTTCTGCGAGGTTTTTAGCCGCAAAGGTGCGCTGAATAATTTGCTGGTTCGTCGTCCAGTAAAACAGGTGTAGCAACAGGACGCCGGTAAAAATAGTCGAGAACGGCACCTGCTGGTCAGGGCCACCTACCGAGTTAAATTTACTCGGATCGCTCTCTTTCAGAATGCTCCAGCCTTCCATGATGCCACTGCCATTGCTCACTGCCTGAAGGCCGAAATAAACGATGACAAAGCCACCGATCAATAGACCGACGCCATTCAAGGTATCTGAGACCGCTACCGTACGCAGGCCACCAAACAGCGCATAGACCGCGCCGATGATGCCAACCGTCCAGACAGTGGCCCACAGCAGCGCCGTACTCGACTGAATGCCGGTAAGCCCTTGAAGATCAAGCATGCCCTGTAAACCAATAGCCCCTGAATAGAGAATGATAGGCAACAGCACAACGGCGTAAGCAATCAAGAAAATCACATTGGCAATCAGTTGAGTACCGTTATCAAAACGTATTGCTAACAGCTGTGGAAGCGTTGCAATTCCACTTTTAAGAAAGCGCGGTAGGAAAAACAGCGCCAGTGCTACCAAAGCGATCACCGCAATCACTTCCCAGGCCATAACACTCAGACCATCGGTAAACGCGGAACCGTTTAGCCCAACCATCTGCTCAGTTGAGAGATTGGTCATCAGCAGTGAGGCGGCTATTAGTGGAAAGGTTAGTGTCCTTCCGGCTAAGAAATAGCCACTCGTACTTCGGTGATCATCTCTACGCGTAATGCGCCACGTAACAAAGGCCACCAGGCCGGTAAAAAAGAGAAACGATGCCAGCGTTAGGGCATGCATGGGAAAGTCCTTGGGAGTAGTCGCTTATCGGCAGGCGACGCAGTGAATGTAGGTAAAATTACCAATATTCACGGGCATTCTAAGGAGATGAAACGATTCAACTATTATTCTTTAGTAGCAATAAAAAGAAAATAAGACGGTTTTTTACTACCTAAGTGTTTTTTACAAGTTGCTACGGTGGTTGGTCACGACGGAAAGAGAGGCTAAATCACAAGATCTAAGCCACACGAGCCAAGTCACAAGCGCTAGGTCACAAGTGCTAGGTCACAAGCGCTAAGTCACACGGAAGCCGCACAGTCCATGTCACAATGATGTTACTTTAGCGACCACTCATCACGCTTGATTTCATCGCAAAGTGCATCACCTTTGTCACAGCATTTACCTGTCGAGTGACGTAGCGTTAATGAGAAAACTGGACAGCCTTCATAAAAGCCGCTGAAATCGTCATATGATAGGCTTCTTGTAACGTTATTTAACGCTAAGCAATCAGTGTTAGCACTTCCTACTTACTAGCGTCACCAGTTAACTCGGAGCAGAAGCGATAATGACAGCGCGTTGGAAATCCTTGCCATTACGGTTACGACTGTTTATCTCATTTGGAACGGTATTGGCACTGGCTATGCTGCTAGCGCTCTACCTGCAGGCCCGTTCACATAGCCAGGCGCGCTTGGAAAACTTGCTAAACGAAGAGCTGCCTAGTCAGGTAGAGGGCCTTGCCACCCGGCTAACGCTTAGGTTGAGTCCAGCGCTAGCGTTGTCAGAAAGCCTAGCCGACAGCTATTTCATTGAGCAGTGGGTGCGCAACGGAATGCCAGACACCGACCAGCCGGACGTCATGCGCTATTTGTCACGTTTGATGGAACAGCTCGACACCGAATTGTTGTTTATCGCGGCTCAATATCAAGGGCGCGGCTACTACTTCCAGTACCGCGATGGAGAGTTTCTAGAGCGGACGCTACAAGCGCCCGGCGGCGATGATGACTGGTACTATCAGTTTACCGATAGCGATACTGCTTATAATCTAAACCTAGACAGTGATACTTTTTCACCAGAAGAAGCGTTTGTCTTTTTAAATTTCCGTAGTCGTGAACAGGCACTCAATGGCCGCCCTCTTATTGTTGCTGGTGCGGGGCTGGATCTTTCTCGATTGGCGCAGCTAATTGAAGACTTTCGACTTGGCGAAACCGGCCGCGCCGCGTTACTCAATGCGGAAGGTGAGTTACTTATTCGCAGTGACGAGACGTCACTGGCAGCGCTTCAAAGCCAGGAATCAGCCAGCTTACTGCAAGATGAAAAAGAACTTCGTGTGCACGAAATCCAACGTGATAACCACACCTTTTTAGTCTCCACCCGCTGGTTACCCGAGCTGCAGCGCTACTTGATGGTTGAAGTTTCTAAAGAGGAGTATTTAAGCTCCATCAGAGAACGTTTTTTTGCATCGACGGGCTTCGGGCTTGTGATCCTCTTAGGTGGGTTGATTATTTTATACCCACTTACCGGCAGCTTGATCCGCCCCTTAACTCGCCTGCAACGCCAGCTTAAAGAGATTACCAACAGTCTCGATTTATCCCGCCGCGTAGACACCGATGATCAGGCTGAAATTGGCGATTTAGCGAATCAGACTAACGAGCTGCTAGCACGCTTATCTCGAACCATTATGGCGGTTTCCAACAACGCACTGGCACTCACTCAAGTGGCCGATCGCTTAGCGCAAACGGCGGGACTATCGGGTATTCAAGGCGGGGACATTAGTCATGAAGCGAACCAGACGATGGCCGCCGCTGTAGAAGAAATGGCCTCGTCAGTGGCTGAGATAACCTCGACCATGGAGGAGCTTTCAACCTCATCTACACAAATCGCTGATCATTCGCAATCTGTGGTAGAAGTAGCCAATCAAACGCTTGAACGCAGCCGTAAGGGCAGCACAGCGATGCAACTGCTGCAGTCAAAAATGCAGGATATTCGCAGCGACAGCGAACAGAGCTTGACAGAAATCATGGCACTGGGCGCTAAGTCTAAACAAATCAGCAAGGTCATGGAGCTGATCAACACCCTTGCTGCGCAAACTAAACTGATTGCCTTTAATGCCGCCCTAGAGGCATCAAGTGCGGGCGAGTCAGGTCGCCGTTTCTCCGTTGTTGCAAACGAAATACGTCGCTTGGCAGATAGTGTTACTGACTCAACCCAAGAGATAGAAGGCCACACCGAAGAAATTCAAAATGCCATAAATCGTTTAGTTGTCGCCTCTGAAAAGGGAGCGTCTTCAATAGAGAAAGGCGTTGAGGTCAGTATTAATACCGCTCAAGACCTGGATGCACTACTCAAAGCGGCGAGCCAAACCAGTAGCGCAGCGCAGCAAATATCCCTGTCAACCCAACAGCAGAAAACTGCTAGCAATCAGGTGGTTATTGCTTTGCGCGATATTGATACAGCCAGCTCACGTAATGCACAGTCAGTACGCAGCATTACCGAGATCAGCCAAGATATGATCAACATGTCGGCAGAGTTAAATGCGCTGGTGCAGGAATTTACCTTGGCTCAACAGGATGCAAACCACCAACGCCCTTCGTGAGGACGCTGCGATGAGTGCAATTCGGGTAGTGATGGCGGACGATAGCCAACTGGCACGTGACGTGCTGCGCGACATCCTCACCCGCGATGGCGACATTGAGGTGGTTGGTGAAGCCAGCAACGGGCGTGAAGCAGTGGAACTTGCCCACCGTTTATCGCCGCAGTTGATCACAATGGATCTGAATATGCCGGTCATGGACGGTCTCAGCGCCATTGAAGAAATTATGCATACCAAAGGGGTTCCTATCCTGGTGGTAAGCGACCGCTCTGATGCCGAAACGGCCTACCGAGCGCTCGATGTTGGCGCGCTAGAAGTGATGCAGAAGCCGACTCTTGATGATGAAGACGCACAACGACTACTCGCGCGTGTCCGGCTTCTTTCGGGAGTGGCCGTTATTACTCGCCTACGGCGCCGATCAACCTCTGCCATGCCCGTTGCACCGGTAAACACGCCGCCTGTTGATCGGCCTAATAGGCCGAAAGCATTCCAGCGTATTATCGCCATTGCTTGCTCAACCGGAGGGCCGCAGGCACTCGCCCATTTACTTAGCAAGCTGCCGACCAACTTTCCTGCACCGGTGGTGATTGCCCAGCATATCAGCCATGGCTTTATTGAAGGCATGGCGCACTGGCTGACATCGCTCTGTTCAATGCCGGTTTGCGTTGCTCAGCATGGTGAATCGCTAAAGCCAGGCGTTATTTATCTATCGCCATCGGAACGCAACTTGCGTGTCACGCCATCCCACCGCCTTCAACTACAGCAGAGCCCAGATAATTCGCTTTATCACCCCAGTTGCGATGCACTGTTAACGAGCGTCGCTAATGTTTATGGCCCAGAGGCTATTGGAGTGATTTTAACGGGCATGGGGCGTGATGGCGTTAGCGGCATGCGCGCTATTCATTTATCGGGAGGCTGTACCTTTGCCCAAAACGAAGCCAGCTCGGTTATTTATGGCATGAACCAAGAAGCGGTTAGTGCCGGTGTTATCCAGCATGTTGTTTCCCTTGATGAGCTCCCTGCCAGGCTCATTCGCGAGACCAGTGGGCAACGGTTGTCTACCTGGACGAAATCGCTATGAGTTCGCTGACGCCATTCAAGGATCTGGTGCATCGTCGCTGCGGTTTGCACTTAGAGGGCCTCGCTGAAGCTCGTCTCGTTAAAGCAGTGGAGGCACTTCAAACAGACACCGACATTAACGACACCTCGATGCTCATTGTGCAACTAGAGCAAAACGAAGCGATGTTTGATCGCTTCGTTAGTCAATTAACGGTGAACGAAACCTACTTCTACCGGGAGCCTGAAGCGCTGCACTGGTTAGCCGACACCTACCTCCCGCGGCGGCTGGCTGAAAAAGGTAAGCCATTGGCTATTTTCAGCGCCGGATGTTCTTCAGGTGAAGAGCCTTACAGTGTTGCTATTGCGCTATTTGAGCGCTACGGAGAGCGCGCCAAGCAACTCTTCCATATTACAGGGGGAGACGTTGATCAGCAGGTTCTTAGTAAAGCCCAAAAAGGCATTTACAGCGGCATGTCGTTTCGGGCACTGAACCCTGCGCTAAAACATCGCTATTTTCACCCAGCGGGCCGACGCTTCAAAATAGATGATGCGCTTCGCCACTGGGTCACCTTTTGTTCATTTAATGTCTTGCAGCCAAACGCTGACAAGCTTGGCCCCTTCGACGTCATTTTATTTCGCAACGTATCGATCTATTTTGATGAATCGACCCGGCGCGATATACAGCGCCACCTGAAGCAGCTACTGGAACCTCATGGCGTTTTGATGTGTGGTGTCACGGAAACCTTAGGCAACGACCTGGGCATTTTGGAACTGCATCAGGCTCAAGGAGTGTTCTTTTTCCAAGAGAGCACCCTGCCCCACGCCTTACCTGCCAATGATGAGCCACCCTATCGCGACGATCTGCTGCCAGCCCCACCGGTGTTGTCAGAGACGCCTCCTCAACCACCTAAGAAAGAACCTGAGAAAGAACCCGAGAAAGAACCTGAGCACAAGCAGCCGATGGCATCGTTTAACGCGGCTTTGCAGCAAGCTCATCATTTACTCAACCAGAACGCATTTTCAGAAGCAGCCGCGCTACTTTCTGACCTTCTCGTGCAACAGCCTTGGAGTGTCGATGCGTTACTGCTGGCAGGTTTAGTGGCTCGCTGGCAGCAGAACTTTGCTGACGCTTACGACTACTTTAAGCGAGCCATTTACGTTGCTCCTGAGTGCTGGCCAGCTCACTTTTTTCAAGCTGAGCTTTTCCGGCTAGGCGAGCTTAGTGATGCTCCCGGACAACGAAAGCGTGGCTATGCAGCGGTTATTCGCCTACTGGATGCGTCAAAACAGGCGGATGGTGGATTGAGCGTCATTGCGCCGCCTATTCCTCCGGGGGATGCCTACTTTTTGGCAACTCGCTACCTTGATGCACAAGCAACGACACAGGGAGTGGGTTAATGGCACTGGATATTAAACGCTTTATTCAGCGCTTTATTGAAGAAGCGTCAGACCACTTGCCTCGTTTAAGGGAGGGTATTGAAGCGCTAGAACAAGGCGATACCCATCAAGAGCGTATCAATGAGCTGTTTCGTGCGGCCCATACGCTGAAAGGCTCTTCGCGTATGCTGAAGCTGACGCCCATTACGGCGATCGCTCACAGTACAGAGGAGCTGCTAAGCGCACTACGCGATGGGACACAAACCGCTTCACCTGATGTCACGTGCCTGCTTAATCAAGCCACGGACGCGCTGTCTGATCTAGTTAGCCAACTTGCCCAAGGTGTTTCTCCAGCAGAGCTAGCGGAAGCCGACAATCAGCTTTGCCAAGCCCTGGAAAACGCCGCGGCGGGGAAGTCGTCCCCTGCTCCCTCCCCTAAAACAAGCGTATCCGAGGACGATAAAGCCGAGAACGCAGCCCTCAACACTGCACCATCGGCAATGAAAAGCCCTGCTCTTCCGGCTCAAGAGCTACGTTTAACAGACACGGTACGCGTGCGTCTTGACCGCCTAGATGACGTTATTCGCCTGATGGGGGAAGTGTTATCAGGGCACCACCATCTACACTCACTTGTAGAGCAGGCACGCAGCCTTGGCGCCTCGTTACCCAAAGATCAGCAGGCCCCCTTTAACGCTTTTAGCCGCGAGCTGAAGGACAGCGTGCTTTCCCACGACGGTCTAATGAGCGATCTCCATGACCGAGCTCTGCAAATGCGCATGCTACCGCTGAGCGTGGTGTTTGACCCCTTATCGCAAATGGCCAGAGACCTTGCCCATTCGCTAGGCAAACAAGTCAATTGCCGTGTTCACGGCAGTGAAATTGAGCTGGACCGACAGATGATAGATCGCCTCTCGGACCCGCTAATTCATCTACTGCGGAATGCGTTAGACCATGGTCTGGAAACACCCGGCGAGCGACAGGCAACAGGCAAGCCTACACGGGGGCAGTTATCGCTAGAGGCCTGGCAAGACGGCAGCTGGGTAGTGATTGAAATGCGTGATGACGGCGCGGGTATTTCCCTAGATGCGGTACGGCAAAAGGCACTCTCCAAGCAACTACTCAGTGAAGAGCTGCTGCTTACCCTAACCGAGCAGGAAACCTTAGAGCTTATTTTCTTACCCGGCTTCTCAACCAAACCCCTGATTACCGACTTTTCAGGTCGTGGCGTGGGGATGGATGTCGTCAAGCGAACGGTCATTGACGAGCTCAACGGAGATTTACGTCTAACCAGCCATCCAGGCAAAGGCACCTGTTTTACCCTGCGCCTGCCTTTATCGCTAGCCATGATGCGCGTTCTCCTGATCAACGTGGGCGCTGTCACGCTAGGTGTAACAGCACCTTATGTATCAGAGCTTGTAGAGCATGCATCAACGGACTTTATTGATGCTGCCGGGCAAAAAACACTGATCCTGCGCAACGAGTTCGTGCCGGTCGTTTCACTTGCGGAATTATTAGACCTACCCTATACGCCCACTGATGCTGACAACTTACTGTTACTTGTCGTACATCAACGTCATCAAAAACTGGCGCTAATCATTGATGCCTTGGTGGATGAACGCGATATGGTAATTAAGCCGTTGCCCACGCATTTGCGCCATTTACCACTGGTTTCTGGCATGGTCACGCTAGGGCGCAATACGTTGGTTAGCCTATTACACGTGCCGACGCTGCTGGAACACTCGCGCCGCTATGCCCCGAAAGCGCTAGCTAAAACGGATCAACCGCCCCAGACACATCGTATACTCGTCGTCGATGACTCTCTGAACACCCGAGAAATTGAAAAAGATGTCTTAGAAGCTTGGGGATATCAGGTCACCCTGGCAGAAAATGGCCGTGATGGTCTGAACAAGGCCCTGGCTGACTCGTTTGATGCAGTGCTCACCGACGTTGAAATGCCTGTCATGGATGGCTTTGCGCTCACTGCGAGTCTGCGAGAAAATGAGATTTATCGTTATAAGCCGATTATCATTATCACATCACGAGAAAAAGAAGCAGACCGTCGGCGCGGCATTGAAGTAGGCGCCGACGCGTATATTGTCAAAGGCAGCTTTGATCAGAACAATTTGGTGGATACGCTAAAAGCGCTACTCGGCTAAGCACACGCCATGACGGAGGTTAATCATGCAAATATTGATCGTAGATGACGACCCGTTGGCCTGTGAAATGACAGCAACGCTGCTAGAGTTCCAGGGCTATACAACGGTCATGGCCAATGATGCCATGGAGGCCACACAGCTGTTAGATAGCTTGGACAGTATCGCGCTTATTGTTAGCGACATGCATATGCCGCTCATCAATGGGATAGAGTTCTTGGAAATGCTGCGTGAACAAGACGTTACCTTGCCTTTTATTTTGCTCACAGGCGACTCACCTAGTTCAACCCTTATGCAGACGCCTGGTTTAAACGCCTGCCTGCAAAAAGATGCGGAGCTAGAATCCACGTTAGGCAATGCCGTGACTCAAGCGCTCAACGGTTGAACGTTTGCCATTTGCATTACAGCGCACCGTTCGCCCACATGAACAGGTAGTCTGATGTCACCATCTGCTCCGACATTGCAACAAAAGCTGAACCAGCTGCGCCAACGCTTTATTGAACAGCTACCAGCACGTTTACAGAAAACCGTAACAAAGTGGCAACAAAGCCGACTTTCAACGGAGGCAGAGTCACGCCTAGCCCCGGAGCTTCACCGCTTTTTCCATAGCTTAAAAGGTACCGGCCGCTCATTGGGCTTTGAACGAATTGCCATGCTGGCAGATCAAGGTGAAGAACTACTCAAGGCGACGCCGGCTTCTGCCAGCCATGCTTTTGATGACCAGGCTATTAATGACATAAACAGCCTGATTTCAGAGCTTTTCCAGCAGCTCAGTGAAGAAATTGAGTACTTACAGTCACTGCATGGCCAGCAAAGCGTACTGGCATCACTCAACAGCGTCGAATTCTCATCAGTAGCGCCACAGACACGCAGCAAACGTCAGCGGCTTATTTATCTATGTGACGATGAGCCCGACCAAGTCGACCAGTTGCTACATCATCTTCGCTGTTTTGGGCATGAAGTGGTCCATTTTGAAGACACAGAGTCATTTTTTAATGCGGTCATTACCCGCCGCCCCGACGCAGTCATTATGGATGTACAGTTTCCGCAAGGTAACACCGCGGGTACTGAAACGCTGACCAGCCTGAATAAATTAATCGGGGAGCGGCTGCCCTCCATTGTACTGTCGTCCTATGGTGACTTTTATTCACGACTGAGTGCTGTTCGAGCTGGCTGCAATGGGTACTTTACCAAGCCCATTAAGCCACTGGATTTAATGTTAGCTATCGACGAGCTCACTAGCCCCTTGGATGAAGAACCGTTGCGCGTGTTGGTCGTCGATGATGAACCCGACGCTGCCAGCTACCACTCATTGATGCTTGAAGAAGCCGGCATGATTGTTCAGCAGGTGCATCACCCTGCTGACGCGCTAAGCGCTTTAGACCGCTTTAGCCCTGACTTACTGTTAATTGATATGTATATGCCGGTATGTTCTGGTGAAGAGCTAGCGACGATTATCCGCCAGCAATCCGCGCATATTGGCCTGCCCATTATTTACCTATCTAGTGAAACAGACAGCCAAAAGCAGCTATTGGCCATGACGGCAGGCGTAGAAGCCTTTATTACCAAGCCGGTTACCCCTGACGAGCTCGTGTCTGCGGTACGGCTTCGTGCCGAACGCCTGCATCTACTGCGCTCGCTGATGACCCAGGACAGCATGACAGGGCTTTATAACCACAGCACCACGACGGATCTTATCGGTAAAACACTTGCTCAGGCATATCGTGAAGGTAGCCAACATGCGATGGCCATGCTCGACATTGACCATTTTAAAACGGTCAATGATACCTACGGCCACCTAGCGGGTGACCAGGTCATCATCACGCTGGCGCGGCTGCTAAAAACCCGCTTGCGCATATCCGATATCATCGGGCGCTATGGCGGTGAAGAGTTTGTCGTATTGCTAAAAGGGGTCACCGCAAAGCGCGCAGCCGAACTTATTGACGAACTGCGCCACGATTTCGAACAGGTAGATTTTCATGCTGGCGGAGAGCGCTTTCGCTGTACCTTCAGTGCAGGCATTAGCAGTTTCCCCAACCAGCCTTCCACTGAAGCGTTACGCCTAAGCGCGGACCAAGCACTTTACCTAGCGAAACGGCAGGGGCGTAATCAAGTAGTCATTAATAACGAGAACGACGCAAAAGGAAAAGCGCAACCGAAGCAACCCGGTGTGAAAAAACAATGACCAACACCCATCAACAGCATGACAACCAGTCTCTTTCGCTCGAAGAGGCACTAGCACGTCAGAGTAACGATGACACGATTATTGACGTGGACGAACCTTGCCAGCAGTTGGTGTTATTTCGCCTAGCGGAGCAACGGTTCGCTTTGCCCGGCAGTGCGGTCAATGAAATTTTGAATGGTGATCAACCGGTTTATTTCGTGCCTGGCTTGCCTGCTTCTACGGAAGGTGTGATTCACTTGCGCGGCAACATTGAATCGGTGGTGACCCTACAGGCACTTCTCGGTCTCCCCCCGACAGAACAAACGGGCATGCTGTTAGTCGTGACCGCCGCGGGCATTCGCAGCGCCGTTCGTATCGATTATTTAGAGGATGTTTGCGACATCCCGATCAGCGCACTGAAACCGGCACCAGACACCCTCTCCGGTCAGTTGATGCCTTATGTGAGCGCCCTCTGGCAACCTGATGTAACGCCAGCAGAGGGCGGCGAAAAAGAGACTAACGGCGATTCTGTCGAAGGCAGTGCGGCCATTGCCCTGCTGGATCCAGATGCTTTATTCAACGCCTATCAACAAGGCCTAGGGTAAGCCCATGGCCATTGGCGCGCCGAATCACTCCTTAGACGCAGCGTCCCACGTTGCTTTAGTATTATTTAGTGCTGGCCATACGCTCGCCGCCATCGAAGCACGCCACGTCGCGGGGTTAGCGAAATCGGCCCACCTACCGCGTTGCGCGAATGCCGAGTGCCTGTTGCTTAACGCGCCATTGATGAGCGTAGCCCCCACCCACTGGCTGACCCTTGAGGATACCAACGGCGCTTGGCAGTTAGGCGTGACTGGCGACGTCGCCTTAGCGCACACACCGATAACGGAGCTGTTTCCATTACCTTCTTTAATTGCCGCACGCCACGTTAGCCCCGCCCTACGAGGCTTAACGATGGCCAACCAAACGGTACGTTTGTTATTTGATGGCGCAGCGCTAACGCTGCAACCATAAACAGCGAACCAATGTACCTTTTTCTACCTGCTGGTGCGGATCAATCACCGCTAACGCATCTACACTAATACAGGATGACAGCACGCCAGAGTTTTGGTCTTCAAACGCATCGGCAATGATGCCCGCTTCGCTAAAACGTAGCGCAACACGCATATAGTGCTGGCGCGGGCCGGTCTGAGTAGTGAAGTTAGCGGAGGCCGTCAGCGTAGGTAAGGCATTCAACGCCGAACACCCCAATAACGCGCCCATCAACGGTCGTAAAAATAACCACGCGCCCACAAACCCAGAAACAGGGTTACCTGGCAGTCCTACAAAGCGCGCCTCACTGCCGTCTTGGCGTGGCAAACGGCCCAGCGCCAGCGGCTTTCCTGGGCGAATCGCCAGCTTCCACATATCCAAATGACCTAGCGATTCCAGCGCGGCTTTGACATGGTCTTCCTCACCTACGCTGACACCACCCGTACTTACCACCACATCGGCGTCCGCCGCTGCGTTTGTGAGCAGCGCAACGGTCTGGTCGAAATCGTCCGGCACACTCACTAGCTGGACCACCTCCGCGCCAAACGTCTCTAACAGTCTCTTCAGCATCGGCCGATTGGAGTTATACAGCTGACCTGGTTTTAACGGCGTGCCTGGATCAATGATCTCATCGCCAGTCGACAGTAGCGCTATCCGAGGGCGGCAGCGCACGCTAACGTGGGTAACCCCTTGACCGGCCAAATGCCCTAGCGCGGCAGCTTCCAAGCATTCACCAGCGGGCAGCAGTAACTCACCGCGGCGCACATCACGACCCTGGCGGCGCACGTTATCACCTACCGGCAGCGCATCCGGCATCAGTGCCTGGTCACCCTCCTGAGTCACTCGCTCCTGCATCACCACACAGTCGGCCCCTGGGGGGATTTCACCGCCGGTAAAAATCCGTGCGCAACTGCCTTCCGCCAGCGGCACTGCCGGGCTGCCTGCCGCAATACGCTGGCTGATAGGCAGCCACTTGCCCGCATCACTGGCACGCAGGGCATAGCCATCCATTGCGCTATTATCAAACGGCGGCACGTCCAACTGCGCGGTAATGGCTTCGGCCAGCACGCGCCCAGCAGCGGCCTCAAGCGGTATACACTCTGCACCGAGCGGCGTGACATCTGCCAACAGCGCTTCAAGCGCGGCACTTATCGGCTGTAGCTCAGCCATGCTGCCCCCGGCCTGGGATAACTAGGTTGGCGAAATTACAAGGCTTATGACGGCTATCCAACTGCTCGGCCAAAATGCCGTCCCAGCCAGTACGGCAGGCGCCGGTTGAACCCGGCAGGCAGAAGACAACCGTAGCGTTGGCTAAGCCGCCGAGGCAACGGCTCTGAATGGTCGAGCTACCAATCTCATCGCCGCTTAGTTGGCGAAAGCGCTCGCCAAAGCCTTCGATGCGCTTATCCAGCAGCACCGAAATAGCTTCAGGTGTCGAGTCTCGCCCGGTAAAACCTGTACCGCCCGTGGTAATCACCACCTGTACATTTGTGTCGGCAATCCACTGGGCGACTACCGCACGAATTTGGTAGACGTCATCCGGCACGATGCGTTTCTCTGCCAGGGTGTGCCCAGCTTCGGTTAAACGCTGCACCAGCGCCTGGCCGGAGCGGTCAGTCTCATCCGTGCGTGTATCAGAGACCGTCAGCACGGCGACTTTAAGAGGTACCATTGGCTCACTCATCAACGTCATCCCTGTTTGGCTGCTTTCTTTTTAGCATGGTGCGCTTCCCAGGCAGCTTTCTGCTCGGCAGTCGCAGGCGGCTGATAGAGCTCCTTCCATTCACTATAGGGCATGCCATATACATACTCTCGGGCTTCTTCGTAGCTGAGAGTTTCATTGCGCGATTCAGCGGCAGACACCAACCATTTCGATAAACAGTTGCGGCAAAAATCCGCCAGAATCATCAGATCGATGTTCTGCACATCTTTATTGTCGTCTAAATGTTGCAACAAACGCCGAAACGCGGCGGCTTCTAGCTCTGTACGCGTCGTTTGGTCAAATTCATTAAACGCTGACATTGGCGATCCTCTTATCAAGTAACTTTAGAGCAGCATAACAAAAGACACCGCCCGAAGGCGGTGTCGAGTGGCAATTAAGCGAACCGGCTAGCTAGGTTTGGTAGCGGAAACATCGCCACTACTGCTGCTCGTTTTTTGTGCCGCGATTTCCTCTTCGCTCATGGCTGTATCTTTGACCTCCTCGTACCACAAATTGTGGTGCTCTTTGGCCCAGGTTTCATCGACATAGCCAGTGGTCATACCTTCCAGTGAGCCTTCCGTACCGACAGTACCAATATAGATATGGCCTAGCGCGACAGCCGTCAACCCAAGCGCACCCACCGCATGGATAATGTTGGCCCACTGCATGGTATCGCGGCCTTGGCCATAGTTGGGGAAGTCGAGCACAAAACCACTCGCGATCACCATCAAGCCAGCAGTGGCTAATAGCCAGTACCACGCTTTTTCGCCACCGTTGGCAAAACCCGCGTCAGGGTGGTGCTTGCCTGTTAACCCACCTGCCTTTTTAAACCATACCCAGTCATGCTTCTTAGGAATATTGTCTTTCAGCAAGCTGATTAACAGTACAACGAGTAGCACACCGAATATCGGGCCAAGATAGTTATGCAGCACTTTGGAAGCTGAAATCATCCATGCCCAGACGGCGTCGCCAAACAGCGTGCGGAACACAAACTTACCAAACAGCAGGTTCAACCCTGTTAATGCCAAGGTGATAAACAGGGTGGCAACAGTCCAGTGCAGCGAACGCATTAGCAACGACCAGCGCAAAAGCTTACGCCCTGTGCGCGGCTCATCGAGATGTTTGCGCCCAACCATAAAGTAGAACAGCGCAATCACCACGATCATCCCGCCAATCGCAATCAAACCAAACGGTGACACCCAACGGTTACGGATCTCGCGCCAGGTTTCGCCACTCGAATTGATCAGACTGTAGTTACTGTCAAAGCGCGAGTCGCGGTAGTTAGGCCCTGTTTCACCACTGCGCACCTGACGCCACTGATCTGCACTGATACCTGGAGCAGCGGTCACCATCTCGCGGTCTGTGTCAGCCTGGGCAACCGCTAGTTGGGACATGCCAAGGCTGGCAGCCAGCAGCAGAAACAGGATGCCGATACGCCAACAGCGCTGGAAAAACGCCCTTACCCAGAGTGCTAGCGCGGGCGCCTCTGGTGTCATTGTGGTCGTGGTCATCGTTGTCATGACACGCCTCCTTACCCTTTACGGGCAGCATCGTAGGCAAGGTTGTCAGTACTGGCCTGGGGGTTATTCGACCAAGCACCATCTTTATGGCCACGATGGACGACACGCTGGCGGAAAATATCGGCAACATCTTGCGCATCACCCGCTAAAAGGGCTTTGGTAGAGCACATTTCCGCACATAGCGGCAGCTTGCCTTCCGCGATGCGATTGGAGCCGTACTTCTCGTACTCCTCCTCTTTGCTCTCGGCGGGGCCGCCTGCACAGAATGTACACTTGTCCATTTTTCCGCGCTCGCCAAATGCATTTTGTTGTGGAAACTGCGGTGCGCCAAAGGGGCACGCATACAGGCAGTAGCCACAACCAATGCACAGGTCTTTATCGTGCAGCACGATGCCATCATCAGTTTTATAGAAGCAGTCAGTCGGACATACCGCCATGCATGGCGCATCGTCACAGTGCATACAAGCCACTGAAATCGACATCTCATCCGCTTCGCCGTCGTTAAGTGTGACCACCCGGCGACGCTGAATACCCCACTCCACATCATTGGCATTTTTACAGGCGGTGACACAGCCGTTGCACTCGATGCAGCGCTCGGCGTCACACATAAATTTCATTTGAGCCATGGTGTTCTCCTCTCACCAGCGCGGGCACTTACCCACGCTGGGCTCTGTCAGGTCGGTCGAGACGTTATTGGCTTAAGCCCGCTCAATTCGGCAGATGGTGCACTTCGTTTCCTGCATCAGTGTCACCGGATCATAGCCATAGGTGGTGGCAGTGTTAGCCGCTTCACCAATGACGTACGGGGCAGACCCTTCCGGATAACGATCCCGCAAGCTCTCGCCTTGGAACATGCCGCCAAAGTGGAACGGCATAAAGGCAACCTTGCGATCAACCCGAGGCGTGACCAAGGCTTTCACCTTCACTCTGCCGCCTTCTGCACCCTCAACCCATACGTCGTCGCCATCACGTACGCCAATGTCATTAGCATCCGCGGGGTTCATCTCGACAAACATCTCTTGCTGTAGCTCGGCCAGCCACGACATAGAACGTGTTTCTTCACCGCCTCCCTCGTATTCGACCAAGCGACCCGACGTGAGAATAATCGGATAATCAGCGCTGTTATCACGATCCTGGATGGTTTTGTACATCGTGGGCAGACGCATAATTGAGTCAAAGTCGTCCCAGGTGGGATAGCGTTCGACCAGATCGCGACGGGTGGTGTATAGCGGCTCGCGGTGTTTCGGCACTGCATCTGGGAAGGTCCATACCACGGCACGCGCTTTCGCGTTGCCATAAGGCGCGCAACCACGACCAATCGCCACCCGCTGGATACCGCCTGAGAGGTCGGTTTTCCAGTTTTTACCTTCCGCGGCCGTTTTCTCAACGTCAGTCAGATCATCCCACCAACCGAGGTCTTTAAGCAGTTGGTCGGTAAACTCGGGGTAACCGTCATCAATCTCGCCACCTACTGGCGCAGAGCCCTCAGCCAGCAAATTAACGCCGTCGCGCTCAATACCAAAACGGGCACGGAAACCCATACCGCCTTCCATTACCGGAACGCTGGTGTCATAGAGGTTGGGTGAGCCAGGGTGATTAAACTCTGGTGTGCCCCAGCACGGCCACGGCAGCCCGTAGTAATCACCGTCGGCAGGGCCACCTTGGGCACGCAAGCTCTGAAAGCTGAAGGTATGCCAGTTTTTCTGGTGCTCTTTGAGGCGCTCGGGGCTTTGGCCGGTGTAGCCAACAGTCCACATGCCACGGTTGATTTCACGCAACACGTCATCAATCAGCGGCTCGTTGCCGTTCATCTCAAAGTTCTTCACGAACTCATTACCAAAGCCAAGCTTGTTGGCAAATAGGTACATAATTTCGTGATCAGGCTTTGATTCAAATAGCGGCTCAATGACTTTGTCGCGCCACTGAATAGAGCGGTTGGTTGCCGTCACACTGCCGGTGGTTTCAAACTGAGTCGCTGCAGGCAGCAGATAAACACCATCAGAGCGGTCATGCATCACCGAGGCAACCGTGGGATAAGGGTCAACAATGACCATCATCTCAAGCTTCTGCATGGCTTTTTGCATTTCCACGCCGCGGGTTTGCGAGTTGACCGCGTGCCCCCAGTAGAACATTGCTTTTAGCGCGGTGCGCTGGGAGATATTTTCATCCTCTTCCAGCACACCATCTACCCAGCGAGATACGGTAATACCGCTGGAGTACATCGGCTTTCCATCAGCGTATTCGGTATCATCAAAGCGGCCTTTTAGCCACTCATAATCGACATCCCACACCTGGGACCAGTGCTGCCATGCGCCTTCAGATAACCCGTAATAACCGGGAAGCGAGTCACAGCCAAGGCCGAGATCGGTAGCACCCTGTACGTTATCGTGGCCCCGCAAAATGTTGGCTCCACCACCGGACTTACCAATATTGCCCAGCGCCAGCTCTAAGATGCAGTACGCGCGAGTATTGTTGTTACCGGTGGTGTGTTGGGTACCGCCCATACACCAGACCACGCAGCCCGGACGATTGTCAGCAAGCCGTTTAGCCACATCGAACATATCCGCTTCCGGTACGCCAGTAATGTCTTCCACGACACTCGGGGTGAACTGAGCCACCTCTGCGCGCACCTCATCCATACCGTAAACACGCTGGCTGATATATTCGCTGTCTTCCCAGCCATTCTCAAAAATGTGCCACAACAAGCCCCAAATATAAGCAACGTCCGAGCCAGGGCGCAGGCGTACGTATTTATTGGCTTTTGCTGCGGTACGCGTAAAGCGCGGATCCGCGACGATGATGTCGCAGTTATTACGCTCTTTAGCAATGAGAATATGCTGCATCGCGACCGGGTGAGCTTCACTCGGGTTGGAGCCGATGAACAGAATCGCCTTGCTGTTCTGCATATCATTGAGCGAGTTGGTCATCGCCCCATAACCCCAGGTGTTAGCAACACCTGCCACGGTGGTGGAGTGACAAATTCGTGCTTGGTGATCTGTGTTGTTGGTGCCCCACATGGAGGCCAGCTTGCGCATCAAGTACGCCTGCTCGTTATTAAACTTGGCCGAACCAAGCCAGTAAACACTGTCGGGGCCATAGGCGTCACGCAGTTCAAGCAGTTTGTCGCCAATTTCATTAACCGCGTCGTCCCAGCTCAGTCGCTGCCATTCACCCGCCACTAGCTTCATGGGGTATTTTAGACGACGGGTAGAGTGACCGTGCTGGCGTAGCGAGGCCCCTTTGGCACAATGCGCACCGCGGTTAATCGGGTGGTCAAAAGCGGGCTCTTGTTTTGTCCAAATGCCTTCTTGAACTTCTGCATAGACACCACATCCCACCGAACAGTGGGAGCAAATGGTGCGCTTGGTCTCAACGGGTGAGTCTAATACGGGAGTTTTATTCGCCGACTCGGCGCGCTGCATCATCGGCGCGCCCATAAAGCCCGCAGCTGCGACGCCACCGGTGGCGACGCCACTACGCTTTAAAAATTGACGACGGGAGATTCCAAGCCCTGAAGCGTTGGGAGTATTAGTTTTGCGAGTTAGACGCATGGCAGTTCTCCTGGCATTTCGCCGTCAATCACGCAGCGACGCATAATACGCGCGAATATGGTCAGTTTCGTGGTAGTTCGTTGTTTGTTTTTTAGGCTCAATCGACGTGGTGCTATCGGCTTGAGCTAGCGTGACGTGACCTACAGCAGCGGCCGCACCGGCAGCGGCGGTACCTAGCCCAACGGTTTTCATAAACCGGCGGCGCTCAGGGTTGTGTGACGAGTGCATGGGTTTCTCCTCTATCATGCCCTTATTCTTCTGCATGGCCTGCTGGCCCTATTATTCGCTTACCGCTGCGCACTGCCACTCACGGTGTGACGTCGCGCGCCGCGTCAGTTGCGGTTGTCGTTGGCTCCACAATCCGCACCGCTTGATAGGCCGCTCTTTCGCTCAACGTTGCCTGCTCGCTTTCCATGAACGCGCCGCCTAACTGGCCAAGCGATGCGTAAAAAACAGTGTCTACGTTAGTGAGGTCGTCAAAGCAGCGTGTTGACCAGGGAGCAATGTGTTGCTGGAAGAAGTAGCTCTGCTCGCTGCTTTGGGACGTAATCAGCATTGCCATCACCTCACATATAGCAGCCAAATGATCTTCTGGCTCGCGGGTGTGCTCGCTACGCTCAAACCCCAGCGCCCGAAGATCCTGGCGTAATGCAACTAATGCTGCCTCCATTAATTCCCCGTTGCGGTACCAAGACGCGTAAGGCACTACCTCGCCCTGAATGACGCCAACAAGAAGGCGAAAATGGGCACGCTGAAGGCTATCTACACTACTTTGGCCAGCAGCGCTTGAGAGCGCTGCCCAACACTCCGCCAGTCGGCTGCCGTCTTGTTCAATGTCTAGGCTGGCTAGCCACGTTAATAACTCACTGTCAGGAGCTTGCCGTAGCAGGCTGGCTAAAAGCTGATAAATATCGGCCCGCAGTGCGTCGGTCTCGCTAAGTGTGGGCATTGCATCACTCATTGCTTTACACCTTTAGTTGCGCATCAGGGTCACGGATCATAGTTTTCCACACATCTTTGACCCGGCAGTCCTCGCACATTTCTAGCCGCGCTAGTGCATCGCCCGCGAAATAGGGGTGGTTAGCCAGCTTCGCTTTGATCGTTGCTATCGTACTGGCAGTGGCAAACGGCTTGCCGCAACCAATGCACTCAAAGGCCGCCTCTTCGTGGCAAATTTGCCGTGTGTCGCGTTCCGGTGCAGCCAAAAAACCAGGAAGCAGCGTAATCGCGCTTTCAGGGCACGCCTGTTCACATAGCCCGCACTGCACACAGTCGGACTCCAAGAAACTTAGCGCGGGTGTATCGCCCCCTGCTTTCAATGCAGGCGTCGGACAATTACTAACGCAGGCATGACAAAGCGTGCAGGCTTCACGATCTACTTGAATGCCGCCATAAGCGGCCCCTTCAGGCATGCTATGCCGGTCATTGCTAGGCGCTCCAAGTGCCGCCAGTGTTGCTAGCACTTGATTAAAGCGGGCGCGCTTATGGGGTTCGGTAAAGGTCAGCGCAGCGGCGGTTAAGGGCGTAAGCGTGGGAAGTGCATCGCGCTCTTCTGTCGGCTCCGGCTGCAGCAGCTTAATCCGCGTAGTGTCATGCCCCAGCGCTTCTAGCAGGCCGTGGGCTTGGGCGACTTGATGAGTGATAAACGTGGTTAAACGAGGCGGCATCTCATCGTGCAACTGAATACGCACTTCAGCTGCCCCGTTCGCCAACGCAGTAAGCCACTGATCGTGGCCAGCAGCACCCAGCTCTTCAAGCGGGACATCAAGCAGATGGCCTGGCGTAACAGCACCTGCTTGGCGTTCAGCATCCAGAAAGTCATGGGTGACAAAGCGCATCACAGGCGCTTGACCACCCGCCTCGCGGTAGGCGGCCAGCCACGTCGCTAAGGTGTCTTGCTGACGACGGGTTTCCGGTAGGCGAAATTCAATCGCACCGGTTGGGCAAGCACTGGTACAACTGCCCACCCCTTGGCACAGGAACGGGTCAATCTCAATGCGCGATTCAATGCGTCCCTGAATGCTGGAAATAGCATCTGCAGGACAAACATCCAAACAGCGCGTACAGCCAACGTTGCCACTCGCGGAATGTGCGCAGAGATCACTATTAACCTGGAAGTAACGCGGTTTATCGAATTCACCAACGAGTTCAATAACGCTTTCCAGAATTTCACCGCGCCGCGCTTCTTGGGCTAGCCAATCCAGACACACATAGCCCGGCGGTGGGATTTCCCATACATGAGTAGCCTTCGACATGCCTGCTGCCGTTAAGTCGAGCACCACATCAAACACGTCGCGCTCAATAAGCGCTTGAGCCAGATTGAGCGTGTCGCTATCCGCGGGCGCTATTTCAACGCGAAAGGCACCAAGATACCCCGTGATTCGCAGTTGGGATTGCTGGGTATCGGTTAGCGTTTGGCAGGTGAGAGGCTCGCTGGCAGCCGCTAAATCAACTGCAGAATCCGTTGTTAGCAGCGTCAACGATGCCAAGCCACGACCCTGTAACACTCGGGCAGCTTGGCTAACCTCGTGTGAATTACCCAACAACAGCGCATGGCCACGGCTGTGATAAGTCACGTTAGCAGGCGTTAAGTTAACCGGCCACGAGATACGCTGGCGTACCGCTTCGCGGGCGGTGACGTTAATCTGGTCATCTACCGATGCCAGTTGGATTCGTTGGTTCATGCATTCTCACGGTCAGAAAGTCATTTTTTTTATAATTAAAAGTCATGTTTTTTTACTTTAATGGCATATCTTAATGCTTTCTCTAACTTGAGCGTAGGTGCCTAGGCGTTTTTTGCCACTTTAAAGCGCATTGGCGTCTCAACGCTTCATCGTCATAACAACAGCAACCCATTGTTTATAAAACAATCACTGCCTATTTATACATTCGTCTACTTCATCGCCAGACAAATCAGACTGGTCGTCTAGCGGCTGTTTTTGTACAAAACCACTATCACTTGTACAGGCATTAACGTCTTCAGGTGGGGTAGGAATGTCGCCATCCGCGATGTTCTCATTGTCTGCTTCTGCGGGCCTATCGACTGCCTCTTCCGCTTTGTTTGCCCAGCGGCGAAGCTTGCCTGCCAGTTCAGTGGCCATAGGCTTAAGCTGCTGACGATAATCAGCATCGTAGTCATCCAAACCATCGCGCACGTTGTAGTTACCGGTGGCCCATAGCCTTTTTAGGGCACGGCGGCGCAGTGCAGCGCTAACACCCGGCACCATGAACGCGCTGAAATCACTGCCTGCCGGTAAGTGATCAGGGTCGGGTAAGGTGTGATCCAAGCTGCCAGGAAGGGGGGGCGCGTCATCGACGCTAGCCTCTGCATCCAACGATTCAGTATCGCTGGAAGTAGCACTTAGCGTATCGGCCTCCAGCCCTAGCTCTGACGTTGGCTCTGTGCTGTCGTTGGGAGGGTTATCTAATGCTGCGTCGGCTTCGTCGCTTTCAACGCCACGCTTTTTACGTGACCAACGTTCAAGTCTGCTCACCGGGGCTGCTCCTTGGTCGGGGTTTCTTTAGCCCGACCGGCTCCCTTATGCTTCTTTTTGCGCTTTTCTGGTGGTGCTTCACCATGACGCGCTAAATAGCTTTCCAGCCATACCTGAATCGCCATCGGCATCGATGCTTCGAGTACCTGTTGTTCACCATCAAGCCAACCTGCTGCGACATCTTGGCTTGCGGTAATAGCATCAGGCTTGGGCGCTTGCCCGGTAAAACCGGCGCGAACAAAAAGACGCGGGGTTGCTGACGTAAGGTTAAAGCGATAGGCCGCACGCTCGGTCATCGACAGCTGAAGGCGAAGCACATAGTCACCTTGCTCACCTGGCGTGAGCTCAGCGATACGCCATTGCGTTAAGGTAAAGCCCCTCACCTGCTTGGGCTCTGCCACCAAGGTAATGCTCAAAGAGCGCAGATTATCACTCATACGGATAGACCACCTTAGACCTTGAATGGGTAGACAAGTAAGCCTTTTGAGCGCCATCATCGTCAACTCAGAGTGTTTTACTCAACTATTATAATTTACATGTATGCGTTACATGATTCTTCACTAGGTTCCAACGAGGATTGCGGATGCCCGCCCTTCAGTTAAGCCGAGCCCGCTTACCGGCCACGACGACAATCGATGTGCTGGATGCTTACGGCGACTCCCGCCAACAAGCCATCGCCGCAGAGCGCGCGCTGACGGTTTATCTCAATAAGCGTGAAATTGTCACGCTAATGACGCTGGGCGATGACCCAGAAGCCTTGGTGGTGGGCTACCTACGCAACCAGGGATTACTGCGCCGCGCGGAAGATTTATCGGCGGTACAGGTGGATTGGGAGGTGGAATCCGCCGCCGTCGTCACCGATTATTTACCTGATGATCTAGACAACCGGCTGAGTACCCGTACCGTCACCACGGGTTGCGGTCAGGGGACCGTGTTCGGCAAATTACTGGAACAAACATCGCTCTCTGCGTTACCTGAGACACCGCTGGCGCAATCAACGCTTTATCAGTTGCTAGCCAATTTGAATACCTACAACGAGACCTATCGCAGCGCGGGAGCAGTACACGGTTGCGCGCTGTGCCAGCAAAGCCGCGTGCTCGACTTCGTTGAAGATGTCGGGCGTCACAATGCGGTGGACACCCTAGCAGGCCACCAGTGGCTCAACCAGGCCGAAAGCAGTAGTGCTGATATTTTCTATACCACTGGCCGCCTAACTTCCGAAATGGTGTTGAAAGTGGCGCAAATGGGGATCAGCGTGTTGGTTTCACGCTCTGGAGTGACCCAAAAAGGTGTGGAGCTGGCGGAACGCTTCGGCGTGATGCTGATTGCTCGGGCTAAAGGCAAAAACTTCCAGGCGATTAATACCGCTAACCGCCTAACGTTAGATGCCATTCCAGCCAAACCACCCAGCGCGCGCACCTCTAAGGAGGCCGGTATATGATCACCCCGCAAACCCTCACTGGCATGATTCTCGCGGGCGGCGAAGGCCGCCGTATGGGTGGGCGTGACAAAGGCCTTGAACCCTTCGCGGGGCTACCGCTCGTGGCCCATGTAGCTAAGCGCTTTGATGGCCATGTATCTGAACTACTGATCAACGCCAATCGCAACACTGATGCCTATGCACTGTTTGCAACACGGGTTATTGAGGACGCGGAAGGCGGCTTTAAAGGCCCCTTGATGGGCATTTATAGTGGCCTACGCGCTGCTAAAACACCCTGGCTACTGGTTGCCCCTTGCGACTCACCTGCCCTACCCAATGACTTAGTGGCGCGCATGGTGGCGGGCATCACCTCAGCAAGTGGTGAACACGATATCGCCGTTGCGTATGACGGCGAGCGCCTGCACCCAGTCGTCGCGCTGCTGCGCACCTCGCTTGCCGATGACTTAGCGAATGCACTGGCTGAGGGCGAACGTAAAATCGACCGCTGGTACGCTCGCCACTCATGGTGCAAGGTCGATATGTCAGATTGCCCGGAAACGTTTGCCAACCTCAATACTGAAGAAGAAAAAGCTCGGCTGGAGCTAACACTAAGCACTGTCTTTAAAGATCCGGCCTCGAAGGAAATACCATGAGCCTGTCGTGCTTCGAACTCGGTGAGCAAATGCTCAGCGTTGACGCAGCGCGAGAGGCACTGCTGTCCTTGGCTGAACAGCCCGTTGCGGTAGAGTCGGTAGCGCTTAGCCAAGCTTATGGCAGGCGCTTAGCCACCGACATCACCGCGCCAATTAACGTGCCACAGAATACCAATGCAGCCATGGATGGTATCGCCCTGGCGTGGCCAGATGAGCAACCTCAGCAAACCAAATGGCCGATTGCAGGCGATGCCTTTGCCGGACAGGCGTTTGAAGGCAGCGTACCTCTCGGCCAGTGCGTACGCATTACCACCGGCGCTCCCTTACCGTCAGGCACCGACACCATTATCATGCGCGAGCAGCTTAGTGAGCATGACGGTAGTGTCACTATTGATTCCCCTGACCGGGTTAGCCATGGTCAGCACGTGCGCCAAGCGGGGGAAGATATTGCCCTAGGCGAGGTAGCACTGGTAGCTGGTACGAGGCTAGATGCCGCCTGTTTGGGGTTAATAGCCTCACTGGGCTATGGTGAGGTTTGCATTTTCAGGCGCCCAAAGGTGGCGATTTTCTCTACTGGAAATGAGGTCACTCCCCCTGGCGAAGCGCTGCCCAGCGCAGGCATTTACGACACCAATCGTTTTACATTGATGGGCTTGCTCAACGAACAGGGTGCTGAAGTGATGGATCTGGGCATTTTGCCTGATGACCCCACCACCATTCAAAATGCCCTGGCTAGCGCAGCCAAGCAGTGTGATTTAGTCATTACCAGTGGGGGCGTTTCTGTCGGCCATGCCGATTACACCAGGCAAGCGTTGGAAACATTAGGCCAATTAGCTTTTTGGCGCGTGGCGCTGCGCCCCGGACGCCCCATGGCCTGCGGCTGGCTGGGTGAATCGCGCAAACCATTTGTCGGCTTACCCGGCAACCCCGTTGCGGTCATGGTAACCTTTAGTCAATTCGTAGTGCCATTATTGGAACGTTTACAAAAACAACCCCCCGTTCCACCGAGGCGTTTAACAGCCATTACCCAAACTCCGCTAAAAAGTCGCCTAAAGCGCACCGATTTTATACGTGGCATTTATTCAAGCGATGCTCACGGTGTGCTGCAGGTACGTAGTACCGGAGCGCAGGGGTCTGGGATTTTAACCTCGATGGTAGCTGCTAACTGCCTGATTGAACTGGGTGATGATCAAGCAGGCGCCCAGCCAGGCGACGCAGTCTGCATCCAACCACTGACGAGGTGGCAATGACCAAACAACCAATTGCCGAAAAACTCATTGATGATTTCGGCCGCCGTGTTAGTTATGTACGCATTTCCGTGACGGATCGCTGCGACTTTCGCTGCGTTTACTGCATGAGCGAAGAGATGACCTTCCTGCCAAGAGCTCAGGTGCTTACGCTGGAAGAACTTGCCATGGTGGCCCAGGCGTTTACCGAGCTAGGCGTTGAGAAGATCCGCTTAACCGGGGGCGAACCGCTAGTGCGTAAAGGCATTGAGCAGCTCGTGGACGACATTGGCGCGCTGCCAGGGCTCAACGACTTCACCATGACCACGAACGGGGCCAGTCTGCGCAAACACGCCAAACGGCTCTATCAAGGGGGGCTGCGCAGGCTCAATATCAGCCTCGACTCTCTTAACCCTGAGCGCTTCAAACAGCTAACCCGTACAGGTGAGTTAGCGAAAGTGATTGACGGCATTCACGCCGCTAAAGAAGCTGGCTTTTCACGCATCAAGCTTAACGCTGTGATTCTCAAGGGGCGCAATGATGATGAAGTGCTGGACCTTGTCACGTTCGCTCGCCAAGAAGAGCTGGATATCAGCTTTATCGAAGAGATGCCGCTGGGCGATGTGTCTGATCACTCTCGGGCCGAGACCTTTTACTCTAGTGACGACGTTCAAGCGCTGATCGAGACACGCTACCCGCTCATGCCTTCAACGGAAACCACACCTGGGCCTTCGCGCTATTTTAAAATGGCCGATAGCAGCAGTCGGGTTGGCTTTATTTCGCCCCATAGCCACAACTTTTGCGATAGCTGCAACCGCGTGCGGGTAACCGTTGAAGGCCGTCTACTGCTCTGCCTCGGTAATGAACACTCTGTCGATTTGCGTGCCGTACTGCGCCGACATCCTGGCAATATGCAGGCGTTGAAAACCGCCATTATTAATGCCTTGCCGCTCAAGCCCGAGCGCCATCACTTTACGACCGATGGCGATGTCCAGGTGGTGCGCTTTATGAATATGACAGGGGGTTAAACGTTGTCAGCCACTCGCGTGCCCGTGCATATCATTACAGGCTTTCTCGGCAGCGGCAAAACCACGCTTATCCACAGCCTAATCGAGCAAAAGCCTGTGGATGAGAAGTGGGCCATTTTAGTCAATGAGTTTGGCCAGATTGGCATTGATCAAGCGATGTTTGAGCAGCGTGACGATGTCGTCGTCAAGGGGCTCCCCGGCGGCTGCCTGTGTTGCCAATTAGCTTTTGTGCTGCAGGCTGCACTGGTCAATTTGCTCGCCCGCAACAAACCAGACCGCGTCATAATTGAGCCTTCGGGGCTTGGCCATCCCGCCGGCTTACTCGATCTGCTGCGCGGCGAAGCCTTTCAAGACGTTGTGGCCGTTCACGATATTATTGCTACCCTAGATCCGCGCCGGTTAGATGAATCTCGGGTCCGTGAACACGAGACCTTTCAAGATCAGTTAGCCATGGCCGATGCCATCGCCATTACGATGGGTGAGCAGGCTAGTACCGAACAACACGACCATGCGCAGCAGTTTGTGACGGAACTCTGGCCACCACGCAAATGGGTTCATCGCAGTGAGCATGGCACGATGCCGCTATCGCTGCTGTTGAACAGCACCCAGACCCGTGCCCAACAAGATACCGCTGTCCCTGATACGCATCGTCAAATGATAACAACCCCCACGCTGGAAGGCGCTTTTTTTGATGCTCCCCCTCCGCAGGGCCAACCTCAGCATAAGACGGCTAGCGCCCTTGGATACACCAGCACAGGCCTTCGCTGGCACCCCAATGAACGCTTTGACCTTGATCGTTTGGCCGCCCACTTAGGTGAGTTTCCCTCATCTGCGCGAGTAAAAGGCGTCTTTCATACCGAGCAGGGCTGGAAGCAGCTCAATCGAGCCGATGGAACACTTAGTCTCGGCAATAGCGCCTGGCGGCAGGATTCGCGGCTTGAGGTGATTACCCCCGACAATGACGCTGATACCCACACCAATTTACTGACAGAACTGCAATCATCAGGAGCGCTGTTGAGCTAAAAACGTTTTCTCAATAGCGTCTACCTGCATAGGGCGTCCAAATAAATAACCTTGAAAAGCTTGGCAGCCATGAGCCAGCAGCCACGCTTTCTGGCTCTCTGATTCGACGCCTTCGGCAATGACATCAAGATTTAAGCTTTTTGCCAGGGCAATCGTACTCTCCACAATGGCCGCATTAGCACTGCTTTCTAACACTTGATGGACAAACGACTGATCGATCTTAAGCTGATCAAGTGGCAACTGCGCAAGATACGCCAGCGATGAATAACCGGTTCCAAAATCATCCAGAGAAAAACGTACACCTTGGGCTTTCAGGCTCAGCATTTTGTCACGGGCATCGTCGCGCGCTTCCACAAACAACGACTCGGTAACTTCAAGCTTGAGGCGCTCAAGCGGTGCCTTTGTACGCACAAAAACCTGCTGTAAGCGAGATAAGAACTCACTATCGCGAAACTGCAGTGGGCTGATATTCACCGAAATCGTCAGTTCACGCAGGTGTGGCGTTGCTGCCCAGCAAGCTAGCTGACGGCATGCATCTTCAATGACCCACTCACCAACCTCATTAATCAGCCCGGTACTCTCTAAGAGTGGAATAAACTCGCCAGGTGACACCATGCCACGCTCTGGATGCTGCCAGCGCAGCAGTGCCTCAACTCCCGTACAGTGGCCAAAGCGATTAACCTGAGGCTGGTAATAGAGGCGCCATTGGTGACTCTCCAATGCCTGCCGCAAGTCGGCTTCAAGCTTAACCCGCGCCAGTAGCGTAGCCTGCATCGAAGGATCAAAAAAGCGTATGGCACGACGCCCACTCGCTTTCGCCTGTAACAAGGCCATATCGACCTGCTGAAGGTAGTCTTCGGCACTTCGCTGGCTATCGGACACAACCGTAATCCCAACGCATGCGGTGACCATAACTTGCTCTTCAGAAAAATTAACCGGCTCATCAAGCGCCACCAGAAGTTTCTGGGCAATATGTTCTGCTAAGCGGCGTGTCTGGCGTGGGCTTCCATCGATGTCTTCAATAAGCACCGCAAATTCATCACTACCCAGGCGAGCCAACGTATCGGTATCGCGCAACATTTGGCCAAACCGCTGGGCAACCCGCTGAAGCAACTGATCGCCGGCGAGGTGCCCCAAGGTATCGTTAATATGGTTGAAACGGTCAATATCGATTACCAACAACGCTCCACAGCGCTGATGGCGGTTTAGCTCTTTAAGTGCTGTCTCCATTCTGTCCATAAACAAGCGTCGATTTGCGAAGCCCGTTAATGGATCATAAAACGCAAGCTGGTGGATCTCTTGCTCAGCGGCTTTGCGCTCACTAATATCACTCATGGTGGCAACGTAGTTAGTCAGTACACCGTCTGCATCGTAAACAGCACTAATCGTCAGCCACTCAGGGAATAGCTCACCATTTTTGCGCTGATTCCAGATTTCTCCCTCCCAACTTCCTGTGGTCATCACCCGCTTCCACAAACGACGATAAAACGCTGCGTTATGGTGGCCAGAGCTAAATATACGCGGGTTCTTACCGATCACCTCAGCATCGCTATAGCCGGTTATACGCTTAAACGTCTCATTAACTTTTAAAATATTTCCCCGTGCATCCGCCACTATGATGCCCAGATGTGCTTGAAAAGCAGCTGCTGCAATCTGCAGCTCAACTTCTGCGCGCTTCGTTTCGGTAATATCACGGTTCACCGATAACACTCCCTCAAACTGTCCAGCACTACTGATTAGCGGACTCACGGTGGCATGAAAATGGTGTGGCTGTGCATCAATGGTCAGCGGATATTCAAACCTTTCTACTTTATGCAACTGCTGCACTCGCTCAAAAACGGCGGCAAATGCACGAGCTAAGGGAACAGGCAAGACATGTGAAAAGTGTTTTCCCAGCGCATCTTGGCTTTTAACAAGCAACTGCTCAGGGGAAGCCGCATGGATATAGTTAAAGCGCCCTTCCACATCAAATACAAAAATCAAATCCTGAATCGAGTGGACTAAGGCATCCATACGCGCGCCACGCGCTTGCGCTTCGGCTCTTGCTAGCTCTCGTTCTTTTATTCGTTCATGTAGTTGGTAAGCTAACGCAAGGCGGTTTAAGTAGTGGCGAACACCCCAAGCCCCCAACAGCGTAATCAAACCAACGACCAGCAATAACACCAGCAAACGCTGGCGCCATCCTGCCATCAGCGTATGAAGGTCAACGCCCACTGCAACAAATACCGGATAGCCACTAATGCGTTGCATGTGAAATAAGCGTTTACTTCCGTCAAGGGGCGAGATTGCGGCTAATGTCCGAGTAACACTACCGCTGTTTAACCACTGCTGTGTCTCAGGTGCATCAAGTTGGCTACCAATGAGCATTCCTTCATGGGGAGCCGGGTGCCGAGCAACCACTTTTAGACTCTCATCTATCAGCGCCATACTCTCACCGTCGTACAGTCGCATTTGCTGCAGCGCACTATTGAGGATATGCGGCATGATACGAGACATAATCACACCAGCGAAGTCGCCCTGGTCATTCACTAGACGCCTGCCATGATAGAGAAAGAAACGCTGCTTGCTTGTCGACCAAATAAGCGGCGTCATCATTTCGTCTTGGCCACCTTGTTGAAAGGTGCGGAAAAAGGCGCTGTCGCCAATCCCCTCCCCAACATGTCGATTAGCGTTACTGCTTAAACGTAGGCGCCCCTGAGGGTCTAAGACACTAACACTATCGATCAGTGGCACATACTCGGTAAGATTGTCGAGCGCTCGCTGGACGGCAGTTGCACTTTCCGCCTCTAAACCATCCAACCCCAAAGAGTTTTCTTGGTGAACATTGAGCAACTCGGCCAGGCTAAACAAACCTTGGCTGCTCTGCCCAAACATGCCTGTTACCCATTCTGACACCACATTCGCACGGGCAATCACACGGGACTCAGCCGCATTGACTTCTTGGTGATATTGGCCTTTGAGCAACCAGCCAAACAGCGCAATCATCATACATAACGACAAAACATAGAGCGTAATAACGCGCTGCTTTTGGCGCCGAAAGCCAGGCATTGCCTGGCTTTTGTTAGTTACCCGATCACTGCGAAGTAGCAGCATTATATGTAGGCCTTATTCAAATATCCCAGAGCACACCTGATACAGTATAAAAAGAACGGTGAAAGATAGACCACAGCGGCTCCTCGTAAGCGGTTCTAAATAGTGGCGCGGCTTGTTTTTGATGTATAGCTATTTTCAGCAAAAAAGCTCATAAAAGTCGTTATTTTACTTAATAAGAGGCTGCCATGGCATCGTTAGGCCAAATGAGTGACTACGAAGTACGCTTGGTGCGTATTTTTAAAACGGTCGTGGAATGCGGTGGTTTCACCGCTGCGGAAACCGCTTTAGGCATCAGCCGTTCAGCCATTAGCCAACACATGAATGATTTAGAAGGCAGGCTAGGCTTTTCGCTATGCCAGCGTGGCCGAGGCGGCTTTAGTTTAACCGAAGAAGGCAAAGAAATTTACCAAGCAGGTTTGACGCTACTGACCGCGCTCGAAGCCTTTAAAAGCGATGTAAACGCATTACATCATACCATCAAGGGCGAGCTGAATATCGGTATCACCGACAACTTGGTCACCTTGCCTGCCATGCATGTTACCCATGCGCTCGCCGAGCTGACAGCGCCAAACCATGAAGTCACGGTTAATATTCACATGGAGCCTTCAGATGCCGTTATTCGAAGCGTAATGGATGGCCACTTGCATGTCGGCGTAGTGCCCGCGGTTAACTTACCCTCCAGCTTAGAAACGTATCTATTGTACGAGGAGCCTTCGTTTCTTTACTGCGCCGCTGACCACCCCTTGTTTGATGAAACTGATGAAGTATTCACAGCTGAACAGATTGCCGCTTATCCAGCGATAACGCCTCGCTACCCACTCCCTAGCGATGCGCGTAAAGCACATGATGCGTTAAATTTACAAGCGTCTGCCTCTGATCGGGAGGGCGCTGCGTTTTTGATTCTCACTGGGCGGTTTATCGGTTTTCTCCCAGAACATGTTGCCGCCCAATGGGTTAATGCCAATAAGATGCGCGCCCTTCAGCCGGGTACTCAGCGTTATCAGATTCCGTTTGTGCTAATCACTCGCCATGATCGCCGACCCAACCGGGTGGTCGATGCATTTTTAGGATTTGTAAAAGGCGCAAAATAGCTCACTTGGTTATGCCAAGCACAAAATAATCAAAGCTCGGCACTTAGCCGAGCTTTGATTATTAACGACGTTTACATATAACGAGTTTATGGCAGTTTTGCCGTCTCGCTGGCCATGTGTGGCGCGGGTCCTACCTGAGAAGACGGTGTTAAAACGTGGCTTGCGGCGTAATAAACAATCGCGCCAAGCGCAGAACCGGTAAACCAGCCATAGTCATAGAACCAGTTCATGGTGCCGGTTAACAGTGCTAGTAGCGTCAGTGCCACCGGCACGCCGAACGCGATAAAACCCGCCACATTAAACGCAGGATAAGCACGGTTATCCATATATAAGCTAGGCACATCTAAGCGCTGCTTTTTAATTAGGAAATAGTCCACTGCCATGATGCCTGCAATGGGGCCAAGCAAGCTGGAGTATCCTAGCAGCCAGTTTGAATACATCTGCTCAAGCGACACCCCTTGAGCAATGAGCCCCGCTTTCTGCAAAAGATCGTAGCCCATCAATAAAACACCCACTGCTCCGGTTATCAGAACGCCACGCGTCTGATTAATCCATTTTGGCGCAATATTTTGAAAGTCATTGGTTGGCGAGACAATATTCGCGGCTGTATTGGTAGACAGCGTTGCAACAATGATCAACACCATCGCTAACACGACCCAAAAAGGACTATCGATCATCCCTATCAAGTTAACTGGGTCAGCGATCGTTTGTCCCACCAACGATTCTGAAGCTGCAGTCAATACAACGCCCAACGCTGCAAAGAAGAACATTGTCAGCGGTAGCCCAATCACTTGGCCAACAATTTGATCTTTTTGGCTTTTGGCAAACCGGCTGAAATCAGGAATGTTCAGCGACAACGTCGCCCAAAACCCCACCATCGCGGTTAACCCTGCAAAGAAGTAGCCATATACCGACGCTCCTTCTGGGCGCGAAGGCGGTTGCGCTAATAACTCAGTCATCGACATGTGCGGCCATGCCCACATCATTAATCCAACCCCCACAGCAAGCAGCAATGGCGCCGCTAGGGTTTCCAGCCACTTGATCGACTCAGCCCCACGAATGACCACAAGAAGATTCATTGCACCAAATACAAAAAAGCCAATCACTTCACCTATCCCACCCAGCGCAGCCCAAGCGGGGACCAGTTCGGATAACAGAAGATGAATAGCCAAACCACCAAACATCGTTTGAATGCCAAACCAGCCGCAGCCTACGAGAGCCCGCACCAAACAAGGCACATTAGAACCTAAAATACCGAACGATGATCGCAGTACAATTGGAAATGGAATACCAAATTTAGTGCCAGGAAAGGCATTTAGAGTGAGCGGAATCAGGACAATCACGTTGGCTAGAAAAATGGCAAAAAGCGCTTCGCCCACACTCAGGCCAAAGTAGGCGGTTAACACACCACCCAATGTGTAGGTCGGCACACAAATCGACATCCCCACCCAAAGTGCCGCAATGTTCCATTTACTCCAAGTGCGCTCACTCGCCTGAGTGGGCGCAATATCTTTATTGAAACGAGGACTATCACCTACGTCTTTGCCTACATCGAGTTCAATTAACCCCTCTCTGTCCACCATTCGGGATGTTGAGCCAGTCATATAGTCTCCTCAGCAGTGCTGTAGCCCAGTAAATTCACGGTGTCAGTCTTTTAAGAGCAATAAGCGTGCCTAAAACAAAATCACAAACACTAACCCATTGATCAAAAAGCTGACTTAACAGGCAGACATACACATACTTTTAGCGTGATTGTTGTTATTCGCCTTGCAGATCTTAAAAGCCATTAATAAGCGTAGCCATTTAAACAAAATACGCACCAAAAAGACGCATAAAAAATATCAAAATCAAAAACAAAACAACATAAAGCAATGTTTTAAAACAAAAAATTAAATATCACCAATATCGAACGACACCTCACCAACTTAGCAAAAATAGCACTAAAAATAATAAAAACATTAAAAAATCAAAGAGTTAAACCAGTAAATAAAAATTATTAAAAAACACTTGAAACAACACCTCACAAAGGACTATGTTCAAAAAGCTGTCAATCAAGACAACTTTTTGAACAACAATAAGACACCACTGCACGCCACGTAATCACACACTTGTTACTTGACCAGTAACCTACCGACATGCGTATGCATGCGGTTGGCGCGTATGACTTGAGAGGGCTGTTCTATGCAGAAAATGAAAATTGGCTTAATTCAAATGGGGCTCAAAACCAGCACCGATTTAGACCCCGCGGCGATCCGCGATGCGATGAACGAAGCACACCTACCGATGATTCAGCAGGCCGCCGAACAGGGTGTGCAAGTACTGTGTTTTCAAGAAGTCTTTAACCAGCCGTACTTCTGCCCAAGCCAAGATGGCAAATGGTACGCCGCCGCAGAGCGGGTTCCAGAAGGTCCCACTTGTCAGATGATGCAAAAACTGGCTGCCGAACACCGCATGGTCATTATCGTGCCCGTGTATGAAGAAACAGAGACCGGCGTTTACTACAACACCGCCGCCGTGTTTGATGCCGACGGTAGCTACCTCGGCAAATATCATAAAACTCATATCCCTCAAGTGGCCGGTTTTTGGGAGAAATTCTTCTTCAAACCAGGGAAATCGAACTGGCCAGTCTTCGACACTGCCTACGGCAAAATTGGTGTGTATATCTGCTATGACCGCCATTTCCCTGAAGGCTGGCGTGCGCTGGCACTCAACGGTGCTGAGGTAATCTTCAACCCTTCCGCTACCGTAGCCGGGCTTTCCCAGTACCTATGGGAGCTTGAGCAGCCTGCTTCCGCTGCGGCTAACGGTTGCTTCATTGCTGCTATCAACCGCGTGGGCACAGAGGCACCCTGGAATATTGGCAACTTCTACGGCTCCAGCTACATCGTCAACCCCCGCGGCAAAATCGAAGCCCAGGCCAGCGAAACGGAAGACGAGCTACTAGTGCATGAAATTGATTTAGATATGGTGCGCGAGGTGCGCAATAACTGGCAGTTCTTCCGCGATCGTCGCCCCGATGCCTACACCCGCCTCACTGATGGTGAGTAGCCCTGTTGATGAATCATACGAGGACTGCATGATGAGTTTATTGATCAAAGGCGGCACCGTCGTCACCCATGCCGATACTTACCGCGCCGACGTTCTGTGCGTCGACGGAAAAATCCACGCCATTGGCACCGACTTAGACCTCCCCGATAACTGCGACATTATTGACGCCAGCAATCAGTTGGTAATGCCCGGTGGCATTGACCCTCATACCCATATGCAAATGCCATTTATGGGCGCAGTGGCTAGCGAAGATTTTTACACCGGCACCGCCGCCGCTATGGCGGGTGGCACCACGACGATTATCGACTTTGTCATTCCAAGCCCAGGCCAATCACTCTTAGAAGCCTTTGAGACGTGGCAAGGGTGGGCGGAAAAAGCGGCTACCGATTTCGCTTTCCACGTGGCAATCACCTGGTGGGATGAGAGCGTCAAAGAGGAAATGGGCACCCTGGTGCGCGAACACGGCGTGAATAGTTTCAAGCACTTTATGGCCTACAAGGGCGCGATTATGGCCACTGATGACATATTGGTGGAAAGCTTTTCACGCTGCCTGGAATTGGGCGCGGTACCTACGGTACACGCCGAAAACGGCGAACTGGTTTACCACATGCAGCAGAAACTACTGGCCCAGGGCATTACCGGGCCGGAAGCTCACCCACTTTCGCGCCCACCACAAGTAGAAGGTGAAGCCGCCAGCCGAGCGATTCGAATTGCCAGCACGCTAGGCGCGCCGGTTTATCTGGTACATGTATCCACCAAAGACGCCGTCGATGAAATTGCCTATGCCCGCCAGCAAGGCCATCCAGTATTCGGCGAGTGCCTGGCAGGACACTTACTCATTGATGACAGCGTTTACCAGCATCCCGACTGGGCAACTGCCGCGGCCCACGTAATGAGTCCACCGTTCCGCCCCAAAGGGCATCAGGAAGCGCTTTGGCATGGCCTGCAGTCTGGTAATTTGCAAACCACTGCCACTGACCACTGCTGCTTCTGCGAAGAGCAAAAAGCCGCAGGCAAAGATGACTTTACCAAGATCCCTAACGGCACCGCAGGGGTAGAAGATCGCCTTGCAGTGATATGGGACGCAGGCGTTAACAGCGGCAAGCTCTCCCCCCAGGAGTTTGTCGCAGTCACTTCCACCAATACCGCCAAAATTTTCAACCTGTACCCCCGTAAAGGGGCCATCCAAGTGGGCGCCGATGCCGATATTGTGGTGTGGGATCCGAATGGCACACGTACGATCTCCGCCAAAACCCATCATCAAAATGTCGACTTCAACATTTTCGAGGGCAAAACGGTGCGCGGTATTGCTCGCCACACGATTAGCCAAGGGAAATGGGTATGGCGAGACGGTGAACTGCACGCCGAGCGGGGTGCTGGGCGCTACTTAAAACGCCCCGCCTACCCAGGTGTGTTTGAGCTACTGGCTAAACGTGCCGAATTAAATGCGCCGGTAGCCGTAACGCGCTGAACAGCTCCTCAAGAAAAGAAAAAAGCCAACAGGAGAGATGACCGTGAACCATTCACTTGACCACCTGCCAAGCGCACAAGAGGTCGGCACCTACGACCCACCGACACTGGCAAGCAACTTTAGCGACCTCCATCCGCCGTTAACCCACCGCCAAGCAATGATCGAAAGCCAGCGCTGCTTGTACTGTTTCGACGCCCCCTGCGTTGAGGCGTGTCCATCGGATATTGATATCCCCAGTTTTATTCGCCAAATCAGCGAAAACAATATTAATGGCGCCGCAGAAACCATTCTGGAAGCCAACATTTTAGGTGGCAGTTGCGCCCGGGTGTGCCCCACTGAAATCCTCTGCGAGCGTAGCTGTGTGCGCAACCATGACGCAGAGTGCCAGCCTGTGTTAATTGGCCTGCTGCAACGCCACGCCACTGACCATATGCAGTTCGAAAGCCACCCGTTCAAGCGGGCGGCTAACAGCGGCCGCCATATCGCCGTGGTAGGCGCGGGGCCCGCCGGCCTTTCCTGTGCTCACCGCTTGGCGATGCTAGGCCATCAAGTGACCATTTTTGAGGCCGAACAAAAACCAGGCGGACTGAATGAGTACGGCATCGCCCGCTATAAGATGACCGATGACTTCGCCCGTAAAGAAGTGGAGTTTCTACTAGAAATAGGCGGCATTGAGCTTCAATACGGCCAGCGCCTCGGTGATAATTTGTCGCTTGCGACGCTGCACCAGCAGTTTGATAGCGTTTTCCTCGGTTTAGGTCTTGGTGCCAGCCGTGCTTTAGGGCTCACTGGGGATGATGCTCCCGGCTTAATGCCAGCCGTTGACTACATTAAAACCCTGCGCCAAACCAAAGACCTAGAGAGCTTACCTGTCGCCAAGCGCTGCATTGTGATCGGCGCAGGCAATACCGCCATTGATATGGCGACTCAAATGGCCCGGCTTGGTGCGACAGAGGTAACGCTGGTCTACCGCCGCGGCACAGAGGCGATGTCTGCTACCGATCATGAGCAAGAAATCGCCAAAGCTAACGGCGTACGCATGGTGACGTGGGCCCAGCCAGACGAAATTTTATTGGATGATCAAGGGCGCGTGGCGGGTATGCGTTTTGCCAAGACCCACGACCAGGCTGGTCAGTTAACACCCACTGGTGAAACATTCGACCTTGCCGCCGATGCCATCTTCAAGGCGATTGGCCAAGGCTTTGATAGCGCTAGCCTGACGGATGAAGCCGCCAGAGAGCTTGCCCGCGACGGCGAACGTATCCAAGTTGATGCATTCTTCCGCACCTCAATGCCCAATGTTTACGCGGGTGGCGACTGCGTCAACTCCGGCCAAGATCTCACCGTTCAAGCCGTTCAACACGGCAAACTGGCTGCCCATGCCATTCACCAAGCGCTTGCCGCCAATCAGGAGGCCGCATGAACACACTTCCTTTCACTCCACCGGGTAAGAAAAACAGCGGCGACAGCGTGGTGAACGGCATTGACCTGTCGGTGAACTTTGCGGGTATCAAAGCCCCGAACCCGTTCTGGCTAGCCTCTGCCCCGCCCACGGATAAAGCCTATAACGTAGTGCGCGCCTATGAAGCAGGCTGGGGCGGCGTCGTCTGGAAAACCCTTGGCGAAGAGCCACCTGCGGTGAATGTCTCTTCACGTTACTCTGCTCACTATGGCAAAAACCGCGAGGTGATCGGCTTCAATAATATCGAGCTCATTACCGATCGCTCGTTGGAGATCAATCTTCAAGAAATTACCCAGGTGAAAAAAGACTGGCCCGACCGAGCGCTGATTGTCTCCATCATGGTGCCTTGTAATGAAGAAGCCTGGGCGTATATTTTGCCACTCGTGGAAGCAACGGGCGCAGATGGTATCGAGCTCAACCTGGGTTGCCCTCACGGCATGCCGGAACGCGGCATGGGGGCAGCGGTCGGCCAAAATCCCGACCTGATCGAAAAAGTTGCCTACTGGTGTAAGAAGCACTACTCCAAACCGGTGATTGTAAAACTCACCCCCAACATTACCGATATCCGCGTGGGTGCCCAGGCCGCGCTACGGGGTGGCGCCGATGCGGTATCGCTGATCAACACCATCAACTCGATCACTAGTATCGACCTGGACAATATGGTCGCCAAACCCACGGTCGGCCATCAGAGTACCCACGGTGGCTACTGCGGCAGCGCCGTGAAGCCTATCGCGATGAATATGGTGGCAGAGATTGCCCGCGACCCGGCAACGCCAACGCTGCCGATTTCCGGTATCGGCGGTATTTCCACCTGGCGGGATGCGGCAGAATTTATCGCCCTGGGAGCAGGTAGCGTGCAGGTATGTACCGCTGCAATGCTCAACGGTTTTCGCATTGTAGAAGAGATGAAAGATGGCCTTTCACGCTGGATGGCAGAAAAAGGCTACGACTCTATTGAATCGTTCTCGCGCAAAGCCGTGCCCCAAACCACCGACTGGAAACACCTGGACATCAACTTTAAAACCATTGCCAAGATTGATCAGGACCTGTGCATTGAGTGCGGTCGCTGCTATATCGCTTGCGAGGATACCTCCCATCAGTCGATTGCCAAGCTCACCGAGCAAGATGGCGCACGCCGTTACGAGGTAATCGAAGACGAGTGCGTTGGCTGCAACTTATGCCAAATCACCTGTCCAGTGGAGAATTGCATCACCATGGTGCCTCAAGAAACCGGCAAACCATTCTTGGCCTGGGACAACGACCCTCGTAACCCTTTCCGTGTCGCCTCATGAACTTGTCTTATGAGCTTATCTCATAAACAACGCACCACGACCTAACCTTCGATAATGGCACCGCCCTCCTCTGTGAGGGCGGTCACGCTTTGCGCAACAGCTTGTTCCGCTATAAAAAGGCGACATAGCGTCTCTTCCCTTGAGACTATGAGAAACTATCGCATATAAAATACTTTCTCATAAAAGGAACTACGATGAAGCCTACCTCGTTCGCCACTACATCCGCCACTACACTCACTACTACATTCGCCACAGCTGTGCTGTTTTCAGTCGTTAGCGCAAGCGCCCATGCCGAGCAGCGCATCGCCACCTTCGACTTAGGCAGTCTAGATACGCTAGATGCACTGGGCTTAAGCGAACAAGTGGTTGGCGTCCCCAAGCAGAGCCTGCCCACCTACCTAGAGCAATACGCTAGCGACCGTTATAGCGATATTGGTGGCCTACGCTCACCGGACATGGAGGCCATTAGCGCTAGCGAACCTAGCCTGATTCTCTACACTGGCCGCCAGGGCGATTGGGAAGAAGAGCTTGGCGATATTGCACCGCTACTTAACACCAGTTTGCAAGGCGATAACTACCTCACAGCGTTTGACGACAACGTGCGTGAGCTCGCCAGCCAATTTGAGGCGGAAAGTGAAGCTGATGAGGCACTGGCAACGCTCCATACAGAGATTGACGCGCTACGCGAAGCACTCAGCACTGCCCCCAGGACACTGGTCGTCACTCACAACGGCGGCAACCTGATGCTTAACCAACATCCCGTCGTTCACGATGTACTAGGCGTGGAAGCGCTCAACATGCCGGAGAGTGTGACCTCAGAAACCCGTGGTGAACGCACCTTTACACCGCTTTCTGCTGATGCCATTGCCGACATCAAACCAGACGTTGTGCTGGTCATTGATCGCAGCGCCGCCATTGGCGATGAACCTGCGGATGCCGACCAACTGCGCCAAACACTAGCCGAGGCAGGTACTACCCCCCAGCTAGTGATGCTAACCCCAGCACTTTGGTACCTCTCCGGTGGCGGCCTACAAAGCTTAGCGCTACAAGTTGAAGAGGTCGCTGCGGCGCTGAATTAAGTGCTCGATGAATCCTCATGAATCTTGATCTGGTAAAGCACGCAATAGATCACCGGTAGCACGATAAGGGTGAGCAGCGTGGCAACACCAAGGCCACCAATCAGCGCGACCGCCATGCTGGCGAAGAATGCATCACTAATCAGCGGGATCAGCCCCAGCATGGTGGTTAGCGCAGCCATTGAAACGGGGCGCACGCGGCTAATGGCGGCGCGCACCACGGCGTGGTAGCGATCTTTGTGCAACGGCAGTTGCACATTGATCTCTTCTACCAGAACAATGGCATTCTTGATCACCATCCCGATCAAACTCAGCGTGCCCAGCAGCGCCATAAACGAGAAAGGCAACCCGGTTAGCAGTAACGCGGCCACTACGCCGACAATGGTCAACGGCACCAAAAACCAGATCGCCAGCGGCTGACGGAAGTTGTTAAACAACACCACCGTGATAATAAACATCATCACCAACCCAAGTGGCAACGATGCAAATAGGCCGCTCTGGGCTTCACCGGCGGTCTCAAATTCACCACCCCACTCAAGCCGATAACCGGGTGGCAATTCAAGCGCTTCTACTTGGGGTCGAACTTGAGCCAATACACTAGCCGCCGTCACTCCGCTTAGCGGGTCGGGTTCGCCATATACCGCCAGCATGCGCTCGCGGTCGCGGCGCATGATTAGTGGATCTGCTACCTGGGTCGTCACATCGCGCATCACTTGATCCGCAGTGATGTAGCGCCCCTGCTCGGCGCTCCATACGTTAAGCGACCCGACATTATCGATATCGTTGCGCTGCTCGGGTATCGCTCTGGCGACAATCGGAATCAGGTCGCTGCCGTCACGGTAGATGCCCACCTGACTACCACTCGTACTCAGCGCCAGTGTGGCCGCCAAATTCTCGCGCGTAACGCCCAGCCGTCGCGCTGTGTCTTCGGCAAAAATTGGCACCACGGCCTGAACACGGTTACGCCAGTTGGTGCGAACACTGACCATATTGGACGTATCACTAAACAGTGCCGCGACTTGATCACCTAGCTGGCGTAATACGGCGGGGTCGCTGCCGTAAAACCTGGCTTCGATCTTGGCTTTCGGGGCAGGGCCAACTTCCAGCGGGGCGATTTTATAGTCGATATCGCTGTGATCGCGCTCAAGTACCGCTTCGATATCCGCCATGCGCGCTTGCTGTATCGCTTTGTTATCGGTTTCAACAATTAGCTGTGAATAGCTGGCATAGCGGTCTTCCGGCGCATAGGTCAGGGTAAAGCGCTGGGCACCGCCGCCGACCACGGTGGTGAGATGGCGGACACCCTCCATCTCCATCACCACCTCTTCCAACTCTGCCACCCGCCGCTGGGTTTCCAGAATATCGGTGCCTTCCGGCGTGCGGTAATCAACAAAGAAGATGGGCGTATTCGAGGCAGGGAAAAAGGCATTTTTGACGGAACCAAAACCGACAACCGCACCTGCCAGTATGACCATCACCAGACCAAGTGTTAGCCAACGCAGCCGGATACCCGCCACAATCACGCGGCTAAACAAGCGGTACACCACCCCTTTGTAAGGATCTTCATCAGTGCTGCTAGGCGCCACATTGCGAAACAGCAGTTTGAAATAGAACGGCGTGAGCGTCAGCGCTGTCAGCCAACTTAGCAGCAGTGAATAGAGCAACACATAGAACAGCGAGCCGATAAATTCACCGGTGGTATCTGGCGACAACCCAATCGGTGCAAAGGCAGCAACTGCAATCAGCGTGGCTGCCAGCAGAGGCCATGCGTTTTGTCGAACCACCTGATGCGCTGACTCACGAATACTTTGGCCACGCTTTAGGCCCACCAGCATGCCTTCAGTGACCACAATGGCATTATCGACCAGCATCCCCAAGGCGATAATCAGTGCCCCCAGCGAGATTTTTTCCAATTGCAAACCGTGAATGCGCATCAGCATAAAGGTGCCAATAATGGTAATCAGCAGAATAAAGCCCATTAGTAGGCCGCTGCGCCAGCCCATAAACAGCATGAGCACCACAATGACGATGGCCACCGCCTGGATCAGACTGATTAAGAAACCGGATACCGCCTCATCCACCACGCTCGGCTGGTCATAGACCACGTTGAGCTCCATACCTAACGGGGTGCGTGCCTCCAGTTCGTCAAGCCGCTGTTCAAGTCGGGCACCTACTTCGACCACGTTGACGCCGCTTTCAAACGAGATGCCCAGGGAAATAGCCGGTCGCCCCATGTCGCGATAAAGCTGCTGTGGTTGCTCGGTCAAGCCACGGGAAACCTCTGCGATATCGCTCAGCCTTACCAGCTCGCCGTTACCTTCACTAACGATTAACGCGCGTAAATCCTCAATATCGGCGGAACTACCCGAAGGCGTTACTCGGAAACGCTGCCCCCCCTGCTTCAAGTGACCCGAGTCCACTACGGCATTTTGCGTATTCAGCAATTGCTGGAGTGAACTTAGCGGAATGTTCAGCGCACGTAGCCGCTCTCGGTCGACTTCAATGAAAATGCGCTCGTCTCTCACCCCCGCCAGCGACACCTTTTCAACGCCGTCGACCAAGGCGAGTTCACGCTTAAGAAACTCGGCCTGGCTTTTCAAATCGGGCATGGCATAGCCATCACCGGTCAGGTTAATCATCAAGCCGAACACATCGCCAAAGTCGTCGTTAACTCGTGACTGGCTGGCGCCTGGCGGCAGTGCGGCCTGCGCATCGCCAACTTTACGGCGTAATGAATCCCACAGCTGCTGAAGCTCATCGTTTTGCACCGTGCTTTGCAGCTCGATGGTAATTTGCGAAAACCCGTTTGAACTCACCGAGCTGATACGTTTAATCGCAGGCATTTCCTGAATGGCTTCTTCCAGTGTCGAGGTGACTTCCTGCTCCACTTCTTCTGGCGTAGCACCAGGATACTGGGTAGTGACTAGCGCATTGCGAATGGTAAATTCAGGAAACTCAAGCTGCCCCATGCCAGTGAAAGCAAGCGCCCCGCCGAAGAGCAGCACCACGGTCATTAAATAACTAGCGGCCCGGTGGCGTAAGAAGTAATCAACCATCTTATAGCCCCTGTTCCTTTTCCCACGGTGTTACACGCATATCAGCGCTGACACGATGGGCTCCCGCTGCCACCACACGATCATTCGCGGCTAGTTCGCCACTCACTTCTAACCCTTTAGAGGTTAAACGCCCCACCTCGACCGGCACCGCCTCTACACGGTTCGGTGCCTGAAAACGCCACACCACCGCCTGCTCCGAGTTCTCACCTTGATAGCTAATGGCGTCAGGCGGCAAATGCCAAACAAGACCTTCAGACGCGGGTAACAGTTGGCCTAAATCAAGCCGCACGGTGGCGCTCATGCCATCAAGCAGCGTGATATCGTCGGGCTGCGGTAGCCGAAGCGTTACCTCATAAGCCAAGCTTTGGGCGCTGGCCTGGGTGGTGTAAGACGCCAATTGCGCAAGGTAAGGTTTTTCGCTATTGCCAAACCGCACTTCAAAGGCCATCGCCGTTTCAAACGGGGTCACCTCGTCACTGTGGGGTATCTGCTGAACGATTTGCTGCGGTAAATGAAAGATCACATCAAGCTGCCCTGGCTGCTGAATCACCGCCACGGTTTCCTGCACCTGGACAATCTGCCGATTATCTACCGGCACCTGGGCAATCACACCATCGTAAGGTGCGCGCAGCTGGGTATTTTCCAGTTGCTCTTCGGCCTGTTCAAAGGTCGCCCGAGCGGCACGCAACTCCGCCTCTGATTCATCAAACCGTGCTTGGCTAATCGCTCCACGTTCTAGGGTATAGCGCATGCGTTCGTGAGTGGCCCGCGCTAGCTCTAACCGTGAACGGGCGCTATCCAATTCACTGCGCATATTACGATCATCAATACGCGCGATAAGGGTACCTTCCGTTACCCGCTGACCGGGACTCACGTTAATCTCTAACAGCTCACCCGCCATGCGAAACGATAGATTGCTGCGTGTAGTGGCCTCAACGCGCGCAGGAAATTGGCGCTGCAGCGCGGCACCAGACGCTTCTAATGTCACCAGCTTCACCGGCCGAGGAGGAGGTTCATTCTGGCTCTCGGCATAAGCGTCACCTGTTGCCAGCAGCAGGGCCAGCAGCGCTGGAAGCAATCGAATCACAGTGTTACGCACAGCGGACTCCTCGGTGGTGTTATCAATACGTAGTCATAAAAATTTCACTGACATTCATGAATGTCAGTGAATGTGTATACTAATCGCCTACTGGCGACTTTGCCATTCAGTAATGCCAATATAAGTGCACTTTTTTGTTAGGAGCCGCTATGTCACGCCGCAAAGCTGAGGCTGAACGCACCCGCGAGACCATTCTTGATGCTGCAGAAACTCAGTTTCTCGCTCAAGGGGTTTCGCGCACTACACTGGCCCATATTGCCGCAGCGGCTGGCGTTACCCGAGGCGCGATTTACTGGCATTTTGAGGATAAAGCGGCGGTATTCGATGCCCTGCTAGAGCGTGTTCGCGTGCCGCTCGATGAAATCGTCGATGATGCTGTGCTGCGACTGGGCCACACCCCCACCAAATGCCTGCAAGAGATTGCCCTGAGTGCTCTTGGCGCTATCTGCCATAACCTTCCGTTACAGCGCGCCGCCACCATCGTGCTGCATCGCTGCGAAAAGCTGGAAGATGATCATCCACGTATCAGCATGATCACTCGGCTTTCTGAGCATGCCGAAATGCAGGTTGAGCAGCTGTTTGAGAAAGCCCGGCAAGCCGGCCATCTGCGCGCTGATCTCACGCCCGCCAGCGCCCGGCGTCAGTACCATAGCTTTTTAATCGGCATTTGCTTTGATTGGCTACAAGATCCGCAGCAATTCTCATTAGCAGACGAGTACGAGAGTATGATCGAAACGTTAATGCGAGGGTTGTTGGAGAGGACGCTTTAAACGCCTTGGGGAGCTAAGCTTGGCACGCAGGTTGCTTATATAACAAGGGAGCCTCTGATTAATGTGATGAGCGCAGGCCAGACAAGGAAAAAATCAACGAAAAAGCGGAGTTTACGGGTTGTAAATGAGCATTTTGACCGGGCTCGCGCACGAGGCGATTTTTAACGCAGTATGGCCAAGCGCAATAGTTAATCAGAGGTTCCTAGGATAATAATACTCACCTGGAGTCTCCCCATGCACCACTCTGACTATCCGCTAAGTGAAGTCCCCACTAGCGCCCGTAAGGGCTTGCTCTCCACCTCCGTTGTGCTACTCGGCTTTACTTTTTTCACTGCCACCATGTGGGCCGGTGGTTCGCTTGGCCAGTCGTTCCCGATTGGCCAACTGCTCTGGATCATACTGGTGGGTAACTTGTTGCTGGGCGCATACGCGGCAGCTCTCGCTTACATTGCCTGTAAAAGCGGTCTTAACTCCGTGCTGATGGGACGCTTCTGCTTCGGTGAAAAAGGCAGCAAACTTTCCGATTTTATTCTCGGCTTTACCCAGATTGGTTGGTACGCCTGGGGCACCGCCACCATTGCCCTAGTGTTAGTACGCACCACAGGAATGCCTGAATGGCTGGAAATCCCCTTAATGGTGCTATTTGGGTTTGGTTTCTGCGTGACGGCCATGATTGGCTATAAAGGGATGGACTGGCTTTCGCGCTTTGCCGTCCCCGCCATGATGCTGTTTATCTTGATTAGCCTGTTCACCGGGCTGGTGGATGCTCACGGATTTGCCGGACTAAGCCAGCAAACGCCCACGGAAAGCATGAGCGTAGCGGCAGCGATTACCGTCATCATTGGCACCTTTATTAGCGGAGGCACCCAAGCGACTAACTGGAGCCGCTTCGCCAAGACGCCGAAAATTGCCGTGATCGCGACTCTGGCGGCTTTTTTTGTGGGCAACGGCTTAATGGTGCTGACTGGCGCACTGGGTACCATGATTTACCAGCAGGCGGATATCGTCGATGTATTGATCGCGCAGGGCTTTGTCACCATCGCGGTGCTGATGCTGTTTCTAAATATCTGGACCACCCAGGACAACACCATTTACAACTTTGCCGTAGCGGGCTGCAATTTGCTGCGCACCGAGAAACGCCGCTTAGTCACGGTGTGTGGCGCAGCGATTGGCACCGTACTGGCGGTAGGCGGTATGTATAATCTGCTGATTCCCTTTCTAGTACTGCTAGGCACCTTTATTCCTCCCATGGGCGGGGTGATCATGGCGGACTTCTGGCTCAAACATAAAGGCCGCTACCCTACTCTGGAATCCACTCAGCTACCCAATTTTAATCGCCGAGGGTTAGCCGCCTATGCATTAGGCGCTGGAGCCGCTTACCTCTCCCCGTTGCTCCCCCCATTGGTAGGTGTCGTGGTAGCGGCAGTTAGCTACGCTGTACTGCTTCGTTTAAACCACGCTACGCTAAGTGATACCTCCCCTTCGACTGCCAAACAATAAGTGAGCCACTAACTATATGAGCATGCAGATCATTAACGCCCGCCTACGCCAGCGCCCCGAGCTTTACCGGCTTGAGATTGAGAACGGTACGTTCACAGCAATTACCGCTCAAGACGCGCCACAAACGGCGGGGGATGGGCAAATTGATGCGGGCGGCAAGCTGCTTTGCGCGCCGTTCATTGAACCGCATATTCACTTGGACGCCGCGTTAACAGCGGGCGAGCCAAGCTGGAATCAAAGCGGCACGCTGTTTGAAGGCATCGAGCGTTGGGGTGAGCGTAAGCCCATGCTCACCGAAGCGGATATTCGCGAACGCGCGCTTAACACCCTGAATCTGTTGATAGGCAACGGCGTCCAGTTTGTGCGTACACACGCTGACACCAGCGACCCCAGTCTAATCGGCATTAAAACCCTATGCGCCTTGCGCGATGAATTGAAAGATAAAATCGATATCCAAGTGGTCGCTTTTCCGCAAGATGGCCTGCTTTCCTACCCCGGCGGCGACCGCCTGATGGAAGAGGCGCTGGAGATCGGTGCGGACGTTGTCGGCGGCATTCCCCACTTTGAGTACACCCGAGAACTAGGCGTCGCTTCCATGAAGCGGGTGATAGAGCTAGCGATCAAATATGACCGCTTGGTGGATGTGCACTGCGATGAGATAGACGACCCTAACTCGCGCTTTCTTGAGGTGCTGGCCTGCGAAGCGCTGTTTAACGATTTAGGCAGCCGCGTGACCGCTAGCCACACGACGGCGATGCACTCCTACGATAACGCCTACTGCTCTAAGCTGTTTCTGCTGCTCAAACGTTCGGGCATCAACTTTGTCTCCTGCCCCACCGAAAGCATTCACCTGCAGGGACGCTTTGATAGTTACCCAAAACGTCGTGGTGTTACCCGCGTAAAAGAACTAAACGCCGCGGGCATTAATGTCTGCTTTGCCGAGGATTCGATCTTCGACCCCTGGTACTCGCTGGGTAACGGTAAGCTGTTGCGGACGCTCGATTTTGGCTTGCATATCTGCCAAATGATGGGCTATCAGGATTTCAGCCAGGCGCTGTCGCTTATCACTGACAACAGCGCACGCACACTCAATATTGAAGCGCGTTACGGTATCGAGGTCGGCAAACCCGCCAGCTTCAACCTGCTGGAGGGCGAGGATGACTACAGCGTGCTGCGTACTCAGGGCGAGGTGCTACTTTCCGTTCGCCACGGTGAGATCATTATGCAGCGCGACCCCGCAAAGATTACGACACCCCCGTGGCTTGGTATTTAGAAAAAGCGTAATATAGCCGGGCTGATAATCAGCAAAGTTCTCAGGGCGGGGTGAAAGTCCCCACCGGCGGTGATGATGGCTGAATAAATTTTTGTCATCTAAGCCCGCGAGCGCTCAAGACGGTTTTTTTATTTCTTGAGGTCAGCAGATTCGGTGAGAAGCCGAAGCCGACGGTGATAGTCCGGATGAAAGAGAACGGTACCTTAGACACGCAACTTAAAAAGTGGCTTCAGCCACCTTTTTCGGTTGCCTGACGACCGGTCCCGCGTGCCCTGATTCTGGTACAACTTATCCAAGAGAATGACCATGAATCAGACATTTCCGCTAACGCTTTCAACACACACCACGGCCCAGCGCATTGCGTTTATTCAAGGCCACTGGCATCACGACATTGTCGAGAAGGCCTATGAAGCATTTATCACTGAAGTAGAACGCTGCGGTCTTAACGCCGAACAAGTGGACATCTTCACCGTATCAGGTGCTTACGAAATCCCCCTCCAGGCAAAGGTACTCGCCGAAAGTGGCCGCTACGGCGCCATTGTCGGGGCAGGCTTTGTGGTAGACGGCGGCATTTATCGCCACGACTTTGTCGCCCATGCGGTCATTGATGGCTTAATGCGCGTGCAGTTAGATACGCAAGTACCGATTATCTCGGTCGTCCTAACACCACACCACTTCCATGAGCACAGCACTCACCACGACTTCTACACCCAGCACTTTGTTACCAAAGGGCAAGAAGCCGCCCAGGCGTGTCTGAATACGATGGAAAACCTGCATCGAGCGCGCAAGCTAAGCAACGCATAAACCTGTATTGCGCTTAAAAAGCTGTGTTGTAAGTCACTGTCGTCTGAGCCCGGCTGAACGCCGGGCTTGAAATGGCTGCTTATTAGCCATCATTTTCGTTATTTGATATCCAGCAGATAACCGTAAAACGCCGTGTTGCGCTGCCAGTCCAAGGACTCATAAAGGTGCTGGGCGCGCTCGTTCTCTACCTGAGTCATAAGGATTAAGCGCGCGACACCATGCTCGCGAGCCAGTTGGGTGGCGGCTTCCATCAACGCCCTTCCCGTGCCCTTATCGCGACACTCCGGCAACACAAAAAGATCATTTAGCGTCCAACGCGCATTCAAGCCCACCGTGGAAACCCCAGGATAAAGCTGCACGAAACCAGTGAGGTTAGCGTCGCTATTTTCACTCACTAAAATGCGCGAATCCGCCAGCCCAAAGCGCTGACGCAAGAAATCCCGCGCCGCACCGAGATCACTCGGCTGATTATAGAACTGTCGATAGCCGTCGAGTAATCCACTAAGTGCCTCTAAGTCAGACAGTACCGCTGAACGAATATTAACCATGGCAACTACTCCATTAAGATGGTGAACAAACTCAGCTTGCCGCTATAGTGGTCTATAACAAAGAGCCACTTATCGCTAAATTGAGGGAACCAGTGAAACGACGTAACGCTGCTAGCGATTGGATTACGGAGGCGCTAGCGATAAGGCTAGCAGCGGATGAAGCAGCCACGCTTGTTCAACAGCTCTACCGTTCGCTTAAGGATTGGATTCAACATGGCGAATTGACGGCAGGCGATGCACTTCCCTCTTCTCGCTATTTATCCACCGCTTTAGGTATTAGCCGCAATACGGTGCTGGCCGCTATGGACCGGCTACTGGCGGAAGGATTGCTGATCGCTCGCCAGGGAGCGGGGCTCTATGTGGCACAACTACCCACACGATTAAACAGAACCGAACTTCCCTCCCCTGTGCCTGTTCGCTATTCAAACCGGGGCAACACACTACTAACGCTAAGCGGCGCGTTAAGCCACGGCCATCGAGCATTTGCCCCTGGCGTTCCGGCACTCGATCTGTTTCCCCGCGAGCTATGGCAACGCCTTTTGCGACGTCACTATTATCACGCAGAAATGTCATGGATGGATTATCAAACCAACGGTGGGCTGCCTGAACTTAAAGCAGCCCTTTGTGACTATCTACGCCTCTCCCGCGCGGTGCGCTGTCAACCAGAGCAGATCGTGATTACCCAAGGAGCTCAGCAGGCATTTGAGCTGACTACCCAACTGCTCACCGATAGCGGCGATTCGGTTTGGATGGAAGAGCCTGGTTACCGCGGAGCGCAAGCATGTTTCCTAGCCTCGGGCTTAACGACAACGCTCATACCCGTAGATAAAGAAGGACTAAACCCTTCACTAGCGCCTGCAGGCGCCCCCTCCCCCCGGCTAATCTATGTAACACCTTCTCACCAATACCCCAGTGGCGTTACCATGCCAATACCACGCCGACTAGCATTGTTAGAGTATGCTTCTCATGCTGGCAGCTGGATCATCGAAGATGATTACGACAGTGAATTTCGGTACGACACGCCGCCTACTCCCTCTCTACAAGGCCTCGCCGAACAGACGCCGGTGATTTATGTGGGCACCTTCAGTAAAGTGCTTTACCCCGGTTTGCGTTTAGGCTATTTGGTATTGCCTGATAGGCTTGCCGAAGACTTTAAGCGCGCCCATACGCGGCTGCACCGCGAGGGTAACTACCCCATACAATCAGCGCTTGCTGAACTTATTGCCAACGGCCACTTTACTCGCCACATCGCTCGCATGCGGGCTGCTTATTGCCAACGCCAAGCCTGCCTGCGCACTGCGTTAGCGCCTGCGGTGGCCGCAGGGCTTCAGCTTTCTGACGGCCATGCAGGCATGCACCTTCTGGCTGAGCTCGATAATTTTGAAACAGAAGAGATACTGGTAAGGCGTGCTAATGAAGCGGGTATTACGCTTTCTCCTCTTTCCCGCTATTACCTTGGTGAGAATAAGCGACCTGGTTTAGTGCTCGGCTATGCAGGTTCAACGGAAAGCGAACTTATCAACGCAGGTGCTTGGCTTAGCAACGCATGGTTAAACTTACGCCAGGGGTAATATCTATTCGCTAAGGGCGTTCAGCGGCCGCGCTGTCATTGGTTGGCAGCGAGAGGAAGCTGTCAGTCGTCAAATATTAAAACTACCGCTGCCTTAAGACTCAAGGCAGCGGGACAGTCACTTGGCGAATGAGTGTTCATTAGTCGCCAGCATCCGATCGATTAAGGCATTAATACACGATCAACCACGTGAATAACGCCGTTAGCTTGGGCAACATCAATCACCGTTATATTGGCACTATTGCCCTGCGCATCCATCACCATCAGGTTATTACCGTTACGAATAACGGAAAGATGCCCGCCTTGTACGGTTTTAAAAGCCACGGTGCCGTCGTTCTCCATAACCTCTTCCCACAACGCGTCCCGCGTCAGGTTGCCTGGCACCACGTGATAAGTCAGAACGGTCTGCAACTGCTCAAGGTTCTCAGGCTGTAGCAACGTATCAACGGTGCCGTCGGGCAAGTCCGCAAAGGCTTCATCCGTGGGTGCAAAGACGGTAAAAGGGCCATCACCTTGTAACACATCCACTAGCTCAGCTGCCTGCACTGCAGCCACCAGCGTTTCGTGGTCACCTGAGTTAACGGCATTTTCGATAATATTACGCTCGGGAAGCATGCTGGCTCCGCCCACCATGGTAGGGCCATGATCAGCAACGGCAGCACTAGCATAAAGAGCAGCGGCACAAAGGCTAGCAGTAAGAAGTTTGAGTTTCATTGGGGCATCTCCTACTTGTGATTAAAATGGCTCAACAATGCAAGCTCATTAACACTTACGTGGCTAATGCCCAGGTGGATGCAAACTTTTCAGAATTTTTTATCGGCCACTAATATGAAGTCTATTGCCTTCAACGCCACGCTACCCAAGACTGATAGTTCGGTTTAATGCGCAGAGATGCCTGAATGCAAGATGCCACGCAACGCCAACAGTACCTTATTGATCAGCTCAGTGGCTGCGCCCAAGGCGACCGCCAAGCATTTGCGCGCCTTTATCGTGCCACTAGTGCGCATCTATATGCCCAACTGCTGCGTATAGTAAGAGAGGAAAGCGCTGCCCAGGATTGCCTGCAGCATGTCTTTATCAACATATGGCGCGTTGCCAATCAGTACGATGCCACTCGTGCTAAACCTATGACCTGGCTTTCAACACTTGCCCGCAATACTGGCATCGACTGGCTACGCCGCCAGAAGCCGCAGGATGCAACCACCGACGAACCTATATTAGCAACGCTGTTAGGTACCGAAGACCCTGAAGGTGACAGCATAAGCGGCCAGAAAAAAGACAGACTTAATGATTGTCTGGACACACTAAGCCTTCATCAGCGTCAGTTAATGGAGATGGCTTATTTTCAGGGGTTAACGCATAGCGAGCTTGCTCACTCTTTGTCCCAACCGCTGGGCAGCGTTAAAAGCTGGATTCGTCGTGGGCTTGAGAGGTTAAAAACATGTCTAACCAATGGGATTTAACCAACCCCGATGAACGCCACCTAGCGGCTGGTGAGTATGTACTCGGCGTATTGGATAAAGAACAGAAAACACACTTTGAAGCGCTGCTGGCCGTCAGCCATGATCTACAAAATGATGTGGATAGTTGGCGAGAGCACTTGCAGTTATTCAACGAGCAACTTGATCCTAGAACACCTCCCAAAGAAGTTTGGCAGCGTATTACCCAAGCAACCGGGGCATTTCCCCCTCCCTGGTGGCAACGCTTAGGCGTATGGCAAACAATCGCTGCCGGATTTGGGGCAGTCGCAATAGTTTTTGGTACTCTTTGGCAGCAGGCTGAACTGTCTACATTGCCTCAGGGCGAGGCGGTCTTTGTGGTTCAGGATGAATCGCGCACGCCGGGCTGGATCATTAGCGCGACCACTGGGGGCGAACTGATCGTGCAAGCCGTTCAACCTACTCAAGTCAGCAGCAATCAGACTGGGGAACTGTGGTTAATCGCCGAAGGCACCCCAATCTCGTTAGGTTTACTACCTGAGCAAGGTAACCTACGGCTACACCCTAGCGCGGAGCTACGTGCGCAACTATTCAATGCCGACCTCGCCGTCAGTATAGAACCACAAGGGGGGGCACCTGACGGTCAACCCACAGGCCCCATCATCGATCACGGGCGTTTGATACCTATGCGCGGTAACACACTCAACTTATGACGTTTGGGATATTGCTAAGGAGCGCCCAATGCCTGACTTTATTGCCCCAGATAATCTTCCACGCTGCCAGTGGTGTGGCGGTGCCGCCGAATTTCTGCCCTACCATGACAACGAGTGGGGGTTTCCGGTGGTTGACAACCAGCGGCTATTCGAAAAGCTCTGCCTGGAAAGTTTTCAGTCGGGCTTAAGTTGGCGCACCATTCTCAACAAACGCGAGAACTTTCGCGCTGCCTTCCATCACTTTGACTTCCATCACGTTGCCCGCTTTGGCGAAGAGGATGTGCAGCGCTTGCTGCAGGACGCAGGCATTATTCGCCATCGTGGCAAAATCGAGGCGGTGATTAATAATGCCCAACGGGCGCTGGAGATGGTCAAGCAGGAAGGTTCACTGGCCACATATTTCTGGCGTTTCGAGCCAACTCTCGACTCACTTGCCGCACCACAAACTCAGACCACCTCGCCTGAATCCATCGCACTTGCTAAAGATTTGAAAAAACGCGGCTGGAAATTCGTTGGTCCAACCACTGCGTTTGCGTTTATGCAGGCGATGGGGCTACTCAATGATCACTCGCCAACGTGCATCACTCGAGAGCACGTCGAACAGGCAAGGCAGCAATTTCAACGACCAAAATAGCCACAGAGGCACAAGACACGATACTTTTTGCACAAACGTGCCATACCCAGATAGCTGGCCTACGTATTCGCTGGGTGCCGTCTTGTAGTAGGGTATGGTTTTTACACACTCATCTATACACCGAACAGCAAGGGGACATCACGTTCCCAATGGGGTCAACGTGGTCCAAACGCTCTCTTCGCACACAGAATCCCGCGCTTCGATATGGAAAGCTTGGAGCGTGCATATATTCACGGCCAGCGGCGTACTGCTCGGCACAATGGCGCTGCTCTCGCTGATCGACAACAATCCAGTCGCCTGCTTACTATGGCTTGGCGCAGCGATGATGGTCGATGGTTTCGATGGCACTCTGGCACGCAAGTATGAAGTAAAAACCATCCTGCCCCACTTCGATGGCTCGACGCTTGATATGGTCATCGATTACCTAACCTGGGCATTTATTCCCGCTCTGTTTATTTACTTCTTTATCGAGTTACCGCCCAATTTCGAATTGCTGTCAGTGTTTATCATTCTGCTGTCATCGATGTTCTGTTTCTGCAACACTAATATGAAAAGCCAGGATAATTATTTCGTTGGCTTTCCTGCTGCCTGGAACATTGCTGCGGCCTATTTTTATATTCTCGATTTACCGCCCTTCATCACCTTCGCATCTATCGTTTTTCTCGCCATTCTTACCGTGACCAAGATGAAGTTCCTGCATCCGTTTCGTGTTCGTCAGTTCATGCCACTCAATATCGCCGTCACGCTATTATGGTGCGCATGTACAACGTCACTGGTGCTCTCCAGCCCCGTGCACGCCGCCTGGGCCCTATGGGGGTGGGGCATTGCATCCGTTTACTTCATCGGCATGTGCGTATGGCGTACCGCTCAAGAGGCGTTTTAGCTTAGCGATACCTCATACCGCTGTGCCTCCCCCACCATCTCGGTGGCGAGTTCTCCCACGGTGCGCACGGCATCTTCAATGGCCGGTGTTAGCGTAAATGCGTAGTTAAGTCGCAAGCACTGGCGAAACTTGCCCGAGGCTGAAAATAGCGAGCCAGGAGCCACATGGATGGCGCGCTTGGCTAAGCGTTCATTAAGACGTACGCAGTCCACGGCGGCAGGTAACTCCACCCATAGCAAAAAACTGCCTTGTGGATAGCTGATGCCCGCGCCTTCTGGAAAATAGCGCTGCACCCAGTTGATCATGATGTCCCGTTGGCGCTGATATTGGCGGGTAACATAGCGAAGGTGACGCTCGTAGTGGCCTTTGGCGACAAACTCCGCCACCGCCAACTGCGGCAATGTGGCCGAGGCACCGGTAGAGACATACTTCATATGCAGTGCCTTATCTCGATAACACCCCGGCGCCAGCCAACCCACTCGTAGCCCTGGCCCAACCGTTTTCGAAAAGCCACTGCACAACAGCACCCGCCCATCGTCATCGAAAGACTTCACCGTCACCGGCCTTGGGTGGGCATAGGCGAGATCACCGTAGATATCGTCTTCAATGATGGCCACGTCGAAGCGTTGGGCGAGTTGAAACAGCGCCTGTTTGCGCGCCTCACTCATGGTGTAGCCCAGCGGATTGTTATATGTAGGAGTGACCTGGATGGCACGGATCGGCCACTGCTCCAACGCCATCTCCAATGCTTCCAAACTGATACCGGTTTGCGGATCAGTGGGGATCTCCAACGCTTTTAGACCATTGGCTTTTAGGATCTGCATGGTGCCGTAAAAGCTGGGCGAGTCCACGGCCACCACGTCGCCAGGCTGAGTGAGGGTGCGCAGCGCTATCGACAATGCTTCCTGGCAACCGGTGGTGATCATGATGTCATCCGGGTGCAGCAAACAGCCGGAGGCAATGGCCAAGCGCGCTACCTGCTGACGCAGCTCGGGGCTACCATTCAGCTTGTCGTAGTTAAAGCCATTCAGATCGCTCTTACGGTGCAGTCCCGCCAATATTTTCGACAGCGGCTTAAGCGTTTCATAAGCCAGGTTCGGCACACCGCGCCCAAGCAGCAGCCGACTATCGTCACGCTCGGTAGCGACCAGCTCTAATACTTGATCCCATTGGGAGACATCCAGCGGGCACTGTGCAGGACGAGAGACAGAAGGCAGCACCGCAGGCACCCGGCTTGGAAGTACAAAGTAGCCCGATTTCGGTCGTGATTCGATCAGCGACACATCCATCAACTGCCTGTAAGCCTCCTGAGCAGTCGAGATACTGACATCAAGCTCCTGACATACCGCTCGAATAGAAGGCAGGCGATCACCCACGCGGTAAATACCGTGCTCAATTCGCTCCCGCAAAATACAAGCGACCTCTTCGTAGCGCGTCATAACTCCAGCCCTCTATCTTTGAAACGCTTTTAAAATCGCTCTTCAAGACGTTCTTGAAGACGTTTTAAAAACAATACAGATACCCTGCCCAGCAAGCATACAGAGGTATAACATACACCATCTGTATCTTAAAAATAGAAAATCCTATATCTGTATTGATCGAGCATGGCTGCGTAATCTGGTTGAGCATATCGCCATCAAGGAGAACTGCCATGCTACGCTTCAACCTCACCCAAATTCGCTGTCAGTTACGCCACTATTATCAACGCCGCTGTAGCCGTCGCCAGTTACTAGCCCTTGATGACCGATTGCTGAAAGATATCGGCATCACCCGCACTCAAGCGCAAAAAGAGGGATGTAAACCGTTTTGGAAGCACTCGTCATGCAAAAGAGGTCCCTATGAAAACTGCTGAGTATTACCTGTTGGATGTGTTTACTGATAAGCCTTTTTCGGGCAATCAGTTGGCAGTTTTTTTAAATGCCGATGGGCTTGAAACCAGCACCATGCAGGCAATTGCCAATGAGCTTAACTTGGCAGAGACGGTATTTTTAGGCGCGCCGACGACTGCTAATCACTACCCTATGCGGATATTCACACCCACGGCTGAGCTGCCGTTTGCTGGCCACCCCACGGTAGGTACCGCGCATCTACTAGCGGAGTTAAACCTCGTCAACCGCGAGCAAGGCATTGTGCTACAGCCACCTGTCGGTGCATTAGCGGTTAATTATGAACGAGAGGGAGCAACCTTCAAAACCGCCCAGCCCGTCATGGTCACGGGCAGCACGATTGATCGCCTCACGGCCGTTGAGCTACTGGGGCTAGACATCCACCAAGTCATTGGCGATCCCATCATTGCTTCTTTCGGGCTGCCCTTTCATCTTATTGAACTAGCTGACCTAGCAGCCCTTGAGCACATACAAATCGCCGGTGCAGTATGGGCGGATGCCGTTGCGCGCAGCGGCACTGAGCAGATATACCTTTATGTGATGGAGCAACACGATAACGAAGAGACGATTGTACGGAGCCGTATGTTCTGCATGCACGCCAGTCTCTGCGAAGATCCCGCCACTGGCAGCGCTGCAGCAGCGTTAACCGGCTATTTAGCGTCACTCAAGCCAGAGCCCCTGCACTGCAAGATTCACCAGGGTGTTGAAATGGGGCGGCCCAGCGTTATCCACACCGCCGCCAATGGCACTGTAGAGCAAGGGTTTGTAACCGTAGCTGGGCAAGCGATCATCGCTGGCGAAGGTAAGCTTTACTTGAACGATTGAAGCTATTAACAAAACAATAAAAGTATTGATTTCGCGACATATCAAGCCAATCGCTATCAGTGCGGGCAAGCCATGGTGGCTCGCCCGCCTTTGTTTATGAGGGGCTTAGCTGATTCCCCGTAGTTTTGGGCCAGCGGGCAATCACCGCGGTGACAATAACGGCAAACAACAGCCGTGCCCATAAAATGCCCGTTATATCGGCTCCAAGCATCAAGATCAGCAGCGTATCTTCTATAACGCTATGGCAGAGGCCGAGAAAACACAGCGCCAGCGTGCTGTCGCGCTTGCTTAGCACTCCATTTTGCACGTCACGAATCAGCAGCCCTGCGCCATAGCTTAATCCCAGCGTGAAACCAATGACCGTCACATTCGCAGCCGAACGACCAATGCCTAATAGCTTGAGCAACGGTAGCAAGCCAAGATGAATCCAACGCTCTAAGCCCAGCTTTTTTAAAAGTTTTAAGAGCACAATCAGCGCTAAAATAATCACAAAAATAAGCGCTAACGTTTCCAGCTGCGCCCACGCCCAACTGCTGAGCGTTGGTGCTGATGAAAAACTTGGCTGCCATACCAATTCAACGGGTGCTTGCAACAAACCAAAATACGAGTAGAAGCAGTGTAACAGCCAAGCAAGCAGTAACGCCCCGCCGACACGCAGAACCAACGTTCCCCACCACGGTACGCCAGCGCGCTTGGCTACCGCTCCCTCAACGGGAAGCGAATGCCCTACCAGCATCAATGCCCCTAGCACCGTTACCTGCTCAACACTCAAAGGCGTTTCACCGACGACTTGGAAAAACACCGCAATGGCGGTGTACAAATTGGTGAAGAGCGCCGCCGCCCACACAACACCCATTTGTTCAGGCAAACCGAGTGTGCTCATTAAAGGAGCTAATACCGCCCCCAGCCACTCGATCATACCGAGTAGTTCTAACCCTTTGACGATGAGCAACGCAGGTATCAGGATTTTGAGTAATGTCACATACACGCGCAGCGCGTCTTGCAGTACACGACCTACCACCGCCAATAAATAGTGAATTGTGATCCGCATCAAGCCCTCCATTGCCATCGTTTTAACAAACGTTATGATAATGGAGGTGACGCAGAATCTTCTGTCCAATACGGTGCCTACAATCACTATTCGTTCTTTATAAACATACAAAGAGAATCTTATTTCATGGACGCTATTGATCGAAGAATTCTTGACCAGCTTCAACGCGATTCCAGCCTGACCAATCAAGCATTAGCGGATGAAATAGGGCTTTCCCCCTCTGCCTGTTTAAAGCGGGTTAATCGATTACGCGATGCTGGCGTCATTGAGCGTGAAGTGGCGCTACTCAACCCTGACGCCCTAGGCCAGCGCCTACATATGGTGGTGGAAGTCACCATGGAGCGGGATAACAAGTTACTCTACCAGCAGTTCTTAACATCAGCGGTCAACGCCCCTGAAGTGAAGCAGTGCTATCAAGTAACGGGTGAGTGTGATTTTGTGTTGATCGTGGCCGTCGCTAACTTAGATGAGTACGACCGCTTTTGCGACAGCGTGCTCTATGCCCACGACAACCTACGCAAGTTCCGCACGTTACTATCGCGAAAACGGCATAAGTTTGATACGTCTGTGCAGGTGGATATTCAACTCTCTACATAGCAAGGTTCACACTGCTTGGCTAATAGAGTACGTCTGCCAACCGGTTGGCGACTCATCACCCAACCAGTGCGCAAGTACCGCCTGGCTTGCCGGAAATAACGGAGTGGGAATAGCGCTGGGGCTAAACCAGCGCCATTCAGTAAATACTTCTGGCTCAAGCACGAGTGCTTCAGCATCCTGCTGAACCGTCGCTAGCACTGCTCCCGTCGCGTTTGAGACTGAGCTATTCAGGTGCTGGATTACCGCCAACATATCCAGGCATTGCAACTCAGTAATGCCCGTTTCTTCTGCAATTTCGCGCACGGCCGCTGTCTCAAATGACTCACCTGCCTCAACATGACCGCCAGGTAAACACCAGCATGGCGATTCACCGGGCTTGTCACGGTATCCAAGCAGTACGGCTCCGTCTGGACGGATAACAATAGCGCCAACGCCGATAATCGATTGTTCGATGCTGCTCATCACTCGTTCCTTTACATATCACCAGCGGAGACCCGCCATGAATCATTCTCTGACAAAGCTATATTGGGCTTAGATTTGATCTACATGTGCGACTAATCATTTCACTAAATGTCTATCAAAGCCGCGTTTAATCAAACTCTCCCATGCTTCAATAATATCACTTGGTATACTTTCTTTAGTTTGGAACCCTTTTTCAGCATATACAATTAAACGATGAATAGCGCCGACCATTTCATCAATCAATCCTAGCACTCCAACCATTTTCGAAGCATCATCTGGGTAGTCTAAACTTGGAGCATCTGTATAAAAATTTATCCCCTGCCATTGAATAGGGATTGTACGATATATTCTACGCAAAGAATTTGACTTAGATATAAATAAAACATTATTAGCATCCGGGAACATTTCCCTTGAAAAGAAAATATTTTCTGCTGTGTTGGTAGCTTTATCTTCAATAAATATCTTTTCTTTAGAAACACCTAGCTCTTTAGCCCGATTAGCAAAAACAACCGCTTCTGGCTCGTCCCACAAGTGTTTTGTCCAATTCCCTGTTAATCCAGAAAAAATCATGGCCTTTGGTAATTTTTTATTAAAAACATGACAAGCATAATCGCACACACGGAGATCATAAGAGCAACAGACCACAATCAGGTCAATATCCTCCATGAAGTAAGATCTCATACTTAGATAAGAATATAGTTTTTTAGCTAATTGTAGTGTGGATGTTGCCATATCATGTCCCCTTAGGATTTCTGAACAATTCGGACTACGATTAGTGAGAGTGACCGGAGGAGCTCTCACTGATTCGACACTGCTCAATGTGATGTCGGACGGCCAACTTCCAGTAGCTTGTCGGCCAGAAGCTTTTCATAGCAAGATTTCCATCAATTAAGGTTAGAAAATCCCATCCGAGTTCATGCTATAAATTTTGGTGTGATATGGCCTGAACTCTACGCCGTCAACCCAATCCCTCGCAAAATTACCGAGGTCACCGACTGCACGGCTTTTTCAAACTGCAGGTCGTCTAAGGGTTTATCGTCGTTAAGCAGGTAGATTTGGTAGTCGAAATCAGCGTAGTGCTGGGTGGAGGCCCAAATCATATAAAGGAGATAGGACGGTTCAACGGGGTTAATTTGGCCCGACTCAACCCACTCGCGAATTTTCGACTCTTTCAATTTAGCCCATTCGTATAAGTTATCGCGCAGGCGCTCTTTCAGAATGGGTGCGCCCTGCATTACTTCCGCCGCCCATATTTTCGAGCCGTGAGCGCGGTAGCGAGAATGATTCATTTTGGCGCGAATATAGCTAGAAAGCACGACTCGTGGGTCGTCGTAGAGTTCAAAGCACAGCGCGTCCTGTTTCCAGATTTCCAGCAGCGCTAGCAGCACTTCCTGGTAGAGCGCCTTTTTAGTGGAAAAATAGTAGTGCACGTTGGATTTGGGCAGATCGGCCAACTGGGCAATTTCCCCCATCGACGCTCCGGCATAGCCTTTTTCAGCAAACAATTGCTCCGCCGCCTGAAGAATCTTTTTTACGTTGGTTTGCCGAATTTCGTCCTGTGTTCTCGCCACGCTGCTCGTCCCTTTACGACTAAGATACGCACACCAAAAAAGTGCACCACCGCTTAGCAGTGGTGCAGAGAAGATGGCGTAGTTAGCTTACGGCGTCAACGTTGGTTAGTGGGAAACGAAAACTCGGCACGTGTGGCTTCGCTCACCGAAGGCCAGCGCTGGGAAACCGCTTTACGGCGGGTATAGAAGCGTACAGAGTCGGGGCCGTAGGCGTGAAGATCGCCAAACAAAGAGCGCTTCCAGCCGCCAAAGCTGTGGTAGGCCACCGGTACGGGAAGCGGTACGTTAACACCCACCATGCCCACTTCGATGCCATCGGTAAAGCGTCGAGCAGCCTCGCCGTCGCGAGTAAACAGGCAGGTGCCATTGCCGTATTCATGGTCGTTAATCAACTGCATAGCATCATCTAAGCTGCCGACCCGCACCACGCACAGCACTGGCCCAAAAATCTCTTCCTGGTAAATGCGCATCTCGGTGGTGACGTTATCGAACAGGCAACCACCAACGAAATAGCCATCTTCATGACCCGCGATTTTCAGCTCACGGCCATCGGCCACTAGCGACGCGCCGGCCTTTATGCCGTCTTCGATATAGCCCAATACCTTGTCACGGTGCTCTGCCGTCACCAGCGGGCCCATATCCAAGCCTTTATCGGTACCAGGGCCAACCTTGAGCTCAGCAATTTTAGGCAGCAGCGTTTCAACTAGTCGATCTGCCGTCTCGTCACCCACGCATACCGCCACCGAGATTGCCATGCAGCGTTCGCCGCAGCTTCCAAAAGCCGCCCCCATCAGGGTATTGGCAGCGTTTTCCAAATCGGCGTCGGGAAGCACCACGGCATGATTCTTCGCCCCACCCAGAGCCTGAACGCGTTTGCCAGCGGCCGAACCACGGGAATAGATAGCTTCCGCTACCGGCGTTGAGCCAACAAACGAGATGGCTTTAACGGCCTTAGCATCTAGCAGCGTTTCCACCGCTTCGCGACTACCGTGCACCACATTCATCACGCCTTTTGGCAACCCTGCTTCTTGCAACAGCTCGGCTACCGCCATCGCCGCCGAAGGGTCTTTTTCCGAAGGCTTGAGAATAAAGGTGTTGCCGCAAGCAATCGCCATCGGATACATCCACAGCGGCACCATGGCAGGGAAGTTAAACGGAGTAATGCCAGCCACTACGCCCAATGGCTGGAAATTGGACCACGCATCAATGCCCGGCCCAACGTTATGGGAATACTCACCTTTTAATAGCTCAGGCACACCGCAGGCATACTCGACATTTTCGATGCCGCGTTTCAGTTCGCCCATCGCATCTTCAGGGGTTTTACCGTGCTCTTCACTGACCAATTGCACCAAGCGGTCGGCGTGCTCCTCTAGCAATTGCTTGAAGCGGTACATCACCTGGGCGCGCTTAGCAGGTGGCGTATCTCGCCAAGCAGGAAATGCAGCTTGGGCGGCAGCAATAGCACGCTCTACGTCGGCGGCGCTGGCGTCCGCCACTTGGCGAATCACTTGACCCGTTGAAGGGTTGGTCACGTCCAGCGTGCGCTGGCTGTCGATTAATTCACCGTTAATCAGATGGGAAACAACACTCATATTTAAACTCTCTGAAATTTAGGTCAGTCGGTTATGCCGACGAATCTTATGTTCATAAAACTTATGTTGATAAAACTTATGCTAACGAATCCAGGGTGGTGGCAACGGCATCAAACAGCCGCTCTAGTTCAGCCTCGGTGGAGCCAAACGGAGGGCCGAACTGCAGCGTGTCACCGCCGTAACGCACGTAGAACCCAGCTTCCCATAAGGCTAAATGAGCATCTCTAGGGCGAATGGTGGGGTCGCCATCTCGGGGTGCCAATTGAAGTGCACCCGCTAAGCCATAGTTGCGAATATCAACAATGTGATTGCGACCTTTTAGAGCGTGCAGCTTTTGTTCAAAAGCGGGCGCGATAGCACTTACCTGGGCAGGGAAGTTGTCACGCTCCATCATGTCAAGCGCCGCTAAACCAGCTGCACACGCAACGGGGTGAGCGCTATAGGTATAACCGTGGGAAAACTCAATGGAGTGTTGGGCACCGCCAGCGTGCATAAAAGTGTCGAAAATTTCGCTGGAAGCAATCACCGCGCCCATAGGAATAGCACCGTTAGTGATCTGCTTGGCAACGTTCATGATATCCGGCGTAACGCCAAACGCTTCCGCGCCGGTGGTTGCGCCACTGCGGCCAAAAGCAGTGATGACTTCATCGAATATCAGCAAAATATCGTGGGCGGTACAGATCTCGCGCAGCCGATCCAGATAGCCTTTAGGCGGCACAATCACCCCAGCAGAGCCAGACATCGGCTCAACGATCACCGCCGCAATGGTGGATGCATCGTGCAGGGCGATTTGATCAAGCAGCGCATCAGCAAGCTCAGCGCCGGTTTCGGCTTGGCCACGGGTGAAGGCGTGACCTGCCTGCAGCGTGTGCGGCAGATGCGTTACGTCCATCAATTGGCCGTAGTGCTTACGATTGCCACCGATGCCACCCAGGCTGGTGCCACCAATATTCACCCCGTGATAGCCCTTGGCACGGCCAATCATGCGCGTCTTCTCGGGCTTACCTTTTAGCCGCCAGTAGGCCTTGGCCATTTTGACAGAGGTATCAGCGGCTTCTGAACCAGAGTTAGTGAAAAACACATGATCCAAGCCAGCAGGTGTAAGGCTGGTCACTTTTTCTGCCAGCTTAAACGCCAGCGGATGACCAATTTGAAAACCTGGCGCAAAGTCGAGAGAGCCGAGCTGCGCCGCCACCGCTTTTTGGATCTCTTCACGGTTATGACCTGCGCCGCAGGTCCATAAGCCAGAGAGTGAATCAAACAGCTTACGGCCCTGGTCATCGATGTAATAGCGCCCTTCCGCGCCAGTAATCATGCGCGGATTGGCGCGGAAATCACGGTTAGCGCTAAACGGCATCCAATAGTGCTGATTAAGCGCACTGGGAGAAGCGTTTTGTTCGTCAATAAACGCTTGAGGGGTCGTGTTGTTTTGTAGGTCAAACATGGTGTCCAGCTCCATCACTATGAGACATAGCCTCAGCATGCGCCACTGAACATGTTTATAAAATTACGCTTTTCTTGTGTTCACGTTAGAAAATTTATACGTAATAAGCAGGCTCTCGTTATCCATTCTGGCTTGACGATATTTTGAAAAACGCCTATTTGTTATATCTATACGAATAAATACAACAAATGAGTGGTTCACGCCCCACTAACGCTTGGCAACCGCGCTGCGCTTAATAACGCTGCTGTTGGATAGCTTTTGCTGGATTGCTTTGCGCTGAAAACCAAGCTCACACACAAACCATAAACAAAGGGCAAACGTGTTATGAAATATCTACCTCCTCTTAAACTAGCGCTTTATAGCGGCATGCTGCTTGGGTTCTTCATGCTAGAAAGTCCCATCATCATGCTAGCCAATCGTATAGAACCCATGTTGATGGGCATCCCCTTTTTATTGGCCTGGAATCTCTTTTGGTGGTTTGCATTAACGGCGCTGTTTTTAGTGGCGTATTTGACAAACTGGGGCAGCCCATCATCAACGGCTAACCACACCATTAAGCAGCCATAAAAGGGGGGATAACGCATGACCGGTAGCTTATTAATTATTGCCGCATTTATGATCATCCCCTTACTGGTAGGGGTTTTATCGGCACGTCAATCGCAAGAAACGAGTGAAGACTTCTTCGTTCAAGGCCGTGCTATGGGCAGCATAGCGGTATTTTTCACCGTAGCGGCCACGTGGTGGAGTGCATTTGCCTTCTTGGGTTCTAACGCTACGTTCTATACCAATGGTCCAGTCTTTCTGACTGCGCTAGCCTGGAACTTGCTGTTTGGCTTTATGTATTACTGGATCGGCAAGCGGGTTTGGTTTTTAGGAAAGCGATTCAATTATTTAACGCCATCAGATTTAATTGGCGACTTTTATAACAGCGAAGCGCTGCGCATTACCGTTGCTGCTATTACGCTGATTTTCACCGTACCGTATTTACAGATCCAGTTAACGGGTGGTGCCTATTTAATTGAAGTTGCCTCTGGTGGCTTAATTCCTTTCTGGCTCGCCGCGCTGCTGTTTTACTTCATTATTATTATCTATGTATGGATTGGTGGCATTCGTGCCATTGCCTGGACCGACGTCATTTATGGGGCTCTGCTATTCTTCGGCATGATGTACGCAGGCTACTATATTTCCACCCAAGTGGGTGGGCCATCCGCTCTGTTTAGCCAACTCCAGCAAACCTCTCCTGAACACCTCACTATGCCAGGACCGAACGGCACGATGGGCTATCCCATGTGGTTCTCGCTGTTTGCTATAACGGCTATTGGCGCCTTTATGGGCCCACAAATCTGGTTGCGCATGTACTCAGTCAAACACGGCAAGCTGTTTAACTTAATGCCCTTCTTATTGGGCTTAGCAGCCTTTGCCTATGTAGGTTCTGTGCTATCAGGTTACTCGGGAGTACTGCTTGAGCCGAATGTGGAAAATCCCGACCAAATCCTGCCCATCATGCTAATGGAGTATGCGCCATATCTACTTGCTTCGCTGATTATGGCAGCGGGCGCATCAGCCGCCATGTCAACGGCAAACTCACAGATTCACGCGGTATCCACGGTAGTGACCATGGATATTTACAAACGCTATGTGAACCGTGACGCAAGCCAAGCCCGTATTGTTTATATCGGTCGCTTATCACTGGTGGGCTTCTCACTGGTGGCTTATATCATGGCGCTTACCGTACCCGGTGTTCTGGTCACTATCGGCATTGCTGCTCTGGCTGGTACTGCACAATTAGTGATCCCGACACTCGGTGCCATCACTTGGAAAAAAGCTCACCCTACTGCTGCTCTAGCAGGTTTGTGGAGCGGCGTTGGCTGCGTGCTTCTGATGACCTTTGGCCCGCTAAGTGCCCCTCTTGGCTTCCATGCAGGTATTTGGGGGCTACTGCTCAACATCGCACTGTTTGTTGGCCTAAGCCATGCATTGCATCGCCGTGACACAGCGGTTGTGGAACGCTTTACCCAGGCACGCTACGACTATGATGCGGAGTACCATCCCGAGCGTTTACCTAGCTATACACAAGAACCTAAACCATCTTATGCACAAGAAGCTAAACCCTCTATAGCTGATCGCTAACAATCAACAAAGGAGTGTATTGATGGCCAAAGCCCCTTTTTCAACTGCTAGTTCAACTACTAGTTCAACCGTTAAGCGTCGCCCTAAACTCGCCGAGCTTACCAGTGATGATATCAAACGCTGGATTGCATCGGAGGGGCTCGGTGAAGGTGATCGCCTGCCAAATGAGCGAGCTCTGATGGAGCTCTATGGCAGCGCCAAAGCCACTATACGCGAAGCGCTTAAGATTCTTGAGGTTGAGGGGCTCATCACTTTAAAAACCGGGCCTCAAGGAGGAGCCGTTATTAATCAGCCGGGCATGGAGCCCGCCAGCCGCATGCTACGTAATTTTCTGCATTTCCAACAGTTAGATGGCAAGCAAGTGTATCAATTGCGCAAGCTGTTAGAGGTCGAGCTGGCGGCATCCGTCGTCGGCCGACTCACGGAAGAAGACTTTCAACAGCTTGAAGCGAATATAGCATCCTGCACTTGTTGTAGCGGCGAGGAAGACCATAAGCGCCAGCGCTTTTTAGAGCTGGAGTTCCATCAACTGCTGGCGCGCACCTGCCCGAACCCACTGCTGGCATTTATATGCCAGTTTTTAAACGACATGCTGCGCGACCTAGTCGTGATCAAAAAAGCTTACGTGCCTGAGCGTAAACAATTCGATCACGCTAACCAGGACTATCACCGACAGTTGCTAGATGCCTACCGAGCCGAAGATACCTCGCGTGTCCGTCAAGTGATGGCCGAGCATATGCTAGATGCAGAGCACCACATGAGCGCGCTGGAAGCCGAAATGGCCGCACAAATGCTAGTCAGCAACGACCTGCTGGGCACTCTAGCCAATCGTTCAAAACTATATGATTTATAAATGAAAAATGCGTTCTTTAGCACCCTTTTCATCCTAAGAGGATAGCAAATTGACTACCTACATAACGCCAACAAACGCAATCACTAACCTGCGCACCGACAGCGATCGGCTTTGGCAATCGCTGATGGACATGGCGAAGCTGGGCGCGACGGCTAAGGGCGGCGTTAACCGACAGGCGCTAACGGATCTTGATCGCCAGGGACGCGACCTATTTATCCACTGGTGTCGTGCTGAAGGCTGCACCATCCGCATTGATAATATCGGTAATATTTTTGCCCGGCGGGAAGGCAGCGATCCAACAGCCAAAACCGTCATGGCGGGCAGCCACTTGGATAGCCAGCCCACTGGTGGGAAGTATGACGGCTGTTTTGGGGTACTTTCCGGTCTAGAAGTAATCCGAACGCTTAATGAACACAACATCACCACAAAATCGCCCATTGAAGTCGTTGCGTGGACTAACGAAGAGGGCTGTCGCTTCCCACCCTGCATGATGGGGTCTGGAGTATTTACTGGCGTGCTTGAATTTGACGCCATGATGGCACGCACTGACGCCGATGGCGTCACGGTAAGTGATGCACTGGATGCCATTCACTACCGTGGTAGCGATGAGGTCTCACCCAGTGAGATAAAAGCTTACTTTGAACCACATATCGAACAGGGGCCGATTTTAGAAGATACCGACACCACCATCGGCGTGGTTATCGGTGGTCTTGGTCAAAAGTGGTTTGATTTAACCCTAACCGGGCTTGAAGCCCACGCGGGTCCCACGCCCATGAATCTGCGCCGCGACGCCATGATGGGCGCTGCGGAAGTCACCCAAGCACTTAACCGAATTGCCTTGGATCATCAGCCCCACGGGCGCGGTACGGTTGGTTGTATGTCACTACATCCTGGCTCGCGTAACGTTATTCCCGGCCAAGTTAAAATGACCCTGGATATGCGCCACTGGGAGCCAGAAGCCCTGATCTCAATGAGTCAATCCTTAGCGACGGTCGTCGAGGAAATTTGCCAACGTCATGGGCTGGAATATGAATTAACACCCACCGCAGATTTTGCCCCTGAGCACTTCAATAAAGCCTGTGTTGATGCAGTGCGCGAAGGGGCCGAGCAACTCAACCTATCGCACATGGATATCATCAGCGGTGCTGGTCACGATGCCATGTTCGTCGGTCGTGTAGCCCCGGCTGCAATGATCTTTGTGCCCTGCAAGGACGGCATTAGCCACAACGAAATTGAAAGCGCTACCCCAGAGCATGTTCACGCTGGCTGTAACGTCCTTCTACAGGCCATGTTGAATGCGGCCGGTGTTGAAGACAGCGTTAGCATAGCTGGGGAGTAACAATGACCGAGACATTTGAGACACTCACGGCTGTGGAAGCATTAGACCGCTTCCGCCAGGGGACTCTTTCCCCAGAGGCGCTGGTAAACGACTGCTTGGAGCGGATTGCCCGCGACAACCCAAAGGTCAATGCGTTTACTTGCGTGAACGAGATAGAGGCTCGGCGCTTGGCAGAAGCGTCTGCCCAGCGCTGGCAGGCAGATAAACCCTGCGGCCCGCTAGATGGCATTCCTGTCACTATTAAAGATTTAACCTTAACGAAGGGCCTACCGACACGCCTGGGTTCAACCACCACTCCATCAGACGGCCCTTGGGAGGTAGATGCGCCAATCAGTCGTCACCTTCGCAATGCTGGAGCCATCGTCATTGGCAAAACGACTTCGCCCGAGTTCGGCTGGAAAGGCGTCACTGATAACCCCCTGCACGGCATTACCCGCAACCCGTGGAATAGCGCACTGACGCCAGGGGGATCATCCGGCGGCGCAGGGGCAGCAGCGGCGCTTAATCTAGGTCTATTACACCAAGGCAGTGACGCGGGTGGCTCTATCCGCATCCCATGCAGCTTTACCGGTACCTTTGGCATAAAGCCAACCTTTGGCTGGGTTCCCCAGTGGCCCGCCAGCGCCATGAGTACACTTTCCCATTTAGGGCCAATGACCCGCACAGCGGCCGACAGTGCTCTAATGCTTAGCGTGATGGCGCAGCCAGATGCCAGGGATGGTTACTCCGGCAATCCCCTTGGGCCAGACTGGCTAACGCCGCCGCCTGCTAACCTAAAGGGCTGGCGCATCGCCTATAGTGCAGATCTTGGCTACGTAGAAGTAGCCTCAGACATTGCTCGAAAGGTAGAGCAAGCCATTGCTTATTTCGAAGAGCTGGGCGCCACAGTAACCCGCGTTGATCCTGGCTTTAGCGATCCAATCAAGACGTTTAACACCCTCTGGTTTGCAGGTGCTACCCAAGCGCTAGAAAAACTGGACGAACAGCAGCAGGCATCACTCGACCCTGGGTTTCTCGATATTGCCCGACGCGGGCAGGATGTATCGCTTTCCGACTATCTCGCCGCCCGACGTCAGCGCAGTGAATTGACTGCCCAAATGGCAGCCTTTCATGAACGCTATGACTTACTGGTTACACCTACGATGCCCATTGCCCCCTTTGCAGCGAGCCACAACGTACCACCAGGGGGAACCTACCGAGACTGGATGGACTGGACGCCGTTCAGCTACCCCTTCAACCTCACCCAGCAGCCCGCGGCATCCCTTCCTTGCGGTTTGGATAATCAAGGGCTGCCAGTAGGCCTTCATTTAGTGGCGGGCAAATATCAAGACCTCAAGGTGCTGCATGCCGCCCAGTTACTTGAGCGCTACTTGCCACCGCTGACACCACCTAATTAATGGTTAATCGGAGGGGATCCCCCTCCGATAGCGAGTCCACCACGCTTAACTCGGCAAGAACTCACGCCCCCAGCCTACGCCAGCCACCTTCCGCGCGATCATCGCGTCGATATCATCTGCGCTATACCCCAGCTCCTCCAGGATAAGTCGGGTCGAGGCGCCAAACCTTTCTGTTGGTGTCGGTGCGAGGATCTGAGCTTGCGTGGGGCGAATAGCATAGTGATCGATTTGTGTAATGCAGTGACCACTCGGATGATCAGCATAGACTGAAAAGGCGTAGCTGCCCTTGTCGATTCCCATTCGACCATCTGCCCGACGGCTGTACTTGTTCCTCAACTCCTCGATACCCAGCGGTAGCGCGGCGGCGATGTCAGCAGCATGTAGGGCTTCCAGCCAGTAAGACGCGGGTGCCCGTTTAAAGGCCTCGGTTAGGAAGTCGCCTTTGTGCTCGGCCGTTTCGATCCCCGCTAGGCCCTCGACAGATTCCAACCGAGGCAATTCAGCCTGGTTCGAATCCAGATAGATCCAGCCATCGCTGGTCGCATAGAAGTGCGAGAGGGCATGATAGCCCAGCGCCTCGCGGCCAGAGGGCTCATCGAAGGGCCCGCGCCCCACGTAGTCGAAGGCAAAGGGAACTTGAGCCAGGTTTGTGACCGCCGACAGCGACGTCCTAGCACGGGTTGCCTCACCCGTCTTGTGCTTATGATAAAGCGCCACAGCAATACCCAGCCCGGCGGCAAATCCACAATTGACGTCAAGCGTGCCAAGGTGGGCGTGCTCTTCGGGCGTGTCAGGACCGCCGAAACGACTCATGATGCCGCTATTGGCCTGGACGATATCGTCATAACCGATGTAATTCGTCTTCGGCCCACGGCGCGGGCCGCCGAGACAATCCAGACGACAGAACAGAACCCCCGGATTAACCGACTGAAGAGTGGCATGATCTAAGCCTAGTGGCTCTATCTGGCGCTCTGGAGCGTTTATAACCACTAGGTCGACGCGCTTGACCAACTGCTCGAAAACTTCCCGACCTTCAGGGGTCATGATGTCGACCAGTGCACTGCGCTTGCCCATGCCAGTCTGAAAGGTGAAAAGCGTTCCGATCAGCGGGTCATAAAGAGGCTTAACGGGATCCAGCTTGATCACTTCCGCACCGAAACGAGTCAGGAATGTGGTGGAGTGCGGCCCTGCAATAACATTGGTCAAGTCCAGTACTCGCAGCCCCTCCAGCCAGCCCTGCTTTTGGGCAGGCTTGATGTCCGCACCCAGCGGACGGGTAAGCGTCTCTTGGTATGCAACGGCCTTCAATTCTGCAAGCGCCTCCTCGAAACCGACCTGCTTCCTGGGCTGAGGCACTAACATTTGTTCGCTATAGCCTTCCAGCCAGGCGATCGGTCCTGGCTGCTTCATACGGCCAAATTCGGGGTCGTCAACCTCAACGATTAAGCCAGCCTTGTTAGTGTGCTCGTCGTTAACCCACTCCTGTGTGGTGCGGTGAGGAGCACCTGGTATGCCGTTTTCACCGAAAATAATGCCCCATTCAGTAGACGTTTTGGTGAGAAAGGCTTTTTTCATCTTAGCCGAAATGATATCTGCCCACTTCTTGGGAAGCGGGTACACACCGATGGACGTTTCGCCCTCCCATTCGCTGACGGGCAAGTGCAGATCAGATACCTCCGGCAGCCCCTCAGCGACCAGTTCCTGGTAAAGCCCCAGAGCCTCAAGAGCACGGCGTGCATGGTTACGATGCGACGGACATACACAGTAAAACATGCGTCCGTCTGCGCATTCATAGGTGCGATAGAAAGGATCAAGGTACTCCTGCAAGTCGGTATAAGCGACATCCATCTGGATATCGTTGGCCTTGCGATACTCGATCTCCTTCTCACGCATGGTTTTGTAGCGTTCAGGCAGGCCGTCGATCACGATGGAGTTGTAGGACAACCCTTCCATCAACGCCGACGCAATGGGCACCTCGATGACATCACCGCGCCCCGTCTTTTCACGTTCAAACAGTGCCATTACAACCGCACTGGCCGCCAGGGTAGTCGCGTAGGCGGACCCCAGAGGCAGCGGTGAGAAACTAGGATTGAGCCCCATTAGCACACGGTTGAAGCCCATATCGGTAAAGGCGCCTGACGTGGCAGCGACAACGGCCTCAGTGGCTTTCCATTCGCTGCGTAGTTGATCGTTACTGGCAAAGCCTGGCATTGAAAGCGTGATCAGCGCCGGACGTTCGGCCTGCAAACGGGCAAAATCCACCCCCAGTTTCGCCATGACACCGGGCCTAAAACTTTCAATGATGACGTCGGCCGTATCGATCAATGCCAAAGCCTGCTCCAGGCCAGTGGGCGTTTTCATGTCAAGGCGTAGGCAGCGCTTATTTCTGTTCAAGACCGCATTAGCCGGATGATCCCACTGAGGCCCCTGCGGAGGATCGACGTGTATCACGGTGGCACCGAGGTCAGCGAGTACCATTGCGGTAGCGGGACCGGCGATTTGCTGGCCAAAGTCGACGACACGGACGCCGGACAAGGGGAGCGATTTGTTGGTTGTCATGGCGGTGTTTCCCTAGAAATGAAGTGGAACTGGATAACGTCCGGCGAGTGAAAACAGAACGCAGTGACTGCCCCTTCGCCTGATTGACAACCGGGATACTAGGATGTGGCAACTTGCCTAACCAGCAATAAAAAATCCCCCTGAGGCATAAGTTTTTTGATGCCTAAGTGAAGCTGCGCGTGGAGAACAACGGGAAAGCAGACGATCTGATAGGGCAAAACTTCCCCAAGGCAACAATACGTCCGGTAGGGCAGCGATGACGAGCTACACCGACTGCGTTCAAAAGGTAGAAATCCTTTAACTCAACCACGGCACTGCTTGCTTCAACGCAGGCCAAGAAAAAACAGCCTAACGGCTTATCCATAAAAATAACGAGGTCTTAGGGCGATGTTTCGTTGCTTGTTATCCCTCCCGGCCTTCACAAGAATGACCCCCAAGCCACATTTGTTCGCAACGTGGAAATTTTGCCGAAGCGATAAAAGTGTGGGTCAGTCGCTTCAAGCCGATAACGAGACAACCTGTGCTCTAGGTTCGTCTCACCAGAGCGAGAAAGGAGGAATATGCATCATGTACAAGCACAATAAAGACGCGATGCGAAAGATAGGCCTGTTAGGGGGAGGTCATCCGACCATGACGATCGGATCCGCCCTGTTGGTGATAGCTTTTATTATCTTTACCGTTATTGATCCAGAGTACGCTGGCGCCATTTACAGTGACGCCAATAAATTTGTTAGCTCAAATTTTGGCTGGTATTACATCGCCTTAATAACTCTCATCCTATTCTTCTCGATCTGGCTCATCTTTAGCCGCTACGGAAGTATCCGTCTAGGGAGCGAAGGGGAAAAACCGGAGTTCAGTAACTTTGCCTGGTTCTCGATGTTATTTGGTGCTGGTATCGGCATTGGCATTCTTTTCTGGAGTATCGCAGAGCCGATTTTTCACTTCCAAGGCAACCCCTTCATCAGCGAAAGCCAAGAGATGAGCGTTGAGGCAGCCCAAGTGGCGATGCGCATCGCCATCTTCCATTGGGGGCTACACGGCTGGGGACTGTTTGCGGTGATCGGCTTGGCGCTGGCGTATTTTTCCTATCGAAAAGGGCTTCCTCTCTCCATTCGTTCCAGCCTGTACCCAATCTTCGGTGATCGTATCTATGGCCCCATCGGGCATGTGGTAGATCTGTTGGCCGTGTTCGGAACCTTGTTCGGCATCGCCACCTCCTTGGGAATGGGTGCCCAGCAGATCAACGCAGGCCTCCAGTATCTGTTCGGCTTCGAGGTATCGACCTCTCATCAGGTGATGCTGATCATCCTAATTTCGACTATCGCTACTGTCTCGGTCGTCACCGGTGTCAACAAGGGCATTCGACTCCTCAGCATGCTGAACATGCAACTGACAGGGATTATTCTGGCGCTGTTTCTCATTTTCGGTCCGACTGCTTACCTGCTAGGAGCCTTCTTTACCAACTTAGGAGACTATCTCTTTCATGCGGTGGAGCTAGGACTTTGGGTCGACCCCGACCCTGAGAGCCAGTGGCAAGGAGCGTGGACCATCTTCTACTGGGGGTGGTGGATAGCTTGGGCCCCGTTCGTTGGCATGTTCATCGCGCGCATTTCCCGGGGACGCACGATCCGCGAATTCGTACTCGGTGTACTGTTAGCGCCAACGCTTCTGGGGGCCCTATGGATCACCGTATTTGGCAACACTGCTCTCTTCATAGAGCTCTACGGAAGCGGTGGCGTGACCGCAGCGGTTAATGACGACGTCACCATAGCACTGTTCACGACCATTGAACTGATGGGGCTGGGGCAGTTACTGACGCTACTGTTTGCCTCGATCTGTACCGTCATGCTGGTGACCTATTTCGTCACCTCCGCAGACTCCGCAGCCTTGGTGATTTGCACTCTGGTCAGCATGGGTAATGAACACCCCTCGACACGCTTGCGGGTATTCTGGGGGATCGCGGTGGGTGCAGTGGGCGCAGTGCTATTACTCGCCGGAGGCTTGCAAGCCTTGCAGACCGCCTCGATCGTTTCCGCCCTGCCGTGCTCAGTCGTGGTAGTGCTGGCCATCTATGGCCTATGCAAGTCGCTAAGAGAAGAACCGCGTTCTGGGCAAGCCGAACGAGAAGCCCCCTTGGAGGCGCTCGCCCCCTGCTCCACCGCCGAACTTTCGGAACTCGTTAATAAATAAACACAAATTTCACGGGGGTTGTCTTTATACCGCCGTCCTTGAGACCCATTACCAAAGGAGACGTCATGTCCACTCAGATCTCTTTTCCTCGTCTTATGCAGGTGGGCGAAGGCGCAAGCCAGGAGATTCCCCATATCCTGGCAAACCTCGGCTGCCAGCGCCCTCTCATCATCACCGATAAGATGATGGTCCAACTGGGCTACGTCGGGCAAATTCAAGCAACGCTCTCTAACCATATGATTGCTGCAGATGTCTTCGACGATACCGTACCAGAGCCTACCATTAGCTCCATACAAGCCGGCGTGGAAAAGACATGTAGAGGTCACTACGACAGTATCATCGCCCTGGGAGGTGGGAGTCCCATCGATAGCGCCAAGGCGATTGCCATCCTGGCCAAGCACGGCGGTGAAATGCGAGATTACAAGTTCCCCCGCCAGGTGAGTGAAGTGGGCCTCCCCATCATCGCGGTCCCTACGACAGCGGGTACCGGTTCCGAGGTAACCCGATTCACCATCATTACTGACGAAGACAGCGACGAAAAGATGCTTTGTGTTGGATCTGGCTTCATGCCGGTGGCAGCTATAATCGACTACCGTCTGACCCTGAGCCTGCCAAAGCGGACGACCGCCGATACCGGAATTGATGCTTTGACCCACGCGATCGAAGCCTATATCAGCAAGAAAGCCAACCCATTCAGCGACAGCCAAGCTCTCTCAGCGATGAGACTGATTGGCCCTAATCTCCGTCGCGTTTATCACCACGGTGATGACCAACGCGCCCGTGAGGCGATGATGCTGGGGTCGACCCTTGCGGGCATGGCCTTCTCGAATGCCTCTGTGGCACTAGTACATGGCATGAGCCGTCCCATTGGCGCCTATTTTCATGTGCCGCACGGCCTCTCCAACGCGATGCTGCTGCCCACCGTGACCGCGTTCTCGATACCGGCCTCCCCGGAGCGCTATGCCGACTGCGCTCGTGCCATTGGCATCGCCAGCGAGCAGGACAGTATCGACGTCGCCAATCACAAACTGCTTGATGAACTCAATGCCCTCAACGATGAGCTTCAAGTTCCCACTCCTGAGCAGTTTGGCATCAAGCGTCAGCGCTTCTTTGAGCTGATGACCAACATGGCCGAACAGGCATTGGCCTCCGGTTCGCCCGGAAACAACCCTCGAGTTCCCGACGCCGACGAGATCATTGGGCTCTACCAACGGCTTTGGTCGTCCCCCTAAATTTTTAACACAGGAAGAATCCATGACCCTCGTAGGACATCTCATTTTTTCCTTCGTGAGTAGCTCGTAGCGACTGATACGCAAGCCCACATCTGATAAATTGACCGACTAAACTCGGTGACCTACTGCGATGAAGATAATCATGAAGAAAAGGCTTCCTCCGCTGAATTGGTTGCGATCCTTCGAATCGTCCGCCCGCCTTCAAAGCTTTACCCGGGCGGCGGTTGAGCTCAATCTCACCCAAGCGGCTATCAGCCAGCAGATCAAGGCGCTCGAGTCACAGCTTGGCACCCAACTGTTCAAGCGCCTCCCCCGAGGTATTGCTTTGACCGATGCAGGGTTGGCCTACTTGCCAGCTATCCACGAGGCCATTGAGCGCCTAGCGGTCGCCACCGATGAGATCTTCGGTCAGGGGCGTCCCAAGCTGATTACTGTCAGAGTCAATTTAGTATTCCTCACCACCTGGCTCGCCCCACGCCTCTCTCGCTTCCGGACTCTGTACCCCAACATCGGCCTGCGTTTCACGAGCAATATCTGGGCTGGAGAGGGCTATAAGAAGGAGGAGGCCGACATGGAGATCCGCTACGGCCAGGGAGGTTGGGAGGGGATGAAGTCAGAGCGGCTCACTTGGGATGAGTTATTTCCAGTATGCAGCCCATCGCTATTCACAAGAACATCACCCACCGACTCTCTCGAGGCCCTGGCCGAGCATACCCTGCTGCACGTGATCGGCTATGAGGAAGGATGGGGCTACTGGCTGAATAAGACGGGAGGAAGTCATCTCGATACTTCCCAAGGGCTCCAGTTCGATACCTTGATTGCCGCGCTAGAAGTGGCGTCCCAAGGAATAGGGTTCGCGCTTGGGCGTAGCTCATTGGTGGAAGGAATGATCGCAAGCGGCAAACTGATCGCCCCCTTTGAGCAGCGTATCGCCACATCAGAGGCTTTTCACCTAGCCTATTCTGATCAGCAATATCTTCACCCTCATGCGGAGGCATTCAGGGCCTGGTTACTACAAGAGGCCGAAGTCCAGTGCCATGATTACTCAGATGGCATACCACAGAAATAAAGGCTCTACGCGACTTTTTGGCCTCTTGATGATCCGCTATCCAGGCAGGCATCCGGCGGAGCTTAGCAATGATTGGCGCCCTGATCGCGGGATAGGCGACTTCATCAATCGCAATGGACATCAACTGATCGAGGTCAACGTTCATCGACCAACTCAAGAAGAGCCCGCTGCAAGGAGATGAGCCATTACAGGGAAGTTTCCATTGAACAGCCATCATGCTTACCATATAGACTATCCAGAAAATATGGCTGATCTGCCGTTTCAGCGTTAGGGCTTATACGGCTGAGTGCAGATAAACCATCCAAACTTGCCACGGCTATCATTCACTCTTATCAGCTTGTGAGCGGCTCAATGCGCTATGACTTGACTACCTTGAAAATCTTTCTTTGCGTTGCCGAAGAGCGAAGTCTTACCCGGGCCTCGAAACGAGCGCACTTAGCGGTGTCGGCCATTAGCAAGCGCATTGCTGAACTTGAGAGTCGCGTGGGGGCACCTTTGTTCACACGCTTTTCACGGGGGGTGGAGCTAACGCCTGCGGGTCAATCCATGCTCTCCTACACCCGTAAGGTTTTCGAGACCCTGCACCAGATGGAGGAGGAGTTAAACGACTACACGGGGGGGATCAAGGGACATATTAAGCTCCACGCCACGACCTCTGCATTGGCACAGTTTCTGCCCGCCGATATTGAATCATTCACCGCCGAATACCCGGGCATAAAGCTCGATATCGAGGAACGCGTGGGGGCTGCTATCGTGCGCGAGGTCGTTGACGGGCATGCGGATCTGGGTGTTTTTGCCAGTCACACCGCATCGCCTGAGCTTGAAACGTTTCCCTACCGTAGCGATGAGCTCGCCGTCGCGGTGTCAGTGAGTCACTCGCTAGCAGAGCGGGAAAGCCTACATTTTGCTGAGTTTATTCGCCACGAGCTGATTGCCTCACACAGCGAAAGTGCTCTCTACGCTTTAATTACCCGTGAAGCTCAGAAACTGGACATTACGCCCAAGGTCAAAATTCGGGTCAGTAGCTTTGACTGCATGTGCCAGTTGGTGGCTTCCCGCCTGGGCATCGCGATTTTGCCTCGTCATGTTATCAACATCTATGCACAGTCAATCCCTATTGTCGGCATTACGCTTAACGAAAGTTGGGCAGAGCGGCAACTACAAATCGGGATTAGGGATATTCGTATGCTACCCCCGACAGTAAAAGCCTTTGTCGAGCATCTTCGACTCTCTTCATCGGCTTAAGGTTACCTATCTGAGCCTCTGGAGTAGCAGGTCGCGTTCGACTGTTACCCGCTGACGAACGCTCGCTTGGCGAAGCTTCAATTTTCCCTTTGAAGATCTTCCTATAACGTGGTTTCCATTGCGCCTCAGCTCGGTGCCCAAGGAGACCCCCAATGCCCCAAGATAAGCGCCCTACCTTCCAGCCGCGCAGGATGACAGTAGACGGCCAGGAGTACCGTTACATTGCCCTGGCTGACTTGGTCGATAAGCAACGGCTTAAGCAAATGCCCTACTCCTTGCGCATTCTGCTAGAGAACGTGGCACGCCGCTCCCCTAACGACGTGCCTGGCTTTCTTCGCTTTTTAGCAGGTCAGACGAGTGAAGGAGAGGTTAATTATTATCCTAATCGCTTGATGTTTCACGATACCACCTGCCTGCCTGCGTTAGCCGACTTTGCTGGGATGCGAGATGCGGTGGCTGAGATGGGCGGCGATCCTAACCGAATAAACCCGGCAATACCCGCCGTATTAGCCATTGACCATTCGGTGATCGTTGAGCATTTCGATCAGCCAGAGGCATTTGCACGCAATCTGGACATCGATTTTCATCGCAATGAGGAGCGTTACCGCTTCTTGAAGTGGGCTGAACAGAGCCTGGATAACTTTAAAGTGGTCCCCCCCGGCACCGGTATCATTCACCAAGTGAATATGGAGTCACTGGCTGAAGTGGTGTGGGTGAGTGAAAGCGAAAATGGTGGCCCATCCTGGTTGCATCCCGACAATATGGTGGCGACAGACAGCCATACCCCGATGATTAACGCTTTGGGCGTGCTCGCCTGGGGGGTTGGTGGGCTTGAGGGGCAGGCAGCCTTGCTGGGGGAGCCCGTGACGCTCACCCTTCCCGAGGTCATCGGGATTCGTCTCACCGGCCAGCTTGGCCCAACAGTCACTGCCATGGATTTAGCCCTCACTATTGCTGAGTTACTGCGCGCTGAGGGAGTGGTAGGCAAATTCGTCGAATTCTGTGGCCCTGGGCTGGCTGGTCTGGATCTAGCGGCAAGGGCCACCGTTGCCAATATGGCGCCAGAGTACGGGGCAACCGTCATGTTTTTTCCGTTCGACGATAGCACCATGGAGTACTTAACCTTGAGTGGACGCGATGCGGCGTTGCGCACCCGGGTAGCGACTTATTTAGAAACCCAAGGTTTGTGGCGTCATAGCGACGCTCCCGCCCCCTGTTTTGATCGCTGCCTTGAGATCGACTTATCCCGTATAGAACCCAGTGTTGCCGGTCCCCACCAACCTCATCAGCGGCATGCACTCAGTGAATTGGCAGCCTCGTATCAGCGGCTCGGTCGTCCATCGCACAAGGCCGTTGATCTATTGGCAACCAGCCATGATAGCGCCGCTGATCTGAGCGGCTGGGCTCGCACGATCGATCATGGCGCGGTAGTGATTGCAGCGATCACAAGCTGTACCAATACCGCCAACCCCACTGAGGTGATTCAAGCTGGATTGCTAGCGCGGCGTGCACGCCAGCGTGGTTTGACGCGCAAGCCGTGGGTGAAGACATCGCTTTCACCGGGCTCGCGGGTCGTCGCCGATTACCTAAAAAGTGCAGGTCTGCAGCAGGATTTCGATGCACTCGGGTTTTCACTGACGGGCATCGGTTGCATGACTTGTATTGGCAATTCAGGCAGCTTGATTCCTGCGGTGGAGGCGCGCGTCGACACGGGTCTGGACGGCGTCGCCGTGTTGTCTGGCAACCGTAACTTCCAGGGGCGGGTAAACCCACGTCTTTCCTCTGGCTATCTAATGTCGCCTGCGCTTGTGGTTGCCTACGCCATTGCGGGTGATGTGACTCGGGATATTACCTGCGAGCCCATCGCCGAAGATGCCTCTGGACGGCCAGTGTACCTGTCAGAGCTGATGCCTAGCGACGACGAGGTTGCCGAGCTAGTGAATGCGTTTGTCACCCCCGAGGGGCATGCCGTTCGTAACGCGACGCTTTGGGAGGGAACGCATCACTGGCAAAAACTCAATGCTGAGAGCAGCCTACGTTTCAACTGGCATTCTGAATCGACCTATCTGCGCCGTCCACGTTACCTGGAGCATGTATCACCCCAGCCACGCAGCTCTCTGTCACTCACGGATATGCGGGTACTGATGCAACTGGGTAACAACGTTACCACCGACCATATTTCGCCTGCAGGGGCCATTCCTGAGGATAGCCAAGCGGGACGCTATCTAATCAGAATGGGTGAGGACCCCGCCAACCTCAATCAGTATTCGACTCGGCGCAGTAACCATGAAGTGATGCTGAGGGGGGCGTTCACCAATCAGCGGGTCGATAACCTTTTGCCGGGCATGCCAAGTGGTCAGGGCGTCTGGGCGCGCCCCGTTGATGGCGGCGAGCCACAGCCACTGTTCGAGGCTGTCCAAGGCTATCTCGACAAAGATATCCCTTTAGTGGTTTTCGCGGGCATTAATTACGGTGCGGGGTCGAGCCGCGACTGGGCAGCCAAGGCCCAAGCGCTAATGGGGGTAAGGGTGGTGGTCGCCGGTAGCTTCGAGCGCATCCATCGCAGCAATTTAATCGGTATGGGGGTACTGCCGCTGCAATTCCCCGCTGGTGTGACTGCCGATGGCTTGGCGTTGTCAGGTGATGAAAGCGTTGCCATCGACGTTAGAGAACCCTTGGCGGTGGGTAAAAACCCGGTGCTGCTACACCTAAGTGGTACTGGAAGAGAGGACGTTACGTTAATGCTGGATCTGCGCATCGACTCTTCCCAGGAAGTGTACTACCTCATGCACGGCGGCATTCTGCCCTTTGTGGTGCGTAAGACACTGGAGGAAGGCCAGTCTAGCCACTGAGCCCTACCGCTATTGATGACCCGTTCCAAATGACACAGGAAGCAACTTATGCTGGCTTACATTGGCTGTCGTACCACGCTGCGGCGCAAGGCCCGCGGCAAAGGCATCAGCGTCTATCGTGTTGACGATACAGCGCAGCAATGGGAACAGATCCAACTGCTGGAAGGGCTTACCAACCCCTCTTACCTAGCGCTCAACCGTGATGGTGATCGACTCTACTGCATTCACGGCGATCGCAGTGAAATAAGCGCCTTCGCTATTCACCCGGTGAGTGGTGAGATAAAGCTGCTTAACCAGATGAGCACGGGAGGCGCCAATCCAGTGCACTTGGCGCTCGACCCCAGTGAACGTTTCATCGTGGTCTCCAACCATATCTCCAGTTCGCTGGCGGTGATTGGTTTGGCCGCGGATGGCACCCTTACTGGGGTTACTGACTTCATTGAACTAAGCGGTACATTGGGGCCTCATCGTATAGAACAGCCCTTTCCCAAGCCGCATGCCAACCCTTTCACACCGGATGGGCGTCACGTCTTAGTGCCCGACAAGGGGCTTGATTGCCTGTTTGCGATCCCGTTCGATGGCCATCGTGGCAAGTTCCACGCCCCTCAGGTGGTTAAAACGCCAACGCGGGAAGGAGCAGGTCCACGGCATATCGACTTCCACACCGAACTAAACATCGCCTACGTCATCAACGAGCTGGACTCGACCGTGGCGACCTATCAAATTGATTACGCCAGTGGCGAGATGACGCCACTGCAAATTCTGCCCAGTGTTTCTCCCTTTTATACGGGGAACAACCGCGCGGCAGGCGTTGTTGTCCACCCCTCTGGGCGCCATGTGCTGACCTCCAATCGTGGAGAGGACAGTGTCGCTGTATTTGAAGTCAATCCGCGAAGTGGTCATCTGGCTTACATCAGAAGCTTCCCCTCCGGCGGCAAAACACCACGCTTTCTGGGTTTTGACTGCGGCCCTGGCCACCTTCACATCGCCAATGAAGACGACGATACCGTCGCCACCTTCGATATCACCACCCTTATGAGTCGGCAGCCCGCCCCGCTTCATCAGTTGACGACGCCGAGCCCCGTCTGCCTAACCTTTCGGGAGGATTAAAACCAAATCCACAAGCCTAGCCAGCCCCTGCGATACCCATGAGCTGAGTTGAAACTCGCCACGACGTGGCGTTGTGGCAATACACCGTCATCATGAAAAGATGCCGAATATGATGACAACAACATTATGACAACAATAGGAAGTGTCTTATGCCAACGCTATCGACTGCTTTAAAGCTAGTCCCCATCACTGCCCTATTCTGGCCCTTCATGGCGCTGGGCAACCCCGTCAGCGCTGAGCATCCTGCTGAACGGCTTGAGTGCCTAGCGCCTGCTGACCCCGGTGGTGGATGGGACTTTACCTGTCGCCAATTTGCACAAGGCTTGCGTGAAACGGAGCTGATTGACCAAACCATGCAGACTAAAAATATGGCGGGTGGCGCCGGTGGCGTGGCCTTTGCCCATGTGGTCAGCAAACGGGAGGGGAACGACGGCTTGATTGTCGCGGCCTCCTCTTCCAATGCGACAAGGCTTGCCCAGGATCTCTACCCGGGCATGAGCGCCGACGATGTCACCTGGCTGGGTACCTTGGGTGCGGACTATGCCATTCTGGCCGTGCGAGAAGAGTCCCCGATACAGGATCTTAATGAGGTGATTACCTCACTCAAGAGCGATATCAAATCGGTCAAGTTTGCCACGGGCAGTGGTGTGCTGGGGTGGGATCAGATCAATGTCCTTAGAGTGCTGCATACGGCGGGCATCGAAGGGCTTAGCGGCGTTACATTCCTTGATTATAACAATAGCGGTAGTGCACTAACGCCGGTATTGGGTGGCCATCTGGATGTGTTCGTTGGCGATATTTCCGGCATCACGGGCTATCTGGAAAGCGGGGGTCTGCGTGTGCTCGCGATTCTGGCGGAGGAGCGTCTGCCCGCACCGTTTGATAATTTGCCCACGGCCAAGGAGCAGGGCGTCGATGTTGTAGCCCCGAATTGGCGCGGTTTTTATGCGCCTGCCGGTATTAGCGAAGAAGATAAAGCGTTCTGGATTCAGTCCATAGCGCATGTCTATGAAAGCGAGTATTGGCAGGACATCATGGCGCGGCGAGGTCTGATGCCTTTCCATTTAACCGGCGATGAGTTCGAAGATTTTTTCCACGCACAGGTGGCGTCATTGCGTGAGGTGATGGACATCGTCAAATAAGGGGCCGTGTTGCTGCCTGATCAGGGTGCTTATTAGTGTCTGTTTAGTGACTATTAGTTTGAGGAAAACGCGCCAACATGCCTCAGCATTTAATGCTGGGGCATTTTTTTAATCAGCATGGCATATCCAAGAGCTAGACATAAGTCTAATTCCTTCTAATAAGTAAACGATTAATTCATTATTTAACAGATACTTGAGTCGCTTAACCCATATGGAAAAGGGGCGTTTCCCAAACGAAGATTCTCCTGTCGAGACAAGTTCCCTAGCATCACTCGTGAACCATACGAATGCCAACAATAACGAACAGTCTTCCGACCGCGGAGTTTACTAATGAACAAGCGCCTTATCGCCCTTACTGCCCTTTCTGCAGCCCTGAGTACCGCTTCATTTTCTGCTTTTTCATATGAACCAGCCCGCAGAGTAGAGTGCATCGCCCCTTCAGACCCCGGTGGCGGCTGGGACTTCACATGCCGTACCGGCGGTAAGGTGTTGTCCGATCTGGGGCTTGTCCCTGGTAACGTACAGACGATCAATATGGCGGGGGCCGGGGGCGGTGTAGCTTACTCTCACGTCGTCAGCAAACGCGAAGGTGAGGAGAACGTTCTCATCGCCGCCTCAACGGCTGTGCCGACGCGTCTGGCACAGGAGCAATTTCCTGGCATGGACGTTGATATGGTGCGCTGGATCGGTACTGTCGGGTCTGATTATGGGGTTATCGCGGTGCCTGATGACTCCCCCTACCAAAACCTTAATGAGCTCATGGATGCCATCAAAGATGACATCAGATCCGTTAAATTTGCCGGCGCCAGTGCCAAGGGTGGCTGGGATCACTTAAAAGCGCTTATCGCCGCTAAAGCGGCAGGGGTCGAGACACTCAGAGAGGTTCCTTACCTTTCGTACAACAATGGCGGTGAGGCATTGACTCAGGTCGTGGGAGGCCACCTCGATGCTTTTACTGGCGATATCTCTGAAGCGCGTGGCTTCTGGGAATCGGGCGACCTGAGAATCCTAGCCGTTCTGGCGCCTGAACGGTTACCGGGTGATTTTGCAGATATCCCGACTGCCAAAGAGCAGGGTATTGATGCTGTCGGGCCGAATTGGCGCGGCTTCTATATGCCAGCAGGCATCTCGGATGATGCCTATGAATACTGGGTTGGTGCTATCGAAACCCTGTATGCCAGTGATGAGTGGAAAACGGTAATGGCAAACAACGGCCTCATGCCCTTTCACTACACCGGTGAAGCATTCAAGGAGTTCATGGAAGAGCAAATCAATGATATCCGCGAACTATCCATTGAGCTGGGAATGATTCAGTAATGACATTCAATGACCGCATCTTTGGGGTTTTGATGATCGTCCTGGCCGCTGCGTACGGCTGGGGCGCCACTCAGTTCCCGGAACCGTTCGGTGGTGGCGAAGCTGTTGGCCCGGAGACATTCCCAACGCTGCTTGCCATCGTTTTAGCCATTTCCAGCCTATATCTGATTGTACGTCCTGATCCCGACAACGCCTGGCCGTGGAGCCGTACCGGTATTGAGCTAATCATCGCCATAGTGGTGCTGATCTTTTACGCCATGCTGCTTCAGCCGCTGGGCTTCATCATTAGCACCACGCTGGCGGTGGGAACGCTTTGCTGGCGCATGGGGGCTCGCCCGCTCAATGCTTACATTACCGGGGCAGTATCGGGAGTGGTGGTGTACTTTCTGTTTAGTTTTGCACTTGATCTCGCCTTGCCGCTGGGTCTGCTGTCATTCCTGGAGGTAAACTAATGGAAACTCTAGGTTATCTAATGGATGGTTTTGGCGTTGCTCTGCAGCCCCATAACCTGATGTTCGCCCTGCTGGGGGCTTTTCTAGGCACCTTGATCGGCGCCTTACCGGGGTTAGGCCCGGCCAATGGCGTGGCTATCCTGATTCCGCTGGCGTTCAGTTTGGGACTCGCGCCAGAAACCGCCCTGATTATGCTGACTTCAGTGTATGCCGGGGCCATGTACGGTGGGCGTATTTCGTCGATTCTGTTGAATATTCCCGGCGATGAACCGGCCATGATGACCTGCCTGGACGGCTATCCTATGGCCCAAAAAGGCAAGGCGTCGGAGGCGCTCGCTATCTCGGCAGTGGCCTCCTTCATTGGTAGCCTGGTGGCCACCGTCGGTTTGATCTTGCTGGCGCCGCTGCTGGCTAATTTCGCTCTGACGTTCGGCCCTGCGGAGTATTTCGCGCTCTTCTTGTTAGCGTTCGCTACTTTGGGTGGCATTACCGGCAAAAACCCTATCAAAACGGTGGTCGCCGCCTGTATTGGTCTAATGATTGCCACTGTGGGTATCGATAATACTGGCGTTCAGCGTTACACCTTCGGCGTGCTCGAACTCTTCGAAGGCGTCGACTTCATCATCGCTATCGTAGGCTTGTTCGCTATTTCCGAGCTGCTGTTCTTTATTGAAGAGCGAGCCGGTGGCGGCAAGGAGAAGATGAAGGTCAACAAGCTTTCGCTCTCTTGGAGGGATATCCGCGATATCCTGCCCACCAGCTTCCGGGGTGGGGTATTGGGGTTTATTGCCGGTGTGCTACCGGGTGCCGGTGCTTCGTTGGGTAGCTTCATCAGCTATACCCTGGAAAAGCGTGTGTTGGGTAAGAAAGGCTACTTCGGAGAGGGTGACCCTCGCGGTGTCGCAGCGCCTGAAGCGGGTAATAATGGCGCTTCCAGCGGTGCTTTGGTTCCCATGTTGACCCTCGGTGTGCCGGGGAGCGGCACCACAGCGGTACTGTTGGCGCTGTTGATCTCGTTGAATATCACACCAGGTCCGTTGATGTTCACCCAGAATGCCGACATCGTCTGGGGCGTTATTGCTGCGCTGTTAATTGGTAACTTCTTACTGCTGATCCTCAATATTCCGTTGGTAGGCATCTTCGTCAAGCTGCTTTCCGTACCACCGATGTACCTGCTGCCGATCGTCACAATGATCGCTTTCGTGGGTATCTACTCGATCAGTAACACCATCTTTGACCTCTACTTCATGGTGGCCTTTGGGGTGGGCGGCTACGTTCTGCGCAAGCTGGAGATTCCGCTGGTGCCGGTGATCCTTGGCTTGTTGCTGGGGCCCGAGATGGAGAAGAACCTGCGCCATGCCATGGATATCTCCGATGGGGACTGGATGATCCTATGGAGCAGTGGACTGGCTATCGGCTTGTGGGCTTTTGCGACACTGGGATTAGTACTGCCCTATATCCTGGGCCCGATCCTGCGTCGTCGAATGAGAGTATCGCCCCCCACCACTGGCAATCCAGAAGGCGACTGAAGGGCACTTATCACCAGCATACCCATTCCCTGAGGAGTTGATTCTTTTCGTCCCGGTAAACGCCGGGACATTTTTCAACATTTACAAGCATAAAAGGTACCCGTCATGGCTTTAAATAACGATCAGTTGAAACGACGTCTGGCCCCGGGTGGAGAATTGAGAGCTGCCATCAACCTGGGCAATCCCGTCTTGGCACAAAAAAGTTTCAGCGGCGAGCTGACGGGCGTCTCCGTCGCCCTGGCTCGGGCATTGGCTGAATGGATCGACGTACCGCTTCGCCTCGTGCCCTTCGACGCCGCTGGTAAGGTGGTGACCGCGCTGGGAGAGGATGCTTGGGATCTAGCCTTTCTAGCCCGAGACCCCAAAAGGGCCGAAACGATATGCTTTACCGACCCCTATGTGATCATTGAAGGGACATATTTAGTGCCGAGGGAATCGTCTAACGTGCGCGTGACGGATTTAGACCAGGAGGGAGTGCGCATCTCCGTTGGGCAGGGGGCTGCCTATGACCTCTTTCTAACACGCACCTTGCAATGCGCATCGCTGGTGCGTGCCCCCACTTCTACGGCTGCCGTTGACTGGTTTGTCGATCAAGGCCTGGAAGCCGCCGCCGGAGTGCGTCAACCCCTCGAACGTTTTGCTCAAGAGCACTCAGCATACCGCGTGTTGCCGGATGCTTTTACCCAGATCGAGCAGGCCATGGCGTTGCCGCGAGATCGTCAGGACGTGATCGCTTGGGTAGAGAGTTTCCTACAAGCGCGTAAGGCAAATGGCTTCGTTGCCGAAGCGCTCAAACAGAGCGGCCAAGAGGAGGCCAAGGTCGCCTCATGAGCGATAAGCGGCTCGCTGGGGGAGGGTTGAAACGCCATACCGATACACTCCCCCCAAACGTCTGGATCTCCAGCGCCAACCTTATTGGATTTGGCTTACAGCACCACGTCATACCCTTCAAACTTAGGTGGGCCAAGATAGATACCTTCCGGCGCTTTGGCGTTAGCATGAGCCTTGCGGAACGCTTCTGATTTGGTCCAGGCGCGGAAGGCTTCTTCCGATTCCCACACACTGTGGGAGATAAACACGGTGTGGTCTTCCTGGCTTTCGCCCTGCAGCATTTGGAATTGTTTAAAGCCCGGCACTTCATCCAAATGAGAATCGCGGTTGCGCCACACCTCTAAAAAATCCTCTTCGCGGCCTGGGGCAATCCGAAAACGGTTCATGGCGATATACATGCACTCTCTCCTATTGAGTTTGTCTAACACGCTAGCGTAGCGGCCTGCCGCTTACGACGTCTATCACTTGATGATAACGTCATGGTTTTATGACGAATAGGCGTTATGCCGAGCAAACCATCAGGATACAGCATGGCTAAGGCCCCCATCCAGGTCGTTTGGTTCAAACGCGAAAAAGCTGACAACCACACACTACAAACCAGCTACTTTTGCATTTACGTATTGTGGATATTCGAATGCTGCTCTTAAAATCAAAAGGCATGAAGTAGTATGTGTAATACTTCCATTTAAAACGTATTCAACAGCAGTATTAAGAGAAACATTGAAAGGTTCAACCATATCATCGGCAGGAGGCCTAGCAGCTAGCTCATAGAGTTCTGTTGCAATGATAAGATGATCTCTTGTTCTAACTAGAGTTGTAAAAGGATCCGTTACACCGATAGATTTAAAGTGGCCTGCACCGATGCCAGCCTCCTCTGCAAGCTCCCGAGCAGCCGCTTGCTCAGGAGCTTCCCCCTCGTCTATCCCTCCACCAATGATTTCTATCATTTCAGCATCTTGAGCATATTTATACTCACGGGCAAGCAATACCGTACCATCAGAAAATAAAGGAAGAATTGCAACACCGTCTTTCATATCAACAGTGCCAAATATCCCCCTATCACCCTCAGGCCGGATAACACTGTCTTCGGTAACTTCAATCCAGGGGTTCTTATAAATTGTTTTGCTTGAGGTAACAGTAAACTGTCCTTTCTTTATTCCACTCATGCCCTCCCTCCTTTGCCAATTAAGTTAACAGGCCACGCGCTGATAAATCTTTCAAGAGCTGAGCATGGTTTTCAAAAACAATCCCATCAATACCACTATCCCTAGCACTTTTAACATTATCTTCACGATCATCGATAAAAACAACATCATCTCTATCGCAACCTAAAATCTCCAACATTTTTAAAAAAGCATCGGCATTAGGTTTGACAAGCTTATGCTCAAAAGATAAAAACTTTTTCTCAAATAAGTTATCAACATTCGGAAAGGACTGTATTTTCTCCCAATGTGTTTGATCGATGTTTGACATGCAAGCTTGGCGGAAACCACGCTGAGCTAATTTCTTAATTAACAATACTGTTTCGTTTTTTTCGCCGACCAATACTCTTTTTAGCAAGCTCTCTATCCCGTACTCGGGAACATCTCTACTTATTGCACTCTTTATTTCATAAATATAAATCTCTTTTGTTATCAACCCTGCGACTGCTTTTTCAGTAAGACTGTAACTTGATGGAGACACCTTAAATTCTTCTCGAATTAACGGGAGCAATTCTGATTTATCGATATTAAATTTCTCAGTGGCATCTTCCATCATGCCGCTAAAATCCAATTCAACGACAACGCCACCAAGATCCCAAACAATCCATTGAGGAACTTTCATTCATGCATCTCCTTAGTCGACACTTACTTACTTAAGAAAACTCATAGAGAATATATTGTAGACGTAAAATTCTAATATACATGAATTCAACCAAGACAGTACCGCTGGAAGTAAATGCTGTAGCTTCGCCGCCACTCGGAAACCTGGGCATCAATCCATTGTGAATAAGCGCGCTAGAAAAGCAAAACCCGCCATCGCCAACAGCTTTCACTGTTTGGCGATGACGGGTTTGATGATGCCTAGAAGGACGGCTTAACTAAGCGCTTCCAGAGATTCCTCGATAATGCTCAAGCCCTCTTCCAGCACGGCAGAAGAGACCGTCAGCGGCACCAGAATGCGGATGCTGTTGCCGTAGAAGCCACAGGAGAGCAGGATCAAGCCTTTCTCGCGGGCTTTGGCACAGAGCGCACCGGTTAGCGCTGTATCGGGTTTTCCTTCGCTATCGAGCAATTCAAAAGCGGCCATGGCGCCTAATTGACGGCCGTGGGCAACGGCAGGGAAACGCGCTTCCCACACTGCAAAACGCTCGGCCAGCATTTTGCCCATCTGTTCGCTGCGCGCCAGGATATCTTCTTCTTCGATCACCTCGATGACCGCTAACGCCGCTGCGCAGGAGAGCGGGTTACCACTGTAGGTGCCACCCAGGGAGTTGGGGCCAGAGGCGTCCATCACTTTGGCACTACCCACAACCGCCGATAGCGGCATGCCGTTCGCCAGGCTCTTGGCGGTGGTCAGGATGTCCGCTTCAATACCACTATGTTCGAGCGCAAACAGCTTGCCGGTACGGGCAAAGCCAGACTGCACTTCATCGGCGATCAGCAGAATACCGTGCTCATCACACAGCGCACGTAGCGCTTTCAGGTAATCCGGTGAGGCGATGTAGAAACCGCCTTCGCCCTGTACCGGCTCAATCACGATAGCCGCCGTGCGATGCGGGGCAATATCGGTTTTGAACAGCGTACGAATGGCGTCTAACGACGCTTCTTCGCTGATACCGTGCAGCGGGTTGGGGAACGGCGCGCGGAAAACATCACCCGGCATAGGGCCGAAGTCGTTCTTATAGGGCAGTACCTTGCCGGTCATGGCCAGCGTCATCATGGTACGGCCGTGGAAAGCACCGTCGAACGTGATAATGCCTGTACGACCAGTCGCCGCGCGGGCGATCTTCACGGCGTTTTCCAGCGCTTCAGCACCGGTATTAACCAGCATTGCTTTACGCTCGGGGCCACGTACCGGCGTCAGTTCACAAAGTTTTTGGCACAGCTGCACGTAAGGGGCGTAGGAGATCACCGCCGCGCTGGTGTGCATGACTTTCTTGAGCTGCGCTTCTACTGCCGCGACAATTTTCGGGTGGCGGTGGCCCAGGTTCAGCACGCCAATACCGCCCGCGAAGTCGATCCAACGGTTGCCATCGGCATCCCATAACTCGGCGTTTTCAGCACGCTCGGCAAACTGGGTGGTAGGCGTGGCGGCACCGTTGGCCACATAGCGATTTTTCAGTTCGTTCAATTCTTGGTTATTCATCATCGTTTTCCTTATAGACCGCCAACGCAGACGTATTTCAGTTCAGTAAACTCATCTAACCCGTGGTGGGAACCTTCACGCCCTAATCCAGACTCTTTCACGCCGCCAAACGGCGCCAGTTCGGTAGAAATCAGGCCTTCATTAACGCCAACCATGCCGTATTCCAACTGCTCCATGGTGTGCCAGATACGGCGGTAACCCGTGGCGTAGAAGTAGGCTGCCAAGCCAAACGGGGTATCGTTGGCCATGGCGATCGCTTCTTCATCACGCTGGAAACGGAACACTGGCGCGACGGGCCCGAAGGTTTCTTCATCGGACACCGCCATCTGGGTGGTTACGTCAGCAAGCACCGTGGGGGTAAAGAAGCGCTCGCCTGCGGCGTGGGGCTTGCCACCGCAGAGCAGTCGCGCTCCGTGATTTACCGCGTCGTCTACGTGACTCTGCACTTTTTCTACCGCCGCTTGGTTAATCAGCGGGCCGATAGTGCTGCCTTCCGTTAAACCATCGCCGACCTTCAGCGCGCTAACACGCTCGGTCAGCTTGCTGACAAACGCGTCGTAAACCCCGTCCTGCACTAGGAAGCGGTTGGTGCACACGCAAGTTTGCCCGGCATTACGGAATTTTGAAGCAATCGCCCCTTCTACGGCGGCGTCCACATCAGCGTCATCAAAGACGATAAACGGCGCGTTGCCGCCCAGTTCCATAGCGGTTTTCTTCACCGTGCTCGCGCACTGAGCGAGCAGGTGTTTACCCACAGGGGTCGAGCCAGTAAACGAGACTTTACGCACCCGTGAGTCGGTGGTGAGCACTTCACCCACCGCTGCCGGTTTTGAGGCGGTAATCACGTTAATAGTGCCGGCTGGCAGGCCTGCTTCAAGCGCCAAGTAAGCCGTTGCCAACGCAGTTAACGGCGTGGCTTCGGCGGGCTTAATCACCACGGTGCAGCCTGCGGCCAAGGCCGGGGCACACTTACGGGTAATCATCGCCAGGGGGAAGTTCCACGGGGTAATCGCTGCTACCACGCCGACCGGCTCGCGCAGCACCATAAGGCGCTTATCCGCGCCGTGACTGGGTAGGGTTTCCCCAGCCATACGCTTGGCTTCTTCAGCGAAAAACTCAATAAATGAGGCGCCGTAAGTCACTTCGCCCTTGGCTTCTGCTAGCGGCTTGCCCTGCTCTAGGGTCATCAAGCGGGCTAAGTCATCGGCGTGCTCATTGATCAGCTCAAACCAGCGGCGCAGCAATGCCGAGCGCTGTTTCACTGGCGTTGCGCGCCAGGCTGGCCCAGCGGCATACGCTGCGGCCACTGCGTCGCGGGCGTCATCAGCGCCTAAGTCGGCAACCCGGGCAATCGTCTCGCCGGTTGCGGGGTTATCGACGGCAAAGGTCTGTTGGCCCTTGCGCCACTCGCCACCCACCAGGGTGGGTACTGCATCGTGTAACCACTGTTCGATAAAGCTCATGATCTTCTCCTGATCTGCAACATGGTATGCACGCTAGCAGTAATGCGCTGGTGAACGAATGCACCACTTTCGCGTTCAACCAGACCACTTTTCTGTTTTACTATCTAAACGGGAAGCATCATGACAATAAGAGGATGTGAATGGACCGCCAGGACGTGTTACAGCAGCTTGTAAAACACTATGCCCAGCAACCTGAGCGTTTAAGCAAACAAGTACGACTGGAGCAGGCATTGAGGCAGGCGGTTACTAAGGCGTGGCCAAACCAAACTCGATTGCCGTCGCACCGTCAGTTGGCATTAACGTTGGGCGTTGCGCGACACACACTGTCCCGTGCCATAGCCTCGCTCATTGAAGAAGGCCTACTAACGACGTTTCATGGCAAGGGCACTTGGAGTTGTAAGAAGGAAACTTCTGTCGCGACCACATCAACCAGCGTTCAACTTTCAAAACGCGCTCAACAAGTGTTGCGTTGGCCTGGCGCCAGCACCGTTCAAAGCGGTGCCTTTGTGCCTGGCATACCGGATATCGCCCAGTTTCCAATGCGCAAGTGGCGTCAGCTGTATGCCAGCGTCACCGTGCCGCAAAATGCCTTACTGCTCTCTTACTCTACTGGTGGCTATGGGCCGCTTAAGCGTGCAATCCGGGAGTTTCTGGCGCGCTGGCGCAATATTCATTGTGACATTGAGCAGATCATCATCACCGATGGTACCCATAACGGTATTGAGCTATGCGCCATGGCATTGGCCGATGTGGGCGATACCGTGGCGATGGAGTCGCCCTGCTATTGGGGGGCGCGCAACGTATTCACAGCCACAGGGCTTTCGATTGAGATGCTGCCTTGGTTTTCCGATAGTGGGCATGTGTTACCGCAGACGACCGGCAATATTGCGCTCGCATATTTGACCGGCTCTCATCACTATCCGCTCAGCGTGCCCACACGCGCTGCTCATAAGCAGCAGTTTTGCGATGCGTTATCGCCCACCTACATCGTTGAAGACGATTACGAATTCACTCGCGACGATCACACTAACCTACTGTTTGATCCCAACTCGGAACGCCATTTACTGGTAGGCTCATTCTCTAAAATGATGTTTCCCGGCCTGCGGCTTGGTTATTTGGTGGTGCCACGCCATTTGGCAGGTCCAATGAACCGCCTACGCAGCGAGTTGTTTCGCGAAGGCCGTATGCTTGATCAAGCGGTATTAGCGCAGTTTATTTTTGATGGTGACTTAGACGTCTGGTGTCGCCGCATCCAGCGCGACTATCTAGGTCGTCAGCAGGTGCTGCACGACCAGCTTAGCTCACTACCCAAAGTACGCAATGTGTCCCCCCCGACTAGCGCGATTAGCTTGTGCGTTGAGTTTGAGCCTGGGGTTAATGATGTAGCACTTGCCCAAGCACTGCTCAAAGAACACTTAATTGTTCGCCCGCTAAGCCCCGTGTGCGCTGACAAGGACTCACGGACAGGATTGGTAATGGGCGTGGGCATGCTATCGGGAGAGACATTAGTGCGTGAAGCCCAACGGCTGCGGCGCTGTTTAGAGTTACTACTTCGCTAGGCGAGGTAGGCTTAGACCGTGTTGAGCATCACACTGTATGCCTAGTTAAAAAAACTTATTCACAAGGATTTTGCCATGCGCCACCCTGTTGATAATTCGGTGCTTCTCTCAACGCTTCGCCTATTGATGGTGCTGTGCGCCGTGCTGGCAGTTTCAGGCTGCGCAATTTTTGCACCTAGCCCGCCGGAAGATCAGAGCAATATCTGTGAAATCTTTCGTGAGCAGCCAAGCTGGTATGACTATGCCCAGGAATCCGAAGAGAAATGGGGCACACCGATTGCCACGCAGATGTCATTTATTCAGCAGGAGTCTTCATTTCGCAGTCATGTGCGCCCAGACCGCAAGTATTACCTGGGCTTTATCCCCGGCCCACGCCCCTCCTCCGCCAAAGGCTATGCCCAGGCCCAAGACCCCGTTTGGGAGGAGTATGAGGATCAAGCGGGCAGCCTGTTTGCCCGCCGAACCCATATGAAGCACGCTACGGATTTTATTGGCTGGTATAACCGCCGTTCTCAGCAGCAGGCAGGTATCTCGCTGAGTAACCCTGAACACCTTTACTACGCTTACCATGAAGGCGCAGGTGGCTATCAGCGAGGCTCCTATCGCAGTAAACCCCACGTGCTGCGCGCAGGCAGCCAAGTGGCTGCCCGCGCTAACCGTTATCAAGCGCAGCTCAACGCTTGCGAAGCAGAGTTTAAGTGCCGCAAGTTTTATCAGGTCTGGCCGTTTTGTCGTAGTTAAGGGCCCCACCCATGTCTCTAATGAGTGGCTTGGCCTTAATTAGTGTCGTGTTTTTGACATCGATGCTGTCTGGCGTATTTGGCATGGCGGGCGGCTTAGTAATGCTGTGGTTTCTGCTGATCATGTTTCCTGCAGGGACTGCCATGGCCGTACACGGGGTCATTCAACTCACGTCTAACGGATCGCGAGCATGGTTGTCGCGGCGCTTTATCGTCTGGCGAATTGTTATGCTGATGACATTGGGCGTGTTGATCGCCGCTGGTTTGCTGCTGCTGTTCAGCTATAGCCCCAATGCCGCGACGGTTTCCCTGTTCATTGGCTTAATGCCAATACTCGTATGGATTCCCAAACGTTGGTTTCACTTAGATGCTAATCGCGCCAGCCACGCGCTAGGTTGTGGCATTGCCGCTGGGAGCCTTACCATTGCGGCGGGGGTTTCTGGGCCACTAATTGATATCTTGTTTGTGCGCTCCCAAATGGATCGACGACAAGTGGTAGCCACCAAGGCGATGATTCAGGTAGTGGCTCACAGCATCAAGATTCTCTTTTATCTGGGCGCAGCCATGGCGCTTAGCACCAGCGAATGGGGTATTGTGCTGCTAGCAGCGCCGTTTGCGATTTTTGGCACCCACACCGGCAACCGTATTTTGCAGCGCCTCACTGATGCCAACTTCCGCATCTGGACGCGCTGGATCGTGACCGGTATTGGGAGTTTCTATTTCCTGCAAGGGCTCTTTCTACTCACCCGCTAACGTTGGGCAGTGCCCAAGCTATGTGCACGCCACCATTACTGCGACAATTGCCGCACAATGCAAACCAGTAATATCAGAACGCCTTACCGGGCGTAGCGCAGCTAATTATCTTGCAGGGGGCATCACTAATATTTCGGAAACGATGTGGAACGCTTGTCTTGAAATAATAAGACTCCCCCGGCCCTAAGCGCCTGGCGGTGCTCCCCACAATGATTTCGATCTCGCCTTCTACAACAAAGCCAGCTTCTTCACCGTAGTGGGTAATCATGGCTTGCCCAGTGTCAGCCCCCGGCAGATATCGCTCAACCATAAACGCCAGCGCACGGTTAGGCCGATTTGCCCCGACAAGCTTGAAGGAAATATCACCGGATGCGATATCAACCAAGTCATCCGCCGAATAGAAAATCTGCTCCTGACTATCAAGATCCATCGTAAAAAAATCACCGACGCTCATAGAGAATGCGTTTAGGATTTTCTTCAGGGAACTGACTGATGGGCTAACTTTTCCTTGCTCTATTAGCGAAAGACTTGAGTGGGTCACCCCACACAACTTTGCCAGTTCACGCTGCGAAATCCCTCGCTGCTTGCGCAAGGAGCGCAAGCTCGCACCCACGTCATCCGACATGCTTTTTTCACTCCCTATCAATAAGTAAATTAAATTACGTTGACGGTCTATTGACGGGCACATAATAGCGCAAAAAAAACCCCACGGCTGTGGGGTAAGCTCTCAATTAACGTGGCGTTATGAAAAAATAATCGTCTTGATCAGCCTCAATCATCATGTTCCACTCAGGCGCTACGAACTCCCGCCAACTCCGAGTCGGCGCTTGCCGTTTTCGCCCCATCTTCATAGGCGATACGGAAGCCGGTAAAGCCATAAATAATCGCGAACATCGGGCTCAGCAGCGCCAGAAAGGCGTAGGGCGCGTAGCTAAAGGCACTGACCCCAAGCGTGGCAAACATAAAGGCACCGCAGGTATTCCAGGGCACCAGGGGTGATGTCATGGTGCCTGCATCCTCCACTGTGCGAGACAGGTTTTTCAGTTTGAGCGAGCGACGCTTGTACTCGCTGGCATACATACGGGCAGGCAGAATAATACTGAGATACTGATCGCAACCTACGACGTTAGCGGCCATTGATGTTGCCACTGTGGTAGCAATCAGGCTGCCAGTGGTCTTGGCCAGTTTGAGCAGACTTTCCACGATGGTGCGAAAGAACCCTGCTGACTCAAGAATCCCGCCAAAACTCATCGCGATAATGATCAGCGAAACCGTCCACATCATGGCGCTAACGCCGCCGTTGGTTAGCAGGTCGTCCACCGTAACGTTTCCAGTGTCTACCGCGTAGCCTTCCACAAAAATAGTAAAGCTATCGCCTAACGGGACGCCCTGAACCACAATTGCACAGACAATTCCCATCAGCGAACCGATAGAAAGTGCCGGAATGGCAGGTACTTTCTTAATCATCATCACGATGACGGCCGCTGGCACCAGTAGCAGCCAGGGGCTAATGATAAACAGCTCATTGAGGCTCTGCTGTAACTCGTTTACCTGTGCCGCGCCATCACCGGAAGGCGTCATGTTCAGGCCGATAATGGTGTAAAGCACCAGAGCAACCGCTAGCGCAGGAACCGTGGTGTAGAGCATATAGCGAATGTGTTCAAACAGGTCGACACCAACCACACCCGGCGCCATATTGGTGGTTTCGGAAAGCGGAGAAATCTTGTCACCAAAATACACGCCGGAGATCACGGCTCCCGCGACCATGGCCGGGTTAAGGCCTAGCCCTTCACCGACGCCCATCAAGGCGATACCAATGGTGCCGGCCGCCGTCCAGGCATTACCACCAGCCAACGATACCAAACAGCAGATTAAGCACGCCGCGACCAAAAAGTAATCCGGTGCCAGAATGCTCAGGCCATAATAGATCATGGTGGGCACAATTCCACCGGCAATCCAGTAGCCAATAATGGTGCCGATAATGATCAGAATGACAATCGCCTGAGTCGTCAGGCCAATAGAGCGCATGATGCCCGCTTCAAGCTGTTTCCAGCGGCTACCTGTCGCAAGGGCCACCGCCGTTGCCACAATCGCACTTAAAAACAGCGGCAAGTGCGGATCCGTTTCGAAGTAGCCAATAAATACACCCAAAGATGCTGCCATAAACACAGTGGGGATCATGGTCGCTTTTAAACTTGGCCGTGGTATTTCCTGATCTTCCTTAACAGTGGTGTCGGTCGACATAATGTCCTCACTCAGCATTTGCTTGTTGTTGGTGTTGATAGTGATGTAACCGCGTTAGAAACCTTTGTGCTGGTCATCGCTGAGACCATTGCAGAGACCATCGCAGAGATTGTTATTACCTTTCTGATACGGCGCTCAGGCACAGGGAAGCCATGGCCAGAGCCACCGCTTATACGGCGGCGTCTGGCGCTGTGGATGACTCAAATCAATACGTGGTAAAGATGTTTTAAGGGCTAAGCGACATCCATACCGTCTTCACTTCACAGTATTTCTCCTGCGCGTGAAGCGATTTATCGCGTCCATTGCCCGACTGCTTAACACCGCCGAAGGGAACGGTCTGATCGATACCGGCCCAGTTATTCACATAGACCTGACCGGATTGCAGCCGCCGAGAGACCCGCATGATGCGGTCAATATCTTGACTCCAAACGCCGGCAGCAAGGCCGTAGTCGCTGTCATTGGCCAGAGCAATGGCTTGCTCTTCGCTGTCGAACCCAAACACACTCAGCACAGGGCCAAATATTTCTTCGCGGCCAATACGCATTTCGGGAGTCACATCATCGAAGACCGTAGGCGGCAGGAAATACCCATTGGAATCGCTAGGCTCGCCGCCCAGTTTCAGGGTGGCGCCTTCGCTTTCGCCTTGGCGAATATACGCCAGTACTCGTTGGTACTGCGCTTCATCAACCATGGCACCCATGAAGCTACCCGGATCGAGCGGGTCTCCCGGCTGCATGTGCTCAGCAGCTTTCACTACGCGAGCCACAAAATCTTTGCGAATGCTGTTTTCCACCAGCAGGCGCGAACCGGCAATACAGACTTCGCCTTGGTTGTGGAAAATAGCTTCCGCAGCGCTTTGGGCGACGGCATCAAGGTGTTGGCAGTCGGCAAAAACGATGTTGGGGCTTTTGCCACCGCACTCCAGAAACACGCGTTTCAAGTTGGATTGTCCCGCGTACTGCATCAGCTGTTTACCCACACCGGTGGAGCCGGTAAACGCCAGACCATCAACCTGCATGGAAAGTGCCAGAGCCTTGCCCACCGTATGGCCGTACCCTGGCAGCACCTGAAAGACGCCATCGGGAATACCCGCTTCCTTGGCAAGGTAGGCCAAGCGCAGCGCTGACAAAGGTGATTTTTCCGACGGTTTGAGAATGACGCTGTTGCCTGCCGCCAGTGCCGGAGCAATCTTCCACGACGTCATCATTAGTGGGAAATTCCACGGCACAATGGCAGCGATAACGCCCATTGGCTCGCGCAGCACCAACCCTAGCGCACGATCTCCAGTAGGAGCCACTTCACCGTAAAGCTTGTCGATACACTCCGCCTGATAGCGCAGACAGGCGACGGTGCCTGCCAAGTCACCTAGCGAACTGGAAATCGGCTTGCCCATGTCCAACGTATCTAACAGCGCCAGTTCATCGCGGTGTGTCTCTACCAGCTCGGCTAGACGCAGTAGCACCCGCTTACGCTTACTCGGGTGGCAACGCGACCAGACACCACTTTCAAAGGTTGCACGGGCTGCTTGCGTTGCAAGCTCAGCCTCTTGCGCATCGCAGCTGGCTACTTCAGCAAGAACATGTCCGGTGGCAGGGTTGATACTGCTCAGCGTGCTACCATCAGCGGCAGCGACAAACTCACCATTAATGAAAGCGCGCGTTTCAAAGCTCAGTGATGCGGCTTTTGATTGCCAGTCGGCGAGGGTTTTCGGTGTATCTGCCGCCATTATGCACTCTCCATAGGGTGTGTTATCGCCAGCTTTTCAGCGGTTTTATCCAACGCCAAACGTGCCTTACTGACCAATTCATCGATTTCATCGCGAGTGATAATTAGCGGCGGAGACATCACCATCGTATCGCCCACTGAGCGCATCACCAGGCCATGCTCAAAGCACAAATCACGACACAAGTTGCCCGCGGAAAGAGACTTATCGAAGCGTTCACCGGTGCGCTTGTCGGCGACCAGCTCTAGTGCCCCAATCAAGCCCAACGAACGGGCTTCACCCACTAACGGATGCTCAGCCAGTTCCTGCCAACGCTTAGCCAGATAGGGCCCCAATTCATCGCGGACTTTCTCGACTACCCGTTCACTTTCCAGCAATTCGAGGTTTTTAAGCGCAACCGCTGCACACACAGGGTGGCCGGAATAAGTAAAACCGTGGAAGAACTCACCGCCGTCTTCGATCAGCGTATCGGCCACGCGATCTCCCACCAGCACCGCGCCAATGGGCAGATAGCCCGACGACAACCCTTTGGCAATCGGCATCAGGTCAGGTTGTAAGCCATAGTGAGTACTGCCAAACCACTCGCCTAAACGCCCGAACCCGCAAATCACTTCATCGGCAATCAACAGAATATCGTACTTGGCCAACACCTCTTTCACCGCTGGCCAATAGCTGTCCGGCGGAATGATTGCACCGCCTGCACCCTGCACCGGCTCAGCAATAAACGCCGCCACTTTGTCTTCACCTAACGCCAGAATTTGCTCTTCTAACGCTTGGGCACACTGCTTGCCAAAGGCTTCCTGACTCATGTCGCGCCCTTCACCAAACCAGTAAGGCTGGCAAATATGGCTAATCCCCGGCACACACGGGCCACCTTGATCATGCATCGGCGCCATGCCACCAAGGCTCATGCCCGCGACAGTAGAGCCGTGATAACCATTTTCACGCGAGATGACCCATTGCTTCTCCGGCTTGCCTTTGATCGCCCAGTAGCGCCGCACCATGCGCAGCACGGTATCGTTGGCTTCAGACCCGGAACCCGTGAAGAACACATGATTGATATGCTCGGGTGCCAGCTCACTCAGCTTAGCGGCCAGCTTTACTGCCGGAGGATGGGTGGTTTTAAAGAAGTTGTTGTAATACGGCAACTGCTGCATCTGCTCGGTGGCGGCATCCACCAACTCTTGCCGGCCGTAGCCGAGATTGACGCACCAAAGACCCGCCATACCATCAAGAATACGATTGCCTTGGCTGTCGTAAATGTATACCCCATCGGCGTGGGTGATGATGCGGCTACCCTCTTCGCCAAGTGATTTAAAGTCAGTGAATGGATGAAGGTGGTGTTGGCGATCCAACGCCTGATAGTCCTGGGTCTGCATAGGTCGGCTCCTGTTCAAGTCGTTGCAACAAGCATTCAGCTATTAACTGGCTGGGCGGCGCGTTGGGTACGATGCTGACGGCAGGCCGCCGCAAACCCCTGAAATAGTGCGTCATAGAAAGGATGTTCTTTAGGACGCCACTCCGGATGCCACTGCACAGCCAGGGCGAACGCAGCCGCGTCGCGCACCGAAATCGCTTCAACTAATCCATCAGGTGCCCAGGCTTCTGCATCCAGACCTGGTGCAAGCTGATCAATCCCCTGCTGGTGCAGTGAATTCACCTCAGCATGCTCGCTGCTATAGAGCGCCGCCAGGGCGCCATCCGGGCGGATCTTTACCGTATGAGAGGGCGCATAATGGCCCGCCATGTCGTCAGCGGGCGGCTCACGATGATCGAGCATGCCTGGTAGCGTTTGAACTGCCTGATGAAGGGTGCCTCCAAAGGCGACATTCATTTCCTGAAAGCCGCGACAAATGCCAAATAGAGGCAACGCCTGACGTAATGCCTCGTGCACCCAGCAAAGTGCCGCTTCATCGCGCCGTGCGTCAGCACGGGTATTCTCTGGGGCGCGTTCTGCACCATAGCGGTCAGGAGCGACGTTGGTATAACTGCCAGTTAGCAGCAAGCCATCCAGGCTGCCCAACAGAGCAATGGCCTGTTCAGCATGCTGCTCGGGCGTCAATGTATCGGCGGCTAACACAGGAAGAATCACCGGCGTGATGCCGTAGTGGTAAAGCGCCTGCAGGAATTTATCGGTCACTATCTGCGCGGGATGGCCTTCCACTTCTCGGCAGCAGGCGATAACACCCACCAGTGGGCGTGGGGAATGCGTTGCTTGCATAGTCAAACCACTTTGTCAGTTGTTATGTTTTATTCAACAGTCACTTCAACATAGCGTGGCTTGTTTTATTTTCCAATAGCAAAATAGTATTTTTATGAAAAAACATATTAAATCATTGATAAACAAAGAATTAAAAAACACATCTGTTACCGACAAAAAATAATGACACTATTTTTGTTATTAAATATTTGACACAAGCGGCTGCCGAAGCAAGGATACTGTTAGCAGAAACACAACTAAAACGGCATAAAAATAAGGTACAACGTATGTCCTCTGCCAATAACACAGACGCTCAAAACGTAGCCTCGGACTTTCTTGACAGTCACCCAGAGATCACCAGCATTGACCTGTTAATCAGTGATCTTAACGGTGTCATTCGTGGTAAACGCATCCCTAGCGATAACCTTGGCAAAGTGTTTGAAAAAGGCATTTATTTGCCTGCTTCGGTATTTGCGTTGGACATCAATGGCAACACCGTTGAAGAGACGGGGCTGGGGCTTTCCAGCGGCGACGGCGACCGCGTATGTCGCGCCATTCCCGGCACGCTCAATCCGGTCACCTGGATGAATAACAACCAGTATGGCCAGCTATTGATGACCATGGAGGAGATGGACGGCGCGCCATTTTTTGCCGATCCTCGCCAGATTCTGCGGCGCATTCTTGAGCAGTTCTCCGAGCGTGGTTTAACCCCTGTCGTCGCCCTTGAGTTAGAGTTTTATCTGGTTGATCGTTTACGCGACGAAGAAAACTTGATTCAGCCACCGCAGTCTCCCTGCAGCGGCGAGCGAGCCACTCAAAGTCAGCTGTATTCGGTGCTTGAGCTAGACGAGTACGCTGAGTTTATCAATGACTTGCAGAGTGCCGCCCAGGCGCAAGGCTTGCCGCTGGATACGGTATTGAAAGAGTGTGCACCCGGCCAGTTTGAAGCCAATCTGATTCACACAGATGATGCGTTAAGTGCCTGCGACCACTCAGTACTACTCAAGCGATTGATCAAGGGCGTTGCATTAAAGCACGGCTTTGAAGCTACCTTTATGGCCAAGCCTTACGGCTTAGAAGCGGGTAGCGGCACCCATGTTCACGTTAGTCTGGTAGATAGTGACGGACACAATATCTTTGCCGAAAACGGCGACGATCCGCTGGAGAGCACCGCACTGCAACACGCCGTAGGAGGACTGCTGGAGCTGATGCCAGACTCCATGGCACTGCTGGCTCCCAACCTCAACTCGTTCCGCCGTTTTCAGGAAGGACTCTATGTGCCCTTGGCACCTACCTGGGGATACGATAACCGCTCTGTGGCCATACGCGTTCCCGCCGGGCCAAAAGAAGCGCGGCGCATAGAACACCGCGTAGCGGGTGCCGATGTTAATCCCTACTTGTTACTGGCCACCGTACTGGCCTCTATCCACCATGGCCTAACTCAGCAGACTACACCTGCGGAGCCAATCATCGGCAACGCCTATGACCAAATCGCACCCCAGCTAACTAACAGCTGGACCCAAGCGCTGCACCTGTTAAGCAACAACCGTGTACTTGGCGAACAGCTTGGCGAAGACTTTATTGAAGTGTTCATTGCCAACCGCCAAGCAGAGCGCGCCGAAACCATGCGCGAAGTTAGTGCCATGGAGTATGACTGGTACCTGCGCCACGTATAAGCTGATAAACCACCAATAGAACCCACCAAGAGAATAGAGAGAGGCGCTGCTCGGCGTCTCTCTTTTATTGCTTCTGCCTATCTTATGCTGCTATCCCCGTCCTTCTATTAGCTTTTTATGCCGTGTTATCCGTGAGCATCCGTGGCAAATAAAAACGGGCTGACGAACGTATTCGCCAGCCCGCTTCCAAGCAATCCTCAAACTAATCAGCGCTAAACAGCCAGCCGGTCACGCATGGCGTAGAACCACGCTCCCATCGCGGAAAGCGGAACACGTAACAGCCGTCCGCCGGGCATTGGCAGGTGGGAAATCTGTGCAAAAGCTTCAAAACGCGTCTCTTCACCGCTAATCGTTTCTGCCACTAACTTGCCAGCCAGATGAGAGCACGTTACCCCGTGGCCAGAGTACCCCTGGGCGTAGTAAACGTTGCTATTAATGCGGCCAAACTGCGGCAGGCGGTTGAGTGTCAGCAAAAAGTTACCGCTCCAGGCGTAATCGACGCGGACATCGCCAAGCTCTGGAAAGGTAGACAGCATTTTCGGTCGAATAGCTGCCTCAATACTGGCGGACTCCTGCCCGCCATAGTTCACTCCGCCGCCATACAGCAAACGGTTATCGGCGGTCAGGCGGTAGTAATCCAAGAGATAATTACAATCCTCTACCGCTTTATCGTTAGGTAGTAATCGTGCTGCTAACTCTGCAGACAGCGGCTCAGTGGTAATAATCTGGGTGCCGCACGGCATTGCCTTGCTTTCCAGCTTGGGTAGCAACCCTTGCAAATAGGCATTGCCAGCCATAACGACCCGTTGAGCGGTCACGCGACCCTTGGGGGTATGCAGCGTCACCGGTTCACCGTGCTCCACGCGAGTCACGGGGGAGTGCTCAAAAATCTTGCCACCTAACGACTCCAACGCTGCCGCCTGCCCCAACACTAAATTGAGAGGATGAAGATGCCCACCAGAGTGATCCACCAACGCACCCACATAACGATCGCTGCCTATTTCTCGTCTGACCTCTTCACCTTCCAACAGCTCAAGTTTCTGATGGCCGTAGCGCTCCCATAAAGCTTTTTGCTCCTTTAAGCCTTGCCACTGTTTCTTGTTACAAGCAGCAAACAAGTTGCCTTCTTTTAGGTCGCAGTCGATCTGATACTTTTCAATGCGCTGACGAATAATCTGGTTACCCTCAAATGCCATCGCACCCAGCGCCCGAGCGGTTTCAGCGCCGTTTTGTTTCTCGATAACATCCATATCACGGCTATAGCTATTAACGATCTGGCCACCGTTGCGCCCGGACGCCCCAAAGCCAATCGCCACACTCTCCAGCACCACTACCCGATGACCACGCTCCGCCAAATGTAGTGCTGCAGAGATGCCCGTAAAGCCAGCCCCCACGACACAGACATCACATTCAACATCCCCCTCCAGCATGGGCCTTTGAGATGTGGAGTTTGACGATGCCGCGTAGTAAGACGCGACATGACCAGAAGACGCTTGAGGTTGCATTTGCCACCTTCCTTTTGTTGATTATTTTAACCAATCTGATCATATAGACCGACGTGCAAATGCGCAAGCAACAGCATTAAATGGGCTTATAGAGGCGAACAACACCTTTTTCCATAAGATAAATGTTATTAAAAAAGCAACACCAGGATATAAAACACACGACCACTACACTGAAAATAATCACCACACGTTTTTATGCACCGCCCCCATTGAGGGCGAGGCCACGTGCTTCCTGTTTGCGTCGTATTACCGGGTACGATTGAGGCACAACTCGCTACTATTGCTAGCGTTGATAACCACAGCGGCGTAACGCTAGAGCAGCTGCCTATACTCACCATAGCCCCCACCGGAGACCGCTATGGATTATCAACACTACCGCACCGCCCTTGCCGAGACGCTTGCCCAAAGTGAGTTGCCCTTTGCACCTGCCGAATACCAAACGCGCCTAGACAAAGTGCGCCATGCAATGACACAACGCGGGCTAGATGCCTTACTGCTCACCGACCCTGCCGACATTAACTACTTAACCGGCTATCACACCTTCGAGGTATCGGTTCACGCCTGCTTAGTGTGCACACCTACACAGCTGGTACTGCAGGTGGCATCCATTGAAACAGGGGCAGCAGTGGTCACCGCTCGTGTCGATGAAATCATTGGTTACCGATGGGAAAACCTGGATGAGATCATCACGCCGCTCGCGGACTTACTCACTGCTTGCGAGCAAATTGGCATTGATGGCTGGAGCAGCGGTTTGCGAGTGGGCGTGATGGACGCGCTGGCCCGCTCGGTGGGTAAAGAGCGCTTCTGTGAAGCAGGCGACCTGCTCGATACGATTCGCATTGTTAAAAGTAGCGCCGAACTTGAAATGCTCAGCGAAAGTGCACGAATCACTGCGGCAGGTTTAGAGGCTGCGATGGCCGCTATTCGCCCAGGCATGACTGATAACGATATTGCCGCTATCGGTGCTAAAGCACTGCTAGAAAACGGCAGCGAGTTCATGAGCTTGCAGCCTATCGTGACCAGCGGACACCGCATCGGGATGATTCACGTGAACCACAAGCGTCGCGTCATACAGCCCAATGAACCGATATTTTTAGAATTTGGCGCCGCTTACCAGCGCTATACCGCGCCGATGATGCGCACAGCGGTGACTGGAAAACCTAACACCGAGTTAACCGCCACCCGCGACTTGTGCCGCTCGCTGTTCGAGACCCTGTGCAGCCATATGAAACCAGGCCACACCTTTGATGATGCCGCGAAGGCAGCGGATGCATTGCTGGCACCTACCCGTGATCAACTATTCTTTTCGGGGGTGTTTGGCTACGCGGTGGGTGCACAGTTCCCTCCTAGTTGGGTTGAAGGCACCGGCTATATTGCCCAAGGCCTGCATCGTCCCTTCGAAGAGAACATGGTCTTCCACTTACCGCTCTGCCTACGCGTTCCTGGCCAGTGGGGCGTAGGGATCAGTGATACCGTGGTGGTCACTCAACACGGCGCCAAGCCACTCACTAACAACGACTGGCAGCTTTATCAGGCAATGGATAAGTAGCGAATAGAGAACCACACTTATAGCCCAAGATTGACAGTACGATTAACCAGCGCTATCGTCACCAAAGATGCAAATGAGAAACACTATCTTTTCATGATCTCATTTAACTGAGGTGACGATCAGTTGAGGTAACGATAAGTACTATGAATGAGCTCTATGAGTAAGTTCTATGGATAAGTACTAAGAGTAAGTACTATGGATAAGTACCATGACTAGTGAACAGCGCCAGCTTCGCCAAACGTTGATTTTTTTACGCACCTCTTTCGAAGCAGTGCAACACTCGATTGCCGGTCGGCTAGACGACCCGCTGCCCTGCTGGCTAGACACCAGCATGCTCACCCTACTGTCACGGGAACTAACCCGCTGCAGCCAGCAAGCGAAGCCGCTCTTCGCCCCTCCCGTCACCGAGCAAATATTCATTGCCTCACAGCAGTGTGACTTACTCCTCAAGCAGTGCCCCGGCGTGCTGAGCAGCGCCGTTTGCCACCGCCAGTTAAGCGCCATCATGCTGGCGCTGACCAACGCTATTGAGCAAATCAACATACCAGCCAAACGCCGCTGGCCTTGGATGAAGAGAAGTTGAAAGGCCTTTAGACAACAAATACTACAAGCCCCGCTGCGCGTAGCGTGGTACCGAAGCTCCAGATCTTGGAAATAATAGGGGCAGTGTTCATTAATGCATATTCTTGATGGCCAGCACTCGCTGACCTAAAACGGTTAATCGGTATTTTTGCAGACGACTACGGGGTTTATCAGGGATCGTCATCTCGATTAACCCCTGTTGAATGGCGTTTTGCTGATAATGTTCTCTGAAATGCTTTTCATCTTGCAGCCCCAAGGCCGCCATTAAATCTACTCTCCCCATCTCACCCTCCAACGCCCCCAGCAGGCGTAACATTTCGGGGGTGACTTCGGGGGTGACTTCGGCTACTGCCGCTGTATCAACCAGGAATCCTTCGTGAACTGGCAAACGAATGACAAAGTAACTGCGATCATCGTCGGTTTCGAATATCGGCTCTGGAGAAGCGTTCGCTTTCATGACTCGAAGGATCTTTGGCACGCCCGTTGAACGGCCTTCCGTTAAATCCAACTCTTTTAAAAACTCGCCAATGCGCCGATTACGGTAGCGGCGGCAGACTGCTTTGCCTGCCTGCAGGTCTTGTAAGCGGATAGAACGGTCTGGCCCAGGGAAGCTCAGCACTACCAGCTCTTGGCCATCGATACGTATTTCAATGGGTTCACGAATTTCATAGGAACGATGGTACACCGCATTCACCACCGCCTCTTCAATGGCAGCCAGCGGGAAATTCCAGAAACGCTCCGCCTGAGGTCGATCAGCGTGTTTGGTTACGCCCTCTTTTAAATAGTTGCGATTAATGTAGCCCAAGGCATCGCGAGTGATGCGGCCCAGCGGGCCCTTGAAAATTTTTTCTTCGAAATGGTCACCACCAGCACCATCTGGAAAGTACACCACGTCTATCTGAGTGGCTGGAAAAAATCCCTCGGGTTGCTCATTAAAAAACAGTAGGCCGACATTCTTGGGAAAGGCCATTTCACTTGGCCCACCCACCACGTTCATTCTGCGCCCCAGGGTTTCAATATCCAGCTCGCGGGCTTCAGCCAATAACTCACTGCCAATATCGTGCAAAAAATCACGCATCAAGTAGGGCGAAAGATCACTTAAGTCCGCGCTTTGGCGATAGCGATCATCAAAGGGCACAGTTGCCGCCAAGCTTAACAGCTCGCGCTCATCCTGGACTGATGCTTTGACCGTGCTGGTATGTTTACGCAGGTAATAGGCCCAATCACCCTTCTTACTCAAGGCGTGATTCCCCACCTGGGGCCCACAGGACCAGAATAGTTTTGCCCTGAATCTCATAGGTAGCGGTTAGCGGATGATAATGCGGCGCAATGGCCGAATGCCCCAGGTTTAACAGCTCTTTTTGGATGGCATCGATTTGTTCAGGTAACAGACCAGCAGGCGGCAACTGGGGCTGGCCATTCTCTTCCGCAACCCCGACCAGCACATAACCGCCGCCCAGGTTGTGAAAGTCGTTGGCGAAGGCACACAAGGTACGCAGGATGGATTCAGGGTTCCAGCCTTCCTTATACTCAACTCTCTCGCTTTCCACTGTGCGGTGGTGGAGTAAGTCATCGATGTTGATGGGAAGTTTATTAGGCGCCATGCTGCTTCCGTTTCTTTACTTTCGGTACATAGTCAGCGGGGCCAAGCGGCGTCTGATACTCACGTACGGCGATGCCTAAATCAGTATTGAAGTCGAGCGAGCCCTTGCCTTGAACGTGCCAACCACATGCCCGCAAGCGCCCATCTATCTTGTCCCGAGCGGCTTGCTCAGGCGTTTGGTTGGCGTCATATAACACGTGTTAAGCCTTATAACATTTAAGTTAACCTCATGATGTAGAACGGTGCCTGTAAATGCAATTAGCAAGCATGCAACCTTCTCTTTAATGGCGTGGGTTGTTCGTTGCCTTTTCACACTGGTCTGCGGAGCCCTCTATGTTTTGCCTTCAAAAACCTTACCCCATAACTGCGCCGTAGCGGCTGGCAATTACTGAGTTAGCATTTACTAGTAAACTGGTCTATTCTGTTCGCCACGATTTAATTGACCGCTTCAAAAAGGAGTCTGTTCATGGCGTATGAAGCGCTTTTCACCCCTCTTCAGTTAGGTAGCTTGTCGATTCCAAACCGAGTCATCATGGCTCCCCTGACACGCTCGCGCACTCCAGATAGCGTGCCGGGCACCCTGCAGGAAGCCTATTACGGCCAGCGGGCAGGCGCAGGGCTGATTATTAGTGAAGCAACCAACATCTCCCCCACAGCCAAGGGTTATGTGTATACACCTGGCATCTGGACGGATGAACAAGAAGCTGGCTGGAAAGGCGTAGTGGATGCGGTGCATGCCAAAGGTGGCCGTATCGCGCTGCAGCTGTGGCACGTTGGGCGTGTGTCCCATGAAATGGTGCAACCGGATGGACAACAGCCTGTTGCCCCTAGCGCGTTAAAAGGTGAAGGCGCTCAGTGCTTTGTTGAATTTGAAGACGGCACCGCTGGTCAGCACCCTACCAGCACGCCCCGGGCACTGGAAACCGATGAGATCCCAGGCATTGTTGATGACTACCGCCAAGCCGCTGTTCGCGCCAAACGCGCAGGCTTCGACATGGTGGAAGTCCACGCGGCTAACGCTTACCTGCTTAACCAGTTCCTGGCCACCGGCACCAATCAGCGCACCGACCAGTACGGCGGCTCGTTGGAAAACCGCGCGCGCTTCCCGCTAGAGGTGGTCGATGCGGTGATTGAGGTGTTCGGTGCAGAGCGTGTGGGCATTCGCTTGACGCCCTTTATCGAACTGTTCGGCCTGACCGATGATGAACCTGAAGCCATGGCTTTCTATTTGGCGGAACAACTGTCCAAACGCGGCTTAGCCTATCTGCATTTAAACGAGCCTAACTGGATCGGTGGCGATATCACTTTCCCTGACGGCTTTCGCGAGCAAATGCGCGAGCGCTTTAACGGCAGCCTGATTTACTGCGGCAACTATGATGCAGAACGCGCGGAGTCACGCATTAATCAAAACACCGCCGATGCCGTGGCCTTTGGTCGACCTTATATCGCTAACCCCGACTTGCCGGAACGCTTCCGAGTGAATGCCCCCCTTACCGAGCCGAACCATGAAACGTTCTACGGCGGCGATGAAAAGGGTTACACCGATTATCCGTTTATGGATAACGGCTACGATCGTATTGGCTAGATTTCTTGCCAAGCCAGAACCCTTATGAATGAAAAGCATCACTTAGGTGGTGCTTTTTTATATCTGAACACGCCAAAACGCTGCTAGGCTATTGATTCTTTAGTTTGCATATACTGGTGAGTCATGCTCAGTTCGCTGTTCACTCTACTGGTATTCCTCATTGGCTTTGGGTGGCGCTTGCGTTAACACTGAATGCCGCTATTTTACGACTAAATAATAGGGCCTAAGCGCCGACAGATAGGACTCAATGAGATGGACACCACTTCACTTCCGTTCTTGCTCGCTATTGCTTCATTAGTGCTGGGGGTCGTGGCTGCGGCTATTTTCGTTTATGTGGTTATTCCCAAACAACGCCGCGCCAAAGCAAAGGCCGCCACGCCGCCGCCAGCACCCAAAGCAGAACCACAGCCCCCTTCGCCTGAACCAGAAGAACCGGTGCCCGCCAAGCGCACAGCGAAAGTAAAGCAGCACTCTCTGTTTGTGATTTTTTCTCACCCCGATGCGACGACAGACGAACGCCTGACCGAATGGCTACGGGGAAAAGAAGCCAGCTATGATGCGGTCAAAAAGGTTTTCTTTATCAAAGGCAAACAACCCTCGAACCCAATCACAATCGCCAACGCCTTTCCACCTGGAGAAATGCCCGACCTACTGCAAGGCGAGACCCACGAACCCATTCGTGGGATTAGCTTGCTGGTTAAGCCGCCGCTACATAAACGTCGCAATCAGCAGATGTACGTTTATGTAGAGCTCGCCAAAGAGCTAAACGAAACCTTTAGCGGCAACTTACTCGATGCCGAGCAGCAACCCGCCTCAGAGTCGACTTACACACACATTATTGGTTGATCGGTTAGCGATCAAACAACGCCTTGACTACGCAGGTAGTCGTCGTAGCTGCCGCTAAAGTCGACAAGGCCCTCGGGCTGCATATCGATAATGCGCGTGGCCAGCGAGGAAACAAACTCGCGGTCGTGGCTGACAAATATCAGCGTGCCTGGGTAGTTCTCCAGCGCTAAGTTCAGCGCCTCAATCGATTCCATATCCAGGTGGTTGGTCGGCTCATCCATTAGCAGCACGTTCGGGTTGGTGAGCGTTAGCTTGCCAAACAGCATGCGCCCCTGCTCGCCACCGGAAATGACCTTCACCGATTTACCAATATCGTCGCTGGAAAACAGCATCCGGCCCAACGCGCCGCGCACCACCTGCTCGCCGCCTTTGGTCCACTGGCTCATCCACTCGAAGAGCGTGGCATCAACAGGAAAGTCGTCGGTGTGATCTTGGCCAAACATGCCAACTTCCGCCGCATCGGTCCACTTCACTTCACCGGCATCGGGGTGTAAATCACCCGCCAGGGTTTTCAGCAGGGTGGTTTTACCAATGCCGTTGGGGCCGATAATAGCAATGCGCTCACCCGCTTCTACGGTCATCGAGAAACGCTCGAAGAGCGGCTTCTCATCGTCGTAGCCTTTGGTAATGGCATCTACATTCACGGCATTGCGGTGAATCTTTTTATTCTGCTCAAAGCGGATAAACGGACTAACCCGGCTCGAAGGCTTGATATCTTCCAGCTTGATTTTGTCGATCTGGCGCGCCCGTGAAGTGGCCTGTTTGGCTTTGGAGGCGTTGGCCGAGAAGCGGCTAACAAACTGCTGAAGCTCGGCAATTTGGGCTTTTTTCTTGGCGTTATCCGAGTGCTGGCGCTCGCGGGCAGCAGTGGCGGCAGTCATGTAGTCGTCGTAGTTGCCGGGGAACAGGGTAATTTCCCCGTAATCCAGATCCGCCATGTGCGTACACACACTGTTCAGGAAGTGGCGGTCGTGGGAGATGATAATCATGGTACTGCTGCGCGCTTTGAGAATATCTTCCAGCCAGCGGATAGTATTGATATCCAGGTGGTTAGTCGGCTCATCGAGCAGCAGCACATCCGGGTCGGAAAACAGTGCCTGGGCCAGCAGCACACGCAGTTTCCAGCCAGGGGCAACTTCGCTCATCGGGCCGGTGTGCTGTTCAATGGGAATACCTAGCCCCAGCAGTAGCTCCCCGGCGCGAGACTCAGCGGTATAGCCGTCAAGCTCAGCAAAGCGTACTTCCAAGTCGGCCACCGCCATGCCATCCGCTTCACTCATTTCTGCAAGGGAGTAGATCCGCTCGCGCTCGGCGGCCACTTTCCACAGCTCAGCGTTCCCCATGATAACGGTATCGATGACTCGCTCATTTTCGTAGGCGAACTGATCCTGGCGTAGCTTACCCAGCCGCGTGCTGCTATCCAGCATGACCTGCCCGGAAGAAGGCTCAAGCTCGCCACCCAAAATTTTCATAAAGGTGGACTTACCGCAACCATTGGCGCCAATCAAACCGTAGCGATTGCCGTTATTAAATTTGACGGAGACATTTTCAAACAGGGGCTTGGCCCCAAACTGCATGGTGATATTGGCGGTTGCGATCAAGATGTGAGCCCTGGTTAACAGTGTAATTGCGCATTCAAAGGCTCGCGATTCTACGCGCCTTTGGGCAGCGTTACACCTCCCACCTAGTGCGCATTGTCTAGCGTAGCCGGAAGTTCGAGTAGAAAACGTTCACCATCAAGTGCTTGGCGCAGCCGTGCGTGCAGTATCGCGACGATGTCAGGGTGTTCGCCAACCAGCGCGGTGGTTGTCACACTCAAACCTGGGTGGCGCTGTTCCGCGGCTTCACAAATCTCGGCGATATCGCCACCTTCCCCCGCATGACGCCCAGGCGAGAGAAACAGCATCGCTAAGATGACCGGGCCTGCTTGGAACTCCGGTGTATCCAATAAATGCTCCAACAGCGGCTCGTTAAAGCGATATTCGTCACCTTCACGACGCTCCATAGAGGCTGCCACTACGCAGCTAACCTCATCTGCCAGTAGCACGCTTAACTGACCGGCTAAGCGGTTGCGCACGGCGGTCACTTCAGGAATCGGGCTACCGTGATCGACCAGCGCCACATGCGGCGTCGTTCCCGCTTGATGCTTATCGCGCACGTTGTCGGCCAGCAGTTTGGCTAAGCGCAGGTCATTATTGCCCCGCTCATCCACCAGCGGCTGGGCCACCCGAACGCTCACCTGAGGAAAACGCGTCTGCAGTGCTGCCATGCGCTCTGGCAAGTAGCCCGTCAGTGCTTTGCTTGGGCCAAAGAAAAACGGCAGCACAATGATCTCTGTCGCCCCATTCTCGGCACTGCGCTCAGCAGCCGGGCCCAGAGTCATCGCGGGGATGCCGTCGACCTCGTCGGGTGGGATTTTATTGGAGTGTAGTAAGGAAGCCGCCTGTACGGTTTCGCCTAACTGCTGGCTGAGCGCAAACGCTACGCGGCGCAGATTATGGGTTGCCTGAGGCCGTAATGAGCCGTTATCGACGAGAAAAATAGCGCGCATGTCGGTCTCCGGAGATGGTCAAGTAAGTCATCACTAAAGGCATGATAAGATGAGCGCTTTAACCGATGTACCGTACTCATGATGCTTGATAGCGATGTTTGATACTACCGCCCTGAACCAGCAAAGAAACTTCTTCGACGGCCATACCGATATCTGGCTGTTTGGTTATGGCTCGCTGATCTGGAAGGCCGACTTTGCCTACTTGGAACGTCAGCCCGCCTACATTACCGGCTGGGCGCGACGTTTTTGGCAAGGCTCCCACGATCACCGTGGCACGCCGGACGCACCGGGGCGCGTCGCTACGCTGATTCGTGCCCAAGGGGAAGTATGTCACGGCATGGCGTACCGCATTACACCCGACGTGCTGGCACCGCTAGATGTACGTGAAAAGAACGGCTATCTGCGTGAAAAAGTGCCGCTCACTTTTCTAGCTCAGCGGGGCAATGTGCAGGCGGCAAAGGCAACAACGGAAGGGCTAATTTACTTAGCTACTGAAGATAACCCAGCCTTTCTGGGCGAGGCATCGTTGGATGATATTGCACACCAAATTGCCCATTCCCATGGCCCGAGCGGCTCGAATAAAGCTTACTTACTGAACTTAGCCCAGGCGTTACGCGAATTAGGCACAGACGATGCGCACGTTTTCGCCATTGAGGAGCAGCTACACCGCTACCAATAGCGTGGGTAACGGCGATGGCGCGCTAAATTATTCACCAAGATGGCCACTACCAGCATGACCACGCATCCAGCGCCAATGGGGATCAGCGGATACCACCAGCCCAGTTTGTGGACACTCGCCCCACCCGCTACTGCAATCAGCGCAGCGGCAGCCCCCGGTGGATGTACGGTGTGTGTCAGTTGCATCACCAGTATGGAAAGCGACACCGCTAGTGCCATCGAGATAGGCGTCGCGCCCAGCAGTTGGTAGCAACCCACCCCTACCAGCGCCGACAAAACACTGCCAAACAGTACATGGCTTGGCTGGGCGAACGGGCTTTCAGGCGCTGCATAAACTAACACCGACGTTGCCCCAAAGGAGCCCACGATTAATAACTGCTGCGAGAGCCAAGCGGCGCTTAGCCAGCATATAACGGCCATGCCAGTAAAAGCGCCCAGCCATGACCAGCAGGCATCTTGCCAGCCGACGGGGCGGCGCGCCGTTGGCTCTCCTCGCATCTTGCCAAGATAAGCTTTCATTGCTCCCTCTCTGCACAAAAAGAGTGCAGATAATGGCAAAATGCACCAAATAAGCAAATGACAATTGATCACTTATCTAATGAAACTGACTCAAGGGCGCTCGCCCTCTCTACATCATTAGCCACGACAGGATAAACAGCGCCAGCACAATACGCACGATGGCTCCTAGTAAGGAGCCTCGTAGCAGCGCTCGAAAGCCGCGCCATAACAGCCACAAGCCAATTACCAACACCAGAATGCTAAAGAACGACGCATTGATACCCAGAGAGCGGGTTAGACCATCAATAAAGTCATCAAACGCGCCGAAAAAGTTGGTGAAGAAGCCCAATAAAAACTCCACCACCACGCGAATAGCATCGCCAATCGCTTCGCCTACACCATCAAAAAATCCGTTTGCCTGCATGCGTTATTTCCATCGCTAAAAGGTTTTCGATATTGTCAGTTAAAACCACGCTATTGCAAAGCATGCCCATTAAGCAGCGTGCTCCTCTCTTTTGCGTCTTTGCGTCCCCCCCTTAAGACGTTTACCCTATTTCACTTTTTCGACTGACGCGTTACAACGTTATTTATTAAAGCAATAGCGGGAGAGACTGGTGCTAGCCACCAGCGCCGAAGGAGCAACGACCCCGGAAACTCTCAGGCCACCGGACCGCTATCGTTATGGTATTTACTAACACAGTAACTACTAACATTTTCCGAAGAGCGGCTGATGACTGCGTCACTCAGCACACCGAAGGAGCAAGCGCCTCCACAGATGCGTGAATCTCTCAGGTTCCATGACGGAAGGGGTACGCCTAGCCAATGTTGCTAGGGGTATCGCTTGACGCTCATACAATCTGGAGAGACTTATGCAACGCATTGCTATTATTGGCGGTGGGATCACTGGTATTACAAGTGCTTATGCTCTGGCAAAGCGCGGCTTTGATGTGACTGTTTTTGAGAAACACCGCTATGCGGCAATGGAAACGTCATTTGCCAACGGCGGGCAGCTGTCGGCATCGAATGCTGAAGTGTGGAACCACTGGCCGACGGTGCTTAAAGGCCTGCGCTGGATGCTAAAAAACGACGCGCCGCTCCTGGTCAACCCTCGCCCTAGTTGGCACAAACTCAGCTGGTTTGCAGAGTTCATCGCCGCCATCCCCCGTTATGCCGACAACACCACGGAAACCACTCGGTTAGCCATTGCTGCCCGAGAACACTTATTCCAGTGGGCGAAAGACGAGCAGATTGATTTTGATCTTAAACAGCAAGGCATTCTGCATATCTACCGCGACAAAGCTGGCTTTGATCACGCCTCGCGCGTGTCGCAGTTGTTAGCGAAAGGCGGCCTTGAACGCAGGTCGGTCACGCCGGATGAAATGCGCGCCATCGAGCCAACCCTGGCAGGTAGTTACTATGGCGGTTTCTATACCGAAAGCGACGCCACTGGCGATATCCATAAATATACCAACGGCCTTGCTCAAGCAGCCGCCAAGCGTGGCGTGCAGCTTAACTATGGCCACCATATTGACGATATTGGTGCTGACGAGAATGGGGCTTGGGTAAGCGCCACGGTAGATAACAACAGCATGAGCCAACGTTTTGACAGCGTGGTAGTTTGTGCGGGGACCGGCAGCCGCGCCATTGCCGCCAAATTAGGCGATCGCGTTAATATCTATCCCGTAAAAGGTTACTCGATAACCGTACAGCTAGATGACGAGGCCTCTCAGCAAGCCGCGCCAACCGTCAGCCTGCTAGACGATGAAACCAAGTTGGTAACCAGCCGCTTGGGGCTCAACCGCTTCCGCGTGGCTGGCACCGCTGAATTTAACGGCGCGAATCGCGATATACGCAACGACCGCATTCAACCGCTGGTTCGCTGGGTAGAAGAGTGTTTCCCTGGCGTGAGCACCCAACGCGTAGTGCCCTGGGCAGGCCTGCGGCCGATGCTACCTAATATGCTGCCCAAAGTTGGACCTGGCCGTTTACCGACTGTTTTCTATAACACTGGCCACGGCCATCTAGGCTGGACACTGTCAGCCATTACCGCCGAAATGCTGGCGGATGCGGTGGAAGAGAAAAATATCCTCCGCGAGCCAGCCCCCCAACCGCTTAGCTAGTGCCAACCATGACAAGTCCGGGCAGGCTTCCGGTAAGATATAGAGCACCCCAACATAGGCGTGTTTTATGCTTAACCAGCGTGCATTAACCTACCTCAATGAAGTGATTCGGCGCGGTTCGCTCAGGCGTGCCGCCGCCCACCTGAATGTCGATGCCTCTGCCGTTAGCCGCCAACTAAAAGCACTAGAAGAAGAGCTGAATACCCAGCTATGCGAGCGACACGGAAGAGGAATGCGTGCCACTGCAGCGGGCCAGCTACTGGTGCACCATTTTCATGCCCAGCGGGCTTCAGAAGAAGCTGTGCTCTCCCAACTAATGGCACTGCAAAGTCTCGCGAAAGGGGAAGTTCGCATTGCCGTGGGAGAAGGATTTATTGCTGACCTGATCGCCGCACCGTTAGGCACTTTCATGTCAGCGTTTGACGGTATCAAAGTTGAAATCCGCATGGCGGGTGTCAATGAAGCAATGTCGTTACTCCACGATCGCGAGGTGGATATAGCGCTACTTTATGCACCGCCGGTAGACCCGCAACTTTTCTGCCACGTGGAAACGCGCCAGCCGCTCGATGTCATTGTCCCCCCCAATCACCCACTTAGTGATCTTAATCGCCCGGTAACGCTGCATGACTTAAAGGAGTGGCCTCTGGCGTTAATGGACAATCCTTTTGGTATGCGGCAAATGGTCAATATGGTGGCTCACCAGGAGCGCATTCATCTTGAAGCACGCCTGCATACAAACTCTGTTGCGGTGTTAAAGAATTTTGTCCGCTCAGGCATCGGCGTTACGTTCATGCCCGAACTCACCGTAGCGGATGAGATTGAGCGCGGTGAGATCTTCACACTCCCCATGCAGTACCCGGTGATGAACGGTACGCGGGCACAAATTGTTAGCCTGAAAGGACAGGAACTCCCCGTTGCTTCAATCACTTGCATCAATCATTTGCACAAAGGCATGCGCTTTTTCTCCGCCGATGCACCACGACTGTTGCAATAAAAGCCACAGTTTAGGTATTGCATAGTCAACACCTCAATACATAGTCTTCTAGTAGGCACTCCTTATAAATCTAATAACGCGCCCATAGCGCCCCGTAGCTCACGACAATAAACCAGGAGACTGACTATGTACCCAGCAAAATTGAGCCAACACTTTTCGCCTAAACAGCTTATTTCCGCATGCCTAGTAGGCTCTGCTTTGATGGCAGGGAACGCGCTTGCAGCGACTACGATTAATCTAAGTTACAACGGTGCCCCAGACCCGGAAAAGAACGCTGTCCACGTCTTTGCAGAGAATCTTAAAACGTTGGTAGACGAAAAAACTGACGGTGAGATCCAGCTTAAGCTCTATCCGAATAGCATGCTCGGCGAAGAAGAGGAGCGCATGGAACAAACCATGAATACGCCCATGCTCAATGTGGCGTCATTTGCGGGTGTTTCTCCTCTTGTGGATGAAATCTTCGTTAGCGCTATTCCGTTTCTGTTCGACGATTTTTCTGCAGCCCACACTTTCTTCGATGAGGGTGAGTATTGGCAGGAAGTCAGCAACGCTCTGCAGGAGCGTGCCGGTATCGATATGCTAGCCGTTGTGGAAGAGGGCGGCTTTTTGGCGTTCACCAATAACGAAAGACCGATCAGCCATCCTGACGACTTCGAAGGACTCCGCTTCCGCGCCATGGACCCTAGCCAAGTCGCTCTTTATGAGGCCTTCGGCGCCTCCGGCACTCCCATCCCCTGGACAGAGACCTATATGGCACTGCGCACCGGGGTGGCTAACGGGCAAATGAACCCGCCGATGTATATCATCTTAGGCAGCCTTTACGAAGTGCAGGACTACCTGACCCTCGCCAATATCCAGTACTCCGACCAGTTCCTGGTAGGCAACAGCGACATGATCGCAGGTTGGGATGATGAGCTTCGCAGCGCCTTTATGGAGGCCGTCTCCGAAGCTAATCACAATGCCCGTGAGCACAATGAGGAGCAGGTAGAGGCGCGTATCGCCTATCTGGAAGAGCAAGGTATGGAAGTCATTCGTCCCTCTGAAGAAGAGCTAGCCGCTTTCCGCGAAATCGGCCAGCCTGCCTACCTTGAGTGGCTCGGTGAGCGTGATATCGAGCAGCGCTGGATCGATATGGCGTTGGAAGATGCAGGCATGAGCGAACTGCTCGACTAACGGCTGTTAACAACAGGGGCTGGCACCTTACCGGCCCCCTATTTCCAGTACTTAATATCCTAGTACTTAATACTCCGGTACTTAAGACCCTAGCACTTAATGTTCAAGTGCTTAACGTTTCTGTGCTTCATGGAAGGCTGCCATGTTTAATACGCTTCGATCCCGTCTTTTAGCGATCAGCCGCCCTGTTACCTTAACTCTGGCGGGCGCACTGTTATCGCTCAATGTTGCGGCCATTCTGTTTGGGGTGTTTGCACGCTACATCGCTGGTGGCGCGCCTATCTGGACAGATGAGCTTTCACGTTTTTTGATCATCACCACCGTGATGCTCGCGGCTGGCGCTGTCTGGTCTGAAGGAGGACATATGCGCGTTGGCCTGTTAGAGAAACGGCTGCCCGCCACCTTTGCTCGCTTGCTAAACGTGTACCAATGGCTACTCACCCTGCTAATTGCAGCGGGGGGTGCATGGGTTAGCTATCGCTATGCGCTATCGGTCAGCATGTTTACCACTTCTGGGCTCGGCATTAGCCGCACGGTGCCACTGCTCTCGCTACCTATTGGCTTTCTGCTACTGGCTTGGCATGTGCTTCTCTATGGCCCTGCGCCACTCAAGACCATCGAGGACGACCTATGATTGTCACTATGCTGGTTGTTTTCCTGGGCCACGTCTTGCTTGGGCTGCCTCTGTTTATCGCCCTGCTTACCACCGCAATAGTCGGTTTTTTGTTTGTCGACCCCTCAATGATTCCACGCATGCTGCCCCAGCAATTCTTTGGTGGTATCAATGTATTCTCCTTGATGGCGATTCCGTTATTTATCTTCGCTGGCAACCTGATGAACGTCAGCGGCTTAACTGAACGCTTGATGGGGCTCGCCCGCCTGATGGTAGGGCATTTGCGGGGCGGAATGGGTCACGTCAATGTGGTGTCGAGCGTATTTTTCGCGGGTGTTAATGGCTCAGCAGTGGCGGACACCTCGGCACTTGGGTCGCTGTTAGTGCCTGCTATGGAGAAAGAGGGCTACTCACGAGCCTTTGCCGCTGGGTTGACCGCCGGCAGTTCGTTAATCGGCCCGATTATTCCACCCAGTATCTTTATGATTCTCTACGCCTCACTGACCAACACCTCGGTCGGCGATCTATTTCTGGCAGGCGTTGTGCCGGGATTGCTACTGGGCGTTGCCTTTATGGGCATGAACGCTTGGTATGCTTGGCGCCATCAGTTACCCAAAAGTGGCCAGCTGCCCTCACTCAGCCAACTTGGCGTAGCCTTCGTAGCCGCTCTGCCGGCACTTATTGCCCCTTTTATTATTGTTGCTGGCATCGTGCTGGGCTTCGTGACGCCAACAGAGTCAGGCGCATTGACAGCGCTGTATGTCGCGTTGTGCGGGGTCGTGTTGGGAGGATTGCGTTTTAAAGAGTGCTGGAAAGCTATCGTCGATACGGCACGCTTAACCTCGGCGATTTTTCTGATTATGGCCGCCTCAGCGACAATTAGCTGGTTACTCTCCTATGCGCAAGTGCCCGCGCAATTTGTCTCGCTGCTATCGCCCTACGTAGACAATAGCGTGGTTATTTTATTGCTGCTCAGCGCGATCACCTTCGTCACGGGAATGTTTATGGAGGAAGTGTCAGCGTTGATGCTACTGACGCCTATCTTTGCGCCAGTGGCGATGATGGCGGGTATCGACCCCATTCATCTGGGTGTCATCATCACGCTTAACATTACCATTGCGTTAATCACCCCGCCGCTAGGTGCCTGCGTGTTTGTCGCCGCCGCGGTCAGTCGACTTGAGATAGTGTCGCTGTTCAGAACCATTTGGCCCTTTGTACTGACAGCGATTGCGGTGCTTATTCTACTCATCCTGTTTCCATCACTGACGCTGTGGCTGCCTGCTCAGTTTTAAGAGCCTGTTTTAAGAACCTGTTTTGATAACACTCTGCTTGGACAACATGATGTCTTTGAACACACTATTGAAGGCCTTGCCGCCTCTACCCAGCCACCTAGCGCCAAACTGGGAACAGCTGCGCCGAACATCTATTGAAGATAACGGTGAGCGCTTGGTGCCAATGAGCCTCGCCCCGGCACCGATTAGCGTATTCCCCGCCTATGCTCGGCTGGGCATTCCCGGCGCGGTACCGGAGTGTTTCGTTCGGGAAAGCGTTTATCGGGCGCTACTCGCCGCAGCGCGCAGCTTGCCCGAAGGGATCGGTCTAATCGTGCTCGACGGCTGGCGTCCATGGCGGGTACAGCAGTACTTATTTGATACCCTGCACGAAGCTATCCAACATCATCAGCCCGACCTCAGTGAAGCGGAGCTACTGGAGCGCACACGGGAATTTGTCTCGGTCCCCAGCCGCGACCCATTAGCACCCAGCCCACATCTCACCGGCGGCGCCGTCGATGTCACGCTATGTGATGCCGATGGCCTGCCGCTGGATATGGGGACACTGTTTGATGAAGCGATCCCCGCCTCTCATAGCGACTATTTCGAGCACCTGGAAACGCTAACGCCGCAGCAAGTTAACGCCCGAGATCATCGCCGCCTGCTGTATCACACCATGCAACAGCAAGGCTTCACTAACCTGCCTAGCGAGTGGTGGCACTTCGATTACGGCGATCAATTATGGGCCTACTACGGGTCACATCAGCAGGCGCATTACGGCCCGGCAGAGTTGGACACCATTGAGAATCGCTGGCGCCGACAGCTGTAGTTGACTAGGCACGATGCCACTCCAGGTAAAGGGCATCGTCGCCTAGAACTCACACCACCTTATCAAGGATGCTCAGATTGCGTTTCCCGCTACCGCATGCTTGCTATCGGTAGACGAGCTTGCTCTTGCCACCCAAAGCCGATAAAGCGCTGGGGTAAAGAAAAACGACACCAGCGTTGCCAAAAGTAGCCCAAATCCGACGGTTTGCGCGAAAGGTGGCCACAATCCACCTGCCGCCATCATCAATGGAATTAATCCTGCGAAAGTGGTGATCGTCGTTGAGATAATATGCCGACTGGTGGGGCCGCTAATGACCGCTAACATGGCATCGATATCGCCTTGGCGTGCCGCTTCATCGTCGTCAAACGCAGCAATGATGATAATAGTGGCATTAATCGCCACACCCACCAGCCCCATAATGCCGACAATAATGACAAAACCGAATGCATGACCACTGAGCAGCAGCGCTACAATGCCCATGCCCATCGCCTGGGCACCGGCAATAAACACAATGGCAGCGCGGCGAAAGGAATTAAACGCCAGCACGACCGTTGCCACCATGGCAATCACCAACAGTATCACCGAGGCCAGCAGGTTACCCACGGCTTCGCTACGTTCGGCGGCCTCACCACCGGTTTCAATGCGATAGCCAGAAGGGAGGTGAATTTCTCCTGCATTGAGCGCGTTCTGCAACGCGTCCTCTAGCTGTGCCATGGAAACTGCCGGCAACGCATCGGCTACCAAGTAGCCTTGCACTAACTGCACCCGTTCCGCATTACGGCGAGTAATCACACTCCAGGCTGGCGTTAGCGATACCTCCGCCACTGCCGCTAGCGGCAACCCCTCTGCGACGCCATCACTGACTAAGCGCAGCGCAGCAAGCTGTTCAGCATCGGTGCGCCATTCACCAACATAACGCACTCGGACGGGAAGCTGCTGAGTATCTTCCAACAGCATGCCTGCAGACTGGCCCGACAGTGCAGCACCAACCTGTTCCGCTAGGCGTTGTGGCGTAAGGCCTGCATCGTGGAGCGCCGTTTGGTCGATATCCAGCGTTAGCCTGGGCAGGTCGCGCTGCATGCCTGCGCGCACATGGGTTACCTGAGGCAACTGATGCATTAGATGCGCTAGTTCAAGTCCCAGCGATGACAGTATGTCCAAGTCATCGCCATAGACTCGTAGCTCAATCGGTGCTTTAAACGGAGGCCCCTGCTCATACTTACGCACCACGCTTTGCGCCTGCGGAAAGTGTTGATCAAGCACTTGCTGCAGCATTGGCACCCGCTGGTTAGTCACCGCTAACGACTCGGCATCAACAATCAAGTGTAAAAACGCCGGGTTGTTATCCTCATTGGTCAATACGTTGTAGTACATCATGGGGGCGCTTTCGCCGATAAATGCCGACACCCGCTTGATGCCCGGCAGCTCTCGGATAAGGGTTACGGCTTCATCGGCCAACGCAGCGGTATTGGCGATGCTGCTAGCCGGTGGCAAGCGTACTTCAATGTGGAATTGGTCACGGTCTGCCGGTGGAAAAAACGCGACGTCTAACGTTGGCATTAGCGCGATACCACTCACAGGCACGCATAAGGTAATGATCATGGCAGCCACCGGATGACGCAGCGAGCTACGTACGGCCCCCCGAAAACCACGCTTAATCACGTTATCTTGTGAGCCTGACGGTTTCTTCGCCACGCTGGCCAGCAGCATCGGAGAGAGCGCTGGCACTAACAGCAGCGATACCAAGTAAGAACTCACCAGCGCTACAATAACGGCCAGGGCTAGCGGTCCTACGAACTCTCCGGCGGGCCCAGGCATTAGCACAATTGGCATAAACGCCAGAATGGTCGTCAGGGTGCTGGCCAGTAACGGCACGGCTAAATGGCGCAAGGCATCTCGGGTCGCGGCAATCACTGAGTCCCCTTGCAAGAAACGCTCACGAAGGGCGTTGGTCATGACAATGGCGTTATCCACCATTAACCCCAGCGCCACAATAATGCCGGTAATGCTCATTTGGTGGATATCAATGCCCAGTGGCTTGAAAAACGCCAACGTGAGCAGCGCCGTGGCGGGAATCGCTAGTCCCACCGTGATCGCCGAGCGCCAGCCCATGCTTAAAAACAGAATAGCCACTACCAGCACTAACCCTATCAGCAGGCTGCTAGCGACATCGCTTAAGCGCTGATTGGTGTAACTGGCTTGTTCAAACACCACGTCAACATCAAGGCCCACGGGCAGCTCGTCAGCAAACGCCATGAGTTGTTGCTGAGCCCGTTCAACCCAAACATCAATACGCTGGCCGGGAGCCATACGGGCACCCACAAATACGGCTCGCTCGCCGTTAAGCAGCGCCATGGCGGCGGGCGGGTCCTGCACGCCGCGGCGCAGCTCGGCAATCTCACCTAGCCTCACCGTTTGGCCCTGCCGGATAGCCACGTCGACATCGCGCAACCTGTCCAACGTATCAAATTCACCGCTCAGCCCGACCGTTAGCCGATGACCTTGAGTAACCACTTCGCCTGCCGTGCGGCGGCCATCACTTGCTTCAATGGCGGCGGCCAGCTGGCCTACGGAAAGCCCCAGCGCATTTAGCTCTAAGGGGTCGACCATGACCTCGACCTGCTCTCCTGCGACACCAAACAGATGGGTGTACTCCGTGCCTGCAACACGCCTAAACTGGTCTTCTAGGCGTTCAGCATAACGCTCCATCAACTGCGGGTTGGGCGAAGAATCCAATGTCCAGCGCAGGGCGGCCACCATGCTAAAAGCGTAACCGCGGTCATCCAGCAGCTCTGGTGTTTGCACACCGGCTGGCAAGGTTGGCGCGATATCGCCTAATTTATCTCGTACTCGGCTCCACACGGGGGCGACATCAATAACCGCGTCTTCTAATTCAAGACTGATAACAGCGATGCCCTGGCGCGACGTAGATTCAAGCACTTGGATTTCTGAAATAGTGCGCAACTCGTTTTCAATAGGCCGCGCTACCAGCGCTTCAACCTGCTCAGGCGTAGCACCAGGAAACGGCGCAAGCACGGTAGCCATACGCGCAATCAGATGAGGGTCTTCTGCCCGAGGAAGCGTTTGAATAGCCGATAGCCCAGCCACAACCAGCAACCCCAAGGTTAGTGCCACTAAACGGCGGTTAAATAACCACTCAATGCGCTGCATAAGCCATATCCTCGCTGAGGGTGACCTGCTGCCCAGGGGTGATGCGGTGAATGCCGCTGGTAATTAACCTTATTCCTGGCTCAAGGGTTCCGCGCACAAAGGCTTGATCGCCTTCAGTGTGTAGCAACTCCACGCTCGCCCGTGCCACACGAAAATGCCCCTCTTCCAGCGGCTCTGCCACCAGTACGTTCCACAATCCTCGCTCGGCAGCACGTAAGGCATCTAGCGGCACCCAATAGCCACTGGCAGGCTCTACCACTGCGTAGCCAAGTTCAACGAGATCACCAGGCACCGCGCTGTTTGAGGCGTCAAGCGAGACAACCAGCGTCTGCGTGCGGCTGTCGCTGTCAATATGGGGTAGCCGAGCACGCACCTTACCGCCGATAGCATGGTGATTAACGTTGAGTGTTACCGTCTCGCCTGGTGTAAACGTCGACGCTAACCGAGCAGGCAATCCTAGATGCGCTTCAAGTTGCTCAACATCGATCAGCTCAAACGCGGCGGTACCGCTAGTCACTAAACTACCAACGCTGACATGACGCTCAATGACGCGTCCGGCGAAGGGCGCTTTTAACGTGCTGTCCTCAAGATCAGCAGTAAGGCTGTCTCGTTCAGCCGCCAGTGCCGCAAGACGGGCTTGAAGCGTTAACCGATCCGTGCGCGCTTGGTCCAACGTCGTACGGCTGGCGAAGTTACTTTGATTAAGCTGCGCTTCACGCTCTTCTTGGCGCTGAGCAAAAGCCAGACCGGCGCGGGCTTCCTCACTGCGTGCGGCCACTTCTGCCAAACGGCTTTCAAGACGACGGGTATCCAGTATCGCCAGCACATCGCCCTGCTCAACTGCACTCCCCCTATCAGCCAACACTTCGCTAACACGGCCAGCGGGTTCAAAGGCAAGCGACACTGACTGACGTGCAACCACTCGCCCCGTTAAGCGCACGTCCCGCTCCAGCTGTTCGGAGTGGGCAAGAGACTGCGTCACCACTTGCAACAAAGCGTTATCCGTTTCTTGCTGGTTAGCCAACTGGGCACGACTGTGCTGGCTAGTCAGCGCAACCACCGCAACTGCCGTGATACTCATCATAATTAAGGCCGCCAACGTGCCACGACTCCGGTGGCGCCAGGAAGTATTGAAGGAAGTGTCCATAATGGCCTCGAAATGGTTTATTCTTGAACGATACGGTTCACTATAATATGTGTACGCCAGCGTTCAATATTTATTTATTCGATAGGCACGGATTTTACGGAATGACGGACTCGCAACCTTTACCGCCTGACAAAAAACGCAGCGTCGGCCGCCCCAAAGATATGGCTAAGCGCGACGCGATGTTAAACGCGGCGACCTGCCTATTTTTTCGCTTTGGACTCGAAGGGGTGACCATGGAAGCCGTTGCCCGTGAAGCGGGTGTTTCCAAAGTGACCGTATACGGCCATTTTGCAAACAAAGAAGCACTATTTGGCAGCGTCATTCAGCGTGAAACCGCCCTCCTTCGTCATGGGCTAGAACAGCTTCCCGACACTCACGAAGCCGTGCGTCAATCGCTGATTGAAGTCGGCACAAGCCTCGTGCGCTTTTTATTAGAGCCCCATGTGTTAGCCGTTGAGCGCGTTATGAGTACACAGGGAAGTCAGTACCCCGAACTGCTACTGGCCTTTTTCGAATCAGGCCCCTGGGCCACTAAAAAGTGGCTGCAGGAAAAGCTTGAGGGGCTAGCTCGCGCCGGGCATTTAACACTTAACGCACCCACACTAGCCGCCGACCAACTCTGTAGCATGTGGCAAGGCATGTTGGTTATGGAGGTGCGTATGGGGGTTCGTCAGCTCCCCAGCGATGAAGAGATTCACCGTCAGGTCAGTAACGCAGTGGATGTGTTTTTGGCGGCGTATGGCAAGCAGGCGTAACAGACATGACAAGCACATGCCTCCTGCGACGATCATGTGATGACGTAGTGGCTCGTCCTGAACGGGCCATCCCAGGGAATCTCACTACCGCTAAATGCAGTGCGTTAAGCTCACCCCTCCCGTAATGCCTCTACCACTCGTTCAGCCAATACCTCACTGGCATCACTACTGCCCGCACGCTTGACAAGAAATACCTGATAATCTCCCAACGGCGGTAGAGCATCGTTGTTTAGCCGTTTGAGCGGTGGGCGAATCAAACTTTTCGGAAAAGCCGTCACAGCCAGATCAGCCAGCATAGCCGCTTCCTGACCAGCACAATGGTCACAGGAGTAAGCGATCCGGTAATTAACCCCAGCATGGTCAAGGGCGTTTAGCGCGATCCTCCGCCACGCACACCCCTGTTGAGCCAAGGTCACCGGCAGCGGTGTTCGTTCTACGGCAACGCCATCCTCACGACCCGCCCACACTAACGGTTCGCTATGCACCACATCACCGCGCGCCGCCTGACCAGGCTCTCCGCCCATCACCAGCGCCAAGTCGAGTTCTCCCTCATCCAGCCTAGCGAGCAGGTCTTTGCTGCGTCCAACGACGACATCGACCTGCACGGCCGGATGCGAGCGAGCAAACTGAGCAAGCACATTGGGTAAAATACGCCCAACGACGTCGTCAGTTATACCCAGCCCGACGCGCCCTTCAATGGTGGGAGCTAAAAACTGAGTAACGGCTTCCGCATTGAGCTTAAGCAGCCGTCGACCATAGCCCAGGAGAACTTCCCCCTCGGTAGTCAGGCGCACATAGCGCGCCTCGCGCACAAATAGCGTTTGGCCAAGCGTTTCTTCTAGCCGTTTGATCTGCATGCTCAGCGCAGATGGAGTACGAAATAGCTGTTGGGCGGCGCGGGTGAAACTGCCGCTCTCCGCAATCGTCACAAAGGTGCGTAGCACCTCGCTATCCAGTAGCGGCAAGGCAGCTCGGCTGGGAGCTATGGTCGATAGTTGATTCATCACGCCTACCTTTCAGAAAAACTTAACGATTAGTGTAGATCTTTTCGTTTGATTGATCCAAGGCGAAGTACCAAGCTGTTCACAAGAGGTCGCGACCCTCTCACTTATTGACCACAAACCATACCTGTCCAGTCGGTGCCCAGACACCGCTGCCTGCACAGTCGTTGTGAAAAAAGAGGTGCGCGATGAAGTGTGAATGTTCAGCCCAACATGCCCAAAATGCATGGGTAAAAGCCAGCCAATTGGCGCCGCCCCCAAAGCCACCACAAGTAGATTTTTACATGCCTGCCATGCCGTCAATGAGGCTAATTCGCGCGCTAGATATGGGCTGGTGGCGTTTCCGGCGGCGCTGTCTTTTCCGCCGCCATATACTGCCGCTATTGGCCTACGATGATCAGGTGCTGCTAGATATTGGCCATTGCCGCGAAGATATTCTCTGGGCCAACAAGCTCCCATTGAAGATCGACGCCATCCACGCGTTAGAAGCCCGGCAGAAAAAGCGGTAAGCCCAAAAGGCCCAGGATCAAAAAAAGCTCCGAACCTTTCACAGATTCGAAGCTTTTAATGGAAGCTCTCAATAGCGTTTTAAGCACCCACAATGGTGACTAGGACTCAACCGCTATTTTCACACTCCTATCGGCCCACCATCGCGCTTCTGAATAACAACGGTAGATGCCCGAGGGCGTACTTGGCCACTGGTCTCAGTGGTGGCATCTTGGGTCAGTGCGCCACCATCCGCGGGCCAGTTGCCGGGGTGCTGAATATTAATAAACAGCGCCGTTTTGTCCGGCGTCGCAAAAATGCCGGTCACTTCACAACCGTTAGGCCCTACGGCGAAGCGTTTCAGTTGCTGCTGATTGCTATTGTTAATCACCGGGCCGGTACCTTGAATCTCGTCCAGGCTGTTAGGCACCACGGCTAATAGCTGATCGTTGGTGTACTCGGTAATGCCTTCGTAACCATTATCGGTCTGTATCCAGAGTATGCCCTGACCATCATCACGCTGGTCAAACCACAGACCATCGGGGCTGGCAAACTGGTTCATTTCAGTCAGGCCGGAATGATTGCCTTCATCATTAGTGGCGGCACCAAACACAAATACTTCCCAGCGAAAGGCATTCGGCAGGCGGCTTTCACGCCAGCGGATAATGTGACCTGCTTCGTTATTAGCACGTGGATTAACGGCGTTGGCCGGGGCTGTCTCATAGCCTACCCCTAGCTGAGCAATGTCATCGCCTTGATTGGTGAAAGTAGCCGCTGAGGCTTCTTCGCTACGCTTCGAATTATTGGTCAGCGTTAGATACACCTCGCCAGAGGAAGGATCCACGGTTGCCCACTCCGGGCGGTCCATCGGTGTCGCTCCCATTAGATCCGCTGCATCACAGGTGTTAATAATCACCCCAGCTAAATCATCCTCTGCCAAGCCCAAAGCCGTTGCCAACGAACGGCCATCACGTGTTTGCGCGCTAGGTGTTAGCGGCAACCACTCACCGCTGCCATCAGCGTTGAAGCGAGCCACATAGAGGGTGCCGTTATCCAGATATTTACTACCAATGGCGAGTCGGTCATACGCTTCGCCTGGGCGATTGGCATCAGCGGGGTCCCAGGCAGCGTCAGAAACGTATTTATAGACGTACTCGTTGCGGGAATCGTGGCCAGAGTAGTACACCACGGGTTGCCCTGCTTCCAGCTTACCTAGCCAACACCCTTCATGACGGAAACGGCCAAGTGCCGTGCGTTTTACCGCGTGAGCATCACTATAGGGATCGACTTCAACTTGGTAGCCAAAGGTGCGCGCTTCGTTGCGGTAATCATCTTCAGCACGCTCGCCCCGTGGCGTGATATTGAAACGGGCAAATTCATCGTTTTCTTCAGAGGCATCACCCGCCGAGGTATCCCAACCATAGCGGCTTTTATCGGTAGGAATACCAATCCGCGCGTCGTCCTGGAAGAGTTGGCCGTGATTAACAAACACATTGGGCCAGTTCTCTTCGCAAGCGATATAAGTGCCCCAGGGCGTTAACCCATTACCACAATTGTTATTGGTGCCACGGGTTTGCGTACCCGCCGGTGAGAAACGCGTTTTCACATAGTCACTGCCCGCCACTGGGCCTGCAATTTCCATCACCGTCGCGCTGGTAAGGCGGCGGTTATAGCGGGAGCCAGGCACATGCGACCAGTCTCCGTTAGCGCCTTTCTCAACTTCCACAATAGTGACACCGTGAGCGTTGATTTCAGTACGCGACTCTTCGGCGGGGCGCTTGCCTTCAGCATCAGTGGGACCACCTTGAGGTGCCCACAGCGCTGCTTGATCGATATATTCGTTGTTGAGCACCAGCACAAAGCGCCGTGAGGCGTTATCGGCATCCAGGGCAAAACCAGCCATTCCATCGTGGTTCATACCCACGCTAGCGGCTTGACGCTCGGCAGTCATTGGCTGGTCGGATTGCCAGCTGTCATCAGCGCTCAACGGCGTGCCCCACGGCACCAGCACTTGGGCAACATAGCCTTCAGGCACTACGACAGCATCCGTTAGCGATCCTTGAACCGCCTCAAACGCTAGCGTCAACGGCGTTTTTTGCGCCCCGTTTGAAGCCAGTGCTTGGGCGGCACCGCCAAAGCCAAGCATTGAAGCGGCGGCCAAACCCAAGCCGCCCCGCATTACCGCTCGTCGCGAAACATGCTGCGCTAACACATCCGCAAACGGCTGGTTGCTGCTCTGATTAAACAGGCGATGATCTTCAATTTCCTTGCTCATAACAACGGTCCTCTCGTCACGGTTAACACGCGCTAGTTTTATGTTAAGAGGACACTAATCAATTTAAATGACAGGGTAATGACGAGCACTCTACGGTTAGGTGAACGTTCATTAGCAAGCTATTCCCCACCTTTAAAAACTGTTGGTTAAGCATCTGCACGGTGGTTAGGTAAGGTTGGGAGTGATGGTTGTGAGAGGTAGTCAAATCTGCTAAATTAATGCTAATAGTTATCATTACCACGGGAAACAACCTCTCATGCAGCCCAGAAAAAAAGACATTCCGCCAGAAGGCTCGCCTAGCGCATGTCGCGAAGTGACAAGTCAGGCGCTGCTTGATCAAGACGGTCAGTTGGTTATTCACCATGAACAGCGACGCTACGTGCTGCGCCGCACGAAAAGCGGCAAGTTGATCTTAACAGCGTAAGCCTTTTTAAAATAATCACGTACCTACTACTAACCCTTTTAGCCAGCCAGGTAGCCCATCGCACCCAGCCAGCAACATTATCCATCACTTTCTGCTGGAACTGTCTGGCCCATGAAACCAACTCACACGTTAGGCTTTTGCCTTACCTTACTCCCTCTTTTGCCTGCCAACGCCAACGACTCAGACTTAGCCCCGCTAACAGTCACCGGTACCCGCGCACCGACGGACCTGTCCCGCGCACCGCTGATTATCGACATCATCGACCGCCAAGACGCAACGCTTGCCACCGCGAGTCGCGTTGAAGACGTGCTGAGCCGCCAGCCTGGTCTGCATGTGGCTGGCCAAGGACGCCGTAACGGTCAAACACTGAGTATGCGTGGCTTCGGCAGCAATGGTGTACTGGTGCGCCTGGACGGTGTTCGCCAGGATATTTCCACTGGCCATGTGGGCAACTTCTTCCTCGACCCCGCGCTGATCCAAGAAGTGCAGATTGCCCGTGGCTCGCTTTCCAGCCTGTACGGTAGCAATGCCATGGGCGGCGTTGTTAGCTTTACCAGTGTAGAGGCCAGCGACCTATTAGCCCCAGGTGAAGATAGCGGTGCACGTCTTTCCTTAGGCGGGGCAACAGCTAACGACGAGCTACGCGGAAGCCTGACGGCGTTTGGCCGCCGCGACACGGCTAACGGGCAAGTGGATGGGCTATTTTCTGTGGGCCGTAGCGAGTCCGGCGATATTCGTCGCGCGGGCGGTGATGAAGCAGTAGAAGATGCCAGCCTCAATAGCCTGCTTTTAAAAGGCGGCTGGGAACCAAGCGACGACCAACGGGTGTTTATTAGCTGGCAGCACTATGATGAGCGCGCCACCCAACCCGCTAATCCGCAGCAGCTATCAACCAACGCTAGCAACCCATTACGCGACCGTGATGTTGAGAGTAATAACGTACAACTTGGCCACCGCTGGCAACCGAGTGGTGCCACTGAAATCACCTCACAACTCACCTTTAGCCAACAGGATATCGACGAGCCACAGGCTAGCCGTACCCTTGAGCGGGTCGGCCTGCAAAGCGATGGCTATCACAGCATCGACCATGGCTGGCTTTCACAAACACTGGTGTTTGGCGCTGAACTGGAGCAGGCCCGCCAACGGCCTAACGGTGAAGCGAATGGTTTCCCCCACGCTGATATCGATACCCAGTCGGCCTATCTTGACACCACGCTTACTGCGGGCCGCTATTTAGCAGAGGGCGGCGCGGGGCAGTTTGACGTCGGCATTGGCGCGCGCTATGACCGCTATGACGCCAGCGGTCAAAACGATGCCGACAGCGTGCACGACCAAGTGTCGCCGCGCTTCCGTCTTGCCTGGCGACCCGACGACTCCTTGATGCTGTTCTCCGGCTACGCCGAAGCCTTCCGCGCACCCAGTCTTTCCGAGCTTTACGCTAATGAGCGCCACTTTGCCGGTTTCTGCGCCGGGCCCACCTTCTGCACGCCGGATAACTACTGGATTCCCAACCCTAACCTGTCGCCTGAAACCAGCCGCACCTGGGAAAGCGGTGTGGTATGGCACCAAGGCGACTGGCAGGCGCGCGCCAGCTACTTCGACACTCGTGCAGACGACTTCATCGACACTCAGGTCGATATCATGGCGGGCACCACTCAGGCCGTAAACGTGCAGCGTGCTCAGCTATGGGGCTATGACGCCCGACTTACTTGGCAACCTAGCGCATTCCCGCTGCTAACCAGCTTTGTAGGTCTTTCAGAGGTATCCGGCAAAGATCGCGACAGCGGTGAGGCCCTGGGTAGCCAAACACCTCTGGAAATGACGCTGGGCAGTGACGTTGCACTTTATAACGGCGCTGTACGGGTCGGCTGGCAAAGTCGCTTTGCTCAGGCGTTCGACAAACAGGGCGACGATGAACGCCTGCCAGGCTATGGGCTGCACGATATCCACCTTGCTTGGCAAATCACCCCCGCTATTGATACCGCGCTGCGCCTCGCCAACCTCGGCGACAAAGTGTGGTATCGGCCCGATGGCAGTCTGGGCGACGGACGTAGCCTGTTCGCCACCCTCAACTGGCAGTGGTAACTCCTTGCAATGTTAAGCCTAGAGGTGACGTATGATTGAGTCCCAGCAGATCGCAATTCTTGAAGCCTTTGACGCAGCACGAGCAGCACAGCCTCGCCTGCCAGCGATTGATATTGCCGAGCGCTTATCAATCAGTGAAGGCGAACTTCAGGCCGCGCGCTTAGGCCGTGACGTATGGACGCTGCCCCTCGCGCCGAAAGACCTTGCGGCTCGCCTCCCTCTATTAGGACGAGTCAAAGCGCTCACCCGCTCTCGTTTAGCCGTGCTTGAGCAAACCGGTGATTACCCTGACCTGGATGGCGGGCCGCAAACCGGCTTGCTGCTTGACCCAGGTGGCCTAGATTTACGGTTGCTGTATTCCCATTGGCACTGGGCTTGCCTAATCCGCGACCCTATTCATGCTCCTATCCATGGCTCTAACCGCGCCCCCCTGCCAACGGAGAATGAACAAGGCCAGTGGCGCTGGAGCCTGCAAATTTTCAATCAGCATGGCTGTGCCATTCACAAAAGCTTTGCGCTGGAAAATCCGCTGCCCCGCCCATGGGGCGCATTAGCTGCCCTAGGCACCCTAGATACCCCCGCGTTTACCCAAAGCGCGCCCCGCTTAAAGCGTGCGCTTCCTGAAGCGCCGACACTCGCCAGCGAATGGGCGGCGATGCGTGATGTGCACCAATTTTTCGCCCTGCTTCAGCGCCACCATCTAGAGCGTCTGGAAGCCAACCAGCTAATGGAAGGCCGTTATACTCGCGCGCTGCCCGTCGATGCCCTGGAAAACCTGTTGACCAAAGCAAGTCAGCGCGCACTGCCACTGATGCTGTTCGTGGCCAGTCCTGGCTGCGTGCAAATTCGCACGGGCACACTACCTGAACCTCAGCGCGCCCGCGGCTGGCTGAACCTGTTTGGCGAGCAGTTCACGCTGCACCTTAATGACACTGCCATTGAGCAAGTGTGGCAGGTCAGCAAGCCTAACCGCGACGGTGGCGTCACCAGTGTAGAAGCCTTTGATGCAGAGGGTTCTTTGGTGCTGCAAATTTACGCTGAGCGCCAGGAAGGTCGCGTGGAGCGGCCCGAGTGGCGGCAGTTGCTGAATGAACTCGGCAACCAAGAGGCCGTGGCATGAATGTCACACGCTTCGCACGCCACTCGCTTGCCGCGCTACTGATTGGCTGGTTAACCACTGGCGGGGCGCTAGCCAACGAACGCTGGGTCATTTTGGGCGGCGATATCGCTGAAACCATCGCCGCGCTTGACGCGGATATCGAGATCGTTGCCCGCGATGATACGGTGCTCCACCCGCCCGAAATGGCCGCACTGCCCTCGGTAGGCTATCTGCGCCAGCTGTCGGCAGAAAGCGTCCTCTCAGTGGCGCCGGACCGTGTGTTAGCAGCGGGACATTCCGGCCCGAAAGAGGTGTTGGAACAGCTAGAGGCCGTGGGTGTAACGGTTGATGTGATTGATGCCCCTGCTGACCTTTCCTCGATTGCCGAGAAAGTCCGCACAGTGGCTCAGCACACGCAACGCCAACAAAGGGGTGACGAGTTAGCAGCCTCACTCACCGCGACGCTTGAGCGCTTGGCGGCTCTTCCCCCGCTGCCTGATACGCGTGCAATGTTTATTCTTCACCATAGTGGCCTAACACCGCGGGTTGCCGGCAGCGACACCGCCGCCCATATAGCCTTGGATGCCGTTGGCCTCGACAATGCTTTTGGCGATATGGCGGGCTATCAAAGCGTTGCCGCAGAGGCGCTGGCAAAAGAAGCACCCGCACTGGTGATTATGTCCCAACGGGGGTTAGACGCGCTGGGCGGTGAAAATGCGCTATGGCAGTTACCGGGTATGCGCTTAACGCCCGCAGGACGCGAACAGCGGCTTATTGTGATTGATGATCAGGCCCTGCTCGGTTTTGGCCCTCGCACGCCTGACCAGCTATTTACCCTACGTCAGAACATTGAAGCACTGCTGGGCACAGAGCAGGTCAGCCGATGATCACCAGCGCTTCCCATGATCGTTATCGTCCCTTGTTACCGCTTAGTCGAACAGCACGAGTGTTAAGTGGCCTTACCCTGGCGTTATTGATCGCCCTTGGCTGGGGTGCTGCTTCAGGCGCGTTAGGTGTGTCGCCCTGGGCACTCATTAATGGCAGCGCAGATGAGCTCAGTGTCCAAGTGTGGTGGCAGCTACGCCTACCGCGCCTACTTCTGGGGGTTGCCGTGGGGGCGATGCTGGCGGGCAGTGGTGCCGCCATGCAGGGGCTATTTAGAAACCCATTGGCCGACCCAACGCTATTAGGCCTTGCCAGTGGTGCAGGGCTATTTGTAGCACTTTGGATTGTGCTATTTCAGGACAGCGCTGTCGGTAGCCTCTATGGCCAGTTTGCAGCGGGCTTTCTCGGTGCGCTTAGCGTTTGCTTAGTGGTGTTTGGCATTGCCAAGCGCCAAGGGGGTGGCAGTGCCGCCGTCATGTCACTGCTGCTAGCAGGCTTAGCAATCAACACGTTAGCAGGCGCTGGAGGCGGCGTACTGGCGTTTATTGCCAGCGACGATCAACTTCGTCAGCTCAGCTTATGGGGAATGGGCACGCTTACCAACGCTTTGTGGCGCACCACCGCCGTAGCCCTTGCCCTGATTGCTGTTGCCCTATGGCTGTTAATACGCAGCGCTCGTGAGCTTGACCTACTTCAGCTAGGCGAATCTACCGCTCATGCGGCAGGTCTGGATGCAACGCGCTTAAAACGCCGCGTGGTCGTTGCTACCTCGCTGGGTGTAGGGCTGTGCGTCGCGCTGACCGGCGTGATTGGCTTTCTTGGTTTGCTCGTCCCCCACTGCCTGCGACTTTGGCTCGGGCCTGGCCATCGCCTGCTGCTACCCGCCTCTATGTTAGGCGGTGCACTACTGCTAGTGGTGGCCGATACCCTGGCGCGCACCCTCGGTGCCCCCGCCGAAATCCCCGTCGGGCTGTTAACCAGCCTACTGGGCGGCCCCTATTTTCTTTACCTGCTAATGCGTCGGAATCGGGCATGCTAACTCTACATCAGGCGGGTTTTACCACCACGCCCTCAATCGCGCCGCTGGACGGCACTCTTCGCCCTGGTGAGCTACTCGCCATTGTTGGCCCCAACGGCGCGGGCAAAAGCACACTACTTAACATGCTGTCGGGATTTCGCCCCTGTGAACAGGGCGAGCTACATCTAGATGGAAAACGCCTGAGTGAGTGGCCAATCAGCGAGCTTGCCAATCGCCGGGCGCTGGTCGCCCAACAGGAGCTGCCCGGCTTTGATTGGCAAACCTTTGAGCTGGTGAGCTTAGGCAGCAACCCCAGTAACGCACTGATTGCGGAACTGCTGCATGACCTAGATCTGACGCAGTTAGCTAAACGCAGCGTACTTTCCCTCTCTGGCGGTGAACGCCAACGGGTAATGATTGCACGAGGTGCCTGCCAGCTACTCTCACGGCGCTCTCCTAGCGCTAAAGATGGCGGGCTTTTACTGCTGGATGAACCCACTAGCGCACTCGATATCGGCCAGCAGCAGCGCTTAATGCGTCAACTACGCGCCTGGGCAGAACGGCACCACATGGCGATTGTCTGCGTGCTGCACGACCTCAACCTCGCCAGCACCTACGCCGACCGGGTATGGCTGTTACATCAAGGTCAGCGTATTGCTCACGGCTCACCCGCCCTAGTGCTTGCCCCCGCCACCATCGCGGAGGTTTATGACGTAGAGCTGCAGCCTATCAATAGCCGTAACGCTGCAGCCCCTCTTCTCGCCCTAACGCCTTAAGATAACGTTCAGCAGCCAACGAGCTCTATCCCGCAGAGTGGCAAAGCCTTCATAAAAGTCCATACTTATCCCATACGTAACGGGCAATATATGCATTACCGTGTGCCAATTGGGGAGCAAGAATGAGACTGATCAGCCTCATGTGGGTAATGCTGGCAGGGATGAGTTTTAGCATCGGCGTATTAGGCATCTTTCTGCCCTTATTGCCGACCACCGTGTTTATGCTAATCGCTATTTACTGTGCCTCAAGGGGGTCTCCACGTTTTGAAGCCTGGATTCGCTCCCGCCACTATGTCGGGCCACTGCTGGTTACCTGGGAACAAGAGCGCGCCATACCCAAGCGCGCTAAGATTTTTGCCGTTTGCACGATAGCGTTGAGTGCCATAATCACCGTTTGGTCACTCGGGCCTGGCTGGTTAAGCGGGGCAGTGGTGGCCCTACTAATGCTGATTGCCCTTTGGCTGGCTACCCGGCCAGAGCCTTCGTCTCATAGCTAAGTGTGACTGAATAGTTCATCGTTTAGTGAAGTGATCGCCACTTCCAGCTGTAGCGCTGCTTGGGCTCGATATGGGCTGGTATATCGTGTGCTTGCATCACAGTACCGCCATGGCTTTCAACCCTACCTGTCTATAACATTCATAAAGCGAGCCGCCAGGAGTTTGCACTTCTTTAACACTAAGCTTCCAATAAGGACGGGCTCTATGCGCGATGAGGAAAAATACACAAATTCAGAGGAGCAACTGCTCTATCTTCAAAAACGGTTAGATGAGGAAGATACCGCCGCCCTAAGCGAGCTGTTTACTGAACTCGATATTTTATCGATTGCGCGCACGCTCGAGTCTTTTCCAACCAAAACTCGCGACCGATTGTGGGAGTACATTCCTGAAGCACTGCTCGGCGAAGTACTCGCCGAAGTCGATGAAGATATTCGTGCCGACTACATTGAAGACCTTTCTGCCAGCGATGTAGAAAAAATCGTTAAAGGCCTAGATGCCCAGGAAGTGGCTGAAGTTCTCGACGTCGCCGACGAAGAGATCAAAACGACCGTCTATGCCAGCTTAGATCAAGAGATCCGCGCCCAAGTTGAGAACCTGCATTCTTATGAAGATGACGTGGTCGGCCGTTACATGGACCCAGAAACGGTTAATGTAAAACAGGGCGTATCGCTGGAAGCCGTACAGCGCTATATCCGTATTCATCAGCTGTTGGATGATGAATCGCAACAGATCATGATTACCGACAAGGATAAGCGCCTGTTGGGCACGCTGACGCTCATTGATCTAGTCAAACAACCACAGGAGAGCGTCGTTGATGAGTACATGGTTGCCCCCTTCACACTCAATGACCAGATGAAGGTAAGCGAGGCTGCCGCACTGCTCCGCTCTAAAGAGCTGCCTTTTGTTCCGGTTTGCGATAGCGACGGGCTGTTAGTGGGCCAGTTGAACGCCGCTGATGTATTAGAAATCACCCAAGATGATGCTGACATGACGTTAAAGCACATGTCGGGCGTCAGCGACGAAGAAGAAGTCTTCACTCCGATACTCCGCAGTGCAAAGAGCCGCGGCATTTGGCTGGGCATTAACCTGCTCACTGCATTTTTAGCGGCCTTCGTAATTGGGCAGTTTGAAGAGGTCCTGGATCAAATTGTAGCGCTAGCCATCCTGATGCCGGTGGTCGCGAGTATGGGCGGGATTGCGGGCAGCCAAACCCTCACGGTAGTGATACGCGGCCTAGCGCTCGGCCAGCTCGCCGGTAATAACAAACAGTGGCTCTATAACAAAGAACTGTGGGTGGGGATGAGTAACGGCTTGGTGTGGGCACTCGTCGTTGGTGGTATTTCCTACCTGTGGTTCGGCGATCCGCTGATTACGCTGGTGATTACGCTGGCCATCTTTGTGAATATGAGCCTAGCGAACTTATCAGGCGTGCTGATTCCCTTAGTGTTGAAAAGGTTACAAATAGACCCCGCATTATCAGGTGCCGTCATCTTAACCACCGTTACCGATGTGGTCGGCTTTATGTCGTTCTTGGGGTTAGCTACTTTAATCATCCTATAACCATGTGCCCCTGGCGGGCACTGCAACACTTGAAAGGAGAAATCGCTAAGCACCGCTTGACTTGGAGAAGGTGCCCATATATTTCTGCTATGTGCGGCACGGCTCCGGATAGCGCAGGGAATCAGGCAATAGGCGATTCTGATGAGCGAGTCATCTTTTACACAAGATGCCAATGCTCAGGGCACAACTGTCGAACGGAAAGCTGCTGGCCGAGGGAAAGAACGAAGGAAATAAATAGACCGACTTCACCGGACAACAACATTACAGCAGCAGTATGACAGCTGAACCGGCCCTCGCAGCACAGGATGAAGTCGAGTGAATGACCGTTAACACCTGCACGCTAATGGGGAACCGGACATATGAACAATCCGTATGAGACGCTATTCCACCGCCAGAAAACAGCTTTTCTCAGCGACCGCACGAAATCACGCGACTGGCGGCTAGATCAGCTCGCGAGAATGGAGCGCATGCTGCTTGAACATCGCGAACGCTGGTGTGCGGCACTTCATCAAGATTTCGGCAAGCCGCCGTTCGAACAGCAGTTCGAGATCACGGTGCCGATGGGAAATATCGCCTATTATCGCGACAATCTGGACCGGCTGATGGCACCGGAAGAGGTCGAAATCCCTGAGGGGCTGGCAAAGCTCGGCCAGCGCGGTGTGATCCGACGTGAACCCTTCGGCGTGACACTGGTGATCGGGCCATTCAATGCGCCGATCCTCCTGTTGCTCGATCCGGCCATCGCGGCGCTGGCAGCGGGCAATCCCGTGATCCTGAAACCGGCCAACACCACGCCAGCAACGGCTGCGCTCTTCGCGGAACTGGTGCCTCAGTATTTCGAGCCCGAAGACGTTTCCGTGGTCACTGGTGGACGCGAGGAGATCTCAGCGCTGCTGGAATTGCCCTTCGACTTTATCTTCTTCACCGGCAGTTCGGCGGTGGGCAAAGTCGTCATGCGGGCGGCTGCCGAGCACCTGACGCCTGTGATTCTGGAACTGGGTGGACAGAACCCGACCATCGTCGACGAGACCGCAGACCTTGATCGCGCCGCTGATGCCATCGCCTGGGGGCATAACGCGATCTCGGGTCAATGGTGCATCGCGCCCGGTTTCGTCTGCGTACATGATAGTGTCGCAGACATTTTTGTCGAGAAACTGAAAGCGGCGATCACGCGCATGTACGGGGCCGATCCGTCGCAAAGCCCTGACTTCGCGCGCATGATCAGCGAGAAAGATGCGCAGCGCGTTGCCTCCTATATCCTGCCGGACAAAACCGTACTCGGGGGCCGCTTCGATGTGCCTGCCCGCTACGTCGAGCCCACCCTGCTTTATCCTTCCGATTGGTCGGACCCAGCGATGCAGCAGGAGGTGTTTGGTCCGGTGCTGCCAATCCTGCGCTACGGCGACATGGCCACGCTGATCGAAATGCTGAAGACAAGAGACAAACCGCTGGCCGCCTATATCTTCAGCCGCGATGAGGCGACGATCGAGCACTTTCTTCAGTCAGTGTCCTTCGGCGGCGGTTGCGTAAACCTGACCAATCTGCATTGCTGGGTCGGCTCGCTGCCCTTCGGTGGGGTCGGCAATTCAGGGATAGGGAAGTATTACGGCAAGACGGGGTTCGATGCACTCAGCAACGCTAAGTCGCTTTTGATCTCGCCCGCCGACAAGACCGTCGATGTCTATCCGCCCTATGAGGACAAAGACATTGGCGCGATGCTGGCTCCGTTTTCCTGACAGATCCTTAGCGGCCTTGTCCTGTTAGTTGTTATTTGTAGCGTTGCAACTGGAGGGGGCCGCTGCGGTGTACTGTGCGAAAAACCTGAAGTGAAGTACGCCTTTATCCATCGGCATCATCAGGCACGGGGCTGCTGATATTAGACTTGAACCCACTGCCCCGTCTGATCTGACGTTTCGATGGCATCTATCAAACGATTCACCCGCGCCGCTTCGCGGAAATCTGGATAGAGGGGGCGGTGGTTGATGATGCCCTCCACTAGGTCGCGCACCTCGATAATTTTCTGGTCGTTATAGCCCAAACCATGGCCCGGTGCGGGGCTAAAGGCCGCGTAGTCGGGGTGTTCCGGGCCTGCCAACAGAGTAATGAACCCGCGCCTGCCGTGGGCATCGCCGTGGCGATATAACTGCAGCTCGCTCATGCGCTCTTGATCAAACACAATGGCACCTTTGGTGCCCGTTAGTGTGTAGGCCAAGCCCATTTTGCGACCAGCCGCCACCCGAGACGTTTCGATATTGCCGATTAACCCTTTATCAAACCGCAGCATGGCCTGGGCCTGATCGTCGTTTTCCACCGCGGCCATACCGCTGCCGTCGGCATTGGGCCGAGTGGGGATGACAGTCTGTAGTTGGCCGCATACCTCGCTAATCCGCTGCCCGGTTAAAAACTCGGCCATATTGAGAATATGCGACCCTACATCACCTAACGCACCGGCGCCTGCGGTCGCGCGCTTGGTATGCCAATCGTGGGGCTTGTGCGGGTCGAGCAGGTAATCCTCGTTGTGCCGCCCACGAAAGTGAATCAGCTCACCAATTTCACCGCTGGCGACAATCTGACGAGCCAACTGGGTGGCGGAATTGCGAATATAGTTAAAGCCCACCAGAGTTTTGACGCCCGCCTTTTCAGCCGCGGCGACCATCTCGTCAGCGTCTGCCGTGCTCAGCGCCAGCGGTTTTTCGGCGTAAACATGCTTACCAGCGGCGATGGCGGCCAGCGCCATCTCTTTATGCAGAAAGTTAGGCGCGCAGATATCCACCACGTCCACGTCACTGTCGGCCACCAGGGCGCGCCAGTCATCGGTGGCGCGAGCAAATCCCCAGGCCCGCGATCGGCTCTCTGCAGTGGCAAGGTCGACATCCGCCAGCAGTTCGCAAACGGGCTTGGCGGGCAGTTCAAAAACACTGGATGCTGCATTAAAGGCAATGGCATGGGCTTTGCCCATAAAACCAGTGCCGATCAGGCCAATTTTGAGGGTTTTCATTGTGGTTATCCCTGTTCTAAAACAATAACGCCGGGCTGGGCCCGGCGTTGAATGATGTCGTGCCCCGTAGACTGCTTACATGGTCGGCATGGTGAAGTGGTTAGTCTCTTCACGAATGCCGCTGGGCCAGCGCTGGGTGATGGTTTTCATTCGGGTGTAGAAACGCACACCGTCGGGGCCGTGCATATGCAGCGGACCAAACAGCGAGCGCTTCCAACCGCCAAAGCTGTGGAACGCCATGGGTACCGGGATCGGCACGTTCACGCCCACCATACCGACCTGGATCTGCTCGCAGTACTGACGCGCCGCATCGCCATCGCGGGTAAAGATTGCCGTGCCGTTGCCGTATTCATGAGCGTTGATCATGCTGACCGCTTCGTCGAAGCTCGCTACGCGAGCAATCGCCAACACCGGGCCAAAGATCTCCTCGGAGTGAATACGCATTTTTGGCGTCACATGATCGAACAAAGTGCCGCCAATAAAGTAGCCATCACCTGCACCGTCAACCGCTGTCTGGCGACCGTCGACCACGAGCTCTGCGCCTTCATCCACACCAACCTGAATATAGTCCGCTACCTTGTCGCGATGCTCGCGGGTGATGAGCGGCCCCATATCGTTATCAGGGCCATCAACCAGGCCAGGCCCGACCGTCAGCTTATCCAGTTCAGCCACCAGTTTTTCACGCAGGCGGTTAGCGGTATCTTCGCCCACGGGTACAGCCACCGAAATCGCCATACAGCGCTCGCCTGCTGAGCCATAAGCCGCGCCCATCAGGGCACCCACGGCCTGGTCGAGATCCGCATCGGGCATAATCACCATATGGTTTTTAGCCCCGCCCAGCGCTTGAACACGCTTGCCATGTGCTGATGCGGTGGCGTAGATGTACTCAGCAATGGGTGTGGAACCCACAAAACTTACCGCCTGAACACGCTCATCAGTGAGCAGCACATCTACCGCTTCTTTATCGCCATTGACGACATTAAAGACACCACCCGGAAGGCCCGCCTCTTTAAGCAGCTCGGCTAAGCGCAGCGGCGTGGAGGGATCTTTTTCCGAAGGCTTCATGACGAAAGTGTTGCCGCAGGCCAAAGCGATGGGGAACATCCACATGGGCACCATGGCGGGGAAGTTGAACGGCGAGATACCGGCGCACACGCCCAGCGGCTGCATCATCGAGTAACTATCAACGCCGGTGCCGACGTTCATGGAGTGCTCGCCCTTCTGCAGGTGGGGAATGCCGCAGGCAAACTCAACCACTTCCAGGCCGCGGGTCACTTCGCCTTTGGCGTCTGAAAACACCTTGCCGTGTTCGCTGGAGATAAGTCGCGCCAGCTCATCGGAGTGCTCCTCGACCAGCGCTTTAAATTTAAACAAGATGCGCGAGCGCTTTAGCGGCGAGACTTTTGACCAGCCGGCAAAGGCTTCGTCGGCGATGCGCACGGCTTCACGAGTTTCATCGGCGGTGGCTAGCGCTACCTGGGCGCTTTGTTCGCCGGTGGCCGGATTATAAACCGGCGAAGTGCGCTGGCTCTGACCGGTGGAGAACTCACCATTAAGATAATGGGATAACGTCTTCATACAAGCTCCTGATTAAAAGGCGGCGACTGGCACTGTTTAGCTGGCAATGTCGAAACCTGCCTGCTCGGCAAGTTGGCGCAAGTTGCGATACCCCAGGCGAGCATAGGTCAACGGATGGGCGACTTCGGGGTCTTGTTCGGCTTCAACCACTAACCAACCCTGGTAGCCCTGTTCGCACAGGTGGGTTAAGGCGGGCAGAAAATCTACATCGCCATCCCCCGGCACCGTAAACAGGCCGTCTAGCACGCCGTTTAAAAAGCTTTTGTCGCGGTTGCGCACTGCGTCCAGCACCGGAAAGCGCAGGTCTTTGCAGTGCACATGGTGGATACGTTGGCTGTAGCGTTTGGCGATGGCGAGCGGGTCGCCGCCTGCACCGCGCAGATGACCAAAATCAAGCAGTAGCCCCACGCCTTCGCCGGTGTAATCCATTAAGCGTTCAACGTCGGCCTGGCTTTCGATCACCGTGCCCAGGTGGTGGTGATATACCAGTTGAATGCCCTGGGATTTCAGGTAATCACCCACCACCTCAAGACCATGCAGCAGGCGCTGCCACTGTTGCCCGGAAAGATGCGGACGCTGGGAGAGCGGGCGCTCCTGATCGCCGTGTACACAGTGGGTAACTTCACATAGCACCATCACCTTAGCGCCGCACTGCTTGAGCAGATTCATGTGATCCTGAATAGCGTCAATCTCTTCTTCAGGCGTGCGCTCCAACAGCTGCGCAGAGTACCAGCCCGACACAAGCGCCAAGTCGTGGGCGCTAAGCACCTGATTCAAGGCGTCGGGCGTGCGGGGAAACTTGTTACCTAATTCAAAACCACTAAAGCCTGCCTCGCGCCCCTCTTTCAAACAGGTTTCCAGCGGTGTTGCGCCACCCAGGCTGGGCAAGTCATCGTTGGTCCAGGTGAGCGGATTGATGCCTAAAGTAACCGTCGGCATAGCGTATTCCTTGTCATTTTTGTCTGAGTATTTTTGGCGTTAGGGCGCTTTACCCTATCGCCGACTCTCTGATGTTCTGCATTCGATTAGCGGGCCTGGCGCTGCTTAGCCTTGCGGTAACCTTGATAGGCTTTATTGACCGCTTCGCGCTCGGAAACCTCGGGCACGGCTACTTCCCACCAGGCACCGCCTTCTTGGGTGCTGGGCAGTGGGTCAGTATCCAGAGCAATCACATAAGTCGAGGAGGCGCTGCGAGCACGCACCAGCGCCTGCTCCAGTTCCGCAATGCCGCTCACTGATTCAGACTCACAGCCCAACGCTTTAGCGTGGGCGGCAAAATCGGTTTTCGGTGCACCAGCCTCGACGGTGCGGCAATCTTGCAGCAGGTTGTTAAACCCCGCGCCGCCGGTGGCGTGCTGCAAGCGGTTGATGCAGCCATAACCGCGGTTATCCAACACCACCACAATCAGCTTGTGGCCCAGCATCACCGAGGTCGCCAGCTCCGAGTTGTGCATCAGGTAGCTGCCATCGCCGACCATCACCACTACCTCGTTGTCAGGTTTGGCCATCTTGACGCCCAGCCCGCCGGCAATTTCATAGCCCATGCAGGAGAAACCGTACTCAACGTGGTAGCTGCCGGGGCCCGAACATTGCCAGAGTTTGTGCAACTCGCCGGGCAAACCACCGGCAGCGCATACCACGGTGGTATCGTTGCCTGCCTGACGATTGACCGCACCGATCACCTGGGCATCGGTGGGCAGCGCCAGCCCTTGATCTGCGGTTACACGACGCACTATGTCGGCCCATTCGCGTTTGAGCGTGCCAGTTTGTTCGCGCCATTCATCGCTACCGCGCCACTCGCCCAGCGCTGCGTCGAGTTGCCCCAGCCCGATCAAAGCATCGCAGCTAAGCGGCAACGCTTGATGCTTCAAGCTATCAAAACGGCCAACGTTAAGGGCGATCAGTGTTTTATCGTTGTCTTCAAACAGCGCCCGAGAGCCAGTGGTAAAGTCCTGCAAGCGCGTGCCCACCGCCAGAATGACATCCGCCTGCTCCGCCAACCGGTTGGCGGCTGCACTACCGGTCACCCCAATGGCACCCACAGCGCAAGCGTGGCTATCGGCCAGCGCGCCCTTGCCTGCTTGGGTTTCAGCCACCGGAATAGCGCGCTTTTTGGCAAATTCGGCTAAAGCGTCGCAGGCAGCCGCGTAATGTACGCCGCCGCCAGCAATGATAAGCGGGCGCTTGGCCTGTTGCAGTGCGGCGATGGCTTGGCGAAGTTCGAAAGCATCTGGCGGCGAGCGGCGAATGCGGTGCACTCTGGGGGCAAAAAATGCCTCCGGATAATCGTAGGCAAAGGTTTGCACATCCTGGGGCAGCGCCAGGGTCGCGGGGCCACAGTGCTCCGGGTCAAGCAGGGTGGCAATCGCCTGGGGCAAGCTGGTCAGCAACTGCTCGGGGCGGTTAATGCGGTCGAAGTAGCGCGATACCGGGCGAAAACAGTCATTGACGCTAATCGTCGGGTCACCGAAATGTTCCACTTGTTGCAGCACCGGATCGGGTTCGCGGGTGGCAAAGGTGTCCCCCGGCAGCAGCAGGATCGGCAAACGGTTGGCATGAGCGAGCGCCGCGGCGGTCACCATATTGGTCGCTCCTGGGCCGATGGAGCTAGTCGCCGCCATTAGGCGCTGGCGGCCATTGGCTTTAGCAAAGGCGATCGCCGCGTGGGCCATGGACTGCTCGTTGTGGGCACGAAAGGTCGGCAATTCGTCTTGCACGTGGTAAAGCGCTTCGCCTACCCCCGCCACGTTGCCATGACCAAAAATCGCAAATACCCCCTCAAAAAGCGCCACTTCTTGGCCATTGATCTCAATACGCTGAGCGGAGAGATACTTAACCAGCGCTTGAGCCATGGTGAGTCGAATGGTGCTCATCTTACGCCTCCTCGGTGTGGGCCAGTGTTTGCGGCTGCGCCTGCCTTAATTGCCGCCACGCCGTTATCAGTTCGGCATAGTTCTGGGCGACGCGCTCTACCAAGCTAGCGTCGTCGATACGTCCGGCCAGCCAATCACGACTCGCACTGGCAAATAGCGTGCGGCCAACGGTAAAACCCTTACAGCAGGCATGATTGGCGGCTGCTTCAAAGCCGCGTTTCATGTCGTCCATAGGGGCGTCGAGCCCGAGCAGTACAACCCCGCGGCAGTAGGCATCCTCGCGCTCAATCGTCTCGCCCACCGCCTGCCAGGCAACATCCGTCATTGAGGGTAGCTTCCACCAGTCTGGGCGAATGCCTAGGTTGTAGAGCCGCTGAAGGCTGCGCGGTAGCGTCGTGTTATCGCTTGGCATATCAGCGGGGGGGATTATCTCAATCAGTAACTCCAGCCCATAAGCACAGGCCGCCTGATAGAGCTGGCGCAGACGCTCCTCCTGCTCTAGGCGCAGCGAGAGTTCATCGTCAGGATGGTAGAACACCAAGCATTTAATGATCTGTTCTCTAGGCCAGTTGCGTAGGCAGGCACCTAAGTCATCGCCATGCTGGAAACGCAGCGGGCGTGAGCCTGGCAGCTCCACCGGCCGACCAATCCACCAGCCTTTTCCACTGGCTTGATTGAGTGCGTCTTGACCCAGCACGTCATCAACCAGGATAGCGGGAGTGGAGATGCCGCCCAGCTTGGCGCCCTCTTCAGCGGCGCTGACCAGGAGTTTTTTAAGCTTAGGAAGGCGCGCACTATCGGCATGCTCTTCGCGGGCCATATCGGTGAGTTGGCGACGATGGTCAAATGCCAATCCCAACACTTCGGGCCACTGAACGGGCACTCGGGTGGTGACGCGGTGCAGATGATTCAGGCGTTGATCGATATCCGGACGAGATACCTCATCCCGGCGCGCCAAGTAATCAAATAACTCGTCTTCAGTGGGCATGGCAGGGGCACAGCCATGGCGGGAGACCACCAGCGCGCCGCAGGCATTGGCATAGCTGGCACTGGTTTGCCAGGATTCATTGCGTAGCCAGCCACGTAGCAGCCCACTCATAAAGGCATCGCCAGCGCCCAGTACATTGAGTACTTCGACCTGAACGCCCTTGACCAGAATGCCATCTTCAATGCGGTCAGGAATCGCCCCTTCAAATACGACACAGCCCATGGGGCCCAGCTTGCATACCAGGGTCGCCTGGCTAACCTCACGCACCGCGCGCAGGGCCGTTAAGGTGTCGGTGTTGCCACCGGCAATATGGAACTCCTCTTCGGTGCCCACAATCAGGTCAAAATCTGGCAGCCAGCGCTGCAGGTCGGTGGTCACTTCATCATCGGCGATAAAGCGGGTTTCGCCATCGCCGGGGTTGGTCAGCCCCCACAGCACGGGGCGGTAATCGATATCCAGCACTCGCTTCACGCCATGCTGGGCGGCAGCGTCCAGTGCTTTGCGGCACGCCCGGCGAGTGGTATCGGTAGAAAGGTGGGTGCCGGTAATCGCCAGCGCCTTGGCCCGAGCGATAAATTCAGGGTCGATGGCGTCGGCGTCGATGGCCATATCGGCACAGTCGCGGCGGTAAAATAGCAGCGGGAAGCTTTCGCGATCTTTTAACGCCAGCAGCACCAAGCCGGTGTGGCGCTCGGGGTCGGTTTGTAGCGCGGAGGTATCCACCCCCACTCGTGCTAATTCCTCGCGAACAAAGTTGCCCATTTGTTCATCGCCGACCCGCGAGAGCATGGCAGACTTCAATCCCAAACGAGCGGTACCGTAAGCCATATTGCCCGAGCTACCACCTAGGTACTTGGCAAAGCTCGCCACGTCTTCTAAGCGGCTGCCAATTTGCTCGGCGTACAGGTCGACCGCCACACGTCCCAGGCAAATCAGGTCTAGCGGCCGGTGTTGACTATTGTTATTCAGCATAAATGTCTCCCCACGTCACAAATTCGTGGTATCGGGCAAAAGAGGGCACTGGGCATAAAAGCGTCTTGGGTGGCTATCGATGAGGCTTACCTAAAATGAGAAGGCAGCACGGAATCGATCAAGGGCGAGGCCGTCATCGCCAGAGGCCCAACCTTCTAACCCCACCGTGCCGCGATAACCTATGTCGTTCAGCGCTTGAGCAATGGCCGGGTAGTTAATCTCGCCAGTCCCCGGTTCGCAGCGCCCAGGCACATCGGCTACCTGCACTTCACCAATGTACGGCCCGCAGCGGCGAATCAATTCAATCAGATTACCTTCGCCAATTTGGGCGTGATAAACATCTAGCATGATGCGCAAGCTAGGCCGATCAACACTCTCCACTAGCGCTAGAACATCTTCCAAGCGAGCAAACGGCACGCCGGGGTGATCAACGTCGGTATTGAGGTTTTCAAGCACGAAGGTGACGTCACTCTTCTCGCCAAGATCTGCCAGCCGATTGAGCGTGTCGCGGGCTTTGAGCCACATAGCGCCCGTCATCTGCTGGCAAGGTTGAACGGGCAACCCATTACCATCTAGCCCGGTGCCATGCAGGTTAAGGCGCGGAATGCCAAGACGCTTTGCTACCTCAACCGACTCAGCGGCGGTGCGTAGCAGTTCATCTGCCCCGGCGGCATCTGCCAGGGTGCCGGTGACATAGCCGGTCATGGATGAAAACGTCGCCCCGCTATTGGCCAGTGCGTCAATGTCGTGCTTCGTCCAGTCCCAGATTTCGACTTGAAAGCCCAGTTCAGAAATACGCTTAACGCGTTCCAATATCGGCAAATCGCAGAAGATCATTTCAGCACAGACAGCCAGCGTGAACGGCGATGATGGGGTCAACTTATTCATCATGCTTCCTTAATAGCCGCTTGCCGCTCGCGGTGAAGTTTGCTCGGCGCTGCTTGCATCGGCAGGCTGAGTGTCTTGATCGGCTAAGCTGGCCTTCTTGGCTTTATCCTCCCGCTGGAATTCCGCAAGCTCTGCATCCAGGCTTTCAAGCTCAGCACCACCCGCCATCATGTTGAGCACTTCTTCGCGGCTGACTTCTTCTTTGCGGAAGGAGCCCAAACTACCGCCGCGTGACAATAGGGTGAACGCATCGGCCACAGGGTAAGCATGGTGGACATTGTGGGTAATAAAGATGACTGCAAGGCCATCTGCGCGGGCTTTGGCAATGTAGCGCAGTACAACAGACGCCTGCTTGACCCCAAGCGCGGACGTGGGCTCATCCAGAATCAGCACTTTGGCACCAAAATAGACGGCACGAGCAATCGCCACACACTGGCGCTCCCCGCCTGAAAGCGTGCCCACCGGCTGGCTTGGGTCGCGTACATCAATACCGATTTTGGACATTTCCTCTTTGGCAACCCGGTCGGCATATTTCCAATCAATGCGCTTTAAAGGCCCCCAGCCCACCGTCGGTTCGCGCCCCATAAAAAAGTTACGGGTAATCGACATCAACGGCACCATCGCCAGATCCTGGAAAACGGTCGCGATACCAGCGTCTAATGCATAAGCTGGGGACTTGAAACGAGCGGGTTTGCCATCCAGTAGCATTTCGCCGTGGGTGGGCTGGTGAACACCGGAAAGGGTTTTAATCAACGTCGACTTGCCAGCACCGTTATCCCCTAGCAGGCACATAACCTCACCGGAGTAGACCTGCATCGAGATATCACTTAAGGCGATAACACTGCCGAAGTGTTTGCTGACACTGCGCATTTCAATCATTGGCGTACGTGTGGTCATGTTATTTGGCCTCCATCGCCTTTTTGCGCATGTAATTGTTGAATAGCACCGCCACCAGCAACATCACGCCGAGGAAAACCTGGAACCAGTCGGTATTAACGCCGGTGTAAAAAATGCCCATTTGCACCATGCCAAAGATCAGTGCCCCCAGCGCCGCACCAATGGCAGACCCATAGCCACCGGTCAGCAAAGCACCGCCAATGACAACGGCAATGATGGCTTCCAGTTCTTTTAATAGGCCGCGAATGGTGTCCGCCGAGCCGGTATCCATCACCTGTATGCAAGCAAAGATGGTGGCGGAGAAAGCGGTGAACATGAACAGTGAAATCTTGACGCGCTGGACGGGAACGCCTGAGTTGCGCGCCGCATTGGCATCGCCACCGCTAGCGAATATCCAGTTGCCGTAAGGCGTGCACAGCAGCACCCAAGTCGCTACAGCGGTTAAGCCCAGCCACCAGACAATCGAGACAGGAATACCGGTAACCGTGGGGTTGCCCGCAAAGTTGGTCGCCATCCAGCCATTTGCTGCCATCCAGCTAAATAGGCCCGTAGCGACTTCTCCAGAGAAAAGCGCCGCAAACCAATCTCCGGGGATATGATCCTGCACTCCTCCTACCTGAGTACGCCCCGTCAACAAGCGACTGGTTCCGATAGCCAGGCCACGCAGAATGAACAGGAAGCCCAGGGTAACGATAAATGACGGCAAGCCTGTTTTATTGACCAGATTACCGTTAATCCAGCCCACCAAGCCCGCACAGGCGAACGCCAATAAAATTGCGGCCCATAGCGGCCAGCCATACTCCACCGCGGGGATGGCAATCAGGATGCCTGCCAAGCCAATCATCGAGCCAATCGACAGATCAAACTCTCCGCCGATCATCAACAACGCAGCCGCCGTGGCGATAATGCCGAGCTGAGCGGCAACTTCAAGAAAATTAATAATACCCGCTGGGGTAAACATCCCGGTGCCGCTGGAAGCAGCGATAAAGAAGGCAAGCACCAACACGGCACCGGCCAGCGCCCCCAACTCCGGGCGATTAAGCGCTTTCTTCCAGAAAGAGACTCTCTGGATACGCTCATCTTGATCAGCCGCTGCTGGCGCAACCGATGGTTTCGTTTCAGTGGAATTCATAGCGATCGACTCCCAAGGCTCGACACCGCCGAGCCTTTTCCGATTAGGTAGTTATCAGCGGATGCCCTGACTACTCAGCTCAATGACCTGAGCAGCGTTTTCTTGAGTAACAAATCCAGGGCCGGTGGCAACATCCCCTGCGGGCAGCAGACCGTTCTTGACGAACTGATCTAGGAACATGACAGGTAAATAGCCCTGCATGTACTGCTGTTGGTCGATCGCAAAGTCCAGCTCACCCGCATCCAAGGCTTCCAAAATACCGGGTGAAAGGTCAAAGGTGCCGAGAGTGAACATATCGGTTGCTCCCTGCTCACGCATGGCCCGAATCATCGGATCAGCGGCTAATGCACCCAAGGTCAACACACCACGCACATCACTGTTTTCGTTGAGGTAAGCGACAATGGCATTGCGAATATTGGTGGGGTCGTAAGTGGTCGCTAGCTGCTCAGCATTGCCATCGAAGCCGTCGACAAAACCATCACAGCGCTGGTCAAGTCCTTGGTTGCCTTGTTCATGGTTAACGCAGACGCCTTTCTCGACGCCCATCTCCTGCATGCGTTCAGCAGCTTGTTTACCTGCCTCATATTCACTCTGCCCAACGTGCAGCCGGGCACCATAATCCCTTGCCACGTCGCCACCTGAGTTAATAGTGATGACGGGTATGCCGTTATCGACAGCATTTTGCACAGCGCCGCCCAGGGCATTTTCGTCGGTAAAAGAGAGAATCAAACCATCAGGACCAGATGCCACTGCTGCTTCTACAAGCTGCTGCATCTTGGCCATATCAAAGGTGGAGGGCGCGCGATACTCCAAGCTAGCCCCAACGGTTTCAGCGGCGGCTTCTGCACCGTTTTTAACCACCGACCAGAAAGGATCAGAGGGAACGCCATGGGTCACCATGACGAAACGGCTCTCTTCTTGCTCTGGTTCCTGTGCTTGAACGACACCTGCCATTAATGCCGTGGTAGCGGCAGAGGCTAGAAGCCATTGAGATAGACGTGCCATAAATAATTCCTCATAACGTTATCGTTGTTGGTAGGGAAGTGGCATTAAATGCCTTGGCGTTATGAAATATAGATTCCAAACATCAGTTATAGCAAATTATTTATTCTATACTTTGGTATAAATGGAATATTTATTCCAATCAACTAGACTGCACAGCAACGAGTCACTTTGCTCAGTACTGCATATCCACTAGTACATAAGCAGAAGGCTGCTAGATGGGCCAACGCGAAGGAATTTGTATGCCACAACCACCACAGAGCTACCGTGAGTTGGAAACGCTGATCACCGCCGAGTACGCCACACTGAGCAAACGCTTACAGCAAACCGCGCGCTTTATGCTTGATCACCCTCAGGAAGTTGCTTTAGCGACCGTGGCCAAAATTGCCGAACAAGCGGATGTCACGCCATCCACCTTAATTCGATTAGCCAATAGCTTGGGCTTTAAGGGCTTTTCCGAAATGCAGCAGTTGTTTCGCAGCCGTCTGGTCGATGAGTTGCCTAACTACACCGAACGCATTCGCGCGGTACGCAGCGCCACCGGAGAAACACCCGATAGCACCCAACTATTATGGGAGTTCGCTGACGCCAACCGCGCCGTGCTTGAGCAGCTACCCAGCCGTATTGATCCAGAGAGCCTAGAGAAGGCGCTGGATATTTTTGAAAAGGCCCATGCGATTCATGTAATGGGCGCACGACGCAGCTTCATGGTCGCCAGCTACATGACCTATGCCCTGGCGCATGTGGATAAACCTGCGTTGCTGGTCAGCGGTTTGGGAGGAATGTACGGCGAGCAACTGCGCGCGATGAGCCAACACGACGCGCTACTGACCATTAGCTTCTCTCCCTATGCCGAAGAGAGCCAAAAAGCCTGCGAAGACGCCCATCAGCGCGGCCTACCCATTGTGGTGATTACCGATTCGAGCCTTAGCCCACTGGCGCGTTTCGCGGATGTTGCTTTCGTGGTTAACGAAGCTGAAGTGAAAAGTTTTCGCGGCTTGACCGCATCGCTCTGCTTAACCCAAGCCTTGGCAATTGCCCTGGGCGTGCGGCAAGACAAATCCCGGGACAAAGCCCAAGAAAAAGCCTCGACTAAAAAACGTAAGACATAAACACCAAGCCAACAGCAACAACAAACCAGGAGTGCTTATGAAACTCGCGCTTATCGGCGCTGGACGCATCGGCAAGGTGCATGCCCAGGCCATTTATTCACACCCCAACGTTACGCTGGTTGCCGTGGCTGATTTTCATCAGCCTGCCGCAGAAGCCCTGGCCGAGCAGTACGCTAGCCGAGCGGCCTCTGTGGATGAAATCTTCGCAGATGATGAAATTGATGCCGTACTGATTGCTTCAAGCACGCCTACGCATGCGGAGTATCTGGAGCGTGCCGCCCGTGCAGGCAAGGCGGTTCTGTGCGAAAAACCTATCGCCCTGGATTTAGCGCGCACGCGCGATGCCCTACAGGTACTTAGCGAACACCCGGTGACCTGCGCGTTAGGCTTTAACCGCCGCCACGATCCTCAGTTTGCAGCATTAAAAAAAGCGATTACCGAAGGGCGTATTGGCGCACTTGAAACGCTGACGATTATTAGCCGCGACCCCTCTCCCCCGCCTGCCGAGTATGTGGCTGAGTCCGGCGGTCTGTTCCGCGACATGATGATCCATGATCTTGATATGGCTCGCTGGTTGCTGGATGAGCCGATTGAAAGTGTCTTTGCCGTCGGTAGTAGCATCATTGACCCAGCGATTGGTGAAGCAGGTGATGTAGATACCGCCATGGTCACCCTTACCACCGCCAGTGGCAAGCTGTGCCAAATCAGCAACTCACGGCGCGCTAGCTACGGCTACGATCAGCGTATCGAAGCCTTTGGCAGCCAAGGCATGCTGCAAGTCCAGAACGAGAGCGACACTCGGCTGCGTTTTACGGGGGAAGCAGGCCAAGTGGAGGATAAACCCAAGTGGTTCTTCCTGGAGCGCTACGCCCAAGCCTACCAACTTGAAATTGGCGACTTTGTCGCCGCCTGGCAAGAGAAGCGTGCGCCACTCGCCGGTGCCCAAGATGGCCTAGAGGCGTTGCGCTTAGCCGATGCAGCGGAGCTTTCATTGCGTGAAGGTCGCAAAATACTGCTCGACGCCTCGGTCTAAACAGACGCAGACGGGTCTGTGTAGACCTTGCATATCGACAACAACTAGCTGCCAACCGAGCAGCTAGCCATCAGAAGGAGCGATATATGGCTTCACTACTGGTACGCCCCACCGCCCCAGATGCCCAAGGCACCGTGATTGACGTTACCCCTGAATCGGCTGGCTGGACGCACGTTGGCTTTCGGGTGCATAAACTCGCCAAGGGCCAGCGCCTGGAGGCCAGCAGCGATGACCAGGAAGTCTGCCTGGTGCTGCTCACCGGGCGGGCCACAGTGACCTGCGGCGAGCACCGCTTTGAAGACATCGGCAAGCGCATGGATATCTTTGAGCAGATCCCTCCCTACGCGGTTTATCTGCCTGACCATGTTAGCTACGCGGTGGAAGCGACCACGGACTTAGAGCTAGCGGTGTGCGCTGCCCCTGGGCATGGTAATCACGCCCCAAGGCTGATTTCCCCCGACAACATCAAGCAGAGCACCCGTGGCCAGGGCACTAATACCCGCCACGTACACGATATTCTGCCGGAAACCGAGCCCGCCGATAGCCTACTGGTGGTTGAAGTATTCACACCCGCGGGCAACTGGTCGAGCTACCCGCCACATAAACACGATGTGGATAACTTACCTCACGAATCATACCTGGAAGAGACCTACTACCACCGTATTAACCCTGAACAAGGGTTCGCCTTTCAGCGCGTTTACACCGATGACCGCAGCCTTGATGAAACCATGGCGGTAGAGAACGGTTGCTGCGTGCTGGTACCCAAGGGCTACCACCCTGTGGGCGCTTCCCATGGCTACTCGCTCTACTACTTAAATGTCATGGCGGGGCCCAAGCGGGCGTGGAAATTTCACAACGACCCGGATCACGAATGGTTGATGAACGCTTGATGGAACGACTCTTCGCCCGCTAACGTTTATCTAATGCTATGCTTTATAGCCCCGCTGATGCGGGGCTTTTTTGTGCATTACCTTTAATAGAAGACCATAGAGGCCCTATGCTTCCCGATTACTCCACCATCGCTTGGGTGTTGATTGTATTTTCTGTTTACCTGACTGGCGTTTCAAAAGGTGGTTTCGCGGGCGGTTTCGGCACGCTCTCGGTGCCGCTAATGGCACTGGCGATCAGCCCCACCCAAGCGGCAGGCCTGCTGCTACCGCTACTGCTGGTGATGGATGTATTTGCGGTGAAGGCATGGTGGGGCAAGCAGGATGCTACTGAGGTCTGGCGCTTTGTGCCGGGGCTGTTTATCGGCGTGACGGTGGGGACGCTGCTGTTTGGCAGCTTAAGCGAACAGGGCTTACGCCTGACGCTCGGCGTTATCACCTTGCTGTTCGCCGCCTATATGCTGCTCAAGCCCGTTTCTAAAAAACCAATCTCCACTCGCTGGGCATTGCCAGCGGCAAGCGTCTGCGGCTTTACTAGCTTTATGGCCCATGCGGGCGCGCCGCCGCTAAACGTTTATCTCCTGCCGCGCAAACTATCGAAAGAGACCTTTATTGCCACCTGTGCAGTAACCTTTGCCGTAGTCAACACGATCAAGCTAGCGCCGTATATGTGGCTGGGTGAAATCAATGTCACCAGCGCCTGGGCATCGTTGCTGTTGGTACCCGTCGCTTGGATCGGCGTGCGCAACGGGCTGTGGCTGCAAAGCCGCGTCAACGAAGCGCTATTTTACCGCCTCGTGATCCTGGCCATGTTCTTGGTGGGAATCAACCTAATCTGGCAAGCGGTCAGCTAGCACGAGCTTAAAGTGCCACCAGCAGCAGCCCACTCAACATGATCAGTGTACCAGCGGCTTTTGCCGTCGATGCAGGCTCTTTTAGCCACAGTACACCCATTAATACCCCCACCGGAATAGAGAGCTGGCGCAGCGCCACGACGTAACTCACTTCGTCGGTTAGTGCCAGGGCCATGAGTACCAAGCCATACGTGCAGGTCATCATCAACCCAGTGACGACCAGCATCACTAGGCCTTGCTGGCGGATGGCGGGCAACCGGCGACGCTCCGTGGGCAGCAGCATCAGCAGCGGAATCGCCCAGGTTAAGGTCATCACTGCTTGTAACGCCATAAACACCGCGCCGGCGGTCAAGCTGCTATGACCGGCTAGCTGCATCAACACCAATGCCTGTTTATCTATCAGCGAATAGCCAACCGTGCCGGCGGCTGCCAACAGTGCAAACCCCATAGCTGGTGTTAAGTAGGTCGATAGCCTACGCGCCTCTGGATGGCTTAGCGGCAGGCACAGCGCCCCCGCCACCACCAAGGCCATGCCAATGCCATCCGCCACATCCAGCGCGCGGTTGCCGAGCAGCGCAATGGATACGAGCGGCACAAGCACCACCGGCAGCGCCCGAGCGATGGGATAAAGCACGCTGACTTCCCCACGCGCATAGGCCCAGGCTAAGCCACCCATATAGAGCATTTGGCACAGCCCTGAAAGCGCCAGCCATCCCCAAAATGCGTTGGGTAGCGCCGCTAATGATGGCCCAAGCCACACTAGCGGCAGCAACAACACACCGCCTGCCCCGTATGCCAAGGCAAAAAAAGCCAGCGACGGCGCATTGCGCTTACCCAGCACGTTCCACCCAGCATGCATACACACCGAAAACAGCACTAACGCCAGTGCGGCTGGGCTCAAGGGCGCTCTCCTCGCTGTAAACGGGCATTTATGTCATCTACAACGCTTGGCAGCTCGGCGATAGTGGCAATGCTGTAGTGCGGTTTTGAGGGAGCAAACTGTGCGGCTACTCGCTCGTGGGCGGCATAGCGCTCGCTATCGCTTAGCGCTTGATACTGATCGTAACTTAGCCCCAAGGCGTTGCCTGAGCAAGTGAGTGCGACCGTCCACATTCCTGCACAGCGCCCTTCAAGTATGCCTGGGGCGGTATCATCCACCTTGATACAGGCAGCAACATCACTGATGCCTAACGCAATGACATTGGCCAGCGCCTGGGCAGGGTGTGGGCGACCGTTGGGCACCTCGTCGGTGGCTACCACATGATCCACCTTCAGACCATTATCGGCGGCTAGCGCCACCACCTTTTCCATCACCACGGCCGGATAGCCAGAGCACGAGCCGATCTTTAGCCCCTGCGCTCGCAACCAAGTGAGCGTATCCAGCGCCCCAGGAATCACCGCCGAGTGATCGGCAATTTTGGCGATCTGCAGCGGCATAAAGCGTTCATAAAGCGCCGTCACATCGGCATCAGTCGGCAGGTGGCCGACGGCTTGGAGAAAGCGCTCGGCTATCTCAGGCTGATTGCACAGCGTGTGGATATGGTCCCATTTGCCCATGCCCATCGGGCCGCGTGCTTCTGCTAGGCTGATCGCCACACCCAGTTCGGCAAAGGCTTCGACAAATATCTGGGTCGGTGCGAAGGAGCCAAAATCGACCAGCGTACCCGCCCAGTCACAAATCACCGCCTGCAGGCATTGAGGAGATTGATAGTGCATCAGGCACTCCTTGATTCAATGAAGAGAGAAACACCCATATTCGTTAGGGCGTCTTGAATAACACTGAGTAACTGCTCAATCACCGCCGCATCCAACTGGCCAATGCAGCCGATGCGAAAACTTTCGACGTCAGTTAACTTGCCCGGGTAGATCAAAAAGCCACGCGCCTTCAGCGCTGCATAGAACGCCTTAAATTCAAACGCAGGGTCGCTAGGGCTCAAAAAGGTGGTGATGATCGGCGATAGCCACTCATCTTCTAAAAGCGTGCTGAAGCCTAACGCCCGCATGCCTTTTACCAGCACATTACGGTTGTGGGTATAACGTGCGCAGCGCCCCGTCACACCGCCCTCTTCCCGGTGCTGGGCAAGCGCCGCTTGAAAGGCCACCACCGTATGCGTGGGCGGAGTAAAGCGCCACTGGCCAGTGCGTTCCATGTAGTCCCACTGGGCGTGTAAATCCAGGCTCAGCGAGTGGGCACGCCCCTTACCAGCAGCAAGTAGCGTCTGGCGAATGATCACAAAACCAAAGCCCGGTACGCCTTCGATGCACTTATTGGCCGATGAGATCAGCACATCAATAGGCGTTTTTGCCAGGCTAATCGGTACGCCTCCAAACGAGCTCATAGCGTCAACGATCAGCGTTTTCCCATGATCACGCACCACCTCAGCGATGGCTTCCAGCGGGTTCAAAATGCCGGAGCTGGTTTCGCAGTGAACCAGAAACACTGCGGTAATGTCAGCATCTTGCTGTAGCAGCGCCGCCACTTCGTCGGGTTGCGGCGGTAGGTAGTCACCTTTGTCCAGCGTCACATAACGGCGGCCCATCATATTGAGCAGTTGAGCAGCCCGCTTGCCGTAAGCGCCGTTCATTAGCACCAACACCTTGCCGTTGGGGTCGGTTGCGCAGGCCAGCGCACTTTCAACGGCGAACGTGCCGCTGCCTTGCATCGGCACGCAGGCATAGACGTCGCTTGCCGCCTCGGCCATGGCAAGCAGTTGCGCACGCACATCGGCAGTGACGCGATTAAAGTCGTCATCCCAGGAGCCCCAGTCCCGCAACATGGCTGCTTTGGTCGCCTGGGAGGTGGTTAGTGGCCCTGGGGTTAAGAGATAAGGTGCTTGTGAATGATTCATCATTTTGGTCTATACCAGATTATAAGCACATATTAGCCGCTGGCGTAGCGGGCTGTTTAGCCCGCCTGACGCCAACGCTGAGCGTTGTTTAAGAGAACGTGGGTAAGCGCCGTGTGGAGTAGTTTAACCACCAGGGAGGTAAGGAAAATCAGCACAGCCATGGCCGCGGCGCTAGCAAAATAGCCCGCCTCGTCCAGATGCAGCACCGCCACTGAAGCAAGCCGCGTATCGCTGTTGTAGAGGAACACTACCGCAGACACTGTCGTCATCGCATTGACGAACAGGTAGACAGAAATATCCAGCACGGCAGGCAGCGATACCGGTAATGTCACGCGGCTAAACGTGGTCCAGAACGGTACTTTTAACGAGGCCCCCACGGCTTCAAACTCCGGATCGAGCTGTTTCAGCGCAGTGACAGAGGTGAGGTGACACACCGTATAGAAGTGCACTAGCGTGTTGAGCACCAGAATCGCCATGGTGCCGTAAAGCCAGTTAAGGGGGTTACCTGCCTGGTTGAAAAAGAAGATATAAGCCAGACCCAGCACCATACCCGGCACCGCCATGGGTAGCATGGCCATAAAATGCAGGCCTTGGCGCAGCGGGCGATAGCCTTCGCTCTTTTCAATCAGCCACGCATTGAAGAAAATCACCAGTGTCCCCACTAACGCGACGCTAAAGGCCAGTTTGAGAGAGTTAAACCACGCCCCCCAGCCACCGCCGGCTAAGCCCTGAAAGGTGTAATGCTGCAGCGTGAACGACAGGTTATAGGGCCAAAACTGTATGAGCGACGCATACACTGCGGTACCAATGACCAGCAGAATAATGCCCGCGACCGAATAACACAGCAGCGCAAACGTCCAGTCTCGCAGCGGGCTAGGCGTTGGCTGCCAGGGTACTGCCCGAGCCGAGAGCTGAGCCACTTGGCGTTTCTGTATCCAGCGGTCGACGATGAACGATAGCACTGCAGGCATCAGTAGAATAACGCTAACCACCGCGCCCATTTGAAAGTTCTGCTGCCCCACCACTTGGCGATACACATCAGTGGCGAGCACGCTGAATTGGCCGCCAATAATTTTCGGCACACCAAAGTCGGTAATGGCCAGCGTAAAGACAACGAACAGGCATGAAATCAGCCCGTAACGCACCCCGGGCAGCGTAATCGTCAAAAACGTACGCCACTTCGGCGTGCCCAATGCTTCTGCTGCTTCATAGAGGCGTGCATCGCTATTGGTCAGCGCAGTGGTTAGCAACATTAGCGCATGAGGAAAAATCCAGAAACTCATGCCCATCACAATGCCAATCGGCCCATAAATCGAATGCCCTGCCAGCACGTCGCTCAAAAACCCCTGGTTACCAAACAGATAAACCAAGCTAATGGCGGGTAGCAACGAAGGGGCTAGAATGGGCAAAATCGCCAACATTCGAAACAGCCGTTTGCCAGGCATGCAGGTACGGGTAATGCCGTAGGCGCATAAAAAGGCGAGCCCTGCGACGACCACCGTCGTAGTGAACGCAACGCGCAATGAATTGGCGATCGAATTGACCAGTGCTGGCGTTTGAAAATACTGCACAAAGTTAGCTAGCCCAATAAAGTCGCCGCTGCGGTCTTGCAGGCTTTTCACCAACATTGCAAATAGCGGAAACAGCAGGCCGAACACTAACAGCGCCACAGCCGCTAGCAGCACGATCAGACGTATCAATGCTTCCAGCGAAGGCGTTGCTGCAGGCGCTGAAAATATACTCGCCTTCATGACTGGTTGCTCCCTGCCGGATATAAGCGGGCAGCATCGGCAGGCAAATGGACACCCAAGGTTTGCCCTAGCCGTAATCCTAGTGTGGCGCTATCACGGCTGGGAACATCAGCTAGCAACCATTGTTCGGTATTGTTAAGACGCAGCGATACCCGCTGAAACGCACCTAAAAACTCAATGCCCATAACATCACCGCTCAGCCCAGTGGTGCTGGCACTAAGCGCGACTGCTTCGGGGCGAATGGCCAGTTGAGCTGCTTGGCCTTGCGGGTAGGCGTGCGGCAAACAAGGGCAGGAAATAGTGCCTAGCAACGCGTGGTTATTCGCCTGTGCGGTCACCTCTAAAAAGTTCATGGTGCCGATAAATGACGCCACAAAAGCGCTAGCGGGCTGGTGGTAGATCTCGGCAGGCGTACCCACTTGTTCGATCACCCCGTGGTTCATCACTACGATACGATCAGCCATGGTGAGTGCTTCTTCTTGATCGTGGGTCACCATAATGGTGGTCACGCCAAGGCGCGCCTGTAGCGCTTTGATCTGATGTCGCAAATGGCCGCGCACCCTCGCATCCAGCGCTGAGAGCGGTTCATCAAGTAGCAACAGGCCGGGCTCAGTAGCCAGCGCCCGCGCCAACGCAACCCGCTGCTGTTGCCCACCAGAAAGCGCGGCAGGATATTTATGTTCGCTGCCACTAAGATCAACCAGCGCAAGTAACTCCGCCACGCGGGCATCAATCGTCGCTCGATTACTGCGACGGTTGCGTAACCCGTAGGCAACGTTGTCGAACACCGTCAGATTGGGAAACAGCGCATAAGATTGGAACACGATGCCAAAATCCCGCGCCTGCGGGGGCAGCGTGGAAATATCCTTGCCGCGCTGAATTAAGCTACCTGCTGTTTGCTGAGCTAAGCCTGCAATAGTGCGCAACAGGGTTGTTTTGCCACAACCTGAAGGCCCTAAAAAACATACAAATTCGCCTTCCTGAATCTGTAGCGCAATGTTGTCCAGCGCGGTAAAGCTACCGAAGCGCTTGGTGACACCATCTATGCTTAGGTGCGCGGAAGGTGAGAGGGTTTTCGCCGCCGAGTGAGCCGTCAGCGGCGATGTCAGTGTGGTCTGCATAACATCTCCAAGCCCCAGCCTTGGCCGGGGCAGCTGTTCGTGCTTACTGTTCGGTTTTACCGTCGTAGCGGCGCTGCCACTCTGCTAGCACACGTTCGCGGTTAACCGCGGCCCACTGGAAGTCGGCATCAATCATGCGATCGGCAATGTCAGTGGGATAGTTTTCAATCGGCTGTGCCACACCGGGATAGGCCACCACGGCGTAGCCTTCGTTATAGAGTTCGTTAGCCTCGCGGGAAACGGCCCAATCCATCAGCGTTTGTGCAGCTTCCTGTTTGGCGGTTCCCGCAACGATGGCGGCAGCTTCCATATCCCAGCCAAGCCCCTCTTCCGGGAAGATCACTTCAATCGGTGCGCCTTGGGATTTTAACCGTGCACCACGGAAGGCAAACGACACACCGACTGCTGCTTCACCGGTGGCCGCCAGGCTGCAAGGAGCAGAGCCGGAGTGGGTGTAACGGGAAATATTGTTATGCAGGCGGTCCATGTAATCCCAGCCCTGCTCTTCGCCCCATAGCTGCATCCAGCTGGCTACATCCAGATAACCGGTACCCGAGGAGTTGGGGTTAGGCATAATCACATGCCCTTCAAACTCAGGCTGGGTCAGGTCTTCCCAGGAGGTCGGCATCGGCACGCCCTGACGCTCGCCTTCAATGGTGTTGTAGCAAATGGCCGCGACCCAGGCGTCCATGCCTACCCACGCAGGGTCTTCACCGTTACGGTAAGCAGCATCAATAAATTTTTGATCAAGGTTTTCAACGCCTGCGGGCGCATAGCGCTCCAGCATGTCCTCTTCTTCAAGCACCAGCAGACTGGTGGCGGCTAAGCCCCAGATGACGTCTGCCTGGGGATTATCTTTTTCCGCCAGCAAGCGCGCAGTAATCACGCCCGTAGAATCTCGCACCCAGTTAATGGTGATATCGGGGTGAGCGGCATTGAAGCGTTCGGCGTATTTTTGCAGGTCATCTGACTCAACGGCGGTGTACACCGTTAGCTCAGTGGCGCTAGCCATCGAAGTGAAGGCAACGGCAGTCGTTGCAAGCAGAGCAGTTGCAATCTGAGTAGGTTGGAACAAACGGCGAAGTTTCGACATGGTAGGCTCCCAGCGTTTTGGTATAGACCAGAAGTTTGCCGTCGTTAGATGACAGTGCGATGACGCTTGTTTGACTGATTTTTTAAGTTGTTATGTACGCGTATGGATGGGATCTCGTGAGCGTCCTTGTCTCTGCAATCAGGCTACTGCTGACCCGACAGCTCAACACGGATGCATAACGAATCGTGTAACCAGTGCTCTTCGTCATACTCAATGGGGCGCTGTTGATCATCAAAAATGGCGCGGCAAATGTTTAGCCCGGCCGCACCTGGGGCAACGAGTAATTCTTCTGCATCTAATGGCGACAGCGCTTCGGACACCATGCGTATCGAGCGATTGGCCAAGTGATGCCCCCACCGCCCTCTTAACAACCCCCAGAGTGATTGTCCGCTGTAGATGTCTAGCAATTCTGGCGCACGCTCTGGCACCACCCAAAGCGACTCCACCAGCACAGCGCGATCATCCACGTAGCGGCGACGGCGAATATGGTGAAACGGCTGGTCATCGGGCAGCCCCAAGGCACGGGCTGCCGCCAGGTGTGAGCGGGTTTCCAGCTTTAGAACCGCCGTGCGTGGTTGCCGCCCCTGAGCGCCCACATAGTCATTAAAGCCTGCGTCCCGGGTGGGGTCATACACCAGCCGGGCCGGTGAAATGAACCAACCACGCCGATTGCTGCGATGGATGAGCCCTTCCCCCTCCAGTTGCGCTAAGGCTTGGCGTAACGTAACGCGGGTCGTAGAGAAGCGCTCCGCCAACGCTCGCTCAGCGGGCAACCTGCCTTCCCACTGCGTGGCATGCTGGGTAATTAAATAACGAAGCTGTTCCGTTAACTGTAAATAGTAGGCATCAGGCATGCGCCGATTTTCCTGATAGATCGTTGGCCGATGAAGCGTCTGTCGACGCTGCCATCCGCCAGTCTAAGCGCTGCCACCCTTCTACACTAGCCACCTCAGCCAGCACGGGATCAGGGTTAACCGCCACTGGGCAGTCGACATACTGCAGCAGCGGGATATCGTTGCGGGAATCTGAGTAGAACGTTGTATGGCTAGGGGCAATTTTTTGCTCGGTTAACCACTGCTGAAAACGCACTACTTTCCCCCCACGGTAAGAAAGCACGCCTTTGCTATGGCCGGTGTAGCTTGCCCCGCTTGCCGCTTGTTCGACACTAAGCTCTACCGCCAGCACATGCTCAATCCCTAACATCGTCGCAATCGGCGCGACCAGGTGATGCGATGACGCAGAAATAAGGACCAGGATATCGCCTGACTGACGGTGCGCGTCCAGGCAGCGCCAGGCTTGATCAAAAATACGGGGCTGCAAATGGGTAGCGACAAAGCGCTCAACTTCTTTTTGTACATCGATTACTCGGCGGCCCCGCAGCGGCGCCAAGGTCATTGCCAAGTACTCCTCTAGCTTTAACTTACCGGCGTGGTAAGCCTGCTGCATCTGTTCGGCACGGGCTATAAAGGTCTCGGCATCACTGATCCACCCCTGCTCAATCATCCATAAATTCCAGCGGTCGCTGCAGTCTCCATCCAGGAGGGTGTCATCAAGATCAAACAGAGCGAGGCGCATGTGGCACTCCTTTTTTCGCGAGTTCGGCGGCGCGTAGGGTATGCCAACGATGATGACAGGACGATGACGCCATTACTGAGAATGGAAATTGCTCGCCCTACCTGTCAATAAAATGGCTTAAGGGGTTAACCACATTGAGGCAAACTCATCGGCGGGTAGCGGACGACCAAACCAGTACCCCTGAGCTTCGCTGCAGCCCATTTGTGCGAGCAAATCGGCCTGGGCAGGGCTTTCAACGCCTTCTGCAAGGGTTTTCATATCAAGCGTGTCAGCCATAGCGATAATGGTTTGCACAATCGCCCGATCATGGTGGTTATCGAGCATGTCACGCACAAACGAAATATCTATTTTTAACGCGTCCGCAGCAAAGCGCCGTAAATACGAGAGCGATGAGTAGCCTGTACCGAAGTCATCAATAAACAGCGCGTAGCCAGCCTGACGCATAGCCTGAGTAATTGTGACCGCCTGATCGGGATCACGCATAAAATCACTTTCAGTGAGTTCAAGCGCAATGGTGTCTGGAGGTACACAGGCGGTTAGCTTAGCCACATGTGCGGTTAGCTGAGGGTCGGCAAATTGTTGCGCTGAAATATTGATTGAGAGCCTACCTGGCAGTGGCGTATTACCGGCCTGCCAAACACTTAACTGACGTGCCGCTTCTTCTAGCACCCAGTCTCCCAGCATGCGGATCAAGCCACGCTCTTCCGCCAAAGCAATAAACTCGCTAGGGCTTACCCATCCCCACTCAGGGTCAAACCAGCGGCACAGCGCTTCAGCCCCCGTCAATGTTTTGCTCGTAAGACTGAACTGCGGTTGAAAATAAAGCTGTAAGCGCCGCTCAGTAATGGCTTGATGCAGGCGCTCGGTCATCCATTGGCGGCGCTCCAGCGTCTGACGCATCACTTGTGTATAGGGGCATACGCTATTATCACGGCGTTTTGCGTGATGGAGTGCGATACTGGCTGCGTTAAACAGCTCACCGGCCTCCGCTACATCGCTTGGATAGCTAGCAATCCCGATACTGACATCGAGGTTAAAAATACGATGCCCCAGCTGGATAGGGCGTTTGATAAGTTCGCATAACTGAAACACCACTTCTTGAAGGCGAACATCCTCAATGCTGGGCAACAGTACGGTAAATTCATCACTGGAAAGTCGTGCGACAGCGCTTTTAGATAGGCTAGCTTGCCGTAAGCGCTCGGCCACGGTTGCGAGTAACTGATCTCCTACCTCGTGGCCATGTAAATCATTCACCTCTTTAAAGCGCCGGATATCCAGCAGCAGCAGCGAAAGAGAGTCACCCTGACTAGATGCCTCTTTTCCCATACTGGCCAATAGCTCCATAAAGCGCGCACGATTAGGCAATCCTGTTGTGCTGTCTGTATAGGCAAGACGTTGCATGTGACGATGATCACGGCGACGTTCTAGCTCACCGGCAGCACCCGTAGAGAGAATTTTCAACACGGAAGTTGCAAACGCATTGGTCGTCAGTGGTGTTTGATAAAACACCATCATCACACCAATGGCATCGCCCTTAGCATTATCCAAGCGGCGGCCTATCCACGCCTGGGTACTTAACGAGGTTCCCGGCAGCGTAAACGCATGGCCACTTTGAACAACGCTTTCGCCTTCAAACACGACTCGTTCAGCAGGCGTTCCCTGCAGCATAAACGTTTGGTTATCTATTAACTGGCCATTCGCGACTAAACTAACGGTCTGGGCTGCTGTTGCGGGTAGCACCGCGTTTATCTTATTAGATGTTCCCAAAGGCTGTGGAACGGGTTGATCCAGTAACGCGATAAATCCAGCATCTGCTTCTAATAACGTGGCTAACGTGATGATTAGCTGGTGGAAGTAATCGTCTCCTACGCGTGAGGTAACTGTAGAGGCTACTTGTACCACCGCATCCTGCACGCGTTGTGATTCGTGCTGGTCGGTCACATCTGAGATAAAGCCCTCGAGATAGGCCACATGGCCATCATCATCGATAACAGCTTGCCCTTGCTCCCACATCCAACGGTAACTGCCGTCCCGATGGCGCAATCGGTACACCACACGATACGGCTGACGCTGCTGGATTGCCTGTTGTGCGACTAGATGAACGCGATCTTGATCGGCTTCGTGTATGAGGGAGGCAAAACTGATGAGTCGATTATCTTGTAATTCGTCCGGATGATAGCCCGTGAGCGCCTCAGCCCCTTGGCTAACCAACTGCATCGTCCAGTGTTGATCATTTAGGCAACGGTAGGCCATGCCAGGAAGGTGATTAAGCAATGTGTTTAAACGCCGCTCACTCTCTCGGGCCAATTCTTCACTTTGACGAAGTGCTTGCTCGGCTTGGCAGCGGCCAAGCTCGGCTCCCGCTTGAGCGGCCACAATGCGCAAGATTTCGTTTTCAAGCCCATCGAGCTGCATCGGTTTATTGCTTAACACCGCCAAGATGCCAATGGCCGAGCCATCGGATGAAAACAGAGGCAGTCCCATGTAACTCTCTGCACCCAGTTGGCTGAGCAGCTCGTCTTTAGGAAAGCGCGCCTGAACATCGCAGGCATACAAGCAAGGTTCTCTACCTACAACCGTTTCACAAGGCGTTCCCATAAGAGGATAAGCGATATTTTCCTGATGATCGTTATTTGACCAAACGGCCAATGTTGTAGCCATATGCGCCTCGGTGACCACAGCGATCAACGCATGATCAATCCCAAGCAGTTGGGCAAGTTGCTCGACAAGCGTCGTATAAAAGTCAGGTCTTCCGCTACGTCCTAAACCTTCCGCCAACTGACGGAAAATCTCCGACGCTTCGTTTCTGGTGTGCATTGGCGCACTCACTTTTGTCATCGTAGAGCAGCTGCCCACAGAGCACTGTTATAATAAGCTGTTGCAATAAAATGCAGCGGGCTACAGCATAAACAGTTATTTTACTGATTTACCATGCCTATCTATGACTCTGCTAACACACGCAGACGCTATAATTGATTATTTAGCACATAACTTAGTGGCTGCTCGCTATGCTGGACAGCACGTTGAGGGATAATATGACGAGCCGTTTAGCGGAAGACAAAACACTTTATACTTCGCTCACTAGCGAGCTTCCCAGTTTTCTTGGTAATGCGTTATTACGCTCGGCTAGCCTACCTTCGCTTCCTGCTATTGCCATGCAAGTGCTTGATATCGCACGCTCCCCCCGAGCTTCTCTGAGTGACTATGCGCGCGTTATTGAACGCGACCCTGGGTTAACGGCGCGCCTTATTGCGGCCGCGAATAGCGTGCACTACCTGCGTTCAGCTCATCCTGCACAAACCAGCTTGGAAGCCACCCAGCGACTGGGATTAGACGCAACGCTCGCCACCGTATTGAGCTTCACTCTGTTTCCCTGGCCACCTACAGAGAACGCGGCTCTGCAAACATGGCGACGCGCCATTGTTGCCGCCGTGGTAGCAAGCAAGCTGGCTCACCAACTCTGCCCCGCACAGGTTGGCAGCGCATTCACGCTTGCCCTACTGCAAGATATAGGCATTTTGGCGATCCTCTCTACCTACCCAGACGAGGCCGAGGCACTATACGCTGAACGCAGAATGTCTCACGCACAGTTGGTCAACGCTGAACGCCGCCACTTTGGCAGTGACCATACACTGATTGGTGCTTGGTTAGCCGCCAAATGGGGGCTACCGTCCTCGATCGTGCATGCTATTGACCAAAGCCATGACGGTTTTTTAACCGATGACATGGCGACACTCTGCCTGCGTTTATCCGGCCCAATCGCCGATGCATGGCTCAGCCCTGAACCAAGCACCACCTTAGCAATGTTGCTTAGGCAGTTAGCGGTCACAGAAACACTGCCTACGAATGTCATTGAAGCGCTTTTCCATCGCTTGTCAGAACAAATTGATTTATTAACAGATATTTTGGAGCTCACCGTACCCGCGCCTGTGGATAGCCAAACACTGCTGGCGGACGCACAACAGTTGCTCTATCAACACTCTTTGACGCTCACCGCACGATTAGATGCTCAGCAACAGCAGTTGGATACACTACAGCTACATAATTCTGCATTAGAAGAACGCAGCCGTATTGACCCACTCACTCAATTGGCTAACCGTGCGTGGTTAGAGCAGCAACTCCAGGAACGTTTTGCGCTTTGCAATGAGCAAGGCCGCACAATGTCAGTGGTGTTTATCGATTTAGATCATTTCAAAGTGCTTAACGACCAATATGGCCACCAGGCAGGCGACTTAATTCTGGAACGTTTTGGTAAAACGCTCGCGTCATTAACTCGCTCAGGCGACTTGGCTGGTCGCTATGGCGGTGAAGAGTTTTTAATTATATTGCCCGATGAGACCGCTCAAACTGCGAGACAGTTAGCCGAACGCATTGCGCTGCATTTAAATGAGCAACCGATGTTGGAAATTGACCAAGAAGCACTGTATATCACTGCCTCTATGGGCATTGCGTGTTTAAGCGATGGCAACTTCAGTAATGAGCGGGAGCTGATAGATGCCGCCGACCAGAGCATGTATTTCATCAAACGCTCTGGCCGCCGGGGCATCTCCATTCATGGCCAAGATTAACCGTTAGCCGTCTACTATCTGTTCAGTGCCTGGGGAAGATACAAGGCGATTTCAGGGAAGAGATGCATAAAAGCAATCGCCAGCAGCATCAGCAGGAAGAATGGCAGTGTGGCTTTCGTGATGGTGACAATATCTTTACCGGTGAGTCCTTGAATGACAAATAGGTTAAAGCCCACTGGCGGTGTAATTTGCGACATCTCAACCACAATCACCAGATAGATACCAAACCAGATCAGATCAAATCCAGCGGCGCTAACCACGGGCATAATAATGGCCGTGACTAGCAGAATCAGTGAAATACCATCCAAAAAACAGCCCATGATCAACAGCAGCACCGTTAAGGCCACTAGCAGCATCGTGGGGGATAGCCCCATTTCACCGATCGTGCGAGCTAGCTGCATTGGCACCTGAGTAAAGCCCATCGCAGAGGTCAGAAATGACGCGCCAGCAATAATAAAAGCGATCATGCACGCGGTACGTACTGCGGCAAATAACGAGCTGGTAAAAATGTCTCGGTTAAAGTGGCCATTAAAATGCGCAATGACCATCGACAGCACAACGCCTACCGCGGCAGCTTCTGTTGGTGATGCTAGGCCGCCATAAATCGATACGATAATACCGCCAATCAGCAGCAGAATTGGCACCAGCGACCAGGTATTGCGTAGCTTCTCAACAAAGCTCATGCCCGACTCATCAGCACCAGTTAACCCGTTTCGGTTACCTTTCAACAGTGCCCACAGCACCAGATAAGTCATAAACATGGCTAAGATCATCAGCCCCGGCCCAATGCCTGCCATAAATAGCCGAGTAATGGACTGCTCAGTCACTACGCCATAAACAATCAGCACGATGGAAGGCGGAATCAGCAAACCTAGCGTTGAAGCGCTGGCCAATGTACCAATCGCCATGTTGCTGTCATAGCCGCGTCGCTCAAGTTCCGGCAGGGTCATTTTCCCCACCGTTGCACAGGTCGCCGCTGAAGAGCCACATACGGCGGCAAACATGCCGCTGCCAATGATATTGGTGTGGAGTAAACGTCCTGGCAGGCGATTTAACCAGGGCGACAAGCCACGAAACATATTGTCGGCAAGACCTGAGCGAAACAGAATCTCCCCCATCCAGATAAACATCGGCAACGCCGTTAAATCCCAGCCATAGCTTGCTCCCCAAAAATCCGAGGCAAGAATAGGGCCGGGGTCGAAGGGACTAAAAAACTGAAGCGCAACCCAAGCAGTGCCAATCAGAGCAAAGGCAATCCAGACGCCACTGCCTAACAGCACCACAAGGGTAAAGATGGTAGCCAAACTAAGTAATAGCACGAGGGTGTCTCCTGGGTAGCGTCTTAATGCGCTTCGTTGTCGTCGATGGCGGTTGCTTCACGGAAGCTCGCAGGGTCGTGGATAGCGATACGCAGCGCTATCCACAAGGCTTCCAGAAGTGCCAATGCCAAGAGCCCTACTCCAATAACTAATACCGATTGCGGTATCCATAAGGGAATCGATAAAAAGCCTGACGATACATCGTTATATTGAAGGCTTTCTCTTGCTAGCCCAATCAAGCCATAAGCCAGCAACAGGCTGATCACTACCGCAATGAGTAACCCAAACACCTCAAACCAGACGCGTATGGCTGAGGGTAGTCGCGAGATAAGCAACGTCACCCGAATATGCGCATGGTGAACAAAGGTGTAGGCAAGCCCAAGAAACGTTGCCCCAACTAACAGATAAGACGCCATTTCAGAAACGCCGGTGATGCTCACGCCGAGCCGGCTAAGGCCAACCAAAACAAGCAGCGCATCTACTAACCGAAACGTAACCTGCAGTGCAATAAGTGTACAAATAGCCACCATACACGCGGCAGCACCCCAAGCACCGAGGCGGTAGAGTTTGTCGAATTTAAACATCATGTTCGCAGTCTCATTGAGCGCGTGGGTGGTAAGGGCGGCACAAACAGCCGCCCTTAAAGCCAACATTAGTTGTTAAGACTCAGTTACCGCGTTGTTCGCGATAGCTCTCTAAGGCTTGTTTTGCGTCATCGTCAGCGCGGGATTCCCAGTCGGCAAACAGCTCATCGCCCGCCGCTTGCAGAGCAGCAGACACCGTCTCGTTAGGCTGAGAAACTGAGATGCCATTTTCCTTCAGCGCCTCCAAGCTAGTTTCATTGTTCTCGCGACTCATCTGCCAGCCACGCTCTTCAGCCCGAGCAGCCGCTTCCATCAACGCGTCTTGGGTAGCTTCATCTAAACGATCAAAGCTGCGCTGACTCATAAACACAATATTCTTAGGCAGCCACAAGTTGGCATCGGTGTAGTCGGTCACATAGTCCCAGGCTGCCATGGAGTTACCGGTAGAACTGGACGTAATCATGGCATCCACACGACCGGTGCTAAACGCAGTAGGAATATCAGACTCTTCGGTTTCTGTCGGGCTGCCACCTAAATTATCAACGAAACGCTGAGTATTAATATTTGGCGCACGCACCCGCAAGCCGTCGAACTGATCGGGATCGGTTAACGGCGCAGAGGTGTAAATGCCCTGCGCTGGCCAAGCGACAGCATACAAAGGCACCATTCCTTCATAGTCAAATAGCTCAGTAATCATCGGCTTGGTGGCTTCCCACAAGGCATAGGCATCTTCATAGCTACCGGCTACCCCCGGCAGCGTATCCACTTCGAAAATAGGGTCATCGTTGGAAAGAATGGAGAGGAACACTTCGCCAGCATCAATCGTACCGCGGCGCACCGACGGCTTAATTTCACCATGTGAGACCAGAGAACCACCGCTGTGCACCGTAATGGTTAACTCACCGTTTGTGGCCTCAGCCACATCCTCTGCAAACTGTTTATTGTTCTGGGTATGGAAGCTTGCATCACCATAAGGCGTTGCCATGGTCCATTCAGCCGCATGGGCGGTCGCCGCAGCGGCAAGACTGCAAGCGGTCACTAACAGTAATGGCGTTGTTATACGTTTATGCATGGGGACGTCCTCTTATTCATATTAATGGAAGTTCAGGTTGATCGAGGTGTTGCTTCGGGAGTGGTAGGGGTTGCGCTAGGGCGAACCCAGCGGCCGGTAAAACTTGTGTTTGCCATGTCAGCGCACCGCTCTATGGCATAGTTAGCTGCACATTCTTGGGCGATCCGCCCCACACTTCGGCAAAAGCGAGGATGATTCGCACTGCGCCATATCACATCATAGTTCATAGGCGGTAACGGCACGGGTAGCGCTAAACGGTATAGATCACCCCGCCGCCACTCATCTAATACGGTGGCGACCGGAAGCGCACCGATTCCCAGCCCCTCCATCGTCATTCGTGCAATGGTCATCAATGTGCTAACGCTATGGATACGAGGCTGCTGAACGCCCACATCAGAAAGGTAACGAACCAGTTCTTCGTAGGGGCGAGCCTGCCTGCCAAAGGAAATAAACGGCAACGACTGGCACCAAGCGTTGGGGTGTTCGCTTAGCAGCGCGGCATGACGAGGTGAAACAAACATGCCCATCTCATAAGGACTTAACGTCTCGCACTCAATTTGCTCCGGAGCCAAGTAACCATTCATTGCCAGCAAAATATCAATCTCGTTGCGCATCAGCCGATCATTAAGAGCCGGCGAGTAATCAACTGTTAACTCGATAATGAGTTCTGGAAAACGCTCAGTAAGCTGCTGAATGAACGCGGGAAACCAGCTATGTGCAATGGTTTCAATGGTGCCGAGCCTAAGGGGCGCAGAAAATGTCTCGGCACTATCAAATAGCTTTAGCGCCTCATCACGCTGGTGCAGTATGCGCTCAGCATGCAGAAAGAACTCGCGGCCACGCATGGTCGGCTGAACCGGACGCGCCGAGCGCTCAAGCAATAGCTCACCTACGGTGCTTTCCAAGCGTGAAATACGCTCAGAAACAGAAGGCTGCGTGATATGTAGGCGTACCGCCGCCTTGCGAAAAGAGCCAAGCTTTACCGCCCATACAAAAGCGTCTAGCTCCTTGAAATCAAGCATACATTTGCCTAACCAACGGTTGCAGTAACATCGGCGGGGATTCCTACACAGCGCAGGTAACGTCGCGCGCAGTGCCGCCCCCTAGCGCAATGTGTCACTGGGTGAAATGGTCGCATTGCTGTGTAATGCAATCTTAGGGCCAGCATGGTGGGATTACCCACTGTTTTTCGCTGAACAGTGTCTAGCTGAACAGCGATGAGCTGGCTCATGGCCGACGTTTGCATGTTTCACTCCTCAAAACGACTCACTGACCCCCGATTATTATTAGTGCTGCGGGTATTCGTTAGGGCTGGCGTGAGCGTTTTTTTTATAATCTTTTATCGAGTCGCTTTATTTATTTGATAATCGTATTCCCCCCTAGCGTCAACCATTTTTCCAATAAATAACAGCACGATAGGAAGCACCGATACTAAGTATCGCTAAAAACGATTGGAACTTAACAGGATAGGTTCATATATTGGTTTTAAGACGTCACAGTAATAATCAAGCTAACTATTTACACTGGGCAGTCATAACAAACACAGACAACCGCACCTTTAACAACAAATTCTTCAACATTAGCACTCCGTAATTAAAAAATAAGCGTTCTTGGCCAACGCTGCTAACTAACAACTCGCTGTTAACCAACAAGTGACTCTAATAAATTCAAAACAGGCTAGGAGACGATATGGCAATCCCACTGCTCAACTGTGACATGGGCGAAAGCTTCGGTAATTGGTCGATTGGCTTAGATGCTGACGTAATGCCTTATGTCGATTGTGCCAATATCGCCTGTGGCTATCATGCCTCAGACCCCCATGTCATGCGTCGCACGGTCGCTTTGGCCAGTCAGCATGGCGTGCGTATTGGCGCCCACCCCGGCTACCCTGACTTAATGGGGTTTGGTCGTCGCTCTATGGCATGCTCGCCCGCAGAAGTAGAGGATATGATGCTGTATCAGGTCGGTGCGCTGGCCGGAATTTGCCAAGCCGAAGGCGTGACGCTGAGCTACATAAAGCCCCATGGAGCGATGTATAACGACATGGCGGCGAATCTTGAGTTATTGGAAGGCGCCATGCGTGCGGTACGTGCTTATGATGCCGACCTTCCGCTGATGGTCATGGCAACTGCTGATCCGGAACCTCATCGTCAGTTGGCGAAAAAAATGGGCATTACCCTGTGGTTTGAAACGTTCGCTGACCGCGCTTATGAAGCGACCGGCCATCTCGCCTCTCGCCGTCTGGCGGGTGCTGTCCACCACGACCAAGCCACTATCGTTGCGCAAGCCGTTGCGCTCGCCAAAGGCGAGGCGCTGACCGCCCGCGACGGTAGCGCGCTGCACCTACCCTGCGACACCCTGTGCGTGCACGGCGACAACCCTGAGTCGGTGGCTGCCGTGCGCGCGATTCGTGATGCCTTTACGGCGCTGGAGTCTGCGTGAAACTGCGTTTAGAAACGGCGGCCATGGACGCCGTAACGGTACGGCTGTTTGACACTATCGATGAATCCAATATGGCGTGGATCATCGCTGCCGATCAAACCCTGCGCGATGCGCTGGGCGAGGCACTCATTGACCTGATTCCCTCCTATACCACGCTGCTGGTGCACTACGACAGCCAGCAACTAACCTTTGGCCAAGTCGCTACGCTGATTCGCAATGCCTTGCGCCACTTAACGCCTGCCGAATCGCAGAACGGTCAGTTGCATGAGATCCCCGTGTGGTATGACGAAAGCGTTGGCCCTGAGCTTCCGCTGGTGGCAAAACGCGCAGGGCTCAGCGTTGACTCTCTGATCGAGCGTCACTGCGGCCATGATTACTGCGTCTTCGCGCTGGGCTTTGCCCCCGGCTACGGTTTTATGGGGTTGGTAGACGAAGGCATCGCCACGCCTCGCTTGAAAACACCCCGCCGCAAAGTCGCGGCAGGCAGTGTGGGGATTGCCGATCGACAAACGGCTATCTACCCGCTCCTTTCTCCAGGGGGGTGGAATATTTTAGGTCGCACCGCCGTACCGCTATTTGAATACGCTAAGCGGGGCGAGCCCCTGCTGCGCCCTGGCGATAAGGTGCGCTTTAAAGCGATTGGCAAAGCAGAGTTTGAAGCATCAGGCGGCGATACAACGCCAATGGAGGAGCGGCCATGAGCCAGGCAATGCTAACGGTTAAGCAGGCCGGACCACTGGCTCTGATTCAAGACTTAGGGCGGTTCGGCGTGGGGCATTTGGGTGTCACTCAGGGAGGTGCCGCCGACTGGATTTCATTTCGCTGGGCAAACTGGCTCCTCGGTAACGCACCGGATAGCGCGGCACTGGAAATTGTTATGGGTGGCAACCTCAGCTTGGTTGCCAATGCCGAGGTGCGCTTAGCACTCACTGGGGCCGACCTTGGCGCTACCATCGATGGACAGCCATTAGCCACCAACACCAGCTTTCTGCTGCGTTCCGGTCAAACACTCATTTTCAGCCAGCCCCGGCGTGGCCTACGGGCCTATCTTGCGTTTCCTGGCGGATTAGACGCACCAACGATTCTGGGCAGCCGTGCCTGCACTGCCCGCGAGCAAATTGGCGGGCTCCATGACGACGGCAGACCGCTACAAACCGGCGACCAGCTCACCTGGCAAGGTAACTCACCCAGTGAGCGCAGCTTGCCTGAAGGAACAGCCCCCGCCATGCCGGAAAAAAGCTGCCAACTCAGCATGGTGCTTGGCTCGCAGGCTTCACGTTTCGCCGGACGCAGCCTGTACAACGCTTTTAACCAGCCTTGGACAGTAGATAACCGCGCTGATCGCATGGGTATTCGTCTCACCGGTCAGCCTCTGCATTGCACGCTCGGTGGCATTATTTCTGAAGGGATTCCTCTTGGCGCCGTGCAAATCCCACCCGACGGTCAGCCGATTGTTTTAATGAATGACCGCCAAACCATTGGCGGCTATCCACGCTTAGGTGCGCTCACCCCGATGGCCTGTGCGCTGCTTGCTCAATGCGTACCGGGGACCGAAGTGCGTTTGAGCCCTGTCAGCGCCAGCCAAGCGCAAATTGCCTATCGGAAGCAATTAAGCCATTGGCATTAAAAAAACCCGCATCGAGAGATGCGGGTTAGAACAGGGAAGTTACTTAGAGCAATGGTTGCTTAGACGTTTATACGACGTCGAAGCGATCCGCATTCATCACTTTCGTCCAGGCGGCGACGAAGTCTTTGACAAACTTCTCGCCGTTATCGTCCTGGGCGTACACCTCTGCGTATGAGCGTAGCAGTGAGTTAGAACCAAACACCAGATCAACGCGAGAGGCTGTCCACTTAACCGCATCCGTTTGACGGTCGCGAATTTCGTAAACATTATTGCCCACCGGCTTCCAGCTGTTGCCCATATCGGTCAGGTTGGCAAAGAAGTCGTTGGTCAACTGGCCTTCACGGTTAGTGAATACACCGTGCTTGGTACCACCATAGTTGGTGCCCAGCACACGCATTCCACCTAACAGCACGGTCATCTCCGGTGCGGTGAGCCCCATCAACTGGGCACGATCCAGCAGCATTTCTTCGGGTTTGACGATGTAGTCTTTCTTCTGCCAGTTACGGAAGCCATCGGCAAGTGGCTCTAAAGGCTCAAAAGAGTCTACGTCAGTCATCTCATCAGTGGCATCACCACGGCCTTTAAGGAACGGCACACGCACCTCATAGCCCGCTGCTTTGGCCGCTTTTTCGATAGCCACGCTACCCGCTAAGACAATCACATCGGCAATGCTGGCACCCGTATCAGCAGAGATCTGCTCGTATACTTTTAGCACATCGGCAAGACGCGTTGGCTCATTGCCTTGCCAATCTTTCTGGGGAGCCAAACGAATGCGCGCACCGTTGGCGCCACCGCGCATGTCGGAACCACGGTAAGTGCGCGCGCTATCCCACGCGGTGCTGACCATGTCGCTAATGCTTAAGCCGCTCTCAGCAATTTTCTGCTTAACCACTTCTTCGCAGTAATCGGTGCTACCTGCAGGCACAGGGTCTTGCCAGATAAGGTCTTCAGCCGGCGCTTCTGGGCCGATATAGCGTGCTTTCGGGCCTAGATCACGGTGCGTTAGCTTAAACCACGCTTTAGCAAAGGTTTGCTTGAAGTACTCCGGATCGGCCATGAATTTTTCGCAAATAGCACGGTACGTCGGGTCCATCTTCATCGCCATATCCGCATCGGTCATGATCGGATTGTGACGCACAGAGGGATCGGTTGCATCAACCGGCTTATCTTCCTCTTTAATGTCGATAGGCTCCCACTGATGAGCACCCGCAGGACTTTTTCTTAGCTCCCACTCATGACCAAACAGCAGGTCGAAATAGCCCATATCGAACTTGGTTGGGTTGGTGGTCCAAGCGCCTTCAATACCCGACGTCACGGCATTGCTCGCTTTGCCATCCATGGTCGGGTTGCCCCAGCCAAAGCCCTGGTTTTCAACGTCAGAGGCTTCAGGTTCGGCACCTAGCGCAGCGGCGTCGCCATTACCATGGCATTTACCCACGGTATGGCCGCCCGCTGTTAAGGCAGCGGTTTCTTCGTCGTTCATCGCCATACGAGCGAAGGTTTCGCGCACCTGCAGAGCTGTCTTAAGCGGATCTGGCTGGCCGTTAACCCCTTCTGGGTTAACGTAGATAAGTCCCATTTGAACCGCAGCCAGCGGATTCTCCATTGTTTCCGGCTGTTCAACGTCACCGTAACGCTCGTCAGAAGGCGCTAACCACTCTTTTTCAGCCCCCCAATAAATGTCTTTCTCTGGGTGCCAGATGTCTTCGCGGCCAAACGAGAAACCGTAAGCGGGCAGTCCCATAGATTCGTAGGCCACCGTACCCGCAAGAATGATTAGGTCGGCCCAGCTGATTTTATTGCCATACTTCTTCTTCACTGGCCACAGCAAACGGCGCGCCTTATCAAGGCTTACGTTATCCGGCCAGGAGTTGAGCGGTGCAAAACGCTGGTTACCGGTACCACCGCCACCACGGCCATCGGCAATGCGGTAAGTTCCGGCAGAGTGCCATGCCATGCGGATCATCAGGCCACCGTAGTGGCCCCAGTCGGCTGGCCACCATGCTTGGCTATCAGTCATCAAGGCATGAACATCTTGCTTGAGGGCGTCAAAATCGAGTTTTTTGACCTCTTCCCGATAGTCAAAGTCAGGATCCATCGGGTTAGTTTTACGATCATGCTGGTGCAGAATGTCTAGGTTCAACGCCTCTGGCCACCAATCTTTGTTGGAGGTGCCAGTAGACGTATTACCACCATGCATTACAGGACATTTTCCACTCATGTTTCTCTCCCCTTCTTGCTCTTTGCCTTGGACTCGCCAAGGAAACAGATGATCGACATCTCATATTGCTGTCTACAGTGTAGGTAATCAGCAAGCGTTGCGTTGATATGTACTGTTTTAAAGCACCTCACCGATAGTCACAATTTGTAATAAACCAATAGATCGATAGTTATTTATTATTAAGCTAGCTATTTCTTAGCCAATAAAAACTTAGTCAATAAAACTTAGCCCATAAAAAAAGGCAGGGCGTCAGACGCCCTGCCCATACCACTATCAGGATAGTAGCGTTTTCTTACCTTTACTCCACCATTGGCAACAGTGCGTTCAAGCTATCCCGCGCATCGCCGTAGAACATGCGCGTGTTCTCTTTGAAGAATAGCGGGTTTTCAATGCCAGAGTAGCCCGTGCCCTGACCGCGCTTGCTGACAAACACCTGCTTGGCTTCCCAAACCTTCAATACCGGCATACCGGCGATAGGGCTATTGGGATCTTCCTCGGCAGCGGGGTTTACGATGTCGTTGGAGCCGATCACGATCACCACGTCCGTACTTGAGAAATCGTCGTTGATCTCGTCCATTTCCAGCACGATATCGTAAGGCACTTTGGCTTCAGCCAGGAGCACGTTCATATGTCCAGGCAGACGCCCTGCCACCGGATGAATACCGAAACGTACGGTCTTACCCGATGCCCGCAGCTTGCGTACTAGATCGCTCACCGCACTCTGTGCTTGAGCCACCGCCATGCCATACCCCGGCACGATAATCACGCTATCTGCGTCGTTTAAGGCACTCGCCACACCACTTGCATCAATCGCGACCTGCTCGCCTTCAATCTCAGCCGCTGGCCCTTGAGCACCACCGAAGCCGCCCAAAATCACGTTAACGAAGTTGCGGTTCATCGCCTTACACATAATGTAAGACAGGATTGCCCCTGAGGACCCCACCAGTGCGCCGGTAACAATCAACAGATCATTGGAAAGTGTGAAACCAATCGCCGCCGCTGCCCAGCCGGAGTAGCTGTTCAACATCGACACCACCACTGGCATATCCGCACCGCCAATGCCCATAATCAGGTGATAGCCAATAAAGAATGACAGCGCCGCCAGCACGAGCAATGTCCAGAAGCCTGCACCATTGAGGTACATAATCGCGAGCAGCAGCGAAAGCGCCGCAGCACCGGCGTTGAGCATATGCCCACCCGGTAGTTGACGAGGCTTGCCATCCACTTTGCCTGCCAGCTTACCGAACGCAATCACCGAGCCGGTAAAGGTCACCGCACCGATGAAAATCGCGAACACCACCTCAATCTGCAAAAAGGTCAGCTCAGCAGGAGCCTTCGTGGCCACCAATGCGGCAAACGCAGAAAACTCTTGCATCGCGCCGTCGGCCGCTTGTGCGGCCAGCACCCGGCGGCGCTCTAAATCTGCGCCCCAGGCAACAAAGACCGCTGCCAAACCCACAAAACTATGTAGTGCCGCTACCAACTGAGGCATTTCGGTCATTTCGACCTTGCCTGCGACATAGGCACCAATCCCTGCACCGATCAACATCGCCGGAACCAGCCACCAGTAGCCGCCAATACCTGGCCCGAGGGAGGTAAAGAACACCGCTACGGCCATACCCACAATGCCGTACCATACGGCACGCTTGGCTTTCTCCTGATTACTCAGGCCGCCTAGCGATAAAATAAATAGCACACTTGCCGCAATTGCCGCGGCAGATACGAATCCTTGTCCTAACATCTCGTTTCTCCGCCGCTTAGGATTTTTGGAACATGGCAAGCATCCGGCGTGTCACCAGGAAGCCACCCACGATATTAATCGATGCAATCAGTACCGAAATGGCCGCCAGCACGATAACGACGCCACTGCCTGAACCGATTTGCAAAATTGCCCCTAAAATAATGATGCCGGAGATAGCGTTAGTGACCGCCATTAACGGCGTGTGCAGCGAATGACTCACCTTCCAAATCACCTGGAAGCCAATGAAGCACGCCAACACAAACACAATGAAGTGCTGCATAAATGAGGCTGGGGCTATTTGGCCCAACAGCAGCATTAGCGCGCCACCAACGGCGAGCAAGCCTACTTGACGCTTGGTTTGCGCTTTAAACGCCGCGTGTTCAGTAGCCTTCTTCTCTTCAGGCGTTGGTTCTTTCTCTTTTTTCTTTGGCTTCGCCGCAGCGATAGCTTTTACTTTGGGTGGCGGCGGCGGGAAGGTGACTTCGCCCTGGTGCGTGACCGTAGCACCGCGAATGACATCATCTTCCATATTGTGATGGATGACGCCGTCTTTCTCAGGCGTGAGGTCGGCTAGCATGTGGCGAATGTTGGTGGCGTAAAGCAGCGACGCTTGGGTGGCCATGCGTGAGGGGAAGTCGGTATAGCCGACCACCACGACGCCGTTATCAGATACCACACGTTCATCCGGCTTGGTTAAGTCGCAGTTACCGCCTTTTTCAGCGGCTAAGTCGACAATCACCGAGCCAGGTTTCATGGCTGCCACCATATCTTCCAGCCACAGCTTTGGCGCGGGCCTGCCAGGAATCAGCGCCGTGGTGATGACAATGTCGACATCCGGTGCTTGTTCGCGGAAACACTCTAGCTGCTTCTCGCGAAACTCTGGGCTAGAGGGTGAGGCATAGCCACCGCTTTCTGAACCGTCCTGACTATCTTCAAAATCGAGAAACAGGAATTCAGCGCCCATGGATTCAATCTGCTCGGACACCTCTGGGCGTACATCAAACGCACGCACCACAGCGCCAAGGCTAGCCGCGGTACCAATCGCCGACAAGCCCGCCACACCCGCGCCGATCACCAATACTTTGGCAGGAGGAACTTTACCGGCGGCGGTTACCTGGCCAGTAAAGAAGCGGCCAAAGTTATTGCCCGCCTCAATCACCGCACGGTAGCCCGCGATATTGGCCATTGAGGAGAGCGCATCCATTTTCTGCGCTCTGGAAATACGTGGCACCATGTCCATCGCAATAACAGACGCGCCCTGAGCTTTACAGGTTTCCAACAGTGCTTCGTTTTGTGCTGGCCAGAAGAACGCAATCAGCGTCTGACCTTCACGTAAATAGTGAGCCTCAGTTTCCGAAGGTTCACGGACTTTAATCACCACGTCCGCATCACGCCACAGCGCTTCCGCGCTTTCCACAACGCTGACACCCGCGTCGCGATACGTGTCGTCATTAAAGCCCGCAGCAGCCCCTGCGCCGGCTTCCACCAAGCACTCATGGCCTAGCTTTTGAAGCTGTTTTGCGCTCTCAGGAGTAAGCGCTACACGCGCTTCTCCTTGAGCTGTCTCTTTCGGTGCGCCTATTTTCACACGCTTTCTCCCTTGGTTAGCCCATTTCCAGCGTCATGACCAAAACAGTCATATTTTCACCCTTGGTTATTGGACGCTGGGCATTATTACTGACATGCGTCGTCGCGCCAGATAGCAGTTTAGGATCTAACGCGGCGACCGCCAGTTACTATTCAACCTTCGATTCAATTGGGTTGTTTAACTACAACACTACCCTTTTTAACAACGATTCCCCACCAAAAGTTAGAGAAAACTACTTCCAAAGTACCGCATTCAATTCGTCCTACCCATGATTAACTGAAGTAGTGGGTATGGCAATAATGATTAACCTCCAAAAACGCCCACAACAGTACTTATAACGACATTTGTCACGACGTTTGTAACGACACTCACAACAACATGCTTAACAACGCAGGAGAGTCACTTATGTGGACTAAACCGACGTATCAGGACATGCGCCTTGGCTTTGAAGTAACGCTGTATATCTCTACCCGCTAATCGCTAGCGACTGAACCGCGGCCCCTACCTGACTTATTGGGTTTATATCAGGTAGGGGCTTTCACCCGGGATTCATAGCACATCCACAGCACTCACGTAGGAGGTCAGTCTATGCAGATTTTAGTTCTTGGGGCTGCCGCAGGCGGCGGCTTTCCCCAATGGAATTGCAACTGCCCTAACTGCTACCACGCTCGCCTGGGCAGTGCCGATCATCAACCTCGCACTCAATCATCGATTGCGTTAAGCGTGGATGGCAAGCAGTGGTTGCTATGCAATGCGTCCCCAGATATTCGCGCTCAGCTCAATACCAACCCGGAATTATGGCCAAGTGATCTGCGTGGTAGCGGTATTCGTGGCGTGCTACTGGTAGATGCCCAAATCGACCACGTCACCGGGCTACTCTCCCTAAGAGAAGGCTGCCCGTTAGAGGTGTGGTGCACGCCTAATGTGCATCGCGATTTATCGACTGGTTTTCCGCTATTCCCGATGCTGGAACACTGGGGCGGACTACGCTGGCAGCCGATTGAGTTGGAAGATCATCAGGAAGTTGTCGAGTTTTCGATTCCCTTTCTGCCAGATATCGCGCTCACCGCCTTTGCACTACACAGCAATGCCCCGCCCTACTCACCACGGCGCGGCGCGCCCTCCTGTGGCGATAATTTGGGGCTATATATTGTTGACCGCAACAGCGGCAAGTCGCTGTGCTACGCCCCCGGGCTTGGCAACCCGACACCGCTGGCCATGCGTTTCTTAAGCGCCGCAGATGTGGTGATGGTGGATGGCACCCTGTGGGAAGACGACGAAATGCCGGCACTTGGCGTGGGCACCTCCACAGGCCAACAGATGGGTCACCTCGCGCTCAATGGCAGCAGCGGTATGTGTGCGCTATTGAACGAGCTACCCAGCAGCACGCAGCGTATTTTGATTCATATCAACAACACCAACCCGATTTTGGACGGCGCTAGCGATGCAGCGAAAGCATTGCAGGCCGCAGGCATCGAAACAGCTTATGACGGAATGAAACTGACGTTTTAGGTCGACTTCCCCAGACCTTAAACACTCTCTTATCTTAGAATTATTGAGTATTAATTTATTAACATCTAGACCTAAATCTTAGATTAAAAAAGCACTAGGTTAGTAGAATTTAAAAGATAGTAGATCGGTAAAAAGTGAGGAAACAGGTCCTGATAAAATTAAACCAAAATAAGCATATAACTTTATAAAATAATTCAAACAGAACGAGCTATAACCCAAAAACCTGTTTCATCAAACAAATCCTATGCATAAAAAATGGATAAAAATAAAAACCATGTAAATCAGCAACACATACATTAGATATTACAAAAATAACCAGGAAATCGACTATGGCGATGACAGCGATAACGCCCAGTGCTTCTGCCACCCCGCTCAGTCGGGAGGCGTTCCGTGAAGCGCTAATGGGTAAAGGGCAGTACTACCATCTTAATCACCCCTTTCAACAGGCGATGGCCAACGGCGAGCTTACCCAGGAACAACTACAAGGCTGGGTGGCTAATCGCTTTTACTACCAGTTGATGATTCCCCAAAAAGACGCCGCGCTGCTGGCCAACTGCCCAGATGCCGCTACCCGCAGGCGATGGGTGCAGCGCCTGCTTGACCATGATGGCCACGCCGGAGATGAAGGCGGGATTGAGGCCTGGTTAGCCCTAGGTGAAGCCGTAGGGCTACACCGTCATACACTGCTTTCCCAGGAGCGTGTGCTACCCGGCGTGCGCTTTGCGGTGGATGCCTACCGCCACTTTGTCGCCCGAGCCCCCTGGCAGGAAGCGGCGATCTCATCGCTTACCGAGCTATTTGCGCCGCTTGCCCACCAAAACCGCCTGGTCACCTGGCCCCAGCACTACCCGTGGATTAACGAGCAAGGCTATCGCTATTTTCGGAAACGGCTCAGCGAAGCCCGCCGAGACGTCGAGCACGGTCTGGAAATCGCTTTAGGCATGTGTACCACGGTGGCGCTGCAGCAGCGCGCGCTGGATATTCTGCAATTTAAGCTCGATGTGCTGTGGAGCATGTTGGATGCCATGACCATGGCCTATCAGTTAGACCGCCCGCCTTACCACACCGTCACCCGCGAAGCGGTGTATCACCGTGGGCTTGAGCACTCTCATTACTAGGCAATGATCGACTAGCGTTGGGGAATTCACCATGTCACAGCAACTCGTCATATCACATCAAGATATTTACCAGCTGCGACGCGGTTGGCGCTTACAGTGGGAAGCCATTCAGGGCTGCCACGTCATTCTGTATCCCGAAGGCATGGTCAAGCTCAGCGCGACTGCCGGCGCGATTCTTGAGCAGGTTGATGGCCACCACTCCATCGCTGACATTATAGCCACCCTACAGCAGCGCTACCCAGGCGCGGACACCTTAGCAGACGATGTCGTGCAGTTTATCGAGGAAGCCCGCGGTAACGGCTGGCTAGCCGTGAAGGAGGTTCATTGTGGTTAATAGAACGACCTCACCGCCCTTATGGCTGCTGGCGGAACTCACCTACCGCTGCCCACTGCAGTGCGCTTACTGCTCTAACCCGTTGGAATTTACCCGTTACCAAAACGAGCTGGATACCGACGCATGGTTTAGCGTGCTGCGCCAAGCCAGGGCCATGGGGGCAGCACAGCTTGGTTTTTCCGGCGGCGAACCGCTGATTCGTCAAGACCTGGAAGCGCTGGTAAGCGAAGCACGCCAGCTAGGCTTTTACACCAACCTGCTGACCTCCGGCGTGGGCCTCACTGCCCAGCGGGTAGACGCCTTGGCAGAAGCGGGCCTGGATCATATCCAGATTAGCCTGCAAGCCGCCGACCCCGAACTGGCCCAGGCGCTGGCAGGCTCTACCAAGGCCCACGCCAACAAGCTGGCCATGGCCAAAGCGGTCAAGGCCGCTGGCTACCCCATGGTATTAAACGTGGTGCTACATCGGCACAATATCGATCAAATTGGCGATCTGATTGCCCTCTGCGATGAGCTAGGCGCGGATGCGGTTGAACTGGCCAACTGCCAGTATTACGGCTGGGCGTTTTTGAACCGCCAGGCGTTGATGCCTACCCGTGAACAGCTGGTACGCGCCGAGGCGGAAACCAATCGCTGGCGTGAAACACTCGCGGCACGTGGCCGCGATATGTCATTACTATTTGTGGTGCCGGACTACTTTGAGCAAGCGCCTAAAGCGTGCATGGGTGGTTGGGGCAGTATCTTTATGACCGTAGCCCCGGATGGCGCCGTGTTGCCCTGTCACAGCGCCAGGGAGCTACCGATGGCATTTCCGAACGTCAAAGAGACGTCGCTGCAGGACATTTGGTACCAAAGCGATGCGTTCAACCGTTTTCGCGGCACCCAGTGGATGCCTACGCTTTGCCAACAGTGCGACGATCGCGACAAGGACCATGGCGGCTGCCGCTGCCAAGCCTATTTATTAACCGGCGATATGAACGCCACCGACCCGGTATGCCAGCACTCTCCCCAGCATGGGTTGTTAGAGAGCCTAATCGCAGAAAACAGCCGCAACACGCCCGATCAAGCGACGCTGATTCCCCGCAATGCCCGCCAATCAAAGCAGTTGCAAACAAAGCAGTTACAGAATCAGGTTGAACGTCAGGCTGACCATCAAACTGGTTCAGCGGCGCCTTCGCCCCGCCAACCACTTGAGCTGATTTATCGGCAATAAACCTGTTTATCAGTAATAAAATGATTAAGGCTCGCAGGTGGCTCGCTCAGCATGGGCGGGCAGCTGCGGGCAAACGGCTGCTAACGAATGTCCGCTCGCTTGCCAGCCATCCACCCCATTTGGGTACCAATAGAGCTCTTCATAGCCCATTGCCTCAGCACGCCGTGCAGCGTTCCAGGAAAGCCAGCAGTCAGCACGGCAGAAGAATACTAGCGGCGCGGCTTCAGCGTGCTTACGCTGCGTATCCAGTGCTGTGGTGAAGTAATCCACCCACTCCTCTTCCAAACTAGCCGCGCCCACATTAGGCAGCCAAACGCTGCCTGGGATCGTTAAGTGCGCACTGTCCTGAAGAAAAAGCCCGTTATGCCAGGGCAGCGCGTAGACATCCACCAGAATCACTGACGGTGACTCCAGTAGCGCTTGAAAAGCATGGTCATCTAACGTGGTCACCCCTGGTAGCGGTGCAGTAACCGGCGCTTTAAAAGGCGGCAAGCGGTAGCCTTCTTGGTTAAATGCCGCGGCGGGCGCTTCAGCGCCTGCCACCCCGCTGAACATGCCACTCCCCCACACCAAACAGAGGAGATAGCGGCACACAGAGTGCGCCGAAAGTTGTGTCGTCATGGTGACATTACTCCCAATCAAACGGACAGCCGGTACAGCCCTCCATTTGGGCCATTTGGAAGTTGCCGTAGTGGATGCGTGCACCAGTCATATCCGCATCATTGAGGCGCGTGATGTTCATTTTGGCTTCTTGCAGATTAGCATCGCGCAGGTCTGCACCGATCAGGTTGACCTTATTCATCCAGGCCATTTCCAGATTGCTGCCCATCAGCGTTGCTCCTTGCATGCTGGCCCCGGAAAGCCGGGCAAACTCAAGGTTAGCGCCGGTCAAATCGGCATAATCAAATGTCGCTCCCTGGGCATAAATACTCCAGCTATCCAGCCCAACCAAACTGGCATGGGAAAGATCGGCACCGCGTAAATGCGTGTTGGGCATGCGCGCACGATTGAGGTTGGCATTTCTCAGCGATGCGCCTTCAAAATCAACGCTGCGTAGGTTGCTGTGGCGGAAATCCGAGCCTTCTAGGTTACTGCCCGCAAAGTTAGCGCCCTGTAGGTCAAGATTGGAAAAGTCACCGCCGGATAAATCCATATTGGCGCACTGAGTACCTGGCACCAACTCACAGCCGTTATGCACTGGCGGTTGATACGCTTCAACATAATCATCGGCGACAACGCTGCCTATCGCGCTAAGGCAGAGGAAAACCGCCGTTGCTTGGCGGCTCCATAAAGGCGGAGCACTGCGAGTTAGCATTGTTATTCTCTCCATTACCGTTATCTCCATTCAAAAAAGGGCGGCAAAAGCCGCCCAAGAGGTGCCAATAACTTAACGGTTAGCCAGATCTTGAGCGAAGGAAGGTAACTTGAAGACCCAGAACGAGCCGCCCTGAGCAATCGGCCGGGTCAGTTCAGCCATATCGCCGCCCCATAGTGGAACTGCACCGCCATAACCTGCAGTAACACCAATGTACTGCTCACCGTCCATCTCCCAAGTAACCGGTGGTGAAATGATGCCGGTGCCGACCTGGAACTTCCAAAGCTCTTCACCGGTTTCTGCATGGAATGCTTTTAAGTAACCATCGCCAGTACCGGTAAACACCAGGTCACCGTGGGTCGCTAGCACGCCTGCCCACAGCGGCATGGGCTCTTTATGCTCCCAAGCGTACTCACCGGTGACCGGATCAACAGCACGTAGAATACCGACGTGGTCGTCGTACATACGTTTAATGCGGAAGCCCATACCCAGGTAGGCCGCGCCTTCCACGTACTCAACTTCCTCGGTCCAGTAATCTTCTTTCCAGTGGTTACCCGGCACGTAGAACAGCCCGGTGTCTTCGCTGTAAGCCATTGGGTTCCAGTTTTTACCCCCCAGGAACGGTGGTGAAACTTCAACCGGCTCAGAGCGGGTTTGTCCCTCTTCCAAGCGCGGTGGGCGCTGGCCTTCAGCCTCAACCGGACGGCCGGTTTCCAGGTCAATATGGGTGGCCCAGGTAATGTTATCGACAAACGGGAAGGCGTTGATAAGCTCGCCGTTGGTGCGATCGGTGACATAAAAGAAGCCATTACGGTCAGCGTGGGCACCCGCATTCACCGTTTGGCCATTCTCATCTTCGTACTCAAACAAGACGATTTCATTATTGCCCGAGAAGTCCCAGGTATCATTGGGCGTGTGCTGATAGAACCACTTCACTTCGCCAGTCGAAGGGTCGATACCCAGCTGTCCAGAGGTGTAAAGGCTGTCGTAGTCCGACGGGTCGCCGTCTTCCGAGGTGCGTGCCCAGCCATTCCAAGGAGCAGGGTTACCGGCACCAATGATGATGGTATTGGTATCAGGGTCGAAACTGGCGCTCTGCCATGGCGCACCGCCACCTTGGCTCCAGGCTTGTACTTTGCCGGTTTCGCTATCGGGGTCATCGGGCCATGAAGGTGCGTTGGCATCGCCTGTCGGCGTGCTCTCTTCACCGTTCAGACGTCCCATGTGGCCTTCAACAAAGGGCCGCATCCAAATCTCTTCGCCGGTATCAGGGTCACGGGCATACAGCTTACCCACAATGCCGAACTCATCTCCCGAAGAGCCATGAATTAGCAACACGCGACCTGTTTCACTATCTTCGACAATCGTTGGCGCACCGGTCATGGTGTAGCCCGCGCGGTGGTCACCAAAGCGCTCGCGCCACACCACCTCACCGGTATCTTTATTCAGCGCCACGATGCCAGCATCCAGCGTACCGAAGAATACCTTGTCACCATAAATGGCCGCGCCACGGTTCACCACGTCACAGCAAGGGCGAATATCGCTGGGCAGGCGATGGTTGTAGGACCACAGCCGCTGGCCAGTGCGCGCATCAATAGCAAAAATACGTGAATAGGAGCCGGTGACATAAATAACGCCTTCATGAACCAGTGCCTGCGACTCCTGACCCCGCTGCATTTCATCGCCAAAGGAGAGAGACCACGCAGGTGTCAGCATCTCGACGTTATCTGCGTTAATTTGATCAAGCGGGCTATAGCGCTGTGCTTTCACGCCCATGCCGTACATCAACACCGTTTCAGTGTTGTTATGGTCATTGAGAATATCGTCCCAGGTCACCTCGCTGGCGTGGGCTGTCAGCGCAATGCCCCCGACGCCTAAGGCAGAAGCGTAAGCAACGGCGGCGGTGAGTGTACGCAGGCGAAAGGGCCACGAAATTTTGCGGGCTGACGTGTTGTTATTGATAGCGTATGTCATGGGTTTTCCATCCGAGTAATGATCACAATGCAATGGCTGCAAAGCGGCCAAGCTGCTGCTTGCGTGGTGCCAGCAAGACTAAGTCCAGCTTAGAAGCTCGGATAACAAACCAATCTACCCCTCCAGTCGCGTTCTCATCCTGATTTAGCACTACTTCCAAAGGAGGAGCCTAGCGATGCCTAAGGTGCTATAGGTTCGGAAGGCCTGCCTGCCTAAGCTCACTCAAGTGACGATACATTGATCCTCTGAGGAGCATTTCCCATGACTATTACAAAAACCGTACTTAAAGAAACCGTACTGGCAAAAACAATCGCCGCAACATTTCCCCTACGCCTCAGCAGCCAAGTGGGTGCTATCGCTGTTGCCGCGTTGCTGGCTTCGCCGCTGGCCTGGTCTCACGGCAGCGTGACTCCTCAAGCCGTTGATATTAAAGACCTCGAACGCTTAGGCGACGAATGGCGGGAAGAGAACCCCTACCGTGATCACCCCCAGCAAGAACTTGCCATCGATATTGGTGCCCGCGCTTACAACAGCAACTGCGCCGCTTGTCACGGGCTAGAAGCGAAATCTGGCGGCATCGCTCCCGACCTGCGCGAGCTGGAAAATGGCGCATGGGGCGATGAGTGGTTTAAAGAGCTGGTCACCAATGGTTCCGAACGCAACGGCCGGGTGCTAATGCCGCGTATGTCCGATTACGTTAGCCAAGAAGGGCTGTGGGCCATTCGCACCTGGTTGGAAACGGTCAGCATGGAAACTATCGGACAATAATCCCAACACTGGGAGGCACCATGGCAACCCTACACCCCATCATCACGTTACAACGGCTCGCCGCGACGTTCGCCGCCCCCCTTGCCCTTCCACTCGCGGCGCTTTGCTGGCTACTGCTCGCGCTGCCGACCACCGCATTGGCCACAGCGAGCACGGCTGAACAGGATCCGCTTAACTCCTTTATGTGGCCTGTGTACCGCGAGCGCTTTCTGGGCGATGCCCCCGTGGTGTTTGATGAGCGCGTCATCGTTAACGCGCCGGGGTTCGCCGAAGACTCAGGACAAGTGCCCCTAGAACTAGACGCCAGCGCCTTAGAAGCCAGCGGCGAGCCGATCACTGACATTATTGCCTGGGTGGATCTCAACCCGATTCCCCGCCTGTTCCGCTACTCCCCGATGAGCCATGGATTAGCCAAGCTGTCGCTAAATATTCGCTTGGAACAGGCCTCCGCGGTGCGCGTCGCAGTGAAGCAGGGCGATACCTGGCATGTGGGTGGCACCTACATTGAAGCGGAAGGCGGTGGCTGCACCACACCCGGCATTGCCAGCGCTGACACCGACTGGGAAACCACCTTCGGCGAGCTGCAGGGTCGGCTATTTGCCAATGAGGACGAACAGCGCCTGCGAGTGCGCCTTTCTCACCCCATGGACAGCGGCTTAATCCCCAGCCAGCCCGCCTTTTATGTGCAGTCGTTTGAACTGTTGGATCAGCAGGGCCAGCAAGTGGCCGCCCTGGATATCGACGCATCGGTGAGCGCCAACCCCACCTTAGGGCTGCATATGCGCCCCTCACCAGGCGGCTATGTGATTGGCGCGCGGGATAACAACGGCAACCGCTTTTCTATTGGTCTGCAGCCATGAAAGCCTGTTTTCTGGCCGCCTTCAGTACACTGCTGATCACGCCGCTGGCAGCCAGCGAACCGGTGATGTTCTGCGAACGTCCGCTAACCGCCCAAGCGGTCGCGGAAAACACCTGGATGGTGGAAGGCTTAAGAGAAGAGCTTTCCACCAGCAACTGCGGCCATATTGGCAACCAAGCGTTTATAGTGACGCCCAGTGGTGTCGTCCTTATCGACAGCGGCAGCAGCCCACACTTTGGCGAAGCACTCAAAACACTCATTGCTCAGCACACCGCTCAACCCGTACGCTGGGTGTTGAATACCCATCACCACCCTGACCACTTTTTTGGCAATGCCGCCTTCGGCGAGGCACAGCACCTCACCTTAGCCAGCACTCGTGCGTTGATGGCCCGCGACCGTGACGCACTGATCGATAACGTAGAGCGACTAACCGGGCACAGTTTGGAGCACTCGTCTATTGCCCTACCCAAGGTGGTCGAGGCAGGCGAGATAACCCTTGGCAACTATCCGCTCACGCTTTTCGCCATGAGCGGCCATAGCGGTGGTGACCTAGTGATTATGGACCATGCTACCGACGTGCTGTTTTTAGGCGACATGGGCTTCTACCAACGCGCAGCCGCCACTGCCCACAGCCCAAGCCTGCAACAGTGGCAGGAAGAACTGAATGATCTGCGCGCGCTCAACGCCAGCACTGCGGTACCGGGTCATGGCACAAGTGCGCCGCCCGAAACGATCATTGGCCAAACCACGCATTACCTTGAATGGCTGGACCAACGTCTCAGTGATGTGGCTAGCGAAGGGCTAGGTGCAAACCATGCGTTGGCCGTTGAAATTCCCGACTCGTTTAGCACCATGGCACTCACCGAATATGAGTTTACCCGCAGCGTAATGCAGCTTTACCCACGCTACGAAGCACGGTTGCTGTGGGGCGCCCCACACTAAGGAGCACACCTATGCTGCTTACCCTGGCAGATGCCGCCGAACCCACTGATACCTTGGCCGAGTTACACAGCGACGCCCAAGCTATTTACTGGCTCGCACGCTCCCCGCAAACGGGCGACATGCAGCTTTGGCAGTGGCGAGCCGACAGCAACGAGACACCGCGCTGTGTAATAGAAGAGGCGCTGGGTAGCCGCGTAAACCAGTACGGCGGTGGCAGCTACACGCCATTATTAGGAGGCGTCGTATGGGTGCGCCAGCACGATCAAGCCATCATGCAGCTCGACCGCCACGGTGTAAGCCACTGCTGGCAACAGCGCCCGCAAACAGCCTACGGTGGGCTGTGCGCCGACCCAAAGCGCCAGCGGGTGATTGCGGTAGAAGAGGATCAACAAGGTCAACGGCTGGTCGCCGTTACTGACAGCAGCAGAACGGGCGATAACAGGCAAGTGCTGGCTGAAGGTGCTGATTTTTATGGCGCAGCGGTATTAAGCGACGATGGCAACTACCTCGCCTGGGTCAGTTGGTCGTTGCCACACATGCCTTGGCAACGCAGCCAGCTACATCTCGCGCGGGTGACCAGCACAGGTCAGCTTGAAATATTGGAGCACTGGGATTTCGGCGCAGCGATTAGCCAGCCACAGTTTGGCCCCCACAACGCGCTGATCTGCATGAGCGATCACGCTGGCTGGTGGCAACCCTGGCAGGTAAATTTGGCCACCCCTGTGTGCCTGAGCAGTGCCCCGGTGGACCACATCACCACACCGTGGCAACTGGGTGAGCGCCAGCACCTATGGCGAGACAATCGGCAGGTTTACTGCCAACTGCACCAGGGGGCAGCTCAGCTTTATCGCCGTTGCAGCGAACAGGTGGAAGCACTGTTACCAGACTCCGGCCGCGTGGCAAGCATCACGCTAGCCAAGCACGGTGACTACGCCATTGTGCAAAGCGCCACCAGCGGCGGTCAGCTTATACGCTTCAACGACAATGGCTCGCGTAACTGTCTAGTAGGTAAGGTCGAGGGTAACGTAACGCAAAACCTAGTGACTGCAAACTCTGCCACCACACAGTGGCTGGAAACCCCTGTTGGCAACGAAGGCGAAACGGTTCACGGCTTTTTCTACTCAGCCTTAGCCAACCGCGCTGCGCCGCTGATTGTGCGCGTTCATGGCGGGCCCACCGCCGCCGCCTACCCTATTTACGACCCGCTGGTAGCCTACTGGCAACAGCAGGGCTTTCACGTACTGGATATCAACCCCCGTGGCAGCGGCAACTTTGGCCGCCGCTATCGCGAATGCTTAGCCGGCCAGTGGGGCATCAGCGATACTGAGGATGTCATCGCCTTGGTTAGCGCCGCCTGCACACGCTTTGCGATCGATACAGCGCGCTGCTTTATTCGTGGCCAAAGCGCTGGCGGGTTGACTGCTCTTAATACCTTGGCGGCCACGCCGCTATTTGCTGCGGCCACTAGCTTGTACGGAGTCACCGATGCATTAACGTTAGCGGCACAAACACACCGCTTTGAATCCGGTTACCTGGGCTGGTTAATTGGAGACGAGACCCAGCTCGCCCAGCGCAGCCCTAGCTACCACGTCACCCGTTGTCAGCGCCCATTACGGGCACTGTTTATTCAGGGTGGCAAAGACGCCATCGTGGTGCCAGAACAAACTCATGCCATGGCGCGGCATATCGAACTCCACGGTGGCGAAGCACAAACACTGCTGTTTGATAACGAATACCACGGCATTCGCCACCCCAAAGCTCGCCAAACCATGCTGGCCCGCGAGCTAGCCTTTTATCAATCTAGCCACCTAACGACAGCACCAAGGTCGTAGCGCAACAATCCCTTAAGGTGCTTAAGATAATGGTTAACAACGATAAACGAGACCGCCCCATGACTTCGCCGCTCACACAACTTCGTAAGTTTGTCGCTCCTGAAATTATTTTTGGCGACGGGGCGCGCCACGCTGCGGGCAACTACGCCACTACATTCGGGGCAGAAAAGGTACTCCTGGTCTCCGACCCCGGTGTGTTGCTGGCAGGTTGGGTCGCCGATATTGAAGCCAAGCTGCTGGAAGCCAACATTGCCGTTGAGCGCTTTACCGCCGTATCACCCAACCCACGGGTCGATGAGATTATGGCCGGTGCCGAGGTCTACCGTGAAACCGGCTGCAAAGCGATTGTGGCAGTGGGCGGCGGCAGCCCCATGGACTGTGCCAAAGGGATCGGCATCGTCACCGCCCACGGCGGACATATTCTTGATTTCGAAGGTGTGGATACGATTCGCGTGCCCATTCCGCCGCTAATTTTTATTCCCTCAACAGCGGGTACTTCGGCGGATATTTCCCAGTTTGCGATTATTTCCGACCAGCAGCGGCGTATGAAATTCTCAATCATCAGCAAAGCCGTGGTGCCGGATGTGTCGCTGATCGACCCTGAAGTCACTATGACCATGTCGCCCTATCTCACCGCGTGTACCGGGGTCGATGCACTGGTGCATGCCATCGAAGCGTTTGTTTCAACCGGTAGCGGCCCGCTTACCGATGCCCATGCCTTAGAAGCCATGCGCTTAATCAGTAGCCATCTTGAAGCACTGGTGGCGAACCCAACCGACGGCGAGCTGCGTGCCCAGGTAATGCTGGGCAGTATGCAAGCGGGTCTGGCGTTTTCAAACGCCATTTTGGGCGCGGTACACGCGATGTCCCATAGTTTAGGTGGCTTCCTGGATTTACCCCACGGCTTATGCAATGCCATGCTGCTAGAGCACGTGGTGGCCTATAACTACGAAGCCGCCCCAGACCGCTTTAAGCGGGTGGCCGACGCCGTGGGTATCGACTGTCGGGGGTTGTCACAGCAGCAGATCAAAAAAGCACTGTTTCAGTACTTAGTCGACTTAAAACATGCCGTTGGCCTAGGCGGAACCCTTGGCGTGATGGGCGTCTCGCGTAGCGATGTGCCATTTCTCACTAACCATGCGTTAGGTGATCCCTGCATCCTGACCAATCCACGCCGTTCCAGCTCAAGAGACGTGGCGGTGGTTTACGAAGAGGCACTATGAAAAAAGCCAGCGATCCCTCGGGCTTTTCGGTCAGCGACCTACTCGGGCTTGGCCAGCAGTCGGCGCGTAAAAGCTACTATCGCGAGCTTTCCGTACGCTTAGAAGAGCTTGAGGTGGAGCGTAATCGCTATAAATGGCTGTTCGAAAACGCGCTGCACGGTATTTTTCAAGCATCGCTGTCCGGCAAACTGCGCGCCGCTAACCCGGCGCTTGCCGCCATGCTTGATGATAGTAGCGTGGTGCATACACTCGAGCGCTGCGCGCGCTTTGACGCGCTGTTTGTTAACGCATCGACTGGGCAACAACTGCGCGATCTGCTGCTCGCGCAAGGCCACGTAACCGGCCAAACCACCTGGCTGCAGGGCGCATCCGGGCATCAAGTACCCGTGGCAATTACCCTAATACGTAAGCCCGCCGAGCTTGCCGGGGACGAAGACCTGATCGAAGGCTTTGTGGCAGATATTACCGAGCGCGAGCGCGCGCGCCAGCATTTAGAAACCCTCAACGCCCATTTGGAAGCACGGGTAGCTGACCGCACCCAAGCGCTTGAACGGCTCAACGAGGAGCTTAGAAGCGCTCGCGATGCCGCAGAGTTTGCTAACCAAAGTAAAGACCGCTACCTAGCCGCCGCGAGCCATGACCTGCTACAGCCCATGAACGCTGCACGCTTATTGGTAGCCTCGCTACAGGAACGGCTGACCGACAGCGAGAACCTGTCTTTGATTGAGAGTGTGCAAAACTCACTGGAAGGCGCCGAAGCGATTCTTTCCGATCTGTTGGATATTTCACGGCTGGATCACGGCCAGGTACAGCCACAACTACGCCACTTTAAACTCGACGATATCCTCAGCAATCTGGCGGATGAATTTTCCCCGGTGGCGCAACGTAAAGGGCTCACGCTGCGCTACGTGCCTTCTCATCAAGCGGTGACCAGCGACCCTTATCTACTCAGCCGCATTGTGCGCAACTTTCTTGCTAACGCCTGCCGCTATACCCAGCGTGGCGGCATCTGCCTGGGTGTCCGCCGCCATAACGACGACAGCCTGGCCGTGCAAGTTGTCGATAGTGGTATTGGTATTCCCGAAAGCGACTACCAGCTTATTTTTCGCGAGTTTCACCAACTTAACGCTACGCGTGCACGGGACCGCCAGGGCGTTGGCCTGGGGCTTGCCATTGTAGAACGGATTAGCCAGCGCCTTGAGCATCCGCTCTCTGTGCGTTCTGCACCCGGCCAAGGCTCCTGCTTTGCTGTTACGGTGCCGCGTGCCAGCGCTATTTCCTTTAGCCAAGCCCCCGCTCCCAGCGCGCCGCTCTCCGCTGGCAATGAGTTTGAAGGGCTTCGCGTGCTGATCCTGGATAATGAACCAACGATTTTGCAAGGCATGGCGCTGCTGTTAAGTGAATGGCAGATCAGTTGCGATACAGCCCTGGATGTCGATACCGCTAAAGCCAGCCAGGAAGCACCGGATATGCTGCTGGTCGACCTGCACTTAGATGACCATATGACCGGCCTGGAGGCTATTCGCCAACTTCGCCAGCACTGGCACGACCCGCACCTTCCAGCCGCTATTCTCAGCGCCGACCGCTCTGACCACTGGCAGCGCCGCCTGCGTCATGCTGGCGTGCCGCAATTAAACAAACCCGTTCGCCCCGGCAAACTGCGCGCGCTGCTACGTAGCCTGCTTAATGGCTAAGCTTAGCTTTCAACAAAACTGTATCTCCCTGCCGAACGGGGCGCAGGGAGTGCTGGCCCAAGCGCCCCACTTAACCCGCGCTCACGTTAGCATCGCCATTGCGGCGGGCTATTTGGATGAGCCGCGCGCCCTGCCAGGGCTGGCTCATCTGCTCGAGCACGTGCTCACTACCGCGCCGCTGGAAGCGTCTTCTAACATCAGCCTGCTTACTTGGCTTGCCCAACACCAAGGTAGCCTGAACGCCCATACCGATGACTACGTCACCGATGTACATTTCTCGATACCAGCAGAGACCTTAGAATCAGCGGCGCTCACGGTTGCCAGCCAGCTCGCCAGGCCTGCGTTTTCGCCATCCGTCATTTGTGCTGAAGTCGCCGCTATCGATGCCGAGTGGCAGGCCCGCCAGCACAGTTCGGCGATGCAACGGCTGTCAGCCATCGCCACGCTCAGCGACCCTCAACATATCTGTGCTGGCTGCCGTCACGGCAATGCGCAAACCCTAGGTAGCGACATGGCGCTATTACTTGAAGCGCTCACCGCGTTTCACCGCGACCACTACCACGGCGGCCGCGTTAGCATCGCCATTATTAGCCCTTGGGACACGGAAACGATGGCCCGCCTGATTAAACGCATGGCAACGCTGTTTAGCCCACCCACACCCAGCGCTCTTTCGCTTGCCATTACGCCCCGGTGGAGCCATCTGCCCCACGCGAAGATAGCCAGGACGGGCAACGCCGTTGAGCTACTGTGGCCGCTGCCCTCGGCCATTGCTCGTCATCAGCTTATCGCCCTTAGCGGCTTAGCTGATTCGGTACAGCAAGGCTACCTAGTGGAGCAGTTACCTGATTCGATTACCGACTACCGCGCAACGCTGTCCCCTAGCGGGGCGACAGACGCCTTTAGCTTGACGCTAAGCGGCACTGCGACACAGGAGCAGGTGAAAGCCCTTGCGGCGGCCCTCAGTGAGCGCTTAGCAGCCTTCTTCGCAACCCTGCTCGGCACAGCACCTAACGATCACGACATCGTTTGGCAGCCACCCGCTGAGACGGTGCAGTTAGCCCCGGCTTGGTTTGCACACGCCCGCCGCCAAGCGCTAGCTCGTCGCTTTGCTACGCCACCCTCTGAACATCAGCCAGCCGCAATCCTGTTTGCGGCTAGTAATGCCCGTTGGCTACTAGATAACGCGTCCCCGTCTCCATCGCCCTCACCACCCGCTTTTGATGCTTTTGATAGACAACCAGCGGCTTACCCCGCCGTGCAGCATTGGTGCGGTCAGTACGGTGTTAGCGATGATTTTGCGGCACTTGCCACCACCGCCTGGGCGGCCTGCTTTGTGCCCGGCGCAGTGATTGTACCCAGCCCGCTCACCGCTCAGCGGCTGGCGCTTCAGGCTATTGTCTTCAAGCAGGAGAACTCGCCCCACGGCAGTTGGGTGATAGCGATGGGTAGTCAAGCCAACCAGGCCATGGTGGCGCTGTTGGAAGACGCCGTACTGGCTGTCTCTAAGGCTCAACAAGGGCTGCTGGCTCAGCAGTTGATACAGCGCTTAACACCATTGCCTGCCGAGCCTGTGGCATGGGTTTCCCATCACCCAGGCGCCGCTGCCGTTTGCCAAGCGCTAGCAAACCTAGCGAGCCGCGTCGCAATACGCGCTGAGCAGCCTCCCCCTGCTAGCCTAGCGACTAGCACCGCCATCATGCGGACACTGAGCCTACCGGGCACACCCAGCCAGCGATTACTATTGGCATTTGCGGAGCAGCACCACAGCGCGGCTTTTTTTCAGCAGGCGCGCTATGACCATCACTTGGGCTATGTGGCGGCGGTTCGCAGGGGCGACGGCGCGCCTTGCTCGCTTGGCTATGTCGTGCAAACTAGTAAGGCAGGGAAAATCAGCAAAGACGCGGGCTCGGCAGGGGGGAAGCCGATAGAGGAAAAACGGATAGCGGAACAGCTACGATCGATCACCGACGCCCTCTGGAAAACGTCGGATAGCGTTCTGCAGGCGCAACTGTCGACGCTAACACCGCCTGAAACGCCACTCGCGGCGCTGGTTCTCCAGTGGCAAAGCCTCTTGGCTGGCACCCATCAACCTCTGCATCGCCTCGGACAACAACGCATCGATTCACAGGCCCTTACCAATTTACTCTCTCAGGTAAACACCCTGGGCCACTGGCAAACCCACTGGCTGGATAGCGCTGGCCACTATTTTGTCAGCGATTGAGGAACTGGGAAAAATCGATATCGTTGGCGGATAAAATCGCCTGTACTCGGCTGGTCACCCCCAGCTTGCGCAAGATCGCTGACACGTGGGCCTTCACCGTGGTTTCCGCAATATTAAGGTGATAGGCAATCATCTTGTTAGATTCACCGCGCGTCATATGCTCCAATACTTGTAGCTGCTTGCGGGTCAGCAGGCGCAGTTGTTCCGCGGTAAACCCTTGGTCCTGATGGCGACGCTTGCGGATACTGTCCGGTGCGCGCATGGCATCGGCAGGTAGAAAGATATTGCCTTCCAACACCTGGGCAATGGCGTGGCGCATTTGATCACGGGGCAGTGATTTGGTGATAAACCCCGCCGCACCACAAGAGACTGCCTGCAGAATAATCTGCTTATCCTCTTCCGCAGACACGATCACCACCGGAATCGTAGGCTGCTCATTACGCAACTGCAAAAGCCCTGTTAACCCGTTCATGCCGGGCATATTTAAATCTAGCAATATCAAATCAAGATCAGGATCTTGCTGGGCATGGGCGAGGGCCGAATCAAAGTCTTCTACCTCGATAACCTCAGCATCTGCGTAAGCTTCACGGATCACTCGCGCCATGGCATCGCGTACCAGGGGATGATCGTCGGCAATCAGGAGTTTATATGTCGCTGTCATTATTATGGTTGCCTGTGGTTTAGCCAAATCCCGCTTACTGTGTCTTTTATAACACTCTACTAAGTCATCTCTACTAAGTCACCACTACGGGGTCATCCGCCTTTAGTGAAGCAACTTCCCACCACCAAGCGGAGCCCGGCTACTGCTCAGCGGCTTTCTGCTTAAAGGTGCTAGCAAATTCGATCAGCGATTGCGTCAACCAAATGAGGGCGGGATCGTTGGCATACAGCCCATGCTGAATCAGCGTCATATTAAGTACAGGTAACTCTTTAGGCGGCGCGACGATCCGCACCGGCAGCATCGTGATAAACCGTTCGGCCATTTGGCGTGGCAACGTCATGATCGCATCAGTGAGCGCAACGACCCGCGCTGCCGCAATATAATTTAAGTTCTTTGAAATCACCCGGCGGCTTAAGCCGTGCTGCACTAAACAATTATCGATATTACTGGGTCTTAAACCGCTGATATCAGACAGTGCCACATGGGACTCACAGGCAAACTGCTGAATAGTCAGTGCATCACCTACGCGATCATTGTCAGTCGCTGCCAAACAAACCAACTCCTCATCCATCCAAAGATGCTGTATGACACCACTGGGCAGCACACTTTGGCTATCCAGCCCGACCACCATATCCACTTGGCGCTGCTCCAGCCCTTCACTCAGTACGTTGGGGGTGATCAGCTCAATGGAAAAGCTGATATCCGGCGCATAAGCCAACAATTGGCTAACAAACGCCGGATACATCACCTCTTCAAAATAATCCGTGGTGGCCAGGGTGAAATGCCGCTCGCTGGTGGCGGGTAAGAAGTTGATCGGCGGGGCGAGGCCTTCCTGCAACATGGCCAGTGCCTGCTGCACGACTGGCAACAGCGCCAGCGCACGAGGCGTTGGCTGTAGACCATTGTTGGTACGTATTAATAATGGGTCGTCCAACGCATCGCGCAGCCGTTTTAACGCATGACTAAGGGCGGGCTGGCTTAAATGCAGCTTTTCCGCTGCTCGTGTCACGTGACGCTCACGCATCAACGCTTCAAATACCAGCAGAAGATTCAAATCAAAATGACGAAGCGAACGCATAGCGCCTCACTATTTACCCAGCGAATGGTTTCATTCTAAACATTCATTTCATTCATTGCTGAAAATTCCTTATCGTCGCGCTACTTCAAGCCCTATCCCCCTGTTTTATTGCTACTGCACGCCATAGGAGTACACGATCGGTGACCCCATCTCAGATCATGCCAAGCCTGTTTGGTGATGTTATCTCTACCTTTATGGGCGTGCCGAAGGCCACCGACCCTAAAACGACCGATGCTGAGGTCGTGGTGAGCGGTGTGCCCTTTGATCTAGCGTGTTCAGGACGATCAGGTACCCGCATGGGCCCAAACGCCATTCGTCAAAGCACTGCTAACCTGATCTGGGAAGGCAAACGCTGGCCTTGGGACTTCGCCTTGGAAGAGCGGCTGCGGGTATGCGACGCGGGCAATCTGGACTACGCCTACGGTGAGCCGGAAAGCCTAGTCGACAACCTTGAGACCCACGCATTGCGGTGGCTAAAAGCCGATAAAAAAATGCTGACACTGGGCGGTGACCACTATATCAGCCTGCCCCTGCTACGCGCTCATGCTCGGGTGCATGGCCCACTGGCACTGATTCATTTTGATGCCCACACCGACACCTACGAGCAAGGCACGCGCTTTGACCATGGCACTATTTTCCACCATGCCCTAAAAGAGGGCTTGGTAGTGCCGGAGCACTCGCTGCAAATTGGTATTCGCACCAGCTATGACCGCCATAACCACCCTTATGAAGTGCTGGATGCAGACTGGGTAAATGATCACGGCCCTGCCGCCGTACTGGAGCGTATCCGTGCCCGTGTTGGCCATCATCCAGCTTATATCAGCCTAGACATTGATGGCTTAGACCCTGCCTACGCGCCAGGCACCGGGACACCGGTATGTGGCGGCATGTCTACCGACCTGATGCTAAAAGTGATCCGTGGCATGGTCGGCATGCCGTTAATAGGCATGGATGTTGTTGAAGTAAACCCTGCTTACGACCATGGCGATATCACGTCACTCGCCGCAGCCACGTTAGGGCTAGAGTTTTTATATACGCTGGCCGCGTCTAAGCGTGTTGAAAAGTTAAGCGTGTAAGTCTCGCTTCGCGTTGCCGCCTCTTCGCTCACAGCGTTGAGGCGGAATAAGGTTGAGAAGTCGTTGAGAAGTAGACGGCTACTGATGATCACATGGAGTCACACGTGCAAGGCGACGTTAACGTGCGCTTTGCTCACGCACAGCAGCAAGATCCCAGTCACGCATTAGGTCGACGGCGACATCCTGGGATTCCAGGTTTTCCCCCTTCACCTGCATCATAATCCGACCATCGAGTAATAACGTCACTTCCGCATGGGAGCGCTCAGGTTCCCACTTCACCACTGCTGCTTCACGCCCCAAGCGAACACGCTCCATATTTGGCTGCGCGGCGATCATTGCCGGATTGTTAAACATTGCCCCCATGCTTTGTATCAGCGGGCTATCAAGCATCATGCTCGCGGTTATCTGACCATCGCCGTCATCTTGTTGATAAGTGCGCTCAAGCGACGTACCACCAACGCCAAACATGGCGGCGGCTCCCCCTCCTGCGCCGCCGGAGGTCGCTTCATGTGCCGTCCAACCCTCCGGTGCGTCAGGGAAGGTTTGGGCAATCAGGCCTGACATCATCTTGCGCATATCTTCAATAGCAAATTCCAACTCGGTAATTGCCGCGCCGTACTCTTGCTCTTGATAGAGTTCAAGACCTAGTTCGATCTGTTCAACAACCTCATCCGCTAATGCGCTTTGTGCGGCAGGAAAAAGTAATACGCTAGCCACTACCGCTGCCTTGAGACGATGAGTCGACACGCTGTGATTCAACTCCATGACAGTTCCCTCTTTGATAGGTTTTGTTAGTTATTGTGATCCCACTCTATGGGAAAGCGCCTGCATCGCTGCTATCGCTTATGGAATTAGCTTTATGGTGCTAGCTTTAGTTTTGATAGCATTAGCAATATCGTCAAATTTAAAGTGATATCTAACGTTGAGACATGCCTAACATCAGCCCCTACCCGTTTGTTTGAACCGGATCGAAGCCTCTAACGTCATGCACTTAGCCGAAGGGGCGCGCAAAGAAAGTAGCGATTAAAAGTTGCGTTACACAACGTAATAACGCTAGGCAACCAAGTAGTTAACTACCTATCACCTAGCGTTAGAAAACGTGGACGGCATCCGAATGAGAGGCGCGTTACCCTTGAGAAGCCGCTAGCGCTTGATCAATATCTGCTAACAGGTCGTCGATATGCTCAATGCCAATCGACAAGCGCACCATATCCGGCGTAACGCCTGCGGCCTTTAACTCCTGCTCATTTAACTGGCGGTGCGTGGTGGAGGCTGGAATGGAAGAGCAGCTTTTAGCATCGCCGATATTAACTAAACGCAGAATCAGCGCCAGGGCATCGTAAAAACGCTCACCAGCGGCCTGGCCTCCCTCAATACCAAAGCTAAGAATTCCCGAGGCATGGCCGTTCATATAATGCTTGGCCAGCGCATGGTCAGGATGGTTTTCCAAGCCCGCGTAGTGCACCCACTTCACCAGCGGATGGTTTTCCAAATGCTTGGCAACGGCTAACGCATTGGCACAAATGCGCTCAATACGCAGTGATAGCGTTTCCAGCCCCTGAAGCAGGTTCCAGGCCGCTTGGGCAGAAAGCGCCGCGCCCATGTTGCGCAGCGGCACCACGCGGGCACGGGCAATAAAGGCGGCGGCGCCTACATCGCGGGTATAGCTAACGCCGTGATAGGAGATGTCTGGCTCGTTAAGCAGCGGGAAACGGCTGGCATTTTCCGCCCAGGGGAATGTACCTGAATCAACAATCACTCCGCCCACCGTGGTGCCGTGGCCACCGATATATTTCGTGGCCGAGTGAACGACAATATCCGCTCCGTGCTCAATGGGACGACATAAAAACGGCGTAGCGGTGGTGTTATCAACAATCACCGGCACCCCATGACGGTGCGCTGCATCAGCCAGTTTTTGCAGATCTACCACGCCACCGGATGGATTACCGATGCTCTCGCAAAATACCGCTTTGGTACGCTCATCAATTAACGCTTCAAGGCCATCGATATCATCTTTATCGGCAAACCGTACTTGGATGCCTTGGCGTGGCAAAGTGTGGGCAAACAAGTTGTAAGTGCCGCCATACAGCTCACTAATCGAGACGATATTATCGCCCGCTTCAGCGATGGTTTGGATCGCATAGGTAATCGCCGCCATACCAGACGCCACTGCCAACCCTGCAATGCCACCTTCTAGCGCGGCCACCCGCTGCTCCAGCACGGCGCAGGTTGGGTTCATAATGCGCGAGTAAATATTTCCTTCCACTTTCAGATCAAACAGATCCGCCGCGTGCTGGGCGCTATCAAATGAAAACGACGTGGTCTGGTGGATCGGCACAGCAACTGCGTTTTGTGAATCAGGCGCATAGCCATGGTGGAGGGCAATGGTTTCAGGCTTCATAAGAACAGCTCGCTAATTGATGAAGGATCACTCTTGATCCTAAACAAGCACCACGCTGAAGGCCAACGTCGTTTAGTCGAGGTAATCAGCCTGATATGTCAGATATTGCACTTATCTATCCCCATAGATATCCCCATACGTTGCTAGAAGTATAGAGTCACCTATTAATATACAGTATAGTTAGCCTGTTGGAATAAGCGTCATGTTAGACTCTCGACTTCCATTATTTATTCATACCTATCGACAAAGGAACTGGCGATGCAAACAACGCCCCTAGTACGTAAAACATCCTACACCTTAGGTTTAGCTGCCGTACTCACCCTCACCGGCTGTCAATCAGGCGCGGATATAGGCGGCATGATCTCTGCTGGCACCGGCTTAGCAGGCGCTGCCACTATGAGCGACGAGCAAATGCAGCAACTCGGCGACCAGACAATTGCCCAGCTTGATGCCGAAAACCAGCTTGTCGCCAGCAACAGTCAATATGCCGAGCGGCTGGCAAGCCTGACCCAAGGTTGGGAAAACATCGACGGAAACGACCTTGAGTACAATGTCTATCAGTTGGATGACATCAACGCTTTTGCGGTACCCAACGGCTCTATCCGGTTGCATACCGGCCTAATGGACGCAATGACAGACGATGAAGTGCGTTACGTTATCGCTCATGAGATTGGCCACGTGGCGCTAGGACACTCCAAACGTGCTTTCCAAGTTGCTTACGCAGCATCGGCTGCGCGTGAAGCCGCCGCTGCCAGCGGAAGTGCTACTGCAGCAGCACTGTCAAGCTCTCAACTTGGTGAGCTAGGCGAAAAGTTGGTGAATGCCCAGTTTTCCCAACGTCAGGAAAATGAAGCTGATGACTACGCTGTTGAGCTGATGCAGCAGTACAACCTGAATACAGAAGCCTCTTTGACTGCGCTACGCAAATTGGAAGCAGCATACGGCAACAACAGCAGCTTTTTCTCCAGCCACCCCGCCCCGGGTGAACGAGCAGAACGCCTTGAAGCTACGCTAAACTAAGCGCAGCGTAATACTTCACCGCTCGCCACTTCATTGCCTTGCCAAGTAAGCGCCTTTCGGTCTTGCTTGGCAACGGCATTAGCCTATTCGCAACTATTTGCCCCCTGCCACCCGCTACCTAACACAAAGCAGTCGTTTGACCTCACGGGAGCCACGTGACGTTTCACCCGTCGCGCCTCGTTTTTGTGCGTTAGTGACCAAACCTAGCCCTCTCAAAAACATTCTAAATAATAGAATGGTTCGAATATTTTTAATCAATTTTATAATTATGTTAGCCTGCTTACAATATCTCTCGTCGTCCACATAGCGATGAACAGTCATCGCAAATGTAGAGACGTTTTATTTAACGTGAGGTTAAAAGTTATGAAGTTAATCAATACAGTAGCAGCCGCCGCTCTAATTTTATTCTCTGGTGCAGCACTTGCCGAGCGCGGCTCTGGTGAAGCCAATAAGATCTCCTACCCTGATTCATCAGCGCAACACCAAACCGACGCGAGCACGTTCAGTGCTGCTGAGTTACCGATTAGAAATTCGAAGTAATCAGCAACCTTCCTAAATCAGGAATTTGCTAATGGGTGGGCCTTTTGGTCCACCCTTTTTCATAGATAGAAAGAGAGATATATGAGCGCTGATGCCCCTGCATAGATGCAAATGCTCGCTAGCAATCTCTAGAGACTTGCTGTTAGGTCTTTATTAAGCCCCCGTAAGTTAACTCCGATTCACCACGGAGAAACGTCTCTTGTTGTTCGCCATTCGAACAAAATGTTATTTTCTCGCTTCGTATCCACATCGACGCAGCCGAGACACTCATGAGTAATGCCCTACCAGAAGATGCTTTAAAACCGACGGATCGTGATTTTGTTGCCGCGCTGGCCAGCGGGCTGGAAGTCGTGATGGCGTTTGATGAGACGCACACGCGGATGACACTCAGTGAAGTCGCCGAGCGCACAGGCATGAACCGCGCGAAAGCACGGCGATTTTTACTGACGCTCCACGCCCTTGGTTATGTACGCAAACAGCAACGCTACTTCGAGCTAACCCCCAAAGTGCTACAACTGGGCTACTCCTATTTAGCGTCTAATAATTACCGAGGCGTCATTCAGCAGTATCTGGAGGATATTACCCGCCAGTGTGGTGAGTCTTCATCGCTTGGGGTGCTCGATGGTGACGACGTTATCTATCTGGCCCGCTCAGCTGCCCCGCACCGCTTGATGGCAATCACGCTTTCCGTCGGCACTCGCCTACCGGCGGCATACACATCCATGGGTCGAGTGCTCCTTGCCCAGCTGCCGGATAGCGAGCTGGATAACTACCTGAGCCAGCTCACCTTAACGCGCTATACCGACAAAACTATTACCGATAGCGCATCACTAAAAGCGGCGATTCAGCAAGCGCGGGAACAGGGTTATGCGATTACCGATCAAGAGTTGGATTCCGGCCTGCGTTCGATTGCTGTCCCCGTATTTGATACCCATGGGAAACTGGTCGGCGCGATGAATATCAGTACCAATGCCGCCCGCGTGGATATGCCTACGCTGCTAGAAACTTACCGGCCGCTATTGATGGAAAAAGCACAGCTCATTCGCCAATCGGTGAGTGTATAACCAAGATGAATGCTTAAAATGGCCCAGGCTATGGTCAAACGGCAAGTCCTCTCCACTTGATGTCTGTGACGACTTGCCTATTGCCTGTTGACATCAAGACGGTTGCAGAAGAGCCCAACCTGGGTCAGCGACATCAATATGCTAAACGTCGCTACACGCTCTCAATTGTGACTCGATCAAGTAGTCACCCACTACTTAGCCGGCGCCTCTCCTGAACCACCAATATCCACGCATGAGTGACGCCAACGCCACCTTGGAAGCCGGCACAGCTAATCGGCCTCCCTCGCTATCTCGCCACATTGACTAAATAGAATGAAAACACTCCTCTACCAATGGGCGTATTGCCCTTAGTAGCACATCATTCCCATCAGCCGTTCTCCACCCTAGCTCAACCGAAAAATGGCCCAACGGTAGCGGACAGGGCAGCACCCGCAGCCCTGTCATGGCAGCAATTGAAACGGCCGCGTGCGCCGGTATGGTAGCAATCGCCGACGTCCCTTTCAGTAAGTAGGGCAAGGCAGCAAAATGCGTTGTAGCAGCGACGACACGGCGCGACAGCTCTCGCTCCGCTAATGCTTCGTCGACGATACCCACAAAACCACCCGATGACACCAGGATATGCTCAGCGGAAACGAAGCCTTCGATATCTAGCATTGCTGTCGTCCAGTGTTCAGGATCCACTACACAGGCGTAACTCGCCTCACCGAGTAGACATCGGCTCAAGCCACTTCTTGCCAATCCTCCTGAGCTAATCGCCAAGTCCAAGTTTCGTCCTGCCAGGGCATCAGCGACCACCTGGCTGTGAGCTTGCCGGAAAACCAGGCGTAAGCCGGGCATTGCGTGCGCCGCACGCTCGATCAGACGTGATCCAATGGCGATTTCAAAGTCATCGGAAAGACCAACTGTCACAGACCGCCCCTCAAAACTGCGTCCTGATGGCGACACCATGGCAAGGCTTTGGCGAATTTTTTGCAGCGCCTCTGAAACAACGGGCTTCAACTGTTGAGCAAGCAGCGTCGGCGCCAGCCCGCGCCCGGTACGCAGAAACAACGGATCACCGTAAACGTCTCTCAAGCGCTTTAATGCCGCACTCACCGCCGATTGGGTCAACCCTAGCCGCGTTGCTGCGCGACTCGCACTGCCCTCTTCATAGAGAGCTTCAAATACCTTGAGTAAGTTCAGGTCCGTTTTTGCGATATCAACTTTATTCATAACAAACAGAAACAAACCTATCTTCATTAATATCGCTATAGCTTATAGCATTTTTTTGTAATCAACTTTTGACGCGTTTTTTCCAAAGGTATCCAGCATGACGCAAACGACCGTTGCCGCTCTCCAAATCGGCTCACTCCCCTCAGGCAAAGCCGCTACACTCGATCTCATCCTCTCCTATGAATCTGCAATTATTGAAGCGGGTGCCACCTTAGTGGTGTTGCCCGAAGCCGTACTCGGTGGCTATCCCAAAGGGGAGATTTTCGGCACTCGGCTTGGCTACCGGCTACCCGAGGGCCGTGACGTTTTCGCTGCTTACTTTGCTAACGCAATTGATGTTCCTGGCCCTGAAACAGAAGCTCTTGCTGATCTCTCGGCGCGTACCGGGGCAACCCTCGTGGTAGGCGTTATTGAGCGTGATGGCAGCTCGCTCTACTGCTCAGCGCTATTCTTCGACCCTGAACAGGGGCTTATCGGCAAGCATCGCAAGCTGATGCCAACAGGCACAGAACGGTTGATTTGGGCTCAAGGCGATGGCTCCACCCTAACCACTGTGAATACCCAAGCGGGGACTGCAGGTGCCGCTATCTGCTGGGAAAACCATATGCCGTTGCTGCGCACCGCTATGTACGCCAAGGGGGTTGAAATATGGTGCGCCCCCACAGTGGATGAACGCGATGTATGGCAAGCATCCATGCGCCATATCGCCCACGAAGGGCGCTGTTTCGTCGTTAGCGCCTGCCAGATCCAACCCTCTCCCGCCGAGCTTGGCATTGAGGTAGCAGATTGGGACAGCAATCGCCCGCTGATTCGCGGCGGCAGCCTGATCGTTGGCCCGTTAGGAGACGTGCTTGCAGGACCGATGCGCGAACAGTCAGGCTTGCTAACAGCGCAGGTAGATACCGCCCAACTCGTTCAGGCACGCTATGACTTTGATGTTGTTGGGCATTACTCCCGCCCTGATGTATTCGAGCTAACCGTCGATGAGCGGCCAAAGCAGGGGGTCGTCTTTAATTGCTAACGGCCTTTTACCACTGGGCAGACGTTACGTGCTTCAGCAAAAGCCCCCTCGCTAGCCTCGATTCACACTAGCCATTGGGTTACTATCAGAGTGTTACTGTATTGTTATGCAGCAGCACTCACCCACACGTCAGCTGTCAGCGACACCGTTGGTAACCCTATGAGCCATCCACTACTCCCCCTCAATCCTCTCAGAGCGTTTGAGGTAGCTGCCCGTCTACGTAGCCTAACCCGCGCGGCAGATGAACTGCATGTATCGCAAGTAGCGGTTAGCCGCCAAGTGAAGGTGTTAGAAGATTATCTTGGGGTAGCGCTTTTCACTCGTTTACATCGCGGCATTGAGCTCACGCAAGAAGGTGCGGAACTTTACGCGGGGGTTAAGAATGCCTTCCGTGAACTCGAAACGGCATCACGCAAGGTGTCACGCAGGAATCAACGCGATGTACTGTCGATCCAATCCTATACCACCTTCTCGCAGCGTTGGTTAATTCCTAGATTGGCCGACTTTCACAATAAAAATCCATTGCTTGAGGTCAAACTCTCATCGTCCTTAAAGCCCGTAGACTTTCCTACTCAAAGCGTCGACGCCGCTATTCGTTCAGGACATGGTGATTGGCCAGGCTTACACGCTGAGAAACTAGTTGATATTGAGCTTATTCCGATTGTCTCTGCTTCTTTATGGAATGCAGAAGGCTTGGCTAAAGATGATCTTTCCAAGGTACGTCTACTGCACTCAATGGCGCGTCCAGACGACTGGAAGACATGGCTCGCAGAAAGCGGTCACGTGGTCGCTAATGCAGAGTCTGGCATGAAGTTCGATAACTCAGCGTTAGCCTATGAAGCAGCGTCAATGAATATTGGCTGCGCCATCGCGATTAGAGTATTTGTCGAACGCCAACTGCAGGAAGGGAGTTTTGTTGCCTTATCAGATACGGTGTGTCGCACTGGAGAGGCGTACTACCTAACTTGGCCAAAAGACGCTCGCCCTTCTGATGCGCTCATCAAATTTCTTGAATGGATGAAAGCGCTGATAGGACACCCTTTAGGCCAGTCTGATTGATGTTTACAAAGTTTGGTGCTGTCGTTTCAGCCATTGAAACACTGCCAAATGCAACAGCAGCAGTACTCCACAGGCGAAATACGCCACTGTAAAACCGCTAAGCTGCGTAACTAGCCCTAGCAGTAGTGGCGCAGCAAACTGCATCGCCCGGTTAGCCATTAAACGCACCGCCAGGGCATGTGCGCGCTGATGCTCAGGCACTGACTCGGCGATAACCACCATAGAAAGCGGTTGTGAAAGTCCCACTCCTAGACCCACAAAAACCGAAAACAAGCATAACCAATAAATATTCCCCGTCATGCCGACCAACATTAACCCCAACGCCATAAATACCAGAGTGAGTGACATGGTGGCGTATCGGCCATGAAGTAGGCCAACAATGGCGCTGGTAAACGGCCTAACCGCCATGGAGGCAAACGCACGTAGACTTACTAGCAACCCAATAGTAGTTCCCGAGAGTGCTAAGCTTTCAAGATAAACAGGAAAATAGCTGCCATGGGCACCAAGTGCCAACATAGCGGCCAAAGAAATAATTAAAGATAACTTCACACCTAGGGAGGTTTTCAGTAGATGCCACTGCTGATCTACACTAGTTAAAAAACTAATACTCGGCTGTTTGTTCGCCAACGCTCGCTGGTTGGACATTAGCAGTGACACCAGTGTCACTAAAGAGGCAATAAAGGCACCATAAAAGGCAGCTCCAGGACCACCGCGGTGATCAATGATCCAACCAGCCAGTAACGGCCCTAGCATTTGGCCAATCGATAAGTAGGTGGTGTACCAGCCAAAGTACTTTTCAAGTGTCGTACCCTGCCCGAGATAGGTGATTGCCGTTTGCGCAGAAATAATCATCAGCAACTGGGCCAAACCAATGACTAACTGCCCCGCAATTAGCCCTTGAAAGCCTGGAATAACTACCAATAAACCGGCGCCAATAACCATTGCGGCAGCGCCAAGCTGCAACGTACGGGGACTACCTAGCCGCGCTACAAGTGAACCAAAAGGAAGTGCCAGTAGCAGTGGCAATATGTAGGGAGCACTGACGATTAAGCCCAGTATTAACGGCGTTGCGCCTAGTTCAATGGCGGCTAGTGGCACCGCTACCAGCAACATCGTCTGTACGACAAAAGCGGTGCCTAAACTTAAACAAATACAGGCAAACTCTTTATTCATAGCACCTTTTTGCATGGCACGCTGACCTCCCTGTCAATGTCGCTAATGGTTCTCTAAATAACCTCTTGTTAATTAGCGCGCCGGTACCCCTTCACTTTTTTTCGGAACACACCAAGCGCAGGAAGTAAAAATGACAATATTGCGACCATCAGCAATATTGCACTAAGCGGATTGGTAATAAAGGTGGTCACATCACCGTTTGAAATAGACAGCGCACGACGCAGGTTTGTCTCCAACATATCACCCAGCACCAGGGCTAAGATGATCGGCGCTAGAGGAATATTCGCTTTACGCAACAAATAGCCGATTACACCAAACGTTAGTGCTACATAGACCGGGAACATAGAGCTTGTCGACGCATAAGCACCAATCAAACTAATCGAGGCTACAATAGCAGCAATAGCTGGGCGTGGAATATCAGCCACTTTGGCCCAAAATCTCGCGCCAGCAAGGCCAATAAAGACCATGATAGGCACACTGATCCACAGCGAAACAAAAACGGTATAGGGAATTTCAGGACTGGTGGTAAATAGCAAGGGCCCTGGTTGTACGCCATGGATCATTAAAGCACCAATCATAATGGCCGTGGTGGCGGAGCCGGGAATCCCCAATGCGAGCAGTGGAGAAAGCGACCCAGAAACCGAGGCATTATTGGCCGTTTCAGACGCAGCGATGCCTTCGTAACTACCTTTACCAAACAACTCAGGCTCCTTTGAGAAACGCTTTGCTACTGCATAGGAGACAAAAGAGCCAATCGACGCCCCTGCACCAGGTATAACGCCCACAAAGTAACCAATTAATGAGCTACGTAAAAACAGGAACTTCATCTTATAAAAGGTTTTGAAAGGCACCTCTAAAATACCGCTCATGGGCTGATTCTTTATTTTATGGCTTGCTCCCGCCTCAATCATGAAAAGCACTTCTGAGAGGGCAAATAAGCCTAACAGCACAGGTACTAATGGAAGACCCTCAAAAAAGTCCGGATGGTAGCTAAAGCGAGGTACGCCAGTCTGACTATCTAGCCCCACGGTAGCCAAAGCTAGCCCGATGCCCATTGCAAGGGCACCTTTTAACAGCGACCCCGAGGAGAAACTAGACACTAGGCTCAGCCCCAGCAGAGCAAGTGCAAAATAAGCGGAGGGTCCAAAGTTTAACGCATACTCAGATAGCGGAACGGCAGTTAAAAATAGCAGTACCGTACTGACAAAGATGCCGATACCTGACGAGATGATCGAGATATTCAGCGCAATACCGGTCTTGCCTTGCTTGGTTAGCGGATAGCCATCCCATGCAGTTGCCACCGCTGCTGCTGTCCCTGGGGAATTCAATAAGATCCCTGATATCGCACCGCCATACTCGGCTGCAGCAAAAAGAGCGACCAGCATGACGATAGAAACAAGCGGATCCATGCTATAGGTGAAGGGAATCATCAAGGCAATCCCTAAGCTCGGCCCTAACCCTGGAATAGCCCCTATTAGATAGCCAATAAAAGCACCTGCGACAAGGCCCACAAGTACCATGGGGTCTGCAAAAGCATTCAGCCCTATTAAAAGATTATCAATCATGTTCGAACCTCAATCAAAATAGACGCCGAGCACCAGCACAAAAATTGCGTATATGCCAAAAGACAACAGCGGTGGCAGCGTCAGCAATAGCGAGTAACGTGTTTCACCTCCAAGTTTCATTAACAAAAAAGCGAGTAGCGTAATTGCAACAATTAGCCCTACCCACTCGAGCGTTAATACAACAGCAGCCATCACAATAATTGTTAGCAATACTTGTAGAGGTCGACCAACTTCAATAAACAGCTCACTTTCTTGGCTTGGTCTATTCAGTAAATTGACAACGATCAAGAGTATCAACGAAGCGCCAATCAGCATTGAGACAAGCAGCGGAAAGCCACTAGCACCAACACTACCAGAGGAGCCATAGCTAGGTAGGTTCACGGCTTCTCTTACATATAAAACAGTAGCAATGAGTAGTAATAAGTAAATTACCAACTCAAGCCACTTTTTATTTATTTTCAATATTTTCACCCCTTCTTCAGATAAAGGGGTATTTGAGCTTTCATTACTCATTGGCGACCTCCAGTATTTTTATAGTTAATAGGTGTAATAAAAAATGCATTCATACACTTAGTTTTATCGACACCCTGTTTCTAACAGCCAAGCTTCTAACAACATTTTTTTTGAAGCAATTTTATGTTTAATCATGGCTTAGGGTGGCCAAAAGAGAAACTGACCATTTATCAGGTTTGGCCACCACTAACATTAGGCTGAAATACCACTAAAGGATTATCGACAATAGAGAAGGGAGGAAAGTATTGGCTTGAAAGACGGTTACTGGGGACTCACTTCAGAGCCGCTCAACGACCAGTGCAATCCCTTGTCCAACCCCCACGCACATAGAACACAGTGCGTAGCGACCCTCTATGCTTTCTAGCTGGTTTAACGCCGTTGTCACCAACCGAGCACCTGATGCGCCTAACGGATGGCCTAGCGCAATAGCACCTCCATTTGGATTAACCCTTGGATCCTCATCTGCCAGCCCTAAACGCCGGCATACCGCTAAGGCTTGAGCTGCAAATGCTTCATTTAGCTCAATCACATCCATTTGCTGCAGGGTTAGGCCCGTCATCCGTAAGATTTTTTCAACAGCGGGAACAGGCCCCATTCCCATTACTCTGGGGTCGACCCCCGCCGTTGCCATGGCCACAATGCGTGCTCGTGGGCGTAGCCCAAAACGTTCTACTGCTTGCGGGTTCGCCAGCAGTAATGCGCAGGCACCATCATTAATCCCCGAGGCATTGCCTGCTGTTACAGTACCATTCTCTTTGACGACACCACGCAAGCCACTTAATGCCTCCAGCGTCGTTGCAGGGCGTGGATGCTCATCTGTATTCACAATAATGTCTTGCTGACGACGCTGAGAAACAGTTACCGGTATGATTTCTTTGGCAAAAAAACCTGCATCGTGTGCCACTTGCCAGCGCTGTTGGCTACGCAATGCAAAAGCGTCCTGATCATTGCGTGAAATCCCTTCTTCTTCAGCAACGTTCTCAGCCGTTAAGGGTAAAGCATCAACGCCGTGCATCGCTTGCATTTTAGGGTTAATTAAGCGCCAGCCAATGGTGGTATCTTCTAACTGCTGGGTGCGTGAAAAAGGTTTATCGGCCTTACCCATAACATACGGTGAGCGACTCATGCTCTCAACACCGCCTGCAATTAATAGCTGCGCCTCTCCACAGCGAAGGGCACGGGCAGCGCTGCCCACCGCATCCAGCCCAGAACCACACAGCCGATTAAGCGTCACACCAGAAACGCTGGTAGGTAATCCCGCTAAAAGCGCAGACATTCTTGCTACGTTGCGATTATCTTCGCCTGCTTGGTTGGCGCAGCCGTAAATCACTTCATCAATTTGTTGCCCGCTTAATTGCTCATGACGGCTCATTAGCGCTTGAATCGGCAATGCCCCAAGATCATCAGCACGGATAGCGGAAAGTGCCCCATTAAAACGCCCAAACGGTGTGCGAACGGCATCACAAATCAATGCGTCTATCATAATGAGGACTCCTCAAGCCTGTGATTATTCAGGTTTACTTTCTGCGACTTAGCACGCTGATGACCTTTGCCGCTAATATCGGCCAGCTTATCTAGCTCGCTCTGAAGTTCGCCACTGTCCATCTGGCGAGCAATAAAGAGGGGGCCTCCTCGCCATCGTGGGAAGCCATAGCCATTGACCAACGCAATATCAATATCCTCAGGCCGCTGGCACACACCCTCTTCCAGCAACAACAGGGCTTCGTTGATCAAGGCAAGTACAGCGCGCTGTTGTATTTCCTGCTCGCTAAATGCTTTAGCCGCGATGGTGTGCTCTTCTCGGTAGCCTTCAATAATCTGAGCGACTTCTGGGTCAGAAGTTAGTCGCATTGCCTTGTCATAGCGGTAATAGCCACTGCCGGTTTTACGCCCTAAACGGCCCACTTCGCAAAGTAGATCCGGTATGCCGACGTAGCGTCTCAAGTGCCGGGTATCAGCGGTTTGCTGGCGCATTTTCCAGGCAATATCCAGCCCAGACATATCCGCCACTTTAAAGGGCCCCATGGCGAAACCATAGGCTTCCAAAGCGGCATCAATTTGCTCAGGGCTAGCCCCCTCTTCCAGCATAAATTCACACTGGCGCCGATAGGCCGCATAGAGCCGATTGCCCACAAAGCCCCATGAATTGGCGACCACGATCGCTTTTTTCTTTAATCGCCGTGTAACGGCCGCTGCGGTGCTTAAGGTCTGCTCGCTGGTGGTTTTACAGCGCACGATCTCCATTAGCGGCATTCGGTCGGCAGGACTAAAGAAATGCAGCCCTAGTACACGCTCCGGGTGGGGAATACCCTCAGCAAGTTGATCAATATCAAGGTAGGAGGTATTGCTTGCCAGTAGCGTGCTTTCGCTAACCCACTTGGCCAAATCAGCAAACAGCGAGCGCTTGATGGACAAATCTTCCACAATGGCCTCAATGACCAACTCAGTGCCAGCAACATCAGGTAAATGCTGAGTAGTCTTCAGGCGAGATAGCGCGTCATCACGCCGCGCCTGTGTTAACCGCTGGCGTTTAACACCTTCATCCAACGCCTGAGTAATTCGCGCCACACCTGCTTTAAGTGCCTGATCATTTAACTCTAATAAATCGACGCTATAGCCTGCCTTCAGCGCACAAAGGGCAATACCGCTGCCCATGGTACCTGCACCTACCACCGAGATACGTGCAATTGGCATGGCCTTAACTGGCTGGGTAGGCACGAAGGATTTTTCACGCTCGGCAAAAAACAGATAACGCAGCGCTTGAGCAGACTCACTGCCCCGCAAGGCTAGAAACTGAGCCCGCTCTTCGGCAATAGCGGCGCTAAAGCTTAGCTTACCCGCCCTCATCACTACCTCAGCAGCGACCGGTGCTGCGGGCAAACCTCTGGCACGGACCAGCAGCTTGCTGACCTTAGCCTGTAGTGCCTGCTCATCAGCCAGTGGCACACCGCGTTCCGCTAGTGGCTGTTTGCCACCCTGGTAGCGATTGGCGTAGTCCACTATCTCTGCTTCTAGAGCCTTGTCTTCCTTGGCCTGGAGCAGCTCATCTACTAACCCCACTGTATGGGCTTCAAGCGCCGTTATGGGCTTGCCTGAGACGATCATATCCAGCGCCAGGGGTAGACCCACTACCCGAGGTAAACGCTGGGTACCACCAGCTCCTGGGATGACTCCCACTGTCACTTCAGGCAATCCCAGCAGTGCACTAGTGGTTGCGATGCGGCTGTCACAGGCTAACGCTAGCTCTAATCCGCCGCCCAGCGTATGCCCGCTAATCACCGCAATCACCGGCACTGGAAAGGCACTAAGCGCTGCGGTGACTTGCGGTAGAGTGGGCTCAGTCGGTTCATGTTCCAACTCGCGCAGGTCGGCCCCCGCCATTAGGTTCGGGCCTTTTCCCATCAGCACCACGGCACGACTTTGCTGAGTATCAATCTTAGCCAAGGCCTCCAAGATTCCTCGGCGCACCGCGTCATTGCTGCTATTCACCGGTGGATTATCCAAGGCAATGATGGCGATCGCGCCTTGCTGGCGAAAGTGAACACGACCTGCCCCCTGTGTATCAGCCATGGGAGCTATCTCCTATTGCATTGTCGTCCAACACTAGAACCGCATCGGCAGCAACCACACCCAGCCCTTCCGGCATGACAAAGAGGGGATTAATTTCAGCTGTCGTCAGTCGATCACCTAACTCAGCAGCCAAGGCTGAGAAAGCAACGATTGCTTGAGCTAGCGCCTGTGTATCACGCCGTGGCGCACCGCGATAACCATCGAGCAGTGGCCAAGTAGTCAGTTGCTGCATCATTTCCTGCGCCTGCTCTAACGTCAGGCTACCCTGTTCGGGGAGTAGGCGAATCGCCGTATCTTTAAATAACTCTGCCGTCACGCCACCAGCACCCAACAGAATTGCCGTGCCTAGCGCATCGCGATTAGCCCCCAGAATTAGCTCATGACCACCTGCCACCATGGCTTCCACCAAGAAGGTATCAGGGCGACGCGCAACGTGCGCTTCAACGTCACTCACCATCTGATCAAAGCGCTGACCAATCGTATCGCCATTCAAATGCAGCGCAACGCCACCAATGTCACTTTTGTGCAGCAAGTTGGCATCCATCACTTTTAACACTACGGGATCACCTAGCTCACTGGCCGCACGCTCTGCTTCCTCACGAGAATGAACCACTCGGCTGGGTGGTACGTTTATGCCTGCCTGGGCGAAGATCTGTTTGGCAGCGGCTTCATCAATTGCACCATTTGGCAAAGCACTCAAGTCAGGCAGTGATACTTTTGAAGGCTCACCGTCTGCGCGCAGCGGTTGGCCAATAAAGTGCAATGCTTCCAGCACCGCGCTGCAACTCTCCGGTGAACTAAAGCCAGGAATCGACGCTCGATTCAAACGCTGCAAGGTGCCCGGCGCATAGGGGCTAACGTAGGCCAGCAGTGGCTTATTATTGGTCGCTAAGCTATCGCTGATCGCTCCAACCACAAGGTCCGGCATCGCCAACCCGGAAGAGCCAATAATCACTATCAAAGCATCGTAACTGTCACTTTCGAGCAGAATGCGAATAGCTTGGCGCAACAAATCAGGTTGCAACCCCGCCAGAGTGACATCAATCGGATTACGATCTAGCGCGGTAGGCGTATCGCCTTGCAAAGCGCGCAATTTTTCTGCCGTAGCGTGATCGGGCGCTGGCGTATCAAAGCCATTGACGCCCAAACTATCGGCAATCAATGTGCCAGCACCACCGGTAGAAGTAAGCACAGCAACACGACGACCAGCAAGCTGGCGGCCAGCGACTAGAACCGCAGGCACATCCAAAAACTCGTCAAAGGTGTTAACGCGAATCACCCCTAACTCGCGGAAAAAGGCATCGTAAACTCGGTCTTCTCCAGCCAGGGCTCCGGTATGCGAGCTAGCGGCACTAGCGCCAGCCTCTGAACGACCAATTTTAAATACCACCAGCGGCTTGCCCGCCGCACGAGCACGCAAGGCAGCTTCACGAAAACGAGCGGGGTGGCGAATACTTTCCAGATACAGCGCAATCACCTTAGTATTCGGATCGTCAACCAGGTAATCCACAAAGTCGCTGACTTCCAGATCCACCTCATTACTGGTGGAAATAAGTGACGATAGGCCGATACCCCGCCCTGCCGCCCGCGACAAGAGCGCTCCCAAAATACCACCACTTTGAGAAACCACCGCGACGCTGCCCTTGGGCAACTCGCTGACTTCCAGCGCGCCACTAGCAGAGAGCGGAATACCTGCCGATAAATTAACCAAGCCAATAGTGTTCGGGCCGAGGATTCGCATACTGCCCGCGGCTTCTTTCAGCTCGTCCTGTAATGCTTGGCCTGTCTCCCCAGCTTCTGCATAGCCACTGGCCAGCACAACGGCCGCTTTACAGCCTAGCTGTGCTAAAGAGCGCACCGCCTCAATACTGCGCTTAGCATTCAGCAACACCAGCCCCACGTCGGGAGCCTCGGGTAATGCCTCAACATTGGGATAGCACGTGAGCCCCTGAATCTCAGTGGCTTTCGGGTTAACTGGGTAAATCGAGCCTTTGAAACCATGCTTAAGTAAATAAGAGACCGGCAGCCCGGAGGTTTTTTTCGGATCCGCTGAGGCACCGATGACAGCAATGCTTTTAGGGTTAAGGAGGGCGTTAATTTGACTCATTGTTGAGCCTCCTTCATACGATCAAGAAATGCCTGTACTGAGGTACGGTGTTCTTCGGAGGTGTAGCAGATACCTTGAGCTTTACTGCCTTCAGCAAACACTTGCTGTTCAGACATTTCATAGCTTTTATTGATGATTGATTTGGTGAGGGCCACTGCGGTACGCGAACCGCTGCTCATTTCGTCAGCCATCGAGTGAGCCACGCTGAGCAATTCATCAGCACTGCAGCGCTGATCAGCAATACCTAACTGCAACGCCTCATCCGCACTCACCCTTCGCCCACTAAAAATCAGTGCTTTGGCACGCGGCAACCCTACTCGGCGTGGTAGGAAGTACATGCCACCGCCATCAGGCACTAGCCCACGAGCGATATAAGCCCAGGTAAAGTGGGCATAATCAGAAGCAATCACGAAATCACAAGAAAGCGCTAAATCTGCGCCCAAACCAGCCGCTGCCCCATTCACCGCCGCGACGGTAGGAATAGGTAAATTGAGGAGTAAGCTTGCAGCATAGTGAACACCCTGCTGTCGTTCCCAACCGTTAAAGCCAACGGTCGCGGGATCTGCTTCCATCCGCGTTTTCATACCGGCAATATCGCCGCCCGCGCAGAACCCCTTGCCGCTTCCCGTTAGCACTAAGGCACGAATAGAACGGTCAGTACGAATATCAAGTAAATGGGCTACCAACTCAGCGCGCATGGCGTCGCTCATAGCGTTACGCTTATCGGGGCGGTTTAGTGTCAGCAGGGCAATACCATTATTGATTGAGCAGGTCACTAACGAATCTTGAGTCATAACAACACCTTCTAATAAGTTATTATTTGCGGAATTAGTAAAACTAAAAAGGCCAGGAGACTAGTTTGACAACAATGCTTTACGCCTTCCATTGACGAAAAATAAGGGTTCGCCTATTAAATAGTTAGGCAAAGAAAATAAAACTTAAAATAACGAAGAGATTAAATACTAGGAAAGCGGCGTTAAAAAATGCGGCGAAAGAATTCGCCGCATTAAAATCAATTATGATCAATCTTTACTTTTATCTAATTCTTTTTGAGCTGTTTCACTAATTTGATAGGCAAATTCAGTGTACTCTTCAGGTCCCATCCAGGAGTCAGTGACCCCAGCACTACGCGCATAGGCTTGATAATGCTCGGTCCTCATCGCCTCATGGAATGCATCCGCAATTTGTTGCTGCAGTTCCATAGGCATATCAGCGGGGCCAAATATCCCCCTCACCTGTACCCAGCTTGAGTCAACGTCGTAACCTTGCTCTTCAAGGGTGGCGACATCAGGAAGACTCTCTAGTCGCTCTTCACCATGCACTCCAAGTCCTTTTAAACGGCCTGCATCAAAATACGCTTGGGCGCCGCTCAAGTTAGACATACCCACATCAATATGACCACCTAACACGGCGGCAATAATGTCGGGCGTAGCATTAAATGGCACCCACTCAAACTCTACCTCAGCAACATTTTCGAGCATGCTAAGGCCAATATGCTGTGTGGAGCCTTGGGGGCCAAACCCACCAACGGTGACTTTGCCATCACGCTGCCTAGCTTCTTCAATCAGGGCATCTAAATCATCTAACGGCGAGTCACTGCGCGTCCAAATCAAGTTAGGGTCGGCCTGTGCAGACGCGATCCAACTAAAGTCGTCTATAGAGAAAACGCCCTCTAAATTTGTCAGCATGCCGGTAAAGTGAGAAAGCGTATTGACTGCAAGCGTTAGCCCATCCGGCGCAGAAGAGCGTACCCGTGTCATCTGACTAGCGCCACCGCCGCCAGGCGAGTTCACTACCGCAATCGACTGGCCTATCTGGGGCTCCAATGATTCAGCCAACGTACGCATAAACACATCGGCGGAACCACCTGCTTTGGTATGCATAATCACGCGGACGGTATCTTGGGGCCACTCTTCTTCACTAGCAGACACCATAGCGCTTGTCGCCATTACTGATATGACTGTAGCGCCCAACAGTATCTTAGATATTACATTTCTCTTTATAGTAAACATGGGCATGCACCTCTTTTGATAGCTCTTTTATAGCTATTGTTATAGCGTTATTAAAATATAGTTGAGAGTTTATTTTCACTCACTAAGGAGCGTTAGTTAATTACTTCCCGTTAGCAAAACTAAAACCACTAACTTGCAAACCTACTGATCTAGTTCCGCTCTAGCCACCTCGCTAATGCGATACGCAAACTCGGTGTACGCTTCCGGCCCCATCCAAGAGTCGGTAATTCCCGCATTCCGGGCATAGGTTTGATAATGCTCGCTCTTCATGGCCTCATGAAAGGCATCAGCAATTTGTTGCTGAGTTTCCATCGGAATGTCTGGTGGCCCAAATACACCCCTAACTTGTACCCAGCTGGTATCCACATCAACGCCTTGCTCAGAAAAAGTCGGCACATCGGGAAGGGACGCAAGGCGCTCATCAGCGATAACGCCTAGCCCCTGAATTCTTTCGGCATCAAAAAACGTTTTTAACGCACTAAGATTAGAAACCCCAACATCCACATGCCCGCCCATCACGGCGGCCACAATGTCAGGGGTACCGTTATATGCAATCCATTCAAACTCGACATCAGCCGCATTCTCAAGCATCGAAATAGCGATATTTTGTGTGGATCCTCGAGGGCCAAACCCGCCCACACTAACTTTACCGCCACCCTCTTTCGCCTTATCAATCAGTGCATCAATGCTATCTATTTCTGATGTTTGGTTTGCAAAAACAATATGAACATCTTCTTGGGTAGAGGCTATCCAGGAAAAATCATCCAGCGCAAAAACACCGTTTAAATTGGTCAGCATCCCAGTAAAGTGGGATAGCGTATTAATACCAAGCGTTAAACCATCGGGATTTGCCCCCTCAAGACGCGACATCTGAGTAGCACCCGCACCTCCCGGAGAGTTGATCACCACAATCGGCTGGCCAATTTGTGGTTCCAATGACTCGGCGAGTGTTCTTATAAATACATCTGCCGACCCACCGGCCTGGGTATGCATAACAAAACTAACAGGACCTTGCGGCCAACTGTCATCACTCGCGTTTGCAGCAGTCAATGGAAGTGCCACTGATATTAATGCAGCTCCAGCTATTAACTTACGTAAAGGAGTTTTCTTATTAACCACGTTAAATACCTCAATCATTATAATTGTGATAACCACTTTTTCGATACTGGCACAGCCCCCACTTACCGACCACCAACGATAAATTGGGGTTTGGTTAACTTATTGTCTGTCACTTATGAATTAAAAAACTCGACTGAACCTGGCAGTTCGTTACTTGACATAACGACTTCTTCCAGCGCATGACGCGCAACAGGTGAAAGCAAGTCGCTTGCTAACTCGTGATACTTTTCAAACAGCTCAGCATCGGTCATCGGATCCTCAGGATCCCCTTTCCGGGTCTCCTGAAGATGCTGGTAGGTATTGCCATCAACGGTGGTGACAATGACATTGGCCATCCGTTGGCGGGGATAACGGGCGGCAATATCGGCACATTCAGAAACACTCACCTTGGGCATTAACGCACGGATATGCGCATCTTCCAGTACTGACGGTTCAAACGCTTGCAGCCTGACCTTGCCCAGCACCAAGTAAGCGGCAATACAGTACTGAATGCTGAAGCGCGCCTCTTGAGCAGTGGAAGGAGTCGGGCGATTGCACATAGAATACGTCGCTCCGTAACCTTCGATATGAATGGATTCAATGCTATCCGCGGTGATTGGCGCGGAAGCTTGCAACGCTTTTAAGCCATCCAACGCGGGAAAAATATGCCCACAGCAGCCGTGATTTTTCACTGTCATGCGGGTAATCGGCGTCCAATCATCAAGCCCCTCAAGTGCTGCACTCCAATTACCGGTTGAGTCGCTGGTGGCGGCCGCAAATCCATTACTGGCATGCAGACTATCCAGCGATGCGGTTACCCCTTTTGCCGCCGCCATTCCCGCCATTAATCCTGCATCGGCGGCATGGCCAGCATGCAGCGGCTTGGCCATGCCCTCGCCCTGCAAGTTCTGCTGATGACCACCAGCAAAACTACTGGCCAACCCAATAGCGTGACCAATTTGTACTGAAGTAGCACCGAGCAGCATCGCGGTAGCAACCGCCGCCCCGACGGTGCCCACCGTGGCGGAGGTATGCCAGAAGCGGTAGTGGCTTGGCTGGATGGCTAGGGCAATGCGGCAGCCCACTTCATACCCGCCAATAATGGCGCGATGAAGCTGCTCACGGGTGGCTTGGATATCTTGCGCAACGGCCAATGCCGCGGCAACCGTTGAGCTACCTGGATGGTAACCGCCATCCTTGAAAATATCGTCAAACTCAACGGTGTGGCTCGCCGTGGCATTTAGTAAAGCGGCATAACGTGGCGACCCGAGGTGCCCATCCACATAACAAACCGCGCCGCCCTTCCCTCGAGTTGAGGAAAAGGCTTCTGATAACAGCGTGGCAGGCGCTTGGTTACACCCTGGCAGCGTCGTAGCGAACCAATCCAACAGTGCCCGACGAGCGGCCCAGTCAGTCTCAGCGTCCAGCGGGCGGGTGCTCCAGTAATAAGCAGATTGGGCCAGTTGTTCAAGCGGGTTGGGCATAGTGTTATTCAAGGCTGATCTCCTGAGTTGCTATCTGCACCCATGCCTATCTCTACATCAGTGGTACTCTCTAAAGGCCCAGCAATTGCCCCAGCAGCGGTAAGCGTCTCTAAATCCTGCTTTGAATAGCCCAAGCTCATCAGCACCTCGACGGTTTGCGCGCCCACTTTTTGCGGTGGTGACGTAATGCCTCGGGTACCTTCGGACATACAAAACGCTGACACTGGAACAGTGAGCGCTTGCTCTATGTCTGGGCTTAGCGGCTGAGCATGCAAAACGCCCCTGGAATGAATATGTGGATCGTCCAACGTTTCTTCTAGCTGCCTAATCCGCGAGGCAGGAATCCGCCGCTTCTGCAAAAAAGTTTCCCAGTAGTCAGCGGTCATGGTGCCAATGATCTCAGCAATGACTTTTGCTTCCTCTGCATGACTATCAAGCCGTTGATTATTATTTTGTTTAATCATGTCCTCCCTGCCCAAGGCCGTCCACAGGCGTTTTTGCTGAGTTAAGTTAGAGGCAGCAATCATTAACGGCTGGTCAGACGCTTGGTAACAGCCAATCGTGGCAAAGGGAAAAGTATTGCCTTTGGGCTCTGGTTTTTTGCCGTTCCATAGCAACGCCGTCAGATAAGGACTGGACAGCATAAGCGCTGTATCCGACATCGATACATCCACAAACTGACCGTTACCGCCGTTGCGCTCACGCTGGAACAGGGCGGTTGAGATGGCAAACGCGGCGGTGGTGCCAGTGGCATAATCTACCACTGGCGCGCCACTTTTTAGCGGGCCGGTATGCCGGTCACCAGTCATTGCCATCATGCCCGAGTAGGCTTGGATAACATTATCGTAGGCGGTGAGCTCTCGGCGCGGGCCAGTGCTGCCAAAGGCTGAAATAGAGCAGTAAATCAGCTGAGGGTTGAGCAGTTTCAGGTCTTCGTAACCCAGTCCCAGCTTTTCTAACGCCCCAGGCCGATAGTTTTCGACAAACACATCTGCGGTGACGAGCAACTTCTTTAACGCCTCACGCCCCTCGGGATGTTTAAAATCGATCGCCACGGCTTTTTTGTTACTGGCTTGGGACATAAAGGCGGTTCCCAGCCCTTGGTCATTAAGCGCTCGGTCAGACCCTTGCATACGTGCTTGGTCTGGGTCACTAGGCGACTCAACCTTGATCACATCGGCCCCCAACACCGCCATCTGATAGGTAGCGAAAGGGCCCGCCAATACGTGGGTAGCATCAACAACACGAATGTTTTCAAACGGGGAAGACATAACGGCCTCAGTGCACTTATTCATTTTTGTTGATCAGCAACGGTATCCACCGATCCATATTGCATTAACAATGCATAAATAAACTGAGTATGTGGACTGACAAAACGTCAGGTGATGCTTAACAAATGGTTCGCAGAGTGCGTTTTATAGAGTTCTGAGTAAGTAGTCACTCAGAACTCTATGCATTTTAATTACTAATTGCTCGATGGCCCCAGGAAACGCGTTTCACTAACACGCGTTACCGATGGCTTTTCCAGCGATGTAAAGCGCAGCTCAATGGGGTGGCTGGGGTGAGTCAAAACACCCTCATCGGCGCTGAGAGCAACCCGTAAGCGACGAGTCTCGTTAGCCTCTACGTCAATGGTTTCCATGCCTTGTAAGCGCAGCCCTGGCAAGCCGGATGCCGTTAACACATAGCGGTGAGGATCGGTATCTTGATTGCGCAGCGTTACGTTGTAGTAGTTGACGATGCGTCCACTTTCGGTGCCTTCAAACAACGCTTGGCGATCTCGCGCAATATCAACATCAATGGGTACACGGGTATTCAAGAAGCCAACGAGTAGCACCACCATAGAGAGCAACGCCACAGCATAAGCGATCAGTTGAGGGCGCCAGAAACGGGTGCCTTTTCCCTCCAACGCGCGCTCCGTGGTATAGCGTACGAGGCCAAGCGGTTTATTAAGCCGTGCCATGACGCTGTCACAGGCATCAATACACGCGGCGCAGCCAATGCATTCGTACTGCAGCCCATCACGAATATCGATCCCTGTTGGGCATACCTGAACACACAGCTCACAATCGATGCAGTCACCAACACTGGATGTCTTAGCAGCTTTTTGATGATGATTACGGCGAGGCTCACCACGCGCAGCATCATAAGAAACAATCAGTGTATTAGCATCGAACATTGCCGACTGAAAACGCGCGTAAGGACACATATGGAGGCATACTTGGTGGCGTAGCCAACCCGCATTCAGGTACGTAAAAACCGTGAAAAAGCCGATCCAAAATAGCGCCCAGGGGTGCGCACTCAAGCTGACAAAGTCCACCACTAACGCTCTAATCGGCGTGAAGTAACCGACAAAGGCGATCCCCGTTGCCAGCGCGATTAGCAGCCAAGCCGCATGTTTAGCGGTTTTGCGCCACAGCGTGTCAAAAGTGCGTGATGCGTTATCACGACGTATACGACGGTGCCGTGGCCCTTCCAAGCGATGCTCAAACCAGATAAACAGAAAGGTCCAAACGCTTTGCGGACAGCTATAGCCACACCACACGCGCCCCGCCGCTACCGTGATCAAAAACAAGCCAAAGGCGCACAGCACCAAGATCCAGGTGAGCAAGATAAAGTCTTGTGGATAAAACGTCGCCGCAAAAATATGAAACTCTTGCGCAGCGAGATCAAACCATACCAGCGGCCGGTCCCCCCAATTAACCCATGGCAAGCCAAAATACAGCGCCATTAACAACCAGTTTGAGTAACGCCGGATGCGTTGAAAGAAACCGCCAATTTCTCGCACATAAATATGCCCAAGCTTGGATGGCTTATTACTGGGTGGCTTGTTACTAGCAGGCTGATGACGGGAATCATTGGCAGAAGGCGAGTGGTATTCAACCGCTGCCTCAGTGGTTAAATTTTGCAGTGGAATGCGTTGCGTCATACCGATATCCAGAATAGAGGGAATGGAGGTCATACGGTCGAGGGGCGTCGCCGATTATTAACCACCACTATCCCCACTACGCTGACTAACAAACAGGCGCAGTTTTAGATAAATATTGCGTATCAGTTGAGTCGAAACAGCTTATAAATTTACCTTCTGATATGCTTTTTATTAATGAATTTGAGCCTGTTTTAAATTTCCCACATCCGTCACAGTGGCATTTCCCTCTAGCAGAGAGTTTCACTTGTGCCACTTAAAACTGTGATGGAGTACCCTGGGGCTATCCTCAACGCACCGACGGTTTATCCCATGAAACGTTACGAACAATTTGCCGATGAGATCGCCACACTGATTCGTCAGGGCGTGCTTGGCCCTGGGGAGCGAATTCCGTCGGTTCGCCAGGCCAGTCGTCACCATGGGATCAGCCCATCCACAGTGTTTCAGGCGTACTACCTACTCGAAAACCGTGGTCTCATCACCGCACGAGCACGCTCAGGCTATTTTGTGCGTGAACATGCTCGGCGCTTGCTGGGTGAGCCACGTGTGACGCTGCAGCCCACCGACCCCGCGGAAGTAGAAGTCAGTGAGCTAGTGTTCTCGGTGCTAGATTCACTGCAGGATGATCGAACGGTGCCCTTTGGGTCGGCCTTCCCAAGCCCTGAGCTTTTCCCGCTTTCTCGGCTGAGCACCAGCATGACACGTGGTCTGCGCGAGCTTTCTCCTCAGCAGGTAGTGGCCGACATGACCACCGGGCATGTCGACCTGTGCCGACAAATCGCCCTGCGCTACATGCTGGGGGGAATTCAGCTTCCAATGGAAGAGCTGGTGATTACCAATGGCGCGATGGAAGCGCTCAACTTAGCCCTGCAGTGCGTGACCCAACCTGGCGATTTGGTGGCCGTCGAGTCCCCAGCGTTTTATGCCAGCTTGCAAGTATTGGAGCGGCTAAAACTGCGTGCAGTGGAGATTCCAGTGCATCCGCGCGAGGGTATCGACCTTGATGTGTTAGCAGAGCGATTGGCGTCGCTACCTATCAAAGCCTGCTGGTTTATGAGCCATCTGCAAAACCCGCTCGGCGCCAGCCTAAGCAATGAACGCAAGCAGACCCTTTATCAACTATTAAAGCAGCACCAAGTCCCCATGCTAGAGGATGATGTGTATGCCGAGCTGTACTTTGGCAGCACACCGCCTACCCCAGTGAAAGCGTTTGATGATGAGGGGTTAGTGATTCACTGCAGCTCTTTCTCGAAATGTTTGGCGCCTGGCTATCGCGTTGGCTGGGTAGCGGGGGGACGCTATGCCGAAGCTATTTCACGACTGAAGTTAATGACGACTATTTCGCCTTCCATTCCCGCACAGGCAGCCATTGCCGACTATTTACAGCACGGCGGCTATGACCGTCACTTACGTAAGCTACGCCACGCTCTAGAAGCCCAACAAGGTAGTATGCTGGCGTCTGCAGATCGCTACTTTCCCACCCAAACACGTATCACTCGCCCTGATGGCGGCTACTTTTTATGGGTAGAGTTTCCTGAAAAAGTTGACTCACTACGTTTATTTAACATGGCGCTCGACCACGGTGTTAGCTTAGCACCAGGCCCTATTTTTTCTGCAACCCAACAGTTCCGACACTGTGTACGCTTAAGCTATGGCCACCCGTGGACAGCACGCAGCGAGCGGGGCATGGAAACCCTGGGGCAACTATTAACTCTGTTTTAATACCCTTGTTTTAACAACTCGGCTCTAGTAGATCGGCCATAACTCATTGCTGTTATGTTGCTTACCTCGTGACACCTCTCAACTGATATGGTTTTTTAATGAAAAACTGAGTCTGTTATGAAACACAGCAGGCAATAGACTATTCCGATGAAGCCACACAGCGGCTATACCGGCCCACTATTGAGTTAAAGAGAGTGGCTGTCACCGGAGGAAGCACCATGCTCGGAATTGAGGCCATTGACCTGGCCAGAGTTCAGTTTGCCTTTACTATTTCCTTTCATATTATCTTTCCTGCCATCACCATCGGGCTAGCCAGTTACTTAGCGGTATTAGAGGGGCTATGGCTAAAAACCCAGCGGGATACCTATCGTCTCCTTTACCATTTCTGGTCAAAAATATTCGCCGTTAATTTTGCGATGGGTGTGGTATCCGGCATTGTGATGGCGTACCAGTTTGGGACCCACTGGAGCGGCTTTTCCGCCTTTGCAGGCAGCGTCACAGGGCCTTTGCTCACCTATGAAGTGCTTACCGCCTTCTTCCTAGAAGCCGGTTTTTTAGGCGTAATGTTATTTGGCTGGGAGCGTGTCGGCCGAGGCTTACACTTTTTCGCTACCTGTATGGTCGCACTCGGCACCATCGTGTCGATGTTTTGGATTCTCTCCTCCAACAGCTGGATGCAGACACCTCAAGGGCACGAAATCGTTAATGGTGCTGTGATTCCAGTTGACTGGGTGAAGATTGTCTTTAACCCCTCGTTCCCCTACCGACTTGCCCATATGGCGCTAGCCGCCTTTTTGAGCACAGCCTTATTCGTTGCCGCCTCCGGCGCTTGGCTGCTGCTGCGGGGCAAGCAGTCCGCCGAGGTGCGCACTATGCTCTCCATGGCGCTGATTATGCTGGCGATCACCGCTCCGCTTCAGGCCGTGGTGGGCGACTTTCATGGTCTCAATACGCTTAAGCACCAGCCTGCCAAAATCGCCGCTATCGAAGGGCATTGGGATAACAGCAGCGGCGAGCCCACCCCACTCATTCTATTCGGCTGGCCCGATATGGCGCGCGAAGAAACCCGCTTCAAACTGGAGATCCCCGTGCTGGGAAGCCTGCTGTTACGACATAGTTTGACCGAGCAGGTGCCCGCCCTTAACGAGTTCGCCCCACAAGACAGACCCAATTCGACCATCGTATTTTGGAGCTTTCGCTTGATGGTGGGGTTGGGCGTATTAATGATTTTGCTTGCCATCGTGGGCAACATCCTGCGCGTCAAAGGCCGACTTTATGGGTCCCGTAGATTTCTTATCTGCACCCTATGCATGGGGCCAGCAGGATTGGTGGCACTGCTAGCGGGCTGGTTTACCACAGAAGTAGGCCGGCAACCCTGGGTGGTTTACGGATTATTAAGAACCGCCGATGCAGCTTCCGCACACAGTGCTGTTCACCTCAGCATTAGCTTAACTATTTTTGTGGTGGTGTATCTGGCGGTTTTTGGCACCGGCGTTATGTACATGTTGCACCTGGTAAACAAAGGCCCAAGCGAGCCCTCCGCACCTACGTTAGGCGGTCCGGGCCATCATCGCACGCCTGCTCGGCCTCTCTCGGCAGCCAATGAAACGCTGAGCAACACGACTCACTAATTAGAACGGGGCGCACCATGGGAATTGATCTATCACTCACCTGGGCCATTATCATTCTGTTTGGATTGATGATGTATGTGGTCATGGATGGGTTTGACTTGGGCATTGGCTTGCTCTTTGTGCATGTTCATAACGAGCAAGACCGAGACATTATGATGAACACCGTTGCGCCAGTGTGGGACGGTAACGAAACGTGGTTGGTGCTAGGCGGAGCAGGGTTGTTTGCTGCATTTCCCCTCGCCTATGCAGTCGTGTTGGAAGCGCTCGCTATTCCACTAATCGTGATGTTACTAGGGCTGATTTTTCGTGGCGTCGCCTTTGAGTTTCGCTTCAAAGCATCCCCCGAGCGACGGCATGTATGGGATAAAGCCTTTATTGGCGGCTCGCTGCTGGCAACGACGGCCCAGGGCATTGCATTAGGTGCTTATATTCAAGGTATCGCTTTCGATGGCGTTCGCTACAGCGGAGGTGCGCTAGATTGGCTAACGCCATTCTCGCTGTTTTGCGGTATCGGCCTGCTGTTTGCTTATGCACTGCTTGGCAGCACCTGGCTGATTATGAAAACTGAAGGCCCCTTGCAACAGCGGATGTACCAGATCACTAAACCGTTAGTCATCGGGCTACTCATAATGATCGCCCTGATAAGCGTATGGACACCGCTTGCCTATCCAAACATTGCGTCACGCTGGTTTTCGTTACCCAATCTACTGTGGTTCTTACCGGTGCCGCTATTAGTGGCAATCACCGGCTGGTGGCTGTGGCGTGCCATTACTTATCAGCGCAACGCGCTTCCCTTTATTTTGGTACTAGGGCTGGTTTTTCTAGGCTATAGCGGTTTGGGAGTTAGCTTGTGGCCAACCATTATTCCACCGAATGCGTCTATCTGGCAGGTTGCCGCTCCGCCCCAAAGCCAAGGCTTTGCCCTAGTGGGAACACTGTTTATTTTACCAATTATTTTGATGTACACCGCATGGAGCTACTACGTCTTCCGCGGCAAAGTGAAGCCAGGTGATGCCTACCATTGAACAAGCTGACGTTGATCAACGTACTGGTATTAAGGAACGTACAGGAGCAATGCAATGAAATCACTCGCTAAGCGTTTAGGCTGGTTAATGACCCTTTGGTTGTCGAGTGTTGGTGTTCTGTTACTGCTTTCACTGGGAATTAAGCTCATGATGGGGCTAGTGGGCTTAACCAGCTAAACGACTGACTTTGTCTGGTCAACGTATTAGGCATTGGGTCATAGGTTATGATCGCTCTTTGGCAGCTTTCCTGCCACTGAACAACGTTCACCGGATTCGCCTATGCCCGTTGACCTGCAAGCGCTCTATCCCAAACTAGTGCATCTGATGCTGGACACGGTCTTCGTGGTCGATGAAGACCACCAAATCATGTTTGTGAGTGATGCCTGTGAGTCACTGCTTGGTTACCGTGCCGATGAACTGACCGGCACTTTAATCACCCATTACATGCATCCTGACGATCTCGCGCTCACGCAAGCTTCCATTGTGCGGGTCATGAGCGGTCAACAACACGTCGATTTCCGCAACCGCTACCTCCGCAAGGATGGCAGCACGGTGCACATTCTATGGTCTGCTCGCTGGTATAAAGACGAGGAAGTTCGCATCGGCGTCGCCCGAGACGTAACCGCCCTAATGCAAGCCGAAGAAGAATTGCGCTTCCTTGCCCATCACGATCCACTAACGAAGCTGACGAATAGATCACTCTTCTATGATCGGCTCGTTTCAGGCTTGGGCGCGGCTCATCGCCATCAGAGCAGCCTTGCGCTGCTGTTTCTGGATATTAATGATTTTAAGGTGATTAACGATACCTATGGGCATGCCATAGGAGATGAAGTGCTCTGTACGGTGGCTCGACGACTGGAAAGCTGTCTACGTGAAACAGACACGGCCGCGCGAATAGGCGGTGATGAATTTACTATTCTACTGACGGGCATCCAATCAATGGAGGCCGTTACACACAAGGTAAATCAGATTCTCGCCATCATGGCCGAGCCACTGAGCGTAGAATTCGGTGCGATCAACATGCCGTCTTGCAGTATTGGTACAGCTTGCTACCCCATCGATGGAGACGATGCAGATACGCTGCTCAGGCATGCTGATAGCGCGATGTACAGAGTAAAAATGCATCGGTAAAGCACAACCATTGCGTTAGGCGTTTTAAAAAATCCGACGTTACTGATACCGCTGGAACATCGCGTTGCCCCTTGCTATTTCACGCCGACAATACCCCACCCTCCCATAGCAAGACTAAAGTCTAAGAATTTTAATTATCAAAAATTGATAACTTTTTTTTCTTTTATCTATTTTGCTGCGTATCGTTTATCAAAATTTGAGGTAATTGCGATGGGACCATCCGACCGCATGCTAGCGCTACTGTGCTGCCTAGCCAATCAAGGGGAAGCAATGACGGTGAAGTCGCTGGCCGAGCTGACCGCTCAGCCAGTCTCAACCGCATACCGCCACCTGCGCCAACTTTTGGCCTGGGGCCTAGTCAGCGAGCGCGAGGGCGGTACCTATGCGCCGGGCCCTCAGGCGGTACGTCTGCACCAGGGCTTCGAGCACAACAACGAGCTGCTTCGCTGGGCTCGCCCAGTGTTGACCGAGTTGACCGAGACCACTCAAGAGAGCTCGGCGCTGCTGGTGGCAGCGCGTGACCACGCCCTCTGCGTAGAGATGATCGATAGCCCACAGCCGCTGCGTTGCTGCTACCACCGAGGCCAGGTGCAACCGTTACTCAAGGGTGCCAGCGCTCGAGCGCTGCTGGCCTGGATGAGCGAAGAAGAGCGCCAGATGGCACTGATGCTTCGCTCGGAGGCGGAGCGGGACGATGCCCTGATCGGCCTTGAGGCTATTCGCCAGCAGGGCGTAGCGGTCAGTCTGGGCGAAATCGATCAAGGGGTGTGGGGCGCCAGCGCGCCAGTGTTCAACGGCCGCGGTCGTCTCAAGGCGGTGATCAGTGTGATGGCCCCCAGCGCCCGGGCTCAAGACCGAGCCGAGACTCTGAGCGAGGCCACGCGCCTCAGTGCACAACGATTGGGAGAACTCCTGCAGTGACACAAGCAGATAATGAGGCGGCGCTGATGGCGCCCTGGCAAGGCCGGGTCGATAGCACGGAGACAGGTGACGCACGGCGCTGGCATCAGGTGATGCGTCCGGCCTTTCGGGCCGAGGCGCCGGGGCGTGCTTTGTTAGGGTTCTGTTCTGATGCTGGCGTAGCCCGCAACCAAGGGCGGACGGGGGCCAGTGAAGGGCCCCTGGCGCTGCGTCGCCAGCTAGCTAACCAGGCGTATCATCTGACGGCACCGCTGTATGATGCTGGCGATGTGGTCTGCCAAGGCGACAACTTAGAGAGCGCCCAGCAAGCCTTCGCCGGGCGGGTGTCCGAACTGCTCGAACAGGGGCATCGGGTTATCGGCTTAGGCGGCGGCCACGAGATCGCCTTCGCTAGCTTCTCGGGGCTGCTGGCTCACGCCCAGCGTCAGACGACGATGCCGCGCCTAGGCATCCTCAATCTGGATGCCCATCTCGATCTGCGCCAGGCCGAGCGCGCCAGCTCCGGCACGCCCTTTCGGCAGTGCGCCGAGCTGTGCCAAGAGGCGGGCATCGACTTCCACTACACCTGCCTTGGCGTGAGTCGCGGCGGCAATACGCCAGCGCTTTTCGCCCGCGCCGAGTCGCTGGGAGTGGAGTGGGTGCTCGACGAGCAGTGTCGCTCGCTGGATAGCCCCGCGATGAAAACCGCTCTTGAGCGGCTGCTGACACGGGTTGACTGGCTCTACCTCACCATCTGCTTAGACGCCCTACCCGCCTGGATTGCCCCGGGCGTCAGCGCCCCTTCCGCCCGGGGCATCGAGCTGTCCCTGGTTGAGGATGTCATTGATCACCTAGCCGCACGCGTTGCGCTGCCAGTAGTGGACGTAGCCGAGTTCAATCCAAGCCTGGATATAGACGCGCGAACAGCCCGTGTGGCGGCCCGTCTGGTCGAGCGCCTGGCGCGCTAACCAACGATTAACCGGTCGTCAACGGCCACCCCTACCCGACCGCCCTGAGCGGCACATAACAACTCATGGAGCATCACCATGCACTTTACTCTGGATGCCGTGTCCACCACGGCACTGGCGCTGATATTGCTTGCATTTGGCGCCGGGCTTAAGCGCCGGCTCAACTGGCTGGAACACTTCTGCGTTCCCACCCCAGTGATCGGCGGTTTCGGCTTCGCTCTGCTGGCCTGGCTGCTGCGCGATCTTGGCTTGGTTACCTTCGAACTTAACACGGCGATGCAGAGCCCATTGATGATCGCCTTCTTCACCACCGTCGGCCTGGGCGGAAGCCTGGCGCTGCTCAAAAAAGGCGGCAAGGCGCTGGGTATCTATCTAGTGGCCTGCTGGCTGTTGGCGCTGATGCAGAACGGCGTGGGCATTGGCATGGCCAGCCTGCTAGGCCTCGACCCGCTGATCGGCCTAATGGCCGGAGCCACCTCCTTAGAGGGCGGCTTCGGCGCAGCAGCGGCCTTTGGCCCTGAGGCGGAAGCCCTAGGCGCCCAGGGAGCCACTACTGCCGCCATTGCCTCTGCCACCTTCGGCATGATTGTCGGCGGTGTGATCGGTGCGCCTATCGCCCGCTGGATAATCGACCGTCGGCAGATCCCGGTTGTCGCCGAGGACGTGCATGACCTGGAGAAACTGCAAGCCGAGGAGCGCCCCTCTCAAGCGCCCATCGACAGCCGCACCCTGCTGCGCGTGCTGGCCGTAATAGTCCCGATCATGGTGCTGGGCGTGTGGTTCAAAGAGGCTCTGTCGACCCACCTGGGGATCATCCTACCGAGCTATGTGGGCGCCATGTTTGTCGCCATCCTGCTACGCAATCTTAATGATCGCTTCCACTGGGTCAGCATGCCGGACAACGCCCTCGCCACTCTGGGCGACGTGGCCTTGGGCGTGTTCCTGACCATGGCAATGATGAATCTCAAGATCTGGCAGCTCCAGGAGATGGGCGGCTCACTGCTGTTGATCCTGCTGGTGCAGACCTTGGCCATCGTCTTCCTGGCCGTGGTGGTGATGTTCCGCCTGCTGGGCCGCAACTACGACGCCGCAGTGCTTACCGCGGGCTTTATTGGCCACGGCCTAGGCGCGACTCCCAATGCGGTGGCAAATATGAGTGCGGTGTGCGAGCACTATCGTGTGGTGTCGCATAAGGCCTTCATTATCGTCCCGCTGTGCGGCGCCGTGCTGATCGATATTGTCGCCATCCCCGCCATTACCTGGTGTCTGAACGCCTTCGCCTGATCGCTGTTCGTCCGACAACGCTAGCCTCTGGGTTCAGCTGGCGTTGTCGTTTTTATCGCCGATGCCGCTAGGTATCCGTTGCCTCTAGCCCCCCTCTGCTACCGGTGATAGCAAACCCTGGCAAATCGCCCTCCTGGCATCTTCTCCAATTCCTCCATGGCTTTCGACCGTATAACGCTAATCAGAAACGCATTAGGCTACGTTATCCTCTTTCGTAACGGGCTCTTCGATGGGCTCGCCATTCTCATCCAGCAATTGGTGGTCATAGGCTGCTTGGAGACCCGTCTCTTCAGCAGCGGGCTGCTCCTCTTGCAGTGGTTCTTCTTGCGCTGACTCTTCCACCAAGTCTGCCCAGTAATCAATGTGGCCGGGATAAGCTGGCGATATAATCGCCACCACAATGCCGACGACCGAAAATAGCGAAAATGCATAGGCATAACCAAAACCGTCCACCAGCATACCGACAACCGGCGAGCCTACTGCCTGCCCAAGCGCACAGGCCATGAAAGGTAAGACGGGCCCCATGGAAAGCCGCCCCGGCAATAGCCGAATGCCCGTCATCAGATACAGTCCCGTTAAGCTCATGTAAGCAAGTCCAAACACCATGGCGGAAAATATCGCCAATGCTAACTGGCTGGGACTGGCAGCAAGCAACGCCAAGCTTGAAGACAGCATCATTAGCATTAGTGCCTGCGTAATAGGAGGGTTATTACGGTCAGCCAAATCACTCACTACGGCACCTCCAAGCCCAGCAAGTCCTACGGCAAACCAAAGCCAGCCAGTTTGATTAGGAGGCAACCCACCAAGGGTAACGGCCAAATCAGGCGCAAAAAGCCAGAATGGCGAAGACACAAACCCCATCGCGAAAGCAAAGAGTGATAGCCGAGTAAGGCGCGACCACTGTAGCCGCGTGATTGGCGGTGGCGGTGCCGCATTGGCTGGCACAACCCGAGAGACCGAAGGGATAAAGTACCAGGCAGCAATCACCCCTAAACCCGCCAAAACAGCAAAGCTAGTGTAGGTAAAGCGCCACGCATCGGCCAGGAACACGACTGTCGGCACTGCTACGATAATGCCAATACTGGTGCCAGCATTCATGATAGAGCTAACGCGGCCATGCATTGTTCGGCTCACCAACGCCTGCATAGCAGCCGTCAGAGCGGGCATCATCAAGCCAGTACAGATCCCGCAGACAAACACACCTACGCCGAGCGAGAAGGCACCAGACGACTGGCTGATAAAGACCAGCCCGGCCACACCGAATCCACCGGATAACACTGCTAAATTACGCGCACCAAGCCGATCGGCTGCAAGCGGTGCAAACAACGTCGCCAAGACAAAACTAATAAACGGCAGCGCCCCGATAATACCAACTAAGTACGCAGTCAGTTCTAGTTCGGCGCTAATGGAAGGTACAAACAAACCAAACGCAAAGCGCGCAAGTCCATAACTAATCGCGACCAGCGCTGCACCAAATAGGGCAAACCCCATGTTCGACAAGGTCTTCATACCGAGCACTCCACGGCCGTGTGTGTCTTGTGCATCAAGCTGATCTATCAACTGCGCCACCAATAGCCTACTTTGCTGGGTGATTGCAATCTCCTGCTGTGCGGCTGCCGCAAAGAGGTATGATTTAGTCGATAAGCAGAATGCTTAAGTTAAAAATAAGCATTAAAGAAGGTGACACTGAAAATTTCACCGCTAGCTGCCAAGGGCGTTGATAACATCGCTAGGAAGCAGCTTCGGTTGTATCCCCCCATTATTGTTGCTTTGAAAGCAACAAATTCGTCATTAAAACGACTCCTTTCTACCCGCCAAGTCGCTTAGCTTACAAAAAGCCGAATAAAGGCACCGACAACAGTAGGGATAGGAAATGTTTTCAGATAAACAAGTTGGTGAAGCCACCGCTTTGCGGCATCGGTTGCACCAGCAGCCCGAGCTTAAATTCCAGGAAAATAACACCGCCGCGCTGGTCGCGGAGCGGCTAAGAGCGCTTGGCTATCGCGTTACCGAAGGTATTGCCACTACAGGCGTTATGGCTGAGCTAGCGACCGGTCGCGAAGGCCCAGTGATTGCCTTTCGCGCCGACATGGATGCGTTACCCATCGATGAAGCCAACACGTTTGAGCATCGCTCCCAACGGCAAGGTTTGATGCATGCCTGTGGTCACGATGGGCATACCGCCACGCTGTTATTGGCTGCCGAGGCCATCATAGCGCTGCGTGACGAGCTATGTGGGCACATTAAACTGCTATTTCAGCCTGGCGAGGAAGGTGGCAATGGTGCCGACATCATGGTCAAGGCAGGGGTCTTGGAAAACCCCAAGGTGGACGCGATATTTGGCTACCACAACCGCCCTGGTTTCCCAGCAGGCCAACTGTTTGTTAAACCCGGGCCAGCTATGGGCGGTAACGACACTTATAAAGTCACTATTGAAGGTACTTCTGGCCATGCCGCCATGCCGCACTTGGCGGTCGATCCTATTTATGTCGGGGCGTCACTAATACAGCAGTTGCAAGGGTTAGTGAGCCGCCACAAATCGCCGCTGGAAGCAGGCGTGATCACTGTAGCCGCTTTCCATGCGGGCGACGCCGCCAACGTGATTCCTGGCCAAGCCGAACTGTTAGTGAATATCCGCAGTGACCGCCCCTCTTCACGCGAAGCACTCGCAGGCAAGCTTGAGCAGGTAACCGCGGGCGTATGCGCAGCCCACAGTGCGCAGTTTCATCTGGAACACCTACACCAGGTGCCACCACTGGTTAACGACTCAGCGTGGTCAGAACGCGTGCTAACGATTGCCAACAAGCACGCAGTAAGCCACGACATTCAGCAGTTGGACTATATGCCCACCATGGGGGCGGAAGATTTCGCGTTCTACCTGCAGGAAGTACCGGGGTGTTTCTTCTTTGTCGGTAATGGCGATAGCGCCTATCTGCACAACGAGCACTACGACTTTAACGATGCTGTTCTGCCGGTCGCAGGCGGGATGTTTGTGGCGTTGGCAAAAGAGTTGCTATCACGAACTTAATTCTCTGCAAGCCTCTCATTACGATTAAAAAAATAACGTTAAGAAAAAAGGATTAATACGATGCAAGGTGTTCTTTCATCTATTGAGCGTGTGGGTAATAAGCTCCCACACCCGTTTATTCTCTTTGCCATTTTAGCGGGCACTGTTGTAATCCTCTCAGCCCTGCTTTCGTCACTCGGCGTTTCAGCGGTTAACCCGCAAACCGACGCGGTGGTGCAGGTACGCAGTCTACTCTCGGCTGATGGCATTGAGTTTATGCTGACCAGCGTGGTCAGTAACTTCGTTAACTTCCCTCCCCTCGGCCTTATTTTGGTGGTGATGTTTGGCATTGGTTTGGCCGATAAAGTGGGCTTAATGTCGACCTTGATGCAGGTGAGCGTGGCGAAAGCACCACCCGCTCTGCTCACTTTCTGCGTTTTTATGGCGGGTATTTGCGGCAGTATTGCCTCCGATGCCAACTACCTGATCCTGATCCCTCTAGCTGCCATGGTGTACTACTCGGTGGGCCGCCACCCAATCGCCGGTGCAGCCGCCGCCTATGCGGCGGCAGGCGCCGGGTTTGATGCCAGCCTGTTTATTACCGTCGGGGATGCGCTGTTTGCTGGCATAACCACGGAGGCTGCACGCTTGGTAGACCCAGACGCCTACGTCTCACCTGTGGATAACTACTACTTTGTGGCCTGCTCAGTGTTTGTGCTGGCAATTATTGGCACGTTAGTCATCGATAAGATCGTAGAGCCGAGGCTGCAACGCACCCTACCGATGAGCAAAGACTTTAAAACTGACATCATAAAACCGGCATTAACCGACGCAGAAAAGCGCGGTCTAAAGCGGGTAGGCGTTGCCACACTGATTTACCTAGCGCTGATCTTAATTGCCGTGGTACCCGAAGCATCGCCACTGCGCAATGAAGAAGGCGGTTTGATTCCCTCGCCCTTTTTGCGCTCACTCGTGCCACTGATGTTTGGCTACTTTGTCACTATTGGCTTGGTCTATGGCATCACCACCGGTAAGATCACCAGCAGCCGTGATGTACCACAACGCATGGCGGAGTCTGCCAGTGACTTAGCACCTACCCTAGTACTGTTCTTTGCAATTTCGCAGTTTATTGCTTATTTCCGCTGGTCAGAACTGGGGCAATTTATTGCTATTGAAGGCTCCAATATTCTGCAAAGCACCGGATTTACTGGGCTACCGCTAGTAGGCGCGTTTATTGCGATGAGCGCAGTACTGAATGTCTTTATGACCAGCGGCTCCGCTCAGTGGGCATTAATGGCTCCGGTATTCGTACCGATGCTGATGATGATCGACTTCGACCCAGCCTTTGTGTTGGCAATGTTCCGCATAGGCGATTCCAGCACGAACATTATCTCCCCCATGAGCCCATATTTTTCGGTAGCACTGGTGTATATGCAGCGTTATAAGCCAGATATGGGGCTAGGCACGTTGATAGCCACCATGCTGCCGTTAGCCATAGGCTTTTTGCTCGCCTGGTCCGCGTTTTTGATGTTCTGGCTGGCCATGGGCTGGCCAATTGGCCCAGGCGTATACATGATGGCTAACTGATACTTCAGTAAGTCACTGCATCGCCATCATTAACTTCCACAAATAGTCGGCAGCGGGCGAAAGCCTTCTGCCGACTCTACGCACCAAATTGCCCTGGCTGCTAGCCGCCATAGGGTGATCAATGGGAATCGCCTTCAGCAAACCCGCATTTATTTCACTGCGTGCAGCAGCAGCCGTCATAAACGACACGCCAATCCCGGCACAAGCCATCCTTCGAGACACCGAATGCAGGTTGCAACGATAGGCAGGCGTAGCCAACTGCCCGGCAGCACCAAATAGCGCATTCACGAACTGCTGAGAGCCCGAGACATCCGGTAAAAAAATCAACTTGTGCTGTAATAACTCCGTGATCGACACGCTCTCTTGGCGAGCAAGCCGGTGGGACGGTGCTACCAGCGCACACAACGGCCCTCGTTCAAAGGAGTGCACCACTAACCGTGGGTCTGAAATGGGGCCGTAGGTAATCGCAATATCTACCTCGTCGCTGGCCACCATCTCATGGGGTTCTCGGGGGTAATAAATCCCTGTTTTAATCTCGATCAGCACATCGGGATACTGCTCGGAAACACGGCGCATCACATGGTTGATAAAACTATCCACAAAGCCGTCACCTACCGAGACGACCACTTTCCCCGACTGTAAATTGCGTAACCGGGACAGCGTATCTCCCAGCTCTGAATTCAACCGCCGCTGAGCAAGAAACCCTTCCACTACCAATTGGCCTGCCTCGGTCAACGTCACATGCCGCCCTTGACGCTCCAACAACGCCATGCCCAATTCCCGCTCCAACCCCCGTACTTGACGGCTTACCACAGAGGGATTGATATGCAGATGCTCCGCCGCCGCACGAATGCCGCCGCAGCTGCTTACCTCAAATAAGTAAAATGCACGTTTATCCAGTAGGGTCATGATGATCTCGTGTGAATAACTTCGCGCCGGTGAGCTAGCACATCAGCTTTTTCAAACCAACAGCAACAAAATGCCCCTACCTAAGGCAGCTTGCACCCAGGCTTTTTATGTTACATAAATACTTTAATTTTATAGTGACAGGCCACGTGTGCCTATCCAAATCAGAACACGCGGCCTAAAGTCAAAAAATCACCCAAACGCTCACATAAAGACATCCATACAAAAATAGAATGTAAATTATTCTGAATACGAGAGGAGTAGGTTGCGTTGCAAATCGCTGAGATAACACCCTCTGAAGTACCAATGGAGCTACTTCTTTTAGCGGACCCGTCCGAGGAGGCCATTAAAAGGTACCTATATCAATCAAGGTGCTTCGCAGCCTACGACAAAGGGGCAATCGTCGGAGCTTGTGTTATCAAACCAATTTATGAGGGAGCACTGGAACTGATGAACATTGCCGTTTCACCATCGGTTCAACAGCATGGTGTTGGCACCCAACTGCTTAGATATGTTATCGAAAAAGTGAAGGAATCAGGTGCACAGCGCCTAGAGGTGGGAACGGGCACATTCGGCTATCAACTGACCTTCTACCAACGCCAGGGCTTTAGGGTTGATTGCATTGATAAAGACTTTTTCTTGAAGAACTATCCTGAGCCTATCATTGAAAATGGAATTCAGCACAAAGATATGCTTCGGCTAAGTCTGACATTTTAGCCCTCCTTATAAGATATCGGTTAATAACTTAGCATATTATTAGATGACTCTATAAAAAAGCAGTCATTCTTAAACCACCGCCAACAAAGCATTTAGATTGATCGTTATCAATCTAAATGCGCACGAATCCACTCAATAAAAGCGCGCAATTTATAAACTTCAACCATATGCTCTGGGTACGCCATATAATAAGCATCTTGACTCTTAAGTGAGAACTGCCAAGGAATGACTAACTTCCCCTCATCAAGCTCTTCCTGAGCAAGAAACTTTGGCACTAGGGCAACACCGCAGCCCGCGCGGGCCGCTCTTAACGCCATATAGAACGTATCAAATCTTGGGCCATGGTAGCTGTGCTCCGTATAGAGATCTTGTGCTTCAAACCAGTCATGCCACCCTTCGGGCCGAGTAGAAACCTGTAACAACACCATGTCTGTTAAGTCTAATGGGTCGCGAACGGTTGTCTGCTCCATGGCGGTAGGCGAGCAGACAGGCACCACCTCTTCATCCAGCAACTTAATACATTCCGCCCGCGGCCATACGCCATGACCAAAAAAGAACGCCGCCTCTATACGCTCTTTTTGCATATCAAACGGTTCGGTACGATTAGCAATATTGAGATTAATATTGGGATATTTAAAGCGGAACCCGTTGAGTCTGGGGATAAGCCACCGCGCCCCAAAGGTGGGCAATGTGGCGATATTCAGCACATCTGCCTCTACGCCGTAAGACTGCATATAACGCGTGGACATTTCGACTTGGGCTAATATTTTACGCGCTTCGCCGAGATAGACCGCTCCCTCTGGCGTCAGGTGCAGACGCTTTCTCACCCGCCTGAATAACGGATGTTGCAGGGTAACCTCTAGTTGTGACACCTGCTTACTCACCGCACTTTGCGTCAGGCTCAGCTCATCCGCAGCCCGCGTAAAACTGAGATGCCTTGCCGCGGCCTCGAAACAGTTCAGGCTGGTCAAAGAAGGTAAGTTTCGACGACGCATAGCATTCCTACTTGGTGAAATTAAGGAATGATGTTTTTCACAAACATCGTTTGATGAGCTGCCACATGCTTGGCAATACTGCTCCTGTAACCAATTTACTCACAATTCAATATTTGGTGAAGCAATGATTCATTCCCTGATGGAAAAAATGGGTGTCGCAAAAGAGCAGTATCAAGGCGGCGACCTGATTGTTACCACACCGATTGATGGTAGCGAAATTGGCCGTCTTACAACGGCTTCTAGCAGCGACGTTGAAACCGCTATCGCGAACGCAGAAAAAGCCTTTCAAGCTTGGAAAAGCGTGCCTGCCCCCCGTCGTGGTGAATTGGTTCGCCTGTTTGGCGACCAACTGCGCCAGCACAAGGAAGCACTTGGCGAGCTGGTTACCTGGGAGTGCGGCAAGATTCTCCAGGAAGGGCTTGGCGAAGTTCAGGAAATGATCGACATTTGTGACCTCGCCGTTGGTCAATCTCGCCAGCTGTTTGGGCTGACCATCGCTTCCGAGCGCCCCGGTCACCATATGCGCGAAAGTTGGCACCCGCTAGGCCCGATTGGGCTAATTACGGCGTTTAACTTTCCCGTCGCCCCTTGGGCATGGAATTCAGCCTTAGCGCTGGTATGCGGCAATAGCTTACTTTGGAAACCGTCTGAAAAAACACCGTTAACGGCACTGGCCTGCCAAGCACTATTGGAACGTGCCATTGAAGAGTTCGGCGATGAAGCCCCTGAGCACCTGAGCCAGGTGATTATTGGTGAGCGTGCTGCTGGCGAGCAGTTGGTCAATGACACTCGCGTTGCGCTGATCAGCGCTACCGGCAGCACCCGCATGGGTCGCGAAGTAGGCCCACAAGTGGCAGCGCGCTTCGGTCGCAGCATTCTTGAACTGGGTGGCAACAATGCCATGATCTTAGCGCCAAGCGCAGACCTTGATATGGCAACTCGCGCCATCCTGTTCTCTGCGGTGGGTACGGCTGGGCAACGCTGCACGACACTGCGTCGCCTAGTCGTTCATGAATCCATTAAAGACGAAATCTTAGCGCGTCTGAAGAAGTCGTATAGCGCGGTGTCCATCGGCAACCCGCTTGAAGGTAACTTGGTTGGCCCGCTAATTGACCATCAAGCCTTTGATGCGATGCAAAGCGTGCTGGCTAAGGCGCGTGAACAAGGTGCGAATGTGTTCGGTGGCAACCGTGTAGAGATCGCCAACAGCAACGAAGGCTACTACGTCGAGCCCGCCATTGTTGAAGTGACCGAGCAAAACGAGCTGGTCAAGCACGAAACTTTTGCGCCCATTCTCTATGTCCTCACCTACAAAGAGCTGGATGAGGCTATTGCTACCAATAATGACGTCCCCCAGGGGCTGTCATCGTGTATTTTCACCACCGATGTTCGCGAAGCCGAAACCTTCATCTCTGCGGTTGGTAGTGACTGCGGGATCGCCAACGTCAACATCGGCCCTAGCGGTGCTGAAATTGGCGGTGCGTTTGGGGGCGAGAAGGAAACCGGTGGCGGTCGCGAGTCTGGCTCCGACGTTTGGAAGAGCTATATGCGTCGCCAAACTAACACCGTGAATTACTCTCGTGAACTCCCACTGGCCCAAGGCATTAAGTTCGACTAACCCTTCCCCTCTATAAGGGCCCTTCCCTGCAGGGCCCTTACTAAAAGTACCAGGACCTATGGCCGACCTGCGCTTCTTTTCAGGAGGTACTATAAGATGCAAACGACCCTCTCCGAGCGCTGCCTTTGGCTGCAAACGAGCGCGGAAGCCCCAGTACACTATCCTGCGTTAGCGAACCAGGAAGAGGCCGAGGTCTGTGTTGTTGGTGGCGGTATTACAGGCCTGTCCACCGCGTTACATTTGGCCGAAAAAGGCATCAAGGTAATTTTGCTGGAGGCGGGAGATATCCCCACGGGTGCTTCAGGCCGCAATGTTGGCTTGGTGAATGCCGGGCTTTGGATTCCACCCGATGACATCGTGGCCGCGCTAGGTGAAGAAACAGGCGAACGCGTTAATACTATTTTGGGCGGCGCGCCAGCAAAAGTCTTCGACATTATTGAGCGCTATGCCATTGAGTGCGATGCAACGCGTACAGGCACCCTGCACCTTGGCCATAACACCAAAGGCTGCCAAGAGCTCACACGCCGCCACGAGCAGTTACAAAACCGTGGAGCCCCGGTGACCCTATTGGAAGGTGAAGCATGCGAGCGGATGACGGGAACCGCTCAGATACATACCGCGCTGCTTGATAAGCGCGCTGGCACTATCAACCCGTGCGCCTATACACGAGGGCTCGCCCGCGCTACTGCAAACCTAGGGGCCACTCTCTATTGCCAAAGCCCCGTAACAGGCATCGAGCGACAGGAAGACCGCTGGCGGGTGTTAACTCAAAATGGCAGCGTAACCGCGAACAAAGTCGTCATGGCGACCAATGCGTATACCGAAGACGACTGGAACCAAGTTCGACAACACTTCTTTATCGGCCATTATTATCAACTGGCGTCAGAACCCCTGACGGGCGAAGCCGCCGATGCGATACTGCCAGAAAAGCAAGGCGCTTGGGACACACGCACGGTACTTAGCAGCATTCGGCGGGACAAGGCAGGCCGCTTACTGTTGGGTAGCCTGGGGAAAGGTGAAGGCAAGCCGCTGGCTTACTTAACCCGCTGGGCCGATACCATAAAAGATCATTACTTCTCTGGGCTCGGCAACGTACGCTGGGAATACACCTGGACCGGCAAGGTCGCGTTCACACCGGACCACACCTTACGTATTTTTGAACCGGCCCCTGGGATATTGTCAGCCACTGGCTATAACGGACGCGGCATCACTACCGGCACGGTGGTCGGGCAAGGTTTTGCCCATTACATTGCAAACGAGGATGACAGCCTGCTGCCGCTGCCGTTGTCAAAGCCCAAACCCATCAAAGCCCGCCCGCTGTGGAGCTGCGCCTATGAGGGTGGTTTCTCGCTGTATCATGCAGGTCAGTGTCTACGAGTGCTGATCTAATCACGGTGTTATTGCTTAACAAAACGGCAGCACATTCCTGTGCTGCCGTTCTTTAATTAACGATGGATTAGTTTTTTAAACTTGCCAGCACCTTCGCTTTAGAGGCGTTTTCGCGCTCAGCATAGAGCGATAGCTCATCCGTCACCTGGGCACCCAGTGCCTCTTAAAAATTTTGGCTATCAGCCTCAGCTGGATATTAAATGAAACTAACACATAAACTAATATTATTTAACATCCTAGCATTTAAACAAAACAAGATCTGAGAAAATAATAATTTAACTAAGACAAAAAAATCCATCAATGCAGGCCTAAAAGCCTGCATTGATACCATTTCAGACCGTAGTTGGCTACAACTACATTTCCCCGTTTACATTTTTGCTTCGTTCATATAGCTGGGTAGAAAGGTTACAAGTTCAGGGAATATAATTAGCAATAGCGCCATAAAAACCATAATTAAAAACATTGGGGCGGCTGCTTTGGCAATAAAGCCGAGGCTATGATTTGTTAGGCCTTTCATTACAAAGAGATTAAAGCCCACCGGTGGAGTAATCTGAGCCATTTCTACCATGACTAGCACAAATATACCGAACCAAATTAAATCGATACCTGCTTCGTTCAACATGGGGGTGACCACAGCCATGGTCAGCACCACGGCTGAAATGCCATCTAAGAAGCACCCCAATACAATGTAAACAACCATTAATGCCATCAGAAGCATAAAAGGCGTTAAATCGAGTGTGCCCACCCACTCCGCCAAACCTCTGGGCAACCCCGTGTACCCCATTGCTAGGGTTAGAAACGAAGCTCCCGCCAAAATAAGTGCAATCATACAAGAGGTTTTAGCGGCTCCAATTAGGCTTTCTACCAGCGAAGCAAAGGTCAAGCTACGCTGTATTGCCGCAAGTGATAAAGCGCCGACAACCCCAAGTGCAGCCGCTTCAGTCGCAGTAGCAAGACCGGAGTACATTGAACCAATTACGGTAATTATCAGTAACGCAACGGGTATCAATAGTCGCGACTCATAAAGACGCTGTTTCATTGTCATGGATGGCTCTTGGTCAATATTAGGCTTTTTCAATATCCCCCATGCAACGACATATCCCATAAATAACGTGGCCAATATCAGCCCAGGGAGTATACCCGCGATAAATAGTATCGGTATTGATTGATTGGTAATCACGCCATAGACGATCATAGTTAGGGAAGGTGGAATCATAAGACCAAGGGTAGAAGCGCCTGCTAGAGTCCCTACACTCATGAAATCGGAGTAGCCACGCTTTTTGAGTTTCGGCATAGACATTTTGCCTACCGTTGTCAGGGTGGCTGCAGAAGAGCCAGAGACTGCAGCAAACAAAGTACAACCGATGACATTGGTATGCATTAGCCGACCGGGCAACCAACTGAGCCAGGGGCTCAGCCCGCGAAAAAGGCTTTCGGAAAGCCGTGTGCGATACAGGATTTCTCCCATCCAGATAAATAGAGGAAGGGCCGTTAGCGTCCAGCTCGTCGAAGACGTCCACAGTGTGCTGTACATTGAGGCCCCAATCGGGCGACCAGTGAAAAACGTAATGCATACAATGGCTACCCCGACCAGGGACAGAGCCACCCAGACGCCAGATCCCAGCAGTAAGAAGAGGATGAGCAGCAGAGCAATGGCCAATTCGGTGAAGTCCATCAGAGACTCCTCATGGGATGGGTTTCGTGGCGGTTGGCAGCCGAAGAACAAAACAGCGTGGCCAGGGTACGCACGAAATGGTCAAGAATTGAAATCGTAAATGCTGTGGAACCGAGCGCGAGCAGCGTCTGAGGTATCCATAGTGCAGTCGCATCCTGCCCTGATGAGACATCACCAAACCGATAGGACCAGTAGGCCGCGTCGAAAGCATGCCACGTGATAAAGCCAGCAATGCCGCTTGCGACCAAGAGGCACCACAGCTCGCCAATGGGGCGAAAGCGCCCGAGTCGCTCCACCAGGAGACCAACACGGATATGCCCGCCTTCGTGAAAGGTATAGGCCGCAGCAAGGAATGTGCTAGCACCCATCAGGTAGCCAGCGTAATTGGTAGCACCAGGCAGAGTCGTGCCACTCCAACGCAGCACCACCTGGGCGACGATCACTATCAGCATGATAAAAATGCATAGCGCGGCAAGATAGCCGAAGACACGATAGAGCGTTTCCAGGCATTTAACTGCACGGGAAGAGAAGGTGTTCATAGGAGCAGTCCCTAGTTCAACCAGCCAAGCGAAGTCCCCATTCTTCGGAATGAGGACATGAATCGTACCGTTACTGCATGGCACGATATTCCTCTACCAGTTGCCGGCCTTGTGGGCCAGCCTTCTCTAGCCATTCCTCCTGCATAGCTTCACCAATACGGTTAAATTCCGCTTGCAGGTCTTCATTAGGCTGGTTGATCGCAACCCCCTTGTCGCCCAGTCGGCTCTTGAGTTCATCGGTAAGTTCTCTGGCCTGCTCTTCGCCGCGCTGCTCGGCTTCTGTGGCAATGGCCAGAACATCCTCTTTGATTTCCTCGTCAAGGGCTTCCCAGCGGTCCTTATTGACGAAGACGTGGCTAAGCACGAGCCACGCTTTGGCATCGTAGAAGTGAGGGAGGTAGTCCCATAACTGGTGGTTGTAGACGGGGTCGCCGGAAGATATCAGTGACTGCACCATGCCAGTGGCGGCTGCCTGTGAAAGTTCGGCTTCCTCAATCAAGGTTGGCGTCATGCCCATCAGTTCTGCAAAACGCGCCGTAGCCGTATTATAGGCTCGGAAATTTAGCCCCTCTGCATCCTCGGGTGTATCGATCTCTCGGTCAAAGAAGATGCCCTGAGGAGGCCAAGGGATGTGATAAAGCAATTGAAGGTTCTGCTCCGCCATCAACTCATCCAGCGCCGGCTTAGTCACTTCCCAGAGCTGTGCGGACTCTTCGAAGGAATCTGCCAAAAAAGGCACTGAGTCAATACCATAAAGAATATTCTCGTTCTGATGGGCGGAAAGCACGTGAACACCGATCTGAGCCTGATCACGCTGGACAGCGCGCTTGATCTGATCGCCAGGAAACAGCGATCCACTCGGGTGAACGCGTATATCCAACTCTCCATTGGTAACTTCGCGTACTTGATCGGCGAACCAGCTTACGTTCTTTGTAATGTAGTTGTCCGCCGGTTGCGGGGAAGGTAAATCCCAGACGTCGGCGTAGGCAATGCCACTGGCTGCTAAAGATAACGTCGTAATAGCAGCAGTCTTGTGCAGTACATGGACCATGCTGTTGGTCTCCTTTTTTCTAGTTGTAGGAACGGTGGCCGGAACTTTTTTCTTGTCGTTATTGTTCATATTTTCCTCTGGATTACGTTTGGTGAAGACGTTGACTATCCCAGGTTTCGTGTAGGGTCTTGGGCAGACAGTGCTTGACGATGCGGTGGCTGGGAGTCCGCTCGAACTCCTCCACGATGGCAAGGTACCTAGGGCACTGGTAGGAGGCTAAACGCTCTTTTAGCCAAAGATGAAGTTCACGTGGTTTGATATCACGTCCAGCTTTCGGCTTCAGGAAGAGCTTGATTTCCTGCTCTCCGATCTCAGCGGCAACTCCTATCATCGCGCACTCCTCAACATCGGGGTGCTGTTGGGTGACCGACTCCACCTCCCAGGCCGAGACATTCTCTCCTCGGCAGCGCACGCTATCGGTAATACGTCCGAGAAAGTAGAGAAACCCGTCCGTATCGAGCCAGCCGCGGTCGCCGGTTTGCAGCATGTCCTTCGTTAGTGTCTTCTCAGTAGCCTCAGCATTGTGGAAGTAACCATCGAATAGCACGCCTGGCTGCGTTTCACGAACCACGATCTGACCCGGCTCGCCTGGCGCTAACGGATTCCCCCTATCATCGTGAATAGCGACGTCCAACCAGGGAACGGCGTGCCCCACCGACCCTGGCCTTCCTACCGCATTGAAGGTGGTTAGACTTGAGGCTTCCGTCATTCCGTAGCACTCGCGGATCTCAAAGCCGAAACGATTCTGGAGGGTTAACCAGATGTCGCTTGGACACCCCCCGCCCCAGGCAATACGTACATTGTGGGTAGACTCCAGTTTACTAGGTGGCTGCTTCAGCAATATCTGCAAGACGCCACCCAGATAATGGATATGAGTCGCACCGCTTGCATGAACCTGCTCCCAGAAACGACTGGCGCTGAAGCGCTCGGTCAGACTGAGCCGCACATCGAAGAACAGCGGCAGTAACAGCATTTGGGCGCCGCCAATGTGATAGAAGGGTTCCCACTGAAAGAAGACGTCACCCGGTTTGATCGAACAGAGCAGCTCAACGCTCTTCAGGGCATACGCCATCATCGCATGCGTAACGCGTACTCCCTTTGGCTTTCCCGTCGTGCCTGAGGTATACATCAAAGCATATAGTTCCCACATAGCAGGCGCCGGTGCATCTAGTCTTTCTCTGCCTTCCAAGTGCTCTGATACTGTGTCTTTAGCGCCGCCCAGCAGAAACGTCTTGCCCGTGAAGTCCGCCCCACTATCGACAACGACAGGCCAAAGATCAGCATCAGTGAACAAGACCGCAGGAGCGCAATGCTCGATAATATATTTCAAGCCATTGCCGCGTTGACGGGCATTGACTGGCACCCAAATGATGCCAGCTTTGGCCAGTGCGAATAGGATAGCGATGGCCTCCGGGCCGTTGTTCATCATAACTGCGGCACGCTCGCCAGGGTGAATACCCAGCTCCCTGCGAAGGTGGGCGGCGAGAGCCTCGGACTGACGATCGAGCTCTCCAAATGTCAATGGACGTTGATCGAAGTTCCCGAATAAGCGTTCTGGCTCACGCGTTGCGATATCGCGCAGCGCGAGAATAAAACTGGGATCGTTGAGGTTGAATATCATAGCAATCCGAATGTCCTTTGCTTCTCACGCGTCGCTCCAGCGACAGTTGTTCAATCTATGTTTTCTACCGTCTTAACGCTTGAGAAAGAGTTCCATCATGCGTGCCGGTTCTCCCGATGCGTAAGCCTCCCCCTGAATGCGAATCCCCGCCTCAAGGCAGTCGCGGAAACCGGGCTCGGTGATCTCTTGAAAACGCTGACGATCCAGACGCATTGCAACAGGAGGCTTGTCGGCGAGCTCTTCACCCAGCGCTAGCGCTTCAGTCATGACCTGATCGGCTGCAACCAGTCGATTGATCAAACCGAGAGCACAAGACTCGTCGGCATTCATCAAGCGACCACTTAGGGTCAGGTCGATGGTTCGAGCTAGCCCCAGGTGTTCGCGCATGATCCAGGGGCCGGTAGTGCTAGCGATTCCCGAGTTAATTTCGGGCTGACCCATACGAACGTCGGCATGGGCTATGCGGAAGTCACACAGTAGAGCTACTTGAAAGGCCGAACCAGCCGCGACTCCATTGAGGCCAGCAATGATGGGCTTAGGACTGCTGCGCAGTTTGTCGTAGAGCATCTCCCACTCGCCAACCCAGCTTTTGGCCCGTTCGGCGTCAAAAGATCGGGTCTCGTTGAGATCCTGACCAGCACTGAAAGCTCGCCCGCCCGCCCCAGTCAGCACGATGGCGCCGAGCGAATCGTCATTTGTTAACTCCTCAAGCGCGGCGATAAGTTGCTGGCGCATTTCACTATGCCAGGCGTTAAGAACTTCTGGACGGTTCAAAGTGATGACACCTACGCGACCTTGCTTGCTGGTGAGAATATGTTCAGACATGATTATCTCTCTATTTGCTCTTGGAGTGATTATAATGCGATCAATGTTGATCAACATACAATCAATATAGTCGATATATACTCACTGTAAAGCTATCAAGATACAAAAATGATTTTCTTGCGCAGAGACCATTCAATTAAAAGGTGAAAAATTGAACGAAAAGAAAAAGGTGGACCATTTAATGGTCAAGAGCGTGGTTAAAGCGTTTCGGATTCTTGAGGTTTTCGATGCAGAGCATCCAGCGATGAGCATCAAGAACCTTGCAGAACGCTGTGACATGGACAGAAGCGCAACACAGCGCTTTGTACACACGTTGATGCAGCTAGGCTACTTGCAGCGCAACGAGGAAACACAACTGATCGAACCTAGCGTGCGCACACTAGATATTGCCGCGCACTACCTTCATGCGCATCCATTGGTCGATAAGGTTCGCCCCTACTTACTGAACCTGAGCAAAGAAACAGAAGGCTCAGTCAGCCTTACGATTTTGGATGGACAGGATGTGGTGTATCTATCTCGCCTGCTGAGCCGAAACATGCTCGATACCGATATCACTATCGGATCGCGACTCCCGGCTTTTTGCACGGCACCAGGGCTGGCAATGCTGTCGCAATTAGATGAAAAAGAGGCCCTTACTCTGTTGGAGCAAACTCAGCGAAAGGCTTATACACCCAATACCATCTCCGAAGTACCTGCGATAATGGATCGCTTAGAAAGATTTCGGCGCCAAGGGTATGCAATATCGGTAGAGGAATATTTTCTATCCGACATATCAATTTCGGTGCCTATCTTAGATAGACATAACCGACCGCGAGCAGCTGTCAGTATCTCAATGTCTCGAGCACGGAGCATGCCTGAGGAGCTGGAACAGAATTTATCAGGTTTACTAATAGCAACAGCAAGGCAGATATCTAGATTGTAATGCTAATTTAGGATTCAGATAACTGGGTGTACTGCTAGACGTTATCGGTAACATGTTATTGTCTTATTGCTGTATGTGCGCCAAAAATTAGTCTGGCGCACATTCTAACCTTTACGGATTGAAAATCGCTGATAGCACACCTTTTCGCCACCAGCTTTCAGGGTTTAAGCGAAAATTTCACCTTATAAACTTGCCAGCACCTTCGCTTTAGAGGCGTTTTCGCGCTCAGCATAGAGCGATAGCTCATCTGTTACCTGGGCACCCAGTGCCTCTTCAAAGGCATCCCGATTAGCATTACCCGCGTAAGCTTCGCTCCCCGTGCCACCGACGTTCGACTGGAAAATACCCGCCGCACTGACTGGGAGAAAGTCTTCATAGGTAATCGGCTGTGCTTCCACCAGGCCTTGGGCGATTAACGCCTCAATATCGGCATTGCCAACGTCTTTAGCGGCCTGACCTTTCTCAGTCAGATGATTTAGTTGTGGCGTTCAAAGATATCATCGGATCAACCACGGAGACGTGAGTACCGGGCCTGGCAATCTCACGGCCAAAAGCATCAAAAACGGATACACATAAAAAGCGGCCACTCTTCCCGCAGGCGAAGAGTGGCCGCTGGTGCTCTGCCTAACGTCAATGCATCAGGCGAAAATAAAACCTTCCGCTAAATGTTTCACCTGCATTTCTTCAGAAGTAGCGAAATAGGTCATCACATCACCATGATCAACCGTCGGCTCTTCAAGCACATCTGACCAGTACGCAAAGCCATCAGCATCAGGAGCTCTATCAAAGGCGTTGGCATATAGCAGGGTCAGATAGTCATCATCACTGAAGCTACTCCCGTGATCATCGGTAAACTCTTCCGATTCGATGAAGAAATCAGCAATATCAAACATACTCACACCGTTTTCACGCACACCAGACCAGTAATTTAGCCCTGTAGCATCCGCCTCTCGATCAAACGCGACTTTATATAATGCATGAAGCACTGAGATCTCGACCGTATCCGTGACATCGCCCAGTTCAACAGAAACTGTCGCTGTGCTTGATGCTCCCTGCGAGTCCTCAATCGAGTATTCAAAGATATCGCTGACGCGGTCTACCTCTTGTGAAGGCACAAAAGCCCCTCTCTGGTCGTAGAGGAAATCACCATTTTCCTGAACGGTGAGAGTCGCACCAGATGACAAAACAAGCGCGGTATCAAAAAGAATCTCTTGACCATCAATATCAGTGATTGAGAAGTCATCACCATCAACCTCCTGGTCAATGCCGTTGCCATTGTCTTCCAACAGGTTCCCACGCAGTAACCAACCAAACCGGCTCGAAAATTCATCGTCACGCGCAATAGGTGCGCTGTTTACCCCTCCATCATCGACATCCGGTATAGGCTCTGGATCCTCGGGGGTTTCCGGTAAGCGGAATCCAATGGCACCAGGGTCAACAATAACGCCGTTAGCGGCGCCATCAGAATCAAACTCACCGCCATCCTCAATGACAAAATCAAAGCGTAATTTATTACCTTCATTTGTCAGACTACCGCCAAAGGCTGCACTAGCCAGATTTACCCAGTCTCCAGCCGCGTTCTGCTTCCAGTAACCATTGGCCTCAACATCATCGGCGACGAACAGAGAAAACACATTAGACCCACCAACGGTTTCTATATCCGCTTCAAAAGCGATTAAACCAAATGGCATATCAAGGTCATCTGGTCGGTCATTCGGCGCATCCAACTGTCGCACATTACGCAACGTTAGTAAGTCATCATCGCTCTCGGCGTCACGGCTGCCGTTCGACGTCAGCGTGATAAACGCTTCAGGGGCATCTTCGGGATTAGAGACAGCCGTCGGCGTCAATAAAAACGGTGTAGAACTGACATTGCTTTGCTCGGCGTCAGAAATGCCGTCGCCGTTGCCATCACCGGTAGTGCTTCCATCTAGCGATGGTACGCGATTTTCATCTTCATTCGAAATGCCGTCATTATCGCTATCAGGATTAGCACTAATAGCAGACGTTGGCATCGATGTAAGAGTTTCGGCCGTGCCCTGCTGATCGGTATAGCTGGCACGCACGCTGATAGCAGTGCTCACATCGGCTTGGGTCAGGGTGTAGGTTTCGCCGGTAGCAGTGGTGATCTCGTTGCCATCGCGCAGCCACTGGTAGGTCACCGTGCCCAGGCCGTCTTCATCAGCCAGCGTATTAGAGGCGGTCAGTGTCTGATCTTCTACCGCATCGCCGCTGATTGTAACGACACCTGTCGGTGCATCGTTAACATTGGCCACGCTCTCCGTGGCAGCGGATGTGGCCGCTTCAGCGGTGCCCTGCTGATCGGTATAGCTGGCACGCACGCTGATAGCAGTGCCCACATCCGCTTGGGTCAGGGTGTAGGTTTCGCCGGTGGCGGTGGTGATTTCATTACCATCGCGCAGCCACTGGTAGGTCACCGTGCCCAGGCCATCTTCGTCGGCCAGCGTATTAGAGGCGGTCAGTGTCTGATCTTCTACCGCATCGCCAGTAATGATGACATCGCCCGTCGGTGCATCGTTGACGTTGGCCACGCTATCCGTCGCGGCAGACGTGACTGCTTCAGCCGTGCCCTGCTGATCGGTGTAGCTGGCACGCACGCTAATGGCAGCGCCCACATCGGCTTGGGTCAGGGTGTAGGTTTCGCCGGTAGCAGTGGTGATCTCGTTGCCATCGCGCAGCCACTGGTAGGTCACCGTGCCCAGGCCGTCTTCATCAGCCAGCGTATTAGAGGCGGTCAGTGTCTGATCTTCTACCGCATCGCCGGTAATGATGACATCGCCCGTCGGTGCATCGTTGACGTTGGCCACGCTATCCGTGGCAGCAGACGTCACCGCTTCGGCCGTGCCCTGATCATCGGTGTAGCTGACTTCAACGGTGATTGCCTTGCCCACTTCAGCCTGAGTCAAGGTGTAGGTGCTGCTGGTGGCACCGGTGATGGCAGTGTCATCGGCCTTCCAAACGTAGCTGAAAGCGCCCAGACCATCCTCATCGGCCAGAGCGCTGGTGTCGGCTGTGAGCGTTTCATCTTCGATCGCATCGCCGGTAATGATGACATCGCCAGTGGGGGCATCGTTGACGTTGGCAACACTATCCGTGGCAGCGGACATCACCGCTTCGGCCGTGCCCTGATCATCGGTGTAGCTGGCGCGAACGCTGATGGCAGCGCCCACATCGGCTTGCGTCAGGGTGTAGGTTTCGCCGGAGGCATCGGTGATCTCCGTGCCATCCCGCAGCCACTGGTAGGTCACCGTGCCCAGGCCGTCTTCATCCGCCAGGGTGTTAGAGACGGTCAGTGTCTGATCTTCTACCGCATCTCCGCTGATTGTAACGACACCTATCGGTGCATCGTTGACGTTGGCCACGCTCTCCGTCGCGCCAGATGTCACCGTTTCAGCCGTGCCCTGCTGGTCGGTGTAGCCAGCGCGAACGCTGATCTCAGCACCCACATCGGCTTGCGTCAGGGTGTAGGTTTCGCCGGTGGTATCGGTAATCTCAACGCCATCGCGCAGCCACTGGTAGGTTACCGTGCCCAGGCCATCTTCATCGGCCAGGGTGTTAGAGGCGGTCAGTGTCTGATCTTCTACCGCATCGCCGCTGATGGCCACGCCACCCGTCGGTGCATCATTGACGTTGGCCACGCTATCCGTGGCAGCGGATGTGAGCGCTTCGGCCGTGCCCTGCTGATCGGTATAGCTGGCACGGACGCTAATGGCAGCACCCACATCGGCTTGCGTCAGGGTATAGGTTTCGCCGGAGGCATCGGTGATCTCGTTGCCATCGCGCAGCCACTGGTAGGTCACTGCGCCCAGGCCGTCTTCATCTGCCAGGGTGTTAGAGACGGTCAGAGTTTGATCTTCTACCGCATCGCCGGTAATGATGACGTTGCCCGTCGGCGCATCGTTAACGTTGGCCACGCTATCCGTGGCGCCAGATGTCACCGTTTCGGCAGTGCCCTGCTGATCGGTGTAGCTGGCACGAACGCTGATGGCAGCGCCCACATCCGCTTGCGTCAGGGTGTAGGTTTCGCCGGTGGCGGCGGCGATTTCATTACCATCGCGTAGCCACTGGTAAGTCACCGCCCCCAGGCCGTCTTCGTCGGCCAGCGTATTAGAGGCGGTCAGTGTCTGATCTTCTACCGCATCGCCAGTAATGATGACATCGCCCGTCGGTGCATCGTTGACGTTGGCCACGCTATCCGTCGCGACAGACGTGACTGCTTCAGCCGTGCCCTGCTGATCGGTGTAGCTGGCACGCACGCTAATGGCAGCGCCCACATCGGCTTGGGTCAGGGTGTAGGTTTCGCCGGTAGCAGTGGTGATCTCGTTGCCATCGCGCAGCCACTGGTAGGTCACCGTGCCCAGGCCGTCTTCATCAGCCAGCGTATTAGAGGCGGTCAGTGTCTGATCTTCTACCGCATCGCCGGTAATGATGACATCGCCCGTCGGTGCATCGTTGACGTTGGCCACGCTATCCGTGGCAGCGGATGTGACCGCTTCAGCCGTGCCCTGTTGATCGGTGTAGCTGGCGCGAACGCTGATGGCAGCGCCCACATCCGCTTGCGTCAGGGTGTAGGTTTCTCCGGTGGCGGTGGTGATTTCATTACCATCCCGCAGCCACTGGTAGGTTACTGCGCCCAGGCCGTCTTCATCAGCCAGCGTATTAGAGGCGGTCAGTGTCTGATCTTCTACCGCATCGCCGCTGATGGCCACGCCACCCGTCGGTGCATCATTGACGTTGGCCACGCTATCCGTGGCAGCGGATGTGACCGCTTCGGCGGTACCCTGATCATCGGTGTAGCTGACTTCAACGGTGATTGCCTTGTCCACTTCAGCCTGAGTCAGGGTGTAGGTGCTGCTGGTGGCACCGGTGATGGCGGTGTCATCGGCCTTCCAAACGTAGCTGAAAGTGCCCAGACCATCCTCATCGACTAGAGCGCTGGTGTCGGCCGTGAGTGTTTCATCTTCAGTCGTGGTGCCAGTAATGATAGCGTTGCCCATCGGCGCATCATTAACGTTGGCGATGCTATCCGTTGCGCCAGATGTCACCGCTTCGGCCGTGCCCTGATCATCGGTGTAGCTGGCGCGGACGCTGATAGCAGCGCCCACATCGGCTTGGGTAAGGGTGTAAGTTTCGC
>NZ_CP022286.1:4265829-4300692 GCF_002216165.1 Halomonas sp. N3-2A | reverse complement strand
TTAACGTTGGCGATGCTATCCGTTGCGCCAGATGTCACCGCTTCGGCCGTGCCCTGATCATCGGTGTAGCTGGCGCGGACGCTGATAGCAGCGCCCACATCGGCTTGGGTAAGGGTGTAAGTTTCGCCAGTGGCGTCGGTGATCTCAGTGCCATCCCGCAGCCACTGGTAGGTCACCGTGCCCAGGCCATCTTCATCCGCCAGGGTGTTAGACGCCGTAAGAACTTCGTCTTCCGTCGCCGTACCGCTGATGGTCACGCCACCCGTTGGTGCATCGTTGACGTTGGCCACGCTATCCGTGGCAGCGGATGTGACTGCTTCGGCGGTGCCCTGATCATCGGTGTAGCTGGCGCGAACGCTGATGGCAGCGCCCACATCCGCTTGGGCTAGGGTGTAAGTTTCGCCGGTGGCGTCAGTGATTTCGGTGCCATCGCGCAGCCACTGGTAGGTCACTGCGCCCAGGCCGTCTTCATCGGCCAGTGTATTAGAGGCGGTCAGTGTCTGATCTTCTACCGCATCGCCGCTGATGGCCACGCCACCCGTCGGTGCATCGTTGACGTTGGCCACGCTCTCCGTGGCAGCGGATGTGACCGCTTCAGCGGTACCCTGATCATCGGTGTAGCTGACTTCAACGGTGATCGCCTTGCCCACTTCAGCCTGAGTCAGGGTGTAGGTGTTGTTAGTGGCACCTGTGATGGCGGTGCCATCGGCCTTCCAGGCGTAGCTGAAAGTGCCCAGACCGTCCTCGTCGACTAGAGCGCTGGTGTCGGCCGTGAGTGTTTCATCCTCAGTCGTGGTGCCAGTAATGATGACGTTGCCCGTCGGCGCATCGTTAACGTTGGCGATGCTATCCGTTGCGCCAGATGTCACCGCTTCGGCCGTGCCCTGATCATCGGTGTAGCTGGCGCGGACGCTGATAGCAGCGCCCACATCGGCTTGGGTAAGGGTGTAAGTTTCGCCAGTGGCGTCGGTGATCTCAGTGCCATCCCGCAGCCACTGGTAGGTCACCGTGCCCAGGCCATCTTCATCCGCCAGGGTGTTAGACGCCGTAAGAACTTCGTCTTCCGTCGCCGTACCGCTGATGGTCACGCCACCCGTTGGTGCATCGTTGACGTTGGCCACGCTATCCGTGGCAGCGGATGTGACTGCTTCGGCGGTGCCCTGATCATCGGTGTAGCTGGCGCGAACGCTGATGGCAGCGCCCACATCCGCTTGGGCTAGGGTGTAAGTTTCGCCGGTGGCGTCAGTGATTTCGGTGCCATCGCGCAGCCACTGGTAGGTCACTGCGCCCAGGCCGTCTTCATCGGCCAGTGTATTAGAGGCGGTCAGTGTCTGATCTTCTACCGCATCGCCGCTGATGGCCACGCCACCCGTCGGTGCATCGTTGACGTTGGCCACGCTCTCCGTGGCAGCGGATGTGACCGCTTCAGCGGTACCCTGATCATCGGTGTAGCTGACTTCAACGGTGATCGCCTTGCCCACTTCAGCCTGAGTCAGGGTGTAGGTGTTGTTAGTGGCACCTGTGATGGCGGTGCCATCGGCCTTCCAGGCGTAGCTGAAAGTGCCCAGACCGTCCTCGTCGACTAGAGCGCTGGTGTCGGCCGTGAGTGTTTCATCCTCAGTCGTGGTGCCAGTAATGATGACGTTGCCCGTCGGCGCATCGTTAACGTTGGCCACGCTATCTGTCGAAGCAGACGTCACCGCTTCCGCCGTGCCCTGCTGGTCGGTGTAGCTGGCGCGAACGCTGATAGCAGCGCCCACATCCGCTTGGGTTAGCGTATAAGTGGTGTCAGTCGCATCAGCGATTTCATTACCATCCCGTAGCCACTGGTAGGTCACCGTGCCCAGGCCGTCTTCATCGGCTAAGGTGTTAGACGCCGTCAGTGTCTGATCTTCTACCGCATCGCCGCTGATTGTCACGCCACCCGTCGGTGCATCGTTGACGTTGGCCACGCTATCCGTGGCAGCGGATGTGACCGCTTCAGCGGTACCCTGATCATCGGTGTAGCTGACTTCAACGGTGATTGCCTTGCCCACTTCAGCCTGAGTCAAGGTGTAGGTGCTGCTGGTGGCACCTGTGATGGCAGTGTCATCGGCCTTCCAAACGTAGCTGAAAGCGCCCAGGCCATCCTCATCGGCCAGAGCGCTGGTGTCGGCTGTGAGCGTTTCATCTTCGATCGCATCGCCGCTGATGGCCACGCCACCCGTCGGTGCATCATTGACGTTGGCGACGCTACCCGTGGCAGCAGATGTCACCGCTTCGGCGGTGCCCTGCCCGTCGGTGTAGCTGACTTCAACGGTGATTGCCTTGCCCACTTCAGCCTGAGTCAAGGTGTAGGTGCTGCTGGTGGCACCGGTGATGGCAGTGTCATCGGCCTTCCAAACGTAGCTGAAAGCGCCCAGGCCATCCTCATCGGCCAGAGCGCTGGTGTCGGCCGTGAGCGTTTCATCTTCGATCGCATCGCCGGTAATGATGACATCGCCAGCGGGGGCATCGTTGACGTTCGCCACGCTCTCCGTGGCAGCGGATGTGACCGCTTCGGCGGTACCCTGATCATCGGTGTAGCTGACTTCAACAGTGATTGCCTTGCCCACTTCAGCCTGAGTCAGGGTGTAGGTGCTGCTGGTGGCACCGGTGATGGCGGTGTCATCGGCCTTCCAAACGTAGCTGAAAGTGCCCAGACCATCCTCATCGGCCAGAGCGCTGGTGTCGGCTGTGAGTGTTTCATCTTCGATCGCATCGCCGGTAATGATGACATCGCCAGTGGGGGCATCGTTGACGTTGGCAACGCTATCCGTGGCAGCAGACGTCACCGCTTCGGCTGTGCCCTGATCATCAGTGTAGCTGGCGCGGACGCTGATAGCAGCGCCCACATCCGCTTGGGTCAGGGTGTAGGTTCCGCCGGTGGCGGCGGTGATTTCATTACCATCGCGTAGCCACTGGTAGGTCACCATGCCCAGGCCGTTTTCGTCCGCCAGGGTGTTGGAGGCAGTTAAAGTCGCGTCTTCTACCGCATCGCCTGTGATGGTGACGTCACCAGTAGGCAAATCGTTAACGTTAATTATCGACGTGGCAATGGCAGAGTCAGCCTCTCCATCAGAGGCTCTCAGCGTCAGCGTTGTACCACTTCCTTCGTCTTCCGGCTTATATTGAATATTGGAGACTGTATCCAGATAAGTGTTAATAGCATCAGGTGTTCCCTCGAGCGTCAGGGTGTTGGTATCTGAGCCACTCACAACAACACCTGTATCAGAACTTGCAGCCAATGTTCCCGAAGGAGTGCTTATCTCAAGTGTAATTTCATCACTATCAATGTCTGCCAGACTGACGGCAGATAAATCAAGGTCAGATATCGAGCCAATAGCGACCGTTATACTAGCCGGCACTCCAGTTAGCGTCGGAGGGTTATTGACGCTGATCGTTATAGAGGCAGTATCGTCTGCCGTACTATCCTCATCTTCGTCATCAACAGCAACTGTCAGAGAGTAACTATTGTTGTTCAGCTGACTGTCATCGGCAACAGTAATCTGACCGTTACTATCAATGGCAAAAGCGCCGCTTTCATTGCCAGAGGTAATGCTGAATGTTAGTCCGTTAGTATCTCCACTAGGGGTAACCGTTCCAATCACGGTGCCGTTTACGCTATTTTTATTTACAGAGAAACTGTTGTTGCCAATGATCGGATCGACATCGGTAATATTGAACTCCAACGTTTGACTATCACTGCCGCCATTGCCATCAGCGGTTTGAATAAAGAGTGACGCTGCATTATTTCCAGAAACATTAGCCGTTGGAGTAAAGGTCAGGCTATTGAGAGCAGTGTTAACATCATTGAGATCACCACTAAAAGTAACAAAGCCAGAATTATATTCTCCAGAAACTTTGGTAAGACCATTAATGTTAGCAAGATTAATCGTACCATCAGTTGCTGTCAGAGTTACCGTCTGATTGTCGGCGTTCCCATCAGTGATCGAAAGCCCTGAAACTGCATTAGCGCTGGTATTTTCGTCAAAAACCAATGATGAGGGTAAAATAATGGTAGGGGCTTCGTTTGATACTTCGCCCTCAGGAATCACTTCAGACTGTCGAAGCAGCCAAGTATCATAATCATCATTCCCGCTATCATCATCATTAACTAACCAAGAAAGGTTACCATCAACATCAACGAAAGATGTAACATACCCATACTCACCTTGCGTTGTAGGTATGCTTGAAGAAAGGTCTTCAATTAAATTTCCATTAAAATCATAACTTACCAAATAACGTTCTATTGTTGTTGGATCAGTATTGTAGTCAACGTAGCTATAACTAACTACTAGCCTATCATCAAGAATCACTGGCTTAGAAAAATCCCCCCAGGAATTCATACCGCCAATAACCGTATCATTTGAGAGTAACGCATTACCACTATCATCGTATATCTGGTAACGAACATCTCGAGTACTACTATCTCCTGTTGCCCCCTTAAAAAGCACAAGGTAATTACCATTAGGAAGCGTCTCCACATATTGCGACGTACTTCCTTTCGCAATACTATCGCCTATAGAGAATCGATTACTCCCATTAACTTGAGTAGGCATAGAGGCATCATTATCGAACAGCATCCCTAGATAATTATTATAATTATAAGCATCCCACGTGATGATAAATCCAGTATCATTTGCAGCGATATTATGCTGATATTGTGAACCACTTATCCCAGCAAGGTTGGTTACTGACAATTGCTCATTATCAAATGGCGTACCATCTACCTCAAACCTGCGCATGGCATAATCAGATCCACCTGTCGCCCAAACAAATGCCAGGTTACCATTTGACAACTCAGCAACTTCTGTAAAGCGATTCAAGGAACCTGCTTCAGAATTTATTTTAGTAGCGCCGACTACTTCCTGACCAGTGTCATCAATGATTTTAAAATATGTATCGGTAAAGCCTTTACTGCTAGAGCTACTGTACCAAGTAACAAGAATATTCCCATCAGAAAGGCCTTTAAAAATAACGCTATCAGAATTGTCATCAGTGCGTGGATCAAGAACAGGTGATGGAGCAGTACTGACTGAACCATCAGGAGAAACTGAAATTATATTTAAATCACCGCCAGCGGAATAGGTGACATAGAGTTGGCCGTTAACACGTTCTACACTATATACATAACTGTTAACAGAGGGATCAGTTTCTACATTATATCGAGTGTCACCAATTTGCATAAAAGCCTCGCTTTATAAGTTAGTTATGGCACGAGATTCGAGCGTGAACGGTCCCGTCAGTGCAGGTTGGTAAAATAAAGTCGGTTTCACCCTGGAATCGGGATTCAGTATCAGAATGGCCTTGCAAGCCAATGATAAATACATTGACCCCGAACGGCACTTCGGCGCGAGAATGCGGCTCCTGATGCAGGAAAACCGCCTGAAGCTTGGAGTCTGAGCAGGGCACCCCAGAAATAGCGCTATAGCTCATGACGCCCCCCTTGCCACGCCGAGGTGAAGAAACACCTGGAAATGTTTCATTTGGTTAATTAAAAGTATCAAAGCCCAACCTTCAGCGCCATTAAATAATATGAGAAAACACAAAATAAAGTGATGTAAATTCACCAAATTTATAGCCAAAAAGCATTAAAAATCTAACTAAGCAATTATTATAATTAGCTTTATTTTATCTTCAGCTATGCGCATCAGCACATTACAGCGTGAGCGAAAAGCAGCCTGTTTGGAGGGGCACTGCACGATTCCTGGTTTGCAGGCACTTCATCACTTATTTCTAAATAACAAGCTTACATACACAAACTTGATACATTAGCTATATTTAAAATATGAATATATAAAAAAGCCTGCGAAAACTCGCAGGCCCTTTGCAACACATACTGGCTCACCCAGCCAGACGTTATTTATAGGCTATTCAACACTTTGTTTTTAGAAATATTTTCACGTTCTGCGTAAAGCGACAGCTCATCGGTCACCTGGGCACCCAGTGCCTCTTCAAAGGCATCGCGATTGGCATTCCCAGCATAGGCTTCGCTCTCTGCACCACCGAGATTCGACTGGAAAATACCCGCCGCACTCACTGGTAGAAAGTCTTCATAGGTAATCGGCTGTGCTTCCACCAGCCCCTGGGCGATTAACGCTTCAATATCGGTACTACCAACGTCTTTAGCCGCCTGACCTTTCTCGGTCAGATGATACTGAAAATACGCTAGCCCCTCACGGCGCATGGCCTCGTCGTTATCAGGGAACTGGGCAAAGACGTTTTGCATAACCGTTTGGTGGGCGTCGTTATCCAACCCTGCGGTTTGCTTGCGGCCTTCAGTAAGTAACTGGTCATAAAGCGCACGGCCTTTTGGTGTTAGCGCCACACCACGCTGCTCAATTTCGCCAAAGCGAGCGGTGTGAGTACCTTGCGCATCGCCGGCAAAGCGGATTGATTCTTCCAATGCTTTAAAGCTGGTCTGGCGCAGCAAAATGGGGCATTCACGACGTGGCGGCCCTTCAATGACGGCTTTGGGATTCATACCCATCTCCGGCATGCGGCGCTGTGCTTCGTCGATATCTAGAGTACGCGGCGTCAGGTGATTGATATGCGGCCCACGGAAGCACACCACATCGGCAATCAAACGGTGCTCATCATGGAGCGCCTGATAAGTCTCCAGATCAACCGTCGCATCCTGATGCCAACGGAAGGTTTCCAGCGCTTCTTTGACGAATTGGTCGGCCTCTTCGCTGGTTAAGCCACCCTGGGTTTCATGACGCTCGATAAGTTCGCGCGCCCCTGGGGTGAAGATATCGCGCTTGGCTAGAATCTCTTCCGAACGCTGGCGCAGCGCCTCACTTTCAATCAGTTCTAAACGCAGTAACGAGGTAAAAACACGGAAAGGGTTCATCGCCAGCGCATCATCGTCGATAGGCCGGAAGGCGGTTGAATGAACCGGCACGCCCGCTTCTGAAAGGTCGTAATAGCCCACCGGATACATACCCATCACAGCAAACAGGCGGCGTAGCATGGAAAGCTCTGCAGCAGTTCCCACGCGAATAGCCCCGTGGCGTTCTACGCTCAAACGGGCCAATTCGCCCTGAGCTTCCAGGCGGCGATGCAGTTCAGGCTGTTGACTAAGTGTTTCTTGGTTAACGCGCTCGACAAGTTCAAGCAGCGTACCGTACTGCGGCACTTCGGCTTGATACATGGCCGACATTGCCTTAGAGAAACGGTCACGCACTTCATTGGTTGAAAGAAGGCTCGGCTGAGTCATTTCGTTGCTCTCTCTTGCATATTGTTGGGATAAGGATGAGACACCGGCGTCAATAGCGCCAACAGCGCCTGAAGCGGGTGGTGTAATGTTTGCGCTGAGTAGCGTTTCACCTGACTACGGCAGGAGTAGCCGGTGGCGAGCAGCTGGCCCGTGTTTTCGTCGGCTTCCACCTGGGGCTGCCAGGATTGGGCATAAATGGTTTTGGAGGTTTCGACATTACGGGTTTCATGGCCGTAGGTGCCGGACATACCGCAGCAGCCGGTCGCCATCAGCTCAAGCTCTAAACCAAATGCCGCAAACACCTGCTGCCAGGCCTTTGGGCTGCCCGGGGCGTTGGTCTTTTCGGTGCAGTGAGACAGCAGCTTAAAGCCAGGGTCGGTTAGGTTCAGTGGGCGAGGCACTAGCGTGTTCATACGCGTGGCTAGCCACTCTTGCAGCATAAACACCTCGGGGACCTGCTCGGCCCCCAGGGCTTTGACGTACTCTTGGCGGTAGGTCAGCGTCATGGCGGGGTCGATACCCACCATGGGTACGTCGAACTCTGCCAACGCCCGCAGTCGTTTTGCCTGTTTTTCCGCCGTACGCTCAAAGGCGCCTAAAAAGCCCTGCACCTGCAGCGGTTTGCCGTTGGCAGAAAACGGCATCACAAACACCCGCAGATTCAACCGCGACAGCAGTTCCACCACGTCTATCACCAGCTTGGCTTCAAAGTGGCTGGTGAAGGCATCCTGGACAATGATCACGCTGTTGGCACGCTGCTGTTCAGTCAGCAGCGCAAGCGAGGTGGGCGTAGCTTCGGCAACGCCCCAGGCACGCAGCTGTTTTTTCACGCTGGCGCGGGAAAGCTGGGGGGAGTCGCTCATTCCCAGCCCTTTACGCATTAGGCTATCGACCCAGCGCTGGCTGAGTAGGGCGTTATACAGCGGCGCCACCTTGGCAAGCGTAGGCAGCATAAATTCGGTGCCACCGATTAGGTAATCGCGCAGCGGGCGTAAATAGCGGCCGTGGTAGACCTCTAAAAACTGCGAACGGAACTGCGGCACGTTGACCTTAATCGGGCACTGGCCGGCACAGGATTTACATGCCAAGCAGCCCGCCATGGCGTCGTAAACTTGGTGAGAATAGTCGTGGTGTTGCTTACGGCTAAGCGTATTGGCGACGCGTAGCGGAAAGCTTTTGATAAAGCCCCATCCGTTTTCGGCTTTCTTTTTGCGTGACTCTTCCACTACATCGATCCCTGCCTGGGACTGCAGACGCAACCACTCACGCATTAAGCTGGCACGGCCTTTAGGCGAATGCACGCGGTCACGGGTAGCCTTCCAGGAAGGGCACATGGGGTCATCAACATCGTAGTTGTAGCAGGCGCCATTGCCGTTGCAGTACACCGCCGCGTCGTAGGCCTGCCACGCCCGTTCATCAATGGTGCGATCCAACTGGCCGCGCAGGGTGACGCCATCGATCGTTAACAGTTCAGGGTCGCTGTCTTTGGCGATTAGTTCATGGTTTTCGGACCTACCCGCGGCTTCGGGCGGGCTAGACAACGGCGATGCAATCTTGCCGGGGTTTAGCTGGTTATGCGGGTCAAACGCGGCTTTAACGCGCTGCAGGCTGGGATACAGCTCGCCAAAGAATTTGGGGCCGTACTCCGAGCGCACGCCCTTGCCATGCTCGCCCCATAACAGCCCGCCGTACTTCTGGGTCAGGGCCGCCACTTGATCAGAAATCTCACGAATCAGTTTTTCCTGTTCGGGATCTTTCATATCCAGCGCTGGGCGCACGTGCAGTACCCCCGCATCGACATGGCCAAACATGCCGTAGGAGAGCTGTCGGGCATCCAGCGCGGCGCGGAACTCAGTAATAAAGTCAGCCAAGTGCTCTGGTGGTACGGCGGTATCTTCGACAAACGCAATTGGGCGCTTTTCGCCCTGCACATTGCCCAGCAAGCCCACCGAGCGTTTGCGCATGGCGTAAACTTTTTGGATCTGCGGACGGCCTTCCGCCAGGGTGTAGCCTAAACGCGCTACCGTGGGGTCTTGGCTCAAGTGTTCCGTGAACGCCCGCACCCGTTCTGCCAGGCGTTCAGGATCATCGTCATTAAACTCGATCAGGTTAATGCCACGAATCGGCGTGCTGCCGGTGGCGGGGAAAAACGTCGCCACGCTGTCCCAGACAAAGTCCTCCATGGCCAGCTGCAGCACGGTGTCGTCGATGGTTTCAATCGAGGTGGGACGCGCGCTGGTCGTCATCAATGCCTTGGCATCGCGCAGTGCGTCCATAAAGCTGGCGTAACGCACATTGACCAAAGTGGCGTGCTTGGGAATCGGCAGCACATTGAGTACCGCTTCATTCAAAAAGCCCAATGTGCCTTCCGAGCCACACAGCAGGCTGTTCAGATTCAGTTGGCCTTCTGCTTCCCGCAGGTGCGCCAGATCGTAGCCGGTTAAGCAGCGGTTGAGCGGCGGAAATTTCGCCTCAATCAGCCCGAGCTGTTGGTCAATAATTTCGGCCGCGGTGGTATGCACGCGACCTAAAATACCTTCGTGCTGGCACTCAGCCTGCTCTTCGTCAGCGCTAAGCGCGCGGCTGTGCAGATGCTGGCCCCCCAGCAGAATCGTATCCAGCTCCAGCACGTGGTCACGGGTTTTGCCATACTCGCAGCTGCCCTGGCCACTGGCATCGGTGGAGATCATACCGCCGATGGTGGCGCGATTCGAGGTCGACAGCTCCGGGGCAAAAAACAGCCCATGGGGCTTCAGCGCCGCGTTGAGTTGATCTTTCACCACGCCCGCCTGAACGCGTACCCGCCGCGCCGCTACATCGATTTCGAGGATCTGGTTCATATGGCGGGAAACGTCCACCACGATGCCGTCGGTCAACGACTGGCCGTTGGTACCGGTGCCGCCACCCCGAGGCGTGAGCACGATATCGCGGTGGGGCAGCTCAGCAGCCAGCTTGGCAAGGCGCTCAAGATCTTCCGCGTGCTTAGGAAACACCGCCGCCTGGGGCAGGCGCTGGTAAATCGAGTTATCCGTTGCCAGCACCGTGCGGTTGGCATAGTCCGGGGCAATCTCGCCTTCGAAGCCACGGGCGCGCAAGGCGTCGAGAAACGCCACATAGCCACTTCGCACTACCACTTCGCTGACCATTGCGATCATGCCTTGAGCGTCTCCAGCGCCTGCTCGATGAGCCCTAGCCCTTCTGCCATGACGTCTGGTTCAGTGGTCAATGGCGGCAATAAGCGTAAGACATTACGCTTGCGGCCACTGGGCATTAGCAAAACGCCAGCATCGCGCCCCGCGGCCAATAGGTTAGCTAAGTGCTCTCCCCCCGTGGCATTTTCGGTGTCTTCAAAGACGATACCGCGCATCGCGCCAATACCCGTCATGGCACCTAGCATGGGAAAACGCTCGCTTGCTTTCCAGCGCTGGTAAGCACTCACAATCGCCGCTTCTTGGGCATTACCCCATTCGCTTAGCGCCTCGTCTTGCATGATATCCATCACTGCCAATGCAGCTGCACACGCAACCGCATTGCCCGAATAGGTACCTCCCAACGCGCCTTTGGGTAAAGCATCCATTAACTCTTTACGCCCTACCAAGGCGGCCAGAGGAAGGCCTGAGGCAATGCTTTTTCCTAACAGAAGCAAGTCGGGTTCGATGCCGAGGTGACTGAAACCAAAGCGTTTACCGGTTCGTCCGAAGCCTGATTGGATTTCGTCACAAATCAATAAAATACCGTGCTGATCGCAGATTTCCCGCAGCGCTTTCGCAAACTGGGGGCAAAGTAAGCGAAAACCGCCTTCCCCTTGAATGGGTTCAACGACGACACACGCCACTTCACTGGGGGCAATTTCTACGTCAAATACACGCTCTAGGGCCGCCAGCGACTGCTCGGCGGATATCCCACTATCCTGGCTGGGGAACGGCAGGTGATAAACCGGGCCAGGCAGCGCGCCTAAACCGGCTTTGTAGGGCTTAACTTTGCCGTTCAAATTGAGTGCGGCCAACGTGCGGCCATGGAAAGCATCGTCAAAGGCAATCACGCCCTGGCGACCCGTGACACCACGGGCCACTTTCAGAGCATTTTCGGTCGCTTCCGCACCGCTGTTCGTCAACATACATCCCAGCGGATAAGAAACCGGCACAAACTGGTCAAGTCGCTCTACGACAGAGAGGTAGCCACGGTGCGGCAAGGCATTAAACGCTGAATGCATGAGGGTATCGACCTGAGCCTTGACGGCCTCGACCACCGCTGGATGGCCATGCCCCAAGTTAAGCACACCAATACCGCCAATAAAGTCGATATAACGCTGCCCTGCTTCATCCCATACCTCTGCATTACGCCCTTTAGTAATGCAAACGGGATGGAGGATGCCTAATGCACTGCTGACGTTGGGAAGGTCCATCGTCGTAAACGCTCCTGAAATTGCCAAATGTTCCCTTATCAAACAGGTTCAAATAGCAGATCACAAACGAAAAAAAACGCTAAATGTATGCCCAATAGGAATGCATAGAAAATAGCCGATTGATTTAAAAGCGGGAACGGTCGCCGCCTAGCACAGGCACGCGTTGCTGGCACCTATGGCACTAAAAATATTAAAAAAATTTAAAAGGAAAGCAGCGTGCCGGGCGTACTGACATAAATCGCAAACCATTGATTATGAAAAGTATTTATTAATGCTGAATCGCATGACAAAATGGAATGCGTACGCAACTTAATTTCTTTTGTCTGTCGAGCTGCATCCGTGAACAATAGCCAGCTACTTTTTCGCGCCATTTTCACTGATCGATCCCCAGACGGTCGGCTTGCGAGAATTGCTAAGCAGAATTTTATTATAAATAATTTAATTAGCAGGAGTTAACATGAAAAACATTACTTCTAAAGTGCTATCCACAAAAGTGCTATGCGGCGTAGGCGCGACTCTTCTGTTGGCAGGTTGTGGTGGCGACAGCAAACCTAATATTGCTATTGGCCCTCCTGCCAGTACCACTCAAGGCGTTTCCCAACTACTTTTTGATGCCTACGGTATTGGTAGCGATAAGTACAATACCTATCAAGAAGGCTTTGGTGCTGCACTCGATGGTGTGCAAGATGGCAACATCGATATTTCTATCGGTATTCTTGGTTTACCTTCTGGCAGCATCGAGAACTTACAAGCCTCGAGTGGCGATGCACGCCTAATTAGTTTAAGCGATGACGCTATTGACTATATTGAAGAGAACAGTGCCTATAAGCGCTTTACGATTCCCGCTAATAGCTATGCTTTTCAAAATGAAGATGTGAATACTATTACGGCTTATGCCATTTTAGTTGGCAACACAAATACTATTGATGAAGAGCTGGGTTATGAACTCGCGCGTTTAATGCATGAACATGCTGAAGAAAACACGCACTCTCAATCTGCGTTCATTACCCTTGAAAATGCCCTCAATGGTTCAGAAGGTCTCCCCATCCACCCCGGTGCTAAAAAATATTACGAAGAGCAAGGCCTCACCGTAAATAACCCGGTTGCGGAGCTTGGCGAAACTGAAGCCAAAGAAGAGTTTATTTTAGGTACCGGTAGCCAAGGCGGCACTTACTACCCTCTAGGCGGTGAGATGGCCACCATTTGGAACCGTTACCTGGAAAACCATAACTTCACCAATATTGAAACTGGCGCTTCAATCGAAAACTTAGTGAGCATTCGTGATAACGGTATGGATCTTGGGATGACCGTACACGCACCGGCACAAGATGCCGTTGCCGGACGCGGAGAGTTCGAAAGTGGCGCGATTGATAACGTCGCCTTTATCGGGCACATCTACCCTGAAGTCATTCAGATTATCACCCGTGAACGCTCCAATATTGACAGCCTAAGTGATCTAACTGATTGATGTTCCCTTTTCGCCGCTGGCTATGCCAGCGGCGTTATATGTATGAGGTTTAATCGTGGATAAAAAAAAACTCCTGACGAAGCGGCGCTTTTAGAAAAGTATGATCGTGAGTCACAAGTACGCTCTGCACTACAGCTAGGCAAGTGGGGTTGGCTGATCACCCTAATGGGTGTTTCACTGACGTGCTTTCATCTCTATACCGCTTATTTTGGTACGCTACCGTCACAGCAGCAAGGCGCCGTCCACTTAGGGCTTGCCTTGGGGATGATTTTTATCTTATTCCCTGCAACGCGCGGTGCGGGCAGGCGTAATGGCGTGCCGTGGTACGACGTAATACTCGCCTTCGTAGCCACCTTTGCCGCCTACTATAAAATCCTGTTTTATGAAGAAGTCCTGCGTGCCAGGGTTACGGGCTATTCAGCCTTTGACCTAGCAATTGCCGCACTCGGCGCGCTGTTTGTACTAGAAGCAACTCGCCGTACTGTAGGAATGCCAATTGTTGTCATGGCTACGTTGGCAATTCTCTATGCGCTGTTTGGCAACTTGATCCCCAGCCCTTTACTTTCTCATCCGGGCTTCTCTCTTGAGCAGGTGTCTCCCTACTTATGGTTTAGGGAAAGCGGCGTTTTTGGTACGCCCCTGCAAATATCGGCGCGCTTTATCTTCTTGTTCCTGTTTTTCGGCGTTGTTCTGATGCATACCGGCGTCGGCCGATTCTTTAATGACTTAGCCTTTGCGCTAACCGGGCGCTTTACGGGTGGGGCTGGCAAAGCCGCCGTTATAGCAAGTTCGCTTCAGGGTATGATTTCGGGAAGCTCTATCGGCAACACCGTGGCTTCTGGCTCTTTCACCATTCCTATGATGAAAAATGCCCGCTTCAAGCCCGAAGTAGCAGGAGCAGTCGAAGCGTCAGCCTCTACCGGCGGACAGATCATGCCGCCCTTAATGGGTGCTGCGGCTTTTATCATGGTGGAGTACGTGGGCGTCTCTTACCGCGAAATCATGTTTTCGGCGCTGATTCCCGCCATTCTCTATTTTGCGGGTATTTTTATCGGGGTGCATTTCGAAGCCAAGCGTCATCGCATTCTCGGCCTTCCTAAAGATCAATTGCCCAGCAAACGTAAGCTCATACTGTCAAAAGGCTACATGTTGCTGCCTTTGCTGGTCATTATTACGACTATTAGCGTTGGCTTTACCGCTCAACGAGCAGCGCTACTGGGTATCGCATGTGCGTTCGCTGTCAGTTTGGCGCGCAAAGAAACACGCCCTTCGTTAAAAGATATATTGGTTATTTTTGAAAAAGGGGCGCGCGTGGCACTGCCAGTGATCGCAGCGGTCGCTTGCGCAGGCATTATCGCTGGCGTGGTAGGCATGACAGGCATGGGGTCAAAATTTGCTGCTGGCATTATTAGCTTAGCGGATGGCGTTTTGATACTTGCGCTGTTGTTCACGATGATTGCCTGTATTGTTTTGGGCATGGGATTACCCACAACAGCAAACTATGTGGTCACTGCCACGATTGCCGCACCAGCACTGATTAATGAGTTCGGCCTTCCGCCAATGGCAGTGCATTTGTTTGTCTTTTATTTCGGCATTATCGCCGATATTACACCTCCCGTTTGTTTAGCCGCGTTTGCGGGTGCAGGCATTGCGCAAGCCAACCCCATGAAGACCGGCTTCACAGCAGTTAAATTGGCGATTGGTGCGTTTATTATTCCTTATGCCTTCATTTATAATCCTATGCTGGTATTAGTCGAACCGACGCTGCTGGGACTGTTAAGCGCGCTGTTCTTTTCACTCGTAGGGATTATGGGCGTCAGCAGCGCACTACTCGGTTACTTTGTGCGTGATTCCTTCTTCGGGGAGCGTCTGGTACTGTTAGTCGCAGGGCTTGCCATGGTGGTTCCCGAGTTGCTAACCAGCGGCTTAGGCTTGCTTGCCATGGTGACAGTGGGCTGGCTTCAGTCGCGCCGACCTGATAAATCCCAGGAGGCTGCAACGCTCGCCCAATGAGCCACTATAAAAACCTAGCTTCCCCCCGGCGCTTAGGCGCCGGGGCGGCTTTCAGGTCATCAGGAGCGCCAGGTTTGGCATCACGCAATCTTCCTTCTACGGCGGCTATGCAATGCTTTGAAGCAGCCGCACGCCATATGAGTTTTACTCGCGCAGCAGATGAGCTAAACCTCACCCAAAGTGCTGTCAGCAAACAAGTCGCGCACCTCGAAGCCACCTTGCAACACAAGCTATTTCGTCGCGTGCGACGCAGCCTGCTGCTAACCCCAGAAGGGGCCATTTTTTTAAGTGACGTACGCAAAGTGCTCACTCAAATTGAGATGTCGACGCAAGCGATAATGACCTACAGCGGTAATAGCGAGGTCCTTAAAATCGCCACCTTACCTAGCTTTGGTAGCCGCTGGTTGGCCAATAAGTTGCCCACCTTTCTAGCCGCCAATCCAGGCATTAGTTTGGAGTTTCATGACCGCGTAAAAGATTTCGATCTTGAACAGCAAGATATCGATATTGCTCTGTTTTATGGCCATGGCAGTTGGCCAAGCCTTGCTTGTCATAAGCTTATTGATGAGGATATGGTCGCGGTTGCTTCCCCTGAGTTACTCGCTCGGCACCCCATCCAGTCAGTCGATGACTTAACACAACTACCGCTACTTCACCTCTCGACACGCCCTGACGCATGGCACCATTGGTTTGCAAACCAAGAGATCATCACTGACCGTAGCTATCATGGCACCCGCTTCGAGACCTTTCCGATGCTGGTGCGAACGGCAATGGCAGGCGGTGGGGTTGCACTGGTGCCTCACTTTACCGTCGATGAAGAGTTGGAAGGTGGCCGACTGACCGTCGCTTGGCCATACCGGTTGCTCAGTGAGAGTGCTTATTACCTTGTTTACCCTGAGCACTTAGGGGAACTCGCCAAAGTGCGACGTTTTGTAGAGCATGTTACCCAGTTTAGTGATTGATACTGGCACAATACTACGCACTGCTATGTTTAGCTAAACAACTAGCCATTGCTTTGTGCCAAACAATTACCTCATTTAATCCCTATTAAAAGCTTAACGCCTATAAAAAGCTTAACGCTATTAATATGTTTATATATTCATACGTTTGAGATTTTATAACAGCATTGATAACTATCGGGCAGAAGCACCAAAGAAGAGAACATCTTCTTACTTCACTCCTGCCCGAGAGTACATCTTGGTTCAGTCAATGGTGTCGACAAATTCGCTGAGATCCCGCACTCGACTCCTATCGATAGTCACGCCAAGTCCAGGTGAATCGTCCAACACAATATGCGTTTCATCTCCCGGCATCTGGGCAACATCTTCGCCAATCATGGCAGGCCCCACCAAGTCATTCGCAATGATATTGGGGTGCGCCAGCGCTAGGTGGGCACCCGCGAGCGTCGCGATCGAGGACTCCACCATAGAGCCGATCTGACAGGGTATATCAGCCGCCATCCCGACCTCTGCCATCGCCATAGCAGGACGTAAGCCAGAGGATTTCATTAACTTGATGTTCACCATGTCAGCAGCGTTTAGTTGAATCACCTCCAGCATTTCTTTAACACCATGAATAGGCTCGTCAGCCATAATCATGGCATCGGTTGACTGCGTCACACGGGCCATGGCTGCGAGGTTCTCCATAGCGACGGGTTGTTCAAACCAATCCACTTGATAGGGCGCTGCATGCCGAATAACCTGAAGCGCTTGCTTTGCACTCCACCCTTGATTGGCATCTACACGCAGCGCAACCGACCGATCTAGTGCTTCTCTAACCCGTGCAATCCGCTCAACATCATGTTCCGGCGTATCGCCCAGTTTGATTTTGATGGACTGATAACCTTGCCGAGCAGCCTCTTTCGCCTGACGTGCCATCTCCTCCGGCGCTAACATGCTAATAACATATGGAAGTTCCAATCTAGCATGGCTACGCCCACCTAGCAGCGCATAAAGCGGCTTTCCGCATTCACGCGCCACTAGGTCGTGAAGCGCAATATCGAGAGCTGCTTTCGCCGAGGGGTTATGGCGAATTTTAAGGTTGGCAGCATGATGGAATTGCGCAATATCACTAGCGTCGGTGCCCATTAGTAGCGGCGCTAGTTCACTGGTTATGATTTCTCGTGCGCCAAGATACGTTTCTCCCGACACATGCTGATCTACCACGGCTTCACCCCAGCCAATCTGGCCAGAAGCAGTCTCGATGCTGACAATCAGGCTGGCGATATCGTGATAAGTATCATAGGCAATCTTAAATGGTTGTTTAAGCGGAAGACGTACACCATATACCGTGATTTTGTTAATACGCATTATTGATGCCTTATTTATGTCCAGGAAAAGATCTGAGCCAGCGCAATCATGAGACTTGCCATACCTAGTTGAAGAATCGCTAATGGAAGTATCCATTTGATCCACTTACTCCACGACACACCTGCCACTGCAAGCCCTGCCATGAAATATCCCGACGTTGGGGTAAGAATATTGGAGATACCATCACCAAACTGAAACGCAAGAACAGCCGTCTGACGGGTGACTCCCACAAGATCCGCAAGAGGCACCATCAAAGGCATGGTCAGTGCTGCTTGGCCACTGCCAGAAGGGACTAAGAAGTTCAGGACAAGTTGGACAAAAAACATACATACCGCAGTAACCACCGCGGGCATTCCGCTCAGCAGCCCTTCGAGATGATAAAGAATGGTATCTAGGATTTCCCCATTTCTCAGAATCACCAGGATGCCAAAGGCAAAGCCCACTACCAGTGCCCCCATCGCAATTTCCTGAATGCCTTCAACAAAATGGTCGGCAATTTTATTCGGGTTCATACGCGCAAATGCACCGATTAAAATAGCCATCAAGAGAAAGGCGCCGGACATCTCACCGATATACCAGCCGTGGCGTATCACCCCATAGGCAATAACCAGAATAGTGCCTACGAAAGCAGCGAGGACGAGTTTATCGGCAACTGATAACGCGCCAGGATCTTCATTGGCTTGTGGTTTTCCAAATTGGCGGCGGTCACTATTAAAGACAAGGCTCGCTTCGGGATGCGCTTTGACTTTGGCCGCATAGCGAGTGACGAAAGCAATACTGACGCTAACGAATATGAGCCAGTAACAGGCCCGCAGAGTCATTCCAGAAAACATCGGGAGCTCAGCGATATCCTGGGCAACGCCAACGGTAAAAGGATTCATAAACGCTGCAGAGAAACCGGCACCAGCACCTACCAGTGGCACCGCTGCGGCCGTAATAGAGTCATACCCCAGCATACGCAGTAACGGTGCGAGGATAATGATGAAGGCAATTGTTTCTTCTGCGAGGCCGAAGGTTGCTCCTCCCATCGCAAATAAAAGCATCAGTAAAGGGATAAGAATGAGATCACGCCCAGTAAGCGCATTACTGATACTGGCAACGACTTTTTGTAGTACCCCGGTTGCTTTCAGCACGCCAAACGCGCCGCCTGAGATGAAAATAAAGAAGATAATACTACTGCCTTCACCCATCCCCTCAAAGACCGCCATGAACGGACTTAACCAGCCAGCTTCTTGCGCTTCCACCGCCGCATAACTGTCTGGCACTACAACCGTACGCCCTTGCTCATTGGTTACACGCTCATAGCTACCCGCCTGAAGAAAGTGGGTTGATAAAGCAGCGAGACAGATAAAGCTAAATAACACGACAAAAATATGCGGAAAGCGAAATGTTGGTCGTGAACTCTTCTCGTGTGTCATTGTTTTTTCGAGAGGTGTCATGGGGTATTCCCAGTTTATTGATGGTTATCGAGAAACTGCATTGCCACACTTGTCAGGAAGTCACTTCCAATCGACAGAATGGCATCGTTAAAGTCATAGTCAGGCTGGTGAAGTTTCGGTGTTTGTGGCCCTGAGCCATTGCCAATCCATGCATAGGCACCAGGAATATGGGTAAGAAAAGCCCCCATATCATCAGCTCCCATGCTGACTGGGTGCTCTACCAGTTGTTCATGCCCCCAACGTTGCACCACCACATCGCGGCACAGTTGGGCACAACCGCGGTCATTGGCAACCGCTGGTGTTGAAGGAACGTAATCGAGAGTGACGTCGCATCCTGTTGCCTTGGAAACCCCTTCTGCCACGTCGCTAATCCGCCTCTCCAGACGTTTGCGTAGCTCGGGTTTAAAGCAGCGCGCGGTACCCGTCAGCCGAGCAGTCGCCGGAATAATATTGCTCGCATGGCCGCTTTGCAGGCTGCCGAGACTGATAACAGCGATGTCCTGGGGGTCAATATTACGACTGACAATCTGTTGAATGGCGGTTGTAAATAGGCTGGCCGCGACGATGGGGTCTGTTGTGAGATGAGGCATCGCTCCATGTCCACCCGTAGAGTGGAACGTCACCTCAAAGTCGTCGCTTGATGCCATATGAGGGACGTCGTGGATAACAAAACGCCCGGCATCTACACCTGGCCAATTGTGTAGTCCAAATATCGCATCAAGCGCGAATCTCTCCTGAAACCCCTCCGCAAGCATCGCTTCAGCACCGGTACCAATTTCCTCAGCAGGTTGAAAAATCAACACGACACTTCCCTGCGCCGGGCGCTGGTTAACCAACTGTGCAGCAGCAGCCATCAACATTGCCGTATGGCCGTCATGCCCACATGCATGCATTACATTTGACTGGCTGGAACGATGCGAAAACTGATTAGCCTCCTCGAGTGGCAAGGCATCAAAGTCGGCTCGAAGTCCAACGGTTGCCCCCGGGCTGGCGCCTTTAATGACGCCGACCACACCGTGGCCACCTATCTTCTCATGCACCTCATCTACCCCCAAGCAACGTAGCATCATTGCAATACGTTCAGCGGTTATCGACTCCTGGCCAGATAACTCTGGGTGCTGGTGGAGTTCCCGACGAAACGTGATCATTTTCTCAAGCTCAATGGCTGATAACGTCATGAGAGGTAAAACCTTGTTGTAAAGTGGTAAGCCTGGGAGAAGTGCGCCGTCTGACGTCCGCAGGAAGGTATACTTATGCAACATGAGTCGCGTACGCCGTTATGCGCTTAACCAGATTGGTTTTGAGTATGTTGTAACGCTTAGTGCGAATAAAATACTTCTTCCCGATAGCGTCATACCTTTATGAGATGAGGCTTTAGTTGTATTTTCTGTACGAAATGAGACGCGCATCGTGACGTCTCTGGGAGCGGACATGGACACAAAAAAACTCAGGTACTTCATGGCGGTGGTCGAAGCAGGCTCGATATCGTCTGCAGCCAAGCAGATACCGATCGCTCAGCCCGCCTTGACGCGACAGATACATCAGCTTGAAGCCGATATCGGGGCAGTCCTGTTTTATCGTGATCGCAAAGGGGTATCTCTGACCCAAGCGGGACATTACCTATACGCCAATGGGCAGCGTCTACTGTCAGAACTCGAAAGTGTCGCGAAGAAAACACGCGATATTGCCAATGGTTACCGCGAAAGTCTCTCGCTCGGGATTAGCACCATACATCCCTATATTCCCAGCATCACAGCACTCATCAGCAGATTCCGTTCACGCTATCCATCAACACAGTTAACGCTGGAATCAATGTTGTCGGGGCCTCAGGCAGAGGCGATTCTGGCGGGTCGGCTCGATGCCGGCATTCTATTCATTGAACGAGAAGATGAGCCACGGCTAGATTACTATCCGTTAGCCAGTTTTCGTATGGCGGTCTTCACCAGTCGATGCCACCCTCTCATAGCGACTACTCCGACCTCGCTTAAGGATTTTCACGACGCGCCATTTATTCGATTTAGTCGAACTTCAACGCCTGGCAGCTTCGACCGGTTAGATAGGTGCTTTCAGAAGGTAGGCTTCGTACCCAATACTGTTCAGGAGTGTCGCGATGACATCACTATTCGCAGTTTGGTCGCAACAGGAATGGGGTATGCGATTATGCCCAGCATCATGGCACTCGGCGATGAAGACATTGTCGCTTATGAATTAGACGACTTGCCAATAGCCACGGATCTCATGCTTGCCTGGCAAAAGGGCCGCCAGCCAGCGGCAGTAAAAACACTATGCCAGCTCGCCGAAGAATCACATTGATTTCATCACTAACGACAAAAAAGATTATAGCTAATGACCAAAGTTGCGATATTTATTGATATCCAAAACGTCTATTACACCGTGCGAGAAGCGTATGGTAAAAACTTTGATTACAACAAATTTTGGGCACAAGTAACCACTGACAGAGACGTTGTGGCTGCTTTTTGCTATGCCATCGACAGAGGTGACCCAAAGCAACGGGAGTTTCAAAATATACTCAGAGCAATTGGTTTTAATGTAAAACTGAAACCGTTCATCCAACGCTCAGACGGTTCTGCGAAAGGTGACTGGGATGTTGGCATTGCTCTCGATGCAATGGAATATGCAGAACAAGCAGATGTTATTGTATTAGTCTCTGGCGATGGAGACTTTGATCTTTTAGTCAACAAAATACGCGTTAAGCATGGTAAAAAAGTTGAGGTTTATGGTGTTCCTCAACTTACGGCAGCATCATTAATAAATGAGGCCAGTGAGTTTATAGCGATAGATCGTTCGCTCTTGCTACGTTAGGCTGCTAATAGCATCGCTTAACTGCAGAGGTTATTCGCCTGGTAACTGATCGACCCGCGTGAGGTGAAGGGGCACGACGCCCTGGGTAACGATGTGTCTGTCATCAAAGGCAGCTGGATTGTTCACCAGCATGGGCAATGGCACCGTTACGGTTAGTTGACCGCGACATCCGCTGATTAGGCTTATCATCACTAGCATGGTTGCCATAAGGCCAATGCGTTGCTGGAGTGACTCCATTGCGGTACCCCCACTCAGTATGGCTTGTTTTTTTGATCTCTGTTGGGCGTTGCCAGCATTTCATCGGTATTAAAAGAGGTTGTTTGGAATAAACACAAATCTTGCGGCTAGGTGCTAAATCCTCGTGCAGATTATTCGTTAATACGCCGCTGCAGTGAATTCAGTTCCTGAGTGTGCTCTTCAAGCTCACGCACTTCTTCTGCTAATTTTTCACGTCGTTTCTGAATATCATCTTCGTCGCCCTCACTAAGCGCCTCCTCAAGCGCTAACTCGCGCTCACGCACTTCTTCCTGGCTCTCCCGAACCTCTTCGGTAGCCTCAGCAAGGACTTGCTCATTCGTGCAATGCTCTTCGATGGAGTGCAACGCACGCTGCAATCCTCGAACACGATGTTGATTATCATGCTCTTGGGCGTGCTCCAGCTGTTGCCGTAAGACGGTCATTTTGTCTTCGCACAACCTGTCTGCTGCGTGCGCTGCCGGCAAAGATACAACCCCAACGGTTACCGCTAAACTTAAGCAACCAAGCCATTTTCTGTTCATTATTCGCTCCTAGCACTCTACAAGCCTTGCAAGGTAAACATAGAGAAGCGCAACCGCTTTATAAAACTATAGATCAAATGGCCAGGCTGCCAATCTTCGCCGCCCGTGGAGCACTCCAGACGAGCGGCGGATGAACATATTAAGCGCGCTCTTCTACGATCCAGCTAACCACTTCTTCGTTGCCAAATTTAGCTTTCCACTCTTTAATGACGTTGTGGTTGCCACCACGCGTTTCAACGACTTCCCCTGTATGAGGATTCTTAAACACCTTTAAAGGACGCTTCTTGCGACCATCGGTACTACTGGTCTTGGTGACTTTAACCGATGAAGACAGATATGATGGGTCAAGCATTTCGCATACGTCGCGAGCTAATTTTCCATGCTCTGTCATTAGCTTCTGTAATTTTTCATTGAACTCCAGCTCTTTCTTCAGTTCACTATTACTTTCAAGCGCTTGCAGCTCTTCCTGCAGCTGCTTTAACATCTGCTCTTTCTTGATGTAGTCGCTCAATACTGATGCCATGTTTTCATCTCCATAATTTGCTAATTGCTTTGCCATATACTGATAGCACAGTAAAACATGTTAAGAGCGCTACTCCAGCATGACAGGCGTGCTCATGAACAGCCGCGGCCATTAAACGATTATATACCGCGTAAATTCGCAATGTGGGCGTTCTCAATAAATTTTAAGTAATGTTTACATTTAGTAACGAGTCGCTATGTATTGACGATGCCTAACAGTATCATAACGCCAGGAATCCAACCCGTAAAAACCGCACAAAAGAGTGTGTAGACCGCGACTGAACGCTGTATTTTTTTCGCCAACGCTAGTAGACAAAAAAAACTGAACCACAAAGCAGACCATGCGAACCAGCTGAGCGTATTCCACAGCTCGAAGTTGAGTCCTATATTGGTGATAGAGCTCGCCCCAACAAAGGCTGCTGTAATACTAACAAAGAAACAGAACCATCCAAGCCCGATTCCATCCGCCTTTAAAAACTGGTTAGCCCCAACCCAAAGATAAGTAAACGAAAATAGCAAAGTAAATGCCCCGGTGCTAATAGCAGCAGAATTATCTGGCTCTCGGAAAATCAAATAGACAGCAATCATGAAGCTCAACACACCAACCATTATGTTGATGACAGATACCTCTTTGTCACCAATTTTGCCTAGCAGCCATATTCCGTTCACAAAAAGAACTGCTCCAACATATAGCAAGGTAAGCCCTAAAATCATCACAACCATTCCTGTAGTTATATTTTAATTTTTCTGGCGTTTTTTAGTTTTTTTCTACTGCTCCACTGCATATATTTAATAAATATCAACACCCCTCCTCTCTAGATACACCAGCGCTTTAAGAATGAAAGTAACTTCCAAAAAACATGGTCGTCGGCGTGCAGACCTATAACTGCTCCTGTTTATTTTTTCCATGGAATACTTAACTTTTTTCAAACGACAGCCAAGGCTTGGCAGCACATCATGCGGACTAAGAAAGACCGAAATGGCACCAAGAAAGGCTATTTTTAAAAACCGGGGGAGTATAGCAGGGGTTGCGTGAGCAACCATTGAAATTAGTGCTATAACCTCATAATAAAGGGATGTCGCAGTTAAAAAAACGCCAGGGTATTTTACAACCCTGGCGCTGCACACTTGCTGCTGTCTCTATTGCTGACTTACTCCACGAGTATACTCTGCACTTTCAACGAGATATCTTCATCAGCGTTGTTGTAGACTCGGAAAGTAACGCCATCTTCTATGAGATTGCCACCCTCGGTCCAGCCTGTCCCGATCTCAACGGTGTCATTCTCATCACCTAAAATGCTCAGTGTATTTCCTTCATCGGTCATTTCCAGCACATCCTCCGGACGCAGGGCATCCAGCGTATTGCTGCCGCTCTCCGTCAGATCGAGGCGCTCGATATTATCGAAGTTAGCGTAGTCGTTCTGGTCCAGGTCTTCACTGAAGCGCATCACGATGGTGTCTTCGCCGCCCAGGGCATCTATCGGTGAGCCGCTATACAACAGCGTATCGTCGCCGGATGTCGGCTCCACGGCTGCGATATTGACCTCGAAGCTATCCGAGACATGCGCCGACTCATCGCTGCCATCCGTGGTCCAGGCCTTGATATCCACGGAGCCTTGCATCGCCCCCTGCACCAGATACAAATCATTGATCTGATCCGGCGTGATACCGCTTAGGGTGTAGGTGTCACTGCCGCTGTCATAACTGACGCTATCCAGCAGCGCATCGCCGCCGTCGGTGAAGAAGCTGGCATGCTCGCCAAGCCCCGTCAGCTTGATCGTTGCGGTTTCCGAGCCGTCCAGGTCCTCCATCGAGGCACTGAGGTTGAGCGGAATCTTGTCACCCTCGTCACCGAAGCTCAGTTCGGGCGACAGCGTGATGCCATCGGCCACGGCCTGAACGTCCACTTCCAAGTCAGTGGAGGTGGTCTCGCTCTCACCGTTGCGGCTGGTCCGCGCCGTCAGGGTCAGGGCATCTGCGCCATCCAGGGTACCGCTCCAGTTGCGCGGCGGCACCAGGCCCACGAAGTCCGGCATACTGCCGTCGTCGTTGAGGATCGACCAGCCTCCTCCACCGACGTTATCAGCCAGCGTCGCCGAACCGGCATCGCTACCGGTTTTGACCAGCCAGCCTTCTGGCACACCTTCTAACAGCAAGGCATCAAGGCTCTGTGAGGCATCCGGCAGCAAAACGTCCAGATCCTGCAGTTCGACCAGTTCGTCCTCGGTACCGACGGCATCGCTGGCAGTGACTTCCGGCGGCGGTGGCGCGATCTCGGAAGCACTCGACCCTGTAGAGGTTTCGACATTGGCCGCACCAGTCTCCTGGGTCGCCGCCTCGGCGATAAGCGAAACGTTGCCCCAAGTATTGTCCCCCGGACGATAGCTCACCGTGACCGAGTCGCCCACGGCGACACCATCAATCACGTAGTTGCCGTCGCCATCCGGCGTGATCTCTTCGCCGTTGTACCACAGGCTGCCTGAGGCACCGTCGCCGCTGGTCATACCGGTCTCATCGAGGGTGATCACCAGTTGCCCATCCACCAGGCTGACATCGGGATCATCCGCTGGGCTGGAGACGTCGATGGTGAAGTCGATATCCTCGCCGCTAACAACATCGCCTGCGGAAACGTTGACGGCCGGCGTATCGGTCACCGGCGTTACCGGCGGCGTGACGCTGATCGTCGAGGCATTTTCCTCGCCGCTCGGCGACTGCGTCGTCAGGGTAGTGTCAAAAGAGAACGGCCCTTCACTGTCGTTCCAGTCGGCCGGCGGCGTCACCGTAATGCCGTCCAGCAGGGTCTGTAGGGCGGCATTGCTGCCGTCATCGGTGCTGGCATACCACACTATCTCGCCGTCGATGGTGGTCTGCTGCATACCGTTGACTACGGCGCCCGGCGGTAGGTTGGAGATGGTCACCGCGCTGTGACCATCAGGCGAGTCCCCGATCTCGGCAGTTACTAGGTCGGACAGCGCCATGCCGGTGTCCTCGGTCATGGTCGCATTGGCGTCTTGCCAACTAATGATCTCGCTCGGGTCCTCGCCATCGCCGAAGTCGCCCTCACCGGTCAGCGTCCAGCTATCGCTGCCGCTCTCCTCCTGACTGGTCGCGCCATTGTCCTGGGTCACCGCGGTGATGGTGATCTCATGGTCCTCAATGGCGTCCACCTGGGTACCATCGCCCATCGTGAACTCGACGGTCTGGGTCAGGGTGTCGGTGCCATTGAAAGCAACGTCGGGATCGATCTCGATACGCCACTGGCTGCCCGTGCCACCTGCGACCTGCCCAACGAACTCGCCACCCACGACGCCGACCCCAGCAGGGACATTGTCGATCAGCAGGTACTTGAGGGACTCACTGCCGTCGGTATCCGGCTGGGTGATATCGACGGTAACCTCGACACGATCGTTACCGTCGGCGGTGACGTCCTTCGCGGGCTCGTCTATGGTGGCATCGCTGTCACCGATATTGACGATCCCGGTAATGGTCACCGTGGGCACATCGGTCACGGCCTCGATGACGACCTCATGGGTTTCGTTCTTGACCACCGTGGTGTCGTCAACATCGCCCTCATAGCCAGCGTTGGGGGTATCGGTGATCTCGTACTGCACCTCGAGAGTGCCGGCACTACCGGAGAAGTGCTCGTCGCCCTGGGCGAAGATGTTGTTCCAGGCACCGTCGGTCAGCTTATAGTAGCCGCCCTCTTCAATCACGCCGGTGACGCTTCCATCTGCCGCAGCATCGGCCAGGGTGGTAGTACCGTCATCACCATAGTAAAGTTCGAACTGATTGCCCGTGACGCTGGCAACCTCGATCCATACCGAATTCAACGACTCGTTGGTATCGCCGTTCTGCGGCTCGAAGCTCAGGTTGAGCTGCCCCAGTTGATCCTCGGCCAGACTGGACTGGATGCTAAACCCTGCCTCCGGCGACGGCGTGACTTGGAAGGATACCTGCTGCTCGGCGCTCTCCAGGGTATTGCCGTCATCTTCGGTGACGATGGGCGTGACCGAGAAGTCCACCTGGCCGCTGAAGTTATCCGGCGTGGTGATCTTGACGGCATTCGGGTCGGTGGCTACCCAGACACGCTCGGCGCCCTCGCCGCGAATCAACGTCGCGCCCTCGACATCGAACTGCTCGTCGAGACCGGTGATGCGGTAGGTCAACATCTCCGAGCCATCGCCGCTGGCTTCGCCCGAATTGGCGGTGATGATATCGCTCAGCGTGACGCTGTCACTACCATCATCCAACTCCTCTTCGGCGTAGACCGGCGTATCGGTGGTCACATCGGGATTATCGGCGACCCCATCCACATGGACGTTGATCGACTTCTCGACCGGCGTCGCCAGGGTATCGGTCACACCACCATACTCATCGACGGTAACCACGCTCGCGGTCAGCGTGAAGTCCTCGTTGCTATCCTGGGGTGGCGTGACGGTCAAAGGCGCATTGCGGTCGAAGTCATCGATCACATAGTTGCCGTCGCCATCGGGCGTGAGGTCCGCTCCGTTGTAGGTCAGCACCGCGCCATCCGGCACATCGCTGATGGTGACCGTGAAGCTCTCATTGGGATCTGAACTTTGTGGTCGAATATCCAGCGCAATCGCCTCATCCTCGTTGCCCTCGGCCGGCGAGGCGACGTTGAGCGAAGCGAGATCGGCTACCGGTGTGTCGATAAAGATACCATCGAGAATGGCTTCGCCGGAGATGGCGGTATCCGTATTACCCTCGGCATCGGTATCCACCGTCTTGGCCTCGACGCGAATCCGGAACTCGCCCTTCTGGTTCGGCGCCGCACGGAACTCCAGGGTGTCCAGGTATTCCACCGGCACTTCGATGGGTGAGCCGTTATAGGTCTGCTCGACCCAGGTGGCGCCACCATCCGTGGAATAGCGGAAGCTGGAGCCATCGGCGTTATCACCCTGGCCTGAGACCAGCTCCGGCGTCAGCAGCGCGAAGGTCTGCTCCGAGCCATCGGCGTCCTGGTTAGCCCAGCCGTCCGCCGGATTGAAGCCATCGGCGTTGAGCGCGAACCAGGTATCCTCGATACCGTCCACGGTCGAGCCATAGGTATGGTCGGGATTCATGGTCAGATCGGGTTGGCCGTCGCCGTCGCTATCGCCACCGACCTCTTCGGCGACCGGTGTCACCGCGATATCCGCCGTGACGTTGTGGGTCTGGATATCCGAGCCGGTCGAGGCGGTGTCCCCCACGGTGACCTGCAATGACAGGCTTTCATCGACACTGCTATGGGCCGGTGGCGTGACGGTGTAGCCGGTATAGCTGCCGTCGGCCACATCGTCTGGACCGATCGTGAAGCCATCGCTGCCGTTACCGGTATGCAAGACAGTGCCGTCGCCATCCTTGATCACCCAGCCATCCGGTACGCTGTCGATACTGATCGACATGATCGTCTCACTGCCATCGGTATCACTGACATCGAGATCCGCCAGGAAGGCTATTTCACTATCTTCCGGCCCCACCGCGCTAATATCGGCCGGCTTATCAGCGACCGGCAGGGTGTCGATATTCAGCGTCACCGAGTCTTCCTTCACCTCACCGTTGTTATCACCCGCATCGCTGTCATGATCCTGGGCCTTGAGAGTGACGGTGATGCCATCGAGATCGCCACTGAAATCGGCCGGTGGCGTCAGTACCAAGGATGATGGAATCTGCGTCGATGTGCCGGCGCCGAAGTCACCAAGGTCGCTTGCCGGAATAACGATTTTGCCATCGGCTCCCGCGGTGATGGTGCTACCGTTCACCGTCACGGACGTGCCTTCCGGCACATCGCTGATTTCAAGCCAGCGCTCCTCGCTGCCGTCGAGATCCTCGAAGCTGGCGCCGAGCAGGTTGCCAAGATCCAGCGCGCCGTCCTCGTCGATGGTGGCCGTATGGGGATCATCGGAGCCGTCGATGGTCAGATCGACGTCGTCGGTTACGGCCTGAACACCAACCTCCACTTGGGCAGTGCTTTCCGCACCGTCCACGCCACTCAGCGGGTTACCGCTGTCGTCGACCTCATAGCTGGTCACGCTGACGTCGACGGTGAAGTTCTCGTGGCTCTGGGCAAGCGGATTGACCTGCAGCGCCTGGTACTGCGCCGTGGTCATGGTCAGATCACCAGCGGCCGTGGCGGTATGATCGCCATCGGAGAGCACGATGGTCAGCGATCCGCCATTGCTGCCATTGCTGCCATCGCTCGTCCACAGCACATTGCCGCTGCCATCCAGCAGTTCGGTGCCTTCGGGAATACCACTCAGGGTAATCTCGCCCAACAGTTCGGGGTTGTCGCCAGCGGTTGCCCCGTTCTGATCCGTGGTATCGACAGGGTTCGGTGCCGTCAGGTTCAGCGCGACCGCAGTATCTTCATCGGTCTGGACATTGCCGCCCTGTAGATCCGGCGCATCGGCGACCGGATTGACCGTCACGTTAACCGTAAAGGTCTTGGTTTCATTATCGGTCGTCGTGGTATAGGTAAAGGAATCCTCACCACTATAATTTTCGTTGGGCTCGTAGGTAATGGTGCCATCGTCGTTTACCTTGGCCTTACCGTATGTCGTTTCTACCCAACCTTCTGCGTCCGGTGTGCCACCGTCAATGCCAGTGTTAGTGCCCGTCGCATCGGCATTGGTATTAAAGGTATTCTCGGTCGACCCGACGTCCGAATCCTCCTCCACCGTGATGGCTTTAGGCTCAACGCTGGGATCATCATCGTCAACGGTGATGGTGAAGCCGGTTTCAACCGTATCATTGTCACCGTCGGTGACTGTCAGATGCTGCAAGTTGATATCGAGGGTCTCGGCCCCGCCGTCATGATCCAGCGGCCGATGCAGCGTGAACTCATAGCCAGGCGTTGCCGAGGTCGGATTGAGTATCTCGACCGTGAAGACTTTGCCACTTTCACTACGGTCAGTGCCGCGATAGCCCGTCAGGGTGTGGCCATCGTTACTAACGACATATTCTATATCTTGTCCATCCGACGTCAGCTCGGCAGCTTCAAGAGCCGATACTGTCGAATCGACACCCCCTTCACTGAATTGGATATCCCCTGCACCATCGGTACCAAAATCCACTGCAAAGGTATCGGATACGCTAGTCGCTGGCACATTAGGATCGCTGCCCAGAGCCAGGTTGGCTTCATTGACCGAGGCGCTAGAAGGCGGCGTTGTGATGGAAGGACCATCGTCACGGAAGGTGAACTTACCACCGACATCGACGGCATCGCTATCGACGCTGTCGTTATCTCCATCGACGGCGGTTGCCACTAGCTTGAGGGCGCCGTCGTTCAGGGTGATGGCATCATCGTGGTCACTGCTATCCGGGTGCTCCAACGGACGAGTCTGCGTCAGCGTCACGGCACCGGTGTCGCCATCCAGCGCGATACGGAAGGCGATCTCGCCATCGGTATCATTGCCCACACGACCGACCACATCGTCACCATCCATAAAGAGATGAACGGCTTCGCCCGTGGCGGTATCCATTACGCCGGATACCGCACCTTCGGTGACCTGCAGGCGATAGCTCGTGCTGTCCTCGCCATCTGCCCCATGGTCGATAGCGAATACGCCGTCGATAAAGTCAGCATCGGTGGCGCTGACTTCCCCAGCGTCGAAGTCACTCTCATCGACTTCAACACTGCCCAACTGACCGTTATCGACACTGATCACCGGCTGATCATCGACGATATCGATGGTCACGGTATTGGTGACGGTATTGCCATACTGATCGACCGCAGTGTACTCGAAGCTATCGGTCGGCGGCGTGCCGGAGTGGTCTACGTCACTGTTCAGGGTGTAATCGAAGGTGCCATCGGTATTGACCGTCCAGCTACCCAGTGACGTCGAGCCGCTCTGTTGAGTCTCCACCGTCCAGCCCGACTGTAAGTCGAGGCTTTCACCGCTGATGATCTCGCTGTCAGCGGGCTCATCGGTGCCATCCGCCAGACCTGCCTCATCCACGCTGCCAGTGGTATCGGTCGGGGTGCCGGTGACATCGGCAACATTGATGGTCAGGGTCGCGGTGCTTTCATCCCCATCGCCATCACGCACGGTGTAGGTGAAGACGTCCTGGACATCGGCATTCGTGCTGGCCGGGTCGGCTTCGTAAGTATAACTGCCGTCTGCGTTAAGCGTCAGCGTGCCGTACTCGCCCTCGATTACCAGCGTGCCGTCAGTGTTGGTGGCATCGTTGGCGGGCACATTGTCGCTGGTCACCGCAGTAACCGTGGCGCCGTCGGCGCCCTCGGTGTCGGCGGCATCGCCCGGCGAGACACCATCGCCGCCGATCACGTTGCCACTAGTATCGGCACCTTCGGTCACGGCATTGGTATCGTTTTCGGCGGTCGGCGCGTCGTCGACGATCTTGATATTGAGGTCGCCGCTGTCGGTCGAGCCATCCTCGTCGGTGGCGGTGACCTTGATGCTGTCCATCAAGTTATCGACGTCTTCCTCCGGCGCATTGGTCAGGAGGTAGTCATAGTCGAGGGTGATGGTGCCGTCAGCGGCCTGGCTGTAGCCATTGAGGGTTAGCTCGCCGTACTGAGTGGTCAGGCTCTGCGGTGTATCGCCCAGCGCTTCCACCTGTGCCTTGCTCAGTTCGAGAGTCGCCGGATCACCGTTCTCGTCGGTGTAAGCCAGCGTCACCGCGCCCGTGTCCCGCAGGCCATCCAGGGCGGTCAGCGTCAGGCTGGATTCGACGCGGGTGTCGGCGGCATTCGGGTTGGAGCCATCCGCTAGGCCACTTTCGAACACCACCTGATCGCCAATCTCGCCATCCGGCGTGGTGGCGTCATGGTCGTTGGGCACATCGACGGTCACGCCGTCATCGCTGCCGTTGACCGTAATGGTCAGCGTGGCATCGTTCGCATCGCTGTCGCCATCCGTCAGCGTATAAGTGAACGTCTCAGTCAGCGTCTCACCGTCGCTCAGCCCTTGTACCGTGAGGTTGGCGTTGTCGAGCGTGTAGGTATAGCTACCATCGGCATTGAGTGTCAGGGTGCCGTACTCGCCGTCGATCACCAAGGTGCCGCCGCTGTCGGTAGCGTCGTTGCCCGGTACGTTGTCGCTGGCCACGCCGGACACCGCGGCACCGTCGGCGCCTTGGGTATCGGCCACATCGCCCGGCGAGGCACCGCTATCGCCCAGCACATTGCCAGTCGTGGTGAGAGCGTTGTCTTCCGTCACTGCGTTGGTGTCGTCTTCGGCCACTGGCGCGTCGTCGACGATCTTGATGTTTAGATCGCCGCTGTCGGTCTGACCATCACGGTCGGTGGCGGTGACGGTGATGCTATCCATCAGGTCATCGACGTTCTCGCTCGGTGCCGTGGTCAGCTCATAGCTGTAGTCGAGAGTGATAGTGCCGTCAGCGGCCTGGCTGTAGCCGCTCAGGGTTAGCTCGCCGTACTGAGTGGTCAGCGTTTGCGGATCGCTGCCCAGCGCTTCCACCTGTGCCTTGCTCAGTTCAAGAGTCGCCGGATCGCCGTTCGCGTCGGTATAAGCCAGGGTCACCGCGCCGTTGTCCTGTAGGCCGTCCAGGGCGGTCAGCGTCAGGCTGGACTCGACGCGGGTGTCATTGGTGTTCGGCGCGGAGCCATCCGCCAGGCCGCTTTCGAACACCACCTGGTCAGTGATGTTGCCATCCGGCGTGGTGGCGTCGTGGTCGTTGGGCACATCGACCGAGACATCCCAATCTACCGGCTTCTGATCGTCGTCGCTGGCGGTATTGCCCGCTGGATCGGTGACCGTGGCGGTCACGCTGACATCGGTGTCGCCCGGTGCCACCGGGACTTCGACGCTAACGCCGTTATCCAGATCGTCCTGGGTGACTTCGCGCTCGTCGAGGATATTGCCGTCCTTGTCGGTGACCACCAAGGTATCGCCGACTTCGGTGCCGTCTTGCAGGGTGACGTCAGCGGTGACAGTGCCGTCGTCGCCGATCTCGTCCTGGCTGTAGGTGCCGTCGTCGCCGCTGCCGGTCAGCTCAACCGTGACCGCGGGCGGTACGCTGTCCACCGGCTTCTTATCATCGTCGCTGGCGGTATTGCCCGCTGGATCGGTGACCGTGGCGGTGACGCTAACCTCGGTGTCGCCCGGTGCCACCGGGACTTCGACGCTAACGCCGTTATCCAGATCGTCCTGGGTGACTTCGCGCTCGTCGAGGACGTTGCCGTCCTTGTCGGTGACCACCAAGGTATCGCCGACTTCGGTGCCGTCTTGCAGGGTGACCTGGGCGGTGACAGTGCCGTCGTCGCCGATCTCGTCCTGGCTGTAAGTGCCGTCGTCGCCACTGCCGGTCAGCTCAACCGTGACCGCGGGCGGCACGCTGTCCACTGGCTTCTTATCGTCGTCGCTGGCGGTATTGCCCCTCGGGTCGGTGACCGTGGCGGTCACGCTGACATCGGTGTCGCCCGGTGCCACCGGTACTTCCACCGTAACGCCGTTGTCCAGGTCGTCCTGGGTCACCGTGCGCTCGTCGAGGACGTTGCCGTTCTTGTCGGTCACCGTCAGGGTGTCGCCCACTTCGGTGCCGTCTTCCAAGGTGACTTCAGCGGTGACGGTGCCGTCGTCGCCGATCTCATCCTGGCTGTAGGTGCCGTCATCGCCGCTACCGGTCAGCTCGACACTCACCGCTGGCGGCACGTTATCCACCGGCTTGCTGTCGTCGTCGCTGGCGGTATTGCCCGTCGGGTCGGTGACCGTGGCGGTGACGCTAACGTCGGTGTCGCCTTCAGCAACCGGGACCTCGACGCTGACGCCGTTGTCCAGATCGTCCTGGGTGACCTCACGCTCGTCGAGGACGTTGCCGTCCTTGTCGGTCACGACCAGGATGTCGCCTACTTCGGTGCCGTCCTCCAGGGTGACCTGGGCGGTGACCGTGCCGTCTTCACCAATCTCATCCTGGCTGTAGGTGCCGTCATCGCCGCTGCCGGTCAGCTCGACCGAGACCGCAGGTGGCACGTTGTCTACCGGCTTTTTATCATCGTCGCTGGCGGTATTGCCCGCTGGATCAGTAACCGTGGCGGTCACGCTGACATCGGTGTCGCCCTCGGCAACCGGTACCTCGACGCTGACACCGTTGTCCAAATCGTCCTGAGTCACCGTGCGCTCGTCGAGGACGTTGCCGTCCTTGTCGGTCACGACCAGGGTATCGCCGACTTCGGTGCCGTCTTGCAGGGTGACGTCAGCGGTGACAGTGCCGTCGTCGCCGATCTCGTCCTGGCTGTAAGTGCCGTCGTCGCCACTGCCGGTCAGCTCAACCGTGACCGCGGGCGGTACGTTGTCCACCGGTTTCTTATCATCGTCGCTGGCGGTATTGCCCGTCGGGTCGGTGACCGTGGCGGTCACGCTGACATCGGTGTCGCCCTCGGCAACCGGTACCTCGACGCTGACGCCGCTGTCCAGGTCGTCCTGAGTCACCGTGCGCTCGTCGAGAACATTGCCGTTCTTGTCGGTCACCACCAAGGTATCGCCTACCTGGGTACCCTCTTCCAGGGTGACCTGGGCGGTAACGGTGCCATCGTCGCCGATCTCATCCTGGCTGTAGGTGCCGTCGTCGCCGCTGCCGGTCAGCTCGACCGAGACCGCTGGGGATGTGTTATCCACCGGCTTCTGATCGTCATCGCTGGCGGTATTGCCCGTCGGATCGGTGACCGTGGCGGTCACGCTGACATCGGTGTCGCCCGGCTCGACCGGTACCTCGACGCTAACGCCGTTGTCCAGATCGTCCTGGGTCACCGTGCGCTCGTCGAGGACGTTGCCATCCTTGTCGGTGACCACCAAGGTATCGCCGACTTCGGTACCCTCTTGCAGGGTGACCTGGGCGGTGACCGTGCCGTCGTCGCCGATCTCATCCTGGCTGTAAGTG
>NZ_CP022286.1:3285832-4265729 GCF_002216165.1 Halomonas sp. N3-2A | reverse complement strand
GCGCTCGTCGAGGACGTTGCCATCCTTGTCGGTGACCACCAAGGTATCGCCGACTTCGGTACCCTCTTGCAGGGTGACCTGGGCGGTGACCGTGCCGTCGTCGCCGATCTCATCCTGGCTGTAAGTGCCGTCATCGCCGCTACCGGTCAGCTCAACCGTGACCGCGGGCGGTACGTTGTCCACCGGTTTCTTATCATCGTCGCTGGCGGTATTGCCCGCTGGATCAGTGACCGTGGCAGTCACGCTGACGTCGGGGTCGCCCGGCGATACCGGGACCTCGACGCTGACGCCGTTGTCCAGGTCGTCCTGGGTGACTTCGCGCTCGTCGAGGACGTTGCCGTCCTTGTCGGTGACCACCAAGGTATCGCCGACTTCGGTGCCGTCTTGCAGGGTGACGTCAGCGGTGACAGTGCCGTCGTCGCCGATCTCATCCTGGCTGTAGGTGCCGTCGTCGCCGCTGCCGGTCAGTTCAACCGTGACCGCGGGCGGTACGTTGTCTACCGGCTTCTGATCGTCGTCGCTGGCGGTATTGCCGGCTGGGTCGGTGACCGTGGCGGTCACGCTAACCTCGGTGTCGCCCGGCGAGACCGGGACTTCGACGTTAACGCCGTTGTCCAGATCGTCCTGGGTCACCGTGCGCTCGTCGAGGACGTTGCCGTTCTTGTCGGTCACCACCAAGGTATCGCCTACCTGGGTGCCGTCTTCCAGGGTGACCTGGGCGGTGACCGTGCCGTCGTCGCCGATCTCATCCTGGTTGTAGGTGCCGTCATCGCCGCTGCCGGTCAGCTCAACCGTGACCGCGGGCGGCACACTGTCCACTGGCTTTTGATCGTCGTCGCTGCTGGAATTGCCCGCCGGATCAGTGACCGTGGCGGTCACGGTGACGTCGGTGTCGCCTTCAGCAACCGGGACCTCGACGCTGACGCCGTTGTCCAGATCGTCCTGGGTGACCTCACGCTCGTCGAGGACGTTGCCGTCCTTGTCGGTGACCACCAAGGTATCGCCTACCTCGGTGCCCTCTTCCAGGGTGACCTGGGCGGTGACGGTGCCATCCTCGCCGATCTCATCCTGGTTGTAGGTGCCGTCATCGCCGCTGCCGGTCAGCTCAACGCTCACTGCGGGCGGCACGTTGTCCACCGGCTTCTGATCGTCGTCGCTGGCGGTATTGCCGGTCGGGTCGGTGACCGTGGCGGTCACGCTGACATCGGTGTCGCCTTCGGCAACCGGTACCTCGACGCTGACGCCGTTGTCCAGGTCGTCCTGGGTCACCGTGCGCTCGTCGAGGACGTTGCCGTTCTTGTCAGTGACCACCAAGGTATCACCTACCTCGGTGCCGTCTTGCAAGGTGACTTCAGCGGTAACGGTGCCGTCGTCGCCGATCTCGTCCTGGCTGTAGGTGCCGTCGTCGCCGCTGCCGGTCAGCTCAACCGTGACCGCGGGCGGTACGTTGTCCACCGGTTTCTTATCATCGTCGCTGGCGGTATTGCCCGCTGGATCAGTGACCGTGGCGGTGACGCTAACCTCGGTGTCGCCCGGCGAGACCGGGACCTCGACGCTGACGCCGTTGTCCAGATCGTCTTGGGTGACTTCGCGCTCGTCGAGGACGTTGCCATCCTTGTCGGTGACCACCAAGGTATCGCCGACTTCGGTACCCTCTTGCAGGGTGACCTGGGCGGTGACCGTGCCGTCGTCGCCGATCTCATCCTGGCTGTAAGTGCCGTCATCGCCGCTACCGGTCAGCTCAACCGTGACCGCGGGCGGTACGTTGTCCACCGGTTTCTTATCATCGTCGCTGGCGGTATTGCCCGCTGGATCAGTGACCGTGGCAGTCACGCTGACGTCGGGGTCGCCCGGCGATACCGGGACCTCGACGCTGACGCCGTTGTCCAGGTCGTCCTGGGTGACTTCGCGCTCGTCGAGGACGTTGCCATCCTTGTCGGTCACCGTCAGGGTGTCGCCTACTTCGGTACCCTCTTCCAGGGTGACCTGAGCGGTGACGGTGCCGTCTTCACCAATCTCATCCTGGCTGTAGGTGCCGTCATCGCCGCTACCGGTCAGCTCGACCGAGACTGCGGGTGGTACGTTATCCACCGGCTCAATTGGCTTGCTGTCGTCGTCACTGTTGGAATTACCCGCTGGGTCGGTGACCGTGGCGGTCACACTGACATCGGTGTCGCCTTCGGCAACTGGCACTTCCACCGTAACGCCGTTGTCCAGATCGTCCTGGGTGACCGGACGATTAAGCAGTTCATTACCGTCTTTGTCGGTCACCGTCAGGGTGTCGCCTACTTCGGTGCCGTCTTCCAGGGTGACCTGGGCGGTAACGGTGCCGTCGTCGCCGATCTCGTCCTGGCTGTAGGTGCCGTCATCGCCGCTGCCGGTCAGCTCGACCGAGACAGTCGGCGGTACGTCATCGATCGGCTCAATTGGCTTGCTGTCGTCGTCACTGCTGGAATTACCCGCGGGGTCGGTGACCGTGGCGGTCACGCTGACGTCGGTGTCGCCCGGCGAGACCGGGACTTCCACCGTAACGCCGTTGTCCAGGTCGTCCTGGGTGACTTCTCGCTCGTCGAGGACGTTGCCATCCTTGTCGGTCACCGTCAGGGTGTCGCCTACCTGGGTACCCTCTTCCAGGGTGACTTCAGCGGTGACGGTGCCGTCGTCGCCGATCTCGTCCTGGCTGTAGGTGCCGTCGTCGCCGCTGCCGGTCAACTCGACCGAGACAGTCGGCGGTACGTCATCGATCGGCTCAATTGGCTTGCTGTCGTCGTCGCTGTTGGAATTACCCGCTGGGTCGGTGACCGTGGCGGTCACGCTGACATCGGTGTCGCCTTCGGCAACCGGTACTTCCACCGTAACGCCGTTGTCCAGGTCGTCCTGGGTCACCGGACGATTAAGCAGTTCATTACCATCTTTGTCGGTAACCACCAAGGTATCGCCTACCTGGGTGCCGTCTTCCAGGGTGACTTCAGCGGTGACGGTGCCGTCGTCGCCGATCTCATCCTGGCTGTAGGTGTCGTCATCGCCGCTGCCAATCAGCTCGACAGATACTGCAGGGGCTTCATTGTCCTGTGGCGGCTCATCGTTAGCCACCGGTTTTGTGTCACTATCGCTAGACGAGTTACCTGCAGGATCAGTCACTGTGGCGGTCACGCTAACGTCAGTATCGCCTTCGGTAACCGGCACCTCAACCGTGACGCCATTATCCAGGTCGTCTTGAGTTACTTCTCCGTCAAAGAGGACATTGCCGTCCTTGTCGGTGACCGTCAGTGTGTCGCCCACTTCGGTGCCGTCTTCCAGAGTGACCTGGGCGGTAACGGTGCCATCTTCACCAATCTCGTCCTGGCTGTAGATGCCGTCGTCGCCGCTGCCGGTCAACTCGACCGAGACAGTCGGCGGTACGTCATCGATCGGCTCAATTGGCTTGCTGTCGTCGTCGCTGCTGGAATTACCCGCTGGGTCGGTGACCGTGGCGGTCACACTGACATCGGTGTCGCCTTCGGCAACCGGTACTTCCACCGTAACGCCGTTGTCCAAGTCGTCTTGTGTAATCGGACGATTAAGCAGTTCATTACCGTCTTTGTCGGTAACCACCAAGGTATCGCCTACCTGGGTGCCGTCTTCCAGGGTGACTTCAGCGGTGACGGTGCCGTTTTCACCAATCTCATCCTGGCTGTACGTGCCGTCATCGCCGCTGCCAATCAGCTCGACAGATACCGCAGGGGCTTCATTGTCCTCTGGCGGCTCATCGTTAGCCACCGGTTTTGTGTCACTATCGCTAGACGAGTCACCTGCAGGATCAGTCACTGTGGCGGTCACGCTGACGTCGGTGTCGCCTTCGGCAACCGGCACCTCAACCGTGACGCCATTATCCAGGTCGTCCTGGGTGACCGGGCGATTAAGCAGTTCATTACCGTCTTTGTCGGTAACAATCAGAGTGTCGCCTACCTGGGTGCCCTCTCCCAGAGTGATCTGGGCGGTAACGGTGCCATCTTCACCAATCTCATCCTGGCTATAGATGCCGTCATCATTAGCGCCTTCTAACTCAACTCTCACCTCCAAAGCTGACGTTCTAGGCTCAAAACTTTCGCTAGTCCCTCCCCAACCGTTAAGGCGATAAAGAGGCTCATCACCCCGCTCGTAGTTATAAGCGTACGCAAGAGGCGGCAACGGCAGCTCAATGCGCTCAAGCATTACAAACGTTAACCCGTCTTTACTAATAATGGGCGCGGAAGACGAACCCTGCGATGGGGGATCGTTATCAAACTGTGCAATGAGCTGTTCTTCTAGCTGTTCTTCGGCTTTTAATGCTTTCTCTGCTTCTAATGCCTTCTCTGCTTCAGAAAAACGCATGTCTTCATCAGGCTCTGCGCTACGCAGAACAATGTCTGAATGAGAAAGCTCAATACCAGATGGCAACTGAAGTGTCATACCTTGAGGCGTAGAGACAATTACGCTTGCATTGGCATCCGTAATGATTGTCTCGCCGGGTTGAACGGTATCACCTTCACGTAACTCTCTTATGTTTCCATTGCTATCACGAACCCACGCGTTGCCTGAGATTGCTTCAATGATGACGGTTTCCATCGTTTCCCCCCAAAGATCCTATGAAGGCTCCAACATTCGAAGGAGCCTTTTGAACAAGTGCTTAGCTGTTTGAAATATCTAGCGTTATCTCAACGCGCCGATTTTCTCGACGGCCGTCAACAGTCGCATTAGAAGCAACCGGTTGGCGGGAGCCATAACCACGCACTTGCACAATATTTGGATCAATCCCCTGTTCGATGAGGTATTCAGCGACGTTAAGAGCACGCTGTTCAGAGAGGGAAGCATTTAATGCATTAGTACCGCTGCTATCAGTATGGCCAGAAACAACCACCTGATTTACCGAAGGCATTTGATGAATTTTTTGAGCAAATGAGGACAACTCAGCATGTGCTCCTGAGTTAAGTTCGGCACTACCCGTTGTAAACAGTGCATCGGCTGATAGCACCATATCGGGTGTAGATGCGGGGGCTTGTGTGTTCCCGTAGCTATTAGTTAGTTCGGCTAATGAGGGAGTGGCAAGATGAGTGGCTGGGCAGATGGCATCTGGGTTGATACTGACACCATTACTACCAAGCTCATTAAGCGTAGGCGTTCCTTCACGTACAACGTCGAGGGTCAACATCAGTTGCCCCATAGACGCCAGCGTGCGTGCATCCGCCTCTAGCACATTATGCTTAGCATTTACGTAGGCACGACTTGCTTCAAAGTACTCATTTTCACTGTCAAGAACATCTAACAGCGTACGCTCGCCAATATCGAACTGCTGCTGGTAAGCACTTCGAACACGGTCACTGGATAACCGATGCTGATTAATATAATTCAGCTGTTCACGCAATTGGCGAGAATCATTAAAAGCGATTTGCGTCGTTTGACGAATATTATGGCAAACATTCTCACGCTGATTAACCGCTTGCTCAATTCGATCACCTGCAGCGCGGAATGATGCCATATCGCTTCCACCACGATATAAATTCATGCTGGCTACTAGTTCTATACTGTGGCGATCCTGGCTACCGCGAGGAATAGGAGTACTGTCAGTATTATCGTAAGTGCCCGTACGCCCTTGCAGATCTAAGCGAGGCTGGAAAGCAGCGCGAGTAGCATCTTGTTGCGCACGGCTGGCTTCAATATTTTCAATGGCTGCGTGGAATTCAGGATTACCCTCAAAAGCAAGATTAACTGCCTCAGTCACAGATGGAGGCAAGTCATCTTCAAATCCTGGCATAGGCGCTAAACTGTCTGTTGGTAATTGGCCGACAATTCGCAAATACCGCGCAGAAACATCATGCAAGTTAGACGCTTCCGTCATCAGGTTAGACTCAGCTAATGCTAAGCGACCTGTGATCTGCTCTAAATCAACGCCTCTGCCAGCGCCATTCTGAACCCTCTCTTCGATTTGTTGATAAACACGTTGATGCTGACGGTAGTTTTCCTGAGCCAAGCGAACCAGTTCGCGATAACGTTCCACATCTAGATAGGCTTGCACTGCTTCTAATGCGACGTTCTCACTGGCACCTAACAACTCGTAATAACTAACCAGCTTGGCGCGATCTAGCCGTTCAACTTCATTACGAGTCGCAAATCCATCCCAAATCATCTGGTTAAGCGTTAACTCAGCAAAACTGGTTGAATAGCTACCGACTCCATCTACTTCACGGTCAGCCCGCCCCACACCAGCGGTTGCATCAATAGAGGGCAGGTAGTTTCCACGTGCTACATCAACATCATGCTCAGCCGCCTGCAGCTCATTCCATGCTGCTTTTACCTGGGGGTTGTACTCAATAGCAGTTTTGACAACATCAGCCACATTGTTTGCAATAGCAGATTGCTGTGAAGAGGCTGGTGATTCTTGCGCACATACGCCGCTCACCATGAGTGACAGAGCAATGGTTACCAGCCCCTGCTTTGCCAGCATAAGTGACATGGGGTTGAGCTTGAAGGTCGACATACGTTGAAACATTCCCTTATTCCTGCAAAAAATTAGTTAGAAATCAGTAATATAGCTAATTCAAATAAAGTATTAGCTAATTTAAATTCAGCGAACTTTATCACTAACTAATCAATGACTCTTTTGATAAAAGGCAATAACATTTGCAGGAGTGAATTATTACTAATAACAAAAATAAAAAACTGTTAACGCTGATAAAAAACAAAACCCATGACAACCAAATAAAAATTAAAAAAACAAGGATTTAAGTTACTTAAGCATCCGAATCCACAGAGCTAGCTTTTTCTCAAATAAAACCCTATCAATGATGATCACAGCTAAAACCATGAAATGCTATTTATAAAAACAATCACTTAGTCGCCACTTTTATTCATTTTCTAGCCACATTTCTAGCTTATGCAGCCGCTGCTACCGACTTACACAACGCTAAAAACGGAGCAATGGAGAAAAACTAACGAAAAAAATATTTACATGAAGCACCCTGCCAATACTCCCCCCTTTGGTTACATACAACGTTGAGCAATACTGACAGCCACTCGATGGTAAGGTGGCTAGAGATACGTTTGAGCACAATAGATGCATGGCTGATTGAACCGTGGCCTACACCCCGAAATTAACGCCTGGCTAGCACTTTGACAAACAACTGATTTAATTGACATATAGGTTGCCAACGCCCGTAAAGCAGACCGAGCTAAAAAAATAGGTGGCCTTGCTAAATGCGGAGGCTTTAGAGCAATTAGCGCTGTTCTTGATCCTTCATGTTAGAGGGGGGCCAAATCTGACAACATTAAGCCATTAATAAAACAATTTGCTTCTCACTGATACTCTTTAATTGGTCTCTTAATTGGCGAAGGATACTGATTTTTAAACTTCATAGGCGATGTTCCAAATCTTTCTTTAAATGCCGTTGAAAAGTTCGCACTGCTACTAAACCCTACGTGAGCGGCTATAGCACTAACAGAAAGGTGGGTATTAGACAAAAGTTCACGCGCTTCATTCATACGTATTTCGCGAAGGTACTCATATACAGTCATACCCACCATCTCTTTAAAAGCGGCATTAAGACGTTTTGCATTAGTACCCACTAAGCGCGCCAGCTCCTGTAGGCTCGGAGCATCAGATAGAGAGTTCAGCAAATGAACCCGAGCACTGTGATAAAGAATATTGTTAATAGGGTTAGCTTGTTCGCCATCTAGACGCACTTCATCAAGGTCATTATAAGCAGACGCTTTTTGCGGCACCCGATTACGTAGATGAATTGCCATGCGTAATTTAACCTCATCAAATAAATAAGGTTTATGAATGTAATCTACAGCACCTACTAGTAATCCTTGAACACGCTTCTCGGGTTCTGAGTAGGCTGAAAGGAAAATAACCGGAACGTTTTCGGTAAAAGGATCATTTGCTAGTACTTTACACGCCGCATAACCATCACACTCTGGCATTTCTACGTCCATCAGGATTAAGTCCGGCAATAAAAGACGCGCTTTGTGAATACCATCGATGCCATCTTGGGCATGAAAGACTCGGCAGCCCTGATGCAAAAGATACGAAGAAATCAGCATACGATCCGCCTCGGCATCGTCAACGACCAGAATTTTTTTCCCCGCTAGATTATCCATATCCACGCCGCCGCCAAACAAGTGTTGAGTGTTTACAATTTTACTCATGTGTTAATGTTTTTTTACTCATCAATAGCTGAAAAGCCATATAAGCAACAAAAACAATGCCTGCTAGAAAACAAAAAACCTCTCTAGAAAAGAGGCGATATGCTAGTGCACCAAACAAAATCAGCGAAATGTTAAATAATGATTCTAATTAGCCACGCAGGTCACATACTTTTCCCGCTTCGAGCCAAGCGATGGAATCATACACTTTATAACTATTAAAAAAAGTTAAACTTCTCAATAAAACTAGACACTAACGCTCATACAAAGCTAACCCCCACTAATCAATCAATCGCCAAAAATCGCACAACAAACCAACACTTAAGAGAAACAAGAAAACCATTAATTAAAATGTATTAAAACCACCCCGCTGATCACTTCAAAAACAACAAGACAATCACCTTCGCTTTTTAAAGCTTAGTAAACTATTTAAACTATTTTTATATTTTCAAAAAAGCATGCACAGCTCTATCAGGACATTTAACCCAACAACCTTCACGACACCAAAGTATTATTCATAAATCACTGGCAGCGACGCAGGCCAAATCACAAAAAAACGTGATACGATAATCTTCTATAAAAGCTATATTTTCTGTCGTTTTGCGACAACTTCATCGTCAAGGGAATCAACACTCACCATGTCGTCAGCTACAGACTGCGTCGCTACGCTTATTGATGACTTCCAGAAGCGTCGGCCTATTCGCGCCGGCTCTCTAATTATTACTGTCTATGGCGACTCTATCGTTCCGCGGGGCGGTACTGTATGGCTCGGCAGTCTATCGAAACTGGTGGAGCCCATTGGTATCAATGAGCGGCTGGTGCGCACATCGGTTTACCGGCTGACCCATGAAACCTGGCTACGCGGTGAAAAGGTCGGGCGTCGCAGCTACTACCGGCTGAGTGGCCCTGGACGGCGTCGTTTTGAACAAGCCTTTAAGCGCGTCTATCACGGCGCCCAGCCTCCCTGGTCGGGCCAGTGGACATTGGCGCTGCTGACGCAATTACCTGCAGATCGACGCCAGCAGATTCGTGATGAGCTTGAATGGCTCGGTTTTGGTAGTTTCGCTCAGGGCGTGCTGGCGCATCCCACGCTGTCATGCGCGGAAACCATGGTGGCTTTGCAAGAGCTTGATGCGGCAGACGACACGATCGTAATGCAAACCCAGACCATGGAGCCCATGACCAGTAAGCCGCTGCGCCTGCAGGTCAGAGATAGCTGGAACCTCGACGAACTCGCCGAGCTATATCAGCGTTTTCTGGTTAAGTTTCGCCCACTGTGGAATGCACTCAACGCAGAGAACCATTTAGGGCAGGAAGAGTGCTTCATTGCCCGTACCTTACTGATTCATGAGTATCGTAAGGTTCAACTACGCGACCCCCTGCTGCCTGACGAACTACTCCCTACGGCGTGGGAAGGTCGCTACGCCCATCAGCTCTGCCGCAACCTCTATCGGTTGCTCTACGAACGCGCAGAACGCTGGCTGGACCGGCACCTAGAAACCGCCGAGGGCCCATTACCAGCCCCTGGCCCCAGCTTCTACCAACGCTTCGGTGGGTTGGAATGAACGCTTTACGTGTCTTATAAACGCCTTACGTATCTTATGGCGGGGGACACCTGCCCTCCGTTGAGCTAGACAGCCTATAAGGCCAAGCTGGAAGAGACCGTCCAGCTTGGTTGCACTTCACCGGCTCAAGGTGACGCTTCCCCCAGCCGTCGATAAAGCGTCGAGCGGCTGATACCTAGCGTCCGGGCAGCGGCAGTCATGTTTCCCCCATGGGCTTCGAGCGTACGCACCATATGGGTCCGCTCCATTTCTCGCAGTTCTTGGCAACCGTTGCCAAGGCCCTCCGGTGTGACCGGATTACGAGCATTATTTTCTGTGGGCTGAGCAAGCTTACGCTGCCAACGCGGCGAAAGCCCTTCTATGGTTAGCCGTTGGCACTCTGGCTCAGCTCCCACCAAAGCCGCTTCCAAACAGTGAATTAGTTCCCGCCAGTTGCCAGGCCAAAGGTAGCCAGCCAAACACTCTAACAAGGACTCATCCAGCGCCAGAGAGCGGCCATGTTGGCGACATAGTGCAGCCCAGTGTTGACGAATCTGTCCCGCGAGATCAGCCTGCTCGTTCAGCGTGGGAAGTTCTACTACCACCCCAGCCAGACGATAAAAAAGATCTTCGCGGAAGTCACCGGTGGTCACCAGACTTTCCAAATCGCGATGGCTCGCGGCTATGACTCGGCAGTCGATGGGCACCTCGCGGTGATCGCCCAGAGGTGTCACCACTTTCTCCTGCAGCACCCGCAGCAGACGGGCCTGCAGCGCCAACGGCATGTCACCGATCTCGTCGAGCATCAGAGTCCCACCATTAGCTTGTACCAGACGCCCGCTGTACCCGCCCTTGCGGGCGCCGGTGAAGGCGCCTTCCACATAGCCGAATAGCTCCGCCTCGATAAGGCTTTCGGGCAGCGCAGCACAGTTGAGTGCCACGAAGGGCCGCTGCTCACCGAGACTGCTATGCAGTGCTCGGGCCAACTGCTCTTTTCCGGTGCCAGTTTTGCCCTGCAGCAGTACAGGCAAACCTGCTTCCAGTGCCCGACTAGCCCGGCGAGCCTCTCGGGCCAGCGCCTCAGGCCAATCCTCCACCAGCGCCTCAAGCCCACGAGAGAGGGATGGTTCAGGCGATGCCGGCCTCACCGTGGCTTCTCCGCTCAAAATTGCTGGCTGCCACTGATCCGGGGGATTAAGCCGCCCCACCAGTTGGGCGCCGGTAAGCGGCAGCCCCAGCAAGACCGAGCACCGTTCGCATTGGCGACAGATTTCCTTCCAGGAATTGCCCAATAATTCTTCAATATGGCGACCAATTAGTGAGGCAGAGGCCTCGCCCAGCCATTGAGCGGCCTGAGAATCAACCGCCAGGATCAGCCCCGAGTCGTTCATTGCCACTAGACCACAGCTCACGCTGTCTAACTCAGCCAACGATGCGTGCACCTGGAGCACCCAACGCTGCTGATAATGGTGGAAAAACAGCCGTTGCTCCAACGCCCCCGTGAGCTGCTGCACTCGGCGCAGGAAAATTTCTGGTCGTGGGTGGTCGGCCTCAAAGGTAAGGTCGATCAATCCTAAACAGTCGCCGTTGAGATCAAACAGCGGGGCAGCGACACAGGAGACGGGGTTGTCGGGGAACAGCAGATGCTCGCAGGACTTGACCAGCACCGGTGCACGCTCGATGAGCGCTAGGGCAGGTGCATTGGTCCCGAACCAGCGTTCATCCAGGTTGATGCCGGCCCCGATGTGGAAGCGATCATTAAGCACGAACCGCTGTCCGTAGCTCTTGAGCACAGTGGCATCCGGGGTGGCCAGCAGCAACTGGCAGCCACGCAGGTCCTCAGTCACTCGCCTGATCAGCGGGTCAGCCAGTTCGATAAGACGACGATGCATCTCACGCTGAGTGCGGAGTTCGCTACTGTCGAGCCGCGGCAACTCGGGTAGGCTACCAAGCTGCAGTCCATGCTCAATGCAGCGCTGCCAAGAACGGTCGATACTGGCATCGAGCATGCCCATCGGTAGTTGCTGGTCACGGAGCAGATGTTCACGGGCCTGGCGAATCACGTCGGGGGTTCGCAGGACTGTTTTGGAGATCATGGGCCTCTCCCAGCGAGGTCGGCGAGCTGTCCCAGAATGCGACAGCCGTCGTATCCGGCGACGAGACGGCGGAGGAATATCGTCATAGCTAACCTTCAACTCACTGATATTGTTGTGATTATATTACTTCCCTGAGCTGGCACGGGGCTTGCTAGGGAGTACTTGCTAAGGAGTATGAGAGGCGTGCAATGCTTAGCACGCACTCACAACAATCATAAATCAGTCTGACAGGAGCACAACCATGACGCAGCCCTCCACTGCTATTCAAGCTTGGCTGGACAAAAGCCACGCTCTTTTTATTGGCGGCCAGTGGCGCACCGCCACCAGCGGCCAGACACTGGATGTCTATAATCCCGCCACCGCGGAAGTGATCAGTCGGGTTCCGGCGGGTGATGCCACCGATATTGATGCTGCGGTCGGTGCTGCCCGGGAGGCCTTCCGTGACTGGCGCAAGTCGCGGCCAGCCCAGCGTGAGAAGCTGCTGCTGGATCTCGCCGATGCTCTGGAAGCCCGCGCCGATGACTTTGCCCTACTCGAGACACTAGACAACGGCAAGCCAGTGACCTTTTCGCGGCATATGGACGTAGCTCTAGCCATCGACTTTATCCGTTATACTGCGGGCTGGGCCACCAAAATCGAGGGTCGTAGCATGACACCCTCGATGCCCTTCGTGCCCGAAGACAAGCAAATTGTCGCCTACACCCGCCGCGAGCCCATCGGCGTGGTAGGTGCCATCATCCCCTGGAATTTCCCACTGCTGATGGCAACCTGGAAGGTCGCTCCGGCCCTAGCTGCCGGCTGCAGTATCGTGCTCAAGCCCGCCGAGGACACGCCGCTCACCGCCCTGCTGCTGGCGGAACTGGCCGAGCAAGTAGGTTTCCCGGCAGGCACTCTCAACGTCGTCACCGGTCTGGGGCACACCGCTGGAGCAGCGCTGGCCAGCCACTCAGGAATCAACAAGATAGCCTTCACCGGATCGACCCCCGTGGGTAAGCAGATCGGGCATTCCGCCATGGAGAACCTGACCCGTACCACCCTGGAACTAGGTGGTAAGTCACCGGTGATGGTGCTGGCCGATGCAGATGCCGAGGCAGCCGCTGCCGGCGCGGCTCAGGCAATCTTCTTTAACCAGGGGCAGGTGTGTACCGCTGGATCGAGGATCTATGTACATGAGTCGATCCACGATACCTTTGTCACTAAGCTAGCCGAACAGGCCCAGCAGCTAACGCTAGCACCGGGCTGTGAACCCACCAGTAGCCTGGGCCCGCTGGTCTCCTCCAAACAGCAGCAACGAGTGTTGGCGTATATCGAACAAGCGCGCAGCGACGGCGGCACCATCGTCACCGGCGGTGGCAAAGGCAGCGAAATCGGCTACTTCGTCGAGCCGACGGTGATCACCGGCTTGGCCCAGGAAAGCCGCTGTGTGCAAGAGGAGATCTTCGGTCCGGTGGTCGTGGTCCAGACCTTCCGCGATCTGAACGAACTCGTGTTACTGGCCAACGACTCTCCTTATGGACTGGCCGCCAGCATCTGGTCCAACGATCTTACGGCGGTCAATCGCCTGATACCAGAAATCGAGGCCGGTAGTATCTGGGTCAACGGCCACAACCTGCTGGACGCCTGCATGCCCTTCGGCGGCTTCAAACAGTCGGGCATCGGCCGCGAGCTCGGCGATTCACTGATCGAGCATTACACAGAGCAGAAATCGGTTGTGATGATCGTTTGATCTAACCCAGTTCTGGCACCGTACCAGCCCCAAGGGGGTTCTTCTAATGCGCCAAGACGTGGATAGCGAGATACTGATCGCCGGAGGCGGCCCCGCTGGTGCCGCTCTGGCCATGCTGCTGCATCGCGCCGGCCGGCGAGTCATCTTGGTGGGGCGTGTACGCGATTACCGGGCCATCGAGGGCATTGCCCGGCGCAGCCTCCAGGCCCTACAAAGCCTGGGGCTGCACCGGGCCGCCGCTTGCGCGGTGGGTCCTTTGCCGCGGCGAGTCACCTGGGCTGGTAAAACTCGAGCGCCCAACGCCGAGTGGCTGCTGCCGCGTCCATCCTTCGATGCCGCCCTGTTGGAAGATCTTCACGAGGCTGGTATCCCAGTGATCAAAGCGCGGGTCACGTTCCTGGAGAGCCAGAAAAGTGACGTTTGCCTGGGCTTGGCAGATGGTCGCGTACTGACTGCTTCCTGGGGCGTGGAGGCCCGGGGACGGGCGGCGGCGCGGCGCCAGTTCCGCGACGCCGCTCCCTGGTCAACCCCTGCCTGGATCCTACGTGGCGAGGCCGCCGACCCAGACCCCGCCAGTGCTGCCCTGTCGTTGCCCGGCGGAGGCTGGGCCTGGTGGTCGCGGCTCAAAGGCCAGCAGTATCTGCAGCTGGCCCTACCTGAAGCGACGCTACGTCGGGCACGGCATAACCCCAGCACCTGGCTAGCCGCCCAGCCCGACCTGGCACAGCTCTGGGGCCAAGCCGAGATTAGCCACCACTACCAGCGCCCTAGCCTACTGGGGCGCACCCAAGTGAGAGAGGGGCGCCTCTGGCGCCTCGGAGATGCCGCCATGGCCATCGATCCCCTCTCCGGACAGGGCATTTTCAATGCGCTCTCCTCAGCCCACGGCCTGACGCCCGTTCTCCATAGCCTCCTTGAGGAAACCAGCATCGCGCCCCTGGAGCGCTTCCATCAACGCCGTCAGGATGCCCAGTACTGGCGTTTCGCCCGGGCCGGCCGCGACTTCTACCGTCAGGCTGCCTATCAAGAGTCGATAGGCACCGATCCGGCACCCTACTGGACGGCGCGCTGTCACTGGCCCGATCATCAACCGCTACATCTACCAGAGCCTTGGGCTCAAGTACGAGTGAGACGCGGCCTGGCTATCATTGGTAACCACTTGGCCGAGCGGGAGCTGGTGTTTACCCCGGACCAGCCAATGGGGATTCAGGCAGTGGCGGGAATCTCCCTAGCGCCTCTGGTCAAGGCTATGCAGGATGGCGACCACGCAGCGGCTCGGGCACTATTGGTCGCCGCAGGCCCCGCGGCCATGGCGATCATCCGCTGGTGGGCTGATCATCCCGACTGGCCAGCGCTGCCCGAGCCCCACTCTCTTGGCGGTGCCCCCCTTTCACCGATTGACTCCGCCAGCCAATAGCCCAGCGCATGGGCCGCAGCGAAGCTGGCTCCGCCCAGTGCAGGAGGAGTCTCCATCGATGGTGGCCCCACCTGCCAGGGTTGCCAGGCGTTACCCTCCCGAGCCGCCCAGACGCAGGCGTACCAGTGGCCATTCCGATCATGCCGTGGCGAGCCCGGCATCAGCCCCGCGGCGCCACTCACTGCTATCACCCCTGGCCAAGCAGCTGGGTAGACCGGCGCCCCAAAGCGTGGGCTGGCAGCAACGATGCGGGTGCCCGCGGCCTGTAGCCTCTCCACCGCCTCCTGCAGTCGCGTGTCGGCTCGGGGCAACCCCAGACTACATAGCAGCCAAACCGGTGGTGCCTCTGCTTGCCACTCGAAGGCCGCAGCAAGGGCAGCGGCGTTGGCGGTGAGACGCTCCTCGAATAGCTTGTAGAAGGCGATTTCCAGCCGCGTGAGCGGCAAATAGTGGCCCAGGGTGGCGAGGATCGCCCGGCCGTGACCAAGGTGATCTCCAGGGTCAGCACCGCTGGGCGAATGGAAACGCGCCATGGACATACCAGGAGGCACCCCACTATCGATAACCCCCAGGGTCGGGCTGATGGCCGGAATTAGAGACATGACGCCGTCTCCACTGCGACCAGTTGCCCTTGCTGGAGTCGATAGTAGGCATCCAGATTGCCAAAGTGGTCGCTCTGGTGGCTGATGATCAGCCGAGTGGTATCTCCCAGCACCTCATCAAGCAAGGCATCGAAGGTTCGGGCAGCCGCTGGATCCAGCGCCGCAGTTGGCTCGTCCAGTAGCACTAGGCGAGGCTTTTTTAGCAGTGCCCGAGCCAGGGCCAGGCGCGAGCGCTGGCCGCCAGAGACCTTACCCCCCAGATCACCCAACTCGCTCTCTAACCCTTCCGGCAGGGCGGTCAGCCAGTCGGCGAGCCCAACGCGGGAAAGCGCGTCAATCAGTTCGGCATCGCTTGCCTCAGGGGCCAGGGCGCGCAGGGTCTCGGCCAAGCTGCCGCGTAGCAGGCTGGGGTGCTGTTCCACCCAAGCAACCTGCTTGAGCCAGTGATGGCGGGAGAGCGCGTCAAGCGGCACGCCATCGACACGGATTTCGCCTGATTCGAGCGTCTCCAGCCCTAGCAACAGACGGATTAGGCTGCTCTTGCCTGCCCCAGAAGGACCGGCAATCAGCACCTTGCTGCTCGGCGGAAGCGCGAGATCAATACCATCCAGAAGCCAACCGGCTTGACCGGGATGGCGGAAACGCACACCCTCCAAGCAAAGCCCACCAGGCCCGACAGGACGGCCGCCCTGGTAGGGATCACGCATGGCGGGCTCATTGAAGAGCTCGGCCAAGCGGCAAGCGCTGACCCGGGCCCGCTGCCACCCCCCATAGAGACCCAGCAGGCCACCGATGGGGGCCATCACCATGCCGAGATACGCTAACAGGGCCACCAGCTCACCGAGTTGCAACTGCCCCTGAATCACCAGATAGCCGCCCAACAGCAGCACCCCGGCCCGGGCCAGAGAGAGGATCAGTTGCGGGCCCACGTCGCTGAGAAAGCCCACTCGACGCACCGCCAGCAGGCGTCGCAGCTGCTCGTGGCCAAGCCCCTGGAGACGATTGAGTCGCGACGACTCCAGCGCCTGGCCTTGAAACCAGGGGCCATGGGCCAGGGTATCCTGCCAGAAGCCTGAGAGTTCCCCGCTCTGCTCACGGAGTGCCTGCTGACGGAGAGTCAGCGCCGGGCGCCAAGCGCGCAGCCACAACCATTGGATGGGGACTAGCACGGCCACCAGAGCCATCAGCATGGGGCTGAATAGGCCAATCATAGCTAGCGCTCCCACCAGCCCTAACAGATTGGAGAGTCCGCTAAGCAAGCCGTCCAGGGCGAAGCCCTGGAGGATAGACAGGTCGCCATCTAGACGGCTCATCAGATCGCCTCGCCCTCGCGCCTGCCAGCGGGCCGGTGCCAAGCGCAGCAGGTGGCGAAGCAAGGAGCGACGCAGCGAGAGCAATAGTCGGGCAGAGAGCGCCACATGCTGCAGGCGGGTTAGCCCCTGTAGGGCCAAGGCGGAGAGCCCCAACACCACCAGGGCGGCGACGTAAGCGGCAACGGTGCTGAAGTCCCCCTGCATAAGGCCGTGATCGATCAAACGCTGGGTGAGCAACGGAGGCAACAGCGCCAGCAGGGTCGCCACTAGGCTCAGCGTCAGCAGCCGGGCCAACGCTAGGCGCCGCGCCTTGAGGGGGCGGTAAAGCCAGCCCCAGGGCAGCGCCTCTGTGTCACGGGTGAAGTCAGGCTCGCGCATCGACGCTCTCTTCATTCATCAACTATAAGGGTTGCCCCCAGCAAAAATGGCCGATCGCTTTCACAAGCGCCGGCCAGAAGGATCATGCAGCGGCAATCTAGAAGCGTGCCACCTTCAGCGTTGCGGTGCTCATATCACCGGGCAGGCGAATGCGCCCCAGATCATTGAAGTCATCATCATAGATGGCGATATCACTGGAAGCGCCGCCCAGGTAGATCCGCGAGCCGTCATAGGAAGTATTAATGCTGTAGTAAGTATGATCAAGATCGATCACCTTCACGATCTCTTGAGTACGGGCATCCAGCTTGCTGAGCTGAGTGTAGACGCCATAAAAGACGTCCCGCTCCCGGGGATCAGAAACCATAGAGAAGATGATGAACTCGAAAGGGGCTATCTCCTTGTTCTCGGTCTCGCCGGTGGCTAGGTCGACGCGGCTGATGCCCCAGTGCCATGCCTCGCTCTCCTCGCCAGGATGCTCCGCCACCGTGTAGGGGCGCAGGAACTCGTTGGTTACCTCTCCCATAGACCACACGGCTAAGGAGTCTGGCGGGCTAAAGCTGGGGCGATCCCAATTTCGGTTGGCGATAGCGATCTCGGTCTCGCCGTTTGCCGGGTCGACCCGATAGATATCAGCGCCAGCGAGATAGAGATTACCATCCTCGGCGGCCCCCATGGTTGTCACCTGGCGCGGTGCTGGGAAGGTGGCCAGGGGCTCGGCAGCGAGACCGGCTGCCGTGTCATAGACCGCTAACTGTGGCTCCAATACTTCGTAGTGGTCGAGGCCCAGCCGCGCCCGATCCCAAATGCTATAGAGGCGGCTGCCGTCGGGGCTCACGGCAAGGGAAGCGATGGATTTAGCGCGTATTGAGTTGCCTGAGCCGCTGGCACGAAAGACTTCCTCACAACTGGTGAGGTCGATGCCCACTACGTCTTCCCAACGGTTGTGCAACACATAGGCGATTCGCTCATCCGGCGATAGCTGCAGGGTGCCAGAGCCAAAGGCGCCTTCTACGTCACAGGTACGCACTACCTCCTGGGCCTCCGGGTCGATCACGTAGAGTTGGTTGGGGCGGGCCATGGTTACCAGATACTCGCGTACTTCGTCAGCGCTGGCTTCATCGGCAACAGCAGCAGTCACCATCAGAGACTGGGCAGCGAAGGCCAGCACCCCCATTAGGGTCAGATTGAGCCGCTTAATTTCTGAGCTATTCATCACTTATCGTCTCCCGGATAGACACTATCGAACTTGCGCCAATCATCCTCAGCGCGGTCGGCTCCATCCCCCCAGTTGGGGTAGGTGTTCATAGTGTCCGGCACCTGAGCAGGCCACCAGCAGGGATCAGCGCAGCCATAGAGATCCGCTTCCATGGGCTGGCACAGCGAAGCCACGCCGCCGAAGGGATCCACTTCCCAGCCTGGATCGAAGCTGGAAGTGCACCCGGCGATGGTCTGCATGGCCTGCACTTCTTCCAGGGCCTCTGGGCTAGCGGCCCGTTCCATTTCGCGGGCCTTGCGGTTGAGGGGCGCCAACCCCAGTGCGGTCAAGTTCTTCTTGTTATTCGTCATGCTGTCTGCCTCCCGGCCAGGGGGCCGTCGAGAAAATCGGGGTTATGACGTAGGATGCGAGCGTAAGCTTGAATGCCGAAGTCGACCCAGTCACGCATCAGGTCGCAATAGTGGTAGGTGGGGGTCATGGGGTCGCCATAGCGGGCGTAGCTCTCGTGGTAGCAACCGCCGGAGCAAAGGTTGCGGATCCGACAATTACTGCAGCCACGCTCGGTGCGATCACTCCTGGCCTCGATAAACTGCTTGAGGCCTGCGTGATCGAGCCCCTCCTGGACGCTGCCGAAGGTGGGCATTTCGGAGCCCGTGAAACGGTGACAGAGGTGCACGTCGCCCGCATGATCCACCGAAACCAGCCCTAAGCCGGCCCCACAGGGCACCGCCTTGCTGCGCCCTTCCCAAAGGTCGGTGAGCAGTTGGTTGAAGTTGCCGAAGCCAATATCGCGCCCCTGAATGGCGGCTGCCACGGCCCGCTCACCAAGCTCGACCATACCGTCGAAGACCTGTTTGAGCTCGTCGCTGGTAAGATTGTAGTCAGCCATATCACCGGAGGTGACTGGAGCGAAGCCTGCTTCGGCGAAACCCAGCTCGTTAACCAAGTGGTCGTGAATACCGATAACGTCGGTGATGCCACGAGTCAGGGTCACCCTGGCTCCCACCGGTCGTGAGCGATAGCTGGCCAGCAGCGGCTTAATGCGCTTGGCGACCAGATCGTAGGTGCCCTGGCCGTTGACCGCAATGCGGTTTTTGTCGTGGACCGCCTTGGGGCCGTCCATGCTCACCGTGAGCCCAAAGCGATGGGCGTCGAAGAAAGCGATCTTTTCCTCGCTCAGTAGCGTGGCGTTGGTGGTTAACGTGAAATCTACTGCCTTACCAAGCCCATGAATGCGCGCCTCGGCCCAGTCCACCACCTGGCGGATCAAGGGCATGTTGCTGAGCGGCTCGCCGCCAAAGAAGACAATGTTGTAGCGATCCCGCTGCGGGGCTTCGCGCAGCATCATTTCGATAGAGGCCTGGGCGGTGGCCAGTTCCATCTTCTTGCCATCCCGGGGGTTATCCAAGTCTTCCTTGTAGCAGTAGCTGCAGCTAAGGTTGCAACCGGTGTTGACGTTGAGCACCACGGTAGAGAGCGGGAACTGCTCCACCTTTACGCTAGGATTATAAGCCTGGACAACACCATCGGTGATCAGCTTCAGCGCCTTGAGCTGTAGCAGCCGTTCCTGGATATCGTCGCTACTGACCTGATGTGTCAGGTGGCCCGGCAGCGCCCGGCTATCGAGCCCCTCTTCTCTTCCGGCCAGAGCCAGCAGCTCCTCGCTGAGGGCATCCGGGGCGAACAGGCTGGTGGTGGGGATATGGAACCACAACGGCTGGCCTTCTACTTCCATCCGGTGCAGGTTCTCGGGTATGGCTTGTAAAATTCCCATGGTGATCTCCTAGCGAAGCGGCGGGTTGTTCCAGCGTTGTACGGTAACGATCAGTTGGGCTTCGTCCTGTATCGCCTCCTGTCCTACCACACTGGCGGTCACCCGTAGGTTGCCCACGCTGTTGGCGTTGTACTGACGCAGCGGGTTGGGCCCAGCCCCGGCAGGTGAGAAGATCCCTGTGGCGGCGTCCAGTATGCCCGTAAACCTAGCATCCTCGTCGCGCTCGGCGATCTCGTCCCAGGGGGACACGCTCCAACGTACCGGTACCTGCCCCAGCGGGATGGTCTCATCAGCCCCGTCCAGATAGCCGGCGGCGGTGAAGACGCCACTCACTGGCGGAGTCTTATCGTTGCCGATGCGAGCAACTCCCAGCGCTGGACTTACCTCCAAACGATCTACCGTGCGATAGCCAGCCAGCAGCCTCTCAGCACTGATCTCGCCGATCTGCATAGCCAGCCAGCCGGGTGTGAGATCGGTGCTAGTCTCAACGTCCAGCACTAGGCGCATGTCGCTACGTTCGATCACCTTACGCACGGTGACGCCCTCCCCCAGACTGATCTCTCCTTCCCCAAGACCGTGGCCCAGCAGCACCAGTCGGCTACGCTCGCCGGCCTTGAGCGAGGCGGGCAGGCTGGCTAACACCGCAGGCTCGGCCGCTTCGTGAGGAATCATCTCCACCATCATCCCAAACGCTTCGTCATGGTCGTCGAAGATACGCCCGCTGGGGTGCGCGCCGGAGAGATCCAGCACCTGCTTGAGATCACGACCGTTGAGGTTCAGGTTGGCGCGCCACTCGTAGCCGGTATAAACGATGGCCTGGCCTTCGCCACTGAGCGGACGACCACTGGTGAAAGCACCGTCCAAGCTAAGCGAGTAGGCATCCTCGCCTTCAGCGGCGTTAATAGTCACGTCGGCATAAAAGTCGCCTTCTCCGGGCCAGTGCCCCCAGAGCTGCCAGTCGCCCTCAGGAGAGGTCTGTTCGGCCTGCTGCCATGACTCCCAGGCTTCATTTTCGAGACTTTGAGTCTCGGCCAGCCAGGGAGCGATCTCGTTCAGGGCGAGATCGAACCAGTCACGATCCCGTGCCATGGACTGGTACTCAATGGTCTGGAACTGGCCCACATGGAAGTGCACCAGTCTCTCCCACTCTTCCTGGGGACGGCGCTGCAGTTGGGCGCGGCCGCCAGTATGACAGCGGGCACACATCTCCTGGTAGCTGGGATGATCAAAGGACTCAATACGGTTGAGGCGTCGCTCAATCAGCTCACGCTGGGACGCGCTCTCTTCGGGCGCCAGACCGCGGGTATCGGCGAGGAACTTGACGATATCCCGGCGGGCCTCCTGGGGCAGCTCCAGGCCGTGCATAGTTTGCATGCGCGCGATCGTCATGTCCCAGCCTTCCGGGGTCTTACGCTGCGCACTAATACGGCTCCAGCTCTCGGGGCCACTTTGGGTCTGATGACAGGCTGAACAGTGCCTGTCGATAGCCTCGCTGCCGGCAGAGGCCAAGACAGTGCCCGTAGGCAGCAGCAGGGCTAAGCTACAGAGCCCTGTAGGAAGTACATGTCTCATCACGGGGAGTTCTCCACGCATTATTATTGTCGTGATGTTCACCTGCGGTTCTCTTCGCGGACGAACATCGAAGGTGTATGCCAGTCCCGTTCAACTTGCATTGACCGCGCCGACTATCAACAATTTCTTTTTATTCATATAGTTGAAGCAATTTACTTGTCTGAGTATTTTTAGATTTTCAATCAATCGACAGCAATCAGTGCCCCAACTTGCAACAGTTACGTATGGACTTGAAACACTTTGTCTCTTCAAATTTGATCATCGTTTACCGTGACGGCAGCCGAGGTTTTCGGACGACTCAGGTTTGAGACTTGGCGCTCAGGAAGGAATGGGATTATGGGGCGACTACAAAGACCGCTTGAGGCTATCAACCTGTGGTTGGGTGGGGGATGGCTCGCCAGGGGGGACGCGGTGGTAGCGAGCCATACCATAATTATCGCCTTGCTACGCTATGCTCTGCTGCTTAGGCTGTGTATCACCGGTCAGTAAGGTTGGGCGGTCAGCATCGAGCTCTGTCAGCGGTTCACAAGGTTCCAAGCTGTCACGGCAACGGGTCACTAAACGCTGGTACTCTTGAGTACCCTGCTGCTTCCAAGCAAATTCTTCATCGCTCAGCGCCCGCTTAACTTTGGCAGGTGCCCCCATCACCAATGACTGTGGCTCGCATTCAAACCCCGCTTTGACGAACGCGGCCGCCGCAACAATAGAGCGCTCCGCTATGTGGGCACCGTCCATCACTACAGCGTTCATACCAACCATGGCATCACGCCCAATCACGCAGCCATGCAAAACCGCGCCGTGGCCGATATGGCCATCCTTTTCGACCTTAGTGACGCAGCCCGGAAAACCGTGCATGACGCAGGTATCCTGCAGGTTCGACCCTTCTTCCAGCACCAGACGGCCGAAGTCACCACGCATCACCGCGCCGGGGCCAACGTAACAATTGGGGCCAACAATCACATCCCCGATGAGCACTGCGGTCGGGTGGACATAAGCGGTTGGGTGCACCACTGGCGTCACCCCTTCAAGTCGATAGTAAGGCATCACGTTCTCCGTTAGTTCGATTGGCCGTGGCGACGGCTTTGCACCACCACAAAGCGGTTGGCGACAAAGGCTTGATTACATAGCGAGGCATTGGCCGCCGGATTACCGCCTGTGGCGTGAAAGTCACTGAAAGCAGCCGACTGGTTGACGAATATCCCCCCATCCAGGTTCAACGAGAGCGGCGTCGCCACCTCCATCGCCAGCTCTTCTAACTGGTTGGCCACGGTCTCATCTGTCGTATAGCCACCGAGGGTTATCGCGCCTTTTTCCCGGATCACCTGACGCGCCAGTTCAATGCTATGCGCGGTGTTCTCAGTTGCGATAACAAAGCTGATGGGGCCGAAGCGTTCCTCGCTATAGGTAGCCTTCTGTGCTGCATCTACCTTGAGGATAAGCGGCGTGTGAATGCGGGCGTCAGGGAACTTAGCGTGCGCTCGCGACTCGCTATCCAACGCTATTTCGCCCAAGTCTCGGCACGCCTCAATGCGTGCTTGCGTCTCCCGCGACTGGAGGGCACCCAGCACCGTGCAGGCGCGGTCGTTGTCGCTCAGAAACTCTTGGACAGCTTTGGCTAGCGCTGCCGCCACATCGTCAAAACTTAACGGGCCATCTGCTGTTTCAATACCGTTTTTGGGTACATAAATGGCCTGAGGGGTCGTACACATCTGGCCGGAATAGAGGCTCAGCGAGAAAGCCAGGTTCGCTGTGACCGCTTTGAGATTTTCCACGCTGTCGATAATGACCGTGTTGACACCGGCTTTTTCAGCGAACACCTGAGCCTGAGTGGCGTTATCTATCAGCCAATCGCCAAAGGCATTGGAGCCGGTGAAATCGATCAGCTTGACCGCAGGATCAAGCGCCAGCGTTTTCGTCAGCGGTGCATCGACAGTGTCGGGTATCAGGCTAACCAGACAAGGGTCAAAGCCCGCTTCCTCCAGTACCTGTTGAACAACCCGTGCGGTCATTGCCACTGGCAGAATAGCGCCAGGATGCGGTTTAAGAATGACCGGGTTGCCTGTCGCCAGACTGGCAAACAAGCCGGGATAAGTGTTCCAGGTGGGAAAAGTAGAACAGGCCACCACCAACGAGATGCCGCGTGGCACGATGTGAAAACGCTTATCCATGACAATGGGATCATGCTTGCCCTGGGGCTTAACCCACTGTGCGGTAGCAGGAACCTGCGCCATGGCCTGCCAGGCATAGGCCACAGCTTCAAGGCCGCGATCCTGGGCATGCGGCCCACCCGCCTGAAACGCCATCAACGGCCCCTGGCCGCTGGTATGCATCACCGCCTGGGCGATCTCTGGGCTCATGGTATTTAGCCGTGACAGGATTTCCAGACATACCCCCACACGCGCCTCAGCCCCGGCATCCCGCCAGTCACGCATTGCCACTTGCATGGCCGCTATCAGCTCGTCAGGGTTTGGCTGGTCATAAGTAATGCCAAGTTCAAACCCATAGGGTGAGACTTCGCCACCCACCTGCTGGGTGCTGCCAACACTATTCAGCGCAAATGGTTGGTTGAGCAGTGACTCAAATTTCGATGGTGCCGCATTAACAGCGTCTTCAGGGTATTTCCGCATGCTTTCTGGATAGGGCGTCCAGAAATTACGCTTAGAAATGGCGTCGACAGCCTGGTCAAGAATGTCACGGTGAAGGTCAAACATCTGCTGCGCTGATTGCGTCATGGGGGCGCTCCTGCACTCACTTATTTTTTTGATACGCTATAGCAAAGAAGACTATCTTTCCCGTAACAAAACATCAAACGCTTTCCCTGGCGCCGCTTGCTTAAGAATTAGCCCACCACGATCAATAAACTCGATATATACGGGCTAAAGATCACTTTTCGGGCCAATTTCCCACCTTTCATACCATGGTCTAACAACTATCACTCACTCGCTATAAATACATACAAGCCATTGTTAACAAAACATAAATTATCAAAAACACCAATAAGCGACACACTAAAAACAATCAAACAATATTGATGTGTATCAAAATAAACCTATACTCGACAGATATTCATCCTGTGCGCCACAGGCCGAACTGAGGTAACAATGCCCACTACGCTCAAAATACCCCCACTCCTTGAGGGCGTTTTATGCATCACGCTGAATCGCCCAGAAGCACTGAATGCGCTAAATACGCAGCTTCTCGGCGAGCTCGCCGACACCTTGAGCAACGCGGATAGTAACGACAACGTTCGCGCCGTGGTGATTACCGGCAATGCAAAAGCATTTGCCGCCGGTGCGGATATTAACGAGATGGCTGAACGTGACTTGGTGGGCATGCTGGAAGATCCTCGCCAGCACCACTGGGCCACCATTACGCGTTTTCGCAAACCGATCATTGCCGCCGTCAATGGCTATGCCTTGGGCGGTGGCTGCGAGCTGGCTATGCATGCCGACATCATCATCGCCGGTGAAAACGCTCTGTTCGGCCAGCCAGAAATCAACCTGGGCATCATGCCCGGCGCTGGCGGCACACAACGTTTGCTAAGGGCGGTGGGCAAATCACTGGCCACCCAGATGGTGCTGACTGGCGAGCCAATTTCCGCTCGCCGTGCCCTCGAAGCTGGCCTGATTAGCGAAATTACCCAGCCCGAATTAACCCTAGAACGCGCCATGGCAATTGCAACACGCATTGCTTCCAAGGCACCGCTGGCAGTGCGCTTGGCGCGGGAATCGTTACACAAGGCGATGGATACCGACCTAGCCACCGGACTGCGCTTTGAACGCCATGCGTTCACCTTGCTAGCGGGCACCGCTGACCGCGAAGAGGGCATTCGCGCCTTCCAAGAAAAACGACCTGCCACTTTTCAAGGGCACTGACACAAGGATACTCCCCATGAGCCAAGCGCCCCTGCTTTACAGCGTGGAAGACGGCGTCGCCCGTATCACGCTGAACCGCCCCGACAGCCTGAACAGCTTCAATACTGACATGCATGCCGAGATGCGTAAGGCGCTAAAAGCCGTGCGTCAGGACGCAAGCGTTCGCGCTTTGTTACTGACCGGCAACGGCCGAGGCTTTTGTGCCGGTCAGGATCTTTCCGACCGCAGCGTCGCACCCGGCGAGCAAGCTCCCGACCTCGGTGAGTCGCTTGAGAAGCGCTACAACCCTATGCTGCGCGCCCTTAAAGACATGCCGTTCCCGACTATTTGTGCAGTGAACGGCGTGGCCGCAGGTGCCGGCGCCAACATCGCCCTGGCCTGCGACATCGTATTGGCCGCGCGTTCGGCAAGCTTTATTCAGGCCTTCTGTAAGATCGGCTTGATTCCAGACTCCGGCGGCACCTGGACACTGCCTAACTTGGTCGGCATGGCGCGCGCCAGAGGCCTAGCAATGCTGGGTGACAAGCTTCCCGCCGAGACCGCCGAGCAGTGGGGCATGATCTGGCGCTGCGTCGATGATGAGGCGCTACAGGAAGAAGCCATGAACATGGCTCGCCATTTGGCCACTCAACCGACGCGCGGCTTGGCACTGATCAAGCGCGCCCTGCACGCCAGCAGCGATAACAGCTTCAACGAACAGCTCGACCTGGAACGTGATCTGCAGCGCCTAGCCGGACGCACGGAAGATTACCGCGAAGGCGTCAGCGCCTTTATCGAGAAACGTCGCCCCACCTTCAAGGGAGAGTGAGATGTCAGCCCTCCCCACGTCCGCCGTTATTGGCGTGATCGGCGCAGGCGCCATGGGTGCCGGTATCGCTCAGGTTGCCGCTCAAGCTGGCCACTCGGTGGTCTTGCATGACAATCAACCGGGTGCCGCCAAAGCGGGCATTGATAACATTCGTCGTCAGCTGGAAAAGCGTGTTGCCAAGGGCAAGATGATCCAAGGGGATGTGGATAACATTATTGCTCGCCTGCAACCTGCCGATGCTATCGATGCCTTGGCCGACAGCCGTTTGGTTATCGAAGCTATCGTCGAAAATCTTGAAATCAAGCGTCAGGTATTCGCCCAATTGGAAGCGTTATGCTCAGCGGATACCCTGCTCGCCAGCAACACTTCGTCACTGTCGATTACCTCCATTGCCGCGAACCTTGAACACCCAGAGCGCATGGCGGGAATGCACTTCTTCAATCCCGCTCCCATCATGAAGCTGGTGGAAGTGGTGTCTGGCCTGGCGACCACCAGCGAGGTTGCTGAAACCCTGTACGCCACTGCCGTTGCCTGGGGCAAGGTCGCGGTGCACGCCAGCTCTACTCCAGGGTTTATCGTTAACCGCGTGGCACGGCCGTTCTATGCCGAAGGGCTACGTCTGCTGCAGGAAGGTGCCAGCGACGCCGCTACCATCGATGCGCTGCTGCGTCAGGCGGGCGGGTTCCGTATGGGGCCTTTCGAGCTGATGGACCTAATCGGTCATGACGTTAACTACGCGGTGACCCGCTCGGTGTTCGATGCCTACTACGGCGACACCCGTTTCGAGCCTTCCTTAGTACAGCAAGCGCTGGTGGAGGCCGGACGCCTGGGGCGCAAATCGGGCCAAGGCTTTTTTGACTACGCGGGCGAACACCCTGCGAAGCCACAGCCTAAATTTGCAGCAACAGCAAATGCGAAACTACCAGCACTTGTCGTGCAGGGCGACCCTGGTGTGATCGCTCCGCTGCTGGAACGCGCTCAGGAAGCTGGGCTTGAGGTGGTTCGTCGTGAATCACTGCTACCAGACGGCACGCCTCGCTTATATCTGGGCGATTTGGCGTTGGCCCTTAGCGACGGTCGGTGCGCCGCCGAGCGCGCGGTCAATGAAGGACTCGACGCCCTGGTACTGTTCGACCTGTGCCTGGACTACCGCAGCGCCAGCGCCATCGCACTTACTGCCAGCCACACCACATCACCCGAAGCTCGCCAACTGGCAACGGCGTTCTTCCAACGCCTGGGAATAGACGTGGCTTGGCTAACCGACACCCCAGGGCTGGTGGTGCTGCGCAGCGTGGCTATGCTCGCCAATGAAGCCGCCGACGCCGTACTCCAGGGTGTCTGCAGTGCCAAGGATGGCGACCTGGCCATGCAGGCTGGCGTCAACTACCCACGCGGCCCCTTGGCCTGGGCAGACTCACTGGGCCTACCCTTCGTTCACCGCACCCTTACGCATCTACAGCAGAGCTACGGTGAACAGCGCTATCGCAGCTCGTTTCTACTGCGGCGCAACGCCTTGAGCGAGGAAAGCTTTCATGAGTGATACCCAACTAACCCCACAACAGCTGGCGGAAGCCTGTGCCGACGCGATGTTTTCCCGCGACCATGCCAGCCAAGGGCTGGGCATGCGTATTACCCGCGTGGCTCCCGGCTTCGCCGAACTGACCATGACTGTGCGTCAAGACATGGTGCAGGGGCACGGCAACTGCCATGGCGGATTTCTATTTACCCTGGCAGATTCCGCCTTTGCGTTTGCCTGCAACAGCTACGATGAAGCCACCGTCGCCGCTGGCTGCAGTATCGACTACCTCGGCCCTGGCCAACTAGGCGACGAGATCACCGCCACCGCCGAAGAGCGCAGCCGCCGTGGGCGCACCGGTATTTACGACATTACGTTGCGCAATCAGCACGGCGATACCATTGCCCTGTTCCGCGGGCGTTCCTACAAAATTCGCGGCAGCGTACGCCGCCTGGAAGATACTGACGCAGAAAATACCGCTGCTGGAGATAACCTATGAAAGACGCGCTGATCATTGATGCCATTCGCACCCCGATAGGCCGCTACGGCGGCGCACTCTCCAGCATGCGTGCCGATGACCTGGGCGCCATTCCGATGCGCACCCTGATGGAACGCAATCCAAGCGTCGACTGGTCATTGATTGACGATATCTTTTACGGCTGCGCCAATCAGGCTGGGGAAGATAACCGTAACGTGGCGCGCATGTCCGCACTGCTGGCAGGGCTGCCGGTCGAGGTGCCCGGCACTACCATTAACCGGCTGTGCGGCTCAGGCATGGATGCGATCGGCAATGCCGCCCGCACCATTAAAACCGGCGAAGCGGGATTGATGATCGCTGGAGGGGTAGAGTCGATGTCGCGGGCGCCCTTCGTAATGGGCAAGGCCGAACAGGCCTTTTCACGCCAAGCCGATATTTTTGATACCACCATCGGCTGGCGCTTCATCAATCGCGCTATAAAAGCTCAATTCGGCGTGGATTCCATGCCCGAAACCGCTGAAAACGTAGCGGAGCAGTTTGGCATTTCTCGACAAGATCAGGATGCCTTTGCTCTGCGCAGCCAGCAGCGCACCGCCGCCGCGATGGAGGCAGGCCGCCTGCGCGAAGAGATAGTGCCCGTCGAGATACCCCGCCGCAAACAAGACCCGCTGATCGTGGATACCGATGAGCACCCGCGCGCCACTACGACCGCCGAGCAGCTTGCCAAGCTGCCCACGCCCTTCCGCGAAGGCGGTAGTGTGACAGCGGGAAATGCCTCGGGGGTTAACGATGGCGCCTGCGCGCTACTGCTGGCATCTGCCGAACAGGCTGAGCGTTTCAGCCTCACGCCGCGCGCGCGCGTAGTGGGTATGGCCACCGCTGGCGTGGAGCCGCGCATTATGGGGTTCGGCCCCTCACCCGCTACCCGCAAGGTACTCGCCCAGACTGGGCTTACCCTTGACCAAATGGACGTCATCGAACTTAACGAAGCCTTCGCGGCTCAGGCCTTGGCGGTCATGCGTGACTTGGGCCTGAGCGACGATGCCGAACACGTCAACCCCAACGGAGGCGCCATTGCACTCGGCCACCCGCTGGGCATGAGCGGCGCTCGATTAGTGACCACCGCCCTGCATGAACTCGAACGTCGGCAAGGGCGCTTTGCGCTATGCACCATGTGTATCGGTGTCGGACAGGGCATTGCTCTGATCATTGAGCGCTTATAAGCCTCTCACCCCTGACTACAGCTTATAAAACGTAACTCAATAATAACTTGCTTGACCGGAGACTCCTGATGAATCAGCCCGCTACGCGTATCGACACTGCGACCCTCGACCCTTTGGAAACCGCCAGCGTCGACGAGCTGCGCGCCACTCAGCTCAAGCGCCTGAAGTGGAGCCTGAAGCACGCTTACGACAATGTGCCGTTCTACCGCCAGTCTTTCGACAAGGCTGGGGTACACCCCGACGATATCCAGACGCTGGCGGATCTCGCCAAACTGCCGTTCACCACCAAGGCTGATTTGCGCGACAACTATCCGTTTGGCATGTTGGCCACACCGATGAGCGAGATTGTGCGCATTCACGCTTCCAGCGGCACCACTGGGCAACCCACCGTGGTGGGCTACACCCAGAAGGATATTGATGTGTGGTCCGATGTGGTGGCGCGTTCGATCCGTGCCGCTGGTGGCAGCCGTAATGACAAGGTACATGTGGCCTATGGCTACGGCCTGTTTACCGGCGGGCTGGGTGCCCATTACGGTGCCGAGCGGCTGGGCTGCGCGGTCATCCCCATGTCGGGCGGCCAGACTGAGAAACAGGTTCAGTTAATTCGTGATTTCCAGCCGGACATCATCATGGTCACGCCGTCTTATATGCTCAACATCGCTGACGAGATGGAGCGCCAAGGCATCGATCCGCGCACGCTGCCCCTGCGCACCGGCATTTTCGGTGCCGAACCCTGGACCGACAGCATGCGCACGGCCTTGGAGCAGCGCTTAGGCATCGACGCCCTCGATATTTACGGCCTCTCTGAAGTAATGGGCCCAGGCGTGGGCATGGAGTGTCTGGAAACCAAAGATGGTCCAACCATCTGGGAAGATCATTTCTACCCCGAGATCATCGACCCGATCAGCGGTGACGTGCTGCCAGACGGCGAATACGGCGAGCTGGTGTTCACCACCTTGACCAAAGAGGGCCTACCGGTGATTCGTTACCGCACCCGCGACCTGACTCGTCTGCTACCGGGCACCGCGCGGCCCATGCGCCGCATCGACAAAATCACCGGCCGCAGCGACGACATGCTGATCATCCGCGGCGTCAATGTGTTCCCCACCCAAATCGAGGAGCAACTGCTCAAGATCGCGTCGCTTTCTCCCCACTACGAGATCGAAGTCAGCCGCCAAGGCAATATGGACATGGTGCTTGTTCGTGTAGAGGCAAATCATCATGACATCGCCCGCGACCCCGTGGCCTGTGAAAACGCTGCGAAACAGCTTCAGCATGCCATCAAGACATATATTGGTATCAGCACCCAGGTTGAAGTGTGCCCGGTAGAGAGCGTGATGCGTTCGCTAGGCAAGGCCAGACGCGTCAAAGATCTACGCTAGTATTGCCATAGATTGAGATACTAGACCAACGCCCTTGCAGGCAACCCCTGCAAGGGCTTTTTAATTTTCAAACAACCAGTTTTTATTAAAAAACACAGAGCATTAAGAATCACTTAGATTGAATCATTTTTCCCTTATAAATCAATCATATTTTATTAATACGTAATCACAAAGTCTTAAAGTGACACACAAAAATAGTTATTGATAAAATATTTCGTGTCACTATACTTCAAACAAGATAAATCACACTCCCTGATAGTCCGATGCCGCGGAGGTCTTATGTACGCGCAGCTCGTTGAAACCGGTTCTAACAAACTCAAAACGCTTGATGAGATGAGTCCTGAGGAACGCCAGTTCCAGGAGCGCATCAATGACGAAATTAAAATAGAACCCAAGAATTGGATGCCGGACGCCTACCGTAAGACGTTGATCCGTCAGATCTCTCAACACGCGCACTCAGAGATCGTCGGTATGCTGCCGGAAGGTAACTGGCTGACACGTGCGCCGACCCTTAAGCGCAAGCTGCAGCTAATGGCCAAGATCCAGGATGAGGCAGGTCACGGCCTGTACCTCTATAGCGCCATGGAAACCCTGGGTGCCGACCGCGACGAAGAGATCGATAAGCTTCACGATGGGCGCGCCAAGTACTCCAGTATCTTCAACTACCCAACGCTCAACTGGGCTGACATGGGCACCATCGGCTGGTTGGTCGACGGCGCAGCCATCGTCAATCAAGTACCGCTGCAGCGCACCTCTTACGGCCCCTACGCGCGCGCCATGGTTCGCGTGTGCAAGGAAGAGAGCTTCCATCAGCGCCAGGGGTATCAAATTCTGCTGACCATGATGCAAGAGGGCACTGACGACCAGAAAGCCATGGTGCAGGACTCCATCAACCGCTTCTGGTGGCCATCGCTAATGATGTTCGGGCCATCCGACGAGAACTCACCCAACAGCGCCCAATCGATGGCCTGGAAGATCAAGCGCCACAGCAACGATGAGTTGCGCCAGCGCTTCCTCGACCAAACCGTACCGCAGCTAGAGCTGCTGGGCTGCACCGCTCCAGACCCGGATCTCAAATATAACCAAGAGACCGGTCACTATGAGTTCGGTGAAATCGACTGGCAGGAGTTCTTCGACGTCGTAAAAGGCAACGGCCCCTGCAACCGCGAGCGTGTCGAAGCACGTCGCAGCGCCATTGATAACGGTGCCTGGGTGCGCGAAGCCGCCGTGGCTTATGCCGCCAAGCGTCAACGCAAAGCCGCCTGAACTGGCAACGTCTGATTTTTAAGACCCGACTTTTAAAACACTATTTTTTAGAACAATAGGGAGTCTCGCGAGACTCCTCTGACCACTGAGGCATCTCTCATGGCTGACTGGCCCCTCTTCGAAGTTTTTATCCGCAGCAAGCACGGCCTTAACCACAAACACGTCGGCAGCGTACACGCCGCAGACCGCTGCATGGCAATCGAAAATGCCCGTGAGCTTTACACCCGGCGTAATGAAGGGGTGAGCATCTGGGTGGTTCCGGCCAGCGAAATCACCGCGTCTTCTCCTGATGAGAAAGAACCGCTGTTTGACCCGTCTAATGACAAGGTCTATCGCCACGCATCCTTCTACAAACTGCCGAAAGAAGTCGGCCACATGTAAGGGAGGCTGTCATGCAGAACATGGCTCTGAAAAACACTGCCCTGAAAAACGCGGCTCAAAAAACGCAAGCACCACTGACTGACTACCTACTACGCCTTGGCGACAACGCGTTAGTACTGGGTCAGCGCCACGCACAGTTATGCGGCAAGGCGCCTGCGTTGGAAGAAGAGTTGGCCTTAATGAATGTAGGGCTCGACCTCTTCGGGCAGGCACGCAACTGGCTTGACTATGCTTCTGAACTGATGGCGGCTGACCTGGTGACTGACAAGGTCGATGCCGACCATCTGGCCTTTCGCCGCGACGCCCAGGACTTTCGTAATCTGTTGATCACCGAGCAGCCCAACGGTGACTTCGCCGACATCATGGGACGTCAGTTTTTGTTCGATGCTTGGCACGTTCACCTACTGGATGGCTTGGCCGAGTCCAGCGACCCGCGAATTGCCGAAGTGGCTGCCAAATCGCTCAAAGAAGCAACGTACCACCTCCGCCGCTCCTCTGAATGGGTGATTCGCCTAGGCGATGGCACCGAAGAAAGCCACACCCGTATGCAGCGCGCACTCGACAACCTCTGGCAGTTCACCGGCGAGCTATTGCAGGTCGATGAGATTGATCAGGCCATGATAGAGGCTGGTATCGCGCCTGACCCTGAAACCATTGCCGCTCGCTGGAAAGCGACGGTGGAAGAGGTGCTTGAGGAAGCCACGCTTGAGCGGCCTTCCTACGACGCTTGGATGTATACCGGCGGCAAAGTCGGCCATCACACCGAGCACCTGGGCTTTCTGTTGGCGGAAATGCAATACCTGCCGAGGGCATATCCCGATGCAACCGTCTGGTAACCCACCGTCGGACGGCCCTATCGATAACAGGCCTGATGACTGGCCTTCCAGTGACTTGATTGGCAGCGACCGTCGCGGACTGCCACCCGCCGGCAAGCAAGGCGATGTCGACGCTGTGCTGGCAGTTTTACAGCAAGTGCTAGACCCAGAAGTGCCGGTGGTCAGCGTAGTTGAGCTGGGAATTGTGCGCGCTATCGACTGGGTGGACGGTCGGTTGGTGGTCAACGTGACCCCCACCTACTCCGGCTGCCCGGCGACGGAAGTTATCGAACAGCATATTCATGAAGCGCTGGTGGCCGCCGGCTACTCAGACCCGCTGATTCAGCGTCGCCTGTCACCCGCCTGGACCACCGATTGGCTGACCAACGCCGGGCGCGAAAAATTGCGCGCTTACGGCATCGCGCCGCCGGTAGGGAGCGCCAGCAAGCGCAGCCTGACGGGCCAGTCTGACCCGGTAGTGCCCTGCCCGTTATGTGGCAGCAACACAACCGAACGCGTCAGCGAATTCGGCTCTACGGCTTGCAAGGCGCTCTACCGCTGCCGCGACTGCCTGGAGCCTTTCGATTATTTCAAGTGTCTGTAAAACGACGAGACTATTTCCCATGAGCCGATTTCACGCCCTGACCGTCAAGGATGTTCGCAAGGAAACCCATGATGCCGTTTCCATTGCTTTCGATATTCCCGATGACCTGCTAGACGCCTTTCGCTTTACCCAAGGGCAGTACCTGACACTGCGCCGCGACATCGAAGGTGAGGATGTCCGCCGCTCTTATTCAATCTGCACCGGCGTCCACGAACACGAGCTAAGAGTAGCCGTCAAGCTGGTGCCAGGTGGTAGCTTCTCTACCTTTGCCAACCAGCAACTGCAGCCTGGGGAGCAGTTGGAAGTGATGCCGCCACAGGGCAAGTTCTTCGTGCCTCTCGACCCCAGTCGTGAAGGGCACTATCTGGCAGTGACCGCAGGAAGCGGCGTCACACCCATTATGTCGATTGTTTCCACTACGTTGGAAAGCGAGCCAAAAAGCCGTTTTACGGTGATTTATGGCAACCGCTCCACCACGGGCACACTGTTTCGCGAACGTCTCCAGGATCTCAAGGATCGTTACCTCGAACGACTCAACATCATTTACGTGTTCAGCCGCGAACAACATGAAATCGACCTTTACAACGGTCGTATCGACGTCGATAAGTGCAACGCCCTGTTTGACCGTTGGGTAGACGTACCCAAGCTCGACGCCGCGTTTATCTGTGGGCCGCAAGAGATGACCGAGATCGTGCGCGACGTCCTGACTCAACATGGAATGCCAAAGGAGAATGTGCACTTTGAGCTGTTCACCACTGGGCTGCCGACAGCAGGCGCCAAACGCCGCCAGGCAGCCAGAGCTGGTCAACTTGAGGCTGAAACTTCGCATATCAAGGTGATTATCGACGGCCGCACCATCGAATATAACCTGCCCCGCAATACCCAAAATATCCTGGACGCGGGTAACGAACACGGCGCCGACCTGCCGTTCTCATGTAAGGCTGGCGTGTGCTCCACCTGTAAGTCAAAAGTGATTGAAGGTGAGGTGGAAATGGACGCCAACTACGCCCTGGAAGATTACGAAATAGATGCCGGCTACGTGCTGTCCTGCCAGTGCTACCCGATCAGCGACAAGGTGGTACTCGATTTTGACGAGGTATAACTCCTAGTCCACCTACTTCCAAGCCGGCGACCAAGTCGGCTTTGTTTATCCTCATACCAACAACTGTTCCCAAAAAGACGGGCGGGAGAACACGCAATGCCAGTTTTGCAAAGTTACATCGCAGGCCAGTGGTTCGGACAAACCGAGTCCAAAGCCCTTATCAGCGCCATTAACGGCACCACCGTTGCGCATACCCACCAAGAAGAGATCAATTTCCGCGAAGCGGTGGCGTACGCCCGCGACACCGGCGTGAAAAACATTCTGGCACTGGATTTTCAGCAGCGGGCCGCCATTCTTAAGGCGCTGGCCGCCTATATCCAAGAACGTAAGCGCGAGCTCTATGCCATCTCTCACCATACCGGCTGCACCAAGGCCGACTCCTGGATCGACATCGACGGCGGTTTTGGCACCCTATTCACTTACGCTTCCACTGGCCGTAAAGAACTGCCCTCCGGCAATGTGGCCCACGAAGGCCCAGTGACCCAATTAGGCAAAGAGAACCACTTCAACGGCACCCATATTCTGGTTCCCCGCCGCGGCGTCTCGGTGCATATTAATGCGTTCAACTTCCCTATCTGGGGCATGTTGGAGAAGTTCGCGCCCGCCTTTCTGGCAGGCATGCCGTGTATCTTCAAACCGGCAACGGCGACGAGCTACCTGACCGAAGCAGCGGTGCGCGTTATCAACGACTCTGGCCTGCTGCCGGAAGGTGCGCTGCAACTGGTGATAGGTGGAGCCGGTGACCTACTCGACCATCTGGATGAGCAGGACTTTGTCACCTTTACCGGCTCGGCAAGCACTGCCCTAATGCTGAAAAGCCACCCGAATATCATGGCCAAGAGCATTCCGTTCAACGCCGAAGCAGACTCGCTCAACAGCGCGATTATGGCGCCAGATGTAAGCCCTGAAGACGCAGAGTTCGAGATCTTTGCCAAAGAAGTCGTTAAAGAGATGACCGCCAAGTCAGGCCAGAAATGCACCGCAATCCGCCGAATTTTAGTGCCCGCCGAGCATCTCGATGCATTGGCAGACACAATCAAGGAGCGCCTTGCCAACATCGTAGTCGGTGATCCTCATCAAGAAGGCGTGCGCATGGGCGCACTCTCTTCCCGTGACCAGTTGAGAGACGTGAATCATGCGATCGAACAGCTGTTAGAAACCAGTGAGTGCGTCTTTGGCAGAGACGGCAGCTTCAAACCTGTCGGCCAGGAGGTGGAAAACGGCGCGTTCATCTCTCCTCACTTACTGATCAACCGCCAGCCACTGAACGACGGCGGCGCCCACGACATCGAAGCATTTGGTCCCGTCGCGACGCTAATGCCCTATCGCGGCATTGAAGAAGCATTGACCATCGCCGCCAAGGGCAAGGGCAGCCTAGTAACCACGCTGACCACCAAAGACCCCGCCATTGCTGCCGAAATGATCCCTGTACTGGCCGCCCAACACGGCCGCCTGCAGATTTTGGATGCCCAGGCAGCCAAGGAATCCACTGGCCACGGCTCTCCGCTACCGATGCTCAAGCATGGCGGCCCCGGCCGCGCAGGCGGCGGCGAAGAGCTCGGCGGCATTCGTGCTGTCCACCATTACCTACAGCGCACCGCCATCCAGGGCTCTCCGACCATGCTCGCAGCAGTCACAGGGGAGTATGTGCGTGGCGCGAAGGTGATCGAGAACGATATCCACCCGTTCCGCCGCCATTTCGATGACCTGCAGGTTGGCGAGTCGCTGTTAACCCACCGCCGCACAGTCACTGAAGCCGACATCGTCAATTTTGGCTGCCTTTCCGGCGACCACTTCTACATGCACTTCGACGACATTGCCGCCAAAGAGACCCAATTTGGCCAACGCATTGCCCACGGCTACTTTGTACTGTCGGCAGCCGCTGGCTTGTTCGTTTACCCAGGCGAAGGTCCCGTATTAGCTAACTACGGCCTGGATACGCTGCGCTTTATTACGCCGGTGCTGGTTGGCGACACCATCCGCGCCCGCCTCACCTGTAAGCGTAAGATTGACCAGGGCCGGGCATCTCCCGACGGCCACCCGCAAGGCGTGGTGATGTGGGACGTGGCAGTGACCAATCAACATGATGAACTAGTCGCCAGCTACGACATTTTAACGCTGGTCGCTAAACGGCAGTAACGGCTCAGCCGATAAACCTGAAAAACAAGTAAGCAACAAAAACGGATGACAGGGCGTACGCTCTGTCATCCGTTTGTTTAGCGAGGAGCTTAATAGAACCGTATTAATAACGTCGCTTTAATACATCAGTCGCGGTAGGAAAAGTACGATCGCAGGGAAGATAAGTACGAGCAGTGCGCGTAGGGTACCCGCGACCCAAAACGGGGTGACTCCGCGGAAGATCGTGCCTGTGGATACGTCCGGCAATACGGCTCGCAATACGAACACGTTCATACCGACGGGAGGTGTTATCAGGCTAATCTCGATAACGATAACGACCAGAATGCCAAACCACACCAAGTCGTAACCTAACCCCGCCACTACCGGGAAAAATACCGGTACGGTGAGCAACAGCATCGACATACTTTCGAACACACAGCCCAGTACGACATAGATCGCGATAATCACCAGAATGACCACAAAAGGCGCAACATTCAGGCCATTAACCAGTGCTAGCAGGTCGCCAGGCAGCCCCGCACGGTTGATGAAGTTGGCGAAAATCAGCGCCGTTAGCACCACAGCAAACAGCATCGCGGTGGTACGCACAGTGTCCATTAACACGTTCATTAACACTTGTGGGGTCAGCGCCCGACGCATTAGCGCGATTAAGAAAGCGCCCATGGCACCGATACCGGCCGCCTCAGTGGGCGTAAACACCCCGAGGTAAATACCGCCAATCACGAGTACAAACAGTGCTAGCGTACTGCCGACGCTTTTTAGCGCCTTGATCCGTTCTGGCCATGGCACTTTCTCTGCCGCAGGGCCAGCGGAGGGGTCACGCCAAAGCACCCACTTGATGGCACCAATATAAAGAAAGATGCCAAGAATGCCGGGGATAAAGCCAGCGGCAAAAAGCTCGCGGATACTGGTTTCGGTCAGAATTCCATAAATCACCAGCATGACGCTGGGCGGTATTAAGATACCCAAGGTGCCACCCGCCGCGATGGAAGCGGCAGCCAGCGAGTCCTTATAGCCATATTTGCGCATTTGCGGCATGGCGACTCGGCCCATGGTGGCACAGGTTGCTAAGCTCGACCCGCATATCGCGCTAAAACCACCGCAAGCGACGATGGTCGCCATTGCCTGACCACCCTTGCGGTGACCTAGAAAACCATTTGAGGCTCGAAACAGGGCATCGGATAGGCCTGCATGAGAAACAAAGTTACCCATTAGAATGAACAATGGAATCACCGACAGGCCATAATCCATTGCGGTGTCTACTACCCGGCGCGCCGCCATTGCTTCGGCAGCATTCCAGTTACCCGTTAATAGATAGAACCCAGCGAAACCAACGATTCCCATCGCGAACGCCAGTGGCACACGCAGGAATACGAGTATCAACAATACTGCGAAACCGTACAACGCTTCAGTCATGGGGCTCTCCTATACTCAATGGGCCACCTTTTTCGATTACCTTGAGCCCCTCAAGCAGGTAAAAAACGGCTCGGATAAGGGTCAGTAGTGCTGAAAGCGCGAGCATGATGGCGATCAGCCCGATCAGATAGCCATAGGGAATGCGCAAAAATTCCGTCACATCTCCCCATGAAAAAGCCCGCTCTGCCAGTGCCCATACACGCTGCGCCATCACCCAAAGAGCCGCTGTTACGATCAGATTGACGATCACCTCACGTAGCCAAATAAGTTTTGCAGGAAACACCGCATCAAGCAGATCAACGCTGACATGCTCTTGACGCCAACAAACGACTGGCAGCGACAGGAATACCAATGCCGCCAACATCAGCTGGGTTAATTCAATAGCACCTAGAATGGGGGAATTAAAAAAGTAGCGGCCGCCTACGTCAGCAGTGGTCAACAGCATCATGCCAAAGAGGGTAGCGCCAGCCACCCCCTCTAACATCAGCTGCAGCACCCGACTAACGCGCGTAGCACGTGCCATTTGGGTTTGCATGGTCACTCTCCATCTAGCGCCAGTGGGGGGTTACTTTGTGTCGTCTGGTACTGATTCGCCAGACACTAATTCATCTGGCACTAGGCTACTGACGCTCTCTTCTTCCGCTGCAGCGACAAGCTGCTCACGATAGAACTCGATAGCGGCCATCGCATCCACGTTGCGGTTTTCTGAAACAGACTCAGCCCACTCAGCGACCATGCTGTCACTCATGCTTTTCAGCGTATTGAGATCTTCATCACCGAGTTCAGTAAAGGTATGACCAAGCTCTTCGGCAAAATCGACGCCCCGGACATCCACGACATCCATCATGTAACCGAACAGACGAGACAGCCGCTCACCAGAGACGGACTCAACGGCTTCACGATCTTCGGGCGACATTTCATCCCAGATCATCGGGTTGACAACGATAGTGAAGCTGCCGCGGTAGAAACCGCCGTCTACCGTGAGGGTATAGGGGAAAATCTCTGCGACACGGAAGCTACGCAGCCCTTCTGGAACAAGCATGGCCCCATCGATAACGCCCTGAGAACCCGCTTCATAAACGCCTGTGGGCGGCAAGGCGACACCGGTCAGCTCTAGGGCATTGGAGAGATCTCCCATCACGCCACCGCCAACCCGAATACGCTTACCCTTAAGGTCTTCTAAGGTTTCATACTGCTCGCTGCTGAAGATCCAGCCAGGCCCGTGGACACCGGCAGCAACTACATCTACGCCACGGTGTTCACCCGCGGCTGCCAGGTACTCTTGGTGTGTGTGCCAATAGGCACTGGAGGCATTTTCTGACGAAAATTCTTGAAAGGTAGGAAACTCCGGCAGCTTGGTTAACTGAAAGCGGCCAGTGTTATAGCCATGAAAAACCCAGGTAGCATCAGCGATACCATCAGCGACCATCTCCATTTGTGACGCAGGCGGCCCCATGTCATGTATCACTTCTACTGTTACGCGACCCTCTGTGGCTTCTTCAATCCACGCTTTCCAGGTTGGCCAGACGATGGTGTTAATGCCGTGATTGGGGCCTGCCCAGGTACTCACGGTGATGGTCGTTTGCGCCAAGGCGGTGGTGCTCAGCGTTGCGGCGGCGATAGCGCCAATCATCAGGTTTGTTGTTTTATTCACTTTTCTTTCCTCTGGTCGTCACGAAGTCGAAGCGCAAAACATGATACTTTATTTTTATCTTTTTAAAATCTAGTGAATCATGTTATTTATCACAATGCCTACAGATACCTGGGTCATGCAACAACCCATCGACCAATAGATGCTAATACTTAAGTATCAACCCCCATATAGTTATTAATTTACAAATATTTATATGAAAAAAGCTGCCTCTCCGAGTCACTATCAATGACTATCGGGGAATAATTTTGAATCCATCTTTTTGTTACACAAATCACATTTTCTTTGATATCAATGACACACCACTGACGACATAGGGGTGTCGACATAGGGGTATCGACATAGAGGTATCCTCTGCCATCTTGGCTTGTCTGTAGGGTGTCGCGCTGTTAACCAATTCTCTCCAACTGCCGCTCAAGCTTGCGCATGGTATTGAGCAAGTCACGATATTCACCAACGCTGAGGGTAGACACTAGATCGGCTTCCCACGCCTGAGCTTCGGGCACTAGTTTATTAAGTAGCGCTTGCCCTACCTCTGTCAGATGTAAGTCGTGCAGTCGCTGATCTTGCTGGGATGGCGTGCGGCTTATCAGCCCACGCTCTTCCAGCGACTGAATAGCCCGAGACACGCGCGCCTTATCCATGTTGGTGTAGGCACACACCTTCTTAGCGGTTAAATCATCACAGTGGCTAAGCCATGCAAGTACACGCCACTGAGCAATGTTGAGATCATAAGACTCGGCATAAAGCTTCTCTAACGCCTGGCTGATGCGGTCAGCTAAACGGTTAAGCTGATAGGGTAAAAACTGGTTGAGATCCAGCTCTGCCCTGGCTGAAGACTCCAGAGGAGCATCGCTTGCTGCTTTATCCATCGTCATTGTGTTTCTCCTAGAGCCACCGTTTGTCAGGGGTGGTGATGATAAAAATCAGCACCATAGCTGGGAATATAGACACCAGCAACGCGCCTATCATACTGACCACCTTGAGGAAGAGAGTCCTCTTGGCTCCATCCAATAACGCTGTTTCGAATAAAACGACTCACCGCTTACTCGCCTTTATCACACAAAAATGCCATCAGCATTAAGTTGCCAATGCTCAGGGCAAGCCCTGTCAGCATTAGCCAGAACAGTGCCGACAGATACTCTCTTATGCAACTAATTTGCTGATTTTAATTATTATACTTAGGTATTATATTGCAATAATCATCTGATTCATTGGGATTTATTGTCGATTTCATGCACAAGAACGGCTGGCTCGCCTATGGAGTGCTGGACATTTAGTTTCATTAGAAACTATCCTCCTGACATACAACAATCCAATAAACAGCTGAACCACCCTGTTAGCACCGGAGATACCATGAGTAAGAAATTCGCGTCCCATGCCGATACCGAAGAGAAACAGATCAGTTTCACTAAGCTGGCAGAGGGGCTCTATGCTTACACGGCTGAAGGTGACCCCAATACGGGCATAGTGATTGGCGATGACAGCGTAATGGTCATCGACACCCAGGCAACGCCAATCATGGCCCAGGACGTTATCCGCCGTATCCGCGAGGTGACTGACCTACCGATTAAGCATGTGGTCATGACCCATTACCATGCCGTGCGTGTTCTCGGCGCATCCGCATACGATGCCGAGAATATCTACGCGAGCCAGAGCACCTACGACCTGATTGTCGAGCGTGGTCAGCAAGATTATGAGTCCGAGGTTGGCCGCTTCCCCCGCTTGTTCAAAGGGGTCGATTCTGTGCCTGGCCTGACTTGGCCAACCATCGTCTTCCAGGAAAAGCTGACGGTGTTTATGGGTGAGCGTGAGGTGCAGATCATTCACCTTGGCCGCGGACACACCAAGGGCGACACCGTTGTCTGGTTACCGAAAGAAAAAATCATGTTTTCCGGTGACCTCGTTGAGTATGGCGCCACTCCTTATACCGGTGATGCTTACCACGAGGACTGGCCTGCTACGCTTGATCGCCTACAGGCCATGCAGCCCCAAAAGCTAGTTCCCGGCCGTGGCGATGCGCTGCAAACTGCCGAACAGTGCCAGGAAGCCATTCAGGGCACCCGCGACTTCTTGAGCGATATGTATGGCAGCGTCAAAGCGGGCAAAGCGGCGGGCAAGTCACTCTCCGAGTGCTACGCCGAGACCTACGCGGTTCTGAAGCCGAAGTATGGCCACTGGGTCATCTTCGATCACTGCGTGCCTTTCGATATCACTCGCTGCTATGACGAAGCAGGTGGCGAATATCCAGATCCACGTATCTGGACGGCAGAGCGCGATACCGCTATGTGGCACTCCCTGCAGGACGCCGTCGAAAATCAGTAAGTGCTTACTAGAGACACCCACTGATCACGCCCAGCTGTCGGGTGTAACGCACCCGACGCTGTAGGGGAGCAATAGATGCCAACAACCTATAAAAATCCTGTCTATCCTTACCGACGCCCGCCCGAACTTGATGTTCAAGATGTTCGCCATTACCCGGTGGTGATTGTCGGTGCCGGACCTAGCGGCCTCGCCGCCGCTATCGATTTGGCTCAGCAAGGCATTCATTCGATTGTCCTGGACGACAACAACACCGTTAGCGTGGGGTCGCGGGCATTGTGCTTTGCCAAGCGTTCACTGGAAATTATTGACCGTTTAGGCTGCGTCGAGCCGATGCTTGAAAAAGGCGTCACTTGGCAACATGGCCGCGTCTTTTTCCAAGACCGCGAAGTCTATGACTTCAACCTGCTGCCCGAAGATGGCCACCGCATTCCCGCTTTTATTAACTTGCAGCAGTATTACTTTGAAGAGTTTCTGGTCAATCGCGCTCACGACTTTGCTGAGCAAATTGATCTGCGCTGGAAACATAAGGTCATTGATGTTGATGCTCAGCCTGACAGCACCGCCATCAAGGTGTCGACTCAGGATGGTGACTACTCACTAACCTGCGACTATTTGCTTGTTTCGGATGGTGCCAACAGCCGCATCCGCGACATGCTAGGCCTTGACTGCAAAGGCCAGGTATTTCAAGACCGCTTCCTGATTGCGGATGTGGTGATGAAAGCTGACTTTCCGACAGAGCGCTGGTTTTGGTTTGATCCGCCCTTTCATCCCAACCAATCGGTGCTGCTGCACAAAGAACCCGACAATGTGTGGCGTATCGACTTCCAGCTAGGCTGGGACGCTGATCCGGAAGAAGAAAAGAAAGAAGAGAACATTCGCCCGCGCGTGCAGGCGATGCTTGGCCCGGACGTGGAGTTTGAGCTTGAGTGGGCCAGTGTCTACACCTTCCGCTGCCGCAAGATGGATAACTTCATTCATCACAGCGTGATATTTATGGGCGACGCAGCTCATCAGGTATCCCCCTTTGGCGCCAGAGGTGCCAACGGCGCCCTCCAGGGTGTGGAGAACTTAGCCTGGAAACTGGCGCGTGTTCTCAAAGCGCAGGCACCGAAAACACTCTTATCCACGTATAACACCGAGCGCCAGCACGGCGCGACAGAAAACCTGCTTAACTCTACCCGCGCCACTGACTTTATTACCCCGAAGAGCCATATCAGCCAGGTATTTCGCGATGTGACGCTGGAGCTGGCGGAGAAACATGCCTTCGCACGTAGCCTAGTCAACAGCGGCCGCCTTTCCATGCCGTGTCGCTATGATAGCTCACCGCTTAATACGCCCGATGTTGATGGTGGCCCAAGCGAACTGCGCCCTGGCAGCCCGACTAAAGATGCCCCTATTCGATTGGGAGAACAGAACGCTTGGCTACTCAATCAGTTGGGTAATGGTTTTGTACTGCTACTCGATGGCCGTATTGATGACGGTCACGCCACTGCGCCGTTAAGAGAGCTGAGCGAGCTGTTAGATCGCCACACTGACTTACGCCTTGTGGTGGTTGGCCCAGCTCCGGATAAGTTTGGCGCTCTACCGCGCACCACCGTGATAGACGATACCGAAGGGCTAGTGACGCAACGCTACGGCCTCAAAGCTGGTGGCGGATACCTTATCCGTCCTGACCAGCACGTTACTGCTCGCTGGCACACCGTCACTGCCCACCAGGTTGAAGACGCATTAGACCGCGCGCTGGGCGTTTATCTTGCGGGTACCGCTGACACGACCTTTCAGGAGCGTTGCCATGCCAAGGCTTGAATTAAATCCCAACTTCACTGATCCGGACGCCTTTTACGCGGCACTCACCGCGCTACATCGCGACCGCAGCGAGGCAGAGAGTGAGCGCATCAATGCGCGTTTGATCTTGTTACTGGCTAATCATATCGGCGATCAAACCGTGCTAGAAGCAGCCATTTCCCATGCGGTTGGTGATGGTGATTAATCGCCGCGTCTATGTTTATAAGACTTAGATTTATTTAAGTAACGTCCAAACACAGCAGGTCTTAACAATGACTGAACAATTGCAATATCAGAACGGTTTCCATAACCACTTTTCAAGCGAAGCGCTGCCGGGTGCACTGCCAATTGGGCAAAACTCACCGCAAAAGTGTGCTTACGGCTTATATGCTGAACAACTCACTGGTTCCGCATTCACTGCGCCTCGGCATCAAAACTTTCGTAGCTGGCTTTATCGCATTCGCCCTTCAGTTGTTCAGAGCGCGTATCAGCCACTGGAAAATAGCAACGTACACACATCCCCATTAGAGAAGCCAGCGGCGGACCCCAACCAAATGCGCTGGGACCCGGTTGCGATACCGGATGCACCGACTGACTTTATCGATGGTCTGTTTACCATTGCAGTGAACGGTGATGCGGCCACCCAGGCTGGCGTGGGCGTGCATGTTTATACGTTCAATCAAGACATGACTGAACGCTTTTTCTACAACGCAGATGGCGAACTGCTCTTCGTTCCGCAGATGGGGGCTATTCGTCTACGCACCGAGTTTGGTGAACTCGAGATTGATAACGGTGAGATTGCCGTTATTCCTCGCGGCGTGAAGTTCCAAGTGCGTAAAGCACAGGGTGTTGACGCTGCGCGGGGGTATATTTGTGAGAACTACGGCAGCCCTCTAGAACTGCCCGGCCTCGGTCCCATCGGGGCCAACGGCTTAGCCAACCCGCGTGACTTCCAAAGCCCGGTGGCAGCTTATGAAGACCTGGAAGGTGATTACCGTTTAGTCGCTAAGTTCTCTGGCCGTTTCTGGGAAACAAAGCTTAACCATTCGCCGTTAGATGTAGTGGCGTGGCACGGTAACTGCGCGCCGTATAAATATAATCTCGCCAACTTCAACACCATCAATACGGTGAGCTTCGACCATCCAGATCCGTCAATCTTCACCGTATTAACGTCACCCTCCGATACGCCGGGAATGGCCAATCTGGATTTTGTCATCTTCCCGCCGCGCTGGATGGTTGCCGAGAACACCTTCAGGCCGCCCTGGTTCCATCGCAACCTGATGAGCGAGTTTATGGGGCTTATTCATGGCGAGTACGATGCGAAAGCGGAAGGCTTCACTCCAGGCGGAGCCAGCCTACACAATTCAATGTCACCCCACGGCCCGGATGCTGAGACATTCGAGAAAGCTTCCAATGCTGAGCTGAAGCCACACTTCATAGGCGATACATTGGCCTTCATGTTTGAAAGCCGCTACTTCTTCCACCCAACCCCTGCGGCTCTGGAGGCTGACTTCCGCCAACGTGACTATGTGGATGTTTGGTCAACGCTGCGTTCGCACTTCAACCCAAACCAGCCGTAAAACTTATCGCCCCCTGACGACAAGGATTGAATGCCCATGAAACTTGCAACACTTAACAAAGGCCGCGACGGCGAACTTATCATCGTCTCTCGCGACCTCACCCGTGCCGTAAGCGCTGTTGATATTGCTCCCACACTTCAGGCGGCCCTTGAAAGCTGGGAAGCCGTTAGCCCTCAGCTTGAAGAACGCTATGCGCAGCTAAACAATGGCAATGCCGACGGTACTTTTGAGCTTGATCAGCGTGCGCTGCACTCTCCGTTACCGCGTGCCTATCAGTGGGCCGACGGCTCCGCCTATCTGAACCATGTCCAACTGGTACGTCAGGCGCGTAATGCCGAGATGCCCGAAACCTTCTGGACCGATCCGCTTATGTACCAGGGCGGTAGCGACTGCTTCCTGGCGCCCACCGAAGATATCGAGGCGGTGAGTGAAGAGCATGGCATCGACTTTGAAGGTGAGATCGCGGTTATTACCGATGACGTGCCGATGGCCGTCACTCCCGAGGAAGCCACCAAGCACATTAAACTGGTGATGCTGGTCAACGATGTCAGCCTGCGCGGCCTGATTCCAGGCGAGCTGGCGAAGGGCTTCGGCTTTTTCCAAGCCAAGCCCGCCTCTGCTTTCTCGCCCATCGCGGTGACTCCAGACGAACTGGGCGATGCTTGGCAAGAAGGCAAAGTGCACCTGCCGCTGACCGTGCACCTGAATGACGAGAAGTTTGGCGAGCCAGAAGCGGGTCCCGATATGATTTTCAGCTTTCCACAGTTGGTTGCCCATGCGGCCAAGACCCGCTACCTCGGCGCGGGCGCTGTGATTGGTTCGGGTACTGTTTCCAACCCAGACCCCGATGGCGGCCCTGGAAAACCGGTGGCTGACGGCGGCGTAGGCTATAGCTGCTTGGCCGAAGTACGCATGGTCGAGCAGATACTTTACGGCCAGGTGAAAACCCCCTTTATGCGCTTTGGCGACCGGGTGCGCATCGAGATGTTTGACCGCGATGGCAACAACCTCTTTGGTACCATCGATCAGCAAGTCGTGAAGTACCAGCCCAAATAAAGCCAACACAAGGAAGGTAACATGACGACGCTTTACGGCTATTTCCGCTCGTCGGCTGCTTACCGGGTACGGATCGCCTTAAACCTGAAAGGCTTGGACTACGATCAGGTTCCGGTCAACTTGGTGAAAGGCGAGCAGCGTGATGGCGAGCATTTGGCGCGCAACCCTCAGGGGATGGTGCCTAGCCTGGTACTGGACGATAGCTCAGTAGTTAACCAGTCACTGGCGATCTGTGAGTATCTCGATGAGCTACACCCCGAGCCTGCGCTGCTACCGGCTGATGCTTTAGCGCGCGCAAGAATTCGTGCGCTTGCCCAGTCGGTCGCTTGCGAGATTCATCCGCTCAATAACCTGCGGGTGCTCAAGTATCTCGTCAATGAACTGGGAGTGGATGAGGCGGCCAAGTTAGCATGGTATCGCCACTGGATTACCGAGGGCTTTGCAGCTCTGGAAGCAACGCTAGCATCTGATTCAAACAGCGGCGATTTTTGCCATGGCGACACCCCAACGCTTGCGGATATCTGCCTGATTCCCCAGGTGTATAACGCAGAACGCTTCGAGTGCGATTTGTCAGCCTACCTGACGATCCAGCGTATCGCTGCCAATTGTCGTGCGCTGCCAGCTTTCGCAAAAGCCGCCCCCGGGGCACAGCCTGACGCCAACTAAGCTGAAGCCAAGCCAAATAAAGCGATACGATTAAGTTATACTAAGCAGGCTAACATAAGCGGGCGTCTTTCCACTCGGGAAGGCGCCCGTCTCGTGTCCGAAGGGGCATCACATCCAACCAAAAGGAGTTAAGGGGTGCTAAAGCTGCCCTCTACCGCCACCGTCGTGGCCCTAGCCGCGGTGACTGCACTTGGCCCGCTGGCCACGGATATGTACTTGCCAGCCATGCCCGCGATGGCAGACGCGCTGAATACTGGCCCAGACCGAATACAGCTGACCCTTAGCCTCTATATGGCTGGATTCGCTCTGGCCCAATTAGTGTGCGGGCCAATCTCTGATCGCTTTGGCCGCCGCCCGGTGATGATCGCGGGTTTATCGCTGTTTCTCGCTGCGAGCCTACTGTGTGCATGGGCGCCTAGCGTCGAGTGGTTGCTGGTAGGGCGCTTTTTACAGGCCTTCGGCGGTGCTGCTGGCCCGGTATTAGCACGGGCATCGGTGCGTGATATTCATGGCCCTATCGAGGCTGGGCGCATTCTCTCCTATATGGCAAGCACGATGGCCCTCGCCCCTGCTCTGGCCCCCGTGGTGGGCGCAGGGTTACTGCTGTTTTTTGGCTGGGAATCGGTGTTCGTGGTGCTGGCGCTCTACGCGGCAGTGATGCTGGCGGTGCTGATCTTTATGCTACCCGAGCCGTTGGCGAAGGAGCGACGGCAATCGATCCACCCAAAAACAGTACTGGCTAACTTCCGCTTACTACTGACTCAGCGTGCCTTTATTGGCTACACCTTGGTGAATGCGGCCGCGTTCTCCGGGCTATTCGCGTACCTTTCGGGCTCATCTTTTGTACTCATCGAGTACCTGGGTGTCGCGCCCACGTTGTATGGCGTGCTGTTCACGCTGATTGTCGCGGGCTTCTTCTTCGGGACGCTGATCAGCGGTCGCTATAGCCACCGCCTGGGGCGTGATCGCCTTGTTACTTTGGGCAGCGTAATTTGCGCAATTGGGGGCGTCGTCATGGCGGGCTTGGCCACCGTTGGCGTTCATCATCCGTGGGCGGTGGTGGGGCCGCATATGGTGTTCATGCTGGGGGTTGGCATTTTGATGCCACAAACAATGGCCGGTGCACTAGCGCCCAACCCTCAATGTGCGGGCGCAGCGTCTTCTTTGTTTGGTTTTCTGCAAATGACGATTGCCGCTGTGGTAGGTGGGTTAGTCGGGCAATTCCACGACGGCAGCTCGCGCACCATGGCCTTGACGATCGGACTAATGGGGCTGCTCGCCTTGCTAAGCCACTGGCTGCTGGTACGCCGCCGAAAAGAGACGTAGCTGAATCACTGTCTCGCTACCTAGCAAAAGGCCACGCATTGCGTGGCCTTTTTTACCTATATTGGGTTGCCTTAAGCAGCTTCGACAGCGATGGTCTTCGAGTGCCCTTCACGTAGTTCCTTCAACAACGTCTCGCGGCGCTCGTTGGCTTTCTCAGCGGCAGCTTCGCGGACTGGTCCGAAACCACGAATCTCTTCCGGCAGCTTAGCAAGCGCTATGGCCGTGGCGTGATTCGTGCCATCAAGACGAGCCACTAACTCATTGATAAGCTGCTCGTAATCAGCCAATAAGGCGCGGTCGAGTTTGCGGTCGGCGCTGAAGCGGAAAGGATCGAGAGCCGTGTTGCGCAAACCGCGCATCTTTGCCAACGCACCCATTGCCTTCAGCATCCAGGGGCCGAAGCGGCGCTTCACTGGGCGCCCCTGAGCATCCTTACGACCACCTATAAGCGGCGGCGCCAAGTGGAAGGTTAACTGGTAATCACCCGAAAAGGTTGCTTTGATCTCATCCATAAAATCGCTTTGGGTGTAAAGTCGCGCCACTTCATACTCATCTTTATACGCCATCAAGCGATAGAGCTGATGGGCGACGGCTTCACTCAACGATTGGCCACCGTTTAGCGCTGTTTCTGCTTCACGCACTTTCGTTACTTGAGTAACGTAACGCTCAGCCCAAGCACGGTTCTGATAGCGTTCCAAGTGGCGGCTGTTACGCGCAACTACATCGTCCAGTGTGGCATTCGCGGATAGGGGTAGCGTATCCAAATGCTGCTGAAGGTAGTCGGGCTCCACCGCAGCCAAACGACCCCAGGCAAATGCCTGACGGTTCTTCTCCACAGCGACGCCGTTTAGCTCCAGAGCACGCTGCAGCGCAGGCTCAGAAAGCGGCACCAACCCCTGTTGCCAGGCAAACCCCAGCATCATCATATTGGAAAACACCGTATCGCCCAGCAGCTGTTCGGCTAGGCGATTGGCATCCAGGGAAGCAAAGCGTTCCTCGCCTACCGCTTCACACAGCATGTTAAGGCGCTTGCTGGGCTGCATATCCGCATCGCGATAAAGAACATAATCCGCCGTGGCTAGCTCGGCCAGATTCGCCACGATACGCGTGGTCGGTTGCAGCACATTCAGCGCTTTCTGTGAACTCGCCACCACCATATCGCAAGCGATCATCGCATCGGCCTGACCGGCTTCGATACGTACCTGATTCAGTTCACTGGGCTGTGATGCCAGACGCACATAGCTCAGTACCGCCCCACCTTTTTGCGCAAACCCCATAAAGTCGAGCACGCTGCTGCCCTTGCCTTCCAGGTGTGCGGCCATGGTAATCAACTGCCCAACGGTCACCACGCCTGTGCCTCCAACGCCTCCCACCAGCAAGTCATAAGGGGCCGTTAAAGTGGCAATCGCAGGGGTTGGCAAATGAGCTATGCGTTGCCAAAAGGCATTATCTGCGGTGACGCCCTGGCCTTTACGCAGCCCGCCACCTTCAACCGTGACAAAACTGGGGCAAAAGCCACTAACGCAGGACATATCCTTATTGCAGGACGACTGATCGATTTTGCGCTTGCGGCCTAGTTCGGTCTCGCGAGGCACCACCGATAAACAGTTGGACTGTACAGAACAATCACCACAGCCTTCGCAAACATGATGGTTAATGAACACCCGCCGGGCGGGGTCTTCCATCAAACCACGCTTGCGCCGACGGCGCTTTTCAGCCGCGCAAGCCTGGTCGTAAATCAACACGGTGCAGCCAGGAATTTCGCGCAGTTCACGTTGCAGCGTGTCCATCTCTTCGCGCCCGTGGAAAGTTACCTGCTTAGGAAACTCTTTTTCATGCCCCCGGTATTTTTCGGGCTCATCACTGACCACCACTACCCGACGAACACCTTCATCCAGCGATTGCCGAGCAATCATGGGCACGTTGATTTGCCCATCCACGGGCTGGCCGCCCGTCATGGCAACCGCATCGTTGAACAGGATTTTATAGGTAATATTGACGTTGGCAGCCACTGCCTGACGCACCGCCATTGAGCCCGAGTGAAACCAGGTGCCTTCGCCTAAGTTCTGGAAAATATGGCCGTTGCCGGTAAAGCGGCTCTTGCCCACCCAGTTAACGCCTTCGCCGCCCATCTGAATTAACGATTCGGTGCTACGGCCCATCCACGAGGCCATAAAGTGGCAACCGATCCCCGCTAAGGCTTTACTGCCCTCCGGCACCTTGGTCGAGCTATTGTGTGGGCAACCGGAGCAGAAATATGGCATGCGGCGCACACCACCAAGCTCCTTAACGCCGGCTTGGCAAGCATCAACGGTTGCCAGTTTGTCGCTAAAATTAATCTTGAAAAAGCGCGCGAGACGCTCGGCGACAAAGCCTGCCAAGAGACGCGGGCCCAGCTCTCCCACAAAGGGAATCAGCGGTTTGCCAGTTTCATCCTGCTTGCCGGTCACGATCACCTCGCCAGGGTGATCGGGTTCGGACATGTACTCTTTAAGCTGACTTTCAATAATGCCGCGCTTCTCTTCAATGACCAGCACTTCGCGCTTGCCATGAATAAACTCAAGAATGCCGGGGCGATGGAGCGGCCACACCATCCCAACTTTGTATATTTCCACCCCCAATTCACGCAGCTTCGCTTCATCCAGCCCCAATAAACGCAGCGCCTCAAGTAAATCCAAGTGGCCCTTGCCTGTGGTAACCAGCCCAAACGTCGCCTGTTCTTGGCGAAATAAATACTGATCAATCGGGTTAGCGGTGGCAAACGCCTGAACGGCGGCCAGCTTGTGCTCAAGCCGAGTCTCAAGCTGAGGCCCCGGCAGGTCCGGCCAGCGATAGTGCAGCCCGCCTTCCGGCATTTCGAAATCCGGCGTTACATATTCCGGCAAAGGTGGCACGTCCACCGATGCGCCACTCTCTACGGTTTCGGAAACGGCTTTGAAACCCACCCAGCAACCAGAGAAGCGTGAAAGTGCATAGCCCCATAGCCCAAAGCGCTCGTATTCCGCCAACGAGGCAGGGCTTACGACCGGCATAAACCAGGCCATAAAGGCGACATCCGACTGATGTGGCATTGAGGACGACACGCACCCATGGTCATCACCCGCGACCACCAGCACACCACCCGTCGGTGAGCTACCGTAGGCATTACCGTGCTTTAACGCATCGCCCGCGCGGTCAACACCTGGCCCTTTGCCGTACCACATGCCGAAGACGCCTTCGACTTGCCGCTCAGGATCTGTCTCTACCTGTTGGCAACCAAGCATCATGGTAGCGGCCAGGTCTTCGTTGATCGCAGGGACAAAATCGATGTGATGCGCTTCCATGGCGGCTTTCGCCCGCCAAATTTCTTGGTCTACACCACCCAAGGGCGAGCCACGATAGCCACTGATAAGCCCTGCCGTTTGGCGGCCATTGTGGCGATCAAGCTCGGCTTGGCGTAAGGCGATACGTACCAATGCCTGGGTGCCAGTAAGAAAAATACGGCCTTCGCCACGGCTATAGCGGTCGGCCAGCTGATAATTATCGAGTGCGATCTCGAGAGGCTGGGTAATAGAACCCGCCTGCTCAGCAATTGAGGGGGTTGTCATGAGAGTTCACCAGTACGGTTGAAGAGTTATGGTTGTAATACATTTGAGTCTAGCTAAGAGCGCACTAAAGGTGCTTGCTAATTAACTCTTCAAACGTCTGGTTATTAATCATTACTTTCATTTTTTTAGTTTTGACGCAATGATATTCAACAAACCACAAATAAATGAAATGGCACCATGAAAGAAGCAATCAAAGAAATCACCTTAGACAGGCATGATCAGCGCATTCTTACCCTGCTTCAGCAACAGGGGCGTATTACCAACAATGAGCTCGCCGAACAGATCGGGCTCTCCCCCGCTGCCTGTTGGCGACGCGTAAAAGCCCTAGAGGAGAGTGGCGTTATCCGCCGCTTTGCGGCGTTGGTGGAACCCAGCCTAGTGGGCCAACCACTATCAGCACTGGTCATGGTGACGTTGGTTCGCCACCACATCGACAATACCGTCGAGTTCGAAAATCGCATTCTGCAATATCCAGAAGTGCTGCAGTGCTATGCCACCACCGGCAATGCCGATTTCGTATTGCGAGTAGTGATCGAGGATATGACGGCTTATGACCGATTTCTGAATGAAAAACTCTTCACCTTGGACGGTATCTCACAGGTCAGCTCCAATTTCGTGCTGCGCAATATCAAAGAAGAGACCGCTATCCCGATTCGTTGAATCAACTGATCGAGACCACCAAACCTTGCTGTCCGTTAGAGCTAACATTCAAAACTTCAAAAACTAAGACTTAAGTATCAACTCAACCAACCTTAAATTAGTTGCTATTGAAACTATCTAAAGGCAAGGTAAGCAATGCGATTTACGCCACCTGAGAAGGCGCCACTTGCTCGGTGTTAGGCGTTACCAATAACAACACAGACGTTAATAACGTCGTTTTGGAGTTTCCGCATGAAACAACCAGCTCGCTTACTCGTGGGTGCTATCGCGCTTTCCAGCATGGCGTTCAGCATGTCTTCATTTGCTCAGGCAACGATCACCGTTAGCACGTGGGGTGGGCCGAATCACGGTATTAATACCATTGTTTGGCCGACTTGGAAGGCGTGGATAGAGGAAGCCACGGATGACCGTGTTACGGTAGAAGTGGTGCATGACATGGGGCCTCCTCCCGCACAAATGGAGATCGTTGCTGATGGCATTGCAGACGCCAGCTGGATTTTTCACGCCCATATGGCGGGTCGTTTTCTAGCCACGCAGCTACCTGAGTTCCCCACCTTTGAGGAGTTCTCTTCAGAAGATGCTTCGGCTGCCTATTGGCACACCCACCAAGAGTATTTGCAGCAAGCCAATGAGCACCGTGGTGTTGATGTCGTTGCGATGGGCGTACACGGGCCAGGGCAAATATTTACCCGTGACCAAATAAGCTCCATCGATGAGCTTGCTGGCAAACGGCTGCGCGTGGGCGGCGGAGTGATGAGTGGCTTAGCCGAGGCAATGTCAGTGACCGGGGTTTCCATTCCTCCGACAGGCACCTACGAAGCGGCCTCCCAGGGCGTTGTCGACGGTGCGATGCTAACGCTTGAGAGCTTGCGCAGCTTCCGCGTGGCTGAAGTGGCTCCGCACACCCTTACCGTAGACGGTGGTTTCTATCGCGGCAGCTTTGCGATTGTTATGAACCCGATGTTCTGGGACCAAGTGTCGGACGAAGACCGCGCGGCGATTGAAAGCGTATCGGGTGAGCGGCTTTCACGCTTGTTTGGCTACATGATGGATGTTTCCGACCAGCGCGGTGTTGAATTTGGTGAAGAGAATGGCGCAACCTTTACCCAAGCATCGGAACAAGACATTGATTACCTGAGGGGCGTTGCGAGCAACTTACAAGATGCCTGGAGTGAGTCGATAAAGAGTCGTGGTGTCGACGCGCCTGCCGCACTTGCCTTCTTTCATGAACAGTTAGTCAATGCAGCGGCCGAAGAGCGTATCGAAGCGAGTATTGTTAGTCACTGAGCCGCTCTTTACTAAGCGTTTATTATTAAACGTGCTTGGCTAAGCACTCTTTATCCAACACTCGTCGTCAAACACTCTCTATCAAATACTTTCTATTAAAGAGGGGAAGCGCTTCTTTCCCCTCTTCCTTCCCCACTCCTTCTTCTCCACTCTTATTTACCGCTAATCCCCGCTTCTAATTGCCTCTCTACTTTTCCTCTCATCAAGTCGGGTACCCTCGCGCGCTTCATTAATCGCCGCGACTACCTGATTGATATCGGGTATCCGGTGGGCAAGCGCTAACGCCAGCTGGGCAAGCAGTAGCGTGTGCTGCGTCTCAGGTACCGAATCTAGCATGACGGCTAGCTGTTCATAAACCTGTTCAAGGTCGGCAAACGGTAAAACTGCTTGTGAAGAGGCTGTTGATGTCGATATCGCTGTCATGAGCATTATTCTCCTAGTGCTTTCTTGAAGGCGGCGCTAAGGGAAGCAGCATCAACTGCTTTCCAGCGGGCGGTGATATGACGATCAGGGCGTACTAAGTAAGCGCTTCCAGCACTGGCGTCATAACCAACAAAACAAGCACCCTGGTGATCAATCAATGTAGTAAAAAATGCCGGGCTGGCATGACGGGCAATCACCAATACATCCAGACTGCTGTAGTGTTTCTGAAGGTCAACTAAGACGGCCTGTAGCTCAGGCGTGACGCTACCATCCTCACTAAACACCAGCAGGTTGAACCCCGTTCCCAAGTGGTCGAGCAAGAAGTTGTTTTCGCCTAATCGGCGATTGATTAACGGTGCGCCAGGTATCGGACCTGCACTAAAACTCTTGTCATCCTCTGCCGTCACTGGGCTTTCAGCATAGGTGTAGGGCGTAACTTGCCGAGGATCGGCAAAGCGGCTTGCGTAGTCGTTACGTAGAGCCAACGATAGTGCGGCATCTCGCATCAACCGATACCCCTGACTGGGCGGGGTCATAAAGCGGGTGCTCTTACCGGCATTCGCGAAGACCTCCAATGTGGCACCACGCCGTTCTGGACTATAACTATCCAACAGTTTCTCGGAAGCCTCGCCTTTGAGTACCCAGGCTAGCTTCCAGGCGGCATTAATCGCATCGGCCAGCCCGTTGTTAAGCCCACGCACACCAAAAATGGGGACTAAATGGGCGCTGTCGCCAATAAACAGCACACGGCCATGGCGATAATCGTCGAGGGCCAGCGTGTAGGCTTTGTAAAGGCTCCACCACTCAAGCTCCCACTTCCCCTCTTCGCCTAGCATCTCGATGATCATACCAACGCGTTCACGAATAGCGCTTTCGGTAACAGCCTGCTCGGGGCTCTCGTTCGGCAACAGTTGATAGTCGATGCGCCAAATATCATCAGGCTGTTTATGCACTAGCAGAGTAGATTCAGGCATTACTGAAGGGCTGAAAAAAGCCCTGCGCTCGGTCGGAAAGTCAGACGTCATGCGTACATCAGCAATTACATAGCGTCCTTCATAGGACTCACCGTGTAACGAAAGATCAAACGACTTGCGCGCAACACTGCGCCCACCATCCGCCGCCAGCAGATAGTCGGCCTTCAATTGGTACTCCCCCTGCGGAGTGGAAACACGCAGTGTTACGCCGGTATCACTTTGCGTGACATCGCTAACGGTCTGCTGCCAGCGCATTTCGATTAAGGGGCTTTCCAGCGCTTTATCGACCAGAAACTGCTCAATATACTGCTGCTGAAGGTTGTACATCGGCAGAAAGCGTTCGTGTTCTGAGTGTGGCATCTCAAAACGATAGACTTCCTGATCATGGAAATAGGAGCGCCCTCGCGTCCAGCCAAGCGCTTTGTCTATAAATTGCTGCTCAAGGCCTAATTGTTGGAGTATTTCCAAGCTATGACGGGATAGGCAGATCGCTCTGGAACCGTCATTTAGTGTCGACTTATCATCAAGCAGTACAGACTGAACACCTTGACGCGCCAGCTCCAGCGCAGCAGCGACGCCGACAGGGCCTGCCCCGACAATGGCAACCCGGTGCTGTTGCCTCTCACCTCCCAATTCAGCGGGACACACAAAGGGGAAATGCGGATAATCAAAATATAACGAGTCAAGCTCACCCTTGCCTGCTGGTCGCATGACATACTCCTATTACTGTTATTTTAAAATGAGTGTTTTACGGAGGGTATATAGGCCGTATAGGGCGCTAGCCTACACTGAAGGTTTTAAGGGGGTTGTCCCGTAAAAAACGGGACATAACTGACCATTAGCTTTAGCTCATCTCGTGATGTCGGGGGACATATGAAAGAAATGACTAATACCCAGCTAATCGAATGGGGAAACCTTCTGCCAAGTGTGGCGACCTGCATTGAGGCCGTGGAAAGGGACAACTTCGAAAGCCAACTGCTCGCGTTACTGCATCAAGCCGTTGGTATCGAACAATGTATGATTTTTGGCTACTCGACGAGCGGCGAGATCGATTGTTTACTGGCCGCCAATCATCAGCTTCCACGCGTTGCTGATCGTCTGGCTCACATCTACGTAAGTGGCCTGTTCCGGCAGGATCCGAATTACCTGCAACTAAGCCAACTGGCAGGCCAGCCGGAGAGTACGCCTATCGACGTATTAACTACTATGCAGGTGGAAGCGATGTCGCCAGCATATCGTAATCATCTATTTGCGTTTCCAGATCTTGTTGACAAGGTATCACTCAACATTGCCGCCAAAGAGGGCGCTTATTATCTTAATCTTTATCGAGGTACACAGAGAGGCCCCTTCACCTCAGCTAATCTGGATTGCTTAAATAGCTTAGCGCCGCTGTTGACCAGTTTAATTCGCCGCCATTACAGCAATGCCCCTGCCAGGCCCGAGCGGCTTAGTTCTTGCGAAGCTGCCGCGCTGGCCACGCTATCCGAACGCGAGCGTCAGTTGTGCCTCTATCTACTACGTGGCCACACGCTTAAAACAGCGGCGGCCAAACTCGAGATCGCTTTTTCAACCACTGAAACCTACCGCAAGCGTGCCTACGCCAAGCTCGGCGTAGCATCTAAGGCGGGCTTAGTCGCACTTTGCAAAGCTGGTAAGTAGGACAAGATCCCCATAACGCTGTCATCGTCACTTGGTAGCAACCATGGTCCCGCCTGTTTGTTTCACTTGAAACCAACTTGATCCGCATCAAGATAGTTTATCTCTCGTCGGTTGATACTGATGTCATCATTAAGAACCGCCGAGGGAGAATGACCATGGATACTGCCCAGCACACAGATACCACCTCTTGGTGGGGGCGCCTCACAGAGCGCTGCTATACAGCATCAACCGCGACGTTAGCCCGCAACATAAACCAGGAAGCAGGTGCTAGCTATGATGCACTTATCAATGACCTGGAAAGACCGCTAGAGTCACGCTTTGAGCAGGCAGTGGCAAGGCAGCTAGCAACAGGCCAACCCGCTCATTTCAGCCCAGCCAAAACCTTAATGCCAGTTATGATGCAGCGCTTCGGTCTTAAGGAGAGTGCTCTGAAGGAAAACGGCTTGATGAATCATGCCGACTATCGTGCACTGCGTGACACCTGCAACGCCTGCGCCGCCGTTGGCGATTGTTGGAAAGCGATGCGGGCAAGTGCCGAGCTTGATGAGTGCCGTCGCTTATGCCCTAACGCCAATGCCTTTGATGCGTTAGCGGCACGCTAATGCAAAGCGCTCCCATCGACTAGCGATGGGAGCGCTTAGGTAGCTTACGACGCTTGGTGACGCAGGCGTGGGCTAGCCAACTCCCCCACCACGGTAATAACCACCAGCAGGGCTAGCAGCCACGGCCACTGAGTACCTACCTGGAGGGTAGCGAGGCCCAGCGCATCGATGAAAATTAACACGATGCCTAACGGGCTAACGTAACGCACCATAAACAGCCACAGCGTGTGCTGGGTACGGGAGAGTCCTAGTTCTTCCCTGAATAGTTCAGTACGCAGCAGGAAGCCTGCCATCAGCGCCGTACCTAAACCGCCTAGCGGCATCATCCAACGGGAGGTCAGGTAATCCAGCCAATCAAAGAAAGTGCGGCCTGCCACCGTCCAGTCCGCGCCCACATTGAAGGACAGCATTGCCAAGGTGCTCACCAACCACAGTACGATACCCACACCCCAGGATGCCCGTTTGCGCGTCATCCCTTTGCTGGCAACGAGCCAGGCCACTGTCGCTTCGATCATTGAAATCGACGACGTAAGCGCGGCCATCGACAGCATCACAAAGAACAGGACGCCAAACAGCGTACCAAACGGCATTGCTTGGAAGGCCAGGGGCAAGCTCATAAAGATCAACCCTGGCCCTTGGCCGGGATTCATTCCGTTAGCGAAAATAATCGGGAAAATAGCCAAGCCAGCCATCAGCGCGACAACGGTATCAGCAATGGCCACACTGAATGTCGTGCGTGCAATGGAGTGCCCTTCTGGCAGGTAAGAGCCGTAGGTAAGAATGGCACCAGACGCGAGCGACAAGGTAAAGAAGGCATGCCCCAGTGCTGCTAAGAGCCCTTCACTGCTTAACCCTTCGGCATTGAACGAAAACAGAAAAGACCAAGCTTCGGCAAAGCCACCAGAAAAAGCACCGTAGCCAATCAGTATGCCCAGCATGATCACCATGCCCGGCATCATCCAACTGACACTCTTTTCAATACCTGCTTGTACGCCTTTGCCGACGATGAACATGGTTAGCACCGTCACTAGCGTGCTCCAGGCGCCTAACGTGAAAGGGTTGGCATTATTAGCGGCAAAAATTGCTGCCATATCATCGACACTATTACCAGCCAGTCCGCCGCTCAGCAGTTTCCACAGATAGGAAAATGACCAGCCAGCGACGACCACGTAGAACGACAGAATCATGAATCCACACAGCATGGCCATCCAGCCGAAGATCGACCAGAAACTGCCGCGCCCCGACTCATGCACCACTCGACGGATAGCATCAATCGGGCTGCCCCTCCCACGACGCCCGAAGCTGATTTCAGCCATCATGATAGGCACACCTACCGCCAATATGCAGGCCAAGTAGACCAGCACAAAAGCGCCACCTCCGAATTCGCCAGTAATGTAGGGAAATTTCCAGATATTACCCAGACCCACTGCAGAGCCAGTGGCTGCTAGCACAAACCCCCAGCGGCCCAGCCACAATGTTTTGGGGGGCGTATTTGTCGTTGTCATTGGGAAACCTTATAAATTTATATTGTTTTTTAGGCTATTTATTATGAGCAGCTAGAACAGCTACTTAAGAGCGATTAACTGCCTATAAAAGCCAACCAACTGCGGTCAATCAGTCATAAAGAGCAATCTATAAAGAGTCTATGGAGATAGCCATAGGGCAGGAATGGGGTTAAATCGCATTCGGCGAGGCGTTACCCGTAGAAGCGGCATAAAACTGTAAAGAAATCGTTACACTCATAAAAAAATGCCGAAGCGTGGTGTCTCGCTGTTGTATTTTCCTGACAAACTGTAAATAAATCGTGACAGTTAATTTGCTTGCTACACGGACTTTTTTAAGATTTTGCTTAAGTAGAGTCTTGAATACGGCTTCAGGTGCTGTTCCAAGTACGCTTTCAAGTGCCGTCTTGAGCACCAATACCGTAACGCTTGAGTTTATTGGCAATGGTTGTGTGGGAAACACCCAGCCGCTTGCCTAACTGGCGGCTGGAGGGGTACTGCTGATACAGCGTACTCAAGATATTCTTTTCCACCTCGCCTAGCATGTCGCTCAAGCTTCCCTCTAATGGAATACCAGCAAGCTCAGGCGATACTTCACTGTGAGGAAGACGCAAATGCACCGGCTGAATGGCTTTCTCTTCACATAGCGACACCGCCTGGAACAACACATTTTCCAACTGACGCACGTTGCCTGGCCAGTCGTAGCGGGTGATTTTTTCCAACGCAGCAGGTGAAAGCTCGGGCAAAGGGCAGCCTATCTGGCGCGCCGCACGATCAAGCACATAGCTCGCCAACTCCTCGATGCCGTCCAAACATTCACGTAAGGGAGGGACCTGTAGCAACAGCACATTAAGCCGGTGATAAAGATCCAGCCGAAACAGCCCGTCACTACACAGCTGCGGCAGGTTCTGTTGAGTGGCACAGATCACTCGGACATCCAGGAAGGTTTCCTCGTCGCTCCCCACTCGCCGGAAGCCGCCATCTTGAAGAAAACGCAACAGCTTTGTCTGCAGCCGTGGGCTCATTTCACCAACTTCATCGAGAAACACGGTGCCGCCTTCGTTAAGCTCCAGAAGGCCAAGCTTGCCTTCTGGCCGAGCGCCTTCAAAAGCACCGGGCGCGTAACCGAAAAGCTCTGTCTCGGCCATTGATTCTGGCAGCCCAGCACAGTTGAGCACCACAAACGGCGCTTGCCCGCGATGGCTTGCCAAATGGCAGGCTCTGGCGACCAGTTCTTTCCCAGTCCCCGTTTCCCCTACAATCAGCAACGGGGCATCCAAGGGCGCCATGCGCCGCGCCTCATTGATCACGGCGGCCAATCGCGAACTCGACTGAAAGATAGCCTCAAAGCCACGCAGTTCCTGGCGCTGCACTTGATAAATACGTGCCCCGATACGGTCGGCACGATGCAATGTCACCACCGCCCCGGCTAATGAGTCCACCTTGGTGTCTTCGGTGTGCAGTGGCGCAATATCAGCGAGATAGGTGTCGTCTTTCAGTTTGATCCGCAGCCCATTAATACGTGAGTTGTTGCGGCGAATCACCTCGGGAAGGTCGACTTCGTCAAGGTAACGGTCCAGCGATAGCCCTGGCACTTCTTGAACGCGCACCCCCAATACCTGAACGGCGATACGGTTGGCCGCTACAATGCGACCCTGCATATCTATCGACATAACGGGGTCAGACAGCGAAGACAGCAATGCATCCAACTCCAAATGACGACGCTCGCTGGGCATCAAGCTCGCGCGTTTGACGCCAAAAACGCCTGGGATAGCTTCCAGTGCCGGCTTAAGCGTACTCAACTGAGCATTAAGCAACTTAGGGACATGCAAATAGATGGTATTGCCCTGCTCGCCGCCGACTTCGCCCCGCGCGACATTTATGCGGTAGTCAGCAAACTGGGCCACTATATCGCGAAGAATGCCGATTCGATTCTGACAATAAAATTTAAGACGCATAGAACCCTCACCGCACAAAACTAACGTAGTTACTTAGGCTTTGCCTGAAAAATCAGTGATTTCGGACATCGCCTAGCCACCACTCACCGGCAGCCCCTGCTCCTCTTTCATACTCCGCAGTATGATTTCAGAGCGAACCTGGGTGACATTAGGATGAGGTAATAAATGGTGGTGAATAAAGTCTGAAAACTCGGTGAGGTCCTTGGCGATCACGTGCAGTACATAGTCCGCATCCCCCGACACAGAATAAGCCTCACGCACCATGGCGTGCTTCGTCAGTAACGTTACAAAATCATCACCCATGCTCTCACCATGCGCTTTGAGATTAACGCGAGTGATCGCACGCAAGCCAAACCCCAGGCTGGAGGCATCAAGCCTCGCCGAATATCCCTTAATCACCCCTTCGGCTTCTAGCCGCGCTTTACGCCGGGAGCACTGAGAGGGAGACAAGCTGACACGTTCTCCCAACTCTGAATTGGTGAGGGCTGAGTTCTTCTGCAACACTGATAAAATTGCAAGATCATATCGATCCAAAGAAATCCCGTGCATAGAACACTCCAGTTGCGCACAAGCTGTGCGCTATTTGGCGATATCTTAGGTTAGTTTGCAACCTAATTGCACCGCCTCTTCCCTATACTGAGCTTGTTCACTTACAAGACAATAATAGGAGAGACAGCGATGGGACCTTTTCCTCATGACGCGCCAAAAGTAACCATAAGCGATGCAAACCCAGCGGGCACCGATGGGTTTGAATTTGTTGAATTTGCCCATCCTGAGCCGGAAAAGTTAGACAGCCTGTTTCGGCAAATGGGCTTCGTCCCCGTTGCAAAGCACCGTGACAAGTCAATCACCGTTTATCGTCAGGGTGATATTAACTATCTGCTTAACAGCGAGCCTAACTCCCATGCGTCAGCGTTTATTGAGGCGCACGGCCCCTGTGCACCGGCCATGGCTTGGCGCGTTGTTGATGCTCAGCACGCCCTAAAACGTGCCGTTGAGTTAGGGGCTGAGGAGTTCACTGGCAATAAATCCATCGATGCGCCTGCAGTTGTTGGTATTGGCGGCTCGCTGCTTTACTTTATTGATACGTATGGCGAAAAAGGCAGCTGCTATTCAAATGAGTTTGAATGGTTAGATGAGGTAAACCCTAAGCCTAAAGGGTTTGGCTTTTACTATCTTGACCACCTCACTCATAACGTTATTCGCGGCAATATGGACACGTGGTATAAGTTTTATCACGACACCTTTAACTTCCGTGAAATACGCTACTTCGATATCACCGGTAAAGTCACCGGTCTTACTAGCCGCGCATTAACCTCTCCCGACGGCAAAATCCGTATTCCGATTAACGAGAGTGCCGACGATCACAGCCAAATTGAAGAGTACTTGCGCGAGTATAACGGCGAAGGTATTCAGCATATCGCCATTGCAACAAACGATATTTATACCGGCACTGACTTAATCGCTGACGCGGGGCTTGAGTTTATGCCTGGCCCACCGAACATCTATTATGAAAAATCGCTTGAGCGCGTAAAAGATCACCAGGAGCCTCTCGATAAACTTCGTAATCGCGGCATTTTGATTGATGGCGAAGGCGTTGTGGGCGGTGGCGAAACCCGAATTTTGCTACAAATTTTCTCAAAAACGGTGATTGGCCCAATCTTCTTCGAGTTTATCCAACGTAAGGGCGATGATGGTTTTGGAGAAGGCAATTTTAAAGCACTGTTCGAATCCATCGAAGAGGATCAAATTAACCGAGGCGTGTTGCAGAGTACTGCAGAATAGCAAAAACGCTAAATAACAAGATTAGCGCTGACGAAAAGGAAACACTGTGCAAGACGCTTGGCGTAACTATGCAAATGCCCCCCAAGAGGGGGCAATTATTTGCCCTTCTAATCTTATAGAAGAAGGCAATGCACACTGCATAGAAGTTATTAGTAACGACACACCTTTCCCTATCATTTTAACGCGCATAGAGGGTGTCATTTATTGCTACGTTAATGCCTGCCCCCACCAATACTTACCATTAAATTACCGGTCGGACAGTATTATTTCGTCAGATAGAAGCCGTTTACTATGCAGCGCCCATGGCGCAGCATTCGATATTAAAACAGGCAACTGCTTAGCAGGTGCTTTTGATAACCTTGACGCAATACCGGTGTTTGAAGACCCGCAAGGCAATGTTTGCATTGGCTGATGCTAGATTAAGCCCTGCGATAATGGCCTCAGGCGGCCTACCGCAGGGCTTATCGCTTATAGCGTGAGACCGAGCAAAAGGTAAGCAGCCAAGGAGAGTGTCGCAACGGCAAGCGCAAAGGGAATTTGCGTCTTGATATGGTCGATATGGTCAGAAGCAGCCCCTGTTGAGGCAAGCACTGAGGTATCCGACAACGGCGAACAGTGGTCCCCGAACACACCGCCACCCGCTACGGCTGCCACCGTGGCATATACCAGCGGTGTCAGCATATCGCCGCTAAAGTTGAACGCGAGCGGCACGGCCAGCGGCATCATGATCGCGAAGGTGCCCCAAGAGGTGCCGGTCGAAAAGGCGATAACGGCAGCGATAAGAAATGTCATCGCTGGCAGTAATGCCGGCGTCAGCCATCCACCGGTGGCTTCAACGATATAGCTCGCTGTGCCCATGTCTTTGGAAAGCTGATTCAGCGAATAGGCTAACGCCAGGATAATAATGGCTGGCATTACTCCTTTCATCCCGGCCATTGAGGTTTTCATAATGTCGTTGAAGGGAATGCCCTGAAGGCGCATAACGATACCGAGAAACACAGAAGCCGCCAGAAATGCTTCCATGGTCTTAGCCGAGTCCATCACGATAAAGGTGCCTACAGCAACGCTGATCACTACCAGTACCGGGGCGAAAAAATTCCAGAATAGGTTGGTACGCGCACCGTCATAAGGCGGAATCTCTGTCAGCTCCTCGCCCACCAGCGGCTCTGCCCCATCACGCAGTACTTTGCCCTCTTCTTGAGCGCGACGCTCGGCTTCGCGCATCGGTCCAAACAATGGAATAACACCGACAATGACCAGCCCCACGACCAGCACCGAGAGCCATGCATAGAGGTTAAAGGGAACCGCATGTAGAAACACGCCCATCGCCTGAGCAGCATTTTCAATGGGTCCCATGCCAATCAGTAAGCCAGAAATAAACACTGCCCAGCCAGTGATCGGAACCATCACACTCACCGGGGCGGAAGTGGAGTCCGCTATATACGCCAGCTTTTCCCGCGACACCCGATAGCGATCCGTCAGGCCACGCATGGTGCTACCAACAAATAAGGGGCTGAAATAGTCGCTGAAGAAAACGAACATGCCCATCACCCAGGCGATCAACTGAACCCGCACTCGCGATAAAGCACGGCGTTCCACCCAAGCGGTAAAGTTCTGAATCGCCCCTGTGCGTTGGAAGAACGCGATCACTGTGCCGATGAAAAGCTCCAACAGCAGTATCCAGGAGAAGCTGGTGGTGCCGAGGGTTTCCTTTAATAGCGTGGGAAAGCCCATCAAGCCATTGCCCAGGGTAATCACCCCAACGAAACAGGCGACTGCCAGCGAGAAAACGGTGTTGCGGGTAATAAATGCCAGCACAATAGCCAACGCCGCCGGCATGATGGACAGCAGCCCAATATGATCTTGAGGATCCATTGTCATCTCTCTTTTTTATAATGGTGAGTGGGGATCAAGTTTCTTGCTTTGCCTTACGGCGCTCCATTTCACTGGTCAGGTAGAAACCCAACCGACGCACGGGATCGGGCGGCATCCAGCTAGCCTTGCCGAATAACGACGCTATATTTTCGACCGGCTGGCCCATGGCATGGCGCGCCAAAGCATCGCCAAGGAAGGTACCCTTGACGATACCGCCGCCATTGCACCCCGCTGACACATACAAACCGGGCTGGATTTCCCCCCAGAGTGGCGCACCGTTATAGGTCAGCCCGGTGGTCCCTCCCCAGACCTTATCAAAGCGCACAGGGGTGAGTTCGGGATAGCGCGCCTCAAGGCTCGCTTTCAGTTCAGCCTCAATACGGGCGTTATCGGCTTCGCGTTCATAGCTGTAACGCGAACGAATCATCAAGCGCCCATCGGCGGTGGTGCGCAGCGTACAACCCAAGCGATGTGCGGGTAGCAGCCCCCAGGTCGTCGCAGCAATGCGCTGTCGTTCCAGCTCCGGCAACGGCTCGGTAATAGCGGCATAGGTATAAATAGCGGTTAGCCGCGAGGGGTCTGCACCCAAGGCTCTAGAAAACGCGTTATTGGCCAGGATTACCTGTCCAGCCGTTACTTCACCTTCGGGTGTAGTGACACGCCACTTTTTGCCATCAGGCTTGATTTGAGTCGCGGGTGAGTGCTCATGCAGTTCGATTCCGGCTTCCAATGAATCCGCTAAACCAACAATCAATGCTGCAGGCTGCACCAGATAACAGTCCGGTGAATAAATACCCTGAGTGTAGTAGCGCGTACCAATCCGCTCAGCCAGTTGGCTAGCGCTCAAGGTCTGGTAAGAAAGGCCTGCAGCGTTAAGAAAAGCTTCATACTGGGCCAAGGCGCGCTGGCCTATCGCGCTGCGGGCAGCGCGATAAGTGCCGCTACGTTCAAGTTGGCAGTCAATTCCCAGCCGTTCGACCCGCTCGCGCAGTAGCGCCATGGTTTGTCGACTTAACGCGTTCAGTTTCTCCATGCGCTCAAGTTCTTCGGGGCGAGCATCATTGGCTAAAGCGATTTCCAGCATGAAACCAGAGTTACGTCCTGGGCTACCTTCACCCACTTGGTCGGCTTCAAGAATTTTGATGCGGTCTTCAGGCCGCGCCTGCTGCCAGGCCGTAGCTGCCGCGAAGCCGGTGTAACCTGCCCCGATGATGACGACATCCGCCTCAGTTTGGCCACGCAAGGCGGGGCTCGGCTGGCGCTCTGGAAGCCAGGCGTTCCAGCCGCACAGCCGCTGATGGGATGGATGCGTGGGTTGTGACATGACGATTTAATCCAGATACAGCAGGCCGTGGGCCTGGTTAACCATAGCGGCGACTTCGTCTTGCATGCCTTGGAGTACCTCCAACTTATGGGCCGTCGTCATGCGAGACTTGAGCATTGAGCAACTCATGGCCCCCAAGGGGTGGCCACTATGGTCGAGGATGGGAATGGCTAAGCCGCAGTATTCCGGGAGTAGAGAGCCTTCAACGCCACGGGCGTAGCCATGTGTTAGTAGATGGTTAATTTCGGCTTCGACATCGGCGGTAGCGATCGCGTAATCATCCCGCAGTCGTGTCGCGTTGTGGTCGAGAATCTCGCCTCGTTCATCCGCACCGAGATACGCGAGCAAGGCAATCGACGCTTGGCCGACACCGAGCGGCAAGCGCCCTCCCGTCGCCCTAACGAAACTGCCCACCGGATAAGCACCGTTCTGTACTTCCAGGCAGACCGCGTAGATACCATCGCGGGCGAACAGATAGAAACTGTCTCCCCAGCGTTGTGCCAACGCCAGCAACCTCGGTCGAGCCAAGTCTCGCAATCCAGCGCCATTGCCCGCCTGAGCACCAAGCACCAGCAACTCATAACCCAGTAGGTAACGCCCACGAATGGGAGAAGAGCGTAAAAACCCTTGCTGCTTGAGACCTTTTAACAACCGATAGAGCGTAGGACGGCTGAAGCTCAACTCATTCAGATAATCGTCGACACTCGCACCGCGGTGGCCACCACGCGCGGTAACTTGCAGTATCTGCATGGCGTGAACGAGCGTGGTGGGGCCTGATGAGGTGATGTTTTCATTTACCGGCATTATGTTTATCGTTATCTGTCTAGGTGAGCTAGAACATAGCAAGACAAATTCACGAGTTCATCTCACTAAATGAGACACAACCATTTTCACGCGATAAAGCGGGTGTGGGGCAATGGGTTCCGCCGGGCAACGCCAATCATTGGCTATCATTTTGCCGGTCTGTGCGTCAGTCTATCCACTGACGCTTGTTGTCGCTGAACAGTCACACCGCCAAAGCATAGTGTTGGCACACAAGGAGGATGGCAAACGATGGGGCGCAACCAAACAGCACTCAATGCCTTACTTCTACTGCTGCCACGGCTGGCTCATTTTGCCTGGCGTGTCGTGTGTCACTTCCTGAAGAATCGCGGCATCCTGCTTGCCGGTGGGGTGGGCTACAATATTTTGCTCTCCATCGTGCCGCTATTTGCAGTATTGGTTGTACTGTTGACCAAAGTGGTGGATCAACAGCATTTACTCAGCGTTCTTGCTGTACAAGCGCGCCACCTAGCACCGGCCCATGCCGAAGTGTTGATGGACGCCGTGCGCAGTCTGCTGGAGTCTCGCGGCGTCATCGGCATTCTTAGCTTACCCATTCTGCTGCTCTTCAGCTCTTTTGCCTTTCGCATGCTAGAAGATGCCTTGGCGATTATCTTCCATGCGCCAGAAAGCCCCCACATCAAGCGTAGTGTGTGGGTATCGGTGATGCTGCCGTACGCTTTCATGTTAGTGCTAGGGGCGGGGCTGCTGGCCTTAACACTGGTCGTCACCCTGGCCAGCTCGCTCAATACGCTGATGATGGCGCTCTTTGAGCGGCAACTGCCGTTTGCAGGGTTTTCCGAACCAGTCCTGAACTTATTCAGTTTTGCTGGGGTTTTCTTATTGTTTAGCGCTATCTACAAGGTGCTGCCGGTAGTGCGTATCGCGTTACGCCGAGCAATCATCGGCGGCTTTGTCGCGGCACTGCTGTGGGAAGGCGTGCGGCTGCTACTGGTCTACTATTTCACTCACCTCTCGTTCGTCAACGCCGTTTACGGGTCCCTAGCAACGCTGATCATTGTGCTGATCAGCCTGGAAGTCGGTGCCATCATTTTATTACTGGGCGCACAGGTCATTGCTGAGCTAGAGCGCAACACACGCCTCGGCCTGCCTTGGCATATTGACCCCGACCGACAACCCATCACCCACGTTGATTAAGACATTACATTGAAATGCCGCCATCTTTTGATGGCGGCATTTATTTGAGCGCTATTGATAAGAGGGCTGCCCCCTTTATGCTCGCCTAGTGTCAGGCCATTGTATGTGCCATCTGGCGGTCACGTCTGGCACTCCACACCAGCGTTATTAAAAACAGCGCCAAGCCCACGAAGTCCAGCAGCAAGTTTCCATGGGGCCACAGCATTAAAGCACCAATGGGGAACATGGCTAGGCGCAGCCACCAGGGCAACTCGCTTTCCAGATAGCCTTCCAGCCCTGCGATAATGGCGTAAATACCGAACAACGCGAAGGCAAACACCACCAACATTTCAGTCGGCGTCCCGGTGATCATTGGCGACCACACAAACAGCAAGGGAATGATGTAGAGGCCCTTGGCGATTTTCCAAGCGGTAAAACCAGTACGCATAGGTGGCGTTTTGGCAATCGCCGCCGCAGCGAAGGCGGTAAGGCATACCGGCGGAGTCACATTGGAGTCCTGAGATAGCCAGAAAATCACCATGTGCGCCGCCACCAGCAGCATCGATATTGTGTGCGACGAAAGCGCCTGCTCGTAGAGCTGTGAACGGAAATCGTCCGGTACCAAGGCCAGTAGTTGTTGAGCACTGGCGGCGTCCATCGGGGCATTCAGCGCTTCCAAAGCATCTGGCGCGGCAAGCATAAAGATCGCCCGTGCCTGCTCGGGCAAATCACCGGCCATAATCAGTTCTAACAGCTGACTGTGTGCCATCAGACCATACAACGCAGGTGCCGATAGCGTGCCCAATACGATATAAGCGGCCGTCACCGGCAACCCCATCCCCAGAATAAGAGAGGCCAGCGCGATCAACACGATGGTGATTAACAGGCTGCCGCCCGCCCAGTCTGAGATCATCAACGAGAAGATGTTACCAATGCCGGTCGTCGACACCACATTGACGATCAAGCCAACCGTCAGCAGTAAAATGGCGGTGGAAACCATGTTGCGGGTGCCCAGTACCAAAGCGTCGATAATTGCCTGAAGCTTCATGGGTGAACGTGATAACCAGGAAGCAACGACCACCGACACGATAGCGATACCGGCAGCATAGGTGGGGGTGAAGCCATTGATAAGGGCGACGACCAGCACCACGAGTGGCAGCAGGTAGTGCCAACCGCCCTTCAATACATCAATCAGTTTTGGAGCTTGTTCCGTTTCTACCTGATGAGTACCGCTACGCTTGGCTTCGATGCGCACGAACATGGCCACCGAGAGGAAGTACAGCAGTGCAGGAAGCGCAGCGACACCAATGATAGTGAGATATGAAACCTGGGTGTAAGAGGCCATGATAAAAGCCCCCGCCCCCATAACGGGAGGCATAAGCTGGCCCCCGGTTGAAGCCGCGGCTTCAACGCCAGCCGCAAAACGTGGTGGAAAGCCTGCCTTACGCATTAAGGGAATAGTGATCACACCGGTAGAGACCGTATTGGCTACGCTGGAGCCAGACACTGACCCCATAAGCCCTGAAGCGAATACCGCTACAAACCCCGGGCCACCAACAAAACGACCCGCGGCACAACGTGCCAGCTCAATGATGAACTCTCCAGCGCCCGAACGAACCAGGAAGGCACCAAAGAGAATGAACATAAAAACGTAAGACCAGGAAATCCGGGCAATCGAGCCCAGCATGCCGTCACCGCCGAGGAAGCTGCGAAACAGAACAGTTTCCCAGTTCAGCCCGGGGAAATTGAACACCCCGCCTACATAGCGCCCCCACCAAGCAACGTACGTCAGCGCAATGATACATAGCAGCGGGATAAACCAGCCGGTAGTCCGGCGGGCAAATTCTAATACCAACGCCAAAGCGGTAATCGACACGATCCAGTCAGCCAGGGAAAAGCGTACCCCACGGGCATAAAGCGCATCCTCAAAGCCGATTAAATAGAACGCACAGCCTAGGGCGGCTAGACCAAGACACACATCAACGGCGAGTAATAGGCGCTGACCGCTAGCCGAGCGCGCTTTGAACATCGGCACGGAAAGCGCGCACAACAGGCCGAACATACCGAAGTGTAATGCACTAACCCAAATCTCTGAGACAGTGCCCAGGGTATTGAAATAGATATGTGAGAAAGCAACGACGATGGCGAGCAAGCTCAGAATCCGCCCAAGCCAGGGATGTTCAAGGCGCTCTGAAGCGCTGCTTGCGGATTCATCGCGCACCGTATCAGGTGTCGAATGACTCATGGTGTACCTCATGAAACGAAGTCAGGCATAGGGAGGCCATCCGCCCGGCTTATGCCAGGCAGATGCAGGGCGATAGGCCTTCAGCCTTCGAGAAGATGCTCGGGAATTTCAATGCCTTGTTCACGGAAATAGCGCGCGGCACCGGCATGCAGTGGTATCGGCAGACCGTCGAGCGCTTTCTCCAGAGCCATATCACGCGTTGCCGGGTGAATGTTGTTTAGAAACGGTAGGTTCTCGAACATGGCTTTGGTGATCTGATACACATGTTCTTCAGGCACATCGGCGTTAACCACCAAAATATTGGGCTGGGAAATGGTATTGATCGGGGAGTCCTGACCAGGGTAAGTGTCGGCGGGAATTTCGAAAGCGCTCCACACTGGGTACTGGCTGTTAATTCGCTCAAGTTGCTCAGCGGTCACGTTCAGCGTGGTAATGTCATCGCCCATATTGGCATAGGCGCTGGTCACGGCAGAGGCCGGAACGCCTGCCGGTATGTTCATGCCGTCTATATTGCCGTTCTGCATGGAATCAGCGCTGGCACTGTAGCCCAGGTAGGCAATATCCATCTGCTCCGGATCAATGCCCAGACCGGCAAGAATTTGCCGACCAGAACCTTCGGTACCGGAATTACGCGCCCCAATGGAGAAACCGCGCCCGTAGAGCTGGGTCAAGTCATCAATGGTGCCAGTATCGACCAGTGCGTCACGCATCACAAAGTGTTCGACGTTCTGCCACAGCATAGAAACTGAGCGTACGTTGTCATAGGCTTTGGGCACTGGCCCCTCACCGGACCATGCCCAGGCGCCGTAGAGCGCTTGCAGAATGCCGAATTGAGCCTGGTCGTCATCCATCAGGCGCAAGTTTTCCGCAGAACCCGCCGAGCTGATGGCGGAAACGGAGATGCCGTGGGTAGGCTCGAGCTTGACACGTATCAGTGTAGAAAGCGCGACGCCTACTGGATAGAACGTGCCACCGGTGGTGGCAGTGCCCATGATGTATTGTCCGCCCTCGGTAGGTTCCTGGGCGGTAACAGCGGAGGCACTGACGCCGAATGCAGCGGCGGTAGCGAGACAAAGAGCGGTTTTAAGAAATTGGCGTTTCAGCATGGTGTTGCTCCCAGCTTATTGGAATTGTTGGAGTAATCACTACTCCTTCCCCAATAGAGCGAGAAGCTAGCCAACTTCAAACAAAGCCATAAAAATCAATAAATTATGATTTTACTTCTACGACAAAAGGCGAAGACGCCTGAGCGACCATCGGCCATTTTTCGCCGATGGCTTTTTCCCTCACCGGCAAAAAATGGCCGATGAATCAGCCCTAGCGCATTAACTCTTGAATCAATCGTTTAGGTCGCGAGAAAGTCTTCGCGGCGTAACTGGTGACGCTGCATTTTCTGATTGAGTGTACGGCGAGGTAGATCGAGTTCGTCGAGTGCCGCTTGAATATTGCCATTATGGCGCTGTAGCGCTTCTTTCAAGACGGTAGCCTCAAATACTTCCATACGCACAGAGAGCGCAGACGCTTGATTTGGCGGCATAGGCGAGCTTTGCCAGGGCAGATCCAGCCCAAGAATAAAGCGCGTGGCAATATTGCGCAGCTCGCGGAGGTTTCCAGGCCACCGATGATTACCGAGGGCAGTCAGCAGTTCTGTGGTGGGTTCGCGCAGCGGCCTTTCGTGAACATCAGCGGCTTGATGGCAGAAGTGACGAAACAGCAAGGGAATATCTTCGCGGCGCTCACGCAAGGGGGGAATCGCCAGCTCGGCAATCGCCAAGCGATAATAAAGATCCTCGCGAAAATCTCCTTGCGAGACCATTTCCAGCAAGTTCTCTTTACTGGCCGCTACGACCCGAAGATGGAGGTGGATAACTTGGTTGCTGCCTAGCCGGGTAATTTCACCTTCCTGCAGTGCGCGCAACAGCTTAACCTGGGCAGACAGTGGCAGTGACTCTATTTCATCCAAAAAGAGGGTGCCGTGGCTGGCGGTTTCCAGCAGGCCTATACGCCGCTCTCCCGCCCCGGTAAAGGCGCCTTTTTCATGCCCGAACAGCTCTGATTCAATTAATTCACTGTTCATGGCGCCACAGTTCAACGCCACAAAAGCGCCTTGGCTACCGCTACCAAAGTCATGCAAGGCGCGAGCCACGACTTCCTTGCCGCTGCCCGTTTCACCATTGATAACCACGTTGGCACGGCTAGCAGCTAAGTTTTCCACTTGGCGCCGTAGTACTTGCATCAGCGCAGAGTCGCCGAGCAGGCGCGTGCTTAAATAGTTATGCCGTAATGCCTGCTGTAACTGCAGGTTTTCCAGCGCCAGGGCCCGATGCTCTAGTGCTCGTCGTACACACTCTTCAAGGCGTTCAGGGTCGAAGGGCTTTTGCACAAAGTCCCAGGCCCCCTGCTGAATCGCCGCAACCGCCATGGGGACATCACCGTGGCCCGTGATCAGAATCACCGGGGGCGGCGTATCGAGTGCTTGCACGGCGGCAAACAAGGCCAAGCCATCCATCTCGGGCATCTTGATATCACTGACGACGACACCGCATGGCTGGCCATTTTGAAGTGCACTCAGCGCCTTACCGGCGCGTGAAAACGTGCGAACCTCTAATCCCGACACCTCCAACCATTGGCTAAGAGAGTCACGGACATCGGCTTCATCGTCCACTAGCCAGACGGGCAGAGAAGCAGCCGATAGTCGAGCTAAGGTGCTAGAAGATGCGTGCGTCATGAAGGTGTCTCCTCACCATGCGGTAATGTCAGACAAAACCAAGCGCCCCCAGCGGAGTGATTGCCAGCGCTGAGCTTACCGCCAAGGTCCTGAGCAATGCCGTAGCTAATAAACAACCCCAGCCCTAAGCCTTCCCCAACCGGTTTAGTCGTAAAGAATGGGTCGAACATCTGCTCGATCACTTCTTGGGGCAAGCCTGGGCCATTGTCATGGATCGTCAACTGCACTTGCTCCGCAGTGATCTCAACGTGAAGACGAATGACGCCATTGGCTATGTCGTTCAACGCATCCAGCGCATTACGCAGCAGGTTGGTAAGCAACTGCTCAAGGCGAACGTCATCGCCGCGTACCCAGAGTGACTGCGGCCAATCGCCGTCACGCTCCAAACGCACTTTTTGCTGCTGGAAACGCTCCTCGAGTAGCTCTAGTACGAAGTTCAGGCTGGCTGGAAGATCCACACTCTCCCGGCTCTCGCCCTTGCGAGCAAACAGCTTTAGCTGCTCGATTAGCCGGGCGAGGCGTTTGCTTAATACCTGAATACGTTGGAAGTTGTCGCCTGCCATTTCCTGACGGCCAAGCGCCAACAACCGCTCACCGTTGGCAGCATAAGTACGGATGCCTGAAAGAGGTTGATTAAGCTCATGGGCAATGCCTGCCGCCATGGTCCCCAAGGCGGCCAATTTACCCGCTTGGACCAGTTCAGCTTGCGCATCCTCTAAGGCCTGGGTGCGTTCCTGGACACGCTCTTCCAAGCGAATATTGGTTTGCTGGATGATTTTCGCCTGAGCATAGCGCATATGTTGGCGTTTTTGGCGTTCACGTAGCCACAAACCAAATAACAAAAGAGCGGAAAGTGTGACTAAGCCCGCCAGGAGTACATTGCGAGCACTGATATAAAGTGGCCGCACCGGGCTGAGATAATGCATCGACCAACCCAGTGTAGCAAGCGGCAGGGAAGCGACCAGAAAACGCTCGCCTCCCCCTTGTCCTTGGTTGCCTATTACCAGCGTATCGTCATGTAGCCGCTGGCCGAGTGGGGAAAGCGATTTATCGAGAAATTGACGTTGGGCATTAATCTGCGCCAATGCATCTTCAGAAAGCCCATCAATGTGCTGAAACCGCCACTGCTCACGGCTAGAAAGTATCACAACGCCATTGGCATCTGACAAAATGACGTTCTCTTGTGCTCGACGCCAATCCTCTTGAAGCGCTTCCAGTGAGACCTTAACCACCAGGACACCCGCAGAGACAGTGTCGTCGCCAAGCGTAACGACATAAGAGGTGAAATAACCCGGCTGTCCGGTTGTGTCACCTATTGCAAAGAATTCACCGCTACCGCTCTGCATGGCATCGTAAAAATAGGGGCGGAAGTGATAATCGTGGCCAATGAAACTTTGCTCGAGTGCATAGTTGCTGCTGGCCAGGGTGACGCCTTGCTCATTCATCAGAAAAATGGCGTCAGCGCCCGAACGCTCAGCAACCTCTGCCAAGTGCTGATTAACAGGAGACAGCAATAACTCACTGGGTTCGCGCAGGGCAGCCTGGACTAAAGGCTGCTGGGCCAGTAAGTCAGGCAGGTAGGTAAAGCGCTCAAGCGCGCCTTGCAGGCTGCTGGTGTAGAGCGCTAGACGCGTATTCGCGTGACGCTGGGCATCCGCTTCGGCGTGGCTGTATTGCCAATGCCATAACCACCATAACCCCAAAAGGCTCAGCACGATTAAAGAGGCCAGAACCAGCGCATACAGCCAAATCTTTCTGCTCACTGTGAGTTTGCCTCAACGGTCGAATTGATCAGACCTAAGAGCTTATCACCCAGGCGTAAGCACTCCCATTGTCGAAGGTATCTCTAACGCCCTTCAGCGCAGCGGCAAACTCATCACTATACGGTTGCCACAGGCGTCACCGGCGAGCCAATGGCGCCTGGCAGCCGAAGTGGTGGCGCCGTCAGCAAGAACCGGTTGCGCTGGCGGCTATGCAACCATTCTGCTAAATCTTTCAGATACCATAACTCCGCCAGCGGCAATCCGAGTTTGAACAGGCAATGATGGTGCAATGGAAGTTTAGAGCAACAGCTCGACGCCAACTCACGGTCTAAGTTTTCCACCGCATAATTATCCGCACAGATCGCCGCAATGCCGCTTTCAGTGATCCACTCCAGCAAGGCTGAATCACTGCCATCAAGCACTGCCCCGGTGTTTTTCAGCACCTCTGGCTGTGGCGTACCCTGCATATCCAACAACGCCTCGGCGAACCCAGTGCGCAATACCAGCATATCGCCACGCTCCACCACCACGTTCAGTTGTTTCAGCGCTTCCATCAACTCCAGGTGCCCTACCAGCGTTCTTCCCGCACCGAAAACTCTCACCAAATCGACCAATACGGCTCGGCCTTGCATGCCATGTGTTGCCAGTGTCTCGACTCCCAGGCGTCTAGCATAGGAGTCGTGCCACTGGGCCGATTCTCCGCTCAGATCGAGCACATCCTGCTCGGCCAGGTAGCCGTTGTAGTAGCGGCGTTCTGGCGTGCCATCACCATCGCCATCGAACAGAGCGCCCACATGAGCCAGGGAGTCCCACTGCGTGGAGTACTGCAACGATAGCTGAACCTGGTCATCACTAATAACGTCATGCAGCGCGGGGCTATGAGTCGCCAGGGGAAAGTTGATGTACTGGTCATCACCCAGAGCTGTCGGGGTTAGCTTCGGAGGCGAACGACGGGGGTTCAACACCTTTCCGCCGGGGATATCCAGAGGTAGCGACAAGCAGAATGTCACCCCTTCGTGGACTTCCTTCACACCTTTGAGCACCTGCTCGGTGCCGATCAGGTTGACTCGCCCCAGTTGATCTTCAGGGCCAAACTCGCCCCAGTTGCTACCTTCAGGACGTTTCTTCCAGCGTGGCTGATTCATGACTTGTCTCCACCGGCATGTTGGGTAGCGATTTCAATGATACGCTGCAGGTTTTCCCGCTCCCGGGCCTGGTGCTGGGTCCGCGTCTCATCACTCCACTGGTAGAAACCTTGCCCAGCCTTGGCACCTAGGCGACCTTGGGCAACGTACTCTTCAAGCAGAGCGGCAGGTTGCTGACGTGCTTCGAGATCCGCATAGAGGTAATGGGCGATATTCAGGTGGGTGTCCAACCCGTTAAGGTCGCGCTGACATAAGGGGCCGTTCAACGCCATACGCACACCAATAGAGTACTGCACGATATCATCCAGCGCTTCGGCCTCCACTACCCCTTTTTCCAACAGGGAGAGGCATTCACGCATCACCGCATGCTGGATCCGGTTAGCGACGAAACCAGGTACACAGGTATTCAGTACCGCAGGGCGTTTCCCCCAACGCTTTAGCCAACCGCACACCTTTTCCACTACTGCCGCCTCGGTATGGCTGCCTGGCACCACTTCCACGGCAGGTATGATATCCGCCGGATTAAAGAAGTGCGTCCCCAGGAACCGTTGCGACACACGCATGGCACTTCCGATGTCATCAATCGGAATACCCGATGTATTGGTCACGATGATACAAGTATCGGCCACTTCAGACTCGATTTGCGCCACGACCTTTCGCTTAATCGCGACGTCTTCTGTCACGCTCTCAATGACAAAATCGGCACTCTTCGCCACCTCCAAATCTGGGGTAAAGCGAATGATCTCGGCACTCTCCCCCACATTCAAGCGACTGGCTTCCAATACCTGCGGGTTGGTATCAACCACAGTGACCTTGACACCATGCGTCGCCATTAACTTGGCCAGCGTGGTGCCCATGGTTCCCGCACCTACCACAGCAGCTTGCAATGAATCGTCCTGCATCAGTCCTTCCTCCTTCGTCTGGCTCGGAGATCATTCACGTGAACCTAGACAAATGTCGCATTGAATAAAACTAGTCGTGAGTCAAAGATCACTCACGAAAAACGAACTTATGTGCGCTATGCGTACATAGTAGACAATGACAGGCACGCCGACAATAAGAGGGCTTCCTATGAATGCGCTGGCAAATTTCTTCACCCGGCTCGTTAACCGCTACATGCCCGATCCTCTCGTCATCGCGATCCTCCTAACCATGCTCACAATGCTCCTGGCAGTGTTAATGCAGGGCACCAGCCCTTTGAATGCAGTGCGTTATTGGGGCGATGGTTTCTGGGACTTACTGGCCTTCAGCATGCAAATGACGGTCATCCTCCTAGCGGGCTATATCCTGGCCAAAACGCCCTTGGTTGACGGCATACTCAATCGCGTCGCAGCACGCGTCACAACGCCCTTCGTCGCGATTGTTGTTGCCACTCTAGTGGGAGGTATCGGTAGCTGGCTAAACTGGGGTTTCGGCTTGGTCATCGGCGGTATAGTCGCCCAGAAGTTGGCGCTTAACGTGAAAGGCTTACATTACCCACTAGTGATCGCTGCGGCGTATTCTGGCTTTGCTCTTTATGGTATCGGTCTGTCTGGCAGCGTGCCGCTACTGATCGCCACCGAAGGGCACTTTCTTCAGGATACGATTGGATTAATCCCACTGAGCGAAACAATTTTCTCGCCCATTCTTTTGATCACCAGCGCCCTTATTCTGCTCACTCTTCCTTTCTTCAATGCCTGGCTGCATCCCAAGCAAGCCGAAGATATCGTCGAAATCGATCCAGCCACGGTAGCCAAGCCCTCCGCAGCCCCGCTGCCCAACGACACAAAAACCACCATCGCCGAACGCTTGAATCGCAGCAAAGTGGTGGGCATTGGCATCGGCGCGCTAGGCATGCTGTATATTGCACTGTATGCATTCGATGGCGGTTCGCTGAACCTTAATACCATCAATTTCGCCTTCCTGTTTTTGGGTATATTGCTATTTGCCTCGCCTGCCAACTACCTAGCCGCCTTGGCGGATGGGATTCGTATCGTCTCTGGCATTATCGTGCAGTACCCTTTCTACGCCGGGATCATGGGAATTCTCGTGGGGTCAGGGCTGGTGGTTTCGTTCGCCAATACCTTCGTTGATATATCCAGTGCGCAAACCTTGCCTATCTGGTCATTTATCAGCGGCGCCATCATCAACCTGCTGGCACCATCCGGTGGCGGCCAATGGGCTGTCCAAGGTCCTGTTATGGTTCAAGCCGCCACAGAACTTGGTGCTTCCCAGGCAGCCACGGCGCTTGCCGTCCAAATTGGTGACCAATGGAGCAACATGGTGCAGCCATTCTGGATCCTGCCGGTGTTAGCCATCTCCGGCTTGAAGTTACGTGATGTGATGGGCTACATGGTGCTGATCCTAATCTACCTCGGGGTCATCTACGCCAGCGCGATGCTGATTTGGGGCTACCTCGGCGCCTAACGGCTCTTATCTACGCTTAACGACTCTTGACTTACGGGACTGCCCCATGCCTTTTTTGATCGAAACCTTCGACAAGCCCGACCGTCAGGCCCTACGCCTGGAGGTACGCCAAGCCCACTTGGAGTATCTGGATGCCAACGTAGTGACCTTGCTGGCCTGTGGCGCCAAGCTTTCCGATGATGGCAAAACGGCGTCTGGCGGTATCTACCTAGTCGACTTGGATAGCCGCGAGGAGGCCGAGCACTTCATCGAGTCTGACCCATTCCACCAAGCTGGGCTATTCGCCGAGGTTAAAATCGTGCGCTGGCGACAAGCCTATTTAAATCGAAAAAACACTCTGTAGCGCGAATACCTGTAGCAAAACTACCCATGGAGAAGTGCAATGCTGTTTCATGTAGAAATGGTCGTAAAACTGCCGGCGGATATGCCCGCCGAGCAAGTGGCTGACATCAAAGCAAAGGAGAAAGCCTACTCTCAGGAGCTACAACGGCAAGGCAAATGGCGCCACCTATGGCGGATCGCTGGCAGCTACGCCAACGTCAGCATCTTCGACGTCAGTGACAATGCTGAACTCCACGATCTTATTAGCGGTTTGCCGCTGTTTCCCTATATGGATATCCATGTGAAGCCATTATGCGGTCATCCTTCATCTATACACGAAGGTGACGCATAACAGCTCTGCTCTATCGACTCCGCCGCGTTTTCTTACAGGCTCTTAATAGCTAACGAGCGCGGCATATCGTCGAATCTATAGAAACGCTAACGTCATGCCCACCAAACGCTAGAGTATCGTAGTGTGTCTCTAGCGCTTAGTGGGCATGACGGTTATGCGGTTATAGAAATACTTCTCTCTGCCTATACCTGTTTGCGACCCTCCAGTCCGGAGGCTTACGCCACACCGTCACCTAAATCGGCGGAAAGCACAGCAATAAGCTTCTGCGCGAACAGCACCGGAGCCTCTACCGACGGCACATGCCCCACACCGTCAAATATCTCCAAAGGTGCGCCATCTAGCTCCGCTGCCAAGGCTTCCAACGTTGCGGGCGGCGTGGCCATATCTTCACTGCCGCCAAACAGCTGTACCCTGACCTTATGAGGGGCGTTCTTACCAGAAAGCTTTCCAGAGAACGTATTACGACCAAGCATTTCGCATAGCTGGGCGTAGGACTCATCGTCGCCACGGCCCATTTGTACGCACCATCCTGCTTTCAGCGCCGGACTTGCCTCAAAGGCCTGTGGTGCAAACCAGCGCGGCACGATTTCTTCAGACATCGCTGCCAGGCCTTCCTGGCGCACCCGCCCTGCGCGGGTGTTCCAGAGATCAGGATTGCCGATCACTGCGCCAGTATTGGTCAGCGTAGCGGAGCGCAGCCGGTCGCTATGCTCAGCAATCAACTGCTGGCCGACGACACCGCCAATGGACGTACCGGCAAAGTGAAAGCGCTCAGCAGCCGCCAGCTCTGCCAATGCTAGAGCCTCAGCGGCTAAATCAGCGGGAGTGATTTGTGCACCGCTGGCTGCCTGACTAGCACCGTGGCCGGGAAGATCCCAGGTCAGCACCCGGTAGCGGGGTAGCAGCGCGGGAATGATGTCGTCCCACACGGCTTGGCTCATGCCCAGTGGATGCGCTAGCACGATAAGTGGATTCACATCCGAGCCGAGCAATCGGTAAGCGACGCTGCGGCCATTGATAGTATGAAAGGCCATGCTACCTCCGTTAAACGCGTTCAATCAGCGTGGCAATACCCTGACCCACGCCTACACACATGGTGCACAATGCATAGCGCTTGCCGCTGTTTTGCAGCTCATGAGCAGCGGTCATTAACAGGCGCGCACCGGACATACCCAGCGGGTGACCCAGGGCAATCGCGCCGCCGTTAGGGTTGACGCGTGGATCGTCGTCTTTAAGGCCCAAGTCACGCATGCAGGCCAGTGCCTGGGCAGCGAACGCTTCGTTGAACTCAAACACATCGATATCATCCATGGTGACACCAGTGCGTTTAAGCAGTTTTTGCACAGCAGGTACCGGACCATATCCCATGATGCGCGGCTCAACGCCGGCCGTGGCCATGCCAATAATTTTCGCCATCGGTGTCAGACCATGCTGTTTAACCGCCGCGTCACTGGCCACCAGCATCGCCGCCGCACCGTCGTTAACGCCCGACGCATTGCCTGCGGTCACGCTACCGCCTTCACGGAACGGCGTAGGCAACCCTGCCAGTTTTTCCAGGGAGGTTTCCCGCAGGTGCTCATCCTGATCAAAGATTAGCGGCGCCTGCTTGCGGCGGGGAATCTCGATGGCGGTGATCTCTTGGGCAAAGCGCCCCGCTTTTTGGGCGGCAGCGGCTTTCTGCTGAGAGCGCAGGGCAAAGGCATCCTGATCTTCCCGAGAGATAGTGAACTGCTCGGCAACGTTTTCCGCCGTTTCTGGCATCGAATCAACGCCGTAGGCTTTCTTCATCAGCGGGTTGATAAAGCGCCAGCCGATGGTGGTATCTTCGATCTTTTGCCCGCGCGCAAAAGCGCCTTCAGCCTTGCCCATCACGTAGGGCGCTCGCGACATGGACTCCACGCCGCCTGCCAGTGCCAGCTCCATTTCGCCCGCTTTAATCGCGCGAAACGCGGTACCGACCGCGTCCATGCCCGAACCACACAGGCGGTTCATGGTTGTGCCGGGTACCGAGGTCGGGATGCCCGCCAGCAGCGACGACATACGTGCCACGTTGCGGTTGTCTTCACCGGCCTGGTTGGCGCAGCCCACAAACACTTCGTCAATGGCAGCAGGGTCAAGATCCGGCACTTCCGCCAGTACGGCTTTAAAAATCGTCGCGGCGAAATCATCGGGGCGCACGCTGGCCAAGGTACCAGCGAAGCGGCCAACGGCAGTGCGGCGCGGGTGGCATAAATAGACATCACTCATACAAAGCTCCTTATTCACCCGCGTGGGCACGCTCGGTGCGTGCTTTCAGTTCGCGCAATATTTCAAGCTCGTTGGGGTTCGGTTCCGGCGTGCTCTCCAGCTGTTCGGCAAAGCGAATATCCCAACCGGTTGCGTCAATCACGTCTTCACGGGTGACGCCGGGGTGTAGCGAGACGACGACCAGCTCTTTGGTGTCCGGGTCGGGCTTCATCACGCATAGGTCGGTAATGACCCGCGTGGGACCCTTGCCAATATTGGGAACGTTATCGCGTCCTTTGCCATCACGGCCAAAGCCTAGCGTGGTGACGAAGTCGACATCTTTCACAAACGCGCGCTTTGAGTGCTTCAAGGTAATAAACACTTCACCAGCGTTGGTGGCGATTTCCGGCGCACCGCCGCCGCCCGGCAAACGAACCTTGGGCGCTTTGTAATCACCGATCAACGTGGTGTTAAGGTTGGCAAAGCGGTCGATTTGCGCAGTGCCTAAAAAGCCCACGTTCACTTTGCCACCTTGTAACCAGTAACGGAACATCTCTGGCACGGCCACCGTGGTCAACGCTGATTCGCACAGCTCACCGTCACCAATAGAGAGCGGCAGAATCTCAGGCTTGGTTTGCAGGGTGCCGGACTCATAAATCAGCACGACCTCAGGCGCATGGGTTAGGCGTGCCAGGTTGGCGGCTTCAGAAGGTAGACCAATACCCACAAAGCAGGTCATGCCATTTTCTAACGCACGGGCAGCGGTCACAGTCATCATTTCAGAAGAGGTGTATTCCTGACTCATTAGGCTTGCTCCTCTGCACCGTAGATATTCTTGTCGATCCATTGCGTAAAGGTATCGCGGTCACGAGCAATGGCATCCCACTCTTTATAGAAGCGGTTGCTGCGACCGTAGTAGCCATGGGTATACGAAGGCAGCGCGCCCTTTTCTGCCACGGCAACAGCACTAATCGCCCAGCCAGGAATCACACAAGCATTGGGATGAGCGTTCAGGTCATCGACAATCTCTTCCACGGTGACAATGCTGTGCTTAGCAGCCAACACCGCCTCTTTCTGTACGCCAACAATACCTTCCACCAGCACATTACCTTGTCGATCCGCCCGCTGGGCGTGAATGATCGACACATCCGGCCGCACAGAAGGAACCGCCGCTAGGCGTTCACCGGTAAACGGGCACTCAATAAATTTGATTTGATCATTCACGCTCGGCAGCTCACTACCGACATAGCCACGCAGCACAGCCATTGGCAGGCCAGCAGCCCCGGCCTCAAAGGCGCAGGCCATCGCGGCATGACTGTGTTCAAGAATCTCAATTTTGCGCGGCCAGCCTTTCTCAACCGCATCGCGCAGTCGATGCAGCGAGCCCACGCCGGGATTACCACCCCAGGAGAAGATCACCTTTTTAGCACAGCCCGCGCCAATCATTTGGTCGTAGATGATATCGGGGGTCATACGGATCAGCGTCAGGTCGCGCTTTTTCTGACGGATCACTTCGTGGCCCGCGGCAAACGGAATCAGGTGGGTAAAGCCTTCCATGGCAACGGTGGCGCCATCTTCGACGTAGCGCGCTACCGCGTCATGCAAGCTCAAGAACTCAGCCATAGGTCTCCTCCTGGCAGTGACTCTCGACAAGTTCGAATAACGAACTTTGATTTGTAGTGCGAACAATTTACTCCCGTCATATTCACTCGTCAAACCCCACCAAGCACGCATACAAAAGGGGAGGCTAAGCCTCCCCTCTCATTAATTTCGGTAAAAACCCTATTATTTCAGATAATTATTCATTCTTAAGCCAGGCAGATGCACGCGCTACTTGGCGTAAGCTACTACCAAGGTATAGCGTCGGGTCACAAGCGTTACGCAGCTTTTCATGAAGGAGATATCTTTATGGTCTTTGCACTGCTTTTTGCCCTCGTACGGCTTCGCGTACCGTTTAAACGCAGGATTTTATAATGGCGTTTAAAGCGGCCTGGTAACCCTCCGTCCCAAGCCCCGCAATGACCCCATCTGCCCGCTGCGAGACATAGGAGTGATGACGGAAGCTTTCGCGTTTATGGACATTTGAGATATGCACCTCAATGACCCTACCTTCAAAGGCATTGAGCGCATCCAGGATAGCGACAGACGTATGGGTATAAGCGGCCGGGTTTATGATGATAGCCAGCGTGCCATCGAGACGCGCCGCATGAATGGCGTCAATCAATTCGCCCTCGTGATTGCTTTGAAAACAGCTGATATCCCAGCCCTGTCTCTCAGCTGTTTCAGCCAAAGCGTTATTAACATCGTCTAGCGTCTCATAGCCGTAAACGTCTGGTTGGCGAACGCCTAAAAGATTTAAATTAGGTCCGTGAAGGACCGTTACTTTTGGTTGTCCCACTGCTTGTCTCCTTTCGTGGCATTACGTCACCGTCGGAAGTCGTTATGCCTATAATAACGTGTCGTTGAGTGCTTAATCTGTCTTTATAATGTCTAAAAATCGTTCAATTGGTCGCTATTTGAACAACATACTATATTGGCTATGTGCTAGTAAGGTTATTTCAGCGAGGGGGCACTGATGGAGGAAAAAGGCTAAAATGAGATGCTAAAACCTGATGACCGCGGCTTCGTAACGGCGATCATCCGTTAAACCAGCCAAGCAAGCCGCCTGTGTCAAACGCTCAACTAGACGGCTCGCCATAAACAGCTGGATATAAGCGTGTATCAAACAGCCAGCCACACAAAAGAGTGGCGATAGACTGTCTATTAGATCTGAAAACTATTCCTCACTTCATTTCAAAGCCTTTATCAATAAGAAATTCTTGCATATGCGAACGCAGCTTTTGATTAAAAAGTGGGGCTAAACTCTGAGACCAGTCTGAAACTTTATTTCCCCCTTTGCGGGTCTGGTAATAGTGATGCATGGTGAGATTAAAAGCATTCACATGCTCTGAATCATCACTGTATCTGTTCTTTTTGACGATAGCTTCAACGGGTAACCGCGGCTTAATATCCGGATCTTGTGCAGGATAACCAATACACATACCAAATACAGGATATACATGGTGTGGCAAACTTAGCAGTTCGCTCACGGCTTGTGGATTATTGCGTATACCTCCTATGTAGCAAATTCCTAGCCCTTCTGACTCCGCCGCAATCGCGATGTTTTGTGCTACCAGTGAAACGTCTACCGTAGCAACCAAAAGCTGCTCGGTCATACCACTCACGACGTTTTCCCCTGTACTTCTCGCCGCTTCAAGTGGACGCTTCATATCGGCGCAAAAAACCAGAAAGTCACTGCTGCTCGCTACGTATTTTTGCCCGCCTGTCAGCTCGACTAACTGGTCACGTAAATGCTTATCGGTGACATGTATTATGCTATATGCCTGTATATGGCTGGAGGTTGCTGCTGCTTGCCCTGTACGAATCAGCTCTATCAATAACTCCGGCGAAATTTCCCGCTCTTCAAACTTTCTAATTGAGCGATGAGATTTCAATAACTTAATCGTGTCGTTCATTATGCACGCCCATCTAATAATATTTAATTGGTGTTTAACATTACAGCTTACCCTTGAGCCCTGGCAGAACCTCGCAAAGATCACCCACCAAGCCGTCGTCGGCGACTTGGAGGCATGGGTTATCCTAGTACGCCGTCATTTTTCAACTGCGATAACTGCTCTGGCGAAAGACCAAGATACTCGGCGAGTACATCGTTAGTATCTTGTCCCAGCAGTGGTGCTGGTCTTCGGTACTCTACGGGCGTGTCGGAAAGGTGAATTGGGCTACCCACCATCTTGAAGTCAGGATTCAGAGAATGGGGGATATTGACCAGCATGCCACGGGCATCCACCTGGGGCTCTGCTAGTGCGTCGGCAATGTCGTTAATTAGCCCGACCGGTACCCTGGCGTTGCTGATTTTTTTTACCCACGCTTCCGCTGTATCGCGTTTAAAATGTTCTGAGAGAATCTGGGTGATCGCATCTCTGTTTCTGACCCGACTTTCATTTTTTGAAAACCGAGGATCAGCAGAAAGCTCTGGCAACCCAATTGCGCTGGACAGCGCGGCAAACTGAGAATCGTTGCCACAAGCAATAATGAAGTCCTTATCACTGGCACGAAAGGAGTTGTAAGGCACAATGTTGGCATGCGCATTACCATAGCGCCCAGGTGAAACGCCTGTGCTTAAATAGTTCTGGCTCTGGTTGCCTAATGCCGCCACCTGCACATCCAGCAGCGCCATGTCGCAATGCTGGCCGCGACCAGATTTTTCACGTGCCAGTAGCGCAGCCTGAATGGCAATAACCGAGTAAAGCCCTGTCATCACATCGGTGACAGCCACCCCCACTTTTTGCGCGCCGCCCCCCTGAACGCCATCACGCTCCCCGGTGATGCTCATGAGCCCACCCATCCCCTGGATAATGAAATCATAGCCAGGTTCCTGCGCGCGAGGCCCTGTCTGGCCAAACCCCGTAATGGAGCAGTAGATTAACCTCGGATTGAGATTGGAGAGTGATTCATAATCCAACCCATACTTCTTTAGGGAGCCCGCTTTGAAGTTCTCGACCAGCACGTCGCTCTCAGCCGCCAATGCACGAACAACTTCCTGCCCTTTTTCGGTGGTAATATCGACAGCCACCGAGCGCTTATTGCGATTGGAGGATTGGTAATACGAGGTTTCCGGAGTCTCGTTACCCTGAGTATCTTTCATGTATGGCGGGCCCCAAGCACGCGTGTCATCGCCTCGCCCTACGCGCTCTACCTTGATGACATCCGCGCCAAGATCGGCCAATACTTGGCTGCACCAGGGGCCAGCCAGTACTCGGCTTAGGTCAAGCACACGAATTCCCGTCAGTGCTCCCATGACACCCACCTCGTTTCAACTAACATAATCAACCTCAACATCACCGAACACTCGGTGCTTCATGTAACAGTGATACGCCAAGCGTTGCGCGACGCCGCAGCCACGGGCTTGGCCTATAGCGTGGATCCCCCGTTAAGGCATTGATGCGCTCAAGAATGGCAAGCAACCTCTTCGGGCCTAACGCATCTCCCCATGCCAACGGTCCATAGGGATAATTAAGTCCCAATCTAACGGCATTATCGATATCGGTAGGCGTGGCAATCCCACGCTGAGCAATATCACAGGCTAGATTAACCACTGCGGCCAGCACACGTTGAGAGACAAACCCCACGCTGTCACGAATCACGGTCACTGCGGTTCCATCAGAGGCCAATAATGCGTGAGCAGCGTCGCACATCTGCTGTAGCGTGACGGGTGTCATCATCAGTGTGCGATGCCGCTCCAGCCCCATAAATGCGTCGAGGCAGAGTGTGCGTTCAGGGTCGACACCGAAATACGCACTCGCACTCACCGCATCATCACCAAAGGGCAGTAGTAAACAGAGCGCTTCTTCCGATGGTGAATCTGTCCTTTCCACTCGTCCGCCAAGCGACACCAGCAGTGACACGACCTGCTCACGTAGGTCGATATCCTCACACCCCACCCAGAATGACGGAAAATCACTGATCGTAGGCACTGGCTGTGGCGCCAGCGCGGCGACTTTTTGTCCATCTTCATAGCGATAAAAGCCCACCCCCGTCTTGCGGCCCAGGCGATTCCCTTTCAGCATTTGCCGGGATATATAAGAAGGCCTATAACGCGGGTCGTGATAGAACTGCGTGAAAATCGACTCCATTGCAGGATGCGAAACATCGAGGCCAGTCAAATCAAAAAGTTCGAGTGGCCCCATTCGGAAACCAGCCTCCTCGCGAAGAATCCGGTCGATATCGTCAACCGGCGCCACCTGCTCTTCTAAAATCTTCAGGCCTTCCGTGCTGTAGGCACGTCCAGCATGATTGACAATAAAGCCAGGGGAGTCCTGGGCACGCACACCTGCATGTCCAAGTTGGCTTGCCAGCTCCAGCAGTGTATTAACGACAGCTTCATCGGTATTGACTCCCCCGATCACCTCGACGACCTTCATCAGCGGAACAGGATTGAAGAAGTGGAAACCAGCCATCCGACCAGGATAAGTTAGCTCCGCAGCAATAGCGGTGACCGACAGTGAAGAGGTATTGGTAGCGAGGATACAATCTCGCGAAACGATCGCTTCGAGGTCGCCAAATAAGCGTTGCTTGATTCCCAGATCCTCGATGATTGCCTCAATAACCACATCGCAATCCGCAAAAGACTTCATCGATTCGGCGATGGTAAGAAGCGACAAAGCGGCTCCAGCAGACTCCCGCGATACTTTGCCCTTGCTAACCAATTTATCGAACGTTCCTTGCAAACCATCACGTGCAGCACGGGCTGCCCCATCGCGGCTATCAAACAGCACGACCTCCAGCCCTGCCTGCGCAGCGATCTGGGCTATTCCAGCCCCCATCACTCCTGTGCCGACAATCCCCAGCCGGTTCACTTTTCTCGCCATTAGGGTTCTCCTCGGTAGCTCGGTTTGCGCTTCTCGATAAAGGCAGCAGCCCCCTCTTTCTGATCCACAGTGTCAAAAAGCAGCTGAAAAGCTTTACGTTCGAGAACCAAAGCGCTCTCTAAGGGCAGATCAGCCCCCATGAGCACCGTTTCTTTGATGTGCTCTAGCGCTAGAGCAGGCAAATGCGCGATTTCTTGTGCCAGTACTGTGGCGCGTTCCAGTGTCCGATCATCACTCACCACTTCGCTAACCAGTCCCATGGCCAACGCCTCTGCCGCTGATACCATGCAGCCGGTCATCAGCATGCGCATGGCCTGAAATTTCCCCACTGCTCGTACTAGCCGTTGTGTCCCACCTGCGCCAGGCATTAGACCCAGCTTGACCTCTGGCTGCCCAAACCGTGCCGACTCCCCCGCGATGATGATGTCGCAGTGCATGGCAAGCTCACAGCCACCTCCCAGAGCAAACCCATTAACTGCGGCGATCACTGGCTTAGGACAGCGTGCCACCGGCTCCCAGAAACGCTCATTGTGGCGTAGATGCATTTCGGTCGGAGAGGCTTCAGCAAACTCCTTTACATCAGCACCTGCAACAAACACCTGCTCGCCCCCGGTCAGTACAATGACTCTCACCTCATCCTGCCGAGTTAGAGACGAAAAAAGCTCGGCTAACTGGCACCTCACCGTTCCATTGAGAGCATTCTTGGCATGCGGCCGATCAATACGAACCACCGCCACCCCATCATCAAGCGAGGCAAGATAGACCTCGGAAGAGCTCTGTTTGTTTATCATGCAAAATTTCGCCACCAATAATGTCCGCATTACGGACAAATGTTTTGATAAGAGATAAAACTTACACAGCTTTTGGAATAACTGTCAATCTGTCGAAAAACAACCATAATAAAAATACATATTTATCAAATATTTATATTCAATACGTAATTTCTAAAACGCTCTATATTGCAACATAAAAATGTCCGCTTTGCGGACATTAAGACTGCATGATTGACATTTATCGACAGCAAGCTGCAAAATCAATCTGTCCAAAAACCTCGAACGAGGCAGAAATCGGTGAAGACAACAGACAATCAGGGCGATTTTCAGATCGTAATAGACCCGATGAATGCGGCGGGCGAGCAGGAGAAGGACCGGCAGTTTGTAACTGCGTTGGCGAGAGGGCTTGAACTACTACGCTGCTTCACTCCAAGCGAGAGTGCCCTAAGCAACCTCGATCTGGCTAGGAAGTCGGGGCTACCACGCCCCACTGTTAGTCGGCTCACGCATACTCTCGCCCGGCTGGGCTATCTGCGCCCTCTATCACGAGGGAAGTATCAATTGGATGTGGGCGTTATGGCCTTTGGCTATTCCATGCTATCCAACCTGCCGATTCGTGCGATTGCCCAACCTTTGATGGTAAATCTCGCCGACGAAGTCGGTGCGACAGTGGCCATGTCTGCCCGAGATCGCCTAGACATGGTTTATCTAGATGTGGTTCAGAGTTCTCTACGTTCCACCATCCGTCGCCAAACTGGTACGCGTCTTCCCCTTCACCAAAGCTCGGCGGGACGTGCCTATTTGGCTGCTCTACCTCCACAAGAGGCAGACACGCTAATGGACCACCTGCGGGAGTCTTATCCCGGCGACTGGCCTGTTATTCGCAAAGCACTAGAACGTGCTTTTCGAGACTACGCCGATTATGGCTACTGTTTGTCGATTGGAGAATGGCAACGAAAAGTGAATGCCGTTGCGGTGCCCCTCCATCACCCGCAGTTGGGAATTCTGTCGTTCAACTGTGGTGGCCCTGAGTTCCAGATATCACGGGAAAAGCTGGAAGAGTCTATCGGGCCCCAATTAGTCCAGTTGGTCAACGATATAAAGACCCAGATCTCGTAAAACCCACAACTCCAACGATCTACTTACCTATATTAAGAGGCACACATGATTCGTGACCAGGAAACCATGCAGCTCCTGCTCGACTCCATACGTAGCTTTGTTAAAGAAGCGTTAATTCCGCGTGAGGAAGAAATAGCTGAAAGCGATGAAATTCCCGATGACATTGCCTCACAGATGCGTGATATGGGTCTCTTTGGGCTCACTATTCCCGAAGAATATGGTGGTCTTGGTGTGACCATGGAGGAAGAAGTCAATATTGCTTTCGAGCTGGGCAGGACATCTCCCGCCTTCCGCTCCTTCATCGGTACTAACAACGGCATCGGTTCAATCGGCATCCTGCTAGACGGCACCCACGAGCAGAAAGCTAACTACTTGCCCCGATTGGCCAGCGGCGAGATTCTGAGTGCATTCTGCCTAACGGAGCCCGACTCCGGTTCTGACGCCGCCTCGCTGCGCACTACCGCTATAAAAGATGGCGACGACTACTTGATTAACGGTACCAAACGCTACATCACCAACGCCCCGCATGCCGGTATTTTTACCGTAATGGCACGCACTAATCTGGAGATCAAAGGCGCCAAGAGCATTAGCGCCTTTATCGTTGAAGCCGACACCCCCGGCATTACCATTGGTAAACGCGATAAGAAGATGGGCCAAAAAGGCGCCCACACCGCTGATGTAATCTTCGATAATGTACGCGTACCGGTCAGCGCACTGATTGGCGAACAAGAAGGCGTCGGATTTAAAACCGCCATGAAAGTTTTGGATAAGGGACGCCTGCATATTGCCGCCATTGCCGTAGGGGCCGCTGAGCGTGTTCTAGATGACTCCCTACGTTTTGCAATGGAGCGCCAACAATTTGGCAAGCCTATTGCCGAATTCCAGCTTATCCAAGGCATGCTGGCCGACTCCAAGGCCGAGATTTATGCCGCTCGCTGCATGGTTCTAGATGCCGCACGCAAGCGTGATGAGGGCCAGAACGTTAGCACCGAGGCCTCCTGCGCAAAGATGTTCGCTACCGAAATGTGCAGCAGGGTCGCCGACCGCGGTGTACAAATCCATGGCGGCGCTGGCTATATAAGCGAATACGCCGTTGAGCGGTTCTATCGCGATGTACGCCTATTCAGGCTCTATGAAGGCACCACCCAAATCCAACAGGTAATTATCTCGCGCAACATGATTCGCGACGCTCAATAGCGGGTGCTTGCTGATGACCGTAGGCCTCCTCGTTGCCGTCAGATCATTCATCCCCCTCGTCCGCTATTCTGCCCTACGCGCCTTTAACTAGAAGGATGTAACCCATGCCACAACCCTTTGCTATCGTCACCGGCGGCGCCCGCAACATCGGCCAAGCCATTGCGTTGCGCTTGCAACAAGATGGCTATCGCACCATTGTCCTCGACATTGAGGCGCCAGAGGCAGAATCATTAAAGGCCGATGCACACCTAGTCGACCTGAGTGATATTGATGCGACCCGCCAAGTGCTCGAAAAAATCGCTGACGCCCACCCGGTGACGTGTCTTGTCAATAATGTTGGCATAGTGCGTCCTGCGCTTCTCGACGATACCCGTATTGAGGACTTCGATTCTTTGATGCACCTCAACGTGCGCTCCGCGTTGGCATGTACCCAGTCTCTTCTTCCCTATATGCGGCAGCATGGCCAGGGACGTATTGTTATGAATGCCAGCCGCGTGGTGCTCGGCAAAGAGGCCCGCACCCTTTATAGCGCGACGAAAGGAGCATTACAGTCGATGGCCCGCACCTGGGCCCTAGAACTAGCCGCTGATGGCATTACGGTTAACTGTGTGGCACCAGGACCTATTGCCACGACAGCGTTCTGGGAGAACAACCCACCCGACTCAGAGCGTGCGCGCCGTATCATTGAGAACATCCCTGTCCAGCGTATGGGGCAACCTGATGATGTTGCTCAAGCAGTTAGTTTCTTCTGCGACCCACGCAGCAGTTTCATCACGGGACAAACATTATTCGTTTGCGGTGGTGTCACGGTAGGGTGAAGCAATAACTCAGCTTGCTAATCGAAAAAGTACGGCGGCCATCATCAACGAGGCCGCCAGAAATGCTCCGTTCCAGCGCAGGCCAATTTGACCCGCCGTTATACCGGTGAAGCGCGACATAATCATCATTGCCGCCGTGAACGGCGACGACACCATCGTCAATGACCACCCTACCAGCATCGCCGCCGCCAACAACGGCAATGACACCCCCTCTAGCCCTACCTGGGCGACCATGCTGGTTAAGAAGGTCACGCTGATAATGGGATTGACGCCTATCTGGGCAAGCACCACGATCAGTAAGAGCGCGAGTGCTGGCAACCAATTGCCAGCAGCGATAAGGAGTGATGCCACCCCATCCAGCTGGGCCGGATTAAGCAGCGCCACGCTGAGATATCCAAGATAAGCACCTGAACCCAGCGCGACGACCTCATTACCAATCCCACCCAGCACATCAGGCAGACGGCGGGAGAGCAAAGCAGTGGCTGACCACACGCCAGCATACCCAATATCACGGCACTGCCAAGCCAACCATACCCAGGCTCCCAGAGGCACACCGATCACGACAGCCTGAGGCAATCGCAGCGATAGCATGGTGGCAAGTGCAAAAACAAGCAGGACTAGAGCCAACAGCAGCAGGCTAAAAGCTACTAGCGGTATCAATGAAGGCCTCTCGTTCCCTGCTGTGCTGGCGCTCGGACGAGGACCAGCAATCTGATCACAAGCCCACCCCAGCAGAAATAGCGCGACTGCCGATGCCAGCACATAAGGAAAGAGCTGACCCCAGGTCAGCGGTTCCAGGTTACCCAAAACCACCGCAACACCGATACCTAACGGGGAAACCAGAGGAGCCAAGGTAAAGCCGCGCAAGGTTGCCAAGAGCATGCGTCGGCGACGCACCTCCTGCAGCCACACTCGCCCCTGTGCCGAACCGAGCGTATTAGCCTTATCGATCATCGACATGAACAAGTTCAACACGCCAAAGTTGAGCACGATACCGAATAAGGTAGACCCCAACGAGAGCATCGGATAACGCCATGTGGGAGGCTGCAACAGTAGGCTCTGTCCACAGCGACGAATGAGTCTCGACCGATAAGCTGGCAAGCGCAGCACTGCAAGTGCCGCCATGAACGCTGCCAGAAAGACAAAGCCATTAGCCGCCTCATAAAGCACTATCCAAGGAGAAGGAAGTCGCCACAGTGCAAAAAATGACACTGCAACACAGGCCAACGCAAGCATACGAGCCATCGAGCTAAAACGGGTCCAACCTAGCACTAGAAAACCTGCCAGTAGTAGTTGAGCCACGCTTGCGGCCCACGTTGCACCACTCAATAAATGCACCACAGTTAGCACTGCCACACCCGCTAGCAAACGGCTAGACCATACGTTTGCAACTGGCATCTTTATGCTGGAACTCATGGTTGGCTCCACCTCACTAGTAAAAAAAAGCCGGCACCCTACGGTGGCCGGCTCGATTTCCTTGCGCCTTAAGCCCACTTCGCGGGCTTAAGGCAAAACACCACTTAGCGTAAGGTCGACAGCATCACGCCCCCGCCCCAGGCTCACTCGCACTCTGTTTCGCTTTTTGCCGCGAGGTAATAAAACGATAAAGGGCCAGCAATATGGAGCCTAAGGTTAGAGCGATGAAGAACCAGGTGATCGGACCACGTACGAAAATCGACAGATCGTTGGAACCGATTAACAGCGAGCGACGCAGGTTATCCTCGAACATAGGCCCTAAAATGAAGCCTATTAGGAAGGGGGCAGCCGGGATACCGGTACGATTAAACACATAACCCAGAACCCCAAAAGCCAACATCAACCACACATCGAAAGTATCATTATTGACCGCATAAGCCCCATATACGCAGAACATCAACACAATCGGAAAAAGAATCGATTTAGGAATATCTGCGATCAGGGAGAAGTAACGGATTGCTGCATTCCCCACAAATAACAAGATCACGGAACTGAGCATGATACCGAGGAAAAGTGCATAGATGAGCGGCAGGTTTTCCTGAAACAGCAGTGGGCCCGGGGTCAACCCATGGACCATGAAGGCTCCCAGGATAATAGCGGTGATCACATCACCGGGAATTCCTAATGACAGCAGTGGGATCAGCGTGGCTCCAGCGACACCGTTGTTACCTGCTTCGGAAGCAGCGACCCCTTCTACTTCTCCCTTTCCAAAACGCTCTGGGTGGGGTGAACGACGCTTGGCATCACTGTACGAGATGAAAGCCGCTGCAGTTGCCCCAGTGCCTGGGATAGCGCCGATAATGACACCGATCAAACTACCTCGAACGATGCTTTTGAGGCTGCCCTTGAGCTCGCTGAAAGACACACCAGCACCACTCGCCTTGGCACGGAGGTGAGGTATCACCTTTTTGCGATAAAATTCGATAATTTCAGGTATCGCAAACAGACCGATCAATAGCGGAATGAACGAGATACTGTCCATCAAGTTGTAGTTGCCAAAGGTCAAACGCTGCGAACCAAACACTGAATCGAGCCCTACCAATGAAAGCAGGATACCCAAAAGAGCCGCAATCAGCCCTTTGATCATTGAGCCACTGGCAAGCGAGATGATAATAGTCAAAGAAAAGCAGATCAGCCAAAAGAATTCCGGCGCACCGAAGTTCAGTGCAATCTTAGCTAAATAAGCAGCAAAAAAGATCAATGCAATATTAGAAATAAAATCCGCAATCACCGACGAATAGAGCGCCATCTTAAGCGCTTTTTTCGCTTCTCCTTGCTGCGCCATCGGATAGCCATCTAGTAACGTACAGGCTGAAGCTGGCGAACCCGGCGTACGAATCAAAATAGCGGTGATTGAGCCGCCATACATACCACCCTTATAAATACCTACCAACAACAGTATGGCCGCGACCGGCTCCATAGAAAAAGTAAACGGTAGTGCCAAGGCCACCGCCATCGTGGCAGTAAGACCCGGGATAGAGCCGACAGTAACGCCAACCACCACCCCTACAGCGATTGCCACAAAGTTCTCTGTGGCTAGAAACAGCTGCAGTACTTCTGTAATGTTTTCCATAAATCACCAGACCTTAAAGGTGGCAGTGAGCTCAGAACGGCCACATCGGCAGCGGTACGTTCATAATCCCCGTAAACAGTAACGTCACGCCCGTTGGGAAAACGATAGCTAGACCGTAAACCCACCAAGTACGCACCGGGTGGGCGATAAAAAGTATCAAGGTGGCGAGGATGCCACTGATTACCGCACCTAACATCTCAAACAGGCCAGCGTAGACAACCAGAGATAATGCCATCAGCGCAAAGCGCAATAACGGACCACGCTCAAAACGACGCCCGCTATCTTCGGCATCGTCAGCAATTAGCACACCTTGAATAATCATCAGTACCGAGAACACCAGCAGCAACCAGCCCACAATGTTCGGCAACCAGCGCGGCGACATCATCGGATTCTGCATGATGGGAGGTTGACCAATGTAATTGGGAACCAGATAGAAAAGCAGCAGCAGGGAGAAGCCCAGCAGCATAACCCCGGCGACTACATCCCACGGATCCTTGATCAGCGTGCCACCGGTAGATTGAAACTTCGTCATCGGGGTACTCTCTCGACGTAAAGACGTAAAAAAGCTCTACAAGGAAACCAATTGAGGCGAGGGTCGTAACCCTCGCCTCGCCATGCTAGGTACTAGCCAATGACTTACTCTTGACGAATACCGGCTTCAGTCGCCACTTCGTCCCAGCGAGCAACTTCATCAGCGATGAAGGCTTTGAACTCATCACCAGCGATAGTGCCTTTCTCTGCACCCAACTGCTCTACAAAGCTAGTGAACTCCTCGCGCTCCATCACCTCTTGCAACGCTTTTTGCATGGCAGCTGTCGCTTCTTCGGGGAAAGAGTGATGGGCAATCAGGCCAAACCAAGCGGTAGTGACAAACTGGTCGAGGTTATACTCACCAATTTCCTTGAGGGTTGGCACATCTGGTAGGAATTCAGAACGCTCAGCTGAAGTAACCGCCAGCGCTCTCAAATCGCCGGATTGAATATGCGAGAACACAGTCGGCATGTTCTCGAAAGAGACATCGACATCACCTCCCAGTAAGGCTGGTAGGGCTGCACCACTGCCAGCAAAAGGTACTGCAGTCATATTGGTTTCAGTCAGCGTCTTAAACAGCTCACCAGACATGTGGATAGAACTACCCACACCACTGTGGCTAAAGGTCATATTCTGTTCTTTCGCTGCCTCAACAAACTCAAGCACGCTGTTGTAAGGACTATCAGCCGGCACCACCATCACGTTAGGAATATCAATCATATTCTGAATGAATACGAAGTCCTCGACTGGATCGTAAGTGAGGCCAGGATAAATAGCAGCGCCAATGGTATGCCCAGGTGACGCCATTAATATGGTGTGATCGATATCACGACCACCGCGAGCCAAACGGCCAGTAGCAACAGTAGAGCCAGCCCCTGGGCGGTTTTCTACCACCACATTGGTATCGAGTTCTTCCTGTAGCAAGTCGGCCACACGACGCGATAACACATCAGTAGTTCCACCAGGCGCATAGGGAACCACCAAGCGCACATCATCAGTGGGCCAATCCTGTGCTTGAGCAGTGGACACAGAGAGAGATAGTGCGACGGCACCACCGCAGGTAGCAGTGCAAAGAGCGTTTAGAATTTTTTTCATAGTGGACTCTTCATGGGTTAGAGTACTTATATTTTAAGTTCGCAAGACGAACAACTATTCGCATTTTTATACCCATAGGTTACTGCCATCGAACTCATACCAGAAACCCCGACTTTAGTTTATACCATGCCCAAAATGTGACTCGCTGCTCAAAAATGGCGAGACTGATGGAATCGGGTCTATCTCGTGGGGGGAGCTAAATAGGGCTTTTCAGGGCTTATCGATAGCAATATAGAGGTTAAACTCACACCCAGCATGCAGCTGTGTTTAGCGTCAGAAGTGACTGTAGGGCAGTTGCTTGGCACCTAACACGCTCAATCCGCCAAACTTACTGCACTATCAATAGCACTCGGGAAACCATGCTGACGGCATAGCTGCTTAATAGTAGTTCAGCCTTACATCGCCCAGGAAACCAATAACCTGTGTTTCGCTGAAATGCCCCTTCATGCCCCCTCCTTACTCCTAAAATCGGACTCTAAAGTGTAGCGTTATTTAGTTTTCGGGATATCTAAAACCTTAACCAAAAATTAAATATTTTATGCTGACACCCTGAAAACTACCTTTCTATAAATCATTAAAAATCTTTGCCCCTCTATTATCAATAAAAAACCCTCCAATAAAAAACGTCATATAAAACACGTAAATATTAAAAATAAGAATTATAAAATTGCTACAACGTTTTTATCCGACGAGTCTATTACCTGTGCGATTGATTTTAAAACACCAAAATTAATGACAACAGGTATCACAATGAAACCACCCCCTCTTGCGCTCTTCAGCCTTATCGGAATAAGTGCTTTTTGCAGCAATGTTCAAGCATTGGATATCAAGCTTGGTCATGTCTTGGCACCAACTCATAATTGGCATGTCTCTGCGGAAGGTTTTGCTCATGACGTACGAGAAGCTACCAATCAGCGTGTAAATTTTCAGATTTTTCCTAGCGGCCAGCTTGGCAATGAAACCCGGATGGTAGAGGGCATGCAAATTGGCAGTATGGATGCCGGAGTTATTGGATGCGGATCCTTTCAATCCTTAGAACCCAAGTTTGGAATTGTTGAGCTGCCTTACTCTTGGGAGAACCGAGAAGCAGCCTACGCAGCTTATGATGGTGAACTAGGCAGTATCCTCGAAGAACTAGCGGAAAATAAGAGTATTAAAATTCTCAGTTGGTGGGAAAATGGTTTCCGTCACGTTACCAACAACCGTGGGCCAGTTGAGTCTCCGAACGATCTAGAAGGTCTAAAAATCAGGGTCACTCCTGACAGGATGCGTCTAAATACTTTTGAAGCACTCGGTGCAAACCCCGCCCCACTTTCCTTTGGTGAACTCTACTCGGCATTACAGCAAGGCGTCTTCGACGCTCAGGAAAACCCCCTTTCCATTATTCACTCCTCTTCTTTTTACGAAGTTCAAGATTACATCTCTTTAACGGGCCATGTTTGGGCTCCTGCTTGCTTAACAATTGCTGACCTTACTTGGAACAAGATCAATGCGGATGATCAGGCAGTTATCCAATCGCTAGCAGACGAGTGGCGCGATAAGCAGCGTGCTATGACCCAAGAGGATGATAAAAACATGCTCGAAATGCTGGCTGCAGAAGGTATGCAGATAAATGAAGTCGACACGGCGGCCTTCAACGAGCGGATTCAAGGAGTATGGAACGAGTATTCCGATGTGTTCGGTGAGGAATTGATGGAGACCGTCAGACAGTACCGAACGGCTGAATGATATGACCTTTTCCAAACTTGTAATGCGTGTATCCCATCTAAGCTTGGCCGTAGCCGCCTGTGGAGCCGCCGCGTTGGCGGCCCTGGTTATCTATACGGTCTTTATGCGCTGGGTTGTGGGACAAACGCCTAATTGGGCGGAAGAGTTGCCGCGACTAGTGCTGATTTGGACAGCCCTATTGGGCTCAGTTACCTGTACCTATCAACGTTCTCACCTTAATGCCGGACTACTGCCGCTAATTGTGCGCTCTATCGGCGCCCGCCGAATCATCGGAAAGGCCACAGACATTGTGCTCCTGATAATGCTGTTGGTACTGGCGAAGGCTGGTTGGGATCTAACACTACTAACCATGAGCATGACCACAACAGCGTTAAAAATGCCTGTTGGAATCATTTATCTCTCGGTACCAGTGGGCTGCGTAGGAATGGCACTAATGCAAGTGCAGCACGTGTTGTCTTCAGGAGATTCACTATGACCGCCGGTGCACTTACTTTGCTGGGTGTTTTTGGTCTCGCTATTTTAATTAATATTCCGATTGCCTTCAGCCTAATCCTCGCCGCTCTTGTTTATCTGCTTGTGTTCGGCGCAGCCCCGATGATGGTTTCCGCGCAACAGTTCGTTGGTGGGATGGACAGTTTCACTCTATTAGCGATTCCCCTTTTCATACTGGCGGCGCAACTGATGAACAGCGCCGGCCTCACCAAACGTATCGTACATCTCTGCATGTCCCTAGTCGGTGATATTCGGGGTGGTTTAGCCGTCGTAGCGGTCATGGCCTGTATGTTATTTGGCGCCTTGTCGGGATCGGGAGTAGCAGATGTGATTGCGATCGGCAGCATGCTGTTACCTGCAATGCATAAGAATGGCTACCACAAGGGTTTTAGCAGCGCACTCGTTGGGTGTGCAAGCTCCTTCGGAACAGTGATCCCTCCTAGTATCGTCATGATTGTCTATGGCACCACGTCTAATACATCGGTGGGTAAGCTCTTCGTGGGGGGCGTAATTCCTGGCCTGTTGTTGACCCTCTCATTAATAGGTGTAGCACTTTATATTTCGCGGAAACATGGCTGGGCCGGGGTCAAGTCTTCCGACCCCGCGGAACGCCGCCGAGCGGTCATCGATGCACTGCCTGCACTCATGGTGCCGGTACTAATCATTGGTGGAATTCGCTTCGGCGTATTTACACCGACCGAAGCAGCCGCCTCGGCCATTCTCTATGCCCTTGTACTTGGTGTGGTGCTCTATCGATGCCTCTCACTACGAGACATTCTCAACTGCGTCATCGCCACAGCAGAAACGAGCGCCGCCATCTTAGTAATTATCGGCGCTGCTGGTCTCTTCGCCTGGGGGCTGACTTATGAGCAGGTACCACAAGCCATCGCTGGAACAATTGGCAACTGGACTGATAGCACGCACAGCGTTTTGCTTTTACTGACGGCGGTACTACTGGTGCTCGGAACCTTCATGGAGAGCATTGCCATTATTATCATCATCACGCCAATCGTTATGCCTCTGCTTTCCCAGTACGGTATTGATCCAGTGCATTTCGGCGTGCTGCTCACCGTCAACCTCGCTATCGGCGCCAATACTCCCCCTCTGGGTATAGATCTAATGGCGGCCTGCCGTATTTCGGGTATCAGCGTTATGGAAACGTTACGCCCACTTTCGCTAATGCTGATGTCCATGCTTGCGGTCCTAATGCTCATCACATTCGTGCCTGACATCGTGCTGTTCTTACCCAACCTAATGGAGTGACTTTCATGCTTCATAGCAAACTAACAGGCTGTCGAAGCTGGCTTTTCGTACCAGGGCATGACACCGATTGTTTGGCCGACGCGTTGGATTCTGGGGCCGATGCCATCGTTATTGATCTAGAGGAGTTCACCCCGGCAGCATCACGCCATACTGCCTGCCAAGCGTTCGCCAGCATGGCCAAAAGCTGTCGGCAAAGAGGCGTATCTCCCATGGTCCGAATCAATGCCTTAGATAAGGGAGGTCGAGAAGAGCTGAAACTGCTAATGGGAGCCTCTCCTGAGGCGGTCTTCCTGCCCAAAGTCGAGGAAGTAACACAACTGACGGCACTTTCGTCAGCACTTAGTCGCGAAGAAAAACACTGGGGTATAGCACCAGAAACCACCGTCATTATACCGACTATAGAGAGTCGCTTGGGGGTCAAGCGGATCAGCGAATTATTACACTCTAGCCCCCGCGTTTTAGCCGCTCTGCTCGGCACTGGTGATTTAGCACGTGACCTAAAGCTGTCTCCAGAAGAGCGTAGCGCCTCGCTAGCCCCCTTCCGACAGTTGTTTCTTAGGGCTTGCGATGATGCCGGCATGCTGGCAATTGACGGCCCGTGGCCAGAAAAACAAGGGTTCGAAGCAGACCAGTCTTGGTCTTATCAGTGCGGCTTTCGAGCTCGTTGTGTTGTCGATTCTCGTCAGATTAAGCCCTTACATCGGCTGTTATCTGCCCCGTCTACCTAACCATTCGTTCAAAGAGATCTTGCCCATGAGCAACGCCGTCACCCCGACACGCAACGGGGGCCAAATCCTGATTCAACAATTACGCCAGCATGGTGCTCGGCGCGTTTTTCTGGTCCCCGGCGAAAGCTATCTGCCCTGTATTGATGCACTTAATGAGCATCGTGATGCTATCGAGCCTATTGTCTGCCGCCAAGAGAGCGGTGCTGGCTACATGGCCGAGGCCTATGGCAAGCTAACCAACGAGCCTGGAATCTGTTTTGTCACCCGTGGTCCTGGCGCCACCAATGCATCAATTGCCGTCCATACGGCTTATCAAGACTCGACGCCGATGATCCTTTTCATCGGACAAGTCGGCAACGATTTCATCGAACGCGAGGCCTTTCAGGAGATCGACTATCGCCGCATGTTCGGACCAATGGCCAAATGGGTAGCTCAGATTGACGACACTGCACGGATACCTGAGTTCATCGCCAGAGCCTACTCTGTCGCGACCAGTGGCCGCCCTGGCCCAGTAGTTTTGGCCTTGCCAGAAGATACGTTGTGGGGCGAGGCCTGCGTTGCTGATGTGGAGCCTCGGCAGCGCCTACACAGTTACCCTAGCCAACAGCAATTGCGCGAGTTGCAACAGCATCTAGAGCGGGCCGAAAAGCCATTCCTATTACTGGGTGGTAGCGGATGGACCGAACAGGCTCAAATGGATATTGCTGCGTTTGCCGAGCGCTACGCTCTTCCCGTTGGCGTTGCTTGGCGACGCCTAGAGTGTTTTAACCAACACCATGAGAATTTCGTTGGTCACGTTGGTAGCGGCATGCATCAAGCTTTGCGTGAGCAGCTCAAGTCTTGCGATCTGATTATTACGCTGGGAGCACGATTAGGCGAACCTACGACAGAGGGCTACAGCTGGATCGAATCGCCCGTGCCAAGCCAGACATTAGTCCATATCTATCCCGACCCAGAAGAACTGGGGCATGTTTATCGTCCTGACCTCGCTATTAATGCCGACGTGGTTGGTTTTTCGACAAGCCTAGGAGAACTAGCTCCTGAGGTAACACCCGCATGGAAACAGGCGACGGCCACTGCTCGACGAGCCTATCTTGATACTCTTATACCTTTAGAGGCGCCTGGACGGCTTAGCCTAGATAAAGTCACCCGAACGGTAGATCGACTACTGAACGGGAAAGGCTGTATCACTGTCGGCGCTGGCAACTACGCACTTTATGCTCATCGCTATATCCAGTTTGGTGGACTTGGCAGCTCGTTAGCTCCCACGGTTGGTGCAATGGGTTACGGCCTTCCCGCAGCCATCAGCAGTAAGCTCGAGCACCCTCAACGGCCGGCCATCTGTTTTGCCGGTGACGGTTGCTTCCAGATGAATTTGCAGGAGCTCGGCGTGGCCCTGCAGTACCAACTGGGTATCGTCATACTCGTCTTCAACAATGGCATGTGGGGCACCATCCGCGCCCATCAGGAGAATGACTTTCCTGGCCGAGAGATTGCGCTGACATTCACCAACCCTAAGTTTGACGCCCTGATCAAGGCCTATGGCGGACATGGAGAGATCGTCGAGGACGACGCTTCGTTCGAAGCTGCCTTTAATCGTGCCCTAGCCTTTACTGAGCAAGAACACTTGCCCGCTTTGATTGAGCTGCGTTATGACGCTGATGGTATTGCACCAGGAGAGCGTCTAAGCGCAATCCGTGCTGCAGCTCTTGAAGGCCAAAAATATAGTAATGACACAGGAGAGCTCTGATGACTGAGTCTACTTTCTCGACACTCCGCATTGATGGACAGCGCCTATGGCACTCATTAATGAACCTTGCTGACATTGGTGCCACACCGAAGGGTGGCAATTGCCGGTTGGCGTTGACGGAAGAGGATCGACTTGGTCGTGAGCTTGTGTCTAGCTGGTTTCGAGACGCTGGCTTGACCATAGATGTCGATCAAATGGGCAATATCTTCGCTCGTCGTGCTGGAAGCCGTAATGACCTACCCCCGGTGGCCACCGGAAGTCACCTCGACACCCAGCCCACCGGTGGCCGTTTCGATGGCTGTTACGGTGTACTAGCCGGGCTGGAAGTTATGCGAGTTCTCAATGATCTCTCTATTACTACTGAAGCACCACTTGAGGTAGTGATATGGACTAACGAAGAGGGCTGCCGCTTCGTTCCAGTCATGATGGGATCTGGGGTGCATGCTGGCGTAATCCCGCTTGAGACCGCGCTAGCTGCCAAAGATCGCAATGGAGACACTGTAGCTGATTCGTTGGAACGTATCGGTTACCGCGGTGACATTCCTATGGGTAGCAAAACCTTCGGTGCCTATATCGAATCCCATATCGAGCAAGGTCCAGTACTTGAAGCGGAAGGAATAGCTGTCGGCGCGGTAACTGGCTCTCTAGGCTTGCGCTGGTTTGATGTCGTGGTCACCGGTCAAGAAGCCCATGCTGGGCCGACACCCATGCCCTATCGTCGTGATGCGCTAAAACGGGCCGCCGAGCTCATCGGCGATATCCTAGCGCTAGCCGATCCGCATCAGCCGCATGGTCGCGTCACCTGTGGGGAGTTCGACCTTTATCCAAACTCACGCAATGTCATTCCTGGGCGAGTAACCTTCAGCGTTGATATTCGCCATTTGGAGAACGAGACGCTTGAACAGATGGAGCATGCTCTCCGAGATATCTGCTCAAAGCATCATGAGCCTGGAAAAGTAACCGTAGAACTGCAGGACGTTCAGCGGGTGCCACCGACACCATTTAACAGCGACCTAGTAGATCTCATTCGCGCTAGCAGCGATGGACTTGGCATACCCTACCGCGATATCGAGACTGGGGCCGGTCACGATGCTGTCTTCGTAAGTCGTGTTGCACCTACGGCTATGATTTTCGTTCCCTGCGAAGATGGTATCAGTCACAACGAAAGCGAAAATGCTACACCGGAGGATCTTGAGGCTGGCGCCAACGTGCTGTTGCACACCATGCTGCGCAAGGCCGGTATCGCAGCATCTTAAAATAAGGATATGACAATGCACGATAAAGCTTACTGGCAAACGCTAGCCAGCCGACTACAGCTGACCACTCAAGCCTTCATCGACGGTGAATTTGTCAACAGCTATGACGGCTCAACTCTAAAGGCTTACAACCCAGCGACAGGCCAGATGATAGCCAACGTGACTGCCTGCAGTGGTGTGGATATCGACCGTGCGGTACTTGCCGCACGTCGAGTCTTCGAATCAGGTGACTGGTCTCGCTGTCCTCCACTAGAGCGCAAACGAGTTTTGCTCCGCTTCGCCTCGCTTATCGAAACGCACGCAGAAGAGCTAGCGCTTCTACAAACACTCGAAATGGGGAAGCCAATCGCTGATAGCTTGGCCTTTGACTTGCCCGAAACAGCACGCTGTGTGGCCTGGTATGCCGAGGCGATCGATAAACAGTACGATGAGATAGCCCCCACTAGCGAAGACGTTCATGCCACCATCACCCGCCAGCCTCTCGGTGTGGTCGCTGCTGTGGTGCCATGGAATTTTCCACTGATGATCGCCGCCTGGAAATTCGCCCCAGCACTGGCAGTCGGTAATAGCGTCATACTCAAGCCCGCCGAGGCCTCTAGCCTTAGTGCTCTCAGGCTAGCTGCACTAGCCAAGGAAGCGGGCCTGCCGGATGGCGTATTCAATGTCACCCCTGGCCACGGTGCTATCGCTGGCGAAGCGCTGGGAATGCATCCACAGGTCGATGCACTCGCCTTCACAGGATCCACCGCTACAGGCAAGCGTTTTATGCGCTACTCCAGCGAGTCCAATCTAAAGCGAGTGTGGCTCGAATGCGGAGGCAAATCTCCGCACATAGTCTTTGCTGACTGCCCGGACCTGGATGCCGCCGCACATGCTGCTGCCGCAGGTATCTTTACCAACCAGGGGGAGGTATGCATTGCAGGCTCTAGGCTTTATGTGGAAGCGTCTATTTTTGATGACTTCTTACCACGACTGGTTTCCGCCGCAAAAGACATGCCAGCTGGCGATCCGTTGGATCCCTCTACGCGTATGGGAGCGTTAGTCAGCGCCGACCATCATGCCAAAGTATTAAACTTTATCGAGCAAGGACTCAGCGAGGGCATGACTCTCCACCACGGTGGAAAGCATGCGACGCCTGTGGAGGGAGGATGGTACGTTGAACCAACAATATTGGAAGGAGCCCAAACCACAACGGTGATGCGCGAGGAGATCTTCGGGCCAGTGTTAAGTATAAGCCGCTTCGCCGACGAGACCGAGGCCATCGCCTTGGCTAACGATTCTATCTATGGGCTTGGAGCTGGACTCTGGACCGGTGACCTTGGCCGTGCACATCGCGTATCAAAGCGCCTTCAGGCTGGCTTGGTCTGGGTCAACTGCTATGCCGATGGTGATATTAGTGTCCCCTTCGGTGGCATGAAACAGTCCGGTTTTGGTCGTGATAAATCACTTCATGCACTGGACAAGTATTCAGATCTGAAGACGACTTGGTTCAATTTGGCCTACAAAAAATAATACCATTAGCGATTATTTAGCTGTTTCGACATCAGGTATTTCGTCGAACACTTCAAGTCCAGTGGTAAGCCGCTCCTCGAGCGGCACCTTGCCCATAGCATTAAGGAAAAACTCCATAAAGATGGTCTCAGCATCACTGAAACGAGCATCTTGGTGCCACATCACGTGAAGATCGATTTCAGCGACGCCATCATAGGGCGGAAGGGGCCAGAGTCGACCTTCCGCAACATCTCTCAGCACTAAATGCTCGGGTAAACAACCAATCCCCCATCCGGCAATTACCATTCGTTGAATTTCTTGGAGGCTACTCGATTGGCCGACCACATTGCCCTTAAGACCATGGTGGGCACGAAACACTGCAAGTGAAGAGAGCACACCATCAAGTTGCTCGCTGCCAAACGAGACATAGTTCTCACTCATTAGGCTATCCATCGGCAAGTTATGGCGGCCAAAGAGTGCATGGCTTTTTCCGCAGTAGAGCCGATACCGTTGTCTCGCTAATGTCTGGCTATTCAGATTACTCGGACATTGCAATGCGAGACAGATACCCATGGCTCCCTGCCTTTGGGCCAACGCATTCTGCACCTCCTGACTAGACATATCCTCAATACTAAATGTGATCTGGGGAAACTTTTTATGAAAGCGTTCGAACACACTGTCAAGGAATCGGCATTGAATTCCCGTTATGAAAAGTAGCGAAACATGACCGACTACTTCAGGGTCAAAGTCTCCTACTGAAGCAGCCAGCCGTGCTACGTTAGCGTAGATATCGATGGCTTCTCGATAGACGAGATGCCCAGCTTTTGTCACATTAAAGCTGTGACTATCGCGCTCGATTAGCCGCTGACCTAACCTCTCTTCCAATCGTTTCAATGAGAGGCTGACTGCTGGCTGTGAAAGGTAAAGCCTATTGGCAGCCTTACTGACACTCTCTTCTTGAACAATAACAATAAAAGTTCTAAGAAGATTCCAATCCAATGTATCGTGAACGGGTCTCATAAAGCCTCTTCTTAACCTCTAACAATACAGCTAATTTTTATACTAAAAGTGGCCCACTGAACTTATTTAAAATTAATTTTATCACATACAGCATAGAACAATATTGCACCAAAACAGTGCTCCTAGCACTTTTTTTATATTTTCTTGTACTAATCAAGCGCTAAAGCAAAACTCAATTAACAACCAAAAATTATTTAGTGAAAAATTGATAACACACCAAATAAAAATCTTTTGTATAAATTCTATTAATCTTATCCATAAAAAATAAAAAACTCTAGTTTTTTATATTCTATTGACCGTTAGTCATTGTCATGACTAGATTCAATAGCCCCATGCAAAACATTTAATTCGTCAGTACAAACACAAAGAGGCAGACAATGAAACGTTCCCTTGCATTAGTCATTCTTACATTGAGCGCATCACATGCTATGGCTACTGAGTTGAGAATGCTCACCAGCTACGACCAAACGAGTGCTTATACACGCGAAGTTGCCCAGCGATATATAACAAAAGTCGAGGAAGCTAGCCAAGGTGCTCTAAAAATCGGCTTGAACGGACCAGATGTTGTATCACCCTTCGAGCAACTTGAGCCTGTATCATCTGGTGTTTTCGATCTGCTTTACACTCATGGAGCCTACCATACCAATACTACCGGTGTCGGTGCTGCTATGGATGCGGTCTTTGTCGATCCTGACGCTACCCACGAATCAGGCCTCTGGGACTTTATCGATGAACACTATAACGAGCTCGGTCTCAAATTAATTGCAATTCCGCCTTTAGGTAGCAGCGGCTTTCAATATGTACTCAAGGAACCCATCGAGAGCACTCCTGGCCTAGAGGGTCGCCGGATTCGCGGTAGCGCGACTTATACCAGCATCACTCAAGGATTAGGGGGGACTCCAGTGCTAATGTCAGGCGGGGATGTTTACTCTTCGCTTGATCGTGGTGTGATCGATGGAGCCGCTTGGGGACTCAACGGCGTCGAAGATTTCGGGTGGAATGAAGTCGCGGGGTACTTTACCAAACCTACCTTCGGCCAAACCTATACCTACTTGTTCATGAATCTAGCTTCTTTCAACGCGCTCGATGAGGACAGTCAAACTTTACTTCTCGAGCAAGGCAAAGCGCTAGAAAACGAAACAGCCGCCATTCTTGATGAGCTAGCACAGCAAGAGTGGGCATCATTGAAAGAAAAGGGAATGGAAGAAACATACTTTCAACAATCTGATGCCGAGCGGCTTGATGCCCTGGTCAATGAAGGAATCTGGCAGTTAGGGGTCGACAAGTCTCCAGAGGCGGTCAGCAACATGCGTGCAATCGCTGAGCAGAACAACATGACTGCGACGGTCGAGTAGGTATCACTATGCCCCACCCGATAGCTAGACTCCATGACCGTATCACGCGATTCGGGTTCTACCTTGGCGGTGCCACTTTATGTGGCATCGTCTTATGCTTCTGGATCGAAGTGGTCGCTCGTTACTTTTTTAATGCCCCGACACTATGGTCAAGCTCCCTTGTCGCTTATTTCCTCTGCATCGCGGTTTCCCTGAGCATACCGGAGCTTGCGCGCACCAATGGCCACATCGCGATCACCGTACTCCCTGAAAGGCTCTCTCCTTCCATGCGCCAACGCTATGACCGAGTAATCGCACTAATATCAGGAAGTGTTTGTATTGTCACCGCCTGGATCATCGTTAAGGAAACACTCCGCCAATTTGATGGAGGAACTACAACCGCATTGGGTCTTGATATTCCTAAATACTGGGTTTCAAGCTTCATCTGCTATGCCTTTATCAATACCGCCTTGTACTTCCTGCGCCATGCATTGTTTGCGGGGCCCTCTCATGATGATAACGAGCGACAGGAGGCTTAAGCATGGAATGGTATATTTCGCTAGGCATTGCCCTCACATTGCTAATGGGTTTATTCGCTCTGGGCGTGCCGATTTTTATCGCCTTTCTTACCGTCAACGTCCTGGGTACTTTCTGGCTTATGGGCAGTGCAGGCTTCGGCATGTTCGCCAACAGCGTATACAGTACTGTCACCTCAGAAACTCTCACTACCATCGTACTGTTCGTACTGATGGGAGAATTGCTGTTCCGGTCGGGTTCGATAGACGTCATTTTTGATGCCCTGGACACACTAATGGGCCGTATAAAAGGTCGCCTATATTTCTTTGTCATTGTACTTGCCACCCTGTTTGGGGCTTTGTCAGGATCAGCCCTAGCCGTGACCGCCATGCTGAGCCGCTCGGCGTTACCAACAATGCAGCAGCGTGGCTATGATGATAGGCTTTCTATCGGCCTAATTCTGGGGGGAGCCAGTTTGGCACCGATTATTCCCCCAAGCCTGCTGGTCATCATCATCGGCTCCATGGTCGATATCTCGATCGCGCGACTGCTGATCGCTGGCATTATCCCGGGCATCCTTCTAGCAGGGCTGTTTGTCGGCTACGTAGTAGTAAAATTGATGCTCAATCCCTCCTTGGCACCTAACGCCGACGAAGGCGGGGGCGGAACGTGGCGAGCACGTAGTAAGGCGCTACTGAATATGGCGCCGTTCAGTATCATCATTTTCTCGGTGCTCGGGCTAATCATGTTAGGGGTTGCCACGCCTTCGGAGTCTGCAGCCACGGGCGTGCTTGGTGCCATGTTGGTAGCGGTTTACTACCGTCGTTTCACACTCAAAATGGCACGGCAGGCGATACTCTCTTCGTTGGGCATCAGCGCCATGATCATCGCTATCCTGGCCTGTTCGAAACTGTTCAGCCAATTACTCTCTTTCGCTGGTGCGACTTCAGGTCTAGTAGGGCTGGCCACTAGCCTAGAACTTGATCCCATGTGGATGTTGTTACTACTGATGCTAGTGCCGCTCGTTGCGTGCATGTTCATCGACCAGATTGCATTCATGATGGTCGTCATTCCCATTTATGCACCATTAGTCAAGCTATATGGCTTCGATCCCATCTGGTTCTGGACCCTGTTTTTAATAAATATCTCGGTCGGCAGCCTAACGCCCCCTTTCGGCTATAACTTATTTGCAGTGAAAGGCGGCGCGCCCTCAGTACCTATGCAAACGATCTTTGCCGCAGCTTGGCCGATCGTCATCTGCTTCCTCTTCGGCATGCTAGTACTGTTCTTCTTGCCCTCTCTTATCACGTTTTTACCCAGCTTGATCTGACCACTAGGAGATATTCATGTATCACATCGCACAGATGCCAACACCGATTGGCCCCCATATCAGTCAGCAACTACTCGAGTGTGAAACGGCCACTATTGGCCATTTCAGAGAAAATGGATTCATCGATCCAGCCATCCACTCATTGCTCGCCCAGACGCGGGTGGTAGGAACTGCTGTGACCCTCTCTCTTCCACCTACAGACGGCACACTACTTAATCACGCGATGCGATTAGTACGCCCTGGAGACATCTTAGTCATTGACAGACAAGGCGACGACCGACACGCATGTTGGGGTGGGGTGATGACTCACGTAGCCAAGAAGCTAGGTGTGGGAGGAGTCATCATCGACGGAATGGCAACGGATGCACAAACTATTCAAGAGCTAGGATTTCCGGTTTGGTGCCGAGGCATTTCAGCCTTGACGACTAAATTGGCGGGGGTGGGAGGTACTATGAATATGCCAGTCACTCTCGGAGGGCTCGTTATTTACCCTGGTGATATTATCCTCGCTGATGAGAGTGGAGTTCTAGTAGTACCTGCTCAAGAAGCCGTTACGATTGCCTCAAAGGCCATTATGCTGCAACAACAGGAAGAGGCAATTCTCCAGCGAGTGGCCCAAGGAGAGTGTTTACCTGATATTAGCGGAGCCACCGAGATCATTGAGCGAGTTAACGGAATAGCCCCTTAACTTATAATGAAAAAGTAAGCAGGTGCGCTTCATCGACCTCAACCGTGGTCTCAAAATAGGCGACATCATAGAAAATAGCCACTACCCAACAATACCAAACCATAGAGCCGAATTGATACCATTTACTGGCAGCCTGAGCGTGAAAAGCAGTGTCATCGATAGGCTCTGTGCACGACATATTAGCTGTACATTTCGAGCCCAGTTATTGTGGTCTGCCTGGCTGCGGAGGATTGCCATGATTATCGATCAAAAAAACCTTAAACGCCTGCCACAACGGGCTCCGATAACGCTCTGGATGCCACACCAATGAAAAAATCCTGGTGAGCTTTAACCCACTGTTCAGCGCAACCAACTCCCCTCTTTCAAGCTCCCCTTCCACACTGCGATGAGAGAGGCAGCCCAAACCGAGGCCAGCTTTCACTGCTTGCTTGATAGCTTCATGCTGGCTGAGTTCCATGCGCACCTGCAAACGTTCGACATGATGTAACACAGCGGCCTCAAATACTTCACGCGTGCCTGACCCAGGTTCACGCAGTATCCAGCCAGCAGCTTTGATATCAGCGTCATCAAGCCACTCCTTGCTGGCCAGGGGGTGCTGTGGGGAACAGACAATCACAAGCTGGTCTTCGCACCATGTTTCACTCGTCAGGCGCGATTCGTGACACTGCCCTTCGATCAGCCCCAAATCAGCATCAAAACGCAGCAGATCCGTAATTACCTCTCCGGTATTACGCAATCGTAGCCGAAGATCCACTCTCGGGTTCTGATTGCTGAAGTATCCGGCCAGAGGGGGCAGCAGATAGGTACCCGTGGTAGCGCTGGCCGATATATTAAGCGTGCCCTGCAATTGGCTTTCAGGATCCTCAGCGACAGCAACAAAATCGGCCATACCTTCCAGAAGGCGCTCAGCACGGGGTAACAGGTAGCTTCCCATACTATTGAGCTGTAAGCGTCGGCCAAGCCGCTCGAAGAGCTCGACACCCAGATGACGCTCAAGATCTGAGAGCGATTGGCTAATAGTCGATTGAGATAGCTTTAAGTGATCAGCAGCAGCAATAACCGTGCCGTCACGAGCAACAGCGACAAAAACCTGCAACTGGCGAAAAGTCACATGAGGGGTCATATATCGTTTTTACCGAACAGCCATATGGTTATATGTTGATAACCATACAGCATTTTTGCCCCTATGCTAGCCACATACGCACCAACAAGAGAAAGCATTATGTGGCAAGGTCTGATTCTGTGTAGCACCCTAACCTTGGCAGGTTTTGGCTTGGCTAACCTCCCCGGACTCGCTTCCAAAGGTATTAGTCCATTGGTATTCGCCTTACTGTTAGGCCTGGCTGTGGGTAACCTGCCTCTTGCTCACCGCCTTCCAAGTACTCAACCTGGGTTAACATTCGCCACTCGCTGGCTGCTGCGGGGCGGCATTGTACTGTTTGGCCTGTCATTAACCCTGCAACAAGTCTTCGCCCTTGGCTTTAAGGTGTTGCTGTTGGATCTGGTGGTGATCTGCAGTGTGCTTATCATCGGCTATCAGATCGGCACCCGCATACTGGGTATGGATCGTGAAACAACACTATTAACAAGTGCAGGCAGTGCCATCTGCGGTGCTGCGGCGGTACTCGCCACCGAAACGGTCATTCGTTCGCGGCCTGCGGCCTCATCCATAGCCGTCGCCACGGTCGTGCTCTTCGGCACGCTGGGAATGCTTGTCTACCCTCTTTTATACCCGCTTGCAGGAATGAACGAAGATCTTTTTGGCGTCTATATCGGCGCGACTGTCCACGAAGTCGCCCAGGTCGTGGCCGCTGCTGATGCGGTGGGTCCCGAGGCATTGGCCAGTGCTGTTATTGTCAAGATGGTTCGCGTGATACTGCTGTTGCCCTTCCTATTGCTCGTCGGGCAATGGTGGCTTCGTCAGCAGGCCAGTGACTCTGGGTCAGCAGCGGGCAAGCCGGTGATCCCCTGGTTTGCCTTCGGGTTCATCGCCATGATTGTGTTCAACAGTGTTATCCACTTGCCTAGCGGCCTCCATCAAATACTCGTTCTGGCTGGCCAGATTGCGTTGACCATGGCCATGGCCGCACTGGGGTTTGAAACCCGAATCGAAAAGCTCAAGGAGTTGGGTATCCGACCTTTTATACTGGGGTTCATCCTGTTTGGCTTACTTCTGGTAGGGGGTGGCCTAGCCAGTCAGCTTCTGATGGGCTGAACAGCGGCTGCACCACCTCAAACCTCCTCGTCCCTACAAGCTCAAACGTCATGATCTAAAAACAAGAACGCCTACTGACTTTCATTAATGCAGTTAAGTTGGGGGTGGTGCCACTTTCATAGACAACAGTAAGGCCGACAACGTTTTTCCGTGACCATCCAAGTTGAGCGCACCATTGACCCCTCCTTGTAGTGCATCATCCAGGACTAAGTTCATTCCATTGAGATGTGGTAGTAAGTAGCGGGTTACGTGACTAACGCCTCGATGCTCAAATAGCGCGGCAACGTTTGATGCCGAGAGTTGTTCGATGAGCCAGGAATAGTGAGCCTCCTGATACACAAAAACCGCTAAGCTTAGCCGGTCGCCCTTATCGCCTGCCCGGGCATGGGCGTAACGGTGCAATAGCTCACTCATCACCTTCTCCTTTATGCAGTGTGACAACAGGAGCAGCTTGCTGCCTTGGTACTAGATAAGAGGCGGTTTTTAACCGTTGAGTATGGTGCCGACGTATACCGCCACCGCCCGCTGGTCCACAGCAATAAAGTGCTAATAACTCCTGTGTTGCCCGCTCCACTACGCATTTTTCAGCATGCTCCACCGCGAGGCGAAGGCGAATGTCGCTTGCTGTTGTGTTTCTGTGTTGAGTGTTTAGGTGGGCATCGCCATCAAAAACGCTAGAAACACCAATTAAGTCGTAACGGGCGCGCAGATCGGCAGGGCAGCGTAATGATAAACGCTGACGCAGCGTCTCTCTGGCTAGTTGTGCTCTGGCGAAAGCATTCGGGCCCGCATAAGAGATTTCAGCTTCACCTTGATAGCCTGCGAGGAAGCTAACGGTGGTTTTTAACCGCGCTGGCGAGGGTTTGCCACGTACCCCGGTGACTTCAACACGGTCTTTGGCCAGTTGCTTTATGCGAACATGCTCAAGATCAATAACCACATCCGGTGTGATGTAGGCGCTGGGGTTGTGTATTTCATATAACAGCTGTTCTTTTACTGTTTGCTCAGTGACCAAGCCCCCTGTGCCTGGGGGTTTAGTCACAACGAGTCGCCCATTACGCTCAACTTCGACAAGTGGATACCCCAGCGAAGCCATGCCAGGCACGTCTTTAACCCCAGGGTCAGCAAAGTAGCCACCCGTCACTTGCGTACCGCACTCGATTAAATGACCTGCTAATGCCCCTGCTGCCCGCCTGTCCCAATCATCGCTTGCCCAGTCATGGTGGTAGCAGATAGGAGCAAGCGCCAGTGAAGGATCGGCCACGCGTCCTGTGATCACAACTTGAGCCCCTTGGGTCATTGCCTCTATCAGGGCATCTGCACCAAGATAGACATTAGCGGCAACAACTTGCTCTAAGGTTGAAATTGCGCGCTTTTCGCCTACCCAGGCCAGCCAGTCGAACTCATGCAGGCGATCTCTTACGTCATCGCCTTGAATAGTAGCCAAACACGCTTGAGAGTGGCCTAAGCGCTTAGCCAACTGCTGAATGCGACGACGCGCGGCATCTGGGTTAGCCGCACCAAAGTTACCCAAAATCGTAATGTGGTTAGCCAGACAGTCACTCAGAACAGGCGATAAAAATTCTTCCAGCAGTGGCTCATCACCGCTGTCCGGGTCTTTGATCCGGCGTAACTGGGCAGCCGCCAGCGTGCGCTCCCCGAGTGTTTCAAACATCAGCGCACGAGGGGCATCATAAGACATGAGCGCATCGACCAGCGGCCTAGCCGCATCGGTACGATCACCAGAGAAGCCTGCGCCACAACCTACCACGACCGTCATAAGGTCACCCCCGTGTTAGCAACGGTAGTAAATGCAAGGAAATGACGGGCTTCGGATGCACTCATCACCCGACGTCCCGTTGCTTCGATACGGGCTTTAGTCGCGGCGACTAACTCGGCATTGTTGGTAGCGAGTTGGCCATCCGCTCGCCATAAATTATTTTCAAAGCCAACTCGGGCATGACCACCTTGCTGGGCCGCCAGCGCTAAGCAGTCACCTTCGGTTGGCCCAAACGCACAAACCGCCCAATGGTCGCCAGCCACTAATGCGTGTAAAAAGTTAGCTAGACGGCTTGGGTCTGCAATGGGTGGATCCGCATAGCGCCCAAGTACGAAGAGTAAGAAAGCCGGGCCATTAGGCACATCACCTTGCTCTCTTAACTGATTGAAGTAGGTGAGATCTTCAGGCGAGTAAACGATGTATTGAATATGTGTGCCGCGACTGGCCAGGTAACGGCACAGTTCGCCACTGGCTCGAACCTCATAAGCATCTCCGAACCATTCACGCACCGCGATAGAAACGAAGTATGGCTGTAACGTCTCAATGACACGTCTCTGCTCTGAAGGCGAATAACGCCCACCGGCTTCGCTGGTGACCTGAAGGAGCAGTTGGTCTCCTACGGCTTCCTGAATGGCGCTAATGGCATCTTGATAGGCACCCGCATCAAGTAAATGGCGTCCGTCGGTTTCACGCACATGCACATGCATAGCTGAGGCGCCAGCCGCTAGACACTCTTGAGCATCCCGCGCGAGCTCTTTCGGGGTCAGTGGGATGGCAGGATGGTCATGGTAGACGCGCCGAGCCCCGTTGGGAGCGACCATTAGCAGACAAGATGAGGCGCTCATCGAACCTCCTCCTGTTTTACGTTAGTCGCTAGCGCTTGCTGAATAGCCGTCAATTGACGATCTCGTTCAGAGAAAAGGTCTGGCAGTGATTGCCCTTGCGTGGAGGATTCAACCCCATGGATCACTTGCGCATAAAGTTCGTCGTTCATGGTCGGTTGCCCTAAGCTTGCCCAGCGATACTCCTGACTAGGGCCGAGGTGTTCCAAGTAGTGACGAATACCCCCTTGGCCGCCGCCCAGATGATAGGTCAGGAACGGCCCTTGAATGGCCCAGCGCAATCCAGGGCCTGCCGTCACAGCAAGGTCGATGTCTTCCACACTGGCCACGCCTTCCTGCAATAGATAAAGCGCTTCCCGCCACAATGCCGAAGAGAGGCGATTCGCAATATGACCGATCATCTCTTTACGTAACATCACCGGCTGCTTACCGATGCTTCGATAAAAATCGACCAATCGCTGCACCAGCTCAGTATCTGGCCCATAGAGTTCGACCAGAGGGACTAGGTGGGGTGGATTGAAGGGGTGAGCGATAATAATGCGCTCAGGAGCAGGCACACCCTGGGTGATATCAGAGTGCTTTAAAGAGGAGGTGCTGCTCACCACCAACGCTTGCGATGGCGCTGCCCGTTGAATATCTGCTAATAGCTGTTGCTTGAGCGCTACGGATTCAGGCGCATTTTCGACGACCAGCTCTGCGCCCTGTAAGGCCTCTGCCAGTGTTTGCGCTACCACGGGCGTACGGGTATCGGTGCCAAGGGCACGCATATCCTCAGCCACGCGCAGCGTAAAGTTGGCGCGGGCGGTGGCATCCGGGTCAAAAGCGGTGACATGTATACCGCGAGAAAGAAAGTAGGCGGTCCAACTAATGCCGATAGTGCCACAGCCAATCATCGCAATATTCGTCATGCTCACTCCTTGATGACTCATAGCTCCACTCCTTGAAGTGCAATACGCCGAGAGGATTGCCACGCCCATAGATAGAGCCCCGTCAGGCTCGCAATGCCCACTAACCCAAGTGCGATATTCGGCACCAGCGCCAATAGCCCTGTGGTTGCCAATAGCGCACTATCCAGCCATCGGTTGCCGAAGAGCCGAGCCCCTCCCAATATGCCGGCGAAAGCCAAGACAAAGGCCATGGCACGAGCGGCAGCCAAGGTAATATCCCAGGCATCGCCTAAACCGATAAGCGCGGGGTACGCCAGAATCAGGAAAGGGATAATGTAGGTGGTGGCCCCTAGGCGGATCGCGTGACCAGCGACTTGTAGCCAGCCAGCCTTAGCGATGCCAGCAGCAACAAAAACCGCAATGCACACGGGCGGAGTGATGACCGAGATGGTCGCAAAATAGAAGACGAACAGGTGGGCAACCAGCGGCTCGATCCCGATGCGGGTTAGCGCAGGCGCCAGTACAGCGGCGACCAATACATAGGCTGCGGTGGTAGGAATGCCCATGCCCATAATGAGGCAGATGACCGCGACAATTAGCGCCACCAGGAGAACCTGCTCACCCGCGACACTGACTACTAGCGTCGAAAGCGTGACGCCAATCCCCGTTAGGTTGAGCATTGCCACCAAAATCTGTGCCCCGGCGAGCAACACACCAATGATAACCATGCCCTTGCCAGCATCTTCTAAGCCAATCACTAGAGAACGTACTATTTGACGAGGTGGCGTTCGGTCCAACAAAGCAAAGAAAAGGTAACTAACAAGCAGCAGTGTAATGCCTAAAAAGGCTGCGAATTGGATGGAGTAACCATTTAGAACGCCACCAAATAAGCCACCCAACGCAGCAACAATAGGGACTAATCGTCTAAATTGAAGGACATCGGGCCAAGCGGGAAGCTCGTTTTCCGGTACCAACGGTAGGGCTTTCCGCACAGCTACCAAGTGCAGCGTAAAGAAGACTGCGACATAGAAAAGGAGTGCGGGTAATACAGCGGCTAAGGCAATGGTGACGTAGCTGACACCAAGTATCTCCGCCATGATAAACGCCGCCGCGCCTAAAATCGGCGGCGCGATCTGCCCACCAGTGGAGGCAACAGCTTCAACTCCGCCAGCAAAGGCCGGTGGGTACTTGAGCCGTTTCATCATAGGAATGGTGAAGTTGCCCGTAGTGGCGACGTTGGCTACCGCGCTTCCGCTGACCATAGCGAACAGGCTGGAAGCCACCGTCGCAATTTTGGCAGCCCCACCTTGGCTACGCCCGCCGATGCGCATTGAAAGATCAATAAAGGTTTGGCCACCACCTGTGTGGAGCAGCAAGCTTCCAAAGAGTACAAACGCGGCAATGGTGGTAGCGGCTACGCCGAGTAGCATCCCCCATACGCCTAAATCACCGAGAAACAGCGTTTCCGTCACGAAACTGGCATCAAAACCTCGATGGCTGAGTGGTCCTGAAAGTCGGTCTCCCAGCAGCGCATAGGCGATACCCATTGCCACTAGTAGTGGAAATACCCACCCAATAGCCCGTCGGGCAACTTCCAAAATGGACACCACTAAAATGGCAGTGAACACCATATCCTGCGTCGTTGCCCAGGGTAAGGTAGTCAGAATGCTGTTAGCGTTGAAAGTAATAAACAGGCAAGCAGTTATTGCTCCCAAGGATAATAAACAATCAATAACTATCCCTAAGGGGCGCCAAGTTTTACCAGCGCCCAATGGATAAGTGAGTAACCCCAGCCCGATAACCAGCGCAAGAAAGATACTGCGGTGAACCAAGCTTTCAAAAGGCCCGGTCGCTGAGGTGTAGAAGATGAAGCCGCCCAAGAACAGGGCGACCAGCATGAGCAGCTTATTGCGCATGGAATCGAGCTCCTCGCCTTATTCTGACGGTATCAGATGTTCAGGAATCTCGTATCCCTGCTCTTCAAAATAGCGTGCGGCACCAGGATGAAAGGGCACCGTTCCGCTACTGAGGGTGAGTTCAGCGATATCAACATCGGCGAGGTTAGCGAGCGCACTGACTTGCGGTTCGGGGTTTTCCATCACAGCTTTAACAATTTGGTAAGCCGTTTCTTCATCAAGCTCTGGGCTTGCATGCATCGCTAAGCCAAAGCTCCAGGTTGTGTAGGCGGGCATGCCATCAGCCGCTCCCTCAGGGATATTGACCACGGAAATATCAGGCATTTGTTCATTCAGAATTTCAGCCTGGTCATCGCTAAGCGACAGCACTTGGATCGGCGTAAACGTCGCAATATCCATGGAGGAGCCATCCAGCTTTTCACCCACGCCAGATTTAACGTATCCCGCCATACGGTTATCTTTTACACCGGCAACCACATCCGTAGTAGAACCGCGCACATACTCAGGGGTGAGCCCAAGCGTCTCCATAACGGCAATCGTCGTGGCTTCGGTAGCAGAGCCGGTAATACCAGGGTTAAGGCGCGCGCCGTCTAGTTCTGCCATGCTCGTAACGCCAGAATCTTCACGCATCACGACATTTTGTGGTGCTTGGGAGTAGACCCAAAGAAGGCGGTTATCCACAGGGCGACCTTCAAACTCACCTTCACCCGCATAGGCGTGATAGCCCACGTTGGTGGTGACGAGGCCCATATCGACCTGGTTTCTTAAAATGCGGCGCAAATTGTCGACCGTGGCACCGGTCTCTACTACCGAGGTGCGCACACCATCCACATGCTGATTAATAATTTGCCCAACGGCAACGAAATAGCCGTATTGGCTAGAGGATGTGGAGGTAGAGCCAATTAAAAGCTGTTCTTCTGCTTGGGCCGCAGTGCCAACGATCAAGCCAGCACTGAGGATAGCGGTTAAGAGCGGCGTTTTTAGCGAATACATAGTCATTGCTCTCTCTGGGTATTGTGGGTTGTTGGTTCCAGAAGATGTACGTCATTTAACTTATTAAGAATGAGAGAGCCTGCTAGTATTTGTCTAATATAATTATACGAACGAGACTTTTACTTTATTTATGCAGCCTTCTATACGTCAGTTAAAAGCTTTTGTAGCAATCGCCGAGTTCGGCAGCTTCATTGAGGCTTCTGAGCGCCTCTACATGTCACAGCCAGCGTTAAGTATTGCCATTCGCAAATTAGAAGAGTGTGTCGGTGGCGTGCTGTTCAACCGCTCTCCTCGCGGCGTGCAGCTCACCCCGGAAGGAAAATTTTTTCTGCCCACTGCTAGACGGCTGATTAGCGATTGGGATGAAGCTCTGGGCGACCTTGGAGAGCTGTTCAACAAACAGAGAGGCAAAATAACGTTGGCAGCGTTGCCAACATTAGCGGCGGGATTTTTACCGACCGTGCTCGCCGACTACCGCCAACGCTTTCCCAATATTGCCATTAGTGTTCACGATGTGTTGGCCTCCCAGGTGGATGACTTGGTGAGTGACCAGCGGGCAGATATTGGGCTATCGGTACAGCCGCTACTCGCAGAAGCGACCCATTTTGAATCACTCGTAGAAGATTATTTTGTAGCGGTATGCCCGGTTGGGCACCCCTTGTTGGCATTGGAAACCGTTCCTTGGGAGACGCTACTGCACTACCCCATTATTGGGTTGAGCCGTCTTTCGAGTACACGCGCTGCGATTGAGAACGTGTTGAGCGAATTGAGTTTGGAAATGGATTTGATGTGTGAAGTGAGCCAAATAGGTACAGCTGGCCGAATGGTCGCCGCAGGCCTTGGGGTTGCTGCACTTCCTTCGCTCAGTTTCCGTCAGATTTCTGCAGAAGGTATAGAGTGGCGTCCTTTAACTGATCCTTATGTGCCCCGTTCGCTGGGAATCATTACGCCATCCCGAGGTTCACCCTCTGCTGCGGCAACCAGCATGTTGGAAACTATACGGGCACACGCCGGACAATTAGGGGTCATTTCCACCCATGAACACTAAAAAGCTGTCCAACATCGCCAGGACTTACCCCATCGGTTTCAGTATGCTGCTGGATACCCTGGGCTGCCTGTTTGAAGGGCTATATATTTACGATAAGTGGGACTGGCAAGCCAAGTCACCTAGTAGGCGCGGAGTTTTCAAGCGCTCAACGGCAGATAGCGGCGTTTGAGATAGAGATGCTATAACACATTTCTGCTTATCGCCCGAATAGCACAAACTGCCAGTCCCTGATCGGAGAACACCATGTCATCCCCCCTTGTGACGACCCAATGGCTGCAAGACAACCTAGCTAACGAACGGTTAGTGCTGATCGATGCGAGCATGGCGACGGTGATTGGTAAAGAGCCTATCGTCTATGATCGCCCGGTGTGGATACCGGGTAGCCGCCAGATCGATCTTGAAAGTGTGCTTTGTGACACCGGCTCTTCTCAGACTCACGCCTTTCCAACAGAGGAGCAAGTCACTGAGGAAGCTCAAAAGCTGGGCATTACGACCGAAAGCCTCGTCGTACTGTACGATAACCAAGGCATCTATTCAGCGCCTCGGGCTTGGTGGATTTTCCGGTCAATGGGCGTTAAACACGTTTTTGTTCTGGATGGAGGATTGCCACAGTGGCTAGCCGAACAGCGGGACGTTGTTTCTACCATCGCGGAAACGACAACCAAGCCAGGCAATTTCGTCGCCAACCTCAATCACAGCCGAGTGCGAAACTCAGCGTACGTTTTGCAATATCTGGACGATAGCCAAGTAACCGTTGTTGATGCCCGATCACGTTCACGCTTTCTGGCACAGGTACCTGAACCCCGCCCTGGGGTGCGCAGTGGCCATATCCCCAATTCTCATAATCTGCCGTTTCCAGAGGTGCTAGAGGGAAATTGTTTTAAATCTGTTAGCGAGCTGAAGGCAATCTTTATAACGCTTGCTCCGCCTCTCCAATCCAACAGTGAACCCCAACTGGTGTTTTCCTGTGGCTCGGGCATTACCGCCTGCATCATTCTGCTGGCCGCCGAACTGGCGGGATACCATCGGCTATCGCTGTACGACGGTTCTTGGGCAGACTGGGGGAGCGATGAGTCACTCCCAGTGGCTTAGGCTTTGTATGAATGGCTCTGGTCAAGACTGTTTCTTCAGCACGTTGTAACTTCAGGTTGCGCTGCGGCGTGAGCTAAGAGATCGGCTTGGGGAGGCGAAGAAGACGCGGCCACCGACTTTTCACCGCTAAGTTTGAACGTATCTACTAAACGAGTGAGTCGGTTGGCTTCCTCCTGAAGCGACGCCGCCGATCTACTGGTTTGCGATACCATCGTGACATTCTGCTGAGTGGCAGTATCCATTTGCGTCAACGCTACACCCACTTGCTGGATGCCTGACTCCTGCTCGCTCACGGCGAGCGAAATCTCATTCATCAGCCCCGACACTTGGCGTATAGCCTCCACCGTATTCTGTATTCCCTCACTGCTTCGCACCGATTGCTCGGCTACGCTAGCGATGCGCTCACTAATATCCGTAATCATTTCACGAATTTTATTGGATGAATCCGCGCTTCGACTGGCGAGCTTGCGCACTTCGCTAGCCACTACCGCAAAGCCGCGGCCATGGTCACCTGCACGCGCCGCCTCGACCGAGGCGTTAAGCGCCAGAATATTGGTCTGGAAGGCAATCGAGTCGATGACTTCAACAATCTCACCCACCTGGCGCGAACTGGTCTCGAGCTCGCGCATCAACTCAACCGAGTGCTGAACCTCTTTAACGCCCTTCTCGGCTTTTTCAGCGGCCTGACTGGAAAGCTTATCGGCATTACTGGCCGACTCACTGTTCTGGCGCACGATGGATGACATCTCTTCCATGCTGGACGCCGTTTCTTGCAGAGCGGAAGCCTGCTCCTCGGTGCGCGAAGCAAGATCCTCGCTACCTGAAGCAATTTCACCAGACGCCATATTGACATTGTGGGCCCCATCGCGAACCGCCTGAAAGCTGGCATCCATACGCGCGATAAAACCATCAAACTCGCGGGCCAGTTCGCCAATCTCATCACGTCGCTTGCTATCAATGCGTGCGGTAAGATCACCCTCACCTTGGGTAATATCGCGAATGCGCCTGCTAACTTGACGAATGGCTCGGGACATCAGGTTCGGCCCCATCAAGGCGATCATCAGCGTGACCAATAACACGAATGCCGTGAAGCCCATCACCCAGCGTTGCTGCACGGCGACTGCCGCCAGTGTTTCTTGCTCCAGAGCCAAGCCACGCGCGTCGGCGCTTTCTCCGGCAACGTTGTAAAGCTCACGTAAGTCATTAAAGGCCGCTAACGAACCTCTCTCCAACTGCTCTTCAGCGGCACCAAGCTCACCTTCCGCATGCAGGTCGAAGACGGCCTGGGACGCCGCCTCCCATGCCATATAGCGATCCTCGAACGATTCAAGGCCCTCGCTCACCTGCGGATATGCATCCAGCAGTGTGAGGAAGTTATGCATTCGATCATAGGCTTGCTCAGCATTTTCACGGTAATCATCGTATTGAGCGCTCGCCCCATCACTGCCCGGCGCCTCACGCAACACTTCAAGTTCAGCCACCCGGGCCTGATACAGGTCACGGTCCGCATTGAGCACCGCTGATACCGCCGGATTAAAGGAGCCACTAAACGCTGTCATGCGTTCGCGCATCGACTGAACAAGCAGGCTATCGACCACTACAACGCCTAGCAGCGACAAGGCCACCAGGATAAACGCCAAGGTATATTTCACATTGATCTTGTGGAGTTTTTCCAGCATTGAGTCACCTGGTAGTTATCTGATTTATTGTAGTGATGGCTAACTTTGGCAGGATGCAGTTTAATCCTAGTCATTATTATCGGCTGCGATGGAACGGGCTTTAATATAGTGGCGAACGCGATATTGCATATAAAAAGAGCGGGTAGCTTCTTCAACGTTCGCGCGCAAGAGTAAACATTTTGACCGCGAAGGTTTCAGCAGCACAGCGATCTCGTTGGTTCAACAACAGCGGAATAGGTGGTCTCGATCAGCGCATTGTCGTAGGAGTCGCCGGTGGTGCCGACTGAGGCATTGATCCCCTCGTCAACCATACGCTCGGTGTAGTGGATCGAGAGATATTGGCTTCCCCTATCACTATGGTGGATCAACCCTTGTCTGTGTTTCGTGCCCACAGAGCTTGCTCCAGAGCGTCCAGCACCAGTGCCGTTCTCATCGACGTCGCTACACGCCAACCCACGATACAGCGTGCATAAACATCGATAACGAACGCAACGTAAATGAAGCCAAACCAAGTAGCGACATAGGTAAAATCGGCCACCCAATGCTGATTTGGACGCATGGCCGTAAAGTCACGTTTCACTAAATCAGGTGCCCGTTTCTGGCCGGGATCACTGATGGTCGTGAAGGGGCGTTGGGCTCGCACCACACCGCTCGGTGGCGCTGATTGGATCTGGCGCGCAGGCATCGACAACGTTACCGACGAAAATTACTGGTCAGGCGCCTCGACGTCCTTTGCGAATTATTTGATTCAAGGCGAACCGCGCACCTTCAAGCTTTCGGCGACCGTCGAGTTTTAAGTAACGAACCCTCTTTACCGTTACCATGAGGGCGCTTCCTATGAAGCGTCCTCACCTTTCCGCTGCAAAATGGGGCTTTTGGTATGGCGGCAAATCTGCCTCCAAGAGCCTTCCTGGTCCCGACGGCACCCCTGATATGATTCACCGAGGCGAAATCCGCGACGGCGGAGACTACCAAACAAGAATGAGCCGAGTCGCGGTGTGGAATACCGTCATAGATGAGCATAACTATTTGGTCAGGCGCTGGAATGACTTTATGTCGGCTTAAAGCCAAGGCTTCGCACTGGCAGCTAACAGCGTTATGACCATCCGCCTCTTGGTTCTCAAGAGCTTACGCGGAGTTCTTGCTTGCTCGGTACTTTATTTCTGCCCACCAGTTCCCATCTAATCAAAACTACACCTGCTGCGCACCCACCAACGCTGGAAAATGTTACGAATCTTAAATCAGCAGGCCACGAAGAAGTGTTGAAAAGAAAAGCTTACGAACCTCATCCCGCTTCAGTAGCTTGTGCTAGGCTAAGTTCAGTAGAGATTTGAGCTCGTGTTCGAAAGCAAAAAGGCAGCGTATAGCTATGCAGCATAAGACTGAAAACGACCCAAAGCGGCCCTTCCGGCGAAAGTGGCATGCTGATTGAGCCGGAACGATAATCTATATTATGCTGCCTACTTATACTTAATTTATTTTAATTTCAGTGGGATAGATCGTGGCTTATGAGCTGTATAACCTCAATGAAAGCACCGCCGGGTTCATTCAGGTTATGTAGTGGGGCGTATAACCACTGTTAGCGTTTCAGGAGGGTAAGCAATGAGTTTGGAAGATAAGTTGTCTGGATGGACAGGCCCTTCAAGCAGCACGGAGCAGGATAAGCAAGATAGAACGGAGCGGATGATTCGCCAAGCGATAGATGCACATGAACCATTCAATGATTGTTCATTGAAGGTTTTTGCGAAGGGGTCTTACGCTAACAATACAAATGTACGGGCAGATAGTGATGTAGACATAGCAGTGGAGTGCACGGAATGTCAATACTGGGAGGAATCTGAAAAAGGTAATCATCCGCCTAGTGGATCATATGAGGGAATTTGGACCCCAGAAAAGTTAAGAGCGGAGCTTCTTTCTGCTATGAATAAAAAATTTCCGGGTCAGGTAGATTCTTCAGGATCTACCGCGATACAGATAAATTCTAACTCAGCACGCGTAGATGCCGATGTAGTTCCATGCTTTAGCTACCGCTACTACATGAACCATGGATCGAGAGATGGAACAAAAATATTCAAAACTGATAGCAGCAGCATCGTTAACTATCCAGTTCAACAAAAGGAAAATGGGACAGCAAAAAATAATCGAACCGGATATGCCTATAAGAAAGGAGCGCGCCTACTAAAGCGCGTTGAAAATGCAATGGCGCAAGATGGCACATTTCGTGAGTTGCCATCATTTTTCATGGAGTGCCTAGCATATAATTGTCCAGACAATGCATTTTCTCACCCAACATGGACAGAGCGTCTACGAGCCATGCTTTTGCATATATGGAATAACCTTCAAGGTGATGAGCCGTCCTCTGGACGCTGGTTAGAGGTGAGTGAGTGTGTTTTCCTGTTTCACTCAAATCAAAAATGGACTCGTGAGGATGGTCGTGAGTTTGCTAAAGCGGCGTGGAACTACTTTGGATTCAAATAATGCGTAACGTGACAATTAAAAGCTCGTTGTATCTGCTGGTCGGCATTTCAGCAGTTGCTTGGTTTTCGCTCGCTTACTTTAGCGCTCTTGATTTATCAAAGGTAAAAGATTTTTTTGGTCTTGTACCAAAGGTTGTAACTATTGATCTTCTAGTAGTTGCAGTATTTGTCAAATGGGGCTGGAAGCTTAAAATATTTAGAGGGTGGCTTGTTCCTTTTCCTGATTTAAATGGGAGCTGGGTGGGTTTTATATACTCCGACTGGAAGAATCCCGAAACAGGAGAAAAGCCACCTCCCATACCCGTAATGCTCACAGTAAACCAGTCTTTCTTTCACATTCATTGCATGATGCGTACGAGTGAAATGGAAAGCTCTTCATATTCCGAGGGTTTTCTGATCGAACCGGATCGACAAATTAAAAACATAGCATATTCCTATACTAGCAAGCCCAGATTAAGTTTGAATGAGCGGAGTATTCCGCATGATGGAACAGCAGTGTTCAAGATCATTGAAAAGCCTAAGCAAAAGCTAGTAGGCAGGTATTGGACAGAGAGATTAACAAAGGGTGAAATCGTCCTTCAGTATCACTCTAAAGAAATGCTTGAGGAACTTCCGGAAGAGTTGGGAGATCATCCCGTAACGGAAGATGAAAATCGACGCTAACAATCGGCTGCACGGCGAACGATTTTCCGCTGTTGCGCAGCTCCAAACCGGCCCGCGAGCCGGGTGTTATACAAAAGCGAGAGAACATTTGGCATGGAAAACAAACGTCTTGAACTTGATATTTTTCTAAATCATATTAAAGAAAATTTTGGCGAGGCAGTGATATTTGATGCTGTTGATGAGCTAACAAATCAAGAGATAGTTTTTGAAGGCCAGTTTCCGTTTTTGGACGATGCCACCATGAGAGAGCGCAATTTTGAAGTTCAAATGTCTCTTTTCGAAAGATATGGATACGAAGGGCTGGATGAAACTCACATCAGAATGGTTGATGTCCCGGGATGGGGTTGGATGAACTGTTTCTATAGGTTAGGTGGACGATTCAGTACTATGGAAGATGTTAAATCCGAAGTCCTTCGCCATTTTACGAATCAGTTATAACCAAGCCATTAAGTACGCTCCCTTCGGTCGCCCTGCGCTCGCGAGCTCGCGCGGCTTATAGCGGCGTTATATCAGAGAAGATAAGAGTCCGCTCCTGGCCGAAAGCAGTCTTTGGCGACCGATTGCTTTCGACCAAAGGCACTCTATGAGCGCAGTGCCCGCAGCCGATGCAGCAGCCCTTTTGTAATGGGCCGGCGAGTACTTCTTCCGAAGCAAGGCGTCAAAGGTGCGGGCAGATGTACCAGCGCAATGGACAAAGCACTGCCAGAGATGTTTTTTTAACGAGGCTAAGGCTCAAGATAAAATCAGCAAAGTGCTCATACCGCCGATTCGTTCTAGGTAATCCTCTCCGATCAACTGCGGGTGATATTGCATATCGGCGGTCATGTCATCAGGATGCATGAAGCACAAACGGCCAATGACGCTCGGCGTTTGTGTCACCACCCCGTACGTCGTACCGAACGTCATATCGATCACCTCATGGCTTGGCAGCGTGAGCCACGCATGTAGATTCAGCGCAGGGGAGGGCATTCCCTTGTTTAGCATCGCCTTAAGCTCATTGGTATCGCTATAAAAAACATTGTGACCGTTATACTCTACGTAGCCTAAGGTGAACGCGAGCGGCACTCCCAGCGCCCTTTCTAAAGGGTTTTTGAGCGTCGCAGTTACCGCAAAACACTGCTGTGAAACATCTTCAGCCTGGAGATGGGATAAAGACGCCGACACAACTTGCTGAAATACCTTGAGATTGTTCTCGCTTAAAAAGCGCTCTTGAGAGCAACAGAATCCGGAGGGCGCAAGGCCCCAGTCTTTGCTGCGTTTCAAGGCTTGATCAAATCGCTGTTCGTAATTGCGGGTTTGTTGAACCTTTAACCGCCTGATCCATGAAAGCAATGAAAGCTCCTTGTACTTTCCTGTCAAAAATACCTTGATAGTTGTCTCAGGTTTCCACGCATCTAAATATGTTTGCCATCTAACCTTTGCATTGTTTCTAGTTTGAAGCACTGTGCAAAGTAAACGAAGGTTTCTTTTGCATCAGGGCTCACAAAACATCCTCTATTGGCCGGTAGTTGCCCCCTGCTTTTCTCCAACTACCTGACATGCACGAAGCTGGTAAGGTAAGGATATTGGTTGTTTACTGCTTACCAAGGATTCAGCATGGCTTCATCTTCCAAAACTAACCCTACCAGTCGTTTCTACGACGATAACGCTCAACGATTGTTTGAGCAGTATCAGTCGCTAAGTTTCGACCGTATCCATGGTGAATGGCTGCACCATCTATCTAGTCAACCTGGCTTAGCGCTAGACGTTGGTGCAGGGAGTGGTCGCGATGCGAAAGCTTTAGCGAAGCGAGGCTGGCAAGTCATAGCTGTGGAACCTGCCGACCGCTTGAGAGCGCTAGGACAGGCGCACACATTTGGTGATGATATCTCCTGGCTAAGCGATACTCTGCCTTCATTGAACCTTGTGCGCCATCTATCGCAACGGTTTCAATTGATATTGGTATCTGCTGTCTGGATGCATCTTGGTCATGACGATCAAAAGCGGTCTTTACGGGTTCTATCGTCACTGCTGGCACCTGGTGGAGTTCTTGTTATTACCTGCCGCGAAGGCCCAAGCGGTGATGAGCGCCTATTCCAATCTGTGAACCTGTCAGCATTAGAGCGTTGGGCACAAAACTTGGCGCTTTCGCCGTTACAAACAAGCCACAATGACGATCAACTTGGCCGGGATGGTATCTCTTGGCATTTACGTGTCTTTAAATTACCGGACGATGGCTCAGGTGCATTACCCACGTTACGACACATCATCGTAAATGATGACAAAGCATCGACTTACAAGCTGGGTTTACTACGTACACTGACACGCTTGGCTGACAGCGCGCCAGGTATTGTGATATCACGAACGGAAGAGTGGGTAACCGTACCACTGGGTGCGGTAGGTCTTTTTTGGCTGAAGCTATACCGCCCTTTGGTAATAGAACACCAGTTGCGTCAAGCACCCGGCAATAGAGGCTACGGCTTTGCCAAAGATGACTTTTATCGCCTGAAGCTGGTTTCTCCGCCTGATTTACGTATCGGATCCCCTTTTTACGACCCTCAAGCCGCAGCCATGGTGATGCGCGCAATTCGAGATGCTTGCCTGACCATTCTTAAAATGCCCACGCACTTCACTACGTGGCCAGGAAGCCAGCGCCCCATCTTCGATGGCAATAGCCAAAGCCTTCGTATTCGTGAGCAAGCGATTCGCCTTGATAGCGAAACACTGGCCTCTTTTGGAACCTACTGCATCCCGACTCAGCTATGGGATTCTATGAGCCGCTACGCCTGTTGGCTAGAACCGGCCATAGTTCATGAGTGGGCGCAACTGATGCAACGCTACGACGCAAATTATGATCTTGGCAAACTGCATCAAGCCTTACAATGGCAGGAAAGCCGCCGTGATACACAACAGGTACGTTTGCTAGTGAATCAACGCCTGGAAGACCCCACACCGCTGCCCTGTGTATGGTCGCAGAAAGACTTACACTGGGGGCAATATGCAGTAGATCATTGCTTTCCTTGGTCGCGCTGGAACAATAACGATCTATGGAATTTACTACCCGCTACTGAAAAAGCGAATCAAGCAAAGTCTGATCGCTTACCTGCCGCGAGTGTTATGCAGAATGCTAGGCAAAATATCTTGCACTGGTGGCACTACTTAGACGATACCGCAACTGTTAGTCGACAATTTCGTGACGAGGCTGCCGTTGCACTTCCTTTTGCCAACTCATCAGCTACTTTGGATATGCTGTTTGATAGCGCTCTACTGCAACGCCAACGCTTAAAGGCTAATCAACAACTAGCGGAGTGGATGGGCATTGCGCAATAATGGTGGGCATAAAAAAAGGGGGCCTACGATTTCGCAGGCTCCCTTTTTCACAATTTGGCGCGCCCGGCAGGAATCGAACCTGCGACCTTCGGCTTCGGAGGCCGACACTCTATCCAACTGAGCTACGGGCGCTTTGGGTGCGTATCGTACCCGTGTGGGCGCGCTGTGTCCAGCTAGTCAGCGGTTTTACAGGCGCTTTGATTGACCGTTTTCCGCAGTGTGGTGCATGCTTTGGGAGCACTTCCTATCTTTAGTGAAACTGGGAACACAACATAATGAAAACTTTTGCACGTAACACGCTGGCACTGGGCATTTCACTGGCGCTGGTAAGCGCCGCGAATGCCGCTGATTTTGCTGATATGGACCCCGTTACCCTGCGTTTGGCCCACGTGGTCAACGAGCAGGATGGTTTCCATATCGCCGCGACCAAGTTTGAAGAACTGGTGGAAGAACGCACCGGTGGCAAGGTCAACATCGAGATCTATCCTAATGCTTCCCTAGGCGACGAGCGCACGCTACTGGAAGGCATGCAGATCGGCACGGTGGATATGGGGCTGATTACCAACGGCCCGGTGGCCAACTTTGTCGAAGAGATGGCGGTGTTTGAACTGCCGTTCCTATTTCCCTCACCGGAAGCCGCTTATGGGGTGCTCGATGGCCCGATCGGCCAGGAGCTGCTGGATAAGCTGTCTGACGTGAACCTGAAAGGCTTGGCCTACGCAGAGCGCGGCTTCCGCAACCTGACCAACAGCGAGCGCGCGGTGAATTCGCCGGAAGATTTGGATGGGCTACGCATTCGTGTGATGGAAAACCCGGTGTACACCGACACCTTCCGCGAGCTGGGCGCCAACGCTATTCCCATGGCATGGACAGAAGCGCTGACCGCCATGCAGCAGGGCACCATCGACGGCCAGGAAAATCCGGTGAACGTGATCCATTCGTTCAAGCTGGATGAAACCCAGAACTACATGACCCTTTCCCGCCATACGTATGCCCCGGCAATTTTTGTAATGGGCATGCCCGTTTGGAACCAACTGCCAGAACAGGCGCAAACCGTACTGAAAGAAGCCGCCCAAGAAGCCGCCGAGCATGAGCGCCAAGTGAACGCAGATATGGAAGCCGACCAACTGGCGGCGCTGCGCGAAGCCGGTATGGAAATCAACGAAACGCCGGATATGGAAGCCTTCCAAGCTGCCGTGGCGCCTGTATATGAGAAGTATGGCGAGCAGTTTGGTGACTACCTGCCACGCATTCGGGAGGCGCTGAATCAGTGATGGCCTTTGCACAGCCTCTTTTGACGCTGCTGCAACGTAGTGAGCGCGGGCTGGATGCCATCATCCAGCCCGTGGTCTTTGCAGGCATGGCAGCATTAATTGGTGTGATCACTCTGCAGATTGTGTCGCGGGTACTGTTCAGCGCCGTTGGCTGGACGGAAGAAGTCGCGCGCTTTCTGCTGGTGTGGATTACGTTTTTAGCCAGCACCTTAGCCTTCCAACGCGGGCGACATATCGCCGTGACCTTTGCCGTGGATGCGCTTCCCCTGCCTTTGCGCAAGCTGGCGCGCTTGGCTGCACTGGCGGTGGTGCTAGCGTTTATGATCGCGCTAATCGTGATCGGCTATCGCTATATGCAGGTGCAAAGCTTTCAGAAATCCGCCTCACTGCGGCTTTCGATGACCTACATCTATGCAGTCATCCCACTCTCTGCCGCCATCATGGCGTGGTACGCCCTGGTGGATATGATCGACGTACTGGTGAACGGTGAGCCGACGGTCGCTGCCCCGGAGGAACCGCTATGACGCTGGTGCTATTTGGGCTGTTCTTCCTGTTTATGCTGCTGGGCGTGCCGATTGCCTTTGCGATTGGGGCAAGCACGCTTTATGCGCTTTACCAGTCGGGCGTGCCGCTGATGGTGGTCACCCAGCAGATGTTCCAGGGCATTAACTCGTTTGCTCTGGTCGCGATCCCGATGTTTATTCTGGCCGGTGACTTAATGGCCCAGGGTAAGGTCAGCGAGCGGCTGGTGAGCTTTGCCGATTCGTTAGTCGGCTTTATGCGCGGCGGGCTTTCGGTGGTGTCGGTAATGGCAGGCATGTTCTTCGCGGCAATCTCCGGCTCTGGTGCGGCCACCACCGCGGCGGTGGGTTCAAGCCTGGTGCCAGAACTCAAGCGCAAAGGTTACGACCCTGCCTCAGCGGCCAGCTTAATTGCTGCCAGCGGCACGATTGGCGTGGTGATTCCTCCTTCGGTGCCGATGATTATCTACGCGGTGATTGCTCAGCAGTCGGTATCCAAGCTGTTTTTGAACGGCTTTTTGCCGGGTCTGGCAATGGGGCTGGGGCTGATGGCCATTGCCATCACTCAAGCCTATAAGCGTCAGTACCCCAAAGGTACACCGCTGTCGCTACCTACCATTTGGCGCACGCTGAAAGCGGCTAGCTGGGGGCTGATGACGCCGGTGATTATTTTGGGCGGCATCTTCTCGGGCATTTTCACGCCTTCGGAAGCGGCGGTGGTCGCAGTCAACTACGCGCTGCTGGTATCGCTGTTTGTGTACCGGGATTTAACCCTGCCCCAGGTGTATAAGCTACTGATTCGCTCGGCGATGACCACCGCGGTGATTATGCTGGTGATTTCCATGTCGGCAGTACTCAGCTGGACGCTTTCAAGCTGGCAGGTACCCGGCGCAATTGCCCAGGCAGTGCTGTCGCTTTCCACCAACCCCTACGTAATTATGCTGCTGGTCGTGGGCGTGATTCTGCTCACGGGGGTGTTTATCGAGACCGCTAGCGCTTTGATTATTCTTACCCCGGTGCTGCTGCCGCTGGTACTGCAATTGGGCATCGACCCGATCCACTTTGGTTTGATTATTGTGGTGGGGCTATCGATTGGCATGATTACCCCGCCAGTGGCAATCAACCTTTATGTGGCTTCGTCAGTGACTCAACTACCGCTGGAGCGCATCACTCGGGCAATTATCCCGTATCTTTTAGGGTTGATTGGCGTGCTGCTATTGGTGGTTTATGTACCGATCCTGCTGGGCTGGTCGGGTGGTTAAATCAGCGTTTGCACTGTTTAAAGAGAGCCTTTTTGGCTCTCTTTTTAAAGTAACGCTTATCTAGTCTCAGTACACTCATCGTGAATTCACACAAGAAGCTCACATCGAATGTTCGCCAGCTTGGCACGACCTTCTAAACTGTCCTGGTGTTACTTCAAAGAGCTGGAAAAAACAGTTGCGAAAATGAGAGATACTCACAAAACCAGTAGCAACTGCCACTTCAGCAACGGGCTTGTTAGTTTGCTGAAGAAGCTGACGCGCACGCGTTAGTCGAAGTTCCATATAGTATCGAGAAGGGCTAGCATTAACGTAATTACCAAACATACGTTCTAGCTGGCGTCTCGAAATATTGACCCAATTCGCTATTTCGGAGATGGATAAAGGCTCTTCAATATTATTTTTCATCAATTGCAGCGATATTTTCAATTTTTCTGGCAGAGTGAGGTTTTGATCGACACCTATCGTTGAAATATCTGGAGAATCTAAGCCCTTATCACAGCGAAGCATCTCTTCAACTGCACTGACCACCTCATTGCCACAGTCAGTTCTTACTACTTCAAGCATCATGCTCAATGAGCTACTCGCCCCCGCACAGCTGATACGATTACGATCCACAATAAAGCTACGGCTAGATACCGATACATCCCAAAACTGCTCTGCCATCATCGCGCGACCATCAGGATGATAAGCGCACTGGTAGCCGCTCAATAATCCCGCCTCTGCAAGGAAGTAAGCGCCGTTCCATAACCCTCCTAACATTCTGTCTTTGTTGTCAGCATGTCTCAGTTTGCTGCGCAAGAGGAGAGTTGTTTTAGGAAGTACGCGCAGGCCGCCACATACAATCAATACATCAATGTTGAGGCTTGTAGCATCGAACTTGTCTAACGAATAATCCGCAGCCACCTCAATACCTAAATCAGAAACAACTGCCGATGCCTCGCTACCCACCACCAATACTTCATACATCGTAGTAGACTTCATTAAATTCGTGGTAACGAGTGCATCCACAGCGCCAGTGAAAGCCATCATTGAAAAATTCTCTAGCAGTATAAAAGCTACTCTTTTCTTTATTTTAGTATTTTCTAAATAGCCGACTGAAGAAATATAAGGCATGTTTTTATTTTTCAATATACTTGAGAATTTATCCTTCATGATGAACCTCAATTTTTTGAGCCATTATTATTTTATGCAAAAACCGCACCGTGGAAAAATAAATCAAAAAAATCAGCATGATTCCCCCAATGCCACAAGGCTTCAAACTCAACTATGTAAAACCTGCCCAGCCTTGGGTCAAGTTGAACAATCTACACAAACTTAATCGCTTTACTTCGTCAGATAACAAAAAAATACCCACCACCACGTTCTTTTAAAAGCTTATCAAATGTCGCTATTTAGATCCTTAGTGTCGCAAAGAACACCTTTTCGAAAGTAGTAACTGATTCAAGATGAAACCCCACCTCCTCTCCTCTGAGAAATAAACTTATGAATAATCCTAAAATCAAAAAAGTTACTCTGGGCGCTGCAACTCTTTTGTCCTTAACAACCATCGGGAGTGTCCAGGCAGAGAACATCTCGCTGAAATTCCATAGCGGGCTTTCACAATCTCGTCCCGAAGCAGAGCAGATCAACAGATTCGCTAGCTTAGTGAGTGAAAAGTCAGATGGCGAGCTTGATATCGAAGTCTACCATGCAGGCGCCTTAGGTCTTAAAGAAGCCGACATGCTGAGAGTATTGCAGCAGGGCATGGTCGATATGGCACTACTGTATGGTGAATATTACACACGTGACGCGCCTGCCTTGGCATCCGTATATGCTCAGGGCGCTATTACAGAATCTTCCCAACATGATGAAATTCTTGATGTCATCAGGGAACTTTATGAAGACGGCTTCTCAGATTGGAATATTCAAATCGTTGGTGGCGTCGTTGCTCCTATTTTCGATGTAGGTTTGCACTGCAAAGAGCCGGTACACACTTTGGCAGATCTACAGGATAAGAAAGTCCGCGTCTGGTCCAGACACCTTGTGGATACTTTTGAATTATTGGGCATTTCAGCTCAAGTCATTCCGCAAAATGATATGTATATGGCACTTCAAACAGGCGTTGTAGATTGTGCCTATTACTTATCTACCGTGGCCCCTACCGTTTCGCTTCAAGAAGTCACCGAGTACGAGTCTTACTTACACCCGTGGGCAGCCTCCCCATGGCTTTTTGGTATCAGTGAACAAGCGCTATCCCGCCTCAACGACAACCAACGCCAGGCTCTGGAAGAAGCCGGTGAAGAGATTTGGAACGATACCCGCGCCACTGCGGTTGATCCAGAGCGCGAAGCGCAGGCGCGTCAAGCGCGTGAAGAATTGGGAATCACCATGCTTCCCGACTTCTCAGATGATGACGTCGAAACTTTTGTAGACGCCGCTTGGCAGGCGTGGCAAGCCATGGCGGAAAACGCAGGCGAGGACGGCATACGCTACTACGAGACAGTCACCCAAGCGATCTCCGAAGAGTAATGGATACATAAACCAATCTAGAGCCAATACCTATTGGCTCTTTCTTTTTGGAGCTAGCCGTGATGATAAGAAGAATCAACACTGTACTGAACTATACTGCCTATGCCTCCTTTCTATTGGGCGTCATGAGCGGTATAGCAATGACTGCACTGATATTCGTCAGCACCTTGATGCGCTATCTGGGTGGTCATCCTTTGCGGTTTTCAGATGAGCTGGCGGGGCTGCTGTTCTTAACATTGACCTTCCTTTGTCTACCTTATGTACTCAATAAGGGCCGCCACATACGCATAGAGATACTCGTCAACCTGATGCCAGCAGGTATCGCGAGGATAATGGACTTTATAGGCGTCTTCGTATTACTCACGTTCTGTGCCATCTTCGCCTTTGAATCCTGGAATTTCATGAACTTCTCGTTCTCGCTCAATTCACGTACGGATATCAGTAGCATTCTCTTATGGCCGTGGATGGCCATCATGCCTTTTTCCATGGTGCTGTGCCTCTTGATTCAGCTCAGCCATGGTTTTAAACAGCCCTCGACAGATGTTGCTTCAGCGGAGGATGCAATATGAGCTGGTTACTCTTGAGCGGGGCGCTAGTTGTATTTTTAACCAGTGGCGCGATTCTAGGGGCTGCGCTGGGGCTTACGGGTCTACTCCTGCTCCACTTTCAAGCTAACGGCGCCACCCCCTTGGCGATTAACGCAACTTGGAACATGCTGACGGATTTTACGCTAAGCGCAGTTCCTCTTTTCATATTTTTAGGTGAAATACTTCTCGCAAGCGGCGTGTCAAAACGCGTCTATAACGGTCTAACCCCTCTGTTCGCGCGTGTTCCAGGGCAATTGCTCCATACCAACATCGCTGTCTGCACGCTGTTTGGTGCGGTTAGCGGGTCAAGCACCTCTACTGCAGCTGCCATAGGCGCAGTTGGCTATCCTGAACTGACAAAACGTGGGTATAAGCCAAGTGTAGTGGTGGGCACATTAGCGGCAGGGGGCACACTTGGGCTTCTCATTCCCCCCAGCTTGGCATTGATCATCTACGGAGCGACTCAAAACGTCTCTATTGGCCAACTCTTTATCGCTGGCATGCTGCCAGGCTTACTCATTGCTGCCGCCTTTTCCACATGGATTATGATCCGCTCTAAAATTGGCGAGCCAGTAACCCCTACGTTTAAAGAGAAAGTGACCTTCAAGCACGTAATAACTGGACTCAAGGAGATATGGCCTCTTCCCGTACTTATTTTCTTTGTATTGGGGACCATTTATCTGGGGATCGCGACGCCTACGGAGTCGGCGGCTTTGGGCGTAGTGGCCAGTATCGTTCTAGGTTTAACGTGGGGCGATTTAACCTTCAAAAGACTATGGCAGGCGTTTAAGCATGCTTCAATCATGTTTACCGCTATCGGTATGATTTTGATTGGTACAGTGATCCTTTCTCAAGCCGTCAGCCTACTAGGCATTCCTCGTACTGCAGTCGAAGCGATTGGCAGCTTTGGGCTAGGCCCGTATGGCATACTGCTGATGATCGTCATCGTCTATATCGTGCTCGGATGTTTCTTTGATGGCATATCACTGCTACTCATGACACTTCCTATCACCTTCCCGATGATCACAAGCTTAGGGTTCGACCCCATCTGGTTCGGTATTATTGTCACGCTACTTATAGAGATCGGTATGATAACGCCGCCCGTAGGGCTTAATCTCTTTGTCCTATCATCCATTTCTAAAAATGAAGTTAATTTAACATCTGCAGCAAAGGCCTCCTTGCCTTACTGGCTTATTTTACTTGGCGCCATAGGAGTATTTACGCTATTTCCTAACATCATTTTGTGGGTCACTACCTTTTAGAATAACCGCAATCCACTAAATGATATTACTGAACTATAGGCCCTCTCTAGCTAAAGAGAGAGCCTATAGTTTAAATGCGATACTCATCAGCCCCCTATCGACGTCGCTACCGCTGGAGCGCATCACTCGGGCAATTATCCCGTATCTTTTAGGGTTGATTGGCGTGCTGCTATTGGTGGTTTATGTACCGATCCTGCTGGGCTGGTCGGGTAGTTAACGCTGGGCGGTAATGAAAAAGGGGCTTGCCATGTGGCAGCCCCTTTTCTACTTCACCTGTTTGCCGCTGGCTTTTTAACAACGTGTGTTTTCAGCCAGCAGGCGCATAGCGTTAGGCTTAAAACTCTTCCCAGTCGTCTTCGCCAGCGTTAACGGGTGCTGGCTTAGAGGAGAGCGTCGGGCGCTTGAGCGTCTGTTGCGCACTTGGTGTGCCAGAAGGCAGAGACTGACGCGGTTGGTTTAACGCTGGCCGTGTCGATGATGCTTGTGGCTCATCGTCGCCAAGCACAAAGGTGTTGATCAGCTCATTAAGGTGCTCGGCATGACGGCGCATGTTGCTAGCAGCCGTGGTGGATTCCTGCACCATGGCAGCGTTTTGCTGAGTCATGGTATCCATTTCCGCGACGGCGGTGTTGATCTGGCCAATACCGCTACTTTGCTCCTTGGCACCCGCCGTAATCTCACCGATCACATCGGTCACCTTCGAGACACTTTCAACAATGTCATGCATTGTCGCGCCCGCCTTACGTACTAGCTCAGCACCGGTGTGAGTGTGCTTAACAGAGCTATCAATCAGCGTACGAATCTCTTTTGACGCGTTGCTAGAGCGGCTAGCCAGTGTGCGTACTTCTTGCGCGACGACCGCAAAGCCACGGCCATGTTCACCCGCTCGCGCGGCTTCCACCGAGGCGTTAAGCGCCAGAATGTTGGTTTGGAAAGCGATGGCGTCAATCATGGTGATGATTTCGCTGATACGCGTCGCTGAGTCGTTGATATCGTGCATCGTCCGCTCGACCTGTCCCATGGCTTCTTCACCATGTTGGGCTACTTCAGCAGTGGACTGCACCAGCTGATTGGCCTGCTGGGCATTATCTGCACTGTGATTCACGGTCGAGGTAATTTCTTCCATGGAAGCTGACGTTTCTTGCAGGTTGGCTGCAGCCTGCTCGGTGCGGGTGGCCAGTTCCTCAGAGCTATGGGAAATTTCTCCCGCCGAATGATAAACACTCATGGTGCTACGGCGCACATCACGCAGGGTTTCCTGCATGCGCTCGACAAAGGCATTGAACTGAACCGCTAGGTTACCCACTTCATCGTTGCTTTCTACCGCTAGGCGGCGGGTAAGGTCGCCACGACCTTGGGCAATATCGTGCATAGCGCTGGCGGTACGTTTAATCGGCCCAACGGTACGACGCACAAAGCCGAATGCGAGCAGCGCCACTGCTATAAATAAGGCCGCACCCAACAAAATAGCGAACAGGATAGACTGGCGTAGATCCGCGTTAGCGGTCGCCACCAGTTCTGCAACAACCGCATCAACATCGGTGACGTAAACCCCGGCACCGATCATCCAACCCCATTTTTCCAGGCTATCGACGTAGGAGTGTTTCGGCTCAATTTCACGAGTGCTTGGGTATTCCCATAAGTAGCTATGAAAACCACCACCGTTCTTGGCAACCTGAAGAATATCGCGAATAAGGTAATTTCCGTCTGGGGTTCTTACGTCCATCATGTTGGTACCTTCACGCTCTGGCGCAGGGGCCGTCACGATGTTGTTACCATCGAAGTCGTAGATAAAAACGTAGTTATTATCTTCAAAGCGCATGGCGCGCACTATCTCGGCTACCTGCTGTTTGGCTTCCTCATCATTGGCACCTGCTTGCTCATAAATAGGAGAAATAGCGGTCGTCGCCATTTGCACAATGTCGCGTACTGCATTGCGGCGCTCTTCAATCAGCACCTCACGCTGATTCGCCAGCGTCTCATGGGTGTTTTGAATGCGGCCGTAGGCGTCAAACGCGACTAACCCTGCGGTCACTATGAAAAGTGGCAGTAGGACAAGCATCAGCACCTTAGCCTGTAAGCTAAGGTTCCGTTTTGGCGAGGTCGAAGCAGGAGGAGTAGCCATAAAGTGTTTCTCAGTAGGTCATCGGAAGAATTTTTAATAGTTTTATGCGTTTTTTATCGACCTAACCTGTGTCAACTTTAACCACTTCGCGTACTTTTTGTTTATGAACAGCAAATTAACGCTCAAAATTGCGCTTTCATAACCTGCGTTAAGGTTATCTTGGGCCTATCCGTTCACTGTAGGGGTGTGGTGGCCAAGGATGGCCCGTTTTAGCAAGCCGCTAGCCACGTCTTTTTGACTGCTCTGCCCCATTTTGGGGCAGGGCAGTTTTTTATTATGGGCGAGATTGTCACCATCAGCCGCTTCCAGCTTCCGCCTCTCAACACGGGCTGGTAAGCGTGGAACCGTCTTCCCCAACGTTATAAGAAATCAGGAATTTCAATAACACTACCGCATTGATGGGGACTATAGCCCGGCAAACGGTGCACCGCCTCTTGAAAGGAAGCACTACGTAACACCCGCAAGAAGTCATCGAACTTTGGCTCCTTTAAGGAGTGATAGTGACAGGCCAATACGTAGTCCTCAGTGGCTAACGGCACAAAATCAAGCCCAAACCGTTGCGCGGCAGCCGCTACACCAAAGCCGGTATCCGCCATTCCCGCAGCGACATAGGCCGCCACCGCTGAGTGGGTATACTCCTCAATCTCATAACCATCCACGTTGGCTGCTGAAATACCAGCTTCGGCCAACAGGTTGTCTAACAGCTCCCGGGTACCCGACGATGCCTGACGGTTTATAAACCGTACCGGCCTGTTGGCCAGAGCGGCAACGCCATCAATTCCCAGCGGGTTACCCGGCGCCACCATTAATCCCTGTTGACGTGCGATAAACCCCATTAGTCGATGATTGCGGGGCTTGAGCAGACGACGGTATTTGCGTCGCGCCTTCTCACCCACGTTACCCCGAGGCAGGTGGCAGCCCGCCAGATCACAGCTATTGCGGTTAAGCGCGGCTAGCGCTTCCAAAGGGCTGCAGTACTGCAGATCAAGCTGGAGCTCACCCAGATGTTGTGGCAATAGCTCTATCGCAAAACCATGGCTGGCATGCAGGCGCAGAACGGGTTGAATACCTTCCTGATGCTGTTGGATAGCAAGATTAAGCTCAGATCCCAGGCTATCAAGCTGTGGGCTTAACCGAGCAGTGGCTCGCTGTTCGGCCCATAGCAACTTTTCCCCCAGCGGCGATAACCGCGCCCCGCGCCCACGCTCAAGTTCAACAAGCGAGACACCAAAAAACTCCCCGCCCTGGCGCAGTAAATTCCACGCGTGACGATAAGAAATCCCTGCTTCCTCGGCGGCAAGAGTCAACTTGCCATGACGATGCACAGCCCCCAGCAGGCGCAAAAGGTTGGTATCGAGCCGATGCCCATCGTCATCGCTAAAGCACCAGGTGGGCGTTACCTTGATTCGTTTCATAGGCACACTATTTCATATTTTTAAGTCGATAACTTGATGCTAGCTTTGTATTAACCGTGATGCACGCCTTTTTAAATATGAAAAGTAGTGCATATTTAAAACATAATAAGCAGTCGCGAGGCAGGCACCATGAACCATTCCCAGGAGTGGGCGCCACAGGCTATTCAGGCCGAAGTCGACGCCCTGAAGCACAAGCCCGGCGCCCTACTGCCGATCCTCCATGCCCTCCAAAATCGTTTCGGGTTTATCCCCGAGGCAGCAGTCCCCATCATCGCTGAAGCGCTCAATCAAACCCGCGCCGAAGTACACGGTGTCATCAGCTTCTATCACCACTTTCGCACCGCGCCGCCAGGCCGCCACGTGGTTCAGATCTGCCGCGCCGAGGCCTGCCAAGCGGTGGGCGCACGCCAGCTCGAAGCCCATGCTAAGACGCGCCTAGGGGTCGATTACCATCAGACGACCAGCGACCGTGAGATCACCCTTGAGGCGGTGTACTGCCTGGGCAACTGCGCCTGCGGCCCGTCCATTCGTGTGGACGACAGCGTGCGCGGGCGGATAACCCCAGAGGTCTTTGATGCACTGTTGGATGAGCTGCAAACCCGGCCGCTGGAGATAATGGCATGAGCATCCGCATATTCGTTCCTCGCGATACCACCGCACTGTCCCTGGGCGCTGATGCCGTCGCCAACCGATTGGAAAAAGAGCTAGCCGCCCGCGGCCAGTCAATTTCCCTGGTGCGTAATGGCTCCCGCGGACTTGCTTGGCTTGAGCCGCTGGTGGAAGTCGAGACGCCTATTGGGCGGTTCGCCTATGGTCCCGTCACCGTCAACGACGTCGCGGCGCTGCTCGACAGCGGCCTGTTAGAGGGTAACGTCAGCCATCCCCTGGCGCTGGGGCCCACAGAGGAGATTGACTACCTCGCCCGTCAGCAGCGCCTGACCTTCGCGCGTATCGGTATTACTGACCCGCTGTCGATTGAAGATTATCGCGCCCACAGCGGTTTTTGCGGCCTGGAGGCAGCGCTGCAGCGCGAGCCCCAGGACATCGTCGAGGAAGTCAAAGCCTCCGGCCTGCGCGGGCGCGGCGGAGCCGCCTTCCCGACCGGTATCAAGTGGCAGACCGTGCTCGACACCCCCGCCGATCAGAAATATATCGTCTGCAATGCCGATGAAGGCGACTCCGGCACCTTCGCCGACCGGCTGGTAATGGAGTGCGACCCTTACATGCTGATCGAGGGCATGGCGATTGCCGGGCTCGCGGTGGAGGCGACCCAGGGCTATATCTACCTGCGTTCTGAATATCCGCTCGCCAAGGAGATTCTTGACGAGGCGATTGCCCGCGCCGAACAAGCCGGTTATCTGGGTGATAACCTGCTGGGCAGCGGCCGCGACTTTCACCTGGAAGTACGCCTGGGCGCTGGCGCGTATATCTGCGGTGAAGAGACCTCTCTGCTCGAAAGCCTAGAGGGCAAGCGCGGCCTGGTACGCTTTAAGCCACCACTGCCCGCCATTGAAGGGCTATTTGGCCGCCCCACCGTGGTCAACAACGTGCTCTCGCTGGCTGCCGTACCCTTCATTCTTGCCGAAGGCGCCGAGGCCTACGCCACCCACGGCATGGGGCGCTCGCGAGGCACGCTGGCACTGCAACTGGCGGGCAACGTTAAGCGCGGCGGGTTAGTAGAGCTGGCGTTCGGTACCACCCTGCGCACCCTGATGGAGACATTCGGCGGCGGCACGCTAAGCGGCAAACCACTACGCGCCGTGCAGGTGGGCGGCCCGCTAGGCGCTTACCTGCCGGAATCTCAGTGGGACTTGCCGCTGGACTACGAAGCCTTTGCTGCTGACAGCGCCGTACTGGGCCACGGTGGCGTAGTGATGTTTGACGAAAGCGTCGACATGGCTGAACAGGCGCGCTTCTCGATGGAGTTCTGCAAGGTTGAGTCCTGCGGCAAATGTACCCCTTGCCGTATTGGCTCAACCCGTGGCGTGGAGGTAATTGATCGCATCCGCGCCAACCAAAACCGCGAGGCCAACCTCGTCCTGCTCCATGACCTCTGCGAAACAATGGTGGATGGCTCGCTCTGCGCCATGGGTGGTATGACGCCCTTTCCAGTGCAAAGCGCCCTCGCGCATTTTCCTGATGATTTTCAGCGGACGGCGAACGGAGATAACTCATGATCAACCATTTCGACCCCCGTCAGCACTCTAGCAGCGTCGAGTACAACAAAGACCTAGGTACGCCTTTCCCTGCCTTGGCTGCTGACACGGCCACGGTGAGCCTCAATATCGACGGCGTGACCATCAGCGTGCCGGAGGGCACCTCGGTACTCCGCGCCGCCGCGTTGGCGGATATTAATATCCCCAAGCTCTGCGCTACTGACAGCCTGGAGCCTTTCGGCTCCTGCCGGCTGTGCGCGGTACAAGTAGAGGGACGACGAGGCATGCCCGCGGCCTGCACCACACCGGTGGCTGAAGGTATGAAGGTGACCACCCAGAACGAACGTCTGGCCAAGCTGCGGCGTAATGTGATGGAGCTATACATCTCGGACCACCCGCTGGACTGCCTGACCTGCCCCGCCAACGGCGACTGCGAACTGCAGGACATGGCCGGTAGTGTAGGGCTGCGCGAAGTGCGCTACGGGTTCGAAGGCGAGAACCATCTTGAGGCCGCCAAGGACGAAACCAACCCCTACTTCAGTTTCGATCCTAGCAAATGCATCGTCTGCTCACGCTGTGTGCGCGCCTGCGAAGAGGTGCAGGGCACCTTTGCCCTGACCATCGATGGCCGCGGATTTGAATCCAAGGTGTCAGCGGGACAGGCGGATTCGTTCATGGATTCAGACTGTGTTTCCTGCGGTGCCTGCGTTCAGGCCTGCCCAACAGCCACGCTGATGGAAAAGAGCGTCATCGACCACGGTGTTCCCGAGCACAGTGTCGTGACCACTTGTGCTTACTGCGGTGTGGGCTGCTCGTTCGAAGCGCAAATGAAGGGTGACCAACTGGTACGCATGGTGCCCTACAAGGGCGGCGACGCTAACCATGGTCACTCTTGTGTCAAGGGCCGCTTCGCCTTTGGCTACGCCACCCACCCGGATCGCCTGACCACACCGATGATCCGCGACAGCATCGACCAACCCTGGCGCGAGGCCAGCTGGGAAGAGGCGATCCGCTTTGCCGCCAGCCGCTTGAAAGCGATTCAGGCCGAGCACGGCCGCGAGAGCATCGGCGGTATCACTTCATCGCGCTGTACCAACGAAGAGACCTATCTGGTGCAGAAGCTGATTCGCGCCGCGTTCGGCAACAACAACACCGACACCTGCGCGCGGGTCTGCCACTCGCCCACTGGCTACGGCTTGAAGACCACGCTGGGCGAATCCGCCGGCACCCAGACCTTTGACTCGGTAATGCAGGCCGATGCGATTATCGTGATTGGCGCCAACCCCACCGACGCCCACCCGGTGTTTGGTTCGCTGATGCGCAAACGCTTGCGTCAAGGCGCGAAGCTGATCGTCGCCGACCCTCGCCGCATCGACCTTCTAAAGACCCCGCACATGAGCGAGGCCCAACATCTGCCGCTGCGCCCGGGCACCAATGTGGCGCTGATCAACGCGCTGGGGCACGTGGTGGTCACCGAAGGTCTGGAAGACCAAGCATTCGTGGCCAAGCGCTGCGATACCGAGGCCTATCACAGCTGGCGCACCTTTATCAGTGAGCCACGCCACTCCCCGGAGGCCAGCGAAGCGATTACCGGCGTGCCCGCCGAAGCCGTACGCCAAGCGGCGCGCACCTATGCTAAAGCAGCTAATGGCGCCATCTACTACGGCTTGGGGGTGACCGAACACAGTCAGGGCTCCACCATGGTGATGGGGATCGCCAACTTAGCCATGGCCACCGGCAATATTGGCCGGGAAGGTGTCGGTGTGAATCCGCTGCGCGGTCAAAACAATGTGCAGGGCTCTTGCGACATGGGCTCCTTCCCCCACGAGCTGCCGGGCTACCAGCACGTGGCCGACCCCATCGCCCGCGGGCGCTTTGAGTCCGTGTGGGGCGTGAAACTCGACGACGAGCCGGGGCTGCGCATTCCCAATATGTTCGACGCCGCCATCGAAGGCACCTTTAAAGCGCTCTACGTGCAGGGCGAGGACATCGCCCAATCTGATCCCAACACCCAGCACGTTGAGGCGGCACTACGCTCGCTGGACTGCCTGATCGTGCAAGATATTTTCCTCAACGAAACGGCCAAGTTCGCCCACGTATTACTGCCCGGTTCAAGCTTTCTGGAAAAAAACGGCACCTTCACCAACGCCGAGCGGCGCATCAACCGGGTACGCAAAGTGATGCCAGCGCTGGCTGGCAAGGAAGATTGGGAAATCACTCAGGACCTAGCCAATGCGCTGGGCTACCCGATGCACTACACCCATCCATCCGAGATCATGGACGAGATCGCCCAGTTGACGCCAAGCTTTGCGGGCGTCAGCTACGCCAAGCTGGAGGAGCGCGGCAGTCTGCAGTGGCCCTGCAACGCCGAGTACCCGCTGGGCATGCCGACCATGCACGAGGTTGACTTCCCCATTGGCCTGGGGCGCTTTGCGATTACCGAGTACGTGGCCACTGAAGAGCGCGCTAACCGCCGCTTCCCACTACTGCTCACCACCGGGCGGATTCTCAGCCAGTACAACGTAGGCGCCCAGACCCGGCGTACCGACAACCAGCGCTGGCACGACGAGGATGTGCTGGAACTGCATCCCTCTGATGCGGAACTGCGCGGTGTGCGTGACGGCGACTGGCTGGGTATTACCAGCCGCTCGGGGCAGACGGTGCTACGCGCACGGCTCAGCGAACGCATGCAGCCGGGTGTGGTGTATACCACCTTCCACCACCCCGGCAGCGGCGCCAACGTCATCACGACGGATAACTCGGACTGGGCCACCAACTGTCCGGAATATAAGGTCACGGCGGTGCAGGTGGAAAAAGTCAGCCAACCCTCCGCTTGGCAGCAGCGCTTTAACACTTTCGACCTGATCCAGCGTGACCACCTAGCCAACGCTCATCAGGAGGCGCCATGAGCACCCACCATTCACGCAACGCGTTAGCGCGCCAGCCTGTGGAGGTGCGTCGGGGCGCAAACGGCTGGTACACCGATACCCAGGAGGATCTACTGGCCTTAGAAAGGCCAGTAGCACTGGTCTACAACGGCATCTCCCATGCGGTGATGATGGCAAGCCCCGCCGACCTTGAGGATTTTGCCCTCGGCTTTAGCCTTTCCGAAGGTATCCTGGCCAATATCACCGAGTGCTATGACCTCGATATCCACGAAGCGCCTCAGGGCCTCACCGTTCACCTCACCATTGCCAGCCAACGGATGGCTGATCTCAAGCAGCGGCGGCGCAGCCTCACAGGGCGTACCGGCTGCGGCCTGTGCGGCACCGAAGCCCTGGAACAGGCTATTCGTCCGATCCCCTCGGTCGTGGCACCGTCGCTTAGCGATGCTGCCATTCAGCGCTCCCTGCAGGAGCTGGCCACCCATCAGCCACTGCAAGCAGCCACTGGCGCTAGCCACGGTGCCGCTTGGTGCGATACTCAGGGTCGCATCCTACGGCTACGCGAGGATGTCGGCCGCCACAACGCGTTGGACAAACTGATCGGCGCGCTCGCCCGCGAGGCTGTTCCCCTCGAAGAAGGGTTCGCGCTAGTCACCAGCCGCGCCAGCTACGAGATGGTTCATAAGTGCGCTAGCACGGGTATCGGCGCACTGGTGGCGGTTTCGGCGGCCACCGCGCTGGCCGTGGAACAGGCCCAAGCGTCAGGCCTACTACTGGCGGGCTTTGCGCGACCTGGTCGCCACTTGATCTACCACCGCCCCATTACAACGGCGATTGCCCACGGCTGAGGAGACACTCAATGTCGACGCATAACGATAAAAACCTTATTCACATGATTAACCAAATCGCCGTGAACTTGCGCAGCGGCCACGACGAAGAAACGGCGGCAACAGCCATCTGTCGACACCTGGAAACCTTCTGGGCAAGACCAATGAAACAGCGCCTAGTGGCCTCACTGGAACGTGAGGATGATGAACTGTCACCGTTGGCACGGCGCGCTGCGTTGTTGTTGGCTGAGCGACTGTTGGCTGAGCGACAAACCCGCTCGACATAGTGGCTTGCCACTTGGCAAGCCACTGCTAGCGAGTACTTGTTATTTTATTGCAGCAACTTTTTCTACTGGCTATGCCGTTGCTGCCTGGGGCCGACGCTCATCCAGCATGCCTTTATCGAGAATAAAGCGGATGATCTCTTCAAGCCCAACGCCATCGTAGAGATTGGTAAACACAAAGGGGCGCTCGCCGCGCATTTTCTTCGAGTCCCGCTCCATCACCTCAAGCGATGCATGAACCTGTTCGGCAATATCAATCTTGTTGATAATCAGCAGGTCTGACTTGGTAATGCCTGGCCCGCCTTTACGGGGGATCTTATCGCCTGCGGAAACGTCAATCACGTACAGCGTGAGATCGGAAAGCTCGGGGCTAAACGTTGCGGAGAGGTTGTCGCCACCGGATTCCACCAGCACCAGCTCTAGTTTAGGGTGACGGGCATGTAACTCGTCGATGGCCGCCAGGTTCATCGAGGCATCTTCGCGAATGGCGGTATGCGGGCAGCCACCGGTTTCCACACCTAAGATGCGATCAGCAGGCAGCGCATCGTGTTTGAGCAGAAAGTCGGCGTCTTCGCGGGTGTATATGTCGTTGGTTACGACGGCGATATCGTAGTAATCCCGTAGCGCCGAACAAAGCTGCTTAAGCAGTGCCGTTTTACCGGAACCCACCGGGCCACCCACCCCTACACGTAAACAGTGCGTCATTGTTATCTCCTACTTATAAGCGTTTGAAATAGCTAAGCGTTTAACTTCTAAACAAGCGTGAATATTGTGTTTCGTGCAGAGCGCTGGCCAGTGCCACGCCGGGCAGTATCGGGCCAAGGTCATCATCTTCCAGCAACAGTGCTTGGTCGACGGCCTCCACCAGTTCGCCGCGCAGCTGTTCAATCACCCGCTGGGCGGCGGTATGGCCCAGGGGAAGTGTTTTGCAGGCCACTGCCAGTTGGTTTTCCAGCCACGCCCAGCCAAACCCTAATAGCGCCTGGCGCGGGGGCACACGGCGCATAAAAGCGGCGTAGCTAAATAGCGTCACATAGCCTGCATAGGCAGGTAATAAAGGCGGCTGACAGCCTTCACTTCGCTCATCCAGGTGGGGTAATAAGTCCAGGCTGCCCAGCAGACGTTTGAGTGAAGCGCCTAAGCGGCTATCCTCAGCGGCCAACTCAGCGGTTTCGCGGGTGGCCGCCAACCACTCGTCCCACTGGGCTATCGCGTCGCTGTCCTGCTGCTCAAGGGCGGTGTAAAAGCGCGCGATCAGCGGCAGTTCACAGCGGGTTAGGCCATCTTCCAGTACGCCAGAAAGCCACTCAGAAAGGCTTTGTTCATCACTTACCCAGCCCAGTTCAAAGGCACTTTCCAGCCCTTGGGAAAACGCAAAGGCACCGATGGGTAGCGCGGGGCTGACCAGCTGCATTAGCCCTAGTAGAGCCAAGTCATGGCTGTCTAGCACGGCACGCTCAGTGGGCATGGTGATGCTCATGCGCGTGTGAATGGTCGTGGGAGTGCCCATGACCGTGAGAATGCCCGCCGCCACCTACTTGGTTATAAGCGCCTGGTTCTGGATCGAAGGTGGCGTTGTGGTGTTCAAGCTTCGCCCCCAGTAGTTCCGCCAGCTCTTCTAACACATGGTCGGGTGGGAAACGCACCCAGCCGCCCTGTTCATCTTCATCCAGCGCGAGCTGCACATGGCGATTGCCAAGATGATACGCCAGCCGCGCCAGGGGTAAGCCAGTGCTCACTCGCGCGGTGACGACCGGTTCGATAGCGGCACACACGCGGACGACCTCGCCACTCTCGGCCTTCAGGCCCTCACCATCGCGCAGCACTGGGCCACGGTCTAGAAACAGGCCCAGCTCGCGGCCGCTATCGCTCTCGGCTTTCAAACGGCCGCGAATGCGCAACTCAAAGGGCAGCGTTAACGTGTCGCTGGCGGCGCTTTCGTCTATCGGCCCTAAACGTTCTATCAGTTTCAACATGACTACCGTCCTTTCGCTATCTATGCGGCTGTGCCGGGGGTAGGCCTACGAGAGGGCGCTGTGAATACATCCCTGTACGCTACTTTTGCCATCTGACCTCCATGGATGGAGGAAATGCCGGAAATGTAGGGAACATTTTCCGGCCATGGCAAAAGACCCTCTCTACGGCCTACCCCCGCCATCTCTACCTCAATTAAATAGCCTTAATCAAAACAAATGATACCGCTGCGCCAGTGGCAGCTCGGTGGCGGGCTCGCAGGTGAGTAGCTCGCCATCGCAGCGCACTTCATAGGTTTGTGGGTCAACGGTTAGCTCTGGGCAGGCGTCGTTGAGCTTCATATCTTTTTTACGCACGCCACGTACGTTTTTACAGGCGGAAAGCGTGCTCTGCAGGCCCAGACGCTCTTTAATGCCTGCGTCAATCGCCGCTTGGCTCACGAAGTTGAGCCGCGTTTGGCTGGCGGCCTTTCCAAACGCCCCAAACATAAAGCGATAATGCACCGGCTGAGGCGTGGGAATCGACGCATTGGGGTCGCCCATGGGCGCCGCCGCAATCATGCCGCCTTTTAAAATCAGCGAGGGCTTTACACCGAAAAATGCCGGTTTCCAGAGCACTAAATCAGCCAGTTTGCCAACTTCGATGGAGCCCACCTCATGGGCAATGCCATGGGTAATCGCAGGGTTAATAGTGTATTTGGCGATATAGCGCTTGGCGCGCAGGTTATCAGCACCCAGGGCTTCATCTTCGGGCAACAAACCGCGCTGCACTCTCATTTTATGGGCCGTTTGCCAGGTACGGCAGACCACTTCGCCCACTCGCCCCATGGCTTGGGAATCCGAGGCAATCATCGAGATCACGCCCAAGTCGTGGAGAATATCTTCGGCGGCGATCGTTTCACGGCGAATACGTGAGTCGGCAAAGGCCACATCTTCGGGAATGTTGGGGTCCAAGTGGTGGCAGACCATCAACATGTCCAGGTGTTCGTCGATGGTGTTAACCGTATAAGGCCGCGTCGGGTTAGTGGAAGACGGCAGCACATACTCTTTTGAGCAGGCGGTCAGGATATCCGGCGCGTGACCGCCGCCCGCCCCTTCAGTGTGGTAAGTATGAATGCCACGCTCTTTAAACGCCGCCAGGGTGTCTTCCACAAAGCCGGACTCGTTGAGTGTGTCGGTGTGGATCGCGATCTGCACATCGTACTTCTCTGCCACACTGAGGCAGTTATCAATGGAAGCAGGCGTGGTGCCCCAGTCTTCGTGGAGTTTAAGCCCCATGGCCCCGGCTTCCAGCTGCGCTTCCAACGCTTCCGGCAAGCTGGCGTTGCCTTTTCCCAACAGGCCAATATTCATCGGCAGGTCGTCCACCGCTTGCAGCATTTTGCCAATATGCCACGCGCCAGGCGTGCAAGTGGTGGCGTTGGAGCCAGTCGCCGGACCAGTGCCGCCGCCCAGCATGGTGGTCACGCCGCTCATCAGCGCTTCTTCTACCTGTTGGGGGCAAATAAAGTGAATATGCGCGTCGATGCCTCCAGCGGTAAGAATCTTGCCTTCGCCTGAGATAATTTCAGTGCCGGGGCCAATCACTATATCTACATCGGGCTGGGTGTCGGGGTTGCCTGCCTTGCCAATCGCTGCAATGCGCCCGTTTTGCAGGCCGACATCGGCTTTCACAATGCCCCACCAGTCTAAAATCAGCGCATTGGTAATCACCGTATCCATCACCGTGGCGTCGTTACGCTGGCTTTGGCCCATACCATCGCGGATGACCTTACCGCCGCCGAACTTCACCTCATCGCCGTAGTGGGTAGCGTCTTGCTCCACTTCGATCCACAGTTCGGTATCGCCCAGGCGCACGCGGTCGCCCACGGTGGGGCCATACATATCGGCGTAGGCTTGCCGACTGATTTTGTTAACCGGCTTCATTGTTTATCTCCATCGAGCGCACCCATCACATCGCCACGGAAGCCGTAAATTTCGCGCTTACCGACGAAGGGAATTAGCGTGACCTCGCGGGTCTGGCCTGGCTCAAAGCGAATCGCGGTGCCCGCTGCCACGTCTAAGCGAAAACCTCGGGTTTTCGTGCGATCAAACACCAGCGCCGGGTTGGCTTCTGCAAAATGGTAGTGAGAGCCGATCTGAATAGGGCGGTCGCCGGTATTGGACACTTCGACGCTAATCCGCTCGCGGCCCACGCATAGCTCAATATCACCGTCTTTTAACTGGTACTGTCCTGGAATCATTGGGCCGGAAATCATGGCAGCCTCCTGGTTGCTGACGACTAGTTGATTGGCGTGTGAACGGTCACGAGCTTGGTGCCATCCGGAAAGGTGGCTTCTACTTGCACCTCATCCACCATTTCCGCCACGCCATCCATCACGTCATCACGGCTAAGGATTTCACGGCCGTAGCTCATTAAGTCGGCGACACTTCTGCCGTCACGGGCACCTTCGATAATTTCAAAGCTGATCAGCGCGACGGCTTCGGGGTAGTTAAGCTTTAGGCCACGTGCTTTGCGGCGCTCGGCAAGCTGGGCGGCAGAAAACAGCAGCAGCTTATCTTTGTCTCGCGGGGTCAGTTCCATAGCGGCTCCATTGGCTCAATCAGTGGCAGCGCTCAACAGAAACGACGGTGCAGGATTCGGAACAACACTCCCAGACTATCGAAACCGAGCACGCCTATTTGAAGCAATGCAGCGCAACCGCCGTACCAAAATGGTGAATAGAAAAAATAGTTATTATTATTCAATGGTTTGAAAAATATCGACTTTCTCTTATTCGCACCAAAATTGCACCATGCTAATTAGCCAGCCCCTTCTGTCGCACCAAAGAAGTGCAATTAAAACGCTCCACTTAGCATTAACTATCAAATAATAATAAAACACATTACTATTTGTGCGCGTCTTTTAAATAAGGCTGTTTGTTGAACCTTTGTTTCTACACCAGGTTGAGACACACCACGTGACCATTAGCACCCGCTATACCGTTGCTCATTTTTTAGGCTACGGACGCCGATACAGTATCGATTACTGCTTTCCCATCACTTCCAACGCTGCCTGCACGCCGAAAACATCGATCGCCCAAGGGCGTGTAGAAGAAGTTAGCCTAGCGGCGGGTGTGGAGCTTTTTATTTCCGACTTGGACGTACTGCGCCCCTATCAATCGTTCTCTAAGGGCAATACCGATCTGCTGATTGTGGTGATGTTAGAGGGCTGCGCACATTTCGATATTGATGGCCAAAAGCGCTGGATAACGGCCGGGGAAGCTTGCTGGCTAAGGCTGGATACAGGTTTAACGCTCAGCGCTTTTCATCCTGCTAATCAACGGCTTCGCACGCTATGCCTGTCGCTCGACGCACCAGCGATGCAGGCTTGGTACGGTGCTCACATCTCATCGTCATCCCTCCATGTCTGGCAACTCAGCCCTGGGTTACAGCTAACCATCGATGAAGCATGCGGTACTTCCAGTAGCGCTGAGTCACAGCGCATGCGCTTTCAAGGGTTAGCACTGCAAATCATCGCCCAGGGGCTGGACGGCCGTTCGCCATATACGGCTGACAGTGGCGCACTGTACCGACAGCGCTTGGCGCTGATACGCCGCTGGCTGGATGAAGAGCCGTCGTTTGACCACACGCTGCAACGCTTAGCGGATCGCGCGGCCATGAGCCCAAGTACGCTAATGCGGCATTTCAAGCTGGCTTACGGCCTAGCGCCCATCGACTATTTGCGCAAGCGTCGGCTTTCTCTAGCCCGCGAGCTGCTGCTGAGCGGCCACAGCGTTCAACAAGCGGCACATTTAAGCGGCTACCGTCATGCCAGCAACTTTATTACTGCCTTCAAGAAAAACTACGGTATCTCGCCGGGTGCTTTGACGGAAAGTTCCCTTAAACGCTCCTAAAACGATACGGCTGACGTTTGCGCATAATCAATTGCGCGGCGGGCATAACCGCCCGCCCATCATAAGTGGAATAATTCTCATTATGAAATATTAACTACTAGCAACATCCACTTTGGAAAACCGCTCCATGCCATTGTTATATCGATCAACATGCACTGCACTTATTCTTGCCTACCCTTTGCTTGCCTTTGCTGAAGCTCCTGACGAAACATTGGACAATTTGCTAGTGACCGGTGAGCGCCTCAGCACCAGCAGTGAAGGCACTCAACGCTACACAGTGCCCGCTAGCCGCAGTGCGGTCGGGCTGTCATTAACACCACGCGAGACGCCCCAATCAACAAGTGTTATTACTCGCCAGCAGATCGACGACCGTGCGGCACAGACAGGCGGTGATGTGTTAGCCCAAGTACCCGGTGTTTCGCCAAGCCGAGCTGACAGTAACCGGATTAGCTATGCCGCACGTGGTTTCTCGATACGTAGCGTGCAGTTTGACGGACTCAGCATTCCGCTCAGCGGTTTTTGGAATTTTGGCGATACCGACTGGGATGCGGCGATTTATGACCGTGTTGAAGTGGTACGCGGGGCAACCGGTTTATTGACCGGCGCTGGCGAACCTTCGGCAAGCGTTAACTTTATTCGCAAACGCCCGTTATCCGAAGCGGCTGCGTCTGTTTCCGCGGGCATCGGCCGGTGGGATCGTCGCCGCGCCACGGCGGATGTGTCTGTACCGTTAAGCAGCGATGGCACGACAGGGGCCCGCTTTGTCGTAGCCAAAGGCCAGAACGATAGCTTTATCTCTCATCTCGAAGATGACCATGAGACACTTTACGGTGTTATTAGTAGCGAGCTTACCCCCGCTACTCAATTAACCGTAGGGGTTGAATATCAGCACAACGAGACGGTTGGCGCAGGGGCCAGTGTCCCGGCTTTTTATGCTGATGGCAGCCGCACGGACTTTGACCGCAGCGCCTCTAACAACACCGACTGGTCAACGTTTTACAACGAGACCACTCGCGTGTTCGCTGATCTTAGCCACCAACTGGATAACGGCTGGACGTTACGCGCCGCGGTCAGCCATAACGATGGTAACTATGGCCTAGAGTACCTTTATCGCGGCGGTTTCCCAGACAGGGAGACAGGCCTTGGTATGTCCAGCTCCTTCTTAAATTACCGCGGCAACCGCACTCAACAAACCGTTAACGTGACGGCCGAAGGTGATTTCAGCTTATTTGGCCGCCAACACGAGCTGGGCTTTGGCTGGATGCATAACGAAGATGACTTTGAGATAAAACTGGCCACCCCGGTTGGCACGCCGCCTTCCGCGGGTAGTTACCTTAATTGGCGAGACAGTGTGGTGGCCAAGCCTCAGTGGGGGCAATTCAACAGCTCAGATAATATGCAGGTAACGCAAAGCGGCGGCTTTATGGTGTCGCGCTTTTCGTTGAGTGATCCGCTTAATCTTATTCTTGGTGCACGCCTGAGCGACTGGGAATTGGATCAGACTTATTATGGATCTGAGCGGCAGTACCGATATAGCAACGAAATAACGCCTTATGCAGGCATTATCTACGATATTAATGACTACGCCTCTGTTTACGCGAGTTATACCGAGATTTTCCAGTCTCAGAATGCCCGCCGTGAGGATGGCTCTCTGCTTGATCCTATTCAGGGTCGCAGCTATGAACTGGGGGCTAAGGCAACCCTTCTGAATGGCCACTTGGATAGCAGTATTGCACTGTTTAGAACAGAGCAAAACGGTGTGGCAGAAGCCATTCCGGGTGTTGATGTAATCGGCCAGCCGGGTACGTCCGCCCACCGCAGCGTTGATGGTAATCAGGTCAATGGCGTTGAAGTCGAATTGATTGGCGAAGTGGCCTCTGGCTGGAATGTGAGCGCCAGCTACACGCTAGCCAATGCAGAAAATTCCGACGGCGAGCGTACCAACACAACCCATCCACGCCAACAGGTCAAACTGTTTACCACTTACCAACTACCGGGTGCATGGAGTGGCTTAACACTGGGCGGCGGGGCTCGTTGGCAAAGCGATATTTGGCGGAACACATCTAGCCCCAATGGCCAGGTTAAGGTTGGGCAAGATGCTTACGCCGTTGCTGATCTGATGGCACGCTACCGTTTCAACGATCAATTAAGCGCGCAGCTGAACATCAACAACGTGTTTGACAAGGACTACTACGAGCAAATTGGTTTCTACAGCCAGTATTGGCTTGGCGAACCGCGTAGTGCCGTCATGTCAATCAACTGGGATTGGTGAGAAGCTGATGCTGTTACGCTCATTAATCACCCTGTTAATTGCGGCTGCCCCCATGACGGGGGCAGTGGCTGATGCCTCTCTGTTTCCCGTTGTCAGCCAAAGCCCACTGGGAACAGCCACCATTGACGAGCCACCGCAGCGCGTCGTCACCCTTGGCGTTGGTGCTGATGATATTGCCATTTCACTTGGCGTGGTGCCGGTCGGGGTCAGCCGTGCGGAGTGGGGCGGCGATGAAGATGGCTATTGGCCATGGGTACGAGACGCTCTGGAAACACAAGCAGCGCCGCTCCCCACGACGATTACCCAATACCCCGAGCTGGATGTTGAAGCACTGCTCGCGCTGGAGCCGGATGTCATTCTGGCACCTTCCAGTGGTGTTCCAGACGCTATTTATGACCTGCTGTCGCCACTGGTGCCCATTGTCGCTTACCCAGAGCGTCCTTACCTCACCTCTGTTGATGAGCAGATTGAACGTATTGCACTAGCGCTTGGCGTTCCGGAACGAGGCGCTGCCTTAATACGTCATCTCGACACATCGCTGAGGACTGCAGGCGAGTCTTATCCAAGCCTTGCAGACACCACTTTTGCCTATGTGCGGCCCGACCCAGCCTCCGGAAATGTCTCTGTGTACTTAGCAGACGACCCTCGTGTTGGCACACTGACAGGCCTTGGACTTCACTTATCACCAACGGTTGAAGGCCTTTCTCCAAGCGGTAATCACTTTGCGCACTACCTAGGGTTTGAACATCTGCCCATGCTCGAAGATGTCGATTTAGTGGTCTCTTGGTATCACAGCGCAGAGCAGCGCGATAGAGTCGCTGAGCTACCGCTGTTTGCCTCATTGCCAGCCATTTCAGATGGCCGTTATCTGGCGCTGACCGATCAGCCATTAATCGTGGCTAGTTCTGCCGGTTCGCCACTAGCGACTCAATGGATGATCGAGCGGCTCTTGCCACGCCTTGCCGAGGCAGCAGAACAGCGATGAATGCTGGAGCGGGTATGGAGAACGGCCTATTTCCCTCTTTGCGGCAACGAACACGCTGGCTGGTTGGGCTAATGGGGGCGGTACTGCTGTTTGGCTGGGTCAACCTCTCGGTGGGAGCAGAACACCTCTCCCCTTATCAAGTATGGCGGGCACTTCAAGCGCTAGACACTAGCTACGCCAACGACTTAGTGGAAGCACGCCTGTCACGCACACTGCTCGCCATCGCCACCGGCGCGGCACTTGCTGTCGCCGGTACACTGCTCCAAAATTTAACTCGCAACCCGCTTGCCGAGCCTGGGCTTCTGGGCATCAATGCAGGCGCAGCCGCGTCTCTAGTCACCGCTGGTTTGGTGCTTGGTTCGTTGCCTGCAGGCGCTTTTTGGTTAGCGCTACCTGGCGCGCTTTGCGTGGCTGTTTTAGTCGGCGTTCAGAGCGCTTATCGCCAGCATGACCCATCACATCTGCTGCTGTTAGGGGCGGCGCTTAACGCCGTTCTCTTTGCCTACGTACAAGCCATCACCCTTACTCACCCCGCCTTATTTGCCAACTATCGCTTCTGGATCGTTGGGTCCATCAATGGGCATACGCTAGATGAAGCCCAGCGGCTATTAGGCTGGATAGCGGTCGGGCTAGGCCTGTCGTTTATCCTCCCGCGCTTTTTGCACGTCCTGCAAATGGGTGACGGCGTGACCAAAGCGCTGGGGCTGAATGCGGGTTGTTTAAGGCTGGCGGTGCTTAGCGGTAGCGCGTTGCTAGCGGCGATTTCAACCGCCACGGTAGGCCCTATCGCCTTCGTGGGCTTAGCCGTGCCGTTATTGGCCAAAAAAATTGCTGGTCATTACGTTTATTGGCAACTTGCCATCGCGCTGGTGATGGGCCCCCTAATGATGATACTTGCAGACCTGCTCGCACGCCTTTTGCTAAGCCCTTCTGAAATCATGACAGGGATCCTGACAGCACTGTTAGGCGCGCCATTTCTGTTAGTCGCTTTACGCATTAACCAGCGCGGTGTGTGAGTCATGATGAAACGCTTTAATACGTTACTGCCAGCCTCCCGTCAGTTGTCACCCTGTCTTTTGCCATCCCGAGCTTTAGCCCCCTACATGTTGGCCAGCATTATCGCTTTAGGGCTATTACTGGGTTCTCTCATGCTGGGAAGCCAAGGGCTTAGCAAGGAAGCGCTTGGGCACCTTATCCAAGGTAATGCGACACCGTTTGAACAGTGGCAGGCGTTTACGCTGCGCTTACCACGGGCATTCGTCGCGCTGTGTGCTGGCTTTGCGCTGGGTGTATCGGGCGCCCTGTTTCAAGGCATCACCCGCAACCCATTAGGTAGTCCCGATATTATCGGCCTTACTGCCAGCGCTAGCCTGGGAGCACTGCTGGCAAGCAGCTGGTTGGTGGGCATTATGTCTACCACGACAGGAGCCGCACTAGGTGCGATCATCGGCACGCTGGCGGTCTATAGCGGCTCTGGGCGTGGTTTTCGCCACCCCTCTTCAATGATTATTGCTGGCATCGCTATCAATGCCTTAGCTCTAGCAGGTGTGCAGCTAAATTTGACCTGGCTGGGCCAAGAGCAAGCGCGAGACGCGATGATTTGGCTTAGCGGTAGCGTAGCAGGACGCCAGTGGCACGATCTTTGGCCAATGCTTGGCCTGTGTTTGCTGTTACTGCCCGGTATTGTGCTGATAGCCCCCCGGCTGCGTCTGATGGCGCTTGGCGACCCCGTCGCCAAAAGCCTCGGCGTTAATCTGGCAGCCTCACGCTTATTAAGTGCCTTAATGGGGGCTTTTCTAGCAGGTGGCGCGGTCGCGACGGTAGGGCCGATTGCGTTTGTGTCCCTTGCCGCCCCCCAGTTGGCGTTACGCCTGTGGCGAAAACCTGGGCCGCTCCCCTTAGCGGCAGGTGTGGTCGGAGCGCTGCTGCTATTAGCGGCAGACTTAGCGGCTCAGTACTTATTGCCTTCTGGGGCGTTACCCGTCGGGGTTTTAACAGCCGGGCTGGGCGGCATCTATTTGGTTTATTTATTAAATCGCCAGCGGCGGGGATAATTACCGCTGCTGGCGAAAGCGCTCAAACATCGCCAGACCAAGAAATACCACTCCCGCCGAGATGCTTAGACAGCCCAGCCATAGCGTTATTGCCAGCCCTGTGCTCCAGGTTTCCATTGCCAACCAAAGCGGCCAACCGAGTATCGCACTGCCCGCCCAGAACCAAGGTTTTTGTTGAGCAGGCTTAAGACCACAACGGCGTCGATGGCGACTATCCGATAGCGCAATTAATGCAAAGCCCAGCGTACCGAGTGCCAGAATCGTGCTGAGCATCATGACGCCACCTGAATGGGCTGCACACGGGTGCTCGCTTTTTTAGCGGCTCGTTTCATCTGCCAGACGATGATCAGCGCGCCGACCAAACACATCAGGTCAACGCTAACACGCTGCCAATTACCTGCGGCAAGCTCACCTAGAACACGATAGGAAGGGGCCAAGAGATTCAGCATTGGTAGGCACAGTAACAAGATAACGATCAGAGCTAACTGCTCCCGCCACGCCTGCGAGGCCGAGCGCCTTAAGACAGCGTGTAGCAGCGCCAGCAGCCAGGCGGCAAAGAAGCAATGGATTTCCCATTGGGCACGCCCACTAAGCGCCACCGGTAAAAGTCGGTTGCTGGCTAAAAAGGCCAATACGGCAATCGGCATGCCAGCCAACGTGGCTATATTAAGCCGCTCGACACACCACATCCCCACCACACTGCCCTTCTTGTACTTCCGCTTTGACGTCCATAGCAATAGCCCGGTTGCCACCATGCCACACCCAGCAGCGCCCAAGGCAAAATAGATCCAGCGCATGCCCCAGTCGGCAAAACGGCCGGCATGTAGCCCCACCATGACGCCGTGTGCTTGTTCATCAATGCGTTGCGGCTGAGTCTCTGCTAACAACGCGCCCGAACTGGCCTCATAGATACGTTGCGGGCGGTGTGCAGACAACGCCTCGTGGGCACTCTGCCAAACCACGGCACGCGCGCCTGCATCCCCAGGGTGGCTAACCCTTAAGGACTGCACCGGCTTCTGCCAATGCGCCTCAGCATCACCGACCAGTTCGCTAAGGGCATATAACGCTGCAGGCTGCCCCGTAGCCGGGCCGGAGAGGGGAAAGGCATGCAGCTCACTGGTCGCTTGGCGACGCGCGTCAGCATCGGGAAACGCGCGCTCTACTCCCCAAGGCATATAGAGCGACATGAGCGTTATCAAGCCGGTATAGGTAATCATTAACTGAAAAGGCAGCGTTAACACAGAAAAAGCATTGTGGGCATCTAGCCAGCTACGGGCGCCCTTCTGGGGCCGAAAAGCAAAAAAGTCGCGCAGGATTTTTTTATGGGTGATCACGCCGCTGATGATTGCCACGAACATCATCATGGTGGCGATACCAATGAGCCAGCGGCCATAGACGGCGGGGAGGTGATGCAATTGAAAATGGAATCGGTAGAAAAAATCCCCCCCACGCGTTTCTCGCGGGGTAACCAACGTCAGAGTGGTTGGGTCAAGTACCGACTGCTCTCTCCCATCCTGCCCAAACCAGACGACTGTCGAGACCGGCACGCGCTCATTAGGAAAAGTAATCTGCCAGCTTCTCGCTGTTGAAGCATGTTCAGTAAGATAGTGCTGCCAGTAATCCGCCAGGCGTCGGTTGTCCCACTCAGCGTTCGCGGCGACACTCGGTAGTTCGGGCTGCATCCATAACGAAATACTCTCTTTGAAGTAACTCAGGGTGCCCGTCAGGAAAACAGCAAACAGCAGCCAAGCAGCTAACAAGCCGCACCATGTGTGCAGCTGAGCCATATTACGCCTCACGCTGCGCTTAGTGGACGCCATAGTTAGCCACCACTAGAAGGCCGCAAATGGCTAAACCGATAACCCCCCAAAGACGTATCAAACTTGGCGTGATAAACGACCAGATCGCCACACCCGCCCAAATAATGAAGCTCCCCATCATGCCGATACGCAGAGACATCATGGTATCTAGCGGTAAGCCAAGCGCTGCCACCGAGAACAGTGCAGCAACGATATAGCCGCCAAGCGTCGCGGCCAGGATGCGTAAGATCAGCAGCCAATAGGAAGAGGATAAGACGTTGAGCAGCATGGTGCATCTCGGTGCAAGTCACAAACCACCATTTTAATGCAAAAGGTTTTCATTTGCATTAGTGGTAATAACTTATTTAGCACCTGCTGCATAATGTCTAGGTTAACCAGATGCGCGGCGTGTGGGCGGTGCGAGCGATCCAGCGCGGGCGCAGTAAATGCCAAGCCTGCTCACACAGCGCCCAGGCTTCATTACGTGAGTTTCCGAGGTAACGTAATAACAGTACGCCCTGGCGAACGGTGACCGCCCAACGCGGGTTGTCCGGCAGCGCTTCGCGTAGTTCATCAATCGCCGCACCGGCATCTTCTAAACCAACCGCCCACAGCGTGGCTTGCACCGTGGCGCCCCCCTGCCCCCAGCGCCCGTTAAAACGCGGATGTGCAGGATCCAACGGTTGGCGTTCAAGCCACAGCGGCTTGCCATCTAGGGTTAAACGAAAGTGCTGCTCAATTCGGCCTGTTACATAGGGAAGTTCACTGGCGGGGCGGCCCAGCGCCATGATTTCCCAACCCAGGCAACGGGCACTGCCATGCAACGCAATATGCGTTCGCTGAGTGCCTTTGGAGCCATCAAAGGCGATCGTTTCTTGAGGAAGCCACTCAAGGATGCCGCCATCTTCCACGTTAAGTTCCGTCTGTTGGTTCCAGGCGACGCCCTGACTGTCAGCTTTATAAAGCTTGTTAGCCGCAGGCGTGGTGAGCAGCGCGTGGGCATCACGCTCGATGTGGGCGCGAATCGTCAAGGCATCGCCACTGACTAAACCACCGGGTGGATGCAGCACGTACACATGGCAAGCTTCCGTGCCCCCTTCTGGGTAAAACGGGCGCTGTACGCGTAGGGGCCCTTGGTGACGAGCCTGCACCAATCGGGTTGTGCCCTCACGGTTAGCAAAACGCAGCCCCAGCGATGCCGCCCAGTGGCGCTCGCCATCAAAGCGATGGCCTGAGCCAGCAGCAGGTGTCGCAAGTTCACACAGAGTCATGGGCGCTATCGCTTCCTGTTGGTCAATATTTCAACTTGAAATGCAAGGAGTGCGCCAAAATGGTGAAAAACCACGTTTCTTTGTCGACACAATAACTTAAGCCTTGAGATTGTTAGCCAATAGCGGTCTTGAGCACCAAAAAAGAGCGTCAAAATGGATAAGCGCACCACGTTGGAGCAACCTTCAACGCTGTTAGAAGAAGGCCAAAGCCTTGTTAACCTTGGCTGGGACCGCTTCTTCGCCAACCACTAAATGGTAAGCGTTGGGGGCTGTATCGTTGCTAAACTGATACGCACATAGTCATCAGCAGAGTTCAACAATGACACGTACCCATCACCCCTCCCCTACCTTCCAGCTGCGCTTAGCGTTAAACCACGACGTGGTGATTGGCCCTGGCAAAGCTGATCTTTTGGAAATGATTGATCAAACCGGCTCAATTTCCGCGGCGGGCCGCGCGCTGAACATGAGTTATAAAAAAGCCTGGCAACTGCTCGAAACTATGAACGGCTACTTTTTATCGCCGCTGGTAGTCACAAGTTCCGGTGGAAATGCACGGGGGGGAGCACACCTAACCGAGACGGGTAAACAAGTACTCACCCACTACCGAGCACTGGAAAAGCAGTTTGTGATGGCAACGCCTGACGATGCCAAAGCACTGCTAGCGCTTCTGTCACCTTCTGATGATGCCGAGCGCGACAATGATTGATCGCCATCAAGCCATGCGTTATTTGCCATTGAACACGCGCTGAGTATTCGCTAATCTCCGCTATATCCATGTGGAAATAGCGGAATAAAACGATGCTTAACTTCGGTGTGAACAATCGCCTGCTTGCCAGCGTTATTCTATTTAGCCTTCCGACGGCATCAGCGCTCGCGAGCGACAATGTGCACGTTGCGGCTGCTGCGTCGCTGACCGATGCCCTAAACGATGCCATTGCGGTTTATGAAACACATAATGACGTTGATGTGACCGCGATTTATGCTTCGTCATCTACCCTTGCTCGACAAATCGCCAGCGGCAGTCCCGCGCAGCTATTTCTTTCCGCAAATGTGACGTGGATGGATTGGCTTGAAGATCAGCAGATCAATGTGCAGCAACGTAGGGATTTACTGCAAAATCGATTGGCGCTTGTTAGTGCCAGCGATAGCGTGCCAATGCAGTTCACCCCAGGGGAAGGCATCGCTATTGAAACGCTATTAGGCGAGCGCGACCGGCTGTCCGTGGGAGACCCAGACCATGTACCGGCCGGTATCTATACCCAGCAAGCACTGGAGACACTGGGCGAATGGGAAGCTCTAGCGCCGCGCCTAGCCCGTGGCAATGATGTGCGCGCGGCGTTAGCACTGGTAGAGCGCGAAGAAACACCCATCGGTGTGGTGTATCAAACGGATGCCTTTGCCAGCAAAGCCGTAAGAGTACTTGGATTATTTCCAGCCGCCAGCCACGACTCCATTACGTACCCCATTGCCCTGATTGATGCCGAGCAAAACGCTGCTGCCGTGGCGCTACGGGAGTGGCTAGCCAGTGAAGAAGCCCTCGCTATCTTTGCCGAGCACGGTTTTGACACAAGCATCAGTGCACCGTGACGCTTTCTCCAGCGGAGTGGGAGGCTATTCGTCTAAGTTTACTGATCGGCTTAGCGGCGGTTGCATGGATATTGCCTCCAGGCATTGCCGTCGCTTGGTGGCTAGCCCGCTATCATTTTCGCGGGAAAGCATTCGTCAATGGTTTAATACACTTACCACTGGTTCTGCCGCCCGTGGTTGTGGGGTATTTACTGTTAATTGGCTTGGGCAGGCAAGGGGTATTTGGCCAATGGCTTTACAGCAGCTTAGGCGTATCATTGCCATTTACTTGGCAAGGGGCAGCCGTTGCTAGCGGCGTAATGGCGTTTCCGCTACTGGTGAGGGCTCTGCGCTTATCCATTGAGGCCGTTGACCCCAAACTCGAAGCGGCTGCCAGCACGCTAGGCGCTAGTCGCTGGCGGGTATTCACCACCATCACATTGCCGCTGGCGATCCCCGGCCTGTTAACCGGTACCGTGCTGGCTTTTGCTCGCGCGCTTTCAGAGTTCGGTGCCACTATCACTTTCGCCTCTAATATCCCTGGTGAAACGCGCACCTTGCCCCTAGCACTCTATACGCTAATTCAAACGCCCGGTCAGGAAGCCGCTGCGGCACGGCTATGTTTTCTCGCCATCATTATTGCCCTGCTCTCGTTAATTGCCTCTGAATGGCTAGCGCGCCGCACCCAACAGCGTTTACAGGAACGTGATGCCTACTAACCCAACGTCTCCCGACGCCTCTTCCCATTCATCGCTATCGCTCTCTGTTGGACAGCGTCTTGGCAACTTCCAGCTGCAAGCATCGCTCACGCTGCCCGCTAGCGGTGTGACCGGTATTTTTGGCATATCAGGAAGCGGCAAAACCAGCCTACTGCGCATTATTGCAGGCCTGGACACACCCGACGTAGGCAAACTGCAACTCGGCGATCAGGTGCTACTAGACACCCAACAGCGCCAGAATGTACCCGCCCATCAACGGCGCATTGGCGTTGTGTTCCAGGAGGCGCGTCTTTTTCCTCACTACCGAGTGCGAGGCAACCTTACCTACGGCATGCCTGAACGAGCAGCTCACCGCTTCGATGAGATTGTCGAACTGCTTGGCATCGGACATTTACTAGCGCGGATACCGGGCACCCTTTCGGGCGGCGAAGCACGCCGGGTCGCCATAGGCAGAGCACTACTGAGCGATCCTCAGCTACTGCTAATGGATGAGCCACTCTCCGGATTGGATGGGCCACGTAAGCAAGAGCTGTTGCGCTTCATTGCGCGACTGACTCGCCAGGTTCAAATCCCGGTGATTTACGTCAGCCACGACCCCGAAGAGATCTCTGCAATTGCTGATCATCTCGTACTGATGAAAGAGGGGCGCGTTATCGCTAGCGATCCATTGCATGACCTTTTGCAGCGCTTTGATTTAACCGAGGAGCTGGGAGGGTTCGATGCTGCCTCGATTATCGAAGGTCGAGTTGTCGAACATGACGATGTATATCAGCTAACCCATCTTGCGCTTGATAAGTGTCACCAATTAATAATACCGGGTATATCAGCGCCTATCGGCAGCCGTTTACGCGTACGTATCTTTGCGCGGGATATTGCCTTGGCACTCTCACCGACAAAGGACACCAGCTACCGTAATCAGCTCGCGGCTACCATTGAAAAAATGGAAACGTTGCCCACCAGCCCACACTCGGTGGAGCTGCTTTTGAGCCTTGGTTCTATTCACCTTAGATCACGCTTAACTCGCAAGTCCTCAGATGAAATGAAACTCGCTGTAGGTAAGCAGGTGACAGCGCTGGTTCGCAGTGTATCGATCTTGCATTACTAATACGCAATGTCGGAGCTACTAACTGATTTAGTACTCGTTTTAGCTGAAGCCAATAGCCCCTACGTGTCAATTGACCGCACCGCCCTCACATTTTCATAAGGAAATTTCAGCTAAAATTGCCAAGCACTCTATATGAAACAACATAACACGGCCCAAATAGCGTATCGAGTAAATGCACTTATCACGTTCAGTAGGGACTCTTTGGTATCGCATAGCGCTTTATATGGCGTTTGTGGCGATGCATCTCCTACTGGGCGGGCCGCTAATTTCGCAGTATCAAGCGGGTGGGCAACATCACGCTAACCACGGCACTGACCACTCTTCTAGCCATCCATCTAGTCACCAGAACGGAAACCATCATCAGCACGCGGCCCCGCAAGCAAGTCAACATCATCACTCTTCAGGCCCTTCTGAAGCGGTAGAGCCGGTATTCAACTGGTTTCACCAATGTGGCTACTGCGCCGTCTGGCAACAGTTTCCAACAACACCAACCGCTCTTCCCGCGATCAGCCAGCAAGCGTTTATCACGCATGGTCAACTGCTGACGCAACCGACACAGGCGATGCGGTCCTGTGATAATTATCCCCACGCGCTAACGCGAGCCCCGCCCTTTCTTCGACGTGTCTAACGCCACATCAAAACCGCACTGCGCTCGAAAAAGGCAATGTCGTTGGCCAGGATTTGGAATCATCGCTTTTGGCTACCCGCTGATTTGGATCGCGGCATTAACGAGCCTGGTCGAATGGTGTGGGCGCGGGCCGATTTCAGCTTCTAATTCACTTAGGTGCTCAGTAGAGCACCTGTTTACCCTTACCCATTAAACCACCAAGCTCGCTGCTTGGTGGCCTGGAGACACTGTATGTCTACCGCGTCATCTCCACAAGAAGGTAAGCGCAAGACCTTCGACCTCTACCGCGCCGTTTGGCGCTGGCATTTTTACGCCGGCCTTTTGGTACTGCCGTTTATGATTACCCTGGCGATCACTGGCGGGCTGTATCTATTCAAAGACGAACTGGACGCACTGATACACGCTGATGTGAAGCGCGTGGCCGTTCAAGAGGCCGCGCTGCCTCCCTCTGCGCTGGTAAGTGCGGCGCTGACGGCTCATCCCGGTAGCGCCGTAAAATTCACCGACCCCGCGACGCCGAAAAGCTCCGCAGAGATCACGATTAACACCGCAGAGGGCGAGCGGTTAGCGGTTTACGTGAATCCCTATACTGGCAATGTGCTGGGAGCACTGGATGACCGTGGCACAGTCATGTGGACTGTTCGCTATTTACACAGCTTGAAATACTTTGGCCCAACGGCGCGCAAACTGATTGAAATAGCTGGCGGCTGGTCAATTCTGCTGGTGCTCACCGGCATCTATCTGTGGTGGCCACGGCGTAAAGGCGCAGGCGGCGTGGTTAGCGTACGTGGCAAGCCGAAAAGTCGGGTATTCTGGCGCGACTTGCATGCGGTTACCGGGCTATTTGTCGGCGCCTTTATCGTCTTTCTGGCGATCACGGGCATGCCCTGGTCGGGCGTATGGGGCGGGCAGGTTAACCAGTGGGCCAACGGTAACAATTTTGGCTACCCCGCCGGTGTGCGCGTTGAAGTGCCCATGTCGGAGGCGCGTTTAAACGCACAAAGCCCGACAACGTGGTCACTCGAACAGGCGCAGATTCCAGAATCCTTGCAGAGGCCAGGCCAGGTAGAGAGCATCGGCCTTGACGGCGCTGTCGCCATCTTCGATGAATTGGGATTGCATCACGGCTATGCGGTAAGCCTGCCGACCACAGAAACCGGTGTGTACACCGGCTCGGTCTACCCCAATGACCTTAGCCAACAGCGCGTGGTGCACCTTGATCAGTACACTGGCGAGCGCTTGATCGACATGAGCTATGCCGACTATGGGCCCATGGGCCGCTGGTTGGAGTTTGGTATTAACGTACATATGGGTCAGCAGTTTGGATTATTCAATCAACTCTTGTTCCTGGCGGTCTGCCTAGCCATTATTCTGCTAGCAGTGTCAGCGGCGGTGATGTGGTGGAAGCGACGCCCCTCAGGCGCGATGGGAGTGCCCCCGCTACCGGCCGATAAACGGGTGTTTCGCGGCCTGATTGTCATTCTGGTGATCGGTGGAATTATTTTTCCACTCGTCGGCGTCTCATTGATCTTTATGTTTATCGTTGACTGGTTTGTCGTTCAACGCTTACAGGAACGGCGTTTAGCTAGTCAAACCGCCTAAGTATTGCTCAACAACTCATTCCCCATCATCACCCCTATAAGGTAATTAATGAGAAGCTGGGAAAATTGTGCCTTTACATTAATGCGCCATTTTCCCATGCGCCTCATGTTTCTTTCCGCCATCACCCGGGCTCCCCTTTCAGCTCACCTCAACGCCTTTTATCTGCTTGACATTGGATTAATCGCGACACAAACTTAGCCAAGGCTATACTTCTTTCCTTAAGACAATCAGTTTACACAAAGCAATTTAACCCCATCTACCTCATGACGAGTCTGGAGCTAAATAATGGCAACAAAATATGCCGTGATTCTATTGGGAGCACTGCCTTTAAGTGCGTTGGCAACTGCCGATGAGACGCCCTTAAACGTGGTGGCAACGATTGGGATGATTGCCGATGTGGCGCAGGAAGTAGGCGGCGAATGCGTTAATGTGGAAGCCATGATGGGCCCCGGCGTAGACCCCCATTTGTATCAGGCAAGTGCTAGCGATGTGGCAACACTGCGAAACGCAGAACAGATTTTCTACTCAGGCTATTCGCTGGAAGGTCAGCTAGGCGACGTACTGGAAAGGTTCTCCGAACGCACACCTACGCTTGCCGTAGCCCCTGCTTCGATTGACCCCGCGTCATTGATTACCTCACAGGATGTGTACGGCATCGATCCTCATCTGTGGATGGACGTTTCTTTATGGGCGCAAACACTGCCCACGCTCAATGCCGCGCTGAGTGAAGCGCGCCCCGACTGCGCCGCGACGTTTGATGCCAATACCGAGCGTTATCAGGCGCAACTGCTTGCCCTGCACGAATGGGTGACAGACAGTATTGCCAGCATTCCCGATGAGCAACGCATTCTGGTCACCGCTCACGATGCCTTTGGTTACTTTGGCCGCGCCTACGATATCGACGTGGAAGGCATACAAGGCATTAGCACAGAAACGGAAACGGGGATTGCTGATATTCGCAACATGACAGATATTGTGGTGGATCGCGCGGTTCCGGCCCTTTTCATCGAGAGCACCATTAACCCGCGCACGGTTCAGGCAGTTATTGATGCCGCCCAACAACGGGGCCAGGTTGTCGAAATTGGCGGTGAACTCTACTCCGATGCCATGGGTGACCCGGATACGGTCGATGGCACTTATATGGGGATGATCTACCGCAACACCCAGCATATTGTCGAAGCGCTTGGCGGTACCCTGGCACCGCTTCCCGATGAAATGAACGATTGGGCTACCGAGTGGAAGCTCGCTCACTAATCATTCGATAAGGCACTGCAACAATGGCGACACCCGCAACGACCGACACGGCGCTCAGCATTCAGAACCTGACCGTCAGCTATCATAATCAGCCCGTTCTCTGGGATATTAACCTGGAGATTCCTACCGGCGTGATGGCAGGCATTGTCGGACCTAACGGGGCGGGTAAGAGCACGCTAATCAAGAGCCTGCTGGAGCTTGTACCATCGCTTTCCGGCGAGGTCATGGTGCATGGGCGCCCCTACGCCTCACAGCGCAGGCGCGTTGGCTATGTGCCGCAGCGCTCCAGCGTCGACTGGGACTTCCCTACCACCGCGCTGGATGTGGTCACCATGGGTCTTTACGGTCGCCTGGGCTGGCTCCGGCGCCCAGGGCGTAAAGAGCGTAAGGAGTCGCTGGAAGCCTTGGAGATGGTGGGAATGAGCGCCTATGCCGACCGCCAGATCAGTCAGCTTTCCGGCGGCCAGCAGCAGCGCGTATTTTTAGCCCGTGCGCTGGTGCAGCAAGCCGATGTGTACTTTCTCGACGAGCCCATGGCCGGGGTTGATGCCACCACCGAGCGCGCCATTATCGACATTCTGCGCCGCCTGCGCGATGCGGGTAAAACGCTGATTGTTGTCCACCATGACCTGCAAACCGTACGTAATTACTTCGACTGGCTGTTGCTGCTTAACGTACGCGTGATTGCCAGCGGCAAGGCTGAAGACGTGTTTAATATTGATTATCTGCGTCAAGCGTACGGTGGCCAGATTGCCCTGCTGAACGATAGCGACGCCTTGATGTTCACTGCTTCAAAGGTGAAATAACCCATGCAGTGGCTCGACCTTCTGTCTGACTACACCTTTCAAAACGTGGTGATTGGTGCCTCGCTACTGGGGCTGATCAGCGGCCCTCTGGGCTGTTTTGCGGTGTTACGCCGCCAGAGTCTGCTCGGTGACGCCATTTCGCATGCGGCGCTGCCCGGCGTGTGTTTAAGCTTCATCATCACCGGCAGTCGGGATATGGGCAGCGTTATCATTGGCTCACTGGCCACCGGCTCGTTAGCCGCGCTGACGATGCTGCTGCTGACCCGCAAAAGCCGCTTGAAAACCGATGCCGCTCTCGGCATTTGCCTAAGCATTTTCTTTGCTATTGGCATCGTGTTGCTGACCTATATCCAGGGTACCAACAACGCCTCCCAAGGGGGGCTCGAAGCCTTTCTGTTCGGTCAGGCCGCCGCTACGCTACGCTCGGATCTGTGGGTAATGGGCAGCATCACCCTTGTCACTCTCACGCTGCTCGCCATCTTCTGGAAACAAGCCAAGCTGGTCACTTTTGATGGGCAGTACGCCCGCTCGCTCGGCATGCCCGTCAACGCTATCGAAGCCGCGCTTACCGCCATGGTGGCGCTCGCCGTGGTGGTCGGCTTGCAAATGGTAGGCGTGATATTAATGGCCGCCATGATCGTGGCGCCAGCAGCAGCGGCCCGGCAGTGGAGCCGTCATCTGGGGGGGATGCTGGTTATTGCCGCCGGCATCGGTATTGTCAGTGGGGTCTCGGGGGCAACCATTAGTACCCTATCCCGTGGTCTGGCGACCGGCCCGCTGGTGATTCTCACCGCAACGGCTATTGTCATCATCTCGCTGGCGCTTGCTCCCGGCCGAGGCCTGCTGTGGGGCTTCATCAAGCATTACCGCCAAAAAGAAGCGCTGCAGAAGCAGCAGTTACTCTACACGCTTTACAAGCATCCCAGCGCCTCCCGACACTACCGCGCAACATTTGGCGCGCGCATGGTGCTGAGTAAACTTAAGCGCCAAGGCTACCTTATACGCTCCTCTGACGGCGGCGCCGGATGGGCGCTAACATCGCGGGGAGAAAAGGCAGCCAAACAGGTGGTCGCCACCTTCGAAGAGGTCGTGACATGATTGCTGAATTACTAACCAACACGGCGCTGCCCATTATTCTGGTAGGTGCCATGGTTGGCATTGCCTCCTCGGCGGTGGGTACCTTCCTTGTGCTGCGCGGCAATAGCATGCTCACTGATGCGATTAGCCACTCAATTGTGTTTGGCATTGTGATTGTCTGGCTGCTGACCAAACAGCAGAGTGGGCCTGTACAGCTAATAGGCGCCGCATTAACCGGGCTATTAACCGTATTACTTACCGAGGCACTGGCCAACACCAAGCGGGTAAAGCAGGATGCCGCTATCGGTCTGGTTTTCCCCGCGCTGTTCTCCATCGGCGTGCTGTTACTCAATGTCTACGCCAACGATGTGCATATCGACACGCATACTGTGCTGCTCGGTGAAATCGGCTTTGTCTGGTTGGATACTCTCGACATCTTCGGTCTGCCCATCCCCAAGGCGCTGGTATCGATGAGCGTGATGACACTGCTCAACTACGCGTTTATCGGGCTCTTTTATAAGGAGCTGAAACTGGCCACCTTCGATCCAGCGCTGGCCAAAACGTTCGGCTTTATGCCCTCGATTCTTTTTTATGTGCTGCTAATGCTAACAAGCTCCACCGCCGTAGCAGCCTTTGATGCCGTGGGGGCAGTACTGTTTATCGCCTTTGCCATTGTGCCCGCTTCCGCCGCCTATTTGCTGACCGACCGGCTGTGGATGATGTTTATCATCGGTGCGCTAATTTCGATCGCTTCAAGTATTTCTGGCTACTACCTCGCCGTGTATTTCAACGTCTCCATTGGCGGCATGATGGCGATAATGACCGGCGTTTTTCTAATCCTCGCCTTTTTAGCAGGCCCACGCTACGGCGTGATTACTCAGTCCATGAAACGCCGCCGCGCCCGCGAAACACCAGAAGCGCCAAGTTCGTTGCGCTAGTAGAGATTAGAGGCGATGCCTTCCTTATCGCCCATCTCACTTGACGTCTGGGCAGGCGGGATGTATACCATTTGATAGTTCATTGAAATATCAAATGAGAAGCACCATGGATATGCACTTCACTCAATACCAGCCACCCAAAGCCTTGGCATCAGGTTTCTGGCACCAGATCGGCCTGCCTGCCAGAGGCCGCAAGCTGCATGAGCTTTTGCATCAAGGCATTGAGTATAGGGTCTACCCCAGACTGGCTAAGGCGTCAGGTATCGAACAGAAGGCGCTGGCAGGCTACGTCGATATTCCCCCGGCCACGCTGAGCCGCCGTGCTAAGTCGGGGCGCTTTAAGATGGCGGAAAGCGACCGGCTATATCGCTTTGCCGAACTCTTCAAGGCGGCGCTAGACCTGTTTGAAGGCGACGTCGAGGGTGCCCGCACCTGGCTGCTCAAGCCCAATACGGGTCTGGGCGGGCGCAGGCCCATCGAAATGAGCGCAACCTCTGCCGAGTATCAAACGGTGTTGAACCTGATTGGGCGACTGGAGCACGGGGTTGCTACGTGAATGAGGTCAACGCTTACCGCTTGATCAAGCGCAAGTATCAGGACAACGCTTTCGATGGCGAAGGTGCACGCCTTTATGGCGGGCGCTGGAACAGCCCCGGTAAGGCCTGTGTGTATGTGGCAAGCGCCGAGTCGCTGGCGCTGCTTGAAATCATGGTGCATCTGGAAAGCTATCAGTTGCTCAATGCCTATGCGCTGCTGCGCCTGACATTGCCGGCCGATAGCATTCTAGGTGTTGGGGAAGCTGACCTACCGGACAACTGGCGGGAAGCACCTGCGCCAGCAGAAACTGCCGAGTTGGGCGACGGATGGCTAGACTCCGGCCACAGTCTGGCCTTGGCCATTCCCAGCGTGGTCGTGCCAAGAGAATTCAACTACATGCTCAATCCTGAGCATCCCCTGTTTGATCAAGTCATCACGACGGCAGAGGCGTTGCCCTTCCAGCCCGACCCAAGACTTTGAACCGGGTGTGGATAACTTAAACAGTCAAGTGCTGTTTGATCAGTTCGTTGGAAAGCTCGGCGATTTCGCCTTTGGCCACCGGACGGCCACGATTCATGATGATGGAGGTCAAGATATTATTCAGCTCTGCCCCTGCGGATGATCATCCAGCATGGCGATAGCCCCGGCAATGAGCGCCTGAATACCTTGCTCCAGTTCTGCCTCCAGTTCCGCCTCTTCTACGGCATGATCTACTGCCTCAACAGGCTCCTGCCCCATCACCGAGTAAATCGTGTCCGCTACGGCAAAACAGTGAAAGGCTACCGTCGCCAGAAGCCAACGTGCCTGTAACTGGGAAATTTCATAGATCTCGGCAATATGCGCTTGGTGCTCATGTATTTTTTCAATCATGGGTTGGGTCGCCGCCAGACGGCGGATCACGTAGGGCGTCAGCCCTGGGTGTACTTTAACGAACTCGGCTATCGACATGGCAAAGGTGAACAGATACGCCTGCAGCTCTTCGGGCTCATCTCGACGCGCACGCGGAATTCTCCAGCGTCGAAAGATTTCTTCGGCCACCACCACCTTCAGCGCTTTGAGGTTAGCAACGTGCTTGTAAAGCGCCATATGGCTAACGCCCAACGCGGCGGCCACTCCCACAAAGGTGATATTGGGTAGGCCAATCTCGACACCCGCATTCGCAATACGCTCACGCGTAATGATGGGCGGCCGCCCTCGTACTTTAGATGCTGGTCGCGCTGCCATAACACACTCCTTTAGATAGCGCCCTCTATCAAGCCATGCCCCTTCCACTAGGGTCAATTAGTTTATTAGCATGCAACTATTTTAATTAGTTTATAGACACTAAACTAATTTTCAATTAATCTCACAAACGCGATTAATTCGCGTTTCTATCCAGTGGCAATACCGGTTCTTTCGACTTGATGACTCTGAGAGTAACCACTTAAACGTCCCATGACCGAGTAGCAACGATTCATGAACACGCAAACTACGTCGACTGCCCAAGGCTCTATCAGCCGAATACTGGCCCCCATCCGCACACGGCTCCTCATAGCAGCCACTCTGGCGGGCATCGGCACAATATTCACGATGGTACCGCTAGCCGGCATGGCGCACATCGCGCAGATCCTCGCTACCGCTTCAGACCAAGCCTGGGAGTTATCTGCGAGCAACGAACGCGACATCGTATGGGTGGTAACGGCCAGTATCGTCAGCGTCTTCATCGGCATGGGAAGCATGTTCCTCGGCGAGCTGATCGCGCATCTGGCGGATAACCGTCTGACACACCATCTACGTCAGGCCGTTCTCAGGCGCTTGGCCCAGACGCCGCTTGGCTGGTTTACCGGCCAAACCTCCGGGCAGGTCAAGCAAGCAATGCAGGATGACATTGCGACGCTGCACAGCCTGACCGCGCACTTCTACACTGCCGTCGGGCGCGCGCTTGGGGCCTTGTCGATCTCGGTGGTTTATCTGCTTGTGCTGGATTGGCGAATCGCTGTGATAACCCTATTGCCCCTGCCCGGCTTCTTTCTGTTTCTGCATCGGCTCATGCAATCCAGCAAAGCCAACATGGGAGAATTCGTAATACGGCTCGAGCACATGAACAGCGCCATCAATGAGTTCGTTAGCGGCATCCCCGTCGTGAAGACGTTCGGCACCACCGGACAGGCCTATCGCGGCTATCAGGACGCAGTGGATAGCTTCGCCGATGCATTTGATCGCTTTACCCGCCCGTTGGTCGCTTCCATGGCTCATGTTCATGCGATGGTAACGCCGATGACGATATTGGGACTGACGCTGCTGTGCGGAACGATTTCTGTCGTCAACGGCTGGACGACTCCCGTCGACTTGGTGCCGTTCATTCTGGTGGCGCCAGGTATCTGTGCCCCTTTGCTGCTTCTGCATACCCTGCTGCACGATCTGGGCAGTGCAACCGGCGCTGCGCAACGCGTCATGGCACTACTTGAAACGCCTATCTTGCAAGCGCCTCTCTCCGACCAGCAGACACTGCCTGCAAACAGCGAAATTCGTTTCGACAATGTGAGTTACGCCTATGATAACGAACATCGTGGGCTCTCGAATCTCGACGTCACCTTTGCCACAGGAAGTGTCACTGCGATTGTTGGGCCATCCGGAGCGGGCAAGTCGACTTTGGCACGACTTCTATTGCGCTTCTTTGATCCCACCCAGGGGCGCATCACCTTAGGCGGCGTGGATCTGCGCCAGCTCTCAACGGCGACACTTTACCAACATATCGGTTTTGTCCTGCAGGACGTCCGCCTTATCCATGCCAGTATCCGCGACAACATTGCCTTGGGCCGCCCTTCCGCCAGCCAGCAAGAGATTGAGGACGCGGCCCGCGCGGCGAACATTCACGAGCGCATCGTCGCATTACCCGATGGCTATGACACTGTCGTTGACGACGCCACCCAACTGTCTGGTGGTGAACAGCAGCGTGTGAGCATTGCCCGCGCCATTCTGCTTGATCCTCCGCTACTGGTACTGGATGAGGCAACCGCAGCAGTCGACGCGAGTAGCGAACTGGTCATTCAGGAAGCGCTAGCTCGGCTAACCCGTGGACGCACGCTGATCGTTATCTCCCATCGACTCGATACGACCCGATACGCCGATCTGATCCTGGTACTCGATGACGGCATGATCGTCGAGCAGGGCAACCATGACCACCTTCTCACTCAACATGGCCTATATGCCCGCCTTTGGGCCTTGAGCAACGCCACCTCAACGCTGGAATCAGAGGTACCAACGTGCTGAAAATACTGACTCATCTGCTCGGCGAGGACGCCGTACTCTTACGTCGTTATCTCGGGCTAGCGATTGGCTATGGCCTGCTTAGCGGTGTCACAATCCTGACATTTATCCCCATCATCACCTATTTGATGTCCGGAGATTCGACCAACGCCACCGTATGGTTGGTCATACTGCTGCTAGGTATTCTCGCGTGCTGGTTAGTGCGATCACATGTAGAGAAGGCGGGCGTTCGTGTGGGCGTCGCCGTCCTGCAGTCTGGGCGTCACCGTCTAGGCAGCCATGTAGCTCGCCTGCCCGTTGGCTGGTTTACCAGCACCAATACTGCGCGTCTTAACCATGTAGTGACTCAAGGTATAATGGCGGTAGCCCAGCTTCCCGCCCACGTTTTCACACCGGTGATCACCGGCCTGGTCGTGCCACTGGTCATCCTAATCGCTCTGTTAGCGCTGCACACGCCGCTCGGTATCGCAGCACTGATAGCATTAGCGCCACTGGTGAGCGTGTTATGGCTCACTTCCAAGCTCACCCGTCACGCCGACCGAGCCTTCCAGCAGAACTTCTCCGAAACCAGCCAGCGGGTAGTCGAATTTGCCAATGCGCAGGCGGTATTACGCGCCTTCAGCGGCGAAGGCCAGAGTACGCGCTTTCTGGAGAACGCACTGGAGAAGCAGCACCATTCCGGCACAAGGCTAGCCTGCCTTTCGGCTTTATCGGCGCTACTCAATACATGGGCAGTGCAGGCGGTATTTGCTGCCCTGCTGATCACCATCATGGTGTGGATCAATACGCTGCTGGGTGAGCCGCTGAAGGCACCTGACGTCACCAGTGTTATTGTGGCGCTGTTGCTGATCAGCCGGTTTATCGAGCCGTTGCTTGATGTGGCCCAGCATAGCGACGTTCTACGCAGCGCCAAAGGGCAGTTGGAGACAATAAAAACTGTTTTCGACGCATCGCCCTTACCCGAGACAACCACGCCTCAGCCGCCGCGTGATACCTCTATCGAACTTCACGCAGTACATTTTCGCTATGCCGCAGATGCGCCCAATGTGCTCAACGGAGTGAGTCTGTCGGTCAAGCCCGGCAGCATGACGGCATTGATCGGCGAATCGGGCTCGGGCAAGACCACTATCGCACGCCTTGTGGCACGTTTTTTCGATGTCGACCAAGGCCGCGTTTTCATTGGCGGTGTCGACGTGCGCGACATGTCCAGTGCTCAGTTGGCAGGCTATGTTAGCCAGATCCTCCAGGAGAGCCATCTGTTTGCTGGCAGCATAGCCGACAACATACGCTTTGGCCGCCCCGAAGCCAGCGATGCCGAGCTAATGGAAGCGGCAAATCTTGCGGGCGTCACAGAGATACTCGAACGCTTACCCCAGGGGCTAAACACGCCGGTGGGCGAAGCAGGTGTCCGCCTCTCCGGCGGAGAACGTCAGCGCATCGCGATCGCTCGAGCACTGATCAAAGATGCTCCCATCTTGCTGGTAGACGAAGCGACGGCCGCACTGGATCCACAGCACCAGGCCATCATTACTCAGACACTGGCACGGCTGCGTGGTCAACGTACGCTATTAGTGATCGCTCATCAGCTATCTACCGTGGCCATGGCCGACCAGATCATCGTACTGGATAACGGCCGCGTCGTGGAGCAGGGTGCACCCGCTGAACTACTCGTCCACAAAGGGCATTACGCCACCTTTCTTGGCCAGCGCCAGGCCGCTAAAACATGGCGCATTACACCGAATGCAGAAGGGAGAGAAGACACCTGATGCGTGGGTATCTGCCTTGTCTGTTTGTATTGCTTTGCGGAGTATCGTTACTGATAGGCGCGCAGCAGTTGAGTTGGCACCAACTAATCACTCTGTCGGATGATGCCTGGTTGACGCTCACAGCCAGCCGACTGCCGCGTCTCATCACCGTTATTTTGACTGGTGTAGGTCTGTCGATTTGCGGCGTGATTCTGCAGCACATCGTGCGTAACAAGTTCGTGGAGCCAGCCACCTCGGGCGGGCTTGATGCAGCTAAACTGGGCATTCTCGTATCGCTAACCCTAATGCCTGCAGCTGGCGCTGGATTACGAATGCTTGCCGCGCTGCTCTTTTGCTTCGCTGCAAATGTCGTATTTATCACTATTGTTCGCCGCATCAAGTTCACCAACAGCGTGCTGATTCCCGTCATCGGTTTGATGTACGGCGGCATGCTAAGCGCCCTTGCCGAGTTCTACGCCTACCGCCATAACATCTTGCAAAGCATGCAGGGCTGGTTACTGGGCGACTTTTCAAAGATCGTGCAAGGCCATTACGAAATCATCTACCTCATTCTGCCGGTCGTGATGCTTACCTACCTCTACGCCCATCGCTTCACGGTACTGGGCATGGGTGAGGCGGCGGCGGTGAGCCTAGGCATGAATTATCTTGCCATCGCCATACTAGGATTGATGCTGGTGGCCATCACGGTCTCGGTCACGGTCATCGCTGTGGGCGCCATGCCCTTTGTCGGCTTAGTGATTCCCAATTTGGTGGCGCTCTACTACGGCGATAACCTGACTCGCACACTGCCAGTAGTAGCACTGTCGGGGGCAACCTTGCTGCTGGCCTGCGACATTGTGAGTCGGCTGCTGATTTACCCCTTTGAAGTGCCCATCGGCTTAACAACGGCTTGCGTTGGGGGAGTGCTGTTTCTGATCTTGATTATCGGGAGAGCACAACGATGACAGCCAAGACTCGCCACACCGTTTGGGCAGCCGTGATCGTTCTAGCGCTCGCTTTTATCTTCGTGCGCTCAGGACTCGACTTCGACTATGTCATTCCGAAACGACTGGAACGCTTGGCCACTATGGTGATCGGCGGCATCTGCGTCGCTTGGTCGTCCATTGCGTTTCAAAGTCTTACCGGCAACCGGATATTAACGCCCGCCATCATGGGCTACGAGTCCATCTATCTGCTGTTTCAGGCTCTGTTGATGCTGATGCTGGGCACCCGCAGTCTGGTGGTACTCGGCGAGCACGGCAACGTCATACTCTCTATGCTGCTGATGCTTGGCTACTCCTGGGTGCTGCATCGCTGGCTGTTTCGCGATGGTAGAGACAACGTCTATTTCCTGCTGCTAGTCGGACTGGTGCTGACAATGGTCATTACCACCCTTACGCAGTTCATTCAGCTCAAGATGAGCCCGGGCGAATTTTCCATTCTGCTGGGGTACAGCCAAGCCACTTTCGGCAAAGCCAGCGCTGCACAACTGCTCTACGCTACCTCCATCGTGGTCACGATCTGTCTGGTGGGCTACAAGGCCCTTCCGGTGCTCGACGTGCTGTTGCTAGGCCGGGAGCAGGCCATCTCGCTCGGCATCGACTATCGACGCCGCGTACAACGCCAGCTTTTCTTGATTGCCGCGCTGGTAGCCATCTCAACCAGCCTGCTTGGCCCCACGGCATTCATGGGTATTTTCGTGGCCAATACTGCCTACGCGCTGGCAGGCACCTACCGGCATCGAGTCACACTGCCTTTAGGATGCGCCATCTCCATCGCCACTTTCCTCCTCGCCCAACTGCTGGTCGAACATCTCTTTAACTACAAAACCACCGTCAGCATTCTCGTCAACCTCGTATGTGGGGCTTACTTCCTGTCGCTGATGGTGCGGACGCGGGGCACGGCATGATTACGGTTCAAGACCTTCATAAAACCTATGCTAGCCGCACAGTGCTATCGGCTATCAATCTCCGCTTCCCGACGGGTCAATTGACGTCACTGGTGGGCCCAAACGGGGCAGGCAAAACGACCCTGCTGATGATGATCGCAAGACTGCTAAAGCCTTCTCAAGGAGTCATCCAGCTTGACGGCTCCCCGGTAGAGAACATTCGCATCGGCGAGTTTGCCAAGCGGGTGGCCACGCTGAGACAAACGCCTGAATTCAACCTGCGCCTGACCGTCGAGGAGTTGGTCGCCTTTGGTCGCTTTCCTTACACCCACGGCACGCTCACCCAGCATGATCATCAAGTGATCGATGATGCCCTGTCCTTTCTATCGCTGACGGCTCTACGCGGAGCTTATCTGAATGAGCTCAGCGGTGGCCAGCGTCAGATGGCGTTCCTGGCCATGACCATTGCGCAGCAAACCGATTACCTACTGCTCGACGAGCCTCTGAACAACCTCGATATCAAGCATGCCGTTCAGATCATGCAGGCCCTTCGCCGCCTCTGCGATGAATATGGACGAACGGTCATTCTGGTCGTCCATGACATCAACTTTGCCGCCAACTACTCCGATTACATTGTCGCCATGAAGGGAGGGGCTGTGCATTGCGATGGCAACGTCGCCGACGTCATCACCGAGCAGCGCTTGAGTGAGCTTTATGGACTGAACTTCGACGTCGCCCATAACGAGCGCGGCTATCTATGCAATTACTTCAAGCCCTCAGGAAATCTGGTATGACGCGATATCTCAACAGCCGCCGCCTGGCACACCTCCTCTTTCTCGCTTCGATGGCATTGATGCAAGGGTGCGATCAGACCAATGACATGCCCCCACAGGAGGCTATGACACCGCTAACGATTCAACACGTGTTGGGAAGCACTGTGATCGACCACCGTCCACACCGGGTAGCGGCATTAGACATGAATGAAGTCGACTTTTTGGATCAGTTGGACGTTCCAGTGGTGGGTATGCCGAAGGACTTTATTCCCCATTTTCTCGAGGAGCATCGACACAATCCGGCGGTTGAAGACCTGGGCTCTATCGTGCGCCCCAACCTTGAGCGGGTGCATCGAGCCAACCCTGATCTAATTCTCATGACATCGTTACAGGCCAACCATTATCACGAATTAGCTCAAATCGCGCCAACGCTCCACTTCGACGTGGATTACCGTAACAGCCAGAGCAACCACATTGACGTTATCAAAGACCATCTCATCGATCTTGGGAAGATCTTTGGCAAGGAGACACTGGCCCGTCAGCGCACGGCCGAGTTGGACAGTACTGTCGAGAAGGTTAGGCGTGTTACCCAAGGTCGGTCAGAGAGAGCGCTCATCCTGCTGCATAACAATGGCGCTTTCAACTCCTTCGGTGTGCAGTCGCGCTACGGTTTCATCTTCACCGAGCTAGGCGTTGAGCCTGCGGCTCCCGGCATCGATACCAGCATGCACGGCCAGCCTGTCTCCAGCGAATTCATTCAACAGGCCGACCCCGACATCATTTATGTCGTGGATCGTACTGCCATAATGGAACACCGGCCCACCATGGATGCCAGCAGCATGGCAAACCCTCTAATACGCCAAACCAGCGCTTGGCGAAATAACCGGGTGATCTATGTCGATCCCGAAGCTTGGTATGTCACCGCCGCCAGCGTGAGCGCCCTAGAGATCATCGCGGATGACATTATCGATGGGTATCGCGACTAGAGACTTAACCAACCAAAGCACTTCAAAAACGATCTAGCCGACTGCTGTATCGAGCGTTCCAACGACGGCTCGACTGGAGCGGCGTAGCTCCGCCTGTCTGATATAAAAGGAGACCGACATGGCCTTACCTCCCCCCCCTAAAACACAACCAGAATGGGCAAGAGCTCCACTGCGCCTCGCGGCTGCCTGTTTAAGCCCCCCATTACTCGCCCGGAACGCATTTCCGTTAGCCCTGAGCGCGAGTGCTCTCATGCTGCTTTCTTCACAGGCGCTTGCCCAAACTGCCGAGGACACCGAGCACAGCGAGGCGCGTAATGCTGTGGCCTTGGCGCCGGTCACCGTACACGGTGAAGCAACGTCAGTAAACGATACCTATGCAGGTGATCAGGTGACCTATAGCAATCGAGCGGGCTTTCTGGGCAACAAGGACTTTATGGAAACGCCTTTCAATGCCATCAGCTATACGGATCGCTTCATCCAGGATCAACAAGCCCAGAATATTGCCGATGTCATTGCGGCGACCGATCCGAGTGTATTCAGTAATGGCGTCACCAGTGCCTGGAGCGAGAGTTACTCGATCCGTGGATTCAATTCCAGCACCACTGACATGACATTTGATGGCCTTGCCGGGATGGCCCCCTACTACCGTACATCCCCCGAGATGTTCTCACGTATTGAGGTGCTCAAAGGGCCTTCTGCATTGCTTAACGGAATGCCCCCTGGAGGCTCCGTTGGTGGTGCTATCAACCTAGTTCCCAAACGGGCTGACGATGAGCCGCTGACGCGTTTCACCACCACGTACATGTCCGATGCGCAGCTTGGTGGGCACCTTGATGTTGGCCGACGCCTGGGGGACAACCAGCAGTTTGGCGTTCGCTTCAACGGCGTCTACCGGGACGGCGAGGGGGCTGTGGATAACCAGAAACCCAGGGTTCAAATGGGTGCTCTGGGGCTGGACTGGCGCGGAGAACAAGCTCGGCTGTCAGCCGACTTGTACAGTGCGGACGACCATATCGATGGCCCCGTTCGGGGTATCAACCTGGCCCCCGGCCTGGCAGTACCGACACCTCCCGACTCCGATACGCTGATCAACCCTGACTGGGCCTTTGCCAACACGCGCGACAAGGGGGCCATATTACGTGGCGAATTCGACTTTACCGACGAGATCATGGGGTACGCAGCGATCGGTCGAAGCGAAACGAATTACACCTACAACGGTGCCATGTCCTCCCAGGTGCTTGATGATCAAGGCAACTATCGCACAAGCATTGGTCAGCTCGCCTTCGATGTCGAAAAAACATCGGCGGAAGTCGGGGTTCGCGGTCATTTCCAGACCGGCGCCGTCAGCCATGCCATTAGCGTCAATGCCACTCATTACGAGCATGAGCAGCACGACTACGGGCGCAGAACTGTCCCCGGTGCGGACTGGGTCACCAACCTATACGATCCGCAGTGGGGCGCCGCTGCCGAATTTATCACCCCACACATCATGCATACAGAGCTACGCTTGAACAGCTATGGCTTGGCGGACACGATTTCATTTGCCGATGATCGCCTACAACTGACCCTCGGCGCCCGACGCCAGGAGGTAGTGAGCGACGCCTACAGCGTAACGAGCGGCGCACGCATCTCCCGCTATGATGAAAGCGCGGTCACCCCCGCCGCAGCGCTACTCTTCAGAGCCACCGACCAGGTATCACTCTACGCCAACTATATCGAGGGGCTCAGTCAGGGGGCCACGGCACCTATGAGTGCTGCCAATGCTGGTGAGGTATTTGAGCCTTACAAGACCAAACAAAACGAGATTGGGGTGAAGTTTGACCTAGGCGATTTCTCACATACACTTAGCCTTTATGAAATCAAGCGGCCCAGCAGTTACACCGACCTGGAAACTAATATCTTCTCGTTTGGCGGTGAGCAGCGTAACCGAGGAGCGGAGTGGAACTTCTTCGGCAGCCCCCTTAGTAACCTCCGCTTAATGGGTGGGATCGCCTATGTAGACCCTAAAGTCACCCGCGCCGCTAGCGATGAAAACCAAGGTAGTCAGGCCACTGGTGTGCCCGACCTTCAAGCCAAGCTAGGCGCTGAATGGGATCTATCCGCAGCACCAGGGCTAACACTGACCGCTAATGCCACCGCGATGTCAGAGCAGTATATTAATAGTGACAATTCCTTGTCGGTTCCTGGACACACCATTTACGACGTTGGTGCACGCTATACTACTCACCTTTCCAGCTACCCGTTGACGCTGCGCGCCACTATCGACAATGTAACCGATAAGGCGTACTGGGCCATGCCACAACTCTCAAGCCTTGCGCTAGGAGCCCCCCGCACCTTTATGTTTTCGGCCTCGTTAGACTTCTAGATAGCTGAAACAAGCGATGCGCTTGTCCTGGCACCCGTTGTTTTTTCACAACTAGGCTTGTCAATATGCACACCTCACCTGCGCCAGCCAAACAGGCGTAGGTGTGGATAACTTAAACAGTCAAGTGCTGTTTGATCAGTTCGTTGGAAAGCTCGGCGATTTCGCCTTTGGCCACCGGACGGCCACGATTCATAATCACAAAGCGGTCGGCGTACTTGCGGGCAAAGGGTAGCTTCTGCTCGACCAGTAGCACCGTTAGGCCATCTTCTTTGATCAACTGGCGAATCACCTGACCGATTTGCGCCACAATATTGGGCTGAATGCCCTCCCCGGGTTCATCCAAAATCAGCAGCTTGGGCTCTATTACCAGCGCGCGACCGATGGCGAGCTGCTGCTGTTGCCCACCAGATAAGTCACCGCCACGGCGATGCTTCATCTCTTTTAAAACCGGGAACAGTTCATAGATACGCTCGGGGATTTTTTTCAGCCCATCACTGCGCGCTGCCAAGCCGGTGCGTAGATTTTCTTCCACGCTGAGCAGCGGAAAAATCTGCCGTCCCTGGGGGACAAAGCCAATGCCCAAGCGGGAACGTGCCTCAACGGCTTTTTTGGTCAGCTCAATGTCGCTGCCCTCACCCTGATAGCGCAGCTGGCCGCTCTTTACGGCCACTTCGCCCATAATGGCTTTCATCAAGGTGGTTTTACCCACCCCGTTGCGGCCCATCACGCAAGTGCACTGGCCTTCAGGCACATCGAGGTCTAGATCCCACAAGGTGTGGCTTTCGCCGTAGAACTGGTTAAGTTTTTCAATCGCCAGCATTAGGCAGCCTCCTCGTCGTCCGCACCCAGATACACCTCAACCACGTTAGGGTCGCTTGAAACCTGATCCATACTGCCTTCCGCCAGCACGCTGCCTTGGTGCAATACGGTCACTTTACGGGCAATGGAGCGTACAAATCCCATGTCATGCTCTACCACAACCACCGACTGTTTACCCGCCAGGCCCGTCAGCAGCTCTGCGGTGCGCTCCATCTCTTGCTCGGTCATCCCGGCGACTGGTTCATCTACCAGCAGTAAACGCGGGCGCTGCATTAGCAGCATGCCAATTTCCAGCCACTGCTTTTGGCCGTGGGAAAGAATCCCTGCTGGCTGGTAACGCAGCTCGGTCAGGCCAATCGTTTCAAGCACCTCATTGATACGGTCTTTAATTTCACCAGTCATGCGGGCAGTCAGCGTGGGGAAAATACGCTTGTCGGCGGCCATCGCCAACTCCAGGTTTTCAAACACGCTCAGCGCTTCAAATACCGTGGGCTTTTGGAACTTACGACCAATCCCTAAGCTGGCGATATCCGGCTCATTCATTTGCAGCAGGTTATGACGGCTACCAAACCACACGCTGCCTGCGTTGGGGCGCGTTTTGCCAGTAATGATGTCCATCATGGTGGTTTTACCGGCCCCGTTGGGGCCGATAATGCAGCGCAGTTCACCGTCATCAATAGTCAGGTTTAAGTTATTGATTGCCTTGAAGCCATCGAAGCTCACCGTGACATCTTCCATATACAGAATCGGGCCATGACGCACATCCACCGGTGATGCCTGAGGAGCCATAAAATCAAATACCCGATCCCGCGTGGTTAGCGATTGCAACAAGCTCATGCGGTAGCCTCCTTCGGCAAGGTAGCGGATTTTTTGCGGCGTTTTAGGTGGAGCAATAACCCCGCCACGCCTTTGGGTAGCAACACGGTGACCAAGACAAACATCGCGCCCAGGGCAAACAGCCATGCATCCGGCATCACGCCCGTGAAAATTGTTTTGGCGTAGTTGACTAAGATCGCCCCGATAACCGCTCCATAAAGCGTGGCGCGACCACCCAGTGCCACCCACAGCACAATTTCAATCGAGAAAATCGGTGAGAACTCACTGGGGTTGATAATCCCTACCTGAGGGACATAAAGCGCGCCAGCCAAGCCTGCCAGCATGGCGGAAACCACGAATACAAATAGCTGGAAGCGTTCGACCCGGTAGCCAATAAACCGCGTGCGGGCCTCCGCATCCCGAGTGGCCACACATACCCGGCCTAGCTTGCTGGTAACAATCGCCCGACACAGGATGTAACCCAGCGCCAACGCAACGCCGGTGGCAATAAACAGCCCTAAGCGGGTGTCGTTGCTGCGCAGGTTGAAACCCAGCAGCTCGCGGAAATCGGTCAGCCCGTTGTTGCCACCAAAGCCCATCTCATTGCGGAAGAATGCCAGCATCAGGGCAAAGGTCAGCGCCTGGGTAATAATCGACAGATACACCCCAGTAACCCGCGAGCGAAACGCTAAAAAGCCGAAGACCAATGCCAATAACCCAGGGGCTAACAGCACCATGGCAAACGCAAACCAGGCCATATCAAATCCGAGCCAGTACCAGGGCAGGCTGTCCCAGTTGAGGAACACCATAAAATCCGGCAGTACCGGGTCGCCGTAAGTACCGCGGTCACCAATTTGGCGCATCAGGTACATGCCCATGGCGTAACCGCCAATGGCAAAAAATGCCCCGTGGCCCAGGCTCAGAATACCCAAATAGCCCCATACCAAATCCACCGCCACTGCCAGCAGCGCGTAGCTTAAGTACTTGCCGAACAGGTTCACGGTGTAAGCATTAACGTGCAGCGGGTGGCCTTGGGGCAGCGCTAAATGCAGTACCGTAACCAGCAGCAGGGCGGCAAACAGCACGCCAAGAAAAATCTGCGTGGCCCGTTCGCCAAACGGGCGGGTTAGCCAAAACTGGCTTGAAGATGATTGCGTCATCATAGGTTAGCCCTCCGCAGCCCGGCCCTTCTGCGGGAAGAGTCCACGCGGGCGTTTTTGAATAAATAGAATGATGAACACCAGGACAATAATTTTGGCCAGCACGGCGCCTGCCCAGGGTTCCAACACTTGGTTGATAATGCCCAGGGAAAGCCCGGCCACCAGGGTGCCCCATAGATTTCCCACGCCGCCGAAAACGACGACCATAAAGGAATCAATAATGTAGTTCTGGCCCAGGTTGGGGCCGACGTTGGTCAGTTGTGATAACGCAACGCCTGCCAAGCCAGCGACGCCAGACCCTAACGCGAAGGTCATAATATCGACCCGCGTGGCGCGGATACCCATGGAGCGTGCCATGGCGCGGTTTTGGGTCACTGCACGCACTTCAAGCCCTAGCCGCGTGCGGCGCATAATCAGCATCAGCGCGGCAAACACTATCAGTGCAAAACCGAGTACAAACATACGGTTAAGAGTTAGCGACAGTGCATCGTTAATCACTAATGAACCGCTCATCCATTCGGGCGTTATGACCGTACGGTTTAGCGGTGAAATCACCGTTCGCACCAGCTGTTGTAAAATAAGGCTGATACCGAACGTCGCCAGCAACGTTTCCAACGGACGGCCCTTCAGGAACTGAATAACGCCTCGCTCAATGGCAATGCCCACCAGCGCGGCCACCATAAAGCCCGCGGGGATCGACAAAATTAGCGCCAGCCCCGGCTGGCCGGGCAACAGCTGCTGCATCATCCAGGTGGTATAAGCACCCAGCATGATTAGCTCACCATGGGCCATATTGATAACGCCCATCACGCCAAAGGTAATGGCCAGACCAATCGCCGCCAACACCAGTACCGAGCCAAGCGAAAGCCCGAAGTAGAGCGTTTCCAGGCCACGGTTAATTTTGAGATTCTGCTCAATGCTGCTCAGCGCTTCATTGGCGGCATCGGCAATCATGGGGTCATCGCTATTCGCTGCCCGACTAAGCGCTACTCGAACACGTGGATGCAAACTGCCTCGTAGCGTTTCAACGCCTTCAAGCTCGCCGCTTTCAACTTGGTAAATCGCCAGCGCCTGGGTAAGCCTGCGCGCTACCTCGGCATCTTCTTCCTCAGCGATCAGTTGACTGAGCGGTTCGGCCAGCTCTTCATCGACCTCGCCCAGTAGTCGGCTGGCTGAAGTACGCCGACGCTCAACATTTGGCGAATACAAATCTACTACGGCAATAGCGCTGCGTAGCTGGTTGCGTAAATTGTTATTAATGCCAATACGATCCAGGTCGCGGCGGGACATCTCCCCCAGCGGTTCATTGGTCAGCGCATCTGCAACTGGCCAATCGCGACCTTGATTATCGAGCACCACCACAAAACGGCCGTCGTCAGTGCGCTGCAAGCGACCATCTAGCAAAGACTGCAGCCAATCACGCGCGCGCTCATCATCGCTTTGCAAAATAGCGTTGATCGCTTCGCCTTTGGCGGAATAGGAACGCACGTCCAGCGCGTTTAGTAGCTCAAGCGCCGCTGCGTCATCAGCCTCAACGGTGGCGCTTGTTTGTGCCTGGGCGGTGGCTGTGACGCTTAACAACAGCAGACACAGCAACCCTAAGGAAAAGAAACGCCTCATGGGGTCCTTCCTTTGGTTATATTAGAAACAGTGATCTAAAAAAGGGAGATAGCGTGCTCCCCCACCACTCAGCGTTTAGCCAAGCAGCGAGGGATCATCATTTACTCGGCGAGGGCCGCTTCGGCCTCTTCTGCGGCGGTGCTGCCGCCACACGAGCCGTTCACCACGTTGAAGTTGCCGCACTCCATGGGCTTGCGCCAATCGGCAATCAAGTCACGTGAGCCAGGCAAGTAGTCAGACCATGCATCGCCCGCTACGGTAGAAGGCGTTTGCCAGACGATATCGAACTGGCCATTGTCTTGAACTTCACCAATCAGCACCGGCTTGGTGATGTGATGGTTGGGCATCATCGCCGCATAGCCACCGGAAAGGTTAGGCACGGCAACACCGATAATCGCGTCTTTTACCGCATCGACATCGGTAGTGCCTGCTTTACGCACCGCTTCGGCCCACATGTTGAAGCCAATGTAGTGCGCTTCCATGGGATCGTTGGTGACAGCCTCTTCGTCGCCGGTATAGTCAATCCAGGCGTCGATAAAGTCGTAGTTGTCATCGGTATCGACGCTCATGAAGTAGTTCCAGGCCGCCAAGTGGCCAACTAGCGGCCCCGTATCAATGCCGGTTAGCTCTTGCTCGCCCACAGAGAAGGCGATGACCGGGATATCGGCAGCATCGATGCCTTGGTTAGAAAGTTCGGTGTAAAACGGCACATTGGCATCGCCGTTAATCGTCGAGATAACCGCCGTGGGTTTACCCTCTTCACCAAAGCGGCGTATTTCTGACACGATGTTCTGCCAGTCTGAATGGCCGAACGGTGTGTAGTTGATCATGATGTCCTCATCAGCGATGCCATGCTCATCTTTGAGGAACGCTTCGAGAATACGGTTGGTGGTGCGCGGATAGACGTAGTCGGTACCGACCAGCGCAAAGCGCTCGATGCCGACTTCATTAATCAGATACTCAACCGCAGGAATCGCCTGCTGGTTGGGGGCGGCACCGGTATAAAAGACGTTTTCCGAGGACTCTTCACCTTCATACTGCACCGGGTAGAACAACAGGCCGTTAAGCTCTTCCACTACCGGCAGTACTGCCTTACGGGAAACGGAGGTCCAGTTGCCGAAGATCACGTCGACCTCTTCTTGCGCCAGTAGCTCTCTAGCACGCTCGGCAAATAGCGGCCAGTTAGAGGCAGGGTCGACAACAACTGCTTCAAGTTGGCGACCCAGCAAGCCACCCGCGTCGTTTTGCTGCTCAATAAGCATCTCAACGGTGTCTTTAAGAACCGTCTCACTGATCGCCATGGTGCCTGAAAGTGAGTGAAGGATACCGACCTTGATCGGATCGTCATCCTGGGCCATGGCTTGTGTACTGGCCCCCATAACGGCGGCGGTCATTAAGGCAGTAGCGAAACGGCCAACGGTACGAGGGTGTGTCTTGCGCTGCAATGTGGTCACTTGAACCTCCTTGCGCCCCTTATGACGGGGCTCGTTATTTGAGCTTCGCGGCCAAGAACTCCCGTTATGTAACGTAGGAACGGTCATTACGGGGCTTGGTGCATCCACTAGCTCCTAGCTTCTGCAAGGTTTGCGCCACACTACAAAAAGAAACACTAAAAAGCTTAAAATCAAAAGGTTAGTTTTAAAAAAAGCAGCCCCGTCTTCACCGGTCGCACTATCGTGGCGCGCCAACATCCAAAAAATGCACGCTGTTTATGCACCACAACGACACCTCGCACCAATAGTGCGCTTCCTGTTGCATACGTCTATTAATCCCGCCCATTTCTTTCACAAAAAAAGCGCCCTAGGAAACCCTAGGGCGCTTTACACGCATGCCTATGTTCTATTCAGCAGTATTCAAACGCTTAGTGCGGCGCTTTTTCAGCAACGGTAAACCAAGCGATAGCACCGCGATAACCAGTAACGACAGCGAAATTGGTTTGTCGATAAAGGTCATCCAATCCCCACCGGAGATCTGCAGCGCACGGCGCATGGACTCTTCCATGATGTTGCCTAGAATGAGCGCCAGAATCAGCGGCGCGGCAGGGAAACCGAACAAGCGCATCCCTAGGCCAACCAAGCCAAAACCAAGCAGTAACAGTAGGTCGAACACGCTGAAGCTCATACCGTAAACACCGATCATGCAGAAGATCAAAATCAGTGATAGCAACAATGGCTTGGGCAGATCGAGGATCTTGGCGATCAGCGGAATCAGCGGCAGGTTAAGCACCAGCAGGAAGATATTGCCGATGTACATACTGGCAACCACGCCCCAGAACACATCCGGGCGCTGCTCAAGCATCATCGGACCAGGATTAACGCCCATCACCAGCAGTGCGCCAAGCAGTACGGCGGTGGTGCCAGACCCCGGCACACCCAAGGTTAACAGCGGTACAAACGAACCGGTACACGCCGCATTATTTGCCGCTTCTGGCGCAGCAACGCCTTTGATGTTGCCTTTACCAAACGTATCGCCGTCTTTGGCAATGCGTTTTTCCATGCTGTAGCCAAGAAACGAACCGATGGTCGCACCTGCGCCCGGCAGAACACCAGTAAAGAAGCCCAATACTGAACTGCGGCTAACCGGCCCTGCTATCTGCTTGACTTCACTGCGGGTCAATTTCAACGAACCAATCGCATTACGCGGTGCTTCTTTACCACCGCCTCCGCGTAGCAACATGTAGAACACTTCGGCTAACGCGAAGATACCCAGCGCGACGACCAGAAAGTCGATACCGTCGAGCAGGTGGATAGAGCCAAAGGTAAAGCGCTCGGTGCCGGTTTGCATATCAATCCCGATGATCGAGATCATCACCCCAATAACAGCGGCAATTAAGCCTTTAACCAGCGACTTATCGGATAGCGACACAACCGCGGTTAAGCCCAGCACCATCAACGCGAAGTATTCAGCAGGGCCAAAACTTACCGCGACTTTGGAGAGCAGCGGCGCAATTAACATCAAGAAAACAACGGAGATGGTACCGCCAACAAAGGAGGAGTAAGCGGCAATCGCCAGCGCCTTACCTGCCAACCCTTGCTTGGCCATCGGATAGCCGTCAAAAGAGGTCGCAACCGTTCCCGCCACGCCGGGGGCGTTCAGCAAAATAGACGAGGTGGAGCCGCCAAAAATAGCGCCGTAATACACCCCGGCCATCAAGATCAGCCCTGAAGAAGGCTCCATAGCGAAGGTAATCGGGATCATCAGCGCCAACGCGCTGATCGGCCCTAGGCCGGGCAACATGCCGATAATGGTGCCAGCAAAAACGCCGGCAAAGACGTAAGCAATATTGATAGGCTCAAGCGCGATGCCAAAGCCATACATTAGATTGTTAAAGGCATCCATGGGAGTGTCTCTCTTTTAAACCCGCTAACAGTGGGCAAGCGCGGCTTGGTTAAAACGGCAGCACGCCAGTGGGTAGGTAAACATCCATTACCCGCGTCATGGTCAAATACAGCGCCAACACCACCCCAAGCGATGTTGCCAGATTGACCCCATGGCGGCGGTAGCCGTAGTAAGCGGTTAGGCCAACACACAGTAGCGTCGAAGCCAGCACAAAGCCTAACGGCACGAGCAGGAAGGCATAGGCCGCAATGGCGATGGCGGTGACGATCACCCGCGCCCAAGGCGTTAGCAGTAGCGGCCCCTGGGTTTCGGCTTGATCAATCTGATCGGCCCCCGCAATAGGACCAGAACGCTCAAAAAACAAGCACGCCGACAGCAATAGCAAGGAAACACCTAACACTTTTGGAAATAGGTCAGAATCCACTGGGCGGGGCAGCGGAAAATTGGGGATTTGCCAGGCCATTGCCAGATAAGCAGCCGCCACTAACGCCAACACAAGCGCTAGCCATTGGTTGGTATTGAATCGAGTCATGGGAAAGTTCTCCGAAGACGTCATTGCTGAACAGCAAGACCCTTGCGGTATCAGACGGAAGATCCCGGTGGCACGCTGCCACCGGGGGAGCCTTTTTGGGACGAGCGCTTACTGGCGCATCAGCCCCAGGTCGGTCAACACGCTGCTGAACTGCTCTTGCTGCTCATCCAGGAAGGTAGCGAAGGCGTCGCTATCCTGGTAGGCATCAATCCAGCCCAGTTGGTCGCTTGCTTCGCGCCATGCATCCGTTTCGAGCATTTCGGCGAAGAGCGTCTCGTAGTATTCAACCGCCTCTTCAGGCATTTCCGGCGCGCCCATTACGCCACGCCAAATATCGAAAGTGTAGTCGTAACCCTGCTCTTGGTAAGTGGGTACATCGGCCAGTCCACCGCCCAGGCGCTCTTCGGAAGACACGCCCAGCGCGCGTAGCTGGCTACCTTCGCCCAACTGACCTACCGCTTCACCGGCACCGCCAATGACTGCCTCGATATGGCCACCCATCAGGTTAGTCATGGCGTCGCCACCACCTGAGAAGGGAATGTAGTTAACCGAGGAGGCTTCCATACCCGCCGCGGAAGCAAGACCGGCAACTGAGATGTGATCCATCGAGCCCGGCGCACTACCACCGCCCACGCTTAAACTAGGGTTCTCTTTGAGCGCTGCAAAAAGATCATCCAGGTTTTGATACTCGGAATCTGCCGCCACCAAAATAATCGAATAGTCGGTATTGATACGCGCAATCGGGGTGAAGTCGGTGTGGTCGTAACGCGATGCGCCTGCCAGGGGGACTAAAATCATCGGCGGGCTGGTAGCGAAAAGTTTATGCGGATTACCGTTATCACGGGCTACCTGAGCCCAGGCAACTGCACCGCCACCGCCAGGCACGTTAATGGCTGCAAAGCTTTCGTCGGCCAGCTCTTCTTGCTGAATAACGCGGGACATGGTGCGCACTAGCGTGTCCCAGCCGCCACCGGGGTTGGCCGGTGCAACAAATTCAATCGAACGGCTCGGTGTCCACTCTTGGGCGCTGGCGGACGTTGTCATGGCAAGGGCTGCCATCGGTACAGCAAGCACGGCAAAGCGCTTTAGGGGAAGCATGGTCATGGGCGTTCTCCACATTAGCTATCTATTGTTATAGATGGTTGTTATCTGCGTATCTTTGTGTGGTTACGCCCTTCACATTAGAAGACCGCTACTCCTCGCGACAAGCTTATGACCATTAATGGCAAAAAGTGCTTTTTGTGCGTTTTGTTCATTTTGTTCACGGCCGGTTAGAACGGCTCGTTTACAGTGATTCCAGCCATGTGGAAGAGGATTCCAGCAGCCGATAGCGGCGCTCAGGGCGGCCGACATCGCCATAGCCAATTTCTGCATTAACCGCTTGTTCAGCTACTAAAAACTCCAAATAACGACGCGCTGTTGAACGGCTTGCGCCCATTGCCTGCGCTACTTGCATCGCCGTTTGGGAATCATGCTCGGCTGCCAACGACTCCACCACACAGCGCAGGGTCAAGCGGTCGATGCCTTTAGGTAACGTGCGCGTAGCTAGCCGCGGAGATTCACCTGGTTGCAAGCGAGCAAGCACCTGATCCAGCTCGTCTTGACTCATTTCAGCCCGATTCGCCAATGCCTCTCGCTCGCGGCGAAAACGTGTCAGCATTTGCGTCATACGCGTCGCTTCAATCGGTTTAATCAGATAATCAAAGACGCCACCACGCAACGCTTCGCTGATGGTTTCTACTTCGCGGGCAGCTGTCACCATGACGATATCCACATGCACATAGTCACGGCGAATGGCCCATAGCAGCTCCAGGCCCTCCACATCAGGCAAGTAAGCATCTAATAAGATGAGTTGAACAGCATCAGCATGCTGGGCCATCAGGGCTTTGGCTTCGTTGCCGTTACGCGCCAATCCCACCACATAAAAGCCGTCGCTCTGCTCAATAAAAGCCTTGTGGATATCAGCAATGCGAAAATCGTCTTCGACGACCAAAATACCGTACTGCGTCGCAGACATAGTGTTTCCTCTTCCTGGCGTCGTTATTATGATTTAAGGCGTTGTGGCGATGGGGTCGCAAAGCGCGCGATCCAGCACGGCAATAAAGCACGCGCCGCCTAACTCGCTCTCTTCTAATGTCACCTCACCGCCATGCTGACGGCACAACCGCGCGACCAGCGCTAAGCCAATGCCACGATGTTTACCGGTTTTGGTCGAAAATCCATCTTGAAAGATCGATTCCGCATGCTCGCCGGGCACACCTGAGCCGTTATCCTCTACCTCAATCAACAGCTGCTCGCCCAGATCCGTAAAGAACAGGCGAACTTTCGGGGTGTCACTGTTTGGGCCATTAAGCGCCGCATGACAGGCGTTATCTAATAAGTTGCCCACAACGCTCATCATGACCTCCTGCCCAGTGACCGTTAGTGGGCAGGAGAGCGAGCTCTGCTCATCAATTTCCAGTGCAACCCCCAACTCCCGTGCCCGCGTCAATTTACCCAACAAGATGCCGCTGAGTACCGCGTCAGCTACGTGACGCATTAAAAAGCTCATTTGCGCCTGGGCACGTTCGGTTTCGTGATGAATCAGCGCTAGCGCCTCATCAACGCGGTTAAGCTGCAGGAGACCAGAAATGGTGTAAAGCTTGTTGGAAAACTCGTGGGCCTGGGCACGTAGCATATCGACATCACGGCTTGCCTGGGTAAGTGCCTGGGAAAGATCAATAATTTCGCGGCGACTGCGAAATGTCGCCACGGCACCTTCGATCTCACCTTCGTGCAAAATAGGCACGCGGTTAGCCACCACAGGATGGTCGCCCAGCCACATTTCCTGGTCAAACTCCTGCTCGCCGTGCTTTAACACCTCGCTTAAGCGCGAGTTGGGCACCACCTCACGGATTGGCTGCCCCAGCAAAACCTGTTCATCCGATAGCCCTAGAAAACGGCGTGCCTGCTGATTCACTAACGTGATCTGACCATCGCGATTAACCGCCAGAATACCTTCGTGGATAGATTGCAAGATGGCCTCTTTTTCCATGGCCAAGCGGGCTATTTCATAAGGCTCTAAACCAAGGATGATTTTTTTAAGATGCTGCGACAGCCAATAGGCCCCGGCAAATCCTAGCAAAATCATCAGCGCCACCAGCGCCCACCCCAAGCTGGTATAACGGGCCACATCCATATCAACTCGTTCTAGCATGAAGCCCACCGAAACCACTCCGATGATATTGCCCTCTTCATCCCAGATGGGTGTTTTGCCGCGCATGGCGGTGCCTAACGTTCCGGTAGCTTCCGATACATATGACTGACCGTAAATCAGCGCCTGATCGTTATCCCCGCCCACCATTGGCTGGCCGATACGCTCAGGCACTGGGTGCGAGTAACGAATTGACTGAGCATTACCCACCACCACATAACGGGCACCGGTCTCATGACGAACGCGTTCAGCAAGCGGCTGGATAATCAGCGACGGGTCGGGTGTCGAGAAAGCATTAACAATTTGCGGCATGCCCGCGACGGTCTTGGCCACTGCCAATGCCCGCTCGCCCATTTGGTGGGTGATAATTTCTGCTTTACGGTGGTTCAGGTAGGTGCCTTGCGCTAGCAACATACCCGCCAGCAGAAAGCCGACCAGCAGCATGACTTGCAGGCGAAAACTACGCTTGTACCAGCGGCGCTTGGCACGAGTACGGCGCCAGCGCTGTAATTCGGCCAACGTACGTGGGCGTGGGGCGGTCATAAAGGAACTCACTAGGCGCGACAGCGTCATTATGGCATGCAGCGCCAAGCGGCGTTAGCCGTTGCGCTTTTTCGACTATTTGCTTATTTAGCAGCCACTGATTTTGTTTTTATCGATATACTCAGCGCTTTTAAAGCGTGCATGACGAACTCTCATCCTGCAACATCGCAGCCGCTCACAAAGACCGCTACTCAGGAGGAGTTACTTGTTGAGTTTATTAAGAAATGTCTTATTAGCTAGCTTGTCGCTATGGGCAACTTCCGCCGCTGCTTATCCATTTTACGCCCCACCACCGCCACAAGATGATACGCCGGTGTTCAGCGGCGATGCCGAACTTGGTTTTACCCACCTTTCCGGCAATACCAATAGCCAAACATTGATTGGAAAGACACGCCTGACATGGCTGACGGGCGACTTCACTCATTCGCTGCGCGGTGAAGTCCGCAATGTGAGCAAAAACGGAGAAACCAGCGCTGAGCAATATTTAGTGGCCGGCAGAGAGCGTTTTGACTTTAGCGGGCCCCACTATCTGTTTGGCTTTGCCCGCTGGGAAAAAGACCGCTTTGCTGGCTACGACCAGCAGCTTTCTGCCATTGGTGGTTATGGGAGACAATTGCTAGCTGGTGAACAACATTCACTGTCGTTAGAAGCAGGCCCTGGCTATCGTAATGACCGATTACGCGGCGCTGATAATGAGCAATTGGCAGTTGCTTATACAGCACTCGACTATCAATTTGGCTTCTCAGATTATGCGGATATCGCCCAGGAAATGTCGGTGGAATATACCCATCAGAACACTACAGCGCGTTCATTAACGGCACTAACGGCTCGGCTAAATTCACGACTTTCGCTACGCCTTTCCCATGAAATCAAACACAACTCGCAGCCGCCTGAAGATGCCAGCGAACGCACTGACAGCACTACCAGCGCATCACTGCTCTATCACTGGTAACGCGCGACGCCCCAAACACAGCCGCCTTATTTTTCATTTATTATCATATAGTTATACCGCATCTTAAGTAACTATGACTGTCATTAATCTATTCATAATGGTGCATCTCGCTTATTTTTCGCACCATTTTTATGCAATCCATCCCGCATTATTAGACTTTGGTCTATAGAGAAGATATACTACCCACAGTTTCCTGTCCTCGCGCCATTCATTGAATGGCGCTTTTTTTTGTTTCGAAAATCGGATGCTTTTAGGCGTTACGCCTACTCACGCACGGTTTAGTTAAGCTCAATACTCTGCTTACTCATCCCCTCATTAAACATAGGTGTTCTTAATGAACCACCCTGCCAACACAAGCGAGGGTACTTCGCGGTTTTCCCTCGGCGACCCCATCGTACTGGTGCTTAGCATCGGTTTCATCGTGGCGTTTCTTGGCCTCTCCTTTTATGACATTGATCTTGTCGCAAACTCAATCAGCGCTGGCTTTGCTTGGACAGCCCTGGTGCTAGGCAGCTACTTTCAATTGTTACTGTTACTGACTTTTTTTATTGCCATTGGTCTAGCTGTTACGCCAGCGGCAAAAGCCAAGATTGGCAATCTTGATGCCCCAGAAATGAGTACCTTCAAGTGGCTATCGATTATTCTGTGCACATTGCTAGCAGGGGGTGGTGTCTTCTTCGCCGCCGGAGAACCGGTCTATCATTTTGTGGTAACCCCTCCTGCTTTTGACACCGAAGCCGGCACCGCCGAAGCCGTCTCAAGCGCCCTTGCCCAATCGTTCATGCACTGGGGCTTTTTGGCCTGGGCGGTACTTGGCTCGCTAACCGCGGTGGTGCTTGCCCACGCCCACTATGTGAAAGGCCAGCCACTGCAGCCACGCACACTGCTTTACCCGGTTTTTGGCGAGCGGCTTATGCGTGGCCCGCTAGGTGGCGTGGTAGACGCTTGCTGCGTGATTGCGTTGGTAGCAGGTACTGTCGGCCCCATCGGATTTCTAGCCACTCAGGTAAGTTTTGGCTTGCATGAGCTGTTCGGCCTTCCCGAAGGCTACCTCGGGCAGCTTATTATCCTTGCGGTACTAGGTTGCATTTACGTGCTCTCTTCGATGAGTGGTGTTCATAGAGGCATTCAACTGCTTAGCCGCTTTAACGTACTGCTGGCACTTGCCATTGGCGCGGTGATCATCGTGTTTGGCCCTACGCTGTTTTTGGTCAACACCTATGTGTCGAGCATGGGCGCTTACATTAGTAAGTTTTTCACCATGGCAACCATGACCGCCGACACCGCTCCCGCTTGGTGGATGCAGTGGTGGACCGTCTTTTTCTTTGCCTGGTTTATTGGCTATGCACCGCTGATGGCGATTTTCGTGGCGCGTATTTCACGCGGACGCAGTATTCGCGAAATGATTCTTGCCGTGGCGGTACTCGCCCCGATTGCGACGACCGTATGGTTCACTCTGCTGGGCGGCTCAGGCATTTATTATCAGCTCACAGGCGTCATTGACCTGACAGAGGCACTGAATAATTTTCAGTTTGATGTAGCGACGCTTACCGTGGCCCAAGCGCTCCCCGGCGGTACCTGGATGGCACTGGCAATTTTGTTATTGACGACAATTTTTGTGGCCACCACAGGTGATTCGATGAGTTATGCCATTGCCGTAGTAGGTGCTGGCCATGATGATCCAAGCCCTTACGTGCGTGCTTTCTGGGGGATTGCCATGGCGCTAATGGCAGCGGTGCTGCTGTATATGGGAGCAGGGCAAATTGGCGCCTTACAGCAATTTATCGTGATTACCGCGATTCCCGTTTCACTGATTTTACTGCCATCGCTGTGGAATGGCCCCCAGGCAGCCTATGCCATGGCGCGCGAGCAAGGCATTATCGAGTAACGGTTAATAGTCCTTATGCAGCCCTGATGTTATAGATCTAATGTTATAGACCTTCCAGTAGGCGCAGAATCATCTGCGGCTGCTGGTTGGCTTGGGCCAAGATAGCAATACCGGCCTGCTGCAGAATTTGCGCGCGAATTAGATTGGAAACTTCACGGGCATAATCAGCATCTTGGATGCGCGACTGAGCAGCAGACGTATTAATGATGTTGGTATTGAGTCCATCGATCACACTTTCGAAGCGATTTTGCACCGCGCCTAAATAGCTCCGCTGGCGATCCACCTGTTGAATAGCTTCATCCATCGCCTTTAGCGGGTTATCCGTTGCGCTGACATCATCTAAAACACTAAAGCTGTCCAGTCCCAATGCCTGCCTATTCATGGCTGCAAAGCGCAACGCAATGCTATCGCCATCGTTAGCACCCACCTGAATATTTACCGCTTTGCTACTATCAAACAACTTGATGCCGTTGAAATTACTCTGCTCGGCAAGGCGGTCAATCTCTTCTAGGCGTTGATCGATCTCATTTTGAATTGAACCAAGATCATCGGAAGAGTTAGTGCCATTAGCCGCTTGAACACTCAACTCACGAATACGTTGCAAGTTATCGTTAATTTGGTCGAGCGAACCTTCCGCTGTTTGCGCCATGGAAATGCCATCATTGGTATTGCGAATGGCTTGCTCCATGCCACGCAGCTGAGCCCCCATGCGATTAGCAATCGCCTGCCCTGCCGGGTCATCCTTGGCACTATTGATGCGTAGCCCAGAAGAAAGACGCTCCATAGCGGTCTGCATCGCTTGCTGACTGCTGCGCAGATTATTCTGCACGATAAGAGACATCAGGTTTGTGTTTAGGCTTAGCAACGCTCGTCTCCGAGGAAGGTCAGCCTGCCCAAGGGTAGGAGGCTACACTGCTATTATCGGCCGCGACGCAAAAATCATGAATATGCTCGTTGTTTAAGTGTGCGGCAGCTGGCAGCCAGCACTTCATCTACCGGGCGACGCACGTAACTATGCTGGTAGTACCCCTCATCGATGACGTCTCCGTCCCACGCCACAATATCCAAGTCCATGGTTCTCGGCCCTGATTTAATGGGGCCTCGCACACGTCCGAGGCGGTTTTCCACCTCTTTTAAGTAAGCGCGGAAAGCGTCGTGATCAAGGGAGGTACGCACGAGTAACGCTGCATTCAGGAAATCCGGCTGGTGTTGATAGCCAACCGGCGTTGTGCGAATCGCTTCTGAGCTGGCTATCAGCTCACACTCGCTGCGCAAAATAGTCAGTGCTTCGTGAAAGTGGTGTTCCGGCTCAATATTGGTACCGAGAGAGATTAAGCATTCATGGAGGGCCGTATCTGGCGTAGTGCTTAACGACGAGAGTGGCATAGCTGCATCCTAATCTTGTAGACCCTAATTTAGAAACCCGGCGCTTAGCGTCAAAATTCGAAGGCGGTTGTCAGGTCATATTGATGATACGTAAGATTAGCTTGCCTGCTATTTTGTTCAAGCTATGTACAAGATATTGACAAACGCTACGCTCACGCAGAAAGTCATACACAACGCTAACGTTAATCCACTTGGGGAACTTGCATGAGTTCATCAGCTGCACTGATCACTGGCGGCGCAACACGTTTAGGACGCTATTTCGCCGAAGCCCTAGCGGCTAAGGGCTATGATATTGCCTTACATGTGAATAGCTCACGTGGTGAAGCCGAAGACGTTGTCAAGACGATTCGCGCCAAAGGACAGCGCTGCGAAATACTGCCATGCAACTTCCTGAGCGACTCTCTTGAAGAGCTTGTGACAGCCGCCAAACAACACTTCCCACACTTAAACGTGCTTCTTAATAGCGCCTCTGCATATGAACCTGCTCCCATTTCAGGCACCGACATGGCCATGCTGGAAACGCAGTTTAGGGTCAATATGTTTACACCGTTGCTGCTCACACGTTACTTTGCAGACGCCGTCGATAGAGGCCAGGTCATTAATATTATTGATAATAAAGTGGCATATCACCAGTACCCGTATGCCGCGTATCTATTATCGAAAAAGAGCCTTGCTGATATGACGCGTATGGCAGCGCTAGAGTTTGCACCACGCCTGCGTATTAATGGTATTGCTCCCGGCGTGGTACTGCCCGCTTCTCAACGCACCAGCGACTATATTCAGTGGCGAATTGAAGGTATGCCCGTTAAGCACCAGGGTGATCCCGCCCACCTTGTACAAGCGTTGCACTATTTATTAGACAATGACTTTGTTGCTGGGCAAATTCTCTTTGTCGATGGGGGTGAGTCGATCAACCTTGAAGGGCAACATTCCGAAAACTATCCAGGCTGAAAGCATTCCAACCTATCTTTAAGCCTAGCTTTCAAATCTATCTTTCAAACCTGTCTTTAAGATCTGTCTTTAACGCCCTCTTACGCCATACGCTGCCGATGCTTATTAAGTCATTCGGCAGCTTTTCGTTGACGGTACGTTAAGCCCCGCACGATTTAATCAAAGGTCACATTTCCCACCTTCCATGGACAGAAGAGTTGTCTGTAGACTCGTGAAAGTCGTCTTATTTCAGCTGGTATGCAACCCATCTAGGCGACTATTCCAACAATAAAAAGGAATTTCTCATGGAAAAACTCGCGCAACGGCTGGGGCTGCGCACAGACCCCACCATTTTTTTTACTTCGGCTGGCTTGATGGTGCTGTTTCTTGTCGCACTCATTATTGCCCCCGAGACGATCGGAAGCATTTTTGCCGCTGGCCGCAGTTGGGTGGTTACCAATCTTGGCTGGTTCTTTATCTTTGGGGTTAGTTTCTGGCTGGTTTTCCTACTGTGGATAGCACTCAGCCGTTACGGCAATATTCGCTTGGGCGACGAAGACGATCGGCCGGAGTACGGCAATATTTCCTGGTTCACGATGCTGTTTGCCGGTGGTATTGGCACAGTGTTGATGTTTTGGGGGGTGGCCGAGCCAGTCTTTCATTTTGCCAACCCACCTCATGGCGATATTGAACCACATACGGTAGAAGCCGCCCGTGAAGCGATGGGCTTTTCGCTTTACCACTTGGGCTTGCATACCTGGACCATTTTCACTCTGCCAGGGCTAGCCTTTGCCTACTTTATTTACCGCTACGACCTCCCTGTACGCGTCAGCTCAGTGTTCTATCCGCTGCTCAAGGAGCGTATCTACGGCCCAATCGGTAAAACGATCGATATCTTTGCGGTACTCGGAACGCTGTTTGGGGTGGCCGTTTCTATCGGGCTAGGTACCTCTCAAATTAATGCAGGGCTAAGCGAACTTTTTGGCGTTGCTGATAGCGTGACCACTAAAGTCATTATCATCATTGTGTTAACGGCAGTCGCAGTAGCCTCCATTGCAGGCGGGCTGGATAAAGGCGTGAAGCTGCTTTCCAACATCAATATCGGCATGGCCGTAGGGTTGATGTTGTTTGTCTTGTTTACCGGTTCGACCGTCTTTCTTCTGCGCGGCATTATCGAAACGCTCGGCATTTATATTTCCAACATCGTGCCGTTGTCGTTCTGGAACGACACGCTAGCGCAATATACCCGTGAAGAAGGCAGCTGGGGCTGGCAGGGTAACTGGACGGTCTTTTACTGGGCCTGGACAGTGACGTGGTCTCCCTTTATCGGCTTGTTTGTTGCTCGTATTTCCAAAGGTCGTACCATCCGTGAGTTTGTCCTTGGTGTGCTGTTTGCACCTTCTGTGTTTACGCTGGTGTGGTTTGCTATTTTTGGCTGGTCGGCCATGGAAATCGATGGTATCGGCGCGGCCGCTCGCGAACAGTTGGGCGACCAGGCCGGTATGATGACAGCCGCTGTCATGGAGAGCGTGCCCTTAGCAATGTTTGCGTTCTTTGAGAACTTCCCCGCTGCTACGCTGATTCAAGGGCTTGCCGTCGTTATCGTGGCAATTTTCTTTGCTACTTCGTCGGACTCCGCGTCGCTGGTCATCGACCTACTGTGTACCGGTGATACGGACCCCGGCCCAATTCATCAGCGGGTATTCTGGGGCGTCTCGGAAGGTGCCGTTGCTGCCATGCTGATCGTACTCGCAGGGGATGCGGGACTAGTAGCGCTACAGCAAGTGATTACCGTCATCGGTCTGCCTATCTTTATCATGGTCTTCGCCATGGTCTTTGCACTGATGAAGGCGCTAATGAAGGAGAAGATCAAAATCGTACGCCCCAAAGGAGCACCCGAACTGGATAACCTATAAAGGGTTCTAACGTTCTGACGAACATGAGTTACAGCAGATGTTTCAACAACAGTGCCGCCCTTTTGGGCGGCACTGTTGTTTAGTTAGCCGTGTCAATAACCGGCACTCTATTACACACCGTCTACATCACCATGATCAGGTTTTAGATGATCAGACTCATTGGTGTCTTGAACTGACTGATTGGATAGCTGTTCGCTTTCCTGATGGATTGGCGATGTTTCTACCTTTTTACGTTCAGCGGTGGAGTCCAACACGCGCACATTGGCGGGCGGTGTTTTGCCACCTTTCGTTTCACCAAAATAGAGCGTGGTATGCGGGAATGGAATCTCGATACCTGCTGCATCAAAGCGCAACTTCACTAAACGGTTATAGGCACGCCCAACACCCCACTGATCGCCCGGCGTCGTTTTGATCACCACACGAATATTGACAGAGCTGTCGGCCAACGCGGTAACACCTGCCACTGTCAGGTCAGCCAGCAGTTTATGGCTGTGCTCTTCGCTCTCCTTCAGGTCTTCGAACGCCAACTGCAGCTGCTCAATTGCTTCATCGATGCTCTCGTTATAGCCGATACCGTATTCACCAACGTGGTTACCGTACTCACGCATATAGTTCGACACAGTATCAACGCTGGAGAACGGCACGATATGATAAGTGCCAGACAAATCACGTATGCCTACCGAACGAATACTTAATCGCTCAGCAGTACCAGTGACACCGCCTACCGTTACCACATCACCGGTGTTCATGGCATTCTCTACCTGAATAAAGATGCCGGTAATAACATCCTGAACCAGTTTTTGAGCACCAAAACCAATCGCTAAACCCAGCACACCGGCACCAGCAATGAGCGGCCCGATATTAATGCCTATTTCCGACAACACGATCATGCCGGTAATTGTCACCATGGCAATCACTAAGGCATTACGGAACAGGCTCAACAGCGTTTTAGCACGCGCAGAGGGTTCGCCATGGCCGGTTTCTGGGTTGAGCTTATGCTCAATCAGGCTTGCTAGCCCCAGCCACACACCGAACGCAACGATCAAGATTATGGCGACGCTGGTAAGTTTCCCGACGAGGTTCGCGCCACGTTCGGAGGCATACCATGCCGCTAGGTTAAACACTCCCCAGGCATCCAAGACGACCATAACGACCGCTACTAATAGCACGGTACGCAGCACACGTAGGGCATTGGGCACATAGCTATTTAAGCGCACTTCCAGCATCGGCAGTTTGCGACGCAGATCATCGGATAGCCGAATACGCCGACCAATCGTTTGCGTAAGGAACGCCGAGCTCAACAGCCCGATGACCACGGCGGCCAATGTTTTCAAGGTGGCAAACAGCACAAATGGCAATGCATCTCCAGGGCGTAACAAGGTAAGCACAAACACCATCAGGAAGTAGAGCAATGCAAACAAGTGCCAGGTTCGAGCAAACAAGCGCAGCGACACGCGACTGGCGGTCATCGTCGCTCGCGCTGCCATCTGGTTAAGATTGTCACGCAGGCGCACACGGTTTTTAAGCACGACGCCGACCGCGTAGATGAAGGCCAGCAACATAATAAAGGTGCCGACGGCTTGGCCTAGGGTTGCCGCAATATAGAAATTAACCAGCGGCACGACCACCATCAAGCCATAGCCGACCATGCCAATTAAACGCGCTAACCAGCGATTCCAGTAGGACGCTTCTTTTGCTGAAATAGGTAACAAGCGCAGCCCTTCATAGCGTGAAGAGAACAGCATACGCATACCGGCTTTCAGCAGTTCAATCACCAAGAAGGCGTTTAGAAATAGTGAAGCGCGGGTAGAAAGTTCGCCTGTTTCCCCCACCGCAAACGCCGCCACCAAGTTACCGCCAACGTAAGCAAAAGCAACCAACAACACATCTACGACGGCAGCAATAGCGACACATAACACCAAACGCAGCACGGGCGTTAAACCACTGCCCTGCTGAGACCAGCCGCTGATTTTAGTAAATAACGGTTTAGCCAAACGGCGGCAAAGCAAAAATATCGCGAACGTCGCAACAATCACGATACCCAAATTAATTGCCGCACTAACAAACGCGGCCATGTCGAACGAGCTAGCGCCTTGGCCGGTAAATAGGTCGCCCACCACGGCCACTGCCTGCTCTATCTGTCCGCCAACATCACCAACCACACGACTGGTTAGCTCTGCAAGCTGACGGGGCAGTGATACATCCTCAGGGGCAAGGTCACTCCCTTGGGCGGCTGCTTCCGGTGATAGCTCACTAGTCAGTTCATTGGGTAACACTGACGCTTGATTTCGCAGCAGCTCAATCAGTTCTTGGCGCGCCTGCTCATCTTCCAGCAGATCGGCAAGTGCCGAATAAGAGGGCTGCTCCTCTGCGTTAGCGGTGGCTTCGCTTCCCGCACTCAACGTCGTTTGAGCGAGTGCCGGCGTTGTCAGAAAGGCGAATAGCATCAATAACCAGACGCCTAGCCAGGGGAATAAACGTAATGGCGTCACACCTAAACCTCCCTTTGGATGAATCTTTCACTCAATGTCATTGCTAACTCTTTTATGCACATCGTTTCATGCACATCATAGTGCACGCTATTCATATTGCACTCTCGGCGAGTGCAAGATTTGTATAATTGATAAACAGGGTAACATGAGAAAAAGAGCGTGGCTCGCCACTCGCCGCGTCAATATTTGTGACATCAACGCGAGTTAAGCTGGCATCATCTGTCGATTTATCCGCACAGCGGCGCCAGCCATTGGTGGGCTAGCGCCAACAACAGTGCATAGCGCGCCCCTTTGGCCACCACAATCCAGAGCAACGCACGCCACCAGGGCAATCTAAAGATACCTGCGAGTACAGTAAGGGGATCACCCAGAACGGGTGCCCACGAAAGCAGCAAGCTAACTTCACCAAAACGTTTGTACCAACGCTCTGCGCGCGCTAATCCAGTGGGTGACGCGGGGAACCAGCGGCGATGTTGAAACTGGCGGGCATAACGTCCCAGCGCCACATTGATCATACTGCCCAGGGTGTTGCCAGCGGTGGCGACGAGCCAGAGCCCAACCGCGGGCTCGCCTAAGCACCACAACCGTGCCAGCCACACCTCTGAGCCGCCAGGCAGTAAGGTGGCGCTAGCCAACGCCACCCAGAATAGGCTAAACATAATGAGTGCCGTCTTTGTCAGTCACTGCAGGTGCGCAAAGCGCCGCTTATCGGGGCAGTTGGCCACCCAGCTGAAGGGTGATTTCGTCAGCGATGGTGCGCACTAACGCACCTAGTGCCAATAGGCGCTCTTCAGGAATACGCGCCATGGGTCCAGAGACTGAAATAGCCGCCAGCGGTGTGCCATGCTCATCGTGAATACAGGCGGCCACGCAGTGTAAACCCACCGCATGCTCCTCGCGGTCGCAGGCAAATCCTTGAGCACGAATAGTCGCCATTTCGATCAACAGCTCATCGGATTGATGCAGGGTATTTTCAGTCACTCGGGCAAGGTCGTAACCTTTAAGCAGCGCGGTACGCTCGTCTTCACTCATCCAAGCCAGTAGGGCTTTGCCTACCCCAGAAGCATGCAGCGGCGCCCGCGAGCCTAGACGAGTAATCATTCGCATCATCTGCGGCGACTCATGCTGGGCAAGAAAGACCGCCGTCGCACCATCCCGAATCCCCAGGTTCGCCGTTTCCCCCGTTTCTGCGGTTAAACGGCGTAAAAAGGGCCGGCTTTGGGCGACGACATCACGTGCTTCTAAAAAGCTATTACCAATGCGGAAGGTCTTAACATCAATGCGCCAAAGTCCCTGCTCACTCTCTTGCGTCACGAACCCCTGACTTTGTAGCGCTTGTAACAATCGGTGAGTGGTGGATGGCGCGAGATCAGCCATTTCCGCCAACTCCGATAAAGCTAACCCTAATGGGCTTGCCGACAAATGCTCTAACAGCGTGAGGCCACGTACTAATGATTGGCTGTGCCCACCGCTCGCCTTGGTGGCCCCCGCCGGACGTCCGACTGACCTACGCTTTACGTCACTCACCTTACTTTCTCCTGAAAGCGCCTCTCCTGAAGGCATAAAGTGAGGGAGGATAACGCGCCAGCGGGGCCGCTGTCGCGTTTACGGAAACAAATTCCACCAATGATATCTCAAGCGTTGCTAGCGATGGCGCCACTGAGGTGGGCGCTTGGCGATGAAGGCATCAATACCCTCAGCTGCATCGTCTGCCAACATGTTGCACGCCATGGTTTCGCCAGCAAACGCATAGGCTTCCGCTAACGGCATCGCTAGCTGCCGTGCGAACATGGCTTTGCCAGTGCGCACCGCCACTGCGCTCTTGGCGCAGATGCTCGCAGTGAGTTCGCCCACGGCACTATCGAGTTCACTCTCTTCGGCAACCCGGTTAATAAGCCCCCAGTCCGCGGCCTGAGTGGCACTGATGAACTCTCCGGTCAGCAGCATTTCCATCGCTCGCTTTCGCGACACATTACGCGACAGTGCTACTGCAGGTGTCGAACAGAACAGCCCCACATTGATTCCTGACACAGCAAATCGAGCATTGCTAGCTGCCACAGCCAAATCACAGCTAGCGACGAGCTGGCAGCCAGCGGCTGTCGCAATGCCCTGAACTTTAGCAATCACAGGGACAGGCAAGTTAACGATGCTCTGCATCACCGCGCCGCAGCGAGCAAACAGCGCCTGGTAGTAGGCTTTATCAGGGTTCGCACGCATCTGCTTTAAATCATGCCCTGCGCAAAATGCCTTGCCGTTCGCAGCCAACACCACGCAGCGCACATGCTCATCCTGGGCAATACCATCAAGCGCACGTTGCAGCGCCGTCAACATAGCCTCAGACAATGCATTAAAGCGTTCAGGCTGGTTTAACGTAAGGGTCGTTACCCCTTGATAATCAGTGCGTTGCAGAAGATCTGAAGACGCCAGTGGCGCATCTGAAGAGGCAGACATAGAAAGCTCCTAGACAGTCGAGAGTTGCTCAGTCTAGCGCGTACAAAGGCTAATGTTGGCGAGATACGACCAAAGAGGCCTCCTGAAGAGCAGAAGGCCTCGTGAGTTACGTGTTTGCGCGGTTGCCCTTGCGCTGGTTATAGCCTAGAGGATGGGGTTCACCACGGGCCTTAGCCAGTTCGATTTGGCGTTGGCGCTCTCGTGCGGCAGCACGGGTTTTTTCGGGGAGTGAGTCGATGCAGTGAGGGCAGCTGATGCCCGGCTCGTAGGCCGATGACTGCATATCATCAAGCGAAATAGGCATACGGCAAGCGTGGCACTGCTCATGCTCACCTTCGCTAAGGTCGTGGCGCACGGTGACGCGGTTATCAAACACGAAACACTCACCGCGCCATAAAGACTGCTCTTCCGGGACCTTTTCGAGGTAGTTCAGCACACCGCCTTTAAGATGATAGACCTCTTCAAAGCCCTCTTTCAGCATAAAGCTGGAGGCCTTTTCACAGCGGATACCACCGGTGCAAAACATCGCGACTTTCTTGTGCTTTTCTGGGTTGTAGTGCTCACGCACGTACTCAGGAAACTCACGGAAGGTGGTCGTTTTCGGGTCAATCGCCCGCTCAAAGCTACCAATCGCCACTTCGTAATCATTGCGGGTATCAATCACCAGCACGTCCGGGTCGGAGATCACGTCATTCCAATCTTCCGGCTCCACGTAGGTGCCAACGGTGTCGTTAGGATCAATGTCCGGCACGCCCAAGGTGACGATCTCTTTTTTCAGTTTCACCTTAGTACGGTAAAACGGCGTTTCGTCACAGTAGGACTCTTTATGGTCGATATCGCTTAAGCGAGGGTCGGCGGTCAGCCAGGCCAGCAGGGCATCAATGCCTTCGCGAGTCCCCGCCACGGTGCCGTTAATGCCTTCTTTAGCCAACAGCAGCGTGCCTTTAACGTTGTTATCGACCATTGTCTGACGCAGAGGCTCACGCAGGGCTTCAAAGTCGTTCAGAGTGACAAACTTATACAGTGCCGCGACCACAATGGGCGGCATTTGGGTGGTTTCCGTCATGGAATACTCCTGGTAGTCGCCCTCGCAAAGGGCGGACCGGGTAAATAAACGCGCATAGTTTAGCAAACAATTCAGGCAAAGTGCTGCTCTGTCTGACAATGACTAGGGGGCGCTGATCAATCATCGATTTATTCGATCTGACCATCTAAAAAGCTTCACCCCACGCGCCCGTCGAGCGGGCGTATATTGGTGTTATTCCTACGACGTTTTCGGAGAACACCATGCACATCCGTCGTTCTAACGAGCGGGGCTATGCCGACCACGGCTGGCTGCGTTCTTTCCACACCTTTTCGTTCGCCAACTATGTGGATCCTAACCATATGGGATTCCGCGCGCTGCGGGTAATTAATGAGGACCGGGTAGCCCCTGGCAATGGTTTTGGCGCCCACCCTCACCAGGATATGGAGATCATCTCCTACGTGCTGGAAGGGGAAATGGAGCATCGCGATAATATGGGTAACGGTGAAGTCATGCGCCCGGGCGATGTACAGCGTATGTCCGCAGGTACTGGCGTGCTGCACAGCGAGTTTAATCATTCAAAAGAGAACGGGCTGCATTTCCTGCAGATTTGGATCGAGCCTGCCAAGCGCGGCATTGCCCCTAGTTATGAGCAGAAAGCCTTTCCAACCGCTGAACGCCAGGGACAGTGGCGCTTAGTCGCTTCTCAAGATGGTCGCGAAGGCTCAGTGAGCGTTAACCAAGACGTAAATCTTTACGCTGGCTTGTTCGACGCTGGCGAGCAGGCGGCGGCCCCACCATCACGCTATGCCTGGTTGCATGTGGTAAAAGGCACGATTGACGTTAACGGCGAAACCCTTGGCTCTGGAGATGCCGCAGCCTTTCAACCGGGTGAGACGTTTAGCGTAACCGGCGGACAAGCAGCCGAAGTGCTGCTGTTTGATCTAGCCTAGCGCAACCTCAGCCCTGAAACGAAAAACGGCCTCAAAAGTGAGGCCGTTTTAGATGATCACGCTGACAACAGCGTTTAACTATTATGCGACGAGTACAGCGCGCGAATTTTCAGCGTGTGCTCAACTTTCTTCAACGCTTCTAGGGCCTGTGGGCCGTAGGCTTTATCGACATCAATGACCACGTAGCCCACTTTGTCATTGGTTTGCAGGTACTGACCTGAAATGTTGATGCCGTTTTCAGACAGTACGCGGTTAATTTGCGATAACACGCCAGGCACGTTGTCATGAATGTGCAACAGACGGTGCTTATCCGGGTGAGCAGGCAGCGCCACTTCTGGGAAGTTAACAGAGGTAACCGTGGTGCCATTATCCGAATAAGTAATCAGCTTTTCAGCCACCTCAATACCGATATTCTCCTGAGCTTCCAGGGTAGAACCACCGATATGGGGCGTTAAAATCACGTTATCCAGGCCGCGTAGCGGGCTTTGGAACTCTTCATCGTTGCCTTTCGGCTCTACCGGGAAGACATCAATAGCGGCACCGTTCAGCTTGCCAGCCTTAATCGCCTCTGCTAGTGGTTCAATCTCAACAACGCTACCACGGGCTGCGTTAATCAGGATGGCGCCCTGTTTCATGGCCGCGATCTCTTTCTCGCCAATCATCCAGCGCGTAGCAGGCAAGTCAGGAACGTGTAGGCTAACCACGTCAGAGCGTTCTAACAGTTGCTCCAGGCTCGCTACCTGATTCGCATTGCCCATGCCTAGCTTGGTGATCACATCGTAATAGATAACATTGAAGCCAAGCGATTCAGCCAATACTGAAAGCTGCGCACCGATGCTACCGTAACCAACGATACCCAGGGTTTTGCCCCGCGCTTCGTGGGAGTTTTTCGCCGATTTCAGCCAGCCGCCTTGGTGGGCGCGAGCATTCTTCTCGGGGATACCACGTAGCAGCATGATGGCTTCCGCCAGCACTAACTCTGCGACCGAACGGGTATTGGAGTACGGCGCGTTAAACACCGCGATGCCGCGCTTAAGGGCTGCCGTCAGGTCAACCTGGTTCGTTCCGATACAGAAACAGCCAACGCCCACCAGCTTTTCTGCCGCGTCAAATACGCGCTCATTGAGCTGCGTACGCGAGCGAATGCCGATGAAGTGCACATCGCGAATCTTTTCGATCAGCGACGCTTCATCTAGCGATGTCGGCAGGTGCTCGATGTTCTCATAACCTGCGTTGTGAAAATTGTCCACCGCGCTTTGGTGGACGCCCTCGAGCAGCAGGATCTTGATCTTGCTCTTGTCCAGGGACGTTTTGGCCATGGCTGAATCAACCTCTATGGTCGGCGGCATGCGCCGTGTATCGGTTCACGGAAGGCGCATATGGTAGCACAATCACTGCCGCTCTCGGCGTCTTGAGATGATGAAAAGTGTGCGTTTACAAGATGAACCAGACGCAAGTAGCAGAATTGACCCAGGATGAGGGCAGACGCCACCCCCTTAGCTCGGTGTATACTGGGCGTTTATTTTTTGATAACACGGCTATAGTCACATTCGCCGCCCGTAATCAGCGTCAGGGCGCCAGCAAAATAGTAGGCCTTACCCAATGAGCGATAACACTCCACCAGCGCAAGATTTCGCCGCAACGGTTTCACAGCTTGAAACCATTGTGGAACGCCTTGAGTCCGGCGAACTCTCATTGGAGAACGCTCTGACCGCGTTTGAACAAGGCGTGCGACTCACGCGTGAAGCCCAGCAGCGGCTCGACAACGCCGAACTAAAAGTTCGCGCATTAAGTGAAGACCGCGATGGTAAGCTTGACGTTACCTCTTTCGCGACGGTTCCAGAAACGGACAATGCCACAGATCACGGCAACGACAGCGAGGAAACGCCGCCATGGTAACGACGGCTAATGCTTCTCAACTGGCGACGCTGCGCCACGTGAGTAACGCGCGGGTGGATGCCACACTTTCAGCCTTGTTTGACTCCCAACCAGCCGTCGCGCCGCGCCTGGAAGCCGCTATGCGTCACGGCCTATTGGTAGGTGGTAAGCGCTTGCGGCCACTGCTGGTATATCTCGCAGGTAACGCGCTAGGGGCGCGGGACGACGCGCTGGATGCACCTGCAGCAGCCATTGAGCTGATTCATGCGTACTCATTGATTCATGACGATTTGCCTGCCATGGACGATGACGACCTGCGTCGCGGCCAACCCACTGTGCATAAAGCGTTCGATGAAGCTACCGCAATTTTAGCGGGAGACGCACTGCAAGCACTGGCCTTCGAGGTACTTGCCAGCCAGCCTCATCCACGGCTTGGCAGCATGGTCACCACGCTGGCCGTTGCCTCTGGCCGAGCAGGAATGGTCGCAGGCCAGGCACTCGACTTAGCCGCCGTAGGTGGCCATCCGGACGTGGATGCCTTGGCTCATATGCATGCCCACAAAACTGGCGCGCTGATTGTGGCCGCCGTGCGCTTAGGCGGCTTAGTCGCGGTGGATGAAAACGACCCCCGGCTTGCCGCTCTGATTCGCTACGCCCGCGCCATTGGTCTAGCCTTCCAGATTCATGACGATGTCCTTGATGTGACGGGCGATACCGTCACACTGGGTAAAATCTCTGGCGCTGATGCTGCACGTGCCAAGCCGACTTACCCCAGCTTACTGGGACTTTCCGGCGCACAACGCAAAGCAAATATGCTTATCGAAGAGGCCATTGCCGCCCTCGCCCCGCTTGGCGAGCAAGGCGCACCGCTGGCCGATCTTGCCCACTATATGATCGAGCGCGACCACTAAACGATGTCCATGACCCTGTCCATGAAAACATGCCTATGAAGCTGTTCGACGAGATTCCCCGCGAGCGCCCGGCAACGCCGCTGCTCGACTCTTTTGATCATCCCGCTGCGCTGCGGGCCATGAATGCTAAGCAGCTTGCCCAGTTGGCTGACGAACTACGTGCCTACTTGCTATACAGCGTGGGAGTGACAGGCGGCCACTTCGGTGCAGGCCTGGGCGTTGTGGAACTGACCGTAGCGCTGCACCACGCATTTCATACGCCCAAAGACCGTTTGGTGTGGGACGTAGGCCATCAAGCGTATCCGCATAAAATTTTAACTGGGCGACGCGAAGCGATGCTCAGCATTCGCCAGCATGGCGGCCTAGCAGCGTTTCCCCGCCGCGCAGAGTCCGATTACGACACCTTTGGTGTTGGCCACTCCAGCACGTCGATTTCAGCCGCCCTGGGGATGGCGCTAGCCGCCCAGGCACAAAACGACCCACGTCGTGTGTGCGCCATTATTGGCGATGGCGCACTCACTGCGGGCATGGCGTTTGAAGCGCTGGCCCATGCAGGCCACGTTAACGCCAATATGCTGGTGGTGCTGAACGACAATGAGATGTCGATCTCGGAAAATGTTGGCGGCATCGCGACCTATCTAGCCCGTGTGCTGTCTAGTAAGCCCTTCCTTAAGATGCGTGAAGAAGGCAAAAAAGTGCTCTCCCATCTGCCGGGCGCACTCGAACTTGCCAAGCGCACCGAAGAGCACATGAAAGGCATGGTGAGCCCTGCCACGCTATTTGAAGAAATGGGCTTTCACTACATCGGCCCGATCGATGGCCACGACCTGGAGGCGCTCACCGAAACATTGCGCAACCTGCGCGACCAGGACGGCCCCCAATTTCTGCATATCAAAACAGTTAAGGGTAAAGGTTTTCTGCCCGCCGAAGCTGACCAGATTGGCTACCACGCCATCACTAAGCTAGAAAAGCCCAGCGCCACTGCCAATGCGCCACTGGTGAAGCCCGCGGCAGCGCCCAAGGCCCCGGCTAAGAAAAAGTACTGCAACGTGTTCGGCGACTGGCTGTGCGATATGGCAGCCACCGATTCACGGCTGATGGGAATTACCCCCGCCATGGGCGAAGGCTCGGATTTAATTCGTTTCTCCCAGCAGTATCCTGAGCGCTATTTTGATGTCGCGATCGCCGAGCAGCATGCCGTAACGCTCGCTGCGGGCATGGCCTGCGAGAGCATGAAGCCTGTTGTGGCGATCTATTCCACGTTCTTACAGCGCGGCTACGACCAACTTATTCACGATGTGGCCGTCCAGAATCTAGACGTAACATTTGCGATTGACCGCGCAGGCCTTGTGGGTGAAGACGGACCAACGCATCACGGCAGCATGGATTTGTCTTTTTTACGTTGCATTCCGGGCATGGTGATTTTAGCCCCTGCTGATGAAGCAGAGTGCCGCGCCATGCTTAGCGCCGCTTACCATCACCCAGGCCCAGCAGCGGTTCGCTACCCACGTGGCACAGGCCCTGGCGCAGCCATTCCTGAACACTTAGAGCCGCTGCCCATTGGCCAAGCACAGCTACGCCGCGATGCTGGGACTGAAGGTGTACGCATTGCATTGCTGGCATTTGGTAGCGTCAACAGCGCCGCCGCTGAGGTTGCCGAAAAGCTCGACGCAACGCATATCAATATGCGCTCTATCAAGCCACTGGACCGAGACACCGTACTGCATGCCGCCGATGAACATGAGCTGCTGGTCACCCTGGAAGAGAATGTGATCGCCGGTGGCGCAGGCAGCGCAGTGAACGAGCTGCTGCACGCGGAAGGGGTACAAATCGAAGTGCTCAATTTAGGTCTACCTGACACCTTTGTTGAACACGGCACCCCTGCAGAGTTGTTACGCGATTGCGGCCTGGATGCCGACGGTATCGAGCGCGCTATTCGCGCACGTCTCCCGTAACTTTTAACTTTTCAACGGTTGAGAACACCATGCTATTTTTGATTATTTTGTTTGGCCTGATTGGCCTTGCTGTCGGCGGCCCCATTGGCCTGCTGGTAGGCGGTGGGTTGGGCTGGTGGCTAGGGCGACGCATTAGCCGCCGCTTAAACGCTGCCCGCACACAAATCCAAGAAGGCTTTTTAGAGTCGATCTTCTCGGTAATGGGTTGCTTGTGCCAAGCCGATGGTAAAGTCACCGATGGCGAGCTTGGCGTGGCCGAAAAGCTGTTCGACCAAATGCATCTTCAAGGCGAACAACGGGCCAAAGCGCGAGCCGCCTTCGAGCGCGGACGCGCCGACGACTTCAACCTAGATGCAGAACTGGCGAACGTTAACCGACTAACCCAGCGCCAACCGGTTTTACGCCAGGTGTTTTTGCAGGTTCAGTTAACCGCCATCGCTGCCGACGGCGTGCTGCACCCTGCCGAGCACGAGATGATTTTGCGCGTGGCCCGTGGGGTTGGCTGTAGTGAAGCGGAAGTGCAGCAGATCGAAGCCATGCTTCACGGTGCCGCCGCGAATTCGCAGGGCTCCAGCGAAGAGGCATTGAAAGACGCCTATCAAGTACTAGGGGTGAGTGAAGACGCCAGCGACGCAGAAATCAAAAAAGCGTACCGCCGCCTAATGAGCCAAAACCACCCCGACAAACTCGCCGGTAAAGGGTTACCTGAAAGCATGCGTGAAGTGGCCCAGGCACGCACCAGCGAAATTGGCAACGCTTACGAACGCATCCGTAGCGCCCGAGACCGGTAGCTCGACAGGTTTCTAAGCACTCGCTACATTAAAGCCTCACCGCGCTGCTTAGGAGCCACCTAATGATAACGAACTACAGTTTTCCGAACTCTCGCTCGCTGCGGGTTACCTGGACACTTGAAGAACTTGGCCTGGAGTACCGCTGCCAACATGTTGCATTGGATAGCGGCGAGGGACAAACTGCTGAGCACCTAGCCCGCCATCCAGATGGCAAGGTGCCAGTGATTGAAGATGGCGAGCTAACGCTGTTTGAATCGGCACCTATCTGCCGTTATCTAGCCGAGCAATACGGTGATGGCCGCCTTCTGCCAGAAAGCGCCGCTGAGCGAGCGCAAGTCGACCAGTGGCTAAGCTTTATCGTCACCGAAATCGAGCAACCGCTGTGGCTTCAGGCCAAGCATAAATTTGCGCTCCCCCAAGATAAGCGCGTGCCTTCAGTATTGCCCACCGCCGCCTGGGAATTTCAGCGGGCACTGCTAGCACTAGAACGCCGTTACCAGGGCCAGGAGACGTTAGTCGGCGAGACGTTCACCCTGGCAGATATCTTCCTTACCCATACGTTAACGTGGGCAGCCAGTATGAAACACCGACTGCCTGAACCCCTAGCTGTCTACCGCGCACGTCACGCTGAGCGCCCAGCGCTAGCCCGTGCCGTGGAAAAAGAGCAAGAAGCGGCAGTTGATCGCTAGGTAACCGACCCATGAGGTAGAACAGCGCTGTAGACGGCAAAGTAGTGGCAAATACTTCCGGCAATCACAAACAGATGCCAAATAGCGTGATTGTAGGGAATGGCACGCACGGCATAGAAGATAACCCCTAGCGTGTAGATGATTCCCCCTGCGGCAAGCAGAGCGATGCCGGTCACCGACAAACTGGCCGCCATCTCTCTAGAGGCCAGGACGATCATCCAGCCCATCAGTAAATAGATAGCCACGCGGAGTACCGCGAAACGCTGTGGCCAGAGCAGTTTGCAGCCAATCCCCACTAGCGCTAGCGACCACACGGCGGTAAATAACACCCAGCCCGTGGTGCCACGCATATTAACGAGCAGAAAAGGCGTATAAGTGCCCGCGATAAGTAAGTAAATTGCACAGTGGTCAAGCAACTGGAAGCGTTGCTTCCAGCGCCGATGAGAAATGCCATGATAGAAAGTCGAAGCAGTATAAAGCAGGACTAACGTGGTGCCGTACAGGCTCAGGCTGACAATTTTCCAAGGGTCGACGTGGGCGGCCAAGCTCGCTACTACCAGCAGCACGACCATACCCACCAAGCTGAGCACAGCGCCAACCCCGTGGGTAATGCTGTGTAACCACTCTTCGACAATGCTGAACTCACCCTGCTGTTGAGGCAGCACGTCATGCCGTTGTTCATCTAGAGCCTTCATCCTGGGGCGCTCCTGATATGCCACGCCCCACCATTATCACTCCATGCGTTCAATACCTACAACGCTGGCGCAGGTAACGTGGCTTTAATGACTTATCATCCAAGGCCGTGCGGAAGGGAACATTTTATTGCCTTCCGCCGTATAAAATACTTGGGGCTTATGACGTTCTTGATGACAACAGCCTTTTTCGTGCTCACTATGCTGGTTACCATGCCTGGGCTCGTGTGCGGCTTTTTCATTCCGTGCAAAAGCGCTGCGCCGCGCTGGGTCCATCGTTAATAACTGAGGGGCGACCAGCAGTACTCGTGGTGACAGCGTTCCACACGTTGGGCAAGCGCAAGCATCACCTACTTCGCGCAGTGGAACCAGTTCGTGGAACAAGCCATGGGTAGCACATTTATAGTCATAGAGAGGCATACCACTTTCTCCTTGTTAGCATCCATTTTAAACAGGCAGCGATACTGGCGTGTCGCTGCCTTTCTCAATGCAGCGGTGGCTAAGCGCTCTACTTATCTTTGGAGAGCGGCAGATCAGCCCCCTGGGCGACTTGCGCTCCAGGCCCATTGGCATTCGGCTTCACATCAATATCAAAAATATCCGTTGGCAGCCAAAGTGTTGCGCAAGCATTGGGAATATCGACAACGCCACTGATATGCCCTTGTACGGGCGCGCAGCCTAGCAGCGAGTAGGCTTGAGCACCGGTGTAACCAAACTTTTTGAGATATTCGATGGCATTGAGAACAGCCTGACGATAAGCCACATGTACATCCAGGTAGTGCTGTTTACCCTGCTCGTCTACCGACACCCCTTCAAAAATCAGGTAATCATCGTATTTCGGCGTGATAGGGCTTGGCTTGAAAATAGGGTTCTTGATGGCGTACTTCTCCATCCCGCCTTTGATCAGGTTAACCCGCAAGTGGATCCAACCGGCCATCTCAATAGCGCCACAAAAGGTGATTTCCCCATCACCTTGGCTAAAGTGCAGGTCACCTACCGACAAGCCACCATCTTTAACGTAAACGGGAAAATAAATTGTCGACCCACGCGATAAGTCTTTGATATCACAATTACCACCATGTTCACGGGGCGGTACTGTTCGCGCGCCTTCAGCGGCAGCTTGTTGCTTGGCAGTGCCTGACAATTTGCCCATATGCGCCGTATCGGCGTAGGGCAGCGCGGCTAACTGAGGGATACGGTCAGGCTCGGTATCGTAAAGTGCTTTTTCTCGCTTATTCCATTCAGCCAACATCTCTTTTGAAGGTAGGCAGCCAATCAAACCCGGATGGATTAAACCAGCAAACTCTACACCAGGAATATGTCGGGATTTGGTGAACATGCCGTTAAAGTCCCAGATCGACTTTTGAGCCTCTGGGAAGTGCTCGGTTAAAAAACCACCGCCATTCTGTTTAGAAAAAAAGCCATTGAACCCCCACTGACTCTCCTCAAAGGTACCAATATCAAGAATATCGACCACCAACAAATCACCAGGCTCAGCACCTTCAACCCCCACGGGACCTGATAAAAAGTGAACCTGGGTTAAGTCCACATCGCGCACATCGTCGGCGCTATCATTGTTATGGATTTGCCCGCCAGTCCAGTCATGACACTCAACAATAAAATCGTCGCCAGGCTTTACCATGCAGGCCATGGGTATATCAGGATGCCAGCGATTATGGATCTGTTCGTTCTCGTAAGGTGATTGTTTAAGGTCAATTTTAATAATTGTTTCAGCCATAACAAACCTCTGTCACGTAACGTAGGATAGTCAGCGTAGAGAAGATCATTTCCCCTACCCCACTATGCAAAATAGTCACTCAGGCAGTTATAAGCTAATTACATCTCGATTATTACGCAGCCTTAACGAAACTCAGCCGAGTATCTGCTCAACAAATACTCAGGGGAGTGGGCTTTAGGATCATTCAGACAGAAGAGCGGTTCAGTAGTGTGACAAAAGGGCTTAGTCACCCTTTACGTTCAATATCGACATCGCTGGCCTGGGTAAAATCGTCCAGCGCCATCATATGGCCAAGCTTGCCCGCTTTCGTTGAGAGATAGTGCTCATTATGGGGATTTAGGCCTGTGGTAATCGGCAGGCGCTCAACCACATTCACGCCATCCCGGGTTAACGCATCCACCTTTCGAGGGTTATTGGTCATCAGTTTTAATGCCGTGATACCCAAGTGGTTAAGCATCGGCACACACAGGTCATAGCGACGCATGTCCGCACCAAAACCAAGCTGTTCGTTGGCTTCAACCGTGTCAGCACCTTGGTCTTGCAGATGATAAGCGCGGATTTTATTCAGCAGCCCAATACCTCGCCCCTCCTGGCGCAGGTAGAACAGCACGCCACGACCTTCTTCGGCAATTCGCTTGAGCGCTTCTTGTAGCTGATAGCCGCAGTCGCAGCGCATGGAAAACAGTGCATCACCAGTTAAACATTCAGAATGCACGCGCCCCAGTACTGGCTCGCCGCCGCTCACATCACCTAGCGTTAAGGCGATATGGTCTTTACCCGTGGCTTCGTCTTCGAAGCCGTGCATGGTGAATGTGGCCCAAGGGGTGGGCAGCCGGGAAGCGGCAATGAAGCGAATGGTCACAGGTTACCTCGTCGATTAACCAAACCAGCTAACCACACCGGTGTTGGAAAAATAAGAAAACATTCTACCAGGAAGCAGCGGTAGCCTCACGGTCTCAACAGGGAGAGGCGTTTTTAAGTACGTTTTTCAGTACAATTGCCGCCTTCAGACACAGTTATCTTCAAGTACCGTTATCTTCAAGTACAATGACTCCCTTACAATGCGGGCAAACTTCTCAAGAGCAAGTGTTTATGACCACCACACCTTTGCAAAACGACCGTTTTCTTCGTGCGCTGGCTCGCCAGCCCGTCGACCGCACTCCGGTGTGGATGATGCGCCAAGCAGGCCGCTACCTGCCAGAATATCGCGCCAGCCGCGCCGATGCTGGCAGTTTTATGGATCTGTGTCGCAACCATGACCTAGCTTGTGAAGTAACGCTACAGCCCCTTGAGCGTTACCCGCTAGATGCCGCCATTCTATTCTCAGACATCCTCACAATCCCAGATGCGATGGGGCTAGGGCTCTATTTCGAAACCGGTGAAGGCCCTAAATTCAGAAAAACCGTACGCACCCCAGAAGAGGTTGCAGCGTTAACGGTACCCAACGCCGAGCGCGATCTCGATTACGTGATGCGTGCCGTATCGACCATTCGTCGTGAGCTGAACGGCCGCATGCCGTTGATTGGCTTTTCGGGTAGCCCCTGGACGCTAGCCACCTACATGGTGGAAGGCGGTTCTAGCAAAGATTTCCGTCACCTGAAAACCATGCTTTACGATACGCCAGACACCATGCACCAATTGCTGGATACCCTGGCACAGTCGGTAACCGACTACCTAAACGCGCAAATTCGCGCTGGCGCTCAAGCGGTACAGATTTTTGATACCTGGGGCGGTGCGCTTTCAACCCCCGCCTACCTGGAGTTTTCGCTGCGCTACATGGAGCAAATTGTCTCCGGCCTAATTCGTGAGCACGATGGCCGCCACGTGCCGGTTATTCTGTTTACCAAGAATGGCGGCCAATGGCTGGAACACATCGCCTGCGCCGGAGCCGATGCGCTAGGTATCGATTGGTCGACCGAACTTTCCGACGCCCGCTCCCGCGTGGGCCATAAAGTCGCGCTGCAGGGCAATCTCGACCCCAACGTGCTGTTCGCCCGCCCCTCGGCCATTCGCGCCGAAGTGGCTCGCGTACTGGAGAGCTACGGCCACGGCCCGGGCCACGTCTTTAACTTGGGCCATGGCATCAGCCAGTTCACCAACCCTGACCACGTCACCGCCTTTATGGAGGCGCTGCACGATTTAAGCCCGCAGTATCATCAAGGCATTCCTACCCAAACGAACGCCCCGCGCCCAGGAGCAAAGTAATGAGCGATTTACGCGACGACCAGTGGTTTACCGAAGTATTTGATAGCCACGGCAGCGCTTTCTCGCTGAAAGTCACTGAGAAATTGCTGGATGTGCAAAGCCCCTACCAGCACCTGGAAGTGTATACCACGGAGACCTACGGCAACCTGATGGTGCTCGATGGCTGCGTGATGCTGACCGATCGCGACAACTTCCTCTATCACGAAATGATTGCCCACCCGGCGCTGTTCACCCATCAAGACCCCAAACGGGTGGTGATCATTGGCGGCGGCGACTGCGGCACGCTGAAGGAAGTGCTGCGTCATCCGGGCGTTGAAAAAGTGACGCAAATCGACATCGATGAAGAAGTGACCAAGGCCGCCGAGCGTTTCTTCCCAGCGCTGGTAGAAGCCAATGGCGACCCGCGTGCCGAGCTGCTGTTTGCAGACGGTGTGAAGTGGGTAGACGACGCTGCCGACGAGAGCATCGACGTGCTGATTATCGACTCTACCGACCCGGTCGGCCCCGCCGAAGGGCTGTTTAAAACCGACTTCCTGAAGCGCTGCCACCGTATTCTAAAAAATGGCGGCGTGATGGTGCAGCAAAGCGAATCACCGCTTTACCACAGCGGCTCTATTATTCGCGAACTGCGTAACGATATGCGTGAAGCGGGCTTTGATAGCGTGGCCACACTACCCTTCCCACAGCCGGTTTACCCTTCTGGCTGGTGGAGCGTCACGTTGGCCGGTAAAGCGACCAGCGTTGAAAGCTTCCGCGAACAGGCTGCCGCTGAGCATAAAATGCCGCTACAGTACTACACTGGTGATGCTCACCGTGGTGCACTATCGCTGCCGCCTTTTATGCGTAAAGCCTTCGCATAACTTAGCGTCTGCGAATAGCCAAAAAGCCGAGCATTGCTCGGCTTTTTTTATGTGCTTACGTTTACTTGCCCTTTCACGTTAAGGAATAACAAATGAAAACCGTTCGTTGGTTGGGAGTTGGAATTGGTGTTTTAGTACCTGCGATGGCCATGGCCAGCACGCTGGAAACCGTTCAGGAGCGCGATAGCGTACGTTGTGGCGTTAACGCTGCTCAGCCAGGCTTTTCGTCATTAGATGACAACGACCAATACCGGGGCCTGGATACCGATGTATGCCGTGCCATAGCCGCTGCGGCGCTTGGTGACGCGACAAAAGTAGATTTCGTGCCACTCGACTCGGTAGAACGTTTCACCGCGCTGCAGTCTGGCGAAGTCGATGTCCTATCACGCACCACGACCTGGACCTCAAGCCGTGACACAACGATGGGGATGAACTTTACCGGCGTAAGTTACTACGATGGCCAGGCCTTTATGGTGGCCAGCGATCTAGGCGTGCAAAGCGCCAAAGAGCTTGATGGCGCGGCAGTTTGTACCCAGTCCGGCACCACCAGCGAACTCAATCTTTCTGATTACTTCCGCATCAACGGCATGACTTATGATGCTGTCGTTTTTGATGCGCCTGAGCAGTCTATTGCCGGCTTTGAAGCGGGCCGTTGCGACGTTTTAAGCTCCGACGCTTCCCAACTGTATGCCCAGCGGATGCAGCTTGCTGATCCCGACATGGCGGTCGTGCTCCCTGAAATTATCTCGAAAGAACCGCTGGGCCCAGCCGTTCGTCAAAATGATGACCAGTGGTTCAATCTTGTGAAGTGGTCGCTGTTTGCCATGCTAAATGCGGAAGAGCTGGGCATTACACAAGCTAACGTAGATGAACAGCTTAATTCGGAGAATCCTGATGTCATGCGCCTGCTTGGTCAAGATGGTGACTTTGGCGAGCCAATGGGGATCAATTCTGACTGGGCGTACCAAATCATCAAGCAGGTGGGTAACTACGCCGATATCTTTGATAGAAACGTTGGTGCCGACTCTGACTTCAAGATTGCCAGAGGCTTAAACGCCTTATGGAAAGATGGTGGCATTCAGTACGCACCCCCTATTCGTTAATCCTATTCATCCTTCAAGCCCGTTAATCCATCACACTGAGCGACACTATTTTTTAAGCTAACAGCCACATTAGCGACTATGCATCAAAATAGAGCAATCACTAGTCGCTAATGTTTCTTTTTGCACCAATACTTTCGTATACAGCAGGCATTTTGCGTTGAAAAGCGCTGAATTTGACGACATATCCTTTCTGGCACCTTCCTTGCTAGCTTCTAGTGTCATGCATCTGCATGCATAACGACATTAAATCGAGTAAGGGGAACGACCATGATAAATAAAAAACACTTGGTACTGCTGGCCTCCGCGGGTGCTATCACGTTGGCCGGTGTCGCCACTGCTCAAGCTGATACGTTAGAAGACACGATGGAACGCGGCGCCGTACAGTGCGGCGTCAGCGACGGCCTGCCAGGCTTTTCCGCCCCGGACGATGAAGGTAACTGGCAAGGACTCGACGTTGACGTATGCCGTGCCGTTGCAGCTGCCGTTCTCGGTGATGCCGATGCGGTGAACTACATTTCCCTGAACGCCGTAGAGCGCTTTACGGCCCTGCAGTCTGGCGAAGTCGACGTACTATCACGTAATACCACCTGGACCACCACTCGTGACACCACGCTGGGCCTCAACTTCACTGGCGTGACCTTTTACGACGGTATCGGCTTCCTAGTTAACCGCGATCTGGGTCTGAGTGGTGCCGACGAATTGGATGGTGCCGCTATTTGTATCCAGTCTGGTACCACGACCGAACTCAACGTAGCCGACTACTTCCGCGCCAACGATATGCAGTTCGACCCCATTGTATTTGATACCTCTGAACAAACCGTGGGTGGCTTCCAGTCTGGGCGCTGTGATGTATTAACCTCGGATACGTCTCAGCTGGCGGCACTGCGTATTCAGCTAGATGAACCGGACAGCGCGGTCATTCTACCCGACATTATTTCCAAGGAGCCTCTGGGCCCTGTGGTACGTCAAGGCGACGATGTATGGTTTAACATCGTGAAGTGGTCGTTATTCGCCATGATTAACGGCGAAGAGTATGGCGTCACCAGCGAAAATGCCGAAGAGATGCTCAACTCTGAGAATCCTGATGTTGCCCGCCTACTTGGCCAAGATGGCAACTACGGTGAAGGTATGGGCTTAGAAGCCGATTGGGCCTACAACATCCTGAGCCAAGTCGGTAACTACGGCGAAAGCTTTGAGCGCAACGTCGGTATGGGCTCTCCGCTTGAAATTGAACGTGGTGTTAACGCCCTCTGGAACCAAGGTGGCTTCCAGTACGCACCGCCGATTCGCTAAGCGTCTCGTTTGACCCCGGCCCGCCGCCCCATCCTTCCAAGGGCATCGGCGGGCCATTTGATTGACCGTCCGTATCGCGGAGACGCCTTCCATGTCCGTAAGCCCTAACACTCGTCCCGCTGGCCACAAGCCGCCGTTTTGGCGAGATCGCGCCAAACGTGCGCTTATTTTCCAGCTACTCCTCGTCGCCGCTGTGGCAGCCTTTTTGTTCTACATTGTCGGTAATGTCCAAGACAACTTATCCGCACGTGGTATCACCACCGGGTTTGGTTTCTTGGGCAACACCGCAGGTTTTGGGATTGTGCAGAGTCTGATCGACTACTCATCTCAAAGCACTTATGGCCGTACCTTCCTGGTTGGCTTACTGAATACGTTGCTGGTGGGTGGCCTAGGGGTATTGGCCGCGACCATCATTGGCTTTATTGTTGGCATCGCCCGCCTGTCGCCTAACTGGCTGCTAGCGCGCTTAGCCACCGCCTATATCGAAACCTTCCGCAATATTCCGCTGCTACTGCAAATATTCTTCTGGTACTTTGCGGTATTGCGCACGATGCCAAGCGCCAGAGATAGCCTGGCATTTGGCGAAGCCATTTTTCTCAACGTACGCGGATTGTATTTACCCCAGCCGCTGTTTGAGTCTGGCTTTGGCTTGATCCCTCTTACCTTCCTTGTCGCCATTGTTGCCAGTATTGCCCTGGTGATATGGAACAAGCGTCGCCATGAAGCCACTGGCAAACGCCTACCGGCTTACTGGATCTCGTTTTTACTGATTTTTGGCTTACCGCTGTTAGTGCTAGTTGCCACTGGCGTGCCAGTCACCTGGGAAATGCCGGAACTACGCGGCTTTAATTTCCGTGGCGGTATTACGGTAATCCCTGAGTTCCTCGCGCTTTGGCTGGCACTGTCGATTTATACCGCCTCGTTTATTGCTGAAATTGTCCGCTCTGGCATTCAGGCAATTTCGCACGGGCAAACGGAAGCTGCACAGGCACTAAGCCTGCCACGTAACCTGGTACTTCGTCTGGTGGTTATCCCTCAGGCACTGCGCGTCATTATTCCGCCGCTAACCAGCCAGTACTTGAACTTGATTAAGAACTCGTCGCTGGCAACCGCCATCGGTTATCCCGACCTTGTCTCGGTGTTTGCAGGCACCACGCTGAACCAGACCGGCCAAGCCATTGAGGTCATTGCAATGACCATGGCGGTCTACCTAACCATCAGCCTGCTGGTGTCCATGTTTATGAACTGGTTCAACGCCCGAGTGGCACTGGTTGAACGCTAGGCCGACGGTGAGGATATTGATATGATCCATAATCAAACAATCATTAAAGAGCGGCCAGCCCCCAGTAGTTCTGTCGGGGCGGTTGCCTGGCTACGTGCCAATCTGTTCAACGGCCCGATCAATACTATCTTTACCCTAATCGGGCTTTACATACTCTATTTGCTTGTCGTTCCCACCGTTCAGTGGGCGTTTTTGAATGCTGATTGGATCGGCACCACACGAGATGACTGCTCTCGGGAAGGGGCTTGCTGGGTATTCATCAATGCACGCTTAACCCAGTTTATCTACGGCTTGTATCCCCGTGAGGAAATCTGGCGAGCCAACATCGTCTTTGCTGGTTTCTTTACGCTGATAGCCTGGCTAGCTATTCCCCGCCTGCCCCTCAAACGTTGGGTGGCGATATTCGCGCTCGTCGGTTTCCCCATCGTTGCCTATGTGCTGCTGCACGGCGGCTACTTTGACATGCCTCGCGTGCCTACGCATCGCTGGGGTGGCTTACTGCTAACCCTGCTGCTGGCCACCGTCGGTATGGTGGGCGCACTGCCTATCGGCATTGTGCTGGCGCTGGGGCGGCGCTCCAATATGCCCATCGTGAAAAGTTTCTGCGTCGTATTTATCGAGTTCTGGCGTGGGGTACCGCTGATTACGGTGCTATTCATGGCCTCGGTAATGCTGCCGCTGTTCCTACCCTCTGAAATGAATGTAGACCGTTTAGTACGGGCGCTGATCGGCCTAACGCTATTCCAAAGCGCCTACATGGCCGAGGTGATTCGTGGCGGCCTGCAAGCCATTCCAAAAGGCCAGGAAGAGGCTGCTGCTGCGCTTGGCATGACCTACTGGAAGCGTATGGGGCTGATTGTGCTTCCTCAGGCGCTGAAAATGATGATTCCCGGCATTGTGAATACCTTCATTTCGCTGTTTAAAGACACCACCCTGGTCATGATCATCGGGCTATTTGACCTATTGGGGATCGTGCAAGCAGCGCTGGCCGACTCACGCTGGCTGGGCTTCTCACTGGAAGGCTATGTCTTTGCCGCCTTCATGTTCTGGGTCTTCTGTTTCAGCATGTCGCGCTATAGCCAGTATTTAGAGCGCAAGCTACACACCGGTCATAAGCGCTAACGCCGCTTTTATTAACGATTTTTTAGCAGGATAAAGACATGACTCAAGCAGCTACCGACATCTCTGGCACCCCGACTTCTGATCTAATGGTTGAAATGCGCGGCGTTAATAAATGGTACGGCGATTTTCACGTGCTGCGCGATATCGACCTGGAAGTAAAGCGCGGCGAGCGTATTGTTATTTGCGGGCCTTCAGGCTCGGGCAAGTCAACCTTGATTCGCTGCATTAACCATCTGGAAGAGCACCAGCAAGGCGATATCGTGGTAGGCGGCGTACCGCTTACCCAAGACGTTAAGCGTATCGAGCAAATCCGCCGTAGCGTGGGCATGGTATTCCAGCACTTCAACCTCTTCCCTCACTTAACCGTGCTGGAAAACTGCTGTATAGCGCCCATGTGGGTGCAAAAAAAGCCGCGCCGCGAGGCGGAAGAAATGGCTATGCAATACTTAGAACGGGTGCGTATTGCTGAACAGGCGCTTAAGTACCCGGGTCAGCTTTCCGGCGGCCAGCAGCAGCGGGTCGCCATTGCCCGCTCACTGTGTATGCACCCTGACGTCATGCTCTTCGACGAACCAACGTCGGCCCTTGACCCAGAAATGATCAAGGAAGTGCTAGACGTCATGGTCGAGCTTGCCAATGAAGGCATGACCATGCTGTGTGTGACCCACGAGATGGGCTTTGCCAAAACCGTCGCCGACCGGGTAATTTTTATGGACCAAGGGCAAATCATCGAAGAAAACGCCCCTGAGCCGTTCTTCAATAACCCGCAGTCAGAACGTACCCAGCTATTCTTAAGCCAGATTCTGGGGCACTAAGTAACGCAATTGATAAAGCAGTTGATAAAGCAATGGGCCTCAGCGAAGGCCCATTGTTATATCCAGCGCTGCCGATTCATTGACCGCTCCCCCGCAACCACTGCCAACCCGACTAACTCCCCAGCGGGGTAATACTGGCAGGCTGCAGGGCAGGTTGCTCGCGGTGTTGCGTCAGCGGTTTATTGGCGAGTGCTGTGAGCAATATCTGTAGTGGATCGCCATGGCTCACCACCAGTACCGTCTCACCTTCACAGCGGCGCTCTAGCTCCTCAATCACTGCATACATCCTTGCGGCGACCTTGCTGACCGCCTCCACCTGATGCTGTTGATGCTCAGCATCCTGGGCATCTAACGCCCATACGTCAGGGTAATGTCGATCCGATTGGCCATCGAGCTCACCAAAGTAGCGCTCACGAAGGCGCTCCTCTTTCTCCAGCGTTAAGCCAAACGCTGTAGCAACTCTTTCAGCGGTTTGCGTTGTCCGCAAAAAGTCCGAGTGCAGCACTTTGGTGGGCGTCGGCCAACACCATTGTGCAACGACTGTTGAGAGCTGCTCCTCACCCAGAGGCGACAAGCCGAAGTCGCAAAGCCCACGCCCAGGCGAACTAATAATGAGGCCTTGTTCGTTCGCTTGGCTATGGCCATGGCGCATCAACAGATAGCGATTTCGCCAATGGTAGAAGGCAGCTGTGAAAGTGTTTGACATATCTTCGTAATAAACCCTAGATTGAAAGAGATCGTTTTCGAAAAATAAACATCTAGCGCTACAAATGTCCACTTGCGAAACGTACGCGCAGTAAAAGAAGCGCTGAATTCGATAGTGGATAGCACAACACAAAAATAACGCACATAAGAGGCTAACTATGGAAACGTCACGTTTCTGCAAGCGTCCGCTTGCCATGCTAGCGGCTGCATCACTGCTCCCCTTCGCACTCCTCTCTACCCATGCCTTGGCAGAGTGCGAGCGTGGTGACCTGGACCCACTGTACTGCGATGAAAACGGCGACATGGTGGCTGATCGGCCAAGCGACGAGTCTGGATGGGCAAACCCGGACACGCTTATTTTTGCTTATACCCCGGTAGAAGATCCGGCCATTTATTCGGATATCTGGCAGCCCTTTATTGATCATCTATCCGAGGTCACCGAACGCGATGTGCGCTTCTTTGCTGTTCAATCTAACGCCGCACAAGTCGAAGCCATGCGCAGCGGGCGCTTACACATTGCTGGCTTCTCGACCGGCCCGACTCCTTTTGCCGTGAACTTAGCAGGCGCGGTCCCCTTCGCACTGATGGGGTCAGATGATGGTCAGTTCGGCTACACCCTGCAGCTATTTACCCACGTAGACTCAGACATTGAGAGCCTGGAAGACCTCAAGGGCAAGCGTGTTGCCCACACCTCGCCAACGTCCAACTCCGGTAATCTAGCGCCGCGTGCCTTACTGCCAGAGCTTGGCATCACTCCCGAAGAGGATTACGACATCGTTTACTCGGGCAGCCACGATCAATCGATGTTGGGCGTCGTCGCTCGGGATTACGATGCCGCGCCGGTGGCTTCTGAAGTGGTCGAGCGTATGGCAGCACGTGGTCTTTACGATGAGGAAGATGTGCGTCTGATCTACGAATCTGATCGATTCCCAACCACTTCCTATAACTACGCCCATAACTTACACCCGGATCTTGTAGAAAAAATCGAGGAAGCCTTCTTTACCTTCGATTTTGTCGGCACCGAGCTTGGCGAGGAGTTTGAAGGCGTCGAAAAGTTTATTCCGATTAATTACAAAGATAACTGGCAAGTGATTCGTACCATCCAGGCAGCTAATGACGTGAGCTATACACGAGAAAACCTGGAGTAACAACGATTGCGCCGCCCCCAGCGGCGCAATTATTCGCCTTTCGATGGAAACAATCACATGCTGGAAATTACCAATCTGGTCAAACGTTATGGCCACAACGAGGCGGTGCTGAAGGGACTCGATCTTAAGGTAGAGGACAACAGCGTTGTTTCTATTGTTGGCGCGTCTGGTGCTGGTAAAAGCACCATGCTTCGCTGTATCAATCGCTTAGTAGAACCTACATCGGGCTCTATCAAACTCAACGGCACCGAACTGGTGAATGTGAAAGGCGCTGAGTTACGCCGTGCCCGGCGCAAAATTGGCATGGTCTTCCAGGGATTTAACTTACTTGATCGCCTCACCGTCATGGAGAACGTGCTGGCTGGACGGCTTGGCTACGTTAATCTCTATCAAGCAATCTCACGTCGCTACCCTCAAGCCGATATAGAGCGTGCATTTACCCTTATGGAGCGCGTTGGGATTGCTCATTACGCCAATAAACGTGCCGATGAGCTTTCCGGCGGTGAGCGCCAGCGTGTCGGGGTGGTGCGGGCATTAATGCAAGAACCTGACCTGTTGCTGGCCGACGAACCAACAGCATCGCTCGACCCACGCACGTCCGAGCAAATAATGATCCTGCTGCAGAGCCTTGCCAGTGAGCTTTCGCTACCGGTATTGATTAATATTCATAACGTTGCGCAAGCAAAAACCTACACTGAGCGCATTGTCGGCTTACGCCACGGCAAGATGATTTTTGATGGCGTGCCTGCAGACTTCAACAAAGACGCTCTTGATGCCATTTATGGTGGTATTGAAGCGCCTGACGATGCTATTACCGAGCAGCCCGGTGCCCATGCTGAGGAGCCACGACATGACGCCGTCTGACTCCCCGTCTCCCCCACGTACCTGGAAAAAACCGCCATTCATTGCCAACCCCATCATCCGCTACGGCATTTTTATTGTCGCTGCGATTTATCTGGTGTGGGCTTTCGGTTCTTTGCCGTTTAACTGGGCGCGCATTTCAGAAGGCTTACCGCGGGCAGCGCGCATCTTTAGCGGGGGCTTTCCACCCAGCCTGGAACGTTACGAGTTGCTACTAACAGGCTTTAAAGAGAGCTTCCAAATTGCCATTCTCGCCACACTACTAGGCGTTTTTCTATCGATTCCTTTTGCGGTGATGGCCGCTCGTAACATCGCCCCGATGCCCATTTACGTGATTGGCCGCGCGGTCATTATTATCTCGCGCAGCTTTCACCCCGTTATCGTGGCTATTTTATTCGTGGCGGCCGTTGGGTTTGGGCCGCTGGCAGGTATTTTAACGCTGACTCTCTACTCCATCGGGTTTGTTGGAAAGCTGCTAGCAGAAGAGATCGAAGAGATTGATTGGGGGCAGGTAGAAGCCATGCGCGCGGCAGGAGCAGGCTACATTGCCACGCTTTATTACGCCGTCTTTCCACAAATATTGCCCCGCCAGGTCGGTCTATCGATGTACCAGCTTGATAGCAACCTACGCGCCTCTGCGGTGGTCGGCATCGTCGGTGCAGGCGGTATCGGTGGCACATTAATGAATGCCTTTGGTCGCTATGATTACGACTTCGCCTTTGCGATTCTACTGGTCATTATTGCGGTTATTTTACTGAGTGAAGGCATCAGCGGCTGGGTGAGGAAAAAAATATGGTAGATCACGCTCAGCAACTTGCCGACCGTGTTTGGCATCGCTACGACCGTAAAGAACGCTTAATCCGCTACGCTGTACTGCTAGGCACACTGATGCTGGTGTTCTGGGCGGTTCGCGATATTGATATTTTCTGGCCCTGGGTATGGGACGCGCCCAACCAAATGTCTAATTTGGCTGCGCGCATGTGGCCGCCTAGCCCTGCCGGGTTAAGCAATATTCTGAACGCGCTGCTCGAAACGGTACATATCGCGACGTTGGCCACATTTCTGACTATTTTCCTCGCCTTGCCAGTCGCCTATATCGCCGCCCAGAACACCACCCCCAATCGTGCCTGCCTATGGCTGGGGCGCTTTATTCTGGTCTCCAGCCGCTCGGTTAATACGATTATATGGGCGCTGTTATTCGTGGCTATTTTTGGCCCCGGCGTATTAGCAGGGATCCTGGCGATTGTGTTTCGCTCGATAGGCTTTATTGGCAAATTAATGGGTGAAGCCATTGAAGAAATCGACCGTCGCCCAGTGGAAGCGATGGAAGCCACCGGTGCTTCCAAGGCAAAAGTGGTCGCCTACGCTATTGTGCCCCAGGTGATGCCAGCCTTTTTTGCTATCGTGATTCTGCGCTGGGATATCAACATCCGGGAATCTACCGTGCTGGGACTCGTTGGCGCAGGTGGCATTGGCGTGATTCTGCAAGGCGCTATCGACACCTTTGCTTGGCCGACAGTCGCTACTATTTTGATCGCGATTATCATTTTGGTACTGATTGGCGAAGCCATTACTAGCCTACTGCGCAGCAAAGTGCTTTAACCCCTTTTTACCTTCGCAAGTGTTTGACCAAACGGCAAACGCTTGCCATGGTTAGAGGGTAACTAACGACAAGGAGGACGTACGACGATGACCACCTATATCGTGGTAGCTGACGCCGCCCGCGCGCGTATTTTCACCCGTGATGCGTTGAATCTCACTGAGCATGAGAGCCTTGTACACGCAGCAGGCAGGCTGCACGAAGGTGATTTAATCACCGATCGCCGCGGTGCCGATGTCCATGAATCTACGTCAACCTCATCGCGCTCGTCTGGAGAAGAGGGCGCTGCCTCGCAGCATGAAAATGAGCTGTTTGCCAAAGAAGTCGCCAAACGCTTATATGGTGCACGCGTCGATAACAGCATGGAAAAGCTTATTATGGTCGCGCCGCCAAAGTTTCTTGGGCTACTGCGAGAAAAGCTCGACAACACCACCCACAAACTGGTCATTCACACGCTTTCAAAAGATTTGAGTAAAGCTTCCCTGGCCGATATTCAAAACGCCGTTAGCGACCTACGCTAATGCTCTCTACGTCACCCTCGCTTTCCCACTAAGCACGCTTTTCTGCTAAAGAAGTGGTCGCTTTTGCCGATAGTCGTCTGACCCCTGACGATTTAGAGAGCGACCATGTTTTCGTCCCTGCGAGCCCGCATCTTACTAGCCGCCCTCACGGCCATTATTGTAGCCCTCATCATTAATGGCATAGCCAGCTACACCACCGTCAAGCATCACAACAATCAACAAGTAAGCCGCAATCTCAGTGCCGTCGTTAACGGCAACACCCAGGCAATTAATGAGTGGTTTAACGCTCGCTATACCATGCTGGCCAGCATGGATGATGCTGTTGGCAGCAGTGACCCGCTTGCCGCATTGCGACAGCTGTCTGATTCTGGAAGCTTCATGACGGCCTATATGGCTTATCCCTCTACGTCTGATGCTGTTTTTTCTGATAACTGGCAGCCGCCTAGTGATTATGACCCTCGCCAACGCCCCTGGTATCAAGACGCTGCCAACGCCAAAGACACCATTATCACAACGCCTTATGTCGATGCCCAAACAGGGGGGTTAATCGTTACCTTTGCACGCCCCTTCTACCGTAACGGGCAGCTCGCCGCTGTCATTGGCGCAGATATCACCATTGAAGATGTCATTGATATTGTGGCCAGTATCGCCCCGACACCTTCAAGCTTTGGTTTTTTGACGACGGAAGATGGCACGCTTGTGGCGCATCCTGACGCCGAGTTAACGCTTGAGCCGTCCTCAGTGTTGAGCAGCGATCTAACCAACGACAGCTTGGCCAAGATTATCCAGGCCGAAGAGCCTCAAGCGCTTGAGCTGCAAAACAGTGGCAAGCTGCTGATGGGCAGCACAGTGGGCGGCAGTAGTGGCTGGCAGTTAGTCGTGGCGCTTGATGAGCACGAAGCCACCGCAGGCCTGCGTGCCATTGCGACTACCTCGATTATCACTTTGCTGATTGTCGCGGCCATCACCGCCGTTATATTTGGTGTCCTGCTTTCATTGATGCTTCGTAGACTGCTTGGCGTGCGCAACGCGATGGATAACATTGCCTCGGGAGATGGCGATTTAACCCTGCGTTTGCCAGAAGAAGGCAACGATGAAGTGACCCAAATTGCCAGCGCGTTCAACCGTTTTGTCGGCAAAATGGAAGCCGTGTTGGTTGATGTCCGCACGAGCAGTGAAGCGGTTCATCACGCGGCCAACGAAATTGCCATGGGTGGTCAGGATTTATCACGCCGTACCGATAACGCGGCCGCAAGCCTGCAGCAAACTTCTGCGTCGATCGAGGAAATCACCAGCACCGTTCAACACACTGCCGCATCTGCCCAGCAAGCCAACCAGCTCTCCCATGCCGCATCAAACGTTGCAAAGGAAGGCGGCCAAGTGGTGGCAAATGTCGTCACAACAATGGAAGACATTTCTCAAGCCTCTAATAAAATTGGTGAGATTGTCACGCTGATGAACAGCATTGCCTTCCAAACCAATCTGCTGGCACTCAACGCCTCTGTAGAAGCGGCCCGTGCCGGCGAACATGGCCGCGGCTTTGCCGTAGTGGCCGACGAGGTCCGCAAGCTTGCGGGGCGCAGCAGCGAAGCTGCCAACGATATTCAAAAGCTAATCGAAGACTCACAAAGCAAAGTCAACAATGGCACCTCTCTGGTACAAAATGCGGGTGCGACGATGCAGGATATTGTTGCCCATATCACCCGTGTTACCGATGTGCTGGAGGAGATTAACGCAGCCACCAGCGAGCAGAGCGACGGCATTAATCAAGTCAATATTGCCGTTGCCGAGCTTGATCGCATGACCCAGGAAAACGCTGCCATGGTGGAAGAGTCCACTACTGCTGCTGAGCAACTGAAAGAGCAAGCGGAGCATCTCGCGGGGACTATCAGCAGCTTTAAACTGTCCCACGCTGCCACGCCTGCTTTGCAAGTGCCCTACCAAACACCTGACAACCAACGTCGCCATATCGCCTAGGGATTACACTATGCATTTCCGCTCATTACGCTCTTTTGTCGTGGCACTAGCAGGCCCTTGCCTGTTAGCCATTGTGGCCGCCCTGGTGGTGTATAACTTGATCGCCGCCTCACACACTCAACAAACCGTGGATGACCACACCAGTGAGCTCATGGAAGGCGCGCTGGATGCCCGCTTAAACGCCATTGCCGAAGCAGAAGGTCAGCGCATTCAGCGCGAGCTGGACAAAGCGATGACGCTGGCCAGCCAACTCGCCATGACCAATGCGTTAATGGGCATGGAAGATGCAGAGGGCCAACGCGCGCTCTACTTAAGCCGCCGACAGCTATCAAACCTTGTACGCCAAACCGTCGCCGACAACCCTGACCTAGTGGATGCCTATATCGGCTGGGAGCCCAACGCTTTTGGAGATGACGCGCGCTACGCGGGTGACGAGCGCTACGGCCATGACGCCAGCGGCCGCTTTATGCCTTGGTGGTACCGCACTGATGATGGCGAGCTGGCGATACTGCCGCTAGGTGAGGACATAGAGAGCGAAACGCCCCTAGCAAGCGGCGTGCGCGAAGGCGAGTACTACCTGTGTCCACGGGAAACCTTAGCTCCCTGTATTATCGACCCCGCGGCTTACGACTTCGGCGGCGAAACCCAGCTAGTCACCTCGTTCAACGCGCCGATCTTGGTAGATGGCGAATTTCGCGGTGTGGCGGGGATTGATTTGGCGCTTAACTTTATCCAAACCCTGTTAAACGATGCCAACCAGGCGCTTTACAACGGCGCAGGCCGAATGACACTGGTGGCGGGACGTGGCGGTTTGGTAGCGGATACCGCTGGCAAAGAAGCCTTGGGCTTGCCCGCTAGCGATTCGCTAAGTGACACGCTATTGGCAGGCATTGAGCAGGCAACAACGCAGGGCAGCCTACACAGCAGCATGGCCGATGGTATGTTCCAGCGTTATCAGCCTATCACCCTTGGCAATACGGATCAGCCCTGGGTGCTGGTACTGCAGCTTCCCGAGTCAGTGGTACTGGCCGAACTGAACGCCTTGCAAGACGTGCTCAGCGAGCAGCGTCAGCAAAACACGCTGGGCATGACGCTGGTGGGCTTATTGCTGGCCGCGATTGGTGTCGGCGCACTGTGGTGGATTGGTGGACGAATCGCACGCCCTCTTAAACGCCTAGCCAACCGGATGGAAGAGATCGCAACCGGACATGGCGACCTTACCCAACGCTTGCCAGTTCATGGCCGCGACGAGAGCGCAGCGGTAGCAGAACAGTTCAATGCCTTCGCGGAGAAAATCCAAACCATCTTGCTGGATGTACGGCGCAGCAGCGAAGCGGTTAACCATGCGGCCAATGAGATTACCCAAGGAGGGCACGATCTTTCTCGGCGCACCGAACAGGCCGCCGCCAGCCTGCAACAGACCTCTTCAGCCATGGAAGAGATCAGCAGTACCGTTGGCCACACCACCCACGCCTCACAGGAAGCCAGCGGGCTTTCCCAAACCGCCTCGGAGCTAGCGTCCCGTACTGACAGTGCGTTTGAGCAGGTGGTCGCCACGATGACGGATATTCGCACCAACTCTGATGAAATTCAGAGCATTGTCAGCGTCATTGATGGTATCGCTTTCCAGACTAACCTACTGGCGCTAAACGCATCTGTAGAGGCTGCCCGTGCAGGGGAGCATGGTCGTGGTTTTGCCGTCGTGGCTGATGAAGTGCGCAAACTCGCCTCGCGCAGCAGCGACGCCGCCAAAGATATTCGCCAACGCATCGATGCCTCGGCAGGTAAGGTAGAAAGCGGTACCCAAATGGTGCGTGATGCCGAAGCAGCTATGCATGAACTGGCTCAAAGCGTGACGCGCGTTACTCAAATGCTCGGCGATATCAGCACGGCCGCGCGCGAGCAAAACGATGGTATTAGTCAGGTAAGCATTGCCGTCACCGATCTAGACCAGATGACTCAGCAAAACGCAGCCCTAGTGGAGGAGTCCACCACCGCCGCCGAACAGCTAAAAGATCAGGCGGATCGGCTCGATGCACTGGTGGGTGGCTTCACCCTTGAAGCACATGACAGCCGCCATACACAGAGCCAGCACACACTGCCTGCGCCAATGCTGGCACAGTACTAAACGGCGATTCAACCAGACCGCCAGGAGATCGGCAGTAGCGCAGGTTTATCGCTCTGCTGAACTTCGGCGGTCATTATCCTGCCCGGTCTCATTGCGGGGCTCACCTCGTTATCCATCCTGCCTTAGCTCAGCTTACTCCAAAGCATGTCTTCCCCGTTGCGGGCCTATAACAACACAATCTTAAGAATACGCCTAAAGTCGTAGGCATTGGTGCCGATAGTAGGGCTGCAGATAGTACGTAACAGATAGTACCTAAAAAGTGGCCTGTTTTAGGCCTTAGCTTTCCTAACTAGCGAGACTATATTCATGCTGTCGTCCCTACGCTTGCGTATTCTTATCATCACGTTAATGGTAATTACGCTAGCACTGACTATTAATGCCTCAGTCAGCTACCTAACCCTGCAAACACATAATGACCAGCAGGTAACTCAGCAGCTGGCCTCTATTGCACAGGGTAACGCCCTGGCCATTGAGGAGTGGGTTGATGCCCGAGTCGCCATACTAGAAGCAGCTCGCACACCCGTGATCGATAATGATCCGCTTGCGCCACTTGTCCAGTTAGCAGAGTCAGGCGGTTTCCTAACGGCATTTTTCGGCCAATCCGATGGACGCCACCTTTCGTCCGATGGCTGGGTACCAGGCAGTGATTTTGATCCACGCCAGCGCGAATGGTACCAAGCCGCAACAAAGCAGGATCGTACGATCGTCTCGCTGCCTTACGTGGACGCTAATAGCAATCAGCTTGTGGTTAGCTTTGCTACGCCAGTCAAGCGTAATGGCCGTTTGTATGGGGTAATCGGCGGCGATGTCGTCATCGACAACCTAGTCAGTCAGGTCAACGCTATTCGGCCAACGCCCTCGAGTTTTGCCTTTCTAAGTAGCGGCGGCGAAACAGTCATTGCTCACCCCGACGCAGCGCTGACGCTCAAACCGCTGAGTCGAATTAGCGATACCCTATCCCCTGCGTCCATCGAACAACTAAGTGCTGCGCCAGACACGTGGGAGCCTATCAACGTCGATGGCCTGGATAAGCGACTCTCGGTGACTCCCATCGCAGGAACCGACTGGGAACTCGGCGTGGCACTCGACGAGCATGAAGCCACTGCCGGGTTACGTGCCATTCTCAAGTCTTCATTGTTGACGCTAATCGCCATCATTGCTGTCACGGCTCTGCTGTTGAGCTTGTGGCTCAAGCGTGCTTTCGCTGGCCTAGAACGGGCGCGTGATGCTCTGGATGACATTGCCAGCGGCGAAGGCGATCTAACCCGACGACTTCCCGAACAGGGCAGTGATGAAGTGGCTCAGATCTGCGGTGCTTTCAACCGCTTTGTGGGCAAAATGGAAGCGGTATTGGTCGATGTACGCACCAGCAGTGACTCGGTGCACCATGCAGCGAATGAAATTGCCTTGGGCGGCCAGGATCTATCCCGCCGTACCGATAATGCGGCTTCTAGCCTGCAGCAGACCTCGGCTTCAATAGAACAGATCACCAGCACCGTGGAGCACACCGCCGCATCGGCCCAAGAAGCCAATAAGCTATCTCAAACGGCCACGAACGTAGCTAAGGAAGGCGGGCAAGTGGTCGCCAATGTGGTTACCACGATGGAAGATATTTCCCAGGCCTCCCATAAAATTGGCGAAATCGTCACGCTAATGAACAGTATTGCCTTCCAAACCAACTTACTGGCCCTTAACGCCTCCGTAGAAGCCGCCCGGGCAGGGGAGCATGGCCGTGGTTTTGCGGTCGTTGCTGATGAAGTACGCAAATTAGCAGGACGCAGTAGTGAAGCCGCCAACGATATTCAAAAGCTCATTGAAGACTCACAAAGCAGAGTGAATAACGGTACTGTATTAGTGCAAAACGCGGGCGCAACCATGCAGGACATTGTCGCTCATATCACTCGCGTCACCGATGTGTTAGAGGAAATCAACTCCGCCACGAGTGAGCAGAGCGATGGTATTAAACAGATCAATATCGCCGTGTCTGAACTTGACCGTATGACCCAGGAGAATGCTGCCATGGTGGAAGAGTCCACCACTGCCGCTGAACAGCTGAAAGAACAAGCTGATCATCTTAAGGGCACCATCAGCAGCTTTAAGCTGTCTCAACACCCTTCGGCTCCTCTAACCGTCAACGCAACCAACGCTTTGCCATCGTATTGAGTGACTATCGTATTAAGTGACTAAGGAATCGGCGGCAGTGGAATATCATCACTGCGCTTGGCACCCGCGGTCATCTCGCGGCAAAGTCGCAAGAACTCTCGTACCCCCGTGGTAAGGTACTTGTGGCGGTGCCAGATGAAAGTGAACTGACGTTTTAAGTCTAATTCCGGTGTTGGCAGAGGCACTAAGCTGCCGCGCCGGAAAGCATCACGCAGTGCTAGCCTGGAAACGCAGCCAATCCCCAGCCCCGACTCTACTGCCCGCTTAATACCCTCGGTATGTTCAAGCTCCAACAGGGTATTAAACCGACTACGCCGATGCCGCGCGGCGTGCTCAAGAGTCATGCGGGTGCCAGAACCCTCCTCGCGCATAATCCAGTCTTCACGCAACAGTTGTTCCAGCTCAAGATGCTCGCGACCCGCCAACGGGTGGCGCGGTGAGCAGAAGACGCACAGCTCATCCTCTACCCATGGCTGGCTAATAATCATATCGTCGTCGCACTGCCCTTCAATCAGCCCTAAATCAAGCGAGTGCTGGCGTACACTCTCAATAATGTGCCGCGTGTTACGCACCGCTAGCCGCACCCGACTGCCTGGGTAGCGCTGCATAAAATCGCTGATCAACAGAGTGGCTAGATAATTGCCAATGGTTAGCGTTGCGCCCACGTCCAATGCGCCTACGCCCTGCTGGCCGCGCAACAGTTCCTCTACCTCTTCGGCCCTGTCCAGCAGAGCCACCGCTTTTGGCAGCAGTTGAAAGCCCAACGCATTAAGCTTCAACCGTTTGCCCATGCGGTCGAGAAGCTGGCAGTCAAATTGACGCTCAAGCTCCGCTAGCGACGTACTGGTAGCAGATTGGGACATAGCGAGGGCACGCGCCGCCTGAGAAACACTTTCGTGCTGGGCGACGGCCACAAAGACTTCCAACTGGCGCAGGGTGTAATGCATAGAGACAACCTATCTTGTTTCGGCGACATATCTATTCTTTAGATAAGTGTTATCAGTATAATTCGCTTAACAGATATATCTCTCTTTATTTAGAATTAGTAGCAACATATTTAGCCATTTTTTATGCTTTTTTAGAATATGGCAGACGAGGCTTAGGCCACTCTGCCCATTGGAGGAGTTAGCATGAGCAAGTTTGCCCTGGAAGAAGTCCTCAGCGTTCACCACTGGAACGACACCCTGTTCAGCTTCCGCACCACTCGCGAGCGTAGCCTGCGCTTCAAAAATGGTCAGTTTGTGATGATTGGCCTGGAAGTGAACGGCAAACCGCTGATGCGTGCTTACTCCATCGCCAGCCCCAACTACGAAGACCATCTGGAATTTTTCAGCATCAAAGTACCCGATGGCCCGCTCACCTCGCGCTTGCAGCACCTTCAAGTTGGCGACCAAATTATGGTCAGCCGCAAGCCTACGGGCACGCTGGTATGCGATGACCTGCTTCCCGGCCGCAACCTTTACATGCTTTCCACCGGAACAGGCCTTGCACCGTTTATGAGCCTGATCCAAGACCCAGAAGTGTACGAGCGCTTTGAAAAAGTAGTGCTGGTGCATGGCGTACGCGAAGTATCTGAACTTGCCTATGCCGACTTTATTACCAAAGAGCTGCCTGCTCACGAATATTTAGGCGAAGAGATTGCCGAAAAGCTGGTGTACTACCCCACGGTCACCCGTGAAGAATTCCACACCATGGGACGCCTGACCGATCACATTCGCAGCGGCAAGCTGTTTGAAGACACCGGTCTTCCGCCGATTGATCCGCGCCAAGACCGCGCGATGATTTGCGGCAGCCCCGCCATGCTCGACGACACTAGCGCGCTGCTAGACGAATTGGGCCTGAATATTTCTCCGCGGATGGGCGAGCCGGGCGATTACGTAATTGAGCGTGCCTTTGTTGAGAAGTGAGTAGTGAGTAGTGAGTAGTGAGTAGTGAGTAGTGAGTAGTGAGTAGTGAGTAGTGAGTAGGAAAATTCTAGTCGCTTTAATGACTACATCACTAATACAAAGCCCCTGCTGGAGATGATCCACAGGGGCTTTGTGCTGCTTACTACCTACAGTTCAGCAACTTACTGCTTTTTACTTACCATTCACCACTCACAGTTAACAAACCTAAACCGCGTCTTTACCGGTTTCACCGGTACGAATACGGATCACCTGCTCCAGCGGCATGACAAAGATTTTGCCGTCGCCGATTTTGCCTGTGTTGGCAACCTGCGTAATGGCATCAATAACCTGTTCCGCCATATCGTCATCTACCGCAACTTCTAGCTTTACTTTGGGCAGAAAATCCACCACGTACTCTGCACCACGATATAGCTCTGTGTGACCTTTCTGACGGCCAAAGCCCTTCACTTCCGTTACCGTAATGCCCTGCACGCCGATATCAGAGAGCGATTCGCGTACGTCATCAAGCTTAAACGGCTTGATAATGGCTGAGATCAATTTCATTGCGACATCCTCTAGCTTGGTGGCCTTTTATTAAAGGTTGGCGGGACACTGCTGTTAGCCAAGCCCGTTAGCGTTAAGCATACACCGCTACAGGCAGAGAATAAAAAATCAGCGCCTATGGATTGTAACAATGCACTAAGGCAAAAAGGCCTCCCGCTAGGGGAGGCCAAAAGAGCACGCCAGCTCATTTCATTAGCGTAAGCTTATTTCTTAACGCTAAATTCGGGATAGGCTTCAAGACCGCACTCAGCAATATCGACACCTTCATACTCTTCTTCTTCGCTAACGCGGATACCCATGATGGCTTTCAGCACCAGCCATACCACCAGGCTGGCAACGAATACCCAGCCAAAGATACCAACGATACCGATCAGCTGTGCGCCGAAAGAAGCGTCGCCATTGGTCAACGGTACCGCCAGCACGCCCCAGATACCCACCACACCGTGTACCGAGATCGCACCGACCGGATCATCAAGCTTCAGTTTGTCCAGCGTGACGATCGCAGCGACAACGATCAAGCCACCCACCGCCCCAATCACCGCAGCACCTAGCGCAGAGGGCGACAGAGGATCCGCAGTAATCGCGACAAGACCAGCCAGAGCACCGTTAAGCGCCATGGTAAGGTCCGCTTTACGGAACCACAGCTTGGCAAGAATCAGTGCGGCAAGCACGCCACCGGCAGCGGCCGCATTGGTGTTAACAAACACCTGAGCAACGTTGTTGGCAGAGCTGATGTCGGACATTTTCAGTTCAGAGCCGCCGTTGAAACCGAACCAACCCATCCAAAGGATAAAAGTACCCAGTGTGGCCAGCGGCATGTTGGCGCCGGGAATCGCGTGGATAGACCCATCTTTACCGTACTTACCTTTACGTGGGCCAAGCACCAATACACCCGCTAAGGCAGCCGCGGCACCTGCTAAGTGAACAATGCCGGAACCCGCGTAATCGGAATAGCCGACTTCAGACAACCAGCCGCCGCCCCACGTCCAGTAGCCAGACACCGGATAAATAAAGGCTGTCATCACCACTGCGAAGGCCAGGAATGCCCACAGCTTCATGCGCTCAGCAACCGCACCAGACACAATCGACATGGCTGTGGCCACAAACACTACCTGGAAGAAAAAGTCAGAGCGCATTGAGTAGTAAGGCGCATCATCACCGCCTGCGGTCACTGCATCCACGCTGTTTTCAGCGCCAATCAAGAAACCAAGGTTGGGTAGGAAGCCACCCGCGCTGCTGGAATACATAATGTAGTAACCCACCAGCAAGTACATGGTGCAGGCAATCGCAAACAGCGCGATATTTTTGGTCAGAATCTCGGCGGTGTTTTTCGAACGTACCAAGCCAGCCTCAAGCATTGAGAAGCCAGCGGCCATCCACATGACGAGCACGCCGCAAATTAGGAAGTAAAACGTGTCGAGCGCGTAGCTCAGATCAGTCAACTCATTCATTTTAAGTTCCCCGTTGAACTATAGAAATGATCCGAAAAAACAGCTTCAAACGGCGTCTGCACCGCGTTCGCCTGTCCGAATCCGAATAACGTCTTCAAGCGGTGTCACAAACACCTTGCCGTCACCGATCTTGCCGCTGTTAGCTGCGCTACAGATCGCTTCCAATACGCTCTCTAACCGGGTGTCGTCCACGGCCACTTCAACTTTTACCTTGGGTAGAAAGTCGACGACGTACTCTGCCCCCCGATACAGCTCGGTATGCCCCTTTTGACGACCGAAGCCTTTAACTTCAGTCACCGTGATGCCCTGAACGCCGTTGTCAGCGAGCGCTTCACGAACGTCGTCAAGTTTGAATGGCTTGATGATAGCGGTGATGAGTTTCATCCCGGATCTCCCCTGCTGGATTAGGTAGCGGCAGCGCCGCCCGAATTAACTGCTTATCTCGTTAATGCGCATACCGTGCCACCCAACTTTTTTTTCTTATAAGTCAGCAGTTTGTTTTATAAAAATTAAGATTTTTCGGTGGCAAGGAAGACTTAGTAGCCGCCGCCACTGCCCGCTTGCACCATAAAAGAACATGAATAAAAACGCGGCGCTCTATTTCGATGCACTCCTTCGATGCACCCCGCCGATAAAGAGAGGCCAGAGGCTAATTTGCAAACGATGCATGCGCATCGACGGCGGGTTGCGTATCCTTATTAGTAAGCAGTGCACATTTATGCGTGGTCATTTAAGGAGAGAGCGATGGCGCCTCAAGATCGCATTAGCCGTTTAGCCCAGCAAATTGGGGATCGTTTACAGAACGCCTCCCAAGCCCCGGAAGATATTCAAAAAGGCGTACAGCAGGTAGTGCGTGGTGCCTTTGACAGGTTGGAGCTGGTGTCACGGGAAGACTTTGATATTTTGATGGATGTATTGCAGCGCACCCGCTCACGCGTTGAAGCTCTAGAGCGCCAAGTGGCCAGCCTTGAGGCCGCCGTGGAAGCGTCTACCTCAACGAGTCCTTCCCCCATTGAAGCAGAAGCACCACCAACCCCCGCTCCTGAACCGAACAGTGATGGTTCAGAGGATGACAAGCCCGCCTAAATCCAGAACGGACGGCAATAGGTTGACGACGCCTATTGCCGACTAAGTGGTGGCTTAATACGTTGATGTTGATGACGTAAAGAGCGTTACACCCACTTAATAAACACGAATCAATATCATTGACTTTGATTGTTGTGGTGATACTCTCCGCCTCCTACTCCCTAACTGCTTGCGGATTGTTCACCATGTCTGACTGGTCTTCTTCAACGGCTGCACTCATTGGCACGGGTCTATTACTAGGCTTTTCCAGCGATGTTTTCGCCCAAAACACAACGTCTGGATCCACGCTAAACGCAAACGCTGGAGATACCATGGTGGTGGTTGGCTCCCGCACCCCAACCCAGATCAGTCAAATACCTGGCGCGGTATGGGTGATTGATAAAGAGATGCTGCAACAGCAGACCCGCAATGGTGCAGACCTAAAGACGGCTTTGGGGCAACTTGTGCCGGGGCTGGATCTGGCACCGCAAGGGCGCACCAATTATGGGCAAAACATGCGTGGTCGGGGCGTGCAGGTGCTTATCGATGGCGTATCTCTGAACAGTTCGCGTGGGCTTTCCCGTCAGTTCGATGCCATCGATCCCTTCAATATTGAGCGTGTAGAAGTGCTTTCCGGCGCCAGCAGCCTGTATGGCGGCGGTGCTACGGGGGGCTTGATCAATATCATTACGCGTAAAGGCGAAGAAGGCCTGAACTGGCGCACCGAAGCTGGCATCACCACAGGCTTCAACAACAGCGATGATATGGATCGACGTCTGTCGCAATCGATCAGCGGCGGCAATGAGCGGGTTCAGGGCTATCTGGGTACCTCCATTGTGGACAACGGCCGTCACTATGACGGCAGCGGTCAGGAGATCTTTCCTGATATTGCCCAGACCGACCTTCAGGACAATCGCAGCATTGATGTATTGGGCAACCTCTCGTTCCGTTTGACCGACGAACAGAGCCTGGAACTGGGCGCCCAGCTGTATCGTTCCGGCTACGAAGGTAACCGGGGGGTTTACTTTCCCAACCTCGACGCAGCCACGCCCAACTTGAACGATGCCGAGATTCGCGACGGCTACCGTTCACAGCGCGACCCGGAAACCGACCGCAAGCTGGTCAACGTCAACTACCACCACGCTAACCTGTGGGGGCAAAACTTCTATCTACAGGCCTTCCACCGAGAAGAGGAATCCAGCTTCCAGGCCTTTCCTTACCCTGTCTCGGATGGCCTGCAGTTTCGCGCATCGCAACAGAACACTGATTTAAGCGGTATTAAAGCGCTGTTTGAGTCGCGCCTGGGTGATGACGTTTCGTTAACCTACGGCCTCGACCTGGATCGAGAAAAATTCGATGCCAGCCAGATGCTGTTCGATACCGATGTCTCGGATGCCACCGGTGGTCTGGTGCAGCAGGCTTCGGGCGTTGAGCCCCGCTATCCAGGCTATCAGGTGGACGGGCTTTCGGGCTTCGTCCAAGGTGACTGGCAGGCCACCCAGGCGCTTAAGCTCTCCGCAGGGTTGCGGCAGCAGCATATGGATGTCGAAGTGGGCGATTTCCAGGGTATTCCCGGCGGTAAGAACGATTACGAAGCCACGCTATTGAATGCCAGCGCCCTCTACGATTACGGCAACGGTCACCAGAACTGGCTGCAGTTTAGCCAGGGCTTCGAGCTGCCAGATCCCGCCAAATACTACGGCAAGAGCCCCGAGGTGAGTGTCGATAACAACCCTCTATCTGCCATCGAGACAGATCAGGTGGAGCTAGGCTGGCGCTACCAGGGGGGCAACTGGATGGCTCAAACGGCACTCTACTACGCTTGGTCGGACAAGGCAGTAGAGAATGCCCAGGATCTGAGCGTCAGCGTAGTGGACGAAAAGAAACGCGACTTTGGTCTAGAGAGCGCGGTAACCCGTTACTTCGACAACGGCCTGGAGGTCGGCGGCACCCTACACTTAGTGCGTTCCGAGCAGGAGAACAGCCAAGGGGAGTGGGAGAAGCGTGACGCCCGCTATGCATCGCTCTCCTCTTCAACGGCCTTTATCGGCTGGACCGACTACGTGCGTTCGGCGCGCTTGCAAGCCAGCCATACTTTCGATCTGAAAGACGACGCGGATCGTGAGATCGACGGCAACACCACCCTCGATCTATCGCTCAGCCAGGAGACCGATTTTGGCACCGTGAGTCTGGGCATACAGAACCTACTCGATGATCAGTACTCCACCGTCTGGGGCCAGCGGGCCGCTATGTTCTATTCGCCCTACTACGGACCAGAATACCTCTACGACTATCAAGGGCGCGGACGTACTTACACCCTGAACTGGTCGATGGCGTATTAAGCACCGCCCGGCTACTCGCAGGCAGCCGCTCAACAGCGAGGGAATGGGAATGGCGACACTCGACACACTCGCGCCACTCACCACCTATGACCTGCTGGCCCTTGGTCAGCGCTTCGGGATCGATTACCGCTTTCCCGAAGCGCCCGACCGCTCCCCATCGCCTTACGTGGCTCGCGGGCGTGTGATCGATTTCGAGATCACCCCGGCCCTACGCGTGACGCACTCAGATCTTGATGTTCTGCACGCTTATGCCTCCACCTCCCGTCGTACCGCTCCGTGGTTTCTCAGTGTGATACTTGAGGGCTGCATCCACGTGAGGCTCGGCCACCAGTCATTTCAATTACAGGCTGGCGACGCCTTCAGTGCACACTTCAACCAGCAGACCGGGCTTGAGGTCTTCCAGCCTGCACCACAACGCTTACGCACCCTCAACGTATCGATTCTAGATGGCCTCGAGCCTCTCTCTTCCTCGCCCGTTAACGTCGCCCCTCCAGCCACCCCAGTGCTACACACTTGGCAAGTACCGCCGCTCCTTCGCCATAGCCTAGAAACAGCACTGGCTTCGAACTGGTCAGCAGAACGGCAGTGCCTATTATGGCAAGGCCTCGCATTCCAGTTGCTCGCTCATGGCCTGCCTGCCGCTTGCCTGGAAACCGGCGACAAAAACACACAAGATGGCCCCCCTCCGGACCTTTCTCATCGCGATCACCAACGTCTGGAGCGCTTGCGCCAGCAGCTCGAACATTATCCCAACCAGAATTACCAGCTGGAGCAGTTGGCTCGAAATGCCGCCATGAGCCCTAGTAGCCTACGCACCAAGTTCCAGCGCTGTTACGGCTGCTCGATATTCGACTACCTACGGCGTTGTCGCCTGACCCAAGCTCAGGCGTACTTACGCAAAGGTTATAGCGTGCAGCAAACTGCCCACGCCTGCGGCTACCGCCACGCTAGCAACTTTGCTACGGCATATAAGCGGGCCTTTGGTGTCACTCCGCATGAGGTCTTCAAGTGTCGCTAACGTACTATCCATAACGTACAGCCCATAACGTACTATCCATAACGTCTTGCCGTAAGTTCCCCTACTCTGCATTTTTTGGCAGCACGCATAACCTCTTTGTCATAGCGCATACCTTTCCAAAGCAATTAAACGCAATAATTCTCATTAACAAATTAGTTAATTGCTTCTCATTGCAGGTACACCCCCATGTCTTTTATGCCTCGCCGTTTGTTACGCTCTCCACTCAGTGCCGCTGTCATCGCGGCACTCACGGCACCCTCGGTTTACGCTCAGGCAAGCGCGCAGGAAAGTACTCTGGAAAGTACAGCGCTAGGCACTGTGACGGTAACCGCTCAGCAGGCGGCCACTAAAGTCGCCACCCCTTTTATTGAAACGCCGCAAAGCGTGTCTACGATTAGCCGCGAACAAATGGAACACCGTGGGGTAGACACCGTTCAGCGCGCCACCGACTATACGCCCGGTGTTTACAGCAATCAGGTGGGCGCCTCCAACCGCTTCGACTACCTGGTACTACGGGGCTTTTCTGACGGCAGCTTGAGCAACACCTTCTTAGATGGTCTTAAAGTGATGGGCGATGCCAACTCCCATAGCAGTATGCGCATCGATCCGTGGTTTTTAGACAGCATTGAAGTAGTCCGCGGGCCTGCCTCGGTGCTCTATGGGCGTGCCTCACCGGGTGGTGTGGTGGCGCTAAATAGCAAGCGCCCTGAGTTTGAACCAGGCGGTGAGCTACGTTTTCGGGTAGGCAATAATAACCAGCGCAGTGCCGCCTTTGACCTCACTGGGCCGATTGGCGCAGAGCAGCGAGTAGCGTTTCGCCTGACCGGCATTGCCAGCACCGCTGACACCCAGTTTGGCCCCGCCGAAGAGGAGCGCTATGCCATTGCGCCGCGGCTAACCTGGGATATCACCGACGACACCAGCCTAACGGTTGAGGCCTATCTACAGGATGAACCCGAAGGCGGCTACCACTCCGGCGTGCCCTATGAAGGAGCGGTAGTACCCAGAAACGGCAAGCAGATCAGTAACAACTTCTTTGATGGCGAAGCTGACTACAACGCCTACGAGCGTACTCAGCGCATGGCTGGCTATACCCTGGAACATCGCTTTAATGACGACGTAACGGGCCGCCAGTTAATGCGTTATCTCAACTCCGATGTGGTGCTGAATCAAGTCTACGGCTATGGCTGGACGTCACCTACCTCTGATGAACTAACCCGCTACTATTCTGGCAGTGATGAGTCCCTGGAAGCTTGGACTATCGACAATCAGCTTGAAGCCACCGTCAGCAGCGGCTTTATGGATCACACACTGCTTGTCGGGGTCGATTATCAACAGCGGGAAAACGACGTATCGTGGCCCACTGGGTATTTCCACCCCATCAATGCCTTTAATCCTGTCTATGGCAGCGGGCCGATTGAATTTTACGCACCTACCCGTGAGCGCCACGAGATTGATCAAACCGGCGTTTATCTACAGGATCAAATCGCCGTCGATAACTGGCGCTTCACGCTAGGCGGCCGCTACGACTGGGTGAATATCGACAATACCAACCGCGATAGCGGTGACACCAGTTCACTTAGCGATACCCAGTTCAGCGGCCGCGCCGGTGTGGTCTACCTGTTTGACAATGGAGTAGCGCCCTACCTGAGCTACTCCACCGCCTTCACCCCTACTAGTTTTGTGGATGAGAGTGGCGACCTGCTTCAACCAATGGAAGGCGAACAGTGGGAGGCCGGCTTAAAACTCCAGCCTAACGGCAGCGCCAGCCAATTCAGCGCGGCGCTGTTCCATATCAGCCAAGAGAACGTCGCGACCAAGGTGCAGCCATCCGACCCTTATCGCGCGGTAGGTGAAATTGAATCCCAAGGACTGGAGCTGGAAGCACAAACCCAGCTAACGGATACCCTCTCGGTTCAGGCAGGCTATAGCTTCACCGACATCACCTACGCCAAAAGCGATGATGGCAACCAGGGTAACAACGCGATTTACTCCCCGCGCCACCAAGTACAGCTGTGGGGCCACTACGAGGCCAATAAGGGCTGGCTAAACGGCGTGGATGTCGGTGTTGGCGTACGCCACTATGCGGATATTGCCGCCGATCGAGCCAACACTGAAACCGTCCCTGACTACACCCTGGTGGATGCCACCATTGGCTACGATCTAAGCCAACTCGGCGTTGAAGGGGTGGAAACGCGCCTCAATGTGAACAACCTGCTGGATAAGGAGTACGTGGCCTCCTGTAACTCGCTGGAGTACTGCTACTTCGGCGCCGAGCGCGGTGTGACCGCCAGCGTTCACTACCGTTTCTAAACGCTTGTGCTAAGCGACGTTCCAAGCACTTATCTAAGCCCTTGTCTAAGCATTATTAATTTATTGTAACCCCACCTGCCCAGGCCACTCAGCCTGGGCATTTTTCCTTGAAGACAAGTTTGCAAACAATAAATATTATCGTTTAAATACAGTTCTTATTTTCTGGATAGCCTCTCACCACCATGCGCCACACTAACCTGTTCTCTTTGCTCGCGCGCTGCGGGCTGTTCGCCGTTTGTATGCTGAGCGTTTCTACTGCCCAGGCGCAGTGGGCCACGGTGGACTGGACCATCGCGGAAACACTACTGGCCATTGATGCGCCGGTTAGCAGCGTTGCTCAGCAGAGCGATTATCACCAGTGGGTGGGCGAGCCACAGATACCCGACACTGCCACCGATATGGGACTACGCACCCAGCCTAATTTAGAACTGCTGGCCCAAGTGCCTCCGGAACAGACGCTGATCTCGCCCATGTTTGCCGGTTTGACACCGCGCCTGGAGCGCATTGCCCCGGTCACTTCATTCTCGCTCTACTCGCCCGGCACCGATACCTGGCAAGAGATGCAAACCCTGACCCGTGAGCTGGGCGAGTTAACCGAGCATCAGCCCCAGGCCGAGCAGCTTATTGCAGAGACCCAAACGTTGATGACCACGCTGCGCGAATCTCGCCCCCTCTCTCAGTCTGAAACTGCGCCGCTGCTGATGGTACAGTTTATGGATGCCCGCCACGTGCGGGTGTTTGGGGAAAACAGCTTATACAACGCCGTGCTGGAGCAGCTCGACCTCCCCAATGCCTGGGATCAACCCACCAATGCCTGGGGATTTGCACTGGTAGGAATTGAAGCGCTGGCGCGCTATCCAGAAGCAACGCTGGTGATCATCGACCCACTCCCCATCGGAGCCGAAGAGCAGCTCGCAAACAGCGGCCTGTGGCAGCAACTCCCCAGCGTCAGGTATGACAGGATAGTTCGCCTACCGCCGGTATGGAGCTTCGGCGCGCTGCCCTCCGCCCAGCGTTTTGCAAGGGAATTGTTTGCTGCACTGTCGGCAGGCAGCCCAGCTCAAGTAACCGACTCAACTGTTAACTAAGGTCAGTTTTCCAGGCACACGCTATTTTTAAACGTTCCAATTAACGTAGGGTTACGTTAGGAATAAAAAACTAGCGAGGGGGCGCCATGACACTAGCCATTGTGGCCACGCGCGCAGGGGTTGGGCTGGAAGCACCCGCCGTGCATGTCGAGGTACATCTAGCCAACGGCTTGCCGGGACTAACGCTGGTGGGTCTGCCAGAAACCGCCGTCAAAGAGAGCCGCGAGCGGGTGCGCAGCGCGCTCATCAATGCCGGGTTTGATTTCCCCAACACCAAGCGCATTACCCTCAACCTTGCCCCCGCCGACCTACCTAAAGAGGGCGGCCGCTTCGATTTGCCGATTGCACTCGGCATTCTGGCCGCCTCTGGCCAGATTCCAGTAGATGCGCTAGAAGGCATGGAGTGCGCAGGTGAACTGGCATTGGATGGCAAACTACGCGCCGTGCCCGGCGTATTACCCTTTGCTCTCGCCACACGGCGCGTCAACAAAGCACTGATTATTCCCCGCGCCTGTGCCGACGAAGCCGCGTTAGCGGGCGACTTACCGGTTCTACCTGCCGACACCCTATGGCAGGTCGTTGCTCACTTGCTGGGACAAGAGAAAATACCGCCCCACCAACTGTCTGCCTCGGTGAGGTCCACGGCCCCCATTGCCGACTTAGCCGACGTTCGCGGCCAGCAGCAGGCACGCCGCGCACTGGAAGTGGCGGCCGCTGGTGGCCATAACTTGCTGCTAGCAGGGCCTCCTGGCACCGGAAAAACCATGCTCGCCAGCCGCTTACCGGGCATTTTGCCGCCGCTTTGCGAAGACGATGCGCTACAAGTGGCCGCTGTACGTTCAGTCTGTGGGCTACCGCTTGAAGCAGACTGGGGCCAGCGCCCGTTTCGCCAGCCCCACCACAGCGCCAGCGCCGCCGCGTTAGTGGGTGGAGGTGTGAATTACATTAATAAAAACGACTAAACAAAAAACTGCACGACTGGCATACTGCACTTAGGAAAAAAAAGGTGCTAATAATTGCATGTCTAGTCGTAACATAATCACTAATTTTGAAGAATTTCCCCACGATGATCGCCACTGGATGGTACGGTGGGTAGATGGGTACCTGTCTTATGAGGGACGAACATCAACCCCCTCTGTTGGCGTCAAGTTGTGTCCAGTCAGCTCGAATCCAACCAAACAAGAAATTTGCAAGCCTGCCAACCTAAGTGAAGAGATCCTAGTACGCGTACACACGGGAATGGTGCCCGAGCTTGTTTTAGGTAGCATATACAAAAATGGGCGTCTAATTGGCCGCGCTAATGCTCAAACCATCCATATTAATGCAGATTTGACAGATAAAAGTACAAGAATTGTTAAAGCAAAAGACATCATGCTTGAAAGGCCAAGTTGGTGGAAAGATGAGTACCCATACCGTTGGATAGGGCAGTCAGAATACAGTCTTGGAAAAGACTTTTCCAACAGCCACTGCGTTGTAATTCAGCAAGCACAAAGTACCTATATAATCCCTTGCCACGAGGTTTTTAGAGCTCTCATGGCGCCTTCTTCTCAGTTCGCACTAGCTCTAACTACAGGGCCATGGGCGACAACAATGGAAAATATTGTTAACACCCAAAAAACTGGAAAAATTTCTGATAACGAATGGTTGGTGGTTTTAAGAAAGAGAATCAAAGATGGGCTTGCTGACCATGCAGCGAATCTCACTATTTCTGAACATGGCAAACAAACGGCCAATGCTATTTACGCTAATTTTTTAAAGACAACTGGTGAGTCTTATATATATGCAAGCATTCCTTTTTTAGTTAAAAACTTCCGATTTTCAGTCCGCTCAGTTCAAATACAATCAGAACCCAAAAAGCATTTGTGCTGGGAGATCATTTCCGCGACGTGGCCCTATAGTAACTTGACAATCCACCATCATCGTGACAACAGTGGTAATACGGCAAAAGATATTATAGAATCAGATAAAAGTGAGCCTTGGTCTAGTGCTAACCAGAATAACAATGCCTCGAAAGATGATGAAGTATCAATATCTTCTAAAGAAGACCCTGCTGCCAATTCTGGGCTTGATGAAATTTTCTCTTTAGGAGTCGACTGGAAAAACAAACCAGAGCTAAGAAAAATTGAAAAAGAAGTTAGTTATAAATATCTTTCAGGAAAAGTAACACCCATTGAAAAAAAGGATTTTAAGCATGGTACTTCTGGATTAACGACGCATGGAATAACAGTAACAAAAGAGGTTTCTGCAGAACAAGTAGCTCAAAAAAACATGCCTTATCGATTTATCCAGTTAAGAAGAATGTTAGAGCTGCTTCACGAAAATAAAATAATAAATAACCTGCATTGCTATCAGCCGCAACAAGGTGGTCTTTTTAGAGATAATATTTTGACTTGGCCATTACCGAAAAGGGTTATAGACGAGCATCAAAAAGAACATAAAAGAGGCAAATGGGTCACATTAACAGGTCTAGTACGTAGAAGCATTTTAGTTTATCATTTTGAATATAACGCGGAAAAGATATTTCTTCTTGAAATTGAATGTAGAGAAAACGAGGGTGGATACTGCACGTTATTGCTTAAAATAGCAGAAGACAACTATCAAGAAACTATTAAACGAGTTATAAATCACATTGCATTTTACCGAGGAAACTTAAAGAGCGCTGAAAGAAAAATCCGAGCATCCAGGGGAGTGTTAGATATGAAAACATGGGTACACGCATACTATAAAAAACAAAATAGTAGCTCATTTATAAAGCCCCTTAACCATGTAAGCTTCACCAACGCTTTAAAGACGCTCACAGGTGTCTAAAACACTAAAGCACCTTTTCAACATACCATTAAGTTGAAACGTATCGATAATACAGCATACAAGGGTACGGTTTTTGGAAATGGCTACGCAAGTAGCCTTGCCAACAACCGTCATCCCTTTTAATCAAATCCGCTCTTTTGTACTGTCAAAGAATTTTGGCCGACTCGCTCAACGACGAACCGACGCTCCAATAACTAACAGGGTTTACATTGGTGCTCTGAAAAAGGTGCCTAGTGGTTCGTTAGTAACTAGAGTACGTGTCTTGGAATAAAAGTTATATAAATTAGAGCTGCAGCGCCGATCACAAAAGCCCAAAAAATCGAGGATGAAGAATCTTTAAAAACATACTCATTCAAGGGTTTAGAGCATTCACATTGAATAACCACCATTACTTTGAGGAATGGTTACGCACACTGCTTTCTAATGTGTATCTAGCAGAGGATACCGTTTAAAAACTGAACAAGCCACTGCCCAGGGGATCTGACATAGTTTTTTTACGCCCATGGCTATTGTAGCCTCCTACCGCAAGGTGCACGCTTAGTTGGCTCACAGGACTTGTCTTTCAAATCGACTTTGACCGATCTAAAGTTCATTTAAATGGAGCTTGTTCAAGACAGGACTTGGCCTGCACGAGCACCAAGCATCGCTTTTTCGCACGTGTCACTGCATTATATAAAAGTCGACGTTTTTGATCGTCGCTTCCACCAACAGCTGCAGGCCAAAGAACGATTACATTGTCAAATTCACGGTTCTTTGCGCCGTGAACCGTCATACCTCTCCAGCCGCTTTCATTATCTTTTCTAGCGTGACGTCGTTGAGCGAACCCTTGCTTAATCGCCAATTCAATTTCATTTTTGGAAAAAGAAGTCTTTGCTCGAGCTCTTCTTTGCATATCCATCCAATCGGCCAAGTCACGTGTAGCTCGATGATCACCTGCGGCAGTTAGGAGAGCGATAGCGGACGAGATATCATTTACGTCCTGCAGAGGAATTTCGCTCAGGAAATTCAATGCAGCCTTGGACTCCGATTCTTCCCACAAAATCGAATAAGGACCGGAACCCTTTTTAGTCTTATTTTCAGCAGCCCATTTCACCGCCCCCTTCGCGAATGTGCCTAGTGTAGGCGTGATCACTGCAACACTCTTTCTTCCACCGTACCAATGCAGATTTCCATTAATCCAAGCACCAGCGAGCGGAGGTTTCGCAGTCAATGAAACCTTGAAAACCTTCCCAGATACAGGAGGTTTTCCCTTACGAATTTCATTAGCCGCATCGAGTAGCTCTTGGACGTTTGTGCGTCTCGGTTGAGTGAGTTCTTTCACAGTACCCACCTGAGAGAGCCACTCGCAGGCTGGATTCGGACGAAGATCCTCTCTGAGGCATTGAAACTCATCTGCAGCAGCAAAAACCTCAAGCCTACTGGCCAATCTTTCAACGATGTGAAGTCGATTTTCCGTCAAGTCTTGTGCTTCATCTACCAAGAGAATAGGGAAAGTGGCTGCCACCCAACTGCAGACTTCCTTGATTCGTAAAAGTGCTCCGGCAGCATCACACACTCGTTCGTATTGGTCAGATTCAATGTCTACAAATCCAAGTGCGTTTGCGAGCGACAACCAGCGCCGAACCAAACGCCAAGCGAAGCTATCGATCGTTGAGCAGTCCGTTCGTACTTTTAGGGGGTGCAGTTGTCCTAGCCGCTCTTCCAGGCGCCGACGGGAGCCATGCATAAAGGTCAATGCCAAGACCTTCTGCCCCTCGCTCAAAGGTGTTACCTCCAGATGATCGCGCAGTGATTTCATCAAATGATACGTCTTGCCACAGCCGGCTCCTCCAGTAAATACATGAACTGTCATGGCTGAAACACCCACACTTTATTGTCATCTTGGCTGAAACGCTGTGTCGCACTAGACCCAACACAAGCGCAAGCAAGTCCAGAGAGCAGGTCGGCAGCGCGCGCTCTACATGGTGGCGTAGTTGCAATTGCCTCTGCTACCAGTTCATAAGCAATAATATCCATCTTCTTTGCTTTGAGGTAATTCACGACGTCCGTTGCGGTCTGAGACTTTACGTGGCCTAGAGCATTCAGCTCGGTAACAGCTGCAGCTTCGTCTGCGGCCAAAATCCAACCGATCGCATCCTCGATCATGGCCCCATCGTTCCATCGAATAACCGTAGCAGGGGGTGTTGAGGTCGCCTGCAATCGATCTACGTAGCGCAGTCCCTCCTCGTCACCATCTACTAGACAGCATACTTGACTGTGCACTCGGGCCATGAACTGATGGGTTTCAACTACTTTGGCATCCTCGGTTGGAACGACGCCAACCTCAATGCTAAAAGGCCGGGCCATTGAATCGACCCAGCCAGCGGTCATCATCAAGGGTTTCAAGATGCATCGAAGTAACTGAAAGTCGGATCTGCCTTCAGGAACAAGCAGGGACGGCTGCATAAGAGCACTCAGGACATCAATCCGGCTATGCTGGAAGAACTTGCGCTGCCAGTTCTGAGCCGTAGCTGGGAGAGGGGCCTCGAGAAATGGCTCGGCTGATAGAACGCCGCCTTGCTTCTTTAAAATCAACACAGATGTGGGGTCGGCCATGCTGGCCACCAGCGGCGAATGAGTGGTCACAAAAGTTTGGGTCGAAAGTGCCTGTACACGCTGTACCAACCGCTGCTGAGCCGATGGAGGAAGATGAACTTCAGGCTCTTCTAACGCCATCAGAAATTCGCCACCGCTTGCTGCACGGGCTCGTCCCAACTCAAGCAGCAAAAGCAATCCTTGCATTGAAACCAAGCCACTACCCTGTCTTGCAGCGGGTATGTTGAACCCATCTTCAGTTGAGAAGTGAGCAGACACTGCCTCCATTACAGAGCGACTATCAGTTCTAGTCAGCCGAAGGCGGACCTGAGGCGAATTGGGAAAGGAAAGGGCTAATTCATCGTTGAGATTCTGAATCAGCGGTTCGATACCTGGATCAGCATCGATTGGCTGGTCGGGGGCCCTTAAACGATCACGCTCAGCCAGCAATGCAGCAGCAGGCTGGGCCGCCGCTGCAAGGACAGTGCGCTTGAACAACTCATTGCCCCACGAAAAGACTTTGTCCCAAGTACGACTTGCGCGTACGAGGTAAAAGCTGAGTTCCTGGATGAGCTTTCCTGGGACTGCTGCCGGGGCGTCCTCCGCGAATGGATCTACGGGCTCATCGTGGTCATGAAAATACCTAAGCACCTCCACTGCGAGTGAGTCGTGATCAAACCTAGCCTGGACCGCGATCTGACAACATAGCTTATAGGCTTCGCTTTCTCGAAGAGGATGTACCATGCCAGTGGCCTCATCCAGCCATTTGACAACTGCTCTTCCTTCTCGAAACCACTGACTACTTTGTTCAGGATCGTCATTTGGGAAATCAGTGATGGTGGCTACAAGCTTGATGCGATCGGCTGGCTGGGGACATGAACCGTAAAAGTCATGCTCGGTTAGCTCCCGAACCAGCCTGTCCCGCCCCAAAAGAAGGGTAAGTGCTTCAATTAGCGTTGTTTTACCAGTGTTGTTATCTCCAACAAAAACTGGGTGCTTTCCAAAGTGGATAGATCCAGTGCGGACTCCGCGAAAATTTTCAAGCTTAAGTGTGGCAACTCTCATTGAATCCCCTTATGTTGTGGTGTTGTGAGTCAGGACGCTAGCCGCAGGATCGCCCCCCACACTAGCAAAGAAGTAACACCTTAAACATTTTATAATTCACGGTACTTGAATCACTATTTCACGAGGTAGATCATGGCGGAAGCAAAATCATCGCCTAAAAGCCTGAAAAATATTGAGCATAAAATCCAGACTACTAATTTCTGGAAATTCATTAAAACTCAGGGGTCACGCACCGAATCTCAGCGTTTGAAGAGTATTCATGATGGATTCTCAGTCGGAGTTTACCAAACAGTGCGCGTGACTTTTCAACTACAAGATAATCAGATTAAGTTACTGTTCTCCGCATCTACTACGAAGCTAGACCGCTATTTACGAAAGCATAGGAGACTGGATTCGGTGTCCTCTGAGCGCCTTGATCGGATTGCGACTGCCAGTCAGCTCGTTTTGGAGATGTTCGGAGACAAACAGGCCTCGATCGACTGGCTGTCTCGACCTAATGAGGCACTGGGCGGGCAGACTCCTATTATGATGTGCGACACAGAAATTGGTGCTAAGCAGGCCCGCCGGGTGCTGCATGCGATGAATTGGGGCGGGGTAGCATAGCTCGGATCCTGACGTGAGCTGCAAGAAGCAAGTGCCAGCTCTAACGTAATGCGCGTCACTGGAGTAGCGCTTAATCCACGGATACAAGCTGTGTCCAGATACTCCCAGTCGAGCAGCAACCTCGGTAACGGAATGGCCTCGGTCGGCCACCTGTTTGACAGGCTTCAATTTTGAATTCTTCGGTATAACGTGGGTTGCTCATTGGACCTTTTGGGTACCTTGATTATAAGGTCTGGAGGTGTCTAAGAAACCCGGAGTGATTCATACTGCATGTTCACTTGACCCTTTATGTGCCCACCGCAAACAACCCGTTGATGTAAACTCTTTAACCTAGCAAACCCTTAAGCGCTTCTTGCGCAGAAGCATTTTCCTGCCCATCAAGAAAAGAGTTTCCTTTTAGAACAGCATCTCCCGCTATATTGAGCGGCTGAAATGGATCTGAAGTAATATCAATTTGATAGTCCCTCAGCGATCGCCCAAACTTACCCAGCGCAATACATGTGACAGAATTAGCGCCTGCTTTGCGTAAAAGTGCGGCGGCTACACCAAAGGACACGCCGTGGGTAGTACAGTCGTCCACCACTATGACGTTACGTCCGATGAGATTGCAGCGGTACTTTGGATTCAAATGAATAGTTTCTACTTGTTCGGTGGGATCAAGACGATTTATCCCGGAACCAGCTGTAGACCGCTTAGTAGAAGGCTTATGGCGAATAAATAAGGGCTCTCCCTTTCTCGCCATACGAACGGTTGATACGGTTGTCCTCAGGCGATGCGTGAAATCACTGAGCACCTCGCTATCACTGTTATCGCTAGCTGACGAAGGAAACACTCCCCAAAAAAGCTTTGGGAACGAGTCGACACCTTGAGTCAACAAGGATCTCGCGACCATGGCAAGCAGAGCATTCAATCGTGGCCCTCCTTGTTTTATGGTATTCGTTAAATGCGAGCGAAACTGTTTTTGATCAAAGTCCTTTCCAAAAGTAGATAGATCGGAAAAAGCGTGAACAGAATAGGACGATCCTTCACCGTGAAACCACCACTTACCATCCCACTCAAAGGTTAATCGAAGGGTTTCCTTAAAGGAATTTGCACAGCTTACCTGAATGCCGAGCTCAGCCACTCTTGGATCATTTAACCAGCCCGCAGCAATCATAACCGCTTTACCATTCTTGCCCATGGCAATGTCAGCTTGCGAGCCAACTAACACTAAGACATCTTGCGGCGCAATTTTTAGCTTTTCGGCAGTTCTTTTAACAATTCCTCCATTTTGCCGGCCTAACTCTTGCTTAAATATTACGCCGGTTTCAGCGAAAAGCTCATCAAACCAGCTCGGTTTTGCATTATTTGAAACAATTCCAACCTTATGGCCATCTTTAGCTGCTTCGATCAACACCTGCGCAATAGATGTGTCGGGGTCACCGTTAATTAGCAGCGCACTGGGAGAGGTTACTATCAACATAGGCTTCTTTTCATATTGTTAAAAAAGGACAAGGATTCACCTAAATTTTCAAACTCTGTTGCACTGGTTCGGCCGCGACTTCCTTTGATTGCTCGGTCTCCAATCTCACTGGGAAAGCATCCAAGTCCAGTAACTCTAAAAGCTGCTCGGTTTCCCTAGGTATTTCAAACGATACTGCACCGCGAGAACGCTCCGAAAAATCCAGCTCTGGCCGAACTTTTGCTGTTCCTGGCAGAAATACATTGACTACCTTTCTTTGGTATTTCGAAGCATATTCAACGGTATGGGCCGTACCGCTTTTAACTTTCCATTCAACTGGAATCACAAACTCAGAAAGGCCTGCCTGGATTCGATTTCGCCTCACAAAGTTCTGACCAGAGTAGGTTTGATGTGGCAGGTATTCTGTTATGACTGCCCCGCCATTCATTAAAATTTTCTCACGGATCTCTTGAGAGCCTTTGGGGTAATCCAGGAATATTCCATTTCCTAATACAGCCACTGTGGGCAAGCCATATCTGAGAGATTCTTGATGAGCAACCTGGTCAATGCCAAATGCAAGTCCAGATACTACTGTTCTCTCTGAGTGCGCCAGTGCTGCAACAACGTAGCGAGCCAAGAACTCACCATCTTTTGACGGCTTACGAGTGCCCACAACAGCAATTGGACGATTATGAAGAGCTCGAATATCTCCTTGGATAAATAGCCAACGCGGCCCATCTTCAGTCTCTTTGAGACTACCTGGGAATTCCTCCTGATCTCGAAAGACCAGCCGTGTTCTATGTTTGGCCAGCTCCCTAGCCAGCTGAAGGCCAGCTTCCCAGACTTTATGCTGCCACTCTTCAGGGCTTTCTTCGTCCAGCAGAAGTGATACCTCCAGCTCTTTTTCAAGAACTGAAATCGGTGAATTTTTAAGAAAGTCTTTGAACCCTTCACCGGCAGGCAACATCAGACGAAATAGCGTCCAGTACCCAACCCCTTTGATAGTCGATAGCGCAAGAAAAGCTACGACTTCATTACGCCAAAAATCGGAACCACGATCCATTCCTTACATTCCCAGTTAGCCGCTTTTTTCGTTATCCATAGCCAGAGACTACTTGAATCCGGCCTTTCGCAGAAGAACTTGCCTGCGCCTACTGCGCCTTTCACATCCACTTTTTCTTCTTCACCGCGCTCTGAAAGACATTCCTCGGTCAATCTAGAACTTTTGGTATTCTCGGGAATGCGAGTAATGATCCTATTCCATAAGCACTATGAGCACGTACATTGGGCTATTTTAAATAACGATGGTAGCTTCATAGCTACAGCAAGACAGCCTAGTCATTTCATGCAGCTTAGGCAAAGAAGGCGCATTCGGTGAGGCAATGACGTTGATTAAGCCTATTCATCCTGGTGCTTTTTTGGAGCACTTTAGAACAGATAACGGTTAAAGCTTGCTTCCTCCGTCGTCACGAAAGTAGTCATCTGTAGCGACTAGGCCAAATGTGTCGTTCTGCTCGCCAGCCTCTTTCCCAACCTCGTCATTGAATAAATTTGGTATACGTCGCTCCTGTTTTAGATACGTCACTGTGCCAAAAAAGCAACTTTCACAGAGATGTAGTTCGTAGCGCTCGCCATCATGTCTAGCTCCATATCCCCAATGAGCTTGGAGCGTAGCAAACTCAAGCCCATCATTCGCTCCCCGAGTGGAACATAGGCATACATCGCACATCACATCAGTAACGGTATCGATTTCCACCTTTTCAGTAATTTTCATTTGATTCTCCACCATTATTTAATCATCCATTTCCTAGACCCATTGACCTGATGAATTGACTAATCCGGTGACACCATTAGCTACCTACCAAAAGATAATGATGGAACCCCAATGAGCTCGGTAGCCGCTGTCCCATGTGCAGCATTCGGTTAGGGCCAACATAATTCACTAAGCCTTTCATCGCCGCCTATTACGTTGAACAGTCCTGCGATAAGGATACGCTCAGAAACAGCTTGCGAATGAACGAAAATAATGACACTTTTTCATGAAACGCTAAGAAATAGTAGGGAATGTTAACGTATGGAAATTTACCAATATGACCTCAACAATGCCTCATATCGTAGGCAGCAACGGGGTTTTTCATCACCGAGCAGCGGTAAACCGACTGCTTTCTTGAGCCATAGCCATAAAGATAACCAGCTGGCATTAGGTCTTCAGCAAATGCTCATTGAACAAGGATGGGATCTCTACATCGATTGGCAAGATCAAAAGATGCCGGAACGCCCTGATGCGGAAACCGCAAGGCGAATCAAGAACGCCATTGTAAATGCCAATTGGTTCCTTTTCCTTGCTACTGAGAACTCTATGTCATCACGATGGTGCCCTTGGGAGATTGGTTACGCTGATGGAAAGAAGCACCTCAATAACATCGTTATCGTTCCTACCGTCGATTCATCCGGTCGTCATCACGGCAATGAATATCTACAGCTTTATTCCCGTATCGAAACTTCAACAAACGGAGGGTTAGCGCTATACGACCTTCAAGGAAACGGCCGTTGGCTGAGAAATCTTTGACATTCCCTACAACAACCTAAACGGTAGCTCAGAATGAAACGTGATCAGCTACGGCTCGTTGACACCCTTTCAAAAGAGCTAGAAGAAGGAAATCTAGCAATTTTTGCGGGTGCAGGCTTTTCGAGAGCAGCAGGTTATGTCGACTGGAAGTCCTTGCTCAAGCCAATTGCTGACGAGCTTGAATTAGACGTTGATAAAGAATGGGACCTGGTTACGTTGGCGCAATACCACACAAATGTTAATGCGACTAACCGAGCAAAACTCAACCAGCTACTGGTGACTGAGTTCTCAATGACGGCGGGGCCCACAGAGAACCACACGATTCTGGCAAGGCTGCCAATCCCAACCTACTGGACAACCAATTACGATCGTTTGATTGAAACAGCTCTTGAAAAAAACGAAAAGATAGCTGACATCAAACATACCAACAAGCAATTGGCAACGACACGGCCGAAACGTGATGCAATTGTTTATAAGATGCATGGAGACATCGAGCATGCCGCTGACGCGGTGTTGACCCGTGATGACTATGAGCGTTACCACGTCGATATGCAGCCGTTCATTACCGCTTTAAGCGGTGACCTGGTTTCTAAAACCTTCCTCTTTCTCGGCTTCAGTTTCACCGACCCTAATCTAGAATATATTCTTAGCCGCGTCCGAATTCAGTTTAATCGAAATCAACGACAGCACTACTGCATCCTGAGGAAAGCTAGCAAAGGAGAGAATGAAGACCTAGCTGACTTCGAGTACCGCCAACGCAAGGAAGAGCTTTTCAGAGGAGAGCTGCTCCGTGTCGGGATCAAAGCAGTTTACGTTGACGAGTTTTCTGAAATTACAGACATTCTGCGTGCCATTGAGCATCGTCATAAAAGAAATACTATCTTCATCTCTGGTGCGGCTCATGACTATAGCCCGTGGTCCAAGAACGAATCAGAGCAATTCGTTTATCATCTGAGCAGAACCATTTGCAAAGAACAGTACCGAGTGATTTCAGGGTTTGGCCTCGGTATAGGGAGCGCGATCATAACGGGTGTGCTTGAACAAACTGTTATGAATGGTGGCCGCCTCGACAACGATCAGTTGATTCTCAGGCCATTTCCACAGAGTAAGACTGGAGAAAAGCCGCTGAAGGAACTGTGGACAGAATATCGACGCAATATGCTCGCTCATGCAGGCGTTGCTATTTTTTTGTTTGGCAATAAGTTGGAAGATGGTGAATTAATTCTTTCTGAAGGAATGCGCGAAGAATTCGATATCGCTGTAGCGAAAGGAGTTTTTGTAATTCCTGTTGGTATCACAGGCTCGATGTCGGAGTTACTGTGGAGCGATGTTATGAAGTCTTATCAAGAATCTCAGTACGAGAATGGTAAGAAGATTACACCGTTGTTGCACGAACTAGGCGATAAAGCTACGTCGCTTGAACGCGCTCAAGAAGTCATCCTCCTCCTCTTGCGACTCATCTAAGGAGTCCCCATGGCTAGAAAGGTTTTCTTCAGCTTCAAGTACGACGACGTTCAGAGAGCGATGAATGTCCGAAACAGTAACGTGATCCATGCCAACCCTAAAGCTGGCTTCATCGACAAAGCAGAGTTCGAGAAGTTAGAACGCACAGGTGAAAGCACGGTCAAAGCATGGATAGATGCCCAGCTTATCGGCACGACTGTGACGGTCGTACTTGTAGGTGCCAATACTGATAAAAGTAAATGGGTCAAATACGAGATAGAGCAGAGTATCAAACGTGGAAACGGCTTGCTGACTATTGATATTAGTAAGATCGCTGATTTCAATAGACAAACAAGTGCCTTCTGCGGCATGACGGTTAAGGGATACAAGCACTACCGCTGGAATACAGATAATGGTCGTGAAAACCTTGGAGTCTGGGTCGAAGAAGCTGCCAAGGCTGCTGGTAAACCTTGAACGATTTTAAGGCGACACACCCTATGCTCAAGTATAGGATTCATCAGACTCTGCAGTGCCATTTACACTACGGGCTTCCTATGTGAATTATCATCTCACTTTGGCCAAGCCCTCAACCTTACATTCCTTTTAGCGCTTCAAGCTTTCTTATATGATAACGCACAGTCATAGTACTCATAGGCTGCATACGGCTTCTGCCGGCAAAGATAAAGGCCTTAGGGTCGACTCCCAACTGATATTCCTTCATTAAATGAGGCAATGGCCCGAGGAGCTCGTAGCGCTCATCATCCACAGTAATGAATACCTTTCGGTTGGAGTGCAACACGTGTTCGTAGCGAAGCATGAGGACCTTTTTTAATGGCAACTGATAAAGCATTGAAATTGCTGCAGGCATTAAAGCTCTAGCCTCACGCTCGTTCGGCGTGGAAACGAGTTTTTCTATTACTGCCTTAATTTTCTTAACTTTTTGCTTGTTACTTATCCCTTTATTTTTTTTCTCTGGTAACACTAGATTAACGGCGTACTTTTCTTTAGCAAAGGTTCTAAAAATAGTTAAGGAAGCACGATGCCCTGGCCTATTATTAACATGAGACACGATTGCATCTTCGGGAAGTTCCTGAATGGAAGTTACCTTGGCTGAAATCAGTAGCTCTATAGCTGCTCGCAAATAGTTCCTAACAGTCAAAGGTTTGATTGGCGTCTCTTTGTAAGTAATTCTCTCACTCAAATCTTTTGCATAGGTGACGATCTCACGATGCCAAGGCTGCTCCTTACAACATTGCAAAATATCATTAATTCTTTTATTTTCAATTAATTGCTCTTGCTCTTCGTTATCCCACACGATGCCAATTTTTTCTACTAAGAAGTTCACCACATGAAAAGAACGGCGGAGCTTTTCAGCTCCGAATAAATTGAATAAGTGTTGCTGATCAATACCTCTGACGGACAAAGTATGCCGTTCGAGTATGACAAAAAAACGCGCATAGTTATCTATTCGCATCGTCATATTTCCCGCTTGCCTAGGAAGTTTATCCCAAGAACAAAACTCAAGAAAAAGCGTTCTACACCAATGAGCTTCGAATAATTCAAGATTCAGGTTCACCCTTTTTTTTATTCTGCGTTCTAATGCACAGCTTGGGCAGGGGGCACTTCCACCACCAGGCGTGCTCATCTCACAGTCAGGACATGAATGAACCTTTGGATACGGACCACTGCAGTCTCTACACACCGCTCGACCTTCAGCATCATATTGATCAAGCTGGCGATATCGCCGGCAAACGGCACAAGTTACAAATGAGCGGTTTTTTCTTTCGCATGCCAGACAGACACCCCCCGCCATACCGTCAATGGTGGCGGGCGAGCATCTACTATCAGGATTCCCACATTGAGCGCAGGTACGCTCTTCTCGCACATGAGGTGAGCAGCTTTTGCAGAATGCAGCATTTCCAATCACATAATCAGCTTTCGGCAGCGGCTTTTCGCATCGTGCGCAGACGCGGTGCAGCCTGAGGCACTCACTGCATACCGGGCTCTGTTCATACTTATGGGCTCTCACTGACGCGCCGCACTTAGTGCAAGTCTTTTTCTTAAACTCACGGGCATAACATGTCGAGCAGTAAGCGCTTCCTTTGTAGCGCCTATGTGCCTTAAGCATGGATCGACCACAGTCATCACACTGCAAGTGGGGTTTACGACTCACAAAAAGGGGTATCCTAAAAAGCTTAATATATGTTGAGCTCTTTCCTGGCGAAACTGTACAAGCTCAGTTCGCCGACACCGATTTAGACAAGGCTCTTGTGGCAGCTGATTCGTGCTGCGCGTTCTTCGTACCCCTACTGGCAGACATGTAAGCTGCTCATCAAAAAAAGCAGGCATTATATTTTTTATGAATGTCCTCTGAGTTAGACCAAGCACACTTGAACCTTCTTGAAATGACGATGGCCAATCACGAAGCCAATATGCCAAGGTTTCCAAAACTGCAGCCCTATAGGCGACACGCTGAAGCTCATACAAGCAACGCTGATTTGATGGATAATGGAAGGGCTTCAAGCCGTAATGAAGCCTCAGTCGATTATGCTGTAGCGAATTAGCGAGCACACCGGCCATTACCCGAATGACACTCACAGCTTCCGGACTGGTGGACGCTTGTGGAAGCAAATTAGTTGGAGTTCCATTCGCTAACTTCAGTAACTGGGATTGAAAAGCTATCACTAATGAAGAACAGCACAAGGTTGGTAACTTGCGAGAAAGAAGCGACACCCCACATACCGTACAACGATCCATTCTTTGCACGGTACTTCGATGTGGCATCAATGGCGCATCACAACGTGGACAAGCATCGCTCATCATGGCGCCATGGTAAGGACAAACAACCATAAACCCTAAACGCCAGTCACGATAATAGATGGCCCCATAATCCCTGAAGCATTCGGAGCAATACTGAAGGCCGTGCCGGGTACGCACCTTATTAGATATCCCCGCGGACAGAAGAAAGGGGATATTTCCCTGACGATGAATTTTTACCAAACTCTGCTCAATTGAGCGTAACGTCATTCTTTCGACTGACGCAACATCAAAGCCAGAGTGGCACGACATGATATAGAGGAGTTCATCACTGGCACTACGATCAATGTCACGGTCCCAGATAGGAGTAGATGGGGCCCAGTAATTAGCAAACCGATAGGGGGTCAGGCCATGAGCAAAGGCGCTACGCATCAACCACGAAGAAAACAGCTCATTCTTGGCGGGTGATAACATGATAGCCCAGCCCCCTCTGATCACAGTTTGAGCGCCTCCTTGCCATAATCAGAGAGCTTAACCCAGCCGATGTCATCAAGAAGCTTAGCGTCTATATGTTCTTTACCTTCTCGGATCGCCTTAACGGTCGCTCTTTTCAGGACGGACGCTACTCCGCCGATGGTGCCCCCACTCATACTATGTAGCTTTATCGCGATATCCTGACTAGACAGCTGAGAGGGGTCAGCTAATGGCAGTAAGCGTTCAAAGCTGGCCAAGAGGCGCAAGAAGCTAACATCTAACTGCCATCGAGGTAGTGCCAGCGGCTCAAAGCGACTTGAGAGTTGAGTATCGGTGTGCAGCGCGAGAATGGAGTCACGTGTACCGACGGCTACAAGAGGAAGCTGTAGCTTATTGCTCAATCTCTTTAGCATTCCTAGAAAATGCCTCTGCTGTCTGGCACTTCCATGTAGCACATTGTGGATTTCATCGATAATGAGCATCTTGGCTTGTACGTAAGTTAATACCGAAATAGCTTGGTTCTCCTTACGCTGCACGGGATCCGTATCTCTGTGGGCAATTTTTAAAGACAGAAGCAATTCAGTCCAAAAACGCCCTTCATTTGGTTCGGAAGGCATTTCCATCACAATGACAGGTGCTAATGGTTCTCCAGAGGGAAGAATCTTCACCGGATGCTTTTCTCTGAAACGGTCGATTAACGTACTTTTTCCATTCCCGCTTTCTCCGACCAGCAGTGTGTTGGGCATCCGCTGTACACGCGGATGTGCTAACTGATCCTCAAGCCGGGTCATGATTTCTTTGGCCCTAGGATAGGAAATCCAATGGTTTTGCTGAGCGAAAAAAATGCGGTCTTCCGTCGTCCAGGTGAGTGTCTCAGCAATCTCTGGCTTGAGGTGATCAAAATGGGCCATATTCATTTCCTAGGCATCGTCATCGAATGGTTCTATCGGCAGCGCGAATATATCAATCTCACTTTGCACCTCTGTTTGAGATGGATCAGGAAAAGAACTCTCAGCAGGTGATTGATTTTCAAAAGGTTCAGCCTTCTTAGCGAGTTTCTTCGTCGTATTGATACGAGCCATCTGACGTCTTGCTTGCTTCGTTTTCGTGACGGCCTGTTCAACACGATGACGCATCTTGAGAATGGTCTCAAAAATCACATCCTCATCAACATGCCGCAGTCCTTCCTCTCGAATGCGGCGCGTTGCTGCCCGTAACTCCCATACGCTAATCGCTGGGCGAGTAGGATCCCGATAAGGGACCATGTAATAGATCTCACTTTCAGGGTCGAAGAAATAGACTTTACTGATATCGCGTGGGTCACGACGGATAGTAAATGAACGAGCCTTCGTTTGATTTTCGGGGTCTTTTGAACCAATCCAAGGGTTCAACACCTCATGGTAGTAATTAATTTCATCTAACTGGATGCCATAACGCTGGACGCTGCGCGAATATAGAGGAAGGAAATCTAGTTTCAAACGCGTAGGGTCAGTCGGTATAGGAGGCATCCCTAAGCCCGGCTGCTTTGAGTCCCCTAATATACCGAGTTGCCACTTGCGCATTGGCGGCATATTTAATTCAGAATGCTTACGCTGGTGATAAACCCCAACGATGAATTCAACTAAGTGCTGTTCAAAATCACGAATGGTAAGCGCTGACTCTTTTTCTGAGTCATATCCTTTTCGCTGCTCTACATTCGAGAATGTTGTGCCAGGTAACGTGTGTATTTCATTTGCCGCAGTGCCCATATAACGCTCAATATGTCCGCCATAATGGGGACGCTTTACAGGACGTAAGTGCAGGTCGATACCATATTGCTCGCAAGCCCGCCTCAGCATTTTCCCCCGGAATTCTTTTGCGTTATCAGCATGCAGAACACGCATTTTCCCCCAGACTGGCCACTCTAGCCCCACCTCCAGGTTTGCAAGGTATTCGTGCTTAGGCAACATGGCATTGGACACACACAAACCTACTGAGACAGCACTTGGCTTTTCCATGCTAACCGCGATTCCCACCACCATTCGTGAAAAGACATCAATAGCCAGAGTTATCCACGGTCGGCCAAGCGCTAGGCGATGCTCTTCATCAACTAGAATAACGTCAGCAGGCGTATGATCTATTTGAACAACAGCAAGAGGGAAATCCGCATTTGGAAACTCTCCCCTGATAGGAGCAAAGGTGTCACGCGCCTTATCTCGTAACCCGCGGCGTCTCATCGTTTCACGGGTCGAAATCTGTTTAATGCGGTTACGAATGGTATTTGCGTGCGGAAGAGGTAAGCCAGCCTGTTTGCAATGCGCTTTCACAGTAACAATAACGTCACTGGGCTTGTAGCGTTGCCGACTCAAATATAAGTCATTGATCGCCCCTTCGATGATTGCCTCGACTTTCTTATCGAGCTTTTTCGTACCTGGCTTGCGGCCTCGCGGGGCTGGTATCAATGCTGAAATATGGCCAGCCTCGTGATAGTCCTTAACCCATTGGTATAAAGTGGCAACGTGAACACCGGCTTCTTCTGCTAACTGCTCTGCCTTTGCACGAGTACGAAATGGATCGTCAAGTAGAGGACGGATTGCTGCAAATCGCTGCTGAGCAACTTGCCAGTCTTCGTCATCGATCTCGGATAAATCCTTTCCTTCAGCAACACCACCTTCTTCAAGCTCTATATCCGTTACGGGACGAAGCTGATGCGCAGAGAGACGATGCACCTCTCCAGTGTCGGTATCTTTAGCAAGGAGGGTTGCTGTATCCAACAAGTGCGAAACTCTATAGGTACGGCCATTGGCTGTTATCACAGACCCAGTAGTTACCGATAGAAAAGCGGGCTCTGTAGCCATAAAAAACCTTCTCCGTTAGTAATCCATATGGGGCTGGACATGTTTAATGGGCGTATGAGGTCAGCATGAACCCGGCCTATAGCGATCATTTGCCATAAACAACTAAGCGCACACATACGCTTTTCCTCATTCGCATAAGCAGCTGTAAGTAAAATTTCAGGTGTTGTCTCACCGAGCACAGCAAGGGTTCTAGCCAAGTGAGTAGCGGTAGCCGAGTCCTCTGCCAAGTCCCTATAGGCCCTTAGAAATCGTGCATTGTTCAATAGGCCTGAACCTCTAATCTCTCGCTCAGTCACAATGCGAAAGCTCCAACCTTGCTGCTTGCAATAGCGTATAGCTGCCTGAAATTTAGGCTTCAAGATGTGCCAATTATCTCTCAAATCTTCTCGATACTTAACTTCATACAGAATTGGCGCTGCGTCATCCAAGTAAGTCACGAGCATATCGGGCGTGTACTGGCGCCTTTTTTGATCATCATCTAGATACTTGATAGTTAGCGGCTGCTCACAAACCCTAGCTACCAACGGATCAAAGTCGAGGATCATCAGGAAATCGCGCTCTAATGATGACTCAAAATTGCAAGTACCTCCTCGCAAGAAAGAAACCTGCCCAGTAAGGCTTCTTCGGTTAGTTCCAATAACTCTAACAGGCCGATTCATATCCAGTCGCCTATATATTTGTAGTTTTGACACCCAGTCGCTTATATTGGTGTCAATTAGTAGCGTATTTACTTGTCGAAAATAACGTAAGATATTGTTCTAGTATAGCACTAGTAGCTGTTTTTAATGGAATTCACAGGAGGCTCAAAACCCAAACCAGGGGAAATCTCGCTTGCTCACCACGGTGTGCTGTTTTTAGACGAGCTGCCGGAGTTTTCGCGCAACGTCTTAGAAGTGTTAAGGCAGCCACTGGAAACGGGGGAAATTCACCTCTCACGCGCCAGTCATGAACGCCGTTACCCAGCACAATTTCAGCTCGTTGCCGCTATGAACCCCTGCCCCTGTGGCCACTTGGGGGACCCGCGTCAGCGCTGCCAGTGCAGTGCTAGCCAGATTCAGCGCTATCAGGCACGGCTTTCTGGCCCACTGCTAGACCGCATTGACCTGCAAGTAGAAGTGCCCGCCCTGCCGCCCGAACAGCTCACCGCGCAAACCCAAGGCGAACCTTCCAGCGCCGTGCGCGAGCGGGTGATGGCCGCCAGAGAGCGCCAAATGGCACGAGGCGCACTCAACAGCCAGCTAAGCGGCAAAGCCTTAGAAGCCGCCTGCGCGCTGAACGATGAAGAGCGCGCCTGGTTGGCAGGCGTGCTGGAAAAGCTCAAGCTCTCTGCCCGTGCTTACCACCGCGTCTTACGGGTCGCGCTTACCCTGGCCGACCTACAAGGCGAACCCAAGCCTACCCAGCCGCACTTTATTGAGGCTATCGGCTACCGGCAGTTGGATAGGCTGTTGAAAGGTGCCTAGCGATGGTGATTGGCCATTACATCGACAAGCCGTTGGCATAAGGCGTCGAGCTTTCCACCCGTCGCTTCATCCTTGAGCGCGCCTGACTCGTTAAACGCACTGCCTGCCTTCGGCAATGATAGTGGCTGCGGCAGTACGGTCAAACTCAGATTGGCCAACAATTGCTGTCCAAGGGGCAATGCTCGAATACCGCCCAGCCCACCAGGGGATGCCGCTACCAGCGCAGCCCACTTACCGGCAAATAACTTGAGCCCCGGCGTATCCTGGTAGGGTCGTGACAGCCAGTCCAGTGTGTTTTTCAGCAGCGGTGTGATAAAGCCGTTGTACTCTGGCGAAGCGATCATCACTGCTTGGTGATCGGCCAGTATTTCGCGTAGCTTCAGTACATTATCAGGCATGCCCTGGGCTTCAATATCTTCATCGAACAGCGGGCAAGGGTAGTCTTTTAAATCGATAAAGGTAGCCTTTCCACCCAAGGCCTCAATGCGCTTGGCGGCAAGCTTCGCGAGCTGTTTGTTAAGCGAACCTTCACGGGCACTGCCCGCTAATACGAGAACTTTTGCTACTGATGATGCCATTACCATTTCCTCTTTATAAGAACGTGTTTGAAAGCCTCACCATTTAACATTTGTGTCTTTTGAGCAAGGCGTTTTTTGCTGATGAGCGGCTAGGCTCGATATGCAAGCTTGCCGCCATTAAAACGTCTGCACGCTGTCATTCAACTTTCACTATTACGGGTGAAAATTAGCAAAAGCTGAAACTGCTCTACTTTTTCTTCCTAAATAGTGAAACCGTGATGACTAAGCCGTTACTAGCGACCGCCCTATTCGCCTTTGTATTTACCAGTGCGGCGTACGCCCAGCAGGATTTTAGCGCCACATTGTCCGGCCATGCCCAGCTACCCGGCAGTAGCTTTGTAGCGGCGCCTTCCGGCGCCGCTGAGCACTACAACGTTTCAGGCCGTTTTACTGGCCCAGAGGGCCGTGCTGAGCAGTTGTATACCAACATGCAAGCCACCGGCTTAGCGCTACCTTTCCCCAGCCAGCCATTGCAGGGGTTTTCAGGTATTCGTTCGCTAGGCGATGACCGTTTTTTGGTATTAACCGATAACGGCTTTGGCTCCAAAGCCAACTCCTCTGACGTCATTCTGATGTTTAACATCATAAAGACTGACTGGGACACCGGGCGTGTCATCATCGAGGAGACCGTTCAACTATCGGACCCAAACCGCAAGGTGCCCTTCCCGATTATGAATGAAGCCACGCCTGGTCGCTTTTTAACCGGCGCTGATTTCGATATCGAATCGATACAGCCGGTGGGCGATAGCTACTGGATTGGCGATGAGTTCGGCCCCTGGATTATCCAGGTCGATAATCAGGGCGAAGTGCTGCAAGTGTTGGCCACAGACCCCGGCGGCACTCTGATGCGCTCACCTGACAATGCTTTTACCCTCACCCCGAACCCTGGCGCGTCTCTCGCTGATGAGGTGGTGGTGTTTCGCTCCGGCGGTTATGAAGGCATGGCGCTCTCCGAAGACCAAACAACGCTCTATCCCTTGCTGGAAAAACCGATCTGGGACAGCAACGCCAATGCCCCGGAAACCATTGATGGCACTCCCGTATTAAGAATGTTCGAGCTCGATACTGAAACCGGAGAATGGGGCGACACAACCCGCTACTACCCCTTGGAGTCAGCGGATCATGCGATTGGCGATTTCAATCTCATTGGCGGAACACGCGGCCTGATTATCGAGCGTGATAGCCGCCAGGGTGACCCGCGAGAAGCGTGGGCAGACAATCCCGCTGAGTTCAAACGCATCTATCTTATCGACCTCGACCGTACAGACGAGCAGGGAGTGCTTGAGAAAATCGCCTATATAGACCTGATGAACATCCAGGATCCAGATGGCATCGCACCCCGCGGCACGATCAACGGCACCTTTAACTTTCCCTTTGTGACCATTGAGAACGTCGATCGCGTCGATGAGAGCACCATCGTGGTCGCCAATGACAACAACTACCCTTTCTCGATTGGCCGCCAGCAAGGACGCGCTGATGATAATGAGCTGATACTGCTCGATGTGGAGGACTTTCTGAACGCTCAGTAACGAAACTCAGTAACGAAACTCAGTAGCGAAAATAGGCCTGAGGCAGGGCGCGCGCAAGCGCCCTAGCCTCAGCTTGTCCCTCCCCGCGCTTTAAACATTTACGTTATTGAACGCCCTCAACAACGTTATCTACGAAACCATCCAGAGCTTCAAACAACACTTCACGAATGGGATCGGCCTCATTGACCAAATGGTGTCGTGCTTCTGGATGGCGGTGGACCTCGGCATTGGGAAACTTCTCCTCCAACACCGCCAAATTCCACTCCCAATCGACGGTAAGATCTTGCTCACCCTGTAAAATAAGCGTCGGCAGTGGGTTAGGTTCTAACGCTAGCAAACGCGGCATCCAACGTCGCATCGCGGTTATCCAGGCGACGCTTAAGCGTTCCGGTTGCAGCGGGTCTTGGTCACGTAGGAACGCCGTAAACTGCTCATCGGTGGAGTTGGGGCGATACTTACGTGGTAGCTCCTTTAGAAAAGGGCTGGCAATCAGGTGCAGCCAGCTAGACTGGCTCCAGCGCCAGGGGCGTACCAATGGCGCTAGCAGCACAATACCGGCCCAGCCTGCCGTTTCACGACGAGTGAGCGCGTCGGTCGCCAAGATGGCCGCCCCCGTACTCTGCCCAACACCTAGCCACGGCGTAGGGGCCATGCCCTGGCATTGTAATGTTGCCTGTAAATGCGCAAGGCAGTGCTGATAGTCGTCAAAATCGTCAATGTCGGCGCGTGGTCCGCTGGAAAGGCCGTGACCAGGAAGATCCCACAACACCACTCGCCACCCTTTGGCCAGCAGGCAGCCGAGCAAATGGCGGTAAAGGCCTAAATGGTCAAAGTAACCATGAATCACAAACGCAGTGCCCGTGGGCACAGGCGGGCTCCATACTTGGCACCACAGAGCAAAGCGTCCAGTATCAATAAATCCCGCGTGCACTTCGCTGGTATCGTTTAGTAGCGTTTCTAAACCGTAGTGGCGAAAATAGTCATGCACAGCGTCCGTTAGCGTGTCGCCCGGCCTAAGCTGGGAGAGCGATGACTCGCCTGCTGCTTGTCTAAACAAGCCTTCCAGGTGTTGGAAATTATGCATTAACGTCTCTCCGTGAACGCCACCTATCCATTGGCTGAATGATAGCGGAGACCACTACCGCTCTCATCATTTGGTCGATCATTTTGCTGCTTTACGGCATAGACTGTTTACATGCTCTCGCAGTTGTGGAAGTATTTTCCACAAATATACATTTACCCTGACCGTGGCACGATAATATCCCACGGGCACCTTTACAGGAGAACCCCATGAGCGAGCGTATCACGCGTCACCGTTTACAGGTGTCAGCAGACCTGGACCGTTTCATCAATGAGCAGGCTTTACCGGGCACTGGTGTCGACGAAAGCACCTTTTGGGCTGGCGTTGACGCCCTGTTCCATGATTTGACACCGAAAAATCGCCAGCTGCTTGAAGAGCGCGACACGCTCCAAGAAAAACTGGATGTCTGGCACCGTGAAAATCCGGGCCCGGTTAGCGATATGCCGGCTTACCGCAGCTTCTTGAAAGAAGCTGGCTATCTGGTGGATGCACCCAGTAGCGTTAAAACCACCACGGCCAATGTAGATCGTGAAGTGGCTGTTCAAGCAGGCCCGCAGCTGGTGGTACCGGTGAGCAATGCCCGCTATGCACTGAACGCCGCTAATGCCCGCTGGGGTAGTTTGTACGATGCCCTATACGGTACCGATGCGATTTCAGAAGAAGATGGCGCTGAAAAAGGCACCAGTTTCAACCCGAAACGTGGCCAAAAAGTTATCGCTTATGCCCGTGGTGTGCTTGATCGTGCTGCCCCACTGGCCACCGGCTCTCACCGCGATGCGGTGAAATACGCTATTCGTGATGGCCACTTGGTCGTTAGTCTGGAAGGCGGTCGTGAAACCGGCCTAAAAGATTCCGGCAAGCTGATCGGCTTTAACGGCGATGCATCCGCGCCGGAAGCAATCCTGCTTACTAACAACGGCCTGCACCTGGAAATCCAGATCGACGACAGCCACCCGATCGGTAAAACCGACCCCGCTCACGTGAAAGACGTGGTGGTGGAAGCGGCGCTGACCGCTATTATGGATTGTGAAGACTCCGTTGCTGCTGTCGACTCTGAAGATAAAGTCGGTGTTTACAGCAACTGGCTTGGCCTGATGAAGGGCGACCTGGAAGAGAGCATCGACAAAGGCGGCAAAACCTTCAAGCGGACGCTGCACGCCGATCGTACTTGGCAAACCACTGATGGCAGCACCGTTACACTGCCGGGTCGTTCGCTGATGTTCGTGCGTAACGTTGGCCATCTGATGACCACGCCTGCCGTCCTGGACGAAAATGGCAACGAACTGCCGGAAGGTATTCTGGACGCGGTAGTGACCTCGCTGCTGTCACTGCACGATCTGAAGAAAGACGCCGATCAGCCGCGTAACTCCCGCGCTGGCTCAGTGTATATCGTGAAGCCGAAAATGCACGGGCCGAAAGAAGTGGCGTTCGCCAACGAACTGTTTGGTCGCGTTGAAGACATCCTGGGCATGAGTCGTGACACCCTGAAAATGGGCATCATGGATGAAGAGCGCCGCACCACTGTCAACTTGAAGGCGTGTATTGCTGAAGCGGCTTCTCGCGTGGTGTTTATCAACACCGGTTTCCTTGACCGCACCGGTGACGAAATGCACACCGCCATGGAAGCAGGCCCGATGGTTCGCAAAGGCGATATGAAGAGCGCTGCGTGGATCACCGCCTACGAGAAGAACAACGTGCAGGTAGGCTTAGCCTGTGGCCTGCGTGGTCGTGCTCAAATCGGTAAAGGCATGTGGGCAATGCCGGATCTGATGCATAGCATGCTAGAGCAAAAAATTGGTCACCCGAAAGCGGGTGCTAACACGGCATGGGTGCCTTCTCCAACGGCGGCTACGCTACATGCGCTTCACTACCACCAAGTCAACGTAGCGGACGTACAGCGCGAACTGGAAGCCCAAGGCGAACCCGACTTTTTAGATGACCTGCTCACCGTGCCAGTAGCCGAAAATGCCAACTGGTCGGATGAGGAGATTCAACAAGAGTTGGATAACAACTGTCAGGGCATTCTGGGCTACGTGGTGCGCTGGGTTGAACATGGCGTGGGCTGCTCAAAAGTGCCGGACATTCATAACGTTGGCCTAATGGAAGACCGCGCTACGCTGCGTATTTCCAGCCAACATATCGCCAACTGGCTGCACCACGGCATTGTCGATGCGCCGCGAGTGGAAGAAACGCTGAAGCGTATGGCGAAAGTGGTTGATCAGCAGAACGCTGGCGACCCCACCTACACGGCCATGAGCGCCGACTTCGAAGGCTCAACCGCCTTTAAAGCAGCCTCTGACTTGGTGTTCAAAGGCCGCGTACAGCCTTCTGGTTACACCGAACCGCTACTTCACGCGTGGCGTCAGGTACATAAGGCGAAGTAAACGCGCTTTGCGGTATCATCAGCCTCGAGGCGCATGCCTCGGGGCTTTTTTATAAAGGACAATAATAATGACCGTAATGACTGCCGAGCAGATTGAGCACTTTTTAGATGAGGTGTTTCCCCAGCGGATGGGCAGAATTGAAAGCGTTGGAGCGATGAGTGCCACCCTGCGACTAACCATCGGTGAGCAACACCTTCGCCCTGGCCCCAGGGTATCTGGTCCGACCATGATGGGCTTTGCCGATGTGGCGTTGTATGTGGCCATTTTGGCGCAAATAGGCCCCGAAGCCATGGCGGTAACCAGTGACTTGAACTGCCATTTCTTACGCGCCGCTTCCGGCGAGCACGATATTGTTGCTCACGCCAAACTCATCAAGTTAGGCCGCCGTTTAGCGGTAGGCGAAGTGCAGATTTTTTCTGCCAGCGATGACACTAAACCGGTTGCGCATATTACCGCTAGCTACGCGCTGCCAGACAGCCCAACTGGCTAACCACCGCGCTAACGGCTGAGCAGCGCAGTGACGGCTAAGCCTAACCAGCCTGCCATCAGCAGCAAACCACCGATGGGCGTTACAATACCAACGCTAAGCCCTACTAGGGCCATTAGGTAAAGCGAGCCCGAAAATGCGGTGATACCCAACGCCCATAGCGCTAGCACGATGCGCTGCCCTGGCTGAGGGCACTGGCTGCGCCAAGCCAGTACCGCTAACATGGCCAACGTATGCCACGCTTGGTAACGCACGCCAGTTTCAACGATGTCGACCATGGCAGCAGTGGTACGCGATGCCAACCCGTGAGCCGCATAGGCCCCGAGTATCACCATTAATGCTCCTGAGAGTGCGACTAGGCACCACCAGGGTTTGTCTGCTCGCTGCATGCGTTACTCCTGTTTATAAATACTCGTTATAAATACTTGAGATAAGTACTCGACATACGCACTCGATATTTCACTGAGATGATTAACGTTGTCACATACCTTGAGCGGTGCGAAACCGCTACAATAGACAATGTTTTGCCTCACCGAATGGGACACTTACCGTTATGCCTACTCCTAATGAGTCGATACAACTGACGCTCAATGGCGAATCGCATACGCTGGCAGCTGGCCTAAGCGCCGCTGATCTAATTGAGCAATTAGGCCTGACCGGGCGCCGTATCGCTGTGGAAATTAACGAACAGATCGTGCCCAAAAGCCAGCTTGCTCAAACGCATTTAGCCAATGGCGACCAGATAGAAGTCGTTCACGCCATCGGCGGCGGCTAGCGTAGCCCATCACCGTTTTTGCTTTCAAAAGGAACCGCTATGACGCCACTGATTGATACACCGTTTACCGTTGCTGGACGCGAGTTCAGCTCCCGCCTGCTGGTGGGTACTGGCAAATACAAAGACTTTACCGAGACCGGCGCGGCCATTGCCCAAAGCGGCGCGGAAATTGTCACCTTTGCTGTGCGCCGCACCAACTTAGGCCAGGATGCCGACGCGCCTAACCTGCTCGATGTCGTTTCCCCCCAGCGCTACACCTTGTTGCCCAACACCGCGGGCTGCTACAACGCCAAAGACGCTGTGCGCACCTGCCGCTTGGCGCGTGAGCTGCTAGACGGCCATAACCTGGTCAAGCTGGAAGTGCTCGGCGACGATCACACCCTCTATCCCAATGTGGTCGAGACGCTAAAAGCCGCTGAGACACTGCTGGCTGATGGCTTTGACGTCATGGTGTACACCAGTGATGACCCCATTGTGGCACGTGAACTAGAAGCCATGGGTTGCTGCGCCATCATGCCGCTAGGTTCGCTGATTGGCTCGGGGCATGGCATTCAAAACCCGCATAATGTACGCCTGATTGTTGAGCAAAGCAGTGTACCCGTGCTGGTCGATGCGGGCATCGGCACCGCTTCTGACGCCGCCATGGCAATGGAGCTAGGGTGTGACGGTGTGCTACTCAACACCGCGATCGCTCACGCCCGCGACCCGCTGCGTATGGCTAACGCCATGAAGCTGGCCGTAGAAGCTGGCCGCGATGCCTTCTTAGCAGGCCGTATGCCACGCCGCCAGAGCGCCGATCCCTCTTCGCCTTTTGCAGGCCGAATTAACGGCTGATACAGAGACACCATGACCGATACGAACGACACCACGCCTGAAAGCAACACTGCTGGCGCTGAGAGCAACACCACAGGCCCTGAAAATGCTGATGCCCCGCTACACCGGCGGGGGATTAAGAGCTACGTGATTCGCGCAGGGCGCATGACCCCAGCGCAAAGCCGCGGTTTAGAAGACGTTTGGCCACGCTTAGGACTGACGATTGCCGATGGGCGTCAAGATTTGGATACCCTGTTTGGCCGCCAAGCACCGCGCGTGGTGGAAATTGGCTTTGGTATGGGCAACTCACTCATCGAGCAAGCCGAACGCCACCCAGATACCGACTTTATCGGTATCGAGGTTCACGCGCCGGGTGTGGGCAAGCTGCTGGATGAGGTAGATAAACGCGGCCTAACTAACCTGCGCGTTTACCGCGAAGATGCCTTAGCGGTGCTGGAGCAGTGTCTGCCTGAAGACTCATTAACCACGCTACAGCTCTTTTTCCCCGATCCATGGCCGAAAAAGAAGCACCACAAGCGGCGTATTGTGCAACCTGCGTTTGTTGAGCTGATTCGTACGCGCTTAAAACCTGGCGGCACCTTCCACCTGGCGACCGACTGGGAAGCCTATGCCGAGTGGATGGCTGAGGTTATGGACGCCGCACCCGGCTATACGAATACCGCCAGCGCCGACACAGCGCCCTACGTTCCACGCCCAGACTTTCGCCCGCTAACTAAGTTTGAAGCCCGCGGCGAGAAACTTGGCCACGGCGTATGGGATTTAATTTACCGCCGTGACGTTTAAACACAGCGACTAAAGATAGCTCAGCGTCGTTTACGTTCGCTTATCGTAGACGACGCGATGCAGCGTACCGCTACCACTTTCAAAGGCATCAATATTCGCCAGCGTGGTTTCGGCAATATTGGTCAGCGCCTCGGTAGTGAAGAAAGCCTGATGACCGGTAATCAGCACATTGTGAAAGGTCGTCAGGCGCATGAACTGATCATCATCGATCACTTTGTGCGATAGATCCTCGAAGAACAGCTGCTCCTCCTCTTCGTAAACATCTAGCCCTAAGCGGCCAATTTTGCCGCTTTTCAAACCAGCGATCACCGCTTGAGTATCGACCACTCGCCCACGTCCGGTATTAATCAGCATCACACCCTGCTTCATTTGCGCGATGGCATCGACGTTAACCAGGTGATCAGTATCGGGTGTTAACGGGCAGTGCAGCGAAATAATATCTGCTTGAGCATAAAGCGACGCCAGCGGCACATACTCCACAAACGGCTCGGCATTCGGGTTTGGAAAAGGATCGCTGGCAACTACTCGGCAGCCAAAGCCATGCATGATGTTGGCAAAGATCAAGCCAATCTGCCCAGTGCCAATCACACCCACGGTTTTGCCATGCAGATCGAACCCCAGCAGTCCGTCTAGGGCAAAGTTGCCCTCGCGCACTCGGTTGTAAGCGCGATAGGTCATGCGGTTCAGGCTTAACACTAAGGCCGCCGCGTGCTCTGCTACGGCATGAGGCGAATAAGCGGGCACCCGCACCACGGTAATTCCCAACCGTTCGGCCGCCGCCAAGTCAACATGGTTAAAGCCCGCCGAGCGCAGTGCGACCAATCGTATGCCGCTCGTGTGTAGCTGCTCTAAAACGTCCGCATACAGATGGTCATTTACAAAAGCGCATACAACTTCAAACCCTTTCGCGAGAGGCGCCGTATCGACGGTCAAGCGCGCATCAAAAAAGCTTAATTCGTGTCGATTCGAGGCATTAGCACGAGTAAGGAAGGTTTCGTCATAAGGCTTAGCGCTAAAAACGGCAACGCGCATGGCATGTCTCCTGGCTCTGGATAGATGATCAGCATAGGCAATTCGCCTATTGTCTGCCCAAACGTCACAAGAGGTATTCACCGAGATCAAAGAAAGATGCCGCTATAAAAAAAGAAAGCCGCTCCAGGGGAGCGGCAAAAGACCGTGACTAGCAAGGAAAGAGGAACCATGACAGGAAACTGGCGCTGATCTTTGAAATAGCGTCGTGGTTGCCAATGTTTCAGCAAACACGAGCACTAGAAAAAAAGAAAGCCGCTCCAAGGGAGCGGCAAAAGACCGTGACTAGCAAGGAAAGAGGAACCATGACAGGAAACTGGCGCTGATCTTTGAAATAGCGTCGTGGTTGCCAATGTTTCAGCAAACACGGGCACTAGAAAAAAAGAAAGCCGCTCCAAGGGAGCGGCAAAAGACCGTGACTAGCAATGAGAGGGAGAAACCATGACAGGAAACTGGCGGTTTCTGTCGTGGCTGCCAACGTCTCATTAAACGCTGACAATCACAATATAATCATTCTCATTTACCGCGTCAACCTAAATGCGAATACTTTTTATTTATTTTTAAGACAGTTTTTTTACACTACCCCACCAGCTGCAACCAAACGGGCAACGTCAGCATCGCTAACAGCGTCTGGCCGGTAATAATTGCCGCCATAAGCTCTGCATCACCTCCCAACTGCCGAGCAAGAATGTAAGCAGATGTGGCGGTTGGCAGCGCTGCAAACAGCAGCGCCACATCACGGCTGATAGGATCCAGCCCCACCAGCCACGCGAATAGCAGCACCACCGCAGGCATTAACAGCAGCTTGATGCTATTCGTCGCTATCACGCCACGATCAAGCCGTAGCAGTGCTGCGGGGCGCAGCGCCACGCCCACGGCAATGAGCCCTAACGGCAGCGCCGCACCTCCCAATAACCCTACGGTATCCTCGCTCCAACCGGGCAAGCCAACCCCCGAAAGATTGAGTCCGATACCTGCCAGGCAGGACAAAATCAGCGGATTTTTAGCCAGTGCGAGGGCACTTTGGCCAAGGCTTCCACTGCCTAGCGTCCCTGCCGCGACAAAGCTTGCGACGCACATTACGTTCACCACCGGTACCATGAGTGCCACCGCCACAGCGGCGGTAGTCGCCCCCATGCTGCCATGCAGTGCCGCAGCGCCCGCGACACCCACGTAGGTGTTAAAACGCACGGCGCCTTGGAACACCGACGTGAACGCCGCAGGAGTTAAGCCAAGGTAACCACGACAGCGCCATAGCAACAGGCCCAAAACCCCCATCGTGCCGAGCAATACCAGCGCTATACGCCCAACCGGTACTTGGCTGACATCAGCAGTGGCCAGCGTACCTATCAGCATGGCTGGAAATAGCACAAAGTAGATCAGACGCTCCATTTGCGGCCAGAACGTAGCACTTGGCCAACGGCCATAGCCAATGGCAGCGCCCAGTAAAATCAATAAAAACAGTGGCCCAAGTGCGCCAGTAATGCTCTCCATTGTTATTCCTTGTTAACTGCGACATCCCAGCACAGCGACATCCGTGCGATTACTGTTACCATGAAACTAACTTCCATCTTACGGCCTGCGTAGTGACCATTCTGCCATGAAGAACTTGCCTAAACCTGGCTACTTTACGGGTTTTCCAGCGCTGAAAGTGCTTATCCTCATCACGGGCATCTCACTGGCCGCCTGCACGTGGTACGTGTTTGCCAACTGGCTGCGCGATGATGGTGATATTGCCTGGTTTACACCAGATGCCAACTGCAACCTACACACCAGTACGTGCTCGGCAGTACTGGGCGATAAAGGCCGCCTAACACTCACCGTTGATGCCGATGGCCGTATCAATGCGCTGGATATTCTGCCACTGGATGTAGAAGTCGAGGGCCTCAACCCAAGCCATGTTTCGGTCGACTTTATCGGGCGTGATATGGATATGGGCTTACACCGTTTTGGGTTAACCGCCTCTGCGCCCGGTCACTTTCATGGCCAAGGGCAAGTCGGTATCTGCACGCAAGACGTGATGCCCTGGCGAGCACGGGTTATCCTGGAAACACCAGAAGGCAAGCTGGGCAGTTGGTTCGACTTTGACGTGATTAGGAGTTAGTACGTATGGCCGCTAAACCAAACAATCGTAAAGCACTCTGGCTGGGACTAGTGCTAATACTTGTCTTGCTGACCATTTCGGCTATCGGCCTTTACCAGTTTGCTTTCCAGCCAGACAGCGATGACGTGACGGGGGGACCAATAGAAATGCCCTCTACTCAAGGTGATTTCTCTCTCGCCCAGCTAGATGAAGACGACATTGCGATTGTTTCATTTGGCTACACCTACTGCCCAGATGTTTGCCCAATGAATCAGGCTGTTAAACGTCAGGCATTGGCCCAGCTAAGCGATGCACAGCGCGAACGCGTGGTGCCGATAATGATAACGGTTGACCCTGAACGCGATACGCTGCCGCGCATGGAAGAGTATATGCAGTTCTTTGGTGATACGTTTATCGGCTTGGTGGGTAGTCAAGAGCAGCTTGCAGATGTAGCGGCACGCTATGGCGTGATTTGGCGGCGAGTGGAGGCGCCCGATTCAGCCATGGCCTACACCATTGACCATAGCGCCTCGCTTTTCTTGGTTAACCGCAACGGTGAGATTTTACAGAGAGTGCTCTACTCCCCAGCACCGCACGGCTTAGTGTCAGCGCTGGAGAATGAGTTAGGTAGCTAGCCGAAATACACGACGAAGTATCTGGATTTAGGATGTACTTGGAATTAAGGCGTGCTTTGTAGGTGTTCAAGCATCGCCATTAGCGCTCTGGCTTGAGTGCCATCACGCGTGTCATGCAGCGGGTTGAGCTGCCAAGTACTTTCGGCAAAGCCCCACCAATCCCAGCACCCCTGAGGATTAGCCATACTGCTTTCCGCCTGCGGGTATAGCACCACTTGACCATGGTCTGCTGCCCAACGGTTCAAACCACTGTGGCGTACAAACGTATCGCCAATGGCATCAACACTCATTTGACAACCATGCAAGGCGATTGTGACAGGACACCCTCCCGCCTCACACGCCTCCGGAATAAACAGATACCCCACATCGGCCAAGCCTTTAACCGCGAACTCCGACTGATCAAAGGCAATCACTTCGCCCTCGCTAGCATTAGCCTCACGCTCAGGGTAAAGCCATGAGAACATATCGCCAGCCACGTCCTCATCACAGGCAAGCACATGGCTACCACCGCCCTGGCGACAGTCGCCAAGTGCCTGGGGGCTAGCGTTGGTTTGCTTCGGCAGTTTGATGGGCCAGCCATGGCCTGTGTGCTCACTGCGCACGAAACGCAGCTGTTCTGAAGATGCCAGCCAGCGCTGCCACTGTTCTGCTAACAAACTGCCCAGCTCTGGAGAAACCGTGTCATCTTCATCACCGTGCCATACATAGGCACGCAGCTGGCTTAATGCGTCGCGCTCACCCACCTGCTCAAGCGACTCGTAACGCTCGCGCCGACGGTCCAGCTCATCCAAGGAAGGCAACCCACGGCGGATGCTCATGCACTGGTTAAGCGCCAAACTGAGCGCGCCCTGGGCACAGCTCCAAGGGCCCGCCGCTAATACACCTACACCACTAAAGCGCTCAGGCCAAGCAACCGCCAACTGTGCGGCCATGTAACCGCCAGAAGAGACACCTACCACGCTCGCGTGATCGCTCGCTGCGCTTAGTGCAGGTAAATCACCAGGCACGGTATCTGCTTCAGCGTGAACAGCCGTGCTGCCCAGCAGTAACAGCGCACCCAAAAAACAGGATGTAGAAGCGGCGGGACGTATCATTTACTCGACGCCTAACAGTTCAACACGGAACGTCAGCATTTCATTTGGGCCAATAGGGCCTTGGCCGCCTTCACCATAAGCCAGCTCAGCAGGGATATATAGCATCCAGCTGTCGCCAACGCTCATCAGTTGAAGCGCTTCCTGCCAACCTTCAATGACTTGATTTACCTGGAAACTCACCGGCTGACCACGCTCAAAGGAACTGTCGAATACGGTGCCGTCCAGCAGCATGCCTTCATAGTTCACTTCAACGGTGTCTTCAGCGCCAGGCGTTGCGCCGTCACCAGACTCAAGCACTTCATACTGCAAGCCAGACTCAGTCACTTCAACTTCTTCACGCTCAGCGTTTTCCGCTAGGTAAGCTTGACCTTCCTCTAGATTAAGCTGGGCAATTTCAGCGGCTTCTTGCTCGCGCTCTGCCATAGAACGCTCTTGGAAAGCGACCAGCGCCTCCATCATTTCTTCCTCGCTTAACGCCAACTCGTTGCCATCAAAGACATCGCGCATGCCGTCCGTAAATGTATCTAGATCGAGGTCTTCAATATCAGCCTGCATGCTCTCGCCTAGAGTGACGCCTAAGCTATAAGCAAGGCGCTGTTCATCGGTTTCAGGCGCCGCTGCCGCGAACGGAGCAACCAGTAACAAACTCGCCAAAGCGGTGGAAGAAAACAATGCTTTCATGTAAAAAACCTTATCCAACGGCGCAACGCGCCAAATGTTTGAGTAGCTCAAAGACTAACACCCGCCATCTCAGGCTGCATTACCTGAGATGGCGGGTGTTAGTAAGACCGCTATTAAGTTCAGTAGTTTGGTGTCTTAAACGACCAATGTGGGACAGTGTGCCGCACCCGCCACGCGCTGGGAGACACTACCCAACAGCAGGTTTTTCTCGCCATTGGTTCCTTGAGCACCGATCACGATTAAATCGCACTCCCTCTTTCGGGCAAAGCGCACGATAGTTCGCGAGGGGCGGCCACCTTTCACAAACGCCCTTACTCGCGCACTGTCTGCGCCCATCTCTATGGCGTAGGCTTTAGCGTGTACAGCAATTTCCGTGGCGTACTCTTTTAGCGCATCATCAGGCAGATCCAGCTTATTCGGCCGCACCATAGAAAGCGATGCCTCCAATAAACTATGGTGCTTAAATACGCACAGCAAATAAAGCTCGGCACCGGTGAGCATATGCAGGCCAACCGCTTTCTCCAGTGCGTTAATCGCCCCTTTCGAGCCATCTACGGGAATTAAAATGCGATTAAACATCCGCGTTCTCCTTGTGACTGCTTAGCGGAAGGCAATATCACGCAAGAACAGCGCAATTTGCGGAAACATGATCAGCAGCGCCGCCGCTAAAATCAGCATAAAGATAAAGGGCGGTGTGCCTTTGATGACTTCCCAGTAAGGCCGCTTAAAGATCGCAATCGCGGTAAATATATCGCAGCCAAAGGGTGGGGTCGCCGAACCTATGGCTACCTGCAGCGTAATCAAAATACCTACCAGAACAGGATCCAGACCGGTCGCCGCAATCGCCGGAGCAAAAATTGGCGTAAGCACCAGAATGACCACAATCGGGTCAACAAACATGCAAGCGACAAAGAAAGAGATACAGATTGCAATCAGTACGCCTGTCGGCCCAGCTTCATTGACGCCTACCGCTTCCAAAATCATTTGTGGAATCTGCGCGAATGAAATTATCCAGGAGAACCCATTACCAACAGCGACCAATATGAACACCACTGCGGTAATTAAGCCGGTGGATTTAGCAATCGCATAAATATCGTTCATTTTGAGCGAACGGAATACCACAAACTCAAGCAATACGGCATATAGCACACAGGCCGCAGCGGCTTCTGTCGGGCTAAAAATACCTCCGTAGATACCGCCAACGATAATGACTGGAAAGCCTAGCGGCCACAGTGCTTTCTGCACGGCTACGGCACGCTCTTTCCAGCTAGCGCGGGGTTCGGTAGGCACGCCTTTTACCACAGCATAAACGATGCAATAAACTGAGAACATAAACAGGATCAGAAGCCCTGGCCCAATACCCGCAATAAACAGCTCGCCAATGGATGTTCCTGAAATAACCCCGTAGATGATCATGCCAATACTTGGGGGTATCAAAAAGGCAATATCACTCGCGTTGATAATCAGTGCCAGTGTAAACGGGTCGGAATAGCCCGCTTTCAGCATCTTGGGTCGCAGCGGTGAGCCCACCGCGACTACGGTTGCCTGGGTAGAACCAGAAACTGCGCCAAACAGCGTACAGGAGGCCGCCGTACTGACCGCAAGGCCGCCTTTGATATGACCGATAAAGGACATCACCATATCAATTAAGCGATTGGCCGACTGGCCACGCGTCATAATATCTGCCGCTAATATAAACATCGGCACCGCAATCAACGAAGCAGGCCGGATACCCGCCATCATCTGTTGAATCAGCGTATCCATTTGGCCGAAGCCGTTAAACATCATATAAAAGCCGATCACCGCTGCCGTGATCAGCGGGATCATCATAGGAAAGCCCAGCAGCAGCAGGGCAATCATGGTGACTACCATTATCGTCGTCATAGCGTTCCCCTAGAGTGCAAGCCCTGCTTTACACTTCTGTTTCGGTGTCTTTGTAACCATCAACTACCCCTGTCGAGAGATATACATCCCGAGAGGTAAGGTTTTTAATTGCCGTTAACAGGTACTGAATGCCCGTAATGAGAAAACCTACTGGTACCCAGATATAAATGATCCAAATAGGTAGCCCGAGTGACGGCAGCACGCGACCTTTGCTTTGAAGGTCGAGGATGTACACCACGGAGTAGTACAGCAGGAAGAACATGACGAGGGAGGTAAAGAACGAAATACCTATCATCAATGCCTTACGCCCCCCGACAGGCAAGGCATCGTAGATGGCTGACATACGAATATGACGACCGTGTCGAGCAGCGTAGCCGATACCCGCAAAGGTAATCATAATGATCAAAATACGGTTTAATTCCCCTGAAAACATAATGCTATTGCCAAATACAAAGCGGGCAATAACATTAGTGACCGTATTCAGCGCCATTAGCAAAACCCCCATCGCCAGTATGACTGACTCGATTTTGCTAATTGCAGTGTCGATCACGCCTAGTATGCCGGGCAAACCAGAGCTGTAATTCTTTTCGGATTCTTCTTCGGTCATGGCCGATCTCCTCTTATGCAGCGTGGCAGCTAACGATTAAAAACCTAGTGCCTCTTCTTTCACTGACCACCGAACGGAGCGTGTCCAGCCTTACTCATTTTGTAGCGTAACGGTTAATAACTCTTTCCGCTTCAACGCTGGATGTACGTAAATTTTTCTGTGTTTTACGCAAGGTTACGCGCTTTTTTTTGCTAGGTGGCTGTCAGCACCGGGTGTGCATATAAAAATAAAAAAGGGGCAGCGCTGGCTGCCCCCTAGGTGATTTACCGTTCAAAATGAGTGCACTAAACGGTAAATTACTCGTTAGTTACAGCTTCGAGATCAGCTTTAAACTGCTCCAGCAGCTCAGCACCTTTATCACCCGTCATTTCTAAGAAGGCTTCTTCAACTTGTGGAGCGCGGTCACGGAAAGCCTGGATTTGTTCTTCATCCAAACGAGTCACAGTGACTTCATCCGAAGCTTCTTGGATTTTAGCTAATGCCTCTTCGGCTAGCCCTTTAATGTGCTCGATTGTGTGATCATAGGCAGCATCAGACGCTTCCTGAACTAGCTCTTTGTCTTCATCGGACAAGCCTTCATAGAAGTCTTGGTTAGCCATCATGGCGGTAGTGAACCAGCCATGGCCTGTGAAGGTAAGGTGCGGTGATACTTCATATAAACCGCCAGACTCGATCCAGAAAATCGGATTTTCTTGACCATCGATAATGCCGGTTTGCAGACCACCATATACTTCGCCCCACGGTAGCGGCGTCGGTGTTGCACCAAAGGCATCATAAGTTTCTGAAAGCAATGGATTCGTCATGGTACGAATTTTCTTGTTATTCATATCTTCCGGCGAGCTGATCGGCTCGTCGGTGGTAATGACCATTTCACCTTCAGGGTACATCTTCAATAGCTCAAGGCCTTGCTCAGCGTAGAGCTCTGGGAACACCTCGTTGATGGCCTTACTCTCATCGAAGAAAGTCAGGACGGTTTCTTCATCTGTTGGTAGCAGGTAAGGGATAAAGAAGATTTGCGCTTCTGGGATCAGAGAACCCGTGAAACCAGGCGACTGGTTTACAAACTGAAGAATGCCGTTTTGGGTCTGCTCCATGATGTCATCAGATTCACCTAATTCACCAAAACGATAAACCTGAACGCTGTGATCGGAATTCTCTTCGATATATTCTTTGAATGCGTAAGCGAACACATCTTGGACATCGCCTTCGTACTCTTCGTGGGCGTAACGCCAGTTATCTGCTTGAGCGGCTGCGCTGAGACCAAATAGTAGTGCACCAACGCTCGCCGTCGTCATTAACTTAGTCGTTACTGAACGAGTCGAAATTAACTTGCTTGCCTTCATGCAGAGTTCCCCTAGCAGTGGTAAGCGCGCTATGCGAGTGCGCCAATATTTAATTTTTGTATAATGCGTGTCGCTCTTAAACGCTCTGTTAGTTGCCAGTGACTTTAGAGTAACTATTTATAAAACCATCATTCATAAATCCTATCTTTTTGAATCCGTTTAGAAACAGTTACACAAGCAATAACAACCTTAAAACACGCGTTATTCAAAAATAGCTTAATTTCAGGCTAGCGCGGTCGCTCGTAGCGGTCAAGCCGTGTCGCAAGTATAGCAATCGCCTCTCTGACGTTCTCGCGCTCGGGTGACACAACTACTTGATCAAACGCAAGGCCATCAGAAAACAGCTTACTTTGCAGCCATTGTGCAACATCTTGCTTACTTATAGTGCAGTTTGTTAACCGCTGGTTAAGTTCAGACGTTTGCAATATCCAGTGCTGCCAGCGTTGAAGGTTCTCACGCTCAGCTTGAAGTTCGGCCTGCTGAAGTGTCTTTCGCAACTGGGCAATGCCCTCACTTTCTGCTGCTTGGGGCTTAAGATCACGACGCAACTGCCGCAAAACAGCGGTGACCGACTGCTGCCAACACTCCCGCACTTTGCGCTCCATTGACAGCGCACCAGGCGTTACCTGAAGACCGTAGTGGTAGAGCCAGCTATGCACTAGCAGCTCACACACATCCACCCCTGCTCTATCTTGCAGAACAAGGCATGCTTGCTCGACTCCGGGCTGGGCATAAAATGTCAGTGCAAAATCCCATAGTGGAGCCTGCTGTAAGCGCTGGAATCGGTTAGAATCGAACATTGATTTACCCACTTTTTCGGGAGAATGCATGATCGCACTGCGCCAAGTCGCCCTGCAACGGGGTACACAAACGCTACTCGATAACGCTGACCTTACGCTCCACAGCGGTATAAAGGCAGGCATTATCGGGGCAAACGGCGCCGGTAAGTCGAGCTTATTCAAACTTCTGCTAGGCGAGCTCGGCCCCGACCAGGGCGACGTTGAGATGAGCGGCGGTCAGCGGATAGCCCACATGGCCCAGGAAGTTGAAGCGCTAGATCGTCCCATTGTGGAGTACGTGCTGGATGGCGATTATGCGCTGCGACAAGCGGAGGCTGATCTACTCGCCGCGCGCGAAGCAGACGATGCGCATCAGGAAGCCGAGTTGCATGGGCTTATCGAAACCCTGGATGGCTACACGGCAGAATCGCGGGCATCGCAGCTGCTGGTAGGGCTCGGATTTGTGCAAACGGATCTTAAGCGGCCTTTGTCAGATTTCTCCGGTGGCTGGCGTATGCGGGTGAACCTAGCCCGCACGCTGTTTATGCCTTCCGACTTACTACTGCTTGATGAGCCGACCAACCACCTGGATCTCGATGCCCTGCTTTGGCTAGAGCAGTGGCTAACCCGCTACCCAGGCACGTTACTGCTGATTTCTCATGACCGCGACTTTCTGGATGCCGTGTGTGATCACATTGTGCATATGCATCACCAAACACTCGAGCTTTACCGCGGCAACTACTCTCGCTTTGAGCGCACGCGGGCTGAAAAACTCGCTCTGCAGCAAGCAGAAGCAGCCAAACAGCAGGCTCGCCGCGAAGAAATTGAGCGTTTTATAGCGCGTTTTCGCGCCCAGGCAACCAAAGCAAAGCAGGCGCAAAGTCGTGTGAAAATGCTGGAGCGTATGGGGGATATCGCTGTTGCTCATACAGATTCGCCTTTTCACTTCACGCTGCCTGCCGCAGATAAGACCTCACATCCGCTGCTTGTGCTTGACCAAGCGACCCTTGGCTATCGCAGCGAAGCAGGTGATGTCGCGCAGTTAGAGAAGGTCAACATTACGTTATTACCCGGTAGCCGCATCGGTCTGTTAGGCCCCAACGGCGCGGGCAAATCGACATTGATCAAATCACTGACCGGTGAACTGGCGCTGCTAGAGGGCAAGCGCGTGCCAGGCGAGCATTTAGCCATTGGCTATTTTGCCCAACACCAGTTGGAAAGCTTGGACGTGACGACGACGCCGTTTGTACATGTGCAACGGCTCTCTCCCACGGCGAGTGACCAGGAAATTCGCAATTTCCTAGGTGGTTTTGGCTTTAAGGGCGATGACGCCTTTGGTGAAGTCGGCACTTACTCCGGCGGTGAAAAAGCGCGCTTGGCACTCGCGTTGGTCGCTTGGCAGAAACCCAACCTGCTGCTGCTCGATGAGCCAACCAACCACTTGGACTTAGAAATGCGCGAGGCGCTCACCGAGGCGCTGGCAAGTTTTGAGGGCACGGTCATTCTGGTGTCTCACGACCGGCATTTATTGCGTGCCACGGTTGATGAATTCTGGCGGGTAGCAGACCATCGTGTTGAACCCTTTGATGGCGATCTCGATGACTATCGGGCATGGCTAAAGGCGCGCTTGGAAGAGGGCAGACGCGATGCGCGTAGCGAAAAAAGCGAACGCCAAAGTCAGCAGCCTAGCGGTGACCGAAAAGCCGCTCGCAAGGCAGCAGCAGAACTACGCGAGAAGCTGCGACCACTGAAAAAAGCGCGCGATCAAGCTGAAAAAACTATGGAGAAAACTCAGCAGGCGCTTGAAGAAGTAGAAACTGTTTTGGCTGACCCGACGCTTTATACCGACAGCGCTCGTAAAGCAGAACTGACCGAAGCACTTGCCCAACAGGCGAAAATCAAAAGCCGCTTGGACACCGCCGAACAGCAGTGGCTCGCCGCCGAGGAAGCGCTGGAAACAATGGAAGCAGAGCTATTGGCCAGCGAAGACGCCTAGCCCTACGCTAGCTAATCCTCGCTGCTTTGAATCCAGTCGAATTAACTAGGTTAGCTTTCAAGCATAAACGTTACCGGCCCATCGTTAATTAACGCCACTTGCATATCAGCGCCAAATTGGCCGGTTGCAACGTTGGGCCAGGCAGCGGATGCCTTAGCCACCAAATAGTCAAACAGGCGCTCGCCTTCAGCAGGTGGTGCCGCGCTAGAGAAGCTGGGGCGCAAACCTTTGCGAGTATCAGCGGCCAGCGTAAACTGTGATACCAGCAGTAAGCCCCCGTTAGCCTGCTGAAGGTTATGATTCATTTTGCCTTCTTGGTCACTGAAAACGCGGTAGTGCAGCAGCTTATGCAGTAGTTTTTCAGCATCGGCCTCACTGTCGCCCTTTTCAACGCCCACTAAAGCCAAAAGACCATGGTCAATGGCCCCCACCATCTTACCTTCGACCGCCACGCTGGCGTTTTTTACCCGCTGAATCAGTGCTTTCACTCTTGCCCCTTACGATATCATCCCAACAAGGGGCAGTGTAATCGCTGGCATAGGCTTGAGACAAAGCCTTGTTTGGATTAGCTCTATCCCAGTAGCGAATCGCGAAAACCGCCTAAATAAAGGTTCCCATACAACAACTACCAGGAGCGGCACAGCATGAGGTCGCAGTGAGGTTCGCCTAACAGCATTTCAGTCACTTGGCTGGTGTGCTGGGGCTGACCACGGCTTCCAATAATCACCAAATCGGGAGTGTGTCGCTTCATATAATCTTGAAGTACATCACAGGGCTGCCCTGGTTCGAGCACCAGCTCGATATCGGGGACACCGTCAAGATCTCGCATCAAGCTCTCAATCTCGTTATCTAGCGTTCTGCGTAAACGTTCTACTTCGTGATCTCGCCACTGGGCAAAATTAGCCTGGGAGCCCAGCTCACGCTCACCAGGTAAGCTCCAGGCATGCAGTAGCGTCAACGTCGCTTCTGGAAAGCGAATGAGTGCTTCCCTGAGTGTTTGCCGAGCAGTCAGCGAAAAATCGATCGGCACCAGGATATGCTGCCAAGGCTGCGTCGGTAGATAAGAGGCGACCACCACCGGGCAAGGCGCACTTCTCATCACGCGCATCACAGTGGTTCCCAAAAGAAGATCTTTCTGACCGCGCTTACGGTGCATGCCCATAATAATTAACGAGGCATTACGTTCGTGGGCTTCTCGCACAATTTCAACATGCGGCTCCCCCACAACGGTTTGAATAAGCAGCGAAGGCGCTTCCAGCGCGTAATCTTCGCGCAGGTCGGTCAATGTGGCACTGATATCTTCGTTAACCGCGCTTTCAACGTCGTGAAGAACACGGTGGGGCAAGTAAGGGTCAAGGACGTGAAGAATGTCGAGCTGCGCCCCATGGGCATAGGCCAGCCGAAGAGCGCGAGCAAACGCAGCGCGGTTATCCTGAGAAAGGTCCGTGGCAAACAGCAGCGTGCGAGACATGGCACAACTCCCTGGCCGATCAAGTCGGCACCGTCAGTAACACGTGAGATAGCCAAACAGGCAATGTTCAGCATGGTGTCCGTTGGCGCATACTGCAAGGTGTGACTTACTTTTTACACTGCTGCTCGGCACTTTTATGGCGCTAGGTCATTTACATCACCACCACGCATGAAAGTGGTGCACCGGCCCACGCCCATGACCGACACTTAGCCGAGTGCTCGCTTCTAATGCAGCATGTAGCCACAACTTGGCTTCACCAATCGCTTGCTTAGGTGCGTTTGGCGCCGCATCGGCGGGTAGTTTTGCTAGACACGCAGTGATCGCAGACGAGAGAGCACAGCCCGTGCCGTGCAGGTTGTCAGTGTCAATACGCGAAGCAGGAAGCCATGTGTGACCGTCCGGGGTTGCCAGTAAGTCAGGACAGGTATCTCCGCGCAGGTGCCCACCTTTCAGCACCACATAAGGCGCGCCCAACTCAATTAGCGCTGGCAGCATCGCTTCCATGTCATCCAGCGAATTCGGTGACTCGGCATCTAACAGAACAGCAGCTTCAGGCAAATTGGGCGTAATTACGTCAGCCAACGGTACCAATATATCGCGCACGGCACGAATGCCTGCGTCATCGACCAGAATATCACCGCTTTTGGCCACCATTACCGGGTCCAGCACGATCCAGCGGGGGCGGTTTTGCTGCAATACGTCAGCGATTACTTCGGCAACCTCCCGGCTGGCGACCATGCCAATTTTAACGGCATCTAATGCCACATCATTTATCAGGTTTTCTAACTGCTCGCGAATAGCGTGAGGCGAAACCGGATACACGGAAGCCACACCACAGGTATTTTGAGCGATGACAGCAGTGATGACATTGGTGCCGTAGACACCCAGCGCCGAAAAAGTTTTCAGATCACCCTGCAAGCCAGCACCACCAGAGGGGTCAGACCCTGCAATGGTCAGTACATTGCGAAGGCGGGAATCGTTGGACATGGTGTTCCTTAATTAACGGTTCAGTCGTGTTCTAAAATACCCAAATACAACGCCAAACAGGGCTTCTTAACCAAAACAATGGCCGCCTAAGAGGCAGCCATTGCGTGTTCAACGAGAGTAGTATGCTAATAGTATAGCTACATCGCTATTGAGCCGTTACTGCGTTGTGTCACCTTCTGGATTACGTGCGTTGTAGTATGCCTGTTCAGAAATCGCATGATAGTTTCCGACCTTATCCTGGAAGGTACGGTACGACTCATAAATCCGTGTGCCCAGCTCGCTTGATTCAGCCAATTCAGCAATAACGTCTTCTGAATGCTCACGGGCCTGAGCCAACACGTCGTCAGGAATACGGCGCAGTTCAACCTCATGCTCGTTGACCAACGTCTCCAACGCATCGTTATTACGCGCGGTGTATTCATCAAGCACGTTTGCATTAATATCGCGCACTGCGGTCGTCAAAATAGCCTGTAAATCAGCGGGCAATTCGGCTAAGGCTTCTTCGTTGACGATGGTTTCAAACATCACCGTCGGCTCGTGCCAGCCAGGATAGTAGTAATAATCGGCAGCCTGATGCAGACCGAACGCTAAATCATTATAGGGGCCAATCCATTCCGTCGCATCAATGGCACCTGACTGAAGTGATGTGAAGATTTCGCCACCCGGCATGTTCACAATGGCGACGCCCATACGGCTCATCACTTCACCACCTAAGCCTGGCATACGCATTTTCAGGCCATCAAGGTCCTCAATCGAATTGATTTCCTTGTTATACCAGCCACCCATTTGCACGCCAGAAGCACCCGCCACCATGACATCCACACCAAAAGGTTCATAAACCTCGTTCCACAACTCCATGCCACCGCCAAAATGCAGCCAGGCATTCATTTCCTGTGCGTTCATGCCAAACGGCACGGCAGCGAAGAACTGTGCTTCAGGGGCTTTGCCCTTCCAGTAATAAGAAGCAGAGTGGCCAAGCTCAGCAGTGCCATCAGACACAGCATCAAAGACCTCAAACCCAGGTACCAACTGGCCAGCACCGAATACTTCAATGGTCAGGCGACCATCGGACATCTCGTCCACCAGTTGCGCGAGCCGCTCAGGACCCTGCCCCACACCTGGGAAGTTCTTCGGCCAGGAAGTGACCATTTTCCAGCGGAAATTTTCTTGTGCCTGAGCTTGATTATCAAAACTTGAAACCACCAGCAAACTAGTGGATAGAGCGGTTGTCATCGCAATGGCGACAGGTAAAGCATTGGCTTTCATACATTAACCCTCTTGCTTCTATTATTACTGTTATAGGTAGGAGAAGGCCGCCTAGCCCAATTGGCTAGGCGGTTTGTTACAAGCCGTTAGTTTATGCAGCTTGGCTGCTTTTGATTAAGGTTGCCACTTAGTTGCGTTGATAGTCACGATAGTTTTCAACTCGCCACTAATCAAAAAGACGTAGCCTAAAATTGAGTAGGTAGCCATGTGGCCAGCTGCGGGAAAAACGTTAGCATCAGCAACATGCCAAGCTGCATCAGGATAAACGGGATAACCCCACGGTAAATTGCCGAGGTCGGTACCGAGGGTGGCGCTACGCCGCGCAGATAAAACAGCGCAAAGCCAAACGGCGGGGTTAAGAATGACGTTTGCAGGTTAATAGCGATCATGATGCCCAGCCAAATTGGGTCAAGCCCCATGGCCAGCAGAATCGGCCCAACGATGGGCACCACCACAAACGTGATTTCGATAAAGTCGAGAATAAAGCCAAGTAGGAAGATGACCAGCATTACGATAATGGTCGCCCCCACCACTCCACCAGGCATACCTTCGAACAAGTCGGTGACCATATGCTCGCCGCCGTAGGCCCGGAAGACCAACGAAAACAGCGCCGCACCAATCAAAATCATAAACACCATGGTCGTCACATGGGTAGTTGAACGCAGCACGTCTTTCAGCGTTGCCCAATCCAGTTGACAATAAGCAATGGCCAGCACCAGGGCACCAAAGGCACCGACAGCCGACGCTTCGGTAGGCGTTGCAAAGCCGCTTAAAATCGAGCCAAGCACTGCCACAATGAGCACCACGGGCGGTACTAAGCCTTTCAACAACAGCATCCCAAGGCCGGAAGTATGCCCAAGCTCCGCCATGAGCTCTTCACGGTCTGCGGCAGGCGCCATTTGCGGGCGCAACCACGCGACCAGGGCCACGTAAATCATATACATAACGACCAGGAGTAACCCCGGCACCAGCGCGCCCATAAACAGATCACCTACAGAGACCGTTTTAGGACTGAAAATACCCATCGAGAGCTGAGCCTGCTGGTAAGCGGACGACAGCACATCACCAAGCAGTACCAATGCGATGGAGGGTGGGATGATCTGGCCAAGCGTACCGGTCGCACAAATGGTGCCGGTCGCCAGCGAGGTGCTATAGCCGCGCTTTAGCATGGTAGGTAGCGACATAAGCCCCATGGTAACCACGGTGGCCCCTACAATGCCGGTAGATGCTGCCATCAACATACCTACCAATGTCACTGAAATACCTAATCCGCCACGCATGGCACCAAACAGCAGCGCCATCGCATCGAGCAGTGTTTCAGCTACTTTGGACTTCTCCAATAAAACGCCCATTAAGACAAATAATGGCACTGCCAATAACGTTTGATTGGTCATAATGCCGTAAAGCCGGTTGGGCAACGCGGCGAGATAACCACTGTCGAAATTGGCGTCTACGCCGATGGTCTCAAGGCCTAGGCCCATCCCTGCAAACAGTAGCGCGGTACCTGCTAATGAAAGCGCTACAGGAAAGCCAAACATCAGCACGATGCAAATGGTGGCAAATAAAACAAGCGGCATAAATTCCAGCATCAAACGCGCTCCTCAAGGTGGTTGTCATCACCAACAGATGGGGGTATCCGGCCAGTAAATACATAGCCATTGCGCACTACCTCAATGACACCTTGCAGTATCATTAGCATGGCAAAGAGCGGTATTAACGTTTTCAGTGCAAAGACGGCTGGAATGCCACCATAATCGGAGGAGGTTTCCATAATACGCCAGGAGTTAGCGACGTAGCCCAAGCTGGAAGCGATGACAAAAACCATCACAGGCATCAACAGCGTGATAATGCCCACGATGTTAACCAGCGCTTGGCGACGGGGCGTCATTCCACGATAGAAGATATCGACACGCACATGGCCATCGTGGCGAAAGGTATAGGCCGCAGCGAGCATAAAGACACTGGCGTGCATGTACATCACCAGCTCTTGCATAAAAATACTGTTGACGCTGAAAATATAACGAAGCAGTACAATCGCGAACTGAATCAACATCATAATGATGATCAGCCACGCAAGGCTACGTCCGAACCACTCCGAAGCGCGGTCCAGCGCAGCGATAAACGCAGGTAGTTGTGTTGTATCTGACATGGAAGTGTCTCGCGTAAAACGACTAAGGGGGTCAGCGCCCCAGACAATAGCGCATATACGCAGACAATGCAGCGCCCATAAACCGCCTAGCAAGCTTATTATTAAACGCTTTGGCGAATCGCCGCTAGGCAGGCGGGAGGTAACGGTAAATCGACAGCAATCGGTAAATGGTCAGAAAACAGATGGTCCAGTACATGGACATCTGCGACTTCAAGTGTCTGGGAAAGCAGGATGTGATCCAGGGCGCGTCGAGGCTGCCAGGATGGATAGCTAAGCAGCGGCTTAACCGGGTGAAGTGGCAACGAGGTACTAAAACGTTCATGAGCATGAAGCTGGTCAGGCGTGCAGTTTAAATCACCCATGACTACCACATGGCGCAGCGGCTCGATAATATTGCTTAAATAATTTAGCTGACGCACACGCCCGCGCTGGCTCAGCGCCAAGTGGGCGACAAAGATATGCAGTGCATCTGGTCCCTCACCATAGCGTGCGTGAATTGCACCACGCCCTGGCAACATTCCTGGCAGACGATGCTCTTCGATGTGGCTAGGCACGATACGTGACAATAGCCCATTACTGTGCTGAGCAAACTGCCCTAAATTACGATTTAGCTGCTGAAAGTAGTGGGGAAAGCGTGCTTTAGCGGCAAGGTATTCAACTTGGTTTACGCGACCGGAACGAAAACTACCGCCATCAACCTCTTGCAGGCCCACCACATCAAATGGCTCTAGCACATTACCCATTTGCGCCAAGCGTTCCAGACGTTGAGGGTGAGGCAAAACATGCTGCCAACTACGCGTGAGGTAGTGGTGATACGCCGACGTTTGAATACCTACCTGCAAATTAAATGTCAGTAAGCGGATATGGCCACGTTCAACCAAAGACAACGCAGACGAGCCTACTTGCCCACCTGCGTGACCATGCTTTAACACCGTTATTGTGCACGCTCGTTACGCACGCGCTCGACAAGCGCATCCGCAATTTGCGGCATATTTTCCAAGCTACCTGCCGTGCTTGGCGACACAACGTAGCGGCCATCAACAATAAGCGCCGGCACACCCATTAAGCGCATTTCACGCATGCGGCTGTTGGCTTTATTGACTTCGCTACGAACGCCAAATGCCTTCAACGCCTGCTTAGCGTCTTCTTCACTGACACCGTAATTAGAGAAAAACTCGGCGATTTCATCCTCATCTGTCAGTGAGCGACCATCTTCATGAATGGCCTCAAAGAAATCAGCGTGCAGTTCATCTTCGATACCCAGAGATTCTGCTGCATAAAACGCCGTCGCATGAGTGTTCCAAGCACCACCCATGGTAGCCGGCATATGGACAATGCTAACGTCGTCTTCAAGCGTTTCGTACCACTCATTTACGGGTGTTTGCAGCCGATAGCAGTGCGGGCAGCCAAACCAAAACGCTTCGGTCACTTCAATTTGCCCCTCGTCGACCTGTGTCTCCACTGGCGACTCAAGCAGGGTGTAGTGCTGACCCTCGACCAACTCCTGAGCACTTACTGCCGCAGATAAACCTAAGCCAGCAATCGCGACCATTAACGTTTTCAACATAGCGAAAATTCTCCAAGAATGAGCGAGGCTATGACTGCAGGACATGCATAGAGGTTCCCCATCTCTTTAATTACCAGTGAGATAGGGCACCTTTATTTATCATCAGCGACTAGTTCAAGCCTAATAGATAATTCGCTACAGCTTCCATGTCGTTATCACTCATTTTAGAAGCAATATCGCCCATAATGTTATTCGGGCTGTTAGCACGCTCACCGGAAGCAAAGTCTTGCAATGTAGACACCATATACTCTGTGTGCTGACCTGAAAGCGCTGGATATACCGCGCTGCCAATACCAGCCCCCGTAGGTGTATGACAAGCACTGCAAGCAGGAATACCTTTGGACATATCACCCGCCCGGTACAGCTCTTCACCGCGCGCTAAAAACTCTGAGTCTTCATCGTTGGTTTGGCCAAGATTTGCGTTTTGGCCTGCAAAGTGAGCCGCAACATCCCAAGCATCTTGATCAGAGAATGCATCAACTTGACCAGCCATGGTGGGAACCAAGCGGTTGCCGTCACGAATATCCATGATTTGCTTGGCCAGATAGGACATCTGCTGCCCTGCCAGATTAGGGAAAGTACCCACTGCGCTGATACCTTGCTGACCATGACAGGCCGCACAGGTTTGAGCCAGTTCACGACCTGCCGCCGCATCCGCGTCAGCTTGGTGGTCGGTTTGAGCGTGTACGGTGCCAACGGCACCCATGGTAATTGCCAGGCTTGCCAGTAACTTTCTCATTGCTATTCCACTATGCCGTTTGATTATTGACTGGTACGCATCCCGGGCGCTGCCCAGGTTCAGCACTTTACCAGGGTCAGCTCCGCCAAAACGAACAACATGCCGTGTTGGTCGCTGCTGGCTAGAGCGCGATGGTACACTAGCGCCCCAGGTCGCAGTTATAAACCGCTTGCATTATAACGAATCACCCTAGCGGCGGGAATGCAAGTCCAGGTCTGCTTTTGGGGTAATTCGTCGCGGTACCGTCATTTACTCACGTTAACGTGGTGAAACGGGCCGTCTTATACGTCTGTTTTTCAGGATTAACACCATGTCTACTGCCAATGATCACCCAGTCGTTCGACTGAACTACCCCACAGCGCGTTTTATGATCAGCGCGCCAACGCTTGCTCTGTGTCCAGACGATACCGGCGCAGAAGTCGCGTTTGCTGGGCGCTCAAATGCGGGTAAATCAAGCGCGATTAACGCACTTACTCAACAAAATGCCCTTGCCCGCACCTCGCGTACGCCAGGCCGCACCCAGTTGATCAACTTTTTCAGCGTCATGAACGACGAATCGCGTCGCTTAGTCGACTTGCCAGGCTACGGCTACGCCAAAGTGCCTGAAGCGGTAAAACTAGAGTGGCAGCAGCACCTGTCTGACTATCTGCGTGGCCGCTTCAGCCTACGTGGCCTTGTACTGCTAATGGACGTGCGCCACCCGCTAACCGAGTTCGACCAAATGATGCTCAACTATGCAGATGAGCGCGAAATGCCTGTGCACATTCTGCTTACTAAGTCCGATAAATTAAAAAAAGGCCCTGCTAGTGCCGCGCTGCAAAAAGTCCGCTCTCGTCTTAAAGAGTGGGAAGACTTAGTCTCCGTTCAGCTCTTCTCATCGCTCAAGCGCGACGGTGTAGATACGCTTTCTCAAAAGCTCGACCAGTGGCTGCATACTTCTGAGTAAACCAAGGATCGCCGAACAAGCCAAGCTTTCCCGATTAAACGGAATCTTGCCAAACAAACTCAGTCTTCTTAAACAAGCCGCTTTTTCACGAGCGTCGCTCCAACCACTCGATCAACTCGGGCAATTCTTTCACGTGGGCAATGCGGTGGGTGCGTGCAGGCAAGGCTTGGTCGCCTTGCGCGGCGATCCATACGGCGTGCATGCCCAACTGCTGTGCGGGTAGTACGTCCTCTTGCCAGGAATCACCTACATGCATGGCGCGGTGTGGCACAACATTCAGACGCTCCAGGGCGGTGAGAAACGGCCTAGGATCTGGTTTTGGCGCCAGTAATTCGCCTGCAGCAATAGCCACTGGAAAGTACGCCGCTAACGGCTGGCGTTTAAGGTGAATATTGCCATTGGTAATAGCGGCTAGCTGGTAACGTTCGCTCAACGCGGATAATAGCCCCGCGGCTTCGGGGTGCGGCGTTACTTGTACCCGCAGACGATGAAACTCATTCATAGCAGCGGCAGCCCATAGCAACGCACTACTGCGTGCTAAGCCTTGGGCTTCCAGCTGTGCTTCTAACGCCCGCAAACGCAGCCAGGTAAAATCACCGCGCCGTTCTGGCACCCGCTTGGCCCACTCTTGGCGGCGCTCCAGGTAATCAGCCAGCCCCTGCTGGTAACTTAGCGCTAATGGCGCTTCGTGGCGTGCTTTGCGCCACGTTGCCAGCGCTTCAATTAGCCAACGATAGTGGCCCTCTTCCGTTTTTAACATCACGCCTTGGTTGTCCCATAGCGTATCGTCAAGATCAAACGTAATCGCTTGCAGAGAAGCCATGGTTAACTCCGTGTCGTGCGGCGTTTTGCGCGAGGATGAGCGGCATCATAGCTTTCGGCCAAGTGCTGCCAATCAAGGCGAGTGTAGACTTGGGTCGTCGATAAATTAGCGTGGCCCAGCAATTCCTGCACCGCCCGCAGATCTTGGCTGGACTCCAACAAATGACTTGCAAACGAGTGACGCAGGCGATGGGGATGAAGGTGCTCAGGCAAACCACGCACAATAGAAAGTTGCGCCAAGCGCTTTTGAATACCGCGGTGTCCCAGCCGCTGCCCACGCTGACCGACAAATAACGCCATTTCGCCGGTTGCCGCTAGCTCAGGCCGACACGACAGCCACGCCTTAATTGCTTGATCCGCTCGCTGACCAACGGGCACTTGCCGGGGCTTACTGCCCTTCCCCATCACCCGCACATGATGAGCATTTAAGTGCCCCAAATCCAGCGCAGCAAGCTCCGCTAAGCGTAGGCCGCTGGAGTAAAACAACTCCAGCATGGCTTGGTCACGTATTGCCAGCGGTGTGCCGTCGTGCGGCGTGTCTAAAAAGCGTGAGAGCGCATCCACATCAAGCGGTCTGGGCAAGTGGCTTGGCTGCTTTGGCGTGCGCAGTAACCCCACAGGATTGTCGGCAAGCACGTGATGCTGCACAAGATAGTCAGCAAAACGTGATAGTGCAGCGCGGCGGCGGGCTAAACTTCTCGGCGCCAGGCCGCGACTGCGCTCCGCCCCCAAAAAGGCGCGTAGAAATGTAGTGTCTAACGTCGCTGCCTCGGTGACGCCACGTTGCTCAGAAAAATGCTGCAGGGCGGTTAAATCCTGACGATACGCAGCCACTGTGGCAGGGCTTGCGTGGGTCGCAAGCTTACGTAAATACGCCTCGACCTGCGTTGTTAATGAGCTTGGGCTATCCATGGTGTTCTAGGCGCAGCAGTAGCCGTGCCACGATATCGCTCAGATACTCTGTAAACAGCGTATCCATACTGGCGCGGTAACAGTCGGGGTCAGGACTTGCGAGCAGCAAATACCCCAGCTGCTCGCCCGCCGAAAGACGCGAAATGGCGCAGGAACCCGCGCGCCGGGGTGCTTTAGTATGCGGCAACAGACATTTCCAGTCGCTAACGCTGAGCTTGGCACAACGGCTGGTGCGCCCATCTAGCAGCGCAGCCAAACGAGCGCTGGCATGCTGGTCCAACACGTGGCGTGGCGGTTGAGGCGGCGTCGGCTCATTGTCACTCAATGAGGATGGGCACCATAGCGCCATTGCAGGCGTTTGAAAGTGCTCGCTTAACTGAACAGCGAGCGCTTGGGCCAAGGCATCACGATCTTCTGCTCCCACCAGACTGAGTAGCGTCTCACGCAGTCGACGGTATTGGGCTTCATTATGCCGCGCTGTTTCTAGAAGATGCTCAAGCCGCCCCTCTGCTGTTTCAGCACGCTGACGTAAATCGATTACCAAGCGCTCTAGCAGCGATACCGCCCCATCAATGTGGGGGTGCGGTACCTTAAGTTGCTGCAGCAAGCCTTCACGACCAACAAAAAAATCGGGATGACGGGCCAGCCAAAACGCCACTTGATCAGGGTCGAGCGTTTTGCGCGGCTCGGGGGCTTGAGACATCGCCGTTCTCCTCGAATTAGTTGAGTGTGACACGACCGTCGAAGACGCGTGTAGCAGGGCCCACCATCACCAACGGCGCTTCGGGATCGGGCCACTCAATGCTTAACTGACCACCCGGCAAATGAACGGTGACCGGGCTTTTCAATAACCCCTGGCGAATGCCACTAGCCACAGCAGCGCAGGCGCCGGTGCCACAAGCAAGCGTCTCGCCGCTGCCACGCTCATACACTCGCAGGCGAATTTCGCTGGGCGACACAACCTGCATAAACCCCACATTCACCCGCTTAGGAAAGCGAGGGTGGGACTCAAGCAACGGACCAAGATGCTCAACCGGTGCACTATCAACACTTTCCACCTGCAGCACAGCATGGGGATTGCCCATCGAGACAACTCCCAGCTCCAGCGTATCACCGTCGACCTCGACAGTGTGTAAGGGTTGATCCCCCGGTGCTTCAAACGGCAACGTGGCGGGATTAAAGCGCGGTCTCCCCATATCAACGCGCACCATACCGTCGTGCTGAACATTAAGTACCAGTGACCCACCGGCCGTTTCCACATGAATTTCATGCTTATGTGTCAGGCGCTGGTCGCGAACAAAACGTGCAAAGCAGCGCGCGCCATTGCCGCAATTTTCAACTTCGCTGCCATCCGCATTAAAAATACGGTAGCGAAAGTCCATCTCTGGATCACGGGGCGGCTCAACCACCAATAATTGGTCGAAGCCAATGCCAAAGCGCCGGTCTGCTAGCTGGCGAATCTGCTCATCACGCAGACGCGCTCGCTGAGTCACCAGATCCACCACCATAAAATCATTACCCAGACCATGCATTTTGGTGAAGTGCAACAGCATCAGCGCTCCCCTTCCGGCAGCAGAGCTTCACCGGCCCACAGGCTTTCCAGGCTTTCCCGAGCGCGGACCACATGATAGCTACTGCCATCGACCATCACTTCCGGAGGGCGTGGACGGCTATTGTAATTTGACGCCATCACAAAGCCGTAAGCACCCGCTGATCGAACGGCCAGTAAATCGCCCTCAGCAATTGCCAAATCGCGCTCTTTACCGAGGAAATCGCCGGTTTCACAGACCGGACCGACCACATCATAGACCGCACGCTCACGCTGCTGGCGGGTATCCACCGGCACAATCGCCTGCCATGCCTGGTACAACGCAGGGCGGATCAGGTCATTCATGGCGGCATCAACAATCGCGAAATTTTTGGTTTCGCCGGGTTTTAAGAACTCTACACGGGTCAGCATTAAACCTGCGTTAGCGGCAATAGAGCGGCCAGGCTCAAATAGCAAAGTAAGCGCTTCACCGCCCTCCCAGCGAGAAAGGCGTGCCAGCAATTGACTCGCATAATCAAACGGCTGAGGTGGCTTTTCATCACGATAAGGCACACCTAGCCCGCCACCTAAATCTAAATGGTCAATCTCGATGCCGCGCTCACGCAACCGCTCCATCAACATTAACAGCCGCTCAAGAGCATCTAAAAAGGGTGCCGTTTCAGTGAGCTGAGAGCCAATATGGCAGTCTAGCCCGGTGACACGCAAGTTAGGTAAGCTGTCAGCCAGCGTGTAAACATCCAGCGCTTCGTCGACTGGAATACCGAACTTATTGTCTTTCAGCCCAGTGGAAATATAGGGATGGGTACCAGCATCCACATCTGGGTTTACCCGCAGCGATACCGGTGCCACCTTGCCCAGTTCCGCCGCAACAGCGTTTAATCGCTCAAGCTCGGGACGGGATTCAACATTGAAGCACTTAATGCCAACGTCTAGCGCACGGGCCATTTCATGAGGCTGCTTGGCAACGCCTGAAAACACGACTTTTTTCGGATCACCACCCGCTTTCAGCACGCGTTCAAGCTCACCAATCGAAACAATATCAAACCCAGCGCCCAAGCGAGCAAGCAAACCCAACACGGCCAAATTAGAGTTAGCCTTCACCGCATAACAAATTAAATGGGGATGACCACCCAGGGCTTCGGTATAAGCACGAAAATGGCGCTCTAACGTCGCTTTCGAATAAACATAACAGGGCGTGCCCAGTTCAGCGGCGACCTGGGTAAGCGGGACGTCTTCGGCATAAAGCACGCCATCGCGGTAGTTAAAGTGATCCATTACCCCTCCTGCTCGGCAGCCGAACCATGGGTGTCTTCATCAGGCAAATAGAGCGGCCCTTTCTGGCCGCAACCCACTAATAGCAGCGCGATCATCAGCACCGCACTCAAGGTGGTAACACAGCGTTTCATGCATCACCTTTAAGCGCAGCTAACGCCTCGCGGGCACGGCTGGCAGCGGCGCGCACCTGATCAGGCGCGGTGCCACCGATATGGTTACGGGCGGCCACAGAGCCTTCTAATGTAAGCACCTCGAACACATCCTGCTCAATCGTGGCAGAGAACTGCTGCAATTCTTCAAGGGTCATTTCAGACAGATCTTTCTTAGTCTTCAAACCGTAAGCCACCGATTGACCGACAATTTCATGGGCATCGCGGAAGGCGACGCCATTGCGAACCAAGTAATCAGCAAGGTCCGTGGCGGTTGAGAATCCACGTCGTGCGGCTTCATACATGCTGTCTTTTTTCGGCTCGATAGCAGGCACCATGTCAGCAAAGGCTTTTAAGCAGTCGCGCACGGTATCAACGGCATCAAACAGCGGCTCTTTGTCTTCCTGGTTGTCCTTGTTGTAGGCCAGGGGCTGAGACTTCATCAGCGTTAACAGCGCCATTAAATGACCATACACACGGCCCGTTTTACCGCGAACCAGTTCGGGAACATCAGGGTTTTTCTTCTGCGGCATAATCGAAGAGCCGGTGCAGAAGCGGTCAGGCAGGTCGATAAAATCAAATTGAGCGCTGGTCCATAGCACCAGCTCTTCACTCATCCGCGATAGATGCATTAGCAGAATGCTGGCAAAGCTGGTGAATTCGATAGCGAAGTCACGATCAGAGACGGCGTCCAGCGAGTTTTCTGCCGGGCGATCAAAGCCGAGTAATTCAGCAGTGACATGGCGGTCGATGGGGTACGTGGTACCCGCTAGCGCCGCGGCGCCAAGAGGCATCACGTTCACCCGCTTGCGGCAGTCCAGTAAGCGCTCGTGGTCACGGGTTAGCATCTCTTGCCATGCCAATAGATGGTGGCCAAAGGTCACCGGCTGTGCCGTTTGCAAATGAGTGAAGCCGGGCATAATGGTATCGGCTTCACGGTCAGCAAGCTCAATCATGCCTTCGCGCAGACGCACCAGCTCCGCTTCGATCACATCGATCTCATCACGCATGAACAAGCGAATATCGGTCGCTACTTGGTCGTTACGTGAGCGGCCGGTGTGCAATTTTTTGCCGGTAATACCAATTTTGTCGGTCAACCGCGCTTCGATATTCATGTGTACATCTTCAAGCGGGATCGACCAGTTAAACTCGCCTCGCTCGATTTCACCCTGAATCTCGGTGAGACCATTGATAATGGTGTCACGCTCTTCATCGGTCAGTACACCGACTCGCGCTAGCATGGTGGCGTGGGCAATCGAGCCCTGAATATCCTGGCGCGCCAGGCGTTGGTCGAAAGTCACAGACGCGGTGAAGCGTGCGACAAAAGCATCGGTGGGCTCGCTAAAGCGACCGCCCCAAGACTGGTTCGTAGCTTGGCTCATCGGAGGCATATCCTGCTGACAAAACTGAAGGAGTCGTTAAAAACTAAAGTCATCGTTATCAGAAAGTGTACCAGAGTCGCCGCACTCAGCGGCATGCCGTTTTATAGTCGTTTTTCATGTCGGCGAGGTCTCAGCGTCACTAAACGGATAAGGAGATTCGTGTAATAAGCTACGTATGGCTGAAAATGGCATCGGACGAGCAAAGTAGAAGCCCTGAAAATGCGTGCTATGGCGTGCGCTGAGATATGCATACTGCTCTGCCGTCTCTACGCCTTCGATTAATACCTCAAGACCCAGCTTGGCCGCCATGGTTACCACGCCATCGACAATCGCAGCATCCCGAGTGTCGTTGACCACGTCTCGCACAAATGATCGATCAATTTTAAGCTTGTTAATCGGCAAGTGTTTGAGATAGCTAAGACTGGAAAAGCCGGTTCCGAAATCATCCAGCGCAATATGCACACCCAGCGAACGCAGATCCTGCAATGTTTGTATGACATGCTCCGTACTGTCCATCAGTACGCCTTCGGTAAGCTCTAGCTCTAATAATTCGGGTGCCAAGCCTGTCTGCTCAAGCACCCGTTCAATAGATAACAAAAATCCCGCGCGCTGAAACTGCATGGGCGAAATATTCACCGCCATGGTAATAGGCACATTTGCGCTCGCGTTCAATCTGACAGCATCACGACACGCCCTCTCCAACACCCACTCACTGATCGGCATAATCTGTCCGGTATCTTCTGCCAAACTAATAAACTGGCCAGGAGCAATGTTGCCACGCTCAGGGTGATACCAGCGAATCAGCGCCTCTACGCCAGAAACTCGACCCGTGGAGCCATGTATTTGCGGTTGGTAATGCAGCTCAAATTGCGACTGCTCTATGGCTTGTTGCAACGCATGACGTAAATTAACCCGTTCGGAAACTTTACGATTTAGCTCATCGGTATACCACTGATAGGTATTACGCCCTTGCCGCTTGGCTTTATACATCGCCAGATCCGCCTGCTGTATAAGCTGGCGCGGCTCGCTAATCGTTCCATCATCAGTGGCAATTCCTATGCTGGCAGTAATACGCAGCTCGCTGCCTCGATACCAGTAGGGCGCAGAGAGACGAGCGAGCAGCCGCTCAACGACCTGCATGACATCTTTTTCATGGGCTAAATCAGGCAATAGAACGATAAACTCGTCTCCCCCAAAACGCGCCACGGTATCCCAAGGGCGCAGCTCTTCTTCAAGGCGCTTGGCGACCTCAATTAACATATAGTCGCCTACCTCGTGACCAAGCGTGTCATTAATCGGTTTAAAGTCATCTAAATCGACAAATAGCGCGGCTATATAGCGGTGATACCGCTTAGCCAGCTGGCAGCCTTGTGCCAGTCGCTGGTCGAGTAACAATCGATTAGGCAAGCCTGTTAATGCATCGTGGCAAGCGTTATGTCGAAGCTGCGCTTGGTATTCGCGCTGGGCAGTAATGTCATTCTGTACACCAATGAAGTGCGTTACAGCGCCCGCAGTATCGCGCACAGGGGAAACATACAGATCATTCCAAAATGGCACTCCGTTACGACGGTAATTGCGCATCACGACATGAACGTCTTGCTGCGCTCGAATCCCTCTGCGCAGTTGATCCAGCGTGGTGGGATCCGTCTCTTCGCCCTGCAAAAAGCGGCAGTTTTGCCCTATCACCGTACCCCGGGAGTAGCCGGTAATTCGCTCAAAAGCCATGTTCACATAAACTATTGGCAAATCATGCCGCTGAGCATCAACAATGATGACACCATTGATACTCGATTCAACGCTCCTCTCTAGCAGTGTAAGCTGCCGTTCTGTCGCTTTGCGCTCAGTGATATCTTGGGTTGAGCCCTGAACCTGAACAACGTGCCCCTGTTCGTCTCGTACGGCTTTTCCAATCACTCTTACCCATCGCCTTACTTCTTGTCGAGTGATGATCTCTAGCTCTTCATCAAAGCTGATACCGTGCTCGCAACAGGCTTCAAAAACCTCACGGATACGTTGCCGGAAGCTCGGCGCATAGAAGTCAATTGCCTCCTCAACAGTGGGTTGAAACCCGGGCGAAACACCATGCAGACGACACACCTCGTTCGACCAAATAGGCAGTCTTTCGGACATATCAACATACCAGCCACCAATCAGCGCTGTCTCGCCAACTATTTGGAAGAGCCTCTGATTACGGATGAGCTGTTTCTCGATGGCTTTTCGTCGCGAAATATCACGGGCGACTACGTAAATGACCCCTTCCCCCACCACGGCGGTAACTTCTAGCCACACCATTTGTCCCTCAGCCGTCAGCGCTCGAACATCAAACGGAGGTACTCTCTTTTGGGACTGGAGACGCGCCAATGCTTCCTCGACAACCGGGATATCGCGACGGTCCACTACCTTGCTGCATGGCTTGCCTATCCATGCGCTAGCGGAATAGCCCAGCAAGGTTTCAAACATAGGGTTGACGTTAAGTAAAATGCCTGCGAAATCAATACTAAAGAATAAGTCTTGTGATAATAAAAAAAACTGGTCTAACTTGCCTTGAGATTTAGCAAGGGGCATGGCATTACCTAAATATGTGGTTTGCCTGACAACACTGGCCTTAAATTCAGCCGGTTATTTTTACTGTGTGGCTGGGTGCTTTATGATGAGACTTATCATAGTTCGTCGCGACCTGTAAGCGACAAAGGGAGAACAACGTGTCATCCATCACTAAACTGCGCATTGCCACGCGTAAAAGCCAGCTTGCCATGTGGCAAGCCGAGCACGTCCGCGACCGCTTGATGGCGGCACACAGCGGCCTGGAAGTCGAACTTATTGCGCTCTCCACTAAGGGCGATAAAATTCTCGACACACCGCTTTCCAAGATTGGCGGTAAAGGGCTCTTTGTGAAAGAGCTAGAAGATGCCATGCTCGATGGGCGTGCAGATATCGCCGTTCATTCAATGAAAGATGTTCCTATGCACTTTCCCGAAGGGCTCGGTCTTTCTGTCATTTTGGAAGGCGCCGATCCGACCGATGCGTTTGTTTCTAACCACTATACCAGCATCGACGAGCTACCAGAGGGTGCTCGTATCGGTACCGCTAGTCTGCGTCGTGGCTTGCAAATACGTGAAGCGCGCCCTGATCTGCAGATTCTTAATCTACGCGGAAACGTACAGACTCGCTTAGCCAAATTAGATGCGGGCGAATTTGATGCCATCATTCTCGCCACCTCAGGCTTGAAACGCTTAGGTCTCGATGAACGAATTGCCCAAGCACTGCCGCCTGAAATATGCCTTCCTGCCTGTGGCCAAGGGGCACTAGGCATCGAGTGTCGCCTCCATGACCCCGAGCTAATCGGCTTATTAGCCCCGCTGGATGACCCCGACACTGCCACCCGTGTACGTGCCGAACGCGCCATGAACACCCGTCTTGAAGGCGGTTGCCAAGTGCCTATCGCAGGCCATGCCGTGCTTGATAAGGCAGGCGATACTATTTGGCTGCGCGGTTTGGTTGGCAACCCAGAAGGTACAGAGGTACTGCGTGCAGAAGGCAGTGGTTCCATTCATGAGCCCGAAGCCCTGGGTATCCGAATCGCCGAAGATCTGCTGGATCAAGGGGCAGGCGATATATTAGCCGAGGTGTATGGCCGCAACGTATGAGTCAACCGGTACTGATCTGCCGCCCCGGTGAGCGGGGTGAAGCCCTAGCAGACTCGCTGCGTGCTCAGGGAGCTTCTGTAGAGCGCCTCAATGTTATGCGCTTAGAGCCGCTGCCCGAGGACCACGTTCAACGTAGCGTGTGGTTAGATATTGATCAGTACCATAAAATAGTGGTGGTCAGCCCCTTTGCCGCTTACTGTTTAAGCGAGGCGCTTGATCGCTATTGGCCACAGCTGCCTGTGGGCATTGATTACTATAGCGTAGGCCGTGCGACGGCAAGCATGCTCTTTGAACAACTGGGTGTGCGTGTCCATATTCCTTCGCCTGACTACGGAGAAGACACGAGCGAGGCGCTGTTGTCACTAGCCTCACTCAAAACGCTTACGCATCAGCGTATATTGCTAGTGGCTGGTGAAGGTGGTCGCTCATTATTAGCCGATACATTGAGCGCACGTGGGGCCAACGTGACCCGCATAGCCGTGTATCGACGTGTATATCAAGCGCCAACGCCTGCCCTGCAACAACGTCTATTAACCGGCGATTATCGAGCGTTAATCGCTACCAGCGGCGAACTGCTTCAACATCTGGCAAGATGGTGTGAACAAGCAGCGTTGAACCAACCGCTAATCGTTTCCAGTCACCGTTTAGCTAAACTGGCCGGTAAACTGGGTTTTCGTGACCTCAAGGTGGCGTCGGGAGCAACACCAGCTGCACTGGCAGCGGCGTTGGGTCGGTCCTGCAACCCGAAGGGTGCCGATGTCGATCAAGGAACTTAATAAGGGCTAGCGACAGATGAGCAAACAACCAAATGATCAGGAAGGCGTACACAACGCGTCTGCCGATACAACTCAAAACGACGCTAAACCGAGCGACACCTCCGCGTCAGCCGCGTCGGGCGGCGAAACGTCAACAGCAGGCAATACGGCAGCATCTTCTTACGCCGCTAAAAACAGCCGCTCGCGTCGCCGTAATAAAGCGGGCTCTAGCGCGCCCAGTGCCAGCACCGCCTCAGCGAACGTCAATAATGACCAAGCCTCGCCCCAACCAAGCGACGCGCCCAAACAGACAGCTGATGCTAAATCTTCTGCAGATACTAAATCTTCGGCAGACACTAAGCCGTCAGCAGGTACCAAGCAGACGGCAAGCGCCAAGCCAACGAGCAGTGGCAATAGCACGTCTAGCAATAGCGCGTCTGGCAATGCTGCGCATGTCCCGCCCTCTTCTAAGAACAGCACCACGAACAGTGGTGGTGGCAAAGGCAGTGGTATCGCCATTGCATTGGTGATTATCCTGGCACTTGCCGTCGCGTTTGCTGCTTGGCAAGGCTGGCAACGCTTGGATAACCAGCAGCAGCGTATAGACGAGCTCGCCCAACTGACACAAAGCAGTGCCTCGCAACAGGCAGTTAGCAACCTAACATCGCGCATTGAGAGCAGCGAAGCCGAGCGCACCCAAGCGCTGAATAGCACGATGAGCGAACTGCGTAGCGAGCTGGACAGCTACCGTGGCGAGGTCAACAGCACATTAGACAACGTGCTAGCTCAGCTTTCTCAAGAGCAGGAGACCGACGAGCGAGACTGGCTTCACGCTGAAGCCGCCTACCTGCTACGGTTAGCCAACCAGCGCCTGCAACTGGAAGGTGACGTTGGAGGTGCTGCCGCCCTGCTGCGTACCGCCGATGCTCGCTTGGTCGATGCCGACAACCCTGCATTAACGCCAGTACGTCGTGAAATTGCTAACGAACTTGCCGCCCTGGACGCCGTACCACAGGTTGATCGCACAGGTATTTATCTTGCATTGAACGCTCAGCAAGAGCGTATTGCTGGCCTACGCCTGTCACAAGAGATCGAAGAGCGCGCCGTTACCTCTAGCATTGAACAGCCGCCCACGGGCACTTTCCAACGTCAATTGGCTCGCTTTGGGGAAGAGCTAAAAGATCTTGTGGTGATTCGTCAGCACGACGAAGCGTTAGAAACACTGATTACACCCGAGCAAGAGTCCTATCTGCGTCAAAGCCTACGCCTGATTCTGGAACAGTCTCAGCTGGCACTGCTTAAAGAAGAGCAAGCGCTTTTTGAGGCAAGCATCGATAAGGCACTGGCGCTGCTCAACGGCTACTACGATACCGAACGAGAAGAGACGCAAAGCGTTATTGCTCGCCTGCAAGAACTGAAGCAAACCCAGGTGCAGCCTGAGTTACCAGACATCAGTGCTTCGCAACAGGCACTAGCGGGCTTTATTGAAAACCGCTTTGAGTCGCGTCGCCAAGGTGGAGGTGATGCATGAGAAAGCTAATTCTCTTAATTGTTGCCGGCTTAGCGGTCGGCGCACTGTTCGGGCACCTGATGATGTCGGTGCCAGGCTACTGGTTAATACGCGTTGGTGACACCTCGGTACAAACGTCGTTTTGGTTCGGCTTGGTGCTGCTACTGGGTGCCTTCATCGTTTTGCACTTTGCATTACGCCTGCTCAGCGGCATTATTCGTCCGGTCGGGCGTTTTCGCACCTGGAATAGCCGTGCCCGCAATCGTCGTGCCATGAAACGCACCGTGCGCGGCTTGGTGGCCTTAACCGAAGGCCGTTGGAAAAAAGCCGAGAAAACGCTGGTGCGAGCGGCTGACGATTCCAGCACACCTCTTGTGAACTACCTCTCTGCGGCACTGGCGGCGCATTACCAAGGTCACCACGAAATGTCTCAGGAGCATTTAAATCAGGCTCAGCTCACTACCGAAGGGGCTGATACGGCGATTGGCCTGATGCAAGCTCAACTGATGATTGATCGTCAGCAGCCTGAAGAGGCGCTGGCCATTCTGAATCGTCTGGATAAGAAGCTGCCCAACCACCCGCAAGTCCTCAAGCTGCTTAAGCAAGTGCACTTAAGCGTTAACGATTGGGAAGGCTTACGCCAGTTAATACCCCGTTTGGCAGCGCAAAAGCTGATCACTCAGCAAGAACGTGAGCAACTGGAATTCAAAGCATACCGTGAATTGATTATTTTTGAGGCCAAAAACCCCACGAATATCGAGCGTGTACGCGGGCTATGGGCCGATATGCCGGACTATCTACGCGGCAATACCGAGCTAATCGTGCTCTATACCGAGGCGCTTTTACAGGCCAACGAAGAGCCTATTGCTGAGCGCTTGCTTAATCACTCACTGGACAACCACTGGGATGCGCGCTTAGTAAAACGCTACGGCCTACTAAACGTAGACGCTGCGCGCCAGCTAGCAAAAGCGGAAAAATGGCTGCAAGAACGCCCCAACGATCCCGAACTATTGCTGACCTGTGGCCGCCTATCGCTGCGTACTGGTAAGTGGGAAAAAGCACTGGAGTACTTTGAAGCCAGTCAACGTCAACGCCCCAGCGGTGAAGTATGCGCCGAGCTTGCTCGCCTCTATGCAAGCCTTGGCGAACACAACAAGAGCCAGCTCTACTACCGGCATAGTGTCGATATGCTCGCTAAATCACTGCCCTCGCTTCCACAACCAAGCGATGCCAATGACAGCAAACAAGGTGAGCCCAAAAAAGACGTTAAACAAAGCGCTTAACGTCGTTAGCAAGCCGCTAATGAAAAGGGTGCCCATCATGGGCACCCTTTTTCTTTACGTGTTAACGCATTGTTTTGCCAAATCTGACGGCGTTTCAACCACGTCATCAGCAGCTAATTCAGACGTACAATGGTAAAGAACCGAGCAGCTTGCGCTGATTAAGCAGAAAACGCTCTCTTAACATCCAGTAGTTTTGAGGTGATTGCTACGAGTAGGCAGGCACAAATAGATCAGCGATTGGCGCTGTTGCCCCAAGTGTGCATCAGTTCGTTGGAAGGCCAGGTTTCGTCTAGCAATTTAACGGCTGTCTCATGACCTGCTACTGGCAACCCTGTCGGGTCGAGCACCCCGATCTGCACCAGTAGCGAAGCCTGATCCCAGTAAATATGTTCATGATAGAGCTTGTCACCACGGAACTTGACGATGGCGACGAGCGGGATTTCCACATACTTACCGGTGGGCGCAATCCCTGGTAGCAACCAGTCGATCTCGCGATCGTGGGTAAAGCAGAACAATGTTTCATCAACGATTTGAGTCGCCCCGATAGTGCGTGATAGAGGAATCAGGGTAGTGTCGGCGGGATTACTGTCGACGAAGTGATGCTTGTAGAAGCGATAGAGCTGCCGATACCCCACCCCGCCCGTAAGCGTCGGGATATGGTTGACATAGGGCTGTTCCACCATGGTGGCCATGGTGTCGTCCACGTTGCGGGTAGAAAACTCATACTCGCAATGCTTATCCCACAGCGCCGAGAGATCGTAATGAGGCCCTATCGCATTGCGAAAAGCCGTCACCGAGCGCTGGTGGGCCATGAGCGCTGAGGGCTTGTGGTAGTGCTCTGAATGAGGGCGGGCAAAGGCATGATCCACACCCGGGTATAGATACAGCTCGATATTATCCTGCTCGCCCAGGGAAGCTTCTATCGCCTCGCGGGCGGCGGCGGGACAATATTCATCCTGTTCGGCGAAGTGCAGCACTAGAGTCCCACGGATGTTTTTTGCCTCGTCCAGATGGCTCTCGATTCCCATGCCGTAGTAACCCACCGCGGCATCTACATCACAACGACAAGCCGTCAAATAGGCCAGACGGGCACCGAGACAGAAGCCCAGGGCACCTACGGCACCACTGCACTCTGGACGCGACCGTAGGGTCTCGACAGCAGCGGCGATATCTTCAATACCGAGCTCCTGATCGAAGCCTTGAAATAAACCAAAGGCACGTTGCCAATCCTCCGGGGTATAGTCTAATTCAATGCTAGGCGCCTGACGCCAGAACAGATCCGGTGCCAGCACCACATAACCCTCTTCAGCGTAGTAATCGGCGATTTCACGGATGGTGGCATTAACACCGAATATTTCCTGCAGCAGCACAATCCCGGGGCCGCTGCCGGAGGCGGGAACGGCCAGATAACCAGTGAAGTTTCCGCTGCCATCCGCTGCCTTGATCTCGATAGAAGTGCCCATGTAGATACCTTTCGTTGTTGTTGGCGGGTCATTGCTAAAGTCCACGCCATCACCTTAGACAAGAAAGTAAGCACTTCACGATCCGCTAACTGCCATCTCTATCCGCTGAGTGCAGAAAGTAATTTGCCAAGAAATGAATCAAGAAAATCGCTATTTATACTGAAAGGACTTTCGACACTCCCCATTGATGCGGGCACATAACAACAATTGAGATCCTTATGACAACGCAACAATCGCTACCCCGTTGGATGAAGCAAGCCCTGATGGAGGATCATCGGAACTTGGTATTCAGCTCGACTGCCGCTGAGGAAACACGCACAAACGTCGCCAATATCTTTAAGTCACATCATCTGGAACCGTTGAGTCACGGTGGCAAACTGTCTGCCCGCCTGCACTCAGTAGCTCTGGGCTGCGTCTCCTATAACCGCCTCGCCTATGGCGGAGCTGTGCGCATCGACCCTGAGCGGCTCGAGCACTTCTACCTGATTCAGATGCCTCTACAGGGACAAGCCCGGATTGACAACGACGGCGAACAGATCGGCTCGGGACAGCTGCTGGCCTCAGTACTCAACCCCACGGCACGACTCAGGATGCACTATAGTGAAGATTGTGATCAGTTGATGCTACGTATCGAGCGTGAAGCACTAGAGCATGCCTGTAGCCGCTTTTTGGGACGCCCTCTACGCGCCCCTTTAAGTTTTCACCCCGTAATGTACTGGCGCGACACGCCCATCTGGTTCAACCTAATCGGCTATATCACTCGGCTGCTCAAGGAGTCACCGGAGGCACACCAAGATCCGCTGATTGCCCCCCAGCTTGAGCAATTGATCATCCATACCCTGTTAACGACTCAGCCCCACAATTACAGCGATGCGCTGCGCCAAGGGGATAAACGCCTAGCCCCACGCCACGTCAAACGGGTGGAGGAGTATATCGAGGCCCATGCCCAAGAGCCGCTGACGCCGGCTCAGTTGGCGTCGGTGGCTGGTGTTAGCCTGAGAACCCTCTATGCCGGCTTCCGAGATTTTCGCCATCAGAGCCCCATGGAAACCTTACGCCAGGTGCGTTTAGAAAGAGTCCGGCAGGCGCTGCTAACCGACACCGACACGGCGACAATCACCGACATTGCCATGGGCTGGGGCTTTACTCATATGGGACGCTTCAGTCTCAGTTATCGTCAGGTATTTGGCGAATCGCCCAGCGAAACACTGCGACGCCGGTGTCTCGTCGGCCGGTAGCGAGCAGAAAGTCTGCGGTTTTGTCTTTATTCAGGCGGCTAAAAGCAATACTTTTAGACGAATAGCCATTGCTTCACCAAAGTGGCAAAATAACAATACAAGTTCGCAATGCGCACTTAAAGACGACATGCGAACAAACCCTCGACCGCGCTACGGCCTCAAGGCCCCAAAATAATGATTACTGCGGCGAGGCTAGGAGGAAACATGACCGTACCTGTGACCCGACAACAAATCACCGCCGAGTTTCGTCATCCCGACTCGGCCTGCCGCTGGATGAGCCAAGTCAACGGCCCCCATCGTCTGGAAGTACCTCAACCGCGTCAGCTCAGCTTTCGCCATCAAGGAACCTGCCTAGGCAGTGTTTCGATCGGTACCATCGAATACGCCACTCGGGTAACCGTCGACATTGCCGATCTGACCCACAGCTACAGCATTAGTTTGCCCCTTCAGGGCACCCAGAGCATGGAGTATCAAGATAAAGCCTTCGACTCTGATACTGCCGTGGGAGCGATCATCTCGCCTAGCCAAACGTTGCGCCTGAGCATGGACGAGCAATGCCAGAAGCGCCTTGTGCGCCTCTCCCGCCAAGCCCTTGAACACAAACTATCGCAGCTGTTGCACCGCCATTTATCACAGCCAGTCATCTTTGAACCACGCATGCTTCTAAGCGGAACGGTTAAGGAGTGGTGGCAGATGGTAGCTAACCTGCAGGAAATGCTGCATGCCGAAGGTTCACTCTGCGATATTCCCGAGGTGTGGGGCAATTTCGAGAACTCACTGATTACCAGCCTGCTGTATACCCAGCCTCACAACTACACAAGCGAGCTACTCGGTCGCCAACAGGGGCGCCCTGCCTACCTGAGTGACTTAGAAGCGCTACTCCATGAGTCCCTGGATCGCTCCCTCGGCCTAGCCGAATTGGAACAAGCGGCTGGCGTCTCTCGAGAACGGCTCTATCGAGACTTCCATACCCACTACGGGGTCTCTCCCATCGCCTACTTCCGCCAGCTGCGTTTCGACTATGTGCGCCAGCGCCTGGAACTAGCCACCCCCAACGAAAGCGTCTCAAGCATCGCCATGGATTGTGGCTTCCAACAGTTGGGGCGCTTCTCACAGGAGTACAAGGTGCGTTTCAGCGAACTGCCCTCGGAAACCCTAAAGCGCTCGGCCACTGTACTGTTGCAATAAAAGCTCCTGCCTTACCAGTGCCAAGTACTATTTACCGGCGCAGGCAATAGCCGGTTATTTTCATAGGCCAGGGTGAGGCAATAAATCTAGAACTCCCATAAAATGTAGTACCGCGACAGCAACACCATAAAAAACGACCAAGAGAATCATCTTATTCCCACCTGGTGCCACAAACCCCACCCCACCTTTAGCAAGGGTGCGTGATTTTTTCGCCAACAATGCGGGGACGATGCATGTCCAAACAGTAGCAGCAGCGCCAGCATAACCAATCGCGATTAAAAAACCAAAGGGGAAAAACAACGACAATATAAGTGGGGGAAGAAAAGTTAATCCCCATGTTTTCACACGGCCTTTACGATCATTTTCAAAGCCACATAGATCAGCGATAAAATCAAATACACCCAGGCCAACGCCGACAAACGATGAAAAAATAGCAGCTGCAGAGAAAATACTAATAATATTAGAAACCCGTTCCGACTCTATCGCATCACCTAAGCTCGCTAACAGAGCATCAATATTTCCTCCTTGAGCAATCACTGGACCAAAATCATAGCGAGGTAAATTACCATACACACTAAAAATCCATACCATGTATAAAAATAACGCTATCAGAGTCCCTCCTAGTATCGCCTTCTTCGCCAATTCTTCGCTTTTATAGTATGACCTTAACGAAGCCACGGAGTGATGATACCCAAAAGATGTCAGTGCAACAGGGAACATTGCAAGAACATAAGGAAAATAGCGAAACTCTTGAGATAGGCCACTAAAAAGGTTAGATGCCTTAACATTAAAAGTCAGTCCAAAAACCCCCAAAACAAAACTCAACACCATAAACAATATCAGCACAACAGAAATCTTATCTACTGCCTTGGTAGAATGGAGAACAAACGATGAAAATATAATAACGAAGATTACAGCAGATAACTCACGGCCAATATTAACAACGCCTGAAATCATCAAACCTGCGGATGTAATGTAAGCATACAATAGAATCCCACCAACAAAATAGACCATTAAATTATTAAAATAATTAACTTTACTTCCTAACAAGTCTTTCGTAACGGTACTGAATGATGCTCTATAATCGTAGTGTTTCAACGCCTCCAACAGCATCCAACCAGATAGTGTCATGACAAGCATCGTAACAAGCAGTGCAAATGCAGACCATATCATCCAAGCGCCTGCTCCCGCAGTAGGTAAACCGAGCATTCCCGCACCAACGCAAACGCTGGCAACAATACAGGCACCGCCGAAAACAGATGTTTTTTTTATCATAGTGGTCATCCTTAAAAAGATAACAATCGCCAGGATTGTAATTTTTATTATCATCAATAGTTAGCTAATAGGAGTGGAAAAAACCACACCCAGAAATTAGGCATAAAGACGGCACACCTGACCGTCTTCACAAAGAAATGAAAGATTTTCTAGAATTAATAAACTCTTTACCTACATAGAGGTACGAACAGACCAAAGTTCAGGAAAAAACTTCAAATCAAGCGCTTTTTTAAGGTAGCTTACGCCTGCAGTCCCTCCAGTTCCCGTTTTAAACCCAATAATCCTTTCCACCGTTTTCATATGGCTAAAGCGCCATTTATGAAAATTGTATTCAGTATCAATAAGCTTCTCGGCTAGCTCATAAAGATCCCAATACTGATTAGTATCGCGATAAATATCGGCCCAAACGGCCTCTACTTCAGGTGAAGCCACATACGGCTCAGACCAATCTCGGTTAATCACTTTTTCGGGAAGAGAAAAGCCGCGTCGGCTCAATAATTTAAGACAAGAATCATAAAGGCTGGGTGCGTTTAAAACATTCGCCAGGTGTTGATAGTTCTTAGGATGCGAGCGATGTGCTTCAACCAGCCCTGGATGTTTATTTCCCAGCAAGAACTCCAGCTCGCGGTACTGATACGATTGAAATCCAGAACTTTGACCGAGACTATCACGGAAGGAAATATAATCGGCTGGCGTCATGGTAACCAACACTTCCCAGGCCTGAATCATTTGCTCCTGTATCCGCGCGACCCTCGTCAACATTTTGAGAGCTGGGCGCAACTCGTCAGCTATAATATTATTAGCAGCCGCATGGGCTTCATGAAGACACTGCTTAAGCCACAACTCAGAGACCTGATGAATAATAACGAACAGCATCTCATCATGAACTTCTGAACGGGGACGCTGACAAGACAACAATGGCTCTAGCTCCAAGTACTGTCCGTAACTAATATCTTGATCCCAGTGAACATTTTTTTCATCTTTCAAGTTTAACGCATTTTGGCTAGCATTTTTATTATCAGGGCTGTTCATAGTCACTCCATTTAAGACAGTTATAGCTTTTATTTACCCGCTATGGTGTTATTTAAACAATCTCATGCTATTTATTATTAAAAAACATGAAATTGGCATTTATATACTCGATAACATCGAAGTGATCACACTCAGGTCTAGTACAAAGCTCCGTATCCACACCAGTAGCCTTTGCCAGCGCCTTAAGCGTCTGCCCTTGAGCACGAAATGCGGGTGGGTCAAACTCACCGTGTACCAGTTGCAGCGGTGGTAACCCTTGCAATGCTTGGCACAGGGGGCTGAGGCGCTCTGCTCGTTCGGCATCTAATCCCAATGGCGCATCTATATAGGTCCCCACCAAAGGGCGTAGGTCATAGATCCCACTGGCCAGCAAGAGCGATTCGATACCACTCAGACGTTCTGGCCCTAAACAACTCATCAGTGCCAATTGAGCTCCAGCACTGTGCCCACCTAAGTGAATACGCCCATTCAGCCCAAGTGCATTTGACTCACGACGTAAAGCCTTAACTCCCTGCCGACAAGATGCCACCATCGTTTCAATTGAGGCATTTGGTGCTAAAGGGTAGTCCATGGAGGCAAAAGCCCAGCCCTGCTCGAGCCAATGGAAAGCCATAAAGTCGGTCGCGGAAGCGCTTAATTCCTGCCAGTAGCCACCATGGAGAAAGACCATTAGCGGCCAAGGTCCCTCACCTTCTGGAACAAACAGATTGAGCCCTTCTTGCGGCCCTGTTCCATAGACCAGACGTTTAGGCGGGTGACTCTCCCTGAGCAGCTCGCCTAACGCGGCTTGGCGATCCAGCGTTGCCTCAAAATCCCGGGCCCAGCGACTCGGCGAAAAAGCATGTTCACGAGCTGCTAAACCTTCACCGGGCAACATCTCAGGTCACCTCCGAGCGAATCTGGAAACGTGCTTCCAGGTACTCTCGATTTTCCACCACCTCACGGAAGTGCTGAGCCGCCTGCCAGACATCTGCATAGCTAAGATAAAGAGGTGTGAAGCCGAAGCGCATTAGTCCTGGCTCCCGATAATCGCCTATCACTCCACGTGCAATCAGTGCCTGAACAATGGCATAGCCATGCTCGCGATGGATAAAAGCGACCTGGCTGCCACGCTCTCCCTGAGGCAGGGTAATATCCTCAATGCCCTCAGATTCAAGTAAATCGGCCAGACAATCGCGGAACAGCTCACTCAACGCCAAGCTCTTTTCCCTTAGAGCGGTCATATCTACTTCCTGCCAGAGCCGTAGGGAGGCTTCTAGAGGGGCATAGATCAACGCCGAGTGGGTTCCTGTACGAAAACGGGTAATGCCCGCAGCGGGGGTATAGTCGCCACCAAAAGCAAAAGGAGTCGCGTGACCATGCCAGCCTGATAGCGGCTGCCAGCCACCATCTTGATGATCTTTGTGCACATAGAGGAATGCCGGAGCTCCAGGGCCTCCGTTGAGATATTTATAGGTGCAGCCGACTGCATAGCGAGCACCACAGCCATGCAGATCCACTGGAAGAGCTCCTGCGGAGTGAGCTAAGTCCCACACTACCTCAGCACCGTGCGCATGTACCAAGGCAGTCGTCTCCGACATATCGCGCAGCCGCCCAGTCCGGTAATTAACCTGGCTTAGCACTACGGCGGCCACATCGTCGTCAAGGTAATCTGCTAGCGCCGCACCTTCCGGAAGCACTCGATGCTCAAAGCCTGCGAAGCGACACAGCCCCTGGGCGATATATCCATCAGTGGGAAAGTTCCCTCCCTCGCTCAGGATAACGGGGCGCGAGCGCCCCTGCGATTCGGTGATATAGCCAAGTAGTTTGAAGATATTGAGTGTGATGTTATCGGTGACGATCACCTCATTAGCGCCTGCACCAATCAATGGCGCTAACAGGTCACCCAAACGCTCCGGCGCATCGAACCAACCTTGATTCCAGCCTTTGATCAGTTGATCACGCCACTGGTCGCGAGTGGCAGCAAGGGCTTCTCGAGCAGCCAGAGGCTGGGCCCCCAGGGAATTGCCGTCCAAGTAAAGCACGTCGTCAGGTAAAGCGAAGTGAGCCTTAAACGGCGCTAGGGGGTCGTGACTGTCCAGCTCACTCACACTTTTAAGGGTTGGGGTCATGGCAGCCTCCAGTTAACCGAATAATGAACTACTCATGATTCTAGAAGGGATAGAGAGGAAATAACTTGCGTTCTACGTCACAAAAAAGGCATTTTATGCAAATTCTTTGCATAAAATGGTCGTATTTAAGAATGGAACATCTTGACCGCTTTGATCGCTGGATCCTTCAAGCATTACAACGGGATGCTCGCTTAACCCTGGCCTCCCTAGCCGAGGCGGTAAATTTATCGCCAAGCCAGTGCTCTCGGCGCATTACCCGCCTGGAAGAGCATGGCATTATCCAAGGACATGCCTTACGGCTTGACCCAGAGGCGCTCGGCCTCAAAGTCACCGCGTTTATTTTTCTCTCGGTTGACAAAGGCTGTATGACGTCTCCCAAAGATGCAGTGGCAACGCTGTTATCCCGAGATGAAGTGATTGACTGTTACGCGGTGACCGGCAACCATGATTTTATTCTTAAGGTGGTGGTCGCAGATCTCGCAGAGCTATCCCATTTCTTATCGACCACGGTCAGCCCAATGGAAGGCATCCGTGATATTGCCAGTCAGGTAGCCATGAATAGTTTGAAGGTGGGCGGCCCCCTTAAGGTCACACCTTGAGGGGGCTCTGCTAATTACATGCTGTACATCCGTTTTCTAGAGAAGTGCCAACGTCAGCCAGGGTTGCCAAGCTAACAACACCAAGGTCACAAGACTCGCCAGCAGGAATGGCAACAATGCCAGGAAGATACGCATAGGCGGCACCCCCGTCATGGAAGAGGCAATAAACAGTCCTGCACCCACTGGCGGCGTCAGAAGTCCCAGCACTAACGTCAGACAGACCACCACACCAAACTGGTAGGGAGTAATATCAAACTGCTGGGTGGCAATCGGCAGCAGGATGGGGACTACCAGGATGAGCGCAGCGATACCATCGATGATCATTCCCACCAGTAGCAACACCCCCACCAGCAACAGCAGAAAAATAAAGGGGTCGGTGGTCAAAGCAGCGATCCAGGCGGCAGCCATTTGCGGCAGTTGCTCGTAGACGACCACCCAGCCGAAGACTCCAGCAGCAGCGATCAACATGATCACCAGACCGGCATTGATAGCGGTGCGTTTGAGTATCTCGGGCAGCATGGCGACTTTCAAATCACGATAGAGATAGCGCCCTAATAGCAACGCCGCCAGCGAGGCGAGCGCCGCCGATTCGGTGGGAGTCGCTAAGCCCAGCAGAATACCGCCGATGATAATCAGCGGTATCGACATGGCTGGCAGGCCCATCTTCAGCGCTTTTATTGCTTCTTGTCGACTCAGCCACTCTCCCTTGGGGTATTGCTGTACCAACCCCATGATGGCGATAGTCAGAAAGAAGGTGCCCCCTAGCAGTAGGCCCGGCAAGATACCGGCGATAAACATATCCGCGATGGGCACCTGGGCCATCACGCCGAACAGCACGAACAGCATTGAGGGCGGGATAATGGGTGACAGCAAGCCGCCAGCAGCGGTAATGGCCGCACTATAGGGCTTGTCATAGCCCTCCCGCTCCATGGCTGGCACCATAGCCCGAGACATGATGGCGATCTGCGAGGCGGCAGAACCGATAATCGCCGCCATCATCATGTTGGCAACCAGATTGATGTAGGCCAAGCCACCGCGAAAACCACCCACCAGCAGCCGTGCCAGGTCGATCAACCGGCGAGTTACCCCACCTTCGTTCATCAACTCTCCGGCCAGCATAAAGAGTGGAATGGCTAGCAGCCCATAGCTCTCGATGGCCGCGAATAACTGCTGAGGATAGGACTCAAAGAGCACGGTATTACCCGATACCAGGATATAGAACAGGGCGGTAAGTGCCAGCACCAGGGCAATGGGCACCGCCCCCAGCAGTAGCAAAGCAAAGACAGCGACAGTCATCGGGCCACCTCCTCTTGAGTGGTGTGGGATGCCGGACGACCAAGATTGCACAGAGATTGAAATAAATTGATCAGACTGTGGAATAGCAAGGAAGCGGCGAACCAAGGAAGAATCAGCCACACCCAGAACTTCTTGATACCCAGCGTTGAGGTATTCTCGGCATAGATGAAATTGAAGGTCTCGCCTTGAAAAGCCTGAATATCGAAGCCGGTCTGCCACAGCAGCAGCGGCTGATACCAGCGCCAACAAAGCCACAGCAGAATCAGCGCGAAGAGCGCCACCATGAGGTCGACGAACAAACCTACCAGGCGCTGACAAGAGGTCGGCAAGAGATCAGTGAACAGCGTCACAGCAATCCCTTGGCGCCGTTTAAAAACCGCACTGGAGATCAGCAGAGTCATCCAGATCATGGCGTAGATAGCCAGCTCGCTGATCCAGTAGATCGGGTAGCCGGCGGCACGAAAAGCCACATTGACAAGGATCAGCAGGGTCACTGCCGCCGCTAGGACAGCGGCAGTGATCTCCTCTCCTTTGGCAAGTCGGTCAGAAAGTCGTGACAACATCACGTCGCCCTCATTCACGTAGACGGTCGGCTTCCTGGCGAAGCATCTCCAGTCTCGGAGCTTTCTCACCCCAGATTGCTTCCCACTCGGCAATGGCGTCGCCGAAGAACTCAGCATCGGCCTCGACAATGTTCAGACCAAGCTCACGGATCTCAGCTTCTTGGGCAGCATCCTTAGCCTGAAAGCCGGACAGGACATTCTCCAGGTGCTCAGCCATGGTGGTCTCGATCAACTCACGATCCTCTACTGAGAGTTCGCGCCAAACCCGACCGGAGACCACACCCACCATAGGGAACATCATATGGTTGGAGATCAGTAAGTTAGGCGCCTGCTCATAAAACTTGAGGATCAAGATAGAATCAAAGTCCATGTCGATGGCATCTACCTGGCCATTAGCCAGAGCGTCATAGACTTCGAGCAGTGGCAGCGGGGCTGGAGCCGCGCCAGTGGCAGTATAGAAGTCACGGATTGGCTCAAAGGGGGTGATACGCAAGCGCTTCCCGCTCATATCGGCCTGGTTCTCGATAGGTGCCCGAGAGAGCACCTGCCGCATGCCTACCATGCCATAGCCAACGCCGACCATACCCACGCCCTGGGGCATCAGGTCGAGCAGTTCACCGGCAGTGTCGGAACGCAGTAAGCGAGCGGCATGATCCACATCATCAACCAGATAGGGCGCATAAAGGGCACCGAAGTCAGGAATCCGATTGGAAATTTCAGCGATGGTCAGAAAGGCCATGTCCAGCGCGCCAGTCTGCAATTGCTGAACCATCTGCGCTTCGTTACCGAGCTGCTGGGCCGGGAAGACACTGACGCTATGCTCGCCATCAGAACGCTCATGAAGGGTGTCGGCAAAGGCCACAGCTTCGGTGGACCAGAGGTGCTGGGGAGGTGTAATCACCCCCAGGCGGAAATCGCGAGCCTGGGCAGAAACGGCACTAAAGAGCAGAGAGGCCGCCACGGCAGTGCTCAGAAAGGCTTTTGTAGGAGTCATAATGGGTCTCTTATATAGTTTTTATGTGGTTTTAAAACAGACTCAAACCTTCGCGGTACCGGCCAGTTGACTGGCGAGATCCTGCTCATCTTCTTTAGCCCGCGGCCGGGCATGACGCACCTGTAGCTCGGGCGCCTCAACGTTGGCCAGTGCCACATTGAACACCACATGAGAAAACGGGCCGTCTAGTTCACGCTTGGCAATCTCGGCGGGGTCCTCAATACGTTCGGCAGTGACGACCAGCTCTTCACGGGTGGCAAAGGCAAAGTCGTCATAGGTGTAGGGATCACCCGCCAGGTTAATCTGAGTGGTCAGGTGCTGGTGGCCCGGAGCGGAGACGAAGTAATGAATATGCGCTGGACGCTGCCCGTGACGTCCCAGGGATTTCAGCACTACATCCGTGGGCGCACCTTCGGGTACGCCGTAACCAGAGGGGATAATGCTACGCGCGGTGTAGTGACCTTCGCTGTCGGTATAAATCGTACGGCGCAGGTTGTACTCAGATTGCGAAGGATCAAAGAAGGAGTAACCTCCATGGGAGTTGGCGTGCCAAATCTCGACCTTCGCGCCAGCAATCGGCGTGCCGTTCACGTCACGCACCTGACCGGTCAGCCACATGGTCTCACCGTCGTTATCCTGACTATCGTCCATGCGGGCAAAGCCTTCGGCTTCCGGGGCGCCAGCGACATACAGCGGGCCTTCAATAGTACGCGGGGTGCCGCCAGTGCGTTTGGCTTCAGCGTCGATAGCGTCTTGGCGCATATCAAGGTAGTGATCAAAACCAAGTCCAGGAGACAGCAAACCAAACTGAGTTTGGCTACCCAGCGAATTGAGCAGATTGACCGCCGCCCAGTACTCTTCCTCGGTCACATCGAAGTCATCGATTAGCTTGAACAGATCAGATACCAAGCGATGCACAATTTGTTTGGCGCGATCATTGCCACCGGTTTGGCCAAAGCCAGCAACGGTTTTGATGAAGTCTTGCACGTCGGGAGTGTCAAAAATCTTCACGGTCATGGTGAAACCCTCTGTTTGTTATAAGCTGTTGTTATTAATAAGAACTAACCTTGCACCTGGGTATATCAGCTATCGTCATCACGCACTGAAGAGGGGTGACGACACAGCGGTTTGACGCTGATCTCCATATAGGGAAACAGCGGTAAGTTGCTAACCAATGCTTGCAGCTCGGCGTTATCTTCAACGTCAAAGATGCTGACGTTCGAGTAGCTGCCTGCCACCCGCCATAAGTGGCGCCATTTGCCCTGGCGCTGCAGGTCTTGGGAGTAGCTCTTTTCAGCAGCCTTAATGTCTGCCGCTTGCTCGGCGGGCATATCCGTCGGCAATTTAACGGTCATTTCTACCTGATACAGCATGGCGCTCTCCTCCTCGGCTCTTACGCGACTAGTCTTTACGTGAGTAGTGCGTAACCTTGTCTTCATCTAGCGTGATACCCAGCCCCGGCCCTGTTGGTAAGTCGACGCCAAAGTCATGGTAATTAAGCGGTTTAACGACGATATCGTCTTTGAGCAGCAGCGGGCCGAACATCTCCGTACCCCAGGCCATTTCTGGTAGCGTTGCCCAGGCGTGGAGTGACGCGGCAGTGCCGATGGTGCCCTCCAGCAAGGTGCCACCGTACAAGCCAACCCCCGCAGCTTGGGCAACATGGGCCAGTTCCAGCACGCCGTACATGCCACCGGCTTTGGCAATCTTCAGCGCGAAGGCACCACTGAAACCGCCGCAGACAAGGTCAAGCCCGTCGCGAGCGTCTTGTACTGCCTCGTCAGCGAGCATTGGCACATTGAAACGGTTAGCCAGTCGGATCAGTCCGGCGTGCTCACGGGCAGGAATGGGCTGCTCAATCAGCTCAATACCGGCCTCCTGCAGCGCCTGAATACCGCGAACTGCGGTGGATTCATCCCACGCCTGGTTAACGTCAACACGCACGCTGGCGCGATCCCCCAAGGCCTCTTTGATGGCCGCCACGTGACGTACATCGTGATCCACCGGATGTGCGCCGATCTTCAACTTAAAGTCACAATGCCGACGCTGCTCTAAGCGCAACTGTGCTTCGTCGATATCCTTGGCGGTATCGCCACTGGCCAGCGTCCAGAGCACCGGCAAATGTGTTTGGCGGGCGCCGCCGAGCAGCTCGGCCACGCTTAGCCCCAAACGTTTTCCCTGAGCATCCAGCAGCGCGGTTTCCAGCGCCGATTTGGCGATCATATTCCCGCGGATGCGGCGGTTAAGACGGGCGCGTAGCTGATGAATATTGCCGGATGGTTGACCGATCAGCAGCGGCGCTAGGTAGGTATCAATATTGCGCTTGATGCTCTCTGGGCTTTCTGGGCCGTAGGCAAGGCCACCAATGGTGGTGCCTTCGCCTAGCCCTTCAACCCCATCCGAGTGGCGCATGCGCACAATGACCATGGTTTGGCAGGCCATAGTGGTCATGGAAAGCTTGTGTGGACGGATGGTCGGTAAATCGACCAGCACTGTTTGAATATCTTCAATAGAGACGCCGCGCATAGAAACCTCAACTAGAGATAAATTTCTCAAAAAACACTCGGCATTCGCCCACCGGATTTTCCTCAAACCAAGTCTTGCTAGCCTCAATCATCGGCGGCGGCCCACACAGGTAGGCATCGAAGGGCTGGGCGAGGAAATCGAGATCGAAAAGGTCACAGACCACGCCCTTGTTGCCTTGCCACGCTTCGGAAGGCGTCATTACAACGGTGCCAAAGGCGAAGTCGGGCAGCGTCTCGGTGAAAGCTTCTAGACGCGCGAGCTCACTGAGATCCTGCTCCTGAGTCACTCCATAGACGAGGCGGATCGGCTGCTGGCACTCGCCCTTTTCGGCCAGTTCCTCAAGCATACCGAGGAAGGCAGAAAGGCCCGTTCCACCGGCCACCATCAGTAACGGGCGCTGTACCTCACGGAGATAGAAGGCTCCCAAAGGCGCCTCCAGAGAGATGGCATCGCCCACCTGGGCACAGTCGCGCAGGTAATCGCTCATCACACCGCTCGGCAACAGGCGAATCAAAAAGCGCAACTTTCCCTCCTGTACCGCCGAGGTGGCAAAGGAGTAAGCCCGCCACTGATCGCTACCCGGCACCTCGATGCGAGCATACTGACCAGGCAGGTACGGCAATGCCTGAGTGGGATCGTCGAGGGTGATCTCGAGGATGGCAGCACCATCGGAGACCTGCTCCACGGCGCTGACAGTGCCGTTATGCACCTCGGTAGCCACACTGCAGACGTTGGAATCGATATCAAAGTAGAAAGAAGCCTGACTGGAGCGCAGGCGAGTCTGGCAAGCCAATACATGCCCTGCGGCGATCTCCTCCTCGGTCAAGGCTTCCTCATCGATATACTCGACGTCGACATCACCGGACTCGCGCAGGCAGCGGCAGGTACCACAAACCCCTTCTCGGCAATCCACCGGCAGATTGACTCCGTGACGCTGAGCGGCATCCATCAGCAGCTCATTCTTATCGACCTTGACGAAGCGGGTGGTGCCGTCCCGAAAGACAATGGCGGCTGTGTTATGCATGACTCGCCCTCCAGCAACATCAGACGTGGTAGAAATCCAAGACGGAATCGATCTTGTCGTTGAGCAGTACCGTGTGCTTACGGGTAATCTTCCAGTCGTCGCCATCACCACGCAGCGTGTAGCTGGCCGTGCCGAAGAAGTAGCCGCTCTCACCGAAGCGGTGGAAGTGAGTGACCCAATTCACCTTAGCCTGCACCTGACCATCATCACGTGGCGCCCAGCGCACGTTATTAATCAGATGCAACGTGCGGGGCATCGGCGTGGAAGCAGCGGACTTGCCAGTACGCAGGCGGAAGATGCGATCCTCAATGCCCGTGCGGTCCGCGTAGTACATCAGCGACATCTCACGCTTCGGGTCCTGGGTAATCTCGTGATCACCCTTCCACTGAGGGATATGAAACTCACACTCTGGGGCGAACTGGTCTAAATAAGCATCCCAATCCTGGCTGTCACAAAGTTCGGCGACCTGATAGAGAAACTGTTCGATGGCTTGCTGCTGGCTCATGACTTATACCTCCTGGAGCTTGAGTGCTTTCTTCTCGAGACCCGCGAGCAGCATTTGCTGCCAGCTGCCGTGCTGGTTGACGTAGAGTCCCTCATGGGTGAACTCGGTTCCGGTGATCACCGGTTTAATCCCGAGCACCTGGCTGTTGTGGGTCTCGCCGTACTCCCAGCACTGGTAGCCCCGGGAAATGTCATTCCACTCAGTGGCCCGCGCTTCGAAGCCACGCTGTTGCTCACGGAACTCCACCAGATCATCGGGGGTCCCCATGCCAGAGACATTGAAGAAGTCCTCAAACTGGCGGATACGATTCTCGCGATCAGCATCGGACTCGCCTTTCACGCCCAAACAGAGGCTGATCACTTCCGTCTTGTTCCAAGCCACCGGGCGCACGATGCGCAGCTGGGAACTGATCTGATCCATGAAAAACAGGCTGGGGTAGATGTTCAGGTTACGCAGGCGGTGCATGGTCCACTCAGCACGCTCCTGGGGGAGCTGCTCTAGTAGGCGCGGCATCACCGCAGCGTAACCAGGGCGTACCTGGGGGTTAGGCATGTCACTGAACAACAGGCTGTGGCCGTTATTGAAGGAGAACCAACCATCGTCGGTATCTTTGTCGCCAGCACCTAGCTTGCTGTAATCGAGGGTGTCGCCACTGCTACCCTTCTGTTGGGCTTCCAGCTCACGGCGGTGCTGTACGGTGGAAACGTAGTTATAGTGCACAGTGCTGACGTGATAGCCATCCAGACCGTTCTCGTTCTGCAGCTTCCAATTGGCGTTAAAGGTGTAACGGGACTCACCGGGCAGCACTTCCAGCTCACCATCCTTCGCCTGCTCGACCATCATGTCGAAGAACAGCGTGGTGTCACCGAGGAACTCCTTGAGACTGACGGTGGATTCTGTGTCCAGACTAATAAAGACGAAGCCACGGTAGCTTTCGATGCGCGCCTGGCTCAGGCCACGGCTGGCCTTGTCGAAGTCTTCGGGATATTCGCTCGGCGCCTTGACCTTGACCAGGCGGCCATCGGACTTGTAGCACCAGGCGTGGAACGGGCAGGTGAAGGTGGACTGGTTGCCCTTGCCAACCCGGGTCAGGGTGGCCCCACGGTGCTGGCAGGTGTTGGCCAGCGCGCGCAGCTCTCCCTTGCCATCACGAGTGATGATCATCGGCTGACGGCCAGCCTGCATGGTAATAAAGTCGTTCTTATTGGGAATTTGGCTTTCGTGGCAGGCGAAGATCCACTGCTTTTCGAAGATGAGTTCCATTTCGAGATCGAACAGCGCCCGATCGGTGAACATGTCACGAGAAACCCTAAAAACGCCTTCATCAGGACGGAAGTCGATACAACTCTCGACGAAAGCCTGCCAGTCGGAGGGGGAGCGATATGCAGTCATGGGTCGTTACCTTTTTATTACTTATGAGGTACGTCTAACCCTAGAGGCTTCCCCCAGCCTTCACTATGCAGTTCTTGGAGGAACACTATGCACTTTTTTGCTCATCCTCCGAGAGCAGTACAGATCGGCGCCAATGCTCACCCAAGTAGTTCTTGTCTATTTAATCGTCGCAACAATGTCCTAGAAACTGTGCCCTAGAAACTGTGTCCTAGAAATAATGTTCTAGAAACAGTGCCCTAGAAAAGCACCTAAACGCTTCTATGAAACAGTTACACTAGTATAAAGATAACTACGAAAGGCCTTAACATGACGCTACCGCTTTACCTTGGTCTGCCCATGTGGGCCAATCAGGATTGGCTAGGCACTCTCTATCCAAGGCATGCCAAAACTGACCTTTTAAGCGATTATGCGGCGGTCTTTTCAAGCGTTGAGGGCAACACAACGTTTTATAGCGGCGCACCAAAGGCAGAAACGGTGGCCGCGTGGGCGCGGCAAACACCGCCTCATTTTCGTTTCTGCTTTAAACTTCCTGCCACAGTCACCCATGACCAGCGTTTAACCCAGCCAGAAAATGCCTGGGCGTTTCTCGAAGCACTCACGCCACTGCATGATCGCCTTGGTCCTACCATGGTTCAGCTACCACGTGATTTTGGCCCTTCGGAGCTGCCACAACTAGAAGCACTACTTGCTCAATGGCCGACCCACTTGCCTTGCGCAGTTGAGGTACGCCACCCCGCTTTTTTCCTTAAAGGAGACGCTGAAAAAGCCCTGAACCGCTTGTTAATAACTTATTCAGCTAACCGCGTGATGCTCGATGTTCGCCCGGTGTTTTCAACACCCGCCAATGACCATCCTGGCCTAGCGCATGCTCAGCAAGAAAAGCCGAAACTCCCGCTACACGTGCTTTCCACAGCAAATTATCCAGTCATTCGCTTTATTGGCCATATTGACAAAACAATTAATAGGGACTACTTCAAGCCGTGGATAGACAGGCTCATCCTGTGGATAAGTCAGGGGAAAACCCCTTTCTTATTTGTGCATACTGCTGATAACCGAGCGTCACCAGAACTGGCGCGCTGTTTGTACCATGAAGTTCAACAACGCATCACTTTGCCAGCGCTTGCGTCATTCGCCGACGAGAAGCAGAGCCAACTGTTTTGACCGATCTTTTTAGGCTAACTGACTGGCAACCCCCACCACGATCGGATAAATTGCGCGTACTTTCGGAAAATAACGTTAGAACATTTCTCTTTTCCGAAAATCAGCACATTAGGCTTATAACGCCTTATTACAATTAACTAAACAGGTGATTTCATGGCAAAACTTGCACATGCACAGTGGTCATCGCGCATGGGGTTTGTGCTAGCGGCCGCTGGTTCAGCCGTTGGCCTTGGCAACATTTGGCGCTTTTCTTACATGGTGGGCGATAGTGGTGGGGCAGCTTTCGTGCTTGTCTACCTTGCTTGCGTAGCGTTGGTGGGCCTGCCCATATTGGTGGCTGAATGGATGATTGGTCGTCGTGGCCAGAAAAATCCAATCAACACTATGGCGGACCTAGCAGCCGATCATGGTAAATCCAAGGCGTGGGCGTTAATCGGGGTGAGCGGCGTATTAGCGGCGTTCCTGATTCTGTCTTTTTACAGCGTCATTGGGGGCTGGTCGCTGAACTACACCCTCAGTTCAGTCATTGGTACGTTTAACGGCCAAGATGCTGATGCGATTAGTGGCCTTTTTGGCGGCATGCTGGCTAGCCCGACGACCCTGCTGCTTTGGCATACTGCCTTTATGGTGCTCGTCATTGGTATCGTCGCACGTGGCGTAACCAAGGGCCTTGAGAGCGCAGCACGGTTGCTGATGCCTGCTCTGGTGGTATTAATGCTGATACTGGTGGGCTACGGCATGACCAGCGGCTATTTTGGTGAAGCGCTAGCCTTTATGTTCAGCCCGAATTGGGATGCACTTGACGGCGGTGTTGTACTCGCCGCGATGGGACAAGCGTTCTTCACCCTATCGCTGGGTATGGGCATCATGATGGCCTACGGTTCCTACCTAGGCGAAGATGTTAATCTCATTAGCACGGCCCGCACGGTGATCATTCTTGATACGGTGATTGCACTGCTGGCGGGGCTGGCGATCTTCCCCATTGTGTTTGCTAATGGTCTCAGTGCTGGAGAAGGTCCAGGCTTGATCTTTGTCACGTTGCCATTGGCTTTCGGTAATATGGCTGGCGGTACAATTTTGGGCTTGATGTTTTTCTTACTGCTGACCTTTGCTGCCTTAACGTCAGCAATTTCCCTGCTGGAACCGACGGTAGAAATGCTTGAAGAGCGCACTGCAATGTCTCGCGTTACCGCCACGTTAGCAAGCGGGATTGGTGTCTGGGTACTGGGCGTCGCCGCATTGTTGTCGTTTAACGTGTGGTCTGAAGTGCTTTTCTTCGGCCTTAATATTTTTGATCTACTCGATACGTTTACCAGCAAGATCTTGCTGCCATTAACCGGGCTAGGGGCAATTATATTTGTTGCGTGGTGTTTGAAGCGTGACAGTGTAGAGGCTGAACTGGGGCTTTCGTCCACAGGCGTTAGCGTATGGAACGTCATCGCGCGCTTTATAGCGCCCGCAGGCGTTATTGCAGTGTTCGTCACAGGGCTACTCTAAGCCCTCACTGACAGTCAGCACTATTGAGCAGTACCGCCCTGTGCATGAGCGGGGCGGATCTGCTTCAACGTTCTACAATCCCTTAGGTATACTTTTTAAGCCTACCTTTTTAAGTGCACTCTTTAGTGCACTTTTTTAATGCAGTTCGCTCTCTTGCTGCTCGTCATCGTCTGGCATGGGGGCGATATCTCGCGATAGTTTCTGAAACTCCCGATGCAGCTCGATACCCCTACGCGCCCTTAGGCTACGCTGCGCGGCGCTGCGCCGACGCTCAACATGCTCATCCACTTCCATACTCATAAAGATGTCGAGCAGCTCGCTTTTTACCGAGGTGATTCGTTCGACGTTTCTCATAATCGACGTTCCTCCAGGTGAATATGCCTACGTCCACCTGCATCCGTGACGACTGTTTATTTAAATGATGCAGTGCGGCACTTCACTTCTTACTATAACCTACTTGACAAAATGATGACGAATCCAGCTGAAATGCCCTAACGGCGTTTAAACGCATGAGTCAATCGCATTTATACTGTGTCTGCATAAGTACTAAAGAGAATTTAAGGAGCTTAATGTGAGCCGCGCCCTGTTCGATGAAATGAGACGCCGCATGGAGCACTTTCGTCGCTCCGAGCAAAAGGTTGCGCGGTTCGTACTGCGCAACCCAGACGAGGTCATCCATATGCGGATTGTCGACCTCGCAACAGAGGCTAAAGTTAGCGAGCCCACCGTCGTGCGCTTCTGTCGCGCACTCGGCTGTAATGGGTTCCAGGACTTTAAACTCCAACTTGCCCAGATGCTGGCCAGTGGTAGTCAGTTTGCCCAGTTCTCTATGAACGATAGCGACTCGGTTGCCGAATTTTCCCACAGCATTTTCGACTCCACCGTGGGCACACTTTTATCGGTGCGCGACCGGCTTGATAATGATGCCCTCGGGCGTGCGGTCAACGCTCTCGCCATGGCAAACCGCGTTGAGTTCTATGGCTTTGGGGCCTCCGGTGCCGTAGCTTTCGATGCCCAGCACAAGTTCTTCCGCCTGCAGATATCGACCTCCGCTTATGCCGACCCGCATATGCAAAATATGTCGGCGGTCACGCTAAAAGAGGGTGATGTGGTGGTCGCCATCTCACAAACTGGCCGCACCAAAGCACTGGTCGCTAGCGTTCGCCTAGCGCGCGAAGCAGGCGCTACCGTTATTGGCCTGTGCCCGAGTGACTCACCGCTGGCTGGCGAAGTGAGTCTGCCGTTGTATATCGATGTGCATGAAGATACCGAAATCTACACGCCGCTTAGCTCACGAATCGCTCATTTGGTGCTTATCGACGTCCTCGCCGTTGGCGTTGCCAAAACGCGCGGCCCGAGGCTTGCTGAGCAGCTAAAAGCCGTCAAAAAGAGCCTGAATACGCTGCGTTACCCTGAAGAGCCGTAGCTGTCCATTCGACTGTATGCACAGCCAGTTCACTGGCTGTGCTAAACTGACCGCCCATTTTTCGAACCGGCAGCGGCTTATATGGACGACGTCACGGCGATACTTGATCAGCTTAACCCTGCCCAGCGCGAGGCAGTAAGCGCACCCCAGGGTAACTTACTGGTACTGGCGGGTGCCGGGTCCGGTAAAACCCGCGTGCTGGTTCATCGCATTGCTTGGCTAATGCAGGCCGAAGGGCTTTCGCCGTATGCCCTGCTGGCGGTCACGTTTACCAACAAGGCCGCGCGGGAAATGCGCACTCGTCTGGAAGCTCTGCTGAGCATCTCCATGCGCCATGTATGGGTTGGCACGTTTCACTCCATCGCCCATCGCCTACTGCGCACTCACTGGCAGGATGCTCGGCTGCCACAGCACTTCCAAATCATCGACTCCGATGACCAGTTACGGCTGGTAAAACGGATGCTCAAAGATTATTCCATCGATGATGAGCGCTTCCCGCCCCGCCAGGTGCAAGGCTTTATCTCTGGCTGCAAAGAGGAAGGCCTGCGCCCCCATCAAGTCAACGTGGACGGCGATGGTTATCTTGGCCAGATGGTAGAGCTTTATGAGCGCTACCAATTTATCTGCGAACGCGGCGGCCTAGTGGACTTCGGTGAACTGCTACTGCGCAGCCTAGAACTGTTGCGTGACAATCCGCCTTTGCTAAACCATTACCGCGAGCGCTTTGGTCATGTATTGGTCGATGAGTTTCAGGACACCAATACGCTGCAATACGCGTGGTTAAAACTACTCACTGGGCTACAAACACCGATGACCGCCGTCGGTGACGATGATCAGTCAATTTACGGTTGGCGTGGCGCCAAAGTGGAAAATATTCGCCGCTTTGAGGAGGAGTTTCCTAACACTCACACCGTACGCCTAGAGCAGAACTACCGCTCCACAAGCGCGATTCTGGAAGCCGCTAACACGCTGATCAGTCATAACAGCGAGCGGCTGGGTAAAAACCTATGGACTGACGGTGTCGAAGGCGACCCCATTTCTGTTTATGCCGGGTTTAACGACTTAGAAGAAGCCCGCTATATCGTCGATACCATCAAAGAAAAGGTCGATGAAGGGTTTAATCGCCGCGATGTTGCCATTCTTTACCGCTCCAATGCTCAATCGCGTTTACTGGAAGAGACGCTGATCCGCCAAGGCATGCCCTACCGTATTTACGGCGGGCACCGCTTCTATGAGCGCTTAGAGATCAAAAATGCCTTAGCTTATCTGCGCCTACTGCTTAATCGTGATGACGATGCCTCTTTGGAGCGCGTGATTAACGTACCTACCCGCGGGATAGGCACCCGTACGGTAGAAATTGTGCGCCATCGTGCCCGAGAACAAAGCATTTCTCTGTGGCAGGCGCTGCACGATGCCATTCAAGACGGCTCGCTAAAAGGCCGCGCAGCCAACGCGGTGCAGACATTTGCCAACCTCATTGAGCAATTAGACAACGATGCATCTGGCCTGCCGCTGCATGAAATTATCGACCACATCACCACGCATACCGGCCTGATCGAGCATCACAAGAGCGAGCGCGGCGAAAAAGGCCAAGCGCGCGTGGAAAACCTGGAAGAGCTGGTGACTGCTGCGCGCGCCTTTACCCACGGCGATGCCTTCGAAACCCCGGAAGCAGGCGAAGGTATGGCAGCGCTGGAAGCGTTTCTTTCCGAAGCGGCACTTAATGCGGGCGACCATGAAGCCGATGAATTTGAAGACAGCGTGCAGCTGATGACCCTGCACTCTGCTAAGGGCTTGGAGTTTCCCGTGGTGTTTATTGCCGGCGTTGAAGAGGGCCTATTTCCTCATAAAATGTCGATCGAAGAGCCAGGGCGGCTCGAAGAGGAAAGACGACTTTGCTATGTCGGCGTTACCCGCGCGATGCAGAAACTCTACCTGACCCATGCCGAAACCCGCCGCCTGCACGGCAAAGAAGTGTTCCCCAGGCCATCGCGCTTTCTACGTGAACTTCCGCCCCATCTGTTGGAAGAAGTCCGCCTACGCGGTCATATTTCCCGTCCCGTTACCGCCTCACGCTCAAGTTTTGCGCAACAGCGGGTTGAAAGCGACGGCGATCTACCTGCCCTGCATGTTGGCCAGCGGGTAATGCATCCAGTGTTTGGCGAAGGCATAATTTTAAACGCGGAAGGCGAAGGTGCCCGCGCCCGCGTACAGGTCAGCTTTGAAGGTGAAGGGGTGAAATGGCTCGTACTAGGGTTTGCCAAACTCACCCCACTTTGAGCGGTGTTAACGTAAGCGTAAAGCGGTAGGCGAGTACTTGCCCATTAAAACCTGCTTAGCGCATACTGGCTGATGGACACTGCGCTCACTGCGCATTAATAAAAAAACATCAGATAATTTCGGAGTTATGCCCGCCATGCAACGCCGCCAATTTCTAAAAACCGCCGGCTTCGGTGCCGCCGGTGTCGCTGCTGCGCCTTTTGTTTCCACTGCTAGCGCCAACGAAACCTACACCTGGGATATGGTGACCTCCTGGCCGAAAAACTTCCCAGCGCTTGGCACAGGTGCCAATGACTTCGCACGTCGGGTCGAGCAGCTCTCCAATGGCCGCATGCGCATACGTGTACACGGTGCGGGTGAGCTTGTGCCTGCACTTGAGGTGTTCGATGCGGTCGCTGCGGGTACCGCAGAGATGGGGCATTCCGCATCCTACTACTGGCGCGGCAAGGTCGCGGCCTCACAGTTTTTCACCGCGGTGCCGTTTGGCATGAACACAACCGAAATGAATGCGTGGCTGTATAACGGTGGTGGCCAGGAGCTGTGGGATGAGATCTACGCCAACCACAACCTGAAGCCTTTTGCGGTCGGTAATACCGGCACGCAAATGGGCGGCTGGTTCAAAAAAGAGATTAACTCTCTAGACGATATGCAGGGCCTAAAACTTCGCCTGCCAGGCCTTGCTGGCGAAGCGATGAACGGCATTGGTGTGAGTACCGTCACTATGGCGGGCTCAGAAATCTTCACCTCGCTGCAAACCGGCGCACTTGATGCAGCGGACTGGGTCGGGCCTTACAATGATATGGCGTTTGGCCTTCACCAAGTGGCAGATTACTACTACACCTCCGCCTGGAACGAGCCGTCAGCCGTGCTGGAAGGCACTATCAATTTAGACGCCTGGAATTCCCTGCCAGAAGATCTGCAAGACGTTATCCGTGAAGCCGCGCGAGCCTCTAATCTCGCCATGATCAGCGAATTTGCCTACCGTAACGCTCAGGCACTGGAAACGCTGGTCGATGAACATGGTGTTCAACTGCGCACCTTCCCGGAAGACGTGATGGCAGCACTGTATGAATCTTCAAAAGAGGCGATCCAACGCCAAGTAGACAATGACGAAGAGTCTCGCCGTGTTTATGACTCTTACTCAGCCTTCCAGAAATTACTGCGCCCATTCAGCGATGTCGGCGAATACGCCTACCTGAAAAACCGCGACAATGTCGGCGTCTAGGCATTTCGCCAACGTTTAGTAGCGACACAATAAAGGGCGCCTTGGCGCCCTTTTATGATGTTAATGGTCAACCAATCTCTCAGCTATGCACCGCACGGATACGCCCATTATCATCCAACGCTACCATCACAAAACGCGCTTCGGTCACTTTCTGCCGCTCTTCCAAATGGCGACCCTGAGGTGGACGCACCCATACCTCAACATCAATCTTAATCGAGCTATGGCCTATTTCCCGCACGCAGGTATAAACGCTCACCATTGAGCCCACACGTACCGGGCTTAAAAAATCCATCGCCTCAATCGCTACGGTCGCTGTGCGACCGCCTGCCTCTCGGCCCGCGGCCAGTTCGGCGGCTTGATCCATCTGATTGACTAACCAACCACCCGGAATATCACCATAGAGATTGGTATCTTGCCGAGAAGCCAGTAACTTTAAGGTGAGCTGCCCCTGCGGAGCAGGTACATCGTCCAAATCGGTGTCCAGCGGTGTCATAAGGTGGTCGCTTCAAAAGGTTATTGTTGTGATGTTGCTGCATCGCAATAGGCTGGTAATAGTTAATCACAAGAGGGGTGTCGTTTGAAGCGTTACAATTTACGACGTGTGAGTAAACATCAACTGCTACTGCTTCTGACTGGCTGGCTTTTAATGGCAGGCACGCTTGCCTGGGGGCAGCCAACCTCGGTGAGCGGCACGTTAGGTGCCGTCGGTTCTGACACCATGGCAGGCTTGGTGCTGCGCTGGGGCGAAGCCTTAAGCGCCCGCCACCCGGATATCAACCTGCAATTTCAGGCCGGCGGCTCAGCCAGCGCGCCAACTGCCTTAGTGGCAGGCACCACCCGCCTAGGGCCGATGTCACGCCCCATGACCCATGCAGAACGCCAGCAGTTTATTGACCGCTACGGTTACCCACCGCTTGAACTTCGAGTTGCGCGGGATGCATTAGTCGTGGCGGTACATCGCCATAACCCATTGGATACCCTGACACTCCAACAAGTCGATGCGATTTTTTCAACTAGCCTCGCTTGCGGTGCTCCCCACCCCATCCGGCGCTGGAGTACGCTGATCCCGGCGACGGATTGGCCCTATGGCCAAATAGCCCTGCATGGTCGTAACCTAGCGTCAGGTACTCATGGCCTCTTTCAGGCAAGAGCCCTGTGCGATGGCGAGTTCCGCCTAGATATCAGTGAACACCCAGGCTCATCGGCGGTCATTGCTGCGGTAGGAGAGTCCTTCAATGCCATGGGCTATGCAGGCTACAACCATTTAAATCCAATGGTGCGTGCACTGCGCCTAGTAGATGAATACGGCGCTGCCGTTGCGCCCAACGAACGCTCTATTCAGCAAGGAAAGTACCCATTATCACGCGATCTCTATCTTTACGTTAACCTGCCACCCGGCGAGTCATTGCCACCTGTGGAGCAAGCCTTTCTGACACTTATCTTTTCCGAAGAGGGCCAGCAGATTGTCAAAGCTGCAGGCTTTGTGCCGCTGCCCAATCACCTGCGTGATGCTCAGCGCCAACACCTGTGAACTGTCATTTAATTGTCATAAATAAACGATAGGGTAAGGAGACTTGACCATGCATGCTTATTTTCGTGATGGCTTTCGCTTTTCTATGATGTCGACATGACTCCTCCTCGGCTACCCTTCTCGCGTCAGCCGCTGCGCCATATACAAGACCGACTTGCTACCGGGCTTATCACCGCTGGTGGCATCGGTGTTTTGTTGGCAATTTTAGCGATTGGCGTGTTCCTTTTTTGGGAAACGCTACCCTTGCTCGCCTTTGGCGACACGTTCAGCCTCGCTAAACTCTCGCCCCTTGCCTGGGGAACATTAAAAGCGGCACTGGCGGCCATGCTATTCGCAACGCCTATTGCCCTGGGCGCAGCAATGTACTCTGCGCTATTTATGTCCGCACGGCTCCGTAGCCGTTTAAAGCCAACGCTTGAGCTGATGGAAGCGGTGCCTGGCGTGGTCATCGGTTTTATTGCTGGTTTATTACTCGCCCCCTGGGTGGAACGAAACCTGGCCAGTGCCTTGATGATCATTATTTGGCTACCTCTTAGCGCAGCCTTAGCGGGATATCTATGGTATCGGACGGCCGCCCACGTTCGTCAACGACTACCGCTTTCTTGGGCAGGCTTATGGCTGATCCCCTGGTTGGCTGGCATGGCTGTACTGGCTATATGGATTGCTCCCATCATTGAACAACACTGGCTTGGCGGCGACCTGCGACGCTTGCTGGATCAACGTTACGGTCTTGATTACGCCACTCGAAATGCATTGATTGTGGGCATTGCGATGGGATTTGCGGTGATTCCCAGTATTTATTCACTCGCAGAAGATGCACTTGCCGATGTGCCCCCTACCTTAATGGAAGGTGCTCAAGCGCTAGGCGCTAGCCGCTGGCAAGCACTGTGGAAAGTTGCCCTACCCACGGCAGGTCCTGGGGTCTTTTCAGCGGTGATGATTGGCGCTGGCCGCGCCGTGGGCGAAACCATGATTGTGTTAATGGCCAGCGGTAACACCGCGCTCTTGAGTGCCAGTCCGTTTGAAGGGCTACGTTCACTATCAGCCTCTATCGCCATTGAGCTTCCCGAGGCTTCACCAGGCGGGCTGACCTATCACTTACTGATACTGGCGGCGCTGGCCTTGTTCATTTTTACCTTTGTGGTGAACACACTGGCTGAAATTGTCAGACAGCGCTTGCGCCGACGCTATCAACGCTTAGGGAGCACACTCTAATGCGTTGGCAGCGGGCTGTTTTTGCAAACGTTGGTTTTTTAAAAATGAGCGGCAGCGGGCTCTGGCCTTGGCTTTGTGCTGCCTGCGTGGCGCTTTCGTTATTAATGTTGGCAGCATTATTAACGCTGCTGACGATTCGGGGGTTAGGCCATTTTTGGCCAGCGCCATTAGAGGAAGTTACCCTCAAGTCAGGCGATATCGTCATTGGGCAGCCAGTTCGTGAAACGACGCTGCCCAAAGGAGCAGGGGCAGAACGGCTCTATTTCACTGGTAATCAGGATGTTACAGGAAGCAACTGGCAGTGGATTGCCATTGATGAGATTAGCCAACAGGCCGAGCCAGCCGACCTTATCCGCTTAACGCGCACCCCATGGGGTGATTTTATAGGCCGTTTAATGACGCTGGAGAGTGGCGATCAACGGTTAACAGAACAAGCTGCCTGGGCCTTCATCCAGGATGCGCTTGCCTTGCCCGTTAACCAGCGGCCCCCTGGCACGTTAGTGCTAGCCACCGCCGATGGTCAAATACTTCGCCAGCCGCTGGCAAGTGTTACCTATTTTCAATCACCAAATGCCATGTCCTGGGGACAAAAAACCATCGCCTGGGGGCAGCGCATCTGGCAATTTCTGAGTGAAGGGCCACGCGCCGCAAATACTGGCGGAGGTGTCTGGCCAGCCATTTTTGGCACCGTCTTAATGGTCATTCTGATGTCAGTGATCGTTACTCCATTTGGGGTTCTCGCGGCTATTTACTTAAACGAAATCGCCCACCAAAACCGCTTAACACGCTTAGTTCGCATTGGCGTACGCAACCTGGCAGGCGTGCCTTCAATCGTTTATGGCGTGTTTGGCCTTGGGGTATTTGTATACGGAGTAGGCGGCTCTATCGACAGCTGGTTTTTTAGCGATGAACTGCCCTCACCCACATTTGGAACCGGCGGCCTTCTTTGGGCCTCGCTAACACTTGCCTTGCTCACGTTACCGGTAGTGATTGTCGCTACCGAAGAAGGGCTAGCACGCATACCTGATGCCCAGCGGGAAGGTGCCGTTGCGCTGGGTGCGACACGCTTGGAAATGTTAACGCGGGTGGTGTTACCCATGGCAACGCCCGCCATGCTAACGGGGATGATTTTAGCCGTCGCCAGAGCCGCAGGCGAAGTGGCGCCGCTAATGCTAGTGGGCGTCGCCAAGCTAGCCCCGCAAATGCCTGTAGATGGTGAGTTTCCCTACCTTCATCTAGAGCGCAAGTTTATGCACCTCGGCTATCATTTATTTGATACCGCCTTTCATGGTGAAGATGTGCAGGCCGCCATTCCGCTAGTTTTCGCCACTGCGCTGCTGCTGGTATTAATCGTACTCGTGCTTAATCTAACTGCCATATTTCTGCGTCATTATCTGAGGCGTCAGCGAGGAAACGAATGTTAGCGTCTTTATCGTCCAACAATGCGGCTCTCGCACCCGTGGCGCGTTTTTCTGCCGAACAGCGCTGCTTGAGCATTGCAAAGTTTCACCTCGCTTATGCGGGGAAAATGGCGTTGCGCGATCTAACATTAGACCTACCACGCCACCGTGTAACGGCCTTTATTGGCCCTTCAGGCTGTGGAAAGTCGACACTACTACGCGCGATTAACCGACTGCACGACCTTAATGAATCGGTAACACACAGTGGCCATATTCAGCTTGAAGGTCAGGATATTCATGCCCCGGACATGAATGTTACCGAGTTGCGACGGCGCGTTGGGATGGTGTTTCAAACACCCAACCCTTTCCCTATGTCGATTTATGAAAACGTGGCCTTTGGCCTGCGTTTACAGCAACGCTTACCCAAGCGGAAGCGGGACGACATTATCGAATGGGCACTGACATCGGCAGCACTGTGGGATGAGGTTAAAGACCGACTGCACCGGTCGGCCTGGCAGCTATCTGGCGGCCAGCAGCAGCGCTTGGTCATTGCTCGTACGCTTGCCGTACAGCCGGATGTACTGCTACTTGATGAACCAGCGTCAGCCTTAGACCCGATCTCAACGCTGAAAATTGAAGAGCTGATTCGTAACCTTAAATCACAGCTAACGCTAGTGCTGGTTACCCACAATATGCAGCAAGCCGCGCGGGTTTCTGACTACACGGCTTTTTTGCAGCACGGTGAACTCGTTGAGTACGGGCCAACGGATCAAGTGTTCACCAACCCGCGTTTACAACGCACCGAAAACTACATCACCGGCCGCATCACCTAGGCCCCAAAGACATCACGTCAGGAGTGCTCAATGGATATTACGAGCGATAGCCACAGCCAACATATCTCTCGCCAGTTCAACCAAGAGCTGGAAGAGCTAAAAACCCACCTGATGGCCATGGGCGGTCTGGTGGAAAAACAAGTGCAAGATGCTGTTTTTGCGCTACTGGAAGGTGATAGCCGTCTTGCTGAGAAAGTGCGCGACAATGACCGCCAAGTGAACGACCTGCAACTGCAAATTGACGATGAATGTACGCGGGTATTAGCACGTCGTCAGCCAGCGGCTTCCGACTTACGCTTAGTGCTGGCGGTTATTCGCGCAACGTCCGACCTCGAGCGTATCGGCGATGAAGCCAGCAAAATTGCTCGAAATGCACTACTGTTGAGCGAAAGTAGCGGCAGCATCCGTGGTTTAGTCGAAGTACGCCATATCAGCGAGCACGTGCGTAAAATGCTTCGCGATGCACTTACCGCTTTTGCGCGTTTTGATACCGATCTTGCAATGCAAGTTGTGCGCGAAGATGAGTTCGTTGACGATGAGTATGGTAGCGCCATGCGCTCGCTGATGACCTTTATGATGGAAGATTCACGTTCGATTAGCTCTGTACTTAGCATTATGTGGGTGCTACGTGCCTTAGAACGCGTGGGGGATCATGCCAACAACCTGGCGGAGTACGTTGTCTACTTGGTCAAAGGGCTAGATATTCGCCATAGCGATCCCGACAATATCGACCCGCAGGTACTTAAAAAATCTTGACCTAGCACGCGATTCCTCCTGCAATACGCCCAGATATTCCCTCTGGGCGTTTTTTCTAAGGAGCAAATATGTTGGATGCGATGACGGCGCTGAGTCGAGGCACTCGCTTGGTCTACCAGAAAGGTCTGCGGCGCTATATTTTCCTACCCATCGTGGTCAATATAATCGTTTATGCCAGCATGCTCAGCTTCGTAGTCAGCCGCTTTTCTGGCTGGTTAGATAGTGCGATGACCATGGTGCCAAGCTGGCTTGAGTGGCTCTCATGGCTAATCTGGCCACTGTTCTTTATCAGCCTACTGCTGGTGATCTTTTTTACCTTCACCCTGGTCACCCACTTAATCGCCGCACCTTTCTATGGTTTTTTAGCCGCGAAGGTAGAGCGTCAAGCAACAGGGCGTGAACCCCTGGATGACCGCGGGCTCGCTAAAACCGCCGTCGATGCCTTGGGTCGTGAGCTAGTCAAACTCGGTTATATTCTGCCACGCATGGTGATACTGTTTATCATTAGCTGGATACCTGGCCTAAACCTGATAGCGCCTATTTTGTGGATCCTTTTTTCCGCGTGGATCATGGCAATCACTTATTTAGATTATCCTATGGATAACAATAAGATTACCTTTCGCGATATGCGTACACGATTATCGAAACGGTGGTGGCCAAGTCTCACCTACGGCGGGTTAATTATGCTCGTGACCTGGATTCCTCTCGCCAACCTGTTCTTAATTCCCGGCGCAGTGGCAGGTGCCGTCTTAATGTGGGACGACCACTACCGCGGCACGCGCGACATTACGCCTCATCGCTAATGACTTAATCGCTATAACGCTGATACAACCTATTTGTTACCTTAAGGTTGTTTGGCTTCACTATTATTCTCAAGATTAAGCATAAGCCTTGTTAAGAAGATAAGGCCCCTACAAGGAATACGACCATGCTGACCCGCGCACTCTGGTTGACGGCTCTCCTCACTGGCTCAATCTCTTTCGCATCGGCTCACGACGTTCAAACCGACCAGCTAAGGATCGCTCATCCTTTTGCCACGCCAACGCCCCCCGGTGTGACAAATGGTGCCGCTTATCTGGATATTACGGCTCATACAGAGTCCGTCACACTGGTCAGCGCACAGACACCTGTGAGCGAAAGTGTTGAGCTACATGATATGCAGATGGAAGGCGATATGATGAAAATGCGCCACGTCAGTGCTATCGAAATCGCTAAAGATGAAACGCTAACAATGCGCCCAGGTGGCGGCTATCACTTAATGCTAATGGGATTACATCAGCCATTGGCAGAAGGTGACCGGTTTCCCATCACGCTCGAATTTGCCCAGCAAGACGCTATTGAAATAGAAATTTGGGTTCAAAGCGCCCAAGAAGGAAGCACCGCCGCTGACCGCCATCACCAGCATTAACAGGATCAATCGATCACCGTCTTAACCACAAAAACCCCGCCGAAGCGGGGTTTTTGCTATAAAACTTATTTGTCACACACGTTTAACCATCGCCCTCTTTACCAGCGTGTACTGCTACCTTCTTCACGGTTGAGTTCTTCAGCGCGATAACCTGCTCGCTCTTTAGAGTCATCATCAGCGTCACTGGCACGGCTTGAAGGAGCATATATCAGAGTATTCTCATTATCATTGATCAAATCTTTAGCTGAATAGGTCGCAGGGCCCGATGTGTTACGAGATTGAGGTTGAATAATTTCTTGGTTCTCAGCACGTCCTTGATTCAGCTCTATGGAAGAGTGTGCAAACGCTATTGGACTTGCGATAAGCCCCAACGATAAGCCTACAACCACAGTGCTTTTAACAAATGATTTCAACAACATAAATAAAAACTCCTTGCTATATGGAGCAACCGACAATGCAATGATACAAGGTACCTTCTTTTGCCAATCGCAAAACGTGTCATCTGAATAATTGCATTTTTAACACCAAGAAACAGTGGGCAACGTAACAATGATTATACTATACACAAAAAATTAGACCCCACCGAAGTGGGGTCTTGAGCACTCTTAGTATCGCGATACGTAACACTAGCTTCCTATCCGTTTGAGGGGCTCCAACCTTGGAATTAACCCTGACTAGCGTGTTGACCGTCGAAAGATTCAATCCTTGAATCTAGGAGCATCCATGCAATTTGACATCCATGCCTCTGAATAGCTCATCCGTAAGCGTAAGAGTTATAGTACCTTTTGAAAAGATAAGTAACCAAAGTTAATGTTACATTCCGCTATTTTCTTCAGGCAACTCATCTGTGCTGTCATAGCCAGACTCTGAATCGTCCTGGCTCGTTGAACTAGGTTCCATGTCGCTGGCGTTATCGCCTTCGTCATGAGTCAACTCTTGGCTATCATAATTACTTGAATCTGTTGTACTTTCGGATTGAGTCTCAACAGGCTGCTCATCAGGGGAAATATTGTTCGCGGGGTCTGCTGGCTCTTGAGCGAATGCTGCAGGGCTAGCAACTAAACCGAACGCTACACTTAAAATACCAGCTTTCTTGAGTAGTTCCTTGGACATCATGTTCCGTCTCCTAGATCGCTGTTCAGGTACTGCTTAAATAGTAAGAAAGACGGCCTTTCGGCTTACCAATTCCTATGGTTTTCTCTCTTACCAAGTACCAAGACACGTGCAGACGATGTGCCAAAAAATCAAAAATGATATAAAAAACCAAATAAAACAATAATTTATCAAATGAAAGATAATAGGAAGAGCGCTTAAAGCGTTTGCAGATCAAGCAGGGAAAGTGGTTAGAAATGGCACATGAGTATTATGTGGCCATACTTGTATGACAAGCATGACACACCTATACATCACTTGTACTTAAACAGCATTGCGCGAGGCGGGCTCGCTTTTGACAACACGTGATGACGGAAAAACACAGCGAAAGAGGGCTCCTTCGCCAGGGCGAGATTCAATTTGTAACAATGCGTCATGTCTTAGTAGCACATGCTTTACAATCGCCAGACCAAGCCCGGTACCACCCGTTGCAGTACTACGCCCTTTATCAACGCGATAGAAACGCTCGGTTAAGCGTGGAATATGCACAGGGTCAATTCCCTCACCATCGTCGTCAACTTCAATACAAGCACTGCCATTCGGCAGGGTTTTCCAGCGAAGTGTTATCTGACTGCCCTCTGGCGTATACCGCACAGCGTTAAACACTAGGTTTGAAATAGCGCTATGCAGTTCCTGCTCGCTGCCGATCAGACGGGCATCGCTCTCAAGCGCGACTTGAACACTGTGCTGTTGGTTAGAGAGCGCTAGCGCATCGCAGCGAATGGTGTCGAGCATTGGCCCTAACGCCAACGCATGATGATCCTCGCCACCTTGATCAATTTCTAACCGAGAGAGCAGTAGCAGATCATTGACTAAGTTTTGCATACGCTTCGTCTGCTCTTCCATCTGAGCAATACCTCGGCCCAAACGTGGTGGAAGTTGCTCTTTCAAGTCGCTGTAGGTTTCTAAATAACCCGTCAGTACCGTTAGCGGTGTGCGTAGTTCATGGGAAACATTGGCGACAAAGTCACGCCGCATCTGCTCTAAACGATGCAAGCGGGTAATATCTCGCGCCATTACCAAGCGCTCATCATCACCATAGAGAGTAATTTGATATTGAAGGATATGCCGTTCATCGATGGGCGACGTTAAGGTCAGCGGCTCACCGTATTTACGTGCATTAAAGTAGCTGATAAATCGCGGGTCACGAAGCAGATTGGTAATGTGCTGGCCACGGTCGTGGGCGGTTTGCAAGCCCAGCATTTCCGTCGCGGCACTGTTCCACCACTCCAGGTCACCATGCCGATCTAGCATAACGACACTGTCACGCATCGCTTCGGATGATTCCTGAATACGTGCAAGGGTGGCACGTAAGCGATTCTGAGTAATCCGTTGGCTCTTTTGGTAGCGATACAAGCGATCAAAAAGCTCGCCCCACATGCCGCTCGCAGCAGGGGGTTCATCATGAGGGTGAAGCGTTAACCACTTAAAGAGCGCACGCAGTTGGCGCAGTTGATACACCAGACAAACGGCAAGACCTGCAGCAACGCCAAGACCTGGCATACCCAGCAACCACCCCAGACAAGCGCCCAAAGCGGCCAGCCACGCAATTCGCCATAGTTCTCGGCTCCACAGGCGCACCGTTACACCCGCGCGGAAAAACGGTACCCAGTGCCTCTCACCGTTTGAATGAGACTCTGGTGAGCTTCTCCTAGGGCCTTACGTAGACGTCGGATGTGAACATCTACCGTCCGCTCTTCAACGTATACGTTACCGCCCCACACTTGATCGAGCAGTTGGCTACGTGTATAGGCGCGCTCTTGGTGCGTCATGAAAAACTGCAGCAGACGGTACTCCGTCGGCCCCATTTCTAACGCCTTACCGTAAGCACTCACACGGTGGCTCACTGGGTCTAATAGCAAGCCATTAATTTCAATAGGATCTTCGACACCACGGGGGGTAGTACGTCGCAATACTGCTTTTAAGCGCGCCACCAGTTCGCGGGGAGAGAAAGGCTTGGTGATATAGTCATCCGCCCCAGCCTCAAGCCCTTGAATCTTATTATCTTCTTCGCCTTTAGCGGTCAGCATAATGATAGGCACCTCGGCAGTGGCTTCTTCACGCTTTAAGCGCCTTGCAAGCTCAATACCACTGGTGCCCGGCATCATCCAATCCAGCAAAAGCAGATCTGGCTGGTGGTCAACCATCATCGCGTGGGCATCCTGGGCGTTATCCGCTTCAAGCACGCGATAGTCAGCCATTTCCAGCGCCACTGCGATCATCTCGCGAATAGGCGCCTCATCATCGACAATCAAAACGGTCTTGGCGGTCATTCCAGGGCCTCACGGTGTTCAATGAAAACTAATTTAAAAAATAGTTTAAAAAAACAGTTCAAAGACATGTCAGTGACGATAACACCATGACTCGATGACAATTTTATGACATAGAGGATATTTAGCCAGTTATTGGCCACCAACTTAGTGCAATACCTGCAAAAATTAACAAGCCTGACCAATGATTATTAAGAAATGCCTGGAAGCAGCGGTCGCGCTCACGGCCAGCGATTAAGCGTTGTTGATGGACAAACGTAGCGGCCATAGCGGCTAATCCAAGCCAGAAAAAGCCACCTAAACCAACGCGCCATCCTACCCAGGCAAGTAGTCCAAGTGCCGCCACTTGCAACACACCAATGATCAGACGATCAGCGCTACCAAACAGCACCGCGGTAGATTTGATGCCAATTTTTAGGTCATCGTCGCGGTCGACCATGGCGTATTGAGTATCGTAGGCAACGGTCCACAGCACGTTAGCGCTAAACAGTAGCCATGCTTCAAACGGTACATGACCCAATACCGCACCGAATGCCATGGGAATCGCCCAAGAGAACGCAGCCCCTAACACCACCTGAGGTAAATGGGTGTAGCGCTTCATAAACGGGTAAATGAACGCTAATACAACACCACCTATCGACAACAGCACCGTAAACCAATTGGTCAATAGCACTAAAATGAAAGCAGTGGCTACCAGCGCGATAAACAGCAGCTGCGCCTCGGTTTCACTGATACGACCAGTGGCTAGCGGACGATGTTTAGTGCGCTTTACATGGCCATCGAAATGACGATCAGCGTAATCATTAACCACACAGCCCGCGGCGCGCATCACATAAACGCCAGCAATAAAGATCAGCAGAACATTCCGTCCAGGCACACCCTCTGCTGCTATCCACAATGCCCATAAGGTGGGCCACATCAATAGCCAAGTACCAATCGGGCGATCCAATCGCGTTAAATGTAAAAAATCAGCCACCCGAGCCCATCCCGTTGGCCTCAACAGAGAACGGTCCATGCTTACCTCTCAAAAAGAAAACGCTGGTGATAGCCTAGCGCGAAGACAGGGCAAGATCATCTGCCATGGTCGATAAAAAGTATTCCTGCACTAACAGCGACAGCCCACCGTGCTGAAACACTGAGCGCCGCCCCCATACGCTGTCTAAAAGCGACGCAGAGTGTTCCGCGACAAAGCGTGGCTGATGGCGAGTGGCGTAGAGTGGCCCGCGCACTAAGTCAGGTTGTTGAAACAGCCAACTGCCTAATGAACGCTCGCCAAGCCCTTCTAACCCCTTACCTTGTAATTGACTAAGTGGCGCTACCGAGCGTGCGACTACCCAGGGCTTATCGCCGACACACAACGCGACTTCTCTCAGCCATGCATAGCGGCGCGGTTCAATTCCCAGCGCTAGCGCTTCATCCCGTAGAGGTAAGCCAATCGTTTGACGTAACAATTGCACCCGAAACGCGTTTGTGCCGCCTGCGACGGTTAACCGCGTCGTTAAGGAGTCCGTCGATGCCACCCACTGCCACCACGCAGCGCTCATTGCAGGACGAGCCGCAGCAACAGGGAGCCAGTGAGGAAATAGTCGATGAGGAAGGGAAGCTTGCCGAACAGTAGGGGCGATCACCAAAGTCTCCAAGGCGGTCAATACACAGAAAGCTAGTGTAACATGGTGACCTCACAGGCTTTTGTTCCGCCGACTTTTGGTGACTGCATGCCCTCACACGAGATATCGCGATATACCCATTCGGCACTGATTATTATTGGCACCGGTATGGCGGGGATTGGCCTTGCCCGCGCCCTACGCCGACATGGCGATACACGTACCATTACCCTTATCAGTGCCGATAGTGGCGATGATTACAGTAAACCGCTGCTTTCTACAGGCTTTGCGAAACGCTTAACGCCAGACCAACTCGCCCAACGTGACGCCAGCGGCGTCGCAGAAGAACTGAATGCTGAGTTAATTACCCACACCCAGGTCGCACACCTGCATGTGGATAACCAATGCGTAGAACTCAGTAATGGCCAGCAGCTCCACTATGACGATCTGGTGCTAGCCACTGGGGCGGCGCCCCATAGGCCGTTCAGCGTGCCCGAAAGTGTCGCCAAACGATGCTTCACCATCAACGACTTAGACGAGTATCGCCGCTTTTATGCCGCATTAGGAGCAGCGCCTACTAAACGTGTCGCGGTTGTCGGTACCGGGCTGGTGGGCTGCGAGTTCGCCAATGACCTCCATGCTGGCGGCCACCAAGTCACCCTCATTGCGCCAGAAAGCACCCCGCTGCAACGTCTACTGCCCGAGTCACTCGGCCAAGCGCTGGCGGATGCTTTCCAAGACGCTGGCATCCGACTTGCTTTAGGGCATAACCTGAAAACGCTCGCCCTTAGCGTAGATAATGCCCTATCACTCCATCTTGATAATGGCGACGTCTATGCTGCCGACATCGTATTACTCGCCACGGGCTTAGCTCCGCGCACTCAACTTGCTGAAGCAGCCGGGCTGGCGGTTAGCCATCGAGGTATTGTGGTTGATCGCCAGCTACGCACCTCTCAACCGAACATATTTGCGTTGGGCGATGCGGCTTGCGTTGAGGGAGTTAACGCTATGTACGTGCAGCCCCTGCAGGCAAGCGTAAAAGCGCTAGCGACAACACTCGCCGGAAAACCAACCAGCGTCAGCTTTGGGGCGTGGCCCGTCATTGTGAAAACACCATTACTTCCCGTGGTTGCCTACCCTCCAGCAACCACGCCAGCACGGTGGAAAATTGAGGGAGAAGGCGGTGACATGACAGCCGTTGCTGAAAATAAAGACGGTCGTTTGATTGGATTTGCGTTGACAGGCAGCTGCGTGAGAAGGAAAGTGGAGCTTTCCAGAGTAGCACCTGCGCTGCTAGGCTGATTTTCGCCGCCTTAGCGACTAGGCTAAAAAAGTTAACCAGCTGGGCAGTGCTTCTAACAACACAGATGAACTTACGCTTGATTTCCACATAGGGAGATACCTTTATGCGCAAACCTGAACTCGCAGCCGCAATTGCTGAAAACGCTGATCTATCCAAAGACAAAGCAGGCCAAGTCCTGAACGTTATCTTGGACGAAATCACTAACAGCGTTGCCAAAGGCGAAGATGTTGCTCTGATTGGTTTTGGAACGTTTACCGTACGCCAGCGTGCCGCACGTACTGGCAAAAACCCGCAAACTGGCGCGCCGTTACAGATTCCCGCCAGCAAAAATGTTGCGTTCAAGCCGGGCAAAGCGCTTAAGGACGCCGTTTCCTAATGAAACTCAAGCTGACGCTGTGGCTACTGAGCTTACTGCTTAAAAGAGCCCTGCGACGCAAGCCGCGCTTTCGTGAGCAACTTGAGCGAATGCGCGGTCTGGACTGGGGCGTTGCCACGGAAGACCTCAGCATTGCCCGGTATTATCGAATGGCGCCGAAAGGCATTGATACCGGCAAAGGGCTACCCGTTGACCTAGACCTTGAGCTTCGTTTTCGCGATCAGGATGCCGCGTTGAAAATCCTTAAAAAGCCGACGCAACAGGCATTTCTAGATGGCATGGTAGCCGGTGAAGTCCGCCTAGTGGGCGACTCTGCCGATATGAATAAGCTGCAGAAACTACTTAAGTACCTATAGCGTTATTATCGGTTTAGAGAAAACTACGAGGCTTGGGGACCCTTAGGGTAACGATTTATACAGAGCCAGTGCAGAGGCACAGCAGCTACCAGTGGATATTCCTCATCAGCGATTGGTTTACTTTCGCGTTACCCTTGAGTCTGGCTCAGTGCGCCGCGCAGCGGCGCGCTTGGACATTGCACCCTCGGCGGTAAGCCGGCAAATTGCCTTGCTGGAAGAAGCCTTGGGGGCAACCCTGATGGAGCGTCATCGCGACGGCATTTCGCCTACCCCGGTAGGCGAAATGCTGCTTGAGTATTGCGAACGACGCGGCGCTCTTGATGAAGGCTTTATTGCCTCACTTGAATCCTACCAACGCATGGAAACCGGCAAGATATCGCTCACCGTCGGTGAAGGATTTGTCAGTGACCTAGTGGCGTCCCCTCTGCATGAATTTACCCAACGCTATGCGGGCATTCAGCTCGATATCCATACCGCAGGCACATCGGGGATAATTGATGCCATTATCAGCGATCACAGTCATATCGGCTTAATGTTCCATGAGCGTACCCATCCCCAGCTGCGTTTCTGGTCATCTAGCCCGCAGCCACTGATGGCTATCCTGGCGCCCAACCATCCTTTAGCCAATCACACTACACCGCTTACGCTCACCCAGTTAAGCACACAGCCGATGGCCATGTGGGATACCACCCATGGGGTGCGCCAAATGGTTGACCAAGCCTTTCAGCAGTCGCGTATAGCCCCGCGCATGGCGATGAACACCAACTCCATGGTGATTCTGGCGCAATACGTACGTAGCGGTATGGGCATTACCCTGCTGCCCGCCTTTGCCGTCGCCCATGATTTAGAGCTCGGCACGTTAGTCGCGCGTCCGGTAGATAACCCGCTTTTTCAGCGCTCCCAGGCCCACATGGTCACGCGGGTAGGTCGACAGCAGCCCAAAGCTAGCGTTCTGCTGCTACGCCACCTACAGCGCTGGATGCAGGCCTTTCGCGCCCCAGGTTTGGCGGTGAGCGATCAACCAACGCCACTGCCGTAACCAAATGCCACACTGGCTGCGGGGGCGGTTTCCACCCAAACGCTTTGCGGCACCGTGTATTCGCGCAGGCCATCCAAACCGCTGGAGCGCCCAAAGCCGCTATCGCCAAAGCCCCCGAACGGCGACATAACGCTGATCGCCTTGTAGCTGTTGATCCACACCGTGCCCGCACGCAGCTGACCGGCTACGCGATGCGCCCGCGCGACGTCTTGGCTCCAAACGGCGCCAGCCAAGCCAAAGCGGGTCTCGTTGGCAAGTTGAATCGCCTCATTTTCGGTGTCGAAGACCATCGCCACCAGCACCGGGCCGAACACCTCTTGCTGAGCGATCTCCATATCCGGTGTGACATCGACCAGCACCGTAGGGGCGATAAAGTAGCCGTGAGCCTCGTCAGGCAGCCCTGATGGACGTTTACCACCCGTTAACAGCCGCGCGCCAGCGGCTACTGCAGCGTCAATCATACGCGTCACTTGCTCAAACTGGCGGCGATTCTGCAATGGCCCCATGCGAGTTGCTTCGTCACTAGGCAGGCCCACTTGAATCTGCTCCGCCGCCCGCGCCAAACGGCTGGTAACCTGCTCAAACACCGGGCGCTCGATCAACAGCCGCGACCCGGCCACACAGCTCTGTCCAGCCGCAGCAAAAATGGCCGCCTGGGCACCCGCAACGGCTTCATCCAGCTTGGCATCGGCAAACACGATATTAGCCGATTTGCCCCCCAGCTCTAACACGCTGGGTACCAGTCTCCGCGCACCTGCTTCGGCGATCATGCGGCCACTCTGGGGAGAGCCCACGAATACCAGCTTGCTGATGGCGGGGTGATCGGTCAGCGCTGCGCCGGTCGATTTGCCTAGCCCATTGACGATATTGATCAGTCCTTTAGGAAGCCCGCCGCTTTCAAGCAGCTTGGCAATCACCACCGATGAGAACGGCGTCAGCTCGGAAGGTTTTAGCACCACGCCATTGCCCGCCGCCATGGCCGGGGCTAACTGCCAGGCACAGGTGAACATCGGCGCGTTCCAGGGGGTAATCTGCCCCACCACGCCATAGGGCACGTGGTGCACATAGTTAAGGTGCGAGGTAGGCACCGGAATCACTTCGCCATGCTGCTTGTCGCACCAGCCCGCGTAGTACTCGAACATCTCACGCACTTTGCCTACTTCAGCGCGGCAGTCACGAATCGGCTTACCGGCCACCACACTTTCCAACTGAGCCAGCGCCTCTTCATGGCCCTCCAGGCCACGGATGGCGGCATTCATGCGCCGTCCACGCTCGCTGGCGGTTAACGCCATCCATTCGCGCTGGCCACGCTCAGCGGCTTGGGTGGCACGCTCAATCAGTGCGGCTCCTGCATCGTGATAGCTCACCAGCGTTTCGCCGGTGGCCGGATTGCTCAAGGTGATCACTTCACCCTCTCCCACCACTAAATCACCATCAATCCAGTTACTCAGCGGTGTGGCAGCAGCTAATCCAAACCCTTTAAGCAGTTCAGCAAGATGGTCGCAGGCATGTTGGCTAAGTGCGTTCATTCGTTACCCTCCGCTTGAGTAGCGCGAGCTAATATCGGTGTAGTGATATGGTTAAAGTCATCGCTATCGGCGGGGTGGTCGGCGTTCGCATGCCAGGCATCGACCACGGCTTGTAACAGCGGCGAAGGTATATCCAGTTGCTCAGCGGCATCTCGCGCTAAACGCAGGTCTTTACGCATCAAGCCGGTGGTAAACCCTGAGTCGAAGCGCTCACTCAGCACCCACTCGGGGAAGTTCACCTCGCTAACCGCGCTACGCCCAGAACCGCTATTGAGTCCCGCCAAGCAGGCAGCGGGGTCAACGCCCGCTTTGGCTGCCATAGCAACGGCTTCGGCGGTGGTTAACAAGTGCGCGGCACACAGGTAATTATTGGCAAGCTTGACCACATGGCCGCTGCCCGGGCCGCCCACATGGGTGCGCTTGGCTGACATCGCTTCCAGCATCGGCAATACCCGTTCGATAGTGCGTTCATCGCCTCCCAATAGCATCCCCAGCTTGCCACTAGCAGCGCCTTTGGGGCCGCCGCTGACCGGTGCATCCAACCATAGAAGACCCGCTGCGCTAACTTTTTCTGCCAGTTCACGCGTCACGGCGGGGTCACTGGTGGAAGTATCAACAATCACGCTACCTTTTGGCGCTAGGTTAATCAGGCCTGGCGATTGCTCAAGCACCTCACGCACCTGGGCGGAGGTGGGCAACGACAACAGGTAAACGTCGCTTGCGGGTAGCTCTTCGGGAGCCACAGCGGGTACCCCTTGAGCAGCGAGACGCGACCGTGCTTGCTCAAATACATCGCTTCCCGTTACCGCAAACCCGGCGGCTTTAAGCGTCAGCGCCATATTACCGCCCATCTGCCCCAGGCCGATGACAGTAATAGTTAAAGACTCAGTTGCCGAGGGCTCAGTTTGTAATGACATCGTAAAACTCCCAAAACGCTTTTTAGATAACAAGACGCTATGTCCGGTGGTGATATTTGGGGTAGACGCTCCCCTACCCAGTGGGCATCAGAGAGCGAATAACGTGTATTAAGTCAGGAATTTAGACGAGTAACGCCCTTACCAGCTCCACCCAGTAGCGCGCCCCCAGAGGCAGCAATGCATCGTTGAAGTCATAGTGCGGGTTATGCAACGAAGCGGACTCCTCGCCATTGCCCATCCATATATAGGCACCTGGGCGCTCGGCAAGCAGGAATGAGAAATCCTCAGACGCCATGCTGGGTGGCGGGTTGCGGATCACGTTGCCACTACCGAGTAAGTTTTCCAGCACCGAGGCGCAGTACTGAGCATGTTCAGGGGTATTGATAGTGGCGGGATAGCAGCGCTGGTAGTCCAGTTCAACGGTTAAACCATGGAACTCAGCTAAGCTGGTAATCGCTTGCTTAAAGCGCGCTTCCAAATGCTCTTTGTGTGCCATATCAAAACAACGCAGCGTGCCGCGCAGCGCCACCTGCTCGGGAATCACGTTGAAGGTATCACCGGCGTTAATACTGGTAATACTCAGCACGGCTGCTTTATCAGGCGGCGTTTCGCGACTCACCAACCCTTGCAGTTGGCTAATCAGTTGGCAGCTCGCCAACACCGTATCAGTACCTAAATGGGGCATCGCCGCATGGCAGCCCTTGCCAGTCAGCGTCAGGCTAAAGATATCAAAGGCGGCCATGACGTCGGTATCGTGAACTGCGGCAACACCTACCGGCAGCCCCGGCCAGTTGTGCAGGCCGTACACGGCATCCATGGGAAAGCGTTCAAACAGCCCCTCTTCAACCATCACCCGCCCGCCGCCTGCGTTCTCTTCGGCGGGTTGAAAGATGAACACCACCCGGCCTTTGAAATCAGGCTGCTGCTTTAACGCCCAGGCAGCGCCCAATAGCATCGTGGTATGACCATCGTGGCCGCAGGCATGCATTTTGCCGGGCGTTTGCGAGGCGTAGGCAAGCTGGGTCTCTTCACCAATATCCAAGGCGTCGATATCGGCCCGTAGGCCGATGGTTTTGCCTTCCCCTTGCTGACCATCCAGAGTGGCTACGACACCTGTTCCGGCAATCCCAGTGGTTACCTCAAAACCCCACTCAGTTAGTAGCTCGGCAATACGCGCACTGGTGCGGTGCTCCTCAAACGCGGTTTCCGGATGCTGGTGGAAATCATGGCGCCACGCTTTTAGTTCTGCGCTATCCGGTAAGTCTACTGAAGCAGTCATCGTCTTATCCTTAAAGCATCACGTGAGCGACAACGGCAGAGCCAATAAAGGTACCGGTAAATACTAACAGCGCTACCACTACCAGCTTCCAGCCGGTTTGCTTGAACATGGCGAACTCACGTCCGGTAAGCGCCAGCCCTGCGTAGGCCAATACCGGTGTGACCACTGCCAGGAAATCCACTTCAGCCAGCCGTGCGATGATCCAACCATTACCGGGGAAGAACGGCAGCGTCGCGATAATGCTAATCAGCGACACCCAGGCCACGCTGGGCAGGTAAAAAGGACAAAACCGCCCAACCACCAAGCCGATAATCACCATGACATAGAGAATCAACATGCCGGGCAGCGCGTCTAATAAAGGCGAACCGTTGACGATATTGCTAAACCACGCCGCCACACACACCGCTGCCAGAACCAACGCGGTTTTACCCAGCTGATTTTCCGGGCGCAGCTCTTTTAACGCCTCAGCATCGAACTGATCGATTGGGCTCTCATGAGTTTTCATGGCTAACCTCCTGGCGCGAGCCATTTAAGCGCTTGTACATCCACTCGGTGATCGGTAGCGCGATAAATAGAGAGATATACAGACCGGTAGCGTAGGTAAGCAGGTTGCTTGCCCCGGCAAAGGCGAGTAGTTCGTCCTTAGATGCCGGTACTGCTTCGGCTAAAGCTGCCGAACACGCCGCCACCATACTGCCACTGCCCACCCCACAGGCCATGGCCAAAGCGCGAATATCAAGAATATCCAGCGACGCGATATAGCCCGCCATTAAGGCGAAGTAGAGCGTACCGAACATGGTGCCCACAACGTACACCCCCATAATCCCGATACCCTCAGGGCTTCTTAGCCCGTAACGGTCTGAAATAATGGCAATATTGGGTTCACGGGCGATAGAGTAGGTAGCGCCAATCGCTTCACGGCCCATCTTGAGGACTAATACTGCAAAGGGCAGCGCTATCAGCATGGTGCCCAGATTGCCTAACTCTTGGAGTATCAGCGCGGGGCCAGCAGCGATAATCTGTTCGATCGCAGGGCCAATGGTGGAACCAAATTTGGCGATAAACGGCAAGATGGCAATGAGAATAATCGGGCCAGCCGCATTGCTGACCGGCTTGGGAATCACCTTGCCCATTGCCGAGAAAAGATGAGGGTTAAACAGTACGCCGATCACAAAAGCGTAGAGCAGCGGTAGTAACAGTAGTGTTCCCGGCCCGAGAGGAATACGCACGATGCCGACCCACTCGGCAAACATCGACGTCACTATCACCGTAAGGTGAAGACGCCAATCCAGCAATAACTTGAGATCCATAAGAGTGTCCCTGTTTTTTTTAGAGTCACTCCGAGTATCGAAAGGTTGCCGTTCCAATCATAGGACCTTAGTGCGCTATTTTTTAGAACACTCCTACAGTTTGGACTAGAGGACAATAATAAATTAAAGCGACAATGGCCTAACGTTGAAGGGGTTGAGAGAGGAGTATGGCACCTACACCTACCAACCCTATGTTATACTAAAGTATAAAACTCACTCACCAGAGCCTTTATGCCTATTTCATTGCCTTTGCGGCGCCTATGGACCCTAGATAAGTTTGCCTACAGCCTGCGCGTGTTTATCGCGTTCAGCGGGGCGCTGCTGTTTAGCGGTTTTGCAGGTGACATCGCGCTGGTGATTCCGCTGTTTTTGGGCATTATTGCGAGCGCGCTTTCTGAAACCGATGACAGTTGGCAGGGGCGCTTACAGGCGCTGGTGGTGACACTTGCTTGCTTTGCCTCGGCCTCGTTTGTCGTTCAGTGGCTTTTCCCCTGGCCGTGGCTGTTTGCAGTTGGGCTGGCAGTTTCTACCTTCACGTTAATTATGCTGGGTGCCATTGGTCAGCGGTACGCGACCATTGCGTCGGGCACGTTAATCCTGTCGATCTACTCAATGATCAACATTGAACAGCACGGTGGCGTGGATGAAGATGTGGCTTCCCGGCAGTTGCTGCTACTTGCAGGAGCCGCGTGGTACGGGGTTATCTCAATCCTATGGTGCGCCCTTTTTTCGCGCCAGCCAGTTAAACAAAGCATGGCGCGGGTATATAAAGCGCTAGGTGAGTTTTTAATCTTGAAGTCGGCGCTGTTTGAGCCTGTCCGCGGTGTCGATCTAGAGGCGCGTCGCGTGGCGCTAGCTAGGCAAAACGGCAAAGTCGTCGATGCCCTCAACCAAGCAAAAGAGATGATTTTTCGCCGCTTAGAGGGGCAGCGTGGCAGCCGCAAGCTGAACCGCTACTTACAGATTTACTTTATCGCCCAGGATATACACGAGCGGGCAAGCTCGACCCACTATCCGTATAGCGCGCTCACCGAAGCATTTTTTCACCACGACGTGCTGTTTCGTTGCCAACGACTCTTAGACCAGCAAGGTCGCGCCTGCCGCCAGCTAGCCAAATCGTTGTTGCTTAACCGCCCATTTGGCCATGAGCAGAGTGAGCAGGCACTGGCCGATCTACGCGCTTCTATCGACAACCTAAGCGAGCACGGTAAGCCGGAATGGCGTCCGCTTATCCACCCGCTCAATGCACTTGCCGATAACCTGTCTATCCTGGAAGCTCAGATTGCCAGTGCTCACAACCCAGACACCGACGATGATCGTCGTGATAGCTCGCTTTACGACCGCTCCCCCTCTAGCGTGCTAGAAGCGTGGAAACGCGTTCAGCTAAATTTGACGCTGGGCTCACCCACGTTTCGCCATGCGGTGCGCTTATCCACCGCGCTGCTAGTGGGTTATGGGCTGCTCCAGTGGCTTGACCCCGAGCAGGGGTTTTGGATCTTGCTCACCACGCTGTTCGTCTGTCGCCCTAACTTTGCCACCACGCGTCGTTTTCTGTCACAGCGCATCCTCGGCACAGTGCTTGGTCTCATTGCAGGTTGGGCATCCATTAGCTTGTTCCCCCAAGCCAGCATACAAAGCATGATTGCGGTGGCCGCGGGCGTTTGTTTTTTTGCCAACCGCGAGCGCCACTACGTTATCGCCACCGCCTCTATCACGCTGCTGGTACTGTGCAGCTTTAACCAGGTCGGCGACGGTTTTAATCTGATCTTACCTAGGCTATTGGATACCTTGGTGGGTTCGTTGATTGCCGGGCTAGCGGTATTTTTTATTCTGCCTGACTGGCAAGGGCGTCGGCTGTATCGGGAAGCCGCAAAAGTCCTCACCAACCACCGCCGTTATTTGGATGAAATCGTTCACCAGTATGAAGAGGGAAAGCAGGACGATTTGGCTTACCGGTTAGCCCGCCGTAATGCTCATAATGCCGATGCAGCGCTCTCAACACTGCTCACCAATATGCTCCACGAGCCAGGTCACTATCGCAAACAGGACGCCGACAGCGGCCTACGCTTTCTAGTGCTGTCTAACACGCTGCTAAGCCACTTATCGGCCCTTGGCGCTCACCGCCATCAGTTGGCTGAAGACGAGGACGACGCCGCCTTAGTGCCCCTTGCCAAGCGCATCAGCGAGCTGCTGGAACAACTGGCAGAACAGCTCAACAAGCGCCAACCCATCACGCCCTTAGCTGATCAAGTCAACGACCTCCTCGCGCAGCTAGAGCAGAATGCCTCAGATTCCTTCGATAAGAAGGGCTCAGAGGGGGACGAAAACGCCATTGCCCTTTACCGTCCCATCCAAAGCCAGCTACGCCTGATTGCCGCACAGCTAGGCCCCCTTGGTGAAGCCGCCAACCGCTTAACGGAGACACCAGTAGAGAGTCACCAAGAAGCGAGCACCGCAGCTTAAGCGCTGTATTACTCCCTACACCTGCCCATAGCGCCCGGCGGCTTCGCCTAACCAGCGCCGCACTAATACGGCGGTGACCTCAGTGTTGCCTTGAAGCGCCTGGGCAAGGGCGGTAACGCGCTCTAGCTGGTCGGCGTCACGCTCAAGATCAGCAATTTTCATTTGGGCAAGGCCGGTTTGGCGAGTGCCGAGCACTTCCCCGGGGCCACGAATTTCCAAGTCCTTTTCGGCAATACGGAAACCGTCGGTGGTTTCACGCATTACCCCCAGGCGTTCCCGAGAGCTTTTCGAAAGCGGCGGGTGGTAAAGCAACACACAGAAGCTTTCCGTGCTGCCGCGCCCCACCCTGCCGCGCAGCTGGTGCAGTTGAGAAAGTCCCAAGCGTTCCGGGTTTTCGATAATCATCAGGCTGGCATTGGGGACATCTACGCCCACTTCAATAACGGTAGTGGCCACCAGCAGGTCGAGTTCGCCCGTTTTGAAGGCCTCCATCACCGTGACTTTTTCGCTGGCCTTCATACGCCCATGAATCAGACCAATAGCGAGTTCAGGCAGCGCCTGGGTTAGTTCATCGCGAGTGACTTCGGCGGCCTGACACTGCAGCACCTCAGACTCTTCAATCAGCGTACACACCCAATAGGCCTGACGCCCATCACTGCAGGCATTGCGAATGCGTTCGACCACTTCAGGCCGCCGCTCATCAGACACCACTACTGTTTTAACCGGCGTACGCCCCGGCGGCAACTCATCAATTACCGATACATCCAAATCCGCGTAAGCACTCATGGCCAGCGTGCGAGGAATTGGTGTAGCGGTCATGATTAGTTGGTGGGGTGTTAGCCCGCCCGCTTCGCCTTTCTCGCGCAGTGCCAAGCGTTGATGAACCCCAAAGCGATGCTGTTCATCAATAATTGCCAACCCTAAACACTGAAAATGTACGTCGCTCTGAAACAGCGCGTGAGTACCCACCACCATGCGCGCACGGCCATCGGCAATAGCGGCTTTGGCATCTAACCGCGCTTTACCTTTGAGCTTACCTGCCAACCAAGCCACTTCGATGCCCAGCGGTTCAAACCAGGCTTTAAACGCCCGATAGTGCTGTTCAGCAAGAATTTCCGTGGGAGCCATCATCGCCGCCTGGCAATTGCCCGCTAGCGCTGAAAGCGCCGCCATCGCCGCAACGACCGTCTTCCCCGAGCCGACGTCGCCCTGCACAAGCCGCAGCATCGGGGCGGGCCGCGCAAGGTCTAAGGTAATTTCTTCCAGCACGCGGCGCTGCGCACCGGTAAGGGCAAACGGCAGCTGGGCTAAGAATCGGGTTTGCAGGCTGCGGCCCGACGGCAGCGATGGCGCACCATCGGCCTGAATACGTAACCGCACTTCACGCAGGCTGAGTTGGTGGGCCAATAGCTCTTCCAGCGCCAGCCTACGTGTGGCGGGATGATGGCCGTGGGCAAGCTGCTCAATGTCCACATCCGGTGGCGGTTGATGTAGCAGTTGCAGGCTAGCGTGTAACCCAGGCAAGTTGAACCGCTGGCGCAGGGCATCTGGAATAACGTCCGGAAGTAACTCAGGGGAGCGCTGCAGTAGCGCAAGCGCTTGCTGGGTAAGTGCGCGCAAACGCGTCTGATGCAACCCTTCAGTGGTCGGGTAAATCGGCGTGAAATACTCCTCAACCGGTGTATCGTTACCGCCGCTTAGCCGGTACTCAGGATGGTAAATTTCCAGCCCTGTTGCCCCCGCGCGCGCTTCCCCAAATGCACGCACCGTAACACCGGGGCGCATCTGTTGCTGCTGAGCAGGCGAAAAATGAAAAAAACGCAGGCTTAAAATACCGCTTCCATCACGCACTCTGACTAACAAACTACGCCGACGCCCCTTCACAACATCGCACGCGGTGACTTCCCCTTCTATCACCGCCTCACTCCCTGCGCGCAGCAGGCCAATGGGCGTTAGCCGTGTACGGTCCTGGTAGCGCAACGGCAGGTGAAATAGCAGGTCGCTTACGCAGTCTATTCCCAATCGCGCCAACTTTAGCGCAAGCGCCTCACCAACCCCTTTCAGCGACGAAACCGGTGCAGAAAGGTCACTCATGAGGACGGACTAGCAGTGTGTACAGGTTGCTGACATTGGCTAATCGCCTTGGCTAACGCATCAATTGCTTTGGGGCGAGGAAAGCTTGCCCGCCACGCAATGGCAACGGTGCGCGAAGGCGCGGGCTCAACAAAGGGCCGACTCACCAGCATGGCATTTTCATACTGATCAGTGCCTAGCGCCGACTGTGGCAGTACCGTAATTCCTAATTTAGATGCCACCATATGGCGAATGGTTTCCAATGAACCACCCTCAGCAATCAGCGTATTATTGGGGCTGTTAAGCTTTTGGGTAATCGCCGGACAGGCTTCTAAAATTTGATCGCGGAAGCAGTGCCCTTCCCCCAGCAGCAACAAGCGCTCTTCTAACAAATCCTCTTTGTGGATCGCGTCACGACTTACCCAGCGATGGCTGGCAGGTATCAATACCTCAAAATGCTCATCGTAAATCGGCTTGGTAACTACGTCGGTCTCTGTGAAAGGCAGCGCCACAATAATGACATCCAGCTCGCCACTGCGTAACTTTGCCCGCAGAGAGCCGGTCATGCCTTCTTCGATATACAACGGCATTTGCGGTGCGGCACTAGCCAGTGCTGGCACTAGATGGGGGAATAAGTAGGGGCCAATCGTATAAATTGCGCCAATGCGCAGCGGGTTAGCCAACTGGTCTTTGCCAGCATTCGCCATTTCGTAGATAAGTCGGCTCTGCTCCAGCACGCGCTGGGCTTGAGCAACGATTTTCTCTCCCAACGGGGTGACCTGCACGGTTGATTTGGAACGTTCAAACAACGGTGTATCAAGCTCGTCTTCGAGCTTTTTTACCGCCACCGAGAGCGTTGGCTGCGAAACATGGCAGCGTTCGGCGGCACGACCAAAGTGACGTTCTTGGGCAAGGGTTACGATGTAGCGTAGTTCTGTTAAAGTCATAGTGGTGCCAGTGGCATCCTCTCGTTGCAGCTCGTTACAGGTCATCGTGATAGCGAGATGGAAAAGGACAAACAAACCCTATTGAAGATGGCACATCTCATAGGGACTTTGTATCTGATAGGGAATATTAATCAAGAGGAGTGACCAAGGTGAAGCTAACGGTACTGATTATTGGCTGCGGAGATATCGGCATAACGCTCGGACGCGAGCTACTCAGCGAAGGCCACCATGTTATCGGCGTGCGCCGTCATGTCGAGGCATTAAAAGACACCGGCATTGAGCCGTTGGCGCTTGATCTTAACGATCTTGAAGGCGCTGGTGCTGACGCCCTGCCTCACGCTGACTACGTTATTTATTCCGTCAGCGCTGACCGTTTCGAAGAAAGTGCCTACCAAAGCGCCTATCCGGATGGCCTTAATCGTGTGCTTGGCGTGCTGGATCAGCATAAAACGCCGCCGAAACGCATCTTTTTTGTGTCGTCGACCAGTGTTTATGGCCAGCAGGAAGGCGAGGTTGTTAGCGAAGACAGCCCAACCGGATCAACCAGCTTTTCTGGCAAGCTGATGTGCGATGCCGAACAAGCGCTGATTAACCATTCAATCCCCGGCACAGTCGTGCGCTTTTCGGGTATTTACGGCCCTGGGCGTGATCGTTTGATTCATCAGGTCGCGGAAGGCCGCATTGCCGCTGTCACGCCAGTCAGCTACTCCAACCGTATTCACCGTGATGACTGCACCGGTATTCTGGCGCACTTAATTCGTTGTCAGGAAAAAGGCGCGCCACTCGCCGACCTTTACCTAGCTAGCGACTGCGAGCCCGTCACCCTGCATAACGTGATGGCGTGGTTAGCCAAACAGCTCAAGGTTGAATCTACCGAGACCATGCAGTCACCACTGCGCCGTCGCACCAGCAAACGCTGCGATAATAGCCGTATCCGTGAAACGGGTTATGAATTCCGCTATCCGACCTACAAAGAAGGCTACGCACAGGTGCTAAAAGAGGGCGGCTTCTTAGCGCCACAAAAAGCCTAATCGTTTCGGCGCTAACTCCTTTGTACTAACCTCAAAAAAAGAGCGGGCACTTGATGATAGAGTGCTCGCCCGTTTTTGGTGAAGACAGTTGCTGAAGACATTCAGCTCAGAGGCTTAGTCGCCAATGACCATCACAGCTTCTGCTTCTACTTGGCTGCCTTTGGGTAACGCTTTGACGCCGACCGCTGCACGGGCAGGGAAAGGCGACGAGAAGAACTCTTCCATCACCTTGTTTACGATCGCAAAGTTATCCAAATCAACCAGGTATAAGTTGAGTTTGACGATATCGCCAAGCGTACCGGCAGCCTCTTCACACACCGCCTGCAGATTGGTAAATACTTGGCGCGCCTGCGCCTCAAAGTCGTCAGAGATAATTTCCATTGTCTCTGGGTTCAGCGGGATCTGGCCCGACATATACACTGTGTTGCCAGCCTTAATCGCTTGAGAGTAAGGGCCGATTGCAGCGGGGGCTTTTTCAGTATTAATAACTGCTTTGTTGCTCATGAGATAGCACTCTCCTGTCGTGTTTAATATATTTTTAGAGGTAAGTTGTAGATAGGATGATAGCGTTAAACATTAATTGTAATGGTCCGCCATAGCAGTTGCTGCCAGCCCATCGCCAGCAGCCTACTAACGGGTGATTAATTGGTCATTCTGGTTATTTTGCCGACATTAGGAAGGTTGCGAATACGCTTAATAATGCGCGCAAGATGCACTCGGCCTTTTACCGATAAGGTTAAATTAACGATTGAAAGCCGCGCATCACGCTCTTCAATGCCGATACGCTCGATATTAGCGTCGGCATCGGTCACCACGCCCGCCAGCTCGGCCACCAGCCCACGACGGCTCTCAATTTCAATGCGCAGCGCGACCGGGAAGTCTTCATCTATACTGTCCGACCACTCAAGAGCAAACAGCTTCTCTGGGTCGTTTTTGCGATCACCGAGGTTTTTGCACTCACTGCGATGCACCACCAGCCCCTTGCCAACGGATAAGTGGCCGACAACGGGGTCGCCCGGTAACGGATGACAGCAGCGGGCAAAATTAATCACCATTCCTTCGCTACCGCTGATAACGACGGCTTTTTCACTATCCCCGCTGAGAACGTAGTCAGAATTGCCGCCATTGGAGACATCAACCAAGCGCCGTGCCACCACATGGGCCATGCGATTGCCCAAGCCAAGTGACTCTAACAAAGCATCTAGCGAAACGACGTCCAGCTCTTTCAATGCTTTAGCAAAAACACTGTCATTAAGCTCTTCCAGACTGGTTTCAAACGGCGCCAGCGCTTTATTCAACAGCCGTCGCCCTAAGATAACCGCTTCTGCCTGCTGCTGGTGCTTCAATGCATGACGTATCGCGGAACGCGCTTTTGCTGTCGTGACGAAGTTGAGCCATGCCAAGTTAGGCCGTGCCCCAGGAGCAGTAATAATTTCCAGCGTTTGGCCACTTTCAAGACGCGTCGAGAGCGGGGCTAAATGGCGATCAATACGACAAGCAATGCAGTTATTGCCAATATCGGTGTGTACGCTGTAAGCAAAGTCGATCACCGTTGCGCCCTGAGGCAGCTCCATGATGTCGCCTTTGGGGGTAAATACGTAGATATCGTCTGGGAAAAGGTCGTTTTTGACGTGCTCAATAAACTCTAGCGAGTCACCCGCATGGCGCTGCATTTCGAGCAGCCCCTTTACCCAAGCGCGGGCGCGGGCATGGCTGCCTTCGGCAATGGGGTGGGTGGTTTGCCCTGCTTTATAGAGCCAGTGGGCAGCGATGCCATTATTAGCCATCGCCTCCATCTCACGGGTGCGGATCTGCACTTCAATGGGCATCCCACCCTGACCAAACAGCGTAGTATGAAGACTTTGATAGCCGTTGGCTTTCGGGATAGCGATATAATCTTTAAATCGCCCTGGCACGGGCTTATAAAGATTATGCACCACGCCTAAGATGCGATAGCAGCTAGCGACATCTTCGGTAATGATGCGGAAGCCGAAGACATCCATAATTTCCGCGAACGGCTTACGCTGGTCGCGCATCTTTTTATAAATCGACAGCAGATGTTTCTGTCTACCGATCACGGTGCCTTTAAGCCCTTCATCGTCCAGACTCTGCTGTAGCGACGACTGAATTTCTCGCATCGCACTACGGCGGTTCCCCCGCGCGCTGGCGACCGCGCGCTTGATGCGTTCTGAACGCATTGGGTGAATAGCCTGGAAAGAGAGATCTTCAAGTTCAACACGAATCGTATTGATACCTAAACGTCCCGCGATACGGGCATAAATTTCCAGCGTTTCTCGGGCAATACGGCGCTTTTTATCTGGGCGCAATGCTCCCAGTGTGCGCATGTTATGCAGACGGTCAGCCAATTTTACGATGATGACGCGGATATCCCGCGACATCGCTAACACCATCTTCTGGAAATTTTCCGCCTGGGCGACGGCTTTGTCTTCAAAGGTGATCTGGGTCAGCTTGGAAACACCATCCACCAGTTCGGCGACAGGCTTACCAAACTGCGCAGACAGCGCCTTTTTCGAGACACCCGTATCTTCAATGACATCGTGCAGCATGGCCGCCATCAAGCTTTGATGGTCCATGTGCATATTAGCCAATATATTAGCGACCGCTAACGGATGGGTCACATACGGCTCACCAGAGCGACGGCGCTGGCCGTCGTGGGCTTGCTCGGCATAATAGAAAGCGCGTTTGACCTGCTGTATTTCGTCTGGAGGTAAATAGCCGCCAAGTCGATCGGCCAGGTCATCAATGGTGAACATTTACCGCGCCCCTAGTCGCTTCTAAGTCCAGTCTCTAGTCAACCTTAGTCGTCGATATGTGTCGTAGGCGTCATTGCTGGGCGCGTACGAACCGCGGCTTCAACCGGCTCATCTAGCACGGTGTGATTTACCAAGCCGGCGGCAATTTCACGCAGTGCCATAACGGTAGGTTTATCGTTCTCCCAGGGCAGTTGCGCTTCACGGGAGCCACGGGCAAGCTGGCGCGCGCGCTGGGTAGAAATCATCACCAGTTTGAAGCGGTTCTCAACATTTTCCAGACAATCTTCAACGGTTACGCGAGCCATGGGGGCCTTCCTGTAATGACAACGCTGGGCCAGCGTTGTGGTGAAACGCCGCGGGCCCAGCAAAAAAAGTGGTAATGGAACCTGCTAGATTACTCGACGCTAGGCGCTTGTGACAAGAGCGCATCGAGTAGTGGCGCATGACGCACCTGCATCGCCTCACGTGTTAGGCGGCGACTGATCACCAGTGACTGCAACTCTTGCAGTGCTGTGGTGAAATCATCGTTGATGACTAAGTAGTCATATTCATCAAAATGGGACATTTCGCTAACGGCATCACGCATACGCCGAGCAATCACTGCGTGCTCATCGGTTCCGCGGCTAGAAAGACGCCGCTCTAGTTCGCTACGCGAGGGTGGCAAGATAAAAATCGACACTGCCGAAGGCATTTGCTCACGTACCTGCTGAGCGCCCTGCCAGTCGATCTCTAAAATAACGTCTTGCCCCGCGTCCAGAACAGTTTGCGCCGCACAGCGAGACGTACCGTAATAATTATCAAAGACTTTGGCATACTCAAAGAACTCACCGCGCTCAATCATCGCTTCAAAGTCGGCTACGTGAGTAAAGTGGTAGTTCACGCCATCCACTTCCCCCTCGCGTTTAGCTCGCGTGGTATGTGATACCGAGACCTGAATGCCATCCAGGCTCTCGATCAGCTCGCGGACCAAGCTGGTTTTACCAGCACCCGACGGGGCAGAAATAATAAAAAGCGTACCCTGGGACATGAAGCGCTTCCCTAATTAGCAAAAGATAGATAGCGAAATGATAGTCAGCGAAAGATCGTTGATGAAGATAAACAGCACAACGGCAATACGTTGTACTATTTATCAAGCACTGCGAATAAGGTTCTGCAAATAAAGTAGCGCGCAGTATCGCACACCTATGCTATGGACTGTAGCGTTTCGGCGCAGTCACAAGGAGGTCGTTATGCGCAGTACGATCGTTATTTTATGCTTAATTGCCCTAGGCGTAGCGTTCCAAAAAGGCTTGATTGAGATTCCCCGCCATTGGGCACCCTGGGCGCCACTCTATATCGATGACCCAATAACGCCCATCACCCAGCTAAAGCTCAAACGTCTAAACGATGACCGGAGTGCCTGTTTAGCCGCACTGGACACCGTGCCAGAAAGCGAGCTTAGTTACACACCTTTAGCCGATTATTCCCCAACCGCTAGCTGCCCACTGACGAATATCGTGCGTATGCAGTCTAGCAGCGTTCGTTTTAACCAACGCTTTGTCGCCACCTGCCCAATGGCGCTTGCCTGGGTAATGTACGAGCGCCATGCCCTTCAACCTGCCGCCCTGGAAATCATGGGTAGCCGTGTGGCCCAAGTCAATCACGTTGGCAGCTTTGCCTGCCGTAACGTCTATGGCCGCGAAACAGGCAGGCTCAGTGAACACGCCACCGCTGAAGCACTGGATGTGGTGGGGTTTCAGTTTGAAAATGGCCAGCGCGTTACGCTGATCAATCACTGGGATAACGAAGGCGAAACCGGGGCGTTTTTAACAGCAGCGAGAGATGGTGCCTGCGACACATTTGGTAACGTGTTGGGGCCAGACTACAACGCCGCACATGCTGATCATTTTCACCTCGGCATGCGCGGCTTTCGGCTATGTCGTTAGTAAACACTCACTGATAACGTTCAGCCGTAGCGAAAGTGCGTTTCTCAAGCCAGCGCCCCCAAGCAAAAATCACTAGCCCGCAAAGCGCTAAACCGGTACCGACTAACCCCGTGCTCGACCAACTAAAACCTGCGCTAATCACCAGTCCCGCTAACCATGCCCCTAACGCATTGGCTCCATTAAAAGCGGCATGGTTTAGCGAAGCTGCCATCGTTTGGGCATCTTCTGCCACATCCATTAAACGAGTCTGCAGCGCTGGCGCTAGCGCCATGCTGGAACCGACTAATCCGACAAATAACAGCCCCGTCCAAACATTATTAGCAGCAAAATAGAACAATCCCTGAATCACTGCGCACCACACCAAGGTAGCGGGAATCGCGCGCATCAGGTTCTTGTCCGCTGCACGACCACCGATCAAATTCCCAGCGATAGAGCCAAGACCAAAGATGACCAACACTAGCGGCCCCAGCGCTTCACTCATACCCGCTTGCTGAGTAAGCGTAGGCATCACATAACTAAAAATAGCAAACATACCGCCACAGCCAATACAGGCAATGGCCACCGTCACCAATACACGCTGCTTTATCAATGCCGACAGTTCACGTAACGGGCTTGCTAAGGCATCGAACGGCTGTACAGGTACCCACAGACGAATCAATAACGCGGTCAACAGTGCAATAATGCCTACGGCTGCAAAGGCGATTTGCCAGCCAAACAGATTGCCTGTCCACGTGCCTAACGGCGCGCCAATCAGAATCGCCAACGTCAAGCCCATCATTACCCGTGAAATAGCGCGTGCCCGCTGATCAACTGGCACTGCACCCGCGGCCACCAATGCGGCTACGCCAAAATAAGCACCATGCGGCAACCCGGCGATAAAGCGCAGCCCAACAAATGACCAAAATCCTGGTGCCATGGCACTGGCGATATTACCGACGGCAAAGACCAACATCAGCACAATGAGCAACGCACGCTTAGGTACCCGCGCTGCAAAGGCAGATATCAGTGGTGCACCGACGACCACACCCAGGGCATAGCTACTGATGGCATAGCCCACCTGTGGCACCGTAACGGCGAGATCTTCCGCGACACGGTTCATTAACCCCATAATGACGAATTCGCTGGTGCCAATACCAAACCCGCCTAACGCCAACACGACTTCTGCCAATCGCGGGTTACGTGCCAATCCCGATGACGACGCCTGCATACTTTTCTCCCCCAGGCGCATTCAACACCTGCTTAACAAAACGGTCTTGTATAGCTGCAAATGATCGCAGGATTAGACAAAAGTAGAAATACGCAACACCAAAAAAGTTAGCGGGCGAACGAGGCAATTCCTACGGATTACAACGCTAATATCTTAATTTTGTTAGTGTGTTTTTAAACTTACAAGCAGGTGAAATGTGCATGACACTAGAGTCTATCGAGTGCGCCATGGAGGCACTGGCTAAAGCAGACCCAGATATTGCCCGTGCTTATCCACTCGTGGGAGCACCCGCGCCGCGCCAACGCGACCAAGGCTTCGCAACGTTTTTTAGCACGATTGTTAGCCAGCAGATTTCGACGGAAGCGGCGCGCGCTATTATGGGCCGTGTCACTTCATTGCTACCTGAATTGCACGCGCAAGCAGTGATGGACATTGAAGACCAAGCGCTGCGTGATGCAGGGCTTTCCTGGCGCAAAGTAGCCTATGCCAAAGGGCTGGCGGAGGCAGAGCTTGCCGGCACATTCAGCGCCGATGGGTTGGCCACGCTGAGCGATGACGAGGCGATTGCCGCCATCACTCAACTACGTGGTTTTGGACGTTGGAGCGCCGAAATTTACCTGATGTTTTCGCTCCAACGCGGGGATATATTTCCCGCCGACGACCTTGCCTTACGTGTAGCGCTTGGCCGTCTAAAAAAGCAGGAAGACAAACCCACGCCTAAACAGGCTCGCCAGTTAGTCGAACACTGGGCCCCCTGGCGTAGCGTGGGTTCGCTATTTTTATGGCACTACTATCGTGGAGAGCCGCTTTAGGGAACGATCTTACCCGTTAGATCATCGTCATGATCAGAAGGCGATGGCGGCGCTATGAGTGCCTCAGGCTGAGCAATAAAGCGATACGCTAGTGCCCCTAACGCTGCGCCGATCATAGGCGCTATCCAGAACAGCCACAGCTGAGCCGTCGCCCAATCTCCTACATATAGAGCAACGCCCGTACTACGCGCTGGATTCACCGAGGTATTGGTCACCGGAATGCTGATCAGGTGAATCAGCGTTAAGCCCAAGCCAATCGCCAACGGCGCAAACCCTGCCGGTGCGCGGCCATCGGTTGCCCCCATAATGATGAAGATAAACATCATGGTCATTACGACTTCCGTTAGTAACGCCGCCGTCATGCTATAACCGCCGGGTGAATGCTCCCCATAGCCATTAGATGCAAACCCAGCCGACACATCAAACCCTGCTTGGCCACTCGCAATCAGATACAGCACGCCACCGGCAACAATGGCACCCAGTACTTGCGCACCAATATAGTAAGGCAACTCTTTAGCAGGAAAGCGCCCTCCCACCCAAAGCCCTACCGATACCGCAGGATTTAAATGGCACCCCGAAATATGCCCAATCGCATACGCCATCGTAACAACCGTTAAACCAAAGGCCAGCGACACTCCTAATAGGCCAATGCCTACGTCTGGAAAAGCCGCCGCTAACACCGCGCTGCCACAACCACCCAATACTAACCAGAACGTACCAATTAACTCCGCTACGTACTTTTTCATATCCCTACTCCTCTAATGACCAAGCATCATTGGGAATACCGCGCCAGCTAATTAAGCACCCATAAGGCCGCTCATTAATGTGTACGCAGTAATGCGCGCACTCAGTGCACGCCATTTTTTTAATTAACTTAAAGGGAGAAACTAGCTCTTAAAAACTAGGCCTTAAACACTAGGCACATTGTTAATTTCTCTTACAGCAAATTAGTGTAAAAAATCATTCCACTAAGCACCTAAAGAAAAGACAAGCTTTTATATAACAGCCTCTAAAAATGGGCAATAAAATATCACCAGCGATATTAAAATAAACAATAAGAAACAATCAGCACATCAGTCATAATGCGCTAAAAAATCATGAATCAAGTGAATCGATAAAAAGTGTTTCTTTAATACTTTATTTTTAATTGGCCAGTATTCACCATTCACAGAGCGCCACGCGCGCGAGTGATTAGCGGAAGTAAGAATACAAAAAAGAGTGTTAAGGTTGCGCTGGAATTGATGCGTTTGGGTAAGCAGTGATGGGCGATATGCCGAGAATACCGGCGAGAGGAGTGCAACCGAGAGTTCGCAAGATGCGCATGGGGGTGTCCAACCAAACTGGAAGCAATAGTGAACCTATCGCCCACCCCACATCGTGAGTAGCGCAAATGCAACGCTTTCGATACTAGAAGCATCAGTGTTACCTAACCCTTCAATTTATAATCGGCAACAACGCTGCAGCCCGCTTTATCAAAATTCCGTCACCACCGTCACACCTGCCCCTTCGAACTTATCCATGTTCATCAGCGCATCAATCGATTGCTCAAGATTGATTCGTTTGCCGATAAGCTTTTCGGGCACCAGCTTTCCAGACTGGATCATCGCCAGCATGGCGTCATAACGGTGCGCCTGCATGCCATGACTGCCCAGTATTTCAAGTTCGTGGGCAATAACCTTACTCATGGGAATAGCAGGAGTGCTGTTCTCAGCCAACATCAGCCCGACCTGGATATGCTTGCCACGTTTACGCAGATTGCTGATGGAGTTAAAACAGGTCGTCGGGTGGCCTAACGCATCCAGGGATACATGAGCGCCCCCCTGCGTTATTTCCGCCACTGCCTCAACCACATCGGCAACCTCGGCAGCATTCACAGTGGCAACGGCGCCCAATTGACGGGCCAAGTGAAGCGCCTCTTCCGAAATATCGATGGCCACCACATTGGCGCCGACGGCGTTGGCAATCATCACAGCGGATAGACCAACCCCACCGCAACCGTGGACGGCCACCCACTGCCCTGCGGAGGTTTGGCCCTGATCAACCACTGCCCGAAAAGAGGTTACGAAACGACATCCCAAACTCGCCGCCGTTGCAAAATCCAATGTCTCTGGCAGTGCGACCAAATTGACATCGGCGTAGTGAATACTCACATACTCAGCAAAGGAGCCCCAGTGCGTGAAACCCGGTTGAAACTGGCTATCGCACACCTGATGGTTTCCAGAGTAGCACTCAGGGCAAGTGCCGCATCCGCCAACGAAGGGAACTGTGACGCGGTCGCCAATGCGCCATGTTTTGACGTCTTTACCCACGGCCTCGACAACACCGGAAAGCTCATGCCCCGGCACATGAGGAAGTTGAATATCAGTGTCATGCCCTACCCAGCCATGCCAGTCACTGCGGCAAACGCCTGTCGCCATTACCTTCACAACCACGCCATGCGGCTCGGGGGTGGGATCAGGCAGTTGCTGGATCTGTGGTGGGGCGGAAAATTTCTCAAAAACAACGGCTTTCATAAAGAATTCCTAACCTATATCGTTTTTTACTTTATAAAGTCTCATGCGGATAAGAAGCAAATTGTTGGCCGCACCACAATCATCTCACCCGAGCTAACGCCGCCGCCAATCAATGCGGTGATATTCACTCCGCCATTTAAATCGGCAAAATTTGATATTGTTAGACCAAAGCCAGCTGTAAAACATACAAGGAAGAAGGCAACGGCATGACGCAGGCAGAGACTATCACTCCCTCGGCCCAGCAGTGGCTTCGTTACTGGCGCAATTCGCTGGCTGATGCAGAAAGTGGCCGCGGGGCGTTGACTAAAAAAGAGCTGGGAAAAACAGAACCGCTCGCGAGTACGGTCTATCGCGAAGGGCGACTGCCGAAGAACCACCCTGCACTCGCGCGCCTTTTCGAAGGAGAGGAGGACGCCACCCAACTGGTACGCGTCGTGCTACGCCCGGCAGTGTACAAGGTGCTGCTGGAACACGGGGCAAAAAAACGCGCACTCTATCCCGACGTTATCACGCCATTAATCTGCGGGTTGTGGGTCTCGCGCGATGGGCGCATGATCCCAGCCGAGCCACCGGTGATTCCGCGCGACCTGCTGGCTCCCCAAGCCGATGACCGCTTCACACTAACAAAAGTCGCCAGGCAGGATCGCTTCCTGAGCAAGCATGAATCCCCTGTATGGTCGCTGAGTGAAGCGTATACGCTACTCGAGGAACCTGACCCCGAGGCACACGGGGAGCGCTGGAAAACGTATTACGAGCTTTCGCGCCAGCTGTTCGAAGCGCTATGCCCGAAAGAGCTGTTGAAAGAGGTATTCGAGAACGCCTCTGAGGCGCGTATTGCCAAAGTCGATAACCAACTGGGCGCGGCGGACAAAATCATCGCCCTTTACGACTGGCTCTCTCAAAACGATCAACGGCTTCCGCTGGTTGAAAGCTACGCGCTTTCAAGCATCGAGACATACCAACCGTGCGTTGGGCCGTTCGCGAGCATGCCCTATCGGCTAGGCCACGCCAATTCGCAGTACCCGCTGGCCATTGCCCAGCGCGATGCGCTAGCACAGGTCATGTCGATGGAGAACGGCGAAGTACTCGCCGTAAACGGCCCACCGGGCACGGGGAAAACTACCTTTGTGCTGTCGGCGGTGGCGTCCCTGTGGGTAAAGGCCGCACTAGTTGAAGAAGAACCGCCTCTGATCATGGCGGCCTCGACCAACAATCAGGCCGTGACCAACGTGCTCGAAGCCTTCGCCAAGGATTTCGAGGAAACTCAGGACGCCTTCGGCGGGCGCTGGCTACCTGAGATCACCAGTTACGGCGGCTACTACTGCGCTATCAGCAAGGAAGACAAGGCATCAAAGCATTACCAGACTCCTTCCTTCTATCGCCACGTTGAATCGTTGGCGTATCTGGATAGTGCCGAGACGGTTTTTCTTCAGCAGGCCAGGCAGGCGCTGGAAGATGATTCGCTCACGGGCATCGACCTCGTTCTCCAGCAGCTTCACCAACGTCTGATGGAGCGTCAGGCAAAGCTTTCAAGCCTTCAGCAGCACTGGACGGCTCGGGCAACACGCATCGCCGAGCTTGCTGAAAAGCTCGGCGATAACCCAGAAGAGGCGCTTGCCCATGAACAGGCAGCGCTTGCCACCCTGCAAACCGAACATGACACCCTCCATGGAGACCTGAAACAGTGGCAGCGCTTTTGCGCCGACGAGCCGATGTGGCTGTCATTGCTCGCCGTTTTGCCGCCGGTGGCCAAAAAGCGCCGACTGCGGCGAGAGCTGTTCATTGATGAGCAGCTTAGCGCTGGCGCACGGCAACTCATCGAGCAGGCAGCCTCCACCAGCCCTCCTGATGCCACGTTAAAAGCCTGGTTGGGTGAACAGCGCGAAGCCATCTCGCGAAAAAAGAAGTTTGTTGCCGAGTGCCAGCAGAACCTGCAAGAGATCAAGCAGGCTACGGCGAAGCTTGAAACGGTGTACCAAGCGCTGGGCTTTAGTGCACTACCCGACTCGTTCGACACCTTTGATCAGGGGCTGGATACCACGCTACGCTTTCAGCTCTTTCAACTGGCGGTGCACTATTGGGAGGCGCGCTGGCTCAAGGAGTGCGCCGAACGCCCGGACGATTTAAAACTCACTTCCAAGGGCAACGAGAAACAGGGGCTTCCCGCAGTACGCCGGCGCTGGCGTCGCCGCATGATGCTTACCCCCTGCATCGTCTCTACGCTGCACTCGCTGCCATCCCATATGACCTACAGCGTCTTCGAAGGCGAAGGCCAGTTTCGCGATGATTACCTGGTCAATGAGATAGACCTATTGATCATCGACGAGGCTGGGCAGGTGGCGCCGGATGTGGCGGGCGCCTCGATGGCCTTGGCCAAGCGCGTACTGGCGATTGGCGATGTCCACCAGATCAAGCCAGTGGCCACCCAGTCACAGGCCGTCGATGTAGGCAATCTTTCCCATCAGGGGTTGCTCACCGCTCTCGAGGAGTACGAAGAACTGCGCGAAGGCGGGCGCTCGGTGGTAGATGGCAGCGTGATGCGCATTGCTCAGCAGGCCAGCCGCTACCATTATCTCGAACAGGCCGAGCCTGGCATGTTTTTGCGCGAGCACCGCCGCTGCCTGAATGACATCATCGCTTACTGCAATGACCTTTGTTATCAGGGGCTTTTGGAGCCTCTACGCGACAGGCCCGCCATCGATGCCGAGCTGCCGCCCTTTGGCTATGTGCACGTCGATGGCCGAGCGGAGACTCCGCCTTCGGGAAGTCGCATCAACCGGCTGGAAGCCATTACCGTGGCTGAATGGCTGGCGGAACAACGCGAGCAGCTGGAAGCCGTACACGGCAAACCGCTGGAACAGATCGTAGGCGTAGTGACACCCTTCAAGGCCCAGGCCAACCTGATCGAGCAGGAGTGTCGAGCACGGAATATCCAGGTCGGCCGGGGCGAGTCGGAAATGACGGTAGGCACGGTACATGCGCTTCAAGGAGCGGAGCGCCCCGTGGTGCTGTTTTCAGGGGTATATTCACGCCATGACGACGGTAGTTTTATCGATAATGACCCGTCGATTCTTAACGTGGCTGTTTCACGCGCCAAGGATAGCTTTCTCGTGTTTGGCGATATGGACGTTATTGACGCTGCCCCGCGGGGAACGCCACGTCACCTGTTGGGGCGGTATCTGTTCAGCCGTGAAGAAAACGAACTGCTGTTTACTGCCAACATTGCACGCCCCGATCTGCTCGAACTTTGTCGCAAGCCGCGAGTGATCAACGATGCCGAGGAGCATGACGACTGCATAAAGGAACTGCTTGAACTTGTCAGCTCACGCCTCGACATGGTCTCGCCCTGGATCTCCTTCAGGCGCCTGGATGAAACCGGAATACTGACAGCACTGCAAAAGGCGACTGCCCGTGGCATTGCCGTTACGATCTATACCGACCATCGCTTCAATACCACTAACGGTGATCAGCCAGATACCCAGAAAGCGGCTCGCTTCGAAAGGTGCTGCGAAGCGCTTGCCGAGGACAATGTAACGGTGAAGGTGGTCAACCAGGTGCACAGCAAACTCGTCATGGTCGATGATCACATTATGTGTGCGGGCTCCTACAACTGGGCCTGCGCTGCGCGTCACGGGCCGTACAGAAACATGGAAACATCGATACTTTACAGTGGCGAACTGACAGAGGAGTTGAAGCTTCAGCGCGAAGCCCTGGAGAAACGCGTCAGGCATAAGCATCCAGAAAACACTGTATAAGAAACCTGGTTTGGGCCGAGTCTATCTTCATAAAGCCGATAGATGGATTTAACCAAGCGCCTCCAGCGCCAGATGTTCGCTGCTTTGCTCGACCATCTGGCTCAACGCACCCCCGCCCGATAGCTGTCCGGTTCAAGCCAGAGCTGTTCGCGAAGATCGCCTTTCAAGAAAAAGAGCTTCGGCCCCTTGCGAAAATTGAACAGCCGGAACAAGTGGTAGTGATTCGAATGGGCACGCGAGCAGTCGAGCTCGTTGGGTGTGATGAAAAACGCGCTCTCCTTGGCAAAGGCGGTGGTCTTGACCTCGATCAGCCGGTCGCGGCCGTCGGGCTCGAAGGAGCGTATATCGAACCCCAGGCCGTCACCCTGAGTCACCGCAACATGCTCGACACACGCAGCGAGCTTTTCCTGACCAGCTTGTGTCAGGCGGTGCTGCTCGAAGCGCATCACCAGATGCTCGCCCGCAAGCCCCAGCTCGCGGTTGCGAGTTTCCCGCGCCAAGTAGTCGCGTTTTTGCGGCGGGCGCACTGAATAGTCGGCGTGGAATTCCCGAACGCCTTGTTGCGGCGGTGTCGTTCTAGGAGGTTCGACGATGATGCGCTCGTCTACGATGCCAGTGATATCAACCACCGGGAGGTCGGCGGCCAAGCGCGCTGCACGATCAACGAGCTCGCTTCGCAGCAACAGCTCCTCGACAAACTCAACCAGGCTTTGTTGATAATTGCTGCGCGGCTTGTAGCCATCGACATAGGGGCAGTTGGCATCCCGCAACACTGCACTGATATTGCAGTGCTTGAACTCTAGGGCGCTGGCCGAGCGGCCATCAAGCTGTGTCATCAACGCACGATTAAGTGCGCGCTTGTTATAACTTTGCCCGCTCAGTTCCGCTACTAGCATCTGCCGGTAGGTGGCAACGGTTGCCTCTACCTCGCTTGCACTCCAGGGTGTCGCTCGACTCATGCTCATCACTCAATATTCTGAATCTTAAAATAGAATAAAAGTAAAAAACCATTCAAAATCAATATATTAAAATATAATTTACACATAAAAAATGTAATTACTACCCAATACACTACCCAACTAGCGTTGGGGAAGACCCAAAACGAAAGCCATACTGAAAGTATCGATTGCAGCTTCCGCCCTTTTGTTATGCATCACATCACTAACTATGGCCACTTCCATCCTCAAAATGCCTCCCCTCATGGAAACGAATAAATTCTTGCATCCGTTCATTTAGAGAAGGTCCTACTCTCGCACGCATTATTTTCAGTATGCCAAGCTCCAGCTCAACTTCCGCAACGCGCTTTGTTACTGAATCGCAGTAAGCCTCTATCGCTTCGCTACCAATCACTGCGTTGTCCAATTTACCTACTAGCGCTTCATATCTGCAGCGGTGATCTATTTCTTCAGACAGGGCTTTTTGCAAGGCCTCAACAGCTTCACTTAAAACATACTTGGTCTGAAGAGCCTCCTTCTTTTGCTTATCCAGTTTCAACAAAAATGATTCTTTTTCTTTTTTATATTTTTCCGTGTCTTGCTTTTGCTCATGTACTGCATTGCTGATGATTTGGCCAAGCGTCTCCACCTGAGATTGACCGCTCTTTTTTGCCAAGGTCTTCAGTTGCCTTTGAGCCTCTTTGGACATCTGGATTGATACGGGATTGCCATGCTTTTTTCGATGCTTGCGCACATTCCAAGTAGCTTGCATACGGCGACTTAGCTCCCGAAAAACGGCAGTGTCTGGAAAGCTGCCCAACATGTTAACCGTTTGGGGCGGGCCAAATTTGTTGAGGGTTACTGTTAAAGAGTTAGGCAGCAAACCTGCTGTTTGTTTGCGTGCTAAGTAGTTAGCAATCCAATTAAATTGCTCATAGTCACCTCTATCAACCCAATCAAACGGACGTGTCATCAGCAGAGCCTATAACAAAAAGTGAAAGCAAAAATTCAGAACAAACTATGCCTTATCGCTGAAGGCAATATTTATATTACAATGTAATATTACAATGTAATAACTAAAAGATTAATAAGTCCGTGAAATCGAATTTTTATTTTGTACAATCTGGCGTATATTGCTTGCTATGATTGCAGCGACCCTGACCTACAAAGATGCTCGATTAACGCCTGAAGCGCGTTGGCTTCTGATGCAGTGGGCATCAGTTATCGGTCTTGAAAAGTGTATCGACTGCCCTTTGCAAACCCTCTTTACTCGCCTAGGGCTAACGTATACGCAAGGCCGCCGAGCTTGGGATGTACTCATTGACAAGCACGGCGAAAGGCAAGAACAGTTCATTGAAATTGAGCGCCTACCTATCAAAGGGCCAGGGCGGCCAGCGTCGCGTTATCGTTTGTCAGCAAAGCTGGTGAAGGCACTGCTTAAGAGCCCACCGTCTTCTACGCACCACGTAGAAGAAATAGCCACACTCACAAAAACGACTCTATTGTCTGCTGAAAATAGAACGCAGGATTTGGTAAGAGATGGACGTCGACGCCGCTCCAGGTTGACCTTACCTAACCGATGGCTACTCATGGTGTTGCTAGCTCATGCTGACACGCCTGGTGTCATAACCAGTCTTGGGATATCCAAAATGCGCCTTCTAACCGGGATGTCACGTTCTCGCATTGATAGGCAACTGGAGAAGCTGTTCGAGTTAGGGATCATTGTTCATCATCAACCGGGGCGGTATTCACCCCAGGCTAATGCTCGTAAGACATCCATCTATTTGCTTGATCTGGCGCACCCATCACTCGGGACTTTCAAAAGAGCTCCGCTCACCATCATGTCGCCTCCTTCAACAAAGAACGCGAAGCGAACGGAGCTAGTGGGAGGAGTTGTAGATGCGGCGATGACTGTAGGGGTGTGTAACTTGCAAATCGAGGCATTTTTGAAGGAGTACGATGCCATCACAGATTCTAAAAGTACTTTGACAGTCGTTACTAAGGAAAAACATAAATACAACGATCTAGTAAAAATTCTCCACAATGCTCAAGCACTTCTGCCAAGCACGGATTATCTAGATGATGGCATTGAAGAGCTGCTTAAACGCTACGATGCAGAGGATGCAAACTGGTTACTTACCAGCGTTCATATCGACGCTTGTCATCTGCTAACTTCCTACTGGAATAAATTAAAAGAAGGTTTTTGCGGGCCTGACCAACCATGCCATGACGTCATAGTGTCGACTGCTCGGCGTCTAGGCATAGCGCTTGAGTATGAAATCGAAGCGGATCTTGAGCAGGAAACAGAATCAGCTTCTGAAAAAGACAGCGACTATACAAAGGCCTTGGTCGATCAAAAGCTTCATAGTCCTCCCGAAGTAGAACCAATCACAGAACAAGCCTCTTACCCACCATTAGCACTACTTTTCTATGCCCTGTCACATCACCTAGCCAAACAGCTCCAAAGTGCCTTCAAATTTAATGAATACGAAGAGGCCGAAGCAATGACCTTCATGCTCGTTCCTGTTTTTTTCAATGCACCTGACGGCCCGACACTACCAGGTTTTCAGCTACGTAGTTATAGCCTGCGCTTTGAAGATACCGATAAAGAGCCAACGACCATTATATTCCGTAGATATGTCGCCAAGGATCTCAACACCTATTGGCAAACGCATCATCAGGATTGCCTTTCAGCCATCAATAATGAGCCAAATGATCCAACAGCGTCAGACGCTCAAGAGCCTACCGACTCATAACCACAAGTCGCCAAAGCCACTCTCCAATTAAAAATACCCAGCTCCCTAATCTCATGAACGAATAATAGGAGTTCGTCATGAGCATGAAACTGATCCGCATCAAAGACGTCATGGAACGCACAGGTCTGGCTAGATCGACGATCTACAAGTACATCAGCCTTGGGCAGTTCCCTCAACCTATCAAACTAGGTACTCGTGCCGTGGCCTGGGTTGAAAGTGAGATTGAGGCTTGGATTAACGACAGCATTAAGCGTAGGGATGGAAAAGTCGCTTAATGCTTATCTGTTTAGATTTTTCTAATTTAATTGAAGAGCTGATTGCCTACCAATTATCCCCAGCTCAACCCGCACGACAGCTAGCTTGACGATCACTAACTCAGCCTTTTCGACCCTTGTTTAATTATTATTAATATGATCAAAGGGTAAGGGGAGGGGCCTCAAGCCCCGTACCTAAGTACGCCGCCGAAAGGCTAATAACCGTTATACCACCACCGTATTGAATCCAGTAACCGCTGGAGGATTCGTCATGCCTGTCATAAACGCCCACGCAGCAGAAGCCATGGGCTACTACACCTATGAAGGAGATTAAAATGCTACCGCCACGTCACTCAAATACTAACCTGCACTTCGTCTATACCCCTTTATTTAACGGGCTAAGCATCCAAGAGGACTACCTGCCAATGGCAAGTGAATACCTGCAGGCACTTTACGATACGATGCACAAGGCACTAGATGATTACCCACGTGTTCTAGCCTTCAGATTTGATCCTGTTATCCCTACGGCAATAAGCGACAGAATGACGCTAGAGGATCATAAAGGCCTTATCGCAAGGTTCATCGCTTCCTTGAAAGCGATTATTAAACATGACCATGAGTGTAAGCGCCAAGCTGGCTGGGTGCCTGATACCAAAGTGCGCTACGTGTGGTGTCGGGAGGTTGGCCTTAACGGTAAGCCGCACTACCACTTCTTTCTCTTATTGAATCGTGACGTCTATCACATGCCAGGTAAGGCATGCTCTCAAAACGAGAACCTCATTAGTCGCGTGTCACGTGCGTGGTACAGCGCGTTGAGGGTTACGTGGAATCCACAAGAGCCGTGGGTTCACGTACCTGATAATCCGCACTATTGGATAAGCAGAGATGATGCGAATAGCTTTCAGGAAGCGTTCTACCGTGCTTCTTACCTTTGCAAAGCTGATACAAAGCAGTATGGGCTAGGAATGCGGACGTTTGGCACTAGTCGCAACTAAGGGCCGCTGTACATCATCCCTAGCTCGCTAGGCCCATCAAGACTATTGGACGTGGCTAACCGAGTATGGCTTTGCCCACATGCCCCCACACCGCTAAACTCGGCTCACTATTTTGTGGGGGCTAGGTATCCGCCATGCCCACGGTTACTGCAATACATGGAATCATCAATGAGCCACACTGTTACGCTGCAACAGCTGGAATCCTTCTTGTGGGAAGCCGCCGATATCTTGCGCGGCAATATGGATGCATCCGAGTACAAGGATTACATCTTCGGCATGATGTTCTTGAAGCGTCTATCTGATGCTTTTGAAGAAGCCCAGGAATCAGTGGTTGAGTATTACCTCAGTAAAGGCAAAAGCGAGGCTCAGGCCCGTGAACTGGCCGATGATGAAGATGAGTATGACAAAACCTTCTACATCCCGCCCGTTGCCCGTTGGGGTGCCATCAAAGACCTGAAACACGATATCGGCGCAGAGCTGAACAAGGCTACCGAAGCCATTGAAGAGCACAACGCCACGCTGGAAGGCGTGCTGGTGTCGATCGACTTCAACATCAAGAACAAGCTCTCTGATAAGAAGCTGCGGGATCTGCTTAGCCATTTCAGCCGTTACCGGTTACGCAACCAAGATTTCGAGCGGCCTGACCTGCTGGGCACGGCCTATGAATACCTGATCAAGATGTTCGCCGACAGCGCCGGTAAAAAAGGCGGCGAGTTCTACACGCCTTCTGAAGTGGTACAGCTGCTGGTATCGCTGCTCAAGCCCCATGCGGGCATGCGCATTTACGACCCAACGGCGGGGTCGGGTGGCATGCTGGTGCAAACCCGCAATCACCTAGCCACCAATGGCGAGAATCCGGCTAACTTATCGCTGTTTGGCCAAGAGATGAACCTGAACACCTGGGCCATCTGCAAGATGAACATGTTCTTGCACGGTGTTTACAGTGCCGATATTCGCAAGGGCGATACCTTGGGCGACCCGCAGCACACCCAAGGCGGTGAGCTGATGACCTTCGACCGGGTACTGGCCAATCCGCCGTTCAGCTTGAAGAAGTGGGGCAAGGAAGAAGCCGATAACGACCCCTATGGCCGCTACCCCTACGGCACGCCGCCGAAAGATTCCGGCGACCTAGCCTTTGTGCAGCACATGATCGCCAGCCTAAATGCCGAAGGCATGATGGGTGTGGTGATGCCCCACGGCGTGCTGTTCCGGGGTGCCAGTGAAAAAGCTATCCGTCAGGGCATCTTGAACGACGACCTGCTAGAGGCCGTGATTGGCCTGCCACCGGCGCTGTTCTACGGCACCGGCATTCCCGCCAGTTTGCTGATTATCAATAAGCAGAAACAAGCCGAACGCAAAGGCAAGGTGCTGTTTATCAACAGCGAGCTGGAATATGAAGAAGGCAAGAACCAAAACAAGCTGCGCCCGCAGGATATCGAAAAGATCGTTGCTACCTTTGACGATTACGCCGAGATCAAGCGCTACTCCAAAGTTGTCACCTTGGCGGACATTGCCGAGAACGATTACAACCTGAATATTCGCCGCTACGCCGACACCAGCCCACCGCCAGAAATCTTCGATGTGCGGGCCATCCTCCACGGCGGCATCCCCGTGCGGGAAGTGGAGAGCGAGTATATCCGCGAAGAGATCCTGATGGCGTTTGATGTCAGCTGCGTATTTGATCAACGTGATGAGGCCTACTACGACTTCAAGCCCGCTATTGAAGGCAAAGAGCAGCTGCGCCAGATCGTCCAGCAAGAAGCGCCCGATGCTGAAAATAGCGCTGCCATTATCAGCCAGCTAGAACGCTGGTGGGATAAGTACAAGGTATCGCTGCATGAACTGGATGCCGAAGTAGCCGAAGCCGAAAGCGTGATGAAAGGCTATTTGAAGGAGCTGGGGTATGAGTAAGACAGTTCCTGAAGGTTGGGCAATCCATCCACTCAACGATAAGGTCGATATCCTGTCGGGTTTTCCATTTAAATCATCACTATTCTGCGATGACCCCTCAAAAATGGGCATTATCCGCATTCGTGATCTTGCGAAGCAAAGCGTGGAAACTTTTTACGCCGGAGACTTTGACGACGCATACGTGATACGCAAGGGTGACATCCTGGTTGGGATGGACGGCGATTTCAACATAGTGAAATGGAAAACAAAGAGCGCGCTTCTCAATCAGCGGATCTGCAAAGTAAAAGCATCTAGAAGTGGCGGGTTCGATAGCGACTTTCTTTTCTACTCCCTTGTGGATGATCTTGATTCCATTCACTCGGCAACTGGCGCTACCACGGTGAAGCACCTGTCGGTAAAGGATATAAAAGGCATAGAAAAGGCTTATCCCCCCCTCTCCGAACAGAAAAAAATTGCCGCCATTCTGTCATCCGTCGATGAGGTGATTGAAAAAACGCGTGCCCAGATCGACAAGCTGAAAGACCTGAAAACCGGCATGATGCAGGAGCTTCTGACCAAGGGCATTGGATCGGGCGGCGTTCCGCACACTGAGTTCAAGGATTCGTCTGTGGGTAAGATCCCTGTTAGCTGGGAAAGCTATCTATTGGGGGACGTGTTTGATCTTAAAAATGGTGTGAATAAAGACAAGGATGCTTTTGGTCATGGCGTACCAATTATCAGCTACAAGAATGTTTATGTAGGTGGAGGAATTCTGGATTCAGATCTTGGCGCGCTCGTCGAAATGAATGAAAAGGAGCTCTCAAGGTTCAGGGTTCATTTTGGAGATGTGTTTTTCACGAGAACCTCTGAAACACCTGACGAAATTGGCTTTTCTAATGTCTATCTAGGTCGAAGAGACGATGTAGTTTTCAACGGCTTCGTTATACGTGCTCGTCAAAAAAATGATTTATTCCACCCTCATTTTTTGAAATATGTATTTCAAAGCAACGCTGTTCGTAAGCAAATGATGGATAACAGCAAGTTTACGACAAGGGCAGGCATCAGCGGTGAGTCTTTGGGTCGTATTGCAATAGCAGTTCCAGACATACCTGAGCAAAAAAACATAGCTAATGCTCTAGACTCAGTTGAGGCTCGTATCACAAAAACCATCAATAAGATCAACACTATTCAATCGTTCAAAAAAGCCATGATGCAAGACCTGCTCACCGGCAAAGTCCGCGTCAATGTTAATTCCCGCGAGCTATCCAACGTCTAAGCTCACCCTTGAAGTAACGGCATCGTACAGTGCGCGATGCCGCTTTCTTAGGTCTCCACCTGCACGCTGGCTTCAATCAGGTTCTCGACCTCTGAGTAGATATCCACCTCGCTATCCGGAACGTCAATGCTGACGATCAGGCTAAAGCGAACGCGGTTTTGCCAGCGTTCTTCCCCTGCACGGTATTTCCACCAACCACCCACGGGATACACCGCCAGCGTGTGCATATCGGCTAGATCCGCCGCAGAACCTGTCCACGTATCGGAGTGTAGCGAGCCTCGGGTTCTGATTTGGGAGCCTAGTAGCCAACCACTGCTATCACCTTCGACACCTTGGTAGTCCTCGACAGCCTCGTTGGCCACGCGGTTAATTGCAGCACGAAAGTTTTCTAACGATTGACTGGGACGAATGACATTGAAACGCAGCCCGTGAGATTGATAGCTGTAGCGCTGGCGGTAGCCTCTGCGGCCTGGGTTTGGCTCAATAAAGTACGACAGCGTCACCCGTAATTTAATATCCAACTCTGGCGGCAATGTACGTAACTCTTCCACGGGCCAGGGCAGCTGATAAAGTTGCATTTCGTTCAGTTTCGGATCGTCAGAAGCCTTGCCACTCGGCTTTTTGAAGGGCTGCAGGGTATCCTGAACAATCAGCGTCAGGGCATGATTGGCGCTATACCTTGCACGCTCTAAGCTAGGTACACCATGACCAACGCATCGCAGCATTGTCTTGGCAGCATTAGAAGGCGCCTGGTCTTTTTGAAGCAAACCAAAGCGCTCCCACATCCTGGGTGTCCATTCCGCCGAATGAACAATCAGCCCGCGTATTGTCTCTGGCCAGTAGTCCGGATATTCCGCCATTAACAGTGCAGCCTGCCTGGAAACCAGTGCGCAGGCAGCGCTGGTATCTTTGGTGGTCTCGAATAGTTGCCCGCTGGTTCTGCCTGAGGTGGTTAATAGCGATACCACATCAGCATCGGACACTTCCGTGCCGTCAGGCGATAACAACCGGTTACCGCCTTCTGCCACCACATCAGGTTTATAAGGCGCTTGCTTTTGCCAGCCCCAATTCACCGATGACCGGCTCGCGGGGGCAACATCCCCAGGTTTGGCAAAAGGTGCCCAGCCTACAAAACTGGTGTCGTCGTTGGTTGTTTTTTCTGTGTAAGCGCCAACGGTTAAAGCGTTCCATGCTTGGGCCGGGTCTTCAATATCTGCGAGATGTACCTGATCCCAGACATCCACCGTCGCGTCTAGCGACTGGTTGTTACCAGCAGAAATCACAAACAGCCGTTGTAAATCGTCCTCCAGACCGAAGGCAAACTGATCAATTTCGGCAGACCAGGACGAAGGCTGCCCACTTATCGAATCAGCGGGCGAGGTAACAGCCAGAGAATAAACGCGGGAAAATTCCGGGTTATCAATTTCAAGCTTCGCTGCGGTGCCTACGGTAATAGCGCCGTAAAGTTCAGGATCATTATTCCCAGCGGGTGGCAGTATGCGGCCAGACTCAATTCGATAAGCAAGCCAGATCTCGTGAGTAGCAAGTAACGATTCATCTAGCTCACCCAGCGCTGCTAGCCCTGCTTGTCTGGAACCGTGATCGTTATACGGCGCAAGGGGGTAGGTAGGCTGGTAGTCATCATAGAGAGGCCAGCTAGACTCCCACGCTTGTGCCAACTGCTGAGTAGTCACCTGGCTTAGTAGTGGATGATGGAAATTGACCCCTGTATCCAGCACCGTAATAGCGGTTGTGGTGCTTTCGTCTAGCCGTATTCGGTCTGCTAACTCATCGGCCCACTCGTGCTGCTCTTTGGCAGGCATGGAAATGAACGCATTCGGAGTCTGCTTTGCGCGACGTAACTCTTCAAGGTTGGCGATTAGCTCAGGAGCTGATTCAAGCTGGTCAACGGATGCTTTGATGAGAATAACGAAACTATCAAAGAAACTAAGCGAGGTGTTGCTTAGCTCAGCGTTAAGCCGCTCCGCAAGCTGCTCGGCCACTTCGCTAGCAGATAGGTCTGTCGCTCGTTTTTTCAGCCACAGTTCCCACCATACTGACTGGTCTGCTGATTCGGGAAACAGCTCTTGGGCATCTGTCCAGAAGGAGCGTAAATCTGCCAGCTTGATCTCAGCGATGCTGTCGATAAGTGGTTGATTTAATGGCAAGCCACTTTTAGGGGAGTTTTTATCTAAGTACCGACTTACCTTAGCTAGGAAAGCGTTCCGCCGCGATTCAGGAATAAACACAACGGCGGTTTCTTGATCGTCAATTTTGGTGCATGAACGTAGATGAAAATCCTTATTATCGAGCCTATCTAATGGAAGCTCGATTCCTGAAAACCCCACAATTTCGACATATATACCTGTTTCATCTGTAACAGCTATCAACGGCTCAGCTTGGCGAGCCTCATGCCTAGCCAGCACGTTAGCGTATTGCTGTGCCAAAGCAGTGCCGTGTTGATGCCTATCTTGACGAGCAATTTCGCGGCTTCTACCTCGGCTTCGGGACTGAAAATCTTCTCTACTACCAACACCGTTAACCAATAAATGCGGTTTCCGATCCGCCATGAAGCACCCTTATTCCTTATTGTTTTCCGTTTTGTCGGCGTTGTACGGCCTTGGTAATCATTGCGGTAGTGATGTTGGCATCATGGTGCAAGACCGCTTCTTTGGCAGCGTCCTCACAGGCTCGGGTAACGTCCGCTGAGCTTAGTCCGCAGGCACCCTGGGTGATTTCATCCCAGCTTAGATGCCCAGTCTCAAACGCTGAGAGGCGATTTTCGACCAGTTGCTTGATTTGCGCCTGACCTGGTTTTTCAAACTGAATGATGTCGTCAAAACGCCGGTAAAGTGCTTTGTCCAACAGCTCTGGGTGATTGGTCGCCGCTAAAATGATGCTTTCAGAGGTGTCCTGTTCGACGAACATAAGAAACGAGTTCAACACGCGACGTATTTCGCCAACGTCGTTTGTCGCGCCCCGCTGTGTGCCGATCGCGTCAAATTCGTCAAAGAGGTATACCGCTCGCGTTTGCTTGATGTGATCAAAAATCAGCCGAAGCTTAGCGGCGGTCTCACCCATAAAGCGAGTGATCAGGTTATCCAGAACGATGGTGTACAGCGGTAGCTTAAGCTCTGAAGCAAGTACCGCTGCCGATAGGGTTTTACCCGTGCCCGGCGAGCCGGTAAATAACAGCTTGCGCCGTGGGGAAAGGCCGTACTGAGCCAAGCGACTTTTTTGCCGCTGCTCCAGTAATACCTTATCCAGCCGCTCGCTTACCTCACCCGAGAGCACCAACTCGTTTTTGCGAGCGGTTGAGTGTGTCAGCTCCAAAAGCCCCTTCAAATCGCCTTTGGGGTGCTGGGCCAGCGGGGTCGGTTTAGCAGGCGCAACGGTCAAGCTTTTCGAGGCTTTCTGCGAGCGCTCGATGGTTTCCTTGATTTCGCTGGCTAGCTTGTGGTGCCCCTTGCGGGCTTCTTTGGCAGCGACTTGCAAGGCAATAGAGTAGAACCGCTGATCATCGTGATCAGCGTGGCTCTTCAATAATGCTTTGATCTGCTCTGCCGTCGCCATAAATTACCGTATGCGTCTGTGGAAAATGCCCAAGCTGGGCTGGCTTTTTGATTGAATAAAGTATAACGCGTTCATTGAGATGCTTCATAACTACTTGCGTCGAGACGCCGCTGCTTAGGTCTTAAACGGCTGAACCGATGGCGGTAGCATGCTAGGCTGAGCAAAAAGCATGACAAAGGATACTTACCTTGTTTCAGGATGAAGTCGAAAAGGTCGAGCTGCCTGCCATTGCCCAACTCCAGCAACTGGGGTGGCGTTATGTTCCTGGGGCAAGTTTATCCCCTGTGCTGCCTATTGACGGTGCCCCTTCTGCCGGTGAGCGCGGCTACTATCGTGATGTCGTGCTGGTCAAACAGTTAGAAGCCGCCCTGCGGCGCTTGAACCCCTGGATCAGCGAAGAAAACCTGCGCAAGGTACTGCGGGAGATGACTCATCCCCACTATGCAGGGTTGATGGAGTACAACCACGCGATTTACCAGCAGCTGGTCAACTACCTCTCGGTAGAGCAGGACGTGGGCAAGGGGCGAAAAGGGCAAACGGTCAAAATCATCGACTTCGACCAGCCTGACAACAACGACTTTCTCTGCACCAACCAATTCAAGATTGAAGGCCTCAATCAGAACATCATCCCGGATATCGTTTGCTTCGTAAATGGCCTGCCGCTGGCAGTGATTGAGTGCAAATCGCCCTATATTGCCGACGCCCTGGCGCAAGGTATTGATCAGTTACGGCGCTACGCCAACCTGCGCTACCCCGAAGATGACGAAGGTGCGCAAAAGCTGTTCTGGTACAACCAACTGATGGTCTCCACCTGCCGCGACCAAGCCAGGGTAGGTACGATTAGCTCTAGTGCCCAACATTACGGCGATTGGAAAGATGCCTACCCGTTTACTGACGGGGATATCCGCCAGTTGTTTGCTTTCGCTCAAGTAGCACAGCAGCCTCTACCTGCCGCTACTGCTTACCAAGTGACGGATGTGCCTTCTCCCGCTTATCTGCTAGAAGCGCAGCGTATTGCAGCGGGCCAACCGGCTCACGCAGATATCAATGCTCAAGAGCGCCTGCTGGCAGGGCTTTTCTCACCCGCTAACTTTCTCGATGTGCTGCAGAACTTCACCCTGTTTGAAGCCGTGGATGGGCGACTGATCAAGAAGATTGCCCGCTATCAGCAGTACCGTGCGGTTAACAAGGTAATTGAGCGCCTGAAAGCAGGCCGGGATCGTAAGGAAAAATCGGGGGTGGTGTGGCATACACAAGGCTCTGGTAAGTCGCTCACCATGGTGATGCTGGCGGTGAAGATGCGTCGCGACCCGGAGCTTCAGCAGTACAAGCTGGTGTTCATCACTGACCGCACACAGCTAGATAGCCAACTCTCCGCGACGTTCCGCGATGCTCAAAATGAAACCATTCACAATGCGGGCTCTGTTGCTCAGCTAAAAACGCTGTTGCAGCGCGATTCATCCGATATCGTCACTGCCATGGTGCAGAAGTTTCAGGATGCCGAAGCCGAGGGCGATTTCAGCGACCTGAACCCTAGCGATAAAGTGATCGTGCTGGCCGATGAGGCCCACCGCACCCAGTTTGGTAACCTCGCCGCCACCATTAACGCGGCGCTACCCAATGCCCCTAAGATCGGCTTTACCGGCACACCGTTGCTGAAAACGCAGAAAATGAGCCAAGCGTTTGGCGGCTATATCGATCAATACAAAATTAACGAAGCCGTGGCCGATGGGGCCACGGTGCGTATTCTCTACGAAGGTCGTCAGGTGCTCACCGATGTGGTGGGCGATTCGCTGGATGCGCTGTTTGAGGAGTACTTTCGCGATTACAGCGATGACGAAAAAAAAGAGATCCGAAAAAAGTACGGGGTGGAACGTGCGATACTCGAGGCACCGGCACGCATCCGCTGGGTATGTATCGACCTGCTGAAACACTACCGCGAGCATATTCAGCCCAACGGCTTTAAGGCGATGATTGTGGTCGGTAGCCGCTATGCTGCCACGCTGTTCAAGAAAACCCTGGATGAGCTGGATGCGCCGCCGTCTGAGGTTATTGTTTCCGGTAGCCACAACGACCCCGCTTACTTGGCGCAGTACACCGATAAAGCCCGCCAGAAACAGGTCATCAGCAACTTCACCAAGCCGTTAAGTGAAGACCCAACGGCTCTTTTGATCGTAAAAGATATGCTGTTAACCGGCTTCGATGCGCCCATTGCCCAGGCCATGTATATCGACCGTAACCTGAAAGACCACACGTTGATGCAGGCGATTGCGCGGGTTAACCGCACCTGCTCGTCACCTAACGGCCAGGGGGCAAAGCAGGCAGGCTTTATTGTCGATTACTACGGGCTATCTGATCAGCTGACTGAAGCGCTGGAGATGTTCAGTAACGACGACGCTGAAGGCACCTACCACAGCCTGAAAGACGAGATTCCCAAGTTGAAGGCCGCCCATACGCGGGTGGCTAAGCTATTTGCAGGGGTGAAAGAGAAGGATATTGATACGTATGTCCTGTTTCTTAAAGACGAAGACAAACGCCAGCAGTTTGAGCTGGCCTATAAAGCCTTTGCCAAGCAGATGGATATCATTCTGCCAGATACGGCGGCCAAACCGTTTGTGCCTGACCTGAAATTCTGGGGCAAGGTGCAAAACGCCGCGAGAAACCGCTACCGCGACCCAGGCCTTAACCTTGCTGATGTAGGTGAGAAAGTTCGCAAGCTGGTGGAAGACCACATTATCAGCACGGGGGTAGACCCCAAGATTCCGCCAGTGGATTTAATGGATGCCAACTTCAAGCAAACGGTAGAGCAGATCAAATCCCCGGAATCTAAGGCGTCCGAGATTGAAAGCGCGATTAAGCACCACATCACCGTCAACCTGGAAGAAGATCCTGAGTATTACAAATCGCTCAGCCTACGCCTGCGGGATATCATCGAGAAAACGGCGGGCAAGTGGGATCAACAGCTAGAACTACTGCTGCAGATGGTCAGCACCATCGACACCGAGCATAAGCAAGAAGCCGATGCCTTGGGGCTGAGTGAAACCGAGTTTGCTTTCTACAACATCCTAATGGCGGAAGTGACCCACCACGCCGGGGATGATGCCATTAGCGAAGCGGTGCATGATGAGATCAAGGCCATCAGCCAGCACCTTGTCGATATGTTTGATGAAGCGACCCAAATCGTCGACTTCTTCGATAAGCAGGATCAGGTCAAACGCATGAAAAAAGAGATTAAGCGCGCCGTGCTGGATGGCTCCTTCGCGGACAAAGCCCTGGTCACCGTCGTGCAAGACCGCTTTATGGAGCTGGCCAAAAACCGTTTTGGAAAAGTGAATCCATGACCGTTATGGCAAACCCACCCGAATACCGAGAGGCCTCGGGTTTTATTGCCGAAATCATCCGCACCAATCGCCGTAAATCGGCGGATATCCGCGTGGAAGAAGGGGCGGTCTCGATAGTAGTGCCCAGTGACACCCCGCTTGAGAAGGTCGACCAGCTGTTGGCCAGCAAGCGGCGCTGGATCAAAGAAAAAATGGCGCTACACCAGCTGGCCGCACCTGCCAGTAGCCGCGAGTTTGTCTCCGGTGAAGCGTTTCCTTACCTGGGGCGTAACTATCGCCTCAAGATAGAAACCGGTGCCTTTGCGCCCGTAAAGCTGGTACACGGCAAGCTGTTAATCACGCTACCCCAAAGTACCCAGCGCCCATCCATGGTGCGCAACGCCTTGGTACGCTGGTACAAGCGCCAAGCAGAACAAAAGCTAAAAGAGAAAGTGACGCGCTTTGCCCCCGTTGTGGGGGTATCGCCCATGGGCGTAGGCATCCGCACGTTCAAATCACGCTGGGGCAGCTGCACCGCCAAGGGCAAGCTGGAGTTTAACTGGCAGATCATGATGGCCCCCAACCGCATGGTGGATTACGTCGTGATGCACGAGCTTTGCCATCTGATCCGCCACGACCACTCTCCCGAATTTTGGCATGAGCTGGGGCGGGTGATGCCGGACTATCCGCAGTGTCGTGAGTGGTTGAGGGAGCATGCGGAGAGGGTGCGGTTTTGATGGATTTTAATTGCTGGTTGCGTCATTTTATTTGATAACAGCATGATTAATCTGAATTCGGCCTCAACAATACTAAAAGAAAATTTTTATGTCGTCCCCATACAGTCTATGAGTCATTCATTACGAAAGTGCATAAAAATCATTAAATTATAACTGGCAAAGGGATTGCAAAGCTTTTGAAAACATCAACTACCACTTATGCAAAGGCTTGGTTAAGCGAGTTTCTATTAACTCGTGGAATGTTCAAGGGGCCTGACGGCACTCCTCTTTATAACTATCACGTTACAGAGGCTGAATTCAGGTCGCTTGTCGAGTTACTTCGTTCTTACTTCAAGCGTGGTTCTGTGGCAAACAGCTCCACTCATCTGGCGGCTTGTTTTTGTCTATTCGTCAGCGAGCAGTATCGGCGTGCTTATAACAGTTCTTGGTCGTGGTCAGGGCCAGAGGCTTTGCTGGGGGCTTCTCTATCTTCACAACAGCACGCCAGCCTCTCCGCTACAGGTCTGGCGTATTGGAAACGGCCAATACGGCTTCGGGAAAACGGGCGTGATTGGCTTGGCTCGCTATTCGCTGAAGGCGGACTACCGTGGCCTTTAGTTCAAAGTGAATCACACGGATTCGGGCGCGCTGTACGCAGAGGTATTAAGCATTTTTATAGAACTGAAGGTAATCGAAGAACAACTTCAGATTTAATGGCGGACTTCGAAAACGAGCTACCGCTCATTTTCCGCAATCTTGAAACGCGTAGGCTTTTAGCAGGTATCGTTGATCAGCTCATGTATCTGGTCGAGCATCACCCACTCAAGGATCAGGATGATCCTACCAATTATTTGGATCAGGCAGCGCCAGGATGGACAGAAGCTTTCCCAATACCATTGGATGAAAGCAATGCACGAACGCTGCTCAATGACTGGCTCCGGGACGCGGGTCAGAAGCGCAAGGAGCGTCAAGAAACTTTGGGTAGGGCGAGAGACTTCTCTTGCGAGCATTTTCTGCATGGCATATTGCCTCAGTGGCTAATACGCACAGAGTTAATTTTGCCCTATGAGGCAGAGCTCGCAGTTGATCCAACAAGTCTTAATAGTACCCGCCTTGAGCTAGCTTACTACGAGGGTGAAAGCCTTCTAGCTAGAGGTCCTTCCGTTTACGGCCAGCTTACCGAAAAAGGTATTAAAGCACGTTTCTCAAATCCTCAAGTCACGCTTGAACGTCGAAAACCTAGCGAACTGCTGAGTCTTCGTTTATTAGACAACGGGCGAGTTGTACATTGCCAATATTTCGATGGCAGTGCCATCGATTATCAAGATACACCTTTGATTTTCGAGAGTCGCTCCGAACGCTGGCAACTGGTCGCTGTATCCAGTTGCTCCCTATCATCCAAGTGTGTCCGTATCCGAGTTCCCGATGGCTTTGACACCATCTGCAAAGATCATGATGTAACATACTTACCCAAGGATCAAGAAAATGGTCTTTGGGTCGACGCAATCTCCGACTTCACGTTAATAAAAGGGGATGATCGATATTTAGTCGAGCTTAATCAGACGAATAGTGATGACTCGAAACCGACCCTCTCGGGGGTGTTTGCACTTTACGAAAGTTCTCACTCGATGGTTTTTTTAGGCTGGCCTAACCTTGAGCTGCCTGAAGGCTACCCTCATACAAGAGAAGATTTGCTAGAGTTCATCAATGGCGAGTTACTTGACCGTCGGGTTATTAGCCATTACGGCTCGGTTCGTTATACCTTGCGCACCCGCTCGGGCAAGACACTAATGCAGCGTCGTTTCGGCGTTCTCCCCAGAGATTTCAGTCTCTCGCTGATCCCCGAAGTACGCGAGCAACCTGCGCGTCTTCAAATTAAAGGGGCTAAGCAGCTTAATCCGCATATTGTCAGCAATGCGTTGGTAGTGGAGCAATCAGAATGTTCGCTGTATCTTCGCTACCAAGGTGACGCACCACCGTCGAAATTTATGATCGAAGTAGGTCAAGGATTACCTCCTCTCAAGCTTCAACTACCTTATCCTTACCAGGGTGCCCGTCTGCTGGACCCGTCCGGTCATCCCTCAGGAGCCAGAGAGTTGTTATTGGCTGATCTATTGGGATATCGCATTTCACTGAGTTCAGGCTTAACTCAAGGACAAACCTTCTATATACAGCTGGAGTTGGTTTGCGAAGAGCGGCCGCATCCTCAGCGTACATACAGTATCCGAGTAGATTCGGCGCCTGTAATGCTCAACCTGTTTAGCTATCTTGCTGACATGCAGAGCATGCTTGGAGCAGTAGATGAGCAGGATGCCTATATCAAACTTACAATTGAAGCCGAACAACTACTGCTTAAAATTGATATCCGACGCTATGGTGGGCAGCTTGAATGGGAAGAGCGCGATGTCTTTCATATAGGCGGTGTCTCTAGAAGAGCTGTACTTGATGGCGTGAAGGCAGAGGCTATGCTGCTGTCCGACCCTAAGCAAACCCCTTTACAATTAATCGAGAAAACTAGCGAATCAGTTGGTACCGGTAGTTTCAAGATACCTCACGCTATGCAATCTCGGGGGCCATGGCTAATTTACCCGGCAGATAACTCGGACACCCATTTTCGTCCGGCCCTTTATTTGATACCTGAAAATCGCTTAGATACAGCAGCAGAGGTATTCTCACTACACCGTGCTGCCGAACTGTTTCACCCCTGGCAAAATCCGTATGTCATCGACCAGCAAATTGCTGCCATGGCAGAAGAGTTCAACCACAGTGGCTGGCAGTACCTTGCCGATTTAAAGCAGAACTACCATCACCTGCCACTTTCGTCTTTCGAGACCTGGAAGGCTCTATCTCGCAACCAGGAAGCATTAAGCTTCGCAATATTCCGTCTTGAGATGGATGAGCCGTTCTGTGTTCGCATACGTGATGAGCTAGCTGTTATTTGGGAAACTATCTCTCTTCCTTTATGGGTAAGAGCATATCGGCTTTTCCAGGATTCTATAAGTTTGACCGGGCTTCCTGAAGCTTTGGTCAACAACCTTATATCGAATCGTGCCAACGTGCTGCGTTTTATTGTTTCAGGGTTTGAGTACCTTGGAGATTACCTAAGCACAGGCAATCGTTGCTCATTGACAAAGCTGCCACCTGAAAATGTTCTACCGATTTGGTACCAGGATCTACGCCGATACCACGAAGCTAACCAAAACTGGCCAACTCTGCTGGGCCGAGAGCTTTCTGACTGGATTAAAGAACAGGAACTGCCACCGCCAGTAAAAGCTCTTTCACTGACGGATTTCACCGACGCAGTGACCTACCTGCCCATATTTATGGCCTTCGTCACGGCTGGAAGGGCCAAAATTACTGACCTGCCATTGACTCCAGCCTACCTTAAATTCGCGATTCGATTGATTTCAGACTTTGACCGTCAGGGATGGTTCGTGCCCGCACACGCACTGATGGTGTCTTATTTACTCGCCTCGCAGGACGAGGCATAAGGAGTAGTGATGCGTTTTTTTAGGGACCTGATCGCACAAAGTCTTGACCGCACTCGAGAAGCAACGCTGGGTGTGCTGGGTATTCACAATCCAGGCCTGCGCAATCACTTAAGCCAGAGTATGGTGAACGTTTTAGGGGATAATGGATGTTTCCTGGCACCGCCAGTTTTTGAGCACACCTTTGGTTGGGAAGAGTCGAATTTAAAATTGCAAGATCTGCAGGGCAAGTTGCTTTCGACAAGCCTGCTGGACACCTTGGAGAAGCCGCACTATCGACCAGATCCGAATCTTTCTGCCGAAAAGCGACCTTACAGATTCTCTAGGCACCAATCTCCCTACACCCATCAGCTAAAGGCCTGGCGTACTCTTCTCGACGAACACCCGCGCTCGGCTGTCATCACCACCGGTACCGGTTCGGGCAAGACTGAATGTTTCATGGTACCTATTCTTGAGGATTTGATTCGAGAACATGAGCGCAGCGAAGCTGCCCTGGTTGGCGTCCGCGCTCTTTTCTTATATCCGCTCAATGCACTAATCAATTCTCAGCAGGAGCGACTCGACGCCTGGACTTATAAGTACGGCAACAACATCCGTTTCTGCTTATACAATGGTAAGACTGAGGAACACGCTGATAAGGTTCGTAAGGATCAGCAGCAGAAGTCCAACCAGATTTTGTCGCGGGAGTTACTACGGAGAGAGCCGGCCCCCATCTTGATGACCAACGCCACAATGCTGGAGTACATGCTGGTGCGTCAGGTCGACAATCCCATCCTGGAAATCTCGCGTCAGAAACAATCGCTACGCTGGATCGTACTTGATGAAGCGCACACATACGTGGGCTCCCAAGCTGCCGAGTTGTCCCTGTTGCTTCGGCGAGTGGTGCAGGCATTTGGTAGGCAGTCTGAGCAGATCCGCTTTGTTGCTACTTCAGCCACTATCGCTGGAGTAGATGCTGAGGAACGCCTGAAGCGCTATTTGGCAGACCTTGCGGATGTACCGCTTGAGCAAGTAGATGTTATTGGGGGCTCGCGTGTCTGGCCGGACCTTGCTTTCGATTTGCCAAACAAGGAAATAGCTCTGCAGACAATCCGTGAGATCGAGCCGGAAGTTGAAGTATCACCGGCACGCTTTGAAATGCTTAGCCAAAGCAGTATTTCCCGATGTTTGCGTCACGCGGTTATTAGCTCGGATAAGCCTCTTGACCTCAACGATCTTATAGATGAGGTCGCTGATCAACTGCAGGGATGTAGCAAGAGCGAACAACAGCAAGAGGTACTCGACTGGCTCGATACCATGACTGGCACTCGACCAGCCGAAAATCAGCCGCCGTTTCTTAAGCTGCGAGTCCACCTGTTCCAACGCATGCTGCATGGCCTATGGGCCTGCGTCGATCCTAACTGCTCTGCTAAGTCCAATCATCTGCAGGACTGGCCCTTCGGCAACGTCTATGTGAACCAACGAACGCATTGCGTATGCCATGCGCCAGTTTATGAGCTCGGCTTCTGCGACGATTGCAAGACGCCGCACCTATTGGCAGAAGATCGCAGTGGAGAACTACACCAGCCCAGCCCTTATGCAGGCGATGAGTTCGCCCTCAATCACGAAAACGGTGGCGAGGACACACCAGTCGAACTGCTGACATCGAGTGTCGCCAGCACGCGCTTGATCATTGCCGGGCTGGCGACTGAGCATGAACCTTACTTCTCGATCACTCTTGATCTTGAGAGCCGGAAGCTCGGAGCCGTGAACGCTGAACGCAATATCGGCATCATACTTACCGAGGAGGAGGAGGATTGCTGCTGCAGCCACTGCGACAACTCGTCGTTTGGCACCAGTGATTTCCTGAGAAAGGCTTACCTCGGTGCACCGTTCTACATTGCCAACGCCGTGCCGACCGTCCTGGAATTCTGCCCTGATCCTGACAAGGCAGATTCCGAAGGCCGCTCCCCCGAAGAGCTCCCGGGGCGCGGGCGCAAGCTTATTACGTTCACCGACAGTCGCCAGGGCACCGCACGCATGGCGGTGCGAATGCAGCAGGAAGCCGAGCGCTCGCGGCTACGTGGGTTAGTGTTTGAAACACTAAGGAATGCACAAGCCAAGGCCGATGCTGTTCCTAAAGACACGCCTAACGGTAGTCCAGTCGAATTGCTCACTCTGGCTGAAAATCTGGAAAAACAAGGTTTAGCTGGCATGGCGGCAGAATTGCGTCAGCAAGCCGAACTTTTGCAGAGCGGCGCCGTACCTACCAAGGCCGAAATCATTCCGTGGCCACAGATGGCAGGCACTATCGCGGCAGCCAGGGATATCGATAAATTCATCCTGCGTTATAACCGCTATGCCAATCCGGCGCTATTCGATGGCAGCGAAGGTGGTCTGACCATGGCGCGCCTGCTGATGGCCCGCGAGTTCTCCCGGCGACCCAAGAACCAAAATAGCACGGAAACACTGGGACTGATCAAGGTCGGCTACCAAGGGTTGGAGAAGGTGGCGACCACTCCACCGCTGTGGGTTGATACACGCGCCATTCCCGCATTGGGCGCTGCAAATGATCCCCGAAGCGTTCTGACGCTGGATGACTGGCGCGACTTCCTCAAGGTTGCACTCGATTTCTACGTCCGAGAGAACACTTTCATCCCGATGGAAAACAAGATGCGCCGCTGGATGGGCAGCCGCTTTAGTCCTAAGGCGCTTTACTCGCCCAAGGGCGACGTGCAGGAAAGCAGTACCATCCGGAAGTGGCCGCAGATCAAGCCTGGCACGCCCCACCGTCTGATCAAGCTGCTCGAACTGGCAACCGGGCTGAATCGCGACATGAATGTGGATGCCGACAAGATCAATAGCTGGTTAGACGCGGCGTGGCTGGCGCTGGTCAATGCTGGCATTCTGGAGCCATCCGATACTGGTCACCGTTTGCGTTTGGAGTCCCTTACCTTCTCGCTACCTACAGAGGGTTGGGTCTGCCCGTTGACCCGACGCATCTTCGATAACACCTTCCGTGGCTTGACACCCTATTTGCCGCGAAAGCTGCTAAATCAGGATTACCGTTGCCAGAAGATCCAGCTTCCTACCTTGAGCACTCTAATGCCGGACGGCTCACCAGTACCCAAGCAAGCTCAGATTCGGCAGCTGGTTGCAAAAGACCCTGTCATCACTAATTTAAGAAAAGAAAGCCTGTGGACGGATATCAGTGACCGAACAGTCGAAGGCGGTTTCTACTACCGAACAGCCGAGCACTCGGCACAGCAGTCGGCAAAACGACTGGATGACTATGTCGAGGAGTTCAAGCGCGGCGATATAAACGTGCTGAATTGCTCCACCACCATGGAAATGGGTGTGGATATCGGCGGTGTTTCTGCTGTGGTGATGAATAATCTGCCGCCCCATCCGGCCAATTATTTGCAGCGCGCAGGTCGCGCCGGACGACGCAGCGAAGCTCGGGCGATCGCATATACGCTATGCAAAGCCGATCCGCATAACCAGCGAGCATTCTCCCATCCGAAGTGGCCGTTTGTGACCGCAATTCCAGCACCGAGCATTACCCTCAGTTCTGCTAGGATCGTACAGCGTCATATCAACTCTCTGTTGCTATCGTTATTCCTGCGTATGCACAGCAGCAATGATGGCGACCGAACAAAACTAACTCTGAAATGGTTCTTCGACTCAGACGAGTCGCCCTGTCAGCAGTTCATGGCTTGGCTCATGGCAAGCTCAGAAGAATATGGTAGTGCCGTGAAGCAACTTGCAAGGGGTACCTGCCTGAAAGGACGTTCGCTCAGCTCAATCACTGGCGAAACACAACAGGCGGTGCGAGACATCAAGGAGTACTGGCTGGGTGAACACCGCAATATCGACCATAAGTTGAAGTCAGTCAGTGAGGGCCCCTATAAGAAAGCTTTGACTCTAGAGAAGCAGCGCCATGAGAACGAGTATTTACTGCGTCATTTGGCATCCTCTGCATTCTTGCCGGGCTACGGTTTCCCTACCGATGTTGTGAGTCTCAAGACATACAACGTAGAAGATTTCATGCATCTGCAGCGAAAGGACAATGTTAGCCGCGAAGACAACATTTTCAACAACAAGGAAATGCCATCGCGCAGCTTGAATATCGCCATTAGAGAATACGCCCCCGGCGCTCAGGTGGTTATTGATGGACGTGTTTATCGTTCTGCTGGGGTCAGCCTGCAGTGGCATGGCGACGGGAAGATCAATGAGGCACAAAAGTTCGATGTAGCTTGGCGCTGCCCGGAGTGCGGAAGTTCTGGGGTGATCGAAAATGCCTATTCTAACAATAGCGGATTGTGCTGTTCGCATTGTACAACCCCGATTCCGTCAGCCGAATTATGTATGGTGTTGCGTCCAGGCGGCTTCTTGACCGACTTTTACGAGGAAACCACCAACGATGTTACTTCGCAGAAATTCATCCGCGTTGAGCGTCCACGTATTCAACTGAATGGTGAAAGTACTGCGCTACCCGACCAACGCTGCGGATTTGTGCGTTTTGGTCATGATGGTAGCGTTTTTCACCATTCAACTGGCGAGTATGAAAAAGGATATGCTGTCTGTATGACCTGTGGACGTGCAGAGTCGATGCTTGCCTCGGGCGAAATTCCCAAGGACTTGCAACCTGATAGAAGCCACCGCCCGGTTGGTGGGTTAGCCGGTAGTCACAAGGAGCGCGATTGCTCAGGCGAAACGGTTAAACCCAACATTCATTTGGGCTATCAGATTCGAACTGATGTGCTTGAGGTATTCCTCAGGAATCCCCTTACTGGAGAGTGGTTACGCGATACCTCTGAAGGTCGTTTAGTCGCTACGACACTAAGTGTTGCTATGCGCGACGTTATCGCAGATCAGATCGGTATCGCCAGCAACGAAATGGGATTCGGCTATCGTCTGGACCGTGACCGGGAAACTAGGGAGGGACGCGCTGTCATCCAATTGTTCGATGAAGTCAGTGGGGGGGCCGGATTTGTACTGACTGGTCTGGCTGATATTTCGCTGCTGCTGAGCAAGACTTTGGATAGGTTACGATGCCCTGCCAACTGCGAGAATGTTTGCTCGCACTGTCTGGCCAGTCAGGATAGTCGTGTTGAACGTGAAGAACTGGATCGCAATTTGGCGTTGCAGTGGATGAACGATTCTCGACTGATTGAGCATCTGGGGCTTCCCGATGTATTTACTGGTTTACATGGTGCTCGCTATTGCTCGGTCGGTCCGTTGCGCGAACTGAGCTACGCCATCAACTCATTGGATCATCGTGATCAAACAGCATCGATTTTGCTTTGTCTTCACGGTTCCTGTGAAGATTGGGATATGGACCATCCTCGTTTCCGGGAACAAGTGCTAACGTGGGCCATTTCAGAGAGGCTCAAAGTCCGCCTTGGGATTGCTACGACTGCTCTGTTAAGCACCGAGCAAAAGGAGACCTTTGCACTGTTTGAGCGCTTAGGCATTGAGCTAATCAAGCTGAATCCCACAGAGTTTCAAGCTCCGTACCTAATTGCACAACTCCCTTCACAGTCTGGTGTTCAGAGCCTGTACAGTAGCACTGACAGCGTTGGAGTACCTGGCTCCGACTGGCTACAAGGTCAGGCTGATGTGGTGTGGGCTACCAGCAAACTTATACCACCCGTCACCGGGAGTTCTATCGATAGCAGTAACTGGCACCAACAGCTACAAAATGCGCGTGTCGTTGAAATTTCTACGCAGCTTGATGGGCCTGTCAATACTCTGGAAAAACGCCTTTATTCACTGGTCAAAGCTCAAATGCCAGAACTGGCCGACTTGATCTCCAATGACCAGGCGATTTCCATCAGTTACTCGGATCGCTACCTAAAATCGCCCTTGTCGCTGATGCTCCTTACGGGTTTCCTGGAGTTGTTCCGGAGTGATGAACTTCAGTCTCTATCAATACAGACGCTAGCACCGAGCAGTAACCAGCCCAGCTACCTGCTTGGCCATGACTGGATGCGAGCGGATGACCAGAAGACCATAATCAAGCTCTGGTTCGAAGAGCAGTTCGATATCGCACCGGACATTATCCTGATGAATAAACCACGTGATCTGCTGCACTGTCGAATCATTACTGTGAAGTGGGCGTCGGGTAAATCCAGCAAGATCCTGCTGGATCAGGGTATGGGCTACTGGCGTGGAAGGATGCCATACAGGGATCAACTGAACTTTGATTTCAATGCTTCACATCATGATCAGAAAGAGCTCATGTATGATAAATATAATTACGTTCAAATACAGCCGGGTGGTGAATGGCCAACTTTCATGAGCTGCGTAATTGATTGATCATAAAAGCCAGTATTTGTTTTAAGCCGTTTAATAACGGCTTAACATAAAATATTTGGTATTCTTTTTCCTCAGGAAAATGAATGCTTATGATTACAAGTCGTTGATTCAAAAAATAAAGCTTATCTCACTACTGGAGCTGCCCAGCGAGGCAGCTCCATTTTATTCAGGCATATCTCTACACATATCCCATTTCGGCGAACGATCTACAACCATCACTTCCTACAACCACATGATCAATCACTCGAATATCCATTAGCCCCAGGGCCTCTTTGAGTCGTTCAGTAATGCGCCGATCTGCATCGCTAGGTTCAGGGTCGCCGCTAGGGTGATTGTGAACGAGGATGACCGCCGCGGCATTGTAGGCAAGGGCGGCTTTTAGTACTTCCCGTGGGTACACGCTGGCCGCGTCGATGGTGCCTCGAAACAATTCTTCAAAGCGGATAACACGGTTTTGGCTGTCGAGGAAAAGTACGCTAAATACTTCATGTTCATAGTCCTGAAGCAGTAACTGCAGGTGCTCGAATGCCTGCGAGGGCTGGGTGATCTTGCGGCCTTTGGCGAGCTTACGCCGCGCAAAGCGCTTGGCCATGGTGATGATGTCGGTTTCGGTAACGGGCGATGTAACGAGGTAGGTGCCCGCCACCTCCCCGGCTTTGAGTTTGGCGTGTGTCATGGTTGCCTCCAAAAAATTAAAAAATGCCGGGGTGGTGGCCCCGGCATCTATGTCGTTAATGGTTGAAAGGAATATCTGTGAGAGTGACCGTTCACGCAGCCATCACTTGGTTCATCCGCCGCTCCATCTCTTCATGAAATGCCTCCACCCGCTCAGCGATGGTGCGAATCATGATGTCGTCACGGTAAGCCCGTTTGATAAACAGCGGCATGCCGGGCCAGTAGCTCACGAAGTCGATCCACTCCCGTTCGCTGACCCACAGCCCTCCTTGGCATTGTGCAACATGCTCGGCGGGAATCTCCCCGCTCAGCAGCACCTCTATTTGGAATTTGGGCAGCTTGGTTTTGATTTCCAGCAAGCCGTTATCACCTACCAAACTGTCTGGTGAGTAGCCCACCTCGTGATTAAGGATAATGCCTACTTCCTGTGGCTCCAGTTCGCCAGTGGCATCGCGGTAAAGCACTCTTGCCACACTTTCTAGCTCGTGGCCCCGTCGGGTATGGGCATTGCCTTGAAACGGCTCTGCCAGTTCACCGGTAATCCGCTCGCCGATTAGTTGGTGCATATACGAAAAGGCCCCAGTGCCAAATCCACCAGGGCCTTTGCCGTTGACCAGCAGCGTTTTTAGCTCCGACATGGTGACGCGCCCTAAGCGCGCCGCTAGCCATTCGGGGGAGCCTTGCTCCATGTTGAGTATCTGCATGGATGCCTCCTTTACTTAGGTAGGGTTAGTACGCCGTTTACTTAACCGCACGTTTGGTGAGGGATGCCCGCAGCTTGTCAAAATCAACCTGAGGCACCTGAACGGCGGAACCGTACTTGCCGCTGAACCACTCCTGGGTCGTGGCGGGGCATTGGCTAATGAGCCGATGGATCTGTCCCGCCTGAAAGGGTGTTACTAGCTTTACTCTAGTGCTGGTGTTGCCGTTATCGTCCTGGCCTCGCGTCGTGATATTAAGCAGGGCGCTCAGCACGTAGCGTTTGCCATAGCTAGTAGACGAGCCAAAGGCCTGTACCGCGTTCTTGTTGCCGCTTATATCCGCAGGCAGAAGCATGCTGGTCTCTTCACGGTGACCGTCTTTATGCATCAGCACTCCGGTGACCTGAATGCCACGTTCTTGCGTCTGAATCCGGAAGCTCACTGCAAAGCCGTGCTTCTGCATAATGGGTCGCACGGTATCGACGATATCTTCCAGCGTGGCGTACTTACCGTTATTGCCTTGGCCATGTTCTTCGATGCTGGGTAACTCGGTCTGCATGGCCGCCATGGCCGCGCTATAGGCCATCATGGCCTGGCGATCCATCACCCGCTCCTGCATCTGTAATAAGCGTTCCATCTTGTCGATATCAACGTCTGGGTTAAGCGCCGCACGCTCGATGACCTGAATGATGGCCGTGCTTTCTGCAAGGTGAGGGGCAGGCACCGTAGGAACAGCTTGTAAAGAGGGTGCAGATAAGTCGTGATTTACCACATTAGTTTTAGTTGCCATGACGAAGTACCTTCAATAGGGATTAAAGATCGGCAGGAAGCTCACTAGGTGAAACGGGGCATAAGCGCAGCTCGGTGCGATAGAGCTGCCCCTTTGCCATGACGTAGGTCTTGGCATAGGTTTGGTCTTGGGTAAGCAGTCGTTCCGTTAGTTGGGTTAATGCGATATCTAAATCAAGGCTAAGATTGGCCATGGTGTGCTCCACGTAAAATGCAAAAAGCCCAGCCGTGTAGATGGCTGGGCTGATCGCGCTATCCAATAAGGGGTAAGATAAAAACCAAAAGAATTAGCAGTAAGATGATGAGAAGCAGCATGTCAGCTCACCAGGGCAAGGGCCGTTTGCAATGCCTCCTGCTTTAACTGAGCCCCTTGACCAAACCACGCTGAATCCAATCGAGTATCGTTACTACGCGCACGCTTGTCGTGATCCACGTACTCGGTAATAGCATTGAGCAAGCCCCACGCAGTATCTTTGGCAGTGTCGAGATGAGAACCGCGGCCTTCGCCGTGGTAGAGCTTCTGTACCTTGTTAAGCGCCCGATAGTTGGGCAGTTTGGAAGGATCGTCTATCGCCTTATCAATACCGCAGAGTACCGACTGAAAATACTGCTGTGCCTCGCCGTGGTCGACCTTACGTTCCGCTAACGCCTTCATGCGGTACATGAAGTCGTTCCACTGAGAAACAGAAATACCCAGCTGGCGTTTCACGGCACGGGGATCGAACTCCGAGCGGTGGGGCACCTTCACTGCCTGTGATGTGCCATCCACGGCAATCTGCAGCGTGTTATTACAGACCACCCGCACGGTGGTGGGGGTCGCCATAGTGGCTAGGGTGCCATCGCACGACGTCGCCAACAGCAAGTAGTCGTTCACCTCATCCTGGCCTTTCAGCGAGGTGCTTAAGCCGCTACGGGCCAAAGCCCAGAATTTACGCCCACCTTTAAGCACGCCCGCTGTCTCCAGCTCATAACCGGCGTATTCCGTTAGGTCGCGGTAAAACTCCAGAATCTCCTCAGGCTGCACCACCTTATAACGCTGGGACACCACGGACAGTGGTGCCTTGGTATCGGAGCGGTAGAGTACCTTCTGCTCCGGAAACGAGTGAATACTGCCAAGGTGGCTAGCTCCTTCGGCAATAAACCGCACTGGCGCTTCTTCAATATGCCAATTCATACCTGCCTGTTGCTGCCAGATTTCCAACGGTTGATGACGTGAAAGCTGCTGCCCCAGGCCATGCCAAGGGGTATCGCCAACGTAAGCCATGTGTTCAACGAGATGTGCCATAAATAAATCTCCAGACATAAAAAAACGCCAACGAAACGTCAGCGCTAATAAGTGTTTAAGTAAGGGAGTCGCCCGTAGGCGAAGGTAAAGGCCGAGGTTTAATAAGCAGACGCTAAGGGAGGATAGGGGTAGCGAAACGCTTGACCGCACGACAGGCATAGCCGTGGGGTGCCGTTACCCAAGGGCAGCCACTGTTCAAACAGCGAGTGGGCGATACGGGAGCCGGTTTGACCACCGGCGACCGCGCCCATCAATGCGGCAGGCAGCTTTGCGAGTGGAAAGCGAGTAATAGCAAGCGACAGTGGGCCGGTCATGGCCGTCGCACGCCAGGCACCGATGGCACTCCCTAACAAGGTGCTACCTACGACGCCAACGCGTTGGGCGGTTTCAAGGTTAAGCGTGCGCAGTGATGCACAGCGTGTGCAGGATGGGGGCATAAACAGCGCTCCTATGCAGAGGAAAAGGTTCCAGGGTGGTGGATGCATAGGAGTGATATAGGTCTGAATTTTTTTGGCTTTGACCTTAAGCATTTACGAGAATGGCAGCCGCCCCATGAACTTTATCGAGCAGTTAAAGTAAGTATAGTTATCTTGCATACTTGGCATGAGGCCTCTAAGATTTCACTCAACACACCCGCCAAGCCTATGTCTGTTACGGCAGTCACGCTCAAATCGCGCGGGTTTTTTATTGTCTGTACCTTGCAGGAGCTTGAATGAGGCAGTTCAGCAAACCCGCCATCACAGTGTCTGAACAACTTGCCTTGCTCAAAGCGCGTGGCCTGCAAATAAATGACGAAGCTCGCGCTACGCTTTTCCTGGAAGCAGTGAGCTTTTTTCGCCTAACGCCTTATATGCGGCCTTTCCAAATCCCTGATGATGCTGACCATAGGTTTCGACAGGGTGCAGGGTTTCGCCAACTAAGCCGCCTGTACGACTTTGATCGGCGTTTGCGGTTGTTAGTCATTGATGCCGTCGAACGGATAGAGGTCGCCGCCAGAGCAGCTATCTCAAACCATATGGGCCCCACGTATGGCGCCCATTGGTACTTGAACAAACAACTTTTCAAGAGCCGTTACGATCATGACCGTTTACTAAAAAGCATCGAGAGCACGCAACGCAATGCGCTGAAGGACTACCAGCGTGAGGCGGCACGTATTGAAAAACTGACGCAAGCCGACCAGCAAAGGAAAAAGCAGCTACTCAAGCGCCGTGCCCAGGAAAGCTATGCACGCCATTATACGCTTAGCTATGATGTGCCTACAGTTATGCCTGGGTGGGCAATGCTTGAAGAGCTGACACTAGGTGAACTGTCTCACCTCTACCAAGGCTTAGCTAAAGATATTGATCGAAAAATCATTGGACGGCGCTTCAACGTCCCTGCTCCCTTGCTAGAGTCTTGGCTGCACACTTTAACCTCGGTACGTAACATCTGCGCGCACCATTCACGGCTGTGGAATCGTGAACTCGGTATCAAACCCGAAATTCCTAAGCAGCAAAATTTTTCCTGGCCAACGTATTTACGTCGTGGCACTTCCCACACCCGCATCAGCGTAGTACTGGCAGCACTTCATCATCTCATGCAGCAAGTGAGTCCCCATACTCGCTGGCACGAACGGTTGGCTGAACTATTGCAGGAGTTTCCAGAGATATCACACGAAGCAATGGGAATGCCAAATAATTGGCAATCTGATAGTTTCTGGAATAAACAGTAATACAAGAGTGCTGCCGCATATTGGCGATTTATTTATCGTTATCAATGCTGGATGTAACCAGCTCTGCCACCTTGTTCAAAGCCTGCTTACGCTCTCCATAATAATCGTACCGGTCATAAATCCCCTCCACACCTTTTAGCTTATGGTTCAAGCAGCGCTCTGCAACGTGGCCAGGCACTCCCAGCTCAGCTAATAAGCTCCGACAAGTACGCCGCAGGTCATGCACGGTAAACTCGCCAATATCGCCCATTTTGTTCTCGGGCTGCTGCTTCTTGCCTGGTTCCTTACCGAATAGCTTGGCGATAGCTCGATTCAGTGTGTCCTTGCCCATATGGGGCTGCTTACTGCTACGGCGGCTAGGAAACACATAAGGCGAGCCACAAGCACGCACCTTCAGTTCCTCCAGCCAAACGATAGCTTGTGAAGGGAGAGGTATCTCAATCCCAACCCCAGATTTGCTACGTTCGCCCGGTAAACCCCATTTCGCATCCTTGAGGTCGAACTCTGACCACTTAGCCTCTGTAAGCTCTGTTTTGCGTACTCCTAAAACGACCAGCAGTGCGCAAGCAAGGTAGTTATCACGTGTAAAGCTAGTACGGTTCTCTCTGAACACAGCAAAAGCTTTACTGAGTTCATCAGTGCTTAGTGCTCTGTCCCTGCTTTTCTCGACCCCACCCGCATCGTTGACGTTAAAAGCTGAGGCAGGGTTATAGGTAATCAACCCTAGCTTGATGCCGTGGTTAAATAGCTGCTTCAAATACATCAAGGCATCATTTGCAATGGTTGGCCGACCGCTGCTGGTCACCTTTCTGACGATGGCACGTACATCCATAGGTGTAACGCTATCCAGCGTTAGTGAACCGATAGCGGGAGCAATATCCCTTTCAAATACTCGCTTCGGGATGTTGGGATGCTTAAGGCGCTTCTCTAAGTCTTGATGCCAGTCGTCGAATAGATCCTGCACAGTGTTGATCGCTATTTGCTCATCACGCCTACGCTCTGTAAGAGGATCTGTACCGTTACGAATCGCCTTCTGAGTCTCAACCACTTGTTCACGGGCTTCAGCCAGAGATAGCTGGGCGTACTTACCCAGCGTCATACCACGGCGTTTACCCGCAAAGGTATAGCGGCACATCCAGTAGGCAGCTCCTGCCTTAGGAATCATCAAATACAAGCCATTGCCATCACCATAGCGCCCTGGCTTGGCTTCTCTGATCAATGATTGGATTTTCTTGGCAGTAAAGCTTCCCATCCTCCCCCTCCGCTAACGTTTCAATTTTTAAAGCAGGTTCAATAACTTGTGCCAAAATTGGGTAGTATTTGCACGTAACTCTGCCTCAATGGTGGGTAGCATGGCACTTTACTACCCACTTTACTACCCACTTAGCGGTGGCTTAGGCTGGAACATGGTAGACAAGCGTAGACAACGCCTGATAATTAATAATTAAAAAACAATACTTTATATATTAACATAGACAATTGTAGACATTACTCAATATTCTGAATCTGCTCCCGCATCTGCTCAATCAGCACCTTCAACTCCACTGCACATCGTGTCGTCTCCGCCACTACGGATTTTGACGACAGCGTGTTGGCTTCGCGGTTAAGTTCCTGCATTAGAAAGTCTAACCGACGGCCTTTGGGGCCTTTTTGGGCGAGCTGGTGGCACACTTCTGCTATATGTGCGGTGAGGCGGTCTAGCTCTTCATCCACGTCGGCTTTTTGTGCCACCAGTACTAGCTCGGCTTCCAGCCGTTGGGGATCAAGTTCGGTTTTGGCGACTTCTAAGCGTTCCAGTAGTTGGGCGCGCTGGCGCTCTAAAATTTGCGGCAGCAAGCTGCGCACAGTGGCGACTTGTTCACTGACAGCCGTTAGGCGAGTGGTGATCATCTCAGCGAGTTTTTCGCCTTCCCGGGCGCGGGCGTCGATCAACTCGTCTAGCGCCTGGTCAAACAGGTTTTTGGCGGCGGCTTTAATGACGTCTTGATCGAGGTGCTGGGTTTCCATAACGCCGGGTTGGTTAAGCAATGCCAGCGTGGTGGGCGGCACGGCACTGGGCACCTGTTGCTGAATGGCGGCCAGGGCATCGGCTATTTCTTTTAAGCGCTGGGCGTTAACCGCAGGGGCTTGGTTGGCTTCGGCGGCTTCAAAACGCAGACTGCACTCTACTTTGCCCCGCGCTAGGCGCGTGCGTAAGGCATCGCGCAGCACTGGTTCTAGCTCGCGTAGAGCGTCGGGCAGCCGAAAGTGCGGTTCCAGATAGCGCTGATTCACCGAGCGGATTTCTACCTGCAGGGTGCCAAACGGGGCGGCCTGCTCGGTGCGGGCAAAGGCGGTCATGCTGTGTACGTGGCTGGAAATGGCCATGTTTCATCCTGGTAGTGAATAATGGTGTATAAAGCTTCGCCCTAAATGACTAGCCTATTCATTTGATTAAGTAAATGCTGTGCGAGAGCGCGCATCAAACACCTATTATTTCTGGCTGAACCTCTATGAGCAGACTGGGGTCCTGCGGCGGGGTATCAATCAGTTCGAAGACGCAGTCAATCATCTCAATTACATTTTGCCGAACCATCATCAAGCGCGGATGAAACGCAGCGGCAAGCGGATCCCAGTCAAAACATCCAAAAATGATGTCATCTAGATAATAGCCATTTAGCTGCAACCCACGAACGACGCCCTCAAGAGAAATCGTCGAGTTGACGAACATAGCACTGGGCAGAGTAGAACAATTACGCATGTATGTTTCCAGCGCAGCCTGGGACTTATCGGCAGCATAATCGCAGGGGAGGATATTCTCTTCCGCCGTCGCCAGCCCCATTTCCGCTCTGGCTTGCTTGAAGCCGGCAATACGCTCGCGGGTATTGTGATCCTCATCACGACCGCCAATAAATAGCACAGGGTCATCACTGCGCTTCTCTTTGGCAAGGCGGTTGAGGATGGCATGGGTAAGCTGTCGCGCGCCCTCACGGTTATTGGAAATCACCGATGGTGCTTTACTACCAGGAAGGTCGAGATTAATGCTTTGCACGCCGCTCTCGGCACACATCCGTGCAATCGTATCTGGATCCGTTGCCCCGGTGCATACCAGGCACTCGACACGGTAAGCAAGCATCATACGGGCAGCTTCACACTCTTGCTGGGGATCTCGATTCGTACACGAAACAATCGCAAACAGCCCCCGCCGACGCGCTTCCGATTCGAAGTGTTGGGCTATCGAACTGAAATAGCGGTTGTCGTACAGCGGCAGAATCATGCCAATGATACCTGAGCGCTCGCGCCGCAAGGCACGGGCCTGCATGTTGGCCGAATAGCCCTCCGACTGGGCTAGCGAAAGAATTTTGCTGGCAAGCTTCTTACTGATACGACGGCGCTGCCATGTGCCGTTGAGCACGGCACTGACGGTACTGGGCGATGTTTCTGCCAACCTCGCCAGGTCGTAAATAGTCAGCCGCTTGGATGAAGAATTGCTAACCACGTGGCAGCTCCTTGCAATTAGATAAAAGTAGCATTGACGTGATGATGCATTAGATCAATCCTACTCCATGCACAACCGATTGTGCATTCTCGATTAAATGACAATAGCGATGACGCATCGCTTAGGTACCACTCAACGTATCCAGCACTGTGTAACGTTTTTATGCATTAAATCCCTATGTATTGTGACGCTATGAAGAGCCTGCGCCATTTCATTTGACCATGGCGCAACGTACAGCAGCATTATTAAAGCGCTTCAATGCACTCTATTCCACTGATTGGGTCAGCCAACAGCAAGCAGGAAATCACAATGAAATACAAAGCACTTCTTACCGCAGCTACGCTAACAGGCATTATCGGCAGCACCGGCGCAATGGCTCAGGAGTCTCCTACAATTGCCGTGGTCGCCAAGGTCGGTGGCATCCCTTGGTTCAATGCTATGGAAATGGGCATTGAACAAATGGGTGAAGAGCTTGGCGTAGAAGCCTATATGGTGGGTCCCACCAGTGCTGACCCCGCCCTGCAGGTACGCGCAATAGAAGATCTAATCAGCCGTGGCGTTGATGTCATCGGTGTTGTCCCAAATGATCGTGAGGTTCTTGAGCCGGTATTGGAACGGGCACGTGATCAGGGAATTATCGTCCTGACCCATGAAAGCCCTGAATCGATCAACATCGACTACGACTTTGAAATGATTTCAGCGCAGCAGTTAGGTGAAGAGCACGCCAAGCTATTGGCTGACACTACCGGCTGCGAAGGCTCTTATGCCGTTTACGTCGGCGGCCTCAGCGTGCCCGCTCACAACGCCTGGGCCGATGCAGCCGTGAACTGGCTTGATGATAACTGCTCGGGCTTGACCCAAGCCGCTGATCGTTTCGGCGTTGCCGAAAGCGTCGACGATAGCCGTAACACCACCCTGGACTTACTGCGTGCCCACGAAGACTTGGCCGGTATCATGTCGTTTGGCAGCCAGGGAACCATCGGCGCGGCGCGGGCCGTGAAAGAGCGTGGCCTGGAAGGGGACGTAGCCGTCATGGGCCTTTTCTCTCCGGGTCAGGGCCGTCGCTTAGTGCATGAAGGCGTGATTACTGGTGGTTTCCAGTGGAGTCCTTTGGAGGCAGGCAAAGCATTCGTTGCCCTGGGCGAGATGCTCTATAACGGCGAAGAGATTACCGATGGTGCCAACTTGCCGGTACTGGATGAAGTTACCCTGGATGGCAAAACCATCTTTGCCTCACAGCCACTCAAGCTGAGCAAAGATAGCGTAGATGAGTTGGCAGAACTCGGCCTGTAAAACCGCCCTGCTTGGTCGTGTAGAGACTGCCGCGCTCCTGAAGAGCGCGGCAGTGATGTTAAGAAAGGAGCCTCCAATGGGCGATATCGCGATTCGAGCGCGCCACGTCAGCAAAGTTTTCGGACAAAGCCGAGTCCTCGACGATGTCGAATTCGAACTTCGCCGGGGTGAGGTGCTTTGCCTAGCGGGTGAAAACGGTTGTGGCAAAAGTACGCTCATTAAAATTATCAACGGTGTTTACAAGCCTGAACCCGGCATAGAGTTCACATTTGGCGATGAAACCCTCTCTGCCATTAGTCCGAAAGAGGCACGCAGCCGGGGTATTCATGTTATCTGGCAAGACCTTGCGCTGTTTCCGCACCTGACCGTCGCTGAAAATATCGTCTTTGATGATTATGTTGCTAAGCCTTGGCGGCCTATTTCCTATAAAGCTGCACTGACCCAATCCCGCGAGATCATTCAGCAGTTTGGCCTCGATCTGGATCCCATGGCTCGTGTTGAAGACCTTTCGATTGCCCATCGTCAACTGGTGGCGATTTGTCGCGTGTTGCGTGCTGGGGCCAGTATCATTTTTATGGATGAGCCCACCGCCTCGCTTACCTATAAAGAGGTGCAGACACTGCTGGGCATTACCCGCTCACTGGCTGCGAAAGGCATTTCCATTGTGTTGGTCAGCCACCGGCTGGTGGAAGTGCTGGAGGTGTGCCAACGCGTCACCGTGCTCCGCAACGGGGAGCTGGTCGGCACCTACCCCACCGAAGGAATGACCCAAGCACGACTTTCAACCTTGATGACCGGGCTTGAACTTGAACAGACCCCTCGTGCTGAAACACACAAAGGCGCCCCGGTACTGGAGCTTAAAAACTTAAGTCGTGAAGGGGAGTTTGAAAGCATCTCTTTCACCCTGCATCGCGGTGAAATTCTCGGCCTGACGGGTTTGCTGGGTGCAGGACGTACCGAAATAGCCCATACAATTTTCGGGATGACACAACCCACTTCAGGGCAATTGCTAAAAGAGGGGCAGCCGCTGACGCTACACTCCAACCGCGATGCCGTACGCCATCGAATTGCCTATCTCTCTGAAGATCGACTCAATCTTGGCTTGGTGCAAAATCAGTCCATCACTATGAACACCGCAGTGACCGTACTACCAAGTCTGGAAAAACCGCGCTTTTTTCTTTCCCCTCAACGCATCAAGGCGCTGACCGCTCACTGGATCGAACAGCTTAAAACCAAGGTGAGTGACGCCGAGCTTGCAGTCTCTTCACTATCCGGTGGTAACCAACAACGTATCGCGCTTGCTAAATGGCTGGCCACTGAACCCGACGTTCTCATTCTTGATTGTCCCACTATCGGCGTCGATGTCGGCGCTAAAGCCGGTATTTTCGACATCATTAGGGATCTTGCCGATCAGGGCATGGCCATCATTCTGATTTCAGATGAGGCGGGGGAAATCTGGATGAACGCTGACCGGGCGCTTGTACTGCGCGAGGGGCGTATCTACTCCGAGGTCATACCTGCGGAGACCACGGAAGAAGCGCTGGAGGCGATCATCAATGCATAAACGACTGCTCAACAGAAGGCTCGGCACAGAAGGGACGCTCTTTTGTATTCTCATGTTGCTGTGCGTGGTGTTGGCACTAGCCACCGACAGCTTTCTCAGCTTTCAGAACCTATTCGACCTGCTTAACAATCAGTCGGTCAATATCATCTTTGCAGTGGGCTTGGTCGTCGTTCTGATTGCGGGAGGGATAGATATTTCCTTCGCAGTGGCAGCATCCGTGGTTCAGTACGTAGTGTTGTCACTGCTGATGAATTACCTGGATGGGGGTAACTGGTTACTTGGCATCCTACTTTCGATGTTGGTTGGCATGCTGCTGGGACTCTTCAATGCGCTGCTAATCCATCGCTTCCGAATCGTGTCGATCATCGTCACCATCGGCACATTTAACCTGTTTTTCGGCCTTTTGATGTACTTCACCAGCGGAGTCTCCATCTACGATATTCCCGATTGGCTCTACTACTCCGTTCCGCTGCTTGACCTACCTGCCGAACGCGGATCAGCCACGCTCTACTTACCTGCAGCGGTGATGGTGGTGATGGTGATCTTTACTTGGTTCATGCTGGCCCGTACCGGTTTTGGGCGTGCTCTCTACGGTTTCGGTTCAAGTCCCGAGTCAGCTCGCCGCTCTGGCGTTAGCGCCTGGAAAATTCATGCCTTTGCCTACGGCTGGCTGGGGCTATGCGCGGGAATGGCGGGGCTGATGCAAGCGCATATCGTACAAGAGGTTGTGCCCAACGCCTTGATCGGCCAGGAGTTACCGATTCTAGCGGCGGTCGTACTTGGCGGCGCGACCCTGGGTGGCGGGCGCGGCTCAGTGCTCGGTGCCGTACTCGGGGTACTGCTTCTCGCCGTTGTCCAAAACGGCTTAAACCTGCTGGGTGTCACTCCCTATGCCTTCCGCATGATTGTCGGGCTGATCATCTTGATTGCTATCACCACCAGCAACCTTGGCAACCTGTTGCCCCGCACTACCAAGGCGAGGAACGTATGAATAAGCGCCTGAATAAGCAACACTCCACGGCCGGGCTCCGCCTGGGAGGCGATACCATCGAGGTCATCGCCATGACGGCTCTGCTCATCGGCAGTATTGGGCTCTTCTCGCTACTGGCACCGGGCTTTCTGACCGCCACCAATTTTGGCTCGATGTCGATGCAGTTACCGGAGTTGGGGCTACTCTCACTGGCAATGCTACTGCCAATTATTTCTGGCGGCCTGAACCTCTCGGTGACCTTTACCGCCAATATCGCAGGATTGATGACTGCCTGGCTGGTACAGGGGTTACTGGCGGGCATGGGCATACTAAGCGTTCCCATGGCGGTTATTGCCGGGCTTGCCGTTGGCGCGGCAGCAGGCTTTTTGATTGGCGTTATCGTTGCCTATGTTGGCGCGCATCCTATTTTAGTCTCGCTAGGCGCGATGATTTTTCTCCAAGGGGTAGGTGAATTTTTAACCCGCGGTGGCGGTATTTCAGGCATGCCGGAGGTATTTCAAACCATCGGCAGCGGCAGCTTTTTAGGCATCCCCATCCCCATGCTGATCTTTCTCGCCGCTGCCGCAGGATTGATCTACATCATGCATTTCACCCGCACTGGCTTTTCAATTTATATGCTGGGCTCCAACCCTCGCGCGACGGAGTACTCAGGCATTAACGTCAAGCGTGTGCTGATCACCGTCTACACGATTTCCGGCATTCTGGCAGGGTTAGCAGGCATGGTGATGCTCGCCCGCTTTAACTCTGTACGTGTCGGCCATGGCGAGAGTTACCTACTGATTACGGTGCTGGCCTGTTTCCTGGCTGGGGCGAACCCCTTTGGCGGTTTTGGCCGCGTACTGCCACTGGTGTTGGGCTTGATGAGCCTGCAGGTAATCGCCTCGGGAATGAACCTGATGGGTGCCAGCCAGCATCTGGCCACCGCGGTATGGGGGGCTTTTCTAATTATTGTAATGGCACTGCGTATGCCATTTATCAAACAGTCTTGAGTAAGGTTTTCCCATGAGTCATCAAGAACACGTTCTAGGCATCGATATTGGTACTGGCAGCGCCCGGGCGGGCATTTTCACCTCGGATGGTGTGATGCTAGCCGAAGCAAAAACATCGATTGCAATGCATCGCCCTGCCGATCATCACGTGGAGCAGAGCTCAACGGATATCTGGCGCGCGGTATGCAGTGCAACCCAGCGCGCCCGCGAGTCAGCCGGTGTGACGTCCGATTCCATCACCAGTATGTCAGTAAGCGCCACCTGCTCGTTGGTGCTCCTTGATAAGCAGGATAAGCCGCTAGCGCTCTCTCCAGGTGATGAAGCATGGAATATCATTGTATGGATGGATCACCGAGCCACCGCAGAAGCCGCTGAGTGCACGGCTACCCACGCAGCGCCGCTACGTAACCTGGGTGGCGTCATGTCTCCCGAGATGCAGATGCCTAAGCTCATGTGGTTGAAGCGGCACCGGCCCAAGCTTTACGCCCAGATTGGCTACGCGGGTGATCTAGGCGACTGGCTTGGCTTTAAGTGCACCGGTTCTGTTGAGCGCTCGGTCTGCATGCTCTCCTGCAAGTGGACGTTTGACCCTCGCCCTGGCCATGGCTGGGACCACGACTTTCTAAAACAGATTGATATGCAGGATGTAATCGAGTGCGCCCGCCTGCCTGAACAAGCCCTTCCGGTGGGCGTAGCACTTGGGCAGTTGACCGAAGAAGCCGCCAATGACTTGGGGCTAACGACTCGATGTACCTTCGCAGTGGGCATGATTGATGCCTATGCCGGTGCGCTTGGCACACTAGGTAGAAGCCTCACGGATGCTCCCGAACGCCGCCTTGCCGTGATTGGCGGCACCTCCACCTGTCATATCGGCGCCCTGCCCGAACGCCGCGAGGTACCCGGTGTGTGGGGTCCCTATCCGGGGGCGCTATGCGATGGTTTTGTCGCCAACGAAGGGGGGCAAAGCATTACCGGTGCTCTTCTGGATCACCTCGCAGCACTATTTTCAGCCAGCAGCGAATTTGGCGACGACCTTCACGGCGCGTTATCGGCAACGCTGCTCGAGCGCTTGGCATCCGGCGACCCAGCTCCTGATACCCATGTTTGCCCTGACTTTATTGGCAACCGCTCGCCCTTGGCGGATCCAGACATTCGCGGCACCATCACTGGTTTGACCCTTGATACGCCTCGCGAGAGCTTCATCAAGGTCTATTGGGCGGCAGCCACCTCACTGGTTTACGGCACCCGCGCCATCATAGAACGTATGAATGCCCATGGTTATGCCATCGATACCCTGCACCTCAGCGGTGGTCATGGACGTTCACCACTGCTGCGCAAGCTCTATGCCGACGGTACCGGTTGTCGGGTTGTACTCGCGGATGCGCCGGAACCCGTACTCCTTGGGGTAGCCGTGGCGGCCCTGGCTGCCCAGGCCAATGGTGAGGTTCTTAGCGTTGCCAATGGCCTCACCCCAGGTGAACACGTATTAGAGCCTGATATAGCAATGCACGAGCTGCACACGTCGCGTTATGCCGCTTTCAAGAAGCTATACGCCGGACGTCTCGACTAACGCTAGACGTTAATCGAATCAGCGTACTCACAGACGTGTACAATAGTGGGCTTTCCCACTGTTAAATTGATGTGAGGTGCTATGCGTCCTGATGTTGTTCGCCCTAGCGGTCGTGAAGCCGACCAGCTTCGTGAAATTCGCATAACCCGCGATTACACTCGCCATGCAGAAGGTTCGGTACTGGTGGAGTTTGGCGATACCAAGGTGCTGTGTAATGCGAGCGTAGAAGCAGGCGTACCGCGCTGGCTGCGTGGTAAAAATCAGGGTTGGATCACCGCTGAGTACGGCATGCTGCCCCGTGCCACTCACACTCGCAGTGGCCGTGAAGCGACGCGTGGTAAACAGGGTGGTCGGACGCTGGAAATTCAGCGTTTGATAGGCCGTAGCCTGCGCGCGTCAGTGAACTTGAAGAAGTTGGGCGAATTCACCATTACCGTGGATTGCGATGTGATCCAGGCCGACGGTGGCACTCGTACCGCGTCGATTACCGGTGGCTGCGTGGCGCTGGTGGATGCCATTCGCTACCTACAGCGCGAGAAGAAAATTAAAGGTGACCCCTTTAAACAGCTGGTTAGCGCGATTTCGGTGGGTATTTATAAAGGCGTACCGGTATTAGATCTGGATTATCCGGAAGATAGCAAAGCTGACACAGACCTGAACGTGGTGATGACTGAGAGCGGCGAGCTGATTGAAGTCCAAGGTACTGCAGAGGCGGGGGCGTTTAACCGTGCCGAGCTGAATGCGATGCTTGATCTGGCGGAGAAAGCGGGCTCCGAGCTACGCGAAAAACAGCGCGAAGCACTGGGTATTCGCGGCTAAGGCGTTACTTGGCGAATAGCTTATGCGCTTACGCAAACAGGCCAGCTTTTAAGCTGGCCTGTTGCTGAGACGGGTAACGCGACGCGGGAAAGTGAGCGCTTACAGCGCTAAGTCATACTCAACGATCAGCGGTGCGAACTCAGAGAAGGTCGCATCGTAATCAATCCACGCGTCGACCACATGGCGACGGAAGTTGGGGCCGACCAGCTGGTAGTCGATCCGCCAGCCTTCTTGGCGCTCACGGGGCACGTCTTGGTCGAGCTTTGGCCACCAGGTATATTCACCAGCGTCGCGATTAATTTCGCGGAAGGTGTCGATAAAGCCGGTTGGGCCAAGTACCTGATCCATCCAGGCACGCTCTTCAGGGCGGAAACCAGAGGTAAGCTGATTGTCCGACCAGTTGGCCAAATCAATGGTTTTATGGGCAACGTGCCAGGTACCGCAGATGATGTATTCGCGGCGTTTGCGCGACATCTTCGTCAGGTACTCTTGATACTGCTCCATAAACGCCTGTTTGGCTTTTTGATCACTTCCATCAGGCATCAAGAAGGTAGCGATGCTGAAGCGGTCATAATCCGCCTGCAGAAAGCGCCCTTCGTGATCACACTGAGGGAACCCAAGACCGTACATAATCGCCTTGGGAATTTTGCGGCAATAAAGTGCCACACCGGAGAAACCATCTTCTTCCGCATCCAGAAAGTAGCCTTCGTAGCCTTCCGGATAGAGAATATAGTCGTCCAGTTCAAAACTTTTTGCCTTGATGTTCTGCACGCAGATCACGTCGGCATCCTGCTGAGCCAGCCAGTCCAGGAAGCCACGGTCGACGGCATCACGTATACCATTGACATTGATGCTGGCAATTTTCATAAATCGTCCCTTTTGCGTCGCTGCTGTATGATACCCGACGTTTAGACGTTTGGGTAAATAGACAAACCAAATCTTGCTATTTAACCCCGTTTTATTGTTGCGTTTACTTAGATTCCTATTACTTTCATTCCTATCGACAAGAGAAAACCACCGTGGCCACCACTCTACAACCCTATCAGCGCGATTTCATTGCCTTCGCTATTGAGCAGGGCGTGCTCAAGTTTGGCGAGTTCACGCTTAAGTCGGGGCGAGTAAGCCCTTACTTTTTTAATGCTGGCCTGTTTCAAACCGGCCGTGCCTTGGCCAAGCTAGGCCGATTTTACGCCCAAGCGATTGTCGATAGCGGCCTGCAGGCGGATGTGCTGTTTGGCCCAGCCTATAAAGGCATTCCCTTGGCAGCGGTCACCGCCGCGGCCTTAGCCGACCATCACGACCGCGATATGCCCTACGCGTTTAATCGTAAAGAAGCCAAAACCCACGGCGAAGGCGGCAATATTGTCGGCGCGCCACTGGCCGGCGATATTTTGATCATTGATGACGTGATTACGGCCGGTACGGCTATCCGTGAAGTGATGAGCCTGATTGAGCAAAGCGGTGCCCGCGCGGGCGGCGTGATTATTGCACTTGACCGTCAAGAGCGCGGTCAGGGCGAGCAAAGCGCTATCCAGGAAGTGCAGGCTCAGTACGGCATGCCGGTTGTCAGTATTGTCACCTTAGAGCAAGTGCTTACTTACCTTGAAGAGCATGCTGGAGGCGAAATGCTGGCTTACGCCGAGGCCGTGCGCGCTTATCGCGACCGCTACGGCATCACGGGCTAGTCACTGCATCTATCGCTCACTGCCTAATGCGCCAGCATAGCCTTGCTGGCGCCACGCTTCATAGCTAACGATGGCTACCGCATTGGAAAGATTCAAGCTACGGTTATTGGGCTGCATAGGGATGCGCAGCTTCTGTTCTTCAGGCAGCGCAGCGTGTACCTGGGGTGAAAGCCCTGCGGTTTCTGAACCGAACAGCAATACGTCGCCTGGGGCGAAAGTCGCGTCACTGTGAGCACGGCTACCTTTGGTAGTAATCGCCCATAGTGTGCGCCCCTGCATCGCCGCTTGAAACGCCGTAAAATCGGCATGGCGGGTAACATTGTTGAGATCGCGGTAATCCAGCCCGGCGCGCCGCAGCTTTTTCTCTTCGAGATCAAAGCCCAGCGGTTCAATTAAATGTAATCGGCAGCCATTGTTAGCCACCAGGCGCATAATGTTACCTGTGTTGGGTGCCATACGCGGTTCAAATAGCGCTACTTCAAACATTACCACCTGCCTATTATTAACTCATTGTGCGTTCGTCCAGCGCCGCTGATTGTAATGGAATTTGCCAAGAAACACTTGTAGAGGTCACCCTTCACCATGACGCCCCAACCGCCAAAGAGCATTCTTAGCCGCATTAAAGGGCTAAACCCGCGCCAGCAGGAAGCGGTGCGCTATATCGATGGCCCCTGCTTGGTCTTGGCGGGCGCCGGGTCTGGTAAAACCAGCGTTATTACCACCAAAATTGCCTATCTGGTGCAAGAGTGCGGCATGAGCGCGCGCAAAATAGCGGCGGTTACCTTTACCAATAAGGCCGCCCGGGAGATGAAAGAGCGCGTTGGGCAAATGCTGAAGGGCAAAGAGGGCCACGGGCTAACGGTATCGACGTTTCACAATCTGGGCCTGAATATTATCCGCGGCGAGCTGAAAACCCTGGGCTACAAGCCGGGCTTTTCGTTGTTCGACCCGGAAGATGCCAAAGCATTGCTGCGCGATTTGATGAACAAAGACGCTCAGGTAGACGCTGAGCAGATCAACGCTGTGCAAGCCAAAATTTCCACGTGGAAGAATGATTTAGTGCTGCCCAGTGATGCGCTTTCGTTTGCCGCGGATGATGACGAGCACTTTGCCGCACGGGTTTATGAAGCTTATGTACGCCACTTGAAAGCCTATAACGCGGTGGATTTCGACGATCTGATTCTGCTGCCGGTGGTGCTCCTGCAACGCGACCCAGAGGCACTGGCCCGCTGGCGGAACAAAATCCACTACATGCTAGTGGATGAGTATCAGGACACTAACGTTTCCCAGTACCTGTTGGTGAAACTGCTGATGGCCGAGCGGGCGACCTTTACCGTGGTCGGCGATGACGACCAGTCGATCTACGCGTGGCGCGGGGCACGGCCTGAAAACCTAGTGACCCTTGGCGAAGACTTCCCACGCCTGAAAGTGGTTAAGCTGGAGCAGAACTACCGCTCGACCGGCACTATTTTGCGCGCGGCCAACACGTTAATTGCCAATAACCCGCACGTTTACGATAAAACCTTGTGGTCGGATATGGGCGATGGCGCGCCTATCCGGGTCATCGTCAACCGCCATGAAGAGGCGGAGTCCGAGCGGGTAGCCAGCGAAATGCTGACTCGGCGCATCAAAGAGAAGGCAGAATGGCGAGATTTTGCGGTGCTCTATCGGGGTAATTTTCAGGCACGTTTATTAGAGCTCAAGCTGCAGCATTACCAAATTCCCTACAAGCTTTCCGGTGGTACGTCGTTTTTCTCTCGCAACGAGATCAAGGACACCATGGCCTATCTGCGGCTGTTAATTAATCCCGCCGATGACAATGCCTTTTTACGCATTGTGAACGTGCCCCGCCGTGAAATCGGCCCCGGCACGCTGGAAAAGCTGGCCAACTATGCAACAGAACGCTCTATTTCGCTGTTTGCTGCCTGCCACGAGCTGGGGTTAGAGCAAACGCTGCCGACTCGGGCCGTGGAGCGCCTTTCACGCTTTACGCACTTTATTGATGGCGTGCGCAAACGCATGGATCAAGACGATGCCATCGCGGCCATTCGCGACATGCTGCGCGATATGGATTACGAAGCCTGGCTGTACCAAAACGCCAGTGCCCCGACCGTCGCTGAACGGCGCATGGCCAACGTATGGATTTTGATTGATCAGCTAGAAAAGTCGCTAAACCGCGACCCCGAAGATGCAGATGATTCCACTGCGACGGAAACCGATGGCGTCGAAGCTGCTATTTCGCGCCTTGTACTGCGAGATATTCTCGAGCAACAAGCCGAAGAAGACGACTCCGATCGTGTGCAACTACTCACTATGCATGCCTCGAAAGGGCTGGAGTTTCCCCATGTGTATTTGATGGGCTTAGAGGAAGACTTGCTGCCCCACCGTAACGCTATTGAAATGGAGACGGTAGAAGAAGAGCGCCGCTTGGCTTATGTCGGCATCACCCGGGCAAGACGCACGCTAACACTCACGCTAGCCCGCCAGCGTAAAGCGTATGGTGAACTGATGGACTGCCAGCCCAGCCGCTTTTTAGACGAACTGCCTGCTGATGATTTGGAGTGGGAGGGACGCGCCGATAAAGAAGACCCCGAGAAAAAGCAGGCACGCGGACAAGACGCGATTGCCGGGCTGCGTTCTCTGTTGAGTTAGCGGCAAGTTAAGAAAATAAAACACAAAAAAATATCCACAGGGGGTTTCAAAACCCGCCTGTGGATAAATTTAACAGCCATTATTACAAAAACTGTTTATTGCACTGCTGAGACCATGTAATCGACAACGGCCATGATCTCTTCGTCAGAGGCACTGCTACCACCGCGTGGCGGCATCACGCCTTTGCCGTTAAATACACTTTGATAGAGCGCATCGGTACCCTGCTCGATACGCGGGCCCCACGCTTCGGCATCACCTAGCTTGGGCGCACCAGCGACACCGGCAGCATGGCAAGCCACACAGCCAGCACTGGCGTAAAGCGCTTCACCATCTAAACCGCTGCCACCACTTGAAGCTTCGTCTTCACTGGCAACTGCTGCTTCTTCGCTAGCTGCTTCTTCTTCACTAGCTGCAGCGTCAGTTGTCTCTTCACCGGCATCCTCTGCCACAGCCGTGTCGTCGCTGGCGCCCTCTTCAGTCACTTCAGCAGCCGCTTCTTCTTCACCGCCCCCTAGCTCGGGAACGTCCATGACAGGCTCAACCATGTAAGCCACCGCCGCTTCCATCTCTTCGTCAGAAAGGTTGGGGTTGCCGCCTCGAGCAGGCATTGCACCAATACCGTTGATGGCATGCTCTAATAACGTGGCAAAGCCTTGCTCAGTACGTTCAGCCCATGCGGCTTCATCAGCACGCACCGGAGCGCCAGCAGCGCCGGTTTCGTGGCACGCCATACAGATATTGTTGTAAATACCTTCGCCATCGATCTCACCACCGCCACTAGCGGCGGCCGGTGCTGCTGCGGTACCACAGTCTTGGCCTTGCAAGCAAAGTTGACCTACCGGCGCTAGGCGCTCAGCGATTGCGTCACGTGCTGCGTCTTGGGCATAAGCACCGGATGTGCCTGCCATGACGCCTAGGGCCGCCAGCCCGCTCATGATCAGCTTAGATTTCACTCTCACCACCTCTTGAGTTTTGTCATAAAACGTTTTGTGCTTAACCCCTGCGCGCGGCAGCGACATCATCAACCTGCGGCAACCGAGACGCCAAGACGTGCATATCGCATTAGTATACCGAGAACGCTAAGCGTAAGAAAATGCTACTAAGCGCGGCAATTCAACCTATGCCGTACTCTGTGCTTTATTCAGCAGTTTAAAAAAGGTGCCAACGATCACCTAGTTAACACCAAGCCAGTAAACGCTGCTGAGCATAACGCGTAAACCCTGCCTGAGCATATACACGCTTTGCGGGGATATTCTGCGCATCAACGGTGAGCGTGATGTCACTGGCTCCCGCCTTGCTAGCCAACGCCTGCGCTTGTTGAATAATTGCCTTGCCCATTCCCCCGCCGCGCCACTCAGGCAACAGCCCCATCAACTGCAATGACCAGCGCTGGGTCGTATGGTTAGGCGCAAGTAATAGCACGCCGACGGTTTTCCCTTGATGCCGCACTTGATACCAGTGCTCTGGTGCCTGCGGCGCTTGGTCATAAAATCCAGCAAGCAAGGTGTCAATGGTGAGCGCTTCGCGAAGCCCTGGGCAGTCTAACGAGCCTTCACTAACGTTCGCTACCAGCGCCCGCTGTTGTGCGGGAGACAATTCAGCAAAGGGGCTTAGCGTTAGCAGGTTAGCGAGCGATTGAACGGTTTGGCACTGCCACATAAGGTGCTCCAGGGTGGCAAGTATCCGCATGTTGTGGGCGACTAGTGCCGTTTCCCAGTGGGTCGCATCGTCAGATAACACCACATGACATAGCGCTATCGGCTGCTCGTTTACCCAGCCCTGCAAGGCTTTCAACAGCGCATCAGTTGCCGAATTAGGTTGCCTGGGCAGCCAAAGCTGTGCCGTTTGATTAGCCAATGGCTGTACCCAGGCGGCGGCTTCGATATGGCCCGCTTGGGTGGCTATCCAAAGGCCCTGCCAAACAGCGTCACAGCCAGCTTTTATCGTTGATAAGGCATGCTGTAATGCAGGCTGCTGCGTAGGATCATGCACCGCAGCTAAATGCAGTAATGCTTCACGCCGTTGTTCAGGTGGGCACTGCATTACTGCGCAGGCTAAGGAGCGGTGGCCGAAAGAAGAATGACGTGTCATGTTACGTTCCTGAGTAGCCCGCCGTGAATGAAAGGAGTCATCCATCGATATGCGCATTTTACTGGTTGAGGACGACCCGAGTTTGGCGTTGGGGATTCGTATGGCGCTGAAACCTGAGCACTATACGGTAGATCATTTAGCCGATGGCAATAACGCGCTTCATGCGCTTAAAAATGAACCCTTTGATGCGGTCATCCTAGACCTTGGTTTGCCGACGATTGATGGAATGGAAGTGCTGCGCGCTATTCGGCAGCATGGCAGCCAACTGCCAATTTTGGTTCTGACCGCCCGCGATGCGATGGATAACCGTATTGAAGGATTGGATGCGGGTGCCGACGACTACCTCACTAAACCTTTCGAAGTAGCAGAATTAAAAGCACGTTTACGTGCTTTGTTGCGCCGTAGCCAAGGACAAGCCAGCGGCTTGCTCAGCTGTCGTGGGATTAGCCTGGATCCGCAGACCTTACAGGTGAGTTATCAACATCAAGTGATCACACTTTCGCGCCGTGAGCTAACGCTGCTGCAGGAGTTTATGAGCCACCCAGGCCGTGTGTTCACCCGCGATACCTTAACGCGACTAGTCTACGGCTGGGAGGAGGATGTCGAAAGCAACGCTATCGAGGTGCATATCCACCATTTACGGCGAAAGCTGTTTCCTGAGGTCATCCGCACTGTGAGAGGGATCGGCTATGTCATGGATAAATCGTGATGATTAAATGGCACCAGGCAAGTCTATGAGCTCTATTCGTCAGCGTACCCTGGGGCTTGCGCTGCTTGTGTTTGGCGCGAGCATGCTAGTGATTGGCTTTATTAGCTATCGCTATGCTGCCCATGAGATTGAAGAACTTCATGATGCTAGCCTGGCACAAAATGCCCGTTTGCTAGAAGGGCTACTACAGGCACCACTGCCTGATAGCGATCGTACGCTTTTATTAAATAGCGTGGAGGGCGCGCTGCTACGTGCAGAGCAATCCGATAACCGTTTTGCAGGCCATCGCTATGAAACCAAGCTAGCGTTTCAGCTTTGGGAAGGCGACCGTCTTCTGCTGCGTTCCGCCAGCGCCCCCGACACACCGCTTACCCAGCAACCACCGGGTTATTCAACGCTTGCGGTGAATCAGCATGACTGGCGCATTTACGTCCTGGAAATTACTGGCACAGACAAACGCGTGGTGGTGGGCGAGCGCGAGGACGCGCGGGGTGAACTGATCAGTGCAGTGGCACTACGCACCTTATTACCTGATCTTATTGGCCTACCGTTACTGACACTATTACTCTGGTGGTCGATCGGCTGGGGGCTCGCTCCTTTATCGCGAATGGCAGAGCAAATCCGCACCCGCGATCCCCACCACCTAAAACCGCTGACACTTCATCCTCTTCCCCTAGAGCTGGAGACCATTTCTGGTGCCATAAACCGGCTGTTGGAACGGCTCCGCCAACTGCGTATTCGCGAAAAGCGCTTTATTGCCGATGCGGCCCACGAGCTACGCACCCCCTTGGCAGTACTTGATTTGCATGCGCAAAATGCGCTCACTGCTGATAACGCCGATGACCGAGAGGAAGCCCTGCACCACTTACGCAGCGGCGTAGCCCGTTCAACGCGGCTAGTCTCTCAGCTATTAACCCTGGCACGCCTAGACCCCGAAGAAGAACCGTTACCCGAGTATCGCTGTTCTGATGTCTTACATGAAACGCGCGAAACGTTGGCAAAGCTCTCTCCGCTAGCCGCAGAGCGACATCAACAGCTGTTATTGGATGCGGATGACTCAGCTAACTGGGCAATAGAAGAAGAACCCGGCGCTATCGAAACACTGGTGCAAAATCTAGTGGGTAACGCCATTCAACACTCCCCTGTGCAAGGTGCTATCACGGTCACGCTTGAGGCATCGGCAGCAGACGTTATCGTTACTGTTGATGATCAAGGACCCGGTATCCCTGCAGCGCAACGCAGCCGGGTGATGGAGCGCTTCCAACGTGCAGGGACTAGTGCTGGCGCGGGATTGGGGCTATCCATTGTCGAGCGCTTGGTCAAACGCCATCAAGGCGTCTTACAGCTCGATCATGCCCCTAGCGGCGGGCTTCGCGTGCGAGTAACCTTGAGTAGGAACGCTCTAACACAGCGTCAGCCAAAAAATAATCGGCCATAAGAGAGCTGTTAAGATTCCCATAAGAATTCCGTGCAAGTGTGAAAGTACAAGATAGGCAATGCCATTAACGACCTATCTATTCACATAACGGAGATTCCCTGAATGAATATGCTCGTCCACTCACCCAAACCACTTATCCAGTTTGGTGAAACGCCACTGCTTATTACGCCAACAGCAAAACAGTTAACACCTGAAAGCCCTGCGTTATCGGTGCTAACAGATTTTACTCAAGTCACGCCTCAATCAGTGTCCGCTGATACGCCCATCGACGATGCCCATTTAAAAATGCGCCATGGCGGTATTCGCCTATTATTTGTTCTCGACAAAGCAAACCACTGCATTGGCGTGCTCACCGCCAAAGAAGTCATCGGAACACGGCGCATTAACTTGGCGATGCAGCAGAGAAACCTTGATCGTACGGAAATTACAGCCGATATGATTATGACGCCCTGGCAAAAACTTAGTGCGATGCCCTTTGAGCAACTTAACTCATTAACGATTGAAGACCTTGTGCTTTCCATGGAGAGTTTTACAGAACAGCACTTGTTGATTACTGAGCATAAACAAAATCAACCATTAAGCGTACGCGGTATTATTTCTGCCACCGATATACAACACGCCATGGGCAATAAAACCACGATGCAGGTCACCTCTTCGGCAGTGCCAACGGCCAGTAGCTTTGCCGATATTTGCAAAGTCATTACTGGGCACGATTTATAGTTTCGAAGACAAACTGGTCAAATCTACCGCTAGCATTTACCAAAACGCCCCTTATCAATTGATAAGGGGCGTTTGTTTTACCTATCTGAATTAGCCGCTAATTTAAAACAGCGCTGCATTAACCCATAGGTGAACCATAATGCTGGCAGCATAGCCCAACAAAATAGCGGGTGCCCAGCGTATGTGCCCCATAAAGGTATAAATACCCCGTGCTTGGCCCATTAACGCCACACCCGCTGCAGATCCCATCGAAAGCAGACTACCGCCCACACCGGCGGTTAAGGTAATCAGCAGCCAGTTGCCTTCCGACATATCCGGTGCCATGGAAAGTACCGCAAACATCACTGGGATGTTATCAACGACCGCTGAAATCATCCCCAGCACCACGTTGGCCCACACCGGGTTCCAGCTACCGTAAAGGGTTTCTGACAATAGACTTAAATAGCCCATGAAACCCAGGCCGCCAACACACATTACGACCCCATAGAAGAATAACAACGTGTCCCACTCTGAGCGGGCAATACGGCTGAAGATATCAAAAGGAACAACACTTCCCAGTTGCTCAAGCTTCTTCCAGTCGCCGCGACGTGAGTAACGCTCACGCTTGCGCTCCAGGGAGCGTGGCAGGCTGCGGCGTAAGTAGTAACCAAAGAATTGCAGTAGGCCAAGGCCAAACATCATGCCCATCGCCGGGGGCAAATAAAGCACCGAGTGACACAGCACTGAGATCGCCACAGTAATCAAAAACAGTACGATAATGCGCCGCGCACCACGTTTGAGCCAGACATTCTCTTTGAGCGATGCAGGCTGACGATTAACGATGAAGAAATTCATAATCACCGCTGGCACCATAAAGTTGACGATGGCTGGCATCAATAGCGCAAAGAAACCACCAAACGGTACCTGACCCGCCTGCCACACCATCAACGTGGTGATATCACCAAACGGGCTAAACGCGCCGCCTGCGTTTGATGCTACCACTACGTTGACACAGCACAGACTAATAAACTTTTTATCGCCTTCGGCCACCTTCAACACTACCGCGCACATCAACATCGCCGTGGTCATGTTGTTGGCAATGGCAGAAATACCAAAGGCAAGACAGCCCGTAATCCAAAACAGGCTACGGTAACTAAAGCCTTTGCGAACAAGCCATGCCCGCAGGGCATCAAAGATACGGCGCTCCTCCATGGCGTTGATATAGGTCATCGCTACCAGTAAGAACAGCAAGAGCTCGGTGTATTCAAGCAGCGTTTCTTTAAAAGCAGCTTCCGCTTCATGAGGCATGCCCGCCTGTACATAGACCCACGCCACCAGGGCCCAGATAAGCCCAGCGGCCACCAGGACTGGTTTAGATTTGCGCATATGAATCAATTCTTCGCTCATTACCAAGGCATAGGCAAGAACGAAGATGACAACAGAGGCAATACCTGCAAACGAAGCGGTAAGATCTAAAGAACCAGAAGAGGCATAGGAGAGGGTGGGAAAAGCAAACAAACATAGCGCGATCAACAACCAAGCAAACCGGCAAGTAGACTGCCGCATTGCAAGGACGTTAGGTGGTTTCATAGTAAAGTGATCCTGGCAGGGTTAAGAAAGACCGCCACGATGATAAGCACACTAATTACGTGCTGCAACGCAGCGATCAAGGTAAAGATGCGGCAAATAGCCGCATCTTGTAAAGCACTGTTAGAAGCTCACAATTCAGTTAGAAAATAACCTAGTTAGCTTTTTTTAACGGGGCGCGGCCACCCCGCTTTTTCTAGTTGCTTGCTGCGAGTAACCGCCAACGCATGCTCCGCTACATCTTTGCAAATGGTTGAGCCCGCACCAATAGTCGCTCCTTTACCCACCGTGACAGGAGCCACTAAGGCGCTGTTAGAACCTATAAAGGCGTTATCACCAATGTCGGTGCGATGTTTATTTACACCGTCATAATTACACGTAATGGTGCCTGCACCAACATTCACATCACGACCTAAACGGGCATCACCAACATAGCTTAAGTGATTGATTTTACTTCCTTCACCAACATCCGCATTCTTGGTTTCAACAAAGTTTCCTACCTTGGCTTTGACTGCTAGGCGTGTGCCGGGGCGTAGCCGTGCAAAGGGGCCAACTTGGTTCAAACCAGCAGCGACGGTTGTGTCGATCACACTATGGCTGTCGATAACGCTTTCAGCGCCAATCGTGCTGTTTTTAATCACACAGTAAGGCCCAATCCGCACCCCTTCACCCAGCTCTACGTCACCTTCAAACACACAGCCCACGTCGATAAACACATCATGACCACAGGTGAGCTTACCGCGTATATCAATTCTTTCCGGGTCGGCCAATGCAACGCCTTCAGCCATTAAAGCCTCAGCTTGCTGCAGTTGATAAGCGCGCTCCAAACGCGCCATTTGTGAACGGTTATTCACGCCTTCAACTTCAACGGCACTGGCTGGCTGGGCAGTACACACTTTAATGCCTTCGTTTGCCGCCATCGCAATCACATCAGTTAAATAGTACTCGCCCTGGGCATTTTCGGCAGACAGCTGCGGTAGCCACCGTTTAAGCTGAGCACTGGTCATCGCCATGATGCCGGTATTGCATTCGGTAATGGCTAGCTGGTCGGCACTGGCATCTTTTTGCTCAATAATCGCCACTGCCTCACCGTCATCATTACGCACAATACGTCCGTAACCAGACGGATCTTCCAACGTAACGGTCAGTAGCCCCATGTGCTGCTCGTCAACTTGGCTGAGAAGTGCCATCAGTGATTCGCGGCGAATCATAGGCACATCACCATACAGAACCAACACGTTCCCATTACCTAATTGAGACTGCGCTTGAGCAACCGCATGGCCAGTACCTTTTTGCTCTTCCTGAACCGCAAACGTTACATTGCTCTCTGCTAGCGCTTCGCGTAGTTGGTCAGCACCATGGCCAATCACAACATGCGTGCGAGTAGGCGTAAGACCATTGGCAGTATCTAACACATGTTGCACCATCGATTTGCCTGCCAGCGTATGCAGCACTTTGGGTGTTTGTGAGCGCATACGTGTGCCTTTTCCAGCGGCGAGGATAACGACATCAAGGTCTTGCATTTTAGTCACCTGTAACGGTTTAGCGGTTGGCGGCGGGAGCTTCCCAGGCTTCAATACCCAGTTCATCGATAAGCGCTTCATCGAAGTATTCCACGAAGGCGGGACTGGCCACGCTTCGCCAATGATCGTTCTCTTTCACTAACATCAATACATTGAGGTTATTCTCAATTGCCATCTGCATCCCTTCTTCGCTACCTGCAACTGAGATAGCCGTGGACCATGCGTCGGCCCATGCATTAGAGGGGTGAAAAACAGACACGGACGCTAACTGATGCTTAACCGGCCGACCGGTGCGAGGATCGATAGTGTGGGAGAAACGCTCACCATCTACTTCAAAATAGTTACGATAATCCCCCGATGTTGCAACCGACATATTTTCAAGAGGAATTACATGCTGTGCTTCTGGTACGCCGTTATGTGGTACCTCAATGCCAACACGCCAAGGGCTTTGCTCTTCTAAGTCACGGTACCCACGGGCAATTAATTCGCCACCAATATTAACGAGGTAGTTTTCAATCCCCTGTTGATCCAGATATGCCCCAACGCGGTCGGTGCCATGCCCCTTAGCCACACCCGATAAGTCAGCAAATACATCGCGGGAGCGTCGCGCCTGCATAAGCTGAGTATCGACTTCAACTGCATCGTAGCCAATTGTGGCCATGCGTTCGCTAAGCTCCGCGTCTGAAGGCACCTCTTCAGGGCGTGCCTCAGGGCCAAAACTCCATAAATTGACCACATCGCCAACGGTGATATCAAACGCGCCGTTGCTTGCTTCTGATACCGAGTGGCTAATCGCAAGCACTTCAATTAACTCGTTAGACAGCGGTTGCCATTCATTAAGGGGAGCCTCATTAAAGACCACAAGCTCGGCGTCATCGCGGTAAGTCGACATCGCTTGATCAACGTCGTTGAGTTCCGCTAGGAAACCTTCTTCCAGTGCATTCGCCTCGCCTTGGGTTAGCGGGTCCGCAATGGTGACTTGATAAAACGTCCCAAAAATACCGCCTTCAAAGCGAACAGGGGTATCTAAAGGCCTATCATTTTCTGAACACCCCATTAATGCCCCAGCAGCAATGAGCAATAATCCCGAACACTTTAACCACCGAGAATTAATCTTCATTTTATTTTTCCTTGAATAAAACGCACTGGGTTAACAATGAAAAACCTCTATCGCTGAAACAACTAGAAGTGGAAAAACCATAGCAACCAAGCCCCAAACAGCACCCGATATACCACAAATGGCTGCATGCCCAGCTTTTTAATTACAACTAGGAAGTAGTGGATACACACATAGGCGCTTATGCCCGAGAGTAAAGTACCTACTAACATGGCCGGTATATCGATAAGCTGAGGGTCTTTCAGTAAGTTGATTGCCTCAAGACCACCCGCCAGCACAATGACAGGAATTGACAGTAGAAATGAAAACCGTGCTGCGCCCTCTCGGCTCATTCCCACCATTAATGCCGCCGTAATAGTGATGCCTGAGCGTGAGGTGCCTGGAATGAGTGCCAATACTTGAGCGCCGCCGATGATGAGCACATCTTTTAACGTCATCTGGTATTCGCTACGCGTGCCGCGTTTTTTCCAGTCTGCGTAACCAAGTAGCAAACCAAAAACAATCAAACTGGCACCAATGATCAGCGTAGAGCGCATGTAACCTGAGATCACATCGTGAAGCAAAAACCCGATAATACACACTGGCAAGGTGGCAATAACGACCCAAAACGCCAACATGGCATCATCATTAACCGCTTGGCCGCGAAGTGCGGCCAAGCTGCTAGCGATCATTCTGCCAATTTCATGCCGAAAATAGATCACAACGGCGCTTAAACTGCCAAGATGCAGCGCCACATCAAAAGCAAGGCCCTGATCTTCCCAGGCAGTCAAAACAGGTACCAATATAAGGTGAGCCGAACTCGATATAGGTAAAAATTCTGTGAGCCCCTGAACTACCGCTAACACAACTACCTGTAACCAATCCATGGGTTATCCCGTGCTTAACTATTAATGATATTTAGGTGCTTTGTGACATTCATGCGCTCGCAATGGCGTTAAGGATACACATCCCTTAATTCATTGTCCGCATCCAGCATACGAGCAAATTCACAAGAAGGTATAGCGCTAAGGCACTGTGCGCTACAATAGACATCTATTGGAAGTATGTGCCCCAGCAAGGTCCCTCATGACTCAGACCGTAGAATCGCCAGTGGTTCCCAAGCATGAGCTAGATAGCCGAGAAGCCAAGCGTGTTACCTATATTGGCGCTTGGCTGGATGGCTTGTTGAGCATTGTTAAAGTCGTGGTCGGCTTTTGGGTGGGTTCGGCGGCGCTGATTGCCGATGGTATCCATTCACTTTCAGATCTTGTGACCGACGGTTTTGTGCTAGCCGCTATCCACTACGGCCGCCAGGAACCCGACGATGATCACCATTATGGTCATGGCCGTATCGAAACCCTAACCACGTTACTGCTGGGTAGCGTACTGATCTTTGTAGCGGGTGGTATTGCCTGGTCTAGCCTTGATCGTTTGTTTAGTGGTACCGAGGTCAGTGCCCCTGGCATGGTGGCTATTGTCATTACAATCATCGCCTTGTTCAGTAAAGAGTGGATTTTTCGCTATACCATGCGCGTTGCTAAACGCGTTAAATCTAAGCTATTGGAAGCAAACGCTTGGCATTCCCGCAGCGATGCACTCTCCACCGCAGTAGTCTTGGTTGCATTGATTGGCGCGCAGTTTGGTTTGGGCTGGCTAGACGCTGTTGCCGCTATCATTGTTGGCTTATTAGTTGGCAAAGTAGGTTGGGATTTACTCTGGGAGTCAGCTAGAGAATTAGTCGATACCGCGCTACCTGAAAGCGTTCAACGGCAAATGCATAACGTTGCTCAAAGCGTCCCAGGGGTAGACAGTGTTCATGACTTACGTACCCGCCAGTCTGCAGGCTGGGTCATGGTCGACTTACATGTGGTGGTCGGGCCAAAAATCACCGTGTCTGAAGCCCATGAAATCGGCAACGAAGTAAGTCGACGTTTACGGCATGAGTTTCCGTTGCTCACCGATGTGATCTTTCACGTAGACCCCGAAGATGATGCCGGAGAAGGCGATCCCAGCCGTCTCCCCGGCCTTCCGCTGCGGCCCGAAGTGGAAGCCACGCTGAATGAGCGCTGGTATATGCACCCTGTCTGGCGCACATTAACCGAGCTTCAACTCCACTATTTAGACGATAAAGTATCGGTATCGCTGATTATTGGCGATTCCGTACACCAGCCCCCTCAGTGCTTAGCCAGCCAACTAAAGGCGCTCGCCAGCGATATTGAGTGGCTGGGCCACGTAGAAGTTATGTTTATTACCCGCGCTGCCAGCAGTGCCATGCGTTAAAACTAGCGGCCTAAAAACAAGCTATACGTTTGTTAATATGGCGGTGGCAATGGTGAAGTAAATCAGTACCCCAGAGGCATCAATTAACGTTGTTACCAACGGGGCTGAAGCAGTGGCAGGGTCGACCTTAAAGCGTTCTAGTACAAACGGTAGGCACATACCGATCATGCTACCAAACAGAACAATGGTCACCATGCTTAACGCCACGATGATGGCAACTGCTTCACCGCCACGAAAAATCCCGATAGGTGCGACTGCAATTGCCATGGTAAGGCCCAGAGAGCCAGCGACCAGCAGTTCACGGCCTAGCATCTTACTCCAGTCTTTCACGCCAATATCGCCAGTCGCCATACCGCGTACCATCAACGTAGCTGCCTGAGCCCCCGCGTTACCTCCACTACCAATCAGCAACGGCAGGAAAAAAACCAGCGCAACTTGGGCTGCGATCGTGTCTTCAAAGTAGGCAATGCCAGCGCCTGAAAAAAGATTGGCAAATACCAGCAGTACCAGCCAGGTAACACGCTTGCGGTAAAGACTCCACAGCGGAACACGGCTAACACCATCCTCTAACTGGCCGATAGACATCCCCTTGTGGATATCTTCTGTGGCTTCAGATTCGGCAACATCCATGGCGTCATCGTGGGTGACGATGCCAACCATGCGTCCCTCGGCGTCTAACACCGGCAGTGCCAATAAATCGTAGCGGGCAACAATACGAGCGACTTCTTCCTGCTCTTCATCCACAGGCGTACTAATCACATCTTTAATCATAATGTCGTCAACTAACGCCCCGGGACGAGCGATCATCAGTTGGCGCAGTGACATAGTGCCAATCAGTTGCCCATCGCTGTCGAGCACATAAAGCTGGTAGACCGTTTCCGCATCTGGGGCCGTTTGGCGAACCCGCATCATGGCTTGTGACACCGTCATGCCACTGGCTATGGCGACATAGTCAGAGGTCATGATGGCGCCAGCGGTACCTTCTTCGTAGCTTGCTAGGCGTTTAAGATCTTCTCGCTCTTGGTGAGCCATACGGCGCAACAACGCTTCTCGACGGTCCTCATCTAAGAGATTAAATAAATCTGCCCGTTCATCGGAGCCCATCTCTTCAAGAAGCTTAAGCACCTGGGTATCCGACAGCTTACCAACTACCTCAAGCTGGCTTTCTCCTGGTAAATAACCCAGGACATTGGCAGCGCGCTCGGCAGACAGAATATCCAACAGGCAGAGTGCCGCAGGCAACTCCTCATCGTCTTCAATCATCTCCTCAAGCACTTCACCGATATCCGCCGAGCGGGTTTCGGCCAAACGCAAAGATAGTACTGATTTACTAGGCGCTTCCTTGGCCAACTCGTCGAGCAGTTCGGTTTTTAATTCCTGCAAGGCTTCATCGTTCAATGACATCGCTATCTCCCTTTGTGCAGACGCATATTGTGCAGGTGAAGTGTTACAGACGAGCATCCCTACGCTGAATGCGTTTTCTCATAGTACCAGACAAAAAAAACGCTCCTTAAACCCTTTCGGGTTCAAGGAGCGCTTTATGCACGCTAGCGCGTGTCTTAGCCTTTACCCGCCTTTTTGCGCAGCTGCTGAATCGTTCGCAGCTGTGCAACGGCTTCGGCAAGTTCAGCGGCAGCACGGGTATAATCCAGCTCCGATGACTTTTCATTAAAGGCTTTCAACGCCTGCTGACGCGCTTCTTCAGCAGCGGCCTCGTCGAGGTCACTAGCACGCGTCGCTGCATCTGCCAGGATCGTAACAGTGGTGGGCTGTACTTCCATAAAGCCACCCGTGACAAAGAAGTGCTCTTCCTTGCCACCATCGTGGATCACGCGAACCGGGCCCGGTTGAAGCTCGGTCAGCAGCGGGGTGTGCCCCGGCAAAATGCCGAGGTCACCCATAATCCCTGCAGCTACCACCATCTCGACAGTACCTGAGAAGATGGAATCTTCAGCGCTGACGATATTGCAAGTGAAGCTATTCGCCATAGCGAATCCCCCTAATGGACGGGATTACTTCTTCATCTGGTTGGCTTTTTCGACAGCTTCGTCGATGGAGCCTACCATGTAGAAGGCCTGTTCCGGCAGGTTGTCGTACTCGCCCGCGAGGATGCCCTGGAAGCCACGAATCGTATCTTTCAAAGAAACATACTTACCGGGCGAACCAGTGAATACCTCAGCGACGAAGAACGGCTGCGACAGGAAGCGCTGGATTTTACGCGCACGAGATACAGCCAACTTATCTTCATCAGATAATTCGTCCATACCCAAAATCGCGATGATATCCTTCAGCTCTTTGTAACGCTGCAGAACGTTCTGTACACCACGTGCTACATTGTAGTGCTCTTCACCAACGACCAGCGGATCTAGCTGACGCGACGTAGAGTCCAGCGGATCAATCGCAGGATAAATACCAAGCTCTGCAATTGAACGTGCCAATACAACAGTGGCGTCCAAGTGCGAGAAGGTCGTCGCCGGCGATGGGTCAGTCAAGTCATCCGCAGGTACGTAAACGGCCTGTACAGACGTGATAGAGCCCGTTTTAGTAGAGGTGATACGCTCTTGCAGAACGCCCATCTCTTCAGCCAGCGTCGGCTGATAACCTACCGCAGATGGCATACGACCCAACAGAGCAGATACTTCAGTACCCGCCAGGGTGTAACGATAGATGTTATCGACGAACAGCAGAACGTCGCGGCCTTCATCACGGAATTTCTCAGCGATGGTTAGACCGGTCAGTGCAACACGCAGACGGTTGCCGGGCGGCTCATTCATCTGACCGTAAACCAGCGATACCTTGTCGATAACGTTGGACTCAGTCATTTCGTGATAGAAGTCGTTACCCTCACGCGTACGCTCACCTACACCGGCGAATACAGAGTAGCCGCTGTGCTCGGTGGCGATGTTGCGGATAAGCTCCATCATGTTAACGGTTTTACCAACACCCGCACCGCCGAATAGACCAACTTTACCGCCCTTAGCGAACGGGCAAACGAGGTCGATAACCTTGATACCGGTTTCCAACAGCTCATTGGAAGCTGCTTGGTCAGCGTAGCTTGGTGCTTTACGGTGGATTGGCATGCGTTCTTGCTCGCCAATCGGGCCAGCTTCATCAATCGGCTCACCGAGCACGTTCATGATGCGACCTAGCGTTTCCTTACCAACGGGTACGGAAATCGCGGTACCTGTGTCGGTCACGTCCAAGCCACGTTTCAAGCCCTCAGTAGAGCCCATGGCAATGGTGCGCACCACGCCGTCGCCCAGCTGTTGCTGGACTTCGAGGATGGTCTCAGCATTAGAGACCTTCAGCGCGTCGTAGACCTTGGGCACAGAGTCCCGCGGAAACTCTACGTCAATCACCGCGCCGATGATTTGTACGATACGTCCGCTCATCTTGGTTCCTCTCAAAAACCTGCAAATGAAACCTGTCTGCCGGGAGCTACCTTTGCGATAGCTAGCTCCCTAGGCGTTATACGGCAGAAGCGCCGCCGACGATCTCGGAAATTTCCTGGGTGATGGCGGCCTGACGGGCCTTGTTGTATACCATCTCCAGATCGTCGATCAGGTTGCCCGCGTTATCAGTGGCACTCTTCATAGCGATCATTCGGGCGGCCTGTTCGCACGCACCGTTTTCGACTACCGCCTGATACACCTGTGATTCGATGAATCGAACCAACAGGCTGTCTAGCAACGCCTTGGCATCCGGTTCATACAGGTAGTCCCAGCTTCCGGGACGGGCGTTTTCTTCGTCATGCTTCGCGTCTTCGCCCATATCGGACGACAACGGAAGAAGCTGACGTACGACGGGCCGCTGCGTCATGGTGTTAACAAATTCGTTATACACCACAAACAAGCGGTCAATACGTCCTGCGTCGTACGCTTCTAACATGACCTTTATACTACCGATCAGTCCTTCGACAGTCGGCGACTCTCCTAATCCGCTCTTGGCAGCAACCAGGTTGCCTCCATAGTTGCGGAAAAAGGCGCCGGCTTTAGAGCCGAGGGCGCAGAAGTCTAGCTCAGCGTCTTGCTGTTTCCAGACAACGGCATCTTTCACCACTGCCTTAAACAGGTTGACGTTTAAGCCACCACACAGACCGCGGTCAGTAGATACCACAATGTAACCAACGCGCTTCACCTCACTCCGCTCGACCATGTAGTCGTGCTTGTATTCGGGGTTTGCGTCAGCAATGTGGCCTACCACATTACGAATCTGCTTGGCATACGGCTGGCCAGCCTTCATCAGATCTTGTGCTTTACGCATTTTAGATGCAGCTACCATTTCCATGGCGCTGGTAATCTTCTGCGTATTTTTAATGCTCCCGATCTGGGTGCGTATCTCTTTTGCAGCTGCCATAGCGATCTACCCTTCGTTCGTGGCTCTCAGAAAGCATGCAAGCCCGCCCGCAGGCGGGCCGGACATTACCAGCTCTGAGTCGCCTTGAACTTCTCGAGACCTGACTTCAAGCCGTCCTGAATCTCGCCGTTGTAGTCGCCGGTCTGGTTGATCTTATCGAGCAGATCGTTGTGCTCAGACTTCATGTAATCGTGCAGAGCACGTTCGAAGTCCAGCACTTTATCGACGCTCACATCATCCAGGTGACCTTCGTTAGCGGCGTACAGAGACAGCGCCATTTCCGCCACTGACATCGGCGAGTACTGCTTTTGCTTCATCAGTTCGGTAACGCGTTGACCATGCTCAAGCTGCTTACGGGTCGCTTCATCAAGATCAGAAGCAAACTGCGAGAACGCCGCTAGCTCACGGTACTGAGCCAAGGCTAGACGAACACCGCCACCCAGCTTCTTGATAATTTTGGTCTGCGCAGCACCACCAACACGAGAAACCGATAGACCTGCGTTAATCGCCGGACGAATACCGGAGTTAAACAGGTTGGTTTCCAAGAAAATCTGACCATCGGTGATCGAGATTACGTTGGTCGGAACGAACGCAGAAACGTCTCCACCTTGGGTTTCGATAATCGGCAGTGCGGTCAAAGAACCGGTTTTGCCTTTTACTTCACCGTTAGTAAACTTCTCAACGTAATCAGCATTAACGCGCGCAGCGCGCTCTAGCAGACGTGAGTGGAGATAGAAAACGTCACCAGGATAGGCTTCACGACCCGGCGGACGACGCAGCAGTAGTGATACCTGACGGTAAGCCACAGCCTGCTTGGAAAGATCGTCATAAACGATCAGTGCGTCTTCACCACGGTCACGGAAGTACTCACCCATGGTGCAACCAGAATAAGCGGCCAAGAACTGCATCGGTGCCGGATCAGCAGCGCCAGCAGCGACAACGATGGTGTGTTCCAGCGCGCCGTGTTCTTCTAACTTGCGTACCACGTTAGCAATGGTCGACTGCTTCTGACCAATCGCCACGTAAACACAGGTAACGCCTTTGCCTTTCTGGTTGATGATCGCATCGATAGCAATGGCAGACTTACCAATCTGACGGTCACCGATGATCAGCTCACGCTGACCACGACCGATTGGCACCATGGCATCGATGGACTTCAAACCTGTTTGGATCGGCTCGTCAACGGACTGACGGGTAATAACGCCAGGCGCTACTTTTTCCACCGCATCTGTCATTTTGGCGTTGATATCGCCTTTGCCGTCGATGGCATTACCCAACGCATCGACCACACGACCTACCAGCTCAGGGCCTACCGGCACTTCTAGGATACGACCCGTACACTGAGCGGTCATGCCTTCTTGAAGTTGCAGGTAGTCACCCAAGACAACGGCACCAACGGAGTCACGCTCCAGGTTCAGTACCATGCCAAAAATGCTGTTAGGGAATTCAATCATTTCACCAAACATCGCGTCTTCGAGGCCGTGAATTTTCACGATACCGTCGGAAACGCTGACGATGGTGCCCTGATTACGGGCTTCGGATGCGACGTCAAGCTTCTCAATTCGCTGCTTGATGATGTCGCTGATCTCGGAAGGATTCAGTTGCTGCATGCCATGTCCCTCAGACTCAAGCGGTCAGCGCTTCGGAAAGGCGGTTCAATCGACCACGTACCGAACCGTCAATAACGGTATCGCCAGCACGTAGGATGACACCACCAATAAGCGTCTTGTCCACTTGAGTAGTAATGGAGATTTCGCGATTCAGACGTTTCTTAAGCGCGTTCGCTAGCTTGGTCTGCTGTGCGGCAGTCAGCTTATAAGCTGACGTAACCGTCACATCAACACGCTGTTCATGTTCGGCACGTAAGTACTCGAACTGTTCAGCAATGAAGGGCAGTGCTAACAAACGACCTTGGTCAGCCAGGGTATCCAAAAACCGCGACAGGTCTTCCTGCTTTTCGGGCAACATATCCGAAAGCAGCGCTACCTTTTTGTCGTTTTCAAGTTTTGGACTACCCAACAGACGACGTAGATCGCTGTCAGCTACCGCAGCGCTTAAAAAACCAAGCGCTTGGGTCCAGCTATCAAGCGCCTTATGATCACGCGCGTATTCAAACGCCGCCTTAGCGTAAGGACGAGCGACGGTAAGTAATTCCGCCATGGGTCACCTCCTTACAGTTCAGCAGCAAGCTCATCAAGTAACTTGCGATGTGCTTTCTCGTCGACCGAAGCTTCTAGCACACGCTCGGCACCAATAATGGCAAGATGAGAAACTTGGGCACGAAGCTCGTCTTTTGCACGATTAACTTCTTGCTCAATTTCAGAACGTGCACTAACCATGAGGCGTTCGCCTTCGGCGCGGGCCTGTTCGCGTGCTTCTTCAACCATCTGAGCAGAGCGCTTATTGGCTTGCTCGAGGATTTGAGAAGCCTGCTCCTTGCTTTCACGCAGTGTTTGCTCTGCACGTTCTTGAGCAAGCTCAAGATCGCGAGTAGCACGACTGGCTGCGTCTAAGCCATCAGCAATTTTCTTTTGACGCTCGTGAAGCGCGTTGCTGATCGGAGGCCACACATACTTTATGCAAAACCAGACAAAGATCGCGAAGGCGATCGTCTGCCCGATAAGCGTCATGTTGATATTCACAGGGATGTACCTCTGACAAGTTCGTGGCGACCGGAGTGAAACAAAACCGAGCGGGACTGCCGCCCGGCTAAGCTGTCATTAACCGGCAACAACGAAGATCAGGTACATCGCGATACCAACACCGATCATCGGTACAGCATCCAGCAGACCAGCCATTAGGAAGGTTTTGGTTTGAAGTTGGTCACCAAGCTCCGGCTGACGAGCCGTAGATTCGATCAATTTGCCACCGAGGATAGCGAAACCGATACCGGTGCCCAGAGCGCCTAAGCCGATCATGATGGAGGCAGCAATGTAGATTAGTTCCATGGTAATGCTCCTAGTTTTTCAAGTTAAAGGTCAAGGTTGAGGGTTGATGTTAAGGGTTAATCTCTAACAAGCAGCACGTCTTAGTGATGCTCGTGCGCAGCGCTTAAATACACCACTGACAATACGGTAAAAATGAATGCCTGAAGAACGACAATCAAGATGTGGAAAATCGCCCACGGCACGTCGAGTACCCAGATTGCCCAGAACGGCAGCATAGCAATCAAGATAAAAATAACTTCACCGGCAAACATGTTGCCGAAAAGACGCATCGCCAAACTGAACGGTTTAACAAGTAGGGCAACGATTTCAAGCAGCAAATTGAAAGGAATCAAGGCCCAATGGTTGAAAGGTGTCAGTGAAAGCTCTTTGGCAAAGCCGCCAACGCCTTTCACCTTGAAGCTGTAGTAAAGAATCAGACCGAAAACACCCAGTGCTAGCCCCAATGTGGCATTAACATCAGTAGTCGGCACAATCTTCATGTAATCGACGCCCAGTTTACTGAACAACATTGGGAAATAGTCGACCGGGATAATTTTCAGCGTGTTCATGAACAGAATCCACACGAACAACGTTAATGCAAGCGGCGCAATAATCGGGTTATGCCCTTTAAAAGCCCCTTTGATCATATCTTCAACAAATTCAAACACCATCTCTACGGCATTTTGCAGTCCGCCTGGCACGCCAGTGGTTGCCATTTTACCCGCTTTACGGAAAAGCCAGATAAACAGCAAGCCCATCGCAATGGACCAGCCCATGGTATCCAGATGGATAGCCCAAAAGCCCATCTCACTCGCTTCTTCTGCCGAATGTGCCAGCGACCAACCATTTTCTGGATGCTTGCCAAAGGTTAGGTTCTGCAAGTGGTGCTGGATATAGTAAGTCGTTGAGACTTCGTTTCCTGCGGCCATAGACATGTCACCTCAATTAGTTGTGCGATTCCCAAGCATTAGCCATGGTGCTAACCAATGCGTCAGAACAATCGCAACATAAGCGCAAAAAAAGAAAGCGGGGTTTGAGGGGGGCACTACAACGAACACCAATGAAAAAAGTGCCACCGTCAAACCAAACTTGCCTGCTTCGGCGCGAAATAGGTCCATTGCGCGCGGAGCGCGATGCCTTGTTCGAAAAATTCCCATTCGCTGTATAAAAAAAATGTGCGGCAACAGCGCCACTAATGCTCCTGTAGCTACCGACAATACGCCTGCCATATGAGCAACAGGGAAAGCCAATAGCATACCGACTAGCGTCATTAGCAGCTGAATTGCTGTCAGCCTGAAGAAGTAAGCTTTTCGCCGTTGGGTCTCAAGTCGCTGCATAATTCTTCAGATAGATCTTCAGCACATGATTCCCCAGCACAATAAATGAGTCACGCTTACAACTTGTTGCTCAATAAATCATCCGTCACCTGCACAAATCTTGCGCGATTATAGGGAAGCGCTATCATACCTTCAACCGAAGTTGCGCCGATTTCGCGCGATTCAGTGTCGACTTGCGACCAAAGGGTTAAAATAAGCGCCTATTTAGTAAGCCTGCTATTTAATATGCCCTAGGATCCCATCGAGCTCTTCAAGACTGGTATAACGAATTGTCACTTTCCCCTTCCCTTTTTGCCCGTGATCAATAGAGACGGGCGCGCCAAGTAATTCCCCCAGATGTGTTTCAAGTCGTGCAACATCCGGTGTTTTAGCAGTACGCGGCGGTGTCTGGGCAGGCGTCTGGTTAGCTTGTACTTTTTTAACCAACGCTTCTGTGTCACGAACGGTCAAATCATTATTGACCACTTCATGGGCAATTTGGCGTTGCTGGGTACTGGTAAGCGATAGCAGGGCTCGCGCATGTCCCATATCTAAATCGCCACGTTCCAGCAGTGTTTGCACTTCAGGATCTAACGCTAACAAACGTAATAAATTGGCGACTTGAGTGCGTGATTTACCAACTGCATCAGCAATTTGCTGCTGAGTAAGTTCAAACTCATCGCCAAGGCGCTTTAAGGCAAGTGCTTCTTCAATGGCATTAAGGTTTTCGCGCTGAATATTTTCAATCAGCGCCAGGGCAAGTGCTACTTCATCACTGACATCGCGAATAACGGCGGGGATAACATCTAATTCGGCCAACTGCGCAGCACGCCAGCGGCGTTCACCCGCGATAATTTCATAGCGATTTTCACCCACTGGGCGAACCACAATAGGTTGCATCACCCCTTGTGCACGAATGGAATCGGCAAGCTCTTCCAATGCTTCTGGCTGAATATCCCGACGCGGCTGATATTTACCACGGGTAAGTTGGCCAAGAGGTAACCGTTCTAGCCGTTCAGCCGCCGCTTCTTCCGTTGGTGCTGCAGGCAACAGTGACGTGTCTGCACTATCCAGCGTCACGCCACCGGTAAGATCTAAACTGTCACGACGACGGGCGCCCGCACCAATCAGGGCATCCAGGCCACGTCCTAGCGCGCGTTTACGCGTCATTCGCTTCCCCTCGTACTTTTTACGTTACAGCGATAGCCGCCGGATCATCTCTTTTGCTAGCACACGATAAGCCTGACTACCTCGCGAAAAACGCGCGTATTGAGTAACAGGTAAGCCATGGCTTGGTGCTTCAGCAACCTTCACATTGCGCGGAATGGTTGTTTTTAACAGCGCATCGCCAAAAAAATCTCTCAGCTGTTTGTCGACTTCACGCGTCAAACTGGTGCGCTTGTCGTACATAGTACGCAGAATGCCAGAAACGGCTAGATCAGGATTAACGCTCTGTTTAATCTGCTCAACAGTATCCAGCAGCGCTGATAGCCCTTCCAATGCGTAAAATTCACACTGCAAGGGAATAAGCACACCATTGGCGGCTGTCAACGCATTCACGGTAAGCATATTCAGCGACGGCGGGCAGTCAATGAGGACGACATCATAGTCATCTGCCACCGTCTGCAGTGCTAACGACAAACGACTTTGCCGCTGGTCACTATCGAGCAGCTCTACTTCAGCGGCTGTTAAGTCGCCATTACCTGGAAGGACGTCGTATTTCACTGGAAGCCCGCGAACAATGGCATTGCTTGCGGTTGTTTCTCCCAGCAACACATCAAGTACACTTTTTTCGAGTGCGTACTTGTCGATGCCACTGCCCATACTGGCATGCCCTTGTGGGTCTAAGTCTACCAGCAAGATACGACGATCAAGTGCTGCCAAACTGGCGGCGAGATTAACGGCTGAAGTGGACTTGCCCACACCGCCTTTTTGGTTGGTCAGGGCAATGATCTGGCTCACTACTCAACTCCTTTTGGGGTCAGAATCAACAGCTGCCGCTCGGCCGTCTCGAAGGGTACACGCAGTAGGTGACGCGCCTGGAGCTCAACATAGGCGGGCAACTCCCGCAGTTCATCATCAGCGCCTGGGCCTTTCATAGCAAGCCACTGCCCATGAGCTGCCGGTAGCGCTCGGGTTAGCGAGATAAAGTCTACCAAGCTGGCAAAGGCTCGGGAAATCACTTGATCAAACGTCTGGCCATTGAATTGCTCGACACGCGCTTGGGTTGGCGTGACGTTGGTCAACGCTAACTCCATCACTGCTTGACGTTGAAAGCGAACTTTTTTGCCATTGCTATCGAGTAGCGTTACCTGCAGTTCAGGCTTCATGATAGCAAGCACAAGGCCGGGCAAACCGGGGCCAGCGCCTACATCAAGTATCTGTGGCCCATGAACATAAGGGGCGACAGCAGCACTATCCAACACGTGCCGTGAGACCATCTCTTCAACATCGCGTACAGCGGTGAGGTTATAAGCCTGATTCCACTTGTGCAACAGCGCGAGCAAGCCTAGCAGCTGTTCGCGCTGTTGGGGGGTTACAGTGGCTCCTAGTGCTGCTAACCCTTCTTCTAACCGAGGGGCAACGGTTTCAGGCAAGCTGTTAATCAACGGCGTTAATTGACTCATCCGTTAACGACCTCGGTAGTACTGACTAAGCGACGTTTTTTCAAATGTATTAGCAAAATAGAGACCGCTGCAGGGGTCACGCCTGAAATTCTAGCCGCCTGCGCCAGGGTTTCAGGGCGCGTTTCACTAAGCTTTTGACGGATCTCGTTGGATAGCCCTTCTACCCGTTGATAATCCAGCTCGGCTGGCAGCTGTGTTGCTTCATGGCGCTTGAGCTTATCGATCTCATCCTGTTGACGGTCGATATAACCCTGGTATTTCGCTTGAATTTGTACTTGCTCGGCAACCGCTTCATCGTCAACACCGCCGCTTTCAATGCCAGGCAGCGATGTAATATCTGCATAGCTAAGCTCTGGGCGCTTTAACAAGTCACTTAAACAGTATTCTCGGGGAAGCGGTCTACCGGTTTTTTCAGCAATTTTCGCGGCGGCTGGTGTATTGGGCTGCACCCAAACAGTTGCTAAGCGTGCTGTTTCACGCTCGATGGCTTCGCGTTTCTGGCTAAACAACGCCCAACGTTTGTCATCGACTAAGCCAAGCTCACGCCCTTTTTCCGTTAAACGTAGATCAGCATTGTCTTCGCGTAGCAGCAGACGGTATTCCGCACGCGAGGTAAACATGCGGTAGGGCTCTTTGGTGCCCATAGTAATCAGGTCATCCACCAACACACCGAGATAAGCTTCATCACGGCGAGGATGCCACGCCTCTAACTGTTTGGCGCGGCGAGCGGCATTCAAGCCTGCCAGCAACCCTTGAGCTCCAGCCTCTTCGTAGCCGGTAGTACCGTTGATTTGTCCGGCGAAAAACAGGTTGTGGATAAATTTAGTTTCCAGGGAGTGTTTTAAATCCCGGGGATCAAAAAAGTCGTACTCAATAGCGTAGCCAGGCCGTGTGATATGAGCGTTTTCTAACCCTTTAATTGAGCGAACCACTTGTAGCTGAACATCGAAAGGCAACGACGTCGAGATTCCGTTGGGATAGAGCTCATGGGTATCCAACCCTTCAGGCTCGATAAATACCTGATGGCTTGATTTGTCGGCAAAGCGGTGAACTTTGTCTTCAATCGATGGGCAGTATCGCGGACCAACGCCTTCGATCACACCGGAATACATAGGCGAGCGATCAAGATTCGCCATGATGATTTCATGGGTGCGCTCATTGGTGTGCGCTATGTGGCAACTCACCTGCTGTGGGTGCATCTCCCGTGAACCAAGGTATGACATGACTGGCGTTGGGGTGTCACCTGGCTGTTCTTCCAACGATGTGAAGTCAATGGTTTTGGCATCAATTCGTGGAGGCGTCCCGGTTTTTAGCCGATCAACGCGAAACGGTAGTGCGCGTAAGCGTTCAGCTAGCGCGTTTGAAGGCGGGTCACCGGCGCGGCCACCGCGGCTTTGATCTAACCCAATGTGGATAACGCCACCCAAAAACGTACCGGTTGACAGCACAACGGACTCCGCATGGAAGCGGATGCCTGTTTCGGTCACAACGCCTCGAACGGTGTTGTTATCCACAATCAGATCGCCAGCGGCTTGCTGAAAAATCGTTAAGTTCGGCTGGTTTTCCAGCATTCCCCGAATAGCAGCTTTGTAGCGAATTCGGTCTGCTTGAGCACGTGTTGCTCGAACGGCTGGACCTTTACGAGCGTTCAATACCCGAAACTGGATGCCGCCTAAGTCCGTGGCTAGCCCCATTGCACCACCGAGTGCATCAATTTCTTTTACCAGGTGGCTTTTGCCAATCCCACCAATCGCTGGATTGCACGACATTTGGCCGAGCGTTTCGATGTTGTGGGTTAGCAATAGGGTTTGACAACCCATACGAGCAGAGGCCAATGCGGCTTCGGTTCCCGCATGGCCACCGCCGATGACAATCACGTCAAAGCGGTCGGGATAGTTCAAGAGGCACCTCGTCTTGCGCCGTTTGGCACGGATGATGTGAGTCAGTATTGGTTCACTGATTGAGTAAGCCCGCCAGTATAAACCTCCTGTGGGTAACCGTCAGGTTTTTCCACACCCCAAGCTAAGCATTCATCTATTATTAATAACAAAATAAAAATATATAAGAGAAGTTCTGTTGATGTTGTAACTACTGGTGTGGACAAAATCTGTTGATAACCCAAATAAGTTTATATATTTCAGTTTCTTAAATTGTTAGCTTTTACATGATTAAACGGAGGAGTAGCTGCGTAGAAGCGGTGTCACTCCTGTGGATGAAAGTGCAGCTTATGCACAGGCATGACAGACAACGGGTTATCCACCGACCCATACCGAGTTTGTTACCGCACCTGTGAACAAGTGTGATTGGTAGCTTAAAAAGACCTGATTAGCGCTCATGGTAGGTGTCGTAGAGCAATATGATGCAGCGTGTAAAAAATAGTATCCACAGGCAAAAAAAATGGCCTGTCGCGGTGACAGGCCATTTAACGGGGCAAAAATGGGCAAAAAAGTCAGATTAATTCCGACATTAATGCTTCAAAACACGTGCAAGAAAGGATTGTGTTCGCTCATGTTGTGGCGTATCGAACAGTTGCTCGGGAGGGCCTTGTTCGGCAATTTCGCCTTTATGGATAAAAATAACGCGATCTGCCACTTCACGGGCAAAGCCCATTTCATGGGTCACTATCACCATGGTCATGCCTTCTTTGGCAAGTTCACGCATGGCATCCAGCACTTCACCAATCATTTCAGGGTCAAGCGCTGATGTAGGCTCGTCAAACAGCATCAGGCGGGGTTCCATGGCTAACGCCCGGGCTAACGCCACACGCTGCTGCTGCCCACCCGAGAGCTGGCTTGGGTACTTATCTGCTTGGTCGGCAATACCAACGCGCTCTAACAGTCGTTCAGCGGTCTCTTCGGCATCTTGGCGGCTCCACCCCCGCACTTTCATGGGCGCAAGGGTAACGTTGTCGCGTACGCTCAAGTGGGGAAAAAGGTTGAACTGCTGAAACACCATGCCGACTTCAGTACGGATAGTTTGTAGCGCTTTACTGCTTTTACCGTTGGGCAGTAATTGGTTGCCATCAACATCAAGAGAGCCGGCTTGAAACTCTTCTAAGCCGTTGATACAGCGGATGAGCGTTGATTTACCAGAGCCACTGGCACCGATGATAACGACGACTTCACCAGGCACAATTTCAAGATCAACATTATTGAGTACGTGCAGGCTGCCAAAATGCTTATTGAGCTGCTGCATACGCACAATTGGCGATTGGGTAGAGGTCATTGCACGTTCCTTATTGTCCTGCGAGGCCTCTGCGCTCAATTTGGCGCAGAATCAAAGAGAGAGTCCAGGTGATGGCAAGGTACATCAGCGCCACCATGAAATAGACCTCTAGTGCGGTAAAGGTAGTGGCAATATAAATTTGCCCTTGGCGGACTAATTCACCGACCCCGATAACAGAAAATAGCGAGGTATCTTTGATACTGATGATGCCCTGGTTACCCAGTGGAGGAATCATGCGCCGTAGGGCTTGGGGCCAAATTACGTAGCGAAAAGATTGAGTTCGAGACAAGCCTAGCGAAAGTGATGCTTCTCGCTGGCCACGTTCGATAGACTGCACGCCGCCTCGTACAATTTCAGAGATATAAGCCCCTGAATTAATGGCGATCGCGGCAATGCCGGCAACGAGTGCGTTGATCGGGCCTCCCAGCAATTGGGGTAAGCCATAAAAGATAAACAGAACCTGCACTAAAATGGGCGTGCCGCGAAACACTTCGACGTACAAAACTGCTGGCCAGCGCAGCCAGCGCACTGGGCTAATACGCAATAAACCAAAGAATATGCCAATAAAGAAGCCGATCGCTAGGCCGCCGAATGATATAAGCAGCGTCCAAGGAATACCTGGTAACAGATAAGGGATCGACCCAAATGCGGCCGACCAATCAAACTGAAAGTTAACGTCCACGCGTTATCTCCAGAAAAATAAACAACGACACAGGGCCGGGGGAATAGCCGCCCGGCCCTGAGATGAAAAGCGCTCGTTAGTGATAGCGAACAGCGATGTTATTCAGCGCTGGGGGCTTCACCAAACCACTTGGTGTAAATTTCATCATAGGTGCCGTCTTCGCGCATGGAAGCAAGTGCTTCGTTGGTAGGCTCTACCCACTCGCTGCCTTTATGGAAAACGATACCGTACTGCTGGCCTTCATACAGCGGGCCAACCACTTTGGTACGGCCTTCGCCACGGGTCTGTGAGAAGTAGGCAACGTTAGGGGCGTCGTACAGCACGGCATCAACGTTGCGCCCTAACAGCGCCATGTACATATCGGCGGTGCCTGGATAGGGAGTAATGTCGGCATCTTCGCCGAGCTCCTGTTGAAGGAAGTCGTAGCTGGTAGAGCCGATTTTGGTGGCAATGGTGAGACCCGCTAGGTCCTCAAGCGAAGAGACCTCTTCGTTGTCGGCGCGCACGATAATTTGCAGACCTGAGTCATAGTAGGGAGCGGAGAAGTCGACAACTTCGGCACGCTCATCTGTAATGGTGATGCCTGCAAGGGCGATTTCCTGGCTGCCGGTTTGGACGGCGGGAATGATGCCAGAGAATTCCATCGTGGTGAGGTTAACCTCAAAGCCTGCACGTTCGGCGACTGCGTTGATGATATCCATATCGAAACCGATCATTTCGCCAGTTTCTGGATCCATCATTTCAAACGGTACAAAGCTTGGGTCAGTGGCCACATTGACAGTAGGCGTTTGTGCAAACGCGACAGTGGTACTGCCTAAGCCCAGTGCAAGGGCGGTAGCAATGACAGATTTTTTTAGTAGGTAATTCATTCGTTTCCCCGTGTTTTATTTGGTTAGCGACGCGATTTAAAGAAGATTTACGCTTATAAATTCCGTCTGCAACCGTTATTGACCTTTTAACCTTGGCGAGAAACCACCAAGGCGTCAAGTCACGGGGAGGGGGTTGTTACCAACGTTGGTTAGACCATGAAGGAAGCTCCACAGCCACAGGTGGTCGTAGCGTTGGGGTTTTGAACACGAAAACGGGCACCTGCTAACCCTTCTTCATAGTCAATGGTTGAACCCACCAAGTATTGGTAGGAGAGAGGATCGACGACGAGGATCGCATCGCCAAATTCAATTAACGTGTCGTCTTCGGCCACGTTTTCAGCAAAATCAAACCCATACTGGAACCCCGAGCAGCCACCACCGGTGACATAAACGCGGAGTTTCAGCGCAGGGTTAGCCTCTTCTGCTATAAGTGCTTGGATGCGTTTCCTAGCACTATCAGACAATAGTAGAGGCGTTGGAACAAAAGCTTCTGCACCGCTCATGGGTACCTCCCGCGAGCTTTAAGAACGAATAATCGGCATCGGAGTGTGATTATGGGTAATTCCCAGCAAAATGGTCAACTATTGTGTTGGGGTATCAAGCAGAGGGTAGTTCGCCGAGGAGGCGCTTTGAATCCTTCCTTGGACGCTACATTTGCCTTCCCTGGCAAATGACCTCCTCTTTGAGCTGCCCTCTGCATGCTGGTATTTGGTGTGATTCAAGGCATCAACGCTGGGGCGTTGAGACCCATATTTTCGTCAAAGCCAAACATGAGGTTGAGGTTTTGAATCGCTTGGCCTGATGCGCCTTTAACGAGGTTATCAATGACCGAGAGCACGACTACGGTATTGCCATTACCAGGACGGTGAACAGCGATACGGCAGGTATTGTTGCCTTTGACGCTGCGAGTTTCCGGATGGCTGCCTGCAGGCATGACGTCAACAAACGGCTCGTGAGCGTAACGCTGCTCAAAGAGTGCCTGTAAATCGCCCGGCTCTTCAGTCAGCGTACTATAGAGCGTGGCATGAATGCCGCGGATCATCGGCGTTAAGTGCGGCACAAAGGTAAGCCCTACGGCGTTTGACTGCATATCGCTCAAGCCTTGACGAATTTCAGGCAAATGGCGATGTCCGGACGCACCGTAGGCTTTCATCGATTCGCTGGCCTCAGCTAGCAGCGAGGCAACTTTGGCACCACGGCCTGCGCCGGTAACGCCTGATTTGCAGTCAGCGATTAACTGGCCTGGGTCAATCAAACCAGCTTCCAAAAGTGGCAGATAGCCGAGTTGAACAGCCGTTGGGTAGCATCCTGGTACGGCAATTAAGCGGGCCTTTTTGATTTTCTCACGATGCATTTCTGGCAGGCCATACACAGCTTCTTTTAGCAGTTCCGGGGCGCCATGGGGCTGGTCGTACCACTGGCTCCATTCGGCGGCGTCGCGCAGCCGGAAATCCGCAGATAAGTCGATTACTCGCGTGCCATTGTCGAGCAGTTCGCCTGCTAGTGCATGGGCGACCCCGTGGGGTGTCGCAAAGAACACCGCATCCAGTGCACCCAGTTTCTTGGCGTCTGGCTCGCTAAACGTGAGGGCGTCATAGTGGCCGCGCAGGTTGGGATACATATCGCATACCTTCACGCCTGCTTCCGAGCGCGAGGTAATGGCTTCTACGCTTACCTGGGGATGCTGGGCAAGTAACCGTAACAGCTCAACGCCGGTATAGCCGGTACCGCCTACAATGCCAACCTTAATCACAAACCACTCCTTGCGCATTACGCACAGTCAGACCCAACAATAATTAACAGCCTAATGAGATACCTCAGGCTGTTGAACTGTAGCTAGCTATGATACACAAGAGAGCAGGCGCGTAAGAGCGCTATAGGGAAACAGGCATATGTTCACTAACGCGAACATGATGCGTAAAAGCGAATAATAGGCGCAAGGACGGACGTTGTGGCACGTTTTTCCCGGTCAGATTTCACCTTAGAAAGTTTTCGTCGCCAACTGGCGAATGTTGATGCCCTGCCTCAGCTGTGTGTGCTGGGGTTAGTGTCAGGGGTGATCACAGGCGCGGTGATGGTGGCTTTTCGCTTATTGCTAGAGGTCGGCGCTGCCCTTTATATGCCTGAGGGCAATCCTGAGGCTTTTGAAGGACTCGCACCATGGCTTCGTGCACTGTTGCCGATGATTGCCGTGACGTTGATTGGCACACTGCTCTATCGCCAAAAGGCTGCCGCCCGTAAGTTAGGTGTTGGCCATGTGATTGAGCGTCTCACCTATCACCAGGGACGTTTCCCTATGCGCAACTGGCTTAACCAGTGGTGGGTGGGCGTTGTGTCTGTGCTGGGTGGCCTCTCAGCAGGACGTGAAGGCCCTGCCATTCATCTGGGCGCAGCGGCATCCAGCGGCTTAGGTCTCAAGCTTCGCTTGCCCAATAACAGTTTACGGGTGTTGGTTGCTTGCGGTACGGCGGCAGGTATATCTGCATCATTTAATACGCCAATCGCAGGGGTGATTTTCGCCATGGAAGTGGTGATGATGGAATACACCCTGATGAGCTTTATGCCGGTGATACTCGCCTCTACCATGGGGGCATTAGTCGCTCAATTGGTGTATGGCAACGAACCGGCGTTTCGCATTCCTGAAGTTGCCCTAGGTTCGTTAATGAATGTGCCTTGGGTGGTCATTATTGGTTTGGTGATTGGCCTATTAGCGGGCGTATTTATTCATCTTTCGCGTAGCCAGTACTTACAGCAGTGGCCGCTATGGCTTAGGTTAGGTGCCGTCGGGGTGATAACGGGCGCTGTTGCGTGGTGGTTTCCTGAAGTACAAGGCATTGGTTACGACAGCGTTGCGGCTATGTTGAATAATCAGCTGGCCATTACTGTGTTGTTGGCATTGATGATCGCGAAGTTATTGATTACTGCCATTACCGTGGCAGGAGGTGTACCAATCGGCATTATTGGCCCCGTGCTAGTGGTCGGTGCTGCCACCGGTGCTCTAGGGGGAATGTTGGGCGGTTGGGTATGGCCAGATAAAGCGGCAGACCCTGGCATTTATGCCATGCTGGGCATGGCGGCAATGATGGGCGCTGTATTGCAAGCACCGCTTGCCGCCTTAATGGCGTTACTTGAACTAACGCATTCGCCACATATCATGTTGCCTGGCATGCTCGTTGTGGTGGTTGCCTGCCTAACATCTCGTCAGCTTACCGGTTGCGAGGGCTTTTTTATTAGCTCGGTGCGCTACGGCTTACATCCGTTACAGCAGCCTTTAATGCAGGCGCTTTCGCGAGTATCGGTGCCAGCGGTAATGGAGCGCCACTTAGTACGCACAGATCGAATGATTACGCCTGATCAGGCACGGCGTCTGTTGGAAACGAATCCTGTGTGGCTAGTGATTGAGCGCTCCAGTGCAGAAAAACCCGTGCTGGCGCTTAAAGCCGCTGAGCTTGCGCGTTGGTTACTGGAGCATGATGAAGCGCTGCAAGACGAAGCCCCACCAGAAGACGAGTTCATTGATTTGCTTGAGATCCCTGGGCAGCGGCTTGAAATGGCACCTATCGGATTACAAGCAACGCTATCGGAAGCGTTTCTAAAACTTCAGGACAATGCGCTAGGCGCACTCTATGTCGTGCATGGTTATCGACCAAAGCAGCAGCGAATTTCAGGTATCATTACGCGTGGCGCTATCGAACGTTATTATCACTACACTGACCCCCGCGGTGCTGATTCCCAGCAATGAGCCCAACGCCTAAGGAGAGACCATGTATTTATGGGTAAAGGCCATTCATTTGATGGCGGTTGTTACCTGGTTTGCTGCGCTATTTTATTTACCGCGACTGTATGTGTACCACGCCATGGCGCGGGACACAGGCGATGAGCAAGCGATCACTTACTTTAAAACCATGGAGCGTAAGTTGTACCGTGGGATTATGACGCCATCGATGATCATTGTGCTGATCTTTGGTGGCTGGATGCTTTATCTTGTACCCGATTGGTTGAGCCAAGGGTGGATGCACGCTAAGTTAACGCTTGTCGCTCTGTTAATCGCCTATCATCATGTTTGCTTAATTTATTTGAAGCAATTTGATCAAGCCCGCTGCACCAAAAGCCATGTGTTTTTCCGCTGGTTTAACGAAGCGCCCGTGATTGCGTTAATCGCGATTATTATCCTGGCGGTGGTGAAGCCCTTTTGATGCGCCAACCTCTTCCTCCCGTTGTTTTAGTGCTAGCTGGCCATGACCCCACCGGGGGGGCTGGGTTAGTGGCTGATAGCGAAGCGATAGCTGCCTGTGATGGCTGGGCAGTCACCATTCCAACTGCTTTGACCGTTCAAAATTGCCATAATGTGATACGCACCCTGCCTGCAGATCCTGCTGCAATGCGGCAAATGGCGGAAGCGTTAGGTGATATGCAAATTGCGGCTATTAAGTTGGGGCTGTTGGCGGATGAGGCGACGCTGCGTGCAGCGGAACAAATTATCCGCCGTTTTCCAGGAATCCCTGTCGTCGCAGACCCGGTATTAAAAGCAGGTGGCGGCGCTAAGTTATCCACACCCGCCTTGCAGCAGCTTTATATAGATCGTTTGCTACCGCTTGTGGATATAGTAACGCCCAACCGGTTTGAGCTTGCTGCACTGACGCCTGAGATAACCGACCCTTTGGATGACACGGCGCGCGCTGTTGCGTTGCTGGCGCAGGGTTGCCAAGGCGTCCTTGTGACTGCCACCGACAATCCACTCCCGGGTAATACGCAACAGGTTGTGCACACGCTGCACTCTCCTGACACCACGCGCCAATGGCAGTGGCCACGTTTGCCTGAAGTATTTCACGGATCAGGTTGTACATTAGCCTCAGCGCTTGCGGCTCGTTTAGCCGTTGGTGAGCGCTTACCAACTGCCTGTGAGCAAGCTCAGCACTTTACCTGGGAGAGTTTGTCTCATGGCTATCAGCCCCCTAGCGGACAGTGTTTACCGAAACGCTTGCCACGCCCCGTACGCTTTTGATCTCATTGGCAGTAAGCCATTAATGTTGAGGATGCCATGACCACATCTGCAGAACTATTTGACCTCGCCAGTCGTCACATTCCGGGTGGTGTTAACTCCCCTGTTCGTGCTTTTAAAGGCCTCCATCGCCCGCCTGTTTTTATGGAACGTGCTCAGGGTGCCTACTTATTCGATGTGGAAGGTAACCGCTACGTAGACTATATCGGCTCATGGGGCCCGATGATCACTGGGCATGCCGATCAGGATGTACTGGCCGCCGTGCGAGCACGGTTAGATAACGGCCTCTCCTTTGGTACGCCGACCGCTGTCGAAACCACCATGGCTGATCTGATCTGTGAAATGATTCCTTCCATGGAAATGGTGCGTATGACCAGCTCGGGCACCGAAGCGACGATGTCGGCCATTCGCCTTGCGCGCGGAACAACGGGGCGCGACAAAATCGTCAAGTTTGAAGGTAATTATCACGGCCACTCGGATTCATTGCTCGTCAAAGCGGGTTCAGGTGCGTTAACCCACGGGGAACCTAGCTCGCCAGGTGTACCCGCATCACTGGCTGAGCACACCATCACGCTTTCGTATAACGATCCTGAAGGGGTGGAAGCGTGCTTTGCAGAGATCGGAGAGCAAATTGCCTGCATTATCGTGGAGCCGGTCGCCGGTAATATGAACTGCATTCCTCCCCAGCCGGGTTTCTTAGAAACGTTGCGCCGGGTGTGCAATGAATCCGGCAGTATTTTGATTTTTGATGAAGTCATGACCGGTTTTCGCGTCGCTTTAGGTGGCGCTCAGGCACATTACGCTGTTACGCCTGACCTTACCTGCTTAGGTAAAATTGTTGGTGGCGGCATGCCTGTTGGGGCGTTTGGCGGTAAACAAGAAATTATGCAGAATATCTCGCCGCTGGGGCCGGTTTACCAAGCGGGTACGCTGTCCGGTAACCCGCTGGCCATGGCTGCAGGGGTTGCTCTGCTAACCAAACTAAAGGTGCCTGGTTTCCATGATGCGCTGACTCAACGGGTGCAAACGTTGTGTACTGGCTTGCAAGAGCGTGCCAACGCTGCCCGCATACCGATGATGACCCAATCCGCAGGTGGCATGTTTGGCGTTTTCTTTACGTCGCAATCCCGTGTGGATAACTTCGCCCAAGCCACTGCTTGCAACCCCGATGCTTTCCGCCGCTTCTTTGGTGCCATGCTGGATCACGGTGTGTATCTCGCACCTTCTGCCTATGAAGCAGGCTTTATGTCGAGTGCCCACACGCCGGAAGATATTCAGCTAACGTTGGATGCTGCAGAAAAAGCCTTTGCGGTTATGTAACATCAAGTAAAGCGCCTGCTACACTTCAAGAGCCGCTCCTATCGAGCGGCTCTGTGGTTAGTGAGGTAAACACATGATGAAACGACAACTGGCTTGGCACTCTTCACGCTTTAACGGCATATTGTTAACCGCTGTTCTCACCCTTGGCCTACCGTTAACGGGGATGGCCGCACAGGAGCAGGATATGACTCAGATTCATATCACTATGGGCGGCACACCAGGCGCGGAATTCTCAGCCCAGTGGCGCATTACTCATAACGATGAAACCATTGAACACCCCGAAACACGCGGCACAGTGCCCGCTGAATTTACCTTTGAAGGCACCACGCTTGAAGGTACGGTAAAACTGCTCAGCGAAGATGATCGTTTAGAAGTCGATATTCTTAAAGGCAGCAACCGCTCGCGTTCTGCTACCCAAGGAAAAGGCGGCACGTTAACGGTAATGGTGCGTTAAACATAAAAAACCGCCCCGAAGGGGGCGGTTTCCTGAGCTAAGTAAGTACTTACAGACGTACCTACAAAGATGCTTACCACTGAGTAGAGATAGCAGAGTTGTTGTTACCCGCCTGGAAGTGAGTTGCTGAAGCTGCGCTACCACCAACGGTGTTCTGTCGAATGGTTGACACGTTGCTGTTACCTGTCTGGAAGACATTCGCTACATGACCGTCGCCACCTTGGAAAATATAGGAGGCGCTCAGATCTGCTTCAACCTGAAGGACATTGGCTTCATTGTCGTTGCCATCTTGATGGATAAAGCTCCAGGTTTCGTCAGTATTTAATGCTTGATAAACGTCAGCATCGTTTCCGTTACCGAACTGCTCAACAATTGAGTCGCTTTGCGCAGTGTTCAAGAATTGAGCAACATTAGAGCTGTTGTTGTCGCCTTGTTGACGTACATAGGAGTCGTTAAGGCTGCCACCATCTTGCACGACGACGGAATCATTATGATTGCCTATCTGATAAACAATCGACTCATGCTGATCGCCGCTTTGATAAACATAAGAGTTGTTGTTATTACCTTCCTGGCCAACACGTGAGTATTGCTCATCATCATACTGATCAGTTTCAGCCATGTTATTGTTACCAGTCTGGAAAATAAGCGAAGTCCGCATTGGATCACGATCAAAGCCGTTCATGCCCTCACGGATATCTTGCTGGTTTACAAACGCAGGGTTTGAGCCTGCATTAGCAGCAGGATTTGTTGTAGAGTTATCAAAGTCACGCGCTTGGCTAGAGAAACTAACAGCCATTGCAACAGCAGCAGCGATAACGGTCATTTGAGTTTTCATGGTGTTTCCCCTTTTTTTCGATCGACTTGCTTTGGTTGTTTACTGAGAAGCAGCTGGCGACTCAGTAGGTATCGATAGTGACTGGTCGTGCATTGCCCGAAAGGTTTTGTTGCTGGACACTCACACTACGTAAGCCACTGCCCGATTGCGAAATTGAAACGTCACCTTTAAATCCATTTTGATAAATGTCAGCTTTAAATGAGGAACTATTACCTTGCTGATTAATAGAGGCGGTGTTGTCATCGCCCACTTGCCAAATAATTCCGGTATTATTTCCGTTACTTTGCATTATGCTTGCTTGATTACCGTTGCCGATTTGATCGATATAGGCAAAGTTAGAAAGCTGATAACTCACAGAACGTGACTGTGCAACACTTGCTTTATTATTGTTACCTTGTTGACGAATGATGCTTAGATTGCTGTGTAGCGCGGCGTTATCAATGGCCGCAAACTGAGTAACTCTTGCACTTCTGTTAAATAAGTCGCTTTCATTCTCATTGGCTTGTAACACAGAAGAAAAAGTTAGCAGTGCAATGGCTATCGTTATCGCAGCACGACAACGAATTCTGTTCGCTGTAGTTGTTCTGAGCCGATAGCTATAATGTTTCATTTTTAAATCCTTTTGAAACTCAATGTGTCTTTTTGTTTCATGGATTGAGTTTGGACCATTCTGAAAATGACGCTATAGGAAGTTTTTTTAATGCTGTGGTTATATGTTTAACGTTTATAATATTTTGTGTTTACCACTTTCTTAATTACTGGTTTGTTAGTTCTCTAATTGCATTGTATTTGTTTTTTTAAATAAAAAAGGCCACTCTGTCGAGTGGCCATTGTTTTTTATAGTTTTATTTGAGTAGTGTTCCCTTGATTAATTTTTACTAAAGCATAGGTATCGATGCATTAAGATAGTCATCTAAAATGGTGTCTTGAATACTGGTTCCGGGAGCAAGATTCCATAATCGATTTTCGATGCCTCTCGCTACAAGGTGAATGACAGCAGATTCTATTGCTGACATTACCGCGAGCTGAACCGGTTCGTTTGTAGTTATACCGGCTTCGGCCTCTAATAAGCGTCTGAAATCAATAAAGCGATAAACCCCAGCTCGTAGCTCTTTTGAATAGATGGTCTTGGTGGTGGTCACGTTAGCTAATATTTCGCCTGTTGAGATTTCCACCGCACGTAAATTCACCGTCACCTGATCTACCTGGTACTGGCCTGACGCCCCAATGCCAAAATATTCAGCACCGGCTCCCCCGGTCCGTACGTTCGATTCATAAGCAATAATGCCGCCCTCTAACATAACCGACGCTGCTCTTAACGATGGCAGCGTATCGGGCTGCCCAAAACGTTCGAATTCTGCGCGAATAATACGTCGTTCAGTTAACAAGTTTTGTAACCCAACACGTTCAAGCGGTATAAACCAGCCAGAGTCAGACAGGGCTCCGGTAAGCATGGCTGCAGCCCCTTGGGTTACCGCAGTTGAAAACGTACTGGCGGGAGCTGGCCGGTATTGCCCTGTTTGGTCGCGAAAATCATACACAGAGACAAATATCTTTCCTGACGGTGGCGGAAGCGATACAAGATCCTGATAGGTAGCTCCTCTGGGCGTGAGTGTTGCTTCAGCACCTTCTAAATTTTCGGACGTTGCCACCATTCCTGCACAGCCACTCAGTAGGCTAGCGATGACAATTGAGGCGATAATTTTCATAATGATCCCCTGACAAAGCAGATAGCGTTAGTCGTTATTACTGGTTTTTTTAGCGGTTGTGTTGTTAAGGGTTAAATAAACCGCCAACGCTAATCTCTGTTACATCTCCAGTAACTTTATCCACCACACGCACAATTAGTTGTCCGCTATTGTCACTCACGACAACGCCGAACTCATCACTATCGAAGCTACCCTCACTGACTTCACCGCGGCTAACATCGGAAATGAGCTGCGATATCAATCGACTTTCTAAACTTTGTAATAAGCGCTCAGTGGATGATAATGTTTGCCCCCTACGTGCATTTGGATCTGTATTGGTATCCTGTGACTGGGCTTTACCTAACAGGTAACTACCTGTAAAAGGGTCGCCGCCAAAAGAAGGGTTAATAGGTTTATAAATTAAATCACCTGAATGCGCGTGAGCACCTATTCCCATTAACACTATGAACGTAGCGCAAGCCATTTTTCTGCAGTTTTTCATCAGAATAACTCCTCTTTTCCCAAGTCTTTATCTGAGGTAAGAGCAGATGCCAGCTGCTGCTGGAGAAGTGCCTCCTCAACGATATTTACAGCTTCTCCTGCTACGCGGTCAGCTTCGCTAATCCTGGGAGAGAGCTGTGTTCTGAAGTACATCCGGTTGCCTTCCACGATGGCAATTTGGCTGCCCCAGCGGGCATCGGGACGTTCTTGAATGGTAATCGTGGCATTACCGATAATGAGGTTATCCATTGCCCGCTGACTGAAAGCGCGATAGAAGGTCTTGCCTGCCATGGTGACGGTACGGTCGACCATGATACCGGTAAGTTCACTACCTCTACTTCGTTGTCCTTGAATTTCTGGGCCATCGGGACTTGATAGTTGGTTAATAGCGTTGACTTCTTCCTGCTCACTGGTGGCTAATGCCCGGGAAGAATTGGCTGGTTCATTGGCAAATGTATCAGTAGTTAATGCAATAAAACTGATAAAAATGACCAGTAAATAGCGACGTAAATTCATGGCTATATACCCTTTTAAAAACCTACCGATGGCGTTGTAAACTGCGTGCGGTTTCTATATTAGGAAGAATTGGCCCAAGATTCTGATGGATCCAGTTAAGTGCTTGAATACGATTGTGCACGTTTATTTTTCGGAAAATGTTATAAAGATGAGATTTAACAGTGTGTTCACTTACAAACAATTTATCGGCAATTTGTTGGTTGGAGGAACCTGCACTTAATAAAGAGATAATTTCCATTTCTCTGTTGGTTAATCCACAGGCTGGACGGAACGCGTTGCTTTGATACTTGCGATAAAAAAGAATCAGTCGCGCCATTAACTCACGAGACATCCACAGCTCATCATCAAGTAACGCGTGGATACCTTTGCAAAATACCTCTAAGCTCTCATTGCGATAAAATACCCCTTTCAGTTGAGCGCACGAGAGAGCTTCTAGGGCATGGTCCATATCGCGAATATTGAAAGCGGCTAGAGGAATTTTTGTTAACGCTTCTGGCAGTTTCTCTTGCCAGTCTGGCAATGTCTCTACACTAATATGATCACTGTCAATTAGGATGAGCAGCTTTTCGACGGGTGAAGAGGGTATGGTGACGTCTGGCGAGTAAATGCTAATTGAGCAGTTGGTGTGATCGTGTAAATAGTCTGCAAATAGCTGTGATTGCGGACTTTTTTCGGTAATGAGATACACCAAACCTGTGGTCTTTTCCTGTGACATTGGGAAGCCCTCGTGGAAAGAAAGAGTGAGCAGGTGCTCTCAGAAGTGTTGCCTATAAGATACATTTCGTAAAGTTTTGTTATTAGAAATCTGCTGAAATCAATTTGAATATATATATTATTTTTTAGAATAATGTGTGTAAATATATGTTTATATTATTATTTATTGACAATATAAGCAGTTTTTAAATTAGTTTTTAACATTTACATTAAGTAACAGAAAGCCTGCTTTAGAAGAAATTTTGATATATGTAAACTCATTAACCTTCTTTTTGGAGATATCGTTATGGCATCGCCCAATACCTTAGTTTTAGCCAGTGGAAATGTAGGAAAACTAAAAGAATTCAATCAATTACTAGCACCTCTTGGGTTAGATGTTCGTCCGCAATCCGAATTTGGAGTAGGCGATGTGGAAGAAACAGGGCTTACTTTTGTTGAAAACGCACTTCTGAAAGCTCGTGAGGCAAGTAGAATCAGTGGGTTACCTGCATTGGCAGACGACTCAGGCCTAGAGGTGGATGCGCTTCACGGTGCACCGGGTATCTATTCAGCGCGCTATGCCGGTGAGCCTAAAAGTGACGAGCGCAATAATGAGAAGTTATTAACGTCGCTCAGTCGCTATGCTGAAGGCCAGCGTAGTGGACGTTATTGGTGCGTATTGGTGTATTTGCGTCATGCAGAAGACCCTGTACCTGTGATTGTGCAACGCAGTTGGGAAGGTGAAATTCTGGCGCACCCGCGAGGTAATGGCGGTTTTGGTTATGACCCTCTGTTCTGGTTACCGGACCAAGGAATGAGTGTTGCCGAGTTATCCAGTGAAACCAAAAACCGACTTAGTCATCGTGGGCGAGCATTACAGGGCTTGGTTGAACTGTTGAAGGTGGCGCATGGCTGAGCTATTGCCTCCCTTATCCCTATACATCCATACGCCATGGTGCGTACGTAAGTGCCCGTACTGTGACTTTAATTCCCATGAACCCAGTACTGACGAGCTGCCCGAAGCCGCTTATCTAACCGCCCTGCTCAGTGATTTGGAGGGTGATTTATCGTTAGCGAATGAAAGAGAGATTCAAACTATCTTTATTGGTGGTGGCACACCAAGCCTGTTATCGCCAGCTTTTTACGATCGATTATTCAAAGAGATACGCCTTCGATTGCCGTTCTCTTCGACTATCGAAATTACCCTTGAAGCGAATCCTGGCACGACCGAACAGCAGCGTTTTATTGGTTATCGAGAAGCCGGGATCAATCGCTTGTCTTTGGGAGTTCAGAGCTTTCGCCCTGAACAGCTTAGCGCGTTGGGGCGTATTCATAGCGGCCAAGAAGCGGTCAATGCTGTTCGCCAGGCGCGTGAAGCTGGGTTTGATAACCTCAATATTGATTTAATGCATGGGTTACCCAAACAAACCCCAGCTCAAGCGATGGAGGATATTGATCAAGCATTGGCTCTGGAGCCAGAGCATCTCTCCTGGTATCAGTTAACGCTTGAACCGAATACAGCGTTTTTCTCTCATCCGCCTGTGTTACCAGAAGAAGAGGCTCTCTGGGACATTCAAGAAGCTGGCCATCAACGCCTTGAGCAAGCCGGTTTGCGGCGCTATGAAATTTCTGCCTACGCGCGAGCGGGACTACAAAGCCGCCACAACATCAATTATTGGCAGTTTGGCGATTATTTGGGTATTGGGGCAGGAGCGCATGGAAAGCTGACGGCGGTCGATAGTCAGGGGCAACGGCATATCGAAAGGCGCTGGAAAACACGTCAGCCAGAGGCGTATTTACGTCGTGCAAATGATCCGCGTGGCTTTGTGGCTGGTAAGCAGCTGATAGCAACGCAGGAGCTACCCCTTGAGTTTGCGATGAATGCGTTACGCTTAACCGATGGGGTCGCAATGGATGTCTGGACGGCTTACACAGGACAGCCCTCAGCCGTGTTACTTTCACGGTTACAAAGCGCGTATGAAAAAGGACTTTTAATGGAAATGCCCGAAAAGCTGCGTGCATCGCCTCAAGGTCTATTATTCTTGAATGAATTGCTGACATTAATAAGCGATGAGTGATCAGCGATATATAAAGCAATTACCCTGAAGATTATCAAGGAGTGAGTGATGCGTATTTCTCGACTACTGACCCCGCTGGCGGCAGCCATTTTGTTAGCTGGTTGTGCTACCTCGGACCCTTATGGCGGTCAGACGCAGCGCTCTAGCACTGCGATGGGATCTGGCATTGGCGCGGCTATTGGTGCTGCTGCCGGTGCGCTGTCTGGCGATGGCAGCACTAGCCGTCGTGATCGCGCATTGATTGGTGCGGCGGTAGGTGCTGCAGCGGGTGCCGGTATAGGCGTTTACATGGATCGTCAGGAGCAACAGCTGCGCCAAAATCTCCAGGGCTCGCGTATTGAGATTGATCGTCGCGGTGACGATATTGTGCTTAATATGCCCAGCGGCGTTACGTTTGGTTTCGACTCTGCTGAGCTTACCAGCGAGGCACGCAACTCTCTTAACCAGGTAGCGAATGTACTGACCCAGTACCAGGATACCCGCGTCAACATTGCTGGCCACACTGATAGCACCGGAGATGCAAACTATAACCAGCGTCTGTCTGAGCGCCGTGCCCAGTCTGTGGGTAATTACCTTAGCCAAAATGGCGTATCCTCTGCTCGATTAAACACCATGGGATACGGGGCCAATCAGCCTGTTGCTAGCAATAATTCTGAACAAGGCCGGGCGCAAAACCGTCGTGTTGAAATCACCTTGACTCCCACGGGAAATGGCCAGGGTTAACACTAACGATTGATAAGCTAACCTCGGCATTGCCGATAAACGCCCGCTATGCTCACATAGCGGGCTTTTTTCGATTCTCTGTTAGCGAGCGACTATGCTGTCTTACCAACACGCTTACCATGCCGGTAACTTTGCCGATGTGCAGAAACATTTAACGCTTTACGCGGTGGTTGATTATTTATTACGTAAAAAAACAGCCATTACATATATAGATACTCATGCGGGACGAGGCCTCTATCCACTTAACACCAAAGAGACTCAGCGGCTTCAAGAATACCGTGAGGGCATTTGGCCGCTGTGGAAAGCGAGTGAACAGCTAAGTGACCCTTTACTGAGTAGTTGGCTAACCACGTTGGCAACTGCCCAGCCCCATGCATCTGAGCTTACCCATTATCCTGGCTCACCTTGGTGGCTTTCTCAGCCGCTTCGTGAGCAAGATCGCCTGACGTTATTTGAGCTTCATCCAGGTGAGCATGAGCACTTAAGCACCCAATCGCTTTCCCCGCAGGCGCAGCGAATTTATGGGGATGGACTGGCAGGTTTGAGTGAGCTGGTACCGGTTGCAACACCGCGTTTGTGCGTATTGATTGACCCTAGCTACGAACGTAAAGCGGAATATCTGGAGGTGGTTGATGCGGTGACTTATAGCCTGGCAAAAGCGCGACATGCGGTGCTCCTGGTGTGGTATCCATTGCTACCAGCAGGCAACCATCTCTCGCTACTAAACGGCTTGAGGGAGAGCGGCATCCGTAAAATTTGGCGCAGCGAACTTCAACGCCATACGCCAAACGAGCAAAGCCATGGCATGTACGGTAGTGGAATGCTAGTGATTAACCCGCCCTGGGGATTAGATGAGCGTCTAGCGGCGGCGATGGAGCACATTACGCCGCTGCTAGGCTCGGAAAGTGACTATCGGTCAGAGTGGCTGGTAGGTGAATAGCTTGTTAGCCACTGTCTGTTATTGACCAAAGCAGATGATTATTTCCCAATACAAAAACTGCCAAAGATTTCGCCGAGCAGGTCGTCAGCGCTGAATTCACCGGTAATTTCGCCTAACGCCTGCTGAGCATCGCGCAAGTCTTCGGCCAGCAATTCCCCTGCACCGTAGCCATCTAGTTGGGCGCGTCCAGTTTCAAGCGCAATCATGGCGCGATCTAGGGCGTCTAAATGGCGGCGGCGGGCTGAGAATCGCCCTTCGGTCGTCGCAGAAAACCCCATGATGTCCTTTAAATGGGTTTTTAAGTTATCCACACCCACGCCAGTTTTCGCGGATAGTCTGATCGTTGGTGGGGTTGTGGATAAATCAATGCCCGCTGGTTCGGCGCTGGTATCGATTTTATTTCGCACCAGTGTCAGGCGTGTTTTATCAGGGAGCCTGGCGACAAATTCCGGCCAAATAGTCATAGGGTCGGTCGCATCAGTCGTGGAGGCATCTACCAATAGCAGCACGCGGTCGGCTTTTTCGATCTCTTCCCAAGCGCGGGCAACGCCGATTTTCTCTACGGCATCGGGGGTGTCGCGCAGCCCTGCGGTGTCGATAATATGCAGTGGCATGCCATCAATGTGAATATATTCCCTCAGCACGTCACGGGTGGTGCCGGCAATATCCGTGACAATGGCGGTATCTTGTTCGGTCAGTGCGTTGAGCAAGCTAGACTTACCGGCATTAGGTCGTCCAGCAATCACCACGCTCATTCCTTCGCGTAACAGTGCCCCTTGTCCTGCAGCTTTGCGAACCGCCGTCAGCGCTTGCTGAACGCTGTCTAAACGGTTGGCGACGTGGCCATCGGCTAAAAAGTCGATTTCCTCCTCAGGGAAATCAATCGCCGCTTCGACGTATACCCGTAACTCAATGAGTCGCTCCACTAATGTCGAGATACGCTGGGAAAACTCGCCCTGTAGCGAACGTACGGCATTTTCGGCAGCGGAACGGGAAGTGGCGTCTATCAGGTCGGCAATGGCTTCGGCTTGGGCTAAATCCAACTTGTCGTTTAGAAAGGCACGCTCTGAAAACTCACCTGGGCGTGCTAGGCGTGCGCCAAGCTGTAGGCAGCGTTCAAGCAGCATATCCATAATGATTGGCCCGCCATGTCCTTGCAGCTCAAGCACGTCCTCGCCCGTAAATGAGTGGGGGCCGTTGAACAGCAGGGCAATGCCTTCATCAATAACGCTTTCAGCGGCGTAAAACGGGCCGTAGTGAGCGTAACGAGGGGAAGGGCAGTGGCCAAGTACAGCGGCAGCGATATCGCGGCAGGCAGGGCCTGAGACGCGAATAATGCCAACACCGCCGCGGCCAGGAGGAGTTGCCAGAGCGGTAATGGTGTTTTGGGTGTAAAGTCGATCGGCCATGGCGCTTCTCGTTGGTGTATGGCGAAGATTGTCGCGTTGTTCATCCTAAAACGCCAGACCCCCGCTAGGGCGGGGGTCTGGTGGTAGGAGAAGGGAGCGTGCTACTTGGTTCGCAACCCTTTGCCGACGTTTGGATCATTCTCAATATTACGCGTGATGAGATACTGCTGCGCCACCGAGATGATGTTGTTGACGACCCAGTAGATAACCAGACCTGCTGGGAACCACAGGAAGAAGAAGGTGAAGATAATCGGCAGCATCTTCATAATCTTCGCCTGCATGGGATCGGGCGGTGTCGGGTTCAGCATTTGCTGAACGAACATCGAGATCCCCATCAGAATGGGCAAGATAAAGTACGGATCTTTCACCGACAGATCTTGAATCCAGAACATGAACGGCGCATGGCGCAGCTCAACAGACTCAAGCAGCATCCAATACAGCGCGATAAAGACCGGCATTTGCACCAGAATTGGTAAGCAGCCGCCCAGAGGATTGATCTTTTCCTTCTGGTAGAACTTCATCATCTCTTGAGACATTTTCTGGCGATCATCGCCATACATCTCTTTGAGACGCTGCATTTCTGGGCCAAGCTTACGCATACGCGCCATTGACTTGTAGGCTTTGGCGGATAGAGGGAACAGCACCAGTTTCACGAGTACGGTCAGCAGTACAATTGACCAGCCCCAGTTGCCAACGATGTCGTGGATCTTATCCAGTAACCAGAACAGCGGGTTAGCGATAAACCACAGCCAACCGTAATCTACGGTTAGGCGTAGGTTGGGAGCGACTTGTTCAAGATAGTCTTGAACCTTGGGCCCCATGTACAGCGTTGCGCTTAGCGTTGCCTCGCCGTCAGCGGCCACACTGCTCGTGGGGCCAGCAAACGCTACGACATTACGATCCCGTGAATCGGTAGTGACATAGTAGAGGTTTTGCTGATTTTGCGCCGGTGCCCAGGCAGATACGAAGTAGTGTTGGATCATCGCAATCCAGCCACCTTGCGCCTCACGATTTTCAAAGTTATGGCTTTGAATATCGTCGAAGTCGATTTTTTCGTACCGCGCGTCAGGGGTAGAGTAGGCTGCACCAAGATACGATTTCATACCCATAGAGACGCCACTTGAGGGGTCAGGGCTATTATCGCGCGCCAGTTGACCGATAAAGCGTGCGCTAATCGGTGATTCGGTGTTGTTGGCTAAATAGTAACTAACGTTGACCGCGTAGTCGCCGCGCTTAAACGTCAATCGCTTAATAACCTCAACGCCGTTAACTTCCGCTGTTAAATCAACACTTAACTGCTCTTCATCGTTCCCTAAGCGGTACTCGGTACGCTCGGGCGTGAAGGCAATGCGGCTAGCCTGGCCGTCCAGTTGAAGACCGGAACGGGCGACGTAGCTACGCGTTGAGTTATCAGAAAGCAACACGTAGTTACGATCTGAATCCTGCGTTAGCTTATGCTGCGGTAGAGCGGCGTACACGATATCGCCACCATGTGGGTCAATACGTACGTCGAGAACGTCGGTCGTGACAGCAATAAAGTCTCGACTAGACGAGTTACTTTCTGCTTCCCCAGGCATGCCTTCACTAATGGCATTTTGGGGAGCCGACGAACTAGGAACCGATAAATCATCACTGCCAACATTATTGGCGGATGAGCCGTTGCTGTTTTGGGTAATTTCAGGCGTCGAATCGACGCTTATTTGCCCATAATCCTGATTCCACTGTACAACCAATAGGTAGGCAAGTACTGCCAGTGGAATCAGTAATAAAAGTCGTTTTACGTCCATGAGGGTTCTGCCCGATGGGTGGTGAACATGCTAATGGCGCAGTGTCATTTACTCGACCCATGACACACGAAAGCCTGCCAGGCGGCAGGCCGAGGTCGAGCGGCGAGATGTGTCGTCAAGCGTCACGTGTTACGCCATTAGGCGGGAGTGGTGCAGACACCGCCTGTGCGTCACGCTGAAGTCGTTTCCACATGCCATTTAGCTGGCGATTCAGCGTCTCGTTATCAATATCTTGAACACCACGCTTTGCCAGTATCACGATATCCACAGAGGGTAAGTGATCTTGGCGGAGGCGAACAGATTCTCTCACGAGTCGCTTAAAGCGGTTGCGATCAACAGCGAGCTTCACATTCTTTTTGCTGACCACCAGTCCAATGCGGGGATGTCCCCGGGTACTCAAACGCGCTAGCGCCATCATACCTTTGCCATGAACCTTCAGGTCTGCCTGTTCAAACACGTGACTAAAATCCCCGGCGTTTAGCAAACGTAAGCACCGGGGAAAGCCTTGATGCGGCACACGCAATCCGAGATCAGGCGCTCAGACGCTTGCGGCCTTTGGCGCGGCGGCGTGCGATAACGGCACGGCCGTTTTTGGTTGCCATACGAGCACGGAAGCCATGCGCGCGCTTGCGCTTGAGAACGCTGGGTTGAAAAGTGCGTTTCATAACTCGTTATTCCCACGTGGTTTAGGACGGAAAGTGAATTCCAAAAGACCCGGTCCAGTGAGGAACTAGCCGGGGAGTTTCAATTCAAGACCGGAAATTGTAGAGACTTCCCGCGTCAGGTGCAATTTTTCCTTGCATAAAAAGCGTTAAAAAGGCAATGGAGGCTCTTCGTACATCACCATCGTGGCTTCTTGCCATGACACTACTATTACTAATGAAGTTATTTAAAACCTACTGTTATTAATAGTGGGGATACTAATTGTGGATAAGCTATTTTAGATCATTTTTATCAACAGCTTAAAAACATAAAAAATCTGTGTATAACCTTCGGATAAGCCTTAAATAAACTGTTAATTAGGTGTGTTCAACAGGTTATAGAAGACATCAAAACAGCTTTTTCCTTGATCGATTACCAGCTTTTCCCTATGCCTCATGAATAGTTGTCCACAGGACAAAAAGAGGCGTTAGTGCGTGTGGATAACCGTCTCGTTGGGCGCTACAATGGTCGGCCGTTTTCAACCGATGGTGAGATGAGTGTCACTCGCGCTTTGGCAACAGTGCCTGGACTACCTGCAGGACGAACTGAATTCACAGCAGTTCAATACCTGGATACGTCCGCTGCAGGCAGAAGAAGGAGAGACCAATGAGCTGCGCTTGTTGGCGCCGAATCGCTTTGTGCGCGACTGGGTGAGTGATAAGTATTCAAAGCGTATCAGCGAGCTGATGCGAGAACTTGCGCCATCCAAGCCTCCCAAAGTCAGTTTGACTGTAGGTAGCCGCCGTGTGGCTGCACCTGCCCCGCAGCCAAGAGATTTGGGTAATCCGGTCTCAGCATCTCCCTCAAGGCAAGCATCGCCTGCGGTTCATACGCCGCCAAGGGGAGACCTTGCTGATGAGCGAGAAATTGATCAACTGCGGGAAGAGTCACCGAATCGGCGAGGAAATGAGCGCCAGGTACAGGTTGAAGGCAGCCTAAAACATGGTAGTGGTCTTAATCCTAATTTTACCTTCGATACCTTTGTTGAAGGTAAATCGAACCAGCTCGCTCGTGCGGCATCTCGTCAGGTATCTGAAAATCCTGGCGGCGCCTATAACCCGCTGTTTTTATACGGTGGCGTTGGTTTAGGTAAAACACACTTGATGCACGCTGTCGGTAACGCCCTGGCTGGCCGCCGTGAAAATGCCCGTGTGGTGTATCTGCACTCTGAACGCTTCGTCGCGGATATGGTGAAAGCACTGCAGTTAAATGCGATTAACGACTTCAAGCGCTTTTATCGCAGCGTTGATGCGCTACTTATTGATGATATTCAGTTTTTTGCTGGAAAAGAGCGTTCCCAGGAAGAGTTTTTCCACACCTTTAATGCATTATTAGAGGGTGGTCAGCAAATGATACTTACCTCTGACCGCTATCCAAAAGAGATTAGTGGTGTGGAGGAGCGTCTGAAATCGCGCTTTGGCTGGGGCCTGACAGTGGCTATTGAGCCGCCAGAGCTTGAAACCCGCGTAGCGATTTTAATGAAAAAGGCAGATCAGGCGAAAGTCGATCTTCCACACGATGCTGCCTTCTTTATTGCTCAGAAGATTCGCTCAAACGTCCGCGAGCTTGAAGGTGCGCTGAAAAAGGTGATTGCAGATTCGCATTTCATGGGGAAAACCATTACCCAGGACTTTATTCGCGAATCGCTTAAAGACCTGTTAGCGCTTCAAGATAAGCAGGTAGGCGTTGATAATATTCAGCGAACGGTTGCCGAATATTACAAAATTAAAGTTGCCGATCTGCTTTCTAAACGCCGCTCTCGTTCCGTCGCGCGGCCGAGGCAAGTTGCTATGGCGCTAGCTAAAGAGCTGACAAATCACAGCTTGCCGGAAATAGGCGATGCCTTTGGTGGCCGTGATCACACGACCGTGTTGCACGCTTGCCGTAAGGTAAAAGCGCTGCAAGAGGAAAATGCGGATATTCGTGAAGATTACAAGAATCTTCTTCGCCTGCTAACTAGTTAACCGTTATCGTTTGGGCCTGCACTGCGGGCCTTTCAGGATAGAAACCGGAGTACCGATGAAATTTACTATTTCCCGAGAGGCGCTGCTTCGCCCGCTGACTCTGGTGGCGGGCGTAGTCGAACGGCGCCAAACGCTACCAGTACTTTCTAATGTACTGATCCAAGTAGAAGGGGATCAGGTAGCATTAACCGGTACCGACCTAGAAGTAGAGCTAGTAGGCCGTACCGTGGCGAGCCAAGTTGATCAAGAGGGTGCTGCCACGGTTCCTGCTCGTAAGCTGATGGATATCTGTAAATCGTTGCCTGATCAATCTGAGATTCAGCTGGCGGTAGAAGAGGGGCGTGCCGTACTGCGCAGTGGTCGTTCGCGCTTTACGCTATCGACGCTGCCCGTTGCAGAGTTTCCAAATATTGAAGATGCTGATGGTAGTCAAGAGCTTAGTGTGCCCAGGGGGACATTGAAGCACCTGATTGAGTCAACGTCATTTGCAATGGCCCAGCAGGATGTACGCTATTATCTGAACGGCATGCTGCTCGAAATTCAAAGTAATTTGTTGCGCACCGTTGCCACTGATGGGCACCGCTTAGCTATGTGCTCACGGCCTATTGATATTGTGGTTGACCAAGCGCAAAAGCTAATCGTACCGCGGAAAGGTATCCTAGAGCTTTCTCGCTTGTTGGACGATAGTGATGAACCGGTAAGCCTTACCCTGGGTTCAACCCATGTTCGCGCTCATACAGGCGACTTTACGTTTACCTCTAAGCTGATTGACGGCAAATTCCCTGACTACGAGCGTGTAGTGCCGCGCAATGGCGATAAAGTACTAATCGCTGAGCGTGCTGAATTGCGTCAGGTGCTTTCACGTACTGCTATTCTCTCGAATGAGAAATATCGTGGTGTGCGGCTGTACCTTGAGGAAAACAATCTTAAAGTAATGGCCAATAACCCTGAACAGGAAGAAGCCGAAGAGAATGTGGCCGTTGAGTATAATGGCGGAGCCATGGAGGTTGGTTTTAACGTAGGTTACTTAGTCGACGTGCTTTCGGTACTGGATGAGGATCGAGTGCAGATGACGCTGGCAGATCCTAACAGCAGTGCGCTGTTAGAAGAACCTGGCGGCGGTGATGCGCTTTATGTTGTTATGCCGATGCGGCTATAGCCGCAATAGCTGGCTAAAGAGGGCGGCGCTTCTGATGGCAGAAGCGCCGTTTTCGCGTTTTAAAGGATGGCAGGTTTTATGGTCTTATTTACTGGCAGTCGTTAATGAGTGTGTCTCGGTTAAATCTTCAGGGGCTGCGTAATTTAGCGCCAGTTGAGATGTGCCCGGCATCCCGTATTAATGTGATATACGGCGTTAACGGCAGTGGTAAAACTAGCCTGCTGGAAGGTATTCATATCTTAGGAATGGGGCGCTCTTTCCGGACTCGCCAGCTTAAACATGCTATACAGTCTGAGGCGCCCTATATGACGCTCTACGGCCGTTTGGCGGGGGACCCTGAGGTTACGCTTGGTGTGAGGAGAATGCGCGCACAGCGCGAGCTAGAGTTGCGTTTGCGTGGAGAGAAAGGCGTCCGCTTGGCCGAATTGGTTGAAGCTATGCCGTTGCAGCTAATAAATCCAGATGCCTTTCGCCTTCTCGAAGGATCGCCCGCAGGTCGCAGAGAGTTTTTGGATTGGGGAGTGTTTCACGTGAAACACTCTTTTCTCGACGCATGGAAGCGAACGCGCCGCGCGGTGAAACATCGGAATGCGCTCCTTAGGCGTGGTAGAATAGTCCCAAGCGAAATAGCGGTATGGGAGTATGAGTTAGCTACCTGGGGGGAGCAGATGGATGCACTCAGGCAAGCATGGTTCAACGAGTTCTTGCCGGTATTCGATGAAACCTTAAAGGAGCTGATCTCTCTACCCGATTTAACGCTGCGTTATGTAAGAGGCTGGGATAAGCAGCGCGCACTTGCGGACGTTTTGCAGGATAGTCGTCAAGTGGATCAGCAAATGGGCTTTACCCAGCAGGGGCCGCAGCGAGCAGACTTGCGAATCAGATTAAACAAGCAGCCTGCTGTCGAAGTCCTTTCCAGAGGCCAGCAAAAGCTGGTGGTTAGTGCATTAAAGCTTGCCCAGGGGCGGCTTCTGGAAAGTACCACACAACGACACTGCATCTACTTAATCGACGATTTACCAGCGGAGCTAGATAGCACGCACCGAGATCGGTTTTGCAATTTGCTTGAAAAGATGCAGTGTCAGGCATTTATTACAAGCGTCGAACCCTCCGCGCTTCGTGGTATATGGGAGCCCTCAACAGATGTCGGGATGTTTCACGTGAAACACTCCAGTCAAGGGTTAAGCCAATTACTGCCGGACGGGTAGGCGACACGGAACGAGACAGACTTCACGACGGAGTGGTCAATGAGCGAGCAGGCTTACGATTCATCAAGCATTAAGGTGCTCAAAGGGCTAGACGCAGTACGCAAGCGCCCTGGCATGTATATCGGCGATACCGACGACGGCACCGGGTTGCACCACATGGTTTTCGAGCTGGTGGATAACTCCATCGATGAAGCTCTGGCAGGTCACTGTAGTGAAATTCGTGTGGTTATCCACCCGGATGAATCAATAACGGTGAGTGATAATGGCCGTGGTGTTCCCACCGAGATACATGAAGGCGAAGGCGTCTCAGCCGCAGAAGTTATCATGACAGTGCTGCACGCTGGCGGTAAGTTCGATGATAATTCATATAAAGTATCAGGCGGTCTACACGGTGTAGGGGTGTCGGTTGTTAACGCGCTTTCGGAAGAATTGCGGCTAACCATCTGGCGTCAAGGGGAAGTGTTTGAGCAGGTCTATCACCACGGTGTACCTCAAGCGCCTCTAGGTGTTGTCGGTAAAACGGAAAAAAGTGGCACTCGTGTACATTTTCGTCCGTCACCAAATACCTTTGCGAATATCGAATTTCACTACGATATTCTCGCCAAGCGCCTACGTGAACTTTCATTTTTGAACTCAGGCGTTGCTATCCGTTTAATGGATGAGCGCAGCGGCAAAGAGGAACTGTTTCATTATGAAGGTGGCTTGAAAGCATTTGTTGACCACCTGAATAAAAATAAAACAGTTCTGAACCCTGTCTTCCATTTCAATGCAGTGCGAGAAGATGGCGTTGAAGTAGAAGTGGCGATGCAGTGGAGCGAGGCCTTCACTGAAAACATTTTTTGCTACACCAATAATATTCCTCAGCGAGATGGTGGAACTCACTTAGCGGGTTTTCGTGCCGCGCTTACGCGAACGCTTAACCACTATATCGAAGCTCAGGGGCTACTGAAAAAATCCAAGGTCAATACGTCGGGCGACGATGCTCGTGAAGGCTTGACCGCGATTATCTCGGTTAAAGTTCCCGACCCTAAATTCTCGTCTCAAACCAAAGACAAGCTGGTTTCCAGTGAGGTTAAAACGGCGGTTGAGCAAGAAATGGGGCGCCTATTTGCTGACTATCTGATCGAAAAGCCTAACGAAGCTAAATCGATCGTTAACAAGATGCTAGACGCTGCACGGGCGCGGGAAGCTGCTCGTAAAGCACGGGATATGACTCGCCGTAAGGGTGCGCTCGATATCGCTGGGCTACCTGGAAAGCTTGCTGACTGCCAAGAGAAAGACCCAAGCCAATCAGAACTTTATCTGGTGGAGGGCGACTCGGCTGGTGGCAGCGCTAAGCAGGGGCGTGACCGCCGTACCCAGGCAATTTTGCCGCTGAAAGGCAAGATACTAAACGTCGAAAAAGCGCGCTTCGATAAGATGCTGTCTTCAGCAGAAGTCGGCACGCTGATTACAGCGTTAGGCTGTGGTATTGGTCGCGAAGAGTTTAATCCCGATAAGCTACGTTACCATTCGGTCATTATTATGACGGATGCTGACGTTGACGGTTCGCACATTCGCACGTTGCTGCTAACGTTCTTTTTCCGTCAGATGCCTGAATTGATTGAGCGTGGTCACATCTTTATTGCTCAGCCTCCTCTTTATAAAATTAAGCGGGGTAAGCAAGAGCTCTACCTGAAAGATGAACAGGCAATGACTGACTACCTGACTACCACAGCACTAGATGGGGCAGGGTTATATGTCAATGCTGATGCGCCTGGCATCGCTGGTTCGCAACTAGAAGCACTGGTTACTCAGTACCGAAATGTGATGAAGCGGATTGATCGCCTTGCGCGGGTATATCCTATCGCAGTGCTCAAGCAGGCTGTGCATACAACGGCGCTTCAAGGCGAAGTCAGTCTTAAAGACCGTGTCACCATGGAAAATTGGATTGCTGAGCTACAGAAAGCAATGGATGACATGGTGGCCTATGAAGGCGGACCGCGTTACCAGTTCTATCTGCAGGAAGATAGCGAGCGCGGTTTGCACTTGCCAGCGGTGTCTTTGATTGCCCACGGTGTTACGACTGAGTATGTGTGGGGACTGGACTTCTTTGAGAGCACTGATTATCGGGCCATAACGGGCCTTGGTGAGACGTTAAATGGGTTGCTTGAAGAAGGTGCTTACATTGCCCGTGGCGAGCGTCAGAAGCCTGTTACGCACTTCTCCGAAGTGCTGGCTTGGTTGATGCAAGAGGGGCAGCGTGGGCTCTCTTTCCAACGCTATAAAGGTCTGGGGGAAATGAACCCCGATCAGCTGTGGGAAACCACCATGGATCCCGACAGCCGTCGTATGCTGCGAGTAACCATTGAAGATGCGGTTGCTGCCGATATGATGTTCAACACCTTAATGGGGGATGAAGTTGAGCCTCGCCGTGATTTTATCGAGACGAATGCGCTAGTTGCTAATCTCGATGTCTGATGTGTTTATCAGCGTGTGTTTCACGTGAAACAGTGCGATAGGCACTAATAAACGCAGTCAGATGAAAACTAAAACGCCGCGCCTAATTAAATGGGAGCGGCGTTTTTTTGCGTGGCTAGAGTAGAGAGGGGGAGGGGACGGAAGGAAGAAACGCCATTACTGCTGTTGGCATAGCCAATCTGCAAATGCCGCTAGATCGGGATAAACAAGCGTATTTTCAAGATTAGTATGACTGGCTAGCGTTTTCTCCCCTTTACCTGTTCTGACCAGCACTGAACGACATCCCACTGCTTCACCCGCTTTGAGATCTCGTAGGCTATCGCCGACCATCCAACTACCGGTGAGGCTCTTCATTGCTAATTGCTGCTGAATTTGCAAAAGCAATCCTGGCAAGGGTTTTCGACAAGCGCATTGATCATCGGGGCCGTGAGGGCAGTAAGCAATATGGGCAATACGTCCACCTTTCGCTTCAACCAGCGCCGTTAAGCGCTCATGCATTGAATGGAGCGTTGCCTCATCATAATAGCCCCGTGCAATACCCGACTGATTGGTCGCTATTGCCACGGTATATCCTGCCTGAGTTAGCTGGGCAATCGCATCGATCGCTGAAGGGTAGGGCACCCATTCGTCAAGTGACTTAATATAAGCATCAGAGTCGTGATTAATGACGCCATCACGATCAAGTATCACCAGTTGGTTAGCCGAGATCATAGAGTTCCTTATTCGCACATTACTGTTTTCTACTAGAGTAATGGGCACATAGTCATTGGGCGGGTGTTTCACGTGAAACACTTAGTCGGCCGTAACCCTGAGTTTAGTCTGAAGGGAAGCGGCGAGACAAATGTGATGAGCGAAAAAAGCCCGGCTTGATAGAAGCCGGGCTTGCTGTTGTTATCTGGGTGAACCGATATCGGCACCGAGACTTATTGCGGTAGCTGGGAAATATCTGCCACTTCAAGGAACAGTGCTTGCAGACTGGCAAGCAGTGCCAAGCGGTTATGGCGGACAGCGTCGTCATCGGCCATGACCATTACCTGATCGAAGAAAGCATCGACAGGTTCACGTAGTGTTGCCAGCGCATCTAGTGCCTGCTGGTAGTCGCCGGCTGAAAATAACGGGGCTACTTGCTGCTGACTGGCTGTTACTGCATTGAACAGCGTCTTCTCAGCCTCTTCCTGAAGTAGGCTCTGATCAACCTGGGTACTACCGTTGTGTTCCTGCTTGCTAAGGATATTAGAAACCCGCTTGTTCGCGGCAGCCAAAGCAGCGGCTTCTTCCCGCTGTGCAAAGGCCTTAACGGCACGCAAGCGGCGAGCAAAATCCAGCGGTTTAGTTACTGGGCGAGCGCGTACCGCCAAGTACATTTCAGCACTAATACCTTCTTCTTGGCCCCAGGCGCGGAAGCGGTCCAGCATGTAGGTCAATACGTCTTCCACCAAGCCTTCCGCCTTAGGCAGGCTTTGGTGCTGTTCTGCGGCTACGCTGAGTAGCTCGCGAAGATCTAAATTAAGCTGACCTTTGACCAGGATGTTAAGCACACCAATAGAGGCTCGGCGTAGGGCAAACGGATCCTTTGCGCCGGTTGGGCGCTGGCCAATCCCAAAGATGCCAACCAGGGTATCTAGCCGGTCAGCCAATGCTAGCGCTTGGCCTGCAAGGCTTTGTGGAATGTCGTCACTGGCAAAGCGGGGCAGGTACTGCTCTTCTAATGCCTGAGCAACCTCAGCGGGCTCACCATCCTGTTCGGCATAATAGCGGCCCATAATGCCCTGAAGTTCTGGGAACTCGAGCACCATCTCGGTGACCAAATCGCACTTGGCCAGTGCCACTGCGCGCTGGGCGTGGCTCACATCTGCATTAATGTGCTCGGCAATATACGTTGCTATCGCTGTGCTGCGACGTGCTTTGTCAGCCAAGGTGCCTAACTGTTGTTGGAATACCACGCTTTCCAACTGAGGAATACGTGAGGCGAGAGTACGCTTCCGGTCAGTTTCGTAGAAGAAGGCCGCATCGGCCAGGCGTGGGCGAATGACCTTTTCATTGCCGGAAATCACCTGTTGCGGATCAGCGCTGTCGATGTTCGAAATAGTAATGAACAGCGGTTTCAGCTTGCCTTGGTCATCCAGCAGGTGGAAGTACTTTTGGTTAGCCTTCATGGACGAGATTAAGCACTCGGCGGGCACTTCCAGAAAGCGTTCATCGAAGCTGCCGGTTAATGCGACTGGCCATTCGACCAGGCCGCTGACTTCTACCAACAACTCTTCGTCGATAACGGCATTGGCTTCTTGAACCTCTGCTTCAGCTAATACCTGTTCACGAATACGTTCGCGGCGCCGTTGGCGATCGGCTAGGACGTAGGCATTTTCCAGTGCGGCTAGGTAGTCATCGGCATGCTCAAGCTGTATGGCATCTGGCGCATGGAAGCGGTGGCCAAAGGTGGTACGGCTAGCCTGAAGGCCAAGCGCTTCTGCGGCAATGACGTCGCTGCCATACAGGGCAACTAACCAGTGAACTGGGCGGGAGAACTCAACGCGTGACGAACCCCAGCGCATATTCTTAGGTACCGGTAGCGATTGTAGCGTTTTGCGAACCATCTCTGGCAGCAGCGCCTGTACCGTCTCGCCTTGCTGCTGTTCGCGGAAACCAAGCCAAGTACCTTTATCGGTTTCTAGGTGAATCAGCTCATCAACGCTGACGCCGCAAGAACGCGCGAAGCCTTCGGCTGCTTTGGTGGGCACGCCGTCCTTGAATGCAGCGGCTAGGGCAGGGCCACGACGCTCAACCTCACGGTCAGGCTGCTTGTCTGCAAGCCCGCTAACCTGTACTGCTAAACGGCGCGGGGTCGCGTAAGCAGCGATGCTTTGGAAGGAAATCTCGGCTTCTTGCAGGCCTTTTTCGATGCCTGCAGCAAATGCATCGGAAAGTGTATCTAGCGCAGCGGGGGGAAGCTCTTCGGCACCTAGTTCTAATAGAAGCGTATCAACAGCCATTATGCGTCTCCCTGGTCGGCTAGTAGTTCGCGGCGTAGGGCTTCGGGCGCCATTGGGAATCCTTCTGCTTTACGAGACTCAAAATAGGCAGTGGCGACATCCCGTGCCATGGTGCGAACGCGCAGAATAAAGCGCTGCCGTTCGGTCACGGAAATCGCATGACGAGCATCTAACAGGTTAAACGTATGGGACGCTTTCAGAACTTGCTCATAGGCAGGCAGCGGCAGGTTGGCTACCAGAAGCTTACTGCACTCTTTTTCCTGGTGGTCAAAGGCGGCAAATAGCTGATCAACGTCAGCATGCTCAAAATTATACGCCGACTGCTCACGTTCATTCTGAAGATAAACATCGCCGTAGCTGACCTTGCTGCCGTCGGGGGCAATGGCCCATACCAGGTCATATACGCTATCGACGTTTTGCAGGTACATGGCGATACGCTCAAGCCCGTAGGTGAGCTCACCAGTAACGGGGTAGCATTCAATGCCGCCTGCCTGCTGGAAATAAGTAAACTGGGTGACTTCCATACCGTTGAGCCACACTTCCCAACCTAGGCCCCAGGCACCTAGGGTAGGGGATTCCCAGTTATCTTCCACGAAGCGTATGTCATGGACGAGAGGATCGAGCCCCAGGCGCTTTAAAGAGCCTAAATAGAGATCCTGCAGATTGCTGGGCGATGGCTTCATTACCACCTGAAACTGATAATAGTGCTGTAGGCGGTTGGGGTTTTCACCGTAGCGGCCGTCTGTTGGACGGCGGGAAGGCTGCACATAGGCCGCGTTCCAGGTTTCTGGACCAATTGCCCGTAGGAAGGTGGCAGGGTGGAAGGTGCCCGCGCCGACTTCCATATCGAGAGGTTGGAGAATGACACAGCCCTGTTCTGCCCAGTATTGTTGCAGAGCAAGGATCAAGCCTTGAAAGGTCGACACATCGGGTGTCGATTGGTTTGTCGAGACACTCATCGCGGAAAGCACCGTTGGCCATGAATTCATAGGCCGTCAAGTATACAATCACAGAGAGATGGGTTATAGGCACGTTAGCCAACAGAGCTGTTTTTGGTGAGGAGAACGAGATGATCGTTGTAACAGGCGGGGCTGGTTTTATCGGTGCCAATATTGTCAAAGCGCTGAACGCTCGTGGCCGCGATGATGTGATGGTGGTTGATGACCTGCGTGACGGCACTAAGTTCGTCAATTTAGCTGACTGCACGTTGGCCGATTATCTGGATAAAGATGATTTTCTAGCGCGGATTAAGGCGGCATTGCGAGGTGAGTCAGTCGATTTGCCAACCATTGATGCTATTTTCCATGAGGGTGCGTGCTCCGATACGACGGAGTGGGATGGGCACTACATGATGGAGAATAACTTCGAGTACTCAAAAGTGCTGCTTAACTACTGTGAAGCGTTAGGCATTCCATTTTTATACGCATCATCAGCAGCTACTTACGGCGGTAGTGAGGTGTTTAAAGAGGCGCCTGAGCACGAAAAGCCGCTCAACGTCTATGGCTACTCTAAGCTGCTGTTTGATCAGCACGTGCGCTCTCGCTGGGATGAGTTGACGACACAAGTAGTTGGCTTTCGTTACTTCAATGTTTATGGCCCCCGTGAACAGCATAAGGGCAAGATGGCGAGTGTCGCCTACCATAACCATTTACAAATTCGGAATGGGGAAACGTTAAAGCTGTTTGGGGCTTACGGCGGTTATGAAGCAGGAATGCAGAGTCGCGACTTTGTTTTCGTTGGCGATGTGGTGGCTGTCAACCTGTGGTTTTTAGATAACCCTCATGCGTCCGGTATTTTTAATTTGGGCACTGGGCGAGCCGAGCCTTTCAAAGCTATTGGCGAGGCTGTAATCGATTTTTATGGTCAGGGTGAAATTGACTACATACCTTTCCCTGAAGAACTAAAAGGCCGCTATCAAAGTTACACGCGTGCAGATATCAGCAATCTGCGTGCCTCTGGTTGCGATGTTGAGTTCAAAACCGTTGCCCAGGGTGTGAAAGCCTACTTGGAGTGGCTAAATGGCTAATTCTGCCAAGCGCATATTGGTGGTCGGCCCTTCGTGGGTCGGCGATATGGTGATGGCGCAAAGCCTGTTTATGACCTTGAAAGACCGTAACCCAGGGGCAACCCTGGGGGTGGTCGCTCCGGCATGGTCACAGCCTATTTTGGAGCGTATGCCTGAGGTAGACGAGGTGCTTCCATTGGCAGTAGGGCATGGTGAATTTGGCCTAGCCAGCCGCCGTGAGCTGGCTGCCCGTTTACGAGGACGCTTTGATCGTGCCATTGTTCTGCCACGCTCTTGGAAAGCGGCGCTGGTGCCCTTTATGGCACGTATTCCCGAGCGCATCGGTTTTTTGGGTGAACACCGTTACGGCTTATTGAAAGAGCGCCGCAAGTTGGATAAGCAGGTGTTGGATCAAACGGTTAAGCGGTTTGTTTCTCTGGGCCTGCCGCTGGAAGAAGCCATACAAGGCGAATTTGAGATTCCGACACCGCGTTTAACGATTGATCGAAATAACTTGGTCAATTTACGTCTTACTCATGCGCTATCGTCGCGTCCAGCCATCGGTATGATGCCCGGAGCGGAGTACGGGCCCGCTAAGCAGTGGCCGTTAGGCTATTTCCATGCGTTAGCGGTGCGACTGGTTAAGGATGGATTTGAGGTGCGTGTGTTTGGCGGGCCGAAAGATAACGCTGCAGGTGAAAGCATTGTGAAAGGGTTGCCCCATGCGCATAACTTATGCGGCAAAACCCAATTGGCGGATGCGGTAGATCTATTGGCAGACTGCCGTCAGGTGGTCACCAACGATTCAGGCTTAATGCACGTTGCCGCCGCGGTAGGCGTGCGCATTCACGCTCTGTACGGCTCTTCATCGCCTAGATATACCCCACCCTTAACCGACAATGCTGCCATTCACTATTTGGCGCTTTCCTGCTCACCTTGCTTTAAGCGTACCTGCCCGCTGGGGCATACCAACTGTCTGAATGATTTAGGCGTGGAGCAAGTGTACCGAGCGATGAGTGTCGATAGTCAGCGTGCTAACGGCGCTAACGTTAGCGCATAATCTCGACTTCATCAGCCTGATCAGCAGGCGTTTCTATGACTTGTTGGTCGGCGCTTTCTTGAGGTTCGCGCCGTTGAGGGGTCAGTCCTTCCCAAAGACGGTGCTGTAAGGCGGTCTCTTCCCGGAGCCGCTCGTTAAGCACCTCAAGCCCATGCGTTTCAACCAGCGTTGGTTGACTGCTAAGTAGAGATGCCCCGAGCCCTGCACGGTTATCGCTAAGCGGTAGGCCCATTGCGTCCAAAATAGTCGGGAATACGTCTAACATTGTCGCCCCCCGATGCACTGTCAGCGGTGAGATACCTTCGCCCAGCATGATCAGCGTATTGTCTCGGTCTAGTGTTGTCAGTTGATCCCAAACCGACACTCGCATCGTGAGGTGGTCGCTGAGCACGACAACCAATGTATTTTCGAGCAGGCCTTCTTGTTCAAGACGCTCAATAAGGTCACGTGCCTGGCTCGCTGAACATTTCACCGAATATAAGATATCTTGACCATCGAATTCGCCCTGACGGTCTATGCATGTCTGGGAGGGAAAGCCATTAGGGGCGTGACCAGCAATGCTGAGATTCACCACTGCCCATGGGCCGTCATCTTGTTCACTTAAACGACGAATCTCATCCACCGTAAAATCGTAAAGCGTATCATCGTATAGACCCCAGCTATTTAGGTACTCTGGGTCCTTGAGTTCCGCTGACAGCTCTTCCTTGCCTTTTACCGTATCAAACTGATGGCCGCGATAGAAAAGCCCTTTACCAGCAAACTGAGCACTCGCTCCACCCAAATAGCTAAGTCGATAGCCTTGAGCCGCTAGCACATCACCCAGGCAATCGACGCCGGGAACTACTTTGGAAAGCGGCTCGAACTGGCTGTCGTGCAAAAGTCCCGCAGGCATCAGCGGCACACCACACTGGCTAGCAATCATGCCTGCCATGGTCCAGCCGGTATTTTCCATTTGCTGGATACCTTCAAAGACCAGCCCGCGTTCGCCTAACGCGGTTAAGTCAGCATAAGCATCACCAAATAGCTCATTACGATACGTACGCTCAATGCTTTCCAGGTACATGACCAGCAGGTTAGGCGTATTAGCTTGATCGTCCGTGGGCGGCGGCACGTAACGGCGGTCTAGCCAGGCACCATCGTCCGTTACAATGGCTGCGCTGCGCTGCCCTAAACCGTAAAGCATTGGATTTGCGGCCAATAAGAGGAGGGCAACGAAGCGTTCAGTGAGCCGCCATCGCTGATCATGCCGCGTGATCCAGGTAACGGATGCCAGCACTGCGATGACGCTCACTGTGTAAATAACGGCAGTGATCATTTTTTCAGCACCGCCATGTTCGGCCATGCCCGCCTGAAGGTGGAAAAACACCGCACCTAAATCAACATTGCCAAAGCTATCGGCTAAGTAGACATAAATGCCTAGTAAGCTGAGCGGTGCCAGCGACCAAGGCCACATCGTGCGGTAGCGGGCGTTTTGCGGTGCTCCCCAGCGTAACTTGATGCCGAAACCTAGCCATACAGCGGCTGTGAAAAATAGTGTCCACCAAGGTAGCCGAGTAAGCACGGTGAGGGCATAGCCAAGACAGATGCCGATTACGAGTAGTGGCAACCATGGAGTAAGTTTGAGTGACCTTAGTGCTGGCATGCGTCTCCCGAAACGAGTGTTGATAGAGTAAAGAAATACGGACGCATATTGATCACAAGATCAGGTGAGAGATTGCCCGGTAGTAGAGATATCTTTAGTGATATCAACACGTCGTAATAGAAAATTTACAGCGTATTATAGGCGGTTATTAGCATTATTTTTGGCATATTTCCAAAAAACGCCATTTGCATTAGCCACAGATATAGTCAGCCCACGCCAGCCATCCAGTATGCCGAGGCGGAAAAAATAAGTGCGTATAAATGCGTAAAGTGCTTTGAGAAATATCAGCGCAAAAGGATAGTGCTTGAGTTTTTTTGATGATGCGCGAAGGTCTGAATAGCGATTTATCTTATCAAGAAACTGAGCGAGGTCGTTAACGGCAAGATGTTCAATTTTTCCATTAAGCTGAGAAACTTCTGTATTTTTTTCTAAGCTCACTGACTCATGAACAGCGGCATCATTAAAGTTACCTGTGTTACGGTTAAACAGTCGAATTAACCAGTCATTTCCCCAGCCAGAGTGGTGAACGGGTTTACCCAGCATCCAGTTTTCGCGCAATATTTTGCCAGCCTGCTGAGGTGTTGCAGTGGCGACCCAGTCATTAATCGCAGCGTTAAGCTCTTTTGTTGGCGCTTCGTCAGCATCTATTGAGAAGATCCAGTCATATTTTGCTAACGATACGGCAGCACGCTTGGTAGGGCCAAAGCCTAAAAATTCACCATGGTGTAATGTTGTATTGGAGTAGGCTTGTACAATGCTACATGTGTCGTCTGTGGAGCCGTTGTCATATACCACGACATCGTCATAGCACGTCAAGGCGTCTAGTGTTCGGCTAAGTGTCGCGGCCGCATTGCGAGTAATGATAACGACGCTCACATCCATAGACATTTATTCACACCCTGCTCTGGTGGTTGGTAGATACAGTACTATACCAGGGTGATGGCAACGATTTGTATGAGGGCAATTTGCATATTATTCACGTTAACCTTGCCAAAGGTTTTCGCGGTGGAGAACGCCAGACAGTGCTGCTAATTCAAGCCTTGCAACGGCATGTAGGTCAGCAAACGCTGGTATGCAGGAGAGATTCTCCATTGCGTGATGAACTTCAATGCATTGAGAACTTAAGATTCGTGGATGCTAACCAGCAGATGGCTGGGCATAGGCAAGCCGGCCGCGCATCTGTGGTGCATGCTCATGAAGCTAAAGCGGTGCACTGGGCGTGGTTGCATAAGCGTATATACGGTACACCCTATGTGGTGACTCGCCGAGTGGATACACCCATTAAAGATAAATGGGTGAATCGACTGTTCTATCGTGATGCAGATCGTTGTGTCGCTATTTCATCGATTATTCGGCAACAGCTATCACACTGGAATAAGAGTGAAGTATTGACGATTCCGAGTGCGATGACGGGATTTACCGCGGACGCCCAAGTTGCTGCTCGCTTTCGTGCCAGCTATCCAGGCCGCTTTATTGTCGGCCATATTGGTGCATTAGTTGATCGTCACAAAGGTCAGCGGGTACTACTTGAAGCTGCAGAACGATTACAGCATAGCTATCCCGAAGTGCTGTGCGTTTTTTTTGGCCGAGGTGAGGATGAGGAAGAGCTTCGCTTGGAAAGCAGTCACTTAAAAAATGTTGTATGGGCTGGCTTTAAGCCTAATATTGGTGATTTTATTCCAGCGCTGGATCTGTTTGTTTTTCCGTCTCGCAACGAAGGTCTAGGCTCAGTTCTTTTAGATGTTATGGATGCAAACGTGCCTATTGTTGCTAGTAATGTTGGCGGCATTCCTGATTTAATTAAGCATGGTGAAACAGGTTTTCTAGTAACACCAGGAAGTAGTGAAGAAGTCGAGAGTTGGATAATAAAGCTAGCAAAAAATAAACAGATGAGAGAGTCTGCTGTTGAGAATGCACGTCTTCTTTTAGAGCTTTATAGTAAAGAAAAAATGGCTGAAAGTTATCTCGATGTCTATAAGGGAATTGTTTTTAAATGAACGACTTTTTGAAAGTTAAATGCATCGCTATATTTTTACATAATAGGCCTTTTTTTGGTGCATATGTAGTTCATATTCCTTTTTTAGTCGCTGTTAAGGAAAGGTATCCAAATGCTAAATTGGTGGGTATCTCTAAAAATTCAGGGGCAGACTTCCTAGTTGAAGCGGGTTTTTTAAACGAACTTGAAGTGATTGACGGCTTTAGCACCACCAGCTTAAGTAGGAAATATAATTTCGATATTGGTTTTAACTTGCGTCCCTCTAGTATTGGGACTTCTCTGCAAATGTTGAAGCTGCGAATTCCTTATAGAATAGGATTCAAAAAATTTGGAGCGTTTTATACGCACTCGGTACCTCTTGATGTAACTACCTACAGGGCAGACCTTTTCTTGTCACTGCTAGAGATATCATCAACATTAGATATTGCTCCCTGTTTGAAAAAACAGATTGAGTCTGATGAAGTATTAAATAATAAAATTGTACTTGCTCCTGGTGCTGGGGGCGAAGAAAAAAAATGGTCGCTTGCTAATTATATTCAGCTAGCAAGAAAGATTTCTGAGTTAAGATCAGAGACGATTGTTTTTCTCACAGGACCAAAAGAAGAAGAGGAAAAGAACATCCTTGAGCAAGAAGGGTTTGCTGTTATTCATAGTCCTGATGTAACTACTCTTTTTAGATTGGTAAATAGTTGTAAACTATTTGTCAGTAACGATTGTGGCCCCTCGCATGTCGCTCATATAATGGGAGTGAATCAAGTGGTTGTTTTTAAAGAGTATTTATCCGAATGGTTTCTTGAGAGAGATAACAGTGGTTATGTTTCATCACAAGCAGACCTTTCATCAATTACTCCTGATGAGCTAATAAACTGCGTATCGAAAATTCTCGCGTGTGATGTTGGCGCTGAAAAATAAAGGTTAACGGTTATAACCTTTTAATATGATGGGCAGCACACTATGGCAATGGAATTTTTTTAGTGACCTTGCTAGGCGGTTTATATTGTGTTCCTGCCACTTACCTGGTGGCCGTTGGCGGCAGCGGTCCAGATCAATCAGCCAGGGTTCGCCATGGGGGTCGATCAAGATATTGCGCGCATTTAGATCAACATGATCAAGGCCTGCTTGATGGAAGCGCTTGATCATTGCGCCAACGCGCTGAAGTAACGCCTCATCTGTTTCCCCTGCCGCCAATAAGCTAGCCAGCGCCTGAGCGCCTGGAATCCTAACGGTGATGAGTGCCGCTTCATACGTAGGGCCGTAACGCATAACACAGCAGGCAACGGGGCGTGGCACTGGCAGTCCCTGGTCATACAGCGCAGCGTTTAAGCGCAACTCGCGAAACGCACGGGTGCGCTCTTCACCCAGCCATAGATAGCGTTTCTCGCTTAGCTTGGCGATCAATCCACCGCGGCGATAAGGTCGCAATACCCACTGTTCTGAATCACTGGCCTTTAAGAAGAAACTGCTACCCCTTCCTGGTGCTTCCCCGACGATTAAATTACGCTCACGCCAATAGGCCTGATGGAATAGATCAGGATGAAGTGGGTGTGACTGCCCTTGAGACCGTTGTTGCGATCGTTGTTGAGATCCATGTTGCGACAGTTGGTGTGACGTGGCAGCGTCACTTAAACTGTCTACATCATGTAAAATCAGCCAATTTCTTTGCCGGAGTGCCGCTAAGCGCATGAAGCCCTCTCTGCCTGCTCAACCTAACCATATTGCCATTTTGCGCCTCTCCGCGTTGGGAGATGTGTGCAATCTTGTGCCCACGGTGCGTGCGTTGCAGCGCCAATGGCCGCACGCTCGCATTACCTGGATAATCGGCAAGGGGGAGCACAGTTTACTGGCGGGGCTTTCTGGGGTCGAGTTTGTTGTCTATGACAAGTCCACCGGTCTTGCGGGCATGCGTGCCCTGTGGAAAGAGCTGTCCGATACTCGCTTTGATGTACTGCTGCACATGCAGCAAGCGATACGCGCCAGCGTGCTTTCGCTTGGCCTCAAGGCCAATGTACGCGTGGGCTATGATAAGTCGCGCGCCAAAGACGCTCAGCATTGGTTTACACAGCATCAGCTTGCGCCACATTCTAACGCCCATGTGTTGGAGTCGTTTATGGACTTCGCTCGCTTGCTCGGCGTAGAAGATGATCGATTGGAGTGGAATCTGGCCGTACCACCGCTGGCCTATGAAGAAGCCCGAGGGGTCAGTGGCGATACGCCATATCTGGTCATTAATCCTTGCAGCAACGCACGGCTGCGCAATTTCCGCAATTGGTCAGTGGAAGGCTATGCCAGCGTGATTGAACATGCTTGGGTACACCATGGTCTGAAGAGCGTGTTGACCGGTGGGGGGAGTTCATTAGAGCGAGAAATCGGCGATCAAATTGAGGCGCTATGTCAACCGGATAGCGTTATTAATGCTATCGGTGGTACATCGCTCAAAGGCGTACTGGCGTTGATTGACAATGCCCGTGCCGTCATTGCCCCCGACACGGGGCCGGCGCATATGGGGAATGCCATGGGCACGCCCACACTTGGTCTCTATGCGACCACCAATCCTCAGCGTGCCGCGCCTTATTGTTGGCGGGATTTTGCAGTCAATGCTTATCCCGAAGCGGTTCGTACGTATCTGAATAAATCCGTCGATGAGGTTAGCTGGGGACAGCGAGTACGCCATGCGGATGCCATGGATTTGATCAAAGCCGACGACGTGATTGCTAAGCTAGACGCGCTGCTGGCGTATACCGCAGTGCCGCCAACAACAGGACCTTTGGATGAGAGTTGATTTAACCGCCCTGGAACATGCCCGCGTATTGGTGGTGGGGGATGTGATGCTCGACCGCTACTGGCATGGTGGCACGTCGCGTATTTCACCCGAAGCGCCGGTGCCGGTGGTGCGTGTCGAAGATGCTGATGATCGTCCCGGTGGCGCAGCGAACGTGGCACTGAATGTGGCCTCTCTAGGCGGCCACGTTGCCCTGGCAGGTGTGCTGGGAGAGGATGAGAACGCCGAGCTGCTGACGTCACGTTTGGCATCGTCGAATGTGAGTACTTACTTTCAACGAAGCCCAGAGATACCAACGATTACCAAGCTGCGTGTGATGAGTCGTAATCAACAGCTACTGCGGCTGGATTTTGAGCAGCGCCTCGATGGTGTCGATACCACTGCTCTGCTGGAGCAGGTCGAAAAAGCGCTGCCTGATTGCGATGTGATGATTCTTTCTGACTACGGTAAAGGAACGCTTAACCAGGTCGAGTCGCTGATTCAGATGGCGCGTGCTTTCGGCAAGCGAGTGCTGGTCGATCCGAAAGGCCAAGATTTTAGTAAATATCGTGGGGCGAGTTTAATTACGCCTAACTTAACCGAGTTTGAAGCGGTGGTTGGTCACTGTGCCAACGACGATGTTCTTGCCCAGCGCGGAGAAGCGTTGCGCGCCGAGCTTGAGTTAGAAGCGCTGCTGATCACTCGCAGCGAAAAAGGTATGACGCTTATTCGTGAAGACCACGCACCGCTCCATTTACCCACCCGCGCCCAGGAAGTGTTCGACGTAACCGGCGCAGGCGATACCGTGATTGGCCTGATGGGGCTCGCGCTGGCATCAGGCCATGCATTGCCAGAAGCGATGATGCTGGCCAACTTGGGGGCGGGCTTGGTGGTGGCCAAACCGGGAACGGCGACGCTCTCGATAGCCGAGCTCTACACCGCGCTACACGGCGACAAGCTGGCTGAATTTGGGGTGATTGACCAAGTCCCGCTGGTCGACGCCGTGCGGGCTGCCCAGCTGCGTGGCGAGCGCGTGGTGATGACCAATGGCTGCTTTGATATTCTTCATGCAGGACACGTGGCCTACTTGGAACAAGCCAAACGCCTGGGGGATCGCCTCATCGTTGCGGTGAATGATGATGCCTCTATTGGCCGTTTGAAAGGCCCTAAACGGCCAATCAATCCGCTTAACCGTCGCATGCAAGTACTAGCTGGGTTAGGCGCTGTCGATTGGGTCGTGCCATTTAGTGACGATACTCCCCAAGCGCTAATTGAAGCTGTTTTGCCGGATATTTTGGTGAAAGGTGGCGATTACCGCCCTGAAGATATTGCAGGAGGGGAGGCCGTTATCGCCAACGGTGGCGATGTAAAAGTACTTGGCTTTGAAGATGGCGTATCGACCACCGCAATGATTAGCTCCATCCTGGATCGCGAGGGCTAATGGCGTCGCCGATTTGGCCTCGGCTTGTTTATTCAGCGGTGCTTTATATGTTGTCGCCGCTGATTGGCTGGCGTATTTGGCGTGAGCAAGTACTTACTTACTCGCGCTTGCAGCGGCTTGGTATGCGTTTGGGTAAGCTTCCCCCTGGGCCGCGAATTTGGTTGCACTGTGCCTCGGTGGGGGAAGTGCGCGCTGCCCGTCCCCTAATAGAGGGTTTGCTGGCGCGTTACCCTCAGCACAGCCTGTTGTTGACCACAATGACCGCGACGGGCGCTCAGCAAGTTCAAACACTCATCGGTGAACAAACCGCGCCGGATCAAGTAAGGCTTGCTCACTGCTTTCTCCCTCTGGATTTTCCGGGAGCGGCCAAGCGTTTTATTACCCGCGTGCAGCCCACTCTTGCCATTCTGTTTGAAACCGAACTGTGGCCCAACCTGTTGCACGCTTGCCACCAACAAGCAGTGCCTGTCGCGGTCGTCAACGGGCGGTTATCGCCACGAGCCTTTGCACGCTATCAGCGCTTGCGTTCGTTAATGGCGAGTGCATTAGCTAACGTCACATGGCTGGCTGCTAAATCTGCCCAAGATGCTGAGCGCTTTCAGGCACTGGGTTGCCGCGCAGCAGTAACTCATGTTGTTGGATCGTTAAAATTTGAGGTGCCTTCTCAGGAAAAGGCTCTGGAAGAGAGTAAGTGCTTACTTCAAGTCTGGGGCGCTCGCCCAGTGTGGGTGGCAGGTTCCACCCGCGACGGGGAAGAAGCACTGCTCTTGGAGGCCCATCGTCAGCTATTGCAGCGCTTTCCAACAGCGTTATTGGTATTGGTGCCGCGACACCCGCAGCGTTTTGACGAAGTGGCCAAGCTGTGTGCCCAAGGCGGCTGGGCACTCAGCCGTCGCAGCCAGCAGCAGGCCGTGACGCCACAAACGCAGGTTTACCTGGGGGATACGCTAGGTGAGCTGGCAACGCTGTATGCAGCAGGGCATGTGGCCTATGTTGGCGGTAGTTTGGTACCGCTGGGCGGTCATAACGTACTGGAGCCTGCGGCGTTGGGTAAGCCAGTGCTCTGTGGCCCTTCACTTGACAACTTTAGCGATGTGGCTGAGCCGCTGTTAGCGGTAGGTGCGTTAAGCGTGGTGGAAACACCCGATGCCTTGGCCGACGCGCTAGCCGAGCGGCTGGCAACGCCATCATTTGCTTTGCAAATTGGGCAGGCTGGGCGAGAGGTCGTTGAAGCCCATAGAGGCGCATTGGCGCGCACGCTCGATGGGCTTAGTCAGTGGTTAACGTAACGCGGTTCGTTCCACGCCGTCCGTCTTACCTAACAGCAGTACATCGGCACCGCGCTGGGCGAATAAACCGTTCGTGACGACGCCTACAATGGCATTAATACGCGCTTCCATGGAGGCTGGGTCGTCGATCATAAAGTCAAAACAGTCGATAATTTGATTGCCATTATCGGTGACTACCCCTTGCCGATAGACGGGGTCAGCACCTAGCTTGACCAGCTCCCGAGCGACGTAGGAGCGTGCCATCGGAATAACTTCTACCGGTAGCGGGAAGTTGCCAAGTTGGTTCACGTATTTCGAGCCATCGGCAATGCAAATAAATCGCTTGGCGCAGGCGGCGACGATTTTTTCGCGGGTTAGGGCGGCGCCACCCCCTTTAATCATTTGTAAGTTAGCGTTTACTTCGTCTGCACCGTCGATGTAAAAAGGGACATCGCCAACATTGTTCAGCTCGAATATCTCAATACCTAGTGCCTGTAGGCGCTTAGCACTGGCTTCTGAGCTGGCAACGGCCCCTTTGAAACGATCTCTTAGCGGGCCTAAACGATCAATAAACAGGTTCGCTGTTGAACCTGTGCCAATACCTAGCACGGTATCTTTTTCGAGATGAGGCTCAATCTCTTTAACCGCAGCATCCGCTACGGCCGCTTTCAATTCATCTTGGGTCATCATATTTTCCTGCGTCAGGGTTAGGCAGTGTTCCCTAGTATAACGGCCTTAGCGTCCACTGCCGATGGAAACGCCGCTAGACGACGCTAGGCGTAATCTGCTACCAATAAAGGCTTTGCTCTCTCCCGTCAGGGTCACGTTATTTTTTTGGGATTCCCGCATGCTCGAAGCAACCGTCAAAAAGATCCTCCAAGCCCGCGTTTATGAAGCCGCTTGTGAGACCCCTATTTCACCCGCTCCCTTTTTGTCGCGTCGTTTCAATAACCAAATTTTGATTAAGCGCGAAGATCTTCAGCCAGTGTTTTCTTTCAAGATTCGTGGTGCTTACAACAAAATGGCCCAGCTAACTGAAGAGCAGAAGGCCAAGGGCGTGATTGCAGCATCGGCGGGCAATCATGCCCAGGGTTTGGCTATGGCAGCCAAGCTGATGGGGGTGAAGGCGGTTATTGTGATGCCGCGTATTACGCCCGATATTAAGGTTCAGGCAGTACGTGCCCGCGGCGCTAAGGTTATTTTGAAAGGTGATGCATTTGCTGCTGCTGCTGAGCATGCTCAAGAATTGATTAAAGAGCATGGCTATACCTATATTCCGCCGTTTGATGATATCGATGTGGTCGCAGGTCAGGGCACCATTGGTGTTGAAATTCTGCGCCAGCACAGCGGCCGTCTAGACGCTATTTTTATTCCTGTCGGTGGCGGCGGCTTAATCGCAGGCGTCGCGGCGTATGTGAAATATCTGCGCCCAGATATCAAAATCATTGCCGTAGAAGCCGAAGACAGTGCCTGTTTAAAAGCCGCGCTAGAAGCCGGGGAGCGGGTCGTGCTGGATCAAGTTGGCGTGTTCGCGGAAGGGGTCGCCGTCGCGCAAATCGGTGAAGTGCCTTTTTCTTTAGTACGTGACTTAATCGATGACGTTATCACGGTGAATACCGATGAGATGTGCGCTGCGGTGAAGGATATCTTTGAAGATACTCGCGCCGTCGCAGAAACGTCTGGGGCGCTTTCGCTAGCTGGCTTGAAGAAATATGTGCAGCAAACCGGTGCTGAAGGCGAGACGTTGATATGTATTAACTCTGGCGCGAATACTAATTTTGATCGTTTGCAACATATTGCGGAACGCACCGAGCTGGGTGAGCAGCGTGAAGCGATATTGGCGGTGACCATTGCGGAAAACCCAGGCAGTTTTAAAAAGTTTTGCCGCACGCTGGGCAAGCGCATGGTCACCGAGTTCAGCTATCGCTATGCAGATAATAGCGAGGCTCATATCTTTGTGGGTGTTCAAGTTAAACCGGGTGGGGAAGACCGCCAGGCGGTGATTGATAAGCTTCGTGAAGCTGGCTATCAGGTTGAAGATTTGACCGACAATGAGCTGGCGAAGCTACATATCCGCCATCTTAGTGGTGGTCGGCCCAGCGAGCGCTTTGAAGAAGAGCTCTACCGCTTTGAGTTCCCGGAGCGCCCTGGTGCGCTAATGAACTTTTTAACCCAGCTACCCCATGACTGGAATATTTCACTGTTCCACTATCGAAATCATGGTGCTGCCTATGGTCGTGTATTGGTCGGTATGCAAGTGCCGAGCAGTGATCAAACCCATGTTGCAGAGTACTTAGATGCGATTGGCTACCGTTATTGGTGGGAGAGTGATAACCCAGCGTATCGGCTCTTCATGGCGTAAATAATTGTAAGTACTTACTAACCCCAGGATGCAGGGCTGTTAAGAAAAGTGAATTTTTGAAAACGTTTAATGGCGTATTAAAAATAGCACTGAAAGCAGTTGTCAGTCCTCCCCTATAGCCCTATAGTCGTGGGCGAAATTAATGAGGTGCGTCATCTTTTTAGCAACATTGTCTAGATGACGCATTAAGGACATTTGGCAACCGTGAAAGACGTTGGAGATGAGGCATGCGGCGTAAAAAGCCTGATATGGTGATGGCGCTAACAGTGGTGTTTTTACTTGGAGTACTCGCCACTGGATACGCGCAAGCGCTATCGGGGAGTTAACTTACTAAGTTGATCACAGCGCTTTCAGCGTAAACGCTGCGCCAAACTAGTCGAGGTTGATATTTAAAACGGGCTGATCATTAAGATCAGCCCGTTTTAGTTGGTCGAATAACCCTTGTGTCACTAGCTATCACGTCCAACGGAATATCCCAAGGTTCGATGGGGAGCGCATCCACCTGTTGGCAGGCGTGAGCAACGCCTATGAGTGTCGGTGCAGGCCCTTGGCGGCGCATAAAAGCGAGGCTGCGATCATAGAAACCACCTCCCATGCCCATGCGATTTGCTTGCTTATCAAAACCTACCAGCGGAACAATAAGCGTATCTAGCGCCCAAGCTGGCAGGCGATTGCGCCTATCGGCGGCAAATCGTGAACAGGGCTCTGCGATGCCAAAACGGTTTTTAACCATGGGGGTAGATTCGCGGTAGGCAACAAACCAAAGGCGATTAGTCGAAAATGGGCGCAATACCGGTAAGTAAATACTTACTTTTCGCTTTCGAAGCCAAGGTATTAATGGTGTCGGGTCTATCTCGCCGTTAACCGGTAAATAAAGGCTAATGCGTTTCGCACGACAAATTTCAGGCAGCCCTTTAAGGCGCTGGCAAAGGGCGGTAGCGGCTTGTTTTTGCTGATCTAGGGAAAGGGTGCGGCGTCTGCGTCTAAGCTCACGACGAAGCGCAATTTTATCGCCGAATGTACTGCGGGCAGCAGTATCGTTCATAACGAGCTACTCGTGATGAGCTAATCAAGACTAAGTGTTCCCCAGAATGCCGCTGTCGTTCTGGCCCTGAACCTACTGGTTCAGGTGGGTGGCCGCAGCCAAACCGTCAGGCTTTCCGACGCACGGACATGCACACGGGTTTGGCTAGCATTTGGCCCCCTGGGTACTTCGCATAGGCTCGAGGGACTATAACGACTGGCGTACACCCCAGAGAACATCTCTATCCTAACAGAGCCAGTGGTAATGCCAAAGAGCCGACAGCAGGTTCTTACGGTTCTTTTTGCTGGCGTGTATCCGCTAGTGCCCGTTCAAGGCGGTCGTTTAGGCGGTTCAGGTTTGCTTCGCTCGCGCGGTGCTCATCCATAATTTCAAGCAACTCATGGGTGATATTCAGCGCTGCCATCACTGCAACCCGCTCGCTGCCAAGGGCATTGCTTTGGGCGTGAATGCCATTCATCGCGCGATCTAAATAGCGAGCAGCACGTTCCAGCTTAGCTTCTTCGCCAGTGTCGCAAGCAATCATGTAGCTGCGACCCAGTAGGGTGATTTCTTTGGTTGGCCGCTTCGCGTTACTCATCAAAAACTCCGGCACAGGTCATTTTATTGACCAATGCGTTAACATCGCTGCATAGGAAGGATAGTTGGCGTTCACTATAAGAGAGCCGCTTATGTGGGGTCAACGCACAGGCGCGCGCGCCGTAAGATTCCTTCTGCGGTTTAACACCCTTAGCGATGTTGTTACGACGACTTCATTCCCCATTTTGTATAGCGAGCAATGCCCATGTCCCTAATCAATGAACGCCAGGATTTTTCTGACGTCGCGGATGTTTTTCTTCTGCATGGAAGTATGCAGTCGCCCGCGTTTTTGGATGGCCGCCTAAGTGGTCTGTTAGCACTGCGTGATGTGACGGCTGAAGCATGGCTAGAAGAGGTATGCCTAAGCTTAGGGGTCGAGCAGCCGCGAGATCCTGCTAGCGCTGAACGCTTACTAGGTTGGCGGCGTCAAACGCTGGAGGCATTGAGCGCCAGCGATTTGAATTACACACCGCTGCTACCCGATGAGCTTTTTTCACTCGCCGAGCAAGCCCAGGGGCTAAAAGAGTGGACGCTGGGTTTTATGGAAGTCGTTGAAGACGTGGCTGATGAAGCGCTACGCGAACGTTGGTCTAAGACGCTTCAAGAAGCCATCGAGGATCTCGCAGGACTCGTACAGATCGAAACCGATATCGAGGATAGTCCTGAAAACGAAAATGATCTATTTGCGCTGACGGAACACGCGCGTATGGCGGCAATGTTGCTCTACACCGAGCAGCACCCAGGAATGCCCCAGGTTGAGCAGACCGACGCCCCCGTTCATTAATACAGGAGTTATCTATGTTACCTGAGTTACTGCCTCGGCCCGCCGCTATTGCGCCTGCAGAGTACCGCCAGCGCCGAGAAGCGCTCATCGCCCAACTGCCTGCCAATGCTGCGCTAGTGGTGCCAAGCGCTGCCTTGGTAACGCGCTCTCACGATAGCGAATACGCGTTCCGCCAGCAGAGTGATTTTTACTACTTAACCGGCATTCAAGAGCCCGATGCGTTGCTTGTAGTGCTGCCTGGGCGCGAGGCAGGCCAAAGCGTGGTGTTTTGCCAAGACCGCGACGCCACTATGGAAGCCTGGACAGGTAGACGGCTAGGAGCCCAGGGCGTTGAGGCTCAGCATGGCATTGACCAAGCGTTTGAAAATGCTCAGCGGGAAGAGCTGTTACCAGGTCTATTGGCAGGCCGCGAACTGCTCTACCTGCCGTTAGATAATCCCGAGGCGCTGAATATTGCAGAAGAGGCGTTGGCCTGCGCTCAAGCTGGCCTACGCCGAGGTAAGCCAGCATTGAAAGGATGGTTGGATAGCCGCCCGCTTATACATGAGATGCGCCTTATTAAAAGCCCTGCTGAAATTTCCTTAATGCGCCATGCGGCCGCTATTTCAGCAAAGGCGCATACGCGTGCGATGCGTGTCTGCCATCCAGGGTTAAGCGAGTATCAGTTGCAGGCAGAGTTAGAGCACGAATTCGTTTGGCAAGGTGCTAGCGGGCCTGCGTATAGCACCATTGTTGGTGGTGGCGTTAACGCTTGCGTGCTGCACTATATTGAGAACAGCGATACGTTGCAGGCCGATACACTTGTGCTGATTGACGCAGGGGCCGAGTTCGACCTCTACGCTGGGGATATTACCCGTACTTTCCCGGTTAATGGTCGGTTCAATGACGCTCAGCGGGCGCTTTATCAAGTGGTGCTAGATGCGCAAGAGCGTGCAGTGCACGCCGTCAAGCCGGGAGCCACGCTGGCGGATATTCACCAAGGGGTCGTGAGTGATTTAACCGCTGGGCTGATCGGTCTCGGGTTGTTAGAGGGCGATGTGCAGGCGCGCATTGACGATGAGAGCTATCGGCGCTTCTACCTGCACTCTACGTCCCATTGGTTGGGGTTAGACGTGCACGATGTAGGAACTTATCGGTTGGATGAAGAGACGCCGCGCCTGCTAACCGAAGGCATGGTCGTCACGATTGAGCCTGGTTTATACATTCCCAGCGATGATGATATTCCTGCCGCTTACCGCGGAATTGGAATTCGTATTGAAGATGATGTCGTGGTGACCCGCGATGGGCACGAAGTGCTTACGTCAGACGTGCCGAAGCGAATTGCTGATATAGAGCAATTAATGGTTAATAAATAAGCAGTAAAATTCCATTGATATTTGTTTATGTAATTTACATTACGAAATTACATTTGCTGGGTTTGGTTTATCCGTAGGAGATGACAATGCATGGGACTCAGCAGGTAAGACAGCAGCAAGCAGCTACGCTCACCCACGATATCGTTATTGTGGGAGGCGGGCTGGTCGGTGCCAGCTTAGGCTGCGCGTTGGCGCCGTTGATTGAGCGCTACGGCTGGCGTGTGGCAATTGTTGAAGCGGCTGCCTTACCTGAAAACGCTGAGAAGTCAGCGTGGCAGCCAAGCTTTGATGCCAGGGCCAGTGCTATCGCCGAAGGCTCTGCCCAACGCTTTCGCCAACTGGGTGTTTGGGAGGCGATGCGCAGTGAAGCTACCCCGATCAAGCGCATTCATATCAGCGAGCGCGGTCGTTTAGGTGCCACTAGGCTTAGCGCTCAGGAGCTGGGAGTGTCGGCATTGGGGCATGTCATTCCTAATGCTTGGATGGGGCGTGTGCTGCATCACCATCTTCAGCAACTGCCGATTGAGTGGCACTGCCCTGCAACGGTGGCGCAACTAATGCCACAAGCTAACGGCCACCGCATGGTGCTTTCCGATGGCAGTGAACTAACGGCAGCGCTGACTATTCTCGCCGATGGCGGGCGATCTGGACTGAAAGAGCAGTTGGGCATCAGTAGTCGCCACCGCTCTTACGAGCAAACAGCCGTCATTGCCCATGTCGGTATTAGCCAGCCCCACGAGGGGGTTGCCTATGAGCGCTTTACAGCAGAGGGGCCGATCGCACTGCTGCCACTGCCTGGCCAAGCGATGGAGCTGGTCTGGACGCATGCCAGCGGCACAGAGCAGGCGCGACTAGCGCTCTCCGATTCGGCGTTTTTACGCCAGCTACAAGCTGCCTTTGGTGATCGAGTCGGGCGTTTTACTCGGGTGGGGCAGCGTTTCAGCTACCCACTTTCGCTGATTACCGCGGAAGAGCCCGTTCGACCTGGGTTGGCGGTGTTGGGAAATGCTGCCCATGCGCTTCACCCGGTAGCGGGGCAGGGGTTTAACTTGGCACTGCGCTCAGTGATGGATCTGGTCGAAGCACTAGCCCAGGGCGCTCAGAACCAGCGTGCTCTTGGTGATATGGACATGCTACTCGCCTTTGAGCAGCGTCGTGCGCAAGACCGAGCCAATGTCATTCGGTTTAGCGATGGGTTAGTGCGTCTATTTGGCTATTCGCTGCCCCTACTGCCGCATGCCCGAGCCGCTGGCCTGGTGGGGCTCAATTTAGTGGGCCCGCTTCGCCGCAGCTTGGCACGCAGAGCAATGGGTCTGGAGCGCTGATGCAACAAGTAGCTAAGGGAACGTTATGAAAACGCAAACAGCGGCAATAGATGTGCCGGTTGAACGTTTTGACGCGGTGATCGTAGGCGCCGGAATGGTCGGCACGGCGCTAGCAGGGCTGCTGGCTAACGCTGGGATGCAGGTGGCGTTGGTAGAAACCAAAGCAGCACCACTGCGCTTAGATGCCTTTGGCGACCATCCGCCTGCCCCCAGGGTGAGTGCACTGACGCCGGTTTCTCAGCGGCTGCTCTCGCATTTGAAGGCATGGCCCGCGATGGCTGCTACTAGGGTAACGCCTTACCGTTATATGCAGGTGTGGGATGCAGAAGGCAGCGGTAGCATCCATTTTTCCGCCGATGAAGCAGGTGCGCCCGTACTTGGGCATATTGTTGAAAACGATGTGACATTGGCCGCGTTAAATGAGCAGGTGCTAGCGCTGCCTTCCGTTAGCACTTTCTTTGGAGTGGGCGTGGAGGCTTTGCAAACCTCGGATAACGGGCGTTGGTTAGTGCTGGATGACGGCCGACAACTGAGTACGCCCTTATTAATTGCTGCCGACGGTGCACGCTCCACCATGCGTGAATTGGCAGGGATATCAGTGGCCGAAGAGTCTATGCAGCAAGAGGCTGTCGTTACCACAGTAAGGTGTGAAAAGTCCCATGGCGACACGGCTCGTCAGGCTTTTATCGCTGGCCATCCACTGGCTTTTTTGCCGTTAACAGTGGGCGGTGATGACCGCTACTGTTCGATTGTCTGGTCGACCACGCCTGAGCATGCACATCAACTTACATCGCTCTCTAGCGAGGCGTTGGGGCAGGCGCTAAGTGAAGCCTTTGACTACCGTTTAGGTCAGGTGAGTGCCGTCGATACGGCCTATCGGTTTCCGCTGATTCAGCGCCACGCCGCTCACTACGTGCAGCCTAATTTTGCCTTGGTGGGCGATGCTGCCCATAGCATTCACCCGCTAGCGGGGCAGGGCGTTAACCTAGGATTTATGGATGCGGCAGTGCTGGCTGAGGAAGTGATTAATGCATGGCAGCGAGGAGCCCCTTGGGGGGCGCTGACAACGCTCAGCCGCTACGAGCGGCGTAGGCGCCTCGATAACAGCGCCATGCTAGGGCTGATGAAAGGGTTTAAAGTGCTTTTCGGTAGCCAAGTGCCTGCATTGACGCTGGCGCGCAATATGGGGATGAGTGGTATGAATCAGTTGGTGCCGATAAAACGACTGGTGATGCGGCAGGCAATCGGAGAGCGAGGACGCCTGCCGCAATCGTGTCGTTAACGGCGCCGACGATCCACCACGTTCAATGCTTTGAGTAAGTTCAGCGCTTCACTGAGCTGATAGTCCTCGCGCAGGCGCTGAGACATTTCAGTCCGCTCCCGGGGCATTGCGTCTTGGCCGCTTAGATGACCATCAAGATCAGCTTCGCGGATTTGACGTTGCCCCTCAGCCACTTCCAGCCGGCCGCGTACCACTTCCACGTCAGGCTCGATACCTTGTGCTTGGATTGAGCGCCCATTGGGGGTGTAGTAAAGCGCGGTTGTCAGCTTAAGACCTTCGCCATTGCCAAGCGGCATGATCTGCTGCACGGAGCCTTTACCAAAGCTTTCGGTGCCCATTATCACCCCGCGGCGCTGGTCTTGAAGCGCCCCGGCGACAATTTCAGCAGCCGAGGCGCTACCACTGTTTATCAGTACAACGAGCGGAACATCACCAGCGGGTGTCTCTGGCGATGCCGAAAACGACATTTCGGTGTCAGAAAGACGCCCTTCGGTGTAGACAATTAGTCCTTCATCCAGGAACAGGTCGGCAACGCCAACGGCGGCCTGCAAAACGCCACCTGGGTTATTGCGTAAATCGAGAATGAGTCCCTCAAGTGGCTGCTCTCGGGCCATGCGCTCTAACGACCTATGTGCCTGCTCTGGGGTGCGCGACTGAAACTGGCTAATTCGCAAGTAGCCATAGCCTGGCTCCAGCACTTCATGCTTAACGCTTTCATTGCGAATTACTTCGCGCGTTAGTGTGAACTCACGCGGAGACTCCTCACCCGCCCGCAAGACGGAAATACGCAGTTGGCTACCCGGTTCGCCACGCATCAGGTTAACCGCCTCTTGAAGCGATAAGCTGTCGGTTGGCGTTCCATCGATAGCCACAATCACATCGCGGGATAACAGGCCCGCTCGTGAAGCTGGTGTGTCATCGATGGGGGTAATAACTATTAGCTGCCCGTTTTCTGTGCCTACTTCAATGCCAATACCGCCAAACTCACCCTGGGTGGATTCGCGCAGGCTTCGGTACTCTTCTTCGTCTAAATAGGCTGAATGGGGATCTAGCTCGCTGAGCATGCCTCGCATGGCATTACGCAATAACGTGCGGTCGTCAACCTCTTCGACATAGCCGCGTTTAATGCGCTCAAACACCTCAGCAAAGGTCTGGATCTCTTCAAGCGGTAGGTCATCAGCAACGCTATTTGCAGACTGAGCCATTAAGGGGAAAGGAGCAGTCAGCAGTACAAGCGGGAGCAGGGTAGCCAAAAAGCGCTTGGCAGGGGCCGATACCTTGGTAACAGATAGCGTCATGCGGACTCCGCTAGGCGAAAGGCAGCGCCAGAAGGCGCTGCATAAGTTGAGACATGATTGTTAATTCATAGGAGTCAGCTTATCCCGTCAGCGGCGTGCAATCCAACGTTGTGGATTAATTGGTTCACCGCTACGCCGCACTTCGAAGTAAAGCGCGGGGTTGGTCTGCCCGCCGCTGTTGCCGACACGTCCAATTTCAGTGCCACGGCTTACTTGTTGGCCGGGCCGTGCACTAAATTGTTGCAAGTGAGCATAGAGCGTCATGATCTGATCACCGTGATCAATAATCAGCAGGTTGCCAAAGCCACGCATCCAGTCGGCGAATACCACGCGGCCCGTATGAACGGCTGTTACTGCACTGCCCGAATCTGCTCGAATCACGATACCGTTATAGTGCACGCCGTCTCTACGCTGAAAGGTTGCCGTAATGGCTCCTTGCACGGGCCAGGGTAAATCGCCCCGCGTGCGGGTGATGTGTGTGGTCGGTGTTGGCTCGGCTAAACGAGCCAGCTCCGCTTGTATCGCCCTTAGCTGCTGTTCGGCCTGCTCACGGCTTTGGTTAAGATCGGCTAAGCGGTCCTCTTCGCTGCCATAGCGGTCATCCAGGGTCGCTACGACGCCACGCCGCTCCTCGGTTCGCTGAGCGAGTATAGCGCTTTGCTCTTCTAGCTCGTCGGCTAATGCATCAAGGCGCGTTTGACGCTCGCTGAGCGCTTGCTCGGTATCTGCCAGTGCGTTGTCGAGGCGGCTTATATCCGTAAGGCGTTGCTGACGCGCCTGAGTCAGGCGATTTAGATACGCCTGCATTCGGTCTAGCTCGGCTGGATCGCTTTGATTTAGGAGCAGTTTCAACTGGGGTGTTGGCCCCAGTCGATAAAGGGCTGCCAGCTGTTGGCTCAGCGCAGCGTATTGCGCTTCACGCTCACCTTCCAAGCGCTCTCGGTGCTGGCGAAGTTGGGTCGTTTCGTCGGCCAGTTGACGGCGCTCAGCCTGAAGTTGATCCAGGCGCTGGTGAGTCTCAGCGAGCTCCGTTTCCACATGGCGCAGCTCACGCTCGGCGCTATCTCGCGCTTGCCCGGTCGCACTGAGGCGCTGGGCAGCCGCTTCGATCTCCTGGCCAATCGCATCCAACTGCTGGCGCGCGGCATTTTCATTTGGCTGGGCTAAACTTGCTGGCGCATAACCTAACGCCAGCATGAGCGCGACAGCTAACGTCCATCGCATCAGCATCAATCAAAATGAATCAGTGGGTTACCTGTCATTGCTTCGGGCTGTGCCTGGTTCATCATGGTTAACAACGTCGGCGCTAAATCGCACAGTCGTCCATCTTCCAGCCGCCCATTCTGCTCTCCCACGTAAATCAACGGCACCGTAAAGGTGGTGTGAGCTGTTTGCGGCGCGCCTGTTTCCGGATGCACCATCTGTTCGGCATTGCCATGGTCAGCTGTGATCAGGCAAGCACCACCGGCACGTTCAATAGCCTCTACTACCCGGCCAACGCAAGTATCAACGGTTTCAATCGCTTTTACCGCGGCGTTGAAGTCACCGGTATGGCCAACCATGTCGCCATTGGCATAATTGCACACTATTAAGTCAAAGCGACCACTGTCGATAGCGTCCACCAGCTTATCGGTGATCTCAAAGGCGCTCATCTCGGGTTTTTCGTCGTAGGTTTTAACGTCACGGGGGGAGGGCACTAAAATGCGCTCTTCGCCTGCGTACTCGGCTTCATTACCGCCGGAGAAGAAAAAGGTGACGTGGGGATACTTTTCTGTTTCTGCAATGCGTAGCTGAGTTAGGCCTCGTTTAGCAACCACTTCCCCCAGGGTGTCGGTGAGATCAGAAGGGGGAAAGGCCGCTGGGGCTGGAATGTTGGCGGCGTACTGGGTCATCGTGACTAAACCGTCGCCAGCCAGCGTAGGGCGTACACGCCGCTCAAAGCCGTTAAACTCAGCTTCAGTGATTGCGCGGGTTAATTCGCGGGCGCGGTCGGAGCGGAAATTAAGGAAAATAGCTGCATCGCCGTCTTGGAGCGTAATGGCGGTGCCATTCAGCGGAATACTGCTAGAAGCGACAAATTCGTCGGTTTCGCCGCGCTGGTAAGCGTCGCGCAGGGCGGTTTCAGCGCTGGAAGCGATAAAGTCAGCGTGGCCATCGGTCAGCAAGCGGTAGGCTTGCTCAACCCGCTCCCAGCGGTTATCACGGTCCATTGCATAAAAGCGGCCAATGACTGAGGCAACAAAGCCATTGTCGGCACCCACCAGCTCTGCCAAACGTGCATTAGCACGCTCGATCGAGCGGAGCGCACTTTGCGGCGGCATGTCGCGTCCGTCTAAAAACGCATGGATAAAAATGCGCTGCGCGCCGCGTCGGGCAGCAAGCTCAGCCATGGCAATAAAGTGATCTTCGTGGCTGTGCACGCCGCCGGGAGAAAGCAGCCCAAGCAAGTGGACAGCATGGCCATTGGCAACGGCCTCATCGATGGGCTTGGTCAGTACCTCGTTGGTGTCTAGGTCGCCGTCTTCAATTGCTTTGGTGATGCGGGTGAAGTCCTGGTAGACAATGCGTCCGGCACCAATATTCATATGGCCTACTTCAGAATTACCCATCTGCCCGTCAGGCAGGCCCACATGGCGACCATCGGTGTGCACAAAGGCGTGCGGGCGATGGGCCCACAGTTTGTCCATGTTGGGCGTATTAGCTGCGGCCACTGCGTTGTGGGCGCTATCGGGATTGTGGCCGTAGCCATCTAAAATGATTAGCGCCACGGGGCGCGGTGCAGTTGTAGCCATGAAAACCTCGTTATGTTGGTCAGCCAAGCGACATGAGGTGCTGTTTGAAACGTTGGTGAAGGTTGCTCAAACAGTTTTCAGACAACACCTTATAATCAGGGTCGCGACAGGCGCGCGCATGGGGCATCATAACGCAGGCAGCCGTTGGGCGTCATGGCCTGCGCGGTATGCCGTGTGACGTGTATACTTGTTGCGTTTCTGGAGGCGGCTAGGCCGCTTTTTTCTGCATAGACCAAGAGATTGTGTTCACGATGATCGATCAGCTGTTCGAATTCGTAATGAACCACCCCCTACTTGTCGGGGCGTTTTTGCTGGTATTAATAGCATGGGTGGCGTACGAAGCGCGCAGCGCCGCCACGCATGCTGTGACCTCTACCCAGGCGACTCAGCTTATTAACCGTGAAGACGCGGTGGTGCTGGATATCCGTGAAAGCAAAGACTTTAAAGCAGGACATATTGCAGGTGCACGCAATATTCCTCAAAGCAACCTCGACAGCCGCATGAATGAACTGGAGAAAGTGAAAAGCCAGCCGATCATCGTGGTATGTAAGCATGGCCAGAGCTCTGGTGCTGCCCAGGCAAAACTTGCTAAGGCAGGTTTTGAACGTGTCAATAAGTTAAGAGGTGGCATGGTGCAGTGGCAGGCCGATGGTCTTCCGGTGGTAAAAAAGTAATTAAGTAGCAAGTATTTAACCGTGCGCTGTCGCGCAATTTTTTAGCAGATGAACAATTAGGAGTATCCCAATGGCGGAAGATAACAACACCCCGCAGGCAGGCGCCGCAGAAGGCGAAAAGCCTCAGCTGAAGTTCTCTTTACAGCGTATCTATGTGAAAGATATTTCCTTTGAAGCGCCGAACTCACCTTCCGTATTCAAGCAGGCATTTAAGCCTAAGGTGAATCTGGATCTGAACACCACTAGCCAGAAAATAGCCGACGACCAGTACGAAGTGGTTGTAAAGGTGACTGCCCAGGTTAACGATAGCGAAACTGGCACTACGTCGTTCCTTGCAGAAGTAGAGCAAGCTGGCCTGTTCCGTATTTCTGGAATTGAAGGGGCTCAGCTGGAACAAACTCTGGGTGCGTTCTGCCCCAACTTGCTGTTCCCTTATGCCCGTGAGTGCGTTGACAACCTGGTCAACCGTGGTGGTTTCCCGCCGCTAATGCTGGCGCCGGTGAATTTTGAAGCCATGTACGCTCAGCGCAAGCAGCGTGAAGCGCAGCAGGCTCAGCAAGCAGCCGAGAATACTCACTAAGTATGCATGCTGCTGACTGGGTTGCCTTACACGGCAAAATGCCCCGCCTTTATGTGCCCGCTGAGTTTGCAGTGGGCGCAACCATCACTCTGCCTGACGGCCCGGCGCGGCATGTGACGCGAGTGCTACGGTTGGGCGAAAGTGCACCGCTGATGCTGTTTGATGGCAACGGCCAAGAGGCTGGCGTGCGCTTAGCCGATGTTGGTCGCAAGCAAACGACAGTGATCATCGAGGCTGTCTGGCCGGGTAGTGGCGAATCGCCGTTAGCGGTGCACCTTGGCCAAGCGATCTCGAAAGGCGACCGGATGGATTATGCCATTCAAAAAGCCGTTGAGCTTGGCGTTGCAGCGATTACCCCGCTCTACACAGAGCGGGGCGATGTACGTCTCAAGGGCGATCGTGAAGAAAAAAAACTGGCTCACTGGCAGGCGGTTGCGGCGAGTGCTTGTGAACAGAGTGGGCGAGCGGTTGTCCCCCCCGTCTATCCACCAAAAGCGCTGGATGATTGGCTGGCCGAGCGGCAAGAGCCGTTACGCTTGATGCTTCACCTAGCGACTGGCAATGTATTTTCGCAACAGCCATGCCCTGCTGCAGTAGCACTCTTAATCGGCCCAGAGGGTGGCTTAAGTGCTGCGGATATTAATGCGGCCACTGCCAGTGGCTTTACACCGCTGACGCTCGGCCCAAGAGTATTGCGTACTGAAACGGCGCCTGTTGTTGCGTTAACGCTGCTACAGCACCACTTTGGTGATGTGTAAGTACTCACTTTTCAGCGCTCACTTCTCTGTACCCACTTGTAAGAGCTCATCTTTAAATATTTATTCTTAAGGGCCTATTCTTAAGGAATATTTTAGGGGCTTATTTTTTAGCGGTACGCGTAAGTGAGTGCTTACTAGCTGGCTGATGCCCTGCTGAGTGGTGTCGGTCGCTGTTTATGCGCTGTCGAATTTACGTATACCGGCTGCGCTTTGCCTTGCGTGCGCAAGGCACCATAATGAAGGTCTACTTTCTGTAAGGACGGTACCTATGGTCCGTGAGTCTCACTCTTCTCCCCGTTCCGCAAGCGACGCCGCTGCTCAGCTGGGTGACGTAGCCTATTTGACCGTGACGGCGGTCAATAGCACAGGGGCGTTTCTGCAATGGGGACAGCCCAAAGATGTACTGCTGCCTTATAGCGAGCAGCGCTTTCGCCCCGATCCCGGTAAGCGGGTACTGGTAATGCTGTATAGCGATGACCAAGGGCGGCCTGTGGCTACCATGCGCCTGGATCGTTTTTTGACAGACGATGCTTGGGCGCTGGAAAAAGGTGATGAAGTGGCTGTGGTGGTAGCTGACCGTACTGACCTTGGGATGAAGGTAGTGGTTAACCACCGTTATTGGGGATTAATCTATCAAGATGATATTACCCAGCCGCTGCGCCGCGGGCAGTCGCTGAAAGGTTATGTAAAGCAACGCCGCGAAGATGGTCGTGTCGATATTTGCCTGCTCCCCCCGGGTGTGGCTCGCTTAGATGTAGTGGGTGATAAAGTATTGCAGGCGCTACGTGAAAGTGGTGGTTATCTAGCGTTGGGTGATAAAAGCTCCGCGCATGATATTAAGACGCGATTAGGTGTTAGCAAGAGTGCTTACAAGCAGGCCATTGGGCGACTTTATAAGCAGCAGTTAATTACCCTAGAGCCTGGTGCTATCCGGCTTGTACCGGGGGCGTTAACGGGCGGGCAAGACGAGTAGTCCCTAGCGACGGTTGGAGCTGTGCAGGCAGTGCGGCATACTGCTTACCTTTTGTTCATGTATGGATGTTACCCCGATGAGCCAATCAACGTTGCATCTCGGTGTGGTGATGGATCCCATCAGCGACATCGCTTACAAGAAAGATACCACCATGGCCATGCTGTGGGCGGCGCAAGAGCGCGGCTACACACTGCATTATATGGAGCAAGAAGATCTTTTCTTGAACGCAGGACAGGCTTATGCACGTATGCGCCCATTAACGGTGCATCGCGATCCTAACCATTGGTACGACCTCGGTGAAGCGGCTCAGCGCCCACTGGTGGAGTTGGATATTGTGCTAATGCGCAAAGACCCGCCTGTCGATGCCGACTTTATCAATGCGGTCCATCTGCTGGGGTTTGCCGAGCGGGAAGGCGTTCTGGTAGTTAATCCAACCGCTGCGTTGTTGCAGTGTAATGAAAAATTATTTGCCCAGCAGTTTCCCCAGTGCTGTGCGCCCACCATTGTCGCCAGTCGTGATGACGTCCTGCGTGCTTTCCACGCGGAGCATGGTGATGTGATTTTCAAACCCCTTGATGGCATGGGCGGTACAGGGATTTTTCATATCGGCCCTGATGGCCGCAACATTGGCGCGGTTATTGAGCAATTAACCCTGCGTGGCCAGCGGCAAATTATGGCGCAACGCTACCTAGCCGAAATCAAAGATGGCGACACGCGCATCTTATTGGTTGACGGTGAACCCGTGCCCTATGGGCTGGCGCGTATTCCCTCGGCGGGTGAAACTCGGGGTAACCTCGCCGCTGGCGGGCGCGGTGTCAGCCGTGAGTTGACTGAGCGTGACCACTGGTTGATTCAGCAGGTGCAGCCCATGATTCGTGAAAAAGGGCTGATGTTTGTTGGTTTAGATGTGATTGGTGACTACATCACTGAAATTAACGTCACCAGTCCTACCTGTGTACGTGAAATTGATGATCAGCGCGGCACGGACATTGCCGGAATGCTGCTGGATGCTATTGAGCGTCGTCTTAACTAACCGATGCCGTTGAACGTTCTATTCGCCTAATAACGCGAGGCTCGCTGAGTATTCAGCGAGCCGTAGGAGACGCATGCAAAGCTTTAAGCATCATTTTTTGATGGCTATGCCTCACTTGGATGACCCTAATTTTGCCGGTAGCCTGATCTACCTTTGCGACCATGATCACAATGGTTGTATGGGAGTCATCGCCAATCGTCCACTTGAAATCACTCTCGATGCCCTCTTTGAACAGCTGTCGCTGGGAGGCGATGATAGCCCGCACCGTAATGCGCCGGTCTATTATGGCGGCCCTATGCATAAGGACCGTGGCTTCATTTTGCATATCGGTGATAGCCAGGAGTGGGACTCCAGTGTCCAGGTAGAAGACGGTATTGCGCTGACCACCTCGATGGATATTCTTCAGGCGCTTGCCGATGACACAGGCCCCGAGGACTTTCTGGTGTGTCTAGGCTGTGCTGGCTGGGACGTTGGGCAATTAGAAGACGAGCTAAAAGAGAATGCGTGGTTGACGGTCGAAGGCCAAGGCAACGTACTGTTTAACACCCCTCCCGCTGAGCGTCTAACCGCTGCCGCTGGCATTCTGGGCGTTGATCTGAACCTGATGACCCGCGACGCGGGCCATGCATGATGGTTGAGTTTTATGGCTGATCGTGGGCAACGGCTAATACTCGCATTTGATTTTGGTACTCGGCGTATTGGCGTCGCGGTAGGGAATGAGTTGCTTAATAGCGCACGCGAGCTAACGCCGCTAACCGCTCGAGACGGCATTCCTGACTGGAATGTTGTTACACGGTTAGTAGAAGAGTGGCAGCCTGACTTGTTTGTAGTTGGCTTGCCGCTGAATATGGATGGGACTGAGTCTGCGATGAGCGCGCGGTCACGCAAGTTCGGTAATCGCCTGCACGGGCGCTATGGCAAGCCCTGTGAAATGGTTGACGAGCGTGGCTCTACTCGCGAAGCGAAGCAGATCGCTCATGCGGCAGGCCATCGTGGTAACTATCGAGAAGAAAGTGTCGATGGCATCGCTGCTGTGCTTATTCTAGAAGGTTGGTTTGCCCACCAAGAAGGACTTCCTGGTGGGCGGATCGCTCATTAAACCTGATGTAATGACTTAACGGTCTAGAGTGCCGGTTTGAGATGGCACAAACCAGCGCACGGGTCTCAGGTCTTTCTCAATCAGCTCATCTACCTTTAATAGCGTGGCAAAAATGGCCATCCGCATGGGTATCCCGTTGTCAGTTTGGCGGAAAATCGCCAAACGCGGGTCACCGTTAAGATTCACGTTTAGGTCATTGGCGCCAGGGCGGCTATCTCGGGGTAGTGGGTGCATGACAATCGTACTTTGGCTGCAGCGCTGATCCAGAAAGTCGCGATTAACCATAAAGTCGTCGGAAAGCCCCTGAAAGCTCTCGTTCATTTCATCGGTAAAACGCTCTTTCTGGATGCGTGTGGTGTAAACCACGTCCAGATCTGAGAAGTCGCTGGCCAGTGAGTCACGTTGTTCGACGCGGTGCCCGCGAGACGTCACAAGGTCAATCAGCGCAGTCGGCATTTCCAGGCCTGGTGGAGATACCAAGGTAATGCGCAGCGGATCATAGAGAGACAGTAGCTTGATCAGCGAATGCACGGTGCGGCCATATTTCAAATCACCGGTCAGCAGAATATGTGCGCCACTGAGTGATTTACCTAATCGCTGAAACTCTTTATCAATCGTATAGAGATCAAGCAGTGCTTGGCTTGGGTGTTCACCTGGGCCATCCCCACCGTTAATTACCGGCACATTGGTGGCGGCGGCGAACTCTGCTACCGATCCTTGATCAGGATGGCGCATTACAATCGCATCGCAATAGCCACTCATCACTCGACTAGTATCGTAAAGCGATTCACCCTTGGCCATAGAAGAGAAAGTAAAACCGGTGGTGTCACACACACTTCCCCCCAGACGGCAAAACGCAGCATTAAAGCTCACGCGTGTGCGTGTACTCGCTTCAAAGAACAAATTACCAAGCACAGCACCTTCCAGCACCCGAGTAACGTGGCGACGGCTGGCAATAGGTTCCATACGCGCTGCAACGCGTAGCAGGTGGTCAACGCTTTCGCGCTGTAATGAATCGACAGTTAATAGATGCTGGCTCATCACGGACCTCAGAATGGGGGTGGGCGTTGGGGGCTATAAAGCTGGTATAAGTGTAACCGCCAATGGAGTGCCGTCGAAGCGCTTTCAATTAGCAAACGGCCTGCCTTAAAACTTTTTCGCACTTATCTATAAATAGCCCTTGCCAAAACGGCAGCGAATCCGTAAAGTACGCATCCGCTGCCGGGGACGCACAGCGTTACCAGCGGTGATTGAAGGTGAAAACCTTCGGTTTGTCAGAGGGTTAGAAGAACTCAGCAGCAACATGCTTCGATGTCTTCCAACGCTTTTTGAAACGAGCCACGCCAGAAAGCAACGTTATCTCGCTTTCTTCGCTCACTCGCTTCACTCACTTAAAACAGTGATTGACAAACACCAGGAAATGCGTAGAATACGCCTTCCTCGCTGAGGCAAGCCAGTTCATCGGTTAGCCAGTTACTTCTTCGGAAGTTCAGCAGCGAAAACAGCTCTTTAACAATTTGATCAGGTAATTCATGTGGGCGCTTGCCGATGAGGGTGATAAATCACCAAATATCAAGGCAAGCGGTCATGAAAACGAAAGTTTGAATGAATTCGTTTGAACCTTGAGCCAAGTTTGATGCGCTTTTGTTGTTCGTAAACATTATGTTTTCGGGTGACGAGTAAGCATCACAATGATTTTAAACTGAAGAGTTTGATCATGGCTCAGATTGAACGCTGGCGGCAGGCCTAACACATGCAAGTCGAGCGGTAACAGGGGTAGCTTGCTACCCGCTGACGGCCTCCTGAAGGGCCCAGCGAGACCAGCTGGTTGATAGGCACGGTGTGGAAGCGCTGCAAGGCGTTGAGCTAACGTGTACTAATGGCCCGTGAGGCTTGACCCTATAACACCCAAGGGGTCTGGTCGTAGTGATAATGAAAACCGGATACGCGCTTCCTGTCAGTGACAGGAAACGAGAGACGCCACAAAACACGTCAGCATGATATGCATTACAAGTTACGCCTGACGACCATAGCACGCGTGAACCACCTGATCCCATGCCGAACTCAGAAGTGAAACCGCTTAGCGCCGATGGTAGTGTGGGGTCTCCCCATGCGAGAGTAGGTCATCGTCAGGCACTTATTTAACAAAGAACCCAGCCAACCGGCTGGGTTTTTTGTTTGCGCGGAAGAAAATCAATTAGAGATGTTCCCAAGTCTCCGCACCGTCATTCCCGAGCCACCGCACTGTCATTCCCGAGTGGGGTTATCGGGAATCCACCTTGACCTGTAGCAGCCCGAAACCCCAAGTCAACATGGATTCCCGCTAAGGGCCTGCGGGAATGACGAGGGTGGCGGGCTGGGTAGCGTCATCGTCAGGCACTTATTAAGAAAAAATCCCTCAGGGCTTATGCCTTGGGGGATTTTTTTTGCCTGATATTTACCATTCTATCGGCTTGCCAGCCCAATCCCAGAAGCTGCCAGTATCTTCGGGGGTGCGTTTAGACATTACTTCCAATAGCTGTTCAGCGACGAAATCAGGCGTAAATAGCTTTTCGCTGGGAACGCGGGCTTGGAAAGGTTTCGAAAGCGCTGTATCTGTAGTGCCCGGGTGTAGGCACAGCACAATAGATTGTTTATTAAGCCGCGTTAGTTCGATGGAAAGTGTCTTCATCAGCATGTTGTGCGCTGCTTTACTGGCCCGATAGCTGTACCAGCCGCCATGCCCGTTATCGCCAATGGAGCCAACGCGCGCCGACAAGCTGGCGATAAGAGCCGGATGCTTGCCTTGCAGCGATGATTTAAGTGCGGCAATCAGTAGGGCGGGCGTGGCGGCATTCACATGCATAACATGGGCGAATGATGCTTCATCTAACTGCTCTAAGCGTTTCTCAGGTTGCACATTACGCGCATCATCATGCAGCGTGCCAAGAGCATTGAACAACAGATGTACCGGGCGACCGTTTAACTGTTGGCAAAGAGCCTCACGCCCTGATTGTGTGGTGATATCGACGTTTACCATCTCAACGGATGCGTCTTGAAAAGATGGGTCTTGAGAAGCAAGAGGTGAACGACTTACGGCAACGACATTACCCACATGGGTATCGGTAAGCAGCTGCTTAATAATAGCGTTACCTATGCCGCCATTGGCACCGGTGACGACAGCGGTAAAGTTGTCTGGAAGATGGGCAAGCATCCGTTCGGCTCCAATTATGAATATTAATATTCACATTGAAGCTGCTTGTACAGTTTTTGTCTATGATTGTGTGGAAGTGCTGGTCAAGAAGTACTGGACAATAAGTGCTAGGCAGACGCGTTAAAGCGACCTGGTTGGGCATTATTGCGCCCATTTGGTTTGTAGAGGGTTTTTTCAGCAATTTGGCGGATGTAATCCAGCATTTCCTGGTTATGCTTCATTCTAAGCGATAGCATTTGCCCGGTTAATTCGTTCATGCGTGATACACGCTCGCTTTTTTCGAGCAAGCTTTCCCAGGTAATTAAACAGCCCGCATCGTTAGCTGCTTGCTTGGCGCCAAGCGCACCGTCTGCATAGCCAAGCTTTGCCTGCACGTTTCGGCGCAATTGCTCTATGCGCTCCAGCTCAGCTAACAGCGCCTGTTTTTTCAGGGCTATAGCAGAGAGCGCATCTCCGTCAATGCTGCCTTTAGTAAGCTGTGCTTGTTCATCTGAGAGCAGCAGTACTAATTCATCAAGGCGTTGTAATTGATCTGAGAGCAGTCGTGAAAGACCCATAATCGTTCGCTTATAAATCTTTTAAATTGGCAATTAAGCCGTCAGCAATGCGATCCGCACGAATCTCTAGCTTCCCTTCACGAATAGCTTCGCGAATTTCCTCAACTTTTGCCGTATCGATATCGTGTGAGCTATCCGTATGCGTTTGGCTGAGTTGCGTTGCTGAGCGTGTCGCGCTGTCTGCTTCGGCTGGCTTATTGCCCGCTATTTTCTGTGCTTCATCACGCTGCTGCGCCTGATTAGAACGTAGCAACGGATTAATGTTATCGATTTTCACGTTGTTTGCCTCATCGTCAACGTTGGTGCGGCATGCGCTGTATTACCTACTATCGGCCTGGGTAGTAAGGACTTTAGGCATTAGATTAAAAATCTATCACCAATGTTCCTTGGCCAATGACGCGTGCGGTGACTAACTCCCGCGTATCAAAGCGCACACGAATACGCTCGCCTTGTGCACCATCAGACAAGGCCTCTCCTTCGCGTGACACTCGAAAACCAGCGCCCTCTGCTATGACAGTGACGCGCTGCCCTCGTTTCACCACTTGAGGCGCTTGAAGATAGTGGGACTGGAAAGTACTGCCGCTTCGAATAGGACGCTGCGCGACCATACCGATAATATCGTCTTGGTCGGTAAGTGCTTGGGCGGCGAGATCCCCAAGATTGCCTTCTCGTGATGTCAGCATATCACTCGTGATGAGCGTGCCCCTATCAATATCCTGCCCAGCCACGGCGTAACTACCGATGATATCAATTTGCGCTTGGATATACCGCACTTGACGACGATTTTCGCCACAGCGCACGCCGACCGAAATGCGCCCGATAGGGGATTGATTAGCATTCGGGAAAAAGGGTTCGGGTGCAATGCACTCAGGTAAATGTGCAGAAGGAGGTGAGATATCAATCATCACTTCCTGCCCAAGCGATTGAGATTCTTGATAAAGGAACTGCTGAACGGTATCCATCAGCAGTTGGTTATTGGCATGCGCGTGAAATGAAAAGCCAAGGCTGAGCAGTGAGAGGCAAAGTATTTGCTTAAGAGTTGCCAGATAGGATCGCGTTGGGCGCAGCGGGTGTGGCATGGGAGAGTCGCTCAATCGAAGGGAAGCAGATGGTAATCATCAACCGTGCAGTGTAGTGCAAAAGTACCCTGTGCATCATATGAAATGCTGGTGTAAACGGCAGCTGTTCCATGCTTTAGGCTGACGATGCGAAGCCTATTATTCATCATCAATAATATCCGTTTTAATTTGCCTCTCAGCGAACGAGGATTGGCATGATTGATCAGCTTGAATCTGCCTTTAACTATCACCAGCAGGCACTGGGCTTGCGTCAAGCGCGTCACGACGTGCTAGCAGCCAATATTGCCAATGCCGATACGCCTAACTATAAAGCGCGCGATCTCGACTTTGCCAGTGAGTTAAAGAAGGCTGTTGCGGGCAGTCAGACACAGCAGCAGCAAAATGGCGCGCTGCCGCTCGCACGAACCTCAGAACGTCATCTGCAAGGTGAAGGCCCTGCATGGCGTGGTGTAGGCAGTGCCGAGCTGCTTTATCGCATTCCCGATCAGCCCAGCTTGGATGGCAACACGGTCGATATGGATCGTGAGCGGACACAGTTTGCAGACAATGCTGTTCGTTACCAAGCCGCACTAACCATCATGAATCGCCGCATTCAGGGCCTGAAAAACGCGATGCAGCCGGAATAACCGAGCGGTAGGAGAAAGTAATTTATGTCGATGTTTTCAGCCTTTGATATCGCTAGCTCTGCTATGAGCGCCCAGGCGCAGCGTATGAATGTTACCGCTAGCAATATGGCCAATGCCGACAGCATTGCAGGCCCTGATGGAGAGACCTATCGGGCCAAACAAGTGATGTTTGAAACCCAAGCGCACAATAATCGATATGGCGTCGGTGGCGTACGTGTCACCGACGTAGTTGAAGATGACGCTCCGCTACGCCTGGAATATATGCCTAGCCATCCTGCTGCGGATGAAGAAGGCTATGTCGCCAAGCCCAATGTTGAACCTGTGCATGAAATGGTCAACATGATCTCGGCGTCGCGTTCCTATCAGGCCAACGTAGAAGTGTTCAATACAACGAAGCAGATGATGGTGCAGACGCTATCACTGGGTGAGGGGTAATGATGAGCACAATCGACCCGGCAACACTTTCGGCGATTAATGGCGGCGGCAGTGGTTCCCAGTTAAAGCAGAGCGCATCAGATGAGTTGCGTAGCAGTTTTCTAACCCTGCTGATTACTCAGCTACAGAATCAAGATCCGCTGAATCCGATGGAAAATGCGGAAATGACCTCCCAGATTGCACAGATTAATACGGTCAGTGGGATTGAGCAGCTGAACACCACTTTGCAAAGCATTACTAGCCAAATGGATGCCAACCAAGCACTGCAAGCAAGTGGCTTGATTGGCCAAGGCGTGATGGTGCCTGGCAACAAGGTCATGCTAGAGCAAGATAGTGAAGGAAAACTTTATACGACACCCTTTGGTATTGAGCTTGCTAAACCTGCCGATCAGCTTACCGCGGTGATTGTTGGCCAAGGTGGCGAAGTGATCAGACGCTATAACTTGGGTGCGGTAGAAGCTGGTGTGCAGTCTTTCCAGTGGGACGGTAAAAACGAGCAGGGCGAAGCCGCTGCCAGTGGCCGTTACACGGTTCAGCTAGAGGCTAAAGATGCTGAAGGTGAAGCACTAGACTCAACCGCATTGAACTATGCGGTTGTTAATAGTGTGACTCCTAACGATGGCAGCGGAAATATTCAGCTGGATTTAGGGGCTGTTTACGGACAGGTTCAGTTGAATCAAATCAAACAGATTCTTTAAGCAACGTGTAAGTAAAACAACATTTTTACCGCAAGAACGTCTTAATGAAAAAGACGTTTTGATGAGGAACGTATTATGTCATTTACAACGGCAGTGGCTGGGCTTAACGCACAATCAGAGAAGCTAAACTCTGCGGGTAACAATATCGCTAACTCGCAAACCGTCGGCTACAAGAGCTCTGACGTGCTGTTCTCTGATGTATTTGCGGCCTCTCGGGGCATTGGTGTGCAGGTATCAGATGTACGCCAGGACTTCACCCAAGGCACTATCGAGAGCACCGGGCGTAAGCTGGATTTGGCGATTTCCGGTGAGGGCTTTTACCGCCTAGAGCGCTCCACTGGAGAAGTCGGTTATTCGCGTAACGGTGAGTTCGGCATTACCGCTACCGGCGATATTGTTAATGCCCAGGGTGACCGTTTGATGGGTTACGGCATGGACCGCGGTGTCACCCAAGACACCGATGACCAGCAGGCGTTCCCGTTCTCAAACGTATTGGTGGGCGGTGACCCTCAGGCATTAAATGTGCCGGTTGACGATATTCCAGCTAAAGCCACCACCGAAGTAAATGCACTATTAAACCTGGATGCCACGACGGCTACAGGTGAAGATTTAAACTCAGTTGAGTTGACTGCTGCGCCAGAAGGAAGAGAAGTTAATTTCCATTTTTCCAATAATTTCACGGCCTACGATTCGCTAGGGAATGCTACTAATGTAGCGACATACTTTGAGCGTGGCGCTGGGAATCAGTGGAACGTCACCATTGTGACGGCTGACCAGAATGGCGCCACTGATATCAGGGGCACTTTTAATCTAAGTTTTACAGAAAGCGGTAGATTGCAAACCAATGCACAGGGAGTTGTTACGGGAATTAGTGGTGGAGCCAACGGGGCGAACGTAGTGACCGCCCCGGCAACTGGCGAAACGCGCGTCACTATTGAAGGTATCCCCGGCGGCGTTCAGGCAGAACCTCTTGATATCCAGCTTAAGTTCGACGGTACCACGCAGTTTGCCGCTGACTCGTTGCAAAAAGAACTTAACCAGGATGGCTACACCTCAGGTGCATTGGCCGGTATTACCGTTACTGAGGCAGGCGTTATTCAGCGTAACTTTACCAACGGTGAAACCCGTGCTGCTGGCCAAATTGCGCTAGCCAGCTTCCGGAATGAAGAAGGTCTTCAGCCGCTGGGCAACAACTTGTGGGCGGCGACGAATGCCTCTGGGTTGGCAAACCTTGGGGCGCCGGGAACTGGTCGTCTGGGGCAGATCCAAGCGGAAGCAGTAGAAGCGTCTAACGTCAACTTGGCCAGTGAGCTGGTAGATACCATTGTGGCGCAGCGCTCTTACCAGGCGAACTCCAACACCATCAGCACCCAGGACGAGCTCCTGCAGACCATTATTAACCTGTAGTCAGTCGTGATAATGGCGTGATACTGCGCTAAGGAGTCAGTTGTGGATCGTATGCTATACACCGCCATGAGCGGCGCCAAACACACGATGGACCAGCAGGCAGTGATTAGCAATAACCTGTCGAATGTGTCTACTGCAGGCTTTCGCGCGCAGTTGCAAGCTGCGCGTTCAGTTCCGGTAGAGGGCGCTGGGCTACTCGACACGCGGGTATCGGCGGTGACGACCACCCCTGGCACCGATTTTTCGCAGGGCCCTATTGAACGCACGGGTCGCACCCTCGATATCGCGATGCAGGATGATGCCTGGATGGCGGTGCTCGGCGAAGACGGCACTGAGGCGTATACCCGGCGAGGCGATCTGCAACTGGACAGTGATGGTGTACTGCTTAGTGTTGGGCGTCCGGTCATGGGAGAGGGTGGCCCTATTGCCTTGCCCCAAGGTGCGCAGATATCCATTGGTGCGGACGGTACCATCAGCGCGATCCCCCAAGGTGAGGGGCCTGCAGCGCTGGTCGATGTCGGCCGCATCAAGCTAGTCACGCCCGATGAGCAGGCATTAATGCGCGGTGACGACGGGCTGTTTCGTGGACCATTGAATGAGGAAGGCGTTGCCGCCGTGCTTCCCGGTGATGAGGATGCCCGAATTGTCAGTGGTGCCCTAGAGGGCAGTAACGTCAGCGCTGTAGATGCCATGGTGTCTATGATTGATGTTGCCCGCCGTTACGACATGCAAATGAAAATGCTCAGCACGGCGGACGAAAACGCTCAGCGCGCTAACAGCATTTTATCTATTCAGGGCTGATAGCAGCCACTCAGCCAAGAGAGCACGCTTATGATTAAGTCGTTGTGGACAGCCAAGACGGGGCTAGAGTCTCAGCAAACCAAGCTAGACGTGATTTCCAATAACCTAGCGAACGTAAGCACAAACGGGTTTAAACGTTCCCGCCCTGTGTTTGAAGATCTGCTCTATCAAAATATGCGCCAGCCCGGTGCGCAAAATAATATTCAGGATCGCCTGCCTTCTGGTATGCAAATAGGTACCGGTGTGCGTGCGGTGGCGACTGAACGCCTGCATACCCAAGGTGGCCTCGAAGAAACCAGTAACTCCCGCGATCTGGCGATCAATGGAGAAGGCTTTTTTCAAGTGTTACTGCCTGATGGCACCGTTGGCTACACCCGCGACGGCAGTTTTCAGCTCAATGAAAATGGTCAAATGGTGACTGCTAATGGTTATCCATTAGAGCCGGCTATTTTTATTCCTGCTAACGCCTTGTCGGTCACGATTGGTGAAGATGGTACGGTCAGTGTGCGCCAACCAGGTATCGCCCAAGATGCTGATATTGGTCAGATCAACGTAGCGTCGTTTATTAATCCGGCAGGCCTGGAGAGCGTTGGCGGCAACTTGTACTTGGAAACAGGTGCTTCTGGTGCACCCAACCAAAATGTTCCCGGTAATAATGGTGCTGGCAGGTTATTCCAAGGCTATGTAGAAACCTCAAACGTCAATGTGGTTGAGGAAATGGTCAATATGATCCAAACCCAACGCGCCTACGAAATTAATAGTAAGGCGGTATCGACCAGCGACGAAATGTTAGCGCGTTTGAGTCAGCTCTAACGTTATTGATGAATAGGGCTTACTAAATAGGGCTTACTAACAGGTCGCATTATGTTGGATTTACACGCTGCTTCACGTCGTTTTTTGTTAGTTGGCCTTGCGCTGTTTCTTTTATTTGCGGCGGGTTGCGCGCAAATTCCGCGGGCCTCGGTGGTCGGTGAACAAGAGCAGATTAACATTGTGGACCGGCCGCCGCCGATCGCTAATGGCTCCATTTATCAAGCGCGCCGTGGTTATCAGCCGCTGTTTGAAGATCGCCGTCCGCGTTCTATTGGCGATATTTTGACCATTGTGCTCGATGAAGAGGTGAGTGCTAGCAAAAATGCCCGATCCAATGCAGATCGTTCGGGGAGTGCCAGCCTAGAGCTTGCGCAGTTGCCTGACGTGCTGGATACATTGGCCGAGTATGGTTTCGATGTGTCGGGGGAGAGTGACTTTGCGGGTGGCGGCGGCTCCCAGGCCAATAATACCTTCACGGGTACCATCACCGTATCGGTATTAGAAGTGATGAATAACGGCAACTTGCGGGTACGCGGTGAAAAGCAGATTGCGATTAACCAGGGAACAGAGTTCATTCGTTTCTCTGGGGTGGTTAACCCACGCACAATTACCGCGCAAAACACCGTGCCTTCAACCCAAGTGGCAGACGCAAGAATTGAGTATGTCGGCGATGGCTATATCAATGAAGCGCAGCACATGGGCTGGTTACAGCGCTTTTTCTTAAATGTATCGCCGTTTTAAGCCAGTTACTCGGCCCGCTAACAGAGACCTATCATGGCTATGCAGTTAAACCGTTATCGTAGTGTTAAGCACTGGCTTCGTAGTGTCGCTATGTTGACGGCACTCTTTGCCGTTAGTTGTGTACTGGCGATGCCAGCCGCAGCGGAACGGGTGCGTGAACTATCAAGCTTTGCCGGGGTGCGCGATAACCAGTTGGTTGGCTACGGTTTGGTCGTGGGGCTGGATAGCACCGGCGACCAAACCACCCAAGCACCGTTTACCAGCCAAAGCTTGACGAACATGCTCTCTCAGTTAGGCGTTACGGTGCCAGCAGGTACTAACTTACAGCTGCGCAACGTTGCTGCGGTCATGGTCACCGCGGACTTACCGCCGTTCTCACGCCCAGGTCAGCGCTTGGATATCGTGGTGTCTTCGATTGCTAACGCTCGCAGCTTACGTGGTGGAACGCTGTTAATGACACCACTGAAAGGTGCCGATGGTGATACCTATGCCATTGCCCAGGGCAATATGCTAGTGGGTGGCGCAGGTGCTCAATCAGGTGGCAGCAGTGTTCAGATCAATCAACAAGCATCCGGACGCATTCCTAATGGAGCGATGGTTGAGCGGGAAGTGCCGCTAAATCTTGGCGGTAACGGTGGACGATTAGAGTTACAGCTTAATGAGTCAGATTTTGGCACGGTACAGCGCATGGTAACGGCCATTAATAACGAATTTGGCCAGTCGGTAGCGTATGCGCGCAATGGGCGGGTGATCGCACTTGATGGCCCGATGGATGAAAACGCCCGGGTTAACTTTATGGCACGTGTAGAGAATGTGCAGGTGACACCCATGGAGGCGCCCGCGCGGGTCGTACTCAATGCGCGGACGGGGTCCGTCGTCATGAATAGCGCTGTCACCCTGCGCCAAGCAGCCGTTGCCCACGGCAACCTCTCTATCATGATTGATACCCAGTTTGGGGTTAGCCAGCCAGCTCCCTTTGGTGAAGGTGAAACGGTGGTTGTGCCCAATACGGATATTGAAATTGAGCAGCAGGAAGCGTTTCTGCAAATCGTAGAAGGTGCCCAATTGAATGAAGTGGTCAATGCACTCAATGCATTGGGAGCCACCCCCCAAGACTTAATGTCGATTCTTGAAGCGTTGAAGGCCGCTGGATCGCTTCGCGCAGAGCTTGAGGTTATTTAAATGAGCATTGGCGATATGACCAGCCAATTCGCGCTGGACATGAACGGCTTTCAGCGCCTGCAGCACAACGCCCGAGTGGATCCTGATGCTGGTGTACACGGCGCTGCCCAGCAGTTTGAAGCCCTGTTTGTGCAGATGATGATGAAAAGCATGCGTGATGCTACACCTTCTTCTGGTCTGTTGAGCAGTTCGACAACTGATACTTACCAGCAGATGCTAGATCAGCAGTGGTCGCAAGTGATCTCGTCTAAAGGCATGGGATTGGCGGATATGCTGGTGGAACAGCTGCAGCGCCAAGGGGCGGTCAATCATAAGTCAGATAGCGCTGACCAAGAACTGCAAGCGCTGATCGCGGGTATACCACGCGGCACCCCGAGAGTGTTGGATGAGCCACTGCAGCCGAATCGTGGTGGTTATGCGCCCGCATCGGGTAGTGGGCGGTTCTTAGCTGAACTAGACGCGATTAGCCAACCGTCAGCCGCTGAGACCAGCAATACCAGCACGGCATCGGCCGTTGCCTCATCAGCCACTTCCGCCGCGACACCTGCCGGTTTCGGCCATGCACCCGATCACGTTCAGCGCTTCTTAACGACATTGGCCGCTCCAGCCCAAGCTGCTAGTGATGCCTCCGGGGTACCAGCCGAGCTTATTTTGGCACAAGCTGCGCTGGAAACAGGCTGGGGCCGCCATGAAATTGCCACGCAACACGGCGGCAATAGCCACAACTTGTTTGGCATTAAAGCGGGTAGTCACTGGCAGGGTAAAACGACCGATATTGTTACCCACGAGTATATTGATGGCCGTCGAACCCAGGTCGTGGACTCTTTCCGCGTCTATGACTCGTTTGAGCATGCGTTTACCGACTATGCCAATTTGATCGGCAACAATCCGCGCTACGCGGGCGTAGTACAGGCCGCTGATGCGTATCAAGCCGCTCATGAGCTACAGCGGGGCGGTTATGCGACGGACCCCCTCTATGCCAATAAACTCGTCGCCGTCATGAACACCATGGGGCCGATAGCAACGGGGCGCGAGTTTCTCGCAGATTCCCGCTAACGTGTGATTCAAGTTTTGCTGCGCACTGCCGATAGACAACTTATCGGCCTAAGGAATTGACCATGAGCATGTTTTCAATCGGCTTAAGCGGCCTTAATGTGGCGCAGAATGCCCTCAATACCACCAGCAACAATATTAGTAACGTTTATACGCCTGGGTATAATCGTGAGCTGGCTCAGCTTGGCCAAGGGGCTGTGGGTGGCGGCGTTAAGATCAATAGTATCGAGCGCCAGTTTAATACGTATGTCTCGAGCCAGCTTAACAGCGCCAAAACCCAATCAAGCGCACTGGCGACTTATCACAACCAAGTCACCCAAATTGACAACTTGCTTGCGGATCGAGAAGCGGGCTTATCGCCATTAATGCAGTCGTTTTTCTCCTCTTTGGAAGATTTGGCCAGTGCGCCAGCGGACCCTGCCGCCCGCCAAGGCGTTGTTGGCTCGGCCAATACCCTCAGCGCCCAATTCCGCTCCTTTGACGGTTATCTGCAAGATATGCAGAGCAACATCAATAGCCAAATCAAAGATGAAGTTTTTCAGATAAATAACACGACCGAACAAATTGCTGGCCTGAATCGCGAAATTGCGCTTGCCCGTGCGCGTAGCGGTGAAGCGCCCAATAGCCTGTTGAACCAGCGCGATCATTTGGTTTCTGAGCTCAATGAGCGCATGGATATGCGCTTAAATATCCAGGATGGGAAAAGCTATAACCTCAGTTTGCCGAATGGTCAGCCGTTAGTGACGGGCACCAGCGCGTTTAAGCTTGAAACTGTGCAATCAGCAGCTGATCCACAGCGTACAGTGGTGGCTTATCGTGATGGTGAAGGTGGCGTAACTCAGTTAGAAGAGTCAGCGATTAAAGGCGGTGCGCTGGGTGGTCTGATGACATTCCGTTCAGAAACGCTGGATAAAACTCAGAACCAAATTGGCCAACTGGCAGTTTCTCTATCATTGGCGTTTAACGAGCAGCACAAGCAGGGTGTCGACCTGGATGGTGAGCAAGGTGGCGATTTTTTTGCCGTGTACTCGCCCCAAGCGTTTAGTAATACGAATAACAGCGGCACCGCCGTCGTTGAATCTGCCGAATTTGATAGTGACACGATTGATCAGCTTCGCGCGACGGACTACACCGTTCGCTTTGAAGATGGTGCTCCAACTGTTACGCGTAACGATAACGGAGCAACAGTAGACGATATTGACTGGAACGCGGGAACCGGTGCGCTGACGTTTGGCGGTGTAGCGCTCACGATTAGCGGCACGCCTAACGATGGTGACCGTTTTGAAGTGCAGCCGGTGCGACGTGGCGCAAGCGATATGGATGTCACCATCAATGAGCTAGACCGTATCGCCGCTGGCAAGCCAGCCAATCCTGAAGACGACCCCGCCGACTGGGTAGCGACTGGCGCGGGTGATAACCGCAATGCCTTGGCGTTACAGGACCTACAGCAAAAAGCCATCGTGGGTGGTAGTGCATCGGTGAGCGGTGCGTATGGTGTCATTGTTAGCGATGTGGGCAACCGTGCCAATATTGTCCAGGTGAATTTAGATGCTCGACAAGGGTTAACTGATCAACTGGAAGCGGTGCAGCAATCGGAGTCGGGCGTCAATCTTGATGAAGAAGGGGCTAACCTGATTCGCTATCAGCGATATTACCAAGCGAATGCGCGCGTGATCGATACCGCGGGTGCCATTCTGGATACCATCTTGAATCTACGGAACTAATAAGGAGCTTTGGCGATGCGTATTAGTACGGTCACTATGTTTGAGCAGAGCACGGCTTCTATTAACCGTCAGCAAAGCGATTTCTTGAAAGTTAGCCAGCAGCTTGCTAGTGGCCGTCGCGTGATTAATCCTTCCGATGATCCGCAGGCAGCATCACGGGCTGTCGGCGTTGATCAATCCCGAGCGATGAACCAGCAGTTTTCAGACGCACGGATTTCGGCACGCAATTCACTGTCGCAAACTGAGAGCATTCTTAACAGTGTCAGTGATGCAGTGACTAGTGCTAAAACGCTGCTGATTCAAGCCTCTAGCGATACGCTGAGCGATGTGGACCGTGAGTCCATTGCCAGTGATCTAAAAGGCATTTACGAAACGATGCTGGGGCAGGCGAATGCCACTGATGGCAATGGTCGCTACTTATTCGGCGGCTATAAAGATAATGCTCCGCCGTTTGTTAAATCGGCAGACGGCAATGTGGAATATAACGGTGATAACAGTTCACGCCAGCAGCGTGTCGATTCTTCGCGTTTGATGCCTGTAGCTGAAAATGGCGCCACGATTTTTCAGGGTGTACCCAACGGTGCTGGCTATATCGCTGAAGCCAGTACAGAAAATCGCGGGGGCGTTACTTTCAAGGGGCCTCAGCTGACCGATGTTAACGCTCCAGGCTATGGCGACAGCTACCGTGTCGTGTTCAGTGAAGATGCAGCGCTAGATAGCGGCATCAGCTATCAAGTACAACGTTTTAGCGACGGCGCCTGGCAGGAAGACGCTGCTGACTTGGTGGCCAGTGGCGAATATGTTGGCGACGGCCAGCAGCTTAGTTTTGCTGGGATTAATATCACACTTACCGGCAGCGCCGAGCCCGATGATGAAATCCTAATTGCCCAGGCGGGCAGCGAGCAGCGTGGTGCGGATCTGTTTCGCACTATGGAAGCAGCAATTAGCGTACTAGACACGCCAGCCCAAAGCACCGCGGAAAAGGCTGCGTTGCGCAATACGCTTAATACGTCGATGCGTGATCTTGATAATGCGCTCGATAACGTGCTTTCCGTTCGTGCTTCTGCGGGTGCTCGGCTGAATGAGCTGGAGGTGATTGATGCGGTAGGCAGCAACCGAAAGCTTAACTATGAGCAAACCCTGTCTGACTTGGTCGATTTGAATTACGTCGAAGCGATTTCTGAATATAGTTTACGCCAAGTGGGTCTTCAGGCTGCTCAGAAAGCATTCGTCGATATTAAAGGCATGTCGTTGTTCGACTATATGTAAAACGGCCACGCTTTAGTAATGCATGACGTCGCATTAAAAAAAGCCCCAATCGCTAGCGGTTGGGGCTTTTGGCAGGTGCGCTTTGAACACTAGCCTAACGGCGCCATGGTCTCGATCAGGCTCTGCATAAAGGCCAACCCCTGACTAAAGAGCTGCTGTAAAAAGCGGCCGATGTCTGTCATTAATACCATCAGCAGAATAAGCCCAACGGTTAATGAGGTTGGAAAACCGATATTGAATACCGTTAGCTGTGGCGCTGAGCGGTTGAGAATGCCGAGCGCTAAGTTAATGATCAACAGTGAGCCGACCAGCGGTAGCGCAAGCAGCATTCCGGACGCAAAAATAGTTCCTGCATAGCGCGCCAGCAGCTCAAACGCATTTGGGTTTAAGGCACCAATGCCGATGGGTAGTGTTTCAAAGCTCATGATCAACGTTTCTAACACCATCAGGTGGCCATTCATAGCAAGAAACATCAACAGCGTAATCATATAAAGAATACGCGATAGCACCATGATATTGGTGCCACTCGACATATCGAAAAAGCTGGCAAACGCCAAACCCATCTGCAAGCCGATAAACTCACCAGCTGCCTGCACTACGGCGAAAACAATATGCATGACTAAGCCAATCGCAACGCCTATCAGCAGCTGCTCAACCAGGATACCTACGCTTGCCCACGACACGATGGGAATATCAGGCATGGCAGGCAATATCGGGGCAATCACAATGGCAATGATCGCCGCCAGCGCCACCTTGGCCTGATTCGGAACGCTGGAATGGCCCCAGAGAGGCGAGGCCGCCATAAAGGCCGTAATACGTGCAAATGGCCAAAAGAAAGCCACTAACCACGCCTGGAGCTGGGCGAACGTCACCTCCACCATGGCGTTACATCACCATACTGGGAATATTGGTGAAGAGGCGATGCGTGAAGTCGGTGATCAAACCAATTAGCCAGGGGCCAGCAAGTACCAAGACGGCAAAGACGGCTAATATTTTGGGAATGAAGGTCAGCGTCATTTCATTAATTTGGGTCGCTGCCTGGAACAAGCTAATGATAAGGCCGGTGAAAAGGGCGGCCAGCAGCATAGGGCCTGCAAGAAAAAGCGTTACCCGCATGCCTTGGTAAGCAATGCTCATCACCATTTCCGGGGTCATGGATACTCCTGGTCGCTGAACGCGACGCTCAAATCATGTAAAAGCTTTCTGCTAGCGAGCCAATAATCAACTGCCAGCCATCGACCAATACAAACAGCATGAGCTTAAAGGGCAGTGAAATCGTGATCGGTGGCACCATCATCATGCCGAGCGCCATCAGTGTACTCGCAACCACTAAGTCGATAATCAGAAAGGGAATAAAAATAGTAAAACCAATCTGAAAGGCAGTTTTGAGCTCACTGGTGACAAAGGCAGGCAGTAAGACCCGCATAGGCAGCTCTTCGGGACCTTGCATTGGGCCTACATCTGCTAAACGAACAAACAGCGCTAAATCAGGCTCGCGGGTTTGGGCGAGCATGAATTCACGAAACGGTTGCTGAGCCCGCAGTAAGAACTCTTCAAAATTGATCGTTTCATTAGTGAGCGGCATCCAAGCGGTGTCGTACACTTGGTTTAAGACAGGCGACATAATAAAAAACGTCAAGAAAAGCGCGATACCCAATAAAACCTGGTTTGGTGGTGTTGCCTGGGTACCCATGGCTGTTCTAAGCAAGCTAAGTACAATAATGATGCGCGTAAAACTGGTCATCATGAGTAGCATGGCTGGCAAAAAAGCCAGAGAGCTTAAAAATAGCAGCGTTTGTAACGACAGCGACCACTGCTGACCACCATTATCCAAAGGCTGAGAAACCAGCCCGGGAAGCTGCTGTGCATGAGCAGGTAAAACAAATAAGCAGCAGGCGATCGTGGCAAGTATTAGCCACCAACGCCGCCCATAAGGCCAAGCGAAGTGCATCTCGAATCTCATGGTGTGTGGTTTGAATCGGAGGCGGTAGGGGGCTCGGCATCGCGTTTGCCCCGGCTGGTGGCGAGTGCCTGGGCTAAACGCTGAGAAAACCGCGAAGGCGCCTCGGCGGGCGACGAAGTAGAGCGATCCGTCGGCGCAGGGCGTTCATGCAGTTTCGTTATCCGCCCATTGCTAACGCCGACGACCAGCCAAGTATCCTCTATCTCAACCACGACAATACGCTCGCGATTGCCTACCGCGGTGTTGCCCACAATTTTTAAGTGGGCACCATGGTGATGACGGGCGGTTTGCCAGCGTTTGAGTACCGCTGTGCACAGCAGAATAATGGCAATGACCAGAGCGAGTGCCGCTGCTGTTTTGCCGAGTGCTGCCATGCCTATTAAGGCATCACCGCTGCCGCTTATGGCATCAAGTGAGGAGCTTGATGAAGAAGAGGACGCGACGCTCATCGGTTGAGTTTATGAATGCGCTCAGAGGGAGTAATAATCTCTGTGATGCGAATGCCGTATTTATCCTCCACCACAACCACTTCCCCTTGGGCGATTAAATAGCCATTGATCAAAATATCCATGGGCTCGCCAGCGAGACCTTCCAACTCAATCACCGACCCCTGGGCAAGTTCAAGTAGTTGCTTGATGGTCAGCTTGGTACGGCCTAACTCCACCGTCAGCTTGACCGGGATATCCATGATCATTTCCAAGTCGCGAGACTCGGCATGGCCACTTTCAGCACTTAACGGACGAAATACTTCATCGCTCGCTGGTTTAGCAACAGGCGCTTCTGGCTCAGGCTCGCTGCTTGAGGCATCTGCTTCCTCAGCGGCTTCTTGCTCGGCCATGGCCGCTGCCCATGGGTCTTCCTCACCTGCGGCATCGGCACTTGAACTAGGTTCTTCTTGCTCAGACATGGCGTCCGCCCAATCATCATCAGAGACCTTTTGATCGGGTTTATTTGGATCAGTCATGCTTTGGGTTCCTTGGCTTTCTGTCGCGTTGAACCTTTAATAAAGTCCTTGGACGATAGGTTATTCATAGCGGCATGGTCGATCATACGTAGCACGCGTAATGCGCGTTGCTGCTGTTGGCTCCCGTACTCGCACTCCATCACCGGGACACCGTCGACACGAGCGGTGATCGTATTGGGAATATCCATGGGCAATACATCGCCCTTTTTAAGCCCCATTACGTGGGCAATGCGGCTGGGTATTTGGGCAAATTCAGCGACTAGCTCAACTTCTGACTGGCGAAGCTCATTCGCCATGCGCCGTGACCATGTGCCATCGTGGTCATGGTTGCTGTCATTAATCGGGTTGGCGAGCAAATCCCTAAGCGGTTCAATCATGGCGTAGGGCATACAAATCTGGAAGTTGCTCGACAGGTTGCCCACTTCAATATTGAACTTGGTGTTCACCACAATCTCGTTGGGCGAGTTGGTGATGTTGGCAAATTTGGATTGCACTTCGGAGCGTAAAAAAAACACTTCTAGCGGATAAACAACCTTCCACGCCTCTTGGTAGGCATCAATGGCCAAGTTGAGCAGGCGTTGGATAATACGCTGCTCGGTATTGGTGAATTCACGGCCATCCGATTTCGTTACGAAACGACCATCGCCACCAAACAGGTTATCCACCACCATAAACACCAGGTTAGGTGGAAAGACCACCAGGGCCGATCCGCGCAGCGGCTTCATTGATACAAGGTTCAAGTTAGTGGGTACCGGAACATTGCGCGAAAAGTCGCTAAAGCTCTGGTAACGCACCGACTCAACGGTGATATCGGCACTGCGCCGTATCAAGTTGAATAGACCATTGCGGAAGTAGCGTGCAAAACGCTCATTAATAAAGTCTAACGCGTGCAAGCGCTCACGAATCACTCGATGCTGTGTCGCGGGATCGTAGGGGCGAACGCGAACTTCCTCTTGGGTGGACGATGACGGAGCAGCAGGCTCATCATCTCCACTGACGCCCTTTAGTAAGGCGTCAATTTCTTCCTGGGACAGTAGATCGTCCTGTGACATGAACGGCTCCAGTTCCCGGGTTATTGCACAATGAATTCGGTAAACAGCACTTCCCGTAAGTCGAGGGGAGGCTGGTTTTCGGTAAGCGGGACGCTCAAGCGGTTGATGATCGCTTGGGCCAGCGCTTCTTTCCCCTCGGTGGAGGTTAATTCATTGGCCTGTTTGCCTGATAATAAAATAAGCAAGCGGCTACGCACCTGGGGCATGTGTTCTTCAATAATCGCCTTGCTTTGCTCGTCGCCAACCCGAAGCGTAATGCCGGTATAAAGCAAACGGGAGCCATAACGATCATCTGCCAGATTGACAGTAAATGGATCAATACGTGTGAAAACAGGCGCTACATGCTCAATTTTTTGCTGTGCTTCGTCGTTTTCAGCATTGCCGCCGCGCTGATCCAGCACTAAATAAATAGCTGCCGCTGCACCCGCTGACGAAAGCAGTACCAATACAATCATTATCCAAAGCAGTTTTTTAGACCCGCCGCTTGCTTCTGCCATTTGCTGTTCCCATAAATTTCACCCGTAACACTAGTCAAGCATTATGCCTAACGCTGTTACAGGTGATGAAATGAACAAGCTCATTGGATGAGCCTATCTTTTGGTTTAGTTAAGTGATGTTGCGAGTATCAGTGTCGCCATACTCAACGCTAACTCTGGAATTAAGCATTAAGCATAGATATCTACACGGCCATCTGGACTGCCTTGGACATCCACCTCAGTAGGTGAAGGGGCACTATCGCTACCTAACTCACCGCCTCGATTGCCAGCTGCTTTGCCTGGCGTTTGCTGGGCAAAAGCCTGCTCATTCGGGGTCTGCTGTTCGCCCACGGAGGTTTCGCCTAATGAAATGCCCTGTTCAGCAAGTGCTTCACGTAGTTGAGGAATGGCTTGCTCAATGGCCTGACGAACAGGGGCGTGTGACGATAAAAAGTGTGCTTGTGTGCCCTGTTCGGTCACCTTAAGCGTGATCGATAATGGCCCTAGCTCAGCAGGGTGAAGCTGCATTTTAACTTGGTGCTCACCGCCACGCTGAGCAAACTGAATTAACTGCTGCCCTAACTGGGAAGGCCAAGCGGGGCTAGTAAGCGGCGTGTTTAAGGTCGCTGTCGCTGGGCTGTTAGGCATGGCTTGGTTTGGTGATGTCAGCGATGCAGGTAACGCTTGCTCGCTGCCTTTGCTCGCGCCACTGGTGACACTCGCCGTCTCTGCCTCAGCGAATAAGCTGGCCACCGCGTCAGCATTCACCGTAGGCGCTAGTGCAGTATTGAGCGGAGACAGCGCATGCATGCCTGGCTGCATACTCGTAAACGGTTGGGCAGGAATGGTTTTCAGCGATGCCGCAAGTGTCGGGGCGTTAATAGGTGTGGTCGCTGCTTCTGCTGTCAACGCCTTAGCACTTGATAGGCGCGGGGTGTTGGTGACGCCCGCTGTTTGCTGTGCTGTGGCTGCCAGGGCACTGGTTAGCGAGGAGCCAACCGCTGACTGAGCCAGCTCACCCGTATTATTGGGTAGTGTGGTGGCTGAGCTAGTGGCAGGCAACGGTGGCATGACTGACGCAGCAGCGTTGGTTGACGCTTGTATCGTTGCCTGTGATGTTTCTGCAACAACTCGTTCGCCTGCTTGGGCTACCTGCCCATCACGCGGAGCAGCGCTAGCGAGGGTTGGGCGATCAAGGAAAGAGGCGGCGGCAGTCGCAGCGTTGGTAGGCGCAAGGTTATTCGGTGGCGTTTGGGTCGTCGCCGTGCTTAAGCTCGCGGCTGAGAGCGTCGCAGGGTTCGCTGGCTGTGCACTGGAGCCCGCAGGATTTGCGGTTGGCGGCGTAGAATATGACGCGATGAGGGCTAAACGCGACGCGACTTCTGCGATAGTCATCTGCGTGGCTGTCTCGGTCGTCTCACTGCCTTCGCTAGCAGGCGATAAAGAAGCCTGTTCTGGTGCCCGGGCTTGTTCTCGCGCTGCTGATGCCGTTTCTAGCGTTTGAGCAAGCGCAGCGCTATCAGTACCGGAAGAGAAGATGTCGGTAGCCTGCCCCTGAGCGCTTACAGTGGCCACTATGCTCGACAGTGTTTCCTCATCCAGCTCACTATCAAGTGATGCTAATTGTTCAACGATATCGCTTAGTGAAACTGTGGGGGCGTTTTCTGCCTGGGCGCTAGTGAGGGGGCGGGCCTGCTGGCTTACAGCCTGCGTAAACGCCTGAAGGAACATGCCTTGCGCCGCCCGCGGAGAGCCGGGGGCTGCAGAGGAGCTTGATGACGAGTTAGCTCCCTGGCCCTGCGTTGTTAGCAATAGCTCAATAGTCATAAATACAGCTCCTCGGCGCGGCGCTAATGCGCCTTATCATTCGGCTGGCGGGCTAAACGGTTAGTCACAAAGTCATCGCTCGATTTTTGCTCATGACGTTCTTGGCGGCGATGCTCTTCGGATAAGCGTCGTGATGTCAGCGTATCGTAGGAGGAGAGCTTGCGCTGTTCCTGCTGCCAATGCTGTTGGCTTTGCTGTACACGTTTTTGCTGGGCTACAAGCGCCTGCCGTGCCCGGCTGAGGGCGGCATCCAGCGACGCCAGGAATTGCTGATAGTTGTACATGGTGGCAGGGTCGATGCCGTCGCGCATCGCCTTCTGTAAACGCTCGGCATACTCCACGCGATAGCGGTTAAGTGATTGAAGTTGCGCTTCTGTTTGTTGCTGCGTTTGTCGTTCTTCTGCCAATAATTTCCCGGCTTTATCCCGCGCATCACGGGCTAAGCCTGTCAGCATGTCGAGCTGTGAATGACTCATCGCTAACCTCCCACTACCGCGTGCAGTGCTTGGCGTGATGCTTCAAGCGTTGCACACTCATCAATGTTTTGCTGAAGAAACCGTTCCAATGACGGGAAGCGGTTCACCGCCTCGTCCAGTCTTGGGTCGTGCCCTGGGCTATAAGCCCCTACGCTGATCAAGTCACGATTGCGCTGATAGCGTGAAAAGAGTTGTTTAAAGGTGCGGGCTTCTTGAAGCTGTTCAGGAGAGCTAATGGCGGTCATCGCACGACTGATTGAGGCTTCAATATCAATCGCTGGATAATGGCCTGCTTCGGCTAGCGTGCGAGAGAGCACGATATGACCGTCCAGAATTGCCCTGGCTGAGTCGGCAATAGGATCCTGCTGATCATCGCCTTCGGTCAGCACCGTATAAAAAGCGGTGATTGAACCGCCGCCGCGCTCAGCGTTTCCAGCACGCTCGACAAGCCCGGGTAGCTTAGCGAACACCGAGGGTGGATAACCCTTGGTGGCGGGCGGCTCGCCAATCGCGAGCGCAATTTCACGCTGTGCCATGGCGTAGCGGGTCAACGAATCCATAATCAGCAGAACGTTGCGCCCCGCATCGCGAAACCCTTCGGCCAGCCGCGTCGCGTAAGCGGCCCCTTGTAGGCGCTGGAGTGGTGACGTATCCGCGGGCGCTGCCACGACCACCGCACGCCTGCGACCCTCTGGCCCCAGGATATTGTCGATGAAGTCCTGTACTTCACGGCCACGCTCGCCGATAAGCCCCACTACGATGACATCCGCCTGGGTATAGCGAGCCATCATGCCTAGCAGCACGGATTTACCTACCCCTGAGCCAGCAAAAAGGCCCATACGCTGCCCACGGCCAACGCTCAGTAATGCGTTGATGGCGCGGATGCCAACGTCAATCTGGGCATCAATAGGCGCTCGGGAAAGTGGGTTAAGCGGCGTCGCATTAAGGGTTGCGCGAGGCGTGTCCTCAAAACTTTCACGGTCATCTAACGGGTTGCCATTGCCATCGAGCACTCGCCCCAGCAGGTCATCGCCAATTGGAAAACGTCGGGCGCTATGGCCACTGCCATCACTAAGCGGAGAGACTCTGGCTCCCGGCATAAGGCCAGAAACTTCTTCTAGCGGCATGAGAAACAGTTTGTCGCCAGAAAAACCAACGACCTCTGCTTCTGCATGTTTGTCGCTATCGTTCAACCGCCCATCTGCACCAGGTAATTCAATGCGGCAAGCACTCCCCACCGCCACGCGTAACCCCACGACCTCAATGACCATGCCCGTGGCTCGTATCACACGGCCACTGGTACGGTAGTGAGGCAACTGGCTGACGCGCTGCGTTGTACGGTGCAGTGCTTTGCGCCAGCGGTAGAGGTGAGGGCAAGTTGCCTCGCTCATTGCATTACCTGTTTCATCAACGTGTGCATTTACCTTTGTATTAACGAGTAGGAGAGGTGGAATCACTGTTGTGATGGCGCTTGCGTAACTGGGCAGCAACTGACTGCCAGCGGCTTTCAAACGTAGCGTCCAGCTCTCCTTGGGCGCTGGTGATCCGGCACCCGCCACGTGCGAGCTGATCATCTGGCTGAAGCGACCAACTGGCCGCTTGTAGCTCGCTACCGAGATGTTCTTTAACCAGCGCATGGTCCTGCGGGTTAAGCCAAAGACGTTGCTGGCCTACAAGCGGTGGCTCGGTATGGAGTAATTCACGAACGATCTCAAGAATTTGCTCAGGACTCTCTTGTAGCGCGTCTGCGGCTAACTGCTTGCCGGTTGCTAGCGCTAGCTCGGCGAGGTCGTGTGCCACCGTCTCATCAATACGCTCTAGCGCATCAGCAAACTGTTTTGCCAGTGAGCGTAGGGGCGCCACGGTTTTACGTATGTGTTGCTCTAGCTCTGTCTCTGCCTGGGCGCGCCCTTCGCTAAGGCCTTGTTCAAGACCTTCTTGATGGCCTCGGGCTAAGCCATCCTGATAACCCGCTTCCTCGGCTTCCCGGCGAATGCGTTCGTAAAGTGCCTGGCGTTCCTGCTCTTCACGTTGGCGTGCCTGCTCGGCTGCTTTCTTGGCAGCCTCTACTTTGCGTTGCTGGGCGGAAGGCGTTGGTATGCCGCCCGGTTGTGAGCCTGTCTTTTGTTCAGCCAATTCATCCATCTGCCAGCGCCGCCAACTACCGTGACGATCAAATTCAGGCGTTTTGGCGTTAGACATACTCATCGTCCCCGCCTGCTAAGACGATCTCACCGGAATCCGCCAATCGGCGTACCACCTGCAAAATAGCTTTCTGCTCGGTTTCTACCTGTGAAACGCGAATAGGGCCTCGGGCTTCCATATCTTCGCGAACAAGATCCGCTGCCCGCTGCGACATGTTGCGTAGGAACTTGTCGACCAGGGCTTCTTGGGCGCCCTTGAGGGCCACCACCAGAGAGTTGGTTTCGACTTCTTGAAGCACCATCTGAATGGCACGGTTGTCCAGGTCGAGTAGGTTCTCGAACAGGAACATTTCGTCGATAATTTTTTGCGCCAAATCTTCGCTGTGCGAGCGCACGGTTTCGATGGCGACTTCTTCTTGAGACGAATTCATCAAGTTGAGAATTTCGGCTGCCGTTCTTACGCCACCCATCTTGCTGCGCTTGAGGTTTTGGCCATCCAGCATGCTGGTCAGCACTTCTGTTAGCTCCTGCAGCGCGGCTGGCTGAACGCCGCTGAAGGTTGCGATACGCAATACCACATCGTTACGCAGCTTCTCTTCAAACAGCTCAAGAATATCGGCCGCCTGGTGGCGGTCCAGATGAACCAGAATAGTGGCGATAATCTGCGGATGTTCGTCACGAATCAGCTCAGACACCATGGAGGCTTCCATGAGATTTAGCGCATCAATGCCTGAGTTGCCGCCCGTGGTCTCGAGAATATCTTCGATAAGGCTGGTGGCACGTTCGCTCCCCAGCGCTTTGGTGAGTACCGAGCGAATATGCTCACTAGAGTTGAGGTTTAGCGCCACAAACTCTTCGCTTTCTTTATGGAAGGCTTCCAGCACTGCTTTCATGTCTTCGTGTGAGACTTGATGCAAGCGGGCCATTTCCAGACTGATGTCTTGTACTTCGCTGGCGCTGAGGTACTTGAAGACCTCCGCCGCGCTATCTTCGTCCAGCGCAAGCAAGAGAATGGCGCTTTTGCGTGCACCGGTCATCTCGGCAATCGGGCTACTCATGAGTGTTCATCCAGCTGCGGATAATCATTGCGACCATACGGGGATCTTCCTGGGCCATTTCACGCAGGTCGTTAAGATTGTGTTCGTACAGCGAGGTTTTGCGCCGCCGTTTGGGCTTGTTGCTGTAGGTATCCTCGTTCTCACCAGACGCAGATGCCTCGTTCTCTTGCTCATCTTCTTCGCTTTCGCCTCCAACGCTGGCGCTAAACGTACTGCCAGGCATGGCGGCAGCCATCACCGGTGGCTGGGTATAGCGCTTGATCAGTGGCCGTAGAATCAGCAAATAGAGCAATAGCGTTGCCAGGGCGACAAGCAGATAGCGGCCCAAGGTTGAGGCAATCGACAGGGTCTCCGGCTGTTGCCACCAAGCGACGTCAGACGCGCTGTCATCGACACTGACGAACGGCGTATTGACGACTTCCACCTGATCGCCACGCGCTTGCGAGAAGCCCATGGCCTGTTGAACCAAGCGCTCCAACTGAGCAACCTCTTCTGGGCTTAGCGCAACTTGCTCTGCTTCGCCCTCGTCATTAATAACCTGACGGAAGTTCACGACAACCGCTGCCGATAGGCGCTCTACCTGGCCAAGGCGGTGCTGAATGTGTTCAATGCTGCGGTCAACTTCATAGTTCACCACGTCATCTTGACGTAGGTTCTGTAAGGCGTTTTCAGGTACTTCGGCATCCTCTTCATCAGCGTCGGGCTGATTGATAGGTGATGGCGCTACACCGGGAGGGGTGTTGCTTAATGCCCCTGGAATACCGGTCGCCAGAGGATCCTCGCCATCGTACGACAGGCTGAGCTGACGGCTGCGAACCGCGGACTCATTGGGGGCCTGGTTGGGGGCGTAGCGCTCGGAGGTCTGTTCACGGCGAGAAAAGTCGATCTGCGCTGCTACCTGGGCGCGTACGTTGTCATTGCCAAGAATGGGAGACAGGATATTTTCGATACGGCGCTGATAGGAGCGTTCGACTTCTGCGATGTACGCCAGCTGAGAGCCATCCAGGTCGTTGCCTTGTGACGCTGTAGACGAAAGCAGGCGACCATTCTGATCCACAATGGTGACGTCTTCCGGTGCCAGCTCAGGGACACTGCTGGATACCATATGGACGATAGCGCTGACTTGCCCCTCGCCCAGAACACGCCCAGGCAACATCGTCAGTACAACGGAGGCTTTGGCCGGCTCACGATCACGGATAAAGACCGACGGCTTGGCCATCGAAAGATGAACGCGAACCTTATCGACGGGGCCCAGTGATTCAATGGAGCGAGACAGCTCACCTTCAAGGCCACGTTGAAAGTTAACTTGTTCAGCAAACTGGCTGATACCAAAGGCTTGATTCTCCATCAGCTCAAAGCCCAGATTACCGCCACGGGGGAGCCCTTGCTCAGCAAGTTGTAACCTTAGCGTGTGCACCTGATCGCTGGGTATTAACAGCGCTTGACCGCCCTCGCTGAACTGATAGGGAACGCCGCGGCTATCCAGCTCCGCAATGATACGTCCACCATCGGCTTCATTCAGGTTGCTATACAGAACCCGATACTCAGGGCTGCTGGCCCACATGAAAAGGGCAGCAATAATCGCAATAGAAGCTGCAGCAGCGACCAACAGCACAACCAACGGGTTGCCACGCAGCTGTTTTAACGTGCGCTGAGCCGTCGTGGGGCTTTTGGTGTCATTGTCTGCCGTTCCGCTGCGGGGTGCATGTTGTGTCGTACTGTTCTGACGGCCTGCCGTAGCACCAGTTTCGCTCATGCGTGCCCCCACGAGGACAGGCAAAACTGATGACGGCTCAGGCGCATCACCAAAGAAGGCATAGGCTAATATCCGTCAATCGCGGTTATCCGCTAAAAAGATGAAGCGGAATTGTGATGGACGCCATTATCCTGTGGCAGGTCGAGCATAAATGAACGAACAGGTTGTCTTTTAAGGCGTATTTGTACGTATGAGTGTTCTGCTACCAGTGATAGGCTTTTGGTATTACTTCACCTTCCTCCGGATGAGTCGTGCTTATGAGTTCACCTGCCATACAATCAGCGCTGCAGCAAATGCAAGGTTTAGCTACCCAGGCAGCCCAGCCTATCAAGGGTGAGCAGGTTGCCACGGCGGTGGGTCAGGGCAGTTTTGGTAGTGAGTTGCAGGCGTCTATTCAGCGTATCAATCGCTTACAGCAGGCTGCTAACGCAAAAGCGACGGCTTTTCAGGCAGGCGAACCGAATGTTGAACTGAACGACGTGATGGTCGACATGCAGAAAGCGAGTGTTGCTTTTCAGATGGGCCTTCAAGTGCGTAATCGCCTGGTAACGGCCTATCGCGACGTAATGAATATGCAGGTGTAGATAGCGTTTATTCGTTGGTGTCGAAAAAAAGCGAGTAACAAGCGCTAATGACAACGGTGGGTAATTGATTAGCGGGTGGCGTCAGCAAGAGAGATCACTGGTCATGATGAAGTAACCTCTCCTATCGCTTGGTCAGGCTTCTAAAGAAATAATTCGTCCTTGTAACTCTTCCAGCCGCTCTGCGACGAGCAACACCTCTTCGGCTGGTATTTGGCGAATAACATCACCGGTTTCGCGGTCGATGACTTTCGTGATGACGCGCTCGGATTGCTCACTCAGTACAAATTCCAACCCCCGTGGCCGCAAGGTTTCGTTGATCCGCTGTATAGGTACCGCAAGTGACTCTTTGCTCACGCTGCGAAGTTCGGGCTGCTCTCCGGCAACGCCTGTGATGCCAGGTGCCTGCTGTAACGATGTTGTTGGATTGGTTGATTGGTAGCTGGTTGATTGATAGGGAGTTGTTGCTATCGAGATTAGCTCATCAATTAACAAGGGGCCCATAGACGGAATCCTTTAGATAAAAGCCACGCGGCGTGGTGGCAACAAGGTGATAAGGCCGTCGAATCGTAGCTATAGGCCTCTTCACGATTATCGGCCGGGGAGCTACAAACTTTATTTTTGCATAGCGCAGGACTGTGATCGTTATAACGACAGCCCAAAAGCTTCTGATATGCTCTGTCGCCTTTTTGTGGGTGTGACGTAATAACAACGTGGTAGCGAGCGAGACGAGAATGTCAGTCCAACAAGATGAATATGAAAGAGTTACCAGTCCAACGGCCGTAAGCTCTCTTTTAAATACCATGATCGAGGGTGGGGGGGTGTCGCTTTGCCTGGCCTCCGCTGATGCACACCCAGAACCTATCGTGTTAATGGAGCAGTACGCCGGCAAGACGCTAGTGATGGACTTATCCTCGGTCGATCATTTGTTAAACCGCTTACAGCAAGGTGAATCATTTTTTCTGCGCGGCCACTCCCAGGGCAAAGTGGTGCGCACGCCGTTTCTATCGTTAACCGAGACCCGCCATGCAGGGGGGCGCTTTTTATGTTGTAGCGACTACCCCGCGACCCTGGAGGTGCTCCAGCGCCGCGAATCGTTTCGCGCTGAGCTGCGTTTAGGTATGGTCGTGCCCGCTTCAATATGCGGCGAAAGTGGTGATGGGGTTGACGGGGAGCTACGCGACCTTTCTCAGGATGGCTGCCAAATAGAGCTGCCGCTGACTGCCAGTGGCGTGTTGGCTGACGCTGACCTGCCGCTAACGCTCGCCTTTACATTCCCAGATGGCACCTATTTTGAAGTGCAGGGTGTTCCGCGCCATCAAAAAACCGATCCTGAACGGCACTTATTGCGCGTGGGCTTCCGCTTTACGAATTGCGCTGCCGAGCAAGAGCGACAAATTTGGTATTTTGTCTGTGAAATCGAGCGCGAAGCCGCCCGCTATAAAAAAGAGGCCCAGGACGATCGTCAGCCATCGCCGCTATTCGAGCAGCCGGGCAAGCGTACGGCGGGGAGTGAGCATGTCGGGCGGCGTGATATTCGCCGTTATGCAACGCCAATGGCGCGGCGCTTAGTGAAAATAGCGGCTTACCTGGATGCCCAGCTGCTGCTTTTACAGCAAGGCAGCGACATCGATTCTCGCCAGCTATCACGTAATGCAGACCGTCTTTTGTTGCTCCACGAAGAAGACCGTGAAGCGCTGCTGTTTGCGACGCGCTGCTTGTCGCCAGAACCGCTGCTTGTTCGCCATGGCATTGCAGTAGCCGTGCATTTGCTCGATTTGGTGGGGACAAATATGCCCCGTGATGTGCGCAAAGCGGTTGTAGCGAGTGGTTTAGTGCATGATCTTGGTAAAGCGCTTGTTCCGCAAATACTGTTCAAGGCGCCACACTTCGAGGCCACTCATCGCCAAGCCATGAGCGAGCATGTGGCGTTGCTGTTAGATCGTCTTCAGCACTGTCAGTGGCTTTCTGCTGCCGTTGCCCAAGCGGTGATAGGTGGTATTAACGAACGGTTGGATGGTAGTGGCTATCCTGATGGCTTAACCGGCAGTGATATTAACGAGCTGGCGAAAGCGAGCGCTGTGGTCGATGTGGTAGAAGCGATGCGACGTGATCGAGCTGACCGACCGGCTAAAACGGCGCAGCAAATATATCGTCATTTGCTGAGCCACCCTCACCAATTTGATCCCCGCTGGACCAAGCGCTACATCGAGCATTTCAAACCACTGCCGGTGGGGTCGCTGGCGTATTTTTCCAGTGAACAGATGGCTTGGATTGTTCGCCTTGACGAGCAAGGTGCGCCGGCTGAAGTGGCGCTGACTCGTCAGGCAGAGGCGCCCATGCGCGAGACGTTGGGTAATACGCTGCGTGGGGACGTTCTAGAAAGGTTGGGTAAGCCAACACGTGAAGTGGCGGTGTCTACGTAGCCGTTTACTGCTTGGCAAAGAGAGCGAAACTTTCTGAGCGAAAAGTAAGGTAAACATTAAAGTCTATTAGTCAGGCGCCGATACTAGTTATAACCGAGTCAATAAGCTCGATTTTGGACGCGAAACAGCTAACGAGAAACAGCACGAGTCGTTGATTGTGTGGCTGTTGTTCACATTAATAAAGGAGAGCCCGCTTATGACATACTCCCGCGGTGGCGCCGCTTATGGCCGAGGTGCCAATGCCTACGCCCGCGTTGGCGTGGAAAGCGGCGTTATGTCAGCTGATCCTCATCAGCTTATTGTAATGCTGTTTGATGGTGCTCAGGCGGCCATCCGTGCGGCGCGTATTCATATGCAGGCAGGTCACACGGCTGAAAAGGGGAAGTCGATTTCCAAGGCCTTGGATATTATTAACAATGGCTTGGTGACTGCGCTGGATCAAGAGAAGGGCGGCGATATTGCTGAGCGTCTTGCTTCTCTATATGACTACATTTCCCGCTTATTGTTAGCCGCAAACCTTCGAAATGATGAAGACAGCCTTAACCAAGCAGAACGTTTGCTTGAAGACATCGCCTCTGCATGGCGTGAAATCGGTCAACAGCAAAGTGCGTGAGGCAAAGCATGTCGGCTTCTGAAACTGCTCGTGAAAATGCCCAGCAAGCGCTTATTGAAGCGTACGCTAAGCTACTCATCTGTGTGACAAAAATGCACGAGCTCGCGCATGCGGAGCAGTGGGCAGAGCTTATCGAGCAGCGTACTCACTATGTGATGTCAGTTGAAGCGTTGCGTCAGCGCGATGAAGAAACCGTACTTGATGATGATGGCCGGAAGCGAAAAGCAGAGTTGCTGGAGAGCATTCTTGAGCATGATGTTGAAATTCGTCGTCGTTTGGTGGCTAGACGAGATGAGCTAGGCAAACTGATAGGTGTTTCTCAACGTCAGCGAAGTCTGCATCGTGCTTATGCGCCTCAGCAAGGTGATGCGGCGCTTTTCGATACCGGTAGCGATCAGGAGAAGGGGGCTTCGTGAGTGGCATTACGCCACTTATCGATACGCTCATGCACCAAGTGCTTGGGCGTAAGGGCGGTGAGTTGTCCCAGCGTCCGCTTAATGCGCCCGTGCAGCCGATACCACCGGGCGAGGGGCCGCGCGCGCTGCAAGGCGATTCAAGCCTGGATGGACGCCCGCTATCATCACCACTTGATGATCTTAGACGGCTACCTTCCTCGCTTGATGGGCAACGGCTGCCCGCTGCGAAGGGAGAGCTAGCCAGCACACCACTAGGCTCGACGCAAACCCACTTTAGCCCAGCGGCACGCACCATCGCCGATGTATTACTGCGATTTCCCGCACCACCGGCGATGATACGCCCGCAGGCGCCATTGATGGGATTGGAGGAAGCGCCCTCTGCTACGGCACTAGCAAGTCGGTTAGAAAACAGCGTTAGGGATAGCGGACTGTTTTACGAATCGCATTTAAAGCGATGGTTTCAAGGGGACTCTTCCCGACAACAATTGCTGCGAGAACCGCAGATGCAGCCAGGCCCACGACCTCTGCTGCCTGCCAGTCTGGCCACGTTTGTAATGCCTCCTTTTGCGGCAAATGCCACATTGGGTGCGAGTAATACAAACGTTGCCATATTGCCGAATTCGTTGCTGATACCTGTGGCAAGTGATCAAGCTGGTTTGATCCGCCCAGCTGCGCTTATGCCGGATAGTACCCTGCCAGCAGGCGCGCAGCGTGAAAGTGTGCCTGCCAATGTCTCTGCGAGCGCTTCCGCCAGTATTGATATGGCAAGCGCGCGAGCAATGGAAGAGAGTTCGCTAGTGCGCGGTGGTCGTGAGATTGTGCATGAAAGTTTGCAGAGCCTGGTGCGTCAACAGCTCGATATGCTCGTGATGCCTGTTATTCGCTGGGAAGGTGATGTTTGGGCCGGTATTTTTATGGCATTAGTCATTCATATGCCTACCCGGGAAGGTGAGCGCGAAAGCGCCCAGCAAGAGGCAGAAGGTGATGGTGTCTGGCAGTCAGATATGCAGCTTGACGTGCCTAATCTGGGAGCGTTCAGTGCATCACTGAGACTTTACCAATCAGTGTTAAGCATTGATCTGACCACGGATGCTGCGTCGACTTACCAGTCTCTGGAGCTGGGAAGTGAGCGTTTGGAAAAACGTCTGCAGGCGTTAGATTTTCGCAGTGTTCAGGTGAAAGCTCACTATGCCACCTTGGAGAGTCATGATGGCGACCTCGGGTGAGCATCGTCGTCAAGCCGTCGCGCTAGCCTATCAAGATAAAGATCAGGCGCCGAGAGTGATCGCAAAAGGTTACGGCGAGCTGGCGGAGCGGATTATGGCGGAGGCACAGCGCCAAGGCATTTATGTGCACGATGCACCTGAGCTTGTGGCACTGCTGATGCAGTTAGATCTCGATGCCGAGGTTCCTGCAAGTTTATACCAGGTGATTGCAGAGCTTCTTGTGTGGGTATTTGAGTTATCCGAAGAAGGGTTAATTCCTCGGCAAGAGCGTTGGTAGCCAATATAAACGTTGTATGTAACCATGACAGAGGAATGTTAAAAACCTTTAAGGCGTCGATGTAAAGTCATAATGAAACGCCCATGTCGTTCGATGGAACACTATGAGTCAAACAAGCTTTCTCGATGAAATTCAAGAAATTAATTTAGCGTATTTACTTCTCGCGCAGCGCCTATTGGTCGAAGACCGTGAGGCAGCGATGTTTCGCTTAAAAGTAGACAGTGAGCTTGCCGATCTGCTGGTGTCTCTAAATGCTCGGCAGTTGACGAAACTGGCACGCAATAATCAGCTGATATGCAGGCTAAGCCAAACGAGCGTCCATCAACTGCGCAAAATTACTCAGAATCCTCGGGATCAAGGTCTTTCAGGGTTACATGCTTCTTTACTGTCGGCTTGTGAAGAGTTTGAGGTGTTTCCAGTAGGAGAGTCCGAGTGAGTCAGAAAAGCTTGGTTGATGAAATGCACCAAGTACAACTGGCCATAGAGCTGATTGAGTTAGGTGCACGCTTACAAGTACTAGAGACCGAGACAGACCTAAGTCGCACGCGCTTGATTAAGTTGTACAAAGAAGTGCGGGGGATGTCGCCGCCTAAAGGTATGCTGCCTTTTTCCGCGGACTGGTTCGTAACGTGGCTGCCAAACGTGCATTCGTCGCTGTTTTACAACATTTACAACAGTATACAAAAAAATACCTGCTGCGAGCGTATTGATGCCTTTGTCAAAGCTTACCGCCTGTATGAAGAGCAGATAAACCTTGAAAACGTTGAACCGGTGCTGGGGCTTACGCGGGCGTGGACACTGGTACGGTTTTTTGAAAGTGACTTGCTGCAGCTAAACATGTGTACGCGTTGTGGGGGGCACTTTGTCGCGCATGCGCATAGCCCCGCTCATGATTATGTTTGCGGTATTTGCCAGCCTCCCTCGCGAGCCGGCAAAACACGCAAGGCGCGGCATTGAAAGATAAAAAACGGCCACGCCCACAGCGGGTAAGCATATAACCAATAAAGTGCGACTTTAACGTATAGATAGCACCAAAAGGGGTGGGTACTTTTTCATTAGAACTGCCTACGCCTGCGTATGCTATGGCTAAGAAACGCGTGGAGCGGGACTTTTCTGTGTCTTCTTTTTGAAACACGGCAATCGCGCTCTCTTGAGATAAAACTGATACCGCAAGGACACTGCTTGTGCTGATTCCTCTGGGTTATTTGGTCGTACTGCTATCTGTCTTTGGCGGTTATGTGATGGCAGGCGGTAGCTTGGGCCCCTTGTTCCAACCCCTGGAGCTGCTGATTATTGGCGGTGCAGGCGTTGGCGCTTTTATTGCTGCCAATAACGGCAAAGCGATTAAAGCCACGTTTAAAATACTTCCCCGGCTCAAGCGCACCAAAAAATATAATAAAGCACTGTATATGGAGTTAATGGCACTGCAATACAAGATCCTCTCTAAAGTGCGCCGCGAGGGGATGTTGGGCATTGAGCGTGACATTGACAACCCTCAGGACAGCCCGCTGTTTCAAGAGCATCCCACGGTGCTTGCAGACCCTCATATTATGGATTTTTTAACCGATTATCTGCGGTTAATGGTGAGTGGTGGCATGGAACCGATGGAAATCGATGAGTTAATGCTTCACGAAATCGAAGTATTTGAGCAGGAAGCCCATATTCCCATCGATGCGATTGCCAAAGTCGGTGATGCAATGCCTGCGTTCGGTATCGTAGCGGCGGTAATGGGGGTGATTAAAGCACTGACCTACGCAGATGCCAGTCCTGAACAAATGGGACAAATGATTGCCATGGCGTTGGTGGGTACCTTCCTGGGGATTTTAATGGGCTATGGATTTATTAGCCCTATCGCGAGCTATGCCGAACGGCAAGCCAAAGAAGCAGAAAAAATGCTCCAGTGTATCCGTGTCACGCTACTGGCTAGCCTGCATGGTTATGCTCCTCAGTTAGCCGTTGAATTTGGTCGGAAAGCACTACACAGCACCGAGCGCCCCAGCTTCGCAGAGCTTGAAGAGTATGTTCGCGACGCTAAAAAGGGCGGTAATGCATGAGTAAGGGGGGCGATAAGCGTCCGATTGTTATTCGGCGCAAAAAAGTGGTGCATGCCCACCATGGCGGTGCGTGGAAGATTGCCCTTGCTGACTTTATGACAGCTTTGATGGCGCTGTTTTTGGTCATGTGGATTTTAAGTGTTTCCGACGATGAAACCCGCCGCAGTGTTGCAGAGTACTTCAGCACGCCATTGATCTCGGCAATGACCAGTGGCGATCGGTCAGGAAGCACCCAGGTGATTCCTGGCGGCGGCCCAGACCCGACCCACAGCGATGGCGAACGTGCCCGGATTGATATTCTTCAGCATAGCCGTCCCAGTGCTCAGGAGCGGCGCTTCTTTAACGATTTGCAAGAGCGTATTGAGCGGGCCATTGAACAAGACCCGGAACTGCGCCACCTACGTAGCCAAATGCGCTTTGATTTAACCCGCGAAGGGCTACGCATTCAACTGCTCGATACGGAGCAGCGGCCTATGTTCGAGTTAGGCAGTGACCAAGTGGCTCCCTACATGCGCAACCTGCTACGTACGATGGCACCGCTACTCAACGAATTACCCAATGACTTAAGTATCAGCGGCCACACCGACAGCGTGCCTTATGCCGGTGGTTTTCGAGGCTACAGTAACTGGGAGCTGTCCAACGACCGAGCAAATGCCTCTCGGCGTGAATTAGTTGCTGGTGGGCTTGATCCAGATCAACTGCTGCGCGTATCGGGCTTTGCCGATCGTGTCAGGTTGCCTGAAACTGCGCCGACAGACCCGGTTAATCGTCGCATTGAGCTCGTTGTCTTATTGCCAGAAATCGCTGAAGCGATTCGTAATCCAGGCGTTATGGGGCTTGATTCCCCATTGCCTGATGAAGATGCGCTTTTAGAGGCGCTGCCACAAAGCGCGTCTCAGAGCGATGAAAGCGAATGAGTAGGGCTTATCACAACACTAAGACGTTTATGTGGAGCGGTGCATGGATATAGCGGATTTTTTTGACACCTTTTTTGAAGAAGCTGAAGAGCTGCTGGCCGATATGGAGCAGCATCTGCTGGAACTGGATGTCGATGATCCGGATAGCGAGCAGCTAAACGCTATCTTCCGCGCCGCCCACTCCATAAAAGGCGGCGCAGGTACCTTCGGCTTCAGTGTGCTGCAGAAAACCACGCACATCTTTGAAAACTTGTTAGATCACGCACGCAAAGGTGAACTGACATTGCGAGCCGACCTCGTTGATACTTTTTTAGAGGCAAAAGACATCATGCATGAGCAACTCGATGCCTATCGCAACGAGGAAGAGCCCAACCAAGAAGCCTACGAGCGAATTTGCCAGACACTGCAGCAGATCGCGCTAGAAGAAATTGGTCAGACGTTGGATGCACCTGCGGCCCCCGCGCCAGTGGTTGAAAAAAAACCATCAACCAACGCCGAGGCTGCTGAGTCCTCCTCGCCAAGCGAACGCCATCTGTTGGTTGCGCTACTGAATGTTAGCGAAAAAGATCGCACGCTGCTGGTGGAAGAGCTGGAGCAACTGGGCGATGTCCAAGCCCACTCGGGGGATGAAAAACGTTACGAAGTCACGCTGACAGGTGACGTTAGTGCTGACGATATTGAAGCGGTGATGTGCTTCATTATTGAGCCTGAGCAGATCGAAATTAGCGTGGTAGCCGTTGAAAAAGACGAAAGTGCTAGCGCGCCAGCAGCCGCGCCGACTGATGTTGTTGAGCCTACTAATAGTGTTGAGCCTGCGGCGTCTGCGGTGGCTAAACCTGCTGACAAAACACCCTCGCCAGAAAAGCTAGCCAAATCCGCCCCTAAAAAAGCCGCCGCAGAGTCTGCCTCGATCCGTGTGTCGGTAGATAAAGTCGACCAAATCATCAATTTGGTGGGCGAGCTGATTATTACCCAGTCGATGCTGGACCAAACGGTCAGTGACCTTGGCGATCAATCTGTTGGCAATAGCTCGCTACAAAATGGCATGAGTCTGCTCCAGCGTAACGCGCGGGATCTTCAAGAAGCGGTGATGTCGATCCGCATGATTCCGATGGAATTTGTGTTTAGCCGATTTCCCCGTGTTGTACGTGATACCGCCGGTAAATTGGGCAAAGAAATTGAGCTTATTACCGAAGGTAAGTCCACCGAGCTGGATAAAAGTCTGGTTGAGCGCATTACCGATCCGTTAACGCACCTAGTACGTAATAGTTTGGATCACGGCATCGAAATGCCGGATGAGCGCGAAGCGGTAGGTAAGCCCCGAGTTGGCAAGCTAGTGTTATCAGCACGCCATCAGGGCGGCAATATTCTGATTGAAGTGCGTGATGATGGCGCGGGTATGGATCGTGATCGGTTGTTGGCCAAGGCGCGTGAGAATGGCCTAAACGTTTCCGACAACATGCCCGACGAAGAAGTCTTCCAGCTGATTTTTGCACCGGGTTTCTCCACGGCAAAAGAAGTCACCGACGTTTCTGGCCGCGGTGTCGGAATGGATGTGGTCAAGCGGAATATTCAAGGCATGGGTGGCCGGGTTGAAATCCAATCCAAGAAAGGTGAAGGCACCAACACGCGCATCGTGTTGCCGCTGACGCTCGCCATTCTTGACGGCATGTCGATCAAAGTAGGCAGTGAAACCTTTATTTTGCCACTTTCCACGGTGCTCGAGTCGTTGCAGCCTGCCAAAGGGGATATGTATGCCATGGCGGGCGATGATGTGGTGCTTAAAGTGCGCGATGAGTACCTGCCGGTGATTGCGATCCATGAAGTGCTGGATGTGGAAAATGCCATTACCGACCCGACCAAAAGTATTGCCGTAATCGTGCAGGGCGAGGGGCGTCGTTATGCCATGTTGGTCGATGAGCTGATTGGCCAGCAACAGGTGGTTGTGAAGAACTTAGAAGATAACTACCGCAAAGTGCCGGGCGTTTCGGCGGCGACCATCCTTGGTGACGGTAGCGTCGCGCTTATTCTAGATATTACAGGTTTACATCGGTTAAGCCGTGCCAAGAAAGAAGCCGGAAAACAGGTGAGTTATCCCCATCTCTCTTATTACCAGGAGGCCGAGCCGTCATGAGCCAAGCAAACAATGGAGCGGTGTTGTCCGCCGCAGAAGCCGATAATCGCGAATTTTTGGTGTTCTCTTTGGGAGAAGAAGAGTATGCCATTGATATTCTGAAGGTTCAGGAAATACGCGGTTATGAAAATGTCACGCGTATTGCCAATGCCCCTGATTTTATTAAAGGGGTGACCAATTTGCGCGGCGTCATTGTCCCCATTGTCGATCTGCGCATTAAATTTCACCTAGACAGTGTCGAGTACGGTGGCCAAACCGTTGTTATCGTGGTCAATGTCGCCGACCGCGTCGTTGGTATTGTCGTGGATGGCGTTTCTGATGTCATGACATTAACACCCGAGCAAATCAAACCAGCGCCTGAGTTTGGCGTCACGCTCTCCTCTGATTTCTTGAGCGGATTAGGCAGTCTTGAAGACCGCATGTTGGTGCTGGTCGATATCGATAAGCTGCTAACCAGCGAAGAAATGGCCTTAGTCGATAGCACTAGCAGCCGCTAATACCTGTGTAACTGGGCACAGGGAGAGTGCCTTCTTAAGCCAAAAAACAGCCCTCTCTGGTGCTACGGATAGCATCGGCCACTACGGTTGTGTTTGGAGTAATGCGTGTGACACCGCTACTGCGTCAAATGATGAGCAATATGACCGTGCGCCTCAGTTGGGGGCTGGTGTTAGCCACTTTTTCAATGTTGGTGGTGGTGGCCTGCGCTATAGGCCTTTATGCGCTCCACCACGGTGCCGCTATTGTGCAGGCATCGAGTGATTTGCAGGCGCAGCAAGCGGCGTTCAGTGAGTTTGCGACACGTATTCGCTGGGTGTTGATTGGCGTGGTGATCATGACCGGCGTAACGGTCGCTGTGGTGGTGTGGGGAGTGACCGTTAATGTGTTGCGTCCCTTGGATCGTCTGGTCGGTTACTTTGAGAAAATGGCCCAGGGCGATCTAAGCCAGCAAATTACCTCGCCTGGCAATAATGAAATTGGCAGGTTGTACACTGCCATGGCGCATATGCAGTCTTCACTGTCTGAAACGGTTGGCGTGGTACGCCAAAGCGGTGCGTCAATTTTTGAGCGCTCTCAGCATATCGCCAGTGGCAATAACGACCTCTCCTCACGTACCGAACAGCAGGCCTCTTCGCTAGAAGAGACGGCCTCGAGCATGGAGCAGTTGGCCTCTACCGTTGGGCACAATGCTGACAATGCACTACAAGCCAGTCAGCTCGCCAATGAGGTAACGCTAACCGCCAAACGCAGCGGCGAAGAAGTTGCCAATATTGTTGAAACCATGCAAGACATTAGCGCCAGCTCCCACCAGGTTGCCGACATTATTACGGTGATCGATAACATTGCCTTTCAAACCAATATTCTCGCTTTAAATGCCTCGGTAGAAGCCGCCCGTGCGGGTGAACATGGCAAAGGGTTTGCCGTTGTCGCACAGGAAGTTCGCAGTCTCGCTAGCCGCAGCGCTAATGCTGCCAAAGAAATTCGCACGCTGATCGATGCATCGCTTGGCAAAGTGGACGCGGGCACCCAGCGGGTGAATCACGCGGGAAAAACCATGCAGGATCTTGTCGCTGCGGTGCAGCGGGTCAACGATATTATGGATGAGATTGCGGCTGCCTCCGAAGAGCAAAGCAATGGTATTGGGCAAGTTAATCAAGCGGTTGCCCAAATGGATCAGGTTGTTCAGCAAAATGCCCAGCTGGTTCAACAGGCAGCACGTAGCGCCAACGAATTAGAAAGCGAAGCGGCACGCCTTAGAGAAGCGGTTGAGCGCTTCCAGGTGACGCCTGCCCTGGCAGAGGGGAAGTATGCCGTGCGGCCCCGCGCTCTTCAGCCAGTACCTGCCGCCCAAACCCCGGCGGCCAAAAAAACACCTGCTCGCAACACGGCAGTCGATGAGTGGGAAGCGTTTTAGGTCTTGCGGTTTAGGCTCATGACTTCCTCGGCTTCAATACTAAAAATAAGGTATGCGGATGCGTAATAACCAGCCAGTCACTCAGCGTGAAATTGAACTACAGAGTGATGATTTCCTCGTTTCGCGTACGGATCTTAAAGGGCGCATTACCTATGCCAACCCGGCGTTTATCGAGATCAGTGGTTTTCAGTACGAAGAGCTGATAGGTGCGCCCCATAACTTGATTCGACACCCGGATATGCCGCCAGCGGCGTTTGAAAACCTGTGGCAGACCGTGAAAAGCGGTGAAACATGGCGAGGACTGGTTAAAAACCGTTGCAAGAATGGTGACCACTACTGGGTGAGTGCCAGCGTAACGCCGATTATTGAAGACGACCAGGTCGTTGGCTATGCCTCTGTCAGGGTGCAGGCAACCCGAGAGGCGATCGCCCAAGCGGAACAGGCCTACGCTGAAATCCGTGAAGGCCGTAACAAACAGCTCTATTTAGACAAGGGGAAGTTGCGTAAGAAAGGCCTAACTCAAGGTTTAAAGCGGATACGACTGGATACCCTGCGCGCCAAATTGGTTGGCATGATTGTCGTCGCTGGCGCACTGCTGCTGGTGAGTGGTGGCCTTGGGCTGTATGGCCTTAACGTCGCCGGAGAGCGGTTAGCGACGCTTAATCATGATGGCCTGCAAGATGTTATTCGCTTACAGCAAATTGACCAGACCATCGCGCAAACACGCCAGGCCATGATTGAACCAGAGCGTATGGAGCTGATTCAACAGCGCTTCGAGATGGGCGACATGATTGCCAAGAGCGCGGCGACGATCGAGTCAGCTTGGCAGCAATACTACTCCCGAGATGTCAACACGACAGCGCTAGCCAGCTCCTTCAATACTCAGCTGCAAAGCTTTTTAGACAATGGCATGTTCCAAGCGGAAACCGTCTTGCAAGCAGAAGACACGTATCAGGTGTTTACCGGTTTGGACGCAGTCATCAGTGTGATGAATAACGAAGGGCGCGAACTCTCGACGATGGTGAACCAGCTCATCGCTGAAAAACAGGTGGCCGCGGAGGTAATGGCTGCTGATGCTGAGCAAGGTCAAACCCGCATGTTAAGCGCTCAGGCCGCTGTACTAGGTGTTGGCGTGCTGGCGCTTATCCTGCTTGGGGGGCTGATGTTACGTTCCATTGTTCGGCCGCTTAAAAGCGCGTCTCGCTTTACCTTGCAAATTGCGGGCGGAAACCTAGCCGCAAAAGTGCCCCCCCACCAGCGGGATGAGGTTGGGATGCTGATGGAGTCGCTGAACACTATGCGGAAAAGTTTGAGCAGCATTATCAGCGATGTAAAAGGCGGTATTAATGTGGTTACCCCTGCCGCGCGGGATATTGCCAGCGGTAATGAGGCGTTATCGTCTCGTACCGAGCAACAGGCCGCGTCGCTCCAGCAAACCGCATCCAGCATGGAAGAAATGACCACGACTGTGCGTCAAAACAGCGATAACGCTCAAGAAGCGCGCCGTCTTGCCGATAACAATGCTAAGCAAGTGACCCAGACCGGGGAGCTAATGTCGCAATTGGTCGAGAATATGCAGCGAATTACCCAAAGCTCGCAAAAAATGACTGACATCATCAATGTGATTGACTCGATTGCTTTTCAAACCAATATCCTGGCACTCAACGCATCGGTAGAAGCCGCCAGGGCAGGTGAGCATGGTCGTGGGTTTGCGGTGGTTGCTGAAGAAGTGCGCAAGCTGGCAGGAAGAAGCGCAAGTGCTTCTCAAGAGATTCGCGTGTTGATTGATGGTTCTAATCAAGAAGTCAATGTGGGTGCTGGGCTGGTCAAAAAAGCCGAAGTAGCGATTAGTGAGGTGGCCGACGCGGCGCGCAATGTTACCCAGATCATGCATGACATTTCATCAGCGTCAGCAGAACAGAGCCACGGTATCGCGGAAGTGAATCAAGCCGTTGCCGAAATGGATCAAGCGACACAGCAGAATGCCGTTCGTGTTCAGGAAACAGCGCGCGCCGCCGTGGCATTAGAGCAGCAAGCGGGTCTATTGGCCCTGTCGGTTGAGGCGTTTCGTTTGAATCATCAAAACTCGCCAACAACAGCGCTTAGCACAGCACCTACTGCCTATCGGTCGCCAACACTGCTCCCAGATAGCCCAACTAAACCGCCTTCGTCGCCAACCACGCGGCAGCTGGCCGCAGTAGAGGAGTGGGAAGAATTTTGATCGACCAACGCGAGCGGGGAGTTGACGTCGGCCAGTGGGCATCGGGAGGGCAGATCGAACGTGATCTTGTGCTAACCGATGCCGACTTTGCGCGTATACGAGAATTGATATACCAGCGTGCCGGAATAGTGCTGGCTGAGCATAAGCGTGAAATGGTCTACAGCCGCTTAGCCAAGCGACTGCGTCACCACGGTATTACGCGTTTTACCGACTATTTGTCTCGGTTGGAGCGCCAGCCGGACGCTAAAGAGTGGGAGGCGTTTACCAACGCCTTAACCACCAACCTCACGGCTTTTTTTCGTGAGGCGCACCACTTTCCGCTATTAGCTGAGCACATTAAGAAACAGCAAAGTCCCGTGACTATTTGGTGCTCAGCGGCGTCCACCGGGGAAGAGCCCTACTCGATTGCAATGACGCTGCTAGAAACCTTGGGGCCAAAAGCCACCCAGGCCAAAGTCATTGCCACCGATATTGACACCGACGCACTCAGTAAAGCGCGTGCCGGTATTTATCCGCTTGAACAGGTGCGTAAATTAGACGAAGGGCGGGTTAAGCGATTTTTCCAGAAAGGCACCGGTGGTCATGCAGGTTTGGCACGTATAAGGCCAGAAGTCTCATCGTTGGTGGAGTTTTTGCCGCTCAATTTGCTGGCGTCCCAGTGGTCGGTAAAAGGCCCTTTTGATGCCGTTTTTTGTCGTAATATTATGATTTATTTCGATAAAGATACCCAGGCCAAGATATTAAAACGGTTTGCCCCGCTGATGAAGCCAGACGCCTTACTGTTTGCGGGACACTCGGAAAATTTTTCGTATATCAGCGATGCATTCAAGCTGCGTGGGCAAACGGTTTATACCCTCGCAAAAAAATAAATCGGTTACGTGCGTTGACTCCTTTTGGCAATCGCCTTAGCGGAGTGGGCTGGCACACAGGTGGCTACCGTCATAAAGGAGGCGTGCTTTGAGCGCAGCCAAAATCAAAGTGTTGTGCGTTGATGATTCGGCGCTGATTCGTGATTTGTTAACGGAAATAATCAACTCTCAGCCGGATATGGAAGTCGTCGCCGTCGCGCCAGACCCGATTGCTGCGAGGGATCTGATCAAACAACACAATCCTGATGTGCTGACATTGGACGTAGAAATGCCACGGATGGATGGGCTTGATTTTCTTGAGCGATTAATGCGGCTGCGCCCTATGCCGGTACTCATGGTGTCATCGCTGACCCAGAGCGGCTCAGAGATTACTCTGCGTGCGTTAGAGTTAGGCGCCTTGGATTTTGTGGCCAAGCCCAGCTTGGGTATTCGCAGCGGCATGATGGAGTATGCAACTGAAATTACCGACAAGCTTCGCGCTGCTGCCCGCTCGCGTCCTCGCCAAGCCCGCCATAAAAATGCGCCACCACCCACGCAGCTAAAAGCGCCAATGGTGTCGAGTGAAAAGCTGATTATCATTGGTGCTTCTACCGGCGGCACAGAGGCAATTCGCTCAGTGCTCGAACCACTGCCGGCGAATGCGCCAGCCATCTTGATTACCCAGCACATGCCGGGTGGTTTTACCCGCTCTTTCGCTGAGCGGCTAGATCGGCTGTGCCGAATTAGCGTAAAAGAAGCCACCGATGGCGAGCGTGTCTTGCCAGGCCATGCCTACATTGCCCCAGGCGACCAGCACCTAGAGCTTGTCCGCAGTGGTGCTAACTATGTCGTGCGCTTAAATGATGGCCCACCGGTCAACCGTCACCGTCCCTCTGTTGATGTGCTGTTTCACTCTGCTTCCAAGCATGCGGGTAAAAACGCCATTGGGGTGATTTTGACCGGCATGGGCAAGGATGGCGCTGCAGGTCTGCTTGAGATGCGTGAAGCCGGGGCGGCTACCATTGCGCAAAATGAACAAAGCTGTGTGGTGTTTGGTATGCCAAGAGAAGCCATCGCCGTCGGGGGAGCAGTCGAAGTGGTTGCGTTAGATGATATTCCATCGCGGTTGATGGCCTTAATTGCCGCTTCAGGGCGTGCTCAGCGGGTATAACACCCCATTGCGCATAAATAAAAAAAAAGGGGACAAAAATGACACGCTCACTGCGTCATATCAGTATTCACTCTGCCGTTATTACCGCGTTGGCTAGCTTTGTCATGCTGATAGTGGTGTTAGCTGGTATCAGCTTTATGGCAGACCGTAATGCTCAGGCTAACCTGTCAACCTATAGCCTCATCAGTAATAGTCAGCTCAATGAGATTAATCGCGCTGACTCGTTGCTCAATCAGGCGATGCTGGCTATGGAAACGGCATCCAACTTTTTAATGGTCGGTCAAACGCGCCAATCCAATGCCCAGGTCGACATTGCTCTGGATCGAATTGCCCGTTCCGAAGAGCGTTTTGAACGCTTCGCTGCGACGACAAACGACGCATTGGGCGAGGCATTGATAGATGACTTTCGCGACGTACTGGCCTTGGTCAAGCAGCAGCATGCGACGTTCGAAACCATGGACATCAATGCTTTTAATCGGCTTCGGGGCGAGCTGGTTGAGCCATTGAGCAATTTAGCCAATAGCGCCACTGCTTTTGTGCAGCATGGTTTTCAGCAGGTAGATAGCATTCGTGGCGACGCTGAAGCGCAAGGCGATATGTTTATGTTAGTCAATGCGCTTGCCGTGGCAATTGCGCTATTGGTGACTGTGCTCATCTATATAGCATTACGTCGTACGGTCATCGCGCCGTTGAATGACGCCGTAAGGCGACTGGACAAAATTTCCCAGGCTGACTTAACGGAACCCGTTCCTGCATCAGGCAAGAATGAAGTGGGGCGTCTTTTTTCAGCGATGGGCACGATGCAGCAAAACCTGACGGCGATTGTGACGCGGGTTCGTGAAGGCAGTAGTGAAATTCATCACGGCACTCGTGAGATAGCCAGTGGCAATGCGGATTTGTCATCACGCACTGAACAGCAGGCCGCCTCGATCGAAGAAACGGCCGCCAGCATGGAACAAATGACAGCCACGGTGAAACAAAATGCCGACAATGCGCGCCAGGCAAGCACGCTGGCAGCAGATGCCTCCACTACTGCCGAGCAGGGGGGCCAAGTGGTTGAGCAGGTAGTGCAGACCATGCACGGTATTTCTACCAGCTCCCAGAAAGTGGCAGATATCACCAGTGTGATCGACTCTATCGCTTTTCAAACCAATATTTTGGCGCTCAATGCCTCGGTCGAAGCGGCACGCGCTGGCGAGCAAGGGCGTGGTTTTGCCGTTGTGGCAGGTGAGGTGCGCAACTTGGCTAGCCGCAGTGCCGATGCGGCAAAAGAGATCAAAACGCTGATTGATGCCTCCGTTGCACAAATCAAGCAAGGCTCTACGCTGGTAGAGCAAGCGGGCACTACCATGTCCGATGTGGTGACGGCTGTCCGTCGGGTGACCGATATTATGGATGAGATTTCTGCAGCGTCTCAGGAACAGAGCGATGGCATTGAGCAGGTCAGCCAAGCGGTAGGGCAGATGGATGAAGTGACCCAGCAAAATGCAGCGCTGGTTCAGCAAGCCTCCGCGGCGGCTATGTCGCTCGAAGAGCAAGCAAACAAGTTAGAAGAGGCGGTGGCTGTCTTTGCTTTGTTAACTAGCCAAGCGGGCGTGCAGCGTCAAGCACTGCCAGCGAGTAGCCAAGTAAACGTGCCTGCGGCTAGGCCGCAGGCAGACACTGCGCCCAGCCCTCGCCGAATCCCAGAGCCTAGCCACCACGACGAGTGGGAAGCGTTCTAGGTTTTAAGGATTGTTGTAAGAGCCGTTTTAAGGACGGTTTTAAGAACGATTTTTAAGCATCGTTATGTAAGAAATAATTTGATTGAGAGGATGACCAATGGCCGATAAGAACATGAGTTTTCTGGTAGTTGACGATTTTCCCACCATGCGTCGGATCGTTCGCAGCTTGTTGAAAGAGCTGGGTTTTACCAATGTTGATGAAGCAGAAGATGGTCAGGATGCGCTGAATAAGCTGCGTGCGGGTAACTTCGAATTCGTCGTATCTGATTGGAATATGCCAAACCTGGACGGCTTAGAAATGCTTAAAGAGATCCGCCAGGATGAGGCACTAAAAGGGCTACCCGTATTGATGGTGACCGCGGAAGCCAAAAAAGAGAACATCATCGCGGCCGCCCAAGCGGGCGCTAATGGCTACGTCGTCAAGCCGTTTACAGCAGCCACACTCGAAGAAAAGCTAAATAAGATCTTCGATAAGATGGGTAAATGAAGCGGCTGCGCCTGAGTGCTCGGTTAACGAGGAGACAACACGATGAGTCAGCATGAGCAGGATAGCGCTACCCAGCTATCTGAGGAAGCCGCTGAAGACCTGATCTTTCGCATCGGCAAACTTACCCGCATGTTACGCGACAACATGCGAGAGCTGGGTCTGGACAAAGAGATCGAGAAAGCAGCGGAAGCAATTCCTGACGCGCGTGACCGGTTGCATTACGTCGCTACCATGACTGAGCAGGCGGCTGAACGTGCATTAAATGCCATTGATCGCGCTCAGCCATTGCAAGACCAACTCTCTGACCGTGCTGAAGCGCTCGATAAGCGCTGGGCAGAGTGGTTTGAAGCGCCCCAAGAGTTGGATGATGCCAAAGCCTTGGTAAAAGAGACGCGCACCTATCTAAGTGATGTGCCAACCATCGCTGCAGCGACAAATAAAGAGCTGCTCGATATTATGATGGCCCAGGATTTTCAAGATCTTACCGGCCAAGTCATCAAAAAGATGATGGATGTCATTCGAGAAATTGAGCATCAGTTAGTGCAAGTGCTGATCGATAACGTGCCGGGTGCTCACGTACGTGAGTCGATGCAGCGTAAGGCAGAAGACCAATGGAAAAATGACAACGCACGTCGTAATGAAGAGCTGTTGAATGGCCCTCAGGTGAAGGACAATGCGCCCGACATCGTTACTGGTCAGGATCAGGTCGACGACTTATTGGACGAATTAGGCTTTTAATGCGTTGTTATTAAGACATTGTGAAAGGCAGTATCTGGCACTATAGGCATTTGTTCAGCCGTCCCTCGGGGCGGCTGAATTTATGATAAGCCACGCAAGATACCGCCGGATGGCCGCATGGCAGATAACGACAGCGATCAGGAAAAGACGGAAGAGGCCACACCCCGACGCTTAGACAAAGCCCGGGAAGAAGGCCAAGTACCCCGGTCTCGAGAACTGGCGACCTTTTTGCTGCTATTGGGCGGTGTGATTGGGCTGTGGAGCATGGGGCAAATGCTCTATGACCAGTTGGGCATGGTGATGGAGCAGGCCTTCTTATTTGAGCGTCGTCATGCCATGGAAAGTACCCCGATGCTGGTCAATGCGCTGGATCTGGGGCAGCGCACACTATTTGCAATGTTGCCGCTGTTCTTGCTGTTGACGGTGATCGCCCTGGTCGCACCCGCATTACTTGGGGGGTGGTTAGTCTCGGCAAAATCAATGCAGCCCAAACTGTCGAAGCTAAACCCGGTGAAAGGGTTACAGCGTATTTTTTCGTCGCAGGCATTGATTGAATTAACCAAAGCGATTGCCAAATCAATCCTGGTCGGCGGCATTGCATCGGCGTTTCTGTACGCCAACCTTGGCAAGTTTATGGGGCTAATGAACCAGCCCATTCAGCAAGCATTGGCAAGCGCATTGAATATGTCGGCGCTGGCCGCTGGCCTGATCGTTTTATCGCTAGTGGTGGTTATCTTAATTGATGTGCCTTTTCAGCTTTGGAGTAATGCGAAAAAGCTGCGTATGAGCAAGGAAGAGGTTAAGCGAGAGCATAAAGAGTCGGAAGGCGACCCCCACGTCAAGGGGCGTATTCGCCAGCAGCAGCAAGCAATGGCCAGAGGGCGGATGATGAGTAAAGTGCCTGATGCCGACGTTATTATCACCAACCCAACCCACTATGCGGTGGCCCTGGCGTATAAGGAAGGTAGCATGGGCGCCCCAAGGCTAGTGGCCAAAGGGGCCGATGTAGTGGCCGCACGTATCCGCGAAATAGGCTTGGAAGCCGGTGTGCCGCGATTGGAGGCCGCTCCCTTGGCGCGCGCTCTGTATCATCACGTGGATTTAGATGCTGAAGTACCTGCGGAACTGTATACCGCAGTGGCTGAAGTGATGGCCTGGGCTTACCGCCTGAAGCAGGTCGCACAACAAGGAGGCGAGGTGCCCCCAACCCCAGACAATTTATCGGTCCCTCCCGAAATGGAACGTTCCAATCGAGATGCCGGTGGCAGTGAGGCGCAATCATGAAAGGCTTAACCCAATTGATCAATCAGCGCGATTGGATGGGCGATGTGCGCATGAAGCTGCTCGCAGGGCCGCTGCTGATTCTGATGATCTTGGGCATGATGATTCTGCCCTTGCCGCCCTTCGCGCTCGATTTGCTGTTCACGTTCAATATCGCACTGGCCATCATGGTGCTGCTGGTCAGCATGTTTGCGGAAAAGCCACTCGATTTTGCCGCTTTCCCTGCGGTGCTGTTATTTACCACGCTATTACGGCTATCGCTCAATGTGGCCTCGACCCGTGTTGTACTGATGGAAGGCCACCAAGGCGGGGATGCGGCCGGTAAAGTCATCGAAGCGTTTGGTACCTTCCTGGTCGGCGGTAATTTTGCCGTTGGTCTGGTGGTCTTTTTGATCCTGGTGATCATCAACTTCATGGTTATTACCAAGGGGGCTGGGCGTATTGCCGAAGTGGGCGCTCGCTTTATGCTGGATGCCATGCCTGGCAAACAGATGGCGATTGATGCGGACCTGAACGCAGGCCTGATTGGTGAAGAGGACGCTAAAAAGCGGCGGGCTGAAGTCGCCCAGGAAGCAGATTTTTATGGCTCTATGGATGGTGCGAGCAAGTTTGTGCGTGGTGATGCCATGGCTGGCTTGGTCATCATGGTGGTCAATATTATCGGTGGGTTATTGATCGGCATGATGCAGCACGATATGGGCTTTGCAGATGCCGCCCGTACCTATACGTTGCTAACCATCGGCGATGGTCTGGTGGCCCAGATCCCTGCGCTGGTGATTTCAACCGCCGCCGGTGTCACCGTATCACGCGTCAATACTGACCAAGATGTTGGTCAGCAAATGATCAGCCAGCTATTTATTAATCCTCAGGTCATGATCCTCTCTGCGATGGTGATGGGGCTGCTGGGCATGGTGCCTGGGATGCCAAACCTGGTATTTCTGATTTTTACAGCCCTACTGGCGGGTTTAGCGTGGTATTTGATTCGTCAAAAAGAGCAGGCGTTGGTAAAAGAGGAAATCTCAGCCGTGCCACTGCCCCAACAAGAGTCACCGGAAGCCAGTTGGGAAGATGTGCAACTGGTTGATACGTTGGGGCTTGAGGTGGGGCATCGGCTTATTCCCCTAGTGGACTCCCGCCAGAAAGGGGAGCTGCTGGCTAGGATCAAAAGTGTGCGTAAGAAGTTTGCCCAAGAGGTTGGGTTCTTACCGCCCGTGGTGCATATACGCGATAACCTGGAGCTGCCGCCGAATACCTACGTACTCTCTATGAAGGGGGCGGAAATTGGCCGTGCGGATGCACAGCCGGGCAAATGGTTGGCAATCGACCCAGGTCAGGTATCAGGCGAATTACAGGGGACGCCCACCCAAGACCCGGCCTTTGGTTTGCCCGCCATCTGGATCGATGCCAATCAGCGTGAACACGCCCAGGTGTACGGCTATACCGTGGTGGATGCCAGCACGGTCATTGCTACCCACTTAAATCACCTGCTGCATCGCCACTCGCCAGAAATGCTGGGACGGCAAGAAGTGCAAAAGCTGCTCGATAAGCTGGGTGAGGATCAAAAGTCGCTAGTCGAAGAGGTGGTGCCGAAAGCCATTTCACTCACCGTACTGCAGCGTATTCTGCAGAATCTGCTTGATGAAGATGTTTCGATACGCGATATGCGCACGGTGCTGGATACGCTGGCAGAGCATGCTGGGCAGCAAAAAGATGCTAATGAGCTGACCGCACTGGTGCGTGTTGCCTTGGGTCGAGCGATTACCCAGCAGTGGTTTGCCGGCCAGGAAACGCTCAACGTGATGGGGCTTGATGCCCAGTTAGAGCAAGTGCTTATGCAGGCCATGAATGGTAACGGTGCGATGGAGCCAGGGCTGGCTGATACGCTCATGACACAGGCACAAGAGGCCCTGGAGCGTCATGAAGGTAGCGGTGAAGCACCGGTGCTGGTCGTACAGCACTCGCTGCGTGCTGTGCTATCGCGTTTCTTACGTCGGCGTGTGCGTCATTTGGTGGTGATGTCTCAAGCAGAAATACCGGATGACCGTACGTTACGAGTCACTACGGTAGTAGGAGGACGGGCGTGAGATTGACGCAGAACACTCGTTACCAAACCATCACAAAGAGGCGCAGGTAAAGCATGAGCGTGAGACGATTTGTTGGAGCAAACAGCCGCGATGTGATGCGCCAAGTGCGCGAAACATTAGGTGATGACGCTTTAATTGTCGCCAATCGCCGTACCGAGGATGGGGTTGAAATATTGGCAATGGCGGATGAAGCGGTCGATCATTTTGAACCTTCCCCTACGTCGCCACCTCCACCTACCCCAGCTCCCCAAATCGCCTTTTCAGCGCAAGATTCCGATCCGCTGCAGGCAATGAGTGAACGCTTGCTGCGCGAGATGCAGGAAATGCGGGAGCTGCTTGCCCAGCGGCAGCCAGCTGCCGATGTGCCCGTCTCTGCCACCACTGACGACCCAATCTTTCGTTTGCGCCAACAGCTGCTTAGCGTTGGTTTCAGCGAGGAGCTAAGCGACGAGGTGCTGGCGGCGCTGCCGACGTCATTGGCTCAGCCGGATGCCGATAGCGCGCTTGCAATCGAGTGGCTTCGTGGGCAGCTAATGGCGCGGTTACCGGTACTGAAAGAAGAAACCGGTTTTTTCGATCAAGCGGGAATTGTCGCGCTGGTGGGGCCTACGGGGGTGGGGAAAACCACCACCACTGCGAAACTAGCAGCTCGTTTCGTGATGCGCCACGGTACGCGACCTGTGGCCCTTGTCACCACCGATAGCTTTCGTATTGGTGCCCACGAGCAGCTACGAATTTACGCCCGCCTGCTGGATACCCCCATGTATGCCTTAGACGCCGAGCAGCCGATTGATGAGCTGGTCGGACGACTGCAAGGTAAACAGTGGGTGATTATCGACACCGTCGGTATGAGCCAGCGTGACCAGCGTGTGATTGAGCAAATTGCCCATTTGCAGGGTGGGCAAGCGTCCGTGCGCTTAGTGCTGCTGTTGAATGCAGCTAGCCAGCCTGAAACATTAGAAGAGGTCGTGTTGCGCTATCGCCAAGCCGCACGGGCGGCTGGCGCTGAGTTAGATGATTGCATTATTACCAAGCAGGACGAAGCTGGCCGGTTAGCCCCCGTGCTAGATATTGTCATACGCCATGGCTTGCGCGTGTTGTTTGGTTCGTACGGGCAACGTGTTCCAGAAGATATGGCGGTTGCGGACCCTGCTGCGCTGATCGATCAAGCGCTTAATACCCCATTGGGGAGGGGGCGTGAAGAGCGATCTTCGCCCTCCGCTGCGCAGCCTCACTCGGTGAGTCTGCCGCGCTGGTCGCGGGACGTGCTGGGGCAAGGGCGCCGCCTCAGCTCTGTGCTGACGCGGCTGCGTGAAAGGATTGTTGGGTTTTCAGCGCTAGAGTCGGTATGGGATATCGCCTCCTTACCGGGCGTGCTGCAAGATAAACGCTTGGATGCACTACTGGCTAGCGAGCCCTGCGCGGATAAGGGACTGGGCATGGCATGGTCTCCCCGCCGTAATGAGCGGGGCTGTGACTGGTCGATGCCCGATCTTGGATTAGACGCCGATGGCGGTTGGCTAGCGCTAACCAGCCTACAGCACCGTCAGCCCGCAGGCTGGCAATCACGGCTGCTGCACCAGGGCGAAACGATGGGGGCCGCCGTACATCTGCTCCCCGTGTTTCCCGACCCCGCCACGTTAGCGTGGCTAGAAGCCCAACACTTGACCTGGATCACGCAAGTAGCTGCCACTCAACGGGTATACTGTCAGGGCAAGCGTTATGCCCAGCGTCAGCTGTTCACAGATAGCCCGCTCACACATCACACTGATCTACGTTTTCGTGGTCAAACGGTGCAGCTATGGCACACCCATATTGCTGTCGAGGACGCCGCTGGTACTCCGCTGTTGGCATGGGTTGGTGAAGTTCGCGATCCAGAAAATGGCAAACGCATCGCGCGTCGCTACTGGTTAACGCCTGCCCGATTAGGTGCGGATGTGCGTTCGCTTCTAGTTATCCAGTTGCAAAGCGAAGGGGTGTCTAGCCTAACCAAGCGCGCTTGGCAGCAGTTGAAAGATGCGGATGATGGCGAAGTAAGCTCGGAGGTTCGCTTATTGATGGCCAGCGGTGTCGCTGCTGCAGCGGGACACTTAGATATCGCCAATGATGACGCTGCGATAGCACTGCGCTCCGATTTGTTAAGGTTGTTGGGCACCACGCGTAAGCGGCGCGACACAGCGATGCTAGATGCGCTTGTTCACGCGTTTATGGCCCGTGACGCCATTCGCCAACTCAGCAGCGTTAGCCGTGAGGGGCTGGCATGAGCGCCCCGGATCAGGCAGCGGGCCTGCGCAAGTGGGCAGATTTACAGCGCCAGCAGCGCCAAGCAGAGTCAGTTGAGAGTGATCCCACGGGAGACGAACTTGCAGCTGAACCACTGACCGCTATGACCGATTCTTTAACGGTGCCGCCAACTGCTGCCCAAGCGCAAACCAGCGCATCGCCCTCGGTGCCGCAGAAGCCGCTTATCGTGATCGGTATGCCTAACGGTGGCGATCAGCAGGTGGCAAGAGTAAAAGGGCGCCTAGCCCAATGGTCAGTGCTGGGGCGACGTTGGGCTGGCGACCCGGATGATTGGGATATTCACATCGTCAATGCGGATGCCGCTAATCTTAGCCAACTGAAAGCGCGCTTTCCGCGTTGGGCACTATGGATTAATAGCGATGCCGATGCTTTCGCCCAGATGTACCGCTCGTTGCGGCAAATGCAGGAAAACGGTGGCCCTAGGCAGCTGTTAGCGCTGCACGAGCCAGATTTGCCGCGCCGAGGTCTACTCGATAACCTGCGCGAAGCAGCCAGCTATTACTTGGATATAGAGCTTTTACTGCTGGCGCGATGACAGCTAGCCTGACGCTATGTAGCCGTGCTTTAACAGCGGCTATCAAGCGCCCCGATAAGGAATAACAATGTCGATGCTCGCTGACTTCAAGGTCGATACCTGCAAAGCTGACAGGCTGCTCAAAAGGGTGTTGATGGTGGCGCTAAGCGTCATCACCATGAGTGCTTATGCCGCGACGGGCAGTTGGAGTAGTGAGGTGCCCAGCGTACTGGTCGCGATGAGTGACCGAGCTGTCAGCAGCCAGCCCATTCAGCCGCCAGCAGGGGCGCAGGTAGAGCATGCTGCGATAGAGCGTATTCATTGGCGTTTTCAAATGCCGGTTAATGCGCCGGTTAATGCGTGGCTATGCCACCCTGAGCAGTGTGTTCCTTTAACTGCTATGCGAGGTTCAACCACTGCGTTAGCCGGAAAACAGGTCAGTGGGCCGCTGCACTTTCGTTTTGCGTTGACGCCGGGCCAGCGCCCGGTACGGGTGCAGGAACTGCAAGTGATTGTGAATTACCAGTGAACAGAGTTCAGCCGTGAGGCACGAGGATGTATACAGCACAAGGCAGGATTAAACAGAGCGAGCTGTTAACCCAATACATGCCACTGGTAAGACGTCAGGCCTTAACGCTGCAGGTAAGACTACCCGCAAGTATTGAGTTGGATGATCTTATTCAAGCTGGCATGGTGGGCTTATTAGAAGCGCTAGGGCGTTTTGATGCGACCCAGGGAGCAACGTTCGCCACGTTTGCAAGTCAGCGTATTCGCGGTGCCATGATGGATGAGCTGCGCACACGTGACTGGTTGCCGCGTAGTGTACGCCGCTCTGCCAGAGCCGTGGATGATGCGGTGCGTCGCCTTGAACAGCAGTTAGGGCGCCCGCCGGAAGAGGGTGAGATCGCGCGTGACCTGGATATGCCGCTTAGTGAGTATCAGCAATTGCTCAATGATACGAACAGTGGCCAGTTGCTGCCCTTCGAAGAACTGGTGGCCGAAGGGGCCGAGTCCGCAACGGAGGAAGCCACTAACCTGCCCTTCGATCAGTTGTTAGATAAACAGCAACGCCAGTCGTTAATTGACGCGATTGACGCCTTACCTGAGCGTGAAAAGCTACTGATGGCGTTGTATTACCAAGAAGAGCTGAACCTTAAAGAAGTCGGGGCGGTGCTGGGTGTGACCGAATCCCGAGTCTCCCAGCTTCACAGCCAAGCGATTAGCAGGCTTCGCGCTCGCTTATATGACACCACCTAACGCCACTATTAATCACGACTAACCGGCGAGGAGCCGTTGATGAACCCATCTACGCTGATCGGTATTTTTGCCAGCATGCTGTTGCTGGTAAGCGTGCTGTTTTTTACTGCAGAGTCGCCAGAAAGCTTTATTAACTTGCCGGGGCTAGCCATTGTGGTAACGGGCACCTTGGCGGCTACCTTCATTAGTTATCCGCTGAAAGAAGTGCTACGCGTGGTGCGCCTGGTGGGATTGGTGTTTCGGCGTGAAAATACCTATGTGCGTGATGATATCAACGAACTGGTTTCCATGGCGCGCTTGTGGTTTAAAGGCGATGTCAGGGCGGTTGAGAAGGAGCTAGAGCACACTCGTAACCCCTTTTTGCGCACCGGGATTCAACTGGTGATTGCTAACACGAAAGAGGACGAAATTTTCGATATGCTGCGCTGGCGCATCGCACGATTAAAAGCACGGGAGCATGCTGAGGCGCAGATATTTCGTACCATGGCCACCTACGCGCCCGCGTTTGGCATGATCGGTACTTTGGTGGGCTTGGTCAATATGCTGGAAGTGATGGATGCAGGCGATCTTGACGTTATTGGCCCGCGCATGGCTGTGGCTCTGCTGACAACGTTCTACGGTATTCTGCTCGCCAACTTGGTGTTCAAACCGATTGCCGTCAAGCTGGAGCGGCGCACGGAAGAACGCCTTATCACCATGAACATGGTGCTGGAAGGCATTTCGTTAATTACCAAACGGCGGCTGCCTTCTTTTATTGAAGAAACGCTCAATTCCTTCGTTGCTAACTATCATGACGAGATCCGCGATGCCGCTGTAAAACCGCGGCCAACGGTTAGTTCTGCGGCAAAAGGGTAGCGCCATGCTAGATCGTGATTCACGGCACGCGTTGGAATTGCCCACTGTGCCGGGGGAGGGCGATGAAGGGTGGCTAACGAGCTATTTAGACGTATTAACGCTGTTAATCACGCTGTTTGTCTTACTGCTTGCGTTGACGCCGCCGGGGGGAGGGGAAGCCTTTGACCGCGATAGAATGCATTCTGTAAGTGCTATCACCTCGCTTCCGTTGGCCAGCTTAGCAACCGGTATCCATCCTCGGCAAAGCGGGCTCAAGCCGCGAATGACTGAGCTTAATATCCCCGGGGTTAGTGTCTCTCAAGGTGAAGAAGGTGTTACGCTGCGCATCGACGACAGCTTGCTTTTCCCTAGCGGTGATGCCGTACTAACGCCCCAGGGGCAAGATGTGTTAGAAAGCCTTCTGGCAGTGTTAGCATCCTTTGAGGGGCAAATTTCAGTAGAAGGGCATACGGATAATGTTCCCATTGCTACCTCTCGCTTCCCCTCAAATTGGGATCTCTCGGTAGGGCGCGCCATTGCGGTGGTCCAGTATCTTGAGCGCCAGGGAGTTGCTATTTCACGTATGCGGGCAGTCGGTTACGCCGATACCCAACCCATGGAAAGTAACGCAACACCGGAAGGTAGATCCGCCAACCGGCGCGTTGAACTGTTGCTAAGGCAGCAGACTGAGGGGTAAAGAGATTTCTTGAGGCCATCTCTGTGTCGAAGCATCACTCGCTACTACAGTCGTTCGGTGCATTACTGGTGCTCGATGCTGACTGTCGGCGCATACAGGCATTTAGTAGCAACTTTGTTGAATTGCTGAGAGTAAGCCTTCCTGAAGGGCGTCTCGCAACGCTCTCCAGCGTTCTAGGCAAGCGCTTAAGCCAGCGCGTACGCTATGAGCTCCAAGGTCAGCAGCGTTTGCCGGGGCCTCTCACCTTTAAGTGTCCCGCTCGATCAAACCGTTTCCAGTTACATGCTTACCGTGCCGGTGCGCATGTGTTAGTTGAGATAGAACCCCTTCATTCCCTCGGTAAGCAGCGTCTGCTTGGCACGGTGAACGAACGCCTGATGCGCTTAGCGGAAGCGACCCATCAAGAAGAGCTACTTGATTACCTAGTGATGTCGGTACAAGAATTAACCGGGCATGACCGGGTGTCTGTATGCCATCTCGATAGTGATTGGCATGGGCTAATCGTGGCCGAGTCGTTAGCTAAGAGGCGCGCTCAGTCGAGTGTCGAGGTAGCGGCAGTTCGTTTGCCTGCCTTGTTAGGGCAACGCTTTCCCGCCAAAGACTTCCCCATTGCACTACGGCGCGCCTATGAGCGCCATCCGGTGCGGCTGATCCAAGATGTCGCAGCACCCTACGAGCACTTACTGCCAGCGAGTGTGGTGGTAGATGTAAGTGACAGCTTCTTGCGTGCTCCGGCCCCTGAGCGTCAACAGTACTTACAGCGACTTGGCGTGCGCGGCGCATTAAGCGTGGCCATGCAGGGAGATACCGGCCTTTGGGGGCTGCTATTCTGCCACTCGGCAGCGCCTTACCCCGTAGCGCCGCCCGTACGAGATGCAGTACGCACCTTGGTGCAAATGGCTACGCAGCGGCTGTTACTGCTGAGAGCTCGCCAAGAGGCGCGCTATTTGCAGCGCGTACAAGATAGCCTGGTGCTTTCAAGCAATAATCGCTTAAAGCCTCAGGGGCCTTATCAGCTGTTTACCGAGCATGCCGAGACATGGAAGTCGCTCTTTCGTGCCAATGGCGTTGCGTTATGGGTGAAAGGCAGTATCTATCAATCAGGCAATACGCCCAAGCCGGAAACGATCGGCCAGTTGGTCACGCGGATTGAAAAATCCCATATCCATAGTGGGCCATGGTGTACCCAAGAGACAGCCAAGGAGCCGCTAACATGCTCTTTAGACATGCTAGAGCAGAGTGGAGTACTCGCCGTGCCGCTGCCTACCGATCCTGCTCAGCGCGGCTGGCTGATGTTTTTTCGTCCTGAGCAAGTGGAAACGCTCTACTGGGCGATGCAGCCCTCTTCAGCATCCCTGCCACCTATGATGATGTCGCCTTCTGACGCGTGGTGCGAGGAGGTCACAGGAAAAAGCGAAGCCTGGCAACGGGTTGAGCGGCTAGCCGCGATAGATTTAGGAGAAGATTTAACGCTGGCCATTTCTGCTTATGAGATCAGCACGCTCAATATGCATCTGGAGCGCGAGCGTAAAGCGCTGGCAGAAGCGAATCAGCGGTTAGAGCAGTTGGCACATTTTGACCCGCTCACTCAGGTGTGGAACCGCTACCGCATCGAGCAGGCTATTGATGCAGAGCTGGTCGCAGCAAAACGCTATGGGGCGGCTTTCGCGCTGTTGTTATTTGACGTCGACCATTTTAAACAGATCAATGACACCCTCGGCCATAGCGTGGGCGATGATGTGCTGATTTCGCTAGCACGCATGGTGGAAAGTTCACTGCGGGGCTGTGATCATTTGGGGCGCTGGGGAGGGGAAGAGTTTGTGGTATTGGCGACCCACTCCAGTATGGAAGCCGCCGAAGGGCTTGCTGAACGATTACGTGGGCTAGTGGCAACACTGCAGGTGAAGGGCTTGGGCCAACCGATAACGGTCAGCATCGGTGTCGCAGTATGGCAGCCCGATGATAGCTGCAAGACTATCATCGCCCGGGCCGATGCTGCGATGTACCGAGCTAAACATAATGGGCGTAACCGCGTTGAAATCGCTGAAAAAAGCGTGCAGTGACACGCGCTATCATTGGTCGTCGGCGCGGTCGCATAAGCGCTGTATTCTCGCTATGGCATCATCAGCACCGTCAAGACTAAAGGTCATATACCAAGGGTCGCTATCCTGTTGATCGAAACCAATAAACAGCTGCTCTCCCTGGCTCATTTGCGCCATTAATGTTTGCAGGTCGCTTAGGTAGAAGTGCGCATAAAACCCATCATCGCCACGCTCGGTAATAAACTCGGCCATGGTATCAATGATAGGCGTATCATCCACCCGGATCCTGGTAGGCACTAAGTTAACCGCGCGACTTTCGCCTTGCTGTTCAGCCAGCGTGACCCGCATTTCCAGCCATGGTAAGTCGCAAACACCTTGGGTTGCGTTCAAACTCAAGGTGGCATCCGAATAGCTATGGGTTTCCACGGCGCGAAAGTGCCGCTCACTGCCTAACGTTAACGCCATTGACTGCCAATGATCGTGGGGCTGTTCGGCATCAATATTGAACGTTGCTGCCATGCTAGGCAGCGCAGTGCTGGAAAGTAGGGCGCTGAAGGTCGCTAACGCAAAAGGCTTTAAAATAGGCATAAGGGTGGCATCGCACAAGAAAAACATTAGCCTATCGTTTGTTGAAGATAAGCAAAAGGTAACGCGCTGATTTTTCTATATGTAGTAGTCTTTAACAAGAAAAATGCCGCATATAGTGTAAAGTCAAGTCTATACTTCATAGTCGCAGAACGTATAATCGCACCGTTTTGAGCGCTAATTTCACCCCGTTGTGAAGGAGTTTCGCGACATGAGCACCGCAGCAAAGGCTATGAAGACTTCGAATGACGTCCCACTACAGGTTCCCTCAAAAGATATCTGGGATGCTAAATATCGGTTAAAAGATCGCCATAGCCAACCTGTTGATCAGGATGTGGGTGCTACCTTTGAGCGTGTCGCGCGAGCGTTAGCGGCGGTTGAAGGTGACAATGCTAACGAGTGGCTGCCAAAATTCCGCTGGGCGTTAGAAAACGGCGCTATTCCTGCCGGACGAATCCTTTCCAATGCGGGCGCTGAAGCCTACAAACCTGCGGTCAGCCTGATTAACTGCACGGTTTCGCGCACTATTCGCGACTCTATGCGCGATATTCTCGACTCCGTCGTTGATGCTGGCATGACGTTGAAGTCTGGCGCCGGTATTGGCTACGACTTTTCGACGCTGCGCCATAAGGGAGCGTTTGTGTTTGGCGCGGGGGCTGGCACCAACGGGCCGCTGGCGTTTATGGATATCTACGACAAGATGTGTTTCACCGTGGCATCCGCAGGTGGTCGTCGAGGTGCTCAGATGGGTACCTTCGATGTTGGCCACCCTGATGTTCGTGAGTTTATCCAAGCTAAGCGAGAAGCCGGTCGTCTGCGCCAGTTTAACCTTAGCCTGTTGATTACCGACGAATTTATGGAAGCAGTGAAGCACAACGCCGACTGGCCGCTGGCGTTTCCATTGCACCCTGGTGAAAAAGACGATGTAAAAGCGGGCGATTTGATATATCGCGACTGGCCCGTCATTGAAGAGGGCTATACGGTCGATGATGAAGGCCGCGTGGCTTGCCGTGTCGTTGAAGTCATTAAAGCGCGCGAGCTGTGGGACACCATTATGTCCTCGACCTATGACTACGCTGAACCTGGGTTTATTCTGATTGATCAAGTCAATCGCATGAACAACAACTGGTTCTGCGAAGATATCCGCGCGACCAACCCGTGTGGCGAGCAGCCGCTGCCGCCAGAAGGCGCTTGTCTGCTGGGATCGGTCAACTTGACCAAGTTTGTGATTGAGCCGTTTAGTGACAAGCCACGCTTTGATTGGGAACGCTATCGAAAGGTGGTAGCGATCTTCACTCGCATGCTTGATAACGTAGTGGAAATTGCTGGCTTGCCACTGCCGCAGCAACAGCGTGAGATTGAAGCCAAGCGCCGACACGGCATGGGCTTTTTGGGGCTTGGTTCAACGATGACCATGCTTAAAATTCCCTATGGCTCTCAAGCGTCGCTGGCCTTCACCGAAGAAGTTAGCCGCCACCTCGCGCTGGAAGGCTGGAAGCAAGCGCTAGAGCTGTCTAAAGAGAAAGGCATGGCGCCTGTGCTTGAGCAAGAGCACACGATTACACCGAAGATGATGCGTGAGCGCCCCCAGCTCGCCGCCGATGGTTATGAGGTGGGTGATAAAGTACCAGGACGTATTCTGCATGCCCGCTATAGCCAGTATATGGCGAAAGTGGCTGAGCTCGATCCTGAGTTGGTTACACAGTTGGCGGAACATGGTGCACGGTTCACCCACCACAGCTCTATTGCGCCCACTGGTACGATTTCGCTATCGATGGGTAATAATGCCTCTAACGGCATTGAACCCTCGTTCTCGCACCGTTATTTCCGCAATATCATTCAATCGGGTAAGAAAACCAAAGAGCAGGTTGAGGTTGTCTCGTTCGAGTTAGCCGCTTATCGTCACTTTATTACCGCCGATGCGGTGGAAAGCGATTTACCCGACTACTTTATTACCGCAGACTCCGTGTCGCCTGAGCAGCATGTGGCCGTGCAGGCGGCCGCTCAGCAGTGGATCGACTCGGCAATCTCTAAAACAGTTAACGTGCCGACAGAGTTCCCGTTTGAGAAATTCCAGGATCTCTACCTACAGGCGTATGAGAGCCGCCTTAAAGGCTGCACGACATTCCGCTTCAACCCAGAAGCATTTCAGGGCGTTCTGGTACGTGAAGATGATTTAAAAAACACCACCTACGTGTTTGAGCTGGAAAATGGCGAGACCTTAGAACTGGCCGGCGATGAAACGGTGGTCTACGACGGTGAAGAGCATAACGCCGCCAACCTGTTTGATGCCTTAAAAGAGGGCACCTACGGCAAATGGTAAGGGCGGGCTACGCCTTGCTACGAACATCGCCCGACACCCTTTGCTAAGTGGAGAACACCATGGCTGTAGAAATTACCTCAAAAATCGTTGGTTACCGTATCAAGCAGCAGGAGCAAACAGCGCCTGCCCCTGAACTTCCGGAAGAAGACCCGCTAACGGTCAGGATTCCCTCGCGTCCAGAAGGTACGTTAGAAGCGGTATCCGAAAAGATCTCTTACGTGGGCGCGGAAGGCCGCAAAAAAGTTTACCTGCTGGTCTCTTTTATGCCGGTAGAAGGCGTGGTGGGTGGCCGACGTGTGGTCATTGAGCGCCCGGTTGAGTTCTTTTTCCCATCAGGACAGCTTTCCAGCGAGCATCAATGGATTACGGCGACGATGCGTAGTCTTTCCCTGGCTGCGCGCGGGGGATATGTCACCCAGGCAGTGGCTGACCTGCGCAAAGTGGCGTGGGATAAAGGGTTGGTGCGCTGTGGTATGAACCGTTGGAACAAGCCAATGTTCCACGATTCCGAAGTGGCGGCGATTGCTTGGTCGATCCAGCAGATTCTTTATCGGCGCGGGTTCTTGGACCAGGATGGTAACCAAGTACCGGTAGAAATGTTGGTAGAGCGTTATGCGCACCGCATGCAGCATGGCCATGCTTGGCAACCACCGGCCGATGAGCCAGAGACCAGCCCAGCGGTTGGCGCCGTGGAGCCGATTGGCGGTGCCGCTGAGCAAGAAAACGTCGTAAAAAAGCCTGAAGGCAGTGGCCCGGCAGTTGTGGGTAACTGTCCTGAGTGTCGCGGTGAGCTTATTATGATGGATGGCTGCCCAACCTGCTATGCAGGCTGCGGCTGGTCTAAGTGCGGCTAAGCCAGACAAACCCACTAGAACGCTAACGAACAACGCCGCGTGGCCTAGAGAGCCACGCGGCGTTGCTTGTTTTGAGAACGAAAAGTTTTAAGAACAGCAAGTTTTAAGAACGAATAATCTGCCGTTGATTCAGGCGCTAACAAGTAGCGGTCTGACGTTATCGGTTAAATAGCAGTCGTCGAATTCTCCTTCGGTAGCCAGCGCCTTTAAATCGGGAATAGTGACGTTATGGCGGTCACGGAACACCAAGCCATCTTCACTCAATGCACTAAACGTGCGGCTCACATGAACCGGGCTTAAACCTAGAATATCGGCTAACTGTTCTTGAGAAAGAGGCAAGCGGAACTGCTCGCTGATGTCATGATTAGTCTGGCGTAAGCGTAGGTACATTTCATGAAGAAAGTGGGCCATTTTTTGCCTGGCACTACGCCGCGCTAAGTTGACCAGCCGTTCCGTGAGTAGGGCCTGGTGGCGACTGCCAATGGCAAACATCACCGAGGTCAGCGTTAGTGACTGACGAAATAGCTCTAGCATGCGCTTATGAGGGAAATGACAGACCACACCGTCAGTAATCATGCGCACGTTTTCCAGCCGCTTGGAAAACGCAAACTCTCGCAAACCGATAATATCGCCAGGCAAAAATACTTCCAGAATTTGCCGGTCACCGTTTTCTAAATGTCGATAGGAGTAAGCCCAGCCACTGCGCAAGGTGCAAAACTCATTCGCCGGGGCGTCAATTTCCCACAGCAGCGATCCTGCTTTGATATCGGTAGGACTCTCTTCCAATTCGGTTAATAGCGCTTTTTCTGCTTCAGTGAGTGAGCAGTAGTGACTGAAGTGGCTAATAATGCAGCTTTTATCCTGATCCACAGCTTCCTTCTCCTAAACAGGTTAGCAACGATTAACCGGCCGCGTTGTTGATCAATATAAACGTTAATTAATATAAACAGGGCCGTCCTATGTTGCTTGGTCTTTTCTGCTCTCTTGTCGTCCTTGGGGAGGGGCAGGTATATCGCTGTCATTTTCCAGGGGGGGTTGCCCACCCTGGAAGTGGCGCTAGGCGGTTTTTTTGGCACGATTACCACGTTTTAACAACGGTGCCAGGAAATGCCCTGTATGGGAAACGCTCTGCTTGGCAATCTGTTCTGGTGTTCCTTCGGCAATAATTTGTCCACCGCCAGAGCCACCTTCTGGGCCAAGATCAATAATCCAGTCGGCCGTTTTGATCACATCCAGGTTGTGCTCGATCACCACAATGCTATTGCCGTGATCACGTAAGCGGTGGAGTACCGTGAGTAGCTGACGGATGTCCTCAAAATGCAGGCCAGTGGTGGGCTCATCCAATATATAGAGCGTTTTTCCGGTGTCACGCTTGGCTAGCTCACGGGCTAGTTTGACACGCTGCGCTTCACCGCCAGAAAGGGTAGTGGCACTTTGTCCTAGGCGGATATAGGAGAGGCCCACATCCAACAGGGTTTGTAAACGACGAGCGATAGCAGGCACTGGGCTGAAGAACTCCAGGGCGTCCTCTACCGTCATGGCCAGCACTTCGTGGATCGTTTTGCCTTTATAGTGGATATCCAACGTTTCGCGGTTGTAGCGTTTGCCTTTACACACATCGCAGGGCACATAAATATCTGGCAGGAAGTGCATCTCAACCTTGATCATGCCTTCGCCCTGGCACGCTTCGCAGCGGCCGCCTTTAACGTTAAAGCTGAACCGGCCTGGCTTGTAGCCCCGCGAACGCGCTTCCTGAGTGCCCGCAAACAGCTCACGAATCGGGGTGAAAATACCGGTATAGGTGGCTGGGTTTGAGCGCGGCGTACGACCGATAGGACTCTGGTCAATATCGATCACTTTATCGAGCTGATCAAGCCCCTCTACCTTCTCATAGGGAGCCGGGGTCAAGGTAGTGGCGCGGTTAAGCTCGCGGGCCGCAATCGGCATCAGGGTGCCGTTGATCAGCGTCGACTTGCCCGAGCCGGAAACCCCCGTGACGGCAATAAACAGCCCCAGCGGTAGGCTAAGCGTGACGTTTTGCAGGTTATTGCCCGTCGCGCCGCGCACCACCAGCTGCTTTTCCGGATTGCCGGGAATGCGGTAGGGCGGTACGGCAATTTCTCGGGTGCCTGACAAGTACTGGCCGGTCAGTGAATTGGGGTTGTCCATCACGTCTTGAGGCGTGCCCTGAGCGACAATTTCGCCACCATGGACTCCGGCACCAGGGCCGATGTCGAGGACATGGTCCGCAGCGCGAATGGCGTCTTCGTCGTGCTCAACCACGATCACGGTGTTGCCCAGGTCGCGTAGGCGCTCCAGGGTTTTCAACAGACGGTCGTTATCCCGCTGGTGCAGGCCGATGGAGGGCTCGTCCAGAATGTACATCACGCCCACCAGCCCCGCGCCAATTTGGCTGGCGAGACGGATACGCTGTGCTTCGCCCCCCGAGAGCGTGTCAGCACTGCGCTCCAGGTTCAGGTAGTCGAGCCCTACGTTAACCAAAAACTCTAGCCGGGCATGAATTTCGTTAACGATCTTATCGGCAATCTCGCCTTTGCGGCCCGGTAGGGAAAGCTCGGCAAAGTAGCGCCATGCCTCACCGATAGGTAAGTGCACAATATCGGCAATGTTATGGTCATCGACAAACACATGGCGTGACTCTTTGCGCAGCCGCGAGCCGCTACAGGTGGCGCAGGGCTGCACGGCGATATACTTGGCCAGATCGTCACGCACCATATTGGATTCGGTTTCCCGATAGCGGCGCTGCATATTGGGTAGTACGCCTTCAAAGGCGTGCTCGCGCGTTACCTTGCGGCCGCGGTCACCCACATACACAAAGGGAATCTGTTCGCTGCCACTGCCATTTAAAATAATCTCACGCTCATGGCTGGCCAGCTCAATCCATGGCGTTTCAAGCTCAAACTGATAATGTTTAGCCAGCGCATGCAGTTGGGTAAAGTAATAAATGTTGCGCCGATCCCAGCCTTTAATCACGCCTTCTGCTAGCGATAGTTCCGGGTGGCTAATCAACTTGTCGGGGTCAAAATATTGCTGAACGCCTAAGCCATCACAGGTGGGGCAAGCTCCCGCCGGGTTGTTGAACGAAAACATCCGCGGCTCAAGCTCAGAAAGTGAATAGCCACACACCGGGCAGGCAAAGCGTGCTGAAAAGGCAAGGTCTTCCTGATCGCCATCCATAAAGTGGATCATCGCCGTGCCGTCGGCGAGATTAATTGCGGTTTCAAACGATTCTGCCAGACGCTGGGCAATATCATCGCGCACTTTAAAACGGTCAACCACCACGCTGATATCGTGTTTCTTGCGCTTGTCGAGCGGGGCAATATCGTCAAGTTCTAGCACTTGACCATCAATCTGTACCCGAACGAAGCCCTGAGCCCGCAGTTCTGCCAGCAGTTGCAGGTGCTCCCCTTTACGACCTTTCACTACTGGCGCAAGCAGCATTAATTTGGTGCCTTCGGCCAGGTTCATAACTTGGTCGACCATTTGAGAAATGGTTTGTGCTTCCAGTTCTTCTCCGTGCTCTGGACAACGTGGCGTGCCTGCCCGGGCGAACAGGAGGCGCAGGTAATCGTAAATCTCGGTAATCGTGCCGACGGTAGAGCGGGGGTTGTGGGACGTGGATTTCTGCTCAATAGAGATCGCAGGCGAAAGCCCTTCGATGTGATCCACATCGGGCTTTTCCATCATCGAAAGGAACTGACGCGCATAGGTGGAAAGCGACTCCACATAGCGACGTTGCCCCTCAGCGTAGAGCGTATCGAACGCCAGCGACGACTTACCTGAGCCGGAAAGACCGGTAATGACGATAAGTTTGTCGCGGGGCAGCTCCACATCGATCTGCTTGAGGTTGTGGGTGCGTGCACCCCTGACCAGAATGCTGTCCATCAACACCTCGAATCGCGTGGCAAAAGTGTAATTATACGTTTGCTGTACCCCTCCCGGCAAAGCTCCATATTGATATGGGGTCAGCGCTTGGCGTTTCCAGCGTGGATACAAAGCGCTAGAATGGACGGTTATCTCGGGCTGTTCAGCCTCTTTATTGACCACAAGGGTATTATGCGCAAGGTTTCCGCACTGCTGCTGGCCACTGAACGCCGTGCAATCAGCGGCTTAGCCGGGCTTTATGCGTCTCGTATGCTGGGTTTGTTTATGGTGCTGCCGGTGTTGGCGCTTTACGCCGACACCTTAAGTGGTGCTACCCCGCTGTTAATTGGTGTCGCATTAGGTGTCTATGGGCTAACTCAGGCAACGCTACAGATTCCCTTTGGCCTGCTGTCAGACCGTATTGGTCGTAAGCGCGTTATTGCCATGGGCTTACTGATTTTTGCCGTAGGAAGCGTGGTCGCTGCTATGGCAGACTCCATCGGCGGGATTATTTTGGGCCGCGCGCTGCAGGGCTGTGGTGCCGTTGCTGCCGCGATTATGGCGCTACTGGCCGATCAAACCCGCGAGCAGGTGCGGACGGCGGCGATGGCCACGATTGGGCTCTCCATTGGCGTGTCGTTTGCTATTGCCATGGTTCTTGGCCCCTGGCTGGCGGCTTGGGCGGGCCTGGCGGGAGTTTTTTGGTTTACGGCGCTGTTAACGCTCGTCGGTTTAGTGGTGCTTTGGCGATGGGTGCCGCCCGCACCACGCCGTTTGCGCCACCGCGATGTGGGGATGGATCGCCAGCAGTTTAAAAGTGTTATTACGCGCCCCGATTTATGGCGGCTAGATCTGTCGATTTTTTCGCTGCATCTGGTGTTAATGGCGATTTTTGTTGCTGTTCCTTTCCGTCTGTTAAATGCAGGCGTCGCGATTGAGTACCACGGGCTGGCTTATCTAGCGATTATGGCGCTGTCGTTTATTGCCATGGTGCCGCTGGTGATCGTGGCAGAGAAATACCAGCGCATGAAATTAGTATGCCTGCTGGCAATCGGCGCCATTGTCATTAGCTTGGGCAGCCTGGGGCTGCCATTCTCCCAAGAGAGCTGGCTGTTCGCATGGCTATTTGTTTTTTTTACAGGATTTAACTTGCTCGAAGCCACGCTGCCATCAATGCTCAGTAAGTTGGCACCCGCGGGTGCTAAAGGCACCGCGATGGGGGTTTACTCTACCAGCCAGTTTTTGGGTGCTTTTTTAGGAGGCACGCTGGGTGGCTTGTTGTCGAACCTATGGGGCCTTGATGCGGTGTTCTTCGGCTGTGCAGGGCTAGCGCTGCTGTGGTGGCTGGCGATGTGGCGTATGCCTTCACCACCGCCTCTCTCCAGCGAAGTCGTAGCACTACACGATACGCAGCCTGATGCATTAAATCTGTTGATGGAACATCTCGCTGATGTCGTGGGCGTGGAAGATGTGATGGTGGTGCCGGAAGAGCGCTTGATGTACCTGAAAGTGAATCGCAAAGAACTCGATCAAGCAGCGCTGACGAGGTTGTTATCGCCACCCAAGACGTAACGACCACTTCTGATCATTTGTACAGCAAGCGTTTACACCTCCAGGTTTAAACACATAGCGAAGCTTTTACACACATTTGCTGCATGGCATTCAGGCCTGTCAGCCGTATCAGTGATACCCTTGAGGGCACTGGTATTGATATATGACCGATTATTGAAAGGAGCGACCTATGGCGCGCGGTATTAACAAAGTCATCTTGATTGGTAATCTGGGCCAAGACCCTGAAGTACGCTTTACGCCCTCAGGAACGGCGGTAGCAAACCTGAATTTGGCGACGTCTGACACCTGGATGGACCGCCAAAGCGGACAGCGCCAAGAGCGTACCGAGTGGCACCGTATTGTGTTGTTCAATAAAACCGCTGAGATTGCCCAGCAGTACCTGAAAAAGGGCTCTAAGGTATACATTGAAGGTCGCCTACAAACCCGTAAGTGGCAAGACCAAAACGGTCAAGATCGCTACAGCACGGAAATTGTGGCCAACGATATGCAGATGCTAGATAGCCGTGGCGGCGATTTCCAGGGTGGCGGAGCCCCTCAAGGGGGTTACGCACAGAATAACCCTGCGCAAGGTGCGCCGGCCCAGCAGCAACCCGCGCCGCAGCACCCAGCTCCTCAGCATGCGGCCCCTCAGGGTCATCAGGGTGGCGGTATGCCTCAGCAGGGTGGTTACCCTCCCCAGGGCGGTGCTCCTCAAGGTAACTATGGCGGCGCGCCCCAGCCTGCTCGTGGACCACAGCACAACCAGCCAGCCCCGGCTAATCAAAACAGCAATTATGGGGCCCCCGACCCAGGCAACTTCGATGATTTTGACGACGAAATTCCGTTCTGATCGCCTGAACTGAATAGTTCGCCACATTACTGGGGTTAGGTGAGAGGGAGGTTCTGCTGTGAAGCTGCTGATACTAGATGCGGGGCACTGCTTAAGTTTGGCATTAGCCCGAGAAGCCAGTCGTAGAACGGATACTGAGCTTGTTATTGAGCAGGGTACTACGATTACCTCCGCTCAACTCCAGGCGATAACACCTGATGCGGTGATTATCCCCCCATTAGCGCACCCGCTCAGTATGGCACCTGCCGATGTAATGGCGCACGCCGATGCCGTTGATGCCTGCGTCGATGCATGCCAAGCACAAGGCATTGCGTTGGTGTGGTGTGTTTCAGACCAACTTTACGAAGACGGTTTTGAGATCCCCATCGATGAACATGTGGTGCCTGCCCCCCGGGATGACAGCCTGCGCCGCTTAGTGCAAGCGGGCGATCGTATTCGTGCTGAGTATCACCGGCATCTCATTGTTCGCTTAGGCCCCTTGTTTGCGCTGGAAGGCAGCCATGCGTGGCTAAACGAAATAATCGACAGCTTGATGATTGGGCAGTCTGCTCGCGCCGCTGAAGATGTCATTTTTTGCCCTACGTCTGCCGATGCTGTCGCCATGGCGTTGATAGGCATGCTGCAGCAGCAAGCCTGTGGGGCCGAGGCTTGGGGGGCTTACCACTTAGCGGGCACCGAGCCTGTCAGTGCGTTTACGTTTACCTCAATGGTTCGCACCCAACTGGCAACCCATCTGGAAGGTCGCGGCGAAAGTGTCGCCCTTGGCGAAGTGCAAGCACTTAATCATCACCATGATGCCAAGCTGCGGCGAGTCCTTAATTGCCGCCGTGTACTCGATGTTTTTGGTGTCCACCAAAAGCCATGGCGGCTGGAGGTAGGGCGAATGCTGGATGCGTGGTGTTTGCTGCGGGAACAACAGCAGGGCGAAGGGACAGGAGAGTTGGCTTGATCAATCTGGTTCGCAGCTTGGTTTTTTATGTGGGATATTTTTCTGCCATGCTGTTGATTGGCATTCTTTTTTTGCCAATTGCACCGTTTTTGCCGTTGGCTGCCCGTTATCGTTTGCTAAACCTCTATAACCATTTTTTGATGGCGTGGTTCAAAGTTGCGTGTGGCGTGCGATACGACATTCAGGGGCGAGAAAATATTCCGGCGGGCCCCTGTGTGATCCAGGCTAACCACCAATGTGAGTGGGAAACGGTGTTTCTGCAGGTGATGAAGCCACCCGTTTGCACGGTATTAAAGCAGGAGTTATTGCGACTGCCTATTTTTGGTTGGGGGTTACGTCTGTTACGGCCGATTAGTCTGGACCGCTCGAAGCCTGCCCGCGCTATGAAACAGGTGTTGACGCAGGGTGTCGCGCGACTGGGAACGGGGCTTTCAGTGCTTATTTTTCCAGAGGGAACGCGTGTCGACCCAGGAGTCCGAAAGCGCTACAACAAGAGTGGTAGCGTGGTGGCCTGCCGAGCAGGCGTGCCGGTGCTGCCAGTGGCGCATAATGCTGGTGAGCGCTGGCCTGGTCGCCATTGGGTAAAGCGCCCCGGCGTGCTTCGGGTCCGTATTGGTGCGCCTATTGAAACTGCAGGCCGTACCCCCGATGAGGTACTGGTGGATGTTGAAGCCTGGATTGAAGGGCAGTTGCAAGAGATTTCAGAGGTGCCACGGCCAGCTTCTCGTTAAGTTAAGCAACCTTTCGATGAACATAAAAACGGCGCCTTAAGGCGCCGTTTTTATAGCGTATTGCACATGCACTGCATGGCTAGGAATTAGCCATTAAAGCGCTGGAAAACCAAGCAAGCGTTAGTGCCGCCAAACCCAAAGCTGTTGGAAAGCACACGGTCGATGGTAACGCCATCACGTCGCTCTCTAACGATGTCGAACCCATCCGCCTGCTCATCAAGATGCTCGATATTAGCTGAGGCAGCGACGAAGTCATTTTGCATCATTAGCAGCGAATAAATCGCTTCTTGAACGCCGGTTGCGCCTAACGAGTGGCCGGTAAGCGACTTGGTTGAGCTCATAGCAGGTGTGGTATTGCCAAACACCTCACGGATCGCCTTCAGTTCAGCCACATCGCCGACCGGCGTAGACGTGCCGTGGGTGTTAATATAATCAATATCACCCTCAACCGTCGCCATGGCCTGACGCATGCAACGCGTCGCACCTTCCCCGGAAGGGGCAACCATATCGTGGCCGTCGGAGGTGGCGCCGTAGCCCACCAATTCGCCGTATATCTTGGCGCCGCGGGCTTTAGCATGCTCCAGCTCTTCAAGCACTAACATGCCACCGCCACCAGCAATGACAAACCCATCGCGCGCTTGATCATAAGGGCGAGAGGCTTTCTCAGGCGTATCGTTGTAATGAGTTGAAAGGGCACCCATCGCATCAAATAAGCAAGAAAGGGTCCAGTGCTCTTCTTCGCCACCACCGGCAAACACGATATCCTGCTTACCAAGCTGGATTTGTTCCATCGCACTACCAATGCAGTGAGCAGACGTCGCGCAGGCGGATGAGATAGAGAAATTAACGCCTTTAATCTTAAATGGCGTTGCCAAGCATGCCGACACGGTGCTGCCCATAGTGCGGGTAACACGGTATGGCCCCACACGACGTAGGCCTTTTTCGCGCATGACATCGGCGGCTTCTACCTGATTCGCGCTGGATGCCCCGCCAGACCCGGCTATAAGCCCAGTCCGTTCGTTGGACACCTGCTCTTCAGAGAGCCCCGAATCTTCAATGGCTTGTGCCATAGACACATAGGCATACGCTGCCGCGTCGCCCATAAATCGGCGAAGTTTGCGGTCAATGAGGGAATCAAGGTCGATGTCGACGCTACCCGCTACATGGCTACGGAAGCCGCGTTCGGCGTACTCTTCCTTAAAACGAATACCGCTGCGCCCGTTTTTGAGCGCGTCTAAGACCTGTTGCTGGTCGTTGCCTAAGCACGATACGATGCCAAGGCCGGTGACTACCACTCGTCGCATGGGAGCCTCCTGTCAGAAATTCGCAGTGGAGGTGAATAGGCCAACGCGCAAATCATTAGCCTGGTATATATCGCGTCCGTCGACGGATACAGTGCCGTCGGCGATGCCTAGAATAAGCCGACGGGTAATAATGCGCTTCACATTAATGTGATATGTCACTTTTTTCGCGTCGGGTAGAATTTGGCCGCTGAATTTTACGTCGCCACAGCCCAGTGCACGTCCACGGCCTGGGTGGCCAAGCCAACCCAGGTAGAAACCCACAAGCTGCCACATGGCATCTAGCCCCAAACAGCCTGGCATGACTGGGTCGCCGGGGAAGTGGCAATCAAAAAACCACAGGTCCGGGGTGATGTCCAGTTCGGCGATTAGCTCGCCTTTACCATGCACACCACCTTCTTCGTGAATGTGCATGATGCGGTCAAGCATCAGCATATTGGGAGCCGGAAGCTGTGCGTTGCCTGGGCCGAATAGCTCGCCGCGCGAGCAGGCCAGCAGTTCTTCGCGATCAAAGGAATGTTGCTTGGTCACTGAATCGTTCCGAGTATCAAGATGGTAGTTGGGTCTAGTCTACTTCCCGAAACCTCTGAATGCACGTTGTTGGGCACTTATCGTGTTTTCTCTACAGCTTTTTACCTGCCTGCCGATAGAGGTTGTGAGTATTTCGTTATTTCAAATACGCGATTCTGCACAATAAACGCCCTATTGACGTAATATGGTGTATCCATGTTTTTTTGTTAAGCGGCATGATGCCAGATCTGTAACCCATGCCCTGTTTGGCTCATTTATAGGACACACTAAACCGCCATGTGGCTGCCTGTTTCTCTTAATCGTCCGCTGGTATGGATGGCGTTAATAGCGCTGCCCGCTTGTGTATGGGTGCCTGACTCGGCGTTACGTATGGTGGCGGCCAGCTTGGTTGCATTTGGTATGTGGGATGCTTGGAACCAAATACGCCAACAATATTTACGGCTACGCCTTTCGCAAGATGCCATAGGGTTGGCGAGTGACGCCATTGTCATCAGCGATGTGCATAATCGCGTCTTGACGGTCAATCCGGCCTTTACTCAAATTACCGGCTTCGAAAGTCAGGAAATGATTGGCCGTAAGCTAGAGACGTTAGCGGCTCAGCGCCACGATAAAGCGTTTTATCGGACGTTTTGGAGCACGTTAAAGGCGACTGGCCGTTGGGAGGGCGAGATGTGGAATCGCCGCAAGCACGGTGATGAGTACCCCGAGTGGCTAAAGGTCCGTGCGGTTACTGACAAACGCGGCAAGATTACTCACTTTATCAGTCTCTTTACCGATATTTCCTCCCAAAAAGCCCGCGAGCGTGATTTGCGCCGAATTGGTTATGAAGACCCGCTAACGGGGTTGCCAAACCGACGCCGCTTACACGATCTGATGTCCTCTCGGCTGCGCCATCTGCGTGCGGGTGAAAGCTTGGATATGGCGTTGATTGATATTGACGGGCTCAAGTCGGTGAATGACAGCTTAGGGGTCGAGCAGGGCGACCGCTTGTTAGCGCGCTTTGCCCAACGGTTAACAGGCTATATGGCTGGCAGCGTAGTGGGTAGGTTGGGTGGTGATGAATTTATGGTGATTCGCACGACCACCTTCGACGACCATGATCAGTGGGTAGCGACCCTGCGTGAGCACATGAGCCGACCATTCGAAATAAAAGATCAATCGCTACGTCTGGGGTTAACGATAGGTAGCTGTCGCGCCCCTGAAGATGGCAATGATTCCGGCGTGCTGTTTCAGCGGCTAGAGTCTGCCTTATATAGTGCCAAGCGCTTAGGGCGTAATCTCAGCCAGCGGTTTCGCCCCGCGCTGGATAAAAAAGATAACCCCCAGCTTGCTCTGGTCAGCGATTTGCGGGCCGCGTTGATATCCGGTGACCAGTTGGAGCTGCATTACCAAACGCAGCATCACCCAGGAACTGGCGATTTAGTGGGCATGGAAGCGCTGCTGCGCTGGCGTCACCCTGAGGATGGCATGATCTCGCCAGGCGACTTTATACCGCTTGCTGAACGTCATGGACTGATGGCCGAACTCGGTAGTTGGGTGATCGAAAAAGCCTGTGCCCAGCAGGCGCATTGGCAATACAGCGGTATGCCAAAAGTGACGGTATGGGTCAATATTTCTGCGCTGCAGCTTTTTCAGGGAGACCTGGAAACTCAGCTGTCTAGTTGTTTAGAACGCTACCAGCTAAAAACGTCGCAAATTGGCTTGGAATTGACAGAGTCTGTTTTGCTGGACGAGCGTGCCGGGGATATGGGGCCTCGCCTGCAGGCGCTGCGTAACCAGGGCTATGCGATTGCCATCGATGATTTTGGTACTGGCTATTCATCGCTTGGTTATTTGAAACGACTGCCGGTAGATAAAATTAAGCTAGATCGTGCGTTTATTCGTGAACTGCCTCATGACCAAGCGGATGCCGCTATTGTAACGGCCGTGTTGGCGATGGCAGAGGGGATGGGACTGGAAGTGGTCGCCGAAGGCGTAGAAACTCAGGAGCAGTGTCAGTTTCTGGTTAACGCCGGCTGTACGTTAGTGCAAGGATTCTATTTTGCGAGGCCCTTACCTGCAGCGGAGCTTGAACAGCGTTGGGCGCCGCGCATACTGGCTGAATCAGTGCCCTCGTGAATGCTAAACGCCATGCTAGAAGCAAGTGTTAATGAACGCCAGAAGCAGCGACCTTGTGGTTAGCGTAACGACTGATACACACACATAGCACTGCCCAAATAATGGCCTGTGCTGGCAGTAACCAGGGGGCTAAGCTAACGCCAGTGAGCGCTGCGCCGCCAACATAGGACAGTGGCCCGCTGACCGCACCGCAAACCGCCGCAATCATTGGGTACTGCCACACCCAAGCAAGCGAGTGAAATACCAGCGTTGCAAACAGCGGCCACAGCATCCAAAGCCACAGTGGCAGTAAACCAGCCACCAAGGTGTGTTCACCGAAGTCGAAACCTCCTGCCAAATGAAGGCCTCCGTCCAACGCTAACCCCAATAGCGCAAACACACCAATAAAACGCCATTCGCCGGGTTTGGCGCAGCGCCAGAAATGCCAGCCTAGCAGCGCACTCCCTATAATGGCAGCTACCCATGATCCCCCCAAAACGCACAGCAACCAGCCCGCTTCGAAGCGTAGTGCATTGAACAGCAAGCCGTGCCAGCGTGGGCTAGCCATTTATAGCGCGCCCGTTAACGGTGCGGGTTTGGCGGCTGGTTTGGCTAGCAATAAGTGGCACGTACCAATAGAGCGCTCAATAAAGCCCCCCTCGCAGTAGCACAAATAGTAACGCCACATACGAATAAACCGTTCGTCGTAGCCTTGCTGCCTTATCTGCTCTAGGCTGGTTTCAAAGCGATGGCGCCACTCGCGTAGAGTGCGGGCATAGTGCTGGCCAATTTCATCAAGCGCTACCACGTTCAGTGAGGTTTTGCGCATCACGCTGGTTAGCATGGCGTGATGAGACGGCAAAAAACCACCGGGGAAAATATAGCGCTTAATAAAGTCCATATCCCGCTTGGCTTCTTCAAACCGTTGGTCTCGGATAGTGATGGCTTGCAGCATAGCCTGGCCATCGTCGCTCAGCAGGCTGTCGACCTTTTCAAGGTAGGTGTTCAAATACTGGTGGCCGACGGCTTCAATCATCTCAACAGAGATCAGTCGATCGTAGCGACCTGTCAGCTCACGATAATCCTGCTTTAGCAGGGTGATTTTATCGTCAAGCCCCTCTTCTTGAATGCGCCGGGCGGTATGGGCGTACTGCTCTTCAGAAATGGTGGTGGTAGTGACATGGCAGCCACGGGTTTTGGCGGCGTGTATTGCAAGACCACCCCAGCCAGTACCAATTTCTAGCAAGTGGTGTTCTGGGCGTACATCTAGCTTTTCGAGCATGATGTCGAGTTTGTAGGTAGACGCTTCTTCCAGGCTGGCTTCTGGATAAGGGAATACAGCGCTCGAGTACATCCAGTGGCGTTGATCAAGAAACGTGGCAAATAGGTCATTGCCAATATCGTAGTGTGCCGAGATATTACGCTTTGAACCGGAAAGGCTATTACGTTGGAAGCGATAGGCAGCGCCAAGCAGCCAGCGGGTGAAACGGGCGCTTCCGTTTTCCATTTTACCGTTTACGTGATCCAGATTGGCCGCAAACAAACGCACCAAGGCCACTAAGTCATCAGCATCCCAGTCGCCATCCATATAGGATTCAGCTGCGCCCACTGTGCCGCCAAACGCGAGCCTTTTCCAGGCGCGGGAGTGACGAATCACAACGGTCACTTGAAGCGGCCCTTCTTGACCCAGGTGGTGACACTGATTGCCTTCAATTAAGGTGATACGGCCACCCTGGAAGGCATCTAATTGAGCCATCAGGCGAGGCTTCAACCAGCGAGTCAAACGATCCTGGTTAACCGGTTGTATGTCAGGGGGCGTAGAACGCAGGGTCGTCATTTTGAAGTTTCCTTGCGCTTAGGATGGTTATAAACGGGGATGCGCTTCAGCCAGAGGCGAAACGCTTCAAAATGAATTCCCGCCACGGTTTTCAGGCTCATCCAAGGCTGGCGTGCAAGCGTTGCTAGTAGAACGCCGCGTGTCGCTGGCGCAGCCTCTAAGGTAAGCGTGGCGTCGAAATGGCGCTGCCTGCTTTGCCAGTTTTCCATGTGTAGATAGAGCTGATCGCCGGGTGCGTTGAGCTTCCAGCGGTAGGTCATTTCCATGGGGTTAAACGGCGACACATGCATGTCTTTATCAAAGCTTGCATGATGGCTATGACGAGTTGGATCGATCCGACAGGCATAGCAGGTACGCTCTTTCCAGGGCATATTAGTGACTTCACCAACGACAGCCGCCAGCCTGCCAAGATGGTCATAGGCGTAGTACATCGAAACAGGATTGAAGACCGTGCCAAAGGTGCGCAACTGGGTCAGTACGTAAATCTTGCCATTGGGGGCACTACCCAGCTGATGAATTAGCTCTTCGCGTACCGCTGTACGCAATGGCTTATCAGTAGGGCCGAGATAATCTTCGCGACGAAAGCGTGCTAGTGCCGGCCTTCGGGCGCTAAAGCAAGGCACATTGTCAAATAGGCTCGGCAACTCATCCAAGTCGAGCCACGCCATCCAAACGCGGTAACTGAAAGCGTGCTCCTTAGGAGTGAAGCGACGATGGCGCAAGGTGCCGCGGTAAATACGCGAGCGAGGCACGGTAATCATCCGAGCCCCTCCCCAACGCTGTTAGTGGGCATCAGGTCATGAGCCGGGAGTGCTGTGGGCGTTGTTGGCGGCGCAGCGGCTTCATCACAACCTAGTGCTTGGGCAACCCGCAGCGCGCTCCATACCCCATCTTCGTGAAAGCCATTGCGCCAGTAAGCACCGCAGAAGTGAGTGCGCCGAGCAACCGAGGATATCTCGTCATGGCGCATTTGCGCTGCCTGTCCTGCCAGTGTGAACTGTGGGTGGGCATAGGTATAACGTCCGAGCACTTTCGCAGGGTCAATGCTATTGGAATCGTTAAGCGTGACGCAAAAAGTAGTCTCGGCCTCTTTCAATCGCTGCAGAATATTCATGTTGTAGGTAACAGACACCCGCTCGTCTGCTCCTCGACCATCTAAACGGTAGTTCCAGCTAGCCCAGGCGCGCTGCCGCCGGGGCAGCAGCGATGTGTCGGTATGCAGCACGACCTCGTTATCTTGATAAGGCATGGCGGCAAGAATGTCTTGTTCAGCGGGTGTCGGGTCGCCGAGCATCGCTAGTGCCTGATCGGCGTGGCAAGCCAGCACCACATGATCAAAGCGTTGTGTGCCTTGTGCCGTGGTGATCATTACGCCGGTGGCGTTTCGCTCAATGCGCGTGACAGGCGTATTCAGGTGAATGCGCGCTGCGTATGGCGCTGTCATGCTGGGAATATAGCGTTTCGAGCCGCCAACTAAGGTATGCCATTGAGGGCGGTGGTTAACCGACAGCAAGCCGTGATTGCGGAAAAAACGCACGAAGAACGTCAGCGGAAAGGCGCGTAGATCGCCAATACTCGCAGACCAAATAGCGGCCCCCATGGGCAGCAGATAACGTCGCTGAAAAGCGTCACCGTAGCCATGTTGGTCAAGGTATTCGCCTAGCGTTGTGTTGCTAGGAAGGCGCTTGGCCTCTAAGTCAGCCGTTGCTTGTTTGTTAAAGCGCAAGATGTCGCGTAACAGGCGATAAAAAGTGGGGCTAAGTAAGTTGCGCCGCTGGGCAAACAGCGAGCCTAGCGTATGGCCGTTATATTCAAAATCAACATCAGTTTCATGCACCGAAAAACTCATTTCGGTGGCTTGGCTAGGCACTTCGAGTGTTTCTAGTAAGCGTTGGAAATGGGGGTAGGTCCAATCATTGAAAACAATAAAGCCTGTGTCGATAGCGTAGGACTTCCCCCCGACCTCCACGTCCATCGTGGCCGTGTGCCCGCCAAGACGCCCGTCTGCTTCAAACAGAGTGACTTCATGCTGGGAGGATAAGTACCAACCCGCTGCCATGCCGCTAATGCCGCTGCCGATAATGGCGATACGCTGTGAAGCCATGTTGCTCATTGCTGTACCTCTTGGCGCCTTGTCATACGTAGGCCGATATGACGACGCAGCGCAGGCGGTAAAATTCCTAAACATTTCACCAGATAGGTGAAGCGACGCGGAAAGTGAATATCCAGCCTTCCTTTGACAAGACCGGCAATGATTGCATCGGCCGCTTGTTCCGCGGTGACTTGCATGGGCATTGGAAAATCATTGCGATCGGTCAACGGGGTTTTAACAAAACCAGGGTGAATGACGCTGACATCAATGCCCTCTTGATCGAGGTCGAGACGTAATGACTCTAAAAAGTAACTGATAGCCGCTTTTGAGGCGCCGTAGGCTTCGGCTCTGGGCAGCGGTAAATAGGCAGATGCACTAGAGGTGGCGGCTAGGCGAGCAGGTTTACCCTCTTTGCGGGCAGCTCTTAATAACGGCAGGGCTGCTTCCACGCCATACAGGGTGCCAAACAGGTTTGGGGTGAAAACCCGCTCAATCAGCGCCATATCAAAATGCTGCGCGTCTAGATATTCGCAGGTGCCTGCATTGAATAAGGCAATATCCAGTGCGCCCAGCCATGTGCTGATCTGTTCACCCGCTGCAAGCACTGCTTGGTGGTCGCTGATATCAACGGGGAGCGAATAAGCATTGGGATGACCGGCACATAAATCATCGAGCGCCTCTTGGTTTCGAGCACTCAGCACAACATGGTGACCTTGGGCGATGAACTTTGTGGCAAGCGCTTCACCAATGCCTGACGTAGCTCCTGTGAGCCAAATGCGTTGGGGCGTTTTCCATGTGCTCATCATGCTCTCCTGTAATGGCCTGTTAGCATGCAACCTGTATGCAAATAAACGGCATATATCAGCTAATGCGCCGTTTTAACCAACGTATGACACGTCCCATGATTGGTAAGTGTTCATACAGCATGGCGCCTGCATCGAAATAGTCGCGGTGCTTTGAAACCCGACCATCCTCTGCAAATGTTAGGGCACTGCATCCCGCGACACGGATCGGTTTTCCCTGGGCTAATCGGGGGTGAATGAACTCCATTGTCCAGGTTACAAATGCTTGATTAGCCACCTGTTGTTGCGTGTGATAAGTAAATTGGCAGCGTTCAACGTTTTCGTACATGGTGGCGAAATAGCGCTCTAGCGCCGATCGCCCTTCAATGTGATGTAGCGGATCATTGAAGATAACTTCCTCAGTATATACCTCGTATAGTTTTTCTGTACAGGTATTGTCTAGTTTATTAAAAAAGGCGCAGAAATTCGCCAAAGCTTGGTCGTTAGGCATCACGCAGTCCTGTGGTGGTTAAGAAAAATCAGCAAACGATGAAGCGAGGAGAAAGCAGTCGATCGATTTGCATCACCGCAGCGCAGGCGATGCAAAAGAGAGGAGTTATTTCGAGAGCGCTTTAAAGGCATCCAGGGCACGCTGGCGCGCTGCTTTATGGTCAACGATGGGGGCTGGGTAATCCGTTGGGTTCAGCATGTCCTGGGGCGGCGCATGGCGAGCTTTTTTAGGCAGTGGTTTTAACTCGGGCAGCCAATGGGTAATAAATTCACCCTCTGGATCAAAGCGCGTTGACTGGGTAGTGGGGTTAAAAATACGAAAATAGGGCGCTGCATCCGTCCCCGTTGATGCCGCCCACTGCCAACCGCCGTTATTGGCGCAAAACTCACCGTCGATTAAATGGCGCATGAAAAATGCCTCACCGCGCCGCCAGTCAATCAGCAAGTGCTTACTTAGAAACATCGCGGTGATCATGCGCAGGCGGTTGTGCATCCAGCCCGTAGTCACTAGCTGGCGCATGGCCGCATCGACAATCGGATAGCCGGTACGGCCCTCACACCACGCTTGAAAGCCTTTATCGTCGTCACGCCAGCGGAGCTGCTTGGTGTGCTCTTGAAAAGGTTGGTGACGGCAAACCTGGGGAAAGCCTACCGCAACGTGCTGATAAAATTCACGCCAAATAAGCTCATTTACCCAGCTGGTTAGCCCCGCATCTCCATCGGCCAAGTGGCCACCATTTTCGCTCATCACGGCTTGAAGGCATTGGCGATAGGAGATCATACCCAGCGCTAGATAGGGCGAAAGTTCGCTGGTGCCGCGAACGTTTGGAAAGTCTCGCTGCTGCTTATAGTGCCGTCCACGAAAGCGTAAAAAACGTTCGAGATTGTCACTAGCCGCCTCTTCTCCAGCAGGCCAGAGGCGTTTATCAACGGGGTCATTATCCAGCGATGGAAGCGCGGGCAGTGGGTCGCTATTGATCTCTAGCGGAGATTGCACGCCTGGGGTATCACGTAAGGCAAGCTGCTGTGCAGTCACCTGCTTGTGCCAAGCTTTCGAAAACGGTGTAAATACGCCGTAATAATCGCCTTTTCCGGTCAATAAACTGCCAGGGGCGAAGGCGACGGCGTCATGGTGACCCTGAGCGGTGATCCCTGCTTGTTTAAAAGCATCAAGCACCGATTGATCGCGATGTTGCTCGTTCAGCGCATACTCATAGTTAAAGTGGAGTTGAGTAATCTGGTGCTCGTGGGCGATATCAAGCAACACCTGAGCCGCTTCGTCATAGTGATCAATATCACGATGCAAAAGTGGAATATTAAGCCCGTTAAGCGACGCTTTGAGCGCCGCAACACTGCGTGCCCAGAAGTCGAGCTTAGTCGCCCCGTGGCCATGTGTTTGCCATTGAGCCACGCTGCGTAAGAAAACGGCCACCACGGGGCCGTTGGCAGCCGCAGCGGCAAGCGCGGAGTTATCGTGAATGCGTAAGTCGCTACGCAGCCAAACGAGCTGCAGATTCATGCGATATCCTTATCATCGGTAACGTTAACTAGCATCCGATACCTCAGAGAATTCCCGATTCGCGCAACAAGGGGCGAAGTCGTGAAATGGCTTGCGGCAGGTCGTCGCCTAACATCTGCACCGGACCGTCACGCAGCTCATTTTCTCTTAATCGCGCCACTTCCCCACACACCCCAATAGGAACATTTAACGCTTCTGCGGCCTGGGGAAGTGCGCGACCAATGTAGTCGTCGCTTTCTCGCTGGCCACTGGAAAGCAGTACCATCGATGAGTGCAATCGGGATACGGCTTGAGGAAGGTCCTCCAGCGCTAATGAGCGGTCAAACAGTTGTACGCGGTAGCCCTGTTCGCTGGCCATGAGCGCACACATTAAAACCCATAGCGGGCCGGGGTCATCAGGCATCGCACTTAGCAGGATTAACGGGCCGCGCGTTGCCTGATTGGCATAGTGCAGGCGAATGCCTACCTGGCTACGCAGAAAGGCTTCAAAGGTGCGGCGCACAAGGTCATCGGGCTGGCTGGCCCATTTGGCTTCAAGGGTAAGAATAACGGGCTGCCAGAGCTCATTAATCGCGACGCTTAAGGGATAGAGCGCCAGACTCTGGTGGTACAGCGCTTCCAGCTTGGGAAGGTCAACCGCTTCTATGGTGGACTGCAACAACTGTCGTTGGCTGGCCCAGTCGCCAGTATTCGGCGATGGTGTTTCTACCGTTTCAGGTTGATCAAGTAAATCAACCACTTGGCTAACCGGAACGCCGCGGTTTAGCCATTGTAAAATGCGTTCAATGCGAGTGATATCGTCTTGCGCGTATAGACGATGGCCCTTGGGGGTGCGTTGTGGGCGAATTAAACCGTAGCGACGCTCCCAGGCACGAAGAGTGACCGAGTTCACACCCGTCAAGCGGGAAACTTCCCTAATCGGATAAAGCGGGGTATCGGGTGGGTGGGTCGCCTTGATGCTCATGGGCGCCATTGCCTCTTGGTTGCCTGCAAATAAGCGTGCAGGGATCTGTCAATAATTGTCGTGGCGATGCTTCAGCGCCTGATCGGCGGTTTGGCCACATAATCGGGTCGTTATTAATCGTATAGATAGCTAAACGCTATTATAGCCACCTTTGTACAACTTGTGGCTTCTGGGTACAACCTTTCCTGCAGGTGTGGAAAAGTTAAGTTTAGTTTCTAATTTCAGACCGACCGGACTATTAGGGCCTGGCCCAGCTCATCACCTGATAACCAAGCATCCTCGACACGACTACCTTTAAAGCTATCGCCACAGAGTGCTAAGCCACTTGTACTGTATAAGTATGTCTGATGACCTGCCTGTGCTGGCTGAGCATAGCGCCAGCGGTGCGCGCCGAGTTCAATGACACTCGGTAGCTCTACATCATCGGGCAGCAGCGATACAAATGCTGCGAGTAATTGTTGGGCGACACTTTCACTGTCACTCTCAATATGTGCATCGCTCCAATCCAACTGAGCAAGCAAGCTAATACTTTCCGGCTGATGTTCACGGCCAGGCTTGGTGTGATTGCGTGACGCTAGACGAAGCACTGGATGCTGTGTGTGAACGGTGTGCCACGCTGATACTACCTTCGCCATGGGGGGTAATGGCTCCTCGAAAATAACCCAGCCTGCCCAGCATCCACGCTGAGGCTTGGCCTCACAGGCCGCCGCCAGTGTCGGTTCCCACCCTGCTAATAATGCCTTGGCCTGGGGCGGCGGGGCGCTGATAACCACCACGTCAAAAGGCCCGTGTATTGAGCCACGGCTATCGTGGAGCTGCCAGCCCGCAGCCGTCTTATCAAACCTTGTAATGTGGGTTTCAAGCGTCATGGAGGCATTAGGTAATGCGTTAAGTGTATCGGCTAGATGACGGGTGACGGCACTCATACGGGGCGCGCCGGTATAACGTAGCTTATCGTCATTGTGTGTTTGCCAGCCGGATGCACTAGCCTGATAACAAGCTGTGGGCCAACTGGCGACACAACCAGCGGCTTGCCACTCGGCTACTTTGTTGGCGAATCGTTGATTGCGCACGGTGAATGCTTGAGCACCTAGGTCCAGTGTCGCGGAGGGACGTCGTTTACTTGACATACGGCCGCCAGGGCCACGCGCTTTATCAAACAACGCCACCTTAACGCCCTGAGTGGCAAGTTGCTGCCCACAGGCAAGGCCAGACATACCTGCACCGATAATTGCCACTGAGTGAACGTCGGAAAGTGTTAAAGACTCAGGCAATGATTCAAGCATAGGGACTCGCAACGGCTAATGAAATGTGCAATGGTCAGTATGTAGCATTTGTGTATAGATATCGTACAATAAAATATTATGCAATGATCATTTAGCTGACGGCTATTCCCAGCTTTGCAGTTCAGCGTCGACGCGGGCATACGCTAGCCACCTTAACCAACCACAGGAGTGACACCATGCGGGTATTAATCACCGGAGGTAGCGGCTTTGTTGGTCAGCGGCTCTGCCAACAACTCCTCACCCAAGGGCATGATGTGCAGGTGGTTTCCCGATCCCCGCATCAGGTGCGTGGTAGGTTGCCAAAAGCCTGCGATATTCGTGATAGCGCTCAGGCATTTATGGACACCCCACCGGAAGTGTTGGTGAACCTTGCCGGTGAGTCGATTGCTGCAAAGCGCTGGAGTAACAGCCAAAAAGAGACACTAATTCGCTCTCGTATCGACAGTACGCAGCAACTGATTACGCTTTGTGAGCAGCTCAAAGCCAACGGGCAAGCGTTACCTAGCGTGATGATTAGCGGCTCTGCGATGGGCTATTACGGCGATCAAGGCGACAAGGTGGTGGATGAAACAACGCCGCCAAACGATGAGTTTGCTCATCAGCTTTGTGCGCAGTGGGAAGCAGCGGCAAAACCGATTGAGGCGATGGGCGTTCGCTTAGCGATACTGCGTATTGGTTTAGTGCTTGAGGCAGGGGGCGGTACGCTGCAGAAGATGCTGCCACCCTTTAAGCTCGGACTTGGGGGGCGTTTTGGGAGCGGCACACAGTTTATGCCCTGGATTCATCGTGACGATCTTGTGGCAGCGATTATGTTTTTGATGAACGAATCAACGCTTTCAGGCGCGTTTAATGGCAGTGCGCCGCACCCAGTGACGAATGCTGAGTTCACGAAAACGTTGGCTAAGCAGCTTCACCGGCCGGCGATTTTCCCCGTGCCCGCTTTTGTACTAAAAGCGGGCTTTGGAGAAATGTCGCAGCTGTTGCTGACCGGGGCCGATATGCGCCCTGCACGCCTTACCGAGGCTGGATTTACCTTTCAGTACCCGACCCTTGATAAGGCGTTAGCGGCGATTCTTTAGTCTTTCCACGTTAGGCGTTGGGGTCGACGGTGATTATCACTCGCACGGAATCAAGCCGTAAGCGAGTGTTTTCTATCGCGTCGCTGAGCGCTTGGCGCTCTTGCTTCAGCGCCTCAAGCTCTTCACTACGAACCGCTGGGTTGTGCTCTGCCAGGGCGGTCAAGCGGGCTAGTTCGGCATCTAACTGAGCTCGCATGCGTGTTTCAGCACTTTCTACGATGCTGGGCAGTTCACGTTCGGCTTCACCTTCCCCCTGAATGAGAAGCGCACGCAGCTGGTCATGGCGGCTCTTGATCAAATCTCGTGCCAGTGATTTGTTCACTTTCTGTAGATTCTTGCCAAGACCAGTGAAGGAGATCTTGCTGGTTAGGTTTGCGCCTGACTCATCAAGCAGGACGCGCACTGCCGTGGGCGGCAGGAAGCGGTTGATGTGCAGCGATTTAGGTGCAGGGCACTGGGTGCGGAACACCAGTTCAGCCATTAAACGGCCGCTGGGAATGGCGGGATGGCGTAATAGCGCCAACGCGGTGTTACCCATTGTGCCATCTAGAATGCGCTCCATCATTTCGCGCAGCAGCGGGTGTTCCCAAGAAAGTCGCTGAATATCGTCTCGTGCAAGTGCCAGCGAACGGCTGTAAGTAGCCGAGAAGCCCTCTTCACCTTTCACTAGCCCGGGGAGCCCATCCAGCATGTGTTGGCTAGGCTGTAAATAAAGCAAGCCATTGCCAATCTCTTGACTGTCTACGCCAAAAATATCCAGGGCGCGCTCTACAAAACGCGGCAACGCCGGGTCTTCATCCAACTCACGCACCGCATCAATTACCTGCTGAGCACGGGCAGGGCGGCAGGCGTTTAGTTCTAGCAGTCGGTTACGACCTGCGTCCCGCTCAGCCAGTTTGGCGGTGAACATTTCACGGGTTTCATCGATGATCTCATTGAGCATTTCATCATCGAGTAACGCATCGGCCAGAGCATCGCCAAACGCATCAAAGAGGTCGCTGCCAATGCCGTGAGGCGCGCTAAAAGCATCCATGCCTTCGTGGTACCAGCGCAGCAGGCGCTCGCCTGGGCTGCCAGTGAAGGTGGGGGCATGGAGTTCAATTGCGTGGCGCTGACCTATCCGGTCGAGGCGGCCGATACGCTGCTCCAACTGGTCGGGGTGCTGGGGCATATCAAACATCACCAAGTGGCGGCAGAACTGAAAGTTGCGGCCTTCTGAGCCAATTTCAGAGCACACCAGCACTTGGCAGCCGTCTTCTTCATCGGCAAATGCCGCTGCGGCCCGGTCACGCTCCACCAGCGATAGCCCTTCGTGGAACACCGGTGCGTGATAGCCGCCTAGTACGCGCAGCCCTTCGGCAAGTCCTTCAGCGGTTTCTCTGTGGTGAGCAATAATCAGCACTTTGTCATTGGCAAAGCCGCTATCGCTATCGTCGCTAAGTTTTTCCAGCAGCCAGTTTACCCGTGGGTCGATATGCCACCAGGATTCGGTGTTAAGCGGGTCGTTGCTGAGCTCACGGTACATCGTGTCTGGATAGATCAATACGTCCGGGTGATCCATGCCCGTTTCAATCAGCAACTCATCCAGGTAGTCATCATCGCGTTCCAAGCGACGAAGCACGCGCCGATAGGCCGATGGGAGTTCCAACTGAGCTAGGTGCAGGCGACGTTCTGGGAATCCTCCCACATGACGGCGGCTGTTGCGGAACATGACGCGCCCGGTACCGTGACGATCAAGCAGAGCATCGCGTAACTGAGCGCGAGCAGCATTCTGCTGTTCGGTACTGGCTTCAGGGTTGCATAACGTTGCTAGCAGCGCCTGACTGTCGCGGTCGTCCGCGACATTATCGACCCGTTCACGGGCCTCGACGGTATTGGGTAGCTCATCCAAGGCATCAATGGCTTGAGCGACAGCGATGTAATGATGCTCTTCGTCTTTAAAGCGTTCGATATCGTGGTAACGCTCGGCATCTAGCAAGCGCAGGCGAGCAAAATGGCTCTCCACCCCCATCTGCTCTGGCGTGGCCGTCAGCAGCAATAAGCCAGGAATATCAGCAGCAAGCTGCTCAACGCACTGATAGCCTGGACCGCTGCCATCAGGGCTCCAGTCGAGATGGTGGGCTTCATCGACGATCAGCAGGTCAAAGTGGCTCGCCAGGGCTTGTTCTTGACGGTGTGTGTTGGCGAACAGCCAACCTTGACTGGCCAGTACTATTTGAGCGCTTTCAAATGGGTTAGCGCTACCGTGGGCGAGACTTTGCTGCTCATCTAGCAAGCTGACCTTAAGTGAGAAACGGCGTAAAAGCTCTACTAGCCATTGGTGGGTAAGGCTGTCAGGCACCAAAATTAATGCGCGTTCTACTCGGCCAGCCAGGAGGAGGCGGTGCAGAACCAACCCAGCCTCGATCGTTTTACCCAGCCCAACTTCGTCCGCAAGCAAGACACGCGGCGCATGGCGGCCTGCCACTTCGTCAGCGATATAAAGCTGGTGGGGTATCAGATCGATACGCGGCCCAGCAAAGCCCAGGGCGCTGTGCTGCTCAATGCGCTGATAGTGGTGCAGCGTGCGAAAGCGCAGATCGAACCAATCATTGCGATCAACCTGGCCAGTCAGCAGCCGATCGCGCGCCTGATCAAACTGCATGGTATCGGCAAGCTTTGCCTCGGATAGCTCACGAGGATTGCCGTCGCTATCTTCGCCAATATAAGTGATTAAGCCGCTGGTCTCTTTGCTATCGTCTACGATCATCTGCCAGCCATCAGCAGAAATCACGCGGTCGCCACCGCCGAACATGACGCGAGTTAAGGGGGCTTGGCGAGTGTTGTACGTACGGGTTTCCTGGCTGGCACTGAACAAAATGGTAACGCTACGGGCGTCGCAGTTAAGCACGGTGCCGAGTCCAAGCTCAGCCTCGCCGTCGCTAATCCAACGCTGGCCGGGAGAAAAATCGCTCATGATGCCTCGAGGAAGTCTACAGAAACAGGTTGTACGCCACCGGGGCAGGTTTCCGGTGGCAACAGGGCGGGGGATTCTAACGCAAAGCGGCGGGGGGATTAAGGTCTATCGTGGTCAATCTTTTAACCAGCGTTCCAGCTGGGCTCGGGTTAACTCGCCAACGTGGACATCCAGCGTGTTGCCCTGGCGATCAAAAAGTACCGTGGTGGGTAGGCCTGGCGCTTGAAATTGCGCCATTAGCGTTTGGCTTGGGTCACGCAGCGCGTAGCGAAAATCCAGTCCCTGCTCGTCTAAATAGCGCACGACGGGCAGTAAGTCCTCGCCTTGGTTCGCGATTACCACACTGACATCGTCACGCTTGGCTGCCTCTTCAAGCAGCGGCATCTCCCGCAGGCAGGGGGGGCACCAGGTCGCCCATAGATTAACGATAATAAGGTCACCGCTTTCGGCCAGCGAAGGGAGATGCACTGCGTTGCCGTCCACATCGTCCAACGTCACCTCCGGCAACGTATCAATAGCAAATTCATTGCCTAAGGGGGCAAGCGTTACCAAGACCAGCCACAGGCTTGTTGTGCCAATCAACATGGCAAGGCCGCCGATAAGCGACAGCAGCCGCTTGCGTAGTGCCCAGGCTGTCCAAATTAACCCCGCGATTAGGCCGCCCAGCGCGTTGTAACCGGGCTGCCATAGCTTGAGCGCCTCGAGCGGTTCTGCGCTGTAGCTTTCCCAGTTGAGCACGACAAAAACAATTCGAGCCGCCAGTAGCCATACCACCAGTAGCCCGTTGAACCAGCGCCCATGCTGAGAAGACGTTAATCCCAACAGATAGCGGCTAGCCAATAACAGCAGTAGCGCGCAGCCGAGGGCATATAGCCTAGGGGTGGAGATCAGCAGTGGTCCAATGGCAATCGCATTCATGATTTTTCCGTTAAGCAGGTACACTGGTGAACCATACCACGCACGTTAAACATTACGGAGATGTCTATGCCACAACCCGCTTTCGACATACTGCGGGCGCTGGCCATTGGGTCGCAGGCGCTGGGTTTAATGCTGATTATTACGCTGGAAACCGTAATGGGCGATGCTGCGCGCCCCTGGCAAGGGGGTGTGCTGGCTGTCATGGTCGCGTCGGCGCTTACGATTGCGCTGGTGCGACTGTACCAAAATAAGCGTTACCAAAAACAGATGGCTGAGCGTCGCCAAAATGCGGATGAAGAGGAGGAGCGTTAGAAAGCGTTGCTTGTGTTTTTGGCGTTACGGTTCCAGATTAAGAGAAGTCCCGCGCTGGACAGTCGGGGCACTTAATATACTGGGAGCGACCAATAATATGATTAATAAGCGCACATTAGCCACCGCCGTTGCGGCCTCATCACTCGCTTTAGCGGGCATGGCCCAGGCGGAGGTCAAAGTTGGCTTCTTGGGCGGCTTTACCGGGGGAATTGAAAGCCTGACGCCACCCATTTTTGCAGGTGCTCAGCTTGCCGTTGCGCAGATAAATGAGCAGGGCGGTATCTTGGGTGGGCAAACATTGGAAATGCCTTCCGGGGATACCACCTGCTCGGATGCATCGGCTGCGTCTAACGCCGCAGATCGTATGGTGAACTCTGAGCAAGTCACCGCGATTGTCGGCGCTTTATGTACTGGGGCGACGGTTGCCGCTGCTAATAACGCCGCGGTTCCCGGTGGTGTGTTGATGGTCTCACCTGCGTCAACGGCCCCCGCTGTCTCTGAGTTAGACGACAACGACTTAGTTTTCCGTACCGTGCCATCGGATGCCTTCCAGGGCGAAATGCTTGCTAAGCTACTGCTTGATAAAGGTATCGACTTTGTCGCGGTGACCTACGTTAACAACGACTATGGCCGTGGCTTATCGGATGCCTTCAGTGGCGCCTTTGAAGCGGGCGGTGGCGAAATAGCCGAAAACCTCGCACATGAAGATAACCGTGCCGACTATCGCTCTGAGCTTGGCTCGCTGTCTTCGAGTGGCGCAGACACGCTGGTCGTGCTGGCCTATGCCGATACCTCCGGCCAGACGGTACTGCGCCAAGCCTACGAAAGCGGCATGTTCACCCAGTATGTGGGCGCCGATGGCATGGTGGGGGATAGCTTAATAGAAGCGATTGGCGCAGACGTGCTAGACGGCATGATCGCCACACGGCCTGGTAGCCCTGATCTCCCCGGCACGGACATCTTTAATGAAGCGGCTACCGCGGCAGACATTGATCCTAGTGCCGTGTTTGCTGCCCAAGCTTATGACGCGGCTTTCCTAGTAGCGTTGGCTATTGAGCAAAATGGCAGTGCCGAGCGTGAAGGGCTTTCTGAAGCGCTACGCAGTGTTTCCAGTGCGCCAGGCGAAGTGATACTGCCGGGTGAGTGGGAAAAAGCGCTTGAGCTGATCGCAGCGGGTACCGAGATCAACTACGAAGGCGCCTCTGGCTCTCATGAATTTGATGAAAACGGCGACGTGCCTGGGGTTGTTGTGGAAATGGTGGTAGAAGACGGCTCGTTCACCGGCAAGGGCTTGGTTGACCTCTAGTCAAAATGACGCTCTTTAAGCAATAACCGAAACGCCCCAGGCAAGCCCGGGGCGTTTTTTTAGCACTGTAAGTTTTTAACACAGTGAGTTTTTAGCACTGTGAGGACGTTAACCGAGGGTTTTAATTTTCTCTGGCAGCAGGCCTTTCGGAGCAAAGCGTAGCACCAAGGTAATCAACATACCGATTACTAGAACCCGCGCTTGCAGTGCCCGGCTATCCATATTGCTAGGCGCTTCCCAGCCGAAGGCGTTTTCCCCCAGTGTGACCGCTAGTTGCATTAAAAATAGCGCCAACGGCTCTGACATAATCCAAATGATATAAACTGCGACCGCCCCAAAAATGGTGCCAAGGTTATTACCTGGGCCACCTAAAATAACCATGACCAGCACCAGGAAGGTGTGGTTGAGAGGCAAGTAGCCTTGAGGATCAAACAGGCTGTTAAAGGTGCCCAGCATGCCGCCGCCAAGGCCCATCAAAATGCAGCCTAATACGAAAATCTCCAAGCGCCGCTTATTGATATCTTTACCCATGGCCGCTGACGAGACTTCGTTATCGCGAATCGCACGAATCATTCTTCCCCAGGGGGCGTGGTAAGCCCGATGGAGTAAAAAGAAAATCACTGCGATCACGACAGCTGTCACTGAGAGATAAATTGCTCGGGAAAGCGTAAAGCCGAGTTCCGCCGGGCCGGGGGTCGGCCAAGGAAGAGGTGATACCGTGGCCGTGCCACGCGTCAGCCAGTCGGAATTTTTCAAAAAAGCTTTGATGATTTCCGCGATACCCAGGGTGGCAATGGCGAGGTAGTCACTGCGTAGGCCAAGGCAAACGTGGCCAATAAAGTAACCAACGCCGCCAGCAAGCGCGCCACCTACAATCCAGCCCACCCAGGCCGGCAAGCCAAATCCGCCAATAAAGCCCGCTTGAGACTGTATTTGGCTGGTCACTTCGCGCAGCAGGCTGATGACAATCAAATAGAGTACGATTCCGATCACGATGGCGAGCACGGTGCGTAGCTTTTTCGGCACGCCGAATCGGTCAAGCTTTGTCACTCCGACGACGATCAAGGTTGCCGCAATGCCATACAGCAGAACTTGGCCGAGCTCTCCCGGCAGTTCAGTACCCCAGAATGCGTCATTCACCGGGACGCTAAATAGCATGGCGCAGAAACCGCCGAGCGCGACGAAGCCCATGACGCCAGCATTAAACTGCCCGGCATAGCCCCATTGAATCGTTAGGCCCAGGGCAAGAATAGCGTAACAAGCAGCCTCTACCAGCATACGCGTGCTGTAGGCCGCTCCCATTATCGCGTACACCGCTAGCACGGCAGCTAATAGAGCGCCAAACAGCACCAGTTCGCGCAACGGAAAGCGCCGTTCAGGAGTGGCATCTTTGGGCGTGTAAGCAGGATTACGGTTTTTTGTGGAATGGCTCATTAGATCACCTTGCCTTTAAACAGGCCGGTAGGGCGCCACACTAAGATGGCCACCAAAATAAAGAACGGCACCACAATTTTGTACTCAGTGCCTACAAAGGCGAGATTGGAAGGGAGCTCTAGCCAAGTAGGTAGGCTGTCGCGGAAAGGGCGCAGGAGAACATTCCAATTAAATACTGCCAGGGTTTCTGCAAAGCCGACGACAAATCCTCCTGCAATGGCCCCGTAGGGGTGGCCTACGCCGCCGACAATGGCCGCCGCGAAAATAGGCAGTAGCAGGAAGAAGCTTAGGTCGGGTTTAAACGTGACGTCTAATGACAGCAGGGTGCCCGCAATTGCCGCCAGTGCGCCAGCAATCACCCATGTGACGGCCACGATGGTGTTGGTATTAATACCAGATGCCTGGGCAAGCTCGGGGTTGTCTGACATGGCGCGCATGGCTTTGCCAAGTCGCGAGCGATTGAGGAATAGGTGTAGGGCGACCACGGCCACTAGCGTAATCACAAACAGATAAATCTGTGGTTCGGTAATCACGATGGGGGCCCGAACGCCCTCGAAAGGTAGCGCGATGCGGAAAATTTCCTTGCGGTCATCGACGTACAAGCTCTGACCACCGGTGCCTGAGAATAGCCGGATAAGCCCTTGGAGCATAAGTGTCACGCCCAGCGAGCCAATCACCATCACGATAGGCTTGACGCCATGGGCGCGTAGCGGCTTATAAAACGCTTTATCAATGCCTACTGCCAGTGCCGCAGTAAGCAGCATCGCTAGCGGCAGCATGACGAGCGCCGTCGGCACCCCGATACTGGCGCCCACCGCTGGGAAGGCGGTCGTCAGGAGCAGCACCATGAAGGCACCAAACGTCATGATGTCGGCATGGGCAAAATGGGCAAAGCGCATAATGCTAAAAATGAGCGTGACGCCAATGGCGCCAATGGCATAAATAGAGCCAGTGACGCTACCGGCAATCACCACGTTATTGATAAAAAAGACCAGTTCGTTCACGCGTTTCTCCCCCGGGCTAGCCGCCCAAAAAGCTTTTGGCGACGTCAGGGTCAGCCAGTAACGCAGCCCCGGTGTCTGTAAAGCGGTTTTGTCCCGCCGCCAGCACAAAGCCTTTATCGGCAATGGCTAAGGCCTGTTTAGCATTCTGTTCCACCATCAAAATGCCCACACCGGCAGCGTTGATTTTTTTAACCCGGTCAAAAATTTCATTCATGTAAAGGGGCGACAAGCCAGCGGTTGGCTCATCCAGCAGCAGCAGACTAGGTTCAGCCATTAGCGCACGGCCCATGGCGACCATTTGGCGCTGGCCACCGGAAAGCTCTCCTGCAGGCTGGTGGCGCTTCTCAACGAGAGGGGGGAAGAAGTCGTAAACTTGCTCCAGCATGCGCTTTACGTTTTGAGGTTTTAGATAGGCGCCCATTTCCAGGTTTTCCTTCACCGTCAGGCTGGGGAAAACGTTTTTCTCCTGGGGGACAAACCCCATACCACGCTCAACCAACTGATTCGGCGGCAGGTTATGGATCGGCTGCCCGTTAAGCAAAATCTCGCCTTGATTAACGTTCAGCAGCCCAAACACTGCTTTTAGCATAGTGGATTTGCCCGCCCCGTTAGGACCAACAATGACACCGACTTCATCGGCATACAGGGTCATATTGACCCCGTTAAGGATATTCATACTGCCATAGCCGCCGTGCACATCGCGTGCCTCGAGCAGTGGCTGTGGGGATGACGGTGTGGATGACATAAACGCGTCTCAGCTGGGCCGCACTGCGGTGAACAATGGCGACCATGTTGTTGTGGCTATTGTTTAGGTGACAAACTCAGCGCTATCAAGCGGCATCAGTACCGAAATAGGCTTCTATAACGGCCGGATTGTTTTGTATTTCTTCAATTGAACCCTCAACCATAACGCTGCCTTGTGCCAGTACAATCACTGGATCGCAGAGCCGCGAAATCATATCCATATCGTGCTCAATCACCAGAAAGGTATAGCCCATTTCGCGATTTAAACGTTCGATGTTGCCCATTAAGTCGCCGAGTAGCGTGCGGTTTACACCGGCGGCGATTTCGTCTAACAGCACGACTTTGGCATCGGTCATCATCGTGCGGCCAAGCTCTAGCAATTTTTTCTGACCACCCGATAAGTTGCCCGCAAGCTCGTTGCGTACATGATGCAAACCAACAAACTCAATGACTTCCAGTGCGCGGCGGCGTACCTCTGCCTCCTGGCTGCGGACCAGAGCAGGCTTGAACCAGGTGTTGAATAGACGTTCCCCTGCTTGGTTGGGTGGCACCATCATCAAGTTTTCCAGCGCGCTCATTTGGCTGAACTCATGGGCGATTTGGAAGGTGCGCAGTAACCCTTTGTGGAAACGTTGATCAGCGCTTAGCGACGTAATGTCTTCACCGTCCAGCAGAATGCGGCCACTATCTGGCGTAAGTGCGCCCGCAATTAAATTGAAAAGCGTCGACTTACCTGCCCCATTGGGGCCGATCATGCCGGTAATCGAACCCTTTTCAACCCGGATTGAGCAGTCATTGATAACGTGCAGCCCGCCGAAGGCTTTGTTGACGTGTTGTACCTCAATAAGGGGAGTCATCGTGTCCTCGCGTCGCAGGCGACCTTTGTCCACCCGCGTTATTAGAATTATATTAAGCAGACTTACGCAGCCGCTGGCTCAAGGCAAATACACCCACAATGAGCAGTGCGCCGAGGGTTGGGACAACGTAGCCTTCCACCTGTGGAATAGTACGTAAAAATACAAACGACACCGCAGCAGGGCCAACAAAGCGCACCAGGAAGCGCCACGTTTTAAACCAAGTGATGTTGGTGCCAAGCTCTTTCATGACTTCGTTTTGAGTCAGTGCCCAGCCCGCAAATAGAGCGATCATTAGCCCGCCCAGCGGCATAAAGATATTGGTCAACAGCTCAATGAATTCAAAAGCGCTGCGTCCAAATAGAGCGTGGAAAAGCGTCCCTTCGGCCCATATATTGAAGCTCACCACGGTCAGTAAGCCCATCGCCCAAGCCGCGACGACCATGATGGTGACTGCCTGAGGGCGCGTCATATCAAAACGCTCAACCAGGAAGGCAGCGACCGGCTCTATCAATGAAATAGACGAGCTAATCGCGGCCCCTAGCACCAGAATAAAAAAGACCCCGCCCACCAGAGCACCAAACGGCATGTCAGCAAATGCTAGCGGCAGAGTGACAAACATCAGTCCCGGGCCTTGGCCGGTTTCGAGCCCCGCACCAAAGACCAGCGAGAAAATTGCTAGCCCTGCCACCATGGCAACTGCAGTATCTACAAATGCCACGGCGATAGCGGTACGGGTTAGAGAGGCTTCGCTGGAAATATAAGCGCCGTAGGCCATGATGGCCCCCATTCCAAGGCTCAGGGTGAAGAAGGATTGCCCCATCGCTTGTAACCAGCCTTCTAAGCTGAGATCGGCAATATTGAACGTAAACAGAAAGCTGGCTGCCGCTCTCACGTCGCCATTGATGACGCCGTAGATAAGTACCACGATGAGAATAACAAACAGCGCTGGCATCATGATGCGCAGCCCTGACTCTATCCCTTTATGAATCCCCATGCCGACAATTAATGCCGAGAAGGCGATAAACAGCGTGTGATAAAGCGTCATCAGACCCGGAGACGCCAGCAACGCATCAAAGCCAGCACTAATCGTTGCTGCATCGGCACCCACGAGTGAGCCGGTTAGCATTAGCCACGTGTAGTGCAGTGCCCAGCCAGCGATGACGGAATAAAAGCTCAAAATTAAAAAAGCGGAAGCAGCGCCCAACCAGCCAATCGATTCCCAGGCACGGGAGGTCTTGTGTGTTTTAGTTAAATGGCGCATCCCCATAATAGGGCTTTGACGACTGGTACGGCCAAGCATTGTTTCGGCAATTAAAATGGGGATGCCGACAGCAAAGATGGTCAGTGCATAAATTAAAATAAACGCGCCGCCACCATTTTCCCCGGTGAGATAGGGGAAGCGCCAGAGATTGCCCAAGCCGACGGCTGAACCGACCGCTGCCAGCAAAAACGTGCCTTTGTGAGTCCAGACGTTATGACCGCTCATGTGGAGGAGTGTCCGTGTGGTAGTGGAAGGATGAGGGTAACTATCCAAACACTTGTATGAATTGTAGATTGCCAGCGGCCTAGGGACGCACTGATAGTAGCGTTACTGTGCGATAGAACGCCTACGCTTACCAGCCTGCTAGCGTTAAGGCTGCGTTTACGAAGCCACTTGGCGCAGGGGGCGGGGCGTGTGGGGTAATACGGAGACGGGAAATGAGCGAGGGGTGATCGTTAACTGAAGCCAAAAAGAAGCCCGCACATGGCGGGCTTTGGGGTACTGACTATCGAGCATTGACTGGCGAGAGCTTACTTCTTGCCAGCACGCTTACGCTCGTTTTCTGTCAGGTGCTTCTTGCGTAGACGAATATGGCTGGGAGTAACTTCAACCAGTTCATCGGAATCCAAGAACTCGATAGCCTGTTCAAGAGTAAACTTGATCGGCGGCGTCAACACGATGTTTTCATCGTTACCCGTTGAGCGCATGTTATCGAGTTTCTTACCTTTGGTCGGGTTAACGACCATGTCATTGGCACGATTATTAATACCAATCAGCATACCTTCGTATACTTCAGTGGCGTGATCGATAATCAGCTTGCCGCGCTCTTGCAGGGCGTAGAGTGCATAAGCAAGGGCTTTGCCGCCAACCATTGAGACCAGTACGCCATTGCGACGCTCGATGGAAGCATCGGGCTTTAGCGGGCCGTAGTGATCAAAGCGGCTGGTCAGGATGCCGGTGCCGGAGGTCAAGGTTAAGAATTGACCACGGAAACCAATCAAACCGCGCGCCGGGATGATGAAGTCGAGACGCACACGACCCTTACCATCGGGGTTCATATTGGTCATTTCACCCTTGCGGTAGCCAAGCTCTTCCATGATCGAGCCTTGATGCTGCTCTTCACAGTCGATGATGACTTCTTCGTAGGGCTCTTGCTTAACGCCGTCGATCTCTTTAATGATGACTTCTGGACGGCCAACCGCCAGCTCGAAGCCTTCGCGACGCATGGTTTCAATCAACACTGATAAGTGAAGCTCACCACGGCCAGAAACTTTGAACTTCTCAGGGGTTTCGCCCTGTTCAACGCGTAGCGCCACGTTGTGGATAAGCTCTTGTTCCAGACGATCTTTAATATTACGGCTGGTGACGAACTTGCCTTCTTTTCCGGCGAACGGTGAGTCATTGACCTGGAACGTCATCGAAACGGTCGGCTCGTCAACAGACAACGGCGGCAGCGCTTCAATGGCACTCGGGTCACACAGCGTGTCAGAAATTGATAGATCTTCAATGCCAGTAACGCAGACGATATCGCCTGCTGTCGCTTCCGTTGTCTGGACGCGCTCAAGACCCATATGAGTCATGACCTGGCCGATCTTACCCTTACGGGTAGAGCCATCAACGCTGATGATCGAAATTTGCTGGTTAGGCTTCACCGAGCCACGCTTGATGCGGCCAAGGCCGATAACGCCGACGTAGCTGTTGTAATCCAGTGCGGAGATTTGCATCTGGAATGGACCATCGATCTCAACCGCGGGCGGCTCAACGATATCGACAATCGCCTGGAACATGGGATCCATGTTGTCGGACAGCTCTTCAGGGTCCATGCCGGCAATGCCGTTTAGCGCCGAGCAGTAGATGATCGGGAAGTCGAGCTGGTCATCAGAAGCCCCTAGGTTGTCAAACAGATCAAAGATCTGGTCGATAACCCAGTCCGGGCGTGCGCCGGGGCGGTCAATTTTATTGACGACGACGATCGGTTTTAGGCCCTGGGCAAATGCTTTCTGGGTAACGAAGCGAGTCTGCGGCATAGGGCCGTCAACGGCGTCTACCAGAAGCAGTACCGAGTCCACCATGGACATAACCCGCTCGACTTCGCCACCAAAGTCGGCGTGTCCAGGGGTGTCCACGATGTTGATGTGGTAATCCTTACCATTGCCATCTTGCCACTGAATAGCAGTGTTTTTGGCCAGGATGGTAATACCGCGCTCTTTTTCCTGGTCATTGGAGTCCATGATGCGCTCTTGGCCTTCGGCCTTGCGGTCGAGCGTTCCGGACTGACTTAACAGCTTGTCTACCAAGGTGGTTTTACCGTGGTCTACGTGGGCGATGATGGCAATGTTGCGAAGATTCTCGATCACGACGCGATCCTGCTAGAAAAATAGGGCGGCATTATAGGGTCTGGGCACGGTCCACTACCAGTGCTGTCTTAAATAAAGGTGCAAGTCAATAACCTAAACATGGCAGTTTTCGCTCCAGCGGTGCTTCCGTTAAGATAGGTGTTTTCCCAGTTGGGGCAAGCACATGACCATCGGTAACCTGATGCGTTTGTTGAGCGATGGCGAGGTTCATTCCGGTGAACAATTAGGTGAAGCGCTGGGCGTTTCCCGAGCCGCCGTATGGAAACAACTAAAAAAATTAGACGCATTGGGCGTTGAATTGGTGGCTGTGAAAGGTCGAGGGTATCGACTTGCCTATCCGCTAGAGCCGCTTGATGGGGCAAAAATTGTAGAGCGTTTGCCCGCTAGTGCTCGCCACCTCTTAACCAGGCTATTCATTGAAGACCAGCTGCCATCGAGCAATGAATATGTGCGCGAACGCTTTGCGCAGGGAGCCGGGCACGGCGAAGTATGCTTTGCTGAGCTGCAAACCGCAGGTCGTGGCCGTCGCGGGCGCGTATGGTCTACGCCTTGGGGGCAAAGCTTGATGCTCTCGCTTGGCTGGCGTTTTGAATCAGGGGTTAACGCGCTGGAGGGGTTGAGTCTTGCGGTTGGCGTGGTGGTTGCTCAAGTGCTGGAGCAGTATGGGGTTTCACCAAAATTAAAATGGCCTAACGATATACTGCTGGCAGAGAAAGGTAGTGAGCTTGGCAAGCTGGCCGGTATTTTGATTGAAGTCACTGGGGATGCAGCGGGCCCCTGTGAAGTGGTCATTGGCATTGGTATAAATCTATCGCTACCCGATAGCTTGCGTGCCGCTATTGATCAGCCTGTGGCAGCGCTGTTTGATGCAAAAGCGGGTATTTCTCGCAATCAGTTAGCCGCGGATATGGTGTCTGAGCTATTGGATATGCTGGCAGGTTTCGAAAGCGAAGGGTTTGCCCCTTGGAGAGATGAATGGAATAGTCGCCATGCCTATGCAGGGTTGCCGATCCGTATTATTCAGGGTGAGCGCTCAAGCGATGCAGTGGCTAGAGAGGTAGATGAGAGTGGTAATCTTTGGGTTACCGAAAATGATCACTCGCGACGCCTGTCGGGCGGTGAGATCAGTGTACGCAGGCGCCTATGATTTTGGATTTGGATATCGGCAATACGCTATCGAAATGGCGTTTAAAAGATGCCGAAAGTAGTGAAATACGTTCACGAGGTGCTGTGTGGACACGGGAGGAGTGGCGGCCTGGGTCAGATATTCCGAATCTTGATGTCGTCGAGGCGGTGCGCATTTCCAGTGTCGCTAGAGCTGCCGTGCTGGAGGAGACCGTTGCCTTGCTGCGTCGCCAAGTGCGCCAAGTGTATGTTGCACGCTCAACTCCTGAAGCACTGGGTGTTGTCAACGGGTATGAAGAGCCTGGGCGACTGGGCGTCGATCGTTGGATGGGGGCGCTGGCAGGCTACCAATTGGCGGGCGGTTGCTGTGCAGTCGATTGTGGTAGTGCGATCACCATTGATTTTGTATTGCCGGGTGGTGTCCATCTCGGCGGATTTATCGTCCCCGGGTTACGATTAATGAAAGAGAGCCTTAAATTAGGCACCCGCAACGTAGCCATTGATCCAGAAAGTGAAGCTGATGCGTTATTGGAGCCGGGGAGGCGTACGGTAGATGCTGTCAATCACGGTATCTATATGGCGGCGGTCAGTGCGATTAATAGAATTTACAGTGAAGTCTGCGATCAACAGGGGATTGCATTGCCAGTGCTATTGACGGGTGGTGATGCCAGAGTGGTTTCCCGTGGTGTTCAAGTGCCCCATGCGGTATGGCCGGATATGGTCTACGGGGGGCTGGAAGCCTGCTTTCCGCTGACCTTTGCGGAGCGTGCTGGAAAAATGTCAGGCGCACCAGGGGTGCCTGAGCCTGTTTCGTTAGAAAAAATTCGCGCAGGTCTTGCATTCTCAATGCTGCTTTGACAGAATGCAGCGCGTTCCAAGGCATAAGCCACTTTAAATATTAGTGCGCAAGTGTTGGTAAGTTCACAAGCTTTGATAAATAAAGAGTTTGTAAGCTTGACATGGCTTTGGAGGCTGGCATAATGTGCCGCCACAGCTGGAGAGGTTCCCGAGTGGCCAAAGGGAGCAGACTGTAAATCTGCCGCGAAAGCTTCGAAGGTTCGAATCCTTCCCTCTCCACCAGTTTTATCGAGCAGTGACTGAGTCATTGCTTGGGAATGAAAGGCCGGTAAGCGGGCTTAGCTACTGTATCTCGTGCAACGGGTTGTCATTCCATAGGCAAGTTCGGCGGGCGTAGTTCAATGGTAGAACCTCAGCCTTCCAAGCTGATGGTGCGGGTTCGATTCCCGCCGCCCGCTCCAGTTTGATGTATTTAGCTCATGTAGCTCAGGGGTAGAGCACACCCTTGGTAAGGGTGAGGTCGACGGTTCAATTCCGTCCATGAGCTCCATATTGCATAAAAGCGAGCCAAGCTCGCTTTTTTTGTTTTCACTTGTCAGTTTGATAAGTGTTGAGGGTTGTCAGGCGGAAAGTTATCCGCTATTATGGCGCCCGCTGTTGCGTAGGCATTTGTTTGCGCACATGACGATACAGGCCAGTAGCTCAATTGGCAGAGCAGCGGTCTCCAAAACCGCAGGTTGGGGGTTCGATTCCCTCCTGGCCTGCCAGCCTTCCCCAGGTTGGTATGTCTTTTTCTAGAATTCCTTTGTCGCTCGCTGCACCCTTGGGAGTCTCGTTTTTATGAAGCCTAGTTCCGTAAAACATGGCGAAGAGGTGCAACAGTCGCGCCATGACGGGCTCAAGTGGGCGGCGGTTGTGGCGCTGCTTGTTGTTGCAGTTGTTGGTAATACCTATTTCGCTGATATTGGCCTGCTCTACCGCGTATTAGGTGTGGTGGTGTTGTGTGTGATTGCGGGTTTGATCGCGCTGGCCACTGCTAAAGGTCGCGATTTAGTAGAGCTTGCCGTCAGCGCCAAGAAAGAGATACAGCGCGTTGTATGGCCGACTCGCCCCGAAACCATTCAGACCACAGCCATTGTGCTGGCGGCTGTTGTGGTGGTGGGTTTGATGCTGTGGTTGATTGATACTCTTCTTGGCTGGGCGATGTCCGGCGTCATTGGTTAGGAGCTTTCATGTCCAAACGTTGGTATGTCGTCCACGCTTATTCCGGCTTTGAAAAGCATGTCATGCGTTCGCTTATCGAGCGCGTGAAAATGTATGGCATGGAAGATCGCTTTGGCGAAATTCTCGTGCCGACGGAAGAAGTCGTTGAAGTGCGTGACGGAAAGCGCCGTAAGAGTGAGCGCAAATTCTATCCAGGCTACGTGCTGGTCGAGATGGAAATGGCCGATGAAACCTGGCATCTCGTCAATGAAACTCCGCGTGTAATGGGGTTTATTGGTGGCACGAAAGAGAAGCCTGCACCTATTACTTCGCGTGAAGCCGATGCTATTTTGCGTCGCGTGAAAGACGGTACTGATAAGCCGCGGCCCAAAACCATGTTTGAGCCGGGTCAGTCGGTCCGCGTTATTGATGGTCCGTTTGCTGACTTTAACGGTGTCGTTGAAGAAGTGAACTATGATAAGAGCCGTTTGCAGGTCAGCGTGCTGATCTTCGGGCGCGCAACGCCTGTGGAGCTTGAGTTCTCTCAGGTAGAGAAAGAGTAAATTTAATTAAGTAGCGGGGTGGTGTGCATTGCACGCCATCCTTGCATTATGTGAAGCAGCTAAGCGCTGCTTTATGTGTACCGGGGAGCCGTAAGGCGCTATCACCCAACTGGAGTATTTAGCATGGCCAAGAAAGTACAGGCTTATATCAAACTGCAGGTTGCTGCAGGTAAAGCCAATCCTAGTCCGCCCGTCGGCCCCGCGCTGGGTCAGCACGGCGTGAACATCATGGAATTCTGTAAGGCGTTCAACGCGGCTACTCAAGAAATTGAGCCAGGTCTGCCGACGCCTGTCGTGATCACCGTTTACTCTGACCGTAGCTTCACGTTCGTCACCAAGACGCCGCCTGCTGCCGTACTGCTGAAAAAAGCAGCGGGCATCAAGTCTGGTTCTGGTGAGCCGAACAAGAAGAAGGTTGGTACCGTTACGCGTGAACAGCTCGAAGAGATCGCTAAGACCAAAGAGCCCGATATGACGGCTTCTGATCTCGATGCCGCGGTGCGCACCATCGCTGGCAGTGCTCGTAGCATGGGCCTAAACGTGGAGGGTCTCTGATCATGGCTAAACTAACTAAGCGCGCGAAAGTTATTCGCGAGAAAGTAGACCCGAACAAAGCTTACTCTCTTGAAGAAGCGGTTGCGCTGCTCGCTGAGCTGTCCACCGTTAAATTCAAAGAGTCCTTGGATGTGGCGATCAACCTTGGTGTTGATCCGCGTAAATCTGACCAAGTTGTACGTGGCGCTACTGTCATGCCTAACGGTACTGGCAAAGACGTACGCGTAGCGGTCTTCACCCAGGGTGCTAACGCCGATGCTGCTAAAGAAGCAGGCGCTGACATCGTAGGTATGGAAGATTTGGCTGAGCAAGTCAAAAAAGGCGTGATGGATTTTGACGTCGTGATTGCCTCTCCAGATGCTATGCGTGTTGTCGGTCAGCTGGGTCAGATTCTTGGTCCGCGCGGCCTGATGCCTAACCCGAAAGTTGGTACCGTTACACCTGACGTTGCCACTGCGGTTAAAAATGCTAAGGCAGGCCAGGTGCGTTTCCGTACCGACAAAAATGGCATTATCCACACAACGTTGGGTAAAGCTGATTTTGAAGCATCTGCTGTTCTGGGTAACCTGGAAGCGCTGGTTGCTGACCTTAAGAGGCTCAAGCCGAGCTCTTCTAAAGGTATCTACTTTAAGAAAGTCACCCTGTCCACTACCATGGGCCCGGGCTTGACTATCGACCATTCTGCGTTGGTATAAGCAGGTAGTCGTACGATTTTTGTAAGAACCGAGCAAGAACTTTGCGGTCCCCTGTTAATGCGTAAGCCAGGCAGGGCATCGTCAAAGACCGCAGGTGCCGCATCTTTTAGAGGTGCGGCTTAATCGCCCTTAAAGCGCCTGCGCAGATGGTGTGGCCGCCAGTTGGTTGAGGTTTTTAGCCAAACCGCTTTCTGGTGAGCACCATCCCCCAAGGCTTCCAGCGTTATTTATTTATCGTCTGGAAGAGATGGTAACCACCGGAGCCTGTTGTGGGTTCCGGCACGAAGGAGTGATCACTGTGCCACTAGCACTTGAAGGCAAGAAAGCGATTGTTGCCGAGGTCAGTGAAGCGGCCAAGGGCGCACTCTCCGTCGTAGTTGCCGATTCTCGCGGCGTTACAGTCGGTAAAATGACCGACCTGCGTAAGCAAGCGCGTGAGAATGGCGTCCAGCTGCGTGTTGTTCGCAACACTCTGGCACGCCGCGCCCTCGAAGGTACTCAGTGGGAGTGCCTGAACGAGAGCTTTGTTGGTCCTACTCTGCTGGCTTTCTCTACTGAGCACCCGGGCGCTGCCGCTCGTTTGTTCAAAGAGTTCGCGAAGCAAGATCAGAACTTCGAAGTGAAGGCGCTGGCCTACGAAGGTGAGCTGATTCCGGCTGCTGACATCGATCGTCTGGCAACCCTACCGACTTACGACGAAGCAATTGCCAAGTTGATGTCGGTAATGAAAGAAGCCTCCGCTGGCAAGCTGGTTCGTACTCTGGCCGCTCTGCGCGACCAGAAGCAAGAAGAAGCTGCATAAGCAGGCCTTTTTGCAAGCAGTCTGCGCTGCATAAGCAGGGCGCTGCTTGAACCATGCAATGAATCCTGAGCACTCGGTAGACCGAGGCTCCCGCAAAGTTAGGAATGAGACAATGGCACTGACCAAAGACGATATCATCAATGCTGTAGCCGACATGTCCGTAATGGAAGTTGTCGAGCTGATCGAAGCAATGGAAGAGAAATTCGGCGTTTCTGCTGCAGCAGCCGTAATGGCTGGTCCGGCTGGCGGCGGCGAAGCAGCTGCTGAAGAACAGACTGAATTTGATCTGGTACTGACCTCTGCTGGTGACAAGAAAGTTAACGTCATCAAAGCAGTTCGTGAAATCACTGGTCTTGGCCTGAAAGAAGCCAAAGGTGCAGTTGATGGCGCGCCGGCTACCATCAAAGAAGCAATGTCTAAAGAAGACGCTGAAGCAGCTAAAACCAAGCTGGAAGAAGCGGGCGCAAGCGTCGAGCTCAAGTAATTCTTGTGCTGACGGCTTTACGCGCTGCGTAAGCTTCCACGGCTGGCGGCGGGCTTATCCCGCTGCCGGCCTTTTTCTGTTGTATCATGTTGCTCGGCAGCATTACAGCAGGAAGGCTGCGGTAAGAAGCAGCAAAACAGTAAGACCGTTGTTGTGAAGCGTAAGTTGTGAAGCGTAAGTTGTGAAGCGCGAGTGATAACGAAGCGCTAGCAGCACTACTGTAACACTGTTATCTATCAAGATTTTTGACGGCGAGCTACCGATTTAGGAGCTTGCTGTCTGCGTCTGAAACGCCCGCGGGGCAGATGACCACGCATCGGTCACCCATGGTGAACAAGCTGGGGAATACAGATGGCTTACTCATATACTGAGAAAAAACGCATCCGCAAGGATTTCGGCAAACTGCCCCAAGTGATGGATGTGCCTTACTTGCTGGCCATCCAGCTTGATTCCTACTACGACTTTCTCCAGCAGGATCGTTCGCCCGACGAGCGCCACGAGATTGGTCTGCACGCGGCGTTTAAGTCCGTGTTTCCGATTGAAAGCTTCTCTGGGAATGCGGCGCTGGAGTATGTCAGCTACCGTTTCGGCACGCCGGCGTTCGATGTAAAGGAGTGTCAGCTGCGTGGCGTGACCTATTCCGCCCCGCTGCGTGTCAAGGTTCGCTTGATCATCTATGATCGCGACTCCTCGAACAAGGCAATCAAGGATATTAAAGAGCAGGAAGTCTACATGGGGGAAATCCCCCTGATGACCGAGAATGGTACCTTTGTCATCAATGGTACTGAGCGGGTTATCGTTTCTCAGCTCCACCGTTCGCCCGGTGTGTTCTTCGATCACGATAAAGGCAAGAGTCACTCCTCTGGTAAACTGCTCTATTCTGCCCGAGTGATTCCTTATCGTGGTTCCTGGCTGGACTTCGAGTTCGATCCTAAAGACAACGTCTTTGTACGTATTGACCGTCGCCGGAAACTACCAGCGTCGGTGTTGATGCGTGCCCTGGGAATGAGCACCGAAGAGATCCTTGAAGAGTTTTTCGAGACCAGCAAGTTTAGCATTGAAAAAACTGGCTTCTTCGTAGAGCTGGTACCGTCACGCCTGCGCGGTGAAACCGCGACTTTCGACATTAAAGATGGCGAAGGTAATGTCATTGTTGAAGAAGGGCGCCGTATTACCCAGAAGCACATCCGTCAGCTTGAAAAAGCCGGCCTGGAGCGTCTGGAAATACCGATGGAGTACCTGTTTGGTAAAACGTTGGCCAAAGATCAGATCGATACTAAAACTGGCGAGCTGATCTGTCCGTGTAATACCGAAATTACGCCAGAAGTGCTTGAGCGTATGGCGCAGGGTGGCATCACCCACATCGAAACGCTCTACACCAACGACCTGGACTGTGGTTCGTTTATTTCCGATACGCTTAAGCTGGATGCCACCGGCTCCGCGCTTGAAGCGTTGGTCGAAATTTATCGCATGATGCGCCCTGGTGAGCCGCCCACCAAAGAAGCTGCTGAGACGCTGTTTAATAACTTGTTCTTCAGCGAAGATCGCTACGATCTGTCAGGCGTCGGTCGTATGAAGTTCAACCGCCGTCTGCGTCGTGATACCGACACGGGCTCTGGTGTACTGGATCGCAAAGACATCCTTGATGTTCTGCGCGAGCTGATCAATATCCGTAACGGCTTTGGCGACGTTGACGATATCGATCACCTGGGTAACCGCCGTATTCGCTGTGTTGGCGAAATGGCTGAAAACCAGTTCCGCGTTGGCTTGGTTCGCGTAGAGCGTGCAGTGAAAGAGCGTCTTTCCATGGCGGAAAGCGAAGGCCTGATGCCGCAAGATCTGATCAACGCTAAGCCGGTAGCGGCAGCGGTGAAAGAGTTCTTCGGTTCTAGCCAGCTGTCCCAGTTTATGGATCAGAACAACCCGCTTTCTGAGGTTACTCACAAGCGTCGTGTGTCTGCACTCGGCCCAGGTGGTTTGACCCGTGAGCGCGCCGGTTTCGAAGTGCGCGACGTACACGCTACGCACTACGGTCGCTTGTGTCCGATCGAAACGCCGGAAGGCCCGAACATCGGTCTGATCAACTCGTTGGCGACGTACAGTCACACCAACAGCTACGGCTTCCTCGAAACGCCGTACCGTAAGGTCAACTCCTGTCAAGTGACGGACGATATCGTTCACCTGTCGGCGATCGAAGAGGGTGATTTCGTTATTGCCCAGGCGTCTGCCGCTGTGGATGAGTCCAACAGGCTGAGTGATGACTTGGTACAGGTGCGTCATCGTGGTGAAACCACGTTTATGCGTCCTGAGCAGGTCACCTTGATGGACGTGTCTCCGCGCCAGGTTGTTTCGGTCGCGGCCGCACTGATTCCGTTCCTGGAGCACGATGATGCTAACCGCGCCTTGATGGGTGCGAACATGCAGCGTCAGGCGGTACCCACCTTGCGCGCTGACAAGCCGCTAGTAGGTACTGGTATGGAGCGTTTCGTTGCGCGTGACTCCGGTGTTTGTGCCGTGGCGCGTCGTGGTGGTGTGATCGACTCCGTTGACGCACGTCGTGTCGTGGTACGGGTACATGAAGATGAGATTATCGGCGGTGAAGCCGGTGTTGATATCTACAACCTGACCAAGTACACCCGTTCAAACCAGAACACCTGTATGAACCAGCGCCCCATTGTGCGGCCTGGCGACAGTGTGGCTCGTGGCGACATCCTTGCCGACGGCCCGTCTGTTGATATGGGTGATTTGGCGCTCGGCCAGAACATGCGCATCGCGTTCATGCCCTGGAATGGTTACAACTTCGAGGACTCTATCCTGCTGTCTGAGCGGGTGGTTCAAGAAGACCGCTTTACCACGATTCATATTCAGGAGCTGACCTGTGTATCTCGCGATACCAAGTTAGGGCCGGAAGAGATCACTGCCGATATTCCCAACGTTGGTGAGTCCGCGCTGGGTAAATTGGACGAAGCTGGTGTTGTTTACATTGGTGCTGAAGTTGGCCCCGGCGATATTCTGGTCGGTAAGGTAACACCGAAAGGTGAAACCCAGCTGACGCCGGAAGAGAAGCTGCTACGCGCTATCTTCGGTGAGAAAGCATCTGACGTTAAAGATACTTCGCTGCGTGCGCCGACCGGCATGAAGGGTACTGTCATCGACGTCCAGGTATTTACCCGTGACGGCGTTGAAAAAGACTCTCGTGCACTGGCTATCGAACAGATGCAGCTGGACGAAGTGCGTAAAGATCTTCAGGAAACCTATCGTATTGCTGAAGACGCTACCTTTGAGCGTCTGCAGCGCACGTTGGAAGGCCAGGCTGTTAATGGCGGCCCGAACCTGAAGAAAGGCGATGTGCTTGATGAGGCTTACCTCGACGAGCTACCGCGTCAGCAGTGGTTCAAGCTGCGCATGCAGGATGAGGCTTACAACGAACTGTTGGCCCAGGCCGATGAGCAGCTCGAAAACCGTCGTAAAGAGATGGACGAGCGCTTTGAAGATAAGAAGCGCAAGCTGACCCAGGGCGATGATCTCGCACCGGGCGTGCTTAAAATCGTCAAGGTTTACATGGCGGTTAAGCGTCGCATTCAGCCTGGCGACAAGATGGCAGGCCGCCACGGTAACAAAGGTGTTATCTCGGCGATCATGCCCATCGAAGATATGCCGTTCGATGAGAAGGGCGAGCCGGTTGATGTGGTGTTGAACCCGCTGGGTGTACCGTCGCGGATGAACGTTGGTCAGATCCTGGAAACACACTTGGGTATGGCTGCCCGTGGTTTGGGTGTCAAGATTGACGCGATGTTACGTGATGCCCGTGGTCAGCAAGTTGCTGAAATTCGCGACTTCCTGGGCCAGATATATAACACGCCGGGAACCCGTGTTGAGGATATCGATTCGTTAAGCGATGAAGAAATCATTGCGCTAGCGAAAAACCTCAAAGGCGGTGTGCCTATGGCAACGCCGGTGTTCGATGGTGCTAAAGAGCACGAGATCAAACACCTGCTGAAGCTTGCTGACATTCCTGAGTCTGGCCAGATGACGCTGTACGATGGCCGTACTGGCGATGCGTTTGACCGCTCGGTGACCGTTGGCTACATGTATATGCTCAAGCTGAACCACTTGGTAGACGACAAGATGCACGCGCGCTCTACCGGTTCTTACTCGCTAGTGACTCAGCAGCCGCTGGGTGGTAAGGCGCAGTTCGGTGGTCAGCGCTTTGGTGAGATGGAAGTATGGGCGCTGGAAGCTTACGGTGCCGCGTATACGCTGCAAGAGATGCTCACCGTCAAGTCGGACGACGTCGAAGGCCGCACCAAGATGTATAAAAACATCGTGGATGGCGACCACACCATGCAGGCAGGCATGCCGGAATCCTTCAACGTACTCGTGAAGGAAATCCGCTCGCTGGGCATCGATATCGAGTTAGAGAGCTAGGAGCCGTCCCATGAAAGATTTGGTGAAAGTACTCAAATCGCAATCTCAGTCCGAAGAGTTTGACGCGATCAAGATTACCCTGGCGTCGCCGGACATGATTCGCTCCTGGTCGTTTGGCGAGGTGAAGAAGCCCGAGACCATCAACTACCGTACCTTTAAACCGGAACGGGATGGTCTGTTCTGCGCCAAGATTTTCGGCCCAGTCAAAGACTACGAGTGTTTGTGCGGTAAGTATAAGCGCATGAAGCACCGCGGTATCATTTGTGAGAAGTGTGGCGTTGAAGTCACCAAGGCTGCCGTGCGCCGTGAGCGCATGGGCCACATCGAACTGGCATCGCCAGTGGCTCACATTTGGTTCTTGAAGTCACTGCCGTCGCGTATCGGCATGTTCCTCGATATGACCCTGCGTGATATCGAGCGCGTGCTGTACTTCGAAAGCTTTGTCGTCATCGATCCCGGTATGACCACGCTGGAGCGTGGTCAGTTACTCAACGATGAGCAGTACTTTGAAGCGCTAGAAGAGTTCGGTGATGACTTCGACGCCCGTATGGGTGCCGAAGCTGTCCAAGAACTGCTGAAAGATATTGATCTGGAAGAAGAGATTAATCACCTGCGTGAAGAGATTCCGCAGACTAACTCTGAAACTAAGATTAAGAAGCTTTCAAAGCGCTTGAAGCTGCTTGAAGCGTTCTATCACTCCGGCAACGCGCCGGCGTGGATGGTCATGGAAGTGCTGCCCGTGCTGCCGCCGGATCTTCGTCCGTTGGTACCGCTGGACGGCGGCCGCTTCGCGACCTCAGACCTGAACGACCTTTATCGTCGCGTCATTAACCGTAACAACCGTCTGAAGCGTCTGCTTGACCTCAATGCGCCGGATATTATCGTGCGTAACGAGAAGCGTATGCTGCAAGAAGCGGTTGATGCGTTGTTGGATAACGGCCGTCGTGGTCGTGCCATTACGGGTTCTAACAAGCGTCCGCTGAAATCCCTTGCCGATATGATCAAAGGTAAGCAGGGTCGTTTCCGTCAGAACTTGCTAGGTAAGCGCGTCGATTACTCCGGCCGTTCGGTAATCACTGTTGGTCCGACTCTGCGTCTGCACCAGTGTGGTCTGCCCAAGAAAATGGCGCTTGAGCTGTTCAAGCCGTTTATCTACTCCAAGCTGCAGTCGCTGGGCTATGCCTCAACGATCAAAGCTGCCAAGAAGATGGTTGAACGCGAACTGCCCGAGGTGTGGGACATCCTTGCCGATGTTATCCGTGAGCACCCGGTACTGCTTAACCGCGCACCGACGCTCCACCGTCTTGGTATCCAAGCGTTTGAGCCGCTGTTGATCGAAGGTAAAGCGATCCAGCTGCACCCGCTGGTATGTGCCGCCTACAACGCCGACTTTGACGGTGACCAGATGGCGGTACACGTACCGCTGACCCTGGAAGCCCAGCTTGAAGCGCGTGCGCTGATGATGGCCACCAATAACGTGCTGTCGCCTGCCAACGGCGAGCCGATTATCGTGCCGTCGCAAGACGTTGTTCTGGGTCTGTATTACATGACCCGCGAAAAGATCAACGCCAAAGGCGAAGGCATGGTGTTCTCTGACCTTAATGAGGTAGAGCGCGCGTTCGGCACGCAGTCGGTATCGCTGCACGCTCGCGTGAAAGTGCGTCTGGACGAAGTCGATGTAGAAGAAGAGACCGGCGAGCGTAGTTTCCATCGCCGCATCTACGACACGACGGTTGGTCGTGCGCTACTGTTCCGCATTTTGCCGGAAGGTGTGCCGTTCTCGCTAATCGATCAGCCGATGAAGAAAAAGGCGATCTCTAGCTTGATCAACGAGGTATACCGTCGTGCGGGCTTGAAGCCGACGGTTATCTTCGCTGACCAACTGATGTACACCGGTTTCCGTTTGGCAACGTGGTCGGGCGCCTCTATCGGTGTTAACGACTTCGTTATTCCTGATGCGAAAACCGAGATTGTCGACGCTGCAGAAGCGGAAGTTAAAGAGATCGAAGATCAGTTCTCTTCTGGCCTGGTAACTGCCGGTGAGAAGTACAACAAGGTCATCGATATCTGGTCGAAGGCCAACGATAAAGTTGCCAAGGCGATGATGGTAGGTATCTCTAAAGAGACCGTCATCGATCGTGAAGGCAACGAAGTTGAGCAAGACTCGTTCAACAGCGTCTTTATCATGGCTGACTCCGGTGCGCGTGGTTCTGCCGCCCAGATCCGTCAGTTGGCGGGTATGCGTGGCTTGATGGCTAAGCCGGATGGCTCGATCATCGAAACGCCGATCGTCGCCAACTTCCGTGAAGGTCTGAACGTACTCCAGTACTTCATCTCGACCCACGGTGCACGTAAAGGTCTTGCGGATACGGCTCTGAAAACGGCTAACTCCGGTTACCTGACCCGTCGTCTGGTTGACGTTGCCCAGGACTTGGTCATCACTGAGACCGACTGTGGCACCGAAAACGGCTTGACCCTGCACCCGATCATCGAAGGTGGCGACATCATTGTACCGCTGTCTCAGCGTGTACTTGGTCGTGTCGTTGCGATTGATGTTATTGATCCAAGTAATGATGAAGTGCTTATTCCGCGCGGCACATTGCTGGACGAAAAGTGGTGTGCATCGCTAGACACCATGGGCGTAGACGAGATCATTGTTCGTTCTACCATTACTTGTGACACTGCCCACGGCGTGTGTGCCTCCTGTTATGGCCGCGACTTGGCGCGTGGCCATCAGGTCAACATTGGTGAGTCTGTCGGTGTTATCGCCGCACAGTCCATCGGTGAGCCGGGTACCCAGCTGACCATGCGTACGTTCCACATCGGTGGTGCGGCGTCGCGTTCATCGGCAGTAGACAGCGTTCAGGTCAAGCATGGCGGTAAAGTACGTCTCCACAACATCAAGCATGTAGAGCGGGCCGACGGCAAGCTGGTCGTTGTCTCTCGCTCCAGCGCACTTGCTGTTGCTGATGACCATGGCCGTGAGCGTGAGTACTATAAGCTGCCTTACGGCGCAGAGCTGTCTGTTCGTGACGGTGATGTTGTCGATGGCGGTGCGATTGTCGCGAAGTGGGATCCGCACACTCATCCGATCATTGCCGAAGTAGAAGGTAAGGCGCAGTTTATCGACCTTGACGAAGGTGTCACCATGCACCGTAGCGTCGACGAAATGACTGGTCTGTCCTCTATTGAGGTTATCGAGTCGGCAGCCCGCCCGATGGCAGGCCGCGATAAGCGCCCGATGGTGATGCTGAAAGATGCTGCTGGCGAGTACGTGTCGGTGTCTGGATCGAATACGCCGGTACAGTATCTGCTGCCGGGCAACTCGATTATCTCCGCCGATGATGGTTCTACCATTGGTGTAGGTGAAGTTGTTGCACGTATTCCGGTAGAAGCGTCTGGTAACAAAGATATTACCGGTGGTCTGCCGCGTGTTGCCGACTTGTTTGAGGCGCGTAAGCCGAAAGAGTCGTCAATCTTGGCTGAAATCAGTGGTGTGGTCAGTTTCGGTAAAGAGACAAAGGGTAAGCGTCGTTTGACGATTACTCCAGAGTCTGGCGACCCGTTTGAAGCTCTGATCCCGAAGTGGCGTCAAATCGCTGTCTTCGAGGGTGAAAGCGTTGAGAAGGGTGAGGTAATCTCGGATGGTCCGAGCAACCCCCACGATATCCTGCGCTTATTGGGCGTGGCGGAACTGGCTAAATACATCACCGCCGAAGTGCAAGATGTTTACCGCCTGCAGGGTGTAGGCATCAACGATAAGCATATCGAAGTCATTGTTCGCCAGATGCTGCGTAAGGTAGAGATCTCTGATTCAGGTGACTCTGACTTTATTACTGGCGATCAAGCTGAACTCGTGCGCGTGCTAGAGCAAAATGCACGTCTCGAGAAAGAAGGTAAATTCCCGGCCAAGTATCAACGCTTGCTGCTGGGTATTACTAAGGCCAGCTTGGCCACTGAGTCGTTCATTTCAGCGGCGTCGTTCCAGGAAACGACACGTGTATTGACCGAAGCAGCGGTAACCGGCAAGCGCGATTATCTACGCGGCCTGAAAGAAAACGTGGTGGTTGGGCGTCTGATTCCGGCAGGTACCGGTCTGACTCACCACGCAGAGCGTCGTCGCAAACGCGAAGACGTTGAGCGTCTGTTCAACCCCTCGGCTACCGAAGTTGAGCAGGAGCTTGGTGCTCAGTTAACCGCCCTTGATTCAGACGACGAGCTGTAATCGACGGTAAGGAAAACGAGTAACAACGAGTCGCTGGCCCTTATGGCACCGTCTTGCTGGTTAAACCGCCAGCAAGACTTGACGCCACCTAGGGTCAGCCTTTAGAATGCGCAGCCTTTAACAGTGGGGTGGGTGCGCCCGCACCTGCTGCTAGTATTTGTTGAAAGGCCAGGCAACCATTGGAGTCAGCTAAACACCATGGCAACGATTAATCAGCTAGTGCGCAAGCCGCGTAAGCGCCCCGTCACTAAGAGTGACGTACCTGCGCTACAGGCATGCCCGCAGAAACGTGGCGTTTGTACGCGCGTTTATACTACTACCCCTAAGAAGCCGAACTCGGCCCTGCGTAAGGTTTGCCGTGTGCGCCTTACCAACGGTTTCGAAGTGTCTTCTTACATCGGTGGTGAAGGTCACAACCTGCAAGAGCACTCTGTTGTTCTGATTCGCGGCGGTCGTGTAAAGGATTTGCCAGGTGTGCGTTATCACACCGTTCGTGGCGCCCTTGACACCTCTGGCGTACAGAACCGTAAGCAGGGTCGTTCTAAGTACGGTACCAAGCGTCCGAAGTCCTAAGGCGTCTTGTTGCAGCGTCTTAAGACGCTTGCGTTGTTACCTTAATACGAATATGACGGTCTGATAAGAGTAAGGTCGGGCGGCGCTACTAGCGCAATTGGTCCCGGGTTTACCTGAAGGATCCTTAATTGAGGGCTTATCATGCCTAGAAGAAGAGTTGTAGCTAAACGCGAAATCCTGCCGGATCCTAAGTTCGGAAGTGAGCGTCTGGCGAAGTTCATGAACCACCTGATGGTCAGCGGCAAGAAGTCCATAGCTGAGCGCATCGTTTACGGTGCGTTGGACAAGGTTGCCGAGCGTAGTAATGAAGAGCCGCTGGAAATCTTCGACAAAGCGCTGGAAACCATCCAGCCGATGGTCGAAGTAAAGTCGCGCCGTGTTGGTGGTGCGACCTATCAGGTGCCGGTCGAAGTTCGCCCTTCGCGTCGCCAAGCCCTAGCAATGCGCTGGTTGGTGGACGCTGCGCGTCGCCGCGGTGAAAAAACGATGGTTCAGCGCCTGGCAGGTGAAATGCTGGATGCCGCTGAAGGCAAAGGCTCGGCTGTTAAGAAGCGTGAAGATGTGCACCGTATGGCAGAAGCCAACAAGGCCTTCTCTCACTATCGTTTCTAAACTCGGCGTTTCTGAGTTTGTGTTTGGTTTTGTTGGTTGTGCTGCGCTAAAGAGTTCTTTCGCCATGCTGCAACACGCTGTCGCTATCCTTGTTGATGGCGGCAGTGGAATACACAAAATGAACACTGCTGAATTAACGAGCATCGCCAACTAACGGGAGCTTCACCGTGGCACGCAAGACTCCACTTAATCGTTATCGCAATATCGGTATCGTCGCTCACGTTGACGCGGGTAAAACCACGACGACTGAGCGCGTGCTTTTCTATACCGGCTTGAACCACAAGTTGGGTGAAACGCATGAAGGTGCCTCGACTACCGACTGGATGGAGCAGGAGCAGGAGCGTGGTATTACTATCACCTCGGCTGCTGTTACTACCTTCTGGAAAGGTATGAGTCACCAGTTTGATGAGCACCGCATTAATATCATCGACACCCCGGGGCACGTTGACTTCACTATCGAGGTCGAGCGTTCTTTGCGTGTTCTTGATGGTGCTGTTGTTGTACTGTGCGGCTCCTCCGGTGTTCAGCCGCAGACCGAAACGGTCTGGCGTCAGGCTGATAAGTACGAAGTTCCGCGTATGGTCTTCGTCAATAAGATGGACCGTACTGGCGCTGATTTCTTCATGGTTGTTGACCAGTTGAAGGAGCGCTTAGGTGCTAATACTGTGCCGATTCAGATTAACTGGGGCACAGAGGAAGACTTTAAAGGCGTTATCGACCTGATTCAGATGAAGGCTATCCTGTGGGATGAGGAAAGCCTGGGTATGAATTATGAGCTTGTTGATATTCCGGCTGAGCTGCAGGAAACGGCCGAGACGTATCGCGAGCAAATGGTTGAAGCCGCTGCCGAAGGCTCTGAAGAGCTGATGGATAAGTACTTGGAAGGCGGTGAGCTGTCGATTGAAGAGATCAAGGCTGGTCTTCGTGCGCGTACGTTAGCCAACGACATTGTTCTGGTGACCTGTGGTTCTGCATTTAAGAACAAAGGTGTCCAGGCAGTGCTTGACGGCGTTATCGAATACATGCCTTCGCCGACTGAAGTTAAGGCGATCGAAGGTGAGTTGGACGACAAAGATGGTACCGTGGCAACTCGTGAGGCTGATGATAGTGCTCCGTTTGCAGCGTTAGCGTTTAAGATCGCTACCGACCCCTTCGTTGGTACTTTGACCTTTATTCGCGTCTACTCGGGCGTTCTGAAATCTGGTGACGGCGTTTATAACTCCGTTAAGCAGAAGAAAGAGCGTGTTGGTCGTATCGTTCAGATGCATGCCAATTCGCGTGAAGAGATCAAGGAAGTACTTGCTGGCGACATCGCGGCATGTATCGGTCTGAAAGACGTTACCACGGGTGACACCCTGTGCGATATCGATAACAAAATTGTTCTCGAGCGCATGGAGTTCCCGGATCCGGTTATCTCGGTAGCCGTTGAGCCGAAGTCGAAGGCTGATCAGGAAAAGATGGGTGTTGCACTGGGTAAACTTGCCCAGGAAGATCCTTCCTTCCAGGTGAAAACCGACGAAGAAACCGGCCAGACCATTATTTCTGGTATGGGTGAGCTGCACCTCGATATCCTTGTTGACCGTATGCGTCGCGAGTTCAAGGTTGAAGCCAATATCGGTAAGCCTCAGGTTGCTTATCGCGAAACAATTCGCGGCAACATTGAGCAAGAAGGCAAGTTCGTGCGTCAGTCGGGTGGTCGTGGTCAGTATGGTCACGTTTGGCTGCGCATTGAGCCGCTGACTGCAGCAGAAAAGGGTGAAGGCGAAGACGAACTGTTCTTCAAGTTCAACTCTGAAATCGTAGGTGGTGCGGTTCCCAAGGAATACGTGCCTGCGGTTGAGAAGGGTGCCTACGAACAGCTCAAAAACGGTGTCATCGCGGGTTACCCGATGATCGACGTTAAAGTAACGCTGTTTGATGGTTCCTTCCATGACGTGGACTCTAACGAGACTGCGTTCAAGATTGCTTCTTCTATGGCAGTGAAAGAAGGTGCCAGGAAGGCCAAGGCCGTGCTGCTGGAGCCGGTGATGAAGGTCGAAATCGTGACCCCCGAAGAGTTTATGGGTGACGTCATGGGCGACCTGAGCCGTCGTCGCGGTCTGGTGCAGGGTATGGATGACTCCTCTTCTGGTAAAGTCATTCGTGCAACGGTGCCACTGGGTGAGATGTTCGGTTATGCAACCGATTTGCGCTCACAAACCCAGGGCCGCGCGAGCTACTCTATGGAGTTCGCGAAGTACGAGGAGGCGCCCTCCAGCGTCGTTGAAGCCGTCATCAATCAAAACGGTTAACCGTTAGCTAACGTAAAGAGGTTATAGCAGTGGCTAAGGAAAAATTTGAACGTTCCAAACCGCACGTCAACGTCGGCACCATCGGTCACGTCGACCACGGTAAAACGACCCTGACAGCGGCCCTAACCCGTGTGTCTGCTGAGGTTTTCGGCGGCGACTGGCGTGAGTTTGATACCATCGATAACGCTCCTGAAGAGCGCGAGCGCGGTATCACCATCGCTACGTCTCACGTTGAGTATCAGTCTGAAGAGCGCCACTATGCGCACGTTGACTGCCCAGGACACGCTGACTACGTCAAGAACATGATCACCGGTGCTGCGCAGATGGATGGCGCAATCCTGGTATGTTCTGCTGCTGATGGCCCGATGCCGCAGACGCGTGAGCACATCCTGCTGTCTCGTCAGGTTGGCGTTCCGTTCATCGTTGTGTTCCTGAACAAAGCGGACATGGTCGATGACGAAGAGCTGCTTGAGCTGGTTGAGATGGAAGTTCGTGAACTCCTCGACGAGTACGACTTCCCGGGTGACGACACGCCGATCATCACTGGTTCTGCGCTGATGGCTCTGAACGGTGAAGATGAGAACGGCATGGGTACTACTGCTGTTGCGAATCTGATTAAAGCTCTGGATCAGTACATTCCTGAGCCGGAGCGTGCTATCGACCAGCCGTTCCTGATGCCGATCGAAGACGTGTTCTCTATCTCTGGCCGCGGTACTGTCGTTACCGGTCGTGTAGAGCGCGGTATCGTTAAAGCAGGCGAAGAAGTGGAAATCGTGGGTATCCGCGACACCACTAAAACCATCGTTACCGGTGTTGAAATGTTCCGTAAGCTGCTCGACGAAGGTCGTGCAGGTGAGAACGTTGGCGCTCTGCTGCGTGGTACTAAGCGTGATGACGTCGAGCGTGGCCAGGTTCTGGCTAAGCCGGGCACCATCAACCCGCACACCACCTTCGAAGCAGAAGTTTACGTATTGTCCAAAGAAGAAGGTGGTCGTCACACGCCTTTCTTCAAAGGCTACCGTCCCCAGTTCTACTTCCGTACCACTGACGTAACGGGTACTTGTGAACTGCCGGAAGGTGTTGAAATGGTAATGCCGGGCGACAACGTTAAGATGGTTGTTACCCTGATTGCTCCAATCGCTATGGACGAAGGTCTGCGCTTCGCAATTCGCGAAGGTGGTCGTACCGTTGGTGCTGGCGTTGTTGCAAAAATCGTCAAGTAAGCTTGCTTGATTGATTGATCAAGGGGGCTCTTGCGAGCCCCCTTTTCTGCGCACCAATAGCAAATGTTTGACATGGGCTTTTGGCGTGCCTATAATGCGCATCCTTTGAATGCGTGGGTAGACGGCTCGCGCCGTCGACATCCATTGGAGTTTAGGGCAAATGCAGAACCAAAAGATTCGCATTCGGTTGAAAGCGTTCGACCATCGCCTGATTGATCAGTCCACAGCGGAAATCGTTGAAACCGCTAAGCGTACTGGTGCTCAGGTTCGTGGTCCGATCCCGCTGCCGACCAACCGCGAGCGTTACACCATTCTGATTTCACCGCACGTCAACAAAGATGCGCGTGATCAGTATGAGATTCGTACGCACAAGCGTGTGCTCGATATTGTTGAGCCAACCGAGAAAACTGTTGATGCGCTGATGAAGCTCGATCTCGCCGCTGGCGTAGACGTGCAAATCAAGCTCGACTAATTACACTAGACACTTGCGGCCCAGCGCTCATTAATTTTTAGAATGAGCAGCAGCCGCCGCGCCGTGAGGCGCCACACAATGTGCTAGTGGAATGCTCTGGAAAGGGCAGCCATAGCGGGTGATAGCCCCGTACACTATAGGAGACTGAGTATGACTATCGGTTTAGTCGGTAAAAAGGCCGGGATGACCCGTGTCTTTACCGAAGATGGCGCTTCCGTGCCCGTGACCGTTATTGAAGTTGATCCTAACCGTGTAACGCGCGTTAAGACTCTTGAGTCTGACGGTTACGCAGCGGTTCAGGTCACCACAGGTTCTCGTAAAGCCAAGCACCTCACCAAAGCGCAAGCTGGTCAGTTTGCCAAGGCGGGTGTTGAGGCTGGTCGTTCACTGATGGAATTCCGTCTTGCAGAAGGCGAAGAATCTCCGGAAGTGGGTGGCGAACTCACCGTATCCCTCTTCGAAGCTGGTCAAATGATTGACGTGACCGGCACCTCTAAGGGTAAAGGCTTCCAGGGTGCTGTTAAGCGCTGGAATTTCCGTACCCAAGACAACACGCATGGTAACTCCCTGTCGCACCGCGCGCCGGGCTCTATCGGCATGTGTCAGACTCCGGGTCGCGTATTTAAAGGCAAGAAAATGGCCGGTCAAATGGGTAATGCCCGTTGCACCGTGCAGAGCCTTGAGATCGTCCGTGTCGACGCCGAGCGTAACCTGCTGCTGATCAAAGGTGCTGTTCCGGGCGCGACCGGTAGCGATGTTATCGTTCGCAGCGCCGTGAAAGCTCGCTGAAGGGGATAATTACCAATGAATCTGAATCTTGCTGCAGGCACGGGTACCGTTGAAGTAGCCGATGCCACTTTTGGCAAAGAATTCAACGAAGCGCTGGTTCACCAGGTGGTAACCGCCTATTTGGCTGGTGGCCGTCAAGGTACCCGCGCTCAAAAGAACCGTTCCGACGTACGTGGTGGTGGTAAGAAGCCGTGGCGTCAGAAGGGTACCGGTCGTGCACGTGCCGGTACTATCCGCTCTCCGCTATGGCGCAGCGGCGGCGTAACTTTCGCGGCGCGTCCTCAGGACCATAGCCAGAAAGTAAACCGCAAAATGTACCGTGCGGCGATGCGTTCCATCCTGTCTGAACTCGTACGTCAAGAGCGTCTTGTCGCTGTTGAAGAGTTTAGCGTTGAAGCGCCGAAGACCAAGCAGGTAGCTGCCAAGCTGAAAGAGCTCAACCTTGAGAAAGTGTTGATCGTCACCGAAGAAATTGACGAGAAGCTCTATCTGGCCGCACGCAACCTTCCCCACGTTGACGTGGTGGATGTCGCTGCAGCTGATCCGGTGAGCCTAGTAGCCTTTGATAAGGTTCTGGTCACCGTCTCCGCCCTGCGTAAATTCGAGGAGAAGCTGGCATGAACCAGGAGCGCGTATTTAAGGTTCTGCTTGGACCGCACGTGACCGAAAAGGCCGCGATGGCAGCCGAGCGCAACCAGTACGTTTTCAAGGTGGCATCTGATGCTACCAAACCCGAGATCAAGAAAGCCGTTGAAGCACTATTCGGCAAGAAGGTCGGCAGCGTTCAAGTATTGAACGTGAAGGGGAAAACTAAGCGTACTGCTCACGGCGTTGGCCTGCGTAAGGGTTACCGCAAAGCGTATGTGACCCTGGCTGCGGGTGAAACGCTCGAAGACTTCTCTGGCGCCGAATAAGGGCAGGAGTACGGATAATGGCAATCGTCAAGACCAAACCCACATCCGCCGGTCGTCGCCACGTCGTTAAGATCGTTGGTGAGGAACTGTACAAAGGCCGTGCTTATGCACCGCTTTTGGAGAAACAGTCCAAGTCCGGTGGCCGTAACAACTACGGTCGCATCACCACCCGCCACGTGGGCGGTGGTCACCGTCAACACTACCGGTTGATCGACTTCAAACGCACCAAAGATGGCATTCCAGCCACCGTTGAGCGTCTTGAGCACGATCCGAACCGTAGTGCGCATATTGCACTACTGAAATATGCAGATGGTGAGCGTCGTTACATCATTGCACCGAAAGGTGTCAGCGCGGGTGACGTGCTGGAATCTGGTGTTAACGCGCCCATCAAAAAAGGCAATGCTTTGCCGCTGCGCAATATTCCGCTTGGTTCTACCGTTCACGGTATCGAACTGAAGCCGGGTAAAGGCGCGCAGATTGCTCGCAGTGCCGGTACTAGCGCTCAGCTGGTTGCTCGTGAAGGTAACTACGCCACCTTGCGTCTTCGCTCTGGCGAAATGCGTAAAGTGTTGGCTGAGTGCCGCGCAACTCTGGGCGAAGTGAGCAACTCCGAGCACAGCCTGCGTCAACTTGGCAAGGCCGGTGCGAAGCGCTGGAGAGGCGTGCGTCCGACTGTTCGCGGTGTCGCGATGAACCCGGTGGATCACCCGCACGGTGGTGGTGAAGGCCGCACCAGTGGTGGTCGTCACCCGGTATCCCCATGGGGTGTGCCGACTAAGGGTCACAAGACGCGTAAGAACAAGCGCACCGACAAGCTGATTATCCGTCGTCGTAACAAGACGCGTTAATCGAAATTGCCAAGAACTTAAGAGGTAACGGCTGTGCCACGTTCACTAAAGAAAGGTCCCTTCATTGACCTTCATCTTTTGAAGAAGGTAGAGGCTGCAGTGGAGAAGAACGATCGCAAACCAATCAAGACTTGGTCGCGTCGTTCGATGATCCTGCCCAACATGGTAGGTCTGACTATTGCGGTCCATAACGGACGCCAGCATGTCCCGGTGCACGTCTCCGAGGAAATGGTGGGTCATAAACTTGGCGAATTCGCTGCTACTCGCACATATCGCGGGCATGCTGCGGACAAGAAAGCCAAACGGTAAGCCAGAGAGGATTAAGAGATGGAAGTCACAGCTAAGCTGAGTGGCGCTGCTTTATCCGCACAGAAGGCCCGTTTGGTGGCTGACCAGGTGCGCGGTAAACCGGTCGCCGAAGCTATTGACCTGCTGACCTTCTCACCGAAGAAGGCTGCCAAACTGGTCAAGAAAGTGCTTCAGTCCGCCATCGCGAATGCGGAAGAAAATAACGGCATGGACATCGACGAGCTGCGTGTCTCGACCATCTGTGTCGATGAGGGCGTGACGCTCAAGCGTATCAAGCCGCGCGCCAAAGGCCGTGCGGATCGTATCTTGAAGCGCACCTGCCACATCACCGTCAAGGTAGCCGAGAAGTAGGAGTCGACCAGATGGGTCAGAAAGTCAATCCAACAGGCATTCGACTGGGCATCGTCAAAGACCATGCTTCTGTCTGGTATGCCGAGCGCGGCGCTTATGCCGATAAGCTCAATAATGATCTCGAAGTGCGCAGCTTCCTGGATCAGCGTTTAAAGAACGCTTCCGTAAGCCGCATTCACATCGAGCGTCCGGCTAACAATGCCCGCATCACCATTCACACTGCCCGTCCGGGTATCGTGATTGGCAAAAAAGGTGAAGATGTCGACCGTTTACGTCGCGATCTAACCGAGATGATGGGTGTTCCGGTTCATGTGAACATCGAAGAAGTTCGCAAGCCGGAGCTGGATGCCAAGCTAGTCGCTGCTAACGTAGCGGGTCAGCTTGAGCGTCGCGTAATGTTCCGTCGTGCTATGAAGCGCGCGGTACAGAACGCAATGCGTCTTGGCGCTGGCGGCATTAAGATTCAGCTGTCAGGTCGTCTGGGTGGTGCCGAAATCGCACGTACCGAATGGTACCGCGAAGGTCGCGTTCCGTTGCACACGTTGCGTGCGGATATCGACTACGCCACTTACGAAGCTCACACCACCTACGGCGTCATCGGCGTCAAAGTGTGGATCTTCAAGGGTGAAATCCTCGGTGGTATTGAGGAAGTACGTGCCAAGGCTAAGCAACAGCAGCCTGCCGGCAACGCGCCCAAGAAGAAAGGTTCCAGGTAAGGGGAGAGCGAGTCGATGTTACAGCCCAAGCGTATGAAATTCCGTAAGATGATGAAAGGCCGCAACCGTGGCCTGGCGCATCGCGGAAGCAAAATCAGCTTCGGGGAGTACGGTCTCAAAGCAACGGGTCGTGGCCGCATCACTGCGCGCCAGATCGAAGCAGGCCGTCGTGCGATCACACGTCACGTTAAACGTGGCGGTAAAATTTGGATCCGCGTCTTCCCTGATAAGCCGATCTCTAAGAAGCCGCTCGAAGTTCGTATGGGTAAAGGTAAAGGTTCCGTTGAGTACTGGGTAGCCCAGATCCAACCGGGTCGGGTCCTGTACGAAATTGAAGGTGTATCCGAAGAGCTGGCCCGTGAAGCATTTGAATTAGCCGCACAGAAGATGCCCTTGTCCACCACCTTTGCTAAACGGACGGTGATGTGATGAAAGCCCAGGAAATTCGTGAAAAGTCCGTAGGAGAGCTGCAAGAGCAACTCCTCGAGCTACTCCGCGAGCAGTTTAACCTGCGCATGCAGAAGGCCACTGGCCAACTGAGCCAGACTCATCTGCTCAAGCAGGTCCGCCGGGATATCGCCCGTGTGAAGACTATGCTCAACGAGAAGGCAGGTGAATAAGATGGCCGAAGAGAAAAAAACACGTACGCTCACCGGCAAGGTGGTGAGCGATAAGATGGATAAATCCATCGTCGTTATGATCGAGCGTCGTGAGCGTCACCCGATCTACGGAAAATACGTCAAGCGCTCCACCAAGCTGCACGCCCATGATGAGGCGAACCAGGCTAAGGCAGGCGATACGGTTTCCATTCAGGAGTGCCGTCCGCTTTCCAAGAAGAAAGCTTGGACGCTGGTCGAGGTGGTTGAGCAGGCTAAGGGTTAATACCTAAAGTCTGCCGATCAGTGCAGTCAGATTAGGTTTGGAGAAAACCGATGATTCAGACTCAGACAATGCTGGATGTCGCCGACAACAGCGGAGCGCGCCGGGTGCAATGCATCAAGGTGTTAGGCGGTTCACACCGTCGCTACGCTCGCGTTGGTGACGTCATTAAGGTAACGGTGAAGGAAGCGATTCCGCGCGGTAAGGTCAAAAAAGGCCAAGTGCTGAAAGCGGTAGTCGTTCGCACCCGTAGTGGCGTCCGTCGTAGTGACGGTTCGCTGATCCGTTTCGATGGAAATGCGGCGGTTTTGTTGAATAATACCAACGAACAGCCGATCGGCACGCGTATCTTCGGGCCGGTAACTCGTGAACTTCGTAATGAGAAGTTCATGAAGATCATTTCCCTAGCGCCTGAAGTGCTGTAAGGAGCGAGGCGGATATGCAAAAGATCAAACGTGACGATGAAGTCATCGTCATCGCCGGGAAGGATAAAGGCAAACGTGGCACTGTTAAGCGGGTACTAGAAAACCGCTTCGTGGTGTCCGGTGTGAATATGATTAAACGTCACACCAAGCCTAATCCCATGGCGGGAAATCAGGGCGGTATCGTCGAGCGTGAGGCTCCGATTCACGCGTCCAACGTAGCCATCTTCAATTCGGAGACCGGTAAGGCGGATCGCGTCGGCTTCCAAGTTAAGGAAGACGGTACCAAGGTACGTATCTACAAGTCGACGCAGACGCAGATCGACGCCTAACGCGAGTCGGGTAGCAAAATGGCGAACTTGAAAGAACGTTATCAAAACGAGGTCGTGGCTCAGCTCAAAGAGCAGTTCAGCTACGCCAACGTAATGCAGGTACCCCGGATCACGAAAGTGACTCTGAACATGGGTATCGGCGAAGCGGTCAGCGATAAAAAGTTGATCGACAATGCCATCGGCGACCTGGAGAAACTCTCCGGTCAAAAACCGTTGGTGACCAAGGCACGCAAGTCCATCGCGGGCTTCAAGGTGCGCGAAGGTTGGCCGATCGGTGTCAAAGTAACACTGCGCTCAGCGCGTATGTGGGACTTCCTGGACCGTTTGGTGAACATTGCGATTCCCCGCGTGCGTGACTTCCGTGGTCTCAATCCGAAGTCTTTTGACGGTCGCGGCAATTACTCAATGGGTGTGCGTGAGCAGATCATCTTCCCAGAGATCGAGTATGATAAGATCGATCGCATCCGGGGGCTGGACGTCACTATCACTACTACCGCCAACACCGACGAGGAAGGTCGTGCGCTACTAGCGGCACTGAACTTCCCGTTTAAGAAATAAGGGTTGGATCATGGCTAAGAAAAGTATGATAGAGCGCGAGCTCAAGCGTACTCAGCTAGTCGAGAAGTATGCGGCTAAGCGCGCAGAGCTCAAGAAAATCATCTCGGACGTGAACGCTTCTGAAGAAGAACGTTTCGAGGCGACGCTGAAGCTGCAGCAACTGCCGCGCGACTCAAGCCCGGTGCGTCAGCGTAACCGCTGCCGCGTGACTGGCCGTCCGCACGGTTTTTACAACAAGTTCGGCCTTGGCCGTAACAAGCTGCGTGAAGCCGCCATGCGTGGCGACGTCCCTGGCCTGAAAAAGTCCAGCTGGTAACGTCACGTCGAATCATCAGGAGCGCACATTAAATGAGCATGCAAGACACTCTAGCGGATATGTTTACCCGTATCCGCAATGCGCAGATGGCCACCAAGGAGACGGCTACCATGCCGTCCTCCAAGCTGAAAGTGGAAGTGGCCCGCGTGTTAAAGGAAGAAGGCTACATTACCGACTTTACGGTGGCTGAAGGCGTTAAACCCGAGCTGACCGTTACTCTCAAATATTTTGAGGGTAAGCCGGTTATTGAGCACATTCAACGGGTTTCCAAGCCGTCTCTGCGCCAGTACAAGGGCAAAGACAACCTGCCTAAGGTCGCCGATGGTCTGGGTATCGCGATTGTCACCACCTCTAATGGTGTCATGACCGATCGTGCCGCGCGCCAAGCAGGCGTCGGTGGCGAAGTCATCTGCACCGTATTCTAGGAGGCTGGAATGTCCCGCATAGCGAAATATCCGGTTAAAGTGCCTGCTGGTGTCGAGATTAAAATCGACGCTGGCCAGCTGACCGCCAAAGGCGGCCAGGGCACGCTATCTATGCCCATTCACCAGGACGTGGTGATTGGTCAAGAAGATGGCCAGCTGACCTTCGCCCCGAGTGAGTCTGCCAAGAGCTGGGCAATGGCCGGTACTACCCGCGCCTTGGTTCAGAACCTGGTAACGGGCGTATCCGAGGGTTTCACAAAAACTCTCGAAATTGTAGGCGTCGGTTATCGTGCCCAAGCTAAGGGCCAGACGCTCAATCTTTCACTGGGCTTCTCGCACCCGGTCGACTATGAACTGCCTAAGGGTGTCTCAGCGGAAACGCCGAAGAACACCGTGATCGTGCTGAAAAGCGCGGACAAGCAGATGCTCGGCCAGTGCGCCGCGGAAATCCGCGCCTTCCGTCCCCCTGAGCCGTATAAAGGCAAGGGTGTTCGGTACGCCGACGAGCAGGTGCGTCGCAAAGAAGCCAAGAAGAAGTAAGGCAGGGTTATGAACGCGAAGAAAGAATCTCGTCTCCGTCGTGCCCGCCGCGCTCGCGCAAAGATCCGCGAGCTGGGCGTGTATCGCCTGTGCGTCAACCGTACCCCGCGTCACATCTATGCGCAGATTATCTCGCCGGATGGTGGCAAAGTGCTAGCCAGTGCTTCTACGCTGGACAAAGCACTGCGCGAGGGTGCGACTGGCAACGCAGAAGCCGCCTCTAAGGTTGGCGCTCTGATTGCTGAACGCGCTAAAGAAGCAGGCATCACCCAGGTGGCCTTCGATCGTGCTGGCTTTAAGTATCACGGTCGCGTTAAGGCTCTGGCCGACGCCGCTCGTGAAGGCGGCCTGGAATTCTAAAGGGTTTTACGATGGCGAAGAACGAACAGCAAAGCGGTGATCTGCAAGAGAAGTTAGTGCAGGTCAACCGCGTCGCCAAGGTGGTCAAAGGTGGTCGTATTTTCGGCTTCACCGCGCTGACCGTCGTTGGTGATGGTAAAGGTCGTGTCGGTTTTGGTCGTGGCAAGGCGCGTGAAGTGCCTGTTGCGATCCAGAAAGCGATGGATCAAGCTCGTCGCAACATGGTCAAGGTTAACCTTGCAGGCCATACGCTTCAGTACCCGATAAAAGCCCGTCACGGTGCTTCTAAGGTGTACATGCAGCCGGCTTCTGAAGGTACCGGTATCATCGCTGGCGGTGCCATGCGCTCTGTACTAGAGCTCGCTGGTGTCCATGATGTACTGGCCAAGTGCTACGGTTCCACCAACCCGGTTAACGTGGTGCGAGCGACTGTTAAAGGTCTCTCCTCCATGCAAGCACCGGAAGACATTGCCGCTAAGCGCGGTCTGTCTGTCGAAGCGATCACGGGGTAAGGCACCATGGCAGCAACGATCAAGGTTACCCAGATCCGCAGCACCATCGGCGTTTTGCCCAAGCACAAGGCTACTATGAAGGGCCTGGGTCTGCGTCGCATCGGTCATACGGTTGAGCTGGAAGACACCCCTGCCGTACGCGGCATGATCCACAAGGTTAACTACCTTGTGCGCGTTGAGGGAGAGTAATCCATGAAACTCAATACCCTGAGCCCGGCACCGGGCTCCAAACACGCTGAAAAGCGCGTTGGTCGTGGTATCGGCTCCGGTCTTGGTAAGACCGGCGGCCGTGGCCACAAAGGTCAGAAATCTCGCAGTGGCGGCAGCGTCAAGCCTGGTTTCGAAGGCGGTCAGATGCCATTGCAGCGTCGTTTGCCGAAGTTCGGCTTTACGTCTGCTAAGTCATTGGTATCTGAAGAAGTACGTCTGGCTGAACTTGCTAAGGTTGCCGGTGACGAAGTCACTATGGAAACTCTGAAGCAAGCCAACGTGCTAAAGGATGCGACGCTTCATGCGAAGATCATCCTTTCTGGCGAACTGAAAAAGGCGGTTACCGTTCGTGGTATCAAGGTCACCAAAGGTGCCCGTGAAGCGATCGAAGCCGCCGGCGGCAAGGTAGAGGACTAAATGGCCAAGTCAGGAAATATGCCGGCGATGGGCAGCGGTCTGAGTGAACTGTGGGCGCGTTTGCGCTTCGTGCTCCTCGCCATCGTGGTGTACCGTATTGGTGCCCACATTCCCGTTCCCGGTATCAATCCTGACCAGCTTGCTGCCTTGTTTAGGGAGCAACAGGGCACCATCCTAGGCATGTTTAACATGTTCTCGGGTGGCGCCCTGGAGCGCATGAGCGTCCTCGCCCTGGGCATAATGCCCTACATTTCGGCGTCGATTATCATGCAGCTCATGACTGCGGTCTCCCCTCATCTTGAGCAGCTCAAGAAAGAGGGTGAGGCTGGCCGCCGCAAGATTAGCCAGTACACGCGCTACGGCACGGTGATACTGGCTTTCGTCCAGGCTACCGGTATGTCCGTCGGTCTGGCTAGCCAAGGCATCGCATACAGCGCTGACTTCAGCTTCTTTTTCACCGCCGTGATTACATTTGTATCAGGTGCGGTGTTTATGATGTGGCTAGGTGAGCAGATCACCGAGAAGGGCATCGGCAACGGTATTTCGCTGCTGATCTTCGCGGGGATTGTCGCTGGGCTGCCCAGTGCCGTTGGGCAAGCGTTCGAGCTTGCTCGTAATGAAGGTGCCTGGAATGTTCTTCCGCTGTTAGCGCTGTCAGTGCTAGGTATTGCTACCGTTGCGTTTGTGGTGTTCATTGAGCGCGGTCAACGCCGCTTGAAAGTGAACTACCCCAGGCGTCAGGTCGGCAATAAGATGTATGCAGGCCAAAGCAGCTACCTGCCTTTGAAAGTGAATATGGCTGGTGTTATTCCAGCAATCTTCGCTTCCAGTATTTTACTCTTCCCGGCCTCTATTGGTCAGTGGGTGGGTGCTGGCGAAGGAATGGAGTGGTTGCAGCGTGCATCACAAGCGTTAGGCCCCGGCCAACCGCTTTACATCTTGCTTTTCGCGGCGGCAGTGGTATTCTTCTGCTTCTTTTACACAGCGCTGGTCTTCAACCCCAAGGATGTGGCTGACAATCTTAAAAAGTCAGGCGCCTTCCTGCCGGGCATTCGCCCCGGCGAGCAGACCGCTCGCTATATCGATAAGGTAATGACTCGTCTTACTTTATTCGGTGCCTTGTATATCACTGCGGTTTCCTTGATGCCCCAGTTCTTGATCGTTGCGTGGAACGTGCCGTTTTTCTTCGGCGGAACTTCGCTTCTGATCGTGGTTGTGGTCATCATGGACTTCATGGCCCAGGTGCAGTCGCATCTCATGTCGCATCAATATGACTCGGTGATGAAGAAGTCCAACCTGAAAGGCTACGGTAGCGGCGGCATTATGCGCTGAGGCGCGCCGTTGCGATTTGGAGAGAACGATGAAAGTTCGAGCTTCCGTAAAGAAGATGTGCCGTAATTGTAAGATCATTCGACGCAATGGCGCTGTCCGCGTCATTTGTATCGAACCGCGGCACAAACAGCGCCAGGGTTAATACCTGGGTTGTTTTTAAGCGGGTGCCGGCATACCCCTTGCCATAAGGCTTATAAAGGGGTATGCTGTTGCGCCTTTTGTAGATGAACAAACGAGCAAGCCGCTCAAATTTCGGAGTAAGCTGATGGCCCGTATTGCAGGCGTCAATATCCCGGACAACAAGCATGCGGCGATCTCGCTGACCTATATCTTCGGGATTGGCCGTACCCGCGCTCAGCACGTTTGTGCTGCTGCCGGTATCGCGCCTACTACCAAGATCCAGGATCTATCTAGCGATGAGCTGGATACCCTGCGTTCTGAAGTTGGTAAGTACACCGTAGAAGGCGACCTTCGTCGTGATGTTACGCTTAACATTAAGCGTCTCATGGACTTAGGCTGCTACCGTGGTCTGCGTCATCGTCGTAGTCTTCCGCTGCGTGGTCAGCGGACTAAGACTAACGCGCGTACCCGTAAGGGCCCGCGTAAGCCGATCCGCAAATAACACGCAGGCTCTTTAATAGAGAGCTGACGTTAAGACAGGAATAGACATCAACATGGCTAACCCGCGTAGTAACCGTAAAAAGGTTAAAAAGCAGGTAGTGGACGCCGTAGCGCATATCCACGCCTCTTTTAACAACACGATCGTGACGATCACAGACCGCCAGGGCAACGCTCTTTCTTGGGCGACAGCCGGTGGTTCGGGTTTTCGTGGTTCTCGCAAGAGCACCCCGTTCGCTGCTCAAGTGGCAAGTGAGCGTGCAGCAACTGCTGCAGCCGAGTATGGTGTGAAAAACGTAGACGTGCTGGTCAAGGGCCCCGGTCCAGGCCGTGAATCCGCCGTGCGCGCTCTCAATGCCGCCGGCTTCCGCGTGCAAAGCATCACTGACGCGACGCCCATTCCTCATAATGGCTGCCGTCCGCCTAAGAAACGCCGCGTTTAAGGAGACAGATTCATGGCTCGTTATATTGGACCGAAGTGCAAACTGTCTCGTCGTGAAGGCACCGACCTCTTTTTAAAGAGCGGTGTTACTCCCTTCGAGAAAAAGTGTAAATCCGAGCAGATCCCGGGTGTACACGGCCAGCGTCGTCAGCGTCTTTCCGACTACGGCTTGCAGCTTCGTGAGAAGCAGAAAGTACGCCGTATGTATGGCGTACTCGAAAAGCAGTTCCGCAACTACTACAAAGAAGCCGCTCGCCTGAAAGGTGCGACTGGTGAAGTATTGTTGCAGTTGCTTGAATCCCGACTGGATAACGTCGTCTACCGCATGGGCTTTGGCTCGACTCGCTCTGAAGCGCGTCAGCTGGTCAGCCACAAGGCGATTTCCGTGAACGGCCGCACCGTTAACGTTGCTTCCTACCAAGTGAAGCCCGGTGACGTTGTTTCTGTTCGCGAAAAGGCGAAGAACCAAGCACGTATTCAACACTCGTTGACCATTGCGGCCAACCGTGGCGATATCGCTTGGATCGAAATCGACGCCAAGAAGATGGAAGGCACTTTCAAGGCTCTGCCTGAACGCGGTGACCTGACTGCCGACATCAACGAAAACCTGATCGTCGAGCTGTACTCCAAGTAAGCAGTTTGATTTACATTTCTGCTTCTTGAGACCTGGGCGGGGTAGCCAAGCTAACCGCCCAGATGCTCTTGAGTAGTGTGCTCTAGAGTACTCAGTATCCGTTTGGCAGCCTGAAAGGTGTTCATATGCAGCGTTCAGTGACAGAGTTTCTTCGTCCTCGTGACATCAAGGTCGAAGAAATCAGCGCACATCATGCCAAAATCGTTCTCGAACCGTTCGAGCGCGGCTTTGGTCACACCCTGGGGAATGCACTTCGTCGCATTCTGCTTTCGTCCATGCCCGGCGCTGCCGTGGTAGAGGCTGAAATTGCCGGTGTAGAGCACGAATACAGTGCGCTCGAAGGGGTGCAGGAAGATGTCATCGAAATCCTCCTGAACTTGAAAGATGTTGCGATCAAGATGCACAGCCGCGATGAGGCGGTGCTCTCGCTGAACAAGCAGGGCCCAGCTGTCGTCACCGCTGGCGACATTGCGCTTGATCATAGCGTCGAAATCGTCAACCCGGATCACGTCATTGCTCATGTCAATGAAGGTGCCGAGCTGAAAATTCAGCTTAAGGTAGCGCTGGGTCGTGGTTACGAACCGGCTGACGCTCGTGGCTCTGATGAAGAGACACGTGCAATTGGCCGCCTGCAGCTGGATGCCACCTTCAGCCCTGTTCGCCGTGTTTCCTATTCGGTTGAAGCCGCTCGTGTTGAGCAGCGCACCGACCTCGATAAGTTAATTATCGATCTGGAAACCGACGGTACACTGGATCCGGAAGAGGCTATCCGTCGCAGTGCGACCATTCTGCAAGAGCAGCTGGCCGCCTTCGTCGACCTGGAAGCTGATAAAGAGCAGGAAGTCGAAGAGGAAGAGGATCTTGTTGATCCTATCCTATTGCGCCCCGTAGACGATCTTGAGTTGACAGTTCGCAGCGCTAACTGCCTAAAAGCCGAGAATATTTACTACATTGGTGATCTTATCCAGCGCACTGAAGTTGAGCTGCTGAAGACACCGAATCTTGGTAAAAAGTCTTTGAATGAAATCAAAGACGTATTGGCAGCGCGCGGCTTGTCCCTCGGCATGCGGTTGGAAAATTGGCCACCCGCTAGCCTGAAGGACGACAAGGCCTCCGCGTGAGTGTCGACTCGAGTCCCAGTTTGGTAAGGAATTACAACCATGCGTCATCGTAAGAGTGGTCGTCATCTGAATCGTACCAGCTCGCATCGTCAGGCCATGTTCAAGAACATGTCTGTCTCGCTGGTCGAACATGAAGTCATCAAGACAACCCTGCCTAAGGCCAAGGAATTGCGTCGCGTTATCGAGCCGCTAATTACCCTAGCCAAGCAGGATAGCGTTGCAAACCGCCGTTTGGCATTTGCCCGCACGCGCTCCAAAGAAGCCGTCGGCAAACTGTTCAACGAGCTAGGTCCGCGTTATGCCGAGCGTCCGGGTGGTTACATCCGCATCCTCAAGTGCGGTTACCGCACAGGCGACAACGCGCCCATGGCGTTCGTTGAGCTAGTTGACCGTCCGGTTGTTGAAGAAGCAGCTGCAGAAGAGTAAGTCTCTGCGTTGTTGCTCAACAAAATGAAAGCCGACCCCTTAGGGTCGGTTTTTTTTGGTCTATGCATTTCATTGCGTTTTCAACTTTTATACTGCTTTCTTAATTCACTTGAAGAGTTACCGTGCTAGTCTTAGATTTCTTAGTGTGGCAAGTAGATTAATGGTTGGTAGTGTGACATCACAGCAAAACAAGAAAGGGGCATGTATGGCAACAAGGGGAATATGCGCAACGATCGTCGCGCGTTGGTGGCTTCCGCTGTCGTTAATGGTATTGCTGCTAAGCACGATATCGAGTGCTCATGCAAATCCGCGTTATGCTGGGATTGTTGTGGATTTGGAAAACGGAGAGGTGCTGTACGCCGAGAATGCCGATGAGCGTCGCTACCCCGCATCGTTAACCAAAATGATGACGCTTTATCTTACATTTGAAGCATTGGAGAGTGGCCAGCTCAGTCTTAATCAGCCGCTTCCTGTGTCTGCTCAAGCTGCCGCCATGCCTGCTGTAAAACTGTGGCTTTCTGCAGGTAGTACGATTCCTGTTGATTCTGCTATTCGTGCGTTGGCAGTGCGCTCTGCTAATGATGTTGCCGTCGTGGTGGCTGAAGCGTTAGGTGGTAGCGAGCAGCGCTTCGCTCAGCTGATGACCGCAAAAGCGCGCGAGCTAGGCATGAATGCCACCACGTTCCGTAATGCCTCGGGTCTACCTGATGATCAGCAGGTCACCACGGCACGGGATATGGTGACACTCTCTGTGCGCGTGATGCAGGACTTCCCACAGTACTACCACTACTTTGGGCTCCAGGAGTTCACCTATCGTGGTACCCGGCACACCAGCCATAACCGCTTAGTGAAAAATTACCCCGGTGCAGATGGCCTTAAAACCGGCTTCATTCGTGCATCTGGTTTCAATGTAGCGACAACGGCCGTCCACGGGGATCGCCGCATGGTCGGTGTTGTTATGGGTGGCTTTAGTGGGTCATCTCGTGATTCTCATATGGCCAACCTGTTAGATCGAAGCTTTGCTCGTGCAGCGCTGCGTGACCAGCAAACATGGCTGGCCAATACTACTTTCTCTAGTGAGTTTATGGCTTTCTCTGGCTCTGGCACCCCTAGCCAACGCCCCATGTCGACACCGCCAGCTTCTAATCGCCCTGTCATGGCCAGTAACGTAACGATTTCGAATAATACAGCGGCTTCGAATAATTTGGCAGCGACAACCCTTTCTCCTTCACCAGCGTCTGCACCGGCTGTTGAAATTGAAGATCGTCTCGCGCGCTCTATGGAGACACCGACAAGCAGTCCGGTTACCCATACATCAAACCCGGTGAATACGTTTATTGAGCGTGAACGCGAGTTGGCTGCTACGCCCCAACGGTCTGTTACTGCTGGTGATTGGGGTATCCAGGTAGGTGCTTTTAGCCAGGAAGCACGAGCAGAGCAGTTGGCACGTCAGGCAGCTCAGCGACTGCCTCATGAAGTGGGAGGGCGGGTTGCCATCGATACCATAGCTGGTCAAACGCCGGTATTCCGCGCCCGTGTTGTCGCCTTGGACGAAGCGCGCGCCAGGCGCGCCTGTAGAACGCTCCAGGCGCAGGGGATGGAGTGCATGGTGGTCAACGCAAGTTTGTAAAGCCACGTTAGATCCGCAACCCCGCCAGTGACACATTGGCGGGGTTTTTTATTAGTTGTTTAACCCCGGCTGATAAAGTGTCCGAAGGGCAAAAGGAGAGCGTCGTGACAACGTCGTTAAAAGGTATCCTATGCATGTGCTTAGGGGTTCTGTTCTTAGCGCTTGGTGATGCGGTATCGAAGTGGCTAGGCGAAGTCCATTCGCCGCTACAGATTATTTTCTTTCGTACGCTCGTGTCATTACCGCTCATTGCACTGTTGGCGCATTTTGCAGGCGGGTTGCGCAAGTTGCATACCAAGCGCCCACGTGTACACCTTCTCAGAGGATTGATTTATACCGCCACCATGGTGTTCTTTGTCTGGGGGCTAACCCTGTTGCCACTCGCAGAGGCCACGGCAATCGCTTTTGTGGCGCCCTTGTTTGTAACGTTGCTTTCAGTGCCGTTGCTTGGCGAGCGGATTGATCCACCCGTATTAATAGCGTCGTTAATTGGCTTTGCCGGCGTGCTGATTGTGGTTCGCCCCGGTGGCGATGCGTTCCAGCTCGGCACGCTAACCCTCTTGGGAGCGGCTTTCTTTTACGCACTGATGATGATCACTGCGCGGCGCTATGGTGCTCGGGAGCACCTGTGGGCGATGGTGTTCTACATGACGTTAGTGCCCTTTATCATCACGGCTCTGAGTTTGCCCTGGGTTTGGCAAACCCCAGAACCCTGGCACTGGCTTGGCTTTTTGGTCTCGGGTGTTTTGGGTATTGGCGCGACCGCGTTTATTACCCTGGCATTCCGCTTTGCCCCTGCCGCGATTGCCGCTCCCTTCGATTACACTGCAATGCTGTGGGCGGTGCTGCTTGGCTGGTGGTTCTGGGGAGAGCTGCCGGATCTGTGGGTATGGGTGGGCAGTGTGCTGATTATGGGCAGCGGGTTGGCAATTGCTTACCATGACCGCCGCACGACGATGAAGCCTCGCCCAACGGCTTAAGCGAACTGATAGACATCCATTGCCAGTACGCCATGTTCAATGCTGTGGTGTAACTGAGTTGCATCTCCGCCTGCCCCCATGGCCACCAGCAAGGGCTGGAAGTGCTCTGGGGTTGGGTGGTTTTCCAGCGCTTTTGGAGCACTCTCCCAGTGGAGCAATGCCTGGCGATCATTGGCTGCAATGTGCTTGCTCACCCACTGGGCAAACTCATCTACCCAGGCGGGGGCGGGGCTGCCCTGGGGAAGCGTTTCATATAAGTTATGGGTCAGGCTGCCCGAGCCAATAATCAGAACCCCTTCTTTTCGCAATGCTGATAGGCGTTCGCCGAGCGTGACTAGCGCGTCATTTTCCCAGCGCACAGGTAGCGACAGGGAAACGACCGGTACATTGGCCTCCGGAAACATCAGCGAAAGTGGTACCCAAGCGCCGTGGTCAAGGCCGCGCTCTACGCGTTCGGCACCCAATAACAGCGCAATTTGTTCAGCCAATTCAGGGTTGCCAGGGGCGGGATACTGGCACTCGAAAAGAGCTTGTGGAAACCCGCCAAAATCATGAATCGTCTCTGGTTGTGCGCTAGTGCTGACCTTGAGCGTGAGACTCTCCCAGTGGGCTGATACGACGACCACCGCGCGAGGGGAGAGGCGCTTCCCCAGCTCGCGTAGGAAAGCGTGGGCCGGCGTTTTATTCAGCGCCAGCATGGGGGAGCCATGAGAAATAAACAGGCTGGGTAGCATCTTAGTACCTCCGTTAGCCTATAGGGGGCTAATGATGCCCGCACAAGCCGAAGCCAATGCGGGCAGAGCGGTTAAGCGAATTTGCGGCTGACAACAGCGCTACCGCCACCTAGGCCTGCCTGTACCACCAGAGCAATCGTCCAGAAAATAGGGAATTCCCAGCCACCACCCGGGTTTGAGAACAGCCAGCCATTACCCAGGTGTACCGAGGCTGCACCTAACAGTACGGGGACTAGAGCAAGGCTTACCCAACGAGTATAGATGCCCAGTAAAAGTGCTAGGCCACCACCTACTTCGGCAGCAATGGTTAAGTAAGCAAGAACACCCGGTAAGCCCAGGGATTCAAAATAGCTGACAGTGCCTGGCAGGGTGAAGACAAACACCTTAAGCAAGCCGTGAGCTAAGACCATCACGCCCAAGCTGATACGTAGCAAGGCAGTGGCATGGAGGGTGAGTGGTGAAGTATTAGTAGTGGTCATAGCCGTCTCTCTTAGTCGCGAGCATCACGTTGGATGCGATAGTGCCACTTTACAGATGAAAGCCACTGAGATAATCCACTGTTCTTGCACTTCACTGTTGCGATAAAGGCGACAATCCGAGCTCGATTTCCCATACTGGTGGGTCACCCCACGCCGCCGCCAATAACTCAATAAAGCGCTCTACTTTGGCAGGTAAATAGCGTCGGGCTGGGTAAAGCGCATGGATGTCTAGCAACGCCGGCGGTAAGTTCTGCAGAATCGGCACTAAACGCCCGTTCGCAATGCTATCGGTCACTAAAAAGCTGGGCTGTTGCGCTATCCCTAAGCCCGCTTCAGCTGCATGCGTCAGCATATCGCCATTATTACTCTCTAGGGGGCCAGAAATACTGAGTAGTTGATGGCCAATCCGCCAATCGCCACTGTTTTGGCCGCTTCGGTAGCGAAGGCAGCGGTGAGATGCCAAATCTTCACTAGTCAGCGGCGTGCCGTGCTTGGTGAGGTAATCAGGTGATGCGCAAAACAGCATCCGGCACTGGGTGAGCCGTCGCGCCACTAAGCTAGAGTCGGGCAGGTTGCCAATACGAATGGCGACATCGTAGCCCTCTTCCAGCAAATCAACGCGGCGGTCGTTTAGATCCAAACGCACCTCAAGCCCCGGGTGCGTTTGCATAAACTGTGCAACCAGCGGTGAAAGATAGCGTGTGCCGAAGCTCATCGGGCCATTGATGCGCAACTGTCCGCTCACCGTACTGGTGCCACTGCCGATTTCTGCCGCTGCCTCGTCCAAAGCGATCAAAATGCTTTGCGCACGAACGAGATAGCGTTCGCCCGCTTCAGTGAGGTGCAGCCGCCGGGTGGTGCGCTGAATAAGCCGAGCACCCAATGCCGCTTCAAGTGCCATCACTTGGCGGGATACCCGCGTGCGGGAAAGGTCTAGCGCCTCGGCCGCGCGGGTATAGCTACCCAGCTCAGCGACCTTTACAAACGCCGCGATATGGTCGAACTGGGTCATTGCGCGTGGAATGCCTGTGCAGCCAGGCGGGGGTCTGGCTGGCCACAAATAGCAGAAATAACCGCAACACCGTTTGCCCCAGCGGCTTTCACTTGAGCAATGTGTTCAGCTTTTAACCCGCCAATCGCGACGCTGGGAAGTTGGCACGCATTGGCAAGCTGTGCCAGCCCATCAAAGCCAATGGGCTGGGCGTGGTCTTGTTTACTGCCAGTCGAAAACACGGGCCCTAAGCCGACGTAATTGAGCAATTCGACAGGTGCCTCCTGAAGTTGGGCTGGGGTGTTAATTGAAAGCCCGATAATGGCGTGCTGGCCGAGCGTGCTTCGCGCTGCTTGAACAGCCGTGTCGCTTTGCCCGACATGTAAGCCATCCGCTTGGCTGGCGAACGCCACGTTCAGGCGATCATTAATGATCAGAGGGACGCCACTGCCTGCCAACATCGCTTTGAGACGCTTGGCCTGGGCGATCATGTGCTCGTCACTAGCGTGTTTATCGCGTAATTGCACCATGGTAATGCCGCCCTGCACAGCAGCTTCAACCGTTTTTTCCAGACCCATGCCAGCGCATAGACCCGCATCGGTGACTAAATAGAGTGAAAGATCAAACGGCATGCACCGCCTCCCATTGAGCAAGGGTCGAAAGGTCGTCAGGGGATAACTGATACAGCGCGTCCAATAGCGCCACTTGGAAACTGCCAGGGCCTTGAGCCTGCTCGCCTGCACGGCTTCCAGAGATGCTGAAACACGCCAAGGCGGCCAAGCTGGCCTCCAGCGGCTGCTCGTGGTTTGCGGCCACAAAGCTTGCCACCAGCGCACTCAATCCGCAGCCCAAGGTAGTCACGCGAGGCATGAGTGCGTGCCCACCTTTAAGCCGATAATGATTCGTGCCATCGGTAATGAAATCGCTCTCGCCAGTGACCGCCACCACGCAGCGATGTTGCTGTGCTAACGCAATGGCAGCGGCTGTAGCTTCTTGGGTGCTAGCAGTTGCATCGACCCCACGCCCTTGGCTGGCTAATCCGTTAAGTACTTGAATTTCTGAGGCGTTGCCACGAATAACGCTAGGCTGATAAGCCAGCAGCGTCTCACAAACACGCAGGCGAAATGCGGTAGCACCAACAGCCACAGGATCAAGCACCCACGGAATATGGTTTTCATGAGCAGTGCGCGCGGCGACTGCCATAGCATCAGCCCAAGGGGAAGAGAGGGTGCCAATATTAATCGATAGCGCGCCAGACATAGCCGTGAACTCCGCCACTTCTTCTTGAGCATGCAGCATGGCGGGGGAAGCACCTGCCGCCAATAGCAAGTTAGCGGTGCTATTCATCGCCACATAGTTGGTAATGCAATGTACCAGCGGTGTGGCAGCGCGCATATCGCGGAGATAATCGCCGAGTGGGCGTGAAGGCATAATATCCTCCCGGCTGGGAGGTGATGCAGCTGCACCACGACTCCCTACGCCGGTGTTATCCGGTTCAGGTTCAAAGGGTGCTTCTCAGCCCGTTAAGCAAGGGCGCCCCTGTCGTGATGGTACTATCCTTGGCTTAGATCAATCTGTAAAGCCTGGGCAGCGCGATGAGCAACTATCAACGAAACGAGATGCGTGTTCCGTAGGTGAGCATCTCATCAGGCGTCATCGCTTTACCCTCAACACCAATCATTTCATCGCCACACTGGTCGGCAAACGTAAGCACTCCATGAGTGAGGCCCAGCTGTCCAAGGGTGTCGCGAATTTCACCGGTGCCCAAAAACGTGCTGACATGACCCTCAGCATTGGTTAAATCAGAGACACCGTTCGCGTGATGGAAGCGAACCTTATAGATACCATCCATTGATTCAACTTCCACAATCGGTGAAAAGCCATTGTGTATGGCACGGGCTAACTGCTTTAACGTTATGTGGTCACCGAGGGTCATATCAATCGCAGTCATGGAAAACTCCTGTGGACGCCTCAAAGGTGGGGCATCGCTCATGTTGCGGGAACTGCTTTTTGTAAAGTTTATGAATAATAAGTGTAGGGTTTTTGTTTAGTATTGCCAGTGCGCTTAATGTGACACTGCGTTAGTGAATCCTACATGCTTGTAAAGGCTGGTATTATGGCTCTAAAGCCCTCATGGTAAGCGGTAAGTGAGGCTCAATGGATTCAATGATCAGCATTAGCGACAGGAGAGCAAAATGAGTTTTCAAGGCGAACAACATTCCGGCGTCGCGCCCGTAGCGCCGCAAACCCAAGGGTTTCGCTTAAATCACACCATGCTGCGGGTGAAGGATCCCGAACGCGCGCTAGCGTTCTACTCCAAGGTCTTTGGAATGCAGGTGCTACGCCGATTGGATTTCGAAGAGATGCAGTTTTCGCTCTACTTCCTAGCCAATATAGAAAGCAGCGATAACGTGCCAGAAGATACTCAAGCACGCACTGCCTGGACCTTCAGTCAGAAAGGCTTGCTGGAATTGACGCATAACTGGGGCACAGAAGATCAGCAGGATTTTGCCTATCACGACGGTAACGCTGAGCCTCAAGGGTTTGGTCATATCTGCTTTAGTGTGCCTGACTTAGAAGCTGCCGAGGCATGGTTTGATGAGCATGAGGTGACGTTCATCAAGCGCGCGGACCAGGGCAAGATGAAAGACGTTATCTTTGTCAAAGATGCAGATGGTTACTGGATCGAAGTGATTCAGGCAGACCGCATGGCAGCCATGGGCGACTAATATGGCCCACTTGCTGTTTCGGCTACGCCACGTGACCGATGAAGAGGCGTTGGAAGTACGCCAGTTGCTAGATGAGCAGGGCTTTGATGTCTATGAAACCCAGGCGGGCTTTTTTCGCCTGGGTGTCGATGCCATTTGGTTGCGTAACACCGCTCAGCGCGAGGCCGCTGAAGCGGCATTGGCGGCGTATCAGGAAAAGCGTCAAGCTAACGCGCGGCGAGAGCACGAAGAAGCGGTTGCCAGTGGCAGTGCACCAACATTATGGCGGCGCTTCCTTGCCCACCCCGTGCAAGTCGTACTGGTAATCGTCGCCGTGGTGCTGATCGCCCTATTAACGCTGCTGCCGTTTATTGGTTTGGTAGGCTAGATTTGTAAACAGTTTTGTAGATTAGCTGGGTAGCTTAATAGTGGCTAAGTGCCCGCGTTTTAGATAAAGCTGCACGCCTTCATTACCCGCGCGTAACTGAGGTGCCGCACCTACTGGGTAGCGGCACCAGCTGCCGGTAGCATATTCCTGCTCATCACTGAGTAGAGAGCCTTCCAGCACAAACAGCTCTAAACCACCGGCAAGCGGTGGATAAGACACCAGTGTATCGGCTTCCCAGTGCTCTAGGCTGACTCGCTCTGGGCCATACTGTTTTGAACTATAGGTGTGCAGCATTTTGTAAGTAATACCTGGCCGTCGGTCGGGCTGCCAGGGCAGCCTATGGGCAGGCACGGCCAGTTGCAAAATATCGTTTTCATCAAACTGGTGTAGCTTCACCAGAATAAGTGCGCCTTCTTCGCCTATTTGCGGGGTATGACCAGTGCCAATCGGGTTGCGTAAGTAGCTACCTGCCGGGTAACGGCCATGCTCATCGGCAAAGACACCTTCCAGCACTAAAATTTCTTCACCACCACCATGAGTATGGCGATTGAACTGGCTGTTGGGCGCGTAGCGTACCAAGCTGGTGGCTCTGGCGACTTCGTCGCCAATGCGGTCTAGCATCATGCGCTCTACACCAGCGCTGGGGGAGTCCACCCAACGGTACTGATCCGGCGTGACACTGGCAAAGTGGCTAAAATCGGCGTTTAGGCGCATGGTATTGGCTCTTTGCAGGGATGAAAATTCGCAGCAGTAGTGCAAGTCTCTCCATCCCTGGGACAAAATGCAACGCAAAAAAATACCGCCCAACGGCGGTATTGTTTAGGGTGCTTCGGCCAGGGTTGTCAGGATATGGTGTGCGGCCTGAATACGCGCCTGACTTGGGTAGTTCCGGTTTGCCAGCAGAACAATACCTAACTGCTGGCTGGGCACAAAGGCCACATAAGCGCCGAAGCCGTTGGTCGCACCGGTCTTGTTGTAGAGCGCTTCCTGTCTGGGCGGCAATGGAGGACTCAAAGGGCTGGCAGGGTTAGCTTCCAATACCACCTCAAGCGAGTTGCCTTCCAGCAGCGAGTCGATTGCCACCGGGTAGGCATAGCTTTCCCAGCCCAGTCCTTGGGTCATATTGCGGACCTCAAAGTACCCCGTGCGCGTGGCCGCCAAGGCTTGGCTTAGTGGCTCATTCAGCCCAGCGCCACTCATATTGGCTTCCACCAGCGTTAGTACGTCTGCGGCAGTCGATTTCAATCCGTAGGCCTGGGCATCCAGCATGCCTGGGTTCACCCGAATGGGCTCATCCTGTTTAGAGTAACCGTAGGCATAGTGCGCCTGCTGTGCTTCGGGCACCTGAAAGTAGCTATGCTCAAGCCTTAGCGGGGCGAGCAGCGCCTCCTTCATCGCCATCTCGAAGGGCTGGCCCAGGCTTTGTGCGGCGAGATAACCGAACAGGCCCAAGCTTGGGTTGGAGTAGAGCCGGTGGCTGCCAGGGGCGAATTCCGGTTGCCATTGGCGATAGTAGTCGATCATTGCCTCTTCGCTTTGAACTGACTCAGGGAACTGCAGCGGGAGCCCTCCTGCGGTATAGGTGCCGAGTTCCAGCAGGCTGATCTCATCGAAGGCGCTGCCTTCAAGTTCCGGCAGGTAGCGGCTGGCCGGGTCGGAAAGCGAGAGGGCGCCGCTAGCCTGGGCAAAGCCAGCGAGCGCAGCCGTAAAAACCTTGCTGACAGAGCCGAGTTCGAAGAGCGTCTCATCGGTGACCGGAATCCCCGCTTCTTGATTGGCGAGGCCATAATTAAAGTAGTGCTGTTGGCCGTTAATGCTAAGCGCGACCGCCATTCCCGGGATGCGATGCTCGGCCATCAACGGCGCGATAGTATCGTTCACCAGAGCCTCAATGCTGGCGTTATCCTGCTCTTCAAGCGCCCAAGCTGAGCTGCTAAATAGCAGAGAAGTAGCCATGAAAAGGTGGGTTTTTGCTGCTAACATCTTACGCATACCAAAATCCTGTTGTGATTAATGCCGAGAGAAGGTGGGAAGTTATTGCCAGACGCAAAGTCCGTGACGGTGGTTAACTTACGGCGCGCTGCGGCAATTCACAAACAGCGATATTTTGCATAAGCCATTAGAAAAATTTGGGGGTCAAGGTGGTGCGTCCCTACTTGCCGCTGAAGGCGCTGCGTGCCTTTGAGGCATCGGCCAGACATTTGAACTTTACGCGTGCCGCAGAAGAGCTGTGTGTGACCCAGGCTGCTGTCAGCCATCAGGTTAAGCTGCTTGAAAGTCAGCTGCAGGTGCCGCTGTTCATACGCTTGCCACGAGGGCTTATGCTGACCCAAGAGGGAGAACTGCTGCTGCCAGTGCTTAAAAGCTCGTTCGACCAGATGGCGCATACCCTGGATCAGCTCGGTGAGAGTAGCTATCGGGAAGTATTAAACGTTGGTGTGGTAGGTACCTTTGCCGTCGGCTGGTTGCTGCCAAGGCTAGAAGATTTTCAGAAAAAATATCCCTTCGTCGATTTACGGCTTTCCACCCATAACAATCGCGCGGATTTAGCTAGCGAAGGCCTTGATATTGCTATCCGCTTTGGAACGGGCGCTTGGCATGGAACCGCAGCGCAGCCACTGTTGCCAGCGTCGCTATCGGTCATGTGCACCCCCGCTATCGCTGCGCGGCTCACTACCCCCGCCGATGTATTAGGCGAGACCTGGCTGCGCTCTTATCGCGCCGACGAATGGACCGAGTGGTTATTGGCGGCAGGGCTGCCTGGCAGCTTGCCGATGACGAAAAGCATTGTGTTTGACTCTTCCATCGCTATGGTGGAAGCGGCCCTGCAAGGGGCTGGGGTAGCACTGGCGCCCCCGCTGATGTTTTCCCGACACTTGACCAGTGGCGAACTGCAACAGCCGTTCGATATCTCCGTCAGTTTGGGAGGTTACTGGCTCACTCGGCTGCAGTCACGCGCAGAAACTCACGCGATGGCTGCCTTCCGAGAATGGTTAATGACAGCAACCAACGCCTGAGGTGCAGGCTCTTTTAGTGAGACGCTGACGCCAGGCCATCCTTGGCCAAACGCCCATGTGATCCAATATTTGCGATAAGAAAGTTGCCATGACCGCTTAGTGAGTATGCTCGCTGTGGTCGTGGTCGTGGTCGTGGTCGTGGTCGTGGTCGTGGTCATCATGGCCCGGTTCAGCTAATGCTGAGTGGAGCACGTTCGCGTTATGACGCATCATGCCTAAGTAAGTGCCGGCTTCACCCTCACTCGCCAGCGCATCGGCATACAGTGTGCCAGCAATCGGCAGACCAGTTTCTTCGGCCAGCTGATTAATGATGGCTTGGTTGGTCATGTTCTCGTGGAACAGCGCCTGCACGTTTTCCTGTTCGATGACATCCACAAGCGCGGCCATGCTGGCGCCGCTGGGGTCAGCTTCGGTAGATAGGCCGACAGGGGAAAGAAAGTTCACCCCATAAGTATTTGAGAAATAACCAAACGAATCATGGCCGGTAATCACGCTGGCCGAAGCGGGAATATCGCTCAGCAAATCACGAATTTCATGATCAGCCTCGTCTATTGTCGCTAAATAGCGCTCAGCATTTGCTTGATAACTTTCAGCATTGGCGCTGTCTGCTTCGATTAAGCCATCGCGAATATTGGTAACGTAGACCTTTGCCTGCTGTAGATCCTGCCATGCGTGAGGGTCGTCATCACCATGGTCATGTTCACTGTGATCGTGCTCGTCGTGCTCGTGGCCATGGTCGTCGTGGCCATGGTCGTCGTGGCCATGGTCGTCGTGGCCATGGTCGTCGTGGCCATGGTCGTCGTGTCCATGATCGTCATGGCCGTGTTCTTCATGATCGTGTTTGGCAAAGGCGCGGGGTTGAATGCCATTGGTTGCGGTGACCAATGCACCCGTATAGTCGCTAGACTCAATCAAACGCTCCATCCAGCCCTCAAACAGCAGTCCGTTAAAGACCACCACATCTGCGCTGGCCAGCGCGCGGGCGTCGCCTGGGCTTGGCGAATAAACATGGGCATCGCCGTCAGGGCCGACAAGCGACGTTACGTCAACGTGCTCTCCGCCCACGTTTTCGACCATGTCAGCCAGGATAGAGAAGCTGGTAACTACCTGAACACGGTCGTTAGCCATTGCTGCAGGCAATGCCAGCATGGCTGAAACACCCACCCACCAGCGCGATGAAGAGAAAAGCGACATACAACGCTCCTTCAAAAATAACAAAGAGTTATGGCGACTGTTCAAGCGCCAGCGGCGTTGTCTTGCGCCGCAGCTTAGCGGCTAAGCTGTGATAGCGGCCGAACAGTGCCGACAGTAGATAACCCACCCCAGCCAGCAAAATAATGCTCGGCCCTGACGGGGTATCAAGATGAAACGAAATCAATAGCCCGCCGGTACTGGCGATCATGGCCAATACCACGGCAATACCTATCAAGCCTTCCAGCCGCTTACTCCAAAACCGCGCCGCAGTGGCAGGCAGCATCATTAAGCCCACCGCCATTAACGTGCCCAAGGTTTGGAAACCCGCGGTTAAATTCAGCACCAATAGCCCTAAAAAAACGCTATGTACCCAACTGCTACGGCGGCTTTGCCCGCGTAAAAACAGCGGGTCTAAACACTCCACGACCAACGCGCGGAAAATGATCGCCAGAATAATCACAATCAGCGTGCTGATAGAGGCAATGAGCAGTAGTGCTGTGGAGTTAATCGCCAAAATTGAGCCGAACAGCACATGGGTTAAATCCACGCTGCTGCCACCCATAGAAATGAGTAATACCCCGGCCGCTAGCGAGATAATAAAAAAACTCGCCATAGCCGCATCTTCTCGCTGGCCGCCCATTTTCGACACAGCACCGGCAAGTAACGCCACCATCACGCCGAACAGAACGCCCCCGGCGCTCATCACCGGCAGAGAGAACCCGGCGAGTAAAAAGCCCAGCGCCACCCCAGGCAAAATAGCGTGGGCCATTGCATCGCCAATCAGGCTCATGCCCCGTAGCACCAAAAACACGCCCAGCGGAGGAGCAGCAAGCGAAAGTGCCAAGCCACCCACGACCGCACGCCGCATAAAGCCATAATCGAAAGGCGCAACAAACCACGCATCAAGCAGTGCCAGCATGACGACCTCCCAAAGCAAACGGCACGACCTTGGCCGATGCATGTTGGTGGTTAAGCGCGCTAGGCGCGACCCAGCGACCATGGCCACCGTTTAGCATTAATACTTCATCGGCTAGGTGGCTCAGATGATCCATATCGTGCAGCACAATAATGATGGTCACGCCTTCATCGGCCATTTGGCGCAAAATACGGATCAAAATATCCACCGTATCGCTATCCACGTTGGCAAACGGCTCATCCAGTAACAAAAGCTCCGCTTCCTGCATCAGCGTACGGCCAATCAGTGCCCGCTGGCGCTGGCCGCCGGAAAGCTCACCCAAAGGGCGGTGGGCCAAATGAGAAATACCTAGGCGCGCCATGATGTCGCGACCCTTGCGATAATGCGCCGCACAGTAGCCTTTTAACGCCCCGTGGCTTGGCCAACTGCCGGTCATCACCAACTCTTCCACGCTCATCGGAAAAGTAAGGTCCAGCGCCAATTGCTGCGGTAACCATGCGCGGCGTGCTTTATCAACGGTGCAAATCACTTTGCCGCTAATAGGCCGCAGTTCACCCATAATCGCCTGGATCAACGTGCTTTTGCCCGCCCCGTTAGCGCCGATAAGCGCCGTAATAGCACCGGGTTTTATGTCACCATCGACATGCTCAAGTACCGTGCGCCCGCCTTGGGCAAGGTGCAAGTCATGCAGTTGCAGGCGTGAAAGTGAACGCTCACTCATAGCGGCCACCCACTTGCCCACAAAACTAACCCCCATAAACCCAGCAGCGGCAGTGCCACTAGACCCAACCGCTTCGCGGCAGATAATGACATCAGCGAAAAATGACAAGGACCTTCCTTGTTATGGCGATGCATATGCTCACTCATTGAGTGTCCTCGCTAACCAATAAATAAGTTATAACATAACAATTGGCAAAACCAAAAAAGAGCCCGATATTTTACGCGCTCCTGGCGTGCTGACAAACCTGTTGCACTGACAATATTAAATCGTGCCCCTTTAATGCGGCCGTGGCATGCAGCGACTACAACATGGCTAATAGCGCCAAGCAGCAACAGCTGGTTGGAATGAGACAAGCAGGGCGTATTCGCCGTTCAAAGTAACAGGCCCAACCGAGAAACGAGCAGGTTGAAAACGGTTAATTGCGCTAGAGGCTTGGTTGGGTTGCGTCCAAATCTGCAGCTTATTGTAAGCCGACCAGTCAGCAGACATTTGGGCCTGGGCTTGCGTAGACAGCGTGAGCAGCACTAGCGCGGAAGCCGCCAACACACGAGACATCGGCATAGCGAATCACTCAAATAAGAAAAGTAACGCGAAGCGTAGCACGTTGAGCCTAAGGCGCTAGCGTGTAATCGGTGTGGGCTAAGTATGACTATGGTCAATGGCGAGGTTGGGTAAAGAATGGTTAGATGGAGTTCTTTTTCAATTAGACGGCCAAGTACAGGTTAAACGTCTTCAGCATTTACCTTGAAACTGAATTAGAGTTATATCTGACAATATGCTGTATCCCAGCTACGAAATGGACGAAACAGATAACTTCCAAATTTGTGCTCGTTTTTTAGGGCTCTGGGCATTTGGGAGGATGTAGCAAACCAACTAAAAAGGCAGGGAACATGGAGATAGCACAAAAAATCGCAACACTGGCGAGCCGTGCCAGAGAGCAGCTTGACCACATCGTCAATGAAGAAGCGACGAAAAATGCGATGGTCATGCCATTTATACAAAGCTTAGGATATGACGTTTTCAATCCAACCGAGGTACTGCCTGAATTTACGGCTGACGTTGGCTTGAAGAAAGGCGAGAAGGTCGACTACGCCATCAAAAATGATGGTGTGCTTTCAATCCTCATCGAATGTAAGCCCCGTACGACAGACCTTGCAGATGCACAATTCAGCCAGCTCTACCGCTATTTCAATTGCACGGAAGCAAAGTTTGCGATTTTAACCAATGGCATTGAGTACCGCTTTTACTCAGACCTTGATGACACAAACAAGCTAGATAACAGACCATTTTTTACCTTTCGTCTGACTGACTATAACGAAAGGGATATTGAAGAACTGAAGAAATTTGCTAAGCCTGTTTTTAACGTCGATACCATTCTTAGTACCGCAAATCGGCTGAAATACACCAATCTCGCGATGGCATCATTCAGCAAGATGCTTAAAGAACCGCCCCGCGAATTCATCAAATTCATAGCTCAAGACTTCTTTGATGGACGGATGACTCAGCAAGTTCTTGATGAATTCACACCGATCATCCGCGACGCAATGGCTCAACACATCAAAGAACAGGTTTCTCTAAGACTCAAACAGGCATTAGCTACGACAAGTGGCGATGAGTCAGGTGCTGTTAACTTACAGTCCATTCAGATGGACTCCGAAGAACCTTCTCAAAATACAGATGATGCGATAGTCACGACTCAGGAGGAGATTGATGGTTACAACATGGTTCGGGCTATCGTTGCCAGCGAAGTAGCTCCTGAAAGGGTTTTCATGCGAGATGCAAAGTCGTATTGCGCCGTGTTGCTTGATGACAACAATCGTAAGCCGATTTGTCGCCTTCACTTCAATTCCAAAATCTTAAAAAGAATTGAAATTCGCCAAGATAATGAATCAGTTAAGCACGATCTAAATGCACTGACAGATATCTTCAATCACAGAGACGCTCTGATAGCCGTTGTAAAAGGCTACGAATGATCCCTAAAGCCGGTCTTGTGCCGGCTTTTTTTCGACCTGCAAGGTAAATAAAGCGCTCATAAGGTAAGCATATTTACCTTGTGTTTTGCGACGTCTGCAAACGTCAGCTTTAACCACCACGGCTTGGAGTCAACAAATGCAATCCAATGCCCAACCATGCCGGGTGTACATGCATCCGACCGCTGGAAACAGCCACATCGTCATCGCGGCCATGCAAGCCACCACAGTCCGCATCGCCGCCCGCCTGAGTGGTACAAATTCCGCACTACCTATCTGCTCACCGCCATAAATGCACACCTGCCGGATCGCTTTCGCGGGTGCGCTAACGCTTACGCCGCGCTACTCGCAATGTGCATTACCTTCATTAATTAGTAAGTTGGATGTTGCCGTCCAGGTAATTCAGCGCTCAACCGTTGTGAATACTCTCTTAGTTTCGGCGTCATCAGCACGATGGTGCTTTAATTGTTAAATATGGTGAGGAAAAGAGTGTTCCAAAATAAAACTGCTTTAACATAATGATTGCTGTGTGTGTCGGTAACTGCCATCTAGAGGATATTACGTCATGGAAAACTTTCTTGAGCAATTTGGGGCTTATGTTCCTTTGATCATCAATGCCGTGAAAGCATTGTTGGTGTTGATTGTGGGCTGGATTGTCGCAGGGGTAGTCAGCAGCTTAGTGCGTAGGCGGGTGAATGCGATACCGCGTATAGACCCAACGCTGGGCAACTTCCTTGCAGCCTTGGTGAAGTGGGTCATTCTGCTGGTTGTATTTATTACGGTACTCGGTCTGTTTGGTATTCAGGCTACTTCGCTGGTTGCTGTATTGGGGGCTGCCACGCTGGCTATTGGCTTGGCGTTGCAGGGCACGCTGAGTGATTTAGCGGCGGGGTTTATGCTGATTGTGTTTCGTCCTTACAAACTGGGTCAGTTTGTGGATATTGGGGGCACGTCCGGTACGGTTAAGGATCTTAACCTGTTCGTGACCGAGTTAGTGACGCCTGACAACGTGCAAATTATTGTGCCTAATGGGCAGGCTTGGGGAGCTATTATCACTAACTTCTCTCATCACTCGACACGCCGTGTCGATCTTGTGTTCGGGATTGGCTATGACGATGATGCTGATCTGGCCATGGCGATCATCAGCGGCTTGGCCGAGGCTGACAGCCGTATCCATGGTGATCCCGCACCTTGGGTAAAAGTCACTAACCTGGGAGCCAGTAGTGTGGACCTTACCGTGCGGCTTTGGGTCGATGCGGCGGATTATTGGGATGTGAAATTTGATATGACGAAAGCTGTCAAAGAAGCCTTTGATAAGCAAGGTGTTTCAATACCTTACCCGCATTCGGTAGAAATTCAGAAAGCGGGGTAAATTTTTCCGTTGATACGGTTTGTTAAGGCGCGCCCTTTAAAGGGCGCGCTTTGCTTTCGTAGTTTGTGATGGCGGTTACTCTTAATCGTCCTCGTCCCAGTGTTCCATCGCGCGTTTGTCATCGGGAAGTCGGACGATGTCGCCTACGTTAAGCTTGTGGTGGGAGTCGTGGTGGTGCCCGTGTCGGTCAAGAATGGCGGCAACGCTGCCGATGCTGACGGCATCTTCATCACGATAGGCTTCTACTTTTACCCGCACAATGCGGCCTAGATAACGGGCGGAGAGCATGGCGCCTGGGTAGGGCGGAGTGTGGTCGGGGTCATTCTTAAAAAACTCTACAACGCTTGCGCTGCCAGGTTCGTCCCATTCGATATGCTGATGCATTGTCAGTGTCCTTTTGTTGAGCTGTATCAGATAGCGTGATGTTTAAGTGTAGTGTGCGTTGGTGTGATAGAGCCAATCACTGCTGAAGCATGGAGATGTCGTGAATCCGCTGCACTCACATTCGCTGGTTGGATAGCTTTGTCTTCAAAAGAACAAGTCTTCAAAAGAACTTGTCTTCAACAGCCGTGGGGGTAATACCTTTCTGTGTGCTGTTTTCACGTTGGTTAGTGCATTAACCGATTCTTGCCGATGGTATTGGCTTATTCGTGTTGAATAGTATGGTTAACACTATGACGGCGGGGGCAGTGCTATTGGGCAAGCATTTGAGCGTTTAACCAACAGGAGATCCTAAGCCATAAGAGACGTTAAGTATCCGTATGCGAGTTGGGAGGTGGCCGGTAGGGTTTGTTACTCCTTGATGGCGAGTCTCGGGTAAGCCCTGAGGTTTCCAGGCTGAAGGTTTGTAAACGGGTAGGGCAGGCATAAAGGCGCTGTAGTAAATCAGCAAGCGCTGCTTCATCTAGCTCTGGGTCTAAGCCCCCCAACCGTTCTAGCCACGTGCGCCTGATGGCGATGTAGGGAGGAACAGCGACGCCTGCGCCTAAAAAGCACTGGAGTAAGCGTTCGGATAAGCGGGGTGGTTCGCTGCCAATCAAAAGAGCATCCAGCGTGTACGTGTCTAGCTGGGGATAAAGTAAACACCATAGTTTGGCTGTTAGCGCCCGTTGCTGCATTGCAATCAACAACCAATCAGCTTGGCTGAGATATGCGGCTTGATTGATCCTTGCGCCCAGTGGCTGGGAAGGGGTAACAAGAAAGTGCGCGCGGTAGCGTTGCTCAATGTCCGGCACGCGCGGATCGGCGGTGGCGCTGGTCACGATAATGGGAAGTGTGTGGTCTGCAAAGCCTGTTTGGCGAATAGCGCGCAGGTGACGTGGTAAAAGGGCACCTGTGACTGACGCATCAACAATAAAGCAGACCGTGCCCATGTGAGTGGCTTCCTGTGTTGTGAAACCTGTTTGTTATTAAATCTATCGGTTTGTAATCAATTGTAGGTGTGAGTTTCTTTTGGTATCAAGCTAAAGTTTACAGTGATGAGGAAAATAATAGATGCTTGACATGCACCATGTTGGTGCTTGCGAGTCTCTGGTTGGTCTTTATTGGTGCGTTTTTCTGAGCTAGGTGGCTTTTTAGGGCTAAGTTCGTTCTTTCGCAGAGCATTATGCTACATGAAGAAGCGCAGTATTTTATTTTTTATCTTTTATAAAACAAATGCTTGTTGTTTTTTTATGCCATATTGGTGCAGAGTTGGCATGTTCCGTGCTTGGTATTAGGCAGCGGCTAGCGGGTCGTAGGCAGATGCCTCTCGGCGTGCTACAACGATAGCCGGTTTGTTTAATAACTCTTTTATCGGTAGCTTACTGTCACAAGCTTAAGCCACGTTCATACCGGAGGACACTATGTCAGCCAAGACTCTCGCGCTAATCGAAGAACATGATGTTAAATGGGTAGATCTGCGTTTCACCGACACGCGCGGTAAAGAGCAGCACGTCACCGTACCGGCACGGGACGTGGACGAAGAGTTTTTTGAAAATGGTCAGATGTTCGATGGTTCCTCTATCGAGGGCTGGAAAGGCATCAACGAATCCGACATGATTCTTCGTCCTGAAGATGGCACTGGTTTCCTCGACCCCTTCACCGAAGACGCTACCCTGATCCTGCGTTGCGATATCATCGAGCCTGCCACTATGCAGGGCTATGACCGTGACCCGCGTTCTATTGCCAAGCGCGCAGAAGCTTACCTGCAGTCCACCGGCCTGGGCGACACCGCCTTCTTTGGCCCTGAGCCTGAGTTCTTCATTTTCGACGAAGTCCATTGGAAATCTGACATTCAGGGTTCCATGTACAAAATCACCTCTGATGAAGGCGCTTGGGCGACCAGTAATCAGGTAGAAGGTGGCAACTTGGGGCACCGCCCGCGCGTTAAAGGCGGCTACTTCCCGGTTCCCCCGGTTGATAGTTTCCATGACATGCGTGGTGCAATGTGTAACACCCTGGAAGCGATTGGCCAGACCGTTGAGGTTCACCACCACGAGGTTGCTAACGCGGGTCAGAACGAAATCGGCGTTAAATTCAACACGTTGGTGAAGAAAGCTGACGAAGTTCAGGAAATGAAATACGTGATCCACAACGTGGCTCACGCTTACGGCAAAACCGCTACGTTCATGCCGAAGCCGCTGGTAGGCGACAACGGGTCTGGTATGCACGTACACCAGTCGTTCTGGAAAGATGGTCAGAACCAGTTCGCAGGTGACGAGTACGCTGGGCTTTCCGAAATGGCGCTTTACTACATTGGCGGTGTGATCAAACACGCCCGTGCTCTGAACGCCTTCACGAACGCGTCTACTAACTCGTACAAGCGTTTGGTGCCAGGCTTTGAAGCGCCGGTTATGTTGGCCTACAGCGCTCGTAACCGTTCTGCCTCTATCCGTATTCCGTACACCGCCAGCCCGAAAGGTAAGCGTGTTGAAACACGTTTCCCTGACCCGACTGCTAACCCCTACCTAGCGTTCGCGGCGCTGCTGATGGCGGGTATCGACGGTATTAAGAACAAGATCCATCCTGGCGATGCCATGGATAAAAACTTGTACGACCTGCCGCCGGAAGAAGGTAAGTCAGTACCGACTGTTGCCAACAGCCTGGACCAAGCGTTGGAAGCACTCGATGCAGACCGCGCGTTCTTGACCGAAGGTGGCGTGTTTACTGATGATATGATCGATGCATACATCGACCTCAAGATGGAAGAAGTGGAGCGCATTCGCATGACCACTCACCCGATTGAGTTCGATATGTACTACAGCTGTTAAGAGCGATTGCTAAGCACAGCAGCTAGTATCACTCCCTCGGGTGTGACTGGCCTAAAACCCCGCTTCGGCGGGGTTTTTTTATACCACTGAATAGTGAGACGAAGAGGTCTGTTTGCAAGGGGAGAGCGCTGTCTGCGGCGCCGCACTGATGCGGTGAGTATTTTTATTGATGATGAGTCATGTGCACTATAATGGTGCAATAAGTGGCAAGCTGACCGCTCGGACTGCGCTATAACGGCACGCTACATCCCCGCCCCCTGCTCATTAGCCGTGCAAGTGGTCAATTGGCGCGCTTTTTGCAGTTTCTCTTTCATACGCTCGATAACGCTATTTTTTTACAGCGACGCTTCAGGATACGCCATGTACCAGCGCTTACTTGAACACCTCACCACCGCAGTCTTACTGCTAGACGGTGAACTCCGTGTTCGTTGGATGAACCCGGCAGCGGAAGCGTTGCTAGCGGTGAGTTTTAGCCGTGTGCAGGGCATTAGTTTAGACACGCTGTTAGGGGGCGATGAGAGTATTGATGATGTCCTCGCTAAAGCGCGGGATGCCTTTCATCCCTATACCCAACGCGAAGCACGCATTACGCCGCTGAACAGCGAGCCATTAACGGTGGACTACACCGTGACCCCGCTTTCAGCCGATGAACTATTACTCGAAGTAGAGCCCCGTGATCGGCTGATGCAGATTTCCCGGGAAGAAGCGCTGACCACCCGGCAAGAGACCATCAAAGTGTTGGCGCGGGGCTTGGCTCATGAAGTTAAAAATCCCTTAGGCGGGATTCGCGGTGCTGCCCAATTATTGGAGCGCGATCTGGACGATCCGGCACTACGTGAATTCACCCATATTATTGTGGAAGAGGTGGATCGGCTGCGAGATTTGGTCGACTCCATGTTGGGCCCCAATCGCATCGTCAAACATGAGCCGGTCAATATCCATAAGGTGTTAGAGCGGGTGCGAGCACTGCTGATTGCCGAGCATCCGCATGTTGAGATCCGTCGTGATTATGACCCGAGTTTGCCGGATCTTTCAGGCGATGAATCTCAAATGATCCAAGCGGTGTTGAATGTGGCACGTAACGCGGTACAGGCCATGAGTGATGCAGCAACGCCTTCGCCGGAACTTATGCTGCGCACCCGCGCGCGGCGCCAATTTACTCTGGGGGCTGAACGCCATCGTTTAGTCAGTGAAGTGGGGGTTATTGATAATGGCCCTGGCATACCTGAAACGTTACGTGAAACGCTTTTCTATCCCATGGTTTCTGGGCGCGCTGAAGGTAGCGGCCTGGGGCTATCAATTGCTCAATCGATTTTGCACCAACATCAAGGATTGATCGAATGCGACTCACGTCCAGGGCATACCGAATTTCGTTTACTGATTCCATTGGTTGTTAATTTCACCGGAGAAGCGTCATGACTGAGGCGACACAAACCGATGTAGCACGAGTGGTTATTGTCGATGATGACCGCGCCATCCGTTGGGTATTAGAGCGGGCCTTAGCGCAGCCAGACCTGGATGTAGAGTGTATTGAACGCGCCGATACCGCGCTGGAGCGACTGTTAGAAAATCCACCGGATGTGCTGGTGACTGACATTCGTATGCCCGGCATTGATGGGCTGGATTTAATGTCCCGGGTGCGTGATGCACACCCTGACCTGCCGGTGATTGTGATGACCGCGCATTCGGACCTCGACAGTGCCGTGGCGTCTTACCAAGGGGGCGCCTTTGAATACCTGCCGAAACCCTTTGATGTGGACGAAGCGCTGGCGCTGGTGCGCCGTGCGGTCGCTCATGCAAGAGAGCGCCAGCGCCCGGTCAGCGTGCCGGAAGGGTTGAGTGCTGAGATTATTGGTGAAGCACCTGCTATGCAGGAAGTGTTTCGCGCCATCGGGCGGCTTTCCCACTCCCACATCACGGTGTTAATTAACGGTGAGTCTGGCACTGGTAAAGAGCGTGTTGCTCAGGCGCTCCATCAACATAGCCCGCGAGCGGGCAAGCCGTTTATTGCGCTGAACATGGCGGCGATTCCCCGGGACTTGATTGAGTCCGAACTATTCGGCCATGAGAAGGGCGCGTTTACAGGGGCAGCGCAACAGCGCCAAGGTCGCTTTGAACAGGCTAACGGCGGAACGCTGTTTCTCGATGAAATTGGTGACATGCCCGCTGAAACGCAAACGCGCTTGCTGCGTGTGTTAGCGGATGGTGAATTCTATCGTGTGGGCGGCCATACGCCTGTAAAAGTCGATGTACGTATTATTGCCGCGACCCATCAGAATCTGGAATCGTTGGTTGACGATGGGCGGTTTCGCGAGGACTTGTTCCACCGCTTAAACGTGATTCGCGTTCATCTGCCGCGCCTTTCCGAACGTCGGGAAGATATTCCGCGTTTAACGCGTCATTTCTTAGCGGAAGCTGCCAAAGAGCTGACCACCGATATCAAGGTGTTAACGCCCGAAGCAGAAGCGCATCTTACCCGTTTGCCGTGGCCGGGTAATGTTCGTCAATTAGAAAATATTTGCCGTTGGCTAACGGTCATGGCTTCCGGCCGCGAAATTCTCATTGAGGACTTGCCCCCAGAACTGCTCTCGGTCAGCGCTTCTGAAGGTAGTGTTTATGGCGATTGGCGTTCCGCGTTCAGGGATTGGGCTGACCACGCCCTGGCAGAAGGCCATACCCATCTGCTGGAAGAAGCCGTGCCAGATTTTGAGCGCATTCTGATTGAAACGGCGCTGAAACATACCGGTGGGCGCAAAGGGGAAGCTGCCGAATTGCTCGGCTGGGGGCGCAATACTCTTACCCGTAAATTGAAAACGCTGCTGCCTGCGCTAGCAGATGATGCCTAACCGACCTTTCTTTTAACAAATAACCTGTTAGCGACCAATCTATTCGCAACCCATCTGTCAGCGGTTACTCCGCCGCTGGCAGTACAAAAACAGCATCTGCTAATGCAGAGTCGGGTGACTCGCAGGTTTCTGTTGACCAGGGCAGTAAGCTGAAGGTGTGATCTATCCCCAGTCCATCAAGTTGGTTTGGCACTCCGTCGTGATAAATCACATGGCCCAAACCCATCAAGCCAACGGCCAATTTACCCTCCAAGGCGGCGTCAGCCAGCTCTTCAGCCATCGCGACATCCCAGCTAAGTTGGGCCTGTAAAAAGCGTTTCAGCATAGCGGGGTCGTCGTCACCCATTGCATGCTGGTCAAATACCTCTTTTAAGCGCCTTTCATAGCCAGCGCTTGGCGGTAACGGTGCAGGTATATGGTGTCGCTGGTCGGCAGGCACGCTGCTGAAGCCGTCACGAGCTAAGCGCTGACGCAGCTCGGGAGTAATGTTTAGGGCGATCAGAGGAATCTGTTGAACACGCGCGAAATGGAGAATGGGTAAGTAAAGATCAGCATCAAACCCCCAGTTCTCCTCCCAGCCGGACTGTTCCAACAGCGCTTCTTCGGATAACAAGCCCGCAACCCAATCATCGAGTGCGGGTTGCGCTTCCCGGGGCAGCATTTCTAACCCGATGACCATATCGTCACGCAGCGCGTAAAGCCCCGCTAGGGTGTGCAACTGCCAGCGGTGGTGGTCAACGGCATCATGTTGCTCGCCCAATAGGACAACCTGGTGCTGTATTGCTTGGGCTAAAACAGCGCTGTTAGCAACGACATGTTGCGATTGCCACCACTGGCCAGGAAGAGGGCAGCTGGCATGAGCCGCTAAAGGTAGCCAGCCTAGAGTCATGGCAGCGATGAAATGGTGGCGCATGGGCGTTGTGTCCTAGCGTTCTTCTGCTTTAAGGCGATTGATCTCAGTCAGAATAGCTTCTGCTTCTTCCGTCAATGTGGCGTTAGACCTCATGTCACCATTGCGCGAAGCTTGCATTGCGGCCTGTAATTTACGCTCGTAATCTTGCTGAAGCTTTTTCTTGGGATCGCGTTTAAATAGACCAAGCATGAGTATTCTCCTGTTGTTTGTACATTATTTGTATAGCTTTGCTTGGCGTATGTCGACTATTTGTTGTAACACTTCGTTAGCAGAAGTACGTTTGCGGTCCATGTTGAGCTAAATAGCGCGGCTTTAAGAGCGTTATTTTCAAAGGCATGGTTTTTAAAGAGATAGTTTTTAAAGAAATCGCTATTGAAGACACAGCTCTAAAAACCGCTCGAAATCGGAAAGTATTGTATCGAGACTGTTCTGCAGGCGATGGTCATCGTCAATCATGCGTAGTGAAAGTCGCTGACAGCGGGCATGTTCAATGACTGGGCCTGGCGGTACGACATCATCTCGCCAGCCATGAATGATATGCGTGTGTTGTGCCTGCAGTGTGATTGAGGTTTGCGGGTAATCTGGCAAACCAAGAGCAGGGGCTAATAAAAAACAACCTAACACAGGTTCCTGGGCACTCACCGCTGCACTTAACCATCCGCCGAGACTGGAACCCGCTAAAACACAGTTAGCCAGTGTGTCGTTGCGTTCGTCAATCACGGCAAGTAAATGCGCTAAACGCTCCTGCGGCTCTTTTAAGCCACGGTAGTCCATGACGACGGGTTCGCAGTTCTCAAACTGCTCAGCAACCCCTTTTAGCGCTTGCACCTTCAGGGCACCAGGCCCGCTTTCCAGGCCGTGTGAAAGGTAAATCGTCACCATGGCCATTAGCTACTTGCGGAGCGCTGAATAGCTTCGCCGCCTCGTTCAATATCTTCGCCTGCGCCGCGAATAGTGTTGCAGCCACTTATGAGCAGAAGTGTCACCATCATCAATAAACTGATCGCCATTGCACGCTTCATCGAAGGAATCCTCATCAACTGGGCACTTGTAGAGCGGTTTTAGCTACGCTGTCATTAAAAATAATCGTTGCAGGCAGTTGGTGCCATCAATTTCCCATCGTTTGAGCGCTGGCTGGCCGTGTGATTTTGTCGCATGTGTCAGTTTTAGCCATGAAATAGCGGCGTTTATCTCTTAGCCTGGTATTGCGGTTAGTTTTTAAGATATTGTTTTTGATATGTTTTGTTGTTAAAAATGGCACTTGGCCTATTGTCTGCAATAACCTGACTACAGCCGTAGTGTTGTTACTCTAATTTTTAAGTGGAATTAATCGCCAAAAACGCTTCGCAGCAACGTTAGCCACAATGAGTAAACAAGCGTGAGCAGGCTAATAGGTAATTAGGGAAGGCATGGAGCCATATTAGCAAAAGGATGTGAAAGGACATTTAGCCTGCTCACCCTTATCAGTGTAAGGAAACGCTGATCATCACCGCCAGGGAACAGCATTGATGCAAAATCACCATCTCGTGAAAGCGAGGTGGTTTTTTTGCGTCAATTAATTGTTTTTAACACTTTGATTCTTATGTATATTTAACTTTTCCATATTTTTTGAACAACTTTTGTATCATTAAGCGTGACATTTTGGTCTATCCTCTGGTGTAAACCAAAATGTAGCGGTTAGAAGACGTCAACGTCGCAGCCGCACACTTCCAGGGACAAGCGCTATGGCGATGGTATTGATGTTATGCATGTTTGTGCTGTTTCTAGGGTTTTCGGGAGTCGGTCTTTATATGATGTTCAAGACATCGTTTATGACCACAATAGAGGATCGTGACGATATGCCTCCCGATATGTAGATAATTAAAACAATAGATAGTTAATCGACAATACCAAAAGCCACCTGCGTCCACGTTGGTGGCTTTTTGCTTTTATTGATACGGCGTTGAGCGGCCAACCTCAGAGGGTTATCCCATCCAATAAAGACTCAGTAGCGCAAAGCCATAGCCCATGGCTGCGCCAGCAATGACATCGCTGACATAGTGCAGCCCAAGCCCCACCCGCGAAATGGCAATCAGTAAACTAAGGGGAATCACAATAGGTAGCAACCAGGGGGTATGAGCGGCGACCAACACGCTAAACATCACCGCATGCATGGTGTGACCACTGGGGAAGCTGTATTTGTCTCGGGCAGGCTCGCCACAGTGGACGCCACCGAGGTAGGTGATGAACGGACGTTCGCGACACAGCCGCGTTTTTACCAACTTATAAATAGCGACTGCAAACAGTGCGATGGCGCTGTACTGCATGATTCGCCAAGCACCGTTAGGCTGTAACCAGGGCTGTGCAGCGATTAATAATACCCAGACAGGCCAGTCTCCCAGCTTACTTGCCGTTTGCAGCGTTAGCCGCCAGGGGCGATAAAGCGATAGGTGTGTTACCCGTTGGCAAAGCTGCCATTCAAAGACATCAAGACGATCGAATACGACAAGCGGACGCGGACGCATGGTGAGCCTCCTGGGCGTTTTGTAAATAGCGTAAGAACTGCTCTGCGATTCCCGGCCAGCTTTGCTCTAGCGCGCGTAGGCGGGCGGTTCTACCTAGGCGGGCGTAGTCAGCAGGGTGCTGGCATAACGCGACGGCAGCCTGTTGAAAGGCAAGCGTATCGCCAGGGGGAACGGTGATGCCGTTGTGCCTGCTTTGAATCAGCTCAGCGCTGGCGGCGTGGTGATAGGCCACGACTGCCAGCCCGCTGGCCATGGCTTCAGTCACCACATTTCCCCATGTTTCTGACTGAGAGGGGAAAATAAACATATCGGCACTGGCATAGTGGCGTGCTAGTGCCTGTTTATTCACAAAACCGGTGAAATGAGCATCTGGTAGCGCTTTTTGTAACTGAGCGCGGCCTGGGCCATCGCCAACAATGACGTGTGCCATATCGGGGCGTACGTCACTCATGGCCTGCAGCGTTTCTTGCAGTAACGCGAGGTTTTTTTCTGGGGCTAAGCGGCCCACATACAGCGCAACAGGTTGATGTTCGCTAACCCCCCACTGTTCGCGTAGGGTGTCGTCGCGGTGGGCTGGGGAAAATATATCGCCATCAATGCCGCGTGAAAGCACTTTTACACCGCGGATATCCTGAGCGCGTAGCGCTTCAGCCTGTTGTTGAGTGGGCACAAGGGTAAGGTCGCAGCCGTTATGGAAGTAGCGTAAATATCGCCGCGTGGCGGCAGCTAGCCAGGAAACCCCGTAATCATGGCAGTAGTGATCGAAATTAGTATGCCAGCCAGCCACTAAAGGTATGTTCAGTTGGCGTGCAGCCTGTCGAGCTGCCCAGCCCAGCGGGCCCTGGGTTGCCAGATAAATAGAGTCGGGACGATGCTTCTGCCAGAAACGGCGAAGTTTTGAAGGTCTGGCAAGGCCAATCTGCACAGCGTTATAACCCGGTAGCGCTAACCGCCGAACCTGAAGCTCTTGGGAAGGTTCTTGGTAGGGTTCTTGATACTGTTCTTGAGACGGTGCTTGAGAAAGCCCTTGAGAACGCTCTTGAGCAACATTGATGGCGCTGGCAGCCATGCTTGGTTTAGGGCGAATAACATCCACTGTTACCCCCAACCGAGTGAGTTCACGGCATAGCCTATTTAAGGTATGCGCAACACCATTTATTTCTGGTGACCATGTTTCGCTAACGATACAGAGTCGCATGGGCGATCCATCCCTTTATCACGTTTTTACTCACTATTTCATTCACTATTTCATTGACTATGCGTAGCGACAGTGACACTGCCAAGACAGCCTGGTGAACATGGGATGACAGGCCACCATTTTTAATGGTGAAGCCGCTAGTGAATGGTGACGCCTTAGCAGATCAAGATGTCGATCAGGTTGCATTTTTATAGTTATCAAAAAAAACGCTAAAAAATAAAACTTTAAGAAGAATGACATATATCGGTTTTAAGGTAGCTGACGACGAGGTAAACATATCCTCGATTGTGCCTTCGCAATGCGCAATTAAAAGCTCGGTAAGCAGCTTAAACATAATTTTTCGATTTTTATGACGACCCTTTTCTGACGAATCTTGGGTTGAAAATAAATTGAATTAGAAGACTTCGGTATCTGAATTCTCTTGTAACTAAAAGTGCTGATAACAAGCGCTAACTACTTTAATGGGATCAATCATGTTTAAAAAGGCGACACTTGCTCTAGCTATTAGTGGTTTGTTGGGTGCCTCTGCGGCTCAAGCGGCGGTGGTATATGACCAAGACGGCACGACGCTAGATATCTACGGCCGCATCGCTATGGGGTTTGAAGGCGGTGGTGAAAAAAATGGCGTTGATAATGGCGAGGAGTTCCGTAATTTTGGTTCTCGTTTGCGCTTTACGGCAGGCCATCAAATCAACGCTGACCTGCGCGCGTTTGCACGGGTAGAGTGGCGTTTTACTGGGGATGAGCGTAGCCGCCCGGGCTTTGACGAAGTGCGTAATAGCTACCTTGGTCTCGAAAGTAAGCAGTACGGTACGTTCATGGCGGGTAACTATAACAGTTACTACGATAACTACGTGATGACACCGTTCGATGTTTATGTAGAGCGTGGCTATGAATTTGCCGGCGGTGGTCTTCAGGCGCGTGGCGACTCACTTGGCTATAAAACGCCTGAAATCAACGGTTTTCAGGCTGTTTTCTCAGCAAAACACTTTTCTGAGCGTGGCCTCACTGAAGCGCAGCAGTCTAGCGAAGGTAGCGTTATCGCCACACAAGGTGGCGTCGTTTACGCGACTGGCCCCTTACGTTTAGCACTCGGTTATGTAGAAGATTCCGTGCGTGGCGGTGGCAACGGTGAAACACGTTTTGGTACTACGGCCGAGTACGACATCAATGACGCTTTCTCTGCGCGTTTAGGTTATGAAACTCGTGGTGATAACGATAAGCGAGGAGGCGGTTTCGACACAGTAGGCCTAGGTGGTAGCTTTGCCACCGGCGCTTGGACCTTCTATCTCGATTATTACAACATTGACGTGGACAACGCTGATAAGGATCGCGATGCTTGGGCCGCTGCGGCGCATTACGATGTTTCTAACAATTTTGATGTGTTTGTCGAGCTAAATGATGCTAATAAAGATGCCAATAATAACTTCGAAGATGATCTGTATTATGCAGTAGGTGCTCGCTATCACTTTTAAATGATAAATAGCTTCCTTAGCGTTTAAGTCACTTATTAAGATCGTTTTGCCGATGTGCTAAAAGTACATCGGCTTTTTGCGTTATGCTATCTATGATAATAATTAAGTGGTTTTAGAAAGCGTGCATGAATACGCCTTGGTAAGGCGTGGTTAGTCTAAGAGTTTCTTTGTCGCTGGCGTTTGGCGCTTTTTCTCGCGGCGACGCTGCTTGGCTAATGCGTTGCCGTTAGCCAGTTCCTCTAAGTAGGCGATTTCTTCGTCGCTGAGCGGTTTGCGCGGTTGGTTTGTCATTGATGTCACCACATTGTCAGGCCTTTCTGGCACGCTAACGATGAACGATGACATCAATATGAAAGGAGCCATTAAGATGCGTTTTAGCCGCTATGGGATTGCGCTAGGGGGAGTCACTTACCAAGAGGAGGGGCTTGCGGGCCGTTTCTATTGAGTGAAACGGCCCGGTGTACTCACATCGTCATGATGCTTTCAAAACCGCCATAAATAAGACGCTGGCCATCAAAGGGCATGGGATTAACGTCCATTTGTAAGCGTGGATCTTCCATGACTTTTGGCATAGCGACATCGCGTACCGCTTTGGAAGGCCACTCTATCCATGAAAAAACAACGCTTTCGTCATCTTTTCGCTTAACCGCCATGGAGAACGAGGTGACCTCTCCTTCGGGAACATCATCTTCCCAACACTCTACCACTCGCAGTGCGCCGAACTCTTTGAACACTTCTGCGGCGGCGCGGGCGTGCTCAATAAACTCAGATTTATTAGCGGTCGGCACGGCAGCGATGAAGCCATCGACATAGGGTGTGGCGGTAGTGTTCATGCTGTTTCTCCTGCGTTTGCTTTGGGTGGGAGTTCTCGAGCGGGGCGTACTTCAATGCTGCCCAGCCGAGCTGGCGGGATGCGGCTAGCCAACTGCAGTGCCTCATTCAAGTCGCGAGCTTCCAGTAGGTAGAAACCAGCCAGTTGCTCTTTGGTTTCGGCAAAGGGGCCATCGGAGATCAGTGTCTCGCCATCACGCACGCGCACGGTGGTTGCGGTCTCCGTTGGTTGCAACGGCTGCCCGGAAAGGTAGTTGCCGCTGGCGCTCAGGCGCTCGACCCCCGCGATACACTCCTGGTTGAGGTCGTACCACTCCTGTTCGCTCATGGCATTGATGATTTGCTCCTGGTAATACACTAGCGCAACGTACTTCATGGAGCGTCTCCTTCGGTGGCTAAAGAGCAGTTTTCTGACGGAACGTTGACCATCCAGCCGACGCCAAAGCGGTCGGTTACCATGCCGAACCCTGGCGACCAGAAGGTGGCTTCGAACGGCATGACAATCTTTCCACCCTCCGCTAGTTGAGCAAAGGTTCGTGCGGCTTGCTCAATATCCCGATACTCCAATTGAATCTCTACCCCTTGAGGTGGTGTATAGCAGTCAGCCGCCATATCGGCACCCATCAAGCGGCGTCCACGCAGGTTCAGCGAGGCATGGATAACGTGGTCATGAAGGGCAGGCGGTACGTGTTCAGCGGCAGGCGTTTCAGCGTAAGTCAGTAGGCATTCCAACTGGCCACCAGTGACGTCGGCATAAAACTGCATGGCCTCACGGCAAGTGCCGGGAAAGGCAACATGCACGTTCATGGCATCCGGCACACGCGCAAGGTTACGGTGCTGCTCAATGCCAGCACCGGGCTCAAAATCCTCCAGCGAGAAGTAGCGCCGCAGCTCAAGCGTCACGTTGCCATCGGCATCTTGGGCGGGCCACTGCTGAGCCCAATGAATGGCCTCTTCAAGTGTGGGTGCTTCTAGTACGCTGTAGCCGGCAATGCGCTCACTGGGGTGCGAAAAAGGCCCTGGGATAATGGTGGGAGTACCCTTATCGAAGCGGATCAGGCAGCCATCGCTGGTTGGATGTAAGCCATCACCGCCTAAAAATACACCTGCCTCCGTCAAACGCTGGTTATAAGCGGCCATGTCGGCAAGCAATTCCTGGGAGGGCATAACGCCATTTTCGGTATTGGTATCGGCACGGCGAATTAGCATGAATTTCATTGAGAGTCTCCTGGATGATCAGAGGGGGTACTCTCACTAGTCGTTTGGGGCGAGCGGAAATCGACATAGGCTAGATATTATTTTTAGTGATCGGACTATTTGGTTGATTTCCTCCTGCCATCGGATGCGGATTAAATGATCTTATTGCGTAGCAACTATCTTCTGACGGCGCGCCGCGACATGATCGAGGAAAGCTCGAAGCTGTGGCGTGACCAGTCGGTTACCCGGGTAGTAAAGGTAGAATCCCGGCTCCCTCGGACACCAGGACCCTAGCACCTCAACGGCATCGCCGGCCGATAGCAAGTCCCACACCTCCGGCTCAAGGAAATAACCAATACCAAGGCCGTCCTTGACCGCACGCAGTCGTGTTGCAACATCGTTAGTACACAGCGGACCGGTCACGGCTACTCGAACGGATCGCCCTTCGCAGCCGAATTCCCACTGGAAGAGATGTCCTCCACTGGGCCAGCGCATATTGATACAGGCATGCTCCTTCAAAGCAGCGGGATGTTCCGGCGTGCCTGCACGAGCCAGATAGACTGGCGATGCCACCGCAATCCAACGTAGTGGATTGCTCATCGGCACTCCTACCATATCTTGTTCCAGACTCTCCCCGAGTCGCAGCCCGGCATCGCACTCACTAGCCACCACATCTTCCAGACGATCAGAAATGACGATCTCGACTTCAATTCCAGGGTAAGCCTCGGCAAAGCTCGCTAGGTGTGGTGCCAGCGCATAAGCAGCCCCAGTGGATGACGAATTGATCCGCAACCGACCGCCAAGCTCATCCTGTTGCTCCTGTAACTGCGCTTGAGCCGCTGAGATCTCTCTCAGGGCGGGCCAAACCCGCTCATACAACTGTTGCCCCGCCTCAGTTGGTCGTGTGGTGCGGGTAGTCCTGTTCAATAGGCGCTGTCCCAGACGTGCCTCTAGCCTCTGAATCGTCTGGCTGAGTGCTGAAGGCGAAACATTTAGCCATTCCGCCGCTCGCGCGAAATTACCGCGCTCGATGATTGCCACGAAGGCACGCAATTCTGCCACATCACTACTTTTCATTATTCATTACAGCTTCATAGTTCATAAATATATCGATGTATTCTGTCAATTTAAGAACAAATCTACCATTGAGGAAACCAACCGCTGAGGAAAAAACCATGCAGCTCGACCATTACCGCTTACTGGGCCGTTCGGGCCTGAAAATATCTCCTATGGCGCTAGGCACCATGACTTTCGGTACGGAATGGAACTTCGGCGCCGACGAGTCGACTTCCCGCGCTATCTTTGATCGTTACGTCGACCACGGCGGCAACTTTATCGATACGGCGAATTACTATACCGGGGGCACTTCCGAGTCCTTTGTTGGCCGGTTTGCCCAAGGGAAGCGGGACCGCTTGGTCATCGCTACAAAATACACCTTGCCAATGCGCACCAATGACCCTAATTCCGGAGGTAACAGCCGACGGAGCATGGTTCGTGCGGTGGAAGACAGCTTGACCCGGCTCGGCAGCGACTATATCGACCTGCTTTATCTGCACGCCTGGGATTTCACTACACCGGTAGAAGAGATTCTGCGCGCCATGGATGATCTGGTGGCGGCGGGAAAGGTCGTTTATCTGGGACTGTCAGATATCCCTGCCTGGCAGGCCTCACGGATGCAGGCTATCGCAGATCTTCGTGGCTGGTCGCCAGTGATTGCGATGCAGCTAGAATACAATCTGATTGAGCGCAGCGTGGAGCGTGACTTGGTTCCAATGTCACGTGAAATGGGGATGGGCATCATACCCTGGTCACCGCTGGCGAGTGGACTTCTGACAGGGAAATACAGTCGTGCCGAACTCGCACCTGAAAACGTGGTCAGCGGCAGCCGTGCCGCCATAGTGAATGAGGCTGGCCCTGTCCCAGAGCGCAGCTTTCGCATCATCGATGAAGTGAAGCGGGTTGCTACGGAACAAAATACATCACCTGCCACCGTGGCTTTAGCGTGGCTGCTCGCCCGTCCTGGTATGGCCGCGCCGCTCATTGGGGCGCGATCGATAAGTCAGCTTGAAGCCAACCTGGATGCACTCGAACTGGAACTGACGGTTGACCAACAGGCGCGGCTCGACGAGGTTAGCGCGGTGCCTCTAGGATTTCCCCATGAGTACCTACGACGCCCTGCGGTCCAGGCAAATATCTATGGCGACATGTCGATCTCTATTCGGGACTAAGTGAGTGCTTGCGGGAGCTACTTCCTGTGACAATACATCTCAGTGTTGGACGGGATAGCCAGGCCCTATCAACCCTGTAATCCCGACGCACGCTGTGTTTATGGAGCTTGCTCAAGTTCGTGTAAACGCTTTAGCAAAAAGCGCTTCTCTGGATCAAGCGTCGCCAGCACAAGTGCCTGCTGATAGGCACTGCGCGCTGCATCATATTGGCCTTGGCGGCGCAGCAAATCCGCTTGTGCTGCATGAAAAAGATGATAGCGGCCCATTTGTGGGTGATGCGCTAACTCATCAAGAAGCTGCAAGCCGGTTGCCAGCGCACCATTCATGGCAATGGCCACTGCGCGATTCAGCGCCAGAATGGGGGAGGTGTTACGGCGGCATAGCGCATTGTAGAGCCTCACGATTCTCTCCCAATCGGTCTGTTCGGTGCTGCTAGCCTGTGAGTGTTCCGCGGCAATTGATGCCTGAAGAGTGTAGTAGCCGGTTGGAGTGAGCATCAGCGCCTGCTCAAGCCATTCGATGCCGCTACGAATGTCCTCTTGGTGCCACAAATCTCTATTTTGTTCGTCCAAGGTGATTAAGTCACCCGCGCTGTCTTGGCGTGCATCGCGACGAGCATCATTAAGCCGCATCAGTGCCATCAATCCAAACACCTCGCCACTGGGTAGCAGCCTTGCTAACGCCTCACCGAGGCGCATGGCTTCCTTCGTCAAACTGACATCAACGACCTGGCTGCCCATGCTGCGTGAGTAGCCTTCGTTGAACACTAAATAGATCACCTGGAGTACATCCGGCAGGCGCTCGGGGAGTGCTTCGCTATCAGGCACCGCGTAGGGGATGCGGGCATCACGAATTTTGCGCTTAGCGCGCACGATGCGTTGCGCCAGCGTAGTGGGTTTCATGAGTAACGCACTCGCCACCTGCTCGGTGGTGAGGCCGCACATTTCCCGTAGGGTTAATGCCACGCGGGCTTCCATGTTCAGGCTTGGATGACAACAGGTGAACAATAGGCGCAGTGCATCGTCTTGGATCGTCGCTGGTTCTAGATCCAGAGTCTCTTCGGCGGGTAACAGCAAATGAGCTCGGCGGCGTGCCGTGCTGCGTTGGCGAATCTGATTAACCCCACAGTGGTAGCCGGTACGAATTAACCAGGCTTGAGGATTGTCGGGTGTACCGTTAATCGGCCATTGCTGAACTGCGGCCACAAACGCGTCCTGCATTGCTTCTTCGGCAAGCTCAAAATCCCCTAGCAAGCGAATCAGAGTCGCCTGTACGCGCCGGGAATGATCGCGGTATAAGCTGTCGAGGTCATTACATTCTGTCTTCATAGACCAGTATTCATCACAGAGATCCATACGCTACCGGCAAAAAAATAGCCGAGCAGCGAGTTATTGTTATTAGCTCAAACGTAGCGCATGAAATCTCCGATGACGTGCTTTTCTAATGCGTATTTTTCTTAAGCCGCGGTGTTAACCATCGGTGCGCTTTCGAGTGGTGCTATTAAAAGGATGAAGAGCATCGCGGGTTACGTAGAAGCGCAATGTTTCACCTTCACGAACGGCTGGCTGGCCCGCGGTGCGAATCACCGTGGGTTGCTCGCTGTCGGCGAGATTAACGTACAGATGGCTTTCCGCGCCTGCCGCCTCAAAGAGCATGAGTGTCGCGTCGATGGCTAGATGTGGCGTATCGGGTGCGGTGAGGTGCATGTCGTCTGGGCGAATGCCGAGGGTGTCGGTGCCTTCGGGAAGGTGTTCCAGCACGCTGCTGTTTTGAGTACGCAGATACTCCAGCGGCAACATGTTCATTGCCGGGGAGCCAATAAATTCCGCAACGAACATTGTGGCCGGACGGGCGTAGATCTCCATCGGTGTGCCTACTTGCTCAATTTGCCCGGCATTTAGCACGACCAAACGGTCGCCCAGGGTCATGGCTTCCAGCTGGTCGTGGGTGACATACAGGCTGGTGGTTTTTAGGCGACGCTGTAGTTGCTTAATCTCCACCCGCATCTGTACGCGCAGCTTGGCGTCCAGGTTGGAAAGCGGTTCATCGAACAAGAAGGCTGAAGGCTCGCGCACCAGTGCTCGGCCCATTGCTACCCGCTGGCGCTGGCCGCCGGAAAGCTTGCGGGGTTTACGCTCCAGGAAGTCTTCAATCTCTAGCATCTTGGCCGCTAAGCGCACGCGTTTATCGATGTCATCTTTTTTGAAACCCCGGTTCTTTAAGCCATAAGCGAGGTTGTTGTAGACGGTCATGTGCGGATAAAGCGCGTAGTTCTGGAACACCATGGCGATATCGCGTTCAGCGGGCTCTAGCTTATTTACTACCCGGTCGCCGATTTTGAGCGTGCCTTCGGTAATGGTTTCAAGCCCCGCGACCATGCGCAGCAGGGTCGATTTGCCACAACCGGATGGCCCGACGAGTACCACAAACTCGCCATCTTCAATCTGTAGGTCGATGCCTTTGACGGCGTGAACATCGCCGGTATAGGTTTTCTTCAGCCCTTCCAAGGTAATGCTAGCCATCTTATTTCTCCGTCTCGGTCAGGCCTTTCACAAATAGGCGTTGCATAAACAGAATCACCAGTACCGGCGGCAGGGCGGCCATTACCACGGCGGCCATAATCAAATGCCACTGGGGATTCTCTTCTGAGGTCATGCGTTGAATACCCATCACAATGGTGTAGTAGTCAGGATCGGTGGTGATTAGTAGCGGCCACAGGTATTGGTTCCAGCCGTAGATAAACATGATCACAAACAGCGCGGCGATATTGGTCACCGACAGTGGCATCAAGATGTCTTTAAAAAACTTCAGTGGCCCGGCGCCGTCGACGCGGGCGGCTTCGAGCATTTCTTCGGGAATGGTCATAAAGAACTGGCGGAACAGGAACGTCGCGGTGGCCGAGGCAATCAGCGGAATCGACAGCCCGGCAAAGCTATTGAGCATGTTGAGGTCCGCAACGACCTGAAACGTCGGAATAATGCGTACCTCCACCGGCAGCATCAGCGTGATGAAAATTAGCCAGAAGAAGAACATCCGAAAACGAAAGCGGAAGTAAACAATTGCAAACGCCGACAGTAGTGAGATCGACAGTTTTCCTATGGTAATCGCCATGGCCATAACAAAACTGTTCCATAGCATCATGCCTGCTGGTGGGGCTCCTGCGTTGGAAACGCCGGACTGCCACATACGGGTAAAGTTTTCGATACCATGGGCGCCGGGCAGCATCGGCAGTATACCGCGTAGCAAGTCGCCTGGCGCCTGGGTAGACGCCACGAGCGCAACGTACACGGGGAACACCACCACCGCGACGCCAATCATCAACGTCAGATGAGCAAAAAAATTCGCCCAAGGTCGGTTTTCAACCATTGAAAGTCTCCCAAACAATTAGCCAGTGGTGTTAGTAGTTCACGCGGCGCTCGATAAAGCGGAACTGCACCACCGTGAGCGCGACCACAATGGCCATTAAAATCACTGACTGAGCGGCCGAAGAGCCTAAATTCAAGCCGACGAAGCCATCGGCGTAGACCTTATAGACCAGCGTGTTGGTTGCCTGGGCGGGGCCGCCTTGGGTAGTCGCGTGAATAATGCCAAATGTATCGAACATGGCGTAAACCACGTTAACCACCATCAAGAAGAAGGTCGTTGGCGTCAGCAGCGGGAAAATAATCGTCCAGAAGCGCTTAGTCGGGCCGGCGCCGTCAATGGAGGCGGCTTCAATCAGCGATTGTGGGATTGACTGTAAGCCCGCTAGGAAAAACAAGAAGTTATAAGAAATTTGCTTCCAGGCGGCGGCAAAAATCACCAGCAGCATGGCGTCACTTCCCGAATTTCGGTGATTCCACTGATAACCCACCATTTCTAGCATATAGGGAACAATGCCGATTGAGGGGTTGAAGATAAACCACCACAAAACGCCCGCAAGGGCGGGGGCTATGGCGTAGGGCCACACCAGCAGCGTGGTGTAGGTACTACGTGAGCGAATCATCCGGTTGACGGTGCTGGCCAATAATAGAGCCACCGTCATTGACAGGAGTGTGGTACCGATGGCAAACACCGCTGTCGCGGAGAGCGAGTTAAGATAAGCGCCATCGCGAAACAGGCGAGCGAAGTTTTCCAAGCCCACAAACGTCGAGCGCAGCCCAAAGGCGTCTTCGCGCAATAGCGACTGATACAACGCTTGGCCAGCAGGCCAGATAAAGAAAATCAGCGTCACAATCACCTGGGGCGCCAGCAGCGCGTAGGGCAAAAAGCGACCAGGGTAGGTCATGCGTTTAGTTTGCATGGGCAGCTCTGCAAATGGTTAGTAAATATAAGCATCGACAAACGAAATCGCCGCCTACCCAGTGGGGTAAGCGGCGAAGTGAGTACTTATTTACTGGTTGGCAGCTTCAAAGTCACGGAGTAAATCATTGCCACGTGCCACTGCGTCGTCAGCTGCTTCCTGGCCCGATTTGCCACCGGTCATCACGGCTTCCATCTCTTCGGAGATAATGTCGCGGATCTGTACAAAGTTACCAAACCGCAGGCCTTTCGAGTTCTCGGTCGGTTCGTTTAGCGTCATCTGCTTCAGCGAAATATCGGCACCTGGGTTCTCATCGTAGTAGCCCTGCTCTTTGCTTAAGTCCCACGCCGCTTGAGTGATGGGCAGGTAGCCGGTTTGCTGGTGCCACTCGGCTTGTACATCAGGCTGTGAGAGGTACTCAAAGAAGGCGGCAACGGCTTCATACTCGTCATCGGTGTGGCCTTGTAGTGCCCACAGGGTGGCACCGCCAATGATGGAGTTCTGTGGCGCACCATCTACGTCGTCATAGTAGGGCTGCATGCCAAAACCGACTTCAAAGTCAGAGTTAGCGGCGACATCCGCGCGGGAAGCAGAAGAGCCGAAGAAAATCGCGCAGTCCTGGGAGTAGAACAGCGGTTCTGAGTCAGGGCCAGAACCGGGGCCGCCCCATTTAAAGACCCCTTCTTCCTGCCAGTTGTGGAGGTTGTCCCAATGGCGGGCGACCAGCTCATTGTTGAAATTGAACTCTGTTTCCATGCCGCCAAAGCCGTTTTCCAGCGTACCAAGCGGCACATTATGCCAAGCGGAGAAGTTTTCCAGCATTACCCAGCTAGGCCAGGAGGTGGTAAAGCCACAGCTGGCCGCCCCAGAATCGACGATTTGGCGCGAAAAATCGGCCACTTCAGACCAGGTTTGCGGCGCCTGCTCAGGGTCTAGACCCGCTTCCTCAAACATGTCGCGGTTGTAGTACATAATCGGCGTAGAAGAGTTGAACGGGAACGACAGCATGTTGCCGTTGGTGTCGGTGTAGTAACCGACTACCGCTGGCAGGAAGGCTTCGCGATCAAACGCGCGGCCATGCTCTTCCATCAACTCGTACACGGGGTAGATGGCACCTTTGGCGTTCATCATAGTGCCAGTGCCGACTTCAAAAACCTGGAGAATATGCGGCTGCTCGCCCGCACGGAACGCCGCAATGGCGCCGGTCATCGTTTCGGTATAATTGCCGCGGTAGCTGGGTGTGACGTGGTAGTCGTCCTGAGAAGCGTTAAACTCCTCCGTCATTTCTTCAAGGATCTCACCAAGCTGGCCTCCCATAGCGTGCCACCAGGTCACTTCGGTCGCAGAATGGGCAGAAAGGCTAAACGTGGCAGTAGCCACCCCTAGGGCAAGCGCGTGCAATGTGAAACGAGACATAACGGCTCCTTGTGGGTCGTTCGCAGTACGTTTATTAAGTTTTTGGGTGCACTGAACAGTAGAAAGTGTAGATGACGTTTTCATGAATGCACGATGAACTCGACGTGACAGTCAACGTTTCGCTGTGCGTCGGCCTGCTTAGTAGGCAAAGGAGAGAGGCGGTGATAGGGTGATATGAAGAGCCTAACTGACGAGAGCAGTATGACTGACGCGACCACATTACTGGCGAAGCTAGTATCGTTCGATACCACTTCCAGTGAATCTAATTTGGCCCTAATTGAATTCGTTGAGCACTATCTAGCTGATTATGGTGTGGCTTCAGAGCGGGTGATGAGCCCGTGTGGCACCAAAGCCAACCTGATTGCCCGCGTAGGCCCTGACGCCCCTGGCGGAGTGATGCTTTCTGGGCATACCGACGTAGTGCCGGTGGCCGGTCAGCCATGGTCGAGTGATCCGTTTACCCTTCGTGATGGCGGCGATGGCCGGCTCTACGGGCGTGGTACCTGTGATATGAAAGGCTTTATTGCCTGTGCGTTAGCCATGGTGCCGACCTGGGTCAATGCGCCGCTGAAGCAGCCTATCTATTTCGGATTTTCTTACGACGAAGAAATTGGCTGTGTGGGCGCGCCGAGTCTTATTAAACGCTTTTACGAGCACTACTCCACTACCGCCCACGTCATTGTTGGTGAGCCTACCAGCATGCAGCCTGTGGTCGCGCAAAAAGGCGCAACGAATCTGCGCACCACCGTGATTGGCCAGGAGGCCCACAGTAGCCAAGTGAATCAAGGCACGTCAGCTATCCATGTTGCGGCAAGGCTCGTCACGTTCATTGAAGACACCATGGCGGCATTGGTGGAAGAGGGCCGCGTCGATGAGGCCTTTAACGTGCCTCATACCAGCCTGCACGTTGGCAAAATAAAAGGCGGTACGGCGATCAACATTATGGCGCGGGAGTGTCAGTTTGAGTGGGAAATTCGCCATCTGCCCACGGACACCTTCGACGAAATATACGCGCGCTTTGATGCCTATTGTGCCCAGCTAAGCGCTGAGCTGCAGGCTAAAGGCAAGCACGTTGAAATCACCACCGAGCCGCTAAACGTGACAGTGCCGGGCTTGGCCGATCGCGCAAACGACCAGGTGCTCCGTTTAGCTAAAGACCATCTGCCACACGCCTGCTGTAATCATGCGGTCGCTTATGCCACCGAGGCCGGGCAGTTCCAAGGTCAGGGTTTGCAGACAATAATTCTTGGCCCTGGCAGCATCGCCCAGGCACATCAACCCGATGAGTATATTGAGACGGCGCAGTTGCATGAGTGTACGGCGTTTATGCAGCGATTAGGACAGGCGCTAGAAACACCTCATTTGGAGTGATGGTTGCTAATGAGTCCGCAATATAAATAGCGCACAATAAAAAACACCCGCCAATATTAAATAGACGGGTGTTTTCTTGAGACGCTTACGGACTGGCTATTAGTGCTGATGCTGCTCTTCGTAAAGCTCTGCTTTCGCATGGCGCATCACATCTTCGCAGGCCTGTTGGCGGGCAAGTTGGGTCAGCAGCCGCTGAGTCACCTCAAACCCTTTTCCCAAACAGGTATCAACTTCGTCTCGGCTAACGTGCGGAGAGACGTTGTAGTCGATTTTTACCGTACGGCCACCGCCTTCTAGTCGATCGGCGATTTGTCTAAGCCGCCAGGCGATTCGCTCTTTCCAGGTTGCTGATTCTACCGCGCCTTCGTTTACGCTAAACGTGCACTGCCACTCGGGTTTGTAAACCTTCATAGGAGAACCTCCACTGGGTTTGGAAAGAATGCTTGGTCGTGTGTCGTACTCCGTCTGTCTGATGATGTAGCTCTGGTACTATATCTAACTCTGTGCCAATACCGAAACAAAACGTATACCAAATCTATAAACCAAAGAATACAGAGCTTTCAATATGACGCTTTCAACGCCAGTCTCAACGTCAGCCAACTGCCCGTGCGGCAGTGGTGCTGCATTTACGGCGTGTTGCCAGCCTTATCACCAAGGTGCAACGGCATTTACGCCAGAAGCGCTAATGCGCTCACGTTACACGGCATTTGCGTTGAATAGCCGTGATTACCTACTCGCCACTTGGCACGCATCAACGCGGCCAGCACAGCTAGCGCCCGACCCAGACACCCAATGGAAAGCGCTCACGATTGTGGCGGCACCGCCAGCAAACGAGAGGCAGGGCACAGTCCATTTTTTAGCCTATTTTCGTGAACAAAACCGCTGGCATGTGCTGGAAGAAAACTCACGGTTTGTGTTTGAAGACGGGCGCTGGTGGTATGTGGATGGCGTGCCGACCATTGAGCGCCTCAAACCGCGGCGAAACGAGCGCTGTCTATGTGGTAGCGGTCGAAAAATAAAGAGTTGTTGCGGTGAGTAGTCTAAATACCGATACCCAATGGTTCCTCTACTTACTTGAGTGCAAGCGCGGCACCTATGTGGGGATTACCAATAACCTAGCGAAACGTTACCAAGCGCACTGCGATGGCAAAGGCGCCCGCTATACCCGAGCGAATCCACCGATAGCGCTGCTCGGCGCGCAACCGTTCGCAGATCGCGCCGAGGCCAGCCGCGCTGAATATGCGCTGAAGCGCCAAACGCCAAGCCGAAAACGTCAATGGGCCACTCAGTGGCCGGTTAACGATTTTTCCGGCTCGGCGTTGGATAGGTAACTTGCGCAGATAATCGAATGACCGGTCTACCGAACCACCGTCACCGTGCACGCTGCCTGGCGTACAACATTGAGGGCGGTGGAGCCCATAAAGTGGTCGGGAAAGCCGGGACGGTTCGAGGAAATAATGATGCAGTCGACGCCGTTGCGTTTGGCAAACTTGACCACCTGATGGGCAGCATTGCCTTCCACAACATGAATCTCGTAGTGCTCGCCGCCAATTTTCTGGCGAATACCGTCCTTGATGCGCTGAGCGGTGGTTTCGCGGTAATCACTCGGCAGTGATGGTGCGATATAAGGGGGAATACGCTCCATTACCGAAATGATCTGTATGGTGCTGTCTTTGTCTGCCAGCTTACGTGCCACTTCGATTTTTTGCAGGATATTGGAGTTATTGTCTGCCGCCGTTGTGATTAGAATATTCTTATACATGAGAGATGCCCTCAGGTTGATAGGCAGTGGTGCGAGGCGACAACTCGGTCGCCTCTAGCCACGTGTTGGTCTGGTAGGTGGCGATCTACTTCGCTAGCTCGGCTTGCGGCAGACTTTCGGTGTATGGCTGCTTATAGGTGTTGACGTCGTTACGCTCGCCTTCACGCCAAATGCAGATATTGAACAGGCCGTACACAATAGCAATCACGGGGGTGATAATGGCGAGGAAGGTCCAACCCATATAATCCCACGCGGACACGCCGAGCACGCCCATGTAGTAAGCACCGCCTAGCCCCCAAGGAACCAGCGGTGAAGTAACCGTGGCCGAGTCCTCACAGGTGCGCGAACATACCGATGGCAGAATTTTGAGTTTGCGGTAGGCGGGTACGAACATGCGCCCCGGAATAATGATGGCAATATACTGGCTGGCCGAGAACAGGTTGGTGGCTAATGATGAGACAACGTGAGTAACGATTAGTCCGCGTGAATTACTGACCAGTTTGCCCATCTTTTCCAATAACACTTCGAGCATGCGGGTTTTCTCTAGTAGGCCACCCAGGCTAAGCCCGATAAAGCCCAGCGAGATCGTCCACATCATGCCTTGCAAACCACCACGACTTAATAGGCTATCAACGGCTTCAACACCGGTTTCCGATACATAGCCGTAGTTCATGTAATTCATCATGCTGCCCAGTCCGACGCCTTGAGTGGCGACAGCAAGTCCCGCCCCCAATAGGCTGCCAATGACCATGACTGCCAGGGCGTTGATGCGCCGATAGGCCAAAACGACCACTATTAATGGGGGCAGGAAGGCGAGCAGACCCACTGAGAAATTATCGCTAATGCCCGCTAGTAGTTCAGCGGTGCGGGAAATATCAGCCCCTTCGCCGTCAAACTGCATGCCGATAAAGAAGAACAGAATAATAGTAATGATCAGTGCAGGACCGGTGGTGTAGAACATCGAGCGGATGTGGTCGAACAGGTTGGCCTCGGCAACCCCAGCAGCGAGGTTGGTGGAGTCTGATACTGGTGAAATCTTGTCACCGAAGATAGCACCGGAAATAACTGCGCCCGCGGTCATCGCCGGAGAAATATCCAGACCGCTGCCGATGCCGATAAAGGCTACGCCGAAGGTGGCGGCGGTGGTCCATGAGCTGCCGGTGACCAGTGATGCAACGGCACACACGATGACGGCCGTGACCAGGAAATAGGAGGGGTTGATCAGTTGAAGGCCATAATAGATCAGCGAGGGAATCGTGCCGGAGGCAATCCAACTGGCGACTAACACACCGACCATCATTAAGATCAGCATCGGCAGCATGGCGATTTCGCAGCCGTACAATATGCCTTTCTGCACATCCTGCCAGCTGAAGCCGGAATACAGCGCGATGATGGCGCAGACCACAATGGCAAAGATCAGCGAGATATGGGTGACCCAGTCTTCACCAAGTAAAAAGATCTGCGCAAACATCATGAAGCATAAGAAGCCGATGCCTATGATGGCGCCCCAAAACGAGGGCCGCTTGTTTTCGTCGTTGGTTGTTGTTGACATTATTATTCTCCTTATAAGGAGTTAGTGTTGTTTGCCGCTTGGTTAAACGGCATCTAGTTGCTTTAGCGTTCTAAAATGATGGCGATGCCTTGCCCACCGCCGATGCAGGCCGCCGCGCAGCCATAGCGCTGCTGGCGGGAGTGAAGAAGTCGGCTAAGCGTGCCAGCGAGGCGGATGCCGGTCGCGCCTAACGGGTGCCCCAGCGCCATGGCGCCACCCCAGATATTGACGCTCTCAGGGTCAATCGAAAGCTCACCCATGGCATGCAGCGGCACCGCGGCGAAGGCTTCGTTGATTTCCCATACGCCGATATCCTGCGGTGTTAGCTGGGCCTGTTTCAGCGCGCGACGAATGGCGGCAGCGGCTCCGGCGCCCATCTCCTCTGGCTTGACGCCGCAGTCGGCGATGGCCACAACGCGTGCCAAGGGGCTAATGCCGTGCTGGCGCAGGGCAGATTCAGACATCAGTAACGTGGCAGCAGCACCAGAGGTCAGCGGCGAGCTGTTGCCTGCGGTCACTACGCCGCCTTGCATAAATACCGGGTCCAGCCCCGCCAGGCGCTCAGCGCTGGTATCCGCGCGGATGTTGCTGTCCGCGCTGACCGGTTCGCCTGCCGCGTTGTTCAGAGTCAAACGCTCAGCGTCAAAGTGACCTGCTGCGTTGGCCTTGGCGGCACGCTGGTGAGAACTGAGGGCGAGTGCATCCATCGCCTCGCGCGAAATACCGGCAGCCTTGGCCAGTCTTTCGGCGGTCAGCCCCATGTTGAGCACCACGTCGAGTGCCAGCCAGTCGGCTGTTTGCAGCGCTTGAGGGCTGGTCAGCACGCCTTCCTTAAACAGTGCGGGGCCCATGGGCACACGGGTCATGTTTTCCACGCCGCCGGCCATACCAACCTCAACCGCGCCCACCTGAATTTCCCGTGCGGTGTTGCGTAGCGCGGCAAGTCCTGAGCCGCACTGTTGATCAATTTGGCGGGTAGCACATGCCTCGCCCAGGGGGCCGAAACGCTCGGCCAGCCACAGCGGGTAACGCCCACCAAAGCTCCACTGCTCTTTTACTGGCAGGGCGCAGCCAATGCTCACATCTTCCACCGCCGCGCCATCAACGCCGCTACGAGCTAACAAGCCATCGAACACGCTGGCTAGCAGGGCATCGCTGCGGGTATCTGCCCAGGCATCGACCTCGGGTTTGCGGGGGTGCGCGCGGCTGAAGGCGCTACGTGCATAGTCGGCGAGATACACGTCTCTCATGCGTGGGTCTCCTGGTTGTTTGCCATGCGCGCCCAGCGGTGGATGAATAGGGCATAGGTGGTTAGCACGTGGCGGATCGAGTCGATGTTGACGCACTCGTCTACGCCGTGAATGCGCTGAGCAATCGGGCCATAGCAGGTGCCGTTGATCTCGCCGGAAACGTGGAAGGCCCTTAGGTCAGTGGTGCAGGTGGACAGATAGTGGGCAGGTGGTTCGCCTAATAAGGCTTCGTGGCACTCCGAGAGAAGCCGGATACCTGGGGTGTCGAGATCGACCACATGCCCTTCGGAACGAAAGCCATGGAAGCTGATCTTGGGTGGAGGTGTGGCGTCGTCAAGCTCGGCATGGCGGCTCATCAGGGTGTCGCGGACCCGCTGCATGGCCTCCTCCGGTGACATGCCTGGCGGGAAGCCAACACGCCCTTCCAGAATGGCGTGGGCCGGTACGCTGGAGGCCCAGTTGCCCGCATCTACACGGCCAACGCTAAGGTTGAATGGGTGCGGATGGTCAACGTAAAGCGCAGGCCGGGGTAAGTCGTTCATTTCGGCTTCCAGCGCTTTTAGCGCGGGCAGATAGTCCTGCAGGGCTTCAATCGCATTGCGCCCCGCGCTGGGGTCGAGCACATGGGCGGGCACGCCATCCAGGCGCATTCGAAACCAAAGCACTCCCACTTGGCCAGCGTAGATCTGAGCGCCGAAAGGTTCCGGGATCAGTACGAAATCGCCGCTAAAGCCTTGATGCAGGCAGGCCAGTGCGCCGTTGCCGGTGCACTCTTCTTCAATCACGGTTTGCAGGGTGAGCGGGAAGTTGATCTCGACGCCTGCCTGACGTACGGCCTCAACCGCCATCACCATGGCGGCAATCCCCGCCTTCATATCACCTGCGCCACGGCCATACAGCCAGCCATCTTTTTGCCACGGCTCCCAGGGGGGGCGGGTCCACATATCGACAGGCTCGGCAGGTACCACATCGAGGTGGCCGTTGAACACTAAATGTGGTCCTGGCGCGCCGTGATTGAGGTCTGAAATGACGTTATAGCGGCCAGTGCTGGGCCATTCGGTGGGAGCACGATGGGGGTGCTCCTCAAAGCCGGGGGCATCCAAGGGTACACGGGTCACTGGCAGGCCCAGGCGCTCAAGGTGGCGCTCCATGGTGTCCAGCGCACTCTGTTCCTGGCCAAGGACGCTATAGCCCCGCACCAGATCGCTGGTCAGTTCCAGGGTGTCGTCCATCAGGGCATTGCAGCAGGCAATGATGCGTTGTTCGGTGGCGTCGAGCATCAGAATCTCCCTAAACGTGATTCATCAATCAGCAGAGGGGCGTCGGTCGCCTCGCGGAGCGCTTCAACGCTCAGCCCTTCGGCGATTTCTACTACCTCAAGTCCTTCCGGGGTCACATCCATCACGGCTTTCTCGGTGATAATGCGGGAAATACAGTGGCTGGCGGTCAGGGGTAACTGGCAGCGGGTGAGAATCTTGGGGTTGCCGTACTTATCGTTGTGGGAGCACAGCACCACCAGACGGGCGACTTTCTGGGCCAGCTCCATAGCACCGCCAATGCCCGGCGAAAATTTGCCAGGGATCTTCCAGTTGGCCAGGTTGCCTTCCTGATCCACCTCGAAGGCGCCCATAAAGGTAACGTCCACGCGACTGCGGCGGATCATTGCAAAGGACGTGGCGCTATCGAATACGCTAGCCCCCGCGCGGGTGGTGATATACGCGCCGCCGGAGTCAATCATGTCGATATCGAGCGCTTCGCCTGCTTGGCGGGGGCGGCAGCCCAGCACGCCGTTTTCGGAATGCACCAGGACATTCATATCATCGGGCAGGTAGTGGAACAGCCGTGTTGGCAGCCCGATCCCCAGATTGACGATCTGGCCGTCGATGACTTCACGGGCGGCGCGGGTCAACATACGCTGCTGATCAGAAAGCATGGGGGCGAACTCCTTGCTGGCTGGACGCGCGGTCGACCTGCACCACATGACTGACAAAGGCACAAGGCGTATGAATGGTGTCGATAGGCAGGTCGCCGGGTTGGTCGATACGGTAGGTTTGGGCAATCACCCGCTCGGCAGCCATGGCCATTAAGGGGTTGAAATTGCTGGCCGTGGCGCGATAGATCAGGTTGCCGTAGCGGTCGGCTCGCTCAGCGTGAATTAGCGCAACATCAGCCTGTAAGGCCGGCTCAATCGCCCAAGTGCAACCTTCCACACTGATTTCCTGACGGCCTTCGGCAATTTCCGTACCGATGCCGATATCGGTAAGAAAGCCGCCATGGCCAACGCCTGCACAGCGGATTTTTTCAGCCAACAGCCCCTGAGGATGAAAAATGACCTCCATCTCACCAGCATTCATGGCGTCAATGGCTGTTCGGTTGAGGCCTAAGTGAGAGGTGATCAAGCGCTTTACACGGCCTGCCTCAATTAGCTTGCCGATACCGATACCGGGTTCATTGGCATCGTTTTTAATCAGCGTCAGGTTGCGCTGACCGCTGGCGAGCAGGGCGTCGAGCAACGCAAAGGGCGTGCCCGGCGAGCCAAAGCCGCCGACCATGATGGTCGCGCCATCGGGAATCTCGGCGATAGCCGCGTCAATATCACAGCTTTTGTGGTTTAGCAGCGTCATGGTGTTAAGCGCTCCCGGGAAGGTTGTGGGGGCAAATCAGCGGCGGTAAGCGCTTGATCAAAACGCACCATGGCTCGCGCTAAGCGTTCCAGCAGAGTGTCGACTTCCTCGGGCTGAATAGTCAGCGGCGGGCAGACCAGGAAATGATCACCGGCCACGCCATCCAGAGTACGGCGGGGGTAGATCAGCAGGCCTTCCTGTTTGGCCAATGCGGTGATTTGGGCGAAGCGGTTTTGCTCGGCAGGGAAAGGCTGGCGCGATTCGCCATCGGCGACCAGTTCGACGCCCCATAACAGGCCAGCACCGCGCACATGGCCGACCCAGTCGTAGCGCTCGGCAAGCCTGCGCAGCCCTGCTTCCAGCTGCGCGCCACGCTGGCGGGTATTTTCCAGCAAATCTTCGCGCACAATGGCCTCAAGCACGGCCAGGCCAGTAGCGCAGGCCAAAGGGTTGCCAGCATAGGTGTGGCCGTGTTGGAAGCCACCGCTGGCCATGACCGTTTCGACGATAGCGCTGCGGGCGAGCATCGCGCCAATAGGGTAGTATCCCGCGCCCAATCCCTTTGCGGTGACCAGGATGTCCGGCACCACATCGTAATGCTGGCAGGCAAACCAAGTGCCAGTTCGACCCACGCCGGTGAGTACTTCATCGGCAATCAGCAAGCAGCCGAATTCATCGCATAAGGCACGAATGCCTTGCAGGTAGCGTTTGCCTAACAGTCGTGCACCGGTGCTGGCACCGCCGATTGGCTCCAGTACAAAACCAATTAGTGAGTCAGGACCAGCGGCTTCCACGGCGGCGCGGGTCTCTGCCAGGATGCGGTCAACGTGAGTGTCATCATCACACTCCTGATGACGATAGAAATCCGGCCCCGGTACTTTGATGGACGCATGGGTCATGCTGGTGAAGGGCGCTTCCAGCGGCTGATAACCGGTCATGCCCAGTGCCCCCATGGTGCTGCCATGATAAGACGGGCGCAGCGATACAAAGCGCTGGCGCTGAGGCTGGCCAAGGGCGAAAAAGTATTGCCTCGCCAGCTTGAGGGCCGACTCCACTGCCTCGGAACCGCTGGAAATGAAAAACACCTTGCTGAGTTCACCCTCAAATAGCTCGACTAGCCGATGGCCAAGCGCAACGGCGGGGGCGCTTTCAAACTGGGTGCGGTAGGTGAAGGCCACCTTATCCATCTGGGCGAGCATGGCGTCACGAATATCCTGTCGGCCATGACCAAGGTTGCAGGAAATAGCCCCAGAGCAACCATCCAGATAATCCTTGCCCTGGGTATCCCAGAGCATAACGCCATCAGCGTGGCTGACTTCCGGCAGGGCAGGACCTGCCTGGTAGAACAGCGGAGAGTCGGTCATCACGTTTTCCGTTTTTTATGGTGTGGTGAAAAATCTCCCTTGCAGTCTAGGTAGGCTTGTTACTATATTTCAATATATGATCGTTTTTCGAATATCAATGAGTAAAAGTCATGCCTGAAGTCACCATTAACTCGTTGAAAGCATTAGCAACTTTCAAGACACTGTATGAAGTAGGTAGCGCTTCAGGGACGGCACGCCTGCTTGGCATGACGCAATCGGGAGTGAGCCGTTCGCTGGCGCAGCTTGAAGAGAACCTGGGGATTCAGCTCTTTCTACGTGAAAAAAACCGCTTGCTAGCAACGCCTGAGGCACGCGAGCTGTACGATGAGATTCTCAGGCTGATGGGGAATATTGAAGAGCTACGCCATAGTGTGTTGGCGCTTAAGGAGTTCGGCACATCACGCTTGAGAATTGCCGCTATTCCCGGGCTATGTTTTGGCTTTGTGCCCCAGGTAGTCGCTGCGTTACTGGCTGAAAACAGCCGGATAAGTATTAGTCTGGATATGATGTCGAGCCACGATGTACAAACGGCGGTGGAATCAAGCCATGCGGATATCGGCTTTATCACATTGCCAGCGACGTCTCCTCAACTCTTAACAGAAACACTGCTGGTGACAGAAGCCGTGGCGCTGGTGCCTGACAAGCTTGAACTAGCCTCGCATGATGTTGTTGAAGTCAGTGATTTGCGTGGTCAACATTTAGTGATCAGCAACCAGCCAAGTGTCAGCACGAATCCACTGCTGGAACTTGTCGCCGAGCACGGGGTTAAAATTTCAGGTAAAACGGAAGCTAATATCGGCACGATTAGCGCGCTGGTAGCTAATGAGGTCGGTGTCACGGTAATGAACCCGATTACTGCGCAAGATCAGCTGTCGCGCCACGACCATGTCAAAGTGCTGCCTTTTATGCCTGCGTTGTCGTTTGGTTTTGGCATTGTTTATCGCCCAGAGTGGCATGAGTCTAAAGTGTTGGCGTCGCTTAAACACAAAGCGAAAGAGACACTAATGAATTACTAACGTTTACAAATCATTTCGTTCGATTAGCAGGTATAGTACAGGCATAGGGCGTTACGTCTTGGTTTAGGCTATGTCTGGGGGTGGCCAGAAATACCCCGAAGATGACAGTTGCACCACAATCGGGCAATCTAACGCCCTTTTTCGCCAGTGCTAATGGGCGGAGCTCATTAAATTTCAATCATCATTCAGCATGGAGTGCAGTGTGGCAGTTTACGGCGGTATTCAGGCGCATGAATTGGAACGTTGGTTAAATGCATTAACCAACGCGGCCTATGATCGACGCTGCCCACTTTCTAAAGTGCACGGCGGTAACGCCCGTGCTCGCACTGCTCGCCAGGACTTGTTACATCTCGCCCAGGCTTTCCGTAGCGGCGAACGAATTCGCGATGATGTGGCCGCTGGCTTAAGCCGCTGGTGCCAACACTACCTAACAGAAGCGGAATGGTATGTGCTGGTGGGCGGCCGCAAACCCGTTGCCCAATCAAAGGCGTCATCCTCTGCTGCTGATGACGATGCACTGGACGTACTTTATCAGCACCGGGTGGGTTAACCTGCTTCATCAAGCACTGTTACAATGGATAGATGAACAGTGCTCCTGTCGCGTCAGCGACCGCCTCCTTAGACGACCCTTTCTACTATCTAACGAACTTTCGTTACGTGTTGGCGTGGGTGGAAGCCCGCCACTACGATCTATTAAGTGCTGCTGAACGCGACGCTATTAGTCATTTTGAGACGTTACCCCAAGCCTCCCAGGCGCTGTTGGTGCGCATGGTGATGCGTAAAGGGGAATTATTTCGTCTGGATAAACTGAGCTATGCGGAAATCGGTGACGCCGAGCAGGCCTTGGCGCCGTTGGTCGTCCTTGGTTGGGTAGACAATGCCCCGCAGTTAAGCAGTCGCGAGCTATTTCGCCTGTTGCGACTGAGTGAACTGCGCCAGGCATTGGCAGGCGAGATCACCAACGCCGGTCTAGCCCGCAACAGCACGAAAGCTGCGCTTCAAGCAGCACTGGAAGAGTCGCTAGAAGTGTCCGCCCCCCTTCAGCAGTGGTGGCCAATGGCGACGACGCAGATTGTGCGGCTAACGGTGATGGCGCTGTGTGATCGACTTCGGCTGATGTTTTTCGGCAATTTGCGCCAGGACTGGGCAGAGTTCGTGCTAACGGAGCTGGGCCTGCAGCGCTTTGAGCAAGTACCGTTTAGCGCGGAATCACGTGCCTTCCAAAGCCGCTCTGACGTGTCTACTTACTTAACGCTTCACCGCTTGCGTGAACGCTTGGACGACGGCGAGCTGCCGCAAGTGCTTGCCAGCGAGGTGCCACCAGCTTCCAGCAACCGTTGGTTAGCTTCTCGGCGGGCGCGGTTGCTGCTTGCCATTGGCCGCGAGGCCGAGCGCGGCGGTGACGCAGAGTTAGCGTTAACACTTTACGCTGACGCCAATGACAGCGATGCGCGTATTCGCAGACTGCGCGTGTTAGAGCGTTTAGGCCGTTATTCAGACGCTTATGAACTCACGATCAGCGCGCTGGACGCGCAGCCAAACGAAGCCGAGAGCCAAGCGCTTATGCGGTTGTTGCCGCGTTTGGCACGTAAATTACCCCAACAGGTTGAGCGTTCGACTGGGTCTGATCAACAAGCGGCCCAGGCGCCTACCAATGTGCTTCATTTACCTGGCCCTCAGCCAGTTGAGCGTGCCGTTGCTGACGACATGGCGACCCCTAACGCGCCGGTGTATTACGTTGAAAATGGCCTGCTGACGGGGCTATTTGGCTTACTGCTCTGGCCAGCCATTTTTAAACCGCTGCCAGGCGCGTTTTTTCACCCGTTTCACAGCGGGCCTGCGGATTTATACCGCGAGGATTTTGTCGCTCAGCGGCAAGTCGATATCACCGCCTGCCTGGCCCAGTTGGATGACGGCCGCTATCAGGACACGATACTGCGCACCTGGCACGCCAAGCAGGGCACCGCCTCGCCCTTTGTTCACTGGGGAGTCGTCAGTGAAGAGCTGTTAACGCTTGCGCTTAAGTGCTTGCCGCCTGCCCATTTGCGTGCCTGTTTTATGCGGCTATTAGATGACCTTAAGCATAACCGTGCAGGTTTACCTGACCTGATTCAGTTGATGCCGGATGCACCGCCCGGCGAACCACGCTACAAAATGATAGAAGTGAAAGGGCCGGGGGATCGTCTACAAGATAACCAACGCCGCTGGATCAACTTCTTTTGCCGCCATGGTATGCCCGTTGAAGTATGTCATGTGCGCTGGCAGCCAGCATCTGAACCAGAAGGGTTTCAACCAGAAGGGCTTGAACGAGAAGATGTCGAATGAGCCGTTACCGGGTAGCGGTGCGCACGCTATGTGATTTCACCGCACGGGAGGGCGACCTTGATCATCGCTTTACGCCAGCGCCCAGCGCTCAGGAAGGTATCGAAGGACATGGGTTAGTGGCTAGCCGCCGGGGCGAGGATTACCTGGCCGAATTGCCGCTTTCCGGTGAGTATCAGGGGCTTCGCGTGGCAGGCCGTGCTGACGGCTTTGATCCCAATGCTAACCGTTTGGAAGAGGTCAAAACCTATCGTGGCAATCTAGATCGCATGGCGGCTAATCAGCGTGCGTTGCACTGGGCGCAGGTGAAAGTATACGGCGCGCTGCTCTGTGCCGAGCGCGGCCTTGAGCGGGTCACGCTGGCGTTAGTGTATCTGGAGATTACCAGCGGTCAGGAAACACTGCTTACCCACGAAGCTAGCGCCACTGAGCTGCAGGCGTTTTTTACCGATCACTGCCAACGCTTTTTGGCCTGGGCAGAGCAGGAGTCCGCCCATCGCCAACGCCGCGATGAGTGGCTGGCGACGCTGACGTTTCCCTATTCTGATTTTCGCCCTGGGCAGCGGGCGTTGGCGGAAGATGTCTATAAAGCCGCCAGCACCGGGCGGTGCCTACTGGCCCAAGCCCCTACCGGCATTGGCAAAACCCTTGGCACGCTATTTCCGATGCTGACTGCAATGCCCCGTCAGCAGCTGGATAGGCTGGCCTTTCTGACCATGAAAACCCCAGGCCGCCGTGTGGCGCTGGATGCGCTGGCGCGTCTTGTTACCTCCAGTTCATCACCGCCTACTTCATCTTCCTCCACGGCGTCTGCGCTCGCATCGCCGCTGCGGGTGTTGGAACTGGTGGCCAGACAAAAAGCCTGCGAATACCCAGGCACCGCTTGCCAAGGCGATGCTTGCCCGTTGGCAGCAGGTTTTTATGACCGCTTGCCTGCCGCTCGCCAAACCGCGGTGGCACGTCGCTGGCTAGATCGTGCCGGACTGCGAGAGGTGGCGCTTGCCCACAGTGTGTGCCCGTATTATCTAGGCCAGGAACTAGCCCGCTGGGCCGACGTGGTCGTGGGCGATGTGAATCACTGGTTTGATAGCCATGCGCTGCTGCATGGTTTGGCCCAAGCCAACGACTGGCGGGTAGGCCTGCTGATAGATGAAGCGCACAACTTAGTTGAGCGAGCGCGGGGCATGTACAGTGCCGAGCTTTCCCAGCAGCGCTTGAGCCGCCTGCGTCGCCGCTCACCTCCCGCGCTTGCTAAACCGCTAGCCCGTGTCGGTAGGCAGTGGCAGGCGCTAACGAAAACAGTGACCACCGATGCGGCGGCATCACAGCGTTATCATTTACTTGATGCGCTGCCCAACAAACTGGTGGCCGCGATGCAAACCTTGGCTGGCGCGATCACCGATTATTTGGTTGAGCACCCCGACGCTTCAAGCATTGAGCTTCAAGAGCTGCTGTTTGACGCATTGGCCTTCTGCCGTTTGGCGGAGCGGTTTGGTGACCACTCACTTTGCGACCTTGCCAGTTATGGCCGAGGCGACGCAGTGCTAGGGCTGCGCAATGTTATTCCTGCGGATTTTCTGGCGGCACGCTTCAAGGCTGCCAGCAGCGCTGTGTTGTTTTCGGCCACGCTGACCCCGTTTCATTACTACCGCGATTTACTCGGGTTACCGGAAAACAGTGTGTGGCGAGAAGTGGCCTCACCGTTCGCCGCCCGCCAGTTGGAGGTGCGTATTCGCACCGATATTTCCACTCGCTATCATCACCGTGAGGCCTCTGTGGCGCCTATTGTGGAAGTTCTGGCCGACCAGTATCAGCGTCAACCTGGCCACTATCTGGCGTTTTTTAGTAGCTTTGCTTATCTGGAGCAGGTGATGACGCAGTTTCAGCACGCACATCCCAGCGTGCCGATGTTTGCCCAAACCCGTGGAATGCAGGAAGCCGAGCGCGATGCCTTTCTGGCGCGCTTTACCCCGGGTGGTAAGGGCATCGGCTTTGCAGTGCTAGGCGGTGCTTTCGCCGAAGGGGTCGACCTTCCTGGCAAGCGCCTAATCGGCGCGTTTATTGCCACCTTAGGCCTGCCGCCGTTTAACGACTTTAACGAAGCGCTGAAAGCGCGCATGAACACCCGTTTCGGCCAGGGCAACGACTACACCTACCGCATACCCGGTATGATCAAAGTGGTGCAGGCCGCCGGAAGGGTGATTCGCAGCCCCGAGGATGAAGGGGTTGTGATATTAATGGACGACCGTTTTGCCCAGGCCAAGGTGCGCGCATTGCTGCCACGCTGGTGGGGGCTAGGCAACTACTCATCTTCTTAGAGGCCATGCACGCGCAATGACAGATTTACTCTGGTACCAGTACCTTCTCATCGGGCTTATTTTTGCTTGGAGCGGTTTTGTTCGCACCAGCCTTGGTTTTGGTGGAGCCGTGCTGGCGCTGCCTTTTCTGCTGCTGGTGGTCAACGAACCGCTGGTCTTTCTGCCAATTGTGGCCATTCATCTGCTGATTTTTTCCAGTTGGATTGCCTGGAACGGCCATCGTCAAGTGCAGAAAGCGGGCGTGGGAGGTACATCGCCGGAAAGTAATATCGATTGGGGCTATTTAACCAAAGCCCTGAAAATCATGATCGTGCCTAAGTTGATCGGGGTGGTGGGGCTGTTAACGCTGCCCTCTCAGATCATGACCAACATTATTTTCGGCATTGTGATCATTTATGCCATTGGCTATGTGCTGAATAAACCGTTTAGAAGTAACAACAAATACGTCGATATTGTGCTGCTTGCTCTCGGTGGCTATGTCAGTGGCACCTCGTTGATTGGCGCGCCGCTGATTGTCGCGGTGTTCGCCACCCACGTCGCCAAAGAGCAACTGCGCGACACCATGTTTGTGCTGTGGTTTATCCTGGTGATGATCAAAATGGCGTCGTTCATCATCGCCGGCGTCGACCTCCAACTGATTCATCAACTATGGCTACTGCCCTGCGCATTTATCGGCCATTTGCTAGGCGAAAAAGCCCACCGCTATATGCTAAAAGCAGACACCGGGCTGTTCTTCCGCGTACTGGGAGCCGTGCTGATCTTGGTCAGCGTGGTGGGGCTGATCCACCCGCCAGGGTAGGAAGAGAAGCAAACAACAAAAAACGGCCACTTGCTGTGTTAGCTAAGTGGCCGTTTTTTTATGGTGTTCTTGGTCAGAATAGCAGGATTCGAACCTACAACCTCTGGAACCTATTTGGAACCTAGAAAAAGGTGACCTCAATGGCTAAAACGACTGCCAGCCTAACTACCCGTACCTTAGATCGACTGGTAAAGAAGTCAAAGGAAAGAAGCACAGCCCAACCCCCACGCCTTTGGTACCGTTAGTACCCCCGACTTTTCGGACAAAACCGAGATTTTACTCCACCGGAGCGGATTAGGCAGCTGCGGCAGGATTTATGCCGTGTTTTCCTTATGCCCTGAACCCGTTGGCAGTTTTTGAGCAAGAGTACTAAAGTAAGTAGGTGGTATATTAGAAACCTTAATAGAAGGTTGCTAAAACAATAAGTTAGGCTAGGGTGAGTAGCCTTCAAGATATCTTCCCATATTGGATAGGGCAGTGGACAAAGGCCCCAGACCCGTTAAAGGAATAATGATTATGGAGCTTCAGGATAGCGGTAAAATAGTACAATCGATCTACTTTTCTCTACTTGGCCGCGCGGCAGACCCCGAAGGGTTTGGTTTCTGGCAGGAGCGGCTGGAAAGCGATGGACTTCAGGCCGTATTGTCTGAAATTGCGAGCTCGAAGGAAGCTCAGACGTACATGCAAGAGGCATCTGATAGCGAATATGTTGCTGACCTCTATGAGCAGCTGTTTGCTAGAGCGGCGGACACGGAAGGCCATGACTTCTGGGCTAGCAAGTTAGAAGCCGGTGAGCTAAGTCGTGCAGAACTCCGCGGGGCCGTGATAAAGGCCGCGGCAGACACTGATACAGAGGCTTTGAATGCCAAGCTGGCGGTTGCCGACTATTATAGCCAGAACGTATCAGCAGAAAATTACAGTGCCGAGCAGTCTCTGGTCATGGAGAGCCTTCACAGTAATGAACAGCTATATGCTGAATTGCAGCGCCTGGATACTGAGTACGAATCCATGGACCTTTCTCAGGTTGGAGAGTCCGTGGAAGGTAACCCGCTTTACAAAGCGGTAGTCGGTAGTGGACCCAAGACGCTGATGATTGCTACTCAGCAGCATGGGGACGAGCCGCTGGGAACCGAGGCGGCTTTGTACCTGCTGGACTATCTGGCAGGAGATAGTGTCGAAGCTAAAGCATTGCGAGAAGAGGTAACCGTAGTGGTCATGCCTCGAGTCAATCCGGACGGCTTTGCCCGCTGGGAGCAGCAGGTTGCAGGAGCTGAAGATGTGCTCGACCCGCGTCGTAACTCGAATGACATCGATCTCAATCGTACTTATGACCCCAACGAGGAGCAGAACCCTGAGCAGGCTCCGGAATCGGCGGCGGTGAGAGAAGTTGTCAAGGAGTATCGGCCCGACTTATACCTCGATTACCATCATCAGAACAACTACCGGTCTGAGGATGAGACGCTGGATAGCATGTCGGTGCTCTGGGCGACCAGCGATGAAGTGGAGCCTGCCTTGATGGAATCGGGGCAGCGCGCTGTGGTTGCCATCAAGGAAGCCTTGGAAGACTTCGAGCATGACAGCCTGACCCTGTTCCCCGGTAGTGATAACCCGGCTATCAGCCGCAACGGCTTTGCACTTGATGGTACCCCCACGTTGTTGATCGAGCAGCGTGGGCTCCAGGAGATGGATCAGCTTGCTCAAGGTCTTGACCTAGATTACAGCGCATTAGCTGCAGCTCTGACTCTGGAAGGGTGGCTCAGCATGATAGGTGTGATCGAGTTCATGGCATCGGGGGAATTCGACTCTCTGGACCCGGCTATTGCACAGCAGATAGCTGAACGCTCTGAATATGTCGACTTTGCTGACCTGTATAGTGACGATGCGGTTGTCGCGAATATTGCTGAAGAGGCAGGGGGCTTTGAAGAGGCCTTTCTGGCTGGAGTGTCGCAAGGTCTGGAGGATGGTCTAGTTGGGTAAATCCACTAGGTTGTTCACGGAAAGGCCTAGCAGCCATTAGCAAAAACGGCCACTTGCTCTAAGAGCTAAGTGGCCGTTTTTTCTGGAATTCTTGGTCGGAATAGCAGGATTCGAACCTACGACCTCTGCCTCCCGAAGGCAGCGCTCTACCAAGCTGAGCTATATTCCGAATATTGTTGCAACGATGCTATTAAAAGCGCGCTAAGCAGCGCTCAACAACGGAGCGAATCATACGCAGGCGAAGGGTTTTTTTCAAGTCCCTTTTTCGTGTTGGGTTGCTTTGTTGCGCAGGCTTTATGCTTTGCGATCAACCGCTAACCGAGCGATGCTAGCCATGCTATCGCGATAGGGGCTGGGTGGCAGAGCATCGAGTTCGGCTAGGGCTTTATCGGCCATCTCAACGGCCCGTGCGCGGGTATATTCCAGCGCGCCAGTGGCATTGATGATCTCAAGCACCTCGTCGAGCTGTTCCAGCCCGCCCTTGCGAATCACTTGGCGGATTAGCTTTGCCTGTTCCGGTGTGCCGCGCTCCATAGCATGAATGAGCGGTAGGGTCGGTTTGCCTTCTGCCAGGTCGTCGCCGACATTTTTGCCCATGGCCTCGGCGTCGCCTTGGTAATCCAGCAGGTCGTCGATGAGCTGGAAGGCGAGACCTAAATAGCGGCCGTAGTACTGCAGGGCGCGCTCTTGCTCAGGTGTGGCGTCGGCAAGCACGGCACCGCTGTGGGAGGCGGCTTCAAACAGCATCGCTGTTTTGCCTTGAATGGTTTCAAAGTAATCCGCTTCAGAAATGCTGGGGTTACCGATATTGGTGAGCTGCAGCACTTCGCCTTCGGCAATCACGCAGGTCGCGCCGGACAGAATCGCCATAATGCGCATCGATCCTACGTCCACCATCATTTGAAACGAGCGCGAATAGAGGAAGTCACCCACCAGTACGGATGGTGCGTTGCCCCAGGCATCGTTGGCGGTTTTTTTGCCACGCCGCATGTGCGATTCATCGACCACATCGTCGTGCAGCAGCGTGGAGGTGTGCATAAATTCGATCAGCGTGGCCAGGGTGATGTGTTTGTCGCCCTCATAGCCCAGTGACCGGGCAGCCAGCAGCACGAGTAACGGGCGCAGGCGCTTGCCGCCGCTTTCAATAATATATTGGCCGATGGTTTCCACCAGCGGCACCTTGGAATTCAGCTGCGCGACAATGGTCCGGTTTACGGCGTCAAAGTCATCGGCCACCACGGCGTGCAGCGGTGAAGGCGTTGGGCTGGCAGGCGGGGTTTGAGAGACGTTGGCTGTCATGGGTTCCGTTCATCGCGGGGGGAGGATAGTTGGGGCCATGCTATGGGGCTGTCTGTGAGGCGTCAAGGTAGTGATAGACGTTCGTGGTGTGATGTGTGATTGACAATGCCCCGTAGTCTTGTGGTAAACCGCGATAGTCGCTATAATTCGCGACCCACTCATCATGCTCCCTGTCAGATGGCTGCCAAAAGGGGCGCCACTCGCAGCAGGTCGATAAGAGCGGAAGGCGATGAGCGTTGGTTACGCGGGGCGTAATCGGCATTAACGACAAGTCCGGAGAGCGACATGTACGCAGTTATTAAAAGCGGTGGCAAACAGTACCGCGTTCAAGAAGGTCAAACCCTCAAGCTCGAAAAAATCGAAGTCGCTACCGGCGAAACGATTGAGTTTGATGAAGTGCTGTTGGTTGCAGACGGCGATGACGTCAACGTTGGCGCGCCTTTAGTAAGCGGTGCCAAAGTGTCCGCTGAAATCGTTTCCCACGGCCGTGGCGATAAAGTAACGATTATCAAGTTCCGTCGCCGGAAGCACAGCATGAAGCGTCAGGGCCACCGTCAGTGGTTCACTGAAGTCAAAATTACCGGAATTTCTGCGTAAGCAGTCGATTCCCTTAAGGAGGATTTTGCAATGGCACATAAAAAGGCAGCCGGCTCCACGCGTAACGGTCGCGATTCCGAGTCCAAACGCTTAGGTGTGAAACTCTTCGGTGGCCAAGCAGCCAGCGCGGGTAGCATCATCGTTCGTCAGCGTGGCACTCGTTTCCACGCAGGCACTGGCGTTGGCCTGGGCCGTGATCACACGCTGTTCGCTTTGAACGACGGCTTCGTGAAGTTCGAGACCAAAGGTCCGAACAACCGTAAATTCGTTAGCATCGTTTCTGCCTAAGCAACAGCTGTTGCGCAGAGCGAAGATGACGAAATAAAAGCCCCGCCATGGCGGGGCTTTTTTGTCTTTTCGATCCCTTTTGCCTGTTATTAATGGGCGGGATATTGCAGTTAGGGCGGCGGAAGCGGCCGGGAGAATCCAATGCAGTTCGTCGATGAAGCCTCGATTATTGTTGAGGCAGGTAAAGGCGGCAATGGCTGTCTGAGCTTTCGCCGCGAAAAATATGTGCCCAAAGGTGGCCCTGATGGTGGCGATGGTGGCCATGGTGGCAGCGTCTACCTAATTGGTGACGATTCACTGAATACCTTGATTGATTTCAAGTTTCAGCGTTTTTACAAAGCTGAAAATGGCCAGGGCGGCATGGGCCGCCAGATGAGCGGTAAAGCCGGTGAAGACCTGCATGTGAAAGTGCCGGTGGGCACCACGGTGATCGATGAGGATACCCTTGAGGTCATCGCCGATGTCACCGATATCGGTCAGGTGGTACTGGTGGCCGAAGGTGGTCGCCGTGGGTTGGGCAATATTCACTTTAAATCTTCGACCAACCGTGCGCCTCGCCGCACCACGCCGGGCACTGAAGGAGATCGCCGCAACCTGCGGCTGGAAATGAAGGTAATGGCTGACGTCGGCCTGCTGGGCATGCCGAATGCGGGCAAGTCCACGCTGATCCGTTCGGTATCCGCGGCCAAACCCAAAGTGGCGAACTATCCGTTCACTACCCTGGTGCCTAACTTGGGGGTTGTGAAGCTGGGGATGCACGAGCACTTTGTGATGGCCGATGTGCCGGGGCTGATCGAGGGTGCCTCTGATGGCGCGGGCCTGGGGTTACGTTTCTTGAAGCACCTGACCCGTACACGTCTGTTGTTCCACGTGGTGGATGTGGCGCCGTTTGACGAGTCTGACCCCGTGGAAGCGGCGCAGGCGATTATTCACGAGCTAGGCCAGTTCTCGCCGGCGCTTTCTGAGCGGCCGCGTTGGTTAGTTCTGAATAAATTTGACCTGCTGCCGGAAGATGAGCGCGAAGCCCGCGCCGAGGCGATTATCCAAGCGCTGAACTGGGATGGCCCGGTATTCCGCATCTCGGCCATCAGCAGCGACGGCACTGACAAGCTGGTGCAGGCAGCGTATCGCTGGCTGACAGAGCAGCAGCGCCTGGAAAATGAAGATGAAGAAGCCCATGCCCGCGAGCAGGAAATGCGCCGCCGCATGGAAGAAGAATCAGTGGCCCGTACGGAAGCGCGTCTTGGCCGTCGACGTAAACGCGACGACGAAGATGAAGATGACGACGATTTTGACGATGATGATTACGATGTCGAGGTAGAGTACGCCCCGTAACCGATCCGTCGGTCGAGTGGGTGACGTCAGCAGGGTCAACGGAATCAAACGCGTGAGCGGAATGGCTTGGGAGAGTCGCGACGTGGAAAGCAATGAGCAGTTGCCCGGCCGTGAGGCGTTAAGCAGCGCCCGCCGGGTGGTGGTTAAAATTGGTAGCGCGCTGCTCACCAACGATGGTCGAGGCTTGGATGAGCCGGCCATTGGTGGCTGGGTCGACCAGATTGCCACGCTGCATCAGCAGGGCAAAGAAGTTGTGCTGGTATCCTCGGGTGCCGTAGCGGCGGGCATGGTGCGCCTGGGGTGGCAAGCGCGTCCCAGTGCCGTTCATGAGCTTCAGGCAGCTGCGGCGGTAGGCCAAAACGGTCTCACCCAGTGCTACGAGCAGCATTTTGCTCGCCACGGTATGTTAACGGCCCAGATTCTGCTCACCCACGATGACCTTTCCAACCGCAAGCGCTATCTCAACGCATTGTCAGCGCTGCGTACCTTGGTTGAGATGCGTGTGGTGCCGGTGATCAACGAAAACGATACCGTCGTCACCGACGAGATTCGCTTTGGCGATAACGATACGCTTGGCGCGCTGGTAGCCAACCTGTTAGAAGCCGATGCGCTGCTGCTGCTCACCGATCAGGAGGGGCTGTTTGACGCCGACCCTCGCCACGACCCCAATGCCAAAATGATTGCTGAAGGCCGTGCCGACGACCCGCGCTTAGCCGCTGTTGCTGGTAGTGGAGGCGCCTTGGGACGCGGTGGCATGAGCACCAAAATTCGTGCTGCACAATTGGCTGCCCGTTCCGGCGCGGTCACGGTGATTGCCAGCGGCCGCCAGCCGGACGTTATTTCCCGCATCATGTCAGGCGAGGCGCTGGGCACTCTGTTGCGCCCAGCTCAAGCGCCCATCGCTGCTCGCAAGCGCTGGCTGGCAGGTCAGTTGCAGGTGCGTGGCACCTTGGTACTGGATGCTGGGGCTGTCAATGTGCTGCGTGGCAAAGGCTCTAGCCTGTTGGCGGTGGGCGTACGTGAAGTGCAGGGCAGCTTTAAGCGCGGTGATATGGTGTTGTGCGTGGATGAACAGGGCGCACGCGTGGCTAAAGGATTGGTGAACTACGGCGCGGATGAAGCCCGTCAGTTAGCGGGCCAACCGAGCCACCAGATTGAAGCAATTCTGGGTTACGTGGAGGCTCACGAGCTGATCCATCGCGATAACTTGGTGGTTGTTTAACGAGCTGGTTGTTTAATCGCGAGTACGGGGCGGTAGCGGTACTTGGCGCGGCCAGTCGTCAGGCACGATGACTAGTCGCTCAAGCGGCTTTTCCTCAGCCTGCGGGTCGTATAGCACTACTTGCTGCGGCCCGTAGCGATGGATGAGTGGCGTCACGTCTGCCATATGTTTCTTGGCAGAGTAGAACCTAGCCAATGGCGGCGGTGCTAGCCAGTGAGGCTTCTCTAGCCATGCCATTTTCAGTGCCTCGCTTCGCTGGGCTGCGAATTGCGGCCAATCCCTTAGATAACACCACTTACCACGGCGATGATCGGCCGTTGCACCGCTGGGCGGCGGTAACGTTGCGTGCCAGGGATAAAACAGTACGCCGGGCATCGCTAGGCGCTGCGCCAGTGGATGATGGAGTGGTGGGGTGGGCCCTATATCTCTGGGCGCTAGCCAGTAGGCGATGATCGCTTGCGCGGTGGCAGTGCGCGAAATTGGCAACTGATGATGGCGCAGATGGCTACATTTCAGCGCCAGGCTATCCAGCCCGCCAGGGCCAATCCAGCGGCTTTGGCAGGTGGCATCGCCAGGCCCTTCGGGTAGGCCAAGATAGAACTTTATCGCCACTTCCAAATGGATGGGGTTGGGGTTGTCCCGTGTTCGATAGAGCATATCCAGTTCGCCCAGGGTATTGCGCTGCTGGGTAATACGCAGGTTTTTGGCGAGCAGTCGTGTGTTAGGCGCGTTATCTAACATCAGGTGCCACAGCCGCTCATGGTAGTGCCCCATGCGTGTCGCCAGTTGGCCATCTAGCGCTCTCACTAGTGACGAAAGATTCGCCAACCAGTCATCAATTGAATCTACTAAGCCAAGCTCCTGGCGTGTTGGCCTGCCTGGATAGGTAGTCGGCCCCGTTAGCTCAATCAAATCAGGCGTGGCGAGCAACCACGCAAGATCACGCAATACCGAATGTTCTAGGCGGTCGCTTACGCCTTCTGCGGTGGCGGGTAGCGTCAAAGGCATCTCCCAGAAGTACACAGTCAATAACTATTGATGATGCGTACCACATTACAGCGCGTTGCTGGCAATGTCCCACTGGCTAATTAAAAAAGTAACTTACGGCGCTTATTTGTCGTATCAAACATTATGAGCTGCCAGCAAAAGCGGGCCTAAGTGGCCCGCATAATGGTTTGTGTTAGTTAATGCTGAATTGTGCTATCCCGTTAGTCGCGGTCAACGTTACTCACTTGGAAGGAATCTTGGCGTAGACTGACTTCTATTTCACGACCATTTTCATCGCGGCCTTCCACATCAATCATGCCGCTTTTATCAATGTCGATATCTTCAAATTCGCTCATACCCTCTTGGCTTGCTACCTCGAGTGCTTGGCGAATATCATCTTCACTCATGCCCCAGGCACTGGTAATTAGACGCTCTCGCTCTTCTTGCAGTGTTTCGCCACTATCGATGGAAAACTCAATGTCGGCGTACCATTCGTCATCAAGCCAGCCTTCAACCTCGGCACGGCCACGGCTCTTAATACTGATCTCTTCATAATGGGTGAACCCATAGTCAGTGGCATGGGTTAGCACACTGTCAATCTGATCAACCGGCAATGTATCAGCTTGCACGCTACCTGCAGCCGCAGTTAACAGCAGCGCGGAGGTCGGGATCAGCAACATTTTTTTCATAGCGTTCATATCAAATTCCTTCTTGGTTTGTTGAATGACGTCATCTGTTGAATGAGACAGCATTCGTCATGAGGCAAAACAGTTATAGCACCGCGGTTCTTTCCGTAAGCTGACAAAGCCATTCATCTAACGTTCATGTTGCTTTTGGCATGCTAGTACGATGAACAAGATACCCCTCACGCGAACCCTTTCACGTTATTGGCAGCGCCTGCCACGCATGCGCTTGCACAAAGTGCTGCCTGTTAACGTCGTTGTCGCGATGTTTGCTATTGCACTGGCCGGTAGTGCCATTGGTGATCAGCCCTGGGAAGCGTTGCACAGTGAAGTGCAGCGAGGCGATGTCGTGCCCTTAGAGTCCATTTTGGACTGGCTTGAGGCTAATTATATCGGCGAGGTAATAGAAGTAGAGGTCGAGCGTGAGGATGGTCATGTAGAGTATGAGATCAAACTGCTGGGCGCTCAGAATCAAGTGGTTGAGTTTGAGTTTGATGGCCATAGTGGACAGTTAATGAAAATAGAAGGTGTGCGTATTAACGAGATGCGCCGCCAATAAGGTAGCTATTCATGAAGTGTTTACTGGTAGAGGACGACCAGGCGCTCGCCCGTGAGCTTATTCAAGCGCTACGGGAGGGTGATTGGCTGGTAGAGCATGCGGAAAATGGCCAGGAAGCCGATTTTCTAGTGCGCACGGAAGCCTATGACACGGTCATCCTTGATGTGGGGCTACCCGATGGTGAAGGCACACGCTGGCTCTCTGCATGGCGTGAAGACGGTATTGATCTGCCAGTATTGATTTTAACGGCGCGGGAGCGCTGGGCTGATAAAGCGGCGGGCTTTACCGCAGGGGCCGATGACTATGTGACGAAACCCTTTGAACCTGCCGAGGTCATGTTTCGGCTGCGTGCCCTGGTGCGTCGTAGTCATGGCCATGCCCATCCCGTGCTAAAAGTGGGTGAGCTACGCCTGGATACCCATACCCAGCATGTCACGCTGGCGGGCAGGCCGGTTAGCATAACCGCCCAGGAAACGCGTCTACTCAGCTACTTAATGCATGCCGCCCCGCGCGTGGTTAGCCGCAGCGAGCTCTCTGAACATGTCTATGACCGTGATCATGAGCCCGACTCCAACGTGATTGATGTTCAAGTGAGCCGGTTGCGGCGTAAATTAGGCGCATGGCGGATTGCTACGCTGCGTGGCCAAGGGTATCGCTTACTCGCTGAAGAGCCTTCCGGCGCATGAAGTCAGCTATGACCCGTTGGGCTCAGCGTTGGTCGACCCGTTCGATTACGTTGCGTCTTCTACTAGCGGCACTGTTAATGGTGTTGCTAGCGTTGCCAATGGCGGGTTGGCTACTCACTCACCATTATCGTACGTCAGCAATTCATGCCTTTGATGAACGCTTGGAGACAACGCTGAACGTTATCATTGCGGGGGTTACCTTTGACCCGGTCGCCCAGCAGATAAGTTACGATCGATCACTGGGCGACCCGCGTTTTGAACAGGTTTATTCCGGCTGGTATTGGCAAATTACCGACCATGACCAGCTTTCGGCAACGTCGCGCTCGCTGTGGGATCAGCGCCTACCGGTTGTCGATAATACAAACCTATCGGCTCGCACATGGAGCGGCCCGCGAGGCCAACAGTTGCGCATTGTCGAGCGAGATATTTACCTTGCCCCGTTGGAAACCCCGCTGCATGTTAGCATTGCCGCCCGTGATGACGCGTTGCGAGAAGATATTCGACAGTTTCAACAAGCTTTATGGCTGGGGCTGGTGGGCCTGGGGGCGCTGCTGTTAGGTGTACTGGCGCTGCAGGTGCGCTGGGGGTTGGCACCCCTGCGACGCATGAATGCCAATCTCCGGGACGTCGAGCAAGGGCGGGCTGAGCAGCTCGACACCCACTTGCCGGATGAGCTGGCGATGCTAGCGGAGTCAATGAATGCCGTACTTATTCGTGACCAACGTTTGATTGAACGAAGCCGCCATACCGCGGGCAACCTTGCCCATGCGTTAAAAACCCCACTAAGCGTTATGCGATTACTGGTTAAGCAATTGCCCAGCGAAAGCCGCGCTCTTTGGGAGGTTGAGCTTTCGCGCATCGACAATGCGGTGCGTCACCACTTAGCGCGGGCATCCGCTGCTGGCGAGGGGGCGCGTTTCGCCCCAATTGCCGTACAGGATACGTTAGCAGCGTTGATCACTGGGCTTACACGTCTGGCGCAGCGCCGTCATATTCGCCTGCAGCAACACATAGACGGCAGCGCGCGCGTCCATATGGATGGGCAGGATCTTCAGGAAATCGTCGGTAACCTGTTGGACAACGCACTTCGCTGGGCGACCAGCGAGGTGAGCATTAGTCTGCAAACCGATGGCCAACGGCTGTCGCTACGAGTGAGCGATGATGGCCCAGGTATGTCCGCACAGGAGTGCCAAGCCGCCGTGCAGCGCGGCAAACGTCTCGATGAGCAACGTTCTGGTAGTGGACTTGGGCTGGCCATCGTGACGGATCTTGTCGCGCTGTATCAAGGGCAAATGCATCTGCAACGTGCCCAGGCGGGTGGATTAGAGGTGGTTATTGAGTTACCTGTGGTTGCTCGGTAGTTACTATGCATGACCTAACCAAGAGACAATGACATGACGCAAATCGCCAAGACATTGCCGGACGTACTGGTGGGGCCACTGCTGCGTCGCCTTTCGCCTTCGCGGCTGGTGCTTTGGCTAGTCGCGACCCGGCCGCTAACTATGCAGCTGGTGCTTTACCCTGAACAAGTGGGTGTCCAGACGCACCCATTGGATAAGTCGCATCAATGCGTGGCGATTGGCCAGCACGCCTATATTCATTTTATTGACCTGAGCTTGCCGACCGCACTGCCCACCGATGAGCGGATTGCCTACGATCTGCAGGTACAGGGTACCCAAGGCGAATGGCAACGCCTGCCGGATTGGGCGCCCTGGTTATGTCATGAGGGCGAAGCGTATCCAGGCTTTGTGCTGGCCTCTCGGCATCACCGGTTGATGCACGGTTCGTGCCGTAAACCTCATCACAACAGCGCCGATGGCTTGGTACGGGCCGATACCTGGTTAGCCGAACGCCAATCAACCCCTAAAGAGTGGCCAGCCTGGCTGCTGATGACCGGTGACCAGGTCTATGTTGATGATGTTGCTGGTCCGATGCTGCGTGCGGTACACGCACTGATTGAGCGTTTGGGATTGGTAGATGAGCAGTTGGAAGGAGCCACGGTAGATGACAGTCAAGCGCTTTACGCCGCCCCCGAAAGCTATTATCACCGTGAAGCGCTGTTGCCGGATGTGACCAGTAACGCTGCGCTGCGTGAGCGTTTCTTTGGCGGCGTTAAAAAGCCTGTGTTTACCTCCGCAAATGCGCAAAACCACTTAGTGACACTGGCAGAAATGCTCGCCATGTACTGCTTGGTATGGTCCCCAACGCCCTGGCAGCTCATTGCTGTTGAACCGCCAGCGTTGGGTGACAAAGAAACGGATGCCTATCAGCAAGAGCAGGTGGCGATTGACGACTTTGTGGCGGGGCTGCCCCGGTGCGCGCGGCTAATGGCCCACGTTCCCAGCCTGATGATCTTTGATGATCACGATGTCACCGATGACTGGAACTTGACCGCTGACTGGGAGCGCTGTGCCTACGGCCATCCGTTTTCAAAGCGTATTATCGGCAATGCGTTAGTGGCTTATTTATTGTGTCAGGGATGGGGCAATGCACCGGATAAGCTTAATCCGCTGTTGCTTCAAGCCGCGACACTATTTGAAGAGGCAGGCTCGCTTAACGCGAACGCCCAGGACAAATTTATCGAGCGGTTACTGCGCTTTCAGGGCTGGGAGTACCAGGTGCCTGGCACGCCTGCCCTAATCGTGCTGGATACGCGCACCCGCCGTTGGCGCAGCGAAAGAAAGCCCAACCGTCCTTCGGGTTTAATGGACTGGGAAGCGCTGATGGAAATGCAGCAAGCGTTACTGGGGACTAAAAGCGCCGTTATCGTCTCCCCAGCTCCGATGTTTGGGGTCAAGCTGATAGAGATCATTCAAAAGCTATTTACCTTGGCGGGCAAGCCGTTGGTGGTGGACGCTGAAAACTGGATGGCGCATCGCGGGGCGGCCAATGTGCTACTGCATATTTGGCGGCACTCAAAAACGCCGGGTAACTACGTGATTTTATCTGGCGACGTCCACTACTCATTTGCCTACGACATTGTTGTACGTCGGCAAAAGCAGGCACCGCATCTTTGGCAAATTACCTCCAGCGGGATCAAAAATACGTTTCCACAACAGCTGTTGAACACGTTTGACCGCTTGAACCGTTGGCTCTATGCGCCGTTTTCACCGCTCAACTGGTTCACCAAGCGCCGCAAGCTGAGTATTCACCCCCGCGACTCAGACCGGGCCAGCGCTGGAGAGCGGCTATGGAATGCCAGTGGGATTGGGCTGGTAAGCCTGGATGAACAGGGCCACCCAACGGATATTCGCCAGTTAGACGTCGATGGCGGTGATGTGGTGTTTCCACCGTCAGAACTCCCGCGCTCTTAGCCCGCGGCTGTTGGCCTTAGTGTCATACAAACGACATGGAAATGTCGCACGATTGCTGTCCGAATGCTTTCCTGATGGCGCTTTAAAATCAGCTGGAGCTATAACACTCAAAGGAACAGGCGACGTTTGATAGGGCAGCAGGTATATGACCGCACAAGAAGCACAGTGGTTGAACCAGATTATTGCAGCAGAAGAGCTGCATGTGTTGTTTCAGCCCATTGTGAATGCCAATCAACAGGCTATTTATGGCTATGAAGCGCTTATTCGTGGCCCGAAAACATCGCCGCTACACTCGCCATTACGCCTGTTTGAGGTGGCGACTCAAGCAGGATTGTTAGTCGAACTGGATTTACTGTGTCGACGGTTAGCGATTCAGCGTTTTGCAGAACTTGAACTGCCCGGATTGCTGTTTCTGAACGTGATGCCGCTGACGATTGTTGAGCGTGACTTCCGTGAAGGCTTAACGCTGAGTTTCATCCAAGAGAGCGGCCTGCCCCCAGAGCGGGTAGTCATCGAGCTGACTGAGCATGTGCCTATTCATGATTACGAGCTGATGCGTCAAGCCGTGGCCCACTATCGCGATATGGGCTTTCAAGTGGCGTTGGATGACTTAGGGGCAGGCCATTCCAGTTTGCGCCATTGGTCTGAACTACGTCCTGATTTCGTCAAACTAGACCGCCACTTTATTTCTGGCATTGATCAAGAGCCTGCCAAGCGTGAGTTCTTACGCTCGATTCTCGATGTAGCGCGCAGCTTAGACTGCCAACTAATTGCTGAGGGAGTTGAGACTGCCGCTGAGCACCTTTGTCTATGGGAATTAGACCGAGGATTGGCGTTACTTCAGGGGTTTTACTTTGCGCGACCAAGCCTTCATCCGCCCTTGCAGCTGCACATGCTGCTGCCTGCCACGACACAGCTAAAAGGCCCGGCGGGGCGCACCGCCCACTCTATTTTACGCGCGATAAGTGCTGTGTCGCCGGCGTGCTCCGTACCAGAGCTTGCCGAGCGCTTTCGTGATGTTACAAGCCTACGCTGCGTGGCGGTGGTAGAAGATGGCGTGCCAATAGCCGTGGTGCGTCGCAATGCGTTTTTAACGCTATTTACCAACCCCTATAGCCACGCGTTGTATGCAAAGCGTCGGGTGTTAGAGATTGCGGATCCTAAAATGCTAGTGGCCGACGCAGATTTGTCTCTTGAGGCGCTTAGCCAGCAGCTAACCGATAGCCGCGATATCGAGCAGGAAGATTTCGTGATTGTGGATAGTTGCGGTTGCTATCTGGGAATGGGGACGATAGTGGACCTGTTGCGCGAAATTACCGCCATTCAGGTGCGTCAGGCCCGTCATGCCAACCCGCTTACCGGGTTGCCGGGTAATATTCTGATAAACGAAACGTTGGTTACTTATCTCGATCAGCGCGAAGGGTTTGCGGCCGCCTACGTTGATTTAGATAATTTCAAAGCCTTTAACGATGCTTATGGCTATGCCCGTGGCGATCACGTGATTATTTCCTTATCACGTTTGCTTCAAGCGCAGGTAGAGAGCGCCGGCGGGTTTATCGGTCATATTGGCGGTGATGACTTTATGATGCTGCTTCCCCTAGCGCAGTGGGAGGGCGTTTGCCAGCAAATATTGCACTCTTTTGAAGTGATGGCGCCCGGGTTTTATGAAGATGTAGACCGTCAGCAAGGGGGAGTCCATATAGAAAACCGCCAGGGTGCGGTGACGTTTATTCCTTTTGTCAGTGTTTCTATTGCTGTTAAGCCGGTCACTGATACCACTCGCTGCAAGGCACTAGACATTGCCGCCCAACTTTCCGAGTTAAAGCACCAAGCAAAAAAAATAGTGGGTAACAGTTTATTCGTAGAGCGCCGAGGGTGCTGTGTGGTGCCGACGTGGAGTAGGTAACAGTGAGTTTTACCCACTGAACTGTCGCTGAGCGGTCATGCGTTTGTCATTTTAGTGTCTCTTCGCTGTCATGGTTGGACACCACCATAGCGGCATTGCTAAATAACCCGCTCAGGTGATGCCGTGCTTAATTGGCCTTTCAACGTATCGACTGGCAATCAATCTACGTGATTCGTCAGTGATTAGCATTACCGGCAATGATGGTATTGGCTTGTAGCTCAATGCCTCAATTAACAGCCTCGCCTGGAATCCAGTTAGCGTTATCTATGTGATGATTTTTGCCATGGTGCTGGTGTCCGAGAGGGGCTTTGCCCGTGTGCGTCACGCAATCATCTAGTCAGCCTGTCGAGGAACAGAAATCATGCGCTTTCCTAATGCAGACATCACCACCATCGATATTATGCGCCATGGGGAGCCAGTCGGCGGGCGCATGTTACGTGGCAGTACCGACCACCCGCTGAGTGAAAAGGGCTGGAAGCAAGTGAGTGATGCCGTTATGCGCCACACGGTGGACGGCAGGCCACCTTACGATGCGATTATTAGTTCGCCACTGATGCGTTGCCGCGAATTTGCGCTGTGGCTGGGCGAGGAGTTTGATGTGCCTGTACAAGTTGATGATGACTTGGCTGAACTTCACCTGGGACGCTGGGAAGGCAAAACGCATGCCCAGGTATTTGCCGATGAGGGCAGCGAGCCGATGAGCGAATTTTGGTTTAATCCCTGTCTATCCGCGCCCCCAGAAGGAGAAACGTTGGCGGCGCTGGATGCTCGGGTTAGTGAATCCTGGCAGCGGCTGTTGGCTAATCCGCCCGGTAAGCACGTGTTGGTAGTTGCACATCTGTTTGTCTGCAATGCGCTGCTGCGCCAAGTGCTGGGGCAGCCGCTTGGTAACGGCTTAGTGATGGACTTGCCCTATGCTGCAATGAGCCGCCTGCGCCACGAGCGGCATGCGCTGGGCGAAACCACCTTTGTTGAGTGGATAGGGCGTTAGTCACCGTGTGTTAGTAATAACAACCTACGAATCAGTAGCGGGTAAGCTGCGCATAGGCCATGATATAAGCATTGCTAACGTGCTGAGCCGGAGCGATGTATGCCATTTATCCGTCTGTCCCCACTGTTAACGCTATTCACGCTGCTGCTATTAGCAGGGTGTGCCAGCAAAGAGATCACGACTGCTCCCGCCTCAAATGATCAAGCGGGTATTTCGATGGAGCGCGCGCTGATTCTCTCTCATGCCCAGCAAGCGATTGGCACACCGTATCGCTTTGGCGGCAATACACCGGAGGGGCTGGATTGTTCGGGGCTTGTGGAAATGACTTATCGCGCTGCGGGCATCCGCGTGCCCCGCACTGCTAACGATCAGTTCCGCGCGCTGCCGTCGGTTGATGCGCCACGTCCAGGTGATTTACTGTTCTTTGGAGATGGCGCCAAAGCCACACACGTAGGCATTTATGGCGGGAACCGGCAGATGATCCACGCACCTGGCAGCGGTCGAGCCGTGGTCAGCGTGCCACTGGATATCGATTACTGGAATCAGCGCTTTTTAGGGGCTGCTTCACCAGCACCCTAAGCAACATTAATAGGCTGAGTAATTGCAATGTAATTGCAACCCAATGTAGGAAAGCCAACGGATCAGGCTGCCTGCTCATCAGATGTTGTGGTCACTTCTTCTGTATCTGTAGTAGCCTCCCCAGCACTTCGCGCAGCATTCATTTCGCTCTGCTCGCGAGCGGCTTCCAGTTTGGCTTCCAATAAATACTGTCTTGCCTGAGCGGCCACCTGTATATCTTTAGAAGAAGGTTCTGCCGGCGCCAACGCTGCCGCGATGACCGTTTGCATCTTTTCAATAGTCGCCGTGGGGTTACCTGGCACGGGGCCATAGTCAATAGGAACTTCGCCTGCAACTGCATAGCGTTTGCCGTCGGGCCCAACTTCGTACTCATAGCTGGCACCGCCGGTGTAGGGGCCGCCTACCGTCTGGTGGGCCATTTCATGCTGGCGAACTTCCCGGTCAGTTTGCTTAAGCTGTTCTAAAAGCTGGATCTCTTCCGGTGCTAGCGGCGTACCGTCGGGGCGCGTAGGGCCGGTCGTTTCGCGACTGGCGGATGAGTCCGTCTCTTCACTGGCTTGTGCAGTCTCAGAGGAGTGAGCCTTCTGTTCCTCCGACGGTATCCGATTAGCCTGTGTGCTGCTTACCTTAGGCTGCGGTAACGCATATGAAGAAACAAAGGGGGTTAGGGTAGAAAGATCCATAAGCAATTACCGAAGGATAAGCTGTTTGCGTTAGCATAGAGCATCTATGAAGGAATCGCAGCACGTAATCGTCGTGCCTAAAACGACCGCTTAGCTATTGTTTGGTTAATCATTCGCATGCCCATCATCGATGTTGTTATCCATCTGTCAAAAAGTGAGTGCCTGGCGCATTACGAAGGACGCTACTCGAACGTGCGAGCGCGCAGCGTCGATGGCCGCTGGGTCATTTTTCCTGCGGAAGCGCTGCGCCGCGTAGTAGGACAAGAGGGCGTTCATGGCGTTTATCGATTGGAATTTTCTGACCAGAGTCGTTTTATCAACATTCAGCCTCTCTCAAAGAGTTGACTTGGCATATGCACCATAGCGATGCAAATCTAACGCTTCATGAACTCATTTATGCCGTTATACCCAATCTAAATAGAGCCGAAAAATTAGTGCTCAATACCCTGGAGAGCCTAATCGAAGTGGCAGAAAATCCATTGGATGTCGTTAAGCGTAACGAACAAAGACATGCTTTCTCGCTAGAAGTGCATCGTGTGCGTATCAACATAGAACACCTTTTGGAACGCTATCGTGCTGATGTGGATAGGGTTTTGCGCTCAGGAGGGGAGGTGAAAGGGCCTATCGTGGTACCTGATGCCCTAGAGGCCGATGCAATTCGCAGCGCCATTGATATTTACTTACACGTTAGGTCTTTTCAGCGTGGCGAACGTCGTCAGCCACTACCAGGCCACTAAGTTATCACCTTATCACCACTGCTTGTCATCACATGGCATCATCATTGCCTGTATAATGCGAGTACTGCTTTTGGGGTTACCCACCTGAAGGCCAACAGCTTGCCTACCCGGCAATTCGCTGTGACCACATTAGGAGATATATCATGTCTGCCTCACCTGTTACGTTAATGGTAGCCCGTCGAGTGGCGAGCGGCCGTTATCACGATTTTAACCGTTGGTTAAACGAAGGCCGCGACTTAGCGGCTGACTTTCCTGGTTATTTGGGGTCCGGTGTTTTGGCACCACCCAATAGCGATGACGAATATCAGATCATTTTCCGCTTTAGTAGTAGTGATACGTTAACAGCCTGGGAGCATTCGGCTTCACGCAATGCATGGCTACAGCGAGGTAAGGGGCTATATGATGCGCCTCATGAGCACCGTGCCACCGGTCTAGATGCTTGGTTTCAGTCTAGCTCGGGCACGACGCCCCCGCGCTGGAAACAAGCCATCGCCGTATGGTTGGCTTTTTTTCCCATTTCACTGTTGTTTAACTGGGTATTTGGCAGTGTTTTAGCGGACTGGCCCATGGTGCCCCGTGTTCTGGTCAGTACGATGATGTTGACGCCTGTCATGGTGTTTTTATTTATTCCACTTTCAACGCGCCTACTTGCCCCTTGGTTGGAAGGGAAATGGTCGCCATTAGATATATTGTCACGTTGGCGTCATGGACATAGAACGTAGTACAGAGTGGGTGAGTGCATGTCCATATTATTAAAAATGAGTTAAAACATGGGCTTGATTTTAATCTGATAGTGCCTTAAGTCATGCTCTTCGGGTTTCTTTAATAAGATAAATAATTGTTAAGCTTCATGGGGTTCAACGCCGCAATAGTGCTAAGCTAAATACGCTTGCAGCAAAAGGATAACTGACATTGGTGCAATGCTAGCGCACCAAGTCGCCCCATGGAGTCGTTATGATCCGCGTTCACCATCTCGAAAAATCCCGCTCCCACCGTATTTTATGGCTTCTGGAAACACTTGGCCTTGATTATGATATTGAGGTTTATCAGCGCGATCCTAAAACTCAGCTAGCCCCGGAATCACTTAAAAAAATCCATCCGCTGGGTAAGTCGCCAGTGATTACCGACGGTGAGCTGACCGTAGCAGAATCAGGGGCAATTATTGATTATCTCGTCAATAGCTATAGTAATACTAAAGATCAACACCTTGAAGAAAACCGTAATGAGTGGGTAAATTATCGCTACTGGCTTCATTATGCAGAAGGCTCGTTAATGCCGCTGTTAGTGATGGGGCTGGTCTTTAGCCAGCTACCTAAGCAGTCTCCGTGGCTGATTAAGCCGTTAGCAAAAGGAATTAGCTCAACGGTGCAGCAGCGATTTATCCAGCCCCAACTTAAACAACATCTAGCCATTATTGAATCGCACCTACACAAACGAAGTAATTTTGCGGGTGACTGGCCGAGTGGGGCCGATATACAAATGAGTTTTCCGCTACAGGCCGTTGCCGCGACACAATCGTTGGCAAGGTATCCGGCTATCGCAGCGTTTGTGGCACGCATTGAAAATGACCCTGCCTGGCAACGGGTTGTTGAGCGCGCGGGCCCCCTTACCATGCCTGGTGGGTAGGTTTATCTATGTTCCAGACGTTGGGCTGCTTCGGACCTCGCTTACCTTCTACTCAAAAGGGTGCGTTGTGCGTTCTAGCCCACGTTATGTCAGGGGCATTACTGCTAGGTGGATGTTTAGTAACAACTCCCGTATCGGCTGAGACACTGACTGTTGGTGTGTACCACAATCCGCCAAAACTCTTCGCTGACGATGAGGGTCGCCCTCGAGGCGTACTAGGCGACCTTTTACAGGCGATTGCCAAAGAAGAGCAGTGGCAGCTGGAAAGTCTTCAATGTGACTTTCAACACTGTCTTACCCTGTTAGAGCAAGGAAACATTGACTTACTACCTGATGTTGCCTGGAGTGAAGAGCGTGCTCAGCGTATCGCGTTTCATGAAGAGCCGGTGATGCATAGTTGGTCACAGCTTTACCAGCGCGAAGGGGCTAAGATCGGCGCTATTTTTGATCTTGAGCAGCAGCGTGTGGCCGTGGTGTCAGGGTCCGTTCAGCAACGCTATTTGGCGGCGGTAACCGAGCGTTTTGATATCAACGTCACTTGGCTGCCCGTGAGTAGTTTCGCTAGAGGGTTTCAGGCAGTTGCGAATGGTGAGGCAGACCTTGTGGCTGCCAATCATCTATTTGGCGACTGGCGGGCTCACGATTATGGGTTGAGTGATACGCCTGTTATTTTTCAGCCAGCGAGGCTGTTCTATGCCGCATCCCCACAACTTCCTGATGAGATACTTAGTCGTATTGATGATGTTCTACGTCGATGGAAACAGGATAAAGGCTCCGTTTATTATGAAACGTTAGGTGCATGGCGAGCTATGACGGGGCCACCCCAATTGATTCCCACGTGGGTATGGTGGGGGACTAGCTTACTTATTTTACTGCTTATTTTAGCGCTTTTAGGCAATGTGCTACTTAAACGCCGTATGAAACTTAGCCGAGAACAGCTAAATACTCATGAAGTGCTATTGGCGACTATTTTAGATAGTGTCGATGCATATATCTATATTAAGTCTTCCTCGCTAAAGTATCGTTACGTTAATCGTCGAATGAGTGAGCTTTTTAAGCGGCCAATAGAAGATATTGTTGGGAAGTATGATGATGATTTTTTTAATGCCGAAAGTGCCAAGGCCATAAAGAAAGTTGATCGAAATATTTTAGATTCAGGGAAGAAAGTCACGATTGAAGAGCATAATATGCTGCAGGGTGAGGAGCATGTACGCACTTTTCTATCGATTAAGATGCCATTAACTACGGCGCCAGGTGAAGCGCCTTGCTTATGTGGTATTTCTACGGAGTTAACTGAGTATCTGGAAATGCAATCTAAAACCCACCATTTGGCGTTTTATGATGCATTGACTGGCCTTCCGAATCGTCGGCGTCTCATGGAATTGTTAGCCGATGCCACGGATCAAAATAATTGCACAACAAACTTCAGCGCAATCTTTATTGTTGATTTAGATAATTTTAGATTGGTGAATGACATTCAGGGCCACGAGAGTGGCGATCAATTATTGATTAATGTCGCCGAAAGTTTGCAAATACATTTGCCCCAGGAGGCAACCGTTGCCCGCTTTAGTAGCGATGAGTTTGTCGTACTGTTAAATACATTAGGTGAACAGCAAGGTAAAGCAACGCACAACGCTGAGCGCCTTGCAAGGCAGCTCTTAGAAGCGGTTGCTAAGCTGCGTAACGACCGGGCACTGCCGATTACCGCCAGCATTGGTATTTCACTGTTTAAGTGTTTGGGGTTGAGTGTGAACAGTGTTTTACAACAAGCAGACATGGCACTTCAACAAGCCAAAGCGGCTGGTGGCAATTCGTTGCGCTTTTTTAATATGGAGATGCAAACCAGTGTGCTGGAGAGGGCTAGGCTTGAGGGGGATCTGCATCAAGCCTTAGAGCGCAACGAGCTGTCGCTACATTACCAAGTGCAGGTCAACCATCAAGGCGTCACTACTGGCGTTGAGGCCTTACTACGCTGGTACCACCCTCAGCGTGGCTGGGTATCGCCAGCCACCTTTATTCCCCTTGCGGAAGAAACCGGGCTGATTCTACCTATTGGGCACTGGGTGCTGAAATTAGCCTGTGAACAATTAGCAAAATGGGCGCAGCAGCCTGCTTATGAGGCACTCACTATCTCAGTTAACGTGAGTTCGGTGCAGTTCCAGCAGCCTGGGTTCGTACGCGATGTAGAAAGCTTGTTAGCACTAACCCAGGCACCGCCGAGTCGTTTGGTGCTGGAAGTGACTGAGAGCCTATTGATGAGCGAACCCACGCGAGTACGTAGCACCATGTTAAAGCTTCGTTCCCAAGGTATTCGCTTCGCGCTGGATGATTTTGGCACGGGCTACTCGTCGCTGAGCTACCTGAAACGCTTACCGTTGGACGAGCTAAAGATTGATCAGTCGTTTATTCGCGAATTATTAACTGACAAAACCGATGCGGCGATTGTGGATACCACGATTCTTTTAGCGGTCAGTCTCGGTTTAACCGTAGTGGCTGAAGGCGTCGAGAAAAAAGAGCAGTTTGATTGGCTTAAAGGACATGGCTGTTACCGCTATCAGGGCTATTTATTTGGCCGCCCGACGCCAATTGAGTATTTATTTGAGGCGTACTAAAAAGCCCGCGCAGCACCTGTTAGCGCGTGACGCGGGCTTGAACTGGTGTCAACCGTTCGTTAACCAAAGACGGCGAAGCTATTGGCGTTAAGCCACATATGCACAATGATACTGGCGACGTAGCCTAGAAAAATAGCCGGTGCCCAGCGGAGGTGGCCCATAAAGGTATAAGCGCCACGCGCTTGCCCCATCACCGCGACCCCTGCTGCCGAGCCAATTGAGAGCAAGCTGCCCCCTACACCGGCCGTCAACGTAATCAGTAGCCAATGCCCGTGGGACATTTCAGGCTCCATGGTCAGTACTGCGAACATTACCGGAATGTTATCGACTACTGCTGACACAACCCCCAAGATAATATTGGCCCAGGTGGCGTTCCAACCGGTGTAAAGCGCTTCGGAAAGCAGGCCAAGGTAGCCCATAAAGCCAAGGCCGCCTACGCACATAACCACCCCGTAGAAGAACAGCAGAGTGTCCCACTCGGCGCGGGCGACACGATTGAAAACATCAAACGGCACCACGCCACCCAACTGCTCAAGCTTTTTATTATCGCCTTGGCGGCTGTAGCGTTCACGCTTGCGTTCCAGTGAGCGAGGCAGGCTGCGACGTAGGTAATAGCCGAAAAACTGTAGGTAGCCAAGACCCGTCATCATGCCGAGTACCGGCGGCAAGTGCAGCAGCGTATGGCACAGCACAGCAGTGGCAATAGTGATCAAAAACAGCGCAATAATTCGCCGTGCACCGCGTTTGAGCCATACATCTTCATAAACGCTGCTGGGCTTCTGATCCTTAATAAATATACTCATGATGACCGCAGGAATCAGGAAGTTTACCAAGGCAGGCAGGAAGAGGATGAAAAATTCCTGGAACTGGATAATACCGGCTTGCCAGACCATCAGCGTGGTGATATCGCCGAAGGGGCTAAAGGCACCACCGGCATTGGCGGCTACCACAACGTTGATACAGGCGAGATTAATGAAGCGTTTATCTCCTTCAGCAACCTTGGTGATAACGGCACACATTAGTAGCGCTGTAGTTAAGTTATCGGCAATGGGAGAGAGCACAAAGGCAAGGCCGCCCGTTAGCCAGAATAGCTGGCGGTAGCTAAAGCCTTTGCGCAGCATCCACGAGCGCAGGGCGTCAAATACACGGCGCTCCTCCATGGCGTTGATATACGTCATGGCGACCAACAGGAACAGCATTAGCTCGGTGAACTCCAAAAGTGTCACACGAAACGCATGCTCTGACGTATCGGACATGCCGTTTTGGACGTACACCCAGCCAATGAGTCCCCAAATAATACCGGCAGCAACCAGTACCGGTTTAGACTTACGCATGTGGATCTTTTCTTCTGCCATTACTAAGGCATAGGCAAGCACGAAGATCGCTACGGCAAAGAATCCGACGGTTGAGGAGGTTAAGTCGATATCTCCAGTCACTGCAAAAGCGGAAGGACTCATGCATAATAATAAGGCTGCTAACAAAAAAGGCCAGCAACGAGAAACTCGGAGCTGGCCTGGGTCATTATGTAACGTCGGCATGGCGTATTTATCCTTATATTGGTTAAAAGGTAGGGGGAATAAGCGGCGTTAGTTTAACAAGTTATATTGCATTGCAATACGTAATTAAACCGAATGAAATGCTTTGATAAGCAAGTTATTACGTCTTTTTTTTGGAAATTATCCGTTTAGCTAATAGTAAAATGGCCAAATAAATGTAAAGAGTTTAATCATAAATCAGATAAACATAATAGATTTACGATATTTGTTGGTCTCCGTCGCTTTGTAGGTATATTTGCGGCTTGTGGGTCGATCTTCAGGCGGTAATAAAATTGAGCAGCATGCGCGACCATATTGATGGCTGCGTTGGTATGGTTGATCATTATGTCGCGTCTAAAGGCTTGGAATTTAGCCTTTGTCATCGCTTTCAGTCAATAAAAACGAGGCCACACAGCTGGCCGTTGGACACGTTAAGGAACTCATATGCACCACTCAATTCGCTCCCTTTATCGCACATTAGGCGTCTCGGCTGCCACGCTTGCCCTTGCCGCTGCGGCAATGACAGCACAAGCAGAAACACGGGTTACCTATAAATCAGCATCGGCGGGAACCGCCTATTACCAGATGGGTGTTGAACTCTCTGAGGCAGTGCGCCAAGGCACTGACGATGCCATTATCCTGACCCTAGAAGAGAGCCAGGGCTCGGTTCAGAACGTGATGGAGGTGATGGCTCGGCAAGGTAACTATGTATTCACTACGCCGCCAGCCTTAGTTGAACAGGCTATGGCTGGGGAAGGGGCTTTTGCCGAGCGTCAGCATCCTCGTTTCCAAGAAATTCGTGGCCTATTTCCTATTCCCTCTATCACCATGCACTTTGTGATCGCAGGCGATGGCGGTGTGACCGATATGGCGGCGCTTGAAGATAAGCACATCTTAATCGGCCGAGGTACTTTTGGCGCTCGGGAAGCTACTCGGTATCTAGAGCTGTTTGGGCTGGAAGAGAAAGTACGTGTTGCTGACGCTTCTATTGGAAGTGGGCCAGATGCGTTAAAAAATGGTCAGATTGATGCCTTTGTGACGGCCAGCTCCTTCCCAACCCCGAATGTTATTGAAACGGCTGCCAGCATGCCAATCACCCTGGTTAGCTTTAGCGATGAGCAGATAGCGCAAACAGGTGCTGCTCGTCAGACGATTCCTGGTGGCACGTACCCTGGCGTGGACGAGGATGTGCAAACCACGTCACTACCGGTCATCGCTTACACGACCACACAAATGGATGACGATACCGCGTATGCCCTGACAAAAACCTTCTGGGAGCGTCGCGATGCCATGGCTGAAGAAACGGCTTGGTGGAGCAGTATCTCGCCCGACATGCTGAGTAATATGACCGGTACGCTGCACCCCGGTGCACTGCGTTATTATGAAGAAGCGGGAGTCGATGTGCCTGACGCTCTTCGATAAAGGCTGCCTTAGCAGCGTTTTTTGGCACTGATAATACGCAACGGTCTGTAGGCCGTTGCGTCGTTTTATAGGGATAGGCAACTCGGCATGCATGCTCTTTTTTCGTCTCAGACGGCTGATAACGCCACACCTAATGCGGTGGCGTCCCCTGGTTGGATTGCGTTAGGTGTCATTAGCGTTGGGTTTCATTTAGGACTGATTTTTTACGGTTTAACGCCCGCCCTGGTGAGCAGGCCATTGCATATGGCGCTACTGCTTCCTTGGGTGTTGATTTATATGGCTAAAACCCCTTTTCAGCGCATTAGTGGCTGGGGGCTGACGCTATTAGGGATAGCCGCTTGCGCCTACATCGCGCTTAATGAAGCCTCACTGGCGAATCAGTATGGCTTTATTGATACCCATCTGCAGATGGCGATTGGTCTTTTCTTAATTATGCTGGCCCTGGAGGCGGCAAGGCGTGCGATCGGTTGGCCGCTGCCATTGGTTGCGCTATTGGCACTGCTTTACGGCGCTTTCGGGCAGTATGTGCCGGGGGCATTTGGCCACCCGGGGTTGCCACTGCAAAGCATGGTGGGTTCACTGACGATTGCGGAAGGGGGGCTATGGGGCTCGCTAACGGGGGTTAGCGTGGGTGTCGTGGCTATCTTTGTGATCTTTGGTGCGGTGCTTAATGCTGGCGAAGCTGGCCAAGGCTTCATGAATTTAGCGAGTGCCGTTGCTGGGCGCTTAACCGGTGGTGCGGCTAAAGTGTCGGTGATTTCGTCGGCGCTGATGGGGTCCATTTCAGGCTCAGCCTCGGCGAACGTTGCCTCTACTGGGGCGATTACGATTCCCTCTATGGTACGTTTGCGCTACCCGCGTTCGTTTGCCGGCGCAGTAGAAGCGGTGGCGTCTTCAGGTGGGCAAATAATGCCACCGCTGATGGGGGCGGGAGCCTTTGTCATGGTAGAGCTAACCGGCACGCCCTATACACAAATCATGGCAGCAGCAACGCTACCGGCCGTGCTCTATTTTCTGACGGTATGGATGGGCATTAATGCCTACGCAACGCGCCATGACTTGCAGCCGATTGATGCCAGCGAGCAGCCAGCCGCCAAAGAAGTACTCATCACATCACTCTTTTTTGCGGTGCCATTTGTACTGCTGTTAGAGCGTATTTTTAACGGCGGATACACGCCTCAATATGCCGCTAGTATTGCGATATTTGCCGGTGCAGCGCTGCTATTGGTCGATGTTACGCTGCGTTTCTCAATCACTGGGTTTGCAAATCGCTTAGCGGATGCAGTGGTGACCGCAGGGCGGCAAATTGCCACCATTGGCGCGATTATTTTGTGTGCCTCTCTGGTGATTGGTGTGCTCTCGTTAACAGGCCTTGGTGTAAAGATCACGTCGGGTATCTTATCGCTCTCAAATGACCTGCTATGGCCTGCGCTGTTGTTAACCGCACTGGCCTGCCTGATTTTGGGCATGGAGGTGCCGACAACAGCAGCCTATGTGATTTGTGTGTCGGTGGCGGGGCCAGCGCTTATATCACTCGGATTAGAGCCGTTGTTGGCGCACCTGTTTGTGTTTTGGTACGCACTGCTTTCGACGATTACGCCGCCTGTCTGTGGCGGAGTGTTTATCGCGGCGGGGATGGTAGGTGAAAACTGGCTCAAAGTAGCGCTTAAGGCCATGGCTTTGGGGATAGGGTTGTACATCATTCCATTAGCGATGGTCGCGAACCCTGACGTTATTCAGCTTGCTTTTAATCCAGCGGGCGCTTTGCTCGATGGTTTAAAAATAGCCGCTGGTTTAACGGCTATTTCGTTTGGTGTCATCGCCCGTAAAGCCATTTGGCTTCGCGTAATGCTCGTGGTGGCGGGTGCCGCTGTTATCTTTCTCGTTTAATGGCGCATGGTTTAAAAACAACGGCGACGTGGCCGGTAATTGGGTGGTGGCATACACCACCCAGGTATCTAGTGCAGGCCCCAGCGACTGCACCAGCTTCAGTTGCTCAGGCGCTTGATTTATGACCTCTTCAGCGCAAATCCCTGCCTCAAAAGTACCCGCTAGCAAGCCTTCTGCCACGGCAACCGTCGTGGGTGCCTCGATAATATCGCCAAAGCTGCTTAAGTCCGTGTAATGGCGGGTAGCTGGTTGAATAGCCACATGACGAGGGGTGGCAATACTACGCTGAGCAACTAACGCTAAAGGCTTGCTGCCGGCAATAAAGACATCAACCGGATAGGCGCGGTGCATATAGCGGCCCACGCAATCGCTGTGGGCAAAGTGAGCAGTGCACTGGAGCAGGTGGCTTACTCGCCCCTCAATCAGCGCTTCAAACGCCTCTTCAAACTGTTCGAAAAGCTGAAGATTCGTGGATGGCTGACCATGCTTCGCTAAATAGCGCAGAGCAATTAATTCATGATTGTTACCGCTAGGGCCGAGGGTGGCAATCTGCACTGCGAGTTCCTTCGAAAATAGTTATGTTGAACGCTAGATAACAGGATAGCCACTCAGCAACGCATTATTAGAAACGTCATCTGGTCTTCAAGCATTAGTGAAGTAGCGGCGTCTGCAAGTCAATTAATCGAAGCTCTATCCACGCAAGGGAAACGTCGGGTAGGCGTTCAGCAGGGTGTCTAGTTCATTGCATACAAAGCGCGGTTCAATCCACTGTGTCAGGTGTTCGTGAACGTAGTGAAGAAAGCGTTGTGCTGACTGTGGAAGGCGCTGATCATTGCGCACGATAAATTGCCAGTGACTTTCAATAGGTAGCCCCTGAACGGGTAACACTACTAGATCAGGATGCTTATTAGGCAAAACGTGTTCAGATAACACTGCAACGCCCATATTGGCTGCCACGCTTACTCGTATGGCCTCGTTACTGGCCATCTGTAATGTTTTTTGCATGGTCAGTCCGTGTTCTTGCAGCCAGCTGTCTAATAACATGCGTGTGGCAGAGCCAGGCTCGCGTAGCAGTAAGCGCTCACTTAGTAGCTGCTCCATCGTCACGGCTTTCTGTTGAGCCAGAGAGTGGTCGGCGGCGGCAATGGCAACTAAGGGGTTGCGCATAAAGCGTGACGCGACCGCGTGAGCAAGCGCGGGCGGGTGGCTAAAGACATAAAGATCGTCTTCCTGGCGCTCAAAGCGCGCCAATACCTGTCGACGATTACCGATATGAACGGTGACATCGACATCTGGGAACGCCTGACTAAAAGGTCCTAAGAGGCGTGGTAAGACGTACTGAGCAGTGTTCACGAGGGCAATGCTAAATCGCCCCTTACTGCCATACTGTAAATCACTGAGCTGGTCCGCAAAGTCATCAAAGCGCCCCAACACATCCCGACTTGCCTGATAAAGCGCTTGCCCTGTGGCGGTCATCGTCAGTCGCTGGGCATGCTGTTCTAACAACGGACTGCCTACCGCTTCCCTGAGGCGTTTCAACTGCTGTGACACGGTTGGCTGGGTAAGGTGAAGCTGTCTTGCGGCTTCGCTGATGGAGCCACATCTAACGACGGTTACGTATACCTGGAGCAACCTAAAGGTCAGATGGCGAATATTCATAGCAACCGCAACTCCTGGGGCGTCTCTTAATGCATCATTATTCGGTAGTGGTGTAGATCAGCTTTATCAACGAATACCTGGCAAGCCATCATCGAAAAGCTAGGCTATTCCTTGCCGTTAATGGACAGGTGAAGACAAACGAGTTTAAACCACATTACACTAAGGTGGCGCACGTTGGGTTGCTCCTCAAGGCCAAGAACATGGCTTTGAATAGCGTTGAAGAAAAGCATGCTGTTATATTCTAAATATTTTTAAGCTAATAACTATAAGGAATTCCACCTATGATGATCCCCTTTTTAACTTCGCGTCCGCTTAAAACGCTGACGGCCAGTTTATGTATCGGCGGGTTGTTAGTCTCTCCACAGGCATTCTCTCAGCAAGCGATCTTGGAAGGTGAGCGCTTTCATCCCCAAGAGAGTAGCCATGGCATGGTCGCTACCAGCCACTTTCTTGCCTCAGAGGTTGCCCGTGATGTGCTTGCTGAAGGAGGCAACGCCGTTGATGCTGCCGTAGTGGCCGGCTTTGCGCTAGCGGTGACTCAGCCCCGTTCCGGTAATATCGGTGGCGGTGGTTTTATGCTGATCTCGGATGAAACAAGCGATGAAGTCATTGCCATCGACTACCGCGAGATGGCCCCTTCAGCTGCCTTTGAAGCTATGTTCCAAGATGAAAATGGCGATGCAGTGACCGAGCGTTCCCGCTTTACTCACTTGGCCGCGGGCGTTCCCGGCACCGTTGCGGGGCTAGCACTGGCCCTGGAAGAGTATGGCACGTTAAGTCTTGCTGAAGCGTTGGAGCCCGCCATTCGTCTTGCTGAAGATGGCTTCGCGGTGCCTCCACGCTTTGTTCAAGGGTTACAAGAGGCCAAAGAACGCTTTGAGCCCTGGGATGCGAGCATGGCCAAGTTCTTCAAGGAGGATGGTAGTGCCTACGAGGTCGGCGATATTTTCAAGCAACCTGATCTAGCCGCGACACTCAGGCGCATTGCTGAACAAGGGGCTCGCGAGTTTTATGAGGGAGAAACGGCAGAGCTGATTGTTGCCGAGATGGAGCGTCACGATGGGCTGATTACCATGGAAGACATGGCTAGTTACGCTCCCATCATCCGTGAGCCCAGCCACGGTACTTATCGCGGCTACGATATTTACGCCATGAGTCCTCCTTCTTCCGGTGGTGCTCATATTGTGCAGATGCTGAATATTCTCGAAGAATACCCTATCGGTGAACTTGGCTTTGGCTCTGCTGAAAGCATGCACCTAATGGCTGAAGCCATGAAGCGTGCTTACGCTGACCGCTCGGAGTTCCTAGGCGATACTGACTTTGTCGATGTGCCTCTGGCCGGTATCACCTCAAAGGAGTATGCCGCCGAACTGCGTAGCCAGATTGGCGACCAAGCTACCCCTAGTGCAGACATTGCGCCTGGCAATCCGAACGACTACGAATCTAATGAAACCACTCACTTTTCCATTGTAGATGACGGTGGTCTGGCAGTTTCAAACACGTACACCATCAACTTCAGTTATGGTTCTGGCATCGTGGTGGATGGCGCGGGCTTCTTGCTCAACAACGAAATGGATGATTTCTCAGCCAAGCCCGGCGTGCCCAATGCCTATGGATTGATTGGCGGCGAAGCCAATAAGGTCGAACCAGGCAAACGAATGCTTTCGTCTATGACGCCCACTATCGTCAAACAAGACGGCAAAAACTTCCTGGTTACTGGCAGTCCCGGCGGTTCACGTATTATCACCACAACGCTACAGGTGTTAATGAACGTTATTGATCATGATATGAATATCCAATCAGCGGTTAGCGCACCGCGCATGCACCACCAGTGGCTGCCTGATGAGATTCGCGTTGAGGCAGGCTTTAGTCCAGATACACTTAACTTGCTTGAAGAGCGTGGCCACACGGTCAGTCAGCAGTCCGCCATGGGGGCAGCTCAGTCAATCATGATCAAAGATGGAATGTTCTTTGGTGGCGCCGATCCTCGCCGCTCCACCTCATCTGCTATTGGCCTTTAACGTTACGTTAGGCTCTTACCATCCCGCCCTGATTGCTCAGGGCGGGGTCTTTCAGGCATCGCGCCTAGTGACTCTTTCATGTCCTTAGTTTAACTACCATCACTGCCTATTAACTATCACCACTGCTTATTAATGAGTCGCGATAGGGTGATGATAACTGCATAGATAATTATCTATGATTTTCTTTTAATATATTATTAGTTATCTAGTGTCATCGCTCGCAAAATGCAGTCTCTTTTGACCCTAGGGAGCAGTGGTGATGCCAGATATTGTGGTGATGTTTTTTTTATTGGGGCTAGTCGCCGGAGCGGTGAAGTCGGACCTTCAGGTACCAAAAGCTACTTACGACACCTTAAGCCTGTTACTAATGCTCACCATTGGCTTAAAGGGGGGAATGGCGCTGCATGGCAATATCCATTGGGGGTTGATGCCAGAACTTACCGGTGTAGCGCTGTTGTCAGCGTTTATACCGCTGATGCTGATGCCGGTGTTGCGCCGCTGGGTGCGTCTTTCCGCCGCCGACAGCGCTAGCATTGCTGCTCACTATGGCTCGGTCAGTGCGGGTACGTTTGCGGTCGCTCTGGCGTATGTAGAAGCACGTCAGTTAGCGGTGGGTAGTGAAGTAACGCTCTATTTAGTCGCTATGGAGCTACCCGCGATTATGGTGGCGATTGCCCTGTTTAGACGCTATCAAGGCGCCGCTGTTAAAGAGAGCACCAGCAAGTTATGGCATGAAACTTTAACCAATCGTGGCGTTATCCTGTTAGCGGGTGGGGTCGTGATCGGCACGCTATACGGGCCATTTCAAGGAGAGGAGGTCACCGCACTGTTTACTGGGGCTTTCAAGGGCGTGCTGGCGTTGTTCCTGCTAGAAATGGGATTAACCGCCGCGCAAACGCTGCGCCCAATGCCGTGGCATCATTGGCGTTTAGTGACTTTTGCACTGGTCACGCCATTGCTGCTGTCACTGCTGGGGATTCTGGTAGGTACGCTAGTTGGTTTGCCAGTGGGCTCTGTGGTGATTCTTGCCGCATTGGCTGCTAGTGCCTCCTATATAGCGGCGCCGGCTGCAATGCGTGCCGCTATCCCTCAAGCGAACATTGGGCTTGCGATGCTAGCGTCACTCGGCATTACTTTTCCTCTTAACGTGATGCTTGGGATTCCACTTTACCATAGGCTATTGGAGTACTTAGTTAACTAACAAATAGGTTGGGCTATCGCCTCAATTTGACTCCCCTGTTATTGGAATAACTTATTGTTTAATTGAAATTTAACGCCAGCTTTTTGCTTATAAAGCTGGCGTTTTTTAGTTTATTTTTCTGTTTTAGTAGGTTTTGTAGATAAATTTGAATAGTTGCTTAACGTACTTAGTTCAGCAGCATTATTTGTTGGCCCATGTGTATTTCCCCTGGAAGCAGCACGAAAAGCCGAGGAATAGACACGTTAAGTCATCGTTACCCTCGTATTCTTTTGTAACAGTGATGTGATCGCAATGCTGTTGAAGTGTTGAAAGTGCGATGACGCATTGTGCTTAATTAGCTGGTATAGATGAAAGGGCAGTATACATCATAGAAAGCATGTCTATTGCTAACGCCTTAGATGATAAATCTCAAAAACTCCTGCTGAACGAAAAACATCGCTGCTGATAAACCTATTAAAAACTCAATAATAACGAGGTCTATAAGATGGAAGATAAACCAAAAAGGGTCCGTCAAAAACCCAGTCTCGGGCTTGCCCTTGTGCCCGTTGTGCTGACACTAATCGCCATCGGGGTACAAATTTTCTATTTTGGTGATTTCACACCACATATCCCGTTGGCCATCGGCCTGGCGATAACCTCGCTAGTGGGAATCAAGCTTGGCTTCCGCTGGAAGCGGATTGAAGATGGGGCGTTTCACGTTATCAACGTGTCTTTGCCTTCGGTTTCGGTGTTGATCTTAGTGGGCATGATTATTGGCGTCTGGATTGCCAGCGGTACCGTGCCCAGTCTGATCTATTACGGCCTTCTTCTGTTGTCTCCGGCTTTCTTCCTTGCCGCGGCGATGCTGATCTGTGCGGTGGTGTCCGTTTCTTTGGGGACCTCCTGGGGAACCGTTGGTACGGTAGGTTTAGCGCTTGTTGGTATCGGCGCTGGGTTTGAAATTCCGATTTACTGGACTGCCGGCGCGGTTGTTTCTGGCGCCTTTTTTGGCGACAAAGTCTCACCGCTTTCCGACACCACCAACCTGGCGGCGGCGGTTACCGGCAACGATGTGTTCTCGCATATCAAAAACATGATGCCAACGACGCTTCCGGCCATGCTGATCGCGTTAGCCATCTATCTGGTGGTGGGCTTCACCATGATTGATGATCAAGCGGCATCTTTTGAGCGCATTGATGCCATCACTGCGTCACTAGACGAACACTTTACTATTTCTATCTGGCTGCTGTTGCCAGCGGTGCTGGTTATTGGTCTAGCCATCAAGAAAATGCCGCCGATTCCCTCCCTGTTTGCTGGTGTAATGGCAGGCGCGGTAACCGCCATGGCGGTTCAGGGAGTAGGTCTGCACGATATCGTTACTTACGCTAACTATGGTTACTCCATTGAAACGGGCGTGGAAGCCATGGACAGCCTGTTAAACCGTGGCGGCATTCAGTCAATGATGTGGACCATCTCGTTGATCCTGATTGCCTTGGCCTTTGGCGGTGCGTTGGAGAAAACGGGCTGCCTGGAGACCATCATCAAGGCCATTATGTCCAAGGTGCGCTCGTTCAAAGGCGTTCAAACCTCGGCAATTGCTACCTCCTTTGCAACTAACCTGGTGGCAGGCGACCCCTACCTATCTGTTGCGCTACCGGGGCGTATGTACGCGCCGACTTATCGTGGCCTGGGCTACTCAACCCTGAACCTGTCGCGTGGTGTTGAGGAAGGTGGAACATTGATGTCGCCGCTCATTCCATGGAACGCAGGTGGTGCCTTCGTCATTAGCGTATTAGGGCTAGGTATTGGCGAAGGTAACGTCGAGAACCTGTTGTATATTCCGCTGGCCTTTGCCTGCTGGTTATCGCCCTTAATCGGTATTCTTTACGCACAGATGGGCTTGTTCTCGCCCAAGGCAACCGATGCAGAGCGTGCCCTGTGGGAAAAACAGGGAGAAGCGATTGCCTCTACCGAAGCATTGGGCGCTGCTGCTGACGCAGCCGTTACTAGCCCGACGCCAGCTCCTAGCTCGAGTTGATCGTCGCTAGTCGTTACGTGTTTTAACCGATAAGACAGCACCCCGGCTTGCGAAAGGCGGGGTGTTTGTCTTTTGAGCTAGGCGTTTTTTGCCGACAACTGAATCGCTGCGACTTGGGTTTGCTTGCGAGCACGCCTGAATAAAACCAGGAGGATAATAATGACTACAACGCATCCAACCGTGGTCATTGGTGGTGGAATCGTTGGTATTTGTTGCGCGTTATATCTGCAAAAGGAGGGGCTCGACGTAACACTCGTAGAGCCCGCTATGTCTGGCGATAGTACCGCTAAGTGGAGCTGTGGGCAGATTGCGGTTAGCGAAATTATTCCTCAGTCCAAGCCTGGTATTATCAAAAAAGTGCCTGGATGGCTGTTGGATCAAAAAGGGCCGCTGGCGCTGCGGCCATCAGCATTACCAGGACTATTACCCTGGATGCTGCGCTTTATCACCCACGCGCGGCGTTCACGCATCGACACTATCGCCCATGAGCTAGCGACCTTAACGCGCTGTGCCTTCCAGGACTATGAGCCCCTGCTTGCGCAGTGCCGTCGTGGCGATTTGATTGGTCACCAACCAACCCTTGAACTGTTTGACGATGCGGCTGGGCTAGCCCATGAGCAAACTTATGTAGAGCTACGCCGCTCACTAGGGTTTGTTTCCGAAACGCTGAATGCTGAACAGATTGCCGCTATGGAACCGGCGTTAGCGGGACGCTTTTCTCACGGTTTGTTGTTGTCAGATTGGCGCACGGTGTGCGATACCGAAACCTTCCTAACCGAGCTTGCTCACAGTTTTGTAGAGCAGGGCGGCAAGCTTGTGCAAGATAGTGTGTCGCGTATTGAGAGTCAGGGAGGGCGTGCCGTTGGTGTGACCCTGGCTAGCGGTGAGAGGCTGCCGGTCGAGCAGGTGGTGGTCGCCGCAGGCAACGGCAGCTCGGCGTTTTTTGAAGCACTAGGCATTAAGGTGCCGTTGATTAAGGTCGGCGGCTATCAGGTATTGCTACCCAACCCTGGTGTCGACTTAACCCACGCCACTTTTTATGCTGACGGCGGCTTTGGTCTGATTCCAATGGAGCGAGGGCTACAGATCGGCGGCACGATTGAGTTTGCTGGCAACCATGCTGAACCGAACTTCAAGCGTGCGGAGATCATTCTTGAAAAAGCCAAGACGATACTGCCATCGTTGAATACGGCTGGTATGGAGTTTGGCGCTGGCTGGCGCCCTTTCTTGCCAGACACTAAGCCTGTGATTGATAAATCGCCACTGCTTGAAAACGTGGCGATGGCTTTTGGTCATGGCCAATTGGGACTAACGCTAGGTGCCACGACGGGGCGCTTGGTAGCTGACATGCTGCAAGGGCGTGATAGCCAGTTGGATATTAGCCCTTTCAGTGCATCACGCTTTACATTGGCTGGTGGTTGATCGCCGGCTGCGCGGTGTGCAGGCTAAGAGGAGGGCCCGTCTCTTGAGTATGAGACGGGCTTTTTATCTATGATTTAGCGCACTTAGTGGTTATGTCCTGCATGACTGCCAAACGCTGCGTTGAACTGCACCATTCCCACCCACTGCTCATCATGCCCTGCAAAGTCTTCGCGGGTCAGTTGCGTGCGTACGAACATGTTATCGCGTACATGCCAAGTGAGCTGTGCGCTTTGCCGCCAGGACGTGTCTTCTGAGACGATCGCGGTAGGGTGGGTTCCCATCACTTTATTGGTTAACCCTAATGCTTCTGCCCGCAGGCCGACTTCCCAGCGAGGCGCAATACCGTAAATAGCGTCGATGTAAGCACCATCTTGTTGCTCAGTGTAGTGGTCGTGTGCATGAAAGTGATCATGGTGTTGCACATGCTCTTGCAGGTCACGTTCGCTATAGAAGTATTCCGCACCTAATTGCCAGTTGCCCTGATAACCGGGTTGCTCCGCATCGTAGTTAAACCGTGCATCTAAGCCTGCGAACCAGTTGTCGCCTTCAGCGGTATGGGCATGGTGGCCATGGTCATCGACACGCACATACTGACGGTTCATGCCCGCAGACGTTCCCAGCGTTAGCTGCTTATTCGCACCGAGATCTGGGCGGTATTTAGCGAAAATCGTGCCCACGCGAGGGCCACTGGCGCGATCCTCATAGCCCCCTTCATCAAAGCGGCTGAAGCCTTCTCCCTCGCCTTGAAACAGCTCGCTACCCAGCGTCAAGGTGCTGTTTGGTGACCAGGTTAGCTGTAGGCCTGTATCGAGCAGACCATGCTCTCCAAACAAATACTCATTGACCAGTGGGCGCTCAACAAAATCCCAAGCGTGAGGATGTCGGCTGTTAATGTAGCCTATATCAGAAAGAAACTTACCGGCTTGTAAGCGCAGGCCGTTAGGCAGCGTACGCGTCGCAATCAAAGCCTCTTCCAGCGTGATATCGTCCTCCGTTAGCGAAACAACGGCCTTGCCCTCAAGGTGGGCGGTTTGCCCTTCGATAGCCACTTCAGAGTGTCCCAGGTTAAATCCATTGTCGAGATCATGGCTATGGCCGCTGTGGTCGTGTCCTCCTTCATGATCGTGACCGCTTTCGTGCCCATGGCTAAAGCCGGCAGGCGAGTTCTCATCTCCTGAAAAGCGATTATGGTAGATGCCTTCGACAACTAAGGTAACGTTGATGCTGTTTTCAGCATCGCTATGTTTATCGTTGCTATGTTCATAGGCGTCGTGCTCATGAGCATGACCAGAGTGATCATGGTCGTGCCCATGATGGTGATCATCTGCATAGACAGAGGAGCTGATAAGCAGAGCAGTGGCAAGCGGTGTAAGCAGAAATAAAGAGCGTGGCACAGGTGTCTTCCCTTAAGTGTTAGAATTAAGCGCACAAAATGATATGTTATATTGTATCAATATTGCAATTGTGCTGAATTCTGTCGCTGCACGCGGCTAGCTTCGAGGGGGTGTGAGGCGTTTAAGAAAAGCTGACCAAAATGTTGACCACACTATGCCTAAACAGGCCATTTTCAGGCCACAGGCACAAAAAAAGCACCCGTAGGTGCTTGATTTGTATAGTCAGGTGGTGGAGGCGGCGGGAATTGAACCCGCGTCCGCCAGCACGCGCCTATTGGCTCTACATGCTTAGATTTCGTCATTTGCTTTAACGCAACTGACTCCGACGATCAGGATTCAGCCACGCGAGCCTTCTAAGTTTAACGATTGATGAGAAGACACCACCAACCGCGGTCCTATCAGCTTTAGCTCGTATCCCATCAGTGATGAATAGGCACATCACCTTTGGGCCAGACAAGAAGCTAACAGTGTTTAAGCTGCTAGCGCGCCTTGAGCGTAGTTTTCGTCATTTGCGACTATTTTTCGTGATGTGGGATTTACGAGATACATCACGCTCTCGGCATGCACCGCAAGGGTTGTCACCAGCGTCGAAACCATGTCGCCCCCTGATTACAGATGAGCATTCTAACGTGCTCACACCGAATTGACCAGTTATGCCTTGTTATGTTCCCGCATTATCCGACCTTTCTGACGGCTCCAGTCGCGATCTTTCTCGGTGGCGCGCTTGTCATGCAGCTGTTTGCCGGTCACCAGTGCCAGCTCACACTTCACCTTGTTGCGTTTCCAATAGAGCTTGAGCGGCACGCAAGTGTGGCCTTTGTCCTGAGTCACCGAGAAAATTTTGGCAATTTCCTTACGGTGCAGAAGCAACTTACGCGTGCGCGTCGGGTCAGCAATTTCGTGGGTGCTTGCTGTATTAAGCGGCATGATATGGCTGCCTAGTAAAAAAGCCTCGCCGTTACGAACCAAAATGTAGGTGTCGGTAAGCTGTGCTTTACCAGCGCGAAGGCTTTTAACTTCCCAGCCCGCGAGTACCAAACCTGCTTCTAAGGTTTCGTTGATATGGTACTCAAACCGAGCCTTCTTGTTTTGGGCAATAACGCTGCTGCTAGGGCCCTTACTGTTACCTTTCTTAGTGGCCATGGAACCTCATCGTTGATCTGTCAGTAGCACCCCCTTCGTTATGTGGGGAGGCGTGATACCATTCAAGGTCTACAAAAATGTTTCCCATGATACGCTTTGGGCACTGTGAAGTCAGCGGAGAGGTCAATGCCAACCGTTAATCGTACCGCCTTGGTGCGGCACACCCCCCAACAAATGTTCGATCTGGTTAATGACTTCGAACGCTATCCCGAGTTCCTGCCGGGGTGTCGCCGTGCGCGCCTGCTAGAGCATGACGAGGCGCATTTGATTGGCGAGATGACCCTTGGACGTGCGGGTGTGGAACAAACAATCACTACTCGAAATGATTTATATGCCCCCGAGCGGATTGAGTTGTCGTTAGTAAAAGGGCCGTTCAAGCAGCTTAAAGGGCGTTGGTTATTTATCCCGATGGGGGAAAACGCCTGCAAGGTCAGCTTGGAAATGGAATTTGTATTTGCCAATCGCTTGCTTAGCATGGCGTTTGGAAAATTATTTCAGCAAATTGCGGGGCAGCTTGTCGATGCCTTCACGAAGCGTGCTGACGAGCGCTATGGCCGTTGATACGTTCGCGGTAGAGGTTGCCTTCGCCTTGCCGCGCAAACAGCGTCTAGTGGCCTTACAGGTGCAGCAAGGCACAACCGCACGCCAAGCGGTAATGATGGCAGATCTACCCAGCCTGTTTCCCGAGATCCCCAGCGATACCTTTGAACAGGCACCGCTGGGAATTTTTGGCAAAGCGCTGCGCCAGCCTGAACAAGAAGCGCTGCGTCCAGGCGACCGCGTTGAGGTGTATCGTCCATTAGAGATAGACCCCAAAGCTGCCCGCCTGGAGCGGGCAAAGCGTCAAGCCAGAGGCGGGTAACTTATTCGGGAGGCATCACTGGCTATGGCGCTGTGGCATTTTCTGACGTAGGTACTCGCTGACTAGGTGCGTTGATGCCGGTGATTGGATCTGCTGTTTCTGTTGCAGGGCCTGCGCCGGTGTCCGTGCTGATCGGCAGATCGCTAGAGAAATCACCTTGCTGTTCAACGTTCACCAAACGTCCCATGTTATCGAACGTGAGAGTTACACGCCGCTGCTCAACATCCGCGTACGCTTTATCAATACGATAAACGTAATCCCATTCTCGCGTGTCAAACGGGGCTTCCAGCAACGGGCGACCCATCACATAAGTGACTTGTTCTCGGGTCATTCCTGGCTGTAATTGGCTGACCATTTCTTCGGTCACCAAGTTGCCCTGAGGGATGTCGCGCTTGTAAACGCCAACGTAGCTGCAGCCGCTAACAACGGTTAGGGCAACGGAAAGAGTAATGATGCGAGTCAATTTTTGCATTTGAGCCTATTCTTCACTATCGTGGTTTCGGTCGATCATACCCGACCTAACCTGTTACTGCGAAGAGCAACCATGGCCGATCAGAACCATGAACTGCGCAAAGCCGGGCTGAAAGTAACCCTGCCGCGCGTCAAGATCCTGCAGATTCTCGAAAATGCTTCGGGTCAACACCACCTTAGCGCAGAAGAAGTGTACAAAACACTGATTGATGCGGGCGAGGATGTTGGCTTGGCTACCGTGTACCGCGTGCTGACTCAGTTTGAATCAGCAGGCTTGGTGATCCGTCATAATTTTGATGGTGGCCACGCGGTGTTCGAGATGACTCAAGAAGACCACCACGACCATATGGTGTGTTTAGAAAGTGGTGAAATCATTGAGTTTGTCGATGAAATCATCGAGCGACGTCAGCAAGAGATCGCCGAAGAGCACGGCTATGAACTTGTGGACCATGCCCTGGTGCTTTACGTACGCCCCCGTGGGTCGGACGTAACCCGACAGGACAGCGGCCCCACAAATAAAAAATAGTCGCGCTAAATAAAACGCCCCTAGGGTGCGAGTGATGACTCATTCGCGCCCTAGGGGCGTTTTTTATAGTGTGTGGCGTTTGCTAGCGCGTTGTCGATTGAAAAAAGCGCTTAGTGCGGTGGCCGTTGGCTCGCGTGCAGCATTTCGCGGGCGTGGGCGAGTGTTTGGTCAGATAGCGTTACACCGCCCAACATGCGGGCGAGTTCGCTGATACGCCCCTGTTCGTCCAGCAGGGCCATATGGGTCAGCGTGCTATCTCGTTTGGCGCGTTTTTCAATATGCAGGTGCTGATGCGCCTGAGCGGCGACCTGAGGCAGGTGGGTGACAGTCATTACTTGACCGTTTTCGCCGAGCTTGCGCAGCAGTTGACCGACAATTTCGGCCGTCGCTCCCGAGATACCCACGTCCACTTCATCGAAGACCAAGCTGGGAATGGTGGAGTGGGAAGCGGCCACCACTTGAATGGCAAGGCTGATGCGCGATAATTCACCGCCCGAAGCCACTTTGGTTAGCGGCCTGGCGGGCTGGCCTGGGTTCGCGCTAATCAGGAATTGGACGTGGTCCAGGCCTTCCGGCGTAGGCGTTTCACGCGGGGTAACGTCCACGTCAAAGCGTGCTTTACCCATCGCCAAGAACCCTAGCTGCTGCTGCACTTCTTTGCCCAAGCGAACGGCGGCTTTTTGTCGCGCCTCGCTTAGTTGTTTGGCATCACTGCGATAGCGCTCGCGGTATTCAGACACTTGGTTGCTTAACGACTCCAGGTCGTCGTCGCTGGCTTCTAGCAGTTCGACTTCCTGGCTGAGCCGGGCATGCAGTGCGCAAATCTCTTCCGGGGCAACGTGGTGTTTACGGGCAATACGGTGGACATCGCCAAGCCGTTCTTCTACCCAGGCTAGGCGCTCTGGGTCTAGTTCAGTCGTACTGGCAAGACGATTTAGCTCGCTGGAAGCTTCCTCTACTTGAATGCGCGCATCGCTAAGCATAGCCAAGGTATTGGCCAGTGTGCCTTTGTCACTGCCGGGTAACGCGCTTAAATGGGCATAGGCTTGATTTAACAGCGACAGAGCGCCACCTTCATCGCTCGCGCAGCAGTCGGCGGCAAACTGGGTTTCACGCAGCGTCTCTTCCGCATGGGCGAGGGTATGCTGCTCCTCTTCTAGCGTTTGCAGCTCACCCTCTGCCAATCCCAGTTGATCTAATTCTTCTACTTGGTAGCGCAGCAGTTGCCGCTTTGCCTCAACTTCACTGCCTTCTTCGCTGAGTTTTTTTAATCGCCGCCGGGCGCTGCGCCACTCGCGGAAGGTTTCAGCCAACTGCTGGCTACGCTCACGTAGCCCGGCATAATCATCTAGCAGGGCGAGGTGGGTTTCTTCACGCATGAGTGCCTGATGAGCATGCTGTCCATGGATTTGAATCAGCTGCTCGCCCAGCGATTTTAGGTCAGCGATGGTGGCAGGGTGGCCATTGATCCACGCTTTGGAGCGACCGCTGGCGGTAACCACACGGCGCAGCAAGCACTCTTCAGCAGGCAGCTCGCGAGCAGTCAACCACTCTGTGGCAGCGGGTAGATGTTGAATATCAAAACGAGCGGAAAGGTCGGTGCGCTCACGTCCATGGCGCACGCTGCCAGCGTCGGCACGCTCACCCAAACATAGGCCAAGGGCCCCGAGTAAAATCGATTTGCCTGCCCCAGTTTCCCCGGTAATCGCCGTCATACCACGGGTTAGGTCGAGTTCAAGGCGGTCAACAATAGCGTAATCTTGGATTGCTAGCTGCGTGAGCATAAGGCCTCCTGAGGCGGTGCGGCACAGAAGCTGGATACTTATCCAATAATTGTTGTTTTATACAGTAGTCTATAACTCACTTCAATGCCCCTCTTGAGATGGCTTTTATGGCCCCCATATAGCGTCCATACGTGGTTAATACTCGTTACTTAACCGAGGTGGCCGTTAATGCCACCGCTGGATACTTTTCAGGAGCTAGGCATGGCAAAAGAACCGCAAACCCCATTAGAAGATGAGCTGGCCCGCCAAGAGCAAGAGGCGGAAGTCACCGAGCAAGCGGCTGAAGAGCGCCTGGTCGAGGGTGAGCTGGAAGGGTTAATCGAGGACGACGCTGCGTTAGAGGACGGCGTGGGAAACCCGGAAGCCGATATGCTAGCCGCTCAGGTGGAAGAGCTTGAGCAGAGCTTGGCGGAAGCTAAAGACCAAGCGCTACGTGCCGCTGCTGAAGCTCAAAACGTGCGTCGCCGAGCTGAGCAAGAGGCTGAAAAAGCGCGTAAGTTTGCTTTAGAAAAATTTGTTAAAGAGCTGTTGCCCGTTGTTGATAGTCTGGAAAAAGCCCTAGAGAGCATGGAAGACGGAGCCTCTGACGTACATCGTGAGGGCGTTTCCATGACCCTCAAAATGCAGTTAGGCGTATTGAATAAATTTGGCGTGGAAAGCGTTGAACCCCAGGGTGAACCCTTCGACCCCCAAGTTCACGAAGCGATGGCGATGGTGCCGAATCCCGAGCTTGAACCCAATACCGTCATGGATGTGATGCAGAAGGGTTATTTGCTTAACGGCCGCCTAGTTCGCCCCGCGATGGTGGTGGTTAGCCAAAAAGCCAATTAAGCATTGGCTGACGCAAAGCAAAAAAAGCCCCTTGAAATGCTGCAAGCGGCCCCCAAATAAAGGGCAACCCGCGGGAAAACCCGCAAACGCTTTAAATTTCAAAAAGCAGATTTTTTGACATCAGCTTTCAAACATCAGTTTTGTAACAACCGAATTCGAGGTTTTTGCTATGGGACGCATTATTGGTATCGATCTGGGCACCACCAACTCTTGTGTGGCAGTGCTCGATGGTGACAGCGCTAAAGTCATTGAAAATGCCGAAGGCGGCCGCACTACGCCTTCCATTATTGCTTACACCGACGATGGTGAGACGCTGGTAGGCCAGGCGGCAAAACGTCAGGCCGTCACCAACCCTGAGAACACCCTTTACGCGATCAAGCGCCTGATTGGCCGTCGCTTCAAAGATGATGTCGTACAAAAAGACATCAAAATGGTGCCTTATAAAATCGCCGAAGCCGACAACGGTGATGCCTGGGTTGAAGTAAAAGGCAAAAAAATGGCGCCGCCGCAGGTAAGTGCGGAAGTGCTGAAGAAAATGAAGAAAACTGCCGAAGACTACCTCGGTGAAGCGGTAACTGAAGCGGTCATCACTGTACCGGCGTACTTTAACGACAGCCAGCGCCAGGCCACGAAAGATGCGGGTCGCATCGCCGGTCTTGATGTTAAGCGCATCATTAACGAGCCGACCGCTGCTGCATTGGCCTACGGTATGGACAAATCCCGTGGTGATAAAACCATCGCGGTATATGACCTGGGTGGCGGTACTTTCGATATCTCTATTATCGAAGTGGCCGACGTTGACGGCGAAACTCAGTTTGAAGTGTTGGCCACCAACGGCGACACCTTCCTGGGCGGCGAAGACTTCGACTTGGCGCTGATCAACTACTTAGTTGACCAGTTCAAAGCGGACAGCGGTATGGATCTGTCTGGCGACAACCTCGCGATGCAGCGCCTGAAAGAAGCGGCTGAGAAGGCTAAAATTGAGCTTTCCAGTGCCCAGCAGACAGACGTTAACTTGCCGTACATCACCGCTGACAACACTGGCCCGAAACACCTTAACGTGAAGGTGACGCGTGCCAAGCTGGAGTCGTTGGTTGAAGATCTGGTACAGCGCTCGCTCGACCCGTGCAAAATGGCGCTGAAAGATGCTGGTTTGTCTGCATCTGAAATCGACGAAGTGATTCTGGTCGGTGGCCAGACGCGTATGCCGATGGTGCAGAAGAAAGCCGCTGATTTCTTCGGTAAAGAAGCGCGTAAAGACGTCAACCCAGATGAAGCGGTTGCTGTTGGTGCGGCGATTCAGGGCGGTGTTCTTGGCGGCGACGTGAAAGACGTTCTGCTGCTCGACGTTACCCCGCTGACCCTGGGTATTGAAACCCTGGGTGGCGTAATGACGCCGCTGATCGACAAAAACACCACCATCCCCACGAAGAAGACGCAAACCTTCTCCACGGCGGATGACAACCAAACGGCAGTGACGATTCACGTCGTTCAGGGTGAGCGTAAGCAGGTCTCGCAGAATAAGTCGCTGGGTCGTTTTGATCTTGCCGACATTCCGCCAGCACCGCGTGGTGTGCCGCAGATTGAAGTGGCCTTCGATCTGGATGCCAACGGCATTCTAAACGTATCGGCCAAAGATAAGGCGACCAATAAAGAGCAGTCTATCGTCATTAAAGCGTCCAGCGGTCTCACGGATGAAGAGATCGAGCAAATGGTACGCGATGCGGAAGCTCACGCGGACGAAGACAAAAAGTTCGAAGCGCTGGTGCAGCTGCGTAACCAAGCAGATGGCATGATTCACGCCACTCGCAAAACCGTGCAGGAAGCCGGCGATAAAGCGACCGATGACGAGAAACAAGCCATCGAGACCGCGATCAGCGAGCTGGAAGAAGCAGTGAAGACTGACGATCAGGACAACATCCAGCAGAAGCTGGACGCGCTGACCGAAGTGTCTGGCCAATTGGCGCAGAAAATGTACGCCGAGCAAGCGGAAGCTGCTCAGCAGGCGGACGGTGAAAGTGCTGAAAATGCCAGCACCAAGCCAGAGGATGACGTGGTTGACGCTGAGTACGAAGAAGTCAACGACGACAAAAAGAAACAGTAAATCACCTCTATCTGTTAAGGAATGCGGTGGCGCGGGAGACAACTCCCGCGTTGCTGTTTCCGAAGCAGACGCCTAATTAAGTGCGTAGCTAACCAGGAGGCGTAGGACCCATGTCCAAACGCGATTATTACGAAGTCCTGGGTGTCGAAAAAGGGGCTGATCAGAAAGAGATCAAAAAGGCCTACCGCCGCTTGGCGCAAAAATTCCACCCTGATCGAAACCCGGACGATAACACTGCAGCGGAAAAATTCCGTGAGGTGTCAGAAGCGTACGAAGTCTTAAGCGATGGCGAAAAGCGCGCGGCGTATGATCAATTTGGTCACGCCGGTGTTGATGGCCAGGGCGGCGGCTTTGGCGGTGGTGGGTTCGGTGGTGGTGGCGCTGGCGACTTCAGCGACATCTTCGGCGATGTGTTTGGCGATATCTTTGGTGGCGGTGGTGGCCGTCGTCGTGGCCCTAACGCCCCCGCGCGTGGCAGTGATCTGCGCTACAACTTAGAGCTGGATCTGGAAAACGCAGTTTCCGGCACAACCGTTGATATCCGCGTGCCACGTCATATCGAATGTGACCGCTGCGATGGTGAAGGTGCTGAACCTGGTTCTAGCAAAGAAACTTGCCCCACGTGCCATGGCCACGGCCAAGTGCGTATGCAGCAAGGTTTCTTCGCGGTTCAGCAAACCTGCCCGACCTGTCACGGCAGTGGCCAGCACATCAAAGTGCCGTGCCACAAATGTAACGGTGAAGGCCGCGTGCGGGAAACGCGCACGCTATCGGTGAAGATTCCGCCTGGTGTTGATACGGGTGATCGCATTCGTCTGAATGGCGAAGGTGAAAGTGGTATTAACGGTGGCCCGCCCGGTGACCTGTATGTTCAGGTGTCGATCAAGCCACACCACATCTTCCAGCGCGATGGCAAACACCTGCAGTGTGACGTGCCGATCAATTTTGTTGACGCTGCATTAGGTGGGGAGCTAGAAGTACCCACGCTGGATGGCCGTGTGAAGCTGAAGATTCCACCGGAAACTCAAACCGGTAAACTCTTCAGGCTGCGCGGTAAAGGCGTGAAGCCGGTACGCGGCGGCGCACCTGGCGACTTGCTTTGCAAAGTGGTGCTGGAGACGCCGGTCAATCTCAATGACGAGCAGAAAGACCTGCTTCGTCAGTTGCAAGAGAGCTTTGACGGCAGCAATAGCCACAGCCACTCGCCGAAGAAAACTGGCTTCTTCGACAGTGTGAAGAAGTTTTTTGAAGAGATGAAGCCGTAACGGCGATTCACTTCACAGCACATCAGCGCCCCGACACTTTCAAGTGTCGGGGCGTTTTTGTTGATTGCTTATCGCTAACTCATTGTGTTGCATAGTGTAAAATAGCGGGTCTGATGGGCTTATCGATTAATCGCTAACCGATACCCTTTTAAAGCGTGGATTATTTGCACATAACTTATTTGCACATAAGGACGAGGGCAAATGCTAGCGGATGAAGAGTCTCGCCCTGGGTTGGGCATTGGGCTGCGGGTGCTTTCCGGCGTGCTGTTTACCGGTATGTTGGTGTGTATTAAAGCAGTGAGTGACGAGGTGCCGGTAGGGCAGTCGGTGTTTTTCCGCTCGTTATTTGCGCTGTTGCCGATTGTTGTTTTTTTGATGCTTCGTCGCGAGTTTCCGCAGGGATTGGCGACGCGCCGTCCACTGGGGCATGCGTTGCGCTCGGGGCTTGGGGCAGCGGCAATGTTCGCATCGTTCGCGGCGGTGGCCTTGTTACCTGTCGCGGAAACTACGTTGTTAGCCCAGCTGACGCCCGTGTTTATGGCGTTGGGTGGTGTCTTGCTGCTGGGGGAGCGTTTCTCGCTTTATCGGGCGGGCGCTATTGCGTTGGCGTTAGCTGGGGTGGCGGTGCTGGTGCTGCCAGGGCTTGAGGCCAGTCGCGAGCAAGGGCAGCTGGCTGGCTATGCGCTAGGGGCGCTGAGCGCGCTGTTAACGGCTGGAGCGCTGCTAACCGTACGGCGCATTTCACGTACCGAAACAGCCGGTTCCATTGCTTTTTACTTTATTCTGGTCTCTGCGCTAGCGGGGTTGGCAACGCTGCCCTTGGGCTGGGCACCGCTAAACGGTGATGTGGTGTGGTTGTTAGTGCTTTCTGGCTTGTTTGGCGGCACGGCCCATATTGCGATGACGCTGGCGCTGCGTTACGCCGAAGCGTCACGCCTAGCGCCTTTTGAATACATTGCGTTGGTGTGGCCTGTGTTAGCAGATTGGCTGCTGTTTGGCCTGCCGGTTTCTAGCGGCTTTTTGCTGGCACTGCCGTTGCTACTTAGCGGGGTCGGGCTGGCCACACTGGAAGGCCGCCGGATTAAACGGCTTCTTCGACGATAAGCTGAGGACGGCCCTTTGAGCATGGCTCAATACGCGCCGTCACTTTGTAAACTTGGCGCAGTAACTCAGGTGAAATTACTTCCTCGGTTGGACCGCAAGCGATTAAACGGCCGTTCTCTAACACCATGGCTGCATCAGTGAAACGCAACGCATGCCCGAGATCGTGAAGGGCAACCAGAATGAGCATGTTGCGCTCATCGGCAAGACGCCGCAGTACGCTTAGCAGGTTGATTTGGCGGTTAAGGTCAAGCGCTGAGGTAGGCTCATCCAGCATTAAAATTTCAGGCTCTTGAACCAGCGCCTGGGCGGCACTCACCAATTGACGTTGCCCGCCGCTTAGATCACCAATATCACGTTCGCCAAGAGCGCTGATATTGAGTTCTTCAAGCGCTCGGTCGACCTGGCTAAGGTCTTCAGCCTGCACTTTTAGGCTGCGTCCTTGCATACGTGCCAGTAGCACTGACTCGTACACCGTTAGCACCGCCTTTGCCCCCGTATCTTGAGGCATATACGCCACTGGGCGTTCAGCACTGGTGCCACTGACAATCACCTCACCATCCCCTTTTAGCAGGCCTAAAATACGGCGAAACAGGGTTGATTTACCTGCTGCGTTAGGGCCAAGCAGGGCGACAACCTGGCCGCCCTGAAAGCGCGGCGTGGTTATGTCCTGAATAATAGGACGGCGCCCGTAGCGAGCAGAAACCTGGTTAAGTTGTAGGGTTACCATGATGCCTTCTTATGGTTGAGTACCAAAAATAGGAAGAAGGGAATGCCCACGAGTGATGTGATAATGCCAATGGGAATAATGGTGCCTGGAATAATGATTTTGGAAATCACTGAGCCAACCGAAAGAATAAGCGCGCCGCATAAAGCAGAGCCGGGCAGGAAGAAGCGCTGATCCTCACCCAGCAGAATGCGCGCAATGTGTGGCCCTACTAGACCGATAAAGCCAATGGTGCCGACAAAAGCGACGGCAATCGCTGCCAGTAGTGATACCAGCACTAAAACTTCTAAGCGCAGTGCGCGCGGGTTGACGCCCATGCTTTCGGCCTTGGCATCCCCCAGGCGCATAGCGGTTAGCGCCCAGCCGTGGCGTGCCAGTAACGGCATGACGGCTGCCAGTACACCGAGTGCAATCCAAAACTTTGGCCAGGTTGCCTTGGTTAGGCTGCCCATGGTCCAGAAGACAACGGCGGCGACAGCCTGTTGGCTGGCAAAAAACTGAATCAATGCCATTAATGAGTTAAAAATAAACACCATCGCAATGCCTAGCAGTACGATCGTTTCCACCGTAACGCCGCGCTTAAGGCTGAGTGCGTGAATTAAAAAAGCGGTCACCATTGCCATCAGGAACGCATTGATGGGGACAACATACTCAATGGCCGCAGGAATGATCGCAACGCCAAAAGCCAAGCCCAGGGCAGCGCCAAAGCTAGCGCCGGCCGAAATGCCTAACGTAAACGGGCTGGCTAGCGGGTTGCTTAGGATCGTTTGCATCTGAGCCCCGGCCACCGAGAGGCTGGCACCGACCACTAACGCCATCAGCGCCACGGGCATGCGAATTTCCCACAAAATGACACGTGCCTGCTGGCTAACAGACTCCGGGGTAAACAAAGCAGCAACGACTTCGCCAAGACTGTAGCGTGCAGGGCCGAGTGCAAGGTCAATACACAGGCTTAAGAACAGTGCTATGACCAGCGCCGCCAAGATCATTTGGCGACGAAATACCTGGGTGCGATAGAAGGCGCGCCCGTGGGACACGCTATTCATAGCAGTGCTGTCAGTCGTCATTTAAAGATATCCAATAACCGGGTGCATAATCGATAGGCAAAAAGCGATCGTGCAGCTCGCGCATTGTCGCTTCAGGGTCGAGATCGTCAAACAGTTCGGGGTGCAGCCATTTCGCCAATTGCTGAACAGCAACAAAATAGTAAGGACTGTTATAGAACTGATGCCAAATGGCGTGGAAATTGCCAGTGTCGACCGCTTCAATGCCGGTCATGGCGGTGCGCTCGGTGAGTGCTTCGAGTTTCGCGCGAGCGTGATCCATGTTTGCGCCTGGTCCTACTCCTACCCAAGCGCCACCGGGAACGTAAGCATCCCAATTGCCGCCCGTGACAACGACGTGCTCGGGGTTGGCGGCAATAATTTGTTCAGGATTCAAATTGCCGAAGCTGTTAGGAATAATGCCTTCGGCAATGTTGTTACCGCCAGCCAGGGTGACATACTCGCCAAAGTTAGCAGGGCCAAAGCTCATACAGCATTCATCTGAATACCCGCCTGCCCGGTCAATAAACACGTTCGGGTGCTCTGGGTTGGCGTCCTCAATAACATCAGTAACCCGCGCCATCTGCTCTTCAGCAAAGGCGATAAATTCCTCGGCAGCGGCTTCATCTCCCATCAGCTGGCCAATAATCCGCATCGAGGGAATCGTATGTGCGATGGGATCCTCACGGAAATCCACATAGACAATAGGGATATCCAGCTCGGCTAACTTATCGTCATAGGCGGCGTCTTCAGTGGCTGCTTTCGCCTCAATATTCATCAGAACGACGTCAGGGTTAAGCGCCGCAGCCTGCTCAACATCAAAGGTGCCATCTTTGAAGCCACCAAAGGTGGGGATTGCCTCAATGTCGGGGAAACGTTCCAGATAGCGGGCGTAATTGTCGGGATCCGCCTGAGAAAAGTCTTCCCGCCAGCCAACCACATGGGTAAAAGGCGTTTCTGGTTCCAGCAGGCCAAGCAGATAAATTTGCCTTCCTTCGCCCAAGATAACCCGCTCGGCAGGCGCGTCTAAGGAGACTTGACGGCCTGCAACATCGGTGACGGTGATGCTATCAGCATTGGCAGCGGTGAACGTTAAGGCGGTTAGTGCGCTAAGTAGCGTCCTGAAAGCGTGGGAAGACATAACTATATTGATCACCAGTTGGTAAGTGAAACTAACCGAGGGTCGCCAGCGCGACTATTGAGAGGTAACGCCAAGAGGAAATTGATTATGCGTGTAATTCGTATTCACTGAGCTGGGCATTATTACGAAAACAGGCTTGTTTGTCGAGGTACGCTGCTAAGGAGGCGTCGTTGGAACGTGTTGTTGCAAGGCTTTATCATTCGCCGCTTGGCGCTTTTCGCTGTGGGCATTACGCTAGTAGGAGTTCACTCGCTATTTTTGGAGAAAACACCATGCCTTTATCCCGTGCCGAAATCGTAACGCCTTCTGGTGAGCGCTTGATAAACCGCTTATGCAAGCACTGGGCGCATAAGCTTGAGATTGAGCAGAATGAGCAGGAAGCCAAAATCACATTTGCCAATGGCACCTGCCTGATGCATGTCGAAGCGGATCGCTTGATTGTGTCCCTCGAAACCTTGGAAGAGGAGCATCTGGATCAGTTGGAAGGGGTGGTGGAAAGTCATCTCATACGCATGGCAAAAGACGAGCCGCTGGAAATTGTTTGGGAGAACTAACCCGTTCGAGGCAGCGTGCGCGCTGCCCTAAGCAAGCACCGCATCATTGGCAGGGGTCTGTTATAATTTCGGCCACTTTTTTATCCTTGTTTTTCTTATACTAAGCTTGGTGCCGAACGGCGCATGCGCAGGAGTTCTCATGACCCGAATTGCCATTGTAGGCGTCGCTGGCCGTATGGGCCGCACGTTAGTAAATGCGGTAGAGCAGCAGGCAGATGCCTCACTTGCAGGCGGTATCGTTGAGCCAGGTAGTTCCTTGGCGGGTGCGGACATTGGTGAGCTGGCAGGTGTTGGCAAACGCGGTGTAGTGGCCGTCGATTCTCTCGCTGCGATTGTGGACGACTTCGATGTTCTAATCGATTTCACTGCGCCGCAAGTCACCTTGGCAAATTTGGCATTCTGCGCCGAGCACGACAAACGCATTGTGATTGGCACTACCGGCATGAGCGATGACGAACTGGCCGAGCTGGATAGCTACCGCGATAAAGTGGCCATGGTGTTCGCGCCGAATATGAGTGTCGGCGTTAACCTGACCCTCAAGCTGCTTGAGACCGCTGCAAAAGCGCTCGGTGACGAAGGCTACGATATTGAAGTCATTGAAGCGCACCATCGTCATAAAGTGGATGCGCCTTCTGGCACGGCGATTAAGATGGGAGAAGTGGTCGCAGAGAGTATCGGCCGCACGTTAAAAGAGCACGGGGTCTATGAGCGGGTAGGCCAGTGTGGTCCGCGCACCGACAAAGAGATTGGTTTTGCCACCGTGCGCGCTGGCGACATTGTTGGCGAGCACACGGTGATGTTTGCCACTGAAGGCGAGCGTATCGAAATTACTCATAAAGCCTCCAGCCGTATGACCTTTGCAAAAGGTGCGGTTCGCGCTGCTCGCTGGGTCGCTGATAAAGCGCATGGCCGTTACGATATGCAGGATGTATTAGGTTTAGAGTAGTGTTTTAGTACAACAGGGCGCGTCTCGGTATGCACTCTGTTGGCTGCTGAACATGACTGTTTGGATGGCCTCCGAACCCGCTAGCAGGGTGAGGGGGCTTCGCTGCTTTTTGGCCCCCTCCTGATTGATTCTCTGCTTAATTTTGACGTCGGTGCTGTAGGCGTCCTCCAGCCCAGGTTTCGAAGATAGCGCGGTCGTCGCCTAGCATCATTAGAGTGAATAACTCCTCTGCCAGACTTTCGCATCGTGCCATACGTCGTGCCATCAGCGGTGAGGCTGACAGGTCGATGACTACAAAATCAGCATCCATGCCTGGTGCAAAACGGCCGATACGGTCATCTAGCGATAGGGATACGGCATTGCCTCTGGTCAGGGCATGGAAACCTGACCAGGCCGTCAGTGGCTGGCCGAGCAGTTGCCCTACCTGATAGCCCGCCTTGAGAGTTGCTAATCCGGAAAGATCGGTGCCAGCGCCAATATCGCTGGCCAGGGTTAGATTTAACCCGCTTTCATGGGCGGCGTGGCGGTCGAACAAGCCGCTACCAAGGAAGAGGTTAGAGCTGGGACAAAAAGCGATATTGGCACTGCGTTCAGCCAGTCGCTTGCGCATGCCATTGTCCAGATGAATGCCATGGGCAAAGGTGCTGCGTGGCCCAACCAGGCCGGACTGCTCGTAAACCTCAAGGTAGTCACGGCTTTCTGGAAACAGCTCGGCTACCCAGTCCAGTTCGCCGAGGTTTTCTGATAAGTGAGTTTGCAGCCATAGGCTTTCATCGTTGCGTAGCAGGCCACCGGCGGCATCAAGCTGGGTGCGCGTGGAAGTGGGGGCAAAGCGCGGCGTAACACTGTAGCCAAGGCGGTCGGTGCCATGCCAGTCGCTGATCAAGCGCTCGGTATCACGAATGCCGCCGAGGGTCTTGTCGGTAAGTGCTTCGGGGGCGTGGCGATCCATCAGTACCTTGCCAGCGAGCATACATAGGCCGCGGCGTTGGGCGGCGCTGAAGAAGGCATCTACCGAATTGGGATGGCTTGAACAGAACACTTGGGCGGTGGTGGTCCCGACTCGCATCAACTCTTTGAGAAAAGCGTCGGCCATGTTGTCGGCATGTGCGCGCTGGGCGAAGCGGCACTCTTCAGGAAAGGTATAGTCATTCAGCCAGTCCAGCAGTTGGCGGCCATAAGAGGCCATGATATCGAGCTGAACGTAGTGAACATGGCTGTCAATAAAGCCTGGCATGACCAGCTTGTCACGCTGGTCGATGACGCTGATATCGGCGGGCAGCTGAGGGGCCAGGGTACGATAGTCGCCGACGCCCTGAATGCGGCCGTCGGCCCACCATAGGGCGCCGTCTTGGTGGTAGACAACGCTACCCTCTCGGGGCGTGTCACCATCGCCGGGGTCGGCATCGAAACTCAAGACCCGTGCACGTATTAACCAGGCTTGCCCCTGCTCTTGTTTCAGGCATTGTCCTTGCTCTTCATTCATGATGTTGCTCCTGAAGATAGTTAGAGGGGGAAGGCTTAACGGCCATTGCTGTGCCGTTTGTCAGCGGCAGGGTCAAGTTTGGCGCGTGCGGCTTCAGCGGCAGCCATGACTCGCTTCGGTGTGGCTGGCGTGTCCAGAGGTATCGCCTGGGTGTAACCGTTTAGGCTGGCCAAGCCGTCACGCAGGGCCGCCCATACCGACATACCAAGCATAAAAGGGGGTTCACCCACTGCCTTGGAACGATAGATGCTGGCCATGGAGTTGGGGTGGCCTTCCATTAAGGAGGTGTTGAAAGTGGCGGGTAGATCGCCGTAAGTGGGGATCTTATAGGTCGCGGGGCCATTCGAAATCAGTTGGCCTTTGCCATTCCATTTCAGCTCTTCACTGGTTAACCAGCCCATCCCCTGAATGAAACCACCTTCGACTTGGCCGATATCGATAGCCGGATTCAGGGAGTCACCCACGTCGTGGAGGATGTCGACACGATCTACCAAGTATTCGCCGCTCAAGGTATCGATTGAAACTTCGGCCACCGCCGCACCAAAGGCATAGTAGTAGAAGGGGCGGCCATTGCCGCTAGCGCGGTCATAATGGATCAGTGGTGTGGCGTAGAAGCCTTTTTCCGATAGCGAGATGCGCGATAGATAGGCGGCCTGAACCAGCTCTCCCCAAGCGATGCGGTGTTCACTTTCGCCAAAGCCGGCTATTAGATAACCATCTTTGATGTGGATGGTTTCTCGATCGAGATGGTAGTGCTCGGCAGCAAAGTCATAAAGCCGTGTTTTTAGTTTGAGCGCGGCATCGCGAGCTGCCTGGCCATTGAGGTCGGCGCCGCTGGAGGCGGCAGTGGGAGAGGTGTTGGGAACCTTATCGGTACGCGTGGCGGTGATGCGCACGCTATCAAGATCCAGGCCCAGCTCACGCGCCACCACTTGGCAAATCTTGGTGTGCAGCCCCTGGCCCATCTCGGTGCCGCCGTGGTTGATCATTACACTGCCGTCGGTATAGACGTGCAGTAGCGCGCCCGCTTGGTTGAGGTGCTGGGCGGTGAAGGAAATGCCGAATTTTACTGGGGTTAACGCTAAGCCTTTGCGAATGACGGGGCTCTTGGCGTTGAACTCCCGGATTTCTCGGCGCCGCTGCCAGTAGTCGCTAGAGGTTTCGAGTTGCTCAACCAGCTCGTGCAGGAGAACGGTCTGATCCACCGTCTGGCCGTAATGCGTCGTGTTGCGCCCGTCGCGATAAAAGTTGCGCTTGCGTATCGTCAGCGGATCTTCGCCCAGACGACGAGCGATATCTTCCATTGCCGCTTCGATAACCATCATACCTTGGGGGCCGCCAAAGCCGCGGAAGGCGGTGTTAGAGGCTGTATGGGTGCGCGCTCGATATCCTGTAACGCGGACGTCACCCAGCGAATAGGCGTTATCCGAGTGAAACATAGCGCGATCAACAATGGCGTCGGAAAGGTCGGGTGAATAGCCACAGTCGCCGATTACATTGATATCGCCACCCAGAATCACGCCATGGGCATCGATGCCAAGGCGGTAGTCGTTATGAAAAGGGTGGCGCTTTCCGGTTACACGCATGTCATCGACTCGCGGTAAGCGGAAGCGGCAGCTGCGCCCGGTTCGCCGGGCGATTAAGGCGGCCAGGCAAGCCCAAGGCGAAGCCTGTGTTTCCTTGCCTCCGAATCCGCCCCCCATGCGGCGTGTCTCGACGGTAACGGCATGGAAGGGAATACCGAGTACCTCGGCAACCAGTTTCTGAGTCTCGCTGGGATGCTGGTTGGAGGTGTGAATCATGACGCCTTCGTCTTCGCTGGGATGGGCGACGCAGGCCTGCCCTTCCAAGTAGAAGTGCTCCTGGCCGCCGACAAACTGTTTGCCAGCAACGACAATGGCGGCGTCGGCAAAGGCTTTTTCCCAATCTCCACTAATCTGTTGATGGGTGGGGCGAACCAGGTCACCCGCGTTGGCGGCGGCAACAGGGTCGAGGCTCGCAGGACGCTCTTCAATCTCGATGATTGCCTTTTCGACTGCTTGACGAGCCGCACGGTGGCTGTCGGCCGCCACGGCGAATAGCACCTGGCCCGCGTAGAGCACTTCGCCGTCGGCCATGATGGGATCCCCTGGGAAAACGGGGCCAATATCGGTATGGCCTGGCACGTCTGCCACGCTAATAACATCGACCACACCAGGAGCAGACCTTACCGCTTCCAGGTCCATGCGGGTAATGCGCCCGTGGGCGACAGATGACAGGCCTGCGGCTAGGTGGAGAGCATTGGCCGGAAGGGCTAGGTCATCAATATAAGCCGCGCGCCCAGTGACATGCTTGATGGCACTCTCGTGATTAGCCGAGGCGCCAGAAAAAGAACGCCCGCTATGTTGTGCTGGCTGAAATGCTTTCTGCTCAGGCTGTGGTGCTGGCAGATCAGTGAGCGTACGCATGGAGCATCACCTCCTGAGTGTGTGTTTGGGCGTGGGTAGACGATTCGATAACCAGGCGCAGGCGTTCAAGTAGCGCGCTCGCTGAGCGCGTGCGGTAGTCGGCACTGCCACGAACATCGCTCATCGGTGAAAAGTCATTCGCGAGTGCTTGGCGTGCAGCCTCAAAGACGCTTGGTGAGGGGGGATTTCCTTCGAGAGCCGCTTCGGCCCCACTGGCTCGGGCAGGTATGCCGGCCATGCCACCGAAGGCCAGGCGGACATCGCGTAGACACCCATCCTCCAGATGCCAGGCAAAGGCACTCAGCACGGCAGAAATATCATCTTCGCGCCGCTTCGAGAGTTTCCATACTTTCAACTGATGGCCTGCTTGCGGGGCCGGGATGAAAACCGCGCTTAACACTTCATTTTCAGCTAAGTCGGTTTTTTTGTAGTCGATGAAGAAGTTGCTGGCGGCAATCTCGCGGGAGCCGTTAGGGCCTGCTAGGCGAAGCTGCGCATCAAGAGCCAGCAGCACCGGCGGGGTATCGCCGATGGGGGATGCATTAGCGACGTTGCCACCCAAGGTGCCGCGGTTGCGCACCTGAGCCGAGCCTAGGCGGTGTAGAAGATGGGCAAAGGTTGGATATTCACTCTCGAGTAGGGGCTCCAGGCGTGCATAGGTGACGGCTGCTCCGATCCACCAGCCGGGGCGCCCGCTCGCATCCTGACCTTGTTCAATTTGCTGAAGCTCACTTACGCGGGTGGTGTCGATAAGCCGTGGTAAGTCCTTCAGTTGTTGGGTGACTTCAAGCCAAAGGTCAGTGGCACCCGCAACCAAGCGTGCTTCTGGATGGGCTGCGCGTAGGCGCACTAGGTCATTCAACTGGCGAGGCTGATGGAAACGGCTGCTGGTTTCGTCCAGGTTGGCCACGTGCTGATTATCTTGCGCATCATTCAGTGTTGCATCTAACCATTCAGGGCGATGGCCATCGATACTGTTCATTGCTAATGCCGCATCACGAATGGGGCGATAGCCAGTGCAGCGACACAGGTTGCCGCCAAGTGCGGCTTCAAGGCGCTCAGGGCTAAAGGGAGTGGCGAGCGGGTTAGTGTGCTGTTCTTCGTGCAGTGTGAACAATGACATCACAATGCCCGGCGTGCAGAAGCCACATTGGCTACCATGGCATTCGACCATGGCTGCCTGGGCGGGATGCAGGTATTGCTGGTCGTCAGCGAGACCCTCGACGGTGACTAAGTGGCGTCCTTGGAGCTGATGAGCGGGCATGATGCAGGCGTTGGCGCTGTGGTAGCGTAGTTCGCCATTAGCATCGGGTGCCCCGATGGCTACCGTGCAAGCGCCGCAATCACCAGACGCGCAACCTTCCTTGGTGCCGGTCAGGTGTAGTTGTTCTCTTAGCAGTTCCAGAACGCTAAGGTGGACATCCGCTGTAACGCGATGCGGTTGCCCATTGAGGTGAAATGTAATCATAGTTCTACCCGTTATGTTGTTATTGGTTGCTTAATTACTGTCCGATCGGTCAGGTGGTGCGTGAGAAACGGGGTATTTCTTGATGACTCAGCATGAGAAGAGTCGTCTATTGTGCTGTCAGCAGCATCACCACCGCTAACAGGGCGGAGACCCACATAGCAGGCTTAATCTCGTCCAGCTTGCCGGTGGCCAGCCGGATGAGCACAAAGCTGATAAAACCAAAGGCGATACCCAGGGTGATGGAGTACGTCAGCGGCATTAAAATGATGGCCAGAAATGCGGGGAATGCTTCATCGAGACGGTTCCAGCCAATTTTTCCAATCGGTGCCATCATGAACAGCCCCACCAAGACAAGAGCTGGGGCTGTCGCGATGCTGGGAACTAGGGATAGCAACGGTGAGAGAAACAAGAAGGGCAGAAATAACACGCCAATAACGACGGCCGTGAGTCCTGTGCGGCCGCCCTGGGCAACGCCAGCACCGGATTCGATAAAGGTTTGTGCCGCGCTGGTGCCGAGAGGGGCCGCGATCATCGATGCGAAAGCATCCACTGTCATGGAACGCTTAAGGTTGCGTGGATTACCGTTGGCATCCTTGAGATCAGCTGACTCGGATAGCGCCATAAAGCAAGACAGTGAGTCGAAGAAGTTAGTAAACAGCATCACGAAAATGAACGGCAGGTAAGCCACCTTGAGGGCGCCCAGAATATCGACCTTCATTACCGCCGAGAAATCCGGCCATGCGGCTAGGCCTTGCCAAGCCACCAATACGTCGTCACTCCACAGCCGCCCCATAGGGATTGCCAACAGAGTGGTTAGGGCGATGCCTAAGATCAGAGCGCCATTGAAACCGCGAATGACCAGTATCGCGGTAGCCATTAGGCCAATAAAGAAGGTTATTAGGCTTGCGTTTAAATCACCCAGGCTAATCAGGGTCGCTGGGTTGGCTACGATGAACCCGGCATTCTTGAGCCCAATAAAGGTGATGAATAGGCCTATCCCACAGGTGATGGCATAGCGCAATGAGGCTGGAATGGCCTCGATGATGGCTTCGCGAACGTTAAACAGCGCCAAAATAGCGAACAGTACTCCTGACCAGAATACGCAGCCTAGAGCAACTTCCCACGATAACCCTGCGCCAAGCACCAGGGTGTAGGTGAAAAGCGCATTCATGCCCATTCCAGGAGCAACTAAAATTGGGTTGCGGGCATACAAACCCATGGCCAAGCTACTAAAAAAGCTGATGACCACGGTGGCGGAGAGTGCTGCAGAAAAGGGAATACCCGCATCGGATAAGATGGCTGGGTTGACCACGATGATATACATCCCGGCTAGAAACGTCGCGATGCCTGCAAGCACTTCGGTCTTCACCGAGGAGCCGCGGCGGCTGACATTGAAGTAATTATCCAGGGTGCTTGTTGGCTGGACGGGTGGGGAGCCGGAATACGGCGTAGGGCTTTGTGGCATGACGATATTCTCTTTGTATTTGTTGGGTGAGCTATCGAAAAAAACGCGTTTGACCATTTGGTCAACTCAGACAAGCGTAGACAAAAAAACATCAAGAAGGCAACCAAATATATTAATTGCGTACACAAAAAATTTTGGGGCGACTTCTATCCTCCTCATTTATCAATGACCTGAAGGTCGTGGCATATTGATTGCAGGGGTAAAATGGAGCATATAAAGTTGCTGGTAGTTTTAGGGCTAGCCTAAGGTCGATAAATCCTGTAACATTCCAAAAATTTTGGCCCAGTGGCTGCAAAAAGCAGCAAAATATCTGCAGCGAACGAATCGCTGTAGGGTAAGCACCGCGCTTGTTGCACTGGCCTTAGGTTAGAGAAAACAGTCAGCTAAATGCTGCGCCATGGCCATTCGCCACGGAAGAGAACAACAAGCGGGATGAAACCGATTTTTTTACTATCGGCTTCGTCCCGCTTTTTTACGACCCGACGTTTGCACGCAAACGCCGACAAACCGGATCGCCGAGCCTGCGCCCACAGGCTCCCACCAGCATGGGAGAACTTGTCTTGAATAACCCCGCATTGAGCAAACCCGCGATATTGGCCCTGGAAGATGGCAGTGTGTTTCATGGCATTGCCATTGGCGCGGATGGCGTCACAAGCGGTGAGGTGGTGTTCAATACAGCCATGACCGGCTACCAGGAAATCCTCACTGACCCTTCTTACACCCGCCAAATCGTCACGCTGACCTATCCTCATATCGGCAATACCGGCATTAATTCGGAAGATGTGGAATCTGCATCGATTGCCGCAGCGGGCCTGGTGATTCGTGATTTACCCCTGCTGGCCAGCAGTTTCCGTTCAGAGCAAAGCCTCTCTGACTATCTAAAAAGCCAAAATGTGCTGGGCATTGCGGATATCGATACTCGCCGTTTAACGCGCATTCTGCGTGATAAAGGTGCGCAAAACGGTGCGATTCTGGCGGGTGCAGAAGCAGAGGGCGATGATGCGGTAGAGCGGGCGCTGGCGGCAGCGAAGGCATTTCCCGGGTTGAAGGGCATGGATCTGGCCAAGGAAGTCTCGTGCAAAGAGGCTTACGAATGGACCCAAGGCGAGTGGACGCTGGGCGAGGGCTATGCTGATGCTTCCCAAGGTGAGCGTCCTTACCACGTGGTGGCGTATGACTTTGGTGTGAAATTTAACATCCTACGTATGCTGGCCGAGCGCGGCTGCCGGTTGACGGTTGTACCGGCACAAACGCCTGCGGCTGACGTGTTGGCGATGAATCCGGATGGTATCTTTTTGGCTAACGGCCCCGGTGACCCCGAACCTTGTGATTACGCCATCAAGGCGATTCAGGACGTATTGGAAACCAATACGCCGGTATTTGGCATTTGCCTTGGTCACCAGTTGCTGGCGCTGGCCTCGGGTGCGAAAACCATCAAGATGGGCCACGGCCACCACGGTGCTAACCATCCGGTGCAGGATTTAGACACCGGCACGGTAATGATTACCAGCCAAAACCACGGCTTTGCTGCCGATGAAGCGACCCTTCCAGCCAACGTGCGTGCCACGCACCGTTCGCTGTTCGATGGCACGCTGCAAGGAATCGAGCGCACTGATCGCCCGGCGTTTAGCTTCCAAGGTCACCCGGAAGCTAGCCCTGGCCCGCGTGATGTGGCGCCGCTGTTTGATCGCTTTATTACCATGATGCAGGCGCGTCGCTAACGCTGCCCTTGATCGCCGCCATGTAACGCCGTTTTTTTGTCGCTCATCGTCACCTATTTTGCGGGAACCGTTATGCCTAAGCGTACCGATATCAACAGCATTCTTATCATTGGCGCTGGCCCGATTGTCATCGGCCAGGCCTGCGAATTTGACTACTCTGGCGCCCAGGCGTGTAAAGCGCTGCGTGAAGAGGGGTTCCGGGTTATTTTGGTTAACTCCAACCCGGCCACCATCATGACCGACCCGGCCATGGCCGATGCCACCTACATCGAGCCGATTACCTGGCAAGCGGTTGAAAAAATTATTGAGGCCGAGCGCCCGGACGCGATTCTACCCACGATGGGTGGTCAGACAGCGCTCAACTGTGCGCTTGACCTGGAAAAGCATGGCGTACTGGAAAAGTACAGCGTCGAGATGATCGGCGCCAACGCCGATGCCATCAATATGGCTGAAGATCGCGATCTGTTCGATCAAGCCATGAAGCGCATTGGTTTGGAGTGCCCGAAAGCCAAGGTGGCGCACACCATGGATGAGGCCTGGGAAATTCAGGCTGAATTAGGCTTCCCGACCATTATTCGTCCTTCTTACACCATGGGCGGCTCCGGCGGCGGCGTGGCGTATAACAAAGAAGAGTTCGAAGAGATTTGTACCCGCGGTTTCGAGCTTTCCAATAACCACGAGCTGCTGATCGACGAATCGCTGCTGGGGTGGAAAGAGTACGAGATGGAAGTGGTGCGGGATAAGAATGACAACTGCATCATTGTCTGTGCGATTGAAAACTTCGATCCTATGGGCGTTCACACCGGTGACTCGATTACCGTCGCGCCAGCGCAAACGCTGACCGACAAAGAGTACCAGATCATGCGTGACGCCAGCCTCGCGGTGCTGCGCGAGATTGGTGTGGAAACCGGCGGCTCCAACGTACAGTTTGGTATGGACCCGAAAACCGGCCGCCTGGTGGTTATCGAGATGAACCCGCGGGTATCGCGCTCGTCGGCGCTGGCATCTAAGGCTACTGGTTTCCCGATTGCCAAAATCGCCGCGAAACTGGCGGTGGGTTACACCTTGGATGAGCTGCAAAACGATATTACCGGTGGCCGCACGCCCGCGTCGTTTGAGCCATCAATCGACTATGTCGTCACTAAGATTCCGCGCTTTACCTTCGAGAAATTTCCTCAGGCAAACGACCGCCTGACCACCCAGATGAAGTCGGTGGGCGAGGTGATGGCGATTGGCCGTACGTTCCAAGAGTCGCTGCAGAAAGCGCTGCGCGGTCTGGAAGCCGGTAACGACGGTCTTGATCCGATCATCACCGATTTCACGCCAGATAACATGGCGATCATTCAGGGCGAGCTGCAGGCCGCTGGTGCCGAGCGTATTTTCTACGTGGCTGACGCCATGCGCTCTGGAATGAGTGTCGATGAGGTATTTGCGCTCACCAATATCGACCCTTGGTTCCTGGTGCAGTTGGAAGACCTGGTGTTGACTGAAAATGCCGTCGCCAAGCGCGCCCTGGCCGATTTCTCTGCTCGCGAGCTGTACCAGCTTAAGCGCAAAGGCTTTGGTGACGCGCGTTTGGCCAGGCTGCTGGGCGTGTCTGAAAAAGAGTTCCGAAAAACGCGCCAAGCAGCGGGCATTCGTCCGGTTTATAAGCGCGTTGACACCTGTGCGGCGGAATTTGCCTCAGACACCGCTTACATGTACTCCACCTATGAAGAGGAGTGCGAAGCGGACGTCTCTGATCGTCAGAAAATTATGGTATTGGGTGGTGGCCCGAACCGTATCGGTCAAGGTATCGAGTTCGATTACTGCTGTGTTCATGCCGCCTTTGCCATGCGCGATGATGGCTATGAAACCATCATGGTCAACTGCAACCCGGAAACCGTTTCTACCGACTACGACACCTCTGATCGTCTCTACTTTGAGCCGGTGACGCTGGAAGATGTGTTGGAAATTGCCGACAAAGAGAAGCCTGTTGGCGTGATTGTGCAGTTCGGTGGTCAAACGCCGCTGAAGCTTGCCCGTGAGCTAGAGGCGGCAGGCGTGCCGATTATTGGTACCACGCCGGATGCCATTGACCGCGCTGAAGATCGCGAGCGCTTCCAGGTGATGATCGATAAGCTAGGCTTGAAGCAGCCGCCCAACGCCACTGCCCGCAGCTTTGAAGAGGCGTTTTCCAAGGCGGAGGCCATCGGCTACCCGCTGGTGGTGCGTCCTAGCTATGTGCTGGGTGGTCGTGCGATGGAGATCGTTTATGACGCCTCCGAGCTTGAAAACTACATGACCAATGCGGTGAAGGTGTCTAACGACTCTCCCGTTTTGCTTGACCACTTCTTGAGTGCCGCGATCGAAATTGATATCGACGCTGTGTCGGACGGCCAGCAGGTGGTGATCGGCGGCATTATGCAGCATGTTGAGCAAGCCGGCGTTCACTCTGGTGATTCCGCCTGTGCGTTGCCGCCTTACTCGCTGCCTGCCGATGTGCAGGATGAAATGCGCGAGCAGGTCAAGAAAATGGCCGTTGAGCTGGGCGTTAAAGGTCTGATGAACGTGCAGCTAGCGTGGCAGGATGGCGAAATTTATGTCATCGAGGTTAATCCTCGTGCGTCGCGTACCGTACCGTTTGTGTCTAAGTGCATCGGCACTTCTTTGGCGCAGATCGCTGCGCGCTGCATGGCGGGTAAAACTCTGGCCGAGCAGGGCTTTGAGCGCGAAATTATCCCGCACTTCTATAGCGTGAAAGAGGCGGTCTTCCCGTTCAACAAGTTCCAGGGTGTTGACCCGATTCTGTCGCCCGAGATGAAATCGACGGGTGAAGTGATGGGCTCTGGCGAGACCTTTGCAGAAGCGTTCTTTAAAGCGCAGTTGGGCGCTGGCGAAGCCATTCCAGCATTGGATGGCGAGCGTAAAGCGTTCCTTTCAGTACGCGAGCCCGACAAGCAAGGGATTATCGAAGTGGCGCGTTCTCTGCTAACATTGGGCTTCACACTATGTGCAACGCGCGGTACAGCGGCAGCACTTGAAGCTGCTGGACTGGAAGTGGAGCACGTCAATAAAGTCTACGAAGGCCGTCCCCATATTGTCGATCTGTTGAAGAACGACGAAATCGCCTACATCGTGAACACGACTGAAGGTCGTCAGGCTATTAACGACTCTTCAATTATTCGCCGTACTGCTCTCGCGCGCAAGGTGCCCTATGCGACCACCTTGGCGGGCGCTAATGCTGTTTGCATGGCGCTTGAGTACGGTAGGGAGATTACGGTGCGGCGCCTTCAGGATCTGCATGCAGGAGCAAGTCAATGAACAAGGTCCCGATGACGGTAGCGGGAGAAAAAAGTCTTCGCGAAGAGCTTAATCACTTGAAGGGCGAAGCCCGCCCTCAAGTTATTGCTGCTATTGCTGAAGCGCGTGAACATGGCGATCTCAAGGAGAACGCCGAGTACCACGCCGCTCGCGAGCAGCAAGGATTTATTGAAGGCCGTATCCAGGAAATTGAAAGCAAGCTTTCAGGTGCGCAGGTCATCGACGTTACTAAGCTGCCCAAAACCGGCAAGGTGATCTTTGGGGTTACCGTGTCGTTGCTGAATCTGGATAGCGACGCCAGCGTTACCTACCGCATTGTTGGTGAAGACGAAGCCAATATTAAAGAGGGGCGCATTTCTGTGACCTCACCTATCGCCCGAGCAATGATTGGCAAAGAAGAAGGCGATGTGGTGGTGGTAAAAACACCTGGTGGCGATGTTGAGTACGAAATTGAGAGTGTTGAACATCTCTGATTTACCGCGGTGACGCGGGGCAGGCGTCTTGATGGCGCCTGCAGTCCAGGCACACTAAAAGGCCCGTAACGGTGACGTCGCGGGCCTTTTAGTATCATGCGTTCATGCGTTGTTTAACGAGTCACGTGTGGGTTAATGCCGTCCGTGGTGGTTTTCAAAACGCGTGATGTTGGAAAGCTTGGGGTTTACCTTTGGGTTGTGGCGATAGAGCAGCGCCATTTTGCCAATGGTTTGTACTAGCTCGGCGTTACTGTCGGCGACTAGCTCATTGAGCGCCGCGACGCGGTCTTCCCGCTCGGGAATAGCGAGCTTCACTTTGATGAGCTCGTGATCGTTGAGCGCGCGGCTGAGTTCTGCGAGCAAATTTTCGGAGACGCCGTTCTCAGAAACGGTGACCACTGGATTAAGGTGATGGCCAATGCTACGAAATGCTTTCTTTTGTGCCTGTGACAAGCTCATGGTATCTTGCGGTATCCCGGTTAGCGCTTAACGCTCCATCTTACGGTGAAATGCCGTTAAGTGAAAGCAATCGCGTGAATGCGCCCATCTCTTATTCCAGTGTTAGATTCCCACATGCAGCAAAAGCCCCCAAGCCGTAAACATTCAGTGAGCAAGACCAGCAACAACTGGAAGAAAGAACATTTCGACGATCAGTATGTGAAACAACGCTGGCAAGATGGCTATCGCTCCCGTGCAAGCTATAAACTGCTTGAGCTTGATGAAAAGGATAAGCTGTTTCGCCCAGGCATGACGGTAATTGATCTAGGCGCTGCCCCAGGGGGGTGGAGTCAAATTGCCGCAGAAAAGGTGGGGCCTGACGGTGTCGTGATAGCGTCAGACATATTAGAGATGGATGCCCTAGCCGGCGTTGACTTTATCCAGGGCGATTTTACTGAAGAGAGCGTGCTTAACGCGATTCTTGAACGTTTAGGAAATCGTCAGGTAGACCTTGTGATGTCCGATATGGCCCCCAATATGAGTGGTATGGCGGCTATTGATCAGCCACAGGCAATGTACCTTGTTGAACTCGCTTTGGAACTTGCGCGAGAAACGCTACCGCCTGGCGGGCGTTTTCTGGCTAAGGTATTTCAAGGCGAAGGATTTGATACCTATTTGAAAGAGCTCCGAAGTAGCTTTGATCGTGTTGTGACTCGCAAGCCGGATGCTTCGAGGGCGCGCTCGCGGGAAGTCTATTTTTTAGCGGAAGGATTTCGAGGCTAGCGAGACGTGGCCCTGTACTCGTCAGTGAGTGCGAGCGTGTAGATACTGGCGGGTAATAGCAAAGATTTATCACCACGATTGCCAGACAGGCAGGCGTAAATTGTGTCACATTATGCACATTGGACGAGCGTGACACAGATGGCCCAAAGCAAAATGTGCTTTGGCAATGGTTGAACGTTAAGCTCTAGTGTAAGGTCTGAGTATTGACGGTTAACTGACGGATTCTTGTAATGAGGGTAGCCCCTTGAACGATATGGCGAAGAACCTGATTCTGTGGTTGGTCATCGCGGCCGTTCTACTGACAGTGTTCAACAATTTCAGTACGGAAAGCGCACCGCAAACCACCAACTACTCTCAGTTTGTGCAGCAGGTGCAAAATCAGCAGGTACGTAGTGTCACGATTGATGGCTATACCATCATTGGTGAGCGTACGGACGGTTCTCAGTTCCAGACCATCCGCCCGTCGGCGGAAGATCCTAAGCTGATGGATGATCTGCTAAGCAATAACGTGACCGTTGTCGGTAAAGAGCCGGAACAACAAAGCATCTGGACGCGCTTGCTGATTGCGAGCTTCCCGATTCTGCTTATTCTGGCCATCTTTATGTTCTTTATGCGCCAAATGCAGGGTGGAGCCGGTGGCGGTAAAGGCGGTCCCATGAGCTTTGGTAAGTCGAAAGCCAAACTGCTTTCCCAAGATCAGATCAAGACCACATTTGCCGATGTTGCAGGCTGCGACGAGGCGAAAGAAGAAGTTGAAGAGCTTGTAGACTTCTTGCGTGATCCTACTAAATTCCAGCGTTTGGGTGGCACGATCCCGCGCGGTGTATTGATGGTAGGTCCGCCAGGAACAGGTAAAACGCTGCTGGCCAAGTCCATTGCGGGCGAAGCCAAAGTACCGTTTTTCTCTATCTCTGGTTCAGACTTTGTTGAGATGTTTGTGGGCGTTGGTGCTTCACGCGTTCGTGACATGTTTGAGCAAGCCAAGAAACAAGCGCCTTGCATCATCTTTATTGATGAAATCGATGCGGTTGGCCGTTCACGCGGTGCTGGCATGGGTGGCGGCAATGATGAGCGTGAGCAGACACTCAACCAGTTACTGGTAGAGATGGATGGCTTCGAAGCTAATGAAGGGGTCATCGTCATTGCGGCCACTAACCGTCCTGACGTGCTTGATCCTGCGCTGCTGCGTCCGGGTCGTTTCGACCGTCAAGTAACGGTTGGGCTGCCGGATATTCGTGGTCGTGAACACATTCTGGGCGTTCACCTGCGTAAAGTGCCGCTGGCAGATGATGTTAAGCCGCAGCTGATTGCGCGCGGTACGCCAGGCTTCTCTGGTGCGGATCTTGCGAACTTGGTCAACGAGGCAGCGCTGTTTGCCGCCCGTCGTAACAAGCGCTTGGTTGCCATGGAAGAGCTGGAGCTTGCTAAAGACAAGATCATGATGGGCGCTGAGCGCAAATCGATGGTTATGACCGATAAAGAGAAGCTCAACACGGCGTATCACGAATCAGGTCATGCCATTATTGGCCTTGTTGCGCCGGAGCATGATCCTGTTTACAAAGTGACGATCATCCCGCGTGGCCGTGCGCTAGGCGTCACCATGTTCTTGCCGGAAGAAGATCGTTACAGCCTGTCTCGCCAGCAAATTCTCAGTCAGATTTGCTCGCTGTTTGGTGGACGTATTGCCGAAGAGATGACGCTGGGTGCTAACGGTGTGACAACGGGTGCTTCAAACGATATCAAGCGCGCCACCGAGCTGGCCCATAACATGGTCGCTAAATGGGGGCTATCGAATGAGATGGGCCCGATCATGTACGACGAGGATGAGTCCCACCAGTTCCTTGGTGGCCCTGGTCAGGGTGGCGGTAAGCTAAAATCTGGCGAAACGACGTCTCGTCTCGATAAAGAAGTGCGCAAGATTATCGACGAGTGTTACGAGCAGGCACGCCAGATTCTGGAAGATAATCGCGACAAGCTAGATGCGATGGCCGAAGCGCTGATGAAGTACGAAACCATCGATGCTGATCAGCTGAAAGATATTATGGAGGGGCGCGATCCGCGTCCGCCAGAAGGCTGGAACGATGGTGATTCATCTGGCGGCGGCACGCGTGTTGGTGACGAGAAGGCGGAGGAAAAGGCTGACGGTACGCCTTCTGATGCATCTGGCGACGATGGCGAAGAGGATGATGACCAGCCACGCCGTCGTCCTTCTGACCCGTTAGGCGGTCCCGCAGGTCCTTAACGTGTGCGAGTGTTAGAGATGTTAGCAAAGGCGCCCCATAACGGGGCGCCTTTTTGTTATGCTGTGAAGCCATTGCAAACACGTTTTTTCTTTTAGTAGGCCGCAGCATGAAACCGATAGTTGACTCTTCATCGCCTTCACGGGCAGCGGATAGCGCATATCACCTGCGCTGTGGGCGCCATTCATTAGATCTTTCGTTTCCACGGGTAATGGGTATTCTGAATGTTACGCCGGACTCCTTCTCTGATGGCGGGCAACACATTGGTCTAGATAGCGCGTTGCGCCACGCTGAACAAATGTTGGCGGAAGGGGCCGCGATGATCGACGTGGGCGGGGAGTCGACAAGGCCAGGGGCTAGCCCTGTATCAGAGCAAGAAGAGTTAGATCGCGTGGCACCTGTGGTTGAAGCGTTAGTGCACGAGCTAGATGCGCTGGTGTCAGTGGATACCAGTAGCCCTGCCGTTATGCGAGAAGTAAGCGCGCTTGGCGCTGGTATGATTAACGATGTGCGAGCGCTAGAGCGCGAGGGTGCACTGGGCGCTGCAGCAAGCACTGGCCTGCCAGTGTGCTTAATGCATCGCCAGGGTGAGCCCCAGGATATGCAGCAGTCGCCCTATTATGGTCAGCCAGTTGAGCGAGTGGTTGCCGACTATCTTGCTGAGCGGGTAGCGGCGTGTGAAGCCGCTGGAATTCGCCGTAGCCGTCTGTTGGTAGATCCTGGTTTTGGTTTTGGCAAAACCATTGAACATAACCTGCGCTTGCTGAAGTATATGGATGAACTTCAGGCGCTGGAGTTGCCGCTGTTAGTGGGGATGTCGCGGAAAAGCATGATTGGTAAAGTGTTGGGTCGCCCGGTGGAGGAGCGCTTGGCCGGAAGTCTTGCGCTAGCAGCCATGGCGGTTGAACGGGGCGCCAATATTTTGCGCGTGCATGATGTCGGGTCCACGGTAGATGCCGTGGATATGGCATGGGCGGTGCTTCAGGAAGGCTGCGAGCCGCCGTTAAATAAGGAGATGGCGCCATGACGCGACGTTATTTTGGTACCGATGGGATTCGCGGTACGGTTGGGCAAGCGCCTATTACTGCCGACTTTATGCTCAAGCTGGGGTGGGCGGTGGGCCAGGTGTTGCGCCGTGAAAAAGGCCGCACGCGTGTGTTAATTGGTAAAGATACGCGCATCTCTGGCTATATGTTTGAGTCAGCCTTGGAAGCGGGGCTATCTGCCGCAGGTGTCGATGTTTCGTTGCTGGGGCCAATGCCTACACCGGGGATCGCCTATCTAACGCGTACCTTTCGCGCCGACGCTGGGATAGTGATTTCCGCGTCGCATAACCCGTTTGATGATAACGGCATTAAGTTTTTCTCTGCCGAGGGTAAAAAGCTACCCGACGAGATTGAAGATCGCATTGAGACGATGCTTGATGCGCCTCTGACAACAGCGAGCGCGGCTCAGTTGGGTAAAGCGACGCGCATTGACGATGCTGCCGGGCGCTATATCGAATTCTGCAAATCGACGTTACCTGATCGTCTCAGCCTGCACGGTCTAAAAGTGGTATTGGATTGTGCTCATGGGGCTACCTACCACATTGCGCCAAACGTATTTCGTGAGCTAGGCGCTGATGTTAGCGTAATTGGTTCTTCTCCTGATGGGGTGAATATTAACCATCAAGTGGGGTCTACCCATCCCGCAGCGCTGCGTGCAGCGGTGATTCAGCAAGGTGCTGATTTAGGCATTGCCTTTGATGGTGATGGAGATCGAGTGCTGTTGGTAGATGCCGATGGCCGTGAGGTGGATGGCGACGATATTCTTTACCTGATTGCCCGAGATCGTCATGAGCGGGGACTGCTTGAAGGTGGCGTGGTGGGCACTCTGATGAGCAACTTCGGGCTTGCCATGGCGCTGGAGCGGCTGGGGATTCCCTTTCAGCGCGCGAAAGTGGGTGATCGTTTTGTCATGGAGATGATGGCTGCCAACGGCTGGGAGCTGGGAGGCGAGTCATCAGGTCATATTGTATGTGGCCATGCTCAAACGACGGGCGATGGGATTGTTTCAGCGTTGCAAGTGTTGGCGTTGATGGTACGAGAGCAGAAGCCGCTGCTGTCTCTCTTGACGGGGTTGGAAAAGGTACCTCAGTCGCTGGTTAACGTCAGGCTGCCTGGGGGTACCAACGCAAAAGATGTTATGACGGCAAAGCCGCTACTCGAAGCGGTGGCTGCCCTTGAAGATGAGCTGGGTGACCAGGGCCGAGTGTTGCTACGGCCGTCGGGCACTGAGCCGCTAATCCGAGTGATGGTGGAAGGGCGGGCTCACCTGGATGTTGACCGTCTAGCGCATAAACTTGCCGATCAGGTCCAGGCGTTGCTCAGCTAGCTTGGTAAATGTGTTTGATAGGCGAGTATGCTTGCCACGCCCCAACTAACTAACCTGTATAACAGCGGTTGTCTTGACAAGGCCGCTCCTATACCATTTCGCTCCACCTTGAGTGAGGATAATCGATGCGTACGCCATTAATTGCCGGTAACTGGAAAATGAACGGCTCCACGGCGTTGATTCAAGCGTTCGGAGACGCCTTCGCCGCGTCCAAGCTGCCTAATGATATCGACGTTGTAGTTATTCCGCCGTTTCCTTATTTGGAAGCTGCACGAAGTGCTTTCCAAAATACGCCGTTACAGCTAGGGGCGCAGACGCTCAATCCTCAGCACTCAGGTGCGCATACGGGTGAGATTAGCGGGCGTATGCTTAAAGAGTTTGATGTGGCCTATGTGCTGGTTGGTCACTCTGAGCGTCGCCAGCTATACAAAGAAGGTGATGAGCAGGTGTTTGACCGCTTGGTAGCCGCGCTTGATGTCGGCATCACGCCGATTCTTTGTGTGGGTGAAACCCTAGAAGAGCGCGATGCCGGTAGCACGATGGATGTTGTATTGCGGCAAGTTGGCTATGCAATGGCGCGTTTGGAACCAGCGCAGCGGCTTAAGATTGTTATTGCCTATGAGCCCGTATGGGCAATTGGGACAGGCCGCACAGCAACGCCTGAGCAGGCTCAGGAAGTAATGGCCGGTATTCGTACCTACCAGGCCGGGTTTGATAAAACGCTAGCCGAGCAGCTTAAGTTGCTTTACGGCGGCAGCATGAATGCAAATAATGCGGCTGAGTTGCTTGCTCAACCGGATATCGACGGCGGTTTAGTGGGCGGTGCTTCGCTCAAAACCGACGATTTCTACGCCATTTGTCAGTCAGCAGGATAATCCCATGCAAGTTGCAATTCTTATGGTTCACGTGGTGATTGCGATCGCCTTGGTTGTGCTCATCCTGCTTCAGCAGGGTAAAGGTGCCGAAGCGGGTGCCGCCTTTGGTGGAGGGGCATCGCAAACTGTGTTTGGTTCGCGGGGTAGCGGTAACTTTTTGTCTCGCGCAACGGGACTTTTAGCCGCCGGCTTTTTTGTTACCTCAATGGCATTGGCTTATTTTGCGACCCAGGCAGGACAAGCGCCCGAAGCGGGTATTCCCGACTCTCGGCTAATTGAGCAGCAGCGCAATATTCCAACGCTTGACGATGGCCCTGCAAGTATGGATAATACCGCGCCAGTGCTAGAGGAAAGCAGCGAGTAACATATTGATACTGCTTTTTTTAGCCTCCCCTGTTGCCGAAGTGGTGGAATTGGTAGACACGCTATCTTGAGGGGGTAGTGACCGTATGGTCGTGCGGGTTCAAGTCCCGCCTTCGGCACCATCTGTTTTGCTGGCTCGCCAGCTTCCCAGAGTTGTTTTGTCAAATAAGCTTCATTAAAGGGCTATTGTCAAAAAGTAGGGATTGGCATCTAAGACGAAAAATGCACTTGAAAAGAAAGGTTGACGAAAGTGGTTCAAGTGTCTATTATCGTCGACCTAGATTGATGCGGGGTGGAGCAGTCTGGTAGCTCGTCGGGCTCATAACCCGAAGGTCATCGGTTCAAATCCGGTCCCCGCTACCATTTACTAGTAACATGTTAATCGCCTGAAAAGTCTTGATGTTAGTTAATCTTGATGTTGGTTGGGCAAGGGCGAAAGCCAAGTCATGTTATTAGGTGGTATTACAGGTTTCTTTCGAAAAGCCCCTTCCTGTGAAGGGGCTTTTTGTTAGTAGCTTTTCGAGAGCCAAGAGTGTCTCCAGAGCGGATGTCTTCCGAATTGCCAGAGACACATTTCCGGGTAACGCCAATCAGCCACCTAGCTTCTCATTCAACTCCTGGCCAGGTGCCTGATGCAACGGCTATAGGAGCTTTGTCTGTGGCCACAAAACACGCTGCGCTTCACGCGCTGATCGAACCTGTCGTAGCCGCCATGGGTTTTGAGCTATGGGGTATCGACCATCTTTCCCAGGGCAAGCATTCGCGGCTGGTAATTTATATCGAACGCGAAAGTGGCGTCAGCGTGGAAGACTGCGCTGATATTAGTCGCCAAGTCAGTGCCGTTATGGATGTGGAAGATCCCATTCCTGGCGAATACCGCTTGGAAGTCTCGTCGCCTGGTATGGCACGTCCCTTATATACCCTGGATCAATTTATTCGTTATCAAGGCCACCACGTTGCGCTCAAATTGCGCGTGGCTTTTGATGGACGGCGTAAATACCAAGGCCTTCTCGCTGGTGTCGAAGGCGATGAAGTACTGCTACAGCTGGATGGCGAAGAGTACTGTTTTCCAATCGAAAGCATCGATTCTGCGCACGTCGTCCCGCAATTCGACGAATAAACGGGTGGCGGCTTCCGGCAGGCTGCCGGGATGATGCACAAAAGGACAGGTTTTCTGGCGAGGCAAACGCATGAGTAAAGAAATTTTAATGGTCGTGGACGCGATCTCTAACGAAAAAGGCGTCCCCCGCGATGTTATTTTTGAGGCGGTTGAGGCCGCGCTAGCTAGCGCGTCACGCAAGCGTTTTGATCAGGAAGAAGCCAATGTGCGCGTTCATATCGATCGCCGCACGGGCGACTACGATACGTTCCGCTACTGGACCGTTGTCGAAGATGACGAATTTGAAACACCTGATTATGAAATTAAAGAAACCATCGCCGAGCAGCGTGATCCGCCGCTGAAACTAGGCGATGTGGTTGAGAAAAAGATTGAAAATGCCGTGTTTGGCCGTATCGCTGCGCAAACTGCAAAGCAGGTTATCGTGCAAAAGGTACGTGAAGCCGAACGCGCTGAAGTGGTTCGTCAGTACGCTGACCGCGAAGGCGAGTTAGTGGCAGGTATCGTCAAGAAAACCACGCGTGACGGATTGATTATCGACCTGGGTGAAAACGCTGAAGCGTTCTTGCCGCGTAACGAAATGATTCACGGTGAGCGCTACCGCATGAATGAGCGGGTACGCGCCTTGCTAGTAAAAGTTGATCCAGAGGCGCGTGGTGCACAGCTACAGCTGTCACGTACCTGTCCTGAGTTCATCATTGAGCTGTTTAAAATTGAAGTGCCGGAAATTGCTGAACAGCTGATTGAAATCAAGGGTGCGGCGCGCGACCCTGGCTCGCGGGCCAAAATCGCCGTTAAAACTAACGACCGCCGCATCGATCCTGTTGGGGCGTGTGTTGGTATGCGCGGTTCTCGCGTACAGGCAGTGTCGTCAGAGCTGCAAAATGAGCGTGTCGATATTGTGCTGTGGGACGACAACCCAGCGCAGTTGGTGATAAATGCCATGGCACCTGCCGATGTGGCGTCTATCCTGGTTGACGAAGATGCTCACGCCATGGACGTTGCCGTTGCTCAAGACAATCTGGCGCAGGCCATTGGTCGTAGCGGCCAGAACGTACGCTTAGCTTCTGAGCTAACCGGCTGGCGTATTAACGTGATGACCGAAGATGAAGCTGAGTCAAAACGTGAGCAGGAAATTGATAGCCTGGTGGACTCCTTTGTTCAGCATCTGGAAGTGGACGAAGACGTTGCCCGCCTATTAGTAGAAGAAGGGTTCACCACCCTGGAAGAAGTTGCCTACGTGCCGCTTGAAGAGATGCTCGAAATCGAAGAGTTCGATGAAGATTTGGTGGAAGAGCTGCGCGCACGAGCGAAAGACGAGCTGCTGACGATGGCCATTGCCTCGGAGGAAGCGCTAGACGGTGCCCAACCAGCAGACGATCTGCTGGACATGGACGGCATGGAGCGCCACCTGGCCTTCATTCTGGCTAGCCGAGGCATCGTCACCATGGAAGATCTCGCCGAGCAGTCTGTCGACGATCTGGTCGATATCGAGGAGTTGGACGAAGCGCGCGCAGCGGCACTGATCATGACTGCCCGTGCGCCCTGGTTTGAAGACGATGGCGTATCGGATTCGAACACACAGTAAAAGGTCACGGGCTGAGGAGGGTCACTATGTCGGATATGACAGTTAAAGATTTTGCAGTAAAGGTGGGCCGTGATGTGCCCCGCCTATTGGAACAGATGAAAGAAGCTGGTTTAAAACATGCATCAGAAAGCGACGCCGTGTCTGAAGACGATAAGCAAACGCTGCTCAGCTTTTTGAAAAAAAGCCACGGCGGCGGTGACAGCGATGCTAGCAAAAACCGCATTACGTTGACGCGTAAAACCCGTAGCCGTATTAAAACGGGCGAGCGTGGCAAAACGATCGAAGTGCAGGTGCGTAAGAAGAAAACGTACGTTAAGAGCGCTGAAGACGATAAGCCGAAGGCGCCTGAGCCTAAGCATTCTGGCCCGCGTCAGCTGGTAGGTGATATGGCAGAAGCGGAAGCCGAGCGTAAAGCTCGCGATATCCGCGAAGCTGAAGAGAAGGCGGCAGCGGCTAAAGCGAAAGCAGCGGAAGAGGCTGCACGTAAAGCCGAGGAAGAGAAAGCCAAGGCAAAAGCGGCTGAAGTGCCCGATATCGCTGTGCCTGAGCTGCAAATCGACGATACCCCGGCACCTGATGATTTGCCGCCCGCGCCGCCGAAAGAAGGCCGCACGGATCGTCGTACAGCGCCGCCTAAAAAGGCAGCGGCTAAGAAAAAAGGCCGTAGTGACGATGAGGATCGTGGCGACCGCGAAGAGCGTAAGCGCGGTGGTGGCGGTAAGAAAGTCAAACGTGCCGAGCGTCGCGGCGGTCGTCGTGGTGGTGCCAGCCAGAGTGGCAACGGCAAGCATGCTTTCCAAAAGCCGACTCAGCCGATCGTTCGTGAAGTCTCGATTCCTGAGTCAATCAGCGTTGCTGAGCTGGCCGACAAAATGTCGATCAAGGCCAATGAAGTGATCAAGGCCATGTTCAACATGGGCGCGGCCGTGACCATCAACCAAACGATTGATCAGGATACTGCGGCTATCGTTGTGGAAGAGATGGGCCACAAGGTCAAGCTGGTGAAAGACGATGCGCTGGAAACGGAAATGCTGGAAGGCATCTCCTACGAAGGCGAAGAGATCACTCGTTCACCGGTGGTCACTGTTATGGGTCACGTTGACCACGGTAAAACATCGCTGTTGGATTATATCCGTCGCGCGAAAGTCGCCACTGGCGAAGCGGGCGGTATTACCCAGCACATCGGTGCTTACCACGTGGAAGACAACCACGGCGGCGTTACCTTCCTGGATACCCCTGGCCACGCGGCGTTTACCGCAATGCGTGCCCGTGGTGCTAAGGCGACCGACGTCGTTATCCTGGTTGTTGCTGCTGACGACGGCGTAATGCCCCAGACGATTGAAGCGATCGAACACTCCAAAGCTGCTGAAGTACCCATGGTGGTGGCGGTGAACAAGATCGACAAGCAGGGCATCGATCTGGACCGCATTCGTAATGAGCTCTCGCAGCATGGCGTGATTTCAGAGGAATGGGGTGGTGACACCCAGTTTGTTCACGTTTCTGCGAAGACTGGCGATGGCATCGAAGAGCTGTTGGAAGCCATTCAGCTTGTGTCAGAAGTACTTGAATTGACGGCTGTACCTTCCGCACCTGGTAAAGGCGTTGTTGTTGAATCGCGCCTTGATAAAGGTCGCGGTCCGGTAGCCACTGTTCTGGTACAAAACGGCACGCTGAAGAAAGGCGATATCGTTCTTGCCGGTCTGCATTACGGCCGCGTTCGTGCGCTTACCAATGAGCTGGGCAAGCAAGTGGATACCGCTGGCCCTGCGATGCCGGTCGAAATCCAAGGTTTGGATGGCACGCCGGATGCAGGTGATGACTTCATGGTCGTTGCCGATGAGAAGAAAGCCCGTGAAGTGGCTAACTTCCGTCAAGGCAAATACCGCGAAGTGCGCCTGGCACGTCAGCAGAAGGCCAAGCTGGAGAACATGTTCAGCCAGATGGGCCAAGACGAAGTGGCCAAGGTCAACATCGTTCTGAAAGCCGACGTTCAAGGTTCGCTGGAAGCTATCAAAGGCGCCCTGGAAGAACTCTCCACCGGTGAAGTTGAAGTTGCCGTGGTCTCCTCGGGTGTTGGTGGTATCACCGGTACCGATGCCAACTTGGCGCTTGCTTCTGAGGCCATCGTCGTCGGCTTCAACGTCCGTGCTGATGCGGCTGCTCGTGAAATCATCGAACGTGAAGGTCTGGATCTGCGCTACTACAGCGTTATTTACCAGCTGATCGATGAGGTTAAGCAGGCGATGAGCGGTATGCTTGCTCCCGAGTGGAAAGAAGAGATCGTGGGCGTGGCCGAAGTACGCGATGTGTTCCGCGCACCGAAAATTGGTGCAGTGGCTGGCTGTATGGTTGTCGAAGGCACCGTATCGCGCAGCAAGCGTATCCGTGTACTGCGTGACAACGTTGTGATTTACGAAGGCGAGCTCGAGTCGCTGCGCCGCTTCAAAGATGACGTTCAAGAAGTGCGTAATGGCATGGAATGCGGCATCGGCGTGAAGAACTACAACGATGTTCAGGTCAACGATAAGATCGAAGTCTTTGACCAAGTGAAGGTCGAGCGCAGCCTGTAAGGCCGCGAGGAGCAATCATGCGCGAATTTAAGCGTACCGACCGAGTTGCTGACCAGCTCCAAAAGGAGCTGGCAGTACTGATCCAGCGCGAAGTAAAAGACCCGCGTTTGGGCATGATCACGGTGAGCGGCGCGACCGTTAGCCGTGATCTTGGCTACGCCGATATCTATGTCACCTTATTGGGTGAGCAAGATCCCGCGCGTATCAAAGAAAACCTGCAGGTGCTAAAGCGCGCTGGAGGCTTTCTAAGAAGCCAAATTGCCAAACGTATTAAGCTGCGTCACGTACCTGAATTGCGCTTTCATTACGATGAAAGCGTGGTACGCGGCCAGCACCTCTCATCACTGATCGACGAAGCGGTTTCAACTGACCGCGCACGTCAACAGGATGATGAAGAGGGTAGCGACAATGACAATGGTGAGGAGACGCGCTAATGGCACGTCGCCGTCGCGGATTGCCGGTTAATGGCGTATTGCTGCTGGATAAGCCTAAGGGCATTTCCAGCAATCATGCGCTGCAGCGTGTGCGTCGTCTGTTTGAGGCGCAAAAAGCCGGTCATACCGGCACGCTGGATCCTATGGCAACAGGCTTGTTACCTATTTGCCTTGGGGAAGCTACTAAGTTTTCCGCGCACCTGTTAGAAGCCGACAAGATGTATCGCACCCGTGTTGAACTGGGCGTGATTACAGACACCGGTGATGCCGAAGGCACGGTCATTGAGCAGCGCGAGATCCCCCGCTTAACGGCCGAGGATGTCGAGTCAGTCCTAGCTCGCTTTCACGGCGAGATTGACCAAGTGCCGCCGATGTATTCGGCATTGAAGCATCAAGGCAAAAAGCTTTATGAGCTTGCCCGTGAGGGTAAGCACGTTGAGCGTGCAGCGCGGCGAGTAAGCGTGTATGATGCGCGGCTGCTTGCTTTCGAGGGCACTGCCTTTGAGATTGAAGTCAGTTGCAGCAAAGGCACGTATATTCGCACCTTGGCTGAAGATATTGGTCATGCGCTGGGCTGTGGTGCCCACATTAGCCAGTTGAGAAGGCTCAAAACGGGGCCCTTTACTGGCGATGCAATGTGGACACTGGAGGGCCTTGAGGCGCTGGCAGACCAAGCCACCCGCGAGGCTGAACTAATGCCTGCGGATGTGCTGGTTGATCATTTGCCGTCGCTGACGGTGGATGAAACGGCTTACGGGCGTCTTGCACACGGCCAATCGGCTAGCTTAGCCATTGGTGCGCTTGAGCCTGAGGCGCTGGCAAGACTTTATTACGCTGAGACGTTTATCGGCCTTGGCGTTGTAAAAGGGGCGCAGGAAGTAGCTCCCAAGCGGCTGTTAAGTACCGTCGCTATCTCGTAAAGCGTTGCAAGGATGTAGCGATTTGCGCGAAAATTGTACGTGAAGATAGTTGCATGAGACTGCAAATATGCGTGGTCTCACCCATTCAATTTTAGGCATATTGCTTACTGGAGAGACAGATGGCATTAACCGCTGAGAAGAAGGCCGAGATCGTCAACGAATACGGCCGCGGCGATAACGATACCGGTTCCCCTGAAGTTCAGGTTGCACTGCTGAGCGCCAACATTAATGGCCTGCAGGACCACTTCAAAACCAACAAGCAGGATCACCACTCTCGTCGTGGTCTGATCCGCATGGTAAACCAGCGTCGTAAGCTGTTGGATTACCTGAAGCGTAAAGATTTTGAACGCTATCAGTCTCTGATTCAGCGTTTAGGTCTGCGTCGTTAAGCGTTAACGGCAACGATCAAAAACGGGCAGCCCCTTGTGGGCTGCCCGTTTTTTTGTTTCTGGTAGCCGTATGGCGCCACAGCGCCTAGAATGGTGGCGAGTCAAAACGACCCAAGCGAAAAGACAAGTAGATATTAATGTTAAAGGAAGTCGCCGTGAATCCGGTAAAAAAAACGTTTCAATACGGTCGTAGCACCGTCACCCTAGAAACTGGGCGTATTGCTCGCCAAGCCACTGGCGCCGTTATGGTGACCATGGATGAAACCGTCGTACTGTGTACGGTTGTGGCTAAAAAAGAAGCAAACCCCAATCAGCCTTTCTTCCCACTCTCGGTACACTACCAAGAGAAAACCTACGCAGTGGGCAAGATCCCCGGCGGCTTCTTTAAGCGCGAAGGGCGTCCTACTGAGAAAGAAACCCTTACCTCGCGTCTGATTGATCGTCCGATCCGTCCGCTATTTCCTAAAGGGTTTATGAACGAAGTGCAGGTTATCTGTACTGTTCTGTCGACTGATCGTAATCATGACCCCGATATCGCAGCCCTACTGGGCACTTCGGCAGCGCTGGGTATTGCTGGCGTGCCGTTCAACGGCCCGATTGGCGCGGCACGTGTGGGCTTTAATGAAGAGCAGGGCTACTTCCTAAACCCAACCGTTGAAGAGCTGACTACCTCAGAGCTGGACATGGTTGTTGCCGGTACCGAAAACGCGGTATTGATGGTGGAGTCGGAAGCTCAGGAACTGCTTGAAGACGAAATGCTCGGTGCCGTGCTGTTTGGTCACCAAGAAATGCAGGTAGCCGTTAGCGCGATTAAAGAGCTGGTCGCTGAAGCTGGCAAACCGCGTTGGGATTGGCAGCCGGCCCAAGAAAATGTAGCACTGAAAACGGCCATGGCCGATGCCTTTGAAGCCAAGGTAGGTGATGCTTATCGCATTACTGACAAAATGGCTCGCCAAGATGCGCTGTCAGCGCTGAAAGATGAAGCGGTTGAACAGTTGGCCACTGCTGAAGGCGAAGAAGTAGAAGGTAAGTTCAGCAAAGATGACGTGAAAGGTGCGTTTGCTGGCCTTGAAAAGCGCGTTGTACGCTCTCGTGTCGTGAAAGGCGAGCCCCGTATTGATGGACGCGACAATGCCACTGTACGTCCTCTAGCGATTGAGGTGGGTGTACTGCCTAAGACACACGGTTCGGCAGTATTTACCCGTGGTGAAACTCAGGCCATCGCCATTGCTACCTTGGGCACCCTGCGCGATTCGCAGCTGATCGAGTCCCTAGAAGGTGAGCGTAAAGACCGCTTTATGCTGCACTACAACTTCCCTCCTTACTGTGTTGGTGAAGCCGGCTTTATGGGCGGCCCGAAGCGTCGCGAAATCGGCCATGGCCGTTTAGCACGCCGTGGCGTTCAAGCGATGCTGCCGTCAGAAGACGTTTTCCCCTATACCATCCGTGTGGTATCGGAAATCACCGAATCTAACGGTTCTAGCTCCATGGCGTCAGTGTGCGGCTCCTCGCTCGCGCTGATGGATGCTGGTGTACCATTAAAAGCACCGGTGGCCGGTATTGCCATGGGCTTGGTGAAAGATGAAGACGGCTATGCGGTATTGACCGATATCCTGGGTGACGAAGATCATCTGGGCGATATGGACTTCAAAGTTGCCGGTTCTGAAGAGGGCGTTACTGCTCTGCAGATGGACATTAAGATTGAAGGCATCAATGAAGAGATCATGGAGAAAGCGCTGCAGCAGGCCCATGATGCTCGCCTCAGTATCCTCGCTCAGATGAACGACGTGATCAGCCAAAGTCGTACGGATGTGTCGGAAAATGCTCCGTCCATGGCGACGATTAAAATCGATCCGGACAAGATCCGTGATGTGATTGGTAAAGGCGGCGCGACGATCCGTAAAATTTGCGAAGATACCGGCGCCTCTATTGATTTGGATGATGATGGCACCGTGCGCATCTACGCCGAAGATAAAGCCGCAGCCAAAAAAGCGATCGATACCGTGCTGGCAATTACCGCAGAGGCGGAAATTGGTAAGCTTTATAACGGTAAAGTAGTTCGCATTGCGGATTTTGGCGCTTTCGTTAATATCATGCCGGGTACTGACGGCTTGGTTCACATATCGCAAATTGTGGCCGAGCGCGTTAACAACGTGCGCGACTTCTTAAATGAAGGCGATGATGTGATTGTGAAAGTATTGGATATCGACAACCGCAATCGTGTGAAACTCTCAATCAAAGAGATCACCGAGGAAGAGAAAGCAGCTTTTGCCGCTGCCGAGGCGGACGTCGCTAACTAAAGCGATGTAGACGTAACGGCCGCCCCCGCAGCTTTCAGTTGTGGGGGCGGTGTCGTTTTATAGGCAGTATAGGAAAAGAGAAGAGAACATGGAGAAGGAGCAAGCGCCGCGTTGGTGGGCGGTAGTGGCCGTGATGATCGGCATTTTTTTATTGGTGACAGCTGAGCAACTGCCTATAGGGTTATTGTCCCAGGTGGCGTCGTCAATGGGTGTCACGCCAGGTATGGCGGGCCTTATGGTGACCGTGCCGGGAGTGGTTGCTGCTTTCTCTGCGCCGCTGTTGCCGGTAGCGGTAGGCCGTTTAGATAGACGTGTCATGCTCACGGTGATGATGATTGTGATGGTGATTGGCAGCGCGCTTTCAGCAGTGGCCAGCAACTTTGGCTTACTTCTGGCAGCCCGTGTGTTGGTGGGCATTAGTATCGGCGGGTTTTGGGCCATTGCGGGCAGTATTGCCCCAAGGCTGGTGCCCAGCGATCAGGTTGCCAAGGCCATGACGATTATTTTCGGTGGTGTGGCCGCTGCGTCGGTATTGGGGGTGCCGTTAGGCACGCTGCTTGGGGACCTGAGCAACTGGCGGGTGGCGTTTGGCGCGCTAGGCGGGCTGAGTCTTTTAACCGCCATTGCACTTTGGTGTTGGCTACCGCCACTGCCGCCAAGAGAGCCGGTACGGTTGCGTATGTTAGCGCAGCAGTTTAGCAATCGTGGTGTGCGTGTCGCGGTGTTAACCACTGGCTTTGTCGTTATTGGGCACTTTGCTGCTTATACCTTTATTAGCCCCATTCTGCAGGAGATTAGTGGCGTGGCTCAGCGCCATGTTGGCAGTTTGCTGTTGCTATATGGGGCGGCCGGGATTTTGGGTAATATCGCGGCAGGTATCTTTGCTGGGCGTCACCCTTATCGGGCGGTGCTGGCCATTCCTAGCCTGTTACTGTTAGTTGTGGCTGTTTTCCCGCTGCTGGGTGTTCAGCCTATCAGCGGCGTCCTGCTGCTAATGGTATGGGGGGCTGTTTTTGGCAGCGTGTCAGTGAGTATTCAAACCTGGATTATACGTACGGCACCTAATACCGAGGCAGCCACCGCGCTGATGGCCTTTACCTTTAATATGTCGATTGGTTTAGGGGCCATGTTTGGTGGACGTATCGTCGATGGCACTAGCCTGCCGATTGCTATGTGGGCGGCATCGGGGCTATTCCTGCTGGGGGCGTTTTTGGTATGGCGAACGCCTTCAAGCATTGTGGGTGAGAAGCGTCGCTAGGGCGTTGCAACATAAACCGTAAAAAATGCCCCCGCTCTTAGTAGCGGGGGCATGGCGTTTAAGCGCACTAAACGTAGGGCTTAGGGACGTTCAATCGCCAGTGCAACACCTTGACCGCCGCCGATACACAGGGTGGCTAGGCCTTTCTTAGCATCACGCGCAATCATTTCATGCAGTAGGCTGACCAAGATGCGGCAGCCAGAAGCACCGATCGGGTGGCCTAGTGCAATAGCACCGCCATTCACATTCACTTTGCTGACATCCCAGCCCAACTCTTTGTTGACTGAAAGCGCTTGAGCAGCGAATGCTTCGTTAGCTTCTACTAGGTCCAGGTCGTCCAGGCTCCAGCCCGCTTTTTCGAGGCAGCGGCGGGTGGCTGGGGCTGGGCCAATGCCCATAATTGCCGGGTCAACGCCAGCGTTAGAGTAAGCGGCAATACGTGCCAGTGGCTCTAAGCCAAGTTCTTTGGCTTTTTCTGCTGAGCAAAGCATCACCACGGCAGCGCCATCGTTTAAGGAGGAGGCGTTACCGGCGGTAACGGTGCCGTCTTTCTTGAACGCCGGGCGCATACCACTTAGCTTCTCAGCGGTAACTTCCCGTGGGTTCTCATCCGTATCAAACACCACTGGATCGCCTTTGCGCTGCGGAATTTCCACAGGAACGATCTGGCCTTTGAATTTACCATCTCTGATAGCTTGCGCGGCTTTTTGTTGCGAGGCCGCCGCGAACTCGTCCATCGCTTCGCGAGTGATACTGTATTTATCCGCCAGGTTTTCCGCGGTAATACCCATGTGATAGTTGTTGAATGCATCCCACAGGCCGTCGTGAACCATGGAATCAATCGCTTTCCAGTCGCCCATGCGCTGACCGTTACGCGAGTTAGGCAGGATATGCGGGGACGCAGACATGTTTTCCTGTCCACCTGCCAGAATAACGCTGGCGTCACCGCAACGGATGGCTTGGGTAGCCAAGTGCAGGGCCTTGAGGCCTGAGCCACATACCTTGTTGATCGTCATGGCTGGAACGGCATCAGGCAGACCAGCTTTGATAGCCGCCTGGCGCGCAGGGTTTTGACCTACGCCAGCGGTCAGCACTTGGCCTAGCAACACTTCATCAATTTGCTCTGGGGCAACGCCGGTAGAGGCGAGAATGTCTTTAATAACCAATGCACCTAAATCGCTAGCAGGAATGCCAGCGAGTGATCCACCAAAGCTTCCTACGGCGGTGCGGCGAGCGGCGACAATAACCACGTCTTGCATATGATGACTCCTTGGGTAAGTAACGCAACGTTCCGAATGAGGACAGAGGCTTCAGGGGAAGCGGACTCTCCATTGTTGTTAGCATGTTGTGTCGAACTTATCTATCAGCATAGGGGAAGGTTGTGCATTGCGGCAATACGCTTTTTTAGGCAAATAAAAACGGGCCGTAAAACGGCCCGTTAAATAGCTGCTTACTCAACTGCTTGGCTTACGCTAATTGAACAGGAATCGCATTACTGGTGTGGCTAACGTGATTGCCTTCTTGCAGATAGACAAGCGCTGGCTGATGCTTTTCAAGTTCTGCTTCAGAGTAGTGAGCGTAACTACAAATAATGATCCGGTGTTCCGGTGAGGCTAAATGCGCGGCTGCACCATTGATGGAAATTAGCCGAGAGCCTTCTTCTCCACGAATCGCGTAGGTAGTGAAGCGCTCGCCGTTTTCCACGTTATAGATCTGGATTTGCTCGTTTTCGCGAATACCGGCCATATCCAGCAATTCCCCGTCGATAGCACAGGAACCTTCGTAATTGAGTACCGCGTGGGTAACGCGAGCCATATGCAGCTTGGCTTTCAGCATAATCGTGTGCATAGAAACTCCTAAATAGCGAAACTAGCTTACGCGCTAGTGTCAGTGGCAGCGTCTGGGAGCTGCACGCTGATGTTGTCAATAAGTCGAGCGGGGCCTAGCTTAGCCGCCGCTAGTAGCACGGCACTGCGTGTCGAGCTGCCCACAGGAGCAAGCGTTGCGTCACGTAGCTCAAGGTAATCAGGCGTAAAGCCAGCATCATACAGTGCCGTTTTACCCTGTTGTAGTACCTCTTCGGCGGGGGTGCCGCGCTCTAACGCATCGCGTAGCTCGCATAAGGTGCGATATAGCATGGGGGCTTTTGTGCGCTCAGACGCACTTAAATAACCATTACGAGAGGAGAGCGCTAGGCCGTCATCGGCGCGCACAATCGGTACGCCGATAATCTCGATAGGCATGTGTAGATCACTCACCAGCTTACGAATGACCGCAAGTTGCTGGTAATCTTTTTCACCGAAGCAAGCCACATCCGGCTGCACCAGATTAAATAGCATGCTGACCACGGTAGAAACGCCATCAAAATGCCCAGGGCGCGAGCCTCCGCACAACCCTTCGCCTATGACGGGGACATGCACGAGGGTTTGGGCAGCCAGGCCATTGGGGTAAAGCGCGCTGACGGTGGGGGCGAACAGAATATCGCAGCCAGCATCGGTCAACTGCGCTTGGTCTGCCTCGAACGTGCGTGGGTAGGCGTCCAGGTCTTCCCCGGGACCGAACTGCATGGGGTTCACGAACAGGCTTGAAATGACGACGTCAGCGAGCTGACGAGCATTGGCCACAAGCGCCAAGTGGCCTTGATGCAGGTTGCCCATGGTGGGCACTAAGGCAATGCGTTGGCCACGCTGGCGGTATTCGCGGAGCGTGCTGCGTAATTCGTTGATATCTCGTAAAGTGCGCATAAAGGGGTCGTGGTCGTTCCAGTTGGCGCTTAAAAACAGTGCTCAGCGGCTGGGAAAGTACGGGTTTTAACCGCTTCATGGTAGTGTGAAAATGCACTTTGAATGCTTTCAGCATCCGCCATGAAATTCTTGACGAAGCGCGGTGTGCGGCCATGAGTAACGCCTAGCACGTCGTGCATGACTAGAATTTGGCCATCGGTATCAGGGCCTGCGCCGATACCAATCACTGGGACGTCTAAGGCTTCAGTTACTGCTTTACCCAGGCTTGCTGGCACACACTCCAGCAAAATTACGGAAGCACCTGCCTCAACGAGCACTTTGGCATCATTGATAATTTGTTCGGCCTGGGCAGCTTCGCGGCCTTGCACTTTATAACCACCTAGCTGGTAGACCGTTTGCGGTGTTAACCCGAGGTGGGCGCATACCGGAACGCCGCGGCGGGTCATCTCACGGATACCGTCGGCCATCCATGCTTCGCCTTCGACTTTTACCAGTTCAGCGCCAGCACGCATCAATGCGGCAGAATCTTCTAGCATGCGTTCCGTGGTGGCGTTGCTCATAAACGGCAAGTCCACCATCAACAGGCTATGGCCTTTGCCACGCGCCGTGCAGCGTGTGTGGTAGCAAATATCTTCCATAGTCACAGGAAGCGTACTAGTGTGCCCTTGTAAGACCATGCCTAGGGAATCGCCGACTAGCAGAACATCAACGCCTGCAGCGCTGGCGGCATGGGCAAAAGAGGCATCGTAAGCGGTCAGGCAACTGAACGTTTCGCCGGCGCGCTTATACGCCTGCAGAGTGCTCAGGGTGACGGTTTTCATGGCGTGCTCTCGTAGTTTCTAAGTGGGCCGATGCAACGTGGGCAGCCGACCATTATTAACGTTGCATCCTTGCAAGCGTGAAGTGGCGTAACTGGCAATTGTTACCTGAATGGGGGCTTGGTGTCGAGATTTGTGTCAGACGGTAGCAGTCACGGTAGCATTTGGATTGTCTAACCGTTGTATCCCGCTTTGCTCAAGCTGCTTCAGCCACTCAGCAAGCGGCTGTTGATAAAGCACTATTGGCTCTAATTGAGTAGCAGACACCAGTTCTTCAAGAGGCGCTAATACAAAGGCGCGTTCATGCATATGGGGATGAGGAACCTGAAGTCTGGGGCGCGCGATCGTATCTTGATCGTAAAGCAGCAGATCTAAATCCAGCGTGCGCGGCCCCCAGTGACGTAATCGCCGACGGCGGTGGCGTTGCTCTAGCCCTTGAAGCTGGTCCAGTAGTGCCAGCGGAGAAAGCGTAGTTTCAAGGGCGGCCACGGCGTTAATAAAGTCAGGCTGGTCTTGTGGCCCTATTGGCCGTGTAGCGTATAGGGACGACTGAGCCACCAACTGGCAAAGAGGCAGGGTGTCCAGTTCTCGTAAGGCTTGGCGAACCTGGCTGACAGGGTCATCCAGATTGCTACCTAGGCCAATATAAGCAAGTGACATTGTGCTCTTACTGCTCTGTTTTGCGTGGTTTGCGTCGTTTTTTACGTCGACGGTCCCCCTGGCTTGCCGGATCACTTCCCACTTTTTGCAGCAGTCGAAGTTGCTCGTGCTCATCACCTTGCTGGAAGGCATTCCACCAATCGCCTAAGCCACGCGGTATTTCACCTGCTTGTTCACGCAACAGCAGCAAATCGTAGGCGGCTCGGAAGCGTGGGTGTTCGCGGGTTTGAAATGCCCGTTTGCCACGGCGCAGAGGAAGGCGTGCCTGTAGTTCCCAAATATCGCGCATGGGCATGCCAAAGCGTTTGGGAATCGAAATATGCTGTAACTGACGAGTGACTACCTGCTGGGCAGCAGTTTGCAGCGCTGGAATTGCGGGCATGCCTTCGCGCTCAAGCTCGGCTTGACGGTGTGCCACTGGTGCCCACAAAAAGGCGGCTAGCAGGAAGGCTGGCGTCACTGGCCGTCCTTCCGCAATGCGCTTATCGGTGTTAGTGAGCGCTTGTTCAATCAGATCTTCGGCCCAAGCAGCATCCGCCATGGCTTCTTCCGCTTCGGGGAACAGCATGCCAAACAAGTTGTAATGGCTCAGTAAGCGGAAAGTAATTAAGCCGTGCCCCGACATGAATAGCTTGAGTACTTCATCAAACAAACGGGCGGGAGGAATTTGCAGTAACAGCGGCGCCAGATCGTACATCGGCTCTTCAGTGGCTGGCTCGATGGTGAAATCGAGCTTGGCCGCAAAGCGCACCGCACGCAGCATACGTACAGGGTCTTCCCGATAGCGGGTAACGGGGTCGCCAATCAGTCGCAGCGTACGTGACTCAATATCACGCGCGCCGTTGGCAAAGTCATGAATCGTGAAGTCAGCGATATTGTAGTAAAGCGCATTCACGGTGAAGTCGCGGCGTAGAGCGTCTTCTTCGATGTTGCCCCACACATTGTCTCGCAATAGCAGGCCATCGTCAGACTGCTGGGCGATATGATCGCCGTGCTCGTCCTGAGGCTTGCCGCGGAAAGTGGTAACTTCAATGACTTCGCGGCCAAAGCGCACATGCACAATGCGAAAACGCCGACCAATCAGCCGCGAATTGCGAAACAGATCGCGCACCTGTTCCGGCGTTGCATTGGTGGCAACGTCGAAATCTTTCGGCATTTTGCCCAGCAATGCATCACGAATGCAGCCGCCAACCAGGAAGGCATCAAATCCAGCACCATTAAGGCGATAGAGTACCTTTAACGCGGCCTCGCTGATTTGCTGACGAGAAACAGGGTGCTCGGAGCGCGGAATAATACGGGGACTGAGCGCATCGGCGGCGCTCTCTGGGGAATCGAGCAGGGATTTCAAGTGCTCTCCCGGGCTATGTAATAAACGGGTAAATCCTTTAAACATGCGGCGATATCGACTCGCAGGGTATCGAAAACAGTATTATCGAAAACAGTATCGAGAAACGTAGCGAAAAAATGACCGCAAGGTTAGCGGTAAGTTGCTGAGTGTAGCCGACCCCTTGAGGCTTGCAAAGCACTGGAGCAGGGTTTGTAAAAGACGACTGCTTTAAACGCGGAAAGGGGAGGCTACAAGAGCCTCCCCTATAAAGCAGACAATCAGCGTCCATGCTGTTGTTTTTCTTCATGATGGCACATCGCTCTGAATACGCACCGCAGTCGGTAGGCGTGAGAACCAGTCTGATTCCGACCGCCTCGTATTCAAAACAATAATCCAACCGCGAACTTTTTCTCCCGGCGTGTTGTTATTGGTTCCGGGGTGTACACACATGCTGCTGTTATTTTTGTTTGGAAGCAGATTCTTTGTGTACGTCGCGTCCTTTTTTGGGCACTTGCTGACTGTTGTTATTGTTCGCTGCGCCTATTCTGCTTAGCGCTAGCAAGTCGTGAGACTCAAGCCTGTTGTTCTTGTTAGTACTATGATCTCTGCCTGGCCCTGTTGTTTTTGTTTTGGCTCAGGTTGGGGCGGTGTCATGTTGTTTTTGTTAGCGACGTCCGCGCTGCCCATTTTGTTCTTCTTGCCCAGTAATATTGCACTTGCTGTGCCACTCATTTTTTATTCTTTTATTCTCATGGGCTTGGAATTTATTGGCTATGCCAGGGAACTAATCGCAACGCATAGTGTTACCCGTTTTTAAGGGATTTTTGGGGCGTGTTGTGTGGGAAGGTAACAGTGGCTGATGGGAAGGTTTTGGATATTTCTTATGCAAATCAATCTATTGGACGTTAGTCGTAGAAGGTGAGGTGGTGAATGGCTAATCATAGGTATTGCCGCCACCTAATTGGGGCGGCGTGCGGTTTTTTTACGTGGGATGCCTAGGCGCTGGCGCCGCTCCCATAAATTTTTACGGCTAATTCCCAGTTTTTGGGCTAACTCGGTTTCACTCATTTGATCCTGATGTTCCAGCACAAAATGCTGAAAATAGTCCTCAAGAGAGAGGTCGTCGTCATCGCCACTTGGCGCTGATGATTCATTGGCTAATGCGGAGCTGTTACCTGCAGAAGAGTGAGGTCGATTGGTAACAGGGCCAAGGCCTAGGTCGTCAGGGTGAATCAAATGCCCCTCAGCTAGAATTACGCCCCTCTCCAGTGCATTCTCAAGCTCGCGTACGTTACCAGGCCAAGGGTAGTCGCGTAGGTCCTGTCGGGAAGCCCGTGACAAACGAAGCCCTTGGCGATCATGACGTTTGCAGGCTTTATCTAACAGGATATCGGCTATCTTCAATACGTCTTCTTCACGGTCGCGCAGCGGAGGCAGTTCAATCTGCATAACGTTGAGGCGATAGTAGAGATCTAGTCGGAATTCCCCGCTTTTTGACAGAGCGCGCAAGTCCCTATGGGTGGCGGCGATCAGGCGAACGTCCACATGGCGTGTTTCGACGGAGCCAATTTTGCGGATTTCACCTTCCTGGAGTACGCGTAACAGTCGCGCCTGGGCATCCAATGGTAACTCGCCGATTTCATCTAAAAACAGGGTGCCACCGTCGGCGGCTTCCACTAACCCGGTTCGGGCAGCGCTAGCACCGGTAAACGCTCCTTTCTCATGTCCAAAAAGCTCTGACTCGATCAGCGTCTCAGGTATTGCCGCGCAGTTCACACAAATCAGCGGTGCTTTGGCACGTTTGCTTTGCTGATGAATGGCCCGAGCAACGAGCTCTTTACCTGTGCCGGATTCTCCTTGAATTAGCACGGTAACGTCTGCCGGGGCTGTTTTGCGAATGCGCGTGTAAACCTGCTGCATAGCCGTGCAATTGCCGATCATCGTTTGACGCCCACCTCCTTCATCGGTGATATCCGGAGGTGTGCCTTGCTGCATCGACTGTTTATGCAGAATGCGTTCGACGGTTTCTAAAAGCTCGGTGTGATCAAATGGTTTAGCAACATAGTCCACAGCCCCTTGCTTAAGCGCGTCGACTGCCGAGCGCATGCTGGCATAGCTGGTCATTATCAGTACCGGCGCGGGGGCTGCGGCCTCAATTAGGGCGGTGCCAGGATCGCCTGGCAGTCGCAGGTCGCTAATGACTAGATCAAACTCGCTAGGCGCCAGCTCACGTGCTTCTTCTGCGCTGCCCGCTTCGCTGACGGTATAGCTGTGACGTTCGAGTAAACGCTTTAAAGCGCTGCGAATAATCGCTTCATCTTCAACAATCAGTATCCTGGGCATGAGGTAGGTGATCATCCTGTTGGTAAAGCGGTAGCCAAAGCGTGATGGCAGTGCCGCGAGGCTTTCCTGGAGGTGGTGACGCAACCTCTATTTTGCCTTGGTGCTCATTGATAATTTGGTAGGCCAACGAGAGCCCAAGCCCCGTTCCTTGACCCGCAGGCTTGGTCGTGGTGAACGGCTCGAAAAGGCGATGCTTCACGCTTGGGTCAATGCCGTGGCCATCATCGGTGACTCGCCACCAAGCATGACTTGCCTGTTTGCCTGCTTCAATATGAACCGTGCCCTGAGCGTCGCAAGCGTCTTTGGCATTGCTGAGTAAGTTGACCATGACCTGGGTTAATCGCTGAGCATCGCCACGCACCACGATGTCATCCGGACAGTCATTGGTAAAGCTTACATCCTCCCCCGAGCGCGCTAAATGGATCAAGTGCAGCGCGTCTTCGCTAACGGTAGAGAGCGAGGCGGGGGATGCCGGCAGTGGCAGGGTCTGACGGCCACCGTGGGCAAAACCGACCAGCGAGTTAACAATCTTGGTGACTCGCTGGGTTAACTGTTGAATTTGGTCAGCCGTTTCCAGTAGCGCTGGGTCATCGGTATCGTAGCGCAAGTTTTGGGCCAGTGACGAAATGCCCGTGATAGGGTTGCCTATCTCGTGTGCCACGCCTGCCGCAAGTTGCCCTATGGATGCCAAGCGCGCTGCGTGGACAAGTTCCTCTTCTAGCCACTTCATTTCAGTATGGTCTTCTACCAAAATCACGCTGCCGCCACGGCTGTCGTGTCCGCTTAACACTGCTTTGTGAAGGGTGAGGAAGTAATCCTTGCCATGTAGTGACACGGCTTGTTTATACAACGGCGTATGGCTGGCGTTGAGTACGCTACCGAGTAAATTGGGCCAGGGTGGGGGCAGGCTATCTCGGCGTGAGCCAATCACGCTATCGCCGCTAATCCCGGAGAGTGATGAAAGCGCCTCATTCCACATTAACAGCTCATCATCGTCGCCTAGCACGCACAAGCCTACGGGCAAGTAGGCTAGCGTTTGCCGGTGATGGCGGCGCAAGCCATCCAGTTCCCGAGCCAGCCCAGTGAGCCTAGAGCGGTAAGCTTCAAGGCGGCTTTCAACAAAATGAATATCGTCAGTGACCGGGGCGTCGTCGTGGCGGTAGGGCAAGTAACGGTCAACAATATCTCGCGCAACTGAAGGCCCCATTAAACCGGATAGGTTCGCCTGGATTCGGTCGCGCAGGCGGCGCAGTGCATAGGGGCGGCGCTCCTGAGGTGTCAGGTTTAGCGCTGCCAGTGCGCGGTCAACTTCACGGCTGGCAGCCTCATCGCCCAACGCTTGGGCAAGATAAGCAGGGAAGTCTCCCGCCGTAGCTGCTTCCAGTGGTAGGCGTTTTGAACGAATGACCGCATCTACGGAGCATGCTTCGGCCGCAGAGCGTTCTCCTTCTGAGATGCGGGTAAATAACGACACAATGAGGAGCAGTAAAATGTTAACCGCTAAAGAAACAAGCGTAACGTTATACCAAATGGGCGCATCCGCAGACATCAGAGGGGTGAGGGGCAGCGAGAGCATGGGGAGATCAAGCAAAAGCGGCAACCATAGGCCCCACAGCCAAATGATGATGCCGCTCATTAGCCCGGCGATCATGCCCTTGCGGTTCGCGCCGGGCCAGTACAGCAACGCCAGCATGCCAGGCAGGCACTGTGCCATGCCTACAAATGCAGCGAGCCCCAAGTTTGTCAGTGAATGGTAGCGACCGACGCTTTCCGCAAATAGCCACCCGCCCGCAATCACAGCGACGACTAAACCGCGACGTAGCCAGAGCAGCCAGCCGTATAAATCGCTACGCGCCTCCGGGGGGCGAGCCACTAGCACCACGTGGTTTAGCACCATGCCTGAAAGAGCCAGCGCGATCATCATCATGGTGCCACTGGCGGCGGCTAGGCCACCGATGAAGGCTAGCGCTCCCACCCACCAATGCTCTGACATCAAGAAGGCAGCGTAGGCTGCGACGGGAACCGTCTCGTTTGTCGATTGTGCAGCCCACCAAATCAACGGTACTGGCAGTGCCATCAGTAGCAAAAATAGCGGTAATGTCCAACTGGCTTGGAGCAGGGTGTGGCGAGAAAGGCTTTCTGCAAAGGTAATCTGAAACAGATGCGGCATCATGAAAGCGGCCGCAAAGAACAGCAGTAGCAGCGTGCGCCATTGGGGGGCTTCAAATTGTGGCGTTGCGGCTTGGGCTGCGGCTCCAGGCCCTTCTAACCACTGCTGTAATCCGTGAGGCCCATCAAATACCCACCACAGTGCAATGGCACCTAGCCCAAGCATCGCCAGTAGTTTAATGATCGATTCAAAAGCAATCACGCTGAGTAGCGTATCGTGACGATGTCGGTGGCTGTGGCGTGCGCCAAACAACACCGCACAGCCTGCGATCACACCGCAAAACAGCAGGGTGGCCGCCGCGCTATAGCGGCTGCCGGTGAGCAAGTAGACCGCATCGCTTAAGGTTTGCACCTGAATACCCAGCAGTGGCATCACGGCTAGCAGGCTGATTAACGTTACCAGAGTGCCTGCCCAGCGGGATCGGTAGCGAAACGCAAATAGATCCGCCAGTGAAGAGAGCTGGTAGGTACGAGTAATGCGTTGTATGGGCACCAGCAGTACGGGGGCCAGCAGAAAAGCCCCGGCTGCACCGAGGTAATATGCCAGGTAGCCAAAGCCTGCTTTCGCCGCAAGCTCCACACTGCCATAGATTGCCCACGCGCTGGCGTATACGCCCAGCGCCAGGGTGTACACAATAGGGTGGCGCGTAATGCGCACGGGCACCCAGCCACGCTCAACGGCCATGCCGCAGGCAAACAGTAAGGCAAGATAGCCTAGGCCTAGCAGTACTACTCCTAAAAGCTCAACGCTCATCTAACTTCCTTTTTTGCTCAAGCCATAGCGTTAGCGCGATCAGGCCGCCCCAAATAGCAAATGGGCGATACCAGGCAACGCTTGGATCTCCCCAGCCGTCCATCAGTAACGGCGAAAGCAAATAGCCGCCAAACACCAAGAACAGCAGTATGCGATAAACGTACATATTAAGACTCTGATTGATAGCGGCGGTGGGTGGTAGCGACAAGCTTTTCAACAGACCAATGTGCTATTGCCCAGTTTAGTTGCGTTTCGGGTGGCTCTTGAACCAGCGTGTCAGGTGGAGCCTGATCGAGTAGTTGCAGTGCTTGAAACAGCTGTTGGCGAATGCCGTCGGCGTCTTCGGCTAATGCAGGGGCCAGGTTTTGCTTAGAAAGCTTTTGACCCTCTTGAGTAACCACGAGCGGTAAATGTAGATAGCGGGGAGTTGATAAGCCAAGCGCTTGCTGCAACTGGCCTTGCCAGGGCGTGTTATCCAGCAGGTCATAACCGCGCACAATGTCGGTTATGCCTTGATCAGCATCATCCACTACGACGGCGAGCTGATAGGCCCAAAGCTGATCTTTGCGCTTAAGCACAACATCGCCCAAAACGGCAGGATCGAACTGTTGGCAACCAAAAAGCCGATCCTGCCAAGTAATAGGGCGCTTTGCCAGGTCGCTGCGCAGCCGCCAGGCAACCGGCTTTGTGGCATCACGAACGCTCTCGCGGCACCAGCCGGGATAGATTGAAAACGCTTGCCACTGTTTTCTCGAACAGCTACACGGGTAAGCCAAACCTTGGGTAGCCAGTTGGTCGAGCGCCTGCTGATAAGCCTCATCACGGTGATGCTGCCAGCGGACTTCTTCATCCCAATGAAGCCCAAAGGCGTCAAGCTGACGCAGAATTGTATCAGCAGCGCCTTCAGGGCAGCGGGGCGGGTCGATATCTTCAATGCGCACCAGCCACTGCCCGCCAGCAGCGCGGGCGTCTAAATAGCTGCCTAGGGCGGCGACTAGCGAGCCAAGATGCAGTGGCCCTGACGGTGTAGGAGCGAAACGTCCTCGGTAGTGCGTGGTATGGGTCATGACAGCCCGAATCAATTGTTCAAATAGCGCCAGCGATTAACTACGATGATAAGTACAGCGATAAATACAAGATGACAAACAAAAACGGGCACCTCAAGGGTGCCCGTTGGACGCTTTAGCTTGTAACAAACTAGCAGCTTGCAGCGTATGCGCGCCGATGGTTAGCCACCGAGCTGTTTCTCTTTAAGCTCTGCCAGCGTTTTACAGTCCACGCACAGCGTTGCCGTGGGGCGGGCTTCAAGGCGGCGAATGCCGATTTCAACGCCGCAGGCTTCACAAAAGCCGTAGTCGTCTTCATCGATTTTTTCGATGGTTTCGTTAATCTTTTTCAGCAACTTGCGTTCGCGATCCCGAGTACGCAGCTCCAGGCTGAAGCCCTCTTCTTGAGTGGCGCGGTCAGCGGGGTCAGCGTAGTTATTAGCGTCTTCCTGTAGGTGGCGTACGGTACGATCCACCTCTTCCATGAGATCTTGTTTCCAGTCTAGAAGGAGCTGGCGGAAGTGCGCGAGCTGCTTCTCGTTCATATACTCTTCGCCCGGTGCTGGCTCATACGGGGTGAAGGACTTGGACGCTTCCGGTTTCTTTTCCGCTACTGGCATGGGAGTGCCCCTTACGTATGTGACTGCTGATCGACCATGAGTGTGTGTCACGATCTCACGCCAAAGGGATGCTTGTTTAGCTGAAAAATGCGCGCTATGCAAGCATAATAGCGCATTTTCGACCATGGTCTTGCCTCTTCAACGACCTGCGTCATGATTTCTCTACCATTTAGTGAAGGAACCGTTATGGCTTGGAATTCACGTGTAAATCACGTTGCACCTTTTCGCGTGATGCATCTATTGGAAATGGCCCAGGCTCGAGAGGCCGAAGGCCACGATGTGATTCACCTAGAGGTCGGCGAACCTGATTTCGCGACGCCGGCACCGATTGTAGCAGCAGGCCAGCAAGCGTTGGCAACAGGCAAAACGCGCTATACACCTGCGGCAGGCCTAGCGTCGCTGCGGGAGGCGATTTCAAGACATTACGCCGAGCATTTTAACGCCACCGTTGACCCCTCACGTATTTTGGTAACGCCAGGGGCCTCTGGAGCGCTGCTGCTGGCTAGCCAATTACTGGTCGAAGAAGGCGACCGTGTTTTGATGGCCGATCCCAACTATCCGTGTAATCGTCACTTTATGGCCCTAGCTGGCGCAGACATTGATGCCATTCCCGTAGGGCGCCAAAGCGGTTGGCAGTTAACGGCGCCGTTAATTGAACAGCACTGGCAAGCTAAAACGAGTTTAGCCATGCTGGCTTCCCCGTCTAACCCTACGGGACATACGTTAGGCGCTGAGGCGCTAAACGCGGTCATCAACACGGTAGCTGCGAAAGGCGGTGACGTGATTGTCGATGAGATTTACCAAGGCTTGAATTATGACGATGCACCACTATCGGCGACATCGCTTTCTGACCAGGCCTTCGTGGTGAACAGTTTCTCTAAATATTTCGGCATGACAGGCTGGCGCTTGGGCTGGTTGGTGGCGCCTGAACATGCCGTCGAGCCGCTTACTAGGCTGGCGCAAAACGTCTTCCTTGCCGCGCCTACGCCTTCCCAGCATGCGGCGTTGGCCGCTTTCACTCCAGAGTGTCGAGATATTTTGGAAGCGCGTAGATCGACGCTCAAGCAGCGACGCCAAGTGTTGTTGGATGGGCTAGCGCAGTTGGGGCTTGCCCCGGACCTGCCACCTCAAGGGGCTTTTTATCTGTGGTTGGATATTTCCCATTACAGCCGAGATAGCCAGGCATTCTGTGAGCGGTTGCTGGTCGAGGAGAACGTGGCAATTACTCCGGGCATTGATTTTGCGCTGGAGGGCGGCGAACACCATGTGCGCATTGCCTTTACTAACAGCGTTGAACGGTTGCAGGAGGCCGTAGAGCGCATTGGCCGTTTCGTGAGCCGACTATGACGACCTATCCTGAGTTGGTGTCTGGGGTGTTGCTGCGTCGTTATAAACGCTTTTTAGCCGATGTACGGTTGGAGAGTGGCGAGGAAGTCATTGCCCATTGCCCCAACACGGGCTCGATGAAGGCGGTGAATGTGCCCGGTTGTCGAGTGTGGCTGTCACGGAGTGATAATCCCAAGCGCAAGCTGGCCTGGACCTGGGAATGGATTGAGTTGCCACAATCAGATGGCGCCTTGGCGCTGGCTTCTGTCCACACTGGCCGCGCCAACCGCATCGTGGAGGAGGCTATTTTAGCCGGTGATATTGTGCCATTGGCAGGCTATCAAACGCTCAAGCGGGAAGTGAAGATCAGTGACGCAAGGCTCGATTTCCGGCTGAGTGATCCTGATAAGGGCGAGGTTTTTATTGAAGTTAAGCAAGTCACCCTTAAAGAAGCCGATGGGCATGGTTATTTTCCTGACTCGGTCAGCGTGAGGGGCACCAAGCATTTGCATGCATTAACCGCGCTGGCCGAGCAGGGCGAAAGGGCCGTGCTGCTGTTTTGTGTCGCCCATGAAGGTATTCACGATGTAGCCCCAGCGGCCCACATCGATCCCATCTATGCGGCGGCGTTAGCCGCAGCAGTAGATGCTGGGGTTGAGGTGTTGGCTTACGGTATTACGCTAGATTGGCAGGCAGGAGCGCCGGTAGCGGTGCGATTAGCACGACCGCTACCGGTGCGAATTTAACGCTCGATATAAAAACGCTGAATAAAACTGACCCGCTCGGGACTGGCATTGCGGTCGTAGCGAACGTCCAAGTTAAAACGTGTGGGCTCGTCGTGGCGCAGGGCGAAGGTGGCCAAGTGATAAGTGGCATCACCATCGTGCACAGTACGAAAGCTTAGCGACTCTTGGGCGTCGGTGAGGCCTGTCACGTGGCCTTGTACGCTAGCGTTAACGGCACGGGTGCTGCCGTCCTCTTGGCGTTCGCGTACGCTTACATTAACCAATCCGAGACCTGCACTGCGCTGAATTCCGTGCGCTTGGGCAACTTCAGGGGTGAGGAAGCTGGTGGCCACAGCACTGTAATGGATCTCATAGTCGCCTATCCGTACTAGCTGCTCAGCTACCGCTTGTGTGGCGAGGAGCAGTGAGCAAAGCAGCGTAGTAAGCAGGGTTGTTCTGCGTAACGCTCGATAAACCATGGCAGGTCTCCTCTTATGGGTCGATATGGCGAGTTAACGTAAAATAAATTAGCGACGGCGCACTCTAAAAATAGCAATTTCACCGAACAAGTTGGGCCACCACTTGGATGTCCAGTGCCCTTTGTGATCGCCAACCCCTACCGCGCGATCAACAATCACCAACCCTTTTTCACGGCACAGATGCTCGAAGTCGTTAAAGGTAGAAAGGTGGATGTTGGGTGTGTCATACCAGGCATGGGGTAGCGATTTAGAGACCGGCATATAGCCACGTAGGCCAAGATGAATTCGGTGTCGCCAATAAGCAAAATTAGGAAAGGTGATAATGCCTTCCTCGGCGACGCGTAACATTTCATCAAGCATTTTATCTGGGCGGCGTAGCGCCTGAAGCGCTTGGGTCATAATGACTTGATCATAGCTGTTGTCGCAGAAACTACCCAAGCCATCATCCAGGTTATGCTCAATAACGTTCACGCCCCTGGCGACACACTGGGTAATACCGTCGGGGTCGATCTCTAAACCGTAGCCGGTAACATTTTTCTCCTGCGCTAAGCGCTCAAGCAGAGCACCATCACCGCAGGCTAAATCCAGCACGTGAGCCCCTTGGGGCACCCAGTCGTAAATCAGTTCAAGATCCGCACGCATTACAGGGTCTCCTCCCTGGCTGTTTCTTCGATATTCAGCTCTCGGGCGATGCGAGTCATAAATGCGCTGAACAGAGCGTGGTAACGTGGCTCGGGCAGTAAGAAAGCATCATGCCCGTGAGGAGAGTCGATATTGGCATAGCTAACCGATTTGCCAGCGCGGGTGAGCGCGTCGACGAGTTCTCGAGAGCGAGAAGGTGGGAAACGCCAGTCAGTGGTAAAACTAACAACCAGAAAAGGGCACTTTGCTGGTGCTAGTGCGCTGGCTAGGTCGCCTGCTTGAGTGGCTGCGGGATCGAAGTAGTCAAGGGCCTTGGTCATTAACAGGTAGGTGTTAGCGTCAAAGGCGGTGGAGAAGGTATCGCCCTGATAGCGCAGATAAGACTCAACCTGGAACTCGACATCAAACCCAAAGTTCAAATCGTTGCTGCGCAAATCGCGGCCAAACTTACTGCCCATTGCATCTTCGGAGAGGTAGGTGATGTGGCCCACCATGCGTGCCAGTTTCAAACCACGCTTGGGGACCGTCTCGTGCTCTGCATACCAACCGCCGAAGAACTCAGGGTCAGAGCGAATCGCCTGACGAGCCACTTCGTTAAAGGCAATGTTCTGGGCGGAGAGCCGGGGGGTGGCGGCAATTACTACCGCATTGGCGACACGCTCAGGGTAAGTCATTGTCCACTGCAGCACCTGCATACCACCCAGGCTACCGCCCACTGCTGCGGCCCAACGCTCAATGCCCAGTTGATCGGCTAGGCGCGCTTGGCTGGCTACCCAGTCACTGACAGTGACCATGGGGAAATCAGGCCCCCACTGGCGGCCGGTTTCAGGGTTGTGGCTAACAGGGCCTGTGCTGCCATGGCAGCCGCCCAGATTGTTTAGCGATACCACAAAAAAACGGTTGGTATCGATAGATTTTCCGGGGCCGATATGAGCATCCCACCAGCCAGGTTTGCGGTCTTCGTCACCGTGATAGCCCGCTGCATGGTGGTGTCCCGATAACGCATGGCAGATCAACACAGCGTTACTACGCTCAGCGTTTAACGTGCCGTAGGTTTCGTAGATAAGCTCGTACTCAGGCAGCACCTTGCCACAAGCAAGCGGCAGCGGCGTATCAAATTTCGCTACATGGGGGGTGACGAGGCCAACGGAGTCCGCCGGCCGGTCAACGAAAGTGAAAGTGTCTGAATCAGGCATCGAAAGCGCTAGTCCTGCAAAAAATAAATCCTGCTAAAAAGAGGCCCTGGGGAATATTGCGCGGTTACAGCCCAACCAGTGCGCCAGAGATACCCGCAGCGCGGATCAAAGCCCCCACTACTAAGCCATCCACCAAATTAATCGCAATAAACACCACGATGGGTGATAAATCGATCATGCCGAGTGGCGGAATGACTTTCCGAACAGGCGCCATAATGGGCTCGACTAGCTGCATGACCAGCAAAGCACCTGGGTGGCTAGCATTCGGGGCGACCCAGCTCAGAATAATCATCACAATCATGGCAAAGAAATAGATCTTTAATATGGCGTTAGCCAGTGCCGCAATGCCCGCAATCAGTAGTCCTGGAATGGGCGGCATGCCAACGCCAATCACCATGAAAATTGCCAGCATGCTAACCACTTTCAGCACAAAACCCGCGGCCAGCGTGGCAAGGTCAAAGCGCCCAGCGACGGGACCTAAGAAGCCCTGAAATAGCCCCACAACAGGCTGGGTGATTTTAACCACTGATTGGCTAAGCGGGTTGTAATAATCCGCCCGCGATGCCTGCAACAAAAAGCGCAGCATCAGTAAGAATAAATAAATATTGATTAACGAGTTAACAAGCATTAACCCGGCACTGCCCACTTGACTACCCATTGCGGCCTCTCCGTTGCAAAGTTACGTATTTAGTTGGCGCTAAGTTCCTTGGACATTGCTTCTGCGCGCTGGGCACAGGCCTGCATGGCGTCGGCGATGGTGGCGCGTAGTTGCGCATCTTCCATGTGCTGAATCGCGCGTTCTGTTGTGCCGCCTGGTGACATAACATTTTGTTTAAGTGTGGCCGGGTCTTTGTCACTGCGCTGGGCCATAGTGGCGGCACCTAGCGCCGTTTGAATGGCCAAGCGTCGCGCCGTGGCGGCAGGCAAGCCTAGTTTGACAGCGGCTTCTTCCATCGCCTCAAACATTAGAAAGAAGTAAGCTGGCGCACTGCCTGATACCGCAGTTACCGCATCAAGCAGGCCCTCTTCTTCAACCCACTCCACAATGCCAACCGCTTCCATAAGCTGTGTTGCTAGCGTGCGTTGCTCCTCGCTCACCGCGCTATTGGCATATAAGCCGCTGGCACCGATGCCGACCAATGCAGGCGTGTTGGGCATGCAACGAACTAACGCATTATTACCGCCTAGCCATTGATCAATGGTGGCGGCATCGAGGCCTGCCGCGATCGAAATAATCAGCGGTGATTGCTGTTGTACGTTATCCCGCATCGCTTCGCATACGCTGCGCATAATCTGGGGTTTTACCGCCAGTACGACCACGTCGGCGTCTTCGACGGCGGCGTTATTATCGGTGTTTGTGTTAATTCCTAAGCGTGCTGCTAAAGGCGCTAGCTCGCTTTCATTAGGTGCGGTGGCCGTGATGTCGCTAGGAGACACACCACTATCGATGAGGCCGCCGATAATGGCGCTGGCCATATTGCCTGCGCCAATGAAGGTAATCTTGCTCGCCATGTGGGTATCCTTATTGGGTAAAAAAGCTGCATCGGGCAGCATGGGCTGTCAGTCGTCTTTACGCTCTTCAATTAGCAGTGTTACTGAGTCGCGTGTTGAGTGGTGCGTGCGCCAAAAATCGCCGTTCCTAAACGTACCAGCGTTGCGCCCTCTAAAACAGCGGCTTCTAAATCGTCGCTCATCCCCATCGATAGCGTATCCAGAGGGGCATCCGGGAGCGCTGTCTGAAGGGTTTCCAAAAGTTGTCGCAAGGCCGCAAGCGGCGCCCGCTGTTCTGCAAGGCTGTTGGCCGGGGCCGGAATCGCCATGAGTCCACGTAGACACAGCCGTGGCAGGGCGGCCACTTCTTTCGCTAGTGCCATTACCTCATCGGGCATGACGCCCGACTTAGAAGCCTCGTGGCTAATATTGACCTGCAAACAAATGTTGAGTGGTGGTAAGTGTTCCGGGCGTTGTTCGCTAAGCCGTTTGGCTATTTTTAAGCGGTCAACGCTATGTACCCAAGCGAAGCTTTCTGCCGCTGCGCGGGTTTTGTTGGACTGTAGTGGGCCAATAAAATGCCACACAATACCGTCTAAGTCGGCCAGTTCGGCTTGTTTTTCCAGTGCTTCTTGCAGATAGTTTTCGCCGAATTCACGCTGCCCATGCTGCCAGGCTTGGCGAATCATGGAAGCGGGCTTTGTTTTACTAACGGCTAGCAGCGTTGCGCTATCGAGTGGGCGTTCAGCCTTTTTTAATGCGTTACTCAGGCGTTCGCGGGCCTGGGCGAGTGACTCGGGAAGCGCGATGTCTGTCATACTCAAGCACCTTACCACTGCTGGGAAAAGAGAGATGGATATTACCGAACTGCTGGTGTTCTCGGCAAAGCAGAATGCATCTAATCAGCACCTTTCTGCTGGGCTTCCACCTATGATACGTGCTGATGGTGTTAGCCGTTGACTTAATCTACCCGCCATGGGAAGCGTTGGTGTCAATCAGCAGGCGTAAATGCCACCCAGAACTCTTGGGCCACTGGCACCAGTGACGGAAGGTAAGTTGCCGGGCAGGCCATGTAAACGTTGATGGGCGAGCCAGGCAAAAGCGCCTGCTTCAATCCAGTCTTCGGGCCAGCCTAAGTCGGCGGGAGACTTAAACGTCGCATGGGGCAAATGCGCCGCTAGCCTCGCCATTAAATAGCTGTTATGTGCACCGCCGCCGCACGCAATTAAGGTCATGCTATCGTGGGTCGCGGACAATTGCTGAATGCCCTGGGCAACGCTTATCGCGGTCAGTTCCGCTAACGTGGTTTGCACATCGCAAGCCGTTTCGTTGCCCGTTAGCTTGTTTTCTAGCCAGGCCAAGTGAAATAGTTCGCGCCCGGTGCTGCGCGGCGGCGGTTGATGAAAAAACGGCTCGTTTAGCAGGCGTTTTAGTAGCGCTTGATCGACCTGTCCGCGAGAGGCCCAGGTGCCATTTTGGTCAAAGCGTCCGTCGTGATGTTTTGAGAACCAAGCATCTAACAGCACATTAGCGGGTCCTGTATCAAAGCCAGTGGCAGGAATGCTGGTATCGCTGGGTAGCCACGTCAGATTCGCAAAGCCTCCTAGGTTTAAAACAAGCTGCTCGCTTGTCTGGCGACCAAAAAGGGCTTGATGAAATGCTGGTGCCAGCGGCGCTGCTTGACCACCAGCGGCTAAGTCTCGTCGGCGAAAATCAGCCACCACCGTGCAGCCGGTTAATTCGGCCAACAGGCTGGGGTTGTCCAGCTGTAGTGTATAGGCAGGGCCGCCGTGGTGGCCGCTGGGAGCATGCTCGATTGTTTGTCCATGGCTACCAATAGCACTAATTTGCGCTGCTGAGATCTGTTGCTGAGCCAGCAGTGCTTTCACAGCGTTTGCCTGTAGCTGGCAAAATTCGGTTTCGGCCGCTGCCAGCTCAGCAAAGCTCACTTGCTCGGCATGACACAAGTTCAGCAGTAGGTTATGAAGCGACTGAGGCATGGGCGACGCATGCGTAGCAATGAGCTCCGGTGGCGAGTGCGGCGTTATAGCGACCAACGCCGCATCAATGCCGTCCAGGCTGGTGCCCGACATTAAGCCAACATAGTACGACGGTAAGGTAGGGTGGGGCGTTTTCATAAAGCGGCTCATCCAAAACGTAGTGAAGGCTCAACCAAGGCGATAGGGCATGGTAACATCGCCGGTTATTCGATATCTGACGCCTATATGGCACATATTACATGGAGAGAGAGGCAATGAGTGAGGTGGATCAGGCGTTAGCGCTACTGTCGCGAGGCACGCATGAAATCCTGGTAGAGGATGAGCTGAAGAAAAAGCTGGCGTCTGGCCGTAAGCTGCGTATTAAAGCAGGGTTTGATCCGACAGCACCTGATTTGCACCTTGGGCATAGTGTGCTGCTGACGAAAATGCGCCAGTTCCAGGATCTCGGGCACACCGTTATTTTCTTGATCGGGGATTTCACTGGTCGTATCGGTGACCCCACTGGCAAAAACGTTACTCGTAAACCGCTCACCGAGGCCGACGTAAAAGCCAACGCTGAAACCTATAAAGAGCAGGTGTTTAAAATCCTCGATCCCGAAAAGACCGAGGTGCGCTTTAACGCCGAATGGTTTGGTGAATTAAGCGCCGCTAAAATGATTGAGTTGGCAGCGCAAAGCACGGTCGCGCGGATGCTTGAGCGTGATGACTTTGAAAAGCGTTATAAAGCTAACCAATCTATCGCGATCCACGAGTTTCTCTACCCGCTCGTCCAAGGCTACGACTCAGTCGCGCTTGAGGCGGATGTTGAGTTAGGTGGGACCGATCAGAAATTTAACCTGTTGATGGGCCGAGAAATTCAAAAGCACTTCGGCCAAGAGCCTCAGGTCGTGATCACCATGCCGCTGCTCGAAGGCCTGGACGGCGTGCAAAAAATGTCCAAGTCGTTGGGCAACTATGTTGGTGTCGATGAAGCGCCGGGCTCTATGTTCAATAAGCTAGTGTCTATGCCCGATAGCTTAATGTGGCGTTACTTTGAGCTGCTCTCTTTGAAATCCAACGAAGAGATCGATGCGCTCAAGCAGAGCGTTGAGGCGGGGGCTAATCCGCGTGACGTGAAAATGGAGCTAGCCCGTGAGCTTATTGCCCGTTACCACGGCGATGAAGCTGCCGCCAATGCACACAAGTCGGCGGGTAATCAGCTAGCGGAAGGTGAGTTGCCGGAAGACCTACCTGAAGTAGAAGTAGATTTCGAAGGTAATGAGCAGGCGCCTATCGCGGCAGTACTCAATCGCTCTGGTCTCACCAAGAACAGTGCGCAAGCCAAAGACATGTTGAAAAACGGTAGTGTGAAAGTCGATGGGGATGTTGTTGCCCAAGACACGATGTTAGCTACGGGTAGCGCCTACGTTATCCAGGCAGGTAAGAAACGTTATGCTCGTGTGACGCTTACCTAACGTTTTCGATAACTTTCTCAAAAAACACTTGCCAAGACGGCAGCGAATCCGTAAAGTACGCATCCGCTGCCGGGGACGCACAGCGTTACCAGCGGTGATTGAAGGTGAAAACCTTCGGTTTGTCAGAGAGTTAGAAGAACTCAGCAGCAACATGCTTCGATGTCTTCCTGCGCTTTTTGAAACGAGCCACGCCAGAAAGCAACGTTATCTCGCTTTCTTCGTTCACTCGCTTCACTCACTCAAAACAGTGATTGACAAACACCAGGAAGTGCGTAGAATACGCCTTCCTCGCTGAGGCCGAGGGCGGCGCGGAGGTATAACAATGTGGCCACCTCCCGAAGCGTGCACCGCACGTCATGCTCAAGTCGCCACACGTCATTCCTGAGCCATTGCACCGTCATTCCCGAGTGGGGTTATCGGGAATCTACCTTGACCTTGGCCTGCAGCAGTCCGAAACCTCAGCCCAACATGGATTCCCGCTAAGGGCCTGCGGGAATGACGAGGGTGGCGCGGAGGGCTTCGTCAGGCACCTATCAAGAAAAACCCCAGCTTCAACTGAAGCTGGGGTTTTTTGTTGGTGCTATTGGTTATGGACTGTCTGAAAAATCCCTCAGAGCCTCGTGCATTGGGGATTTTTATGCATGGAACGGTGAAAATTAGCGGCAGATTGCTTCCAATGCCTCTATTAAACTATCCATTTCATCATCTGTACCGATGGTGATGCGCAAGAAGTTGTTGAGCGCGTCAGTATTAAAGTGACGTACCAAGACTCCTCGCTCGCGGAGGCCTGCAAACAGCTGAGCACCTTCAATGTTAGGATGTTGAGCAAGCACGAAGTTGGCTTTTGATGGCAACACTTCAAACCCTAGCTGCTCAAGACGCTGACGTGTGCGCTCTCGAGTCGTGATCACATTATTTCGGCAGGCGTTAAAATGTTCTTCATCCTTAAGGGCTTCAATGCCGATGAGGCTCGCTAGACTATCGACGGGATAGGAGTTAAACGAGTCTTTTACCCGCTGAAGTCCATCAATCAGTTCTGGGGAGCCAATGGCATAGCCCAAGCGTAAACCAGCCAAGCTACGTGATTTAGAGAACGTTCCCGTGACTAGTAGGTTAGGGTAGCGCTCAACTAAGGCGACAGCGCTTTCTGCGCCGAAATCAACATAAGCCTCATCAATTAATACAACCCGGTTTGTCACGCGCTTAAGCAGAGCCTCAATGGCTTCGAGGGAGTGCGCGTGTCCAGTCGGTGCGTTTGGGTTGGCAAAAATAACGCCGCTGCGCTCTGATGCACTCGCCAGGGCATCGATATCAACTTCCCACTGGGCATTTAGCGGGTGTTTGCGAAGCGTGACGCCATAAAGATTGGCGTAAACAGGGTAGAAGCTATAGGTGATTGAGGGGACATCCAGCGGTGCGTCGTGGCAGAAGAAGGCCTGAAACGCAAACGCGAGCACTTCATCTGACCCATTGCCGACGAAGGTTTCTGCCACGCTAACCCCATAGCTTTCAGCCAGCGCTGTACGCAATGCATAAGAGGTAGGGTCAGGATACAAGCGCAAATGATCGATGGCATAATTGCGCAGCGCCTTGCTCACCCCTGGCGCGGGTGGGTAAGGGTTTTCATTGGTGTTGAGTTTAATAACCTGTTCGCGGGGCTGCTCACCTGGCACATAGGGGGTAAGCTCCCGAACAGCTGGACTCCAGTATTGGCTCATGCGGGTAACCTGATTATCCTAATGTTAATACCCCATGGTCACCCGATGGCTGCCCGAGCGCAAGCATTCAAGTAAGTAAGGGGGTGGGCGTCGCACCTTGTAGCGGTTATGCTGTCATAAGCGCGCGAAAGAAATGTATGTCCAACACGATAAGGAGACACTCAATGCAATTTAGGAGTTTGCTAGCCGGCTCGGCTATGTTGGCACTGCTGGCGGGCTGTGCAGCTGGCCCGACGGGCCAGAGTGAAGATGCAGGAATGACTGCTTCTCAAGTCAATTACCAAGGTACGCTGCCTTGCCGCAACTGCGATGGTATCGACTTGGATGTGACGATGATAGGCGAAGAAATGAGTGCTCCTGAAGAACGGACGTTCACGTTAAACGCCACTTATCGTAATCATCCACAAACACCACCAGACGAAAACTATGCAGGTAACTGGGAAGTGTTGACGGGCACGCCGTCTGATCCGGATGCTACTGTCTATGAATTAACGCCGAATGGCGATGGTCAGATTTACTACTTCCAGCGTATCAGTGAGCGCACGCTGGAGCTGATCGACCCAGAGCGTCGTCGTTTCGAGAATGGCGAAATGCTGCAGTTACAGCGTCAATAAAGTGTGAAGCGACGCTCAAAGGCGGCCATTGGCCGCCTTTTGCATTTCTAGCGATCTGATGCATAAATCTCAGTGGCGACATCAATATATCAACAGGAGCAACAGGGCGGTGGCGAAAGCGAAGAGTGCCTTTGTATGTACCGAGTGCGGTGCAGAGTATCGAAAGTGGCAAGGCCAGTGCTCCAGCTGCCAGGAGTGGAACACGCTAAGTGAGATTCGTTTGACCAGTGCGCGACCTGGAGGTGGTACTGCGACGGGACGAGCGGGCTATGCTGGAGACCTGTCGCGCGATGTAGTGGATCTTAGCAATGTGGATCTCAGTGAGGTTCCTCGCCTTACCTCGACCTTTGCCGAGTTTGACCGTGTGCTGGGTGGAGGCTTAGTGCCGGGTTCCGCTGTGTTACTGGGGGGGAATCCAGGCGCTGGTAAATCTACACTGCTTCTACAAACTGCCTGCAAGCTCGCTCAGCAGCGGCGTATTCTATATGTCACTGGGGAGGAGTCGCTTTCCCAAGTCGCCATGCGCGCCCACCGCTTACAGCTGCCTACTAATGGCTTGAAAATGTTGGCCGAGACCAGCGTGGAAACCATCTTGGCGGTATCTGAACGGGAGAAGCCAGAGATTCTGGTGATTGACTCCATCCAGACTATGCATCTGGAAGATATCAGCTCTGCGCCGGGGGGCGTGGCACAGGTGCGGGAATCTGCGGCAGCGCTGACACGCTTCGCTAAGCAAACGAACACGGTTCTTTTGCTGGTTGGTCATGTGACCAAAGATGGCACGCTGGCGGGTCCTAAAGTGCTGGAGCACATGATTGATGCTTCGTTGCTATTAGAGGGCGGAGCTGATTCTCGATTTAGAACGCTCCGCGGCCAGAAAAACCGCTTCGGCGCGGTGAATGAGCTGGGTGTGTTTGCAATGCTCGAGCAAGGCTTGAAAGAGGTTAAAAACCCCAGTGCGATTTTCCTCTCACGCCAAGAAGAGCAGGCACCCGGTAGCTTGGTCATGGTGGTGTGGGAAGGCACTCGGCCAATTCTAGTGGAGGTGCAGGCATTGGTGGATGAGTCTGCCCTGGGTAATCCTCGCCGTGTTGCCGTTGGCGTCGATCAAAACCGACTTGCCATGCTGCTAGCCGTATTAAATCGCCACGGTGGTCTGTTTACCGGTGATCAGGATGTCTTCCTTAACGTGGTGGGTGGGGTGAAAGTGCTCGAAACCAGTGCTGACTTAGCGGTGCTGTTAGCCGTGGTGTCCAGTCTGCAAAATCGCGCACTGCCAAAAGAGCTGGTGGTGTTTGGCGAAGTGGGGCTTTCAGGAGAAATTCGACCAGTGCCCAGTGGGCAAGAACGCATTGCTGAAGCGGCTAAGCACGGTTTTCTAAGGGCAATTGTTCCGCGCGGCAACGCACCCAAGCAGGCTCCGAAGGGAATGGAGGTTATCCCTGTCGATAAATTGAGCGATGCCCTGGAAGCGTTGTAGCGTAAGCTATGCTAAGGAAAAGCATTAAGACTAAGGAGAGGCGCCATGAGTGCAATTCGGTTAACCCAATATAGTCACGGAGCGGGTTGCGGCTGCAAAATTGCACCAGATGTACTGGATGGGATTCTTGCTAAAGCTGGGCCTGCCGCAGGCCATAAACGGCTCATTGTCGGTAACAAAGGACGCGAAGACGCAGCGGTGTATGATTTGGGTGATGGCCGCGGCATGATTGCGACCACCGATTTCTTTATGCCGATTGTCGATGACCCCTTTGATTTTGGTCGTATTGCTGCCACTAACGCGATTAGCGATGTCTATGCCATGGGTGGCACGCCGGTCATGGCATTAGGGATTTTAGGTTGGCCGCTGGATAAACTCAGCGCAGAAATCGCGGGAGATGTTGTTGCCGGTGCCCAGGCTGTTTGTCGTGAGCTAGGGGTGGCGTTAGCGGGCGGTCACTCGATCGACGCTCCTGAGCCGATGTTTGGTTTGGCGGTCAATGGGTTAGTCGATTTAGCGCATTTAAAGCTCAACAGCCAAGCAAAGCCTAATGACCTGTTATTCCTAACCAAGCCACTTGGCGTAGGGCTACTAACCACAGCCGAAAAACGGGGTTTGTTAGAGGCTGGCCATCACGGCCTTGCTCGTGAAACGATGCTCAAGCCCAATCATATCGGTGTTGAGTTAGCTAAGGTGAAAGGCGTTAACGCTATGACGGATGTCACCGGGTTTGGCCTTGCTGGACACCTAGCTGAAATGTGCAGCGCAAGCGGTGTGATGGCGCAGATCGATTTTCGCCGCTTACCCCGTTTAGCAGAAGCCGAAGCCTACCGTCGGCAGGGCGCTGTCCCCGGGGGTTCGCTGCGCAACCGCGAAGCCCTTGGCAAAGCGTTGCCTGCGATGGACGATGCTCACTGGCAATGGCTGTGTGATCCTCAGACGTCAGGTGGTTTGCTGATCAGTGTCGACCCTGCCTGGGAAGACGATGTAGAGCGTATTGGTCGTGAGCACAGTCTTACCTTGGTGCCGTTTGGCACCATGAAGGCAGCTCAAGGCGACGTTTTGATTGAGGTCATTGGATGACGCTAGCCACTGTTCCGGCATCATTGAACTTAATTGCGCAAACAACACCGCTGATAGATGTGCGCGCCCCGGTTGAATTTGTTCAAGGCAGTTTGCCTGGCGCGGTTAACTTACCGTTAATGGTTGATGATGAGCGCCATCAAGTGGGTATTGCTTATAAACAGCACGGACAGCAGGCAGCAATCGGGTTAGGTGAACGTTTAGTCAGCGGTGACACTAAACGAGCACGCGTTGACGCGTGGCTGGGATACGTAGCGCGTCAGCCAGACGCTATTATCTACTGTTTTCGCGGAGGGCTGCGTTCGCAAATTGCACAGCAATGGCTTGCTGATGCAGGCATCAACCGGCCGCGCATTGACGGTGGCTGGAAAGCGATGCGGCAACGGCTATGTCAGCGCATTGATGAGGCTGCCAGCCAGCCGATGCTGGTCGTGGCGGGGCTGACGGGTTGCGCGAAAACGACGCTAATTAATCAATTGAGTAACGGCATTGATCTGGAGGCGTTTGCCAACCATAAAGGGTCGGCGTTTGGGAGGCAGCCAGAAGAGCCGACAACACAAATTGATTTTGAGCATGCCTTAGCCAAGCGCTTAATTGGGCTGACGGGAAGCTTAGTGGTAGAAGATGAGTCGCGGCAAATCGGTAATGCCAATATTCCGCTTACCTTTTGGCATGCCCTGCAGCGTGCGCCGCGAATACGCATTGAGATGCCCTTGGATTGGCGTTTAGAGCAGTTGCGCCGTGACTATATCGAAGCACTTGAACAGCGCTACACTGCCCGTTACGGCCAGCAAGAGGGCTGGCAACGTATGCGACTCCAATTAGCCAATGCCCTGGAGCGTTTGGCGAAACGCTTAGGCAATGCCCGATTGCAGCGTCTACAGCGATTACAAGGTATGGCTTTTGATGCCCATGCACTAGGGAATATTCGAGCCCACGAAGCATGGCTTGCGCCACTGTTGACCGAATATTACGACCCACTTTATCGCTATCATCTTGAAAAGCAGCGAGATAACCGCCCTGTGGAACTGCATGTTGGCGATTGGGAAAGCTGCTTAGAAGCCGCTAGGCAGTGGAGCGCTTAGCGGCGTTGTATGCATCTATAGCTTATGCCGCTTTCAGCCATTGGGTCATCATGCGGTCTAACAGCGGAGCTAGCTGATGAAAGCGTCCAGCATCTTCTAGGATCTGTTCACTGGTTTGTATAAAGCGTCCTGCTGCGGCAGTTTTGGGCTGTGGCCACTCATCGGCATTGAGCAGTGGTGATACGCTAGAAGCCGTCGCTTCGAAATGACACAGTAAACCGACGACACGCCCGGCGTCCCACGAAAAACCTTGCAGTGGTGCTGCTGCACTGCCGCCTAGCGGTAGTGCGCTTTCCGGTAAGCTGAACACGAGGCGGTGCCTCATAAATGCCTCAAATTGTTCGGGTAGGTCAAAGGTGCTTTCTGGGGCAAGTGTTATTTGGTGCCAGCCAATTTCAGGGTAGGTGCCTGGTGCAATAACGGCATCCAGCGCCTCCGCTATCCACAGTGCGCCTAAGCCAATACCCAATACTGGTTTCTGCCCATCCAGATAGCGGTTAATCAGCTTGCGTTCGGCTTTAAACCAATCGGGTGGATCATTTACTAGACGTTCAGGGCCATCCAGTATAATTAGCGCGTCGCACTCACCTGGTCGTGGGGTTAGCTCGCCCGCATAAAGATGAAAAACGGTGTAACTATGGCCCATACTCTCAAGCCAGTCAGTTAGACGAGCGGGACCATGGTCAGGGCCGTGCTGTAGCAGATGGATATGCATGGTAATCTCCTCGCCGGCCGATGTTAATAACGCGATAGGGATCTCCTGCCGCGTTTGTGCGACGATAACGTATCGCGTTCATTTCACCAATATTGTGACCCAGGAAATCAGCATGGTGGCTAAACCCCTAGGATTTTACCAGCGGCTTCAACAGTTGCCGTTGCCCGCTCAGCAAGCGTTCATGGCAGCCCTGTGTGAACGTCTGCTACCTAACTACGCGCTTTATCAACAAACCACGGGGTTAGGTGACGAACATACACTGCGTACTGTGCTGAGCCTGGTGTGGGAACGTCTGAGCGTTTCGAATGCGAGCATTGACTTTGCTCGGCAAGCGGAAAAGCTGGCTGAGTGCGAACCTCCGGAAGATGATGAGAGCTTTGGGGCGCGCCGAGCGTTAGATGCTGTTGTGTCGGTATCCGCGCTGCTGGATACGCTGCTGGGGGAGTCGCCCGAAGCCGTGTTAGATGTCAGCCGCACCTCGCGAGCGGGCGTGCGCGCTTTTATCGAGCTAACGGAAGGTGAAGAAGATGCCCAGGCGCTTGCGCTGATCATTCGCGACCATCCCTTGATGGCCGACGAAAATGATTTCCAGGACGCTGTTTTGGACGCCGTGAGTGAGCCAATTACTAAAGCCTCCCTAAAAGAAATTCGTCAGCTAGGGCGTAATAACGGCATTAGTAATCTTGGTTTAACCTTAGACGAGGGCGAGGAGTAGCTGTCGAAGCCGGTTAAAACCGCAGGCCCGCCGTGACCATCATGCCGGCGGTGCCGAAGATGATAAGATCTGATTCTACGCGCCCCCATTGCACGCCAATGCTGGGTAGCAGTGCAGGCGCCGTGCCTAAGTGGTTAAAGGGAATCTTGTCGCGATATTCACCTTTATAGCCGTGTAGTAGCCCGCCAGTTAGCTTGGCGCGTACGTTGATCTCTTCGGCAAATTGCCAAAGCGGGAATTCACGCCCAGCATAAAAATACCAGGTTGGTTGATCAAATGAGTTTTTAAACCATGCTGCCCCTGCTAACCAGCGGTCTGGATTATGTAGTTCAATGCTTGCCAGTTTTTGCTGATTGGTATGGTCAGGGTCAGGATCGAAGTGGCGCGTTAGCAAACTGGTTTGCACCAGTGTGTGATCGAGTTCTAAGGAGGGAGGCCAATCTGGCAAAGAAAAGGCTGAGACGGTAGTGCTCAGCCAAATCCCTGCTATCCCTCCTGCCCATTGATAATAACGAGGCATGTCACTGCTCCTGAGAGAAGGGCTTTTTGCTAAGTGGTTTCGCTACTAGGAGGTTTCGTTAAAGGCGCATTTCGATGCCACGTTCCGCCATGTAACGTTTTGCTTCTGGTATCGTATATTCACCAAAGTGGAAGATGCTTGCTGCCAATACCGCATCGGCACCACCTTTGAGTACGCCGTCTACTAAGTGGTCCAAGTTTCCTACACCGCCAGAAGCAATCACCGGCACGCTGACGGCTTCAGAAATAGCATGGGTCACCCCCAGATCAAAACCCACTTTAGTGCCGTCGCGATCCATACTGGTGAGCAATAACTCGCCAGCACCAAACTCTACCATCTTTTTGGCCCACTCGATGGCATCCAGTCCCGTTGGTCGACGCCCACCGTGAGTGAATATTTCCCAGCGAGGAGGCTCGCCTTCTTTAGACACCTTCTTAGCGTCAATCGCCACCACAATACATTGGCTGCCAAAGCGCTCGGCGGCTTCGCGAACAAACTCGGGGTTGGTCACCGCGGCGGTATTGATGGAGACTTTGTCAGCCCCTGCATTCAGCATCGTGCGAATATCATCGCAACTGCGGATGCCTCCCCCCACGGTGAGGGGAATAAACACTTCACCGGCAATGCGCTCTACCATGTCGACCGTTGTGTCACGGTTTTCATGGCTGGCGGTAATATCGAGAAAGGTGATTTCATCGGCACCCTGCTGGTTATAGCGCTGAGCAATTTCGACCGGGTCGCCTGCATCACGGATGCCAACAAAGTTAACGCCTTTCACCACGCGTCCGGCATCGACATCTAAGCAAGGGATAATACGTTTCGCTAAACTCATTTGGCGCCTCCGCTAAGCTGGTCGCTCAAGCGCTGAGCTTCTGCCACATCGAGGCTGCCTTCATAGATCGCGCGGCCGGTAATCGCGCCTAAAATGCCGCTGTCAGCGACATCACACAGCGCACGAATGTCGTCTAAATTGGTGACGCCGCCGGAAGCAATCACTGGTAAGCCACCTTCACGGGCTAGCGCAGCCGTGGCTTCTACATTGACGCCTTGCATCATGCCATCGCGGGCAATGTCGGTATAGACAATGCTGGAAACGCCGTCATTGGCAAAGCGCTTGGCGAGCTCGGTCGCCTTTAAAGTGGATACTTCCGCCCAGCCATCGGTGGCCACATAGCCATCTTTAGCATCCAGGCCAACAATAATGTGGCCTGGGAACGCACGGCACATTTCGCCCACGAAGTTCGGCTCTTTAACTGCTTTAGTGCCAATAATGACGTAAGAAACCCCGGCATTTAAATAATGCTCAATGGTTTCCGCTGAGCGGATACCGCCGCCAATTTGGATGGGCAGCTTAGGGTAGGCGCGCGCAATTGCGGTGACTGCCTCGCCGTTCATCGGCTTGCCTTCAAAAGCGCCGTTTAGGTCAACCAAGTGCAGGCGGCGAGCACCCGCTTCTACCCAGCGAGCGGCCATGGCAACAGGGTCATCGCCGTAGGACGTTGAATCTTCCATGCGGCCTTGCTTCAAGCGCACACACTGGCCGTCTTTGAGATCAATCGCGGGAATTACCAACATTGTGAAACCTCTCAGGGCGTCCAGGTGACAAAGTTTTCTAGCAGGCGAAGGCCCGCGCGGGAGCTTTTTTCAGGATGGAACTGCACAGCGAAGGTGGCGTCACGGCCAATCGCTACATGGGCGCAAACCTTGCCGTACTGGGTAGTACCAAACACTTGCGCGTCGTCAGTCGCATTAACGTAGTAGCTGTGTACAAAATAGAAGTGTTCGTTATCGTCAATGCCTGACCATAGCGGGTGATCGTGATGCTGCGCTACAAGGTTCCAGCCCATGTGCGGGACTTTTAAGCGCTGTTCGTAATCATCGCGCATATTGGCCGGAAAACGATCAACGCTGCCATGGAAAAAGCCTAGGCAATCTACGCCACCGTTCTCTTCGCTACGTTCCATCAGCATTTGCTGGCCCACGCAAATACCCAATAGTGGTTTCGCTTGACGGGTAAGGATGTCATCGACTAAGCCGCGTAGCTCGGTACGTTCCAGCTCGCCTACACAGTCCCTAATAGCCCCTTGGCCCGGGAGTACTAGGCGCGTTGCACCTAAAATACGTCGCGGGTCGCGAGTAATAATCACATTTTCGTGGGTGACGTGCTCAAGCGCTTTTGCCACAGAGTGCAGGTTGCCCATTCCATAATCGATTACCGCGATGGTCATAAAGCGCTCCTTGTGATCGTTGGCGAGCTACCACTCGCTGCAATACCCGGCATTATAGGCTTCCTTTGGTAGACGGCATTTGTCCCGCCATACGCGGGTCTTCTGCCACCGCCATGCGCAGCGCGCGGCCAAACGCTTTAAATATAGTCTCAGCCTGATGGTGAGCATTAAAGCCTTTTATATTGTCAATATGCAGGGTGACGCGCGCATGGTTGACGAAGCCTTGGAAAAATTCCCAAAACAGCTGGGTATCCATACGGCCAATGGTATCGCGGGTGAAGTCGACATTCATATAGAGACCTGGACGGCCGGAGAAGTCGATAACCACACGGGACAACGCTTCATCAAGAGGAACGTAAGCATGCCCATAGCGGTAGATGCCGCGTTTATCGCCGATCGCTTGGTGAAATGCTTGGCCTAGGGTAATGCCTAGATCTTCAACTGTGTGGTGATCATCGATGTGCAGATCGCCTTTTGCGTCAATATCGAGATCCACCATCCCATGGCGAGCTACTTGATCAAGCATATGATCAAGAAACGGAACGCCGGTGTCGCTGCGGAGACGGCCTTCGCCATCAAGGTTGACGCTGACCGTAATCTGCGTTTCGTTGGTGTCACGGCTTACCGTGGCAATACGCGCTGACATGTTGCATCTCCTGCGCTGATGCGCACTCTGAGGGGGTATTGGTGGATCGTCGGGTAATGTTAACACCGCTAGATCAAAGCATAACCTGTGCCAAAAGCGACCATTATAGTGAATCGGCACCCCCATCCGCTACAATGCGCGAAAGGTAGCCGCCTTTGCTGGCGGTAGAATAGCAGCCTTGCTGCTTTGGCAAAGAGGATTTCACCATGCCGGTGACATTGGATTACGTCGACCAGGCCCGTTGGGAAGCAGAGGAGCAGGTGCGTATTGACCTAATACGCATTTATGAAGATGCGCCCCAAGAGCGAATGCCTACACCAACGGTCGCCCCTTTTATTGAACAGCATTTAAAAGGGCAGCACTTTTTTGCCTGCGCACATTTTAATGATCGACTGCTCGGTGCAGTGGCGATAAAAGAGGCAGCTGACCGCGCCTGGTGGCTCTCCGAGCTGTGCGTGCGTAAACCCACCCGACGGCGTGGCGTAGGCACACGACTAATGGCACTGTTAGGTGAGCAGGCAAAACAGGAAGGGCGTGTGCTGCGCATCGCAACGTCGTCGCTGCCGTTAGCCGATCGAGTACTGCTCTCAAAGCTTGGTTATCGCCCCGTAGCCCCTGAATCATCCGCGCCGTCGGATGATTCCATCACCAGTGATTTTGTTGAGCTCGACCCACAAGGAAAAGGGCAATGAATCATCTACTACGTATTTTGCTGGCTGCGGTAGGTATTTTAGCGATTGTTGCCGTTGCTGCAGTGGTGTATGTCACCACTTTTCTTGACCCAGAAGATTTCAAGCCTCGGCTAACCGCGGTGGTAGAAGAACAAACTGGCCTGAATCTAGCGTTGGAAGGCCCGATCACATGGTCATTTTATCCGCGTATAGGGGTCAGTGTTGAGCAGGCAAAAGCGTGGCTGCCAGAGCAAGCTCAAAACGAGAGTGCGTTTGCCGCCATTGAGCGAGCTGAAGTTAGCGTAGCCTTTGCTCCTTTATTACGCGGCGAAATCGCGGTTGATGGCTTAACCCTAGATGGCATGCGCTTAAACCTTGAAAAGGATGAGCAGGGCGAAGGTAATTGGCAGCCGTTACTAGAGCGCCTCGCTGAGCAGGGTAACGAAACAGCGGAAACGGTACTGGCGCCTGCAAGCGCTGGCCCCAACGCAGATGCTGGCAGTTTGTCGGTGGTGCTGAATATTGCCAGCGTAGAAGTGAAAAATGCTGATATTCGCTTCCGTGATGAGCAAAGCCAAGCGCTTTGGCGTGTGCAGCCGCTCAATATTTCAGGCGCCAACGTCAATCCGTTACGCTCCTTCCCTTTAAAAACCATGTTTACATTAACTAAGCATAATCGCTTAGATGCAGAGGTGTTGGAGCGTACGCCCGACCTGACCAGCGAAGTGAATCTCGAAACTCGTCTTCGTTTAGGTTTGAAAGATGAGCAGTTGGTTTTTGAAAATATCCAGCTGACGACCCGTACGCGACGCTCTGGAGAAAGTGATCCGCAGCAGCTTAGTTTGAAAGCAGCTGAAATAGTTGCCCGAATGGGTGAGCAGCAACTTACGATTCGCGAGGGTGTCGTTGACGCGGGCTTACGTCATCCAGACAATTGGCAGGGTAGCCTCGCGCTTTCGTTGGCATTTGGTTTGGAAAGTGACTGGGCGGCGCAAACTGCTCAGTTTAAAGATGCTCAGTTAACCGGGCCGGATGGGCTGAGAGTCAGCGGCCACCTCAATGTCGAAAAGCTTTTAGACTCTCCTCAGTACAGTGGCCAACTCACCGCAGCGCCTTTTACATTGCGGCCTTGGTTATCTCGCGCAGGTATTACTCTCAATACGGCCAATGAAAGTGCCCTGAGAGATGTGGCGATGACGAGCCCAATTGAAGGCGATATGGCGAGTATTGCACTGCCGCGCCTTTCCTTAGTAGTGGACGACAGTACCTTTACAGGTAATATTTCCGCCGCGCTGGACGGTACTCGGCTCGCCTTTAATCTGGAAGGCGACCAACTGAATATTGATCATTATCTGCCTGGTCCGGAAACCGCTCAACAAGCTAGCCGAGGTATACTGCGCAAAGCCTTTGCCCAAACCGATGGGGCACTATTGCCTCAGGAATGGCTGAGCACGCTATCGCTAGAGGGGGACTTAAGCGTCGACCAGCTTGTGCTGGCTGGATTAACGTTCGATGACACTTCGCTAAGCTTGCGCGGCGAGAATGGAGTGCACCAACTGACAGCCTTTGAGTCGCGTTTTTATGAGGGCGAGCTTAATTCGACTGGCCGTCTAGATGCGACAGCAAACGTGCTGGAATGGCAGATTTCTCCACGTGTCAGTGATGTTCAGGTCGCACCGCTCATTGAAACCTTTAGTGAAGAGGCATCACCGTTACGAGGCCGCTTTAACTTGGAAGGTGCACTGACGACTCAAGGCAATCGCCGTGACGTGCTCATCAATAATCTTAACGGCGAGCTAACTGCGCAGCTAAGCGACGGAGCGATTCTGCAAACGAATATCTCTCAGCAAATGTGCGAGATAGTGGCGCAGCTAGAGGGCGAAGGCACCCTGCGCGAATGGGAGCCTGATACGCGTTTTGAACGGTTTGATGCGACCTTCCAAGTGCGTAATGGTGTAGTAAATAGCGACGATTTGCTTATCACCCTTCCTGGTATTGATGTACAGGGTGAAGGCGAATTCAGTCTCAATACGCTGAATTTTACGACTGAGGCAAATGCTAGGTTGGTCGACACAGCCGATGCCGCCTGTAACGTGAACCCGCGTTTAGAGCAGTTGCCTCTTCCAGTTCGTTGTGAAGGCCATGTGGGCGACGATAAAACCCAGTGGTGCCGATTTGACCGTTCGGCTTTTCAGGCAGCGGTGATAGACCTACTACGTAATGAAGCAGGCGGCCGTCTTGAAGAAGCGCTTGAAGAACGGCTGGGCGATTCGCTTGATCAAATTGACGAACGCCTAGGAGAAGGCGCTGGTCAGGAACTTCGTGAGGGGATTCGTCGTCTATTTAACTGAGCATTCATGCACGTTTTGAAGCGATACAATCAGTGCGCGCCGGCCTTACCGCCGGCGCTTTTTTGCGTGTTAGTTAGCCACATAATAGCAAGGCCAACTGACGGCTAATTGCAGGGTGCCGTTTTACTGTTTAAGGAAATCCTATGGCCGACATGTTTACACCGTGCCTCGCGGCGGAAGAGTTTCAACGCCGCTTGCTTACCTGGTTCGATCAGTATGGCCGGCATGACCTGCCTTGGCAGTCGCCCCGAAGTGCCTACCGGGTATGGGTATCTGAAATTATGCTCCAGCAAACCCAAGTCGCGACGGTTATTCCCTACTTCAAACGCTTTATGACGCGCTTTCCCACGTTAGAAGCACTGGCCAACGCACCTCAGGACGACGTGCTGCATCTCTGGACCGGGCTGGGTTACTACGCCCGTGCCCGTAATTTGCATAAAGCGGCCCAAGTGGCGTTAGCGTCCCATGGGGGAGAGCTGCCAACGGACAGTGTCGAAGCGTTAATGGCGCTGCCGGGTATCGGCCGCTCCACTGCTGGCGCGATCATCGCGCAAAGCTCTGGTCAGCAGGCCGCGATTTTAGATGGCAATGTAAAACGATCGCTGACTCGCTTGCATGCCATTACTGGCTGGCCAGGCAAACCAGCAGTAGAGCGCTCACTATGGGCGTTGGCTGAGTATTTCACGCCCAATACCCGTCTTGCCGACTATACCCAAGCCATCATGGATTTCGGCGCCACACTGTGTAAACGCAGCAAGCCTGATTGCTTGATCTGTCCGTTTAACGACGTATGCCGTGCCTACGCCCAAGGTGAGCCGCAGCGCTTTCCCGAATCCAAGCCTAAAAAAGCCTTGCCGACGCGTGAAACCATTATGCTGATGCTACGAGACAGGCAAGGGCGGGTGTGGTTAGAGCAACGGCCACCTAGCGGCCTGTGGGGAGGCCTATGGAGCCTGCCTCAATTTGAGCAACATAGTGAACTGGACGATTGGCTGGCTGATCATGTGACGTCCCCCGAACGCCATGCGCCACTGCCCAGCTTTACTCATATGTTTAGTCATTTTCGGCTATTGATTACGCCTCAGCCCGTTAGTTGCGATAGGCTGAACGGCGTAAGAGAAGGTGGCGTGTGGTATGACGTTGACGAACCGCCCTCGCTTGGCTTGGCTGCGCCGGTTAAATCGCTGCTGAGCCAGCTGGCGCCTTTTTCCCTAGATCCAACGCCGGGGCCGTCGCGCTAACCTCACACGCGTTATTACTTTTATATTCGCAGCGTTATTCAAAAAGGAGTACACCATGAGCACCACCGTTTTTTGCCGCAAGTACCAACAAGAGCTACCCGCTCTGCCATTTCCACCACTGCCAGGTAAGCAGGGCCAAGAGATTCAAGCCACGGTGTCTAAGCAGGCCTGGGAAGAGTGGCAGTCGTTGCAAACGCGCTTGATTAATGAAAAGCACCTCAACATGTTAGAGCCCGAGGCTCGCGCCTATTTGATGGATCAAATGCAGCGTTTTCTAAATAACGAAGCAACGGATCAAGCGGAAGGTTACGTGCCGCCTACCCAGGCTTAAGCGTTCAGGAAGCAAGGCTGTAAGGAGTGAAACTCGGTGCAGCCCACGGATGGCGCGGCTTTTGCACGTTTTGAGCCCTGCAAAGAAGTGCCCTAAGCACGTGACTAGAAAGAAAGTTTCACGAAAGTGTTGACGAAAAGCTGAGTTTTTAGTTTAATACGCACCGTTGGCAGCGGCCAGATAGCTCAGTTGGTAGAGCAGGGGATTGAAAATCCCCGTGTCGGCGGTTCGATTCCGTCTCTGGCCACCAAACGTTGGGGTATCGCCAAGTGGTAAGGCACCGGTTTTTGGTATCGGCATTCCCAGGTTCGAATCCTGGTACCCCAGCCATTGCCAACAAGATTTCTTGTTGATTGCAAAGCTTAACAGTGAAGCAATCATATTCTCAAGAAAGCGCGAAGAGCCGACATAGCTCAGTTGGTAGAGCAACTGACTTGTAATCAGTAGGTCCCGGGTTCGACTCCTGGTGTCGGCACCACTGAAAAGTGGTTAAAATCAAAGCGTTAGAGAATTAGATTAAGCCGTCCGCAAGGGCGGCTTTTTCGTATGTGTCTATAAATTGTCTACAGCGTGGGCACCTTCACAACTGTGTAAGCGCGCGCTAGCTTTGGCACATCCTGGCGCTAGATTTGGCACTTGAATTTTTAGAAAATCGCCAAGGCTTTTGCAAAAGACTTGGCATAGCTTTAAAGAGTCTCCATGTCCTCTAGGAGCTGGAAATCATCTGGGTGCTTTTCTTCTTCAACTAAGTCTAGAATGGCGTCTGAAGAAGTGTGAGGCACGCGGATATATTTGCTAGTACTGAGGCCACTCCTCTCGTTGGTAAACACAACCCGCCAGCCCTGGCCTTCCTCGCTTGCTCTGACTGCTTTCCAGTTCTGATCAGTAATTCGCATAACTTCACCATATGTATTCAAAACAACCCTGCCGGTTCTGCATCCACATCCCAGCTGAAGATCAGCACTTCTTTGGCGTCTGAGCCTTTGCCGCCGCCGACGGTGTAGCGGATGTCGGTAGTTTCGATGTGGTAGTCCGCGAAGATCCGGCGGATGTCTGGGTGGTCGTTGAGGCTGATGATGGCCTTGCCTTTCAGCTTGGTCAGCATGCACGCCATTTCCTCGTATTGCTCTATGCCAAAGGGTACCCCATATCCTTCTGTCTGCCAGTAGGGCGGGTCCATATAGAACAGAGTGTGCGGTCGATCGTATCGCTCGATGCAGTCTTGCCAGCTTAGGTGCTCTATAAAGGTACTGGCCAACCGTAAGTGAGCAGCTGAAAGCGACTCTTCCAAGCGCAGCAGGTTTAAGCCTGGTGGGGTAGTGGTTGCTGTGCCAAATGTTTGGCCTTCAATGCGAGCACCAAAGGCATTCTGTTGTAGATAGTAGAAGCGTGCGGCGCGCTGGATATCAGTGAGCGTTTCTGGCCTGGTCATCTTGAGCCACTCAAACACTTGACGACTTGAGAGCGCCCACTTGAACTGCCTTACAAATTCCTCCAGGTGGTTTTGAACCACACGGTATAGGTTCACTAGGTCGCCGTTGACGTCATTCAACACCTCGACATCGGCTGGAGAGGGGCGCAGGAAGAACAGCGCGGCTCCTCCTGCGAAGGGCTCTACATAGCACTGATGAGGCGGCATGAGCGGAAATATCCGGTCAGCGAGTCGGCGTTTGCCGCCCATCCAGGGAATGATTGGGGTAGCCACGAGGCATCTCCTTTGGTGGTTTGGAGCTCGTGGCTCTCTGTTGGTTTAAGTGCCTGCAACGCGGGCACTTTATTTCAATGAACTGGTAGTCGCTGACGTTTGCCAGCTTGCGGTTGCACTGTTTACAACGGATTTCGATTAACACCATGTCAAGCCTATAACGAATCTAACGTTTGGCTTAGACTACCCGTGCCTCGCGCGAGGTAGGGGAGTCTTGGCCGACTTGCAGGCTTGATCTGCTTGTTGGTGGCCGCCTTCGGTGTTACAGCACCTTGGGTGGCCACTCCTCTTCTGCTACATTAGCTCTGTACGGCCCCCATCGGGGGATGATCGTGAGTGATCACTGTGTCATTGGCAGTTGAAAGTGACGGCCCCCGCTCAGGGGGATTTTAGCTCAGGGATGTGAGCATCATAGGCCGCTTGCTCCTATAAACAGAGCATCCACGTCTACTGACGTTAGCCCTAGCGCGCCGCCGATGGCTAAGAGCTGGGGGTTGTTGCGCTCCCAAACGCTTGCTTTGTCCAACCAGTTACGCGCCAGCTTGCGCTCTACGGGGTCGGTGATGCCGTTGATGGCGGAATCGACCTGTTCATCTAATCCGCTGCGGATGAGCTGCTCCATGCCCTGGCGGCTTGAAACGGACTCAGGTACTGACAGTACGCTTTCTGCGAGCATGCCGAATGCGAAAGGGGGCGTGTACGTTGCTTTGCCACCTTCGCCGTCATCTACTTCTCGTGGGCTTGTGTCGTAGACTGATTCGTAGAGGGCTAACGCGTCGGAATCTGCCTGGATTTGTGCGTAAACGCGGTCAGCGGTGCCTGTGCCGGTATATTGCGCTTCGGCAAGAACCGTGACGTGTGGCCGCCATTCGCCTAGTTGGCCAATAGCCATGCGCACGTAGTGCAATCGGTCTCCAGCGAAGTTGATAACGTGCGGGTCGGTAAGATCTGGATTGCCATCTTCGTCCCTGAGTGAGCTAGGAAGGTCGGTGACAGCGGGTAGATATATGATAGCGTCGATCATTGTTGCGTCACCTCAATAGCTTCTGATTGAGACATCGGGGTAGGCACGTAATATAGGTACTCGGTCTCCATGTAATCCACCAATATCGAGCTGCCCGGGCCAAAACGATTCAATGCAAGCGGTGCTTGTATGCTGTTTTTTACATTAAAAACATCACCGTTTGCACAAACAAACCATTGACCATTATCCTGCCACGACAGAACTAGCGTTAGCTCATCGGGCATGCCTCCTTTGCTTACAAATTCATTCTGCTGAACACCGCCGCTTAATATGTAAAAGCTGTACGCGCCCGATGAGCGCCTGATAACATAAATTCTGTTATCGCTAGTACCATCATCAAACTGAAACAGTCGCCCAAAATCTGATACTGAATCAGGCTTTATGTTTTGCGCCTTGAAGATGATACTTCCCTGTCTTGGATTGACCGCGCTTCCAAAATTGATAGTCTCGCTTCTCGCTGAGCGAGCTTCTGATATAGCTCCCTGTACTGGGATGTACGGAGACCTAATTGGACCTGCTTCTACTTGTTGCGCTTCAACAACAATCACAATATCTGGCGCATTATTGTCTATTCGCCTGATGATTCGAGCGTCCCCACTGCCATCCAAGACAGTCTCTGTTCGTTGTATCCAGCCCCATTTATTTTCGGGCGGCGGATCAACGAATTCTCGAAACGGACTAGCTCCTCCCATGCTGGCAACTAACGTGCTGTCATCCCAGCCCTCTAATATTTTTATTCGTGCTGAAATAGTCCATAAGCCGTCACTTGCTAGGCTAGATGGAAACGCAACGGCTGCCTCTGTCTGCGTCGGCAAGCGCACAGTGGCTCTCGAAATTCCGTTAACGATTTCAATTGACTCAATTAACGCCCCCGATGTTAGATTCCAGTTATCTGGATCGTTTGAGTACGCCGCTGTATTTGTAGATGCATCACCAGAAACCTTGCCGACCGCTGTTCCGTCGCGCCACTGACGAGCAATTTTCCCCGCCGGAACAGCTTGTAAGTTTCCATCTACGCCCTCAACGTATATATCCGTTATCGAATCAATAGTCCCAATCTCAGTAAAGTCTGTTGTCTCAAACCGCTCGCCATCATCTTTCCAGTAGCGGCCTTCGACGAAGTCCAAGCCCAACGTCGCGTCTCGCTTAAACTGCTCCAGCAGGTTAACTTTGTACGCCTCCGCGACTGCCTCAACATAACGTTTAGCATCCTCAGCCCGATCCGCATTCGCAGCCGCTGCGTCGATTTTTGCAGCGTATTTGGCAGTGTATCCAGCCATTGCTACGGCTTGGCGCAGGCATGGGATAAAGCGCGATGTATACCCGAGGCCATCAAGCCCAGTTTCGGGATCGGCATCGTCTGTGTATGTTTTGCCATCACCACCGAGTGCGACGGGGAACGTTACTGAGTTTGTCATTTACAGGATCTCCAGTAGTGACATGGCGTGCTCGTAATTGCCGTGATACGGGTGTGTGATGCCGTTTAGCTCGGTCTGTTGCGCCACCATGGCGCGTGCGAAGTTGACCGGGCTAGGCACAGGCGACCAGAGGTAAATAATTTCTCCGACGATGTCTTGCGTGCGTTGCAACCGGTGAAGGCGCAGGAATGCCTCGTCTTCGGTCAGAAGCGGAAGATTAAAGTTGACTGTTCTTTTTGGCGTTACTCGGCGGGCGTAGCCTGTGCGTTTTGAGTCGCCTGCTCGGGTGATTTGAGTGCCGGAGTCGTAGCCGTGAGCAACGCTGTGGTCGAGGTTTTTGATCGGCTGCCAGACGTCGGCGGGCATCACGCGGCCGAGCATGATCGCCCCGTCCGGGTTGGCAGTATCGAGCAGCTCAACATGCAGGCTTCTGCCCAGCACTCGCTCATCGAATAGCGCCGTCATCAGAGGCGTGTACTTCTTCCGATCGTCTTCTGATAGACGACGGTTCCAAAAATTGTCGTTGCCCCATATCACGTCATCTAGCCCGTACAGCACGGGCCAGACGTTTTGCCAGCCTGTGTTATAGATGAGGTCGGTCTGCGCGGCATCGCGGTAGGCGCGCACTCTAACCGTCGCAGTCGCGCTGAGGTTATGGGCGTAAATAGCAAGCACTTGTAGCCGCTCGCGCTTCGGCAGCGTGATTGAAAACTGGGTGTCGGCAGGGACGAGCGAGGCTGACTTGGCGACGACAGAAGTGCGGTCATCCTGAATTTTTTCCAGTGGCAGCGTGGGCACCCATGCGCCACCGCTGACAACAGCGTCATCGATGTAGTTGGGCCAGCACAGCGCGATTTTTTTCGGATCAAGTGCCATATCAGCCCCACAGGTTGAGTGTTAGTTCATCGGTTTCAGCGTTGAGCCGGTAGCCCGTCACGCGCATCGCTCGCCCTGCGCCGTAGCCCTGCCGTGGCGTGATCAGCGTGAGATTGCCGCCCACTGCGGGAAGCGGGGATTCCAAGGCTTCGACGGTGACGGTATCGCGGCGGACGCTGAGCAGATCTAGCACGCGGTCGGCAACTGTCTGGCTCTGCGAGTAACTGGCTAACACACTGTTGATCGTGATCTCACCGGCGAGAGGGTGGCGGTCACGCACGGCCTGGTCGGTGGCAACCACGCGGCGTGTTTGCTTGGCTAGACGCGCCCGGCGGGCGTCGGAAACGTTGCTTTCAAGATCCGGCTGTACGGTTTCTATGCGGTCGCAGTCGATAGTGACGCGCCACACAGGCAGGCCGTTATCACCGGCACCTGTGGCGCTGCGGCTCACGGTTTGAATGGCATAGTCACGAATGGCGTCTTCGGTGGGTTCCGGCGCTTCCCAGATGCCCAAGCGCAGTACCTGGTCAGCTTGCACGGCCAGCCAACCACCAATGCTTTCTGCGATGCGGTCGAGCAGCGCCAAGGTGTCGGTTTCGGTTGTGATATAGAAACGCACCGCACCGTAGGCGTTGAGTGCTGTTATATCGCTGGCATGCAGTGTGTAGCCGCGTGCCGTGGCTAACGCCTGAGCAACCGCACCGGCACGTGGGTCGGATTGTTCGGCATCGACAGTTAGCGTGCCCGACGCGCTATCACCCAAGCGGAGATAGCCCTGCCAAGCGCGGAACTCTCCCGGCTCCGGTGCGGTGCTTTGCAGCTCTGCCAGGCTTGTGTACGCGCCGCCGTTGTTGAGCGCGACGCCTCGGTCATAGACAGCTGTGACGGTGCAGTCTGCAAGCGACGATACCTGGTAGATCCGCTTTGCTGTGTTGACCTGAATGGGCGTGGCATTAGGCGCTTCGCCAAGCACGAGCGGCTTGGGCTCGCCCGCGATGTCGTCCTGGGTGCCTTCCAAGCCGTCAGGCAGCACGTTATCGCCCTCATAAACCTCCATTGGGTGCGGCGAACGCAGTGGCTCCAGCGGGTCACGCAGTACCACGGAGACTTCATCTTCAGAATACGCCAGGCGTGCGACAGTGCCGATGACCTGGGGAACGTCATCAAATGCCAGCACCATCTCACGGCCATCGACGGCGTAGTCGGCCAAATAATCAAGCCCGCCGTCAGTATTAATCAGCGTCGTCTCACCGTAGCCAGAGCGACTCTGGCTTAGCAGCTGGCCCGCGTAGAGGCCTGCTTCGTATAATCCGGGCTGCTGAATACGTGGGTCGTAAAAATTATCTTCCGCATCCAAATAAATGCCGAGGCTGAAACGAAGCGTTTGCGGCTGGCTCTCTTCGTCAAGCGCTTGAATGGTCAGCGTCCACGTTTTCATCGTTTGGCCACCTGCATTCGCTTATCCTCTTCGAGCTTTTTCAGCATCTTGTTGCCGCGCTCGATTGCGCCGATCTGGCCTTTTGCCGCCGCTCCGCGCTGGTTGTTGGCAGCGGCCAAATGCTTGTTGCTTTCGCCCTGTAGCTTGGCGTTTTCCTTTCTCAGTTCAGCGACTTCGCGTTTAAGATCGCGTAGCAGGTCAGCCACGTCGTTTTTACCCAACAGCGGGAAACTTGGTAGAGCAGGTAGCTCTGCACGCACACCCAGAGACCCGTTGCTGTGGCGTGTCAGCGGCATAATGGCTTCAGGGCCCGCTTCGCCCATCAGGCCCATGTTGAAGAGTGTTGGCGACGATACGACCTGATTTGTGAAGGCACCGCCGTTTGCAAATGCCTGAACTCCGGAAGAGAATGTGCCACCGAGCGCGAAGCCTTGAACTCCCAGTGATTTGAATTGATTACGCCACGCACTGGCGAGAGCGTTAATGCCACTGAGCGAGTGCCCCCAGCCAATCGCAACGCGAAGACCATTTGAGTTAAACTCGTTACGCATTTCTTTAGCTGCGTGGTAACCAAACGACCTAACAGCGGCCACGTCTTGGTGGTACGACATCGACACCCGTAGGCCCCAATTCGGGTTACCGGCACGCTTGAAAAAATCAGCAATTGAGCGATTCGATATCGCTGAACTGTTCGCCTTGCTCTCTACGCCAGTTAGCTTTCCAACTGTGGCGTTTGCCGCATCGCGCACCGACGTTTCTGACGCTCTGCTCGACATCACACTGCGCAGCTGAGCGATAGCATCGCTGAGGCTAATCATTGAGCCGTTTAAATCGACGAGCTGGCTAGTTGATTCAGTCATCTCTCTGACTAACCCATTGAGCCGTGCTAGCTGATTCTGAGCGCGTTCTGCAAGCGGCTTAGTGTTGTCGTCAATATCCTTTAAGTGGTCTAGATCGGTACGCCCAAACGCCACGTCTGCTAGCAGCTGCAACCGCTGGGTGCCGCTAGCGGCGTTGATCACGGCCCATTCATCCGTTGTTAGATTCAACCCGCCGCTTGTTTTGAGGGTTTTGACGACAGTCTCAGACTGCGTATCAATCAACCGGCGTTCATCACGCGATAGCTGTCCATCGGCGAGCGCGGCTTTAATCGTGGTTGTGAGCTGATTGGTTTTGCTGAGCGCTAGTTTTTTAGCGTTATCGTCGATGCTTGACGCCATCACGCCCTGAATCGTTGCTGTCAGGGTGTTACTGCTATTCAGCGCCATAGCCTTGGCATCTTCATCGGTTAACCGATGCTCAAGGCCACGCACAAAAGTGCGAATCGTGTTTGTGCTGTTCAGCGCCATGTTCATCGCAGCGGCAGAGCTGTCGCTGGCGATGATGGTGTGTACCGTTGTCGCGATATCGTTGTATGCGTTCAACGCCAGTGCTTTTGCGTCTGCACTGATAGTTGACGACAGCAGCGCGTTAACGTCGGTGGCAATGGAATTGGTCTGGTTCAGCGCCAGTGCGCGGGTATCCGCCGTAATACGCGGCGACTGAACAGCATCAATCGTTGCGATCAGCGTATTGCCGTTAAGCAGCGCTAGTTTTCGCGTTTCTTTTGACACATCGCTGCCGAGGGTTAGATCGATGGTGCTGCTCAGCGTGTTAGTCGTGTTCAGCGCCAGGCGCTTATCTGTCCATGTGAGTTCGCTCCCCAGCAACTGATCAACCGTACTCACCAGGTTGTTGCTGACATTAAGCGCCAGGGCGCGGTCGTCTTGATCAAGCTCGTTCGTGCCGATCAAGTAGTTGATAGTGGAGTCCAGGCGATGCGCCTGGCTGCCAAGCACGGTACGCAGGTCTTCGGGCAGGTCGTTGCTGCCCACTGCGAAGTCGATCAGGGTGCCGATCGTGTACTGGCTGGCAAAAACAGCGCGCTCGATCTCGTCGGCAAGGCTCAGTTTGATCATGTCATCGAATGACGTTATGACTTCGCCGAGCTTATCTGTGATCTCTTTTGCTAAAAACTCTTCAGCGCTCAGCGCTTTCGGCAAACCCTTCAGCGCATTGATAACGTCTGATTCAACCCGCTGGCCAGCGCTTGAACTGGCGTTATAGGCGTCGTTGGCTTGCAGCACACGATCCGCGTATTGCGTGATGCCCTGGAGCGCGCTGCGGTCGCCGTTCTCAGCGAGCACTAGCTGGCGTGCCAGTTGTTCCTGGGCGTTAGCCAAGTTCATCTCAGGCGTGCCGGATGTGGCGTTCTGCTGATCAATCCAGCCGTTGATATTGCCCATTGCGCCGGAGAGTTCGCCGCGTACGCGCTCCAGCTCTGAGACGTAGTTGCGTGAGGCTTCACGCGCCTGCTGCTGGGCTTTGGCTTCATCTTGCAGCGCCCACAGACGTTCCTGGAAGGGACGCAGCGAGTCATCAATGGTTTGCAGCTCGCGTTCGCGCTGCATGGCCAGCGCCTGCTCGCCATCACCCAGCAGTTCTAGGTAGTTGATCTGTAGATCAAAGGATTGTTGATCAAACCGCTGATAGGACTGCTGGACCTGCTGTTTTGCAGACTGAACCGCTTGCTCTGCTGTTCGAATGGCGTCCGCGTATGCTTGGGCCGCGTCGCGGGCAGCCGCCGCTGCATCGCGCTGATCTTGAGCTGCCTGACGCTCCCTTTCGCGCCGATCTTCTGCGGCTTTCTCCTCTGCCCAGACCATCTGTTGCAGGGCACGATTGGACTCATCCAGTGCTTCGAGATCGAGCTGCCGAAGCGCGTTGGTGTCGCCCTGTGCTTGTAACAGTTCACGCTCTAGTTGGGCGCGTTCCTGGAGGATGTCACTTGTACTTCTAACCGCGTCTCCAACTTCACTAACGGCAGGGGTCAGCTGTGCAAATGCCCCCTCCAACTGCATCAGAGCAGCGGCGTTCTGTACCCCAGCAGTTGTGTTTAGGTTCTGAGCCTCCATCAGCTCTCTAAAGCCATCGCGCGTTTTGGGTAATTCAAACCCCAGCTCTTGCATGCTGCGCGTCAGTTCTTCGCGATGCATAGCCTCGCGTTCTGCCGCCGTAAAGTAGTTCTGGAAGTAGCTGTTGCTCATGTTGTTGAGCGATTCCATGCCACCGACAGCTTCCTGCATCGACCACGCGTAATGGATGGCACCGCCTGCTGTGTCATCAAACTGGAGGTTCAGGCGCTGTGCGCTATTTCCGAGCAGCACGGTGGCGTTGATCGCTTGGGTGAGGCTCGCTGCAGTGCCCTGAATATCGCCAGTATTCGCTTCAAGATGCCCGACCACATCGCTCTGAATCTGCGCGTTGAGCGATTGGGTGATGCGCTCAAGATTGAGAACCGACACAAAGGCGTTAGCCATCTGCTCAGGGTCAGCGATCGCGGCGATGGCCTTTTCTACATAAGCGCCGGAACCGTCGATAATTTCACGCAGGCGAGCATCAAATAGCCCTTCAGGGCCAGAGTACGCAAAACCGTCTACGCTCTCTTTCATCGCATGTAAGCGATCAGGGATGGCGGCAGCAGCTAGGACGTTATCAAAGTCCGCAATGCTGTTCATAAGCTCTTGCAGTTCGTCTTGCTGATCCATCTTGAAGTCACTAAAGGACGTAACTCCAAAGTCGCCAAGCGCGCCTTGTCGGTCGCCAAATACGCCGTAATTGCCGCCCTGTTTAAAGTCAAAGTCGAAGGTCTTTTTGCTAGAACCAAACAGCGAATCGACAACGCCACCCAGTGCACCGCCAATGGCCGCACCCAGTCCAGGTATCGGAATCAACGCCTGGCCCAGTGCCGCGCCGCCCATTGCGCCATAGTTGGAATTAGCATTCTTGCCAAAAACGGCGCTGCCGATGGCTGTGCCTGCATAACCACCAGCAAGCCCGCCACCGATGCCAAGAGCTGCATTGCCGAGGCCGCTCGCCGCAAATGACTTAAAGCCAGCGCGTAGGCCGCCTTCGGTTTGAACAGCTAGCTCGCTGCCGAAGGTACCTGCGTATGTAGAGCCGGTGCCTTGGAAAGCGCGGTAAGCGTTAGCGATCGCGCCGCTACCGTTCATCATTCCGCTGAGCGATGGCATGCCGCCGAAAGATTGAGAGCCTCCAGCTGGCTGACCACCAGCGCTTGAACTGCCACCAAAGCCCATGCTAGTGGCCAACTGCACAGTGATTGGTCGACTGAAGGTCATCTGAGCCATTTCAGCCAGTGTTTGATTTAAACCGCGTTTCATGACCTCGCCAGCGTTCAAGCTGCCGTCTATGGCGCCTTCCCAAAGGTCTCCAAAACCATCATCTAAACGGCGCAGGCCGTTCAAGCGTACTTCGTCCCAGGCGCCTTCCATGGTGAAGGCGGCTTTAACGGTTTTATCGGCAAGGTCGTCGGTATCGTTCTGGGCTTCAATATACTGCTGTTGGAGCAAGCCTATCGCTTGGATGTTCTGGCCGATATTGCCGGTGCCCATCGCCATGGCCAGCGTTAGCGTTTGCATGTCTCGCGCTAGCTGGACGGTTTCGCGGCGGCCTGGGATCAGTCGGTTGTAGAGGTCTTCCAGCGCGTCGGCTTGTGCTTCGGTGGATTTGGCAAGCTCTTTGGCTTTGTCCGCAGCCGCTTTGCTGGCATCACCTACATTGGTAATAGTTGGCTCAACTTCGCGGTTGCGTTCGCCGAGCGTACCAAGGCGGTCCTCAACCAGAGCGATAGCGGCCTCTACATTCGCTATCTCTTGTTTGGTTTCGCGGCTGGTCTCTCCAATTTCAGTGAACGCTTCATTTTGACGTAACAGCTCTTCGCCGCTGTAGCCCAGAAAGCCGCCAGTAGTGGGAGTCACATCATCCTTTTGAACTTCCTGAATGGTTTCATTAGTGACTTCAGCCAGGGCCTTTAGCTGTGCAAGCTGACCCACCAACGATGTTAGCGTTAGCTGGGCAGCGGCTTGGCTCATATTATCGAGCCCATTAGTAAGCCTGTTGACCGCAGTGGTATTAGCGTCGATTTTGGGAACGGTAAGCCCTAGTTCGTCTCGGAAGTAGTAGATGGCACCAGCAGCGATGACCGCAGCACCTACAGGGCCACCGACCAGGGCCAATGCCCCAGCAGCTGCTCGACCCGATGCGGCCAGTAGAGAATTTGCGGTTGTGGCGGCTCTTGCTGCAGAGATGTAGCCGCCCATAGCAGCGGTAGCAACTGTATCAGCCCGCGCTTTCTCGACACTCGCCGCTGTCGCCAGTCGCTTAGCAGAAACTTCAGCCGCTTCTGCTTGAGTGAGGCGCGCATTGGCCGCCGTTAATTGGTTGGTAATAGCTGTTTCAGAGGCGCGAATTTCGGCTAGACGTGTATGCGATAGCATTCTGCCAGTAGCACTGATCTGTGCCTGCAAGCGTTGCGTCTCTAGCGCACGTTCCGCTGCTAAAGCGGCTTGAGTAGATACCAGGCGCTGAGCATCTTGGGCAATCGCTGCACGGTCGGCGGCTGCTCGCTGAGCAGCCAATTGAGCTGTCGAGGCGTTAGCCGACTGCTCAGCGGCAGTGCGCCTAGCGATCGTTGCGATACGGCCCTGTTCCTGAGCGTCTGCCAGCGCACTTTGGCGCATATCCGCAATCGCGGCAGTGGTTTTAGCGGCCAAGGCGGTGGTGGCTGTTGCTAACGCACCGGTATAGCGACCAGCAAGTAGAACCGCGCCCACTTGGGCAACCGTCACCAACTCATCCAGATGTTCTGAGACAGTTACAACACTGCCGCCTAACGTATCAACCGCTGTTGTCACTTCTCCACTGGTGCCGATCCACTGCATTAGGTTAGTGCGTGCTACTTCCAAGTTTTGGCTGAATGTAGCAATGGTTTTAGCGAAGTCTTGATCAATCGTATCGCTTGCCCGTTGTAAGGCGTTGACCACGATTTCAGCGGTAATACCGCCTTCCGACGCAAACTCTCGCAGCTCACCAATCGTCATATTGAGCGATTCGGCAATCGCTCGCATGATGCCAGGCGCTTGTTCAGCAACACTGTTAAATTCATCACCACGAAGTGCGCCAGCGGCTAGACCTTGAGACAGCTGGGTAATGGCCGCTGTAGCTTCCTGCACTGTCGCGCCATTAGTGGCGAAGCTTTTATTGATAGATGTGGTGAGACCTAGCAGATCCTTTTGGGTGAGATTTAGCTCAGTCGTTGAGCGAGCAAGTCGAGCATACAGATTCGCGCTAGCGGCATAGCTAGAACGGGTCTCACGGGCAATGTCGACCAGTTCCCCCTGGATCGCTGACAACTCTGCGGATGTGCCAGTGACCTGGCGTAACTGGTTCTCAGCGTTCGTCCATGCGTCTGAGTACCCAATCACTTCACGCACGCTAATGGCACCGCCCAGGGCCAGCAGTGTGTTGCGGGCAGCACGGCCCACCTGGTTCATTTCATTCAGTTGGTTATTGACAGTGCCTACACTTCGCTCAGTGCGCTGGAAGGCGCTTGTAGCACGTGCGTTGTCTCTAACGCTGACGTCCCCAAACTCACGCACTTCACCCTGCGCATTGCGCAGGGTGCCCGAGAGCTGCTTGCCATCGCCGGTGAGCTTGACGCTAAGCGTTAGATTGTTGTTCAAAGCTAGGCCTTCTAACGGTTAGTTGCGGGGTTGGTTCATAACGCTGAGCGCGCCTAGTTCGATCAGTTGCACTTGATCAAGCCGCTCAAGTTGCTGTTCTGGGGGGAGCTGGTAGAGGCTGATAACGCTGACTACTGCTTGCACATCTAGCGCCTCGCGTTTGCCTTCCATGCCCCTGAATAGCCACTGTCGGCAGCAGCGCAGAAATATTTGCAAGGCGTCCCAGTTTTCTGGCAGTACCGCGAACTGATCCGGCTCGGCTGCCGCTTTCTCGGCTTCTTCGGCTAGCTCTCCGCCGAGGGTGATGCCCAATGCAGCCAGGTCATCCTTGACCAAGTTGGGCTGAGCCGTATTGGCCTCAGCCCAGTGTTTGCCAGCGTCTACTAGATTCGCCCACGGTTCTTTTTTGTGACGGACTCTTGATAGGCACTGATCAGTGCGACGCTGATGGCAGGATCGTTCTTGGCGGCATGCAGCTGCTCCTCGCCTTCAAGGACTTTGCCATCGTTGTCTTTCAGAGCGATCTTGCTGACACCCATCAACACCTCGTCGAGTAGCAGCGTGTCTTCGGGCAATTCGCGGCTCTTATCCGACGGTAAAATCTTGAATGTCGCATAGAACTTGCCGGTATTTTCCTTGCCGTTTTCGTCATACACGGTGAGGTTGACGGGGTATTGATAGGTGCGGTTTACATTGACGGTATAAACATTGTCGGACACGGTATTTCTCCTGGTTAATTGAGTATGAAACGCTGGTTAACCGCCGCTTGGGCGGTGTTTAAGGAATAGGATTACCCACAACGACCACGACTTCGTCGTTGCCGTCGACAGGTTCGGGCATGTAGTTGATGGACAGCATCTGGATGCCGTCTTGATCCGAATACGTTGGCGACTCAATGCCCACTTCTTTCTGAATGATCTCGATTCTGTCTTCTGGTGTTTTTCCATGTACGAGCCTGAGCGGCCCGGTCTGCGCGTTTTGTGACAACTCGAAGTAATTCACGGCACCAACACCCGGATCTTCAATAGTCAACTGACCCGACGGTGAACGTCCGGTGATGTGGATATCGTTAGCACCAACGTTTTTGCTATGAACAACCTGACCTGACATGTCCAGCGAGAACTGGTTAAACGGTACGGTGGCACCCATGAATTCCAGCGGCTCAGTATTGAGCGAGTTAACGGCCAACGCGTCTCTCCAGTGGCTAAGCGTGACGTTAGGCAACTGTTCAGCTGTCACGGGGCTGATCAATGCGCTGAAGGTGAAACGGATCACTGGCATGTTTTCAGCGTTGACAGTGAATGCAGGGGTGCCCTGCGCACCACGACCTTTATGCAAGTTGCCATCAATATTGGCGAAGAAAACGCCGGAGTCCTCGTCCTCCGAAACCGGCGAATAGATCACGCGCTCGCCTGGCTCAATCACTTCACTCCAGCCACAGGCGCGCAGCAGCTTGCCCCATGGCGGCGGCGTGCCCAGCTCACCACTGGTGTTTAATTCCACTTCAACGACCGCTTCCACATGCTTTTCGCCGGGCGCTTGCGGCGAGTTGCCGTAGTAGGGGCGGACAAAAGTGCGGGCGATGTTGCTGCCCGATAACGGGGTGACGGAAATCTCGCGCATCAAGATGGCATCGGTGGCCGCTTCGGGCGTGGTGGTGCCATCGTTGTATTCTGATTCCAGGGCGAATCGCATTGCCCGACGGTTCGTTTTCATAGTCACGGGGAATTCTCCTCAAGTGGCCACCAGTATTCGGCGGTTAGCACGTCGGCCCAAAATAGGGCGTGGCTTTGTAGGGCCAATAGCTGGCCGCGCTGCCATTTCACGGGGATGTCGCAACTTGGCGGCATCCAGTTAATTAACTGCTCCAGGGCAGGCTGCCGAAGGCTCGCCAGTTCGTCTTCACCCGCTGTTGCTACCGGCCCTAACGGCTGGTTGCGGCGGCGAATACCAGTGACCAGCAGCACCTCGGTTTTTACGCGGTGGCGCGCCTGGTTGCTCATTGGCCCGTGGCTAACGGTTTCACGGCCTAGCACCAGCATCATGTTGGGTAGCTGCGTATTGCTTTTGGCGGCTTCTACATCCGCTGCCAGCAGCACGGTAGGCAACCCGTCGGTGGCGTTTAGCCGTTCAAGCCAGGGCGTGAGAGAGAGCATTACTTGGCCTCTTTCTCTTTGCTGGGTTGCGCGTCAGCGTTGGCCACTTCCTTCACCGGCGGTGGTGAATGCTCCATCACAATGGCCGGGTCGCGTGCTAGCGCTTTGTAGGCGCTGCCTCGGTCATCCAACGTCAGGTGCTTCCATTCGTTGGTGAGGATCACGCCGCACACCTGGCGCTTTACGCCGGGTGATTTTGTCTTCACCCGCACTGTTACGTCTTTGCGCGGCACCAGTTCTTTCTTCTCAGCGTCCTTATCAGCAGCTGCTTTAGTGGTCTGTTTGGCACTCATGGTCTGTGGTCTCCGATCGTTGTGGGGCTAGAAGCCACCGCCGTTGAATACTTGGCGGCCTGAGTTCATTTGCACGCTGCCCGCGCTGCTGCTTCCTTGGCCGGTCGAGATACCCAGGCGGACCTCGCCACGGGATACCGACTTGAGGAACTTCACCGCGTCGTCGTAGCGCTTCTGTACTTGGTCGGTAGCGTGTTCGTCGTAGAGTCGGTAACGGGCGATATCGCATGCATACGCGGTCACAATGCGGGGCACTGGCGACAGCGGCACGGGGTAGCCCGCTGCACTCACATAACCGTCGATCTCGCCGCTTGCGTCATCACATGCCCGCTCAACAACAGCGGTATCGATTGCGGTGCCCGATTCATCGCGGGCGATGGCGAGCAGCTCGTTTTCACCAAACCGCTCGATGAGATCCGCTTGCGTGCAGTAGGGCATGGGTTAAACCTCTTCGCTTTCGGCTTCAGCCAGCGGTAAGGTGCAGTCTTCCACTTCCAGGGCTGGGTCAGCGCGCAGCTGCTGGAGCTGCTCTTCGCTGAGCAGTTCTAGCGCAATGCCCACACCTTCACGGTTGAAGCGGAAGCCTGCACGGCGGCGGCTTTTGATGCGCCGCTTGGTGCGCACGAAAACGCCTGGCGTTTCCTCCATCGGCGGCAGCGCCTTGCCGGTGCCATCGCCCGTGACGGTGTCACCCTGGATCTCGGTAGGCGTGCTATCTGTCGAGATCTGCTCAGCGTCCGGTGTTACGGCATCGTTGGGCGTGGGAGTTTCCGACACCTTCTCAGGCGTTGGCTCGGTCGCCTTTGCGTCCGCTTGGCTTTCCTGCTCAGCGTTGGGCGCTTCCGCTTTCGTCGGGGCTGCCTGTTTAGCCTTCGGCGCGGTGGTTTTACGTGTTGCCATGGTGGTGCTCTCCGTTGCGCAGTGCCCGCAAGAGCAGGCACTGCGGTAGGCGGTTTAACGTGCCGTTAAGCGCTGGTTAACCAGGGGTTCAACACCAGCGTCGAGGTGTTGGCCCACTTGTTGGTTTCACCGCCTGCTGCGAGTTGGCTTTGCAACACGGCACGGGCAGCGCCTTCCATGGAGTTAGGCACCATGGTGTGCGAGTGACGCAGTGCCAGCGGGCGTTCGTAGTCGCCTTTCAGCTTCGTCAGTGCCTGGCGTGCTTCTTCGTAGTTCTCGGCGTTAAACGGCTTGCGAGAACGCACGGCGAGCTGCCAAAGGCCGGCCCCGCCATTCACGCGGGCATCTGCGCCGAACAGGAACTTGTCGGTCATAAACACTTGCGTGTCGTTGAGATCGGTAATGGAGCGGAAGTTGTAATCACGGCGCTTCTGGAACATGACCGCTTTGATCACACGGGTGTTGTCCATCACGTACCAGGCGTCGCCTGTGCCGCCCATGTCGTTACTGACCGAGATCTCTTTGCCCGACTTATCCAGCACCGGGTGGTCGGTATCAAACAGCGGCTGGCCGTCGTAGCACTCGGGGTTTTGCTCCAGCACTTCCACGGCGAGTTCATTGGGGTGCTCACGTGAGCTACGGCCAAACTCTTGGAAGATGGGTGACCACAGACCGTAGGTGTCGTCTTCTACGGAATCCCGTGGCACGCCTTCGGTCAGCTCGAACTTGCGGTTCTTGATGCTGAACGCCGCGCCTTCCAGGCTGTGGATGACGCGATCGCCCAGCCATTCGCGCATGCGCGGTAGGCTCTTGAGGAACGGGTACACCTCCACGGCAGTGGTGCTTGGCACGGTGGTACAGAACAGCTCATAAAGCGCTGCCTGTTCCCCCATTGAGCTAAAGCCCTGCTGGAAGGCAGCGTTGTAGGCCTGGAACAGCACCTTCAAGTTGGCTTGGGTAAGATTCATGTAGGCAGTCCTTATTACGCGCTAGCGGCCACGCCGTTAGTCGGGTCGATGTTGACCCACACGCCAGCATCGTCGACGTCGTCGACAATGCCAGCGAGGGAGCGGGTGTCTGTGCCGTCGGTTTTAGCCACGGTCTGGTTATCGACGATGTAACAGACCTTGCCGATATCGGCGGCGGTGATCTCATCGGCACCGGCAGAGTTATCCAGGCGGAAGTTGCCGCGCTTCACTTCCACGACCTGGTCGCCATCGCCCCCGGCGGTGTTGTCCTGGTAGTGCTCAAACACTCCGGCAGCGGTCAGGCCGGTGGCGGTAGTGCCTGGCTCGGTAAAGCCATCGCCATTGATGACGGCGATAGTGCCCGCGAAGCACTCGGCAGCCGCCGCGACCAGATGGCCACGGGACAGCCCTAAGCGGTGCGGGGTGTTTCGGGTTTGGGTTGCAGCGGTCACGTGCGTGTCCTCTTGCGTGTTGAGTCGGGAGAGCGGTTACGCTGGGTTGGCGGCGCGGTACTGCTCGGGCGTTAGGTTCATCGTCTTGCACACCGCCAGCTCGGTCTCGTTTAGCTTGCCGTCGCCTTTGGTGTCTTTGCCCTCCGGCGGCTTGCCCTGGGTCTGGGTGGTTTTTAGTGCGGCGATGCTGGGCGCGCCTTCCAGGTGGGCTTTGCAGGCGGCAATGCCTTGCACACGAAGCCAGTCCGCCGTTGCTTGGCCGGGGATGCGGCCATCTTCCAGGCCTTCTTTGATGAGTGCGTCCAGCTCAGCGGTGTTGCTGTTCGCTTTTAGCGCGGCCAGTTGCTGAGTGGTTTCTTGGTACACGGCCACGGGCACGTACTGGCTCATATCGGGTGCGGCGGCAGTGCTTGAAGCTTTAAGGGCTGCCACGGCTTCAGCAGGTTGCGCATCGTCTTTTGCACCGAGTGCTTGGCGCAGCGCCTTAGCATCAGCGTCGCCTGCTTTTAGCGCGGCGATCGCGGTGTCGATCTGCTCATCGGTTGCTTCAGCGGCCAAGCCGAGGGTTTGAATCAGTTGCTCACGTTTCACGGTGTCGATCTCCTGGTCGTCATTGACGTCATGGGTAATCGCCATCCGAGCAGCGGCAAGCTGTGCCGCGCCCTCATCAATGGCTGGGGTGTTGGTTAACGCCAGGTGCAGTAGATCTAACGGCACGCCGTTGGCGTCATACGGGAATACGGGGGAGAGGTAGCGATAGGCTGGCGGCTCGCCATTGGGGCCTTCGGCAATTTGGGCACGGGCGGCAGCCGTCCAGGCCACCGCGCCGTACAAACCGTCGTCGCGCCATTCAAGCGAGCGGGGGTCGACCCAGCCAGCCGCTGGCGCGGGCTGGCCGTTCTTTTCGGCGTACAGGGTTTGGTGTTCGTAGTCGATGGCGATGTCGGTACTGCGCGCAGCCGCGAGGCTGATAATCGCCTGACCCTGTTCGGCAGAGAGGTTCCAGGGTCCTGAGCCTATTGCAGCCCCACGCGGTACGTGGAAGGTGCCAGCAGGCATCAGGCGCGTCTTGTCGTCAGTGAGCTGCACTCGGAGAGCGCAAGCAGCGACGCGGGGCTTTGTTTGAAGGCTGTGTGTAGTCATGCCCCCATGATCGGGGGCTTAGGGCAGGGCGTGGATTTAAAGCGCTTTAGGAGTTTTCTATATCGGGGCTATTGCTGCTGTGCCGGGTAGATATGGGTGATGGTTATATGCTTAGGCACCAGCGTTGCTTGGTTGAAATCACTTCGATAAGTAACCGTAGCATCAACATGTACAACAGGACGGAAAGCTATAGCATCCATATCGACACCATCAAAATAGAGCCTTAAGCGCTTATCACCTACCGCGCCTGGAAGAACACCCCACCAACCAGAATCAGTTTTATCGCGATCAAGCGCACGTATCTCAAGCGGCACGTTTTCATATTCAAATTCCCGCTCATCTGCATTTAAGTCAGCATCATAGGGGACTTCAGACAACGCTTCTGAAGATAGAGAAACTGGCGGTACACCTTCAATCCCAGGGGCTACCACAGTCGCACCTTGATGGCCTTCAACTGGACGCAGAACATCTCTCGCAGCCGAAAATAGTTGTTTGCGATTTCCTTCAGTCGCGACTTCGGCCAGCTCAATGACTTCTTCTGGCGTGATGCCGAGCTGTTCAGAGCTAATCTGTATAATCGTATTGTGATTAGCTTGGATAGATGGGCTGTCGTCTCCAGCAAAAGCTTTATAAAGCAGCATCAGGTGGCTAATGACTATCAGTACACCTATTCCTGCAATACCGACCTTAATGGCTTTACCCATGGGGTGATTCTCCAGGAATTCTCTGAAAGCCTGTTCTTGTTCTGGGCTGCCAAAGTAAACCTTCATTATGAAATCTTCTATCAGGCTGCCTGTCTCAAGCCTTTCAACTCTAAGTTCGTAGCCATTGATTTCGACTTGGGTCAGCTTCTCTAGCATTTCAGGAAAGCGTTTGGTCAGCTTTTCCAGTGCGAGCAGCGACGTGGCGATATCTTTGATTGCAATCGGCTCTTCCGTAGAAAAGTAGAGCCGCAGTGGAATTTCTGCGAAATATGTTTCTTGGCCGCTATCAGTATTGGTCACATGTTCCCCGCTGCATGTCCATTGGCGTTTATTTTTCTCAATGGGCACTATAGCCTTCTAATACCCTGGCGTTAAGCGCGCTTAATCAAAATCTAACGCGGGTCTAACGCGCCTCTGGCGCAAAAGTCAGGCCAACGTAGCGGGTAACGCCTTAGCGGCGCTTACAGGGGCGCGTTGCGGGATGGCGGTTAGAGGCTTAGGTGGTCGGCGAGGATGCCCAACACTTCGTCTTCATCGTCATCGGAGAGGCCGATAAACTCACGGCCTGGTATATCGCCCCAGAGGTGGGGGAACTCTGCTTTGGTACCGCCAAAGTTTTGCATAGCGGCGTAGATCATCAGGCTACCCCATTCGACGCCATCGCTTGAAGCGCTATAGCTAAACTGCTTGGCGAGCTGTTTGCTTTCGCCTTCCAGCACGCGATCATGGCCTTTGCGCTTTTCAGTGACGGGAGAGTTAGCGGCCCACGGCGTGCCGTCGGGGGCTTCTTTGTCCCTAAACCGCTGCTGAGTACGGTTGGTCATCTCTTCACCGATGCTCTTCATCGCCGCTGTCAGATCCTCACCTTTGTTGAGCAGCTCGGTAATGGCCCGCTCGACGACCTCTGTGTTGGCGTTGATGGTACCCATGATTCTCTCCTATACTGTTATTAAGCGCATGAGACCAATATTCGTCTGGTGTACCCTGCGAAAGCAGATGAGGTATCTGGGGATGACGAACCAGCTGTGCGCTTATCCCGCACTACCGTAGCCGCTGCATTTTTGCTCTTACGTTCCGCTCCGCCGCTTCATCGCTGACCACAAATAGCGTTAAAAAATAGTTCTTCTTGCGGTCCGCCGTACGTTTAAGCGCTGCCCTATAAAGGCGGTCGCCCAAGGCTAAATAAATCATTCGCCCTGGCTCTCCGTCGCGCTGATATACCTCGCCCTCATCTAATATCTGTTGTATCCGCCGGTAGTCCTCTAGCCCCACTTCGGGGTGGCTGACCTTGTGCGCCGTTAGGCTCTCTTGTGAGAGCAGCACAACGGGGCTTTCTGCCCCTAACACCTGGCGCTCTACGGGCGGTACCACCGCCACCGGATATTCACCGCGTACTTCGCTATTCCAAAAGCGGTTGAATAACGGCGCTTCGACTAACTGCGCAACGTTCTCTCTAGCGATCGTTGCATCAACGCTGTCCAGCCGATTCAACCTGGCAGCGATGGCACGCTCGGTCGCGGTTTGTCCTGGGGCGTAATCCCAGCCGGGTTGCAGGCCATTTGGCACTGTGATGACTTCGCCGGTGCTTTTATCGACGTGTTCATAGGTGCCGTCGTTGGGTGCGCTATCCGGGCTTTCCTTGCCCAGGCGTTTCAGGCCACGCTCGTTTAACGTCTCGACACCACAGTTACAGCCGAAGCCGTTGGGCGCGAAATGGGTTTGCCACCACGGATCGTCAGCGCGTAATACCAGGTTGTGCCACCGCTTGTGCTGAACACGAGGGTTCTCTACCGTGTTATGCACGTAACGCCAATAGGGGCGCAGGCGCACCACATCCGGGTCGGTCATCTGTGCCCAGCGGCCAGCGGCGTAGCTGGTATCGAGATTCGTCTTGTAGATAAGGCGGGTACGCCAGGCACGGCCTGCTTTTGAGCCTTCGCCTGTCCAGCCGGTCCACCCGCGTTTGGCAACGATCTCTTCAAACCGCTTTCGGAACTCACCGAGGCTTTGGCCTTTGCTGATCGCATCATCGACCGCGCCGCGAAGATCCGCCAGCAGGTCGGCTTTCGTAGCGCCCGCGACAACAAACGCCGCGTCGTTTTGGTCGCGGGTAATTTGTCCAGAGCGGGTGGTGGGCAGGTTCAGCTTGTTACGGAAGAACTCGGTTTGCTCTGCGAACGGGCGGTTGAACTGGGCGCTAATCGGCATTACCGGTTTCCTCATCGACCGTTGCACGGCCTGCAAGATCAGCGGCCTCAAACGCGGTGGCCATCACCTCTGCAAGCACTGATTCGTCAAGGTCATCGAAAGCGGCTGTGATCAGCTCTTGCAGCTGCTCTAAGCTTTCCGCTTGCTCGGCGAGCTGCTGCACTTGGTTAACCCAGCCGTCTACGATCGGCTGCGCCTGGTCGTCGAGCTGGCCGAGGGTGGCGTCGCGGTAGTAGCTGGGTTGTCCCGGCTGGGTAGGCGCTTGGCGTAGAGCCGCCAGTGGCTGGTTCGGTTGTGCCAAACGTAGAGCGCCAAAGGGGCTTGGCGCTGCCTTTGGCATAAGAACGTCTTCGCCTTTCTGCGCTTTCGGTATGCCACTTTTCTCATGCAGCCACCACAGCGGGATCTTCGCGCCCATGTCCACGAATGTAGGCAAGCTTTTAGAGAGGCGCTCAAGATCCTCGGTCTCACCTGTATCGAGAAAGAAGCGCGGGGCGCGGCTGGGCTTATCAATACCGAAGTTGAGCGCGGCCATGGGCCATATGATGTTTTTACCGATGCTGCCTGCGTACTGGCGCACGTCAGAACGTATCAGGCTGGTTTGCCCGCGTTCATGCACATTGCCCAGCGCATTTGTGTTCGTGCCCTCGCCGGTGCCGCTTGTCAGTGTACCGCCCAAGATCGCCTTGGCTTTGGCGCGCTCGCACCAGTTCATCATCGCTGTGTAGAGATTGGCAGACGCACCCTTACCAGCGGCTTCCATGAACTCAATGCCCATGCCGTCTGGGATTATCCCGGCGGCATTCTGGCCCAGCGTGACGACAGCGCGCAGCAATGTGGCTTTCTCTTTTTCGGTTGCGTTTTTGGGATATTTGCCGATACGAGCCGGTAGCCCGTAGATTTCTAGCAATTGCGCTAGGTCGCCTAACGCATAATTTTGGAATAAATATGGCCAAGCGAGCATGCGGTGCAGGCCCATGCGGGCGACGTAACCGGATTTGGCGCGGTGGCGGTGTTGAACCCAACCCAATGGCCATAGCTCCGCCCCGGTCGCGCTGTTATCGCGTAGCGTGATGCAGTTCTGGTCGTCTGGGTGAAGCCTGAACCAGCTATGGGGGCGCAGCGTGGGCTGCTCGATATAGCGCAGGGCACCGTCGCGGTTCCAGGTCAATTCGAGGTTTGCCCAGCCGTGGCCGATGCCGGTACCTAGATCAAGAATAAGATCTTCGACTTCCAGCGCGCTGAACACTTCAATGGCGTGTTCCGTGGCTTTCTTCTCGCGTGCGTCTGCACCGTCTGGCGGTACGATCTGCCATTCTAGCTCGGCGGCTAGCTGTCTCCGCTTGCCTAAGTCCGCGCCGATCTGGGCGTCCTTCTCTTCCATATCGTCGAACAGCTCGCTTTGCGCTTTGAGGTCGCCTTGCTCAGCAGCCTCAAGGATCTGGTACAACCGCGCAGGGGTTAGCCCCTTGGTGGGGTGCTCGGCAAACTCTCTTTTGAGCTGACCAATGCGGGCGTCGTTGGTCTGTTGCTCTTTCAGCGCAGGGCTATTCGTCTTGATCAAATTACGCCGATACTTCTTTGCTGGGCTTACCATGCGCCGCCTCCTGTGTTTTTAAAACCGCCAAAACTGTTCATGTCAATGTCGTCACTGTCGTCGTCCTGGCGGCTGCCAGGCAGGGGCGCGGGGGTGAATTCGATGGGGGCTACATCCATTAGGCTGGCGTAGTACGCCATGGCTAGCGCGATGGCGGCATCGCCGTGGCGGTCTTTGCTGTCGCCGGTTTTAGCATCGGGTAGTTTGGGAACGCCCTTGATCACCTGCAGGGCGCGCAGGTCATCCACCACGTGGCTATCGCGGGGCAGGCTGATCAGCTCATCTTCAAACGCCGCTTTGAATGGCGGCATATTGTTGAGGTACCAGCTCTGGGAAAGCATGACCACTTCCACAATGCTGCCATAGCGTTCAACGGCCTGCTCTGCCAGGTACTGGCCGTTGCCGCGACCGTCCAGCGCGCCACCCTGTAGGCGTGGCAGGCGGTCAACGATGAAGAACAGCACTTGCTCTTGCTGCTTGAACGGCACGTTGCGTAGCTCGACAAGGAACGGCACCTGGCGCACAAGCTGCTGAGTGATGGCCATGGGGGCAATCACGGTTAAATCGCCACTGCGGCCAAAGTCTTCACCGAAGCAGTGGGTTAAATGCGGGTCTAGCTTTTCCAGCAGAGGCAGCAGGTGTTCATTGCACCAGTCGGCTATCTCTAGGGCACGGTAGTGCTCCGGTACCGCGTTGAATTCGGCGCTGCCTTCAAAACGAATAACTGGGGCATCGACCATGCGCGCTTCGATCATGGCGCGGGAGAGGTAAGCACCGCCGCCTGCCTTGGGCACGCAGTAGTACTCCTCTAACGCATCTTCCCGAGTAGCCGTCTCGCGCAACAATTTGGCCTTCCAGGCATCTTCCTTTTCTTGGGACCAGGTCTTGCCTCCCACTTGGCAAATACGCTGGTATAGGCCTTGCTCGCAGGCGTCGTCTAACGTGATGCGATGTACCGAGTAACCTTTCTTGCCTGCACGACTGTCTTGGATTAGCTCATTGAAAACGTTCTCGACGCCGTTGTGGGTGCTGATCAGACGCACCTTCGCGCCCCACATGGTGAGAGCTAGCGCAGCCTTAAGCACTTCAGCGAGCTGATCATGGAAGGCGGCTTCGTCGATGGTGACGTTACCTTGGCGGCCACGCATGTTGCTGGGGCGTGAGCTAAGCGCCTGGATCTTGAAGCCGCTGGCAAAGTGGATATTGAAGGTGAGGATGTCTTTATCCTCATCCTGGTACAGCTCCTCCTGAATATGCGAGGCAGCGCGGTTGAACGCCTTTGCCCACATGGCGCAGGCATCGATAAATTCGATAGCCATGTCTTTGTTAGAGCCGACATAGAAGTGGTTGGTACCACCCGCAGCTTTGGCGCTGCTCGCGGTTAATACGGCATCGGCGGCTTCGCCCCAGGTTAAACCGGTGCGGCGGCTTTTCTCGGCAATCTTGAGGTCCGATTCGTCTTCGATCCAGGCCTTTTGGTAAGGCAGCAGAACGGATTCAGGCAATGCCGTACTCATCAGGCAATCCCCAGTATGTCGCGCTTGATGGAATCAATGGCTTCACGGCTCATGCCTTGGGTCGCCATGCTGGTTTCCGCTTTCTCGGCCGCTTCTTTCGCCACTTCCACGCGCAGCTCTTTTGCCCACTTCTTCTGGCTAAGCGAGACACGGCCAATATCGGCCAGGGCTTTGGTCACGCTGCTAAGGTGCTTGGCTGCCACGTCAGGTTCATGCTCAGCTTTACGCATCGCGATGGAGATACGCAGCAGCTGGTCTTGCACGATCCGTGCAGTAGCGTCGATCAAGTGGCCGCTTTCGTCTTCGCCTTCACTGGCCATCGCGCGGGCAAGCTCGGTAGTTTTACGCACATCGCCCATGGCCTCTTCGAACTCTTCCTGCAAGTCCTGGCCATAGCGGTGCACGGAGCTTTTCGAAACGTTATAACCGCGCTCGCTGAGCCAGCCAGCTAACGCTTCGTAGCCCTGAAAGCCACTGCTAACAAGCTTTTCGTTTAGCTCTTCGCGCACCTCTTGGGGTAGGTCAAAGACCTTATTGCGTGGCGGCATGGGGCAACCTCTCTCAAAGACCGGGGCGAGGTTTGGCAACACCAGGTACATGGGCCAGACCTTCGGCACAATCGGAGCCTCGGGCGGTCAGCGTGATCACCCAGCCAGCGCGGGGCTGCTGGGTAATCACTAGGCCTTGTTCTTCCAGCCAGGCCAGATCCCCATGGAGGCGGTCGCGGCTGATGTGATGCGCATAGGCACCTTTAAGCTCATCACTCAGGCTGTATTCGTTGGTGGTGAACTGGCTTCGCCGCGAGAGAATGCGCAAGATGCCAAGGCGGCGGCCCTCGGTTTCGAAGTCTTTTAAGCTCATTATCGGTTTCCTTTTTCCGTCAGCAGGTATTCGTGCAGGCGGTTCAGCAAGGCGTTACTGGCATTCATAGAGGCGGAAAGTTCTGCCACTCCTCGATTCATGGTGGCCATTTCGCTGCGCAGCTGGTCAATCTCGCTATAGCCAGGACGGTTCTCCAGCGTTTGCTCCAGCCGTGAGATATGTTTATCCACGTCATCCAGCCGCTCATTGACCTGTTTGATGGCCGTGCCGGTGGCGCGGTGCTTGTTCGTCCAGTACACATAGGCCGCAACTGCAGCCATGAACAGCGCCTGGCTGATATCAAACAGCACCTTGGCGGCATCCCAGTTGATCATGTTTACGGGCTCCTTTTGGGCGGTGCAGCGCCGCTCACACGCGTGGCGATGGCGTCCATAAAACCGGGTTTGCGGGGCACTCCAGCGGCGGCTTGTTTATCTTCGCTGCGCTTGGAAACGTTGATGCCGAGTACCGCCAGGGCGATACCCCACAGGCCGAGCAGTGCCGATAGAACGGCCCCCAGGGCACCGACCACCGACGCAAGTTCACCGGGATTACGAAATGCCACCACGCCCAGAATGACAGTGAAGCCGGTCATCTGGATAAACCAGGCAGCAGCCGTGAGGTAGCCGTAGGTAGGCCGCCAGCGGCGCACGTAGGCATCATTGCTTGCCGCTTCGGCGCGGATTGTCTGGTTGACCTCGGATAGCCTGGCGGTTTCCGCCTCTAGCACCATGCGGGTGATAGCCTGGTAGTGATCATTTTCAAACGCTTGAAGCTTGATGGCGGCGGTGGGAGCGCCGAGCGCCTGGGTGATGGCATTCGGGTTGGCATCGGTACCCAGCGCTTTGGCGATCATGCCGATGGCGGCCCCAGTTGCCGGGGTGCCGATCAGTGAGCCAAGCAGCGGCGCGGCGGTTGAGATGGTCTGGCTTAGCTTCTGGGTGTCGATTCTGTCGAGCAATGACATATCACCCGACCCAGCGGGCGGGGCCGCTTGTGCGTGTGTCTACGTGGGTGAAGGTGTTGTAGCGGCCTACGCTGGCGGTGGGGTGCTGGGCCTCTACGTAGTCGGCCACCACGTCAGGTGAAATGCCCTGAACACGGATATCAGCAGCTCGGCCAAACACATGCTGGCTATTAGTGGCACCGCCCACGCGGCGGTTATAGGTTGCACAGCGGCAGCCGCTATTGATAACAACAGGGGCGTCGAAGTGGGTGCGGATGTCCTCCAGCAGCATCAGGGTTTCAAGGTCGACGGTGTCGAAGCCGCAGCCACATTTGCAGGCAAATTCACGGCGGCTGAAATGAGTAGAAAGGTCGTCACGGGGCATGGCGAGAGAGCCTCATTGCGGGTGAGCGAAAGCACAGAGCAGTGAGGTTCAGGCTAGAGGGGATTGGCTAGGCGGCGGGAATCAAGCGGTTTAGGAGTTTGAAGGGCCAGAAAGCAAACAACCCGCCGAGGCGGGTTTGTTGTGTGATGACTCAAACGGCTATATGGCCGCTTTTACACGCTCAAGCTTATTATTTGTGGGGTCGAAGTACCAACGATTGGTGATGTCAGCAGGGGAATCGCAATAAATGAAATAGAAGCTATCGCCTGTAACGCGAGAAAAACCGGCTCCATCTTCAATCATGGATTCCATGTTGCAACTTTTTTTCTTACTCAGGTCGCTGATAGCTTCCGCAAACTGTTCTTGATGCAGATCAGCATCTTCAGAAAACGCTGCGATCTGATTGGCCTTCTCTTCTATGTCGGCGCTTGCGCCACAGCCCGCCAGCAGTGCGGCACTGATAATTGTGATCCCTGCGAGTATTTTCATGATTGCTCCCCTAATTATTATCGTTTTCTACGCGGTCAATGCCCTGGGCAGTGATGCGGTATTTGATGCCATCTTGCTTAATATCACCACGCTCTAACAGGTAGCCCAGCTCGAATTCCACTGGCGCACCCGCAGCGTTTTCTAAATCACGCCGCCACACAAAAGGCTCTTTAGGAGTGGAGCGGCGCTGCTGGTAAAGGTGAGTCAGCAGTACGCGGCGGATGGCTTGGCTTTGGTTGAGCTGCTGTGGGTTTAACGTTTCCATGAGGGCTCCTAACTTGGTTGAGGCTAGCTTAGCCGTTTGCTCTGTCGCCGAAAAGATCAGATTGCATCCGGGCGCGTGCGAGCTTGCGCTGCTCGCCGAGGATGCTATAGATCTGCGCTTCGGTCAGGTCGTAGTCCTCGACCAGTTGGGGGATGTTGTCGCCGGTGTGTCGCTCCCAGATTTCCCGATCCCGCAGGGCGCGGTCTAACTGACGCCCCTGGGGCACGTAAAGGCTACGGCCACCGGCGAACGAGCTAATCGCACGCACTGCGGCAAAGGCGCGGCTGCGGGCTACTTTCGGCTCATCACCGGCGCGAATGTGAGCGTTTTCGACAACGGTGAGCATGTCCGATAAACCTTGTGGCCACTTCTTTAGGATCTCGGGGTCGAGGTAGTCCAGCGCATCTTCGGGAATGCCGAAGCCTAGATCTAGGTTGTCCACCTTATGCGAGGTCATCGGGGTACCGTCCTTGACGCTTTGCGTCGATGATTAACGCTGTCATCAGGCGGTGTAGCTGGTCATCGTCTAACCAGTCCACCCGCTCAACGTCGAACATCCGCTTGGCCATGCTGTCGGCGTAGGCCCATGGGCGTTCTGCGTGGGTCAGCATCGCTTCAATCTTGCTCATCACGTTCTGGCGTGAGCGCGGTGGGCGCGGTGCCTTCCGGCCTGCACGCTTGGCGGGCTTGGGCTGGAAACCCAGGCGGCGAAACTCAAACATCACGCCGCCCACGGTCTTATTTGTGAGTTCTTTGGCACTGCTAACGCCCGCTGTGCGGGCGAGAATGGCGCGGTAATCCTCATCGCTTAGGCCAAGTTGCGCCTTGGCGATATGGATCTGGGCCAGCTTGCCTTTGCTGATCATGACGCCACCTCGCTAGTCACCAGTTCCAGGTCTGGGAAGTTCTTTTTCAGGTGGCTGATCAGCGTGCGCGGGCTGTTCCACGCTGGGCCGTATGCCACTGTTATAAGCTCCACCATCTTGTCGGCCTTTTTCTTGCCAAATACCCGCTTGAGCTTCGAATAATCTTTCAGCTTGTACAGGCGGCATTTGTGAGGACGAAAGAAACGCGCTTCGGGATGCTTGGGTGTTCCGTTCTCACCCGTTGAAAACCATTCCCCCTTGATATAACCGTCCACGTAGGTCTCAATGACCAGCCGTTCACCCTTGCCCAAACGTTTGTAAAAAGACACTTCATAGCCGTCAGCCAAGATCGTTGCACTGGCGAAGACGCCCGAGAGCTGCTGTTCTAACTGCTTCCATTTATTCATGACGCCACCTCACCGATCTGGGCGTGGCGGCTGCCGTTCACGCCTTGGTGGAAGCTAACTTTCTTGCCATCCTGGTAGCCTTGGTGAATAGCACTGTGGTCATGACTGCGCATGCCTTTGGTGTTATCGCGAGGCTTCAGGGTTTCCAGGTCATTCCAACGCTTGGCTTTGTAGGCTTCCACGATGGCATTTTCGGCCTCGGTGCGCTGATGGCGCGTTACCTGTTTGGATACGGCGTTGAGCCATGCTTGCGCGTAGAGATCACCACGGCGCACCTTGGTGGCGCGTTTCAGGCGTTTATTTAGAGTGGCCAAGTAAGCGGTGCGGTCGCGCTTTAGCTGGCGTCCTAGTACTTCAAATGCATAGCCTGCGACTTCGGCAGCACTGTTTAAGCCGTAGAACTCCACATTGAGCGACCATCGCTCACCGTCGTAAACCTGCTGGTAAACCGTCTCAGCGCCGAAGGCATTGGCGACCATAGCGCCCAGCATGGTGACGTATGCGGGTGGCGTTTTACCCGCGCCTGTTTTAGCGGTGTGGCTGTCCACATCGCTAATGGCGACGTCGTCTGTAGTGAAACCGTGCTTTGCCATTAGCTTTTGCGCCTGGCGCAATGCGGCGGCGGCTTCATTGGCATTGCTCGACTTGGCAAGCCGTAGGCACTTTTTGATTTTGTCTAACGCTTTGCTATCCATTTCTCTCCCCTTGGCTGCTCATCAGTGCTGGGCCACCACGCCCAGCAGACGCCCCAGCGGGGCGTTTCGCTTAGTGGATGGTTGTTTGGGTCTTACCCCTGACTTCCTCTAGCGCCTCTTTAATGGCTAGCATTCCCAGCAGCGCTAATTGACCTGCCTGTTTAAGCTGTGGCGATTCGGCTTTTTCGCCGTTGAAGCCTGCAGAGATCGTGAAGCCGCCGCTGCCGTTGGGCTCAATCGTGATCATGGCCTTGGTGCTGGTTTTGGTTTGTTCGCTCATGCGGCACCTCGGTTTGCGCGGTGGGTGATGTGGTAGCGGTACTGGATGCCCGCCGCTGTGTCGGAGTCACGCAGGTAGTCGTTCACCACGTTGACCCTTGGGCCGTACACTTGGCGCGCTACGTTTAGGGCTGCTGCACGGTGGGTAGTGCCAGTTGCACGTTGGCCGCGCAGGGTGGCAACAAAGCCACCCATGGCAGGGCTCACGCGGATGGATGACGCATTCAGTACGGTGCTCATTGGGTCACCTCATCGATCATGTTCTCGCTAGCCCAACGCCAAGCGCTGTGCTTCCAGCCGCGCGGCGGCGGGTTTTGTTTGAGCCACTGCTTGGCTTGCGCGGCACTGATGCCACGCTCTTGGAGTTGGTAGAAATAGGCGCACTTGCTGGGCATGGTTAAACTCCCGCGATATCTAGGCTGATGGGCTGGTATTGGTCAGTACTGCCGACGCGCTCATAGATGCGGATGTACGATTTCGAGCCGGTGACCTGAACGGCATCGCTGATAGCGTCCATAGCTTTCAGCCAGCGCTTGTCCTGGATGTTCAGGCGACGTAGGCCCAGCACTTGGCCGGTGCGGATGTTGCCCGCTGTGTCGACGCGGAAGGCGTCTTGAACGATGGTGGCCACCTCGGGGCGGGCGTCGGTTGTCCAGTCGCGCAGGCAGTCTTCGATAAGCCCTTTGGCCGCTTGGAGGCGTTCATCAAAGGTGATGGTTTCGGAGATGGCGCGCTGCACCTTGTACTTGCCACAGAAGCTGACCAGCTGCACGTTGCCTTTTTTACCGCCGATCTGAACGTCGTACTCTTGGGCGGAGGTCTCAACCAGCGCGGCGATCTCGCTAAACACATCGCTCTTAAAGTCACGGAGCTGGTCGCGCAGCTCAGTGGCACGGTCAACAATCGAGAGCACTAGCTCATCGCGCAGCTTGTCGATTTCCTTGATCTGCTCTTCGGGAATTAGGCGGCCTTTAGCATCCATGCGGAAGCCTTCGGGTACTTGCTGGGTGCTGGTAGCTGGGGTGTTCATATTCAGGCTCCTTTACGCGCTTGGCGACGTTCAAAGTTGGCCGTCTGGCGGCTCATACCACGGTTGTGGCGGTGATGGCGTAACGGCTCAACGAATGCGCCATTGCGCTGGCGGATAGCTTTGTTGTTGCCTATCTCCAGTAAAAATTCTTCCCAAACGGCGTACTCGCCGGGTAGCTCGAACGGCTCCTCGTCAGGCTCTGGCACTGTGGCTAAGCCGGTATCCCAGGCGTGCCAGATTTTCAGCACAACGGCGTGCTGTGCGGGTAGCAGTGGCTCTGGCTCCAGGGCTAACCGCTCAATCACAACGGGATTGGCGAGGTACTGCACCAGGTTGAAACCGTGGCGTGCGATGCGCAGATTGATGAAACGGTCGGCGTAGTACTCAAGTACCTCGTTGCTGTAGGTCTTCATGATTGATCCCCTTGGCTGTCGACCGCTTTCAGCAGCTCCGATAGGCGCTTAGGCGCGTTGACTTTCTCTGCGGTTTTATTGTGTTGTTGTTTTTTGCCGTTGCTGGTCACATGCGCCTGGCGGGCGGCCATGCGTTTATGTTCAGCAAGCACGTCATCGGTAGAACGCTCACGCAGTGGGGCGGCGGCGGTACGGTTTGCGGGCTGTTTGGCACCGCTACGTGCCTGCTCTTCGCGCTGCTTTTCCACTTCACCGGCATGGCGATCGGCGCAGTTGGCCACCACTTCATAGAGGTAGCCGTGGCCAGTGAGCGGCAGGTTGCTGGGCGGGCGCTCTAGCAGTTGATCCAACGCCATGACCCAGACCTTTAGCGGGGCTTGGCGGGTGATGCCTTTGCGTTCGATCACTTCACTGGTGATGACGTCTTTCAGCTCGCCCAGCAGGCGGGCGCTTTTGGCGCTGGCCAGGGCGCGCGATTTGGGCCGGAACATGCCGAGGTAGCGGATAACGCGAGAGCTGAGCAGTGCGGGCATTTCCAGCGCAGCGGCTAGCGCCTGGTTGTGTTCGCCCTGGGTGACGAAGGCGGACATATCGCCGCTCATACCGCATTCGGGGCAGGTAGCTTTAAGGGTCATTGCTTGCCTCCCTCGACTTGGTTTAGGGCCGCTTGAAGCTCACGCTGCATCTCACGAGCTTTTTCGACGGTCATGTGCAGCTCGACCTTTGTTTTTACGGTGACGCCTTCAATATGTAGGGCAATGCAGTCATAGCCCGGCTCAGGGTCTGGCAGTGGCGTTGCATAGACGCGGTACAGTTGGGCGTCATCATCCAGCACAGGAAAGCCTTCTGGCTGGGGTGGATGCAGATTGACAATCTTGCTCATTGCTCTTCTCCCAGGCGCTCGGGGTTGTGCGGGCATGACTGGCAGTGCCGCCATAGGCGCATGGCCATCGGGTTGTGGGTCGGTGCCGGGCGAGAACGGTAGTCGCGGCACTGCTCAACGCTGATGGTGCGTTGCTGCGCTGGGCATTGAAGACCGTCCAGCGCTTCAAGCACCCGCTTTTCAATGCTGGCGGTAGAGGGGCTGGGGTAGCGGTTCGCCAGTGCCAAAGAGACCGCACTACGTGATACACCGATACGCTCACCGGCCATCTTTCTGTTGGTGGCGCGCACTTCATTGGCCAGCAGCGAGATCCAGCGCGGCGGCTCTGCGCCCCAGTTTGAAATATCCACGGCGCGGGTGCGGCGGATGCTTTTGTCCAAGGGCATGCTCATGGCTCACCCCCTTCGGTCTTGGTCACACGGCTGTACACCACTTCACCGGTGTTGGGGTCATACAGCTGTTTAGTGCGGCGGATCTGTGGGGCCATGGGGCCAGTCCAGCGGCTGGGGACTAGCTGGAAGCGAGCTGGTACGCCAGGCTTTCCTTCTCTAATGGTGGTGACATATTCGGCGCGGCTTAGCATGGTTAGGTATTCGTCAGCGGCAGCACGGGAAACCGGCGTCACTGCCGTGCTGGCGGCATCGGCCAGCTCTTGGCCGGTGCAGGTGCCAATGATTTTGAGTGTGCGCCATAGCTGCTCGCGCCCTGGCGGTGGTGGCAGCGTGCCATCCCGTCGTACGCGGGGCGCTTCAACACCTACATCACGCCTGAGCACATAAATAGCGGTGGTGGCAGGCAGTGCTTCTGGGTTTTTACGCACCAAAAACTCACCAGCAATGAGCGCCCGCAGGTAGTCGCTGATACGGCTCTCTGTCATGTCGGGCTGCCGCTTGAGTGCAATACGCAGGCCCTGCATGGTGATCAGGCCGTCTTCTAAGTGCTGGTGACGAATGGCGTCCCAGATGCGCTGGCGGGGCGTGACATCGCCCGCCAGGGTGGATAAGGATTGCTTACGCTTTGCGCTGTTTTTTGACGGCATGGCTTAACCCCTCCGCGCCGGTGGTTGACCGGTGTGGATCTCACGGTCGCCCCATTCCCGCAGACCCACCATCGTCCAGCCGTTGGCGGTGGCTTCGTTGTGGATCTGGTAGAGGTTCACCGCCACACGGCGCAGGCAGCCTTTTACCCGGTCGTTCACCGCTTCCAGCAGGTCGTCATCAATTTCGATGTTGGGATAGCTTTTATCCGCTAAGGTGCGCACGTCATCTAGGCTGGCGGCTTGCGCGGGTACCCACTCAAGCACGCGGTTATGCAGGCGTTCTAGGCGGCGGCTCATGGCCGCTGGCACTTGCTCTTCACCGATCAGGATGATTGTGCCTTGGCTAGCTTCATACAGGTCGGTGATGATGTTGGCGGCGCTTTTCTCAATGATGTATTGCACGTCGTCAATGATCATCGGGCGGCCTGATCGAGAAAGCTGCTCGGCTACTTGGTCAAGCATGTCGTTGAGGGTTTTCATCGGCGCGATGCCCATTTCACGCAGCATGGCAATCACAAAGGCTTTCTTGGTGAAGCTTTCGCGGCACTGGATGTAATAGGCGCGGTGCAAGTTGGCGGCATAAGCGGCTGCCAGGCTTTTGCCATAGCCACTCGGGCCGTACATCACCACCAGCCCAGGCAGTTCAGGCGGGCGGTGGGCAGCGCTGGCAACGGCTGCCGTTAACAGGCCTACATTGGTGAGTGGTACAATCGCGTTGACGCTCATAGTATTTCCTTACTCGTGGTGAGTGTTCTGGGCTAAGTGGTTACTTGGCCCAGGGATTCCGGACGGGTGGCCGCCCGTCCGTTTCCATCGCTTCAGCGACGGCTTTTAATGCGGGGTTATTGCTGTAAGTGGTGTGCCACTTGTGCGCATCCTCTGGCACCGCTTCGCCGTTTTTCAGCTTCGTATCGAGCTTGTTCCACTCCCGCCAGCGTGAGACTGGGTCGTGGGGGATCTGGAAACGCTGGGTATCCGCTTCCAGTTGCTTGAGTTGGCTCATGGCGTTGGCGATCTTGCGTTCTTGCTGCACGGGATCGACGGCAGGGGCGGGTTCTATGACGCGGATCTCGACGTCCTTGCCGGTGACCACTTTGGCTTTTTGGGTGATGCGGCTGATCTGCCCCTTCTGGCGTTTCTCTCGGCCTTTTTGCACTTCGGCCACGGGCATGGCGGAGGTGGCATTGCCATTCAGGATGGCCTCACCAATGATCTCGCCTTCCAGGGTGAACACGCCCACTTGGCCTACATCGCGGTAATCCCAGCCCACGCGCACTTCTTCGCCGTGGAAGTCGACCAGCTCAGGCAGGAAGTAGATGCCTGAATTAACACGGACTTCACCACGGTGGGTTTTACGAACCAACTGTGGGCGCATCAGCGAGGCGACGACATCAGCAGGGGCCGTGAGCGCTTCAAAGCCTTCCGCTTCAGCACTTTTCCAGGCTTCCATGGGGCTTTGGTGGCGTAGCTTGCCGCTGTCTAAATCGCGTACCTTGGGCAGCCCACGGTGTGGGCGGAAGTTGTAGGTATCTAACGCCTCGTTTAGGCGGTCATAAAACTCTTGAAACGTAGGCAACTGAGCAGGCTTTAAACCTTGCTTAATATCGCGGCGGCTTAACTTGTGGGCTTTGGTAGCGGCTTCTTTATCCATGTCCGCGCCGATATAGCTGTCCATGGTTTTAGCTAGCTTTACCAAGATGGTTTGGTGAGCGCGTTCAATGACGCCGCGTGCCTGGGAGTTATAAGGCAGCGAGTGCTTCATCTGCCCGCCTAAGCGGTCAACCACTTCACGAATGGTGTCGTTGGCAAAGCCGGAGCCGTTATCAACATAAAAGGTGCCAAACATACCGGCACGGCTAACCGAGTAGCGCAGTGCATCCAGCGTGGCGAGAGTCGATTCCGCTAAGTTCAAAGCAAAACCGACGATCCGGCGCGTTGCCCAGTCGATAATCAGCGTGGCCTCTGGCCGGAACGCCTGACCGGTTTCAGGGTTGATCACTTCGGCGTCAAACGTATGGCCATCCGCCACCCATATGTCGTTGGGCCATAGTTCGTTAGCAGTGCGGCGTACAAAGGCTTTCAGTGACTTGCTTTCATGGGCACCCATGCGGCCACGTTCCCGTGCTTCCGGCGACAGCTTCGCCAGCCAGCGGCGCACCTGGTGTATAGAGGGGTGTGGGGGTTCAGTCTGTTCGACCAGCAACTGGTAAGCCGCTTCAACCGACGGTTTCTGTGGCCGCTGGTAGCGCTTGAGAAAATCCCCCGCCCAGGCGGGCATGCTCATATCTGCTGCGCGGCGTTTGGGGGCAAGGCCTCGCTCACCGTACTTTTTAAAATCACTGATCCAGCGCTTTAAGGTGCGCTCGCTGAGGGTGCGGGTTTCGGTTTTACGGTCGTTGGCCGACACCACACGCTCATTAAGATAATCCGTTAGACCACCGACCTTGGCATGTTCGACTAACGTTTCGATAGCACGCTGTTGGCTGACCATTTTGCTCATGCGCTCGACCTCACGGACGAACGCCACGCGGGCGGTCATCACCTGTCGCTGTGCATCGGTAAGTTGTAGCTGGCCTGGGCGCTGTTCTTCCTGCTGGGGCACTACGGTGCTGGCAGGCGTGGGCGCGGCGTTATCGGTCTGGGCCAACAGCAAGGCGTTCTGGGTTTCGGTGGGTAGAACCGAGAAAGCGTATTCAATCGCTTTACTGCCCAGGCGTTGCTGGCCTTCCCAGCCATGGCGCTTGGCATATTCACGCACATTACGTTCTGTGCCGGGGAGCCCTGGTAGCCCGGCCAGTTCTTTGGCGGAGTACCAGTTCATTTATCTTCTCCCATCAGCTTTTTAAGTCGACGTAGATCCGCATTGACGCGTTCTTGAACACGCGAGAGCTTTCCGTATTCGGCTGCCAAAGCCTCACGCCCATACGCCACTCGGCCACCCCTCAAATGCACTAGCCAGTCGGTAAAGGCGTGGCTTTGGCACACTTCTTCTAAAAGCGGAATACGGTAGAAAGGGATGTTGTGATCGCTACGTGCTGGTGAACTCCAGGCGTCGAGCATGTGCTTTGAAACGTCGTCACCGGATAGGCGGCTCATCTGTGCGGCCACTTCATAGCGGTCAACGGGGCAGTCCTTCAGCACAGTGCCGACTAGCTCGCTGACCTGGGCGGCATAGTTCCCGCTACCCGGCATGGGAACAACTGGCACCGGCACTTCGAAGATGTCTAGCGTTAAGTCATCTTTGACGCGCTTCATGGCTATGCTCCCTGCGCCATTTGACGATGCGCTCTAACGTTAGAAACGCTATCCTTTACACGCATTGTGTTATTTCGCTTCTCAGCGCGGTTAGGCCGTTCTCGGCACGGGGTGCCGTCATGGTTCCAGCGCTCTGGCCAAATAGCTTGGGGTTTGAAGCCAAGCTTTTTGGCGATAGCGCGTTCCATGCGAGGGTAAGGCGTGTACTTCACAAGCTGTACCGCGTTGCCGGTGACGCCTAGCTCATCGCTTAACTTGCGCAAGCTAGAACCCTGGCTGCGGAGTTGGTATTTCAGCCACTCCCAGCGCTGGATTGGATTGATAGGAATTTCGTTGTTCATGGCGTCACCTCGGTGGCGTTTTTTGGACTGTCTAACCTGTCTTTCCCCATAAACATAGCGCGAATAAAAACGCACATCAAGAGGAAATAATCGCATCCGATTGGTTTTTCCTCGCGATTGCGCGAATATTTATTCTTATCTAAGGAAATTCAATGAGTTACGACGAATCGGATGCTAGAGATGAAAAAAATCAAGAGCATCCTATTCCCGCTCAAGGAATCGGATGCTTTAAAGAAAGGCTTAAAACAGCAATGGCTGCACATAGTCTGCGAGGATTTTCAAAGATGTGTGGGCTTTCTGAGGCAACGCTGCGTAGTTATCTGTCAGGTGCCACTTATCCAACCTTAGACCGGTTAATGCAAATTGCTGAAGCTTCCCAAGTTGATCCTCAGTGGCTCGCATTTGGCGTAATACAAGATGAGAAGGCTCCCGCACCAGGAATGGAGGATTACGCCTTTGTGCCGCTGTATGACGCGCAGTGCAGCGCAGGCGATGGGGCTTGGAATGAGAACTGCCGGGTACTGACGCACATTTGTTTTACGCGTTACTCACTGCGCAAGCAGGGCCTAACGCCTGAGCATTTGTCGGCTGTTCGTAATGATGGCGATAGCATGTACCCCGACATATCCAATGGCGATACGGTGCTGATCGATCACACCCGTACGACTATTGAAGGCGAGGGTATTTACATCATCCGGTTGGAGGATCACCTCTATGCGAAGCGCTTGCAGCGTAACTTTGATGGGGTAAGTGTCATCAGTACTAATAGCGCTTACGACAAGGTATTCGTGCCCCGTGACCGCCTCATCGAGTTAGAGATCATCGGGCGCGCTGTATGGGCGGCTGGGTGGTTGTGAGGCTGTGCCAATTCATGTGCAAAAAAACGCCGCTTCGAGTAGGAGGCGGCGTTTTTCACTTTGTGGGGTATTTGGCATAGATGGTGTCTAATCTGCTGGCGCTATATACTGGAGCTGTGTTCGTAACTATCTGAATTTATGGCTCTAAATTTATTCTCTCATCCCAGCTTATCCCTCTTTGTTGTTTATAGTCCCACATTAGGCCGTTGTGCCATATCTCCTGCTAACCCACAAACTGAACCTTGCAAGTTGGGTGACCAAGCTGCCATTGCAGAAAGATAGTCATCGTCCACCTCTATACTATAGAGAAAAATGACTATCCCCAGTTCATTTCCCCCATAGCTACTTTAGCGCCAATCTGTAGTGCAACACTTAGCTTTGCATTTGGGTAGCGACGGGTCATTGCTTCAATGAGTTCATCGCTGTTATTCGCTTTGGCGAGCTCTTCTTCAAATGCTAATAGGTAGTCACGTGTATATTGAATCGCGGAAGCATCAATAGCTGCGTCAGGTTGCATGTGACCAGGTATAACGACCCTAGGAGAGCGTGCTGCCATTTCATCAAGCGCTTGTACCCAAGCCGCTCGCTGTTCAGCAGTAGGGGTGTCTGCTGTCCACACGTGTAGGTCTGAGAATACCAGCACACCTCCAAAAACAGCATCCAGGGAGGGAGCCCAGAGGTAGCGACGATTGGGCAGGCCCTCTACATTAACAATCTGAATGTCTTGGCCATCGACTTGCAATGCTTGGCCATCAAACGCCTCGGGCATAACGATTTCATCAACTGATTGTGGTCCGTTTTCTTGGAGCTGGGGTGACCATGTGGAGATTTTTTTCTCTACATTTCCCTTGATGGCATCAATTGTGGCGGGGGCGGCGATAACGCGAGCATCGGGAAATGCTGCTTGTATCGCGCCAAGGCCAAAATAGTAATCAGGATCGCTTTGGCTAATATAGACGGTAGTTAGCTGCTTACCGCTCTGTTGGATGGCCTCGGCAATTGCACGTCCATCAGATAAGGTAAAGCTGCTATCAATTAATACTGCCTCTGTTGCTCCCATCACCAATACGGGCGCTCGGAAAAAGCCATGTTCTCCAGCAGGAAAGTGCTGCCAACTTAATTGATCATCAGACGCGAGGCTCTTTTTTATGCCGCTTAGGTTACCAGTACTTATAGCCATGGATAATCCTAAGACAGTTAATGACTTTAAAAACATACGCCGAGTAGCCATTTTTTCTTCCTTCTGCAATTTTTTTTAAAGGGCTAATTGATTAAGTTGGCGCGTTACAGCGCGCGTATCTGTTGGGCTAGCGCACTGGGGTTGGCATACAACTCATTCGTGGAAAGAACCTTTAGGTTTCCACTCGACTGAGCGATGAACGTGGGCACTCCTCGAACGTTAAGCTTCTGCATTAGCGTTTGAGCCTGTGAAATTCGAGAACGATTGGAATGGATGAGTGTTTCACTGGCACCTGCCATTAACTCAGCCGCTTGTGTCAGCTCAAGTCCTTGTAGAATCTCAACCAACGTGACTTGAGATGTCGCATCACGACCCTGTACGTAGCGTGCGTATTGGATTGCTTTTAAAGCCTCGAACTCATCGGCGGGTGCGGTAAGCGATACTGCCGTTAGCGCTAGCGTAGCGGCACTACTATCAAACCGCTGATGATGATCGCTTAACACGTGATCGCGATATAGTTGAGTGAATAGTTGCCCCGTTAGGCGCTCAATCCGCTGATCGTTACTCCAGGCATAGGCCGCGAACTCCTGATCCATTTGCCTTCCGCCACCGCCTGAGAAAAGGCCGCTGGGTAACAGAACCACGTTTATATCGTCTGCCGCGATCACGTCCGAAACAGATGATGTTGCGCCATAGCACCAGCCACACAAAGGGTCGAACAGGTAATACAAAGTGTTATTCATCGTCGAGTCTCTCTATACATGATGGACTCGCATGCTAAAGAGATTGTATTGACGGATAAATACATACGAAGCATATTATGTGTATGGAAAAAGCATACAATCGAAGTGGAAGTAAGCTAGGCGGATTTAATAACTTGCGGCGCTTAGCTTATTTTGCTGCAGTGGTTGAAACGGGGTCTTTTACGGCCGCCGCTGAGCGTCTGGGTATCACCAAGGCGGTGGTTAGCCAGCAGGTGGCACGCCTTGAGCAAGAGTTTAGAACCTCTCTCCTCACGCGTACGACGCGATCGGTACAAGTTACCTCCGCTGGAAAAGTGTTTTACCAACGCTGTGCCTTGATTCTCCGTGAAGCTGAAGATGCTTTTGATGAGTTAGGCGAAATAGCCCAGGAGCCGACAGGCACATTACGGTTGACGGCCCCTTTCGATTACGGTGTCACCTTTGTGGTGCCTGCGATTGCTGCATATACCCAGCAATATCCCGATTGCCGGGTCGATGCCACGCTGCGGGATCAAAAAGTCGATCTGATGGCTGAGGATATCGAACTGGCCATCCGTGTTGGTTGGCTAACAGAGGCAAGCGTGCAAGCAAGGAAAATAGGCTCTTTTCGGCAATTGCTCGTTGCATCGCCAAGCCTTGAAAAAGAGGTGGCGCAGCTCTCTCAGCCGGAAGAGTTATTGAAGTTCCCGTTCATTGCTAATAAAGCGCTGCCCCATCCATTGCAGTGGGAGTTTTCACTAAGTAAGGGGGAGCGCAGAACCATCCACGTGCGCGCCTCAATCTTTCTTGATGCGACACTCGCGGTACGTGAAGCGTTGTACGCTGGTGCGGGAATCTCGGTATTGCCGGATTATGTCATAGCAGGAGATATAGCCGCCGGGCGCCTTATACATATTTTGCCCCAGTGGAGTTTGCCCTCCGGCGGCATACATGTCGTTTTCCCATTAGCACGTTTTCGTCCTGCGAAAGTGCGTGCGTTTGTCGACATACTTGTACGTAGAGAGCAGCAGCGACAAGAGGGCGCTTTCATTAAGTGAGCTTGCCTGCAAACCGATGGCTAATAAAGATGCACGGCCTCAAATACTGCCACTGGTTTGCCATTGGCATTTTTAAGTGACAAGGAACCACCGTCTACTTGCCAAGTGTCTACGTTATTAAGTGTGCTTAGCATTGCCTGCTCGTTACGCATTTGCGTGTCGGGGCAGGCCATCATCGTGGTGCCAACTTGTTCAAATGCTATTTGCTTACCATCAACACGGTAACTGCCAATCAAGTTATTGCAGCCAGTTGAGCCAGCTAGCCGTGTATTTTCTTCATGGAGCACAAGATGAGGCTCGCGAAAGTTTTCAGCGGTGATGATGGGTTGCCCTTCAAGTGTGACCAGTTTCCAGTACGTATTGGTTAGCGTTTCGTCAGGCTTGACTGCTTGATGAGGCGCTGAGTGTGATTGGCACCCGCTCGCTAGCAGGATAATAAGAGTAGATGCGATAAGGGGTAATTTTTTCATAAAGCGTTTCTCTAGGTTTGCGTCATAAAATAATAATCGGATTGATAATGTTTTTCTACCTTAGCTTCTGTCCGATACTTTGTTAACAAACTGAGTCTGTTCCTGTTTTAATGCTTTGTATAAATAGTAAACCTTCTTTTTTATTCATCGCTGCTTGATTGTTTTTTTATAACACACCAGTTTGCTGGAGCTGTGAAAGGCTGAATGCGATATGAAGATGATGTGATGACTAAAATGTGATTAATTTTAATGTCATTGTCTCAATTAATATAATAAGAGTGCCCTGATGTAAGAGTGTGAGTTTTTCATGATGTGGTGCCACCTAATGATGTCTTGGTGCATATTGGTACCTCTAATGAGGTGGCCAAATTCACTATGCCACTTACCCTGTGTAAGGGCGCTTGAGCAGAAAAAATATTCGTAAAACTCGAATTGATATCAGGCATTTAAACTTGAAGAAAATGATAAGATGTGTCGGTTTTATAGCGATTGTATTTATGGATATATTTTTCTGTAATGGTTTTTTAAAGTCGTTGCTAGGTCTTGTTTGAGAGTGCTTAAAGAAATTTCATAACACACGTTATAAAATGAAGATGTGGCGGTTGCAAGGGCTAAGTATTTAGCTACCCTATTGGCTGTGTTATGTGAAAGCGGAAGCCGCTACATGTTTTATCGGTCTGAAATTTAATCATACAAGGAGTGGATTAGATGACAGTCAGCAACAATTCTCTCAAAACAATTACTGTCTATAAGCAATATAATGAAATGTTGGATATGCCGTCGGCGCGACGTACAGCGGTGAAAGATGAGTACCCAACGCGCCTAGCAGCAGCTCCAGCTTCGCTAACTCAGCCGCGTCGCGATGCGGTGGTTAAAGGTCGAAATTTATCAGGGCCGCTATCCTCAGAGCAGCTTGATGAGTTTGAACGCAAAGGTTTTTTGTTTATTCCAAACCTCATTTCAGGTGAAGAGCTGGAGGCACTTCGCCATGAAATGACATTATTGATGAGTAATAGTGCTTATCGCGATCAAGAATTCAGCGTTACTGAGCCAGAAAGCCACGATATTCGTTCGTTGTTTGCCGTGCATAGGCTTTCTGAACGATTAGGTGAACTGGCCAGTGACGAACGCTTAGCGGGTGCAGCCCGGCAGATCATTGGCGCTAATCCTTACGTGCATCAGTCACGGATTAACTATAAGCCAGGTTTTGCAGGTAAAGGGTTTAATTGGCACTCTGATTTCGAGACGTGGCACGCGGAAGATGGCATGCCGAATATGCATGCTGTTAGCGCTTCACTGATCTTGACCGACAACCATGAATTTAATGGCCCGCTTATGCTGATTCCAGGCTCCCATTTGGAATTTGTGCCTTGTTTGGGGGAAACACCAGAGGATAACCACAAAAGCTCGCTTAAAGCACAGGAGATTGGCGTGCCCAGCCCAGAAGCGCTGACTCAGTTAGTAGCAAAATATGGTATTGAAGCGCCAAAAGGTAAAGCAGGGGGATTGCTGCTCTTTGATTGCAACACGCTGCATGCGTCTAATGCCAATTTGTCGCCAGACCCCCGCAGCAACGTATTCTTTGTGTTTAACCGTCCGGATAATCGCTGTGTTGCACCGTTTGCTGCTCCCAAGCAGCGTCCTCGCTTTTTGGCGCATGGGCCTGATGATCGCTGGACGCCCGACGCATAATCTAACGTATCACTAGTGATATGTATGAAATGCTGTAGAAGAGGTTGTGGTACATACGCATAGCTAAGGTAGACTGTTGCGCCTGTCGTTGCGAATGCGGCACGCATAATGAGAAGGAGAGGACCCGCCATGCGTTTTGTTCCCCAGTTTACCGATGGTCAGGAGTTTCCCCACGCGTTGGGCAAAATCGTCTGCGTTGGCCGCAACTATGCCGACCATGCCAAGGAGCTGGATAATCCGGTTCCCAGTGAGCCTCTGTTATTTATGAAGCCCGCCACCAGTGTGGTGGACTTGACTAAACTCCTAGATCCGCCGTTTTCACGGGGCGATATACATTATGAAGTCGAGCTCGCGCTTTTGGTGGGGGAGACCCTGACTCACGCGACCCAAGATGAAGCAGAGCGTGCCATTGTGGGCATTGGCCTGGCGATAGATTTAACGCTGCGAGATGTACAAACCCAGTTGAAAGAGAAGGGGCACCCGTGGGAAATCGCAAAAGCATTTGATGGTGCTTGCCCACTATCGCCGTTTTTGCCGCTAAGCCGTGTTCCCAATTGGAACGCGTTGGTGTTCACCCTTGAGATTGATGGTGAGGAGCGTCAACACGGAGAAGGCGCCGATATGATCTTCGCGATCCCGACGTTGGTGGCGGAGATGAGTCGTCACTTCACGCTAGAGCCGGGTGACGTGATTTTGACAGGAACACCTGCGGGCGTCGGCGAATTGCCCCGTGGAGCTTCGCTGCGTTTAACGTTGACCGGTGGGCTAGAAATCACCACTAGCGTAGTAGAGTAGTTGGATGGCGATAATGCCAAAACCAACAATAGCTAAGCGTTAGTCTTTATGCGAAAAGCCACCGACGATGTCAGTGGCTTTTTCGTTGGCCTATTCTAAAAGCACTGCTCTATAAGCACGGTTCTATAAGTACGGTTCTATAAGTACTATTCTAAATAGGTGTAGCCATCCAGGCCTTCGCTCAGGCTAGCGGCAAACTTTGCCTGCTCTTGGGTCGAAAAGCCGCTAGTGATCAGTTGCTCGGTGAGCTTTTGCTTAAGCACTCGAGCATCAAAATTCACGTAGGCTAAAACATCGGCCACCGTATCGCCTGCCTGTAGGTTAGACAGGACCCACTCGCCATCTTTACCCAGTGCGGCATCGACTGAGTCGGTATCGCCGAATAGGTTGTGCAAGTCGCCAAGAATTTCCTGATAGGCACCTACCAGGAAGAAGCCTAGCCAACGCTCGTCGTCGCTTGCCCACTCGGGTAACGGTAGTGTGCTCTCCACGCCTTGGCCATCCACGTAGCTATCAATGCGGCCATCTGAATCGCAGGTGATATCTTGAATGACTGCGCGACGAGTGGGGGGCTGGTCTAGCCCGCTCAATGGCAGAACAGGGAATATCTGTTCGATCCCCCAGACGTCAGGCACCGACTGGAATAATGAGAAATTGACGAACAGCTTGTCGGCTAGCTTTTCAGCCAGTTCGTCCATAATTTCCCGGTGCGCGCGATTACGGGTATCAAGCTGGCCGCGTAGGCGAGCACAGGCTGCCATATAAAGCCGTTCACCTTCGGCACGGGCATTGATATCACTTAAGCCCATTACGAAGCGGTCTTGCAGCTCACTAACCGCTTGCAGAAGGTCATGCCAGGCTTCCACCAAGACACGGGGCTCCTGGCTTTCGGCTAACTGCTCAAAAACCCGCCATAGGGCTTCCACCTGTAGGTCTTCCTGAGAAGATCGCTCTGGAGGCGAATCGTTAACGCGCTCTTCGCCAATCACGTTGGTGATCAACACGGCATGATGAGCCGTTAGCGCACGGCCTGACTCACTGATTAGATGAGGCTGGGGAAGGTCAGCCTCCTGACACAGCTGCGCAAAGGCGCTAACGACGTTACGTGCATACTCCTGCATGGAGTAGTTGGCTGAGCAGTAGCTACGTGAGCGAGTACCTTCGTAGTCGATTCCTAGACCGCCACCCACATCGACGGTATCAATCGGTGCCCCTAGGCTCACCAGGTTTTGGTAAAAACGGGCGCATTCCCGCAGACCGCGCTGAATGTCGCGAATATTGGCAATTTGCGAGCCGAGATGAAAGTGCACTAACTGTAGGCTTTCTAACGCATTTTGAGCGCGTAAGGTCGCGACTACGTCAAGAATTTGGCTGGCAGTCAGGCCAAACTTTGACTTCTCGCCGCCGGTGTTTTGCCATTTACCTTTACCCACTGAGGCAAGCCGTGCCCGCAAACCAATACGCGGGGTGACTTCCAACTCACGCGCCTCTTCTAATATAAGTTCCAGCTCAGACAGCTTCTCAACAACCAGATAAACGCGATGCCCCAGCTTTTCACCCAGCAGCGCTAGGCGAACGTACTCGCGGTCTTTATAACCATTGCAGACGATCAGCGAGGAGCCGCCATCAGACAACGCCAGCACTGCCAGCAGCTCCGGTTTACTGCCTGCTTCTAAGCCTACGCGACCATTGCCCCGCTCGGAGGTGGCGAGGATCTCTTCCACCACGCGGCGCTGCTGATTCACTTTGATCGGATAAACGGCTGTGTAGCCGCCCTGATAGTCGATGTCCTGCATCGCGACATCAAACGCACCGCACAGCTGTTCTACGCGGTCGTGCAGAATGTCGCTAAACCTTACCAGTACCGGCAACCGCAGACCCGCAGTCTGCAACTGACGCACAAGCCCGCTAAGCGGCAATGCTGGGCCTTCTGCGTCGCTACCTAGCGGACGAACCAAGGCTTGCCCGTGGTCGTCCACATCAAAGTAGCCACTGCCCCACTGGTCAATATTCCATGTGCGTCGGGCACGTAAGGCCTGGGCGCTGGTGGTCACCGATTCGATCATCAAGAAACCTCTGGGAGCGGTAGTGCGCCAAATGCAATGCGCGCTTTTAAAATGGTTCGGAAACGCTCAGGGTCATGAGGCGTTAGGTCATGGGCAGGTGGGTCAACATAGACGACCAGCAGGCGCGATAGCCAATATCGCAACGCTGTCATGCGCAACATGGCTGGCCATAGTTCACGCTCATCAGCGGTGAGAGGGCGACGTGCTTGGTAAGCGCTCAGAATGGCTTCATAACGCTCAGCATTCAGCGAGCCATCCTCATTGGTTGCCCAGTCGTTAATGACGATGGCGAGATCAAATAGCAAATCGCCGGTGCAACCGTTATAAAAATCGATAATGCCGCCTAGTTGGTCGCCCTCAAACAGCGTGTTATCACGGAATAAGTCGCCGTGAAGCGCTCCTTGCGGTAGCTCGCCGTGTTGGCTAAAGGCACCTTCGAAGTCATCGACTTCATTTTTCATCAGCGTTTGGTCGTCAGGGCTGATATACGTCAGCACCTTGTGATGCACTGCTCGCAGCCAGTGAAGGTCGCGCGGGTTTGGCCGATGGCCAGGAAAACGCTGGGAGACAACATGCAAGTGCCCCAACGTATTGCCCAGCGCTTGGCATTGGGCAAGGTTGGGGGCGCTAGGATGCTTGCCTGGTAGGCGTGGAAACAGTAAAGCAGGCTTACCTGCCAAACTGTGTAGCGCAATCCCTTCGCGGTCGTGAATAGTACCGGGCACCGGCAAACGGTGCTCATCCAGGTAATCCAACAACTCGACAAAAAACGGCAGCTCTTCATGTTCGCCCTGTTCAAACAGGGTTAACACCAGCTCACGACGATCGGTGGTCACAAAAAACGTCGAGTTTTCTGTGCCACCGGCAACGCCTTGTAGCGAAACGAAGCTGCCGACATCAAACTTTTCCAAAAACGCGGCGACCTGAACGTCGCTCAGCGGGGTAAATACAGCCATGAGAATCTCGCCCAGGTTGCTAAGCCCATTATTGTAGCGGCTTGCAGGGTCAGTTGGCAGCGTTGTGTGAGTTTGAAATGCGTTATTCGTAGCGGTTGTTTCTGCAGCCATTGCCGTGAACGCGTATCATAGCTAATAGACTTCTTACTGTGTTGCTAACAATGGAATTGGTTATGGCCCGTGCCCCAATCGTGCTTGTCGATGGCTCATCGTACCTATATCGCGCTTTTCACGCGCTGCCACCGTTAACGACCTCCAACGGCCAGCCTACGGGGGCCGTGAAAGGCGTATTAAATATGCTCAAGCGGTTGATCAAAGACTACCCGGAAAGCCCAATGGCGGTGGTGTTTGATGCACCAGGAAAAACCTTTCGCGATGAGATGTACAGCGACTATAAAGCTCATCGGCCGCCCATGCCGGATGACCTGCGCAGTCAAATTAAGCCGCTGCACGCTTGTGTAAAAGCGCTAGGCTTACCGCTGCTGTGCATTGAAGGCGTCGAAGCCGACGATGTGATTGGTACCCTGGCTCATCATGCCACCCAGGCTGGCCGTGATGCGGTGATCTCGACTGGCGATAAAGATATGGCGCAGTTGGTGAATGACCACATCACATTGGTCAACACCATGAAAGAAGAAACCCTCGATGAAACGGGCGTCAAAGAGAAATTTGGTCTACCGCCCTCGCTGATCATTGATTTTTTGGCATTGATGGGTGACAAGGTTGATAACATTCCCGGCGTGCCGGGGGTGGGCGAAAAGACGGCCATTGGCCTGTTGCAAGGCATGGGAGGTGGCTTAGAGACAATTTATGGCGATCTTGAGCGCGTCAAGACACTCAGCTTCCGTGGTGCGAAAACGTTACCGAAGAAGCTGGAAGAGCACCGTGAACAGGCCTTTCTCTCTTATCAGTTAGCAACCATTAAGACCGACTGCGAACTGCCCGTGGGGCTGGATGACTTGGATATTGCGCATCCCGACCGCGAGGCGCTGGTAGAACTCTATAAAGAAATGGAGTTCAAGCAGTGGTTGGCTGAGCTACTGGCAGGTAGCGACGAGAGCGTCGATGATGTAAAGGGGGGCGAGCCTGCGCCTGATAACGCTGCTAGTGACGTGACTGATAGCGCCGTGACTTCCAGCCAGCGACATGACCATGTCATCGTTGAGCAAGCTGAGTTTGATGCGTGGCTAGCGCGACTGAAAAAAGCCGAGCGTTTTTGCTTCGACTTAGAAACGACCAGCCTGAATTATATGGACGCCGATATTGTCGGCGTTGGCCTGGCGCTGGAGGCCGGTGAAGCTGCCTATATTCCATTGGCCCATGACTACCTGGATGCGCCCGCACAGCTTGATCGTCAACAGGTCCTGCAAGCATTAAAGCCACTGCTGGAAGATCCTGAAAAAACCAAAATTGGTCAGAACCTTAAGTACGATATTTCCGTGCTGGCAAACTATGATATTCGCGTGGTGGGGCCGCTTGCCGACACTATGCTAGCCTCGTACGTGTTGAATTCCACCGCCACGCGTCACGATATGGATTCGCTGGCGCTGAAGTATTTGGGCGAAAAAACCATCTCTTTCGAAGAGATCGCTGGAAAGGGGGCTAAGCAGCTCACCTTTAACCAGATCGCCTTAGAGCAAGCGGTTCCTTATGCCTGTGAAGATGTCGATATCACGCTGCGGCTGCAAGCAATACTGCGCCCTCAGGTGGAACGGGAAGGGCGTTTGGCGGACGTGTTGGATCATCTTGAGCTACCGCTAATTAACGTGCTGTCGCGGATTGAACGCAATGGCGTCGCACTGGATGCCGAACGTCTACACGAGCAAAGCCAGCAGCTAGAGCGCCGTATTCGTGAGCTTGAAAGCGAAGCCTTCGAGTTAGCTGGTCGTGAGTTTAATCTCGGTTCGCCCAAACAGTTGGGGCAGATTCTGTTCGAAGAGCAGAAAATTCCGGTGATCAAGAAAACTCCCAAAGGCGCACCTTCGACTGCAGAGGCGGTGCTAGAGGAGTTGGCGCTGGATTACCCCTTGCCCAAGGTGATTATGCAGCACCGGGGGCTGGCGAAACTTAAGTCCACCTATACCGATAAGCTACCGCGCCTGCTCAATAAAACCACTGGCCGAGTGCATACCAGCTATCACCAAGCGGTGACGGCGACAGGGCGTCTCTCGTCGTCCGACCCGAATCTGCAAAACATCCCGATTCGCACAGAAGAGGGGCGTAAAATCCGTCAAGCGTTTGTGGCACGCCCAGGCTATCGCATTGTGGCGGCAGACTACTCGCAAATTGAGCTGCGTATTATGGCGCACCTCTCCGAAGATAAAGGACTTCTGGAAGCGTTTGCGGAAGGGCGCGATATCCATACAGCGACCGCTGCCGAAGTATTTGGTACTGCGCTTGAAAAGGTCTCTGCCGACCAGCGGCGCAGCGCTAAAGCGATCAACTTTGGCCTAATTTACGGCATGAGCGCTTGGGGCCTGTCACGCCAGCTGCATATTGATCGCAATCAGGCGCAAACCTACATCGACCGCTATTTTGACCGTTATCCTGGCGTTGCTCGCTACATGGATCGTATTCGCACCCAAGCCGCAGAAGATGGCTTTGTGGAAACCGTGCTAGGGCGGCGGCTGTACCTGCCAGAGATCCACTCGCAAAACCGTAACCGCCGTCAGGGTGCTGAACGCACCGCCATTAACGCGCCTATGCAGGGCACGGCAGCGGATATCATCAAGCAGGCGATGATTGATGTCGATGCTTGGCTTGCTGAAGGCGATTTTGACGCCCTCATGGTTATGCAGGTGCACGATGAGCTAGTGTTTGAGGTGGCCGATAAGCAGGTTGAGGCGTTTATTGAGCAAGTTCAGGCGCGTATGCAAGCCGCTGCCACGCTTAGCGTGCCGCTGATTGTTGAAGCCGAAAGCGGCGCCAACTGGGATGAAGCTCACTAGTAACCACTAGCATGAAGCCCGCTAGGCTAAGCCCTCTAGGCCAAGTAAGGCTTAAACGGCGTTATGGGGTCGTTACCGGCACCCCAATAAAAAACACCTGCAGCTGAGCTGCAGGTGTTTTTTTAGTTAGGCTTGTGGCTCCTGAGTCCTAAGAGCCGCAGAGCTTAACGCCAGCTTACGCGATCGAAAATACGAATCGCTTCTGGGTTATTTTCACCCAGGATGCTGATGTTGATATCGTCTTTGGCGAAATCACCCCAAGATTCCAGCACCGGGTTTTTCTTGATGCCTTCCACGACGGGGAACTCGTAGTTACGGTCAGCCAGTACTTCCTGAGCTTCGTCAGAGGCTAAGAACTCCAGGAAACGAATGCCGTTTTCTGGGTTTTGCGCGTTAGCCACTAAGCCAGCGCCGCCAACGTTAATGTGGGTGCCACGGTCATCCTGGTTGGGGAAAATCACCCCCACTTTGCGCGCGGCTTCGCGGTCGGCATCTTCATCGGAATGCAGCATGCGAACATAGTAATAGTGGTTTGCAACTGCTAAGTCACACTCACCGCTCGCAACGCCAAGAATCTGATCGGTATCGCCGCCTTCTGGGTCGCGCGCCATATTATTCACAACGCCTTGGGCCCACTCTTCCGCACCTTCTTCGCCATGATGCTCAATCATTGACGCTAGCAGCGACTGGTTATAAATGTTGTTGGAAGAGCGAATGCATACTTGGCCTTCAAACTGCGGATCGGCCAAGTCTTCATAGGAAGTGATTTGGCTGGGGTCAAAGTTCTCACGGTTGTAGAAAATAACCCGTGCGCGCTGGCTAAAGCCAAACCACAAACCTTCAGGGTGGCGCATTGATTCTGGCAGGCGCTCGTTAAGCACGTCAGAGTCTACGCTTTGAAAAAGGCCGTCCTGCTCGGCGCGCCATAGGCGGCCTGCGTCAACGGTAAGCATTACGTCAGCAGGGCTAGCAATGCCTTCACGCTGCATGCGCTCCATCAACTGGTCGGAGTCGCCTTCCAGTACATTAACTTCGATGCCGGTCTCTTCAGTGAACGCTTTGTAGAGAATCTCATCAGAGTCGTAATGGCGGGCGGAGTAAATGTTGACCTCGTTAGCGAGCGCGCTACCTGCAAAAGCAGAACCTGCCATGATGGCAGCTACGGTAGCCGTAAGACGTGCTTTTTTCATAACAAATACCCTGAATGTTTATGATAATAAGTTGCATTAGCGACGTGGCGTATTGAAACGCTTCTCATGGTTGGCGTCAAGTTAAATGCTAATGAAACGCATCTGCTGTTTAGCAAGAAACGTGCATCTCTACTCAATAGAAAATAGAATGCAAATAACTTTCAACCGTGTTCGCAGCGGCATGCATTTATCATGTCGCGGGTGGACGAGACAATGGTGAAATAATGACGGCAACAGTGTCACTTTCCGATGTGTCGGCGCCTGCATCAGCACTGTCGCTTCGTGGTATTCAGCACACGTTTGCGGCTAATAAAGTGGTGAAAGGCATTGATCTTGATATCGCTCCAGGCGAGGTTGTGTGTTTACTAGGCCCTTCTGGTTGCGGCAAAACCACACTGCTTCGGATTGCTGCGGGCTTAGAGGTCGTGCAGGAAGGCTCGGTTAGTCTTGATGGTCTATCCATTGCGGCACCCGGTAAGCGTCATGTGCCACCGGAAAAGCGCAATGTTGGTCTCGCTTTCCAAGACTCAGCCTTGTTCCCACACCTTAGCGTGCTGGAAAATGTTACCTTCGGTCTGAAAAATTTGCCCTCTAGCCAGCGCCGGGAGCGTGCGCTGGAACTGTTGGCTCAACTCGGCATGGCCGACTACGCCGAGAGCTATCCGCATATGTTGTCAGGTGGACAGCAGCAGCGCGTTGCACTGGCGCGAGCGCTGGCACCCACGCCTAAATTAATGTTGTTGGATGAACCCTTTTCGAGTCTTGATGCGCGGCTACGTGATCGCATCCGAGACGATACGCTACACGTGTTGAAAAAGCTCGGCTCAGCGACTCTGCTCGTGACCCACGATCCTGAAGAAGCCATGTTTATGGCAGACCGCATCGCACTAATGCGGGATGGCGAAATTGTGCAGACTGGCACTCCCCGTGAGCTTTATTGTGCGCCAGTGGCTCCCTTTGTGGTGACGTTTTTTGGCGAGGTGAATGAGTTAAGCGGTATTGTGAAAGGGGGCTTTGTCGCTACGCCCGTTGGGCCGGTAGATGCCAGCTGGTTGCCAGAAGGCAGTAGCGTTCAGGTGATGATTCGCCCCGAAGCGCTGCGTATCAAAGAGCGTGACTTGCCCGTCGAGTCGCATAGCCACAGCCATGTGGTCATGGCTAAGCTGCTAGGGCGTTCCAGCCTTATTCACTTATGTGCGCATGGAGAAGATGGTCAGGAAGCCCACCTTCACGCCCGTGTGCCAGGCGTGTTTTTACCCCAGGAGGGCCAGCCGATTGATATCGACTTGGACCACTCCCAGGTATTTATCTTTCCGCGTTAAGTTTTCGCTGTTCAGCGCTTGCTTGCCTCCATTACTCAGCCTGGCTACCCGGGCGCGCCCGGCGCATTGCCAAGCTGAGTAAAATCACCGGTAAGATGCCCACTACCACAATGGTCAGAGAGGCGGTTGACGCTTCAGCTAAGCGTTCATCTGAGGCGAGGCTGTGAGCGCGTACTGCCAGCGTGTCAAAGTTGAAGGGGCGCAGGATGATCGTGGCAGGCAATTCTTTCATCACATCGACAAATACCAGAATCCCGGCTGCTAGGAGACTGCTGCGCATCAGCGGCGTATGAATATGGCGCAGTGTACCGCCAGCGGTTTGGCCCAAGGTGCGGGATGCGGCATCCATGCTGGGGGTTACTTTGCCAAGGCTCGCTTCTACCGCATTAAACGAGACGGCCAAAAAGCGCACGACATAAGCGTAAATCAAAATAAATGCTGAGCCGCTAAACACTAGACCAATGATTTTTCCGTAGTGTTCGTGAAGCCACATGTTCAGCGAGTTATCCAGCCAAGCAAACGGAATCAGGATGCCTACGGCAACCACCGAGCCAGGAATGGCATAGCCCATTGCGGCGATGCGGGTGAAAAATCGTGCGCTTGGTGAATTGTTGAGCCTAACCCCGTAGCTCAGAAGTACGGCTAAGCCTACCGCAATCAATGCGGCAACGGTCGCGAGGCTCAGGCTATTCATAGCAAAGCCAATAAATCGTGTGCCGAACAAGCTATCGCCCGTTTTAATGGCCATATTGAGCAAAATGCCGCTGGGCAACAAAAAGCCGATAACAATAGGCAGCAAACACGCCAGGGTAGCCCCCATTGCATGCCAGCCACGCAGCTGATATTCCGGTAGTTGCTGATAGCGGTTAGTGGTATGGAAGTAGCGCCGTTTACCCCGCGAATAGCGCTCTAGAAGAACCAATACAATGACGAAGGTCAGCAAGCAAGCGGCTAGCTGAGCGGCAGCGACGGGTTCACCTAAGCCAAACCATGTGCGATAGATCCCCGTAGTGAAGGTATCTACTCCAAAAAACTGCACCGCGCCAAATTCGTTAAGTGTCTCCATCAATACCAGTGAAACGCCGCCGACTAATGCCGGGCGGGCGAGGGGCAACGCCACGCTGGCAAACAAGCGCCAGGGGCCACGCCCCAGGGTACGGCCTACATCTAATACACATACCGACTGCTCAAGAAAAGAAGCCCTAGCTAACAGATACACATACGGGTAAAGCACAAAGGTAATCAGGATTGCCGCGCCGCCTAGTGAGCGCACATTGGGGAAATAGTAATCGCCCACTCCCCAGTCAAACCATTCACGCAACATGCTTTGTAGCGGTCCTGCTACTTGGAAAAAGTCTGTATAGGCGTAGGCAATGACATACGTTGGTACCGCTAGGGGTAACAGTAGCGCCCATTCAAATATGCGCTTGCCTGGAAAACGGCACATCACCACCAGCCACGCAGTCCCGGCGCCTGTAATAAGAGTGCCAATGCCAACCCATAGCACCAGCCAGAACGTATTAGAGAGGTAGCGTGGTAATACGGTGCTTGCAAGGTGCTGCCAAACGCCCTCTGTCGGCACAAAAATATGGCTTAGAACCACAATAATAGGTAGGGCGACAACAAGGGCGATCAAAAAAAGCGCGATTGACCAAGGGTTGAGCGATAGTGAAATGCGTGACGCAAAACCTGAAAGCAGAGCCGATGGTGAGCGGCGAGCTGGCGTAGACACGTCGTTGTCTCCTTGGATGAGGGGCAGCTTGGCTCGTCAATGCGAAAAAATAACGGCTGCAAATAGTATCACTTGCGTTAGGCGGCTGCAGCCAACATTGTGGCTATCAAAAAAATCCCCCCGCAAGGCGGGGGGACGTTGTGCGTTTTGCATCAGTAGCTTGGTATCACTGGTAGCCCACCAGCACACTAGGTAGTCCCGTAATCAAACTAGGGAAAATAGCCATTAGTATGCAGGCGAAAAGGATGATGGCCACAAATGGCACGACGGCTTTATATAAGTCGACGATTTCGACCCCAGGTGGAGCCACCCCTTTCAAATAGAACAGCGCATAACCAAAGGGCGGCGTTAAGAAGGAGGTTTGTAACACCACCGCCACCATGACGACGAACCACAGTACATCCACGCCCATCTGCGAAATGATTGGCAGCATGATAGGGAAGCTAAGCAACACAATGCCAGTCCAATCAAGGAACATGCCGAGAATGAATACCAGGAACAGCATTAATAGCAGAGCACCAACGGTGCCGCCCGGCATGGCCAGTACAAAGTCACTGATCACGGTCATCCCGCCACCAATCGAGAATACCCCAGTGAATGCCGTGGCCCCGACGAGCACTAACATCACCATCGTCGTGGTTTTGCCAGCTTCAATCAGCGTGTTGTAACAGGTTGATAGCTTGCGGTCGCCGAAAATTAAAAACAGTAGGAAAGCGATAAAAACACCAATGGCGGATGCCTCAGTCGCTGTCGCCACACCGGTAAACAGTGCCCCTAGTACGCCGAGAATTAACGACATTGGTGGGACAACATACTTGCCCAGCATGATCAGTAGCTGTTTTGTGCTGACTTCAGCGCGCTCTTCTGCCGGAACTTTAGGGCCATAGCTAGGTTTGAGCCAGCAGATTACCAGCACGTACAGGGCATACATCACTCCCAGTATCAGGCCGGGTACTAACGCGCCAGCAAAGAGTGCGCCTACGGAGACAGGTGAGTAGCTTGCCATCAAAATCAGCATAATGCTGGGGGGAATCAAAATGCCCAGACAGCCGCTAGCCATGATGACGCCAGCACTCAGCTCTTTGTTATAGCCATACTTAAGCATCGGCACTAAGGCAATCATGCCCATAACGGCAATCGACGCGCCGACAATGCCAGTGGTCGCTGCAAGTAAGACAGAGACAACTACCACGGTCAGCGCTAATCCACCGCGAAGGTTCGCCAGCAGCAAGCGCATGGCATCAAACATTTTTTCGGTGACGCCAGAGTCATTAAGGAAGCGCGCCATTAGAATAAACAGTGGTATCGCCACGAGTACATAGTTGTCCATGGCGTTGCCATAGACGTTGTTAATGATGATACCCAGGGTATTAATGCCCGGCCCTAAATAAGCACCAATGACCGCCATGCCACCCAATACAAAAGCAAGCGGGTGACCCATAAACAGGCCAACTAAAAGGCCGCCAAACATCACCAGCGTCAGTAGTTCTGCACTCATGCGGACGTCTCCTCACGCAGCTGCATAATGGCGCGCAGAACGATAGCAATCGCCTGCAACAAAATAAGCACAGCAGCGACTACGATAACGCCTTTCACCGGATACACCGGGATTGAGACCATTCCGTAGGTCGTTTCGCCACGACTGAACGAGCGCTCGAAAAAACGCCAACCGTAGGTCAATAACAGCCAGATGAAGGGCACAAAGAATATCAAGTAGCCGAGCAGGTCTAGTACGGCCTGCTTTTTACGTGATAGCAGGCGTTTAATAACGTCGACTTCCACGTGGGCATGGTGGCGCAATCCATAGGCGGCCATCAGCATAAAGTGGGCGCCGAACAGCATTTTGGTGACATCAAACGCCCAGTCGCTAGGGCGGCCAAAGAAGAAGCGCGACACAATGTCGTAAAGCACTATTAGAGTAATGATGGCAATTAACGGTGCAATGATGCGGCCCAGCAGCTCGTTAATTGCATCGATCGCCTTGGCAATCGCGTTCATGGAAGGTCTCCGCAGCTAAGCAATAACCGCCCCAGCAGCGCAGGGGCGGCACTTAAACGTCTTATAGGCAGGCTTCGATCTCTTCCAATGACGGCAGGTTATCCATCGTGCGGCTCATGTTGAATGGTGCAGTAACATCACGCCATGTAGCGTACTCTTGTAGATAGGTAATCATGGAGTGATAGACCTTGGCGTGGTCGGGATTCTCACAAGCGCCACGTACGATGACATCGTTGGTGATTTCCTGGATGCGCGCCAAGTCCTCTTCTGAGAACTGGTTAATGGTGACGCCCGCATCAATAAATTTCTGGGTTGCTTCGGTAGATTCACGCTCCGACCAGGAAAGTGACCAAGCCATGGTGGCTTCAGCCGCTATTTTAAGCTTAGTCTGGGTTTCTTCAGACAGGGCATCCCAAGCGTCTTTGTTAATCATAACGCCGAAAACGCTTGCCGACTGGTGCCAACCAGGTGTCGCCCAGTAGTCAGCAACTTCAGCAAAACCTGCCTTAAAATCAACGCCTGGAGTCGAGAACTCACCGGCATCAATTACGCCGCGTTCAATCGCTTGATACACTTCACCACCGGCCAGAGTGACCTGTGAACCACCTAGCTCTTCGAGTACCCGGCCCTGGTCGCGTCCCGATAGACGCAAACGCTTACCTTCAAGATCTGCGATGCTCTCAATCGGTGTGCGGCCCATGAAACCAGATTCGTTGTTGGTAATGCCGTAGGGCAAATACACCATGTTGTACTGGCCATAGATTTCTTGATAGAGCTCAAAACCGCCCCATTGTTGAATCCAGTTCAAGTAATCCACGCCGTTAAACAGGCTGGTAGTGGTGGCCAGAGGAGAGAACGCTGGGTTTAAGCCTGCCCAGTAGCCTGGCCAATCGCCAGAAGCTTGGATAGCACCGGTTTCGGTAGCGTCAAACACTTCAGTGCCAGGCATTAGCGTGCCGCCTGCACGGAAGTTAATTTGTACTTCGTCACCTGCAAGCTGGTTGACAAGCTCTACCCAGTGCTGATCAACCTTAATCAGGTCAAGGTTTTCGGGCCAGGTAGTGGTCATTGTCCACTGCTCTTGCGCTTGAGCAGTAGAGGTGAGTGCGGCGAAAGCGACACCAGCGGCGAGGCTGGTTAGTGCGAATTTAGTCATCTTTTTCATTGTATGTTTCCTGGTACTTTGGCGGTTGGCGTTATTAGTGTTTATTACCTGAAAGCAGGAAAGTGCAGTGAGTGTGGCTTACGTTTACGTAAGGTAAACGCCGCTAGGCTGCATCGCTAAGCTAGCACACTCCCCCCGCTGCAGCGCAATATCAGTAACTCAAGGAATTTAACGTCGTATAAGATGTTTCTTTGAAAAATTTAGCTCATTAAAAACAATTATTTGTATATTTTTTAGTAACTTTCTTAACCTTAGGGTTAGTTCTAAGAGCGTTGAAAATTACGCTGATCTACAACCAAAGTTGTAAACAAAAGACAATCTCAGGAGTTGCTATGCGAGCAGGCTGCCGCATTGACACACCCAACGCTGTTATTAAGCAGGCATCAGCCTTGGTTCATCATGCCGCCCGCTTGCAGCGCCGTCGTTGGCGGGCACTGGTATGGCTATATGGGGCGCCTGATAAGGCCCGCCAGCAGGCGCAACGGTTGTGGGAAGCGCAAACGTGGCAGGCACCGCTGTGGGTGGGTGCTGAGCACGAGACGCCAGTGGCGCCATGTTTACCAGCCAGTAAAGCTCGCACACGGCTAGGTGCGGAGCATCAGCTAATCGTCCTAGACGCTAGTGGTAGCCAAGGATTAGATCCAGATGCGCTAGGTGCATTAGCGGGTACCGTGAGTGCTGGCGGGTTATTGGTCGTTATCACGCCAGACAACTGGGGCGAACAGCCTGATCCTGACTATGCCCGCTTTGCCGATTATCCGTGGCGTTGGGATTCGCTGAGCGCTCATTACCTTAAGCGGTTAGCGTTTCAATTAACGGGTGAGAGCACTATTGTTCGCTGGGAGGTAGACGGTAGCCTCACGCTGCCTGGGCTGTCTATTCGAGACTCGCGTGCGGCTCCGTTTGACGACGCAGACTGTTTGACGGCTGACCAAGCTCGTGCAGTGAATGCGCTAGTAAAACTAAAGCGTCGTCGGCCATTGGTTATTACCGCGGATCGTGGGCGGGGTAAAAGCGCCGCATTGGGCATTGCTTGTGCTCGCCTGCTACAAAAAAGCGTGACGCAACTGGTGGTGACGGCACCTCGACTCAGTTCAGTGGAAAGCTTGTTTGCGCGCGTGGTAGCGCTATGCCCGGAAGGTCAACGCCTCAGCTCAGCGCGGTTTGAACTGCCGAGCGGTAGCTCTCTGTGTTTCCTTGCGCCTGATGCGCTTAACGAACAGGTTGATCAGGCAAGACTCGGCGGTAGCGGCAGCTATTTACTCGTCGACGAGGCAGCGGCCATTCCTGCGGCAATGTTAGCCCACTGGCTTGCTGCATTTCCACGTATCGCGTTTGCAACCACTGTGCATGGTTATGAAGGCTCAGGGCGGGGTTTTGCACTACGCTTTCGCGAGGTGCTCAATCGAACAGCTCCTCAATGGCGAGAGTTACCGTTAGATGCCCCTGTTCGCTGGTCAGTGGGAGATCCTTTAGAAGCGACTATCCAAGCGTTGCTACTGCTCAACGCTCCGCTACCTGAGGCACATGCCAGTACTCATTGTCAGACGGCCTCTATGTCTATGGTGTTGACTCAGGCGCAGTTAGCCAAGCAGCGTGAGTTGTTAGCGAAGCTGTTTGGCTTGCTGGTGCAGTCCCACTATCGCACCACGCCTAGTGACTTACGCCAACTGTTAGATGGCCCTGGCACCGCCATTCGCACAATCATCGCATCAAAAGAGCCACAGGCCGTTTTGGTGACCCGTGAAGAGGGCGGCTTTAATGCCGCACTTGCTGATCAAGTGGCTCGTGGTGAGCGACGTCCTCAAGGCCATCTGCTGGCCCAGTCGTTGGCGGCTCACAGTGGCAGCCGTGAGGCGTTAACCTCTCGCTGGCGGCGAGTAGCGCGCATTGCTACTCATCCTGAGCGGCGGCGTGAAGGATTAGGGCGCAGGTTGTTAGAAGAGGATATAGCTAACGCTAGCCAGCAGGGTATCGCGCTTTACGGGGCTACCTTTGGTGCCGAAGCATCGTTGCTGCGTTTTTGGCTGGCGCTCGGGTTTACGCCTGTTCGTTTAGGCATCACTCGAGAAACGGCTACCGGCGAGTACGCCATTATGGTGGCGCGCGCGCTGACCAGCGAAGGGCAAGCCGTGCTAGCGTCGCTGGGTGATACCTTTGCGGCCTCATTGATAACGCTATTGGCCTTTGAATTAGCGACACTGCCCGCACCGATCGTCGCGTTACTGTTGCCGTCCTTGCCTTGTTTGCCGCTTAGCACCGCTGAGCTTCAGGCGGTGGACGATGTGGCGTATGCGCACCGCGACCCTGCCTTGGCAAGGACGGCGCTTCAGGCGCTGGCCAGAGAGGCTAGCCATTGGCCGTTAGAGCAAGAGGCGCACATCGCCCACCAGCAGTTGGTCGCCTGGGCCTTCCAAAACCAGCCGTTAGCAAAGGCGCACGGTGAGTCAGTGCGGCTGATTCGTCGCGCGACTCAACAAATTATTGAGCAGCGCACGCTTTTCCCCAGTAGCCCGGAGGGGTAAAGTAAACTGGTTATCGATAATGAAGAGTTTCCATGAACGCACATCTAGAAGCCCTCGAGCCACGTTTAGTGTGGCAGCACTTTCGCACACTATGTAATACGCCGCGTCCCTCTGGTCATGAGGCCGCGCTGGTGGCGACGTTGGAGGCCTGGGCCGATTCCCAGGGGCTACCCCACGACCGTGATGAGTTTGGCAACTTGCGCATTTGTAAGCCAGCCACGCCCGGCTGTGAAAGCGCGCCAGGCATCGTGCTGCAGGGCCATCTAGATATGGTGGCGCAAGCTAACACAGGCCATGACCACGATTTTACCCGCGATCCTATTCAGACGTATGAAAAAGACGGTTGGCTATTCGCTGATGGCACCACATTGGGTGCTGATAATGGCCTTGGTGTCGCCGCTATTCTGGCCGTATTGGAAGACCCTGCGCTTACGCATGGCCCGTTAGAAGCACTGTTTACGCTAGAGGAAGAGACCTCTATGGGGGGCGCGCTCAATCTTGCTGAAAACTGGCTGGAAGGGGCATTGCTGCTCAATTTAGACAGTGAAGATCGCGGCCAAGTCTATATCGGCTGTGCGGGAGGCGCTGATGTCGTAGTGAATGCGCAGCTCCCCAGCACGGCGCTGCAAGACCATGAGCAGGTGATTTCGCTGGCGCTGACGGGGCTAAAAGGCGGCCACTCGGGGATGGATATTGATAAACCCCTGGGTAACGCGAACCGCTTGCTAGTCCGCGTGCTGTGGGCATTAGAATCCTTTGGTGCGCGGCTGATTAATTACCATGGCGGCACACTACGTAATGCCATCCCCCGCGAAGCGTTTGCGCAAATTGCCCTGCCTACTGACGAGCTTGACGCCGCGTTGGCGATGGTGGAAACGCTTGCTGATACGCTAAAAGCTGAATTGGGCAGTGGCGATAGCAATATGGCGCTTACTGCTGAGCGCGTGGAGTTGGCTGATGCTGAACCACTAACGCGGGACGCCAGTGCGATGCTGCTGGCTGCGCTGCATGCGGCCCCCTGTGGGGTCGAACGCATGAGTGCTGATGTACCGGGGGTAGTGGAAACTTCGAACAATTTAGGTGTATTAAGCGTCGAAAACGGACGTTTCCATCTTTGTGCGCTGGTGCGTTCACTGCATGACAGTGCCACTGACGCGATGGCGGGACGTTTTCAGGCGCTGTTTGGCCTGATGGGCGCTAGGGTAAAAGTGGAAAATGGCTATCCAGGCTGGGTGCCTAATCCACAAAGCCCCTTGCTTGCTACCTTTAATGCTCGGCATGCTGCATTAATGGGCCGTGAACCCGAGGTCAAGGTGATTCATGCAGGCCTTGAATGTGGCATCCTGGGAAGTAAATACCCACAGTTAGACATGATTTCGTTTGGCCCGCTGATTCGTGGAGCGCATTCGCCAGCCGAGCGAGTGGAAATTGCCTCGGTGGCGGAGTTCTGGGAGATGCTACGCGATTTCATTGAAACCTTGGCGAACTCTCGTTAGACAAATCGCCATAAAAAAACGGCACCCGTATAGGGTGCCGTTTTGGTTAGTGCCTACCCACTGTCTACGTTAGCCATCAGCGAGGTAAGCCTCGTATTATTTGCTCAAGTAAGCGTTGAGCATCCATACGGTTTTTTCCTGCTCGCGAATATAGTCGCCGGCTTGTGCTGCGGTGCCTTCATCGTCAGCGTCTGACGCAATTGCCAGCAATTCCCGCTGTAATTCAATCAATGTTTGATAACCGGTGAGTACGCCTTTTACGCAGGTTTGACCATCATGAACATCTTTATCTTCTTCAATACGCGAAATTTTTACATAGTCGCTATACGCATGAATAGGCTTGTGGCCTAACGTCAAAATACGCTCTGCCACTTCATCTACTTTGGTAAGTAAGTCGGTATAAAACTCTTCAAATTTTGCGTGTAGCTCAAAGAAGTCGCTACCTCGAACGTTCCAGTGGTAGCCACGAACGTTCATATAGAAAATCTGATAATTGGCCAGCAGGTGATTAAGTTTCTCGGCGAGTTGGCTTGCGCTGCCTTCGTGTAAGCCAATGCTATTTGTATCACTCATGTAGTGCTCCTCCATGGTTGCAACCGCTCTGAAAACAGTACGGTCATCAAATCGTTCGATTTAGCTTAAGACGCTTAGTGAGCGTTGCAAAACAAGTTTTTTGCATCGCGGCAATAGCGTCATACCATTACCTTGGCGGTGAGCTGGCGACGGCTGACTCATCGCTTACGCAACATAGTACAGGGCTGATATGCCGTCGAATGTATGCCTAATAAAAGAGATGTAGGCGCCTAGGGTGTTTTTCAAGGGGCATATTTTTCACGCGTTGGCTGGCTGACCCGTTTATCGAGCGAGCCAAAGCCTTGCAATGCTCTCACAGCGGTCAGCGAGTAGCTCTGCGGTGCGTGGTAAAGCATCTTCAAGTGTCATCGGGCCGTCGGCAAGGGCAAACGCAGCGGTAACGCCTTCTTCTAGGCAGGCCTGCCACCCTTCACCCAGGCTACCGGCCAGTACGATGACCGGCTTGCCGTGGCGTTTGGCGGTACGGGCAACGCCAATAGGCGTTTTACCCGAAAGGCTTTGGCCATCTAGGCGACCTTCTCCGGTAATCACTACGTCAATATCAGGAAGCAGGCTGGGTAGCTTGGCCTGCTGCATCATTATCTCAATGCCGGGCGTGAGAGTGGCGTTCAGAAAGCTGCGAGCGGCAAACCCCATACCACCCGCAGCCCCCGCGCCGGCTAATTCTTTTTCATCGCGACCCAGCACCTGGGCGCTTAGCTCGGCAAAGTGGCCAATAGCGCGATCAAGCGTGGCAATATCGTCAGGTGATGCGCCTTTTTGCGGGCCAAAGACAGCGCTCGCCCCACGTGATCCTAGCAGCGGGTTATCTACATCCACGGCGGCTTCAACTGCTAAGCTGTTTAAACGAGGGTCTAGCGTGGAAAGGTCTAGTGTTGCAAGCTGCTGGAGTGCTGCGCCACCGGGGGGAAGCGAGTTACCGTGCTTATCTAATAACTTGGCTCCCAGTGCTTGGAGCATGCCTGCGCCTGCGTCGTTGGTGGCACTGCCACCTAAAAAGAGCAGCGCCTTCGTGGCACCAGCATCAAGCGCTGCGTGAAATAACTCTCCGACGCCGTAAGTGGTGGTATGCAGGGCATTACGTTGATGAGGGGATAGATGCTGCAGCCCACTGGCTTCTGCTAGTTCGATAAACGCGGTACGCTGCTCGCTAAGCCAGCCCCAGGATGCTTGGCGCGGCCGCCCCAAGGCATCTTGTACCGTCAGTTGACGTCGCTCGGCATGGGTGGCAGCTATAAGCGCATCCAAGCTGCCTTCGCCGCCATCAGCAAGCGGGCAAAGGTGGATCGTGGCGGTTGGCGAAGCCCGTTGAATACCGTCTGCCATGGCGCTTGCTGCTTGTTCAGCGCTAAGCGCATCTTTAAAACTATCGGGGCAAAGCAGAACATTCATCGCACAACCTCCCTAACGTGTTGTCAAAATTGTTTATCGTGGTTTTTTATCATTTATCTTAATGAATGGCTGCTGGCGAGCTTAGCGCGGCGTTCGATGACACACCAGCCGCATCTGAGATGAGAGGATCACTCATGAAGGCAATACTACCGATTAGCATGACGTGCTTGTTGATACTGACAGGCTGCCAAGCAGTGCCAGAGCGTCTTCCTCAAGCGGAGCCAGCGCCTTCTGCAGCCTGCTACTTTCCCTCTGGGCCGTCTGGCCAAACGGCACCGCCATTGGAGGTGGTGACGCAAAGTATTGACGTATTGGAAGCATGGGGGTTTGAGCTTGAAGCGACCGACACCGATTTAGGTTTGGTGACCGCTAGTCGACAGCGAGATTTGATTGGCTACTACGACCCTTATGATAACGACTTTGGGTATGGGCGAAACATGCGGGTATTTGGTGGCTTTGGTTTGGGGCGTGGTGGTTCCAGCATTGGTCTGGGGATTGGTAGTGGATTTGGAGGCGGTTTCCGCCATCAACCTGTTGAAATAGAGCGGGTGTCGCTACTGGCACGCGATGGTCATATTCGGCTTTCCCGAGATATTCGCCGCTTTGACCACTTAGGGGATCTGCGTGAATCTTACAGCGCTAGCAATGATGATTTTTGTCAACGTTTCCAAACTGCGTTTGAGCAAGCGGTAGCTACCCCGAGGGCGTTATGAAACCACTACGTAAGCACTTTTTAACGGCCACCGCAGTTCTCATGATCATTATGCTGGCAGGCTGTGCCTCTACGCAGCCACTAGAGCCGCGAGAACTACGTTACAGTGCTTCCCCAGAGCAAACGTTCCGCGAAGCCATTGAGTTAATGATGGAGCAAGGCTATGTCGTTCGGCACGCTGATTTAGCGCTAGGGCGCGCAGATGCAACGCTAGCCCGCTGGCCAGAGTATCGCTTGCAACTGCAGGTAAGTGAGGTGCCTGGTGGCAGCCGTGTCAGCCTGTCGGCGTTGCGTGGGAATCAGCCGCTGCCACCGTATGTATTAGATCCCTGGCTGGTTGAGCTGCAACATAAATTAGGAGAGTTGCCGTGACAGGCGTATTTCCCCCGCTAGGTAGCTCACTGAATAAACGCCGCAGTTACTGGGTAGTGCTGGCAATAGGCGTTTGTAGCACGCTAAACAGCAGTCTTGTGTTGGCCCATCCCCATGGTTGGATTGATCTCAGCGTGAGGGTGATAACAAACGATGAGGGGGTCGCAACAGGGCTTCATCAAACATGGCGAATGGACCCTTTTTACAGTTTGGTGGTGCTCGAAGAGTTACAGCAGGTTCAAGGCAGCAACCTGCAAGAAGGACTTGACCAGCTAGGCAGCGACATCCGCGATAACCTGTCGCAGCAGCACTACTTTACCGAGGTTCGTGTGAATGGCGAACCGCAAGCGCTGGGTGAGGTATCTGAATACACGGCGTTGGAGCGCAATGGTCGCTTAACCTTTATGTTTATTCTGCCGTTAGCAACGTCTCAGCCATTGGCCGGGCGAATGCTGGAGTATCAGGTCTTTGACCCAACCTACTATATCGAAGTGGTGCACGAAGAAGAGGACGGGGCACCCTCTGAGCAGGCGCTGATTCTCTATGGTGAGCCCGACTGCCGTTTAAGCGTGCTACCTGCTGACCCTGATCCCGAGCTCGTAATGCAAGCCGCGCTGTTAGATGTGGATGAAACGGGAGAGTCAGGATTGGGCCGCCATTTTGCAGAAACGGGGCGGATTGAATGCGACTAGCGGAAAACCTGGAAGGTCGTGTATAAAGTGTTACTTTATAACTTTCCGGCGGAGGGGCAATGCCTTTAACGCGGCAACAACTGTTATGGGGAGCGCTTACCGTGTCGGGGGTGCTGCTGTTGGTCTTCATCGTACAGGCTAATTTGCAGGGGGTAAGTCTTCAATTGCTGGCTTGGCAGCGAGATTTACATCGCACCCTGACGCTTGCTATTACCGAACTCTCTCGTACGCCTTCTAGCAACACTTGGCTAACGCTGCTAGGGGTAAGTTTTGCTTATGGCGTTTTCCATGCTGCGGGGCCTGGACATGGCAAAGCGGTATTGGCGACGTATTTAGCGTCTCACGGCGGTGCTACCCGTCGCGCCTTGGGGCTCTCTTTTGCGGCAGCTCTGCTGCAGGGGGGAACGGCGATTGCCATGGTGGCAGTGCTCGTACATGGGCTAGGCTGGGTGACCCGTCAGGCGATGGGCAGCGTGGTTTGGGTAGAGCAAGCCAGCTTTATATTAGTGGCACTGTTAGGTGGTTGGTTATGCTGGCGGGCGATAAAACAATTGCGTCACGCTTACTCAGTCCACGCTAGTGATGCTGCTGGCCACAGCCACAGCCACAGCCACAATCACAATCACAATCACAATCACAATCACAATCACAATCACAATCACAATCACAGCCATGATCATTCCCACTGCTGCGGTGGGGCTCATCATATCGAGCCTCAACAAGCGCTCGACTGGCGCACAGCGCTGATGACTGTTGGTGCGATTGGGATGCGTCCGTGCACTGGGGCAGTGCTTATGCTGGGGGCTGCTAGCCTGCTTGGGCAGTTTTACGTCGGTGTCGCTTCGGTGCTTGCCATGTCGTTTGGTACCGGTATTACCGTTTCAGTGCTGGCGCTGGCAAGCATCGTGGCTCGGGGCTGGGCGGCTAAGCGGTTGCAGCAACAGAGCAGCCGACAGGTGGTCGAGAAAGCGGCTGGTTGGGCGGCGCTTGCCGGCGGTGCTCTCATTGTTGCACTAGGCGTATCGCTTTCTATGGCTGGCGCCGCCCAGCCTACCAGTGGCCCATTACTGAGTGAGCCACCATCCAGACAGGGCTCTTTACTGGGGAATTAAGCTAAAGCTTTAATCCTTCAATTTGGGCTAGCAACTGTTCGCGGCGACTGCCCTGAAGGGGTAGCTCATAAGGCTCTGGGCTACCATTTCCCCATACCGGCGCTGGCCAACTGGCATCATCTGTATAGCGCACCACCAAATGAATATGCAGCTGGCTGACCACATTACCTAAGGTGGCAATATTGAGCTTATCACCGTGAAATATCTCCTTCATCGCCGTTCCTAGCGCGATCGTTTCACGCCACAGCTGGGCTTGTTCATCCAGGCTTAGTTCAAACACTTCGCTGACCGAGCCACGCCTGGGTACCAGGACTACCCAAGGGTAGCGTGCATCGTTCATTAGCAGCGCACGGCACAGGGGAAGGTCGGCGAGTGGTAAGGTATCCGCTTCTAGCCGTGGGTCAAGTTCAAATGTTTTCAAGTAAGTACTCCTTTACATAATGAAAATTATCATAGCAGTTGCGGATACACCTTGCTCCTTATCCAAGGTCTTTCCATGGGCTTTCCAAGAGCTTTCCAAGGACTTGGGAAGGAGAGGTCAAAACAGGCGAAATTGTTAAAATCTGTTACTCTGAAAGCACTCCCATACGGCAAGGCTGCCGTCGGAGCTTCCCGATGTTGAATGATTTGTTAAGGAGAACACAGATGAAAAAATTATTAGGTATTAGCTTTATTCTGTTGATGACGGCGGGCGCTCTATCGGGCTGCAATACCATTGCAGGTGCAGGAAAAGACGTTCAAGAGGGTGGCCAGGCGGTTCAGGATGCAGCGAGTTAATACGCTTTATTTCCACTGCTTCTTGGCGTGAATGAGCGGGTTAGGCATAGTTGTCTAGCCCGTTTTGCATTCAGGGTAGTTATTTGCCAACACAAGGAAGCACCACAATGAATCATCCATTCCGCTGTGCGAAGAAAAAATTGGCCAGCCTCACGGTATTACTCGCATCGGTATTACCAGTCTCGGTGTTATTGGTGGCATGCGCAGGCTCACCCGATAATGTCTCTGCTCCAGAGCCTCCTGCTGTTGGTCAGCCTTCTGCCGAGATGAACACCACATGCGATGCTGAAACGGTCCAGTACGCCATTGGCACGTCTTTTGATGAAGTCAATGTACCCGCGCTACAAAGTGAGAGTGGTGCCAAGCAGGTTAGGATACTCAGGCCTAACGGCGCTGCCACCATGGATTATCGCGAAGACCGCTTAAATATTCTTCTTGAAATTAATGACACGATTGAAGCGCTGCGCTGCGGCTAGCGTAAAATCAGTACGACGCAGGCGGCCGTTAATAGTCCCATAGTGATATTAAATGCCCGCCATGCTTGGTCACTTTTGATCCACTGTCCAATCGCGCTGCCAAACGCTGCCCACAGGGCAATGCACGGCAGCGCGACCAACTCCGCAAAGCCTGCTAACACCAGTGCGTTTACCACCGGTTGGCCATTTTCGGGCAGAAACCCAGCCATCAGCGCCAGCCCCATTACCCACGCTTTGGGGTTGGCGAATTGAAACATCGCGGCTTGGAAAAAGGTTAACGGCACTCCGTGTTGAGTTCCGTTGAGATTCGGCGGTGGTGCAGTGGCTATCTTCCAGGCTAAATACAACAAATAGGCACTACCCACCCAGCGGAGTGTCGTTTGCACCATAGGAAAGCGTTCAAACAATACGCCTAGCCCCAGCGCGATACTGGAAAACAGCAGAAAACAGCCGCCTAAAATGCCCCACATATGAGGCATGGTTCTGCGAAAACCAAAATTCGCCCCAGAGGCGGTCAACATAATATTGTTTGGCCCTGGGGTAAGCGTCATCGACATCATATAAAGCGCAGCCGGGCCAAGCAGTAGCCATTCGTTATTCATTTTGTACCCATACAATTTTGTGGTTTAAATTGTTTTTTGATCGCTTTTGTAAGCATAATGGCGGGTAAATCTACGTCAAAGGTTTTATTGTCACCATGACAATTTGGGTGCCTTCACTTGAGTGTTTTTCTGGGCCACGCTATCGCGCGATTGCTCAATCTATTGGCGCAGCCATCTCGGCCGGCGAACTTGCCCCAGGCGAACGTTTACCACCTCAGCGGCGCTTAGCGGATGCGTTGGGGGTAACCGTAGGCACTGTTACCCGGGGGTATGCTGAGGCAGAGCACCATGGCTGGGTAACCGCTCGAGTAGGCAGCGGAACCTTCGTCAAACAAGCTGCACCAAGAACCGTTTTTGATATGGCATGGCATCAGAATGATGACAGCGATGTCATTGATTTAAGCTTAAGTTTGCCGCCGCCTCATCCGCTTCGTTTGCAGGCGTTCAGTGCTGCATTAAAGGCAATGAGTGAATCGCCTTCTGCAGTAACGCGGGGAGTTTCCTATCTTGATGCGCGGGGAGCCGAAGGCCACCGCGAGAGGTTGGCAGGGTGGCTAGCGCAATTAGGTATGTCGCTGGATGCGGACGAGCTACTGGTTACTCAAGGGGGGCAGCATGGCATTAGTCTGGTGCTGAGTACGTTGCTGCGCCCTGGTGAACTGATGGCGACCGATGCCTTGACCTATCCAGGTGCCATTAGCGCTGCCCAGCAAGCACATCTAAAAATGGTTGGCATTTCCTTTGATGAATCGGGGATGTGTATGGAAGCGCTGGAAGCCCAGTGCGCCCGCCAGCCACCCAGGTTAATCTATGTGACACCTGATCAGAATAACCCTACCGGGGCTTGTCTCAGCGAGGCGCGGCGAGAGCAATTGGTGGCACTTGCCAGGCGCTATGACAGTTGGCTACTGGAAGATGGTGTGCAGTATTTGCCTGCTGAGCAGCGCGGCACACCGCTGTATCAGTTAGCACCAGAGCGAACGCTGTTTGTCTTCAGTACCGCAAAGGTATTAGCGGGTGGGCTGCGTATCGGTGTCTTGCGGACGCCTAATAAACTGCTTGAACGCCTAGCCGCTGGGTTAAGAGCGCAGAGCTGGATGGTGCCGCCGCTGATGGTTGATATTGCCTGTTATTGGATCGCTCAGCCCGAGGCAGCTTCGTTGCTTGCATGGCAAACCGAGGAGCTGGCCGCGCGACAGCAAATAGTGACAGAGGTGCTTTCCGATTACACGCTGGGTCGAAGTCACAATGGTAGTAATGTTTGGCTTACGCTGCCGGAAGGGAGTCGTGCCATCGAACTGTGTGAACGCTTGCAGCTGCAAGGCGTTAAAGTTTCAAGTGCGGAGCCTTTCTGTGTGGGAAGTACGCCAGCGCCCCAGGCCATTAGGATTTGTATTGGCGCTGCTGCTGACAGGCAGACATTAACCCAGGCACTGAACGTTATTAAGCAGTGCCTAGCTCAGCCACCGTTGGCGACCATTACCGTATAGCAGAGCTATTCATAGCCCTGATATTGATAACCAAACTACTCATAACGGTCTTTCCATCCTTGATGGCGTACCTGCTCTTTGAGCATTTCGAGAATATCGTAAAGCACTTGTTCGGTGACGTGCGCGCTTGTTTCATCCACGGTTAGCCAGCTGTTGAAGCCCGTTTCAGCTGTACGCTCAACCAGTTGGCGAAACTCTGTTGAGTGAATGCCCTGAGCGAGTTCATCCACGAGCCGCTGGGCAACTCCGCTAAGTGACGCCTGCATAGCGTTTGAAGCCGTGTGACCCATGGGAAGGCGGTGTAGTTTTTGAATTTCTGGGCTTTCCCGCAGTGTTCGGCTAACTAAGTCATCAATTGCCGCCATGATAGCGATGCGGTTTTGTTGATAGGCTTGCCCCACCGTTGTTTCTAACCGCTGAGCAATTTCATGAATTAGCTGAGCCTTGCGAGGGAGGATAACGCGATCAATAACCCGCTCTGTAAGTGAATCGCTAGCGACAACTTGCTCTTGCACATTGCCTAGTAAGCGGAGTGCAATGCGGTCGGAAAGCTCTTCTAGCAGGATGTCGTAATACTTGGCAAAAAAGCGGTAGCTGGTCCAGCGGGTTACATCAATCAAGCGCAGCCGGTGCAGTCGGTTCAAGAGTGACACGACACGCAGTACGCGCAATAAGCGGAACCCGCTAAGGGGGATGCAGCCAAGTACGTCGTACCAGTTAACAAACGGGTAGAAAAACCAGCGGTGATAGCGTCGCTCGGCAATTGCTACCGTCCAGCCCAGCAGTACATCCGCTATAAAAATACCCACGAAAAATAAGTCGATGGTAATAAAACGGCTGTGGATCACTGTGTCGTAAAAAGCGTGAAAGCCGGGTGTGAGGCTGGCAATGGTGTCGTTAATCGGCCCAATCAGAAATAACGAGTCAAACAGTAACAGGCTAAGGTTGATGATAACCGCGGCGAGAATAAAAAAATCCCAGCCGATATGCGCATACTCAACGCTTTTAGGTAGGTGTGGGTAGCGCTCCCTAGCGGGCATGAGGGCTCCTTGCTCTGAAGGTGTGGGGTGGCGTTAAGAGTGCTGCTGATGGTGGTTTTTATGAGTTAGCAACTCTTCCTGCTCTGCCTGCTTGCGCAGTTTTTTGCGTAGCGCGGCTTTTTCGAATCTCAACTTCTGTAGCGATGTTTCCAACGCCAGCGGTGGCACTAACGCGGGCTTTCCGTCTGAATCTACTGCCACCATGGTGAGATAACAGCTATTGGTGTGACGAATCAGCTTCTCACGAATATCTTCGGCCACTACCTTAACGCCGATCTCCATAGAAGAGCGCCCCACATGATTGACGCTGGCAAGAAAGGTCACCAACTCGCCGACGTGAATCGGCTGTTTAAACAACACCTGATCGACGGAAAGCGTGACGACATAGTGGCCCGAATAACGGCTGGCACAAGCGTAGGCCACCTCATCGAGTTTTTTAAGAATAGCACCACCATGTACTTTTCCGCTGAAGTTCGCCATATCGGGTGTCATAAGAACCGTCATAGAGAGTTCATGCTGGCCGGGTAGGGCGCTATGTTCAACCTGGGTGTCAGACATAAATAAAAGCCTTCAGAGATTAAAATGCCCGCCCCAAAGGGCGGGCGCTATGCAGGTCGCAAGTGTGGTAAAGCCAGTGTCCTAAAACTAGTGTTCTAAAACTGTCGCGACATTAGTGCTAGAACCATACTAGGCCAACAGAAATGATAATGCCGGTAATCAATAGCTGAACCAGGCAGAAGCCCATGATGTCCTTGGCCTTCAAACCTGCAATCGCCAGTACCGGTAGAGCCCAGAAAGGTTGCAGCAGGTTGGTCCAGGCATCGCCCCAGGCCACTGCCATGGCAATACGTGGAAGATCAGCACCCAGCGCTTCTGCGGCAGGTAGCATGACCGGGGCTTGAACAGCCCATTGGCCACCGCCGGAAGGCACGAACAGGTTCACGATGCCAGCACTTAGGAAGGACCAGAATGGCAGCGACGTAGCGGTGGCGAAAGAGACTAACCACTCAGACATGCTCTGAGCCAATCCCGACTGCACCATGATGGCCATAATGCCCGCGTAGAAGGGGAACTGAATGACGATGCCAGCGCCGCCTTTTATGGCTTCGTTCAAACTGTTGAGCAGGTTGCGCGGTGTACGATGCAGCACAATAGCTAAGAATAGGAACAGGAAATTGACCACGTTCAGGTTCAAGCCACCGCTACGAAGCAGAAAATGGTCGAGCAGGAACAGCAGCCCCGGAACGCCCACAAGCAGGGCGAGAGGCATACTGTTTTCGAGTTTTTCGGCTGGGCGGGTAATGCGGCCTTGCTGTTCGGGGTCATCGTTTAGCAGCTTGGGATCAACATACACGCTGTCTTTTTCGTCCGGCAGCATGAAGCGGTTAACCAGCGGTACGGCGATAAACAGACAAATAACAATCGCAAGGTTAAAGAAGGCAAAAATGGTTGAGCCGGTACCGATAACGCCGATTTGATCAGCGGAGAAGTGGCCTTCAGTGGCAATGGTCAACGGAATTGAACCCGCAAGACCGCCATGCCATACCACGAAGCCTGAGTAAGCACTGGCAACCAGAAGCCGATAGTCCACTCGTATCAAGCGAGCGAGCTCTTTGGCAAAAAGCGCCCCAACAACTAAGCCAAACCCCCAGTTAATCCAACTAGCCACGAGCGAAACGAGCGTGACTAAAATGATCGCGCCACCAGGGCTTTTCGCAGTGCTAGCGATTTTCTGAAGAATGCGTTTGACCGGTGGTGAGCTTGCCAGCATAAAACCCGTGACGAGTACCAGCAGCATTTGCATTGAGAAGGTGAGGAGTCCCCAAAAACCATCTCCCCACATGCGCAGCACGGCAAGCGGTGTTTGGCGCTCAACGGCGATGGCAGCCACGGAGGCAATTAACGTGAGCAGCAGAACAAAGATATAGGGGTCTGGCAAATAGCGCTCGACCAGCTTAACTGCCGGTTTTGATATGAGTTTTAACATGAGTGCTCTCTTTATTCGTTATTAAGATATGCGTGGCTAATATACGGCGGTACACCGTATTTTTCATCCATTGTTAGGTGCTTTATCAAGTGCTTTATCAAGTGCTTTCTCAAGTACTGGCTCAGATAATCACTATTACGGTAGACCAGTTGGCAACAGCTAAGCGTGGTGGGCTTCAACGGTGGGAGGGCACGATGAGTTTAGCGGTGTGGATTTCGGCACTATGGGCTTTAGCCCTGAGGGCGCCAGTGGCGTTGACGGTAGCGGTAGTAGTAGGCGATCAGTACCGCTGAGCGTGTGAACATAAAGAGCGTAAAGGCTAACCACAGGCCATGGTTACCAAGCCCTTGGGATAGCCACCAAGTTGGTAGGTAAACCGCTAAACCGATAAAAATGCTGTTGCGCATTTCGCGCACAGCGGTGGTGCCGATAAAAACGCCATCTAATAAATAGCTCCATACGGCTATCAATGGCATCACGATCATCCAAGGCAGGTAACTAGCGGCGGTGGCACGCACCTCTGCCAGCCCTGTCAGCATGGCAACTAGATAACTTCCGCCCAATGCGAAGGCAATGGTGGCTACAGCGGCTGTCCAGAACGAGAATTGTGCTGTCGCCCGAACCGTCGCTGCAAATTCCTGCCAGTCACGCCGTCCAAACGCGCGGCCTACCAACGATTCCGCTGCGTGGGCGAAGCCATCAAGTGCGTAGCTAGTGAGCATAATAAATTGCAATAGCACGGCATTGGCGGCTAACACTGTGTCGCCCTGGCGTGCCCCTTGAGCGGTAAAAAAGGCCATTGCAAACAGCAACCCTAAGGTGCGCACAAACAGGTTGGCGTTAACATTAAACAGGGCTGAGTAGGCTGACACTACCAAAAGTCGCTGCCGTTGAAAGCAGCCTTCCAAGTGGCCAAGCTGGCTCAGTACTAAATAGCTGCCAAAGGTTAGCGCACTGTAATCGGCAATCACGCTGGCCAGGGCGACGCCGCCGCTGGTCATTCCTAGCCCTACGACAAACCAAAGATCGAGCACGATATTGACGCTATTGGTCAGCACTAAAATCATCAGCGTAACGCGGGCGTTTTGTTGGCCCAAAAACCAGCCGAGGATGGCGTAGTTCGCCAACACTGCCGGGGCTGACCAGAGGCGTATTTCGGCATACTCGCGTGCCAGTGGTGTCGCCGCTTCACTGCCGTCTAACAGCCATAGGCCGAGCGAAATCAGCGGCGAGCCAAAGATAATCAGTAGCGCGCCGATAACGGCCGCCATAATGAGTGACTGACCCAGCAAATTGCGCACATCGCTATGTGCTTCGCGGCCGATTGCCTGGGCAACCAACCCCGTGGTGCCCATGCGTAGAAAGCCAAATCCCCAATAGAGGAAGCTAAACAGCGTCGCCCCGAGGGTCACCGCTGCCAGATAGCGAGAATCGGGCAGGTGCCCGACCACAGCGGTATCGACCAGCCCTAGTAAGGGAACTGTTATATTCGAAAGAATGATTGGCCAGGCAAGAGTCCAAATACGCACGTTTCAGTGGGCCTAAGCAGCAGTAATGATGCGGTACTTCTCCATGAGTTTCTCGTGGGTTTCGGGACGCTCTGGGTCGAGAGGAATGCAGTCCACTGGACACACTTGCTGGCACTGTGGCTCGTCAAAGTGGCCGACACATTCCGTGCATAAATTGGGGTCAATAACGTAAATCTCTTCACCAGGAGAGATGGCGTCATTGGGGCATTCAGGTTCGCAGACGTCGCAGTTAATGCATTCGTCGGTGATCATCAGGGCCATGGGCGTACCTCACGAATGGCTTTTCGCTCAGGTAGTTATATACCTGAGCGTTTTACTCAACAATATCGATCGCTAGATAGTGTAGTGCTTACGCAGTGCCTCTGCGACCTGCGGGTGAACGAGCGGTGAAATATCGCCGCCCAGCTTGGCGATTTCTCGCACGATGGTCGACGAAATATAGGAGTTTTCCACCGCTGGGGTGAGAAATACGCTCTCAAGCTCAGGGTTTTGCGCCCGATTCATATTGGCCAGCTGTAGCTCGTACTCGAAATCCGAGACAGCCCGCAGGCCACGTAGAATAATGGTGGCCCCCTGTTCACGCATCATAGTGGTCAGAAGTGTTGAAAAGCCGATGACCTCTACGTTCGGTAGTGAAGCACACACCATTTTGGCCAGCGCGATACGGGTGTCTAGCTCAAGACTAGGCTGCTTGCCAGGGCTCGCAGCGACGGCAATGACCACCTTATCGAACATCCGTGCGCCGCGTTCGATAAGATCAAAGTGGCCGTTGGTGATAGGGTCAAAGGTCCCGGGATAGACGGCAACATTCACACGTTGATCGTTCATTCGGGTGCCTCCTGCTCGTCAAGCTGACCAAAAGGATTGTCCGCCGTTAGCGAAACGGCGTGATCATAGCCCGGAATATGAATGCGGTCGGCGTGGATCTCAAGCTCAGGGCCTTCTAGAACGGCTTCACCAAACTGATAACGAGGCGCATAGTGCCCATGATCAGCGTCGGCTAAATAAGCGGCGGCATTCTCGCGCACAGTTTCCCGACGCGTTTTCCAAGCGCTGATGGCAGCGCTGCCGTGGCGTTGAGTGAGCAATCGTTCGGTGACCTGAGGGGAGAGCACGACGCCAGTAGCGTTATTACCACCGAACCCTTTTGCATTAATAAAGGCAGCATCGGCGCTAAACGCCACTGGGGTAGTGGAAAAACGTAGCCGCTTAGCGTACACATCGTCCGCGACCGCGTCTAAAGTGGGAATACCTGGCAGTAATCCATGGGCAAAGCTGCCCAAAGCGCTTACCAACTGATCGCCTGCCGCAGACCCTTGGGAGTGGCCGATAAACGCTTTAATAGCGACCACTGGCCAGTTCTCGATGCCATTTGCACGGGCAATTTCATCAAAAACATGGGATTCAGTCGTGCGATTTTTGGGAGTGCTGGTGCCATGGGCATGCAGGAAAGTGCGCTCTTTTAGCGCTTTCTCACCTAGCATATCTTTTACCAACGAGGCTGCCTTGCCCAGGGTGATGTAGTTGCCAATGCCGGGTGCAGAGATAGAGCGTTTAAAACCATCGGCATTAACGAACACATCGGGCACTGAACCTAGAATATCCGCCCCTAACTCAAGCGCTAACGCATCGTCCATTAACAGTACGAACTGACTTGCTTCCGCCATGGTGAAGCCACAGTTACGTGCAAACGGGCGACAAGCGCGCTGGTAGTCAGCGTCGGTAAGTAGCGCTAAAGAATCCAGTGCTTTCAGGCTGGCGTCATCGGCCAGTGCGCCCATGGCGCGGAAGCCTTCGATGATTTCGGGGGTAATCGGCGCATCTGCGGTGCCTACCATAACGACCCGGCAACGCCCTGTGCGAATATCATCAATACCTAGGCGCAGGTTGTATAAAAAGCTTGCGCAGGCGCCTAAGGCAGCACCCGTACTTCCCACGCTGCCTAATACGTAGGCATTGAGGAAGTCCGCAGGCATTTGCCCGTAACCCAGCGGCATTTGCTTAGAGGTGGCACGTTGGCCACTCACCAAGCTCTTTAGTAGGCCGCCCCAGCCTTGGTCATCTAATTGGCCAATAGAGTTGCCCGCATATACTGCGATATGGTCAGGGTCGAGCCGCTGGCGAATTGTTTCCCAAGCGAGCCCGCTGGCACCTAGGCAGTCACTAGCACTAAAGACTGCCATCGACAGCCCGCGCGGATGATGCACGCTACGGTAAAGGCTAGCGGGGTCGAAGCCACTCGGCAGTTGGGCGGCTGCACGCACCTTAGGCTCTAAGGCGTCAGGCAGCAGAGCACTAAAGTTCCCCGCGGGCACGGTGACGGCGACTACCTTGGCGTCGATGTCCTCCACCTGCCATCCTTCAGGCAGCTGTTCGGGCAACTGACGGCGGCGCAATGTAAACCGCACCGGTTCAGACAGCGTCATTTCTGCCCGTCGGTTGGCTGGCAAGCCCGGGGCGAGAAAGCGTGGATCTTCGTTGCGCCGAATCAATGTGTGGTTAAGCACATGATCGCGCAAGGTTTGAGCAGGGGAGTCAATGGGCTGGCCGGCGCTATCATGCCAGCCGTTAGCGGAATGCTCGGCAAGGCGCATAAGCGCTGCCAAGCCTTCCAGTGTTTGGCGCTGCTGGTCAGCTGGAAGAGCATCAAGCACGGTGCGGCGGAAGGCCTGGTGGCCCGAGGTTCTGCCGGCGGGATTGATGCCGCCCATGCCGACAATCACCGGTAAGTGTGACAAGCCGGGTTCCTCGTGGTGCGGTGGTTTTTAGTAACAGCTATTGTCAGAGGCATAGCAAAAAAGTGCTGCTCATCTGCGCTTAATAATACTCTCGAACGTGATCATAGCACCGGGCGTGCAACGGCGTCATGCCGCGTGCGCGGTAGACTGATAGAATCACGTTTTTTTTAAGCAGGGAATGGCATGCAGCATACTTCACGACCCGTGGTTTCCAATCAGCCTGGCCCGCATCACGATGTAGCGCGCCGGGTAGCACGTGCCTTGGAAAACCCACTGCGAAAGCCAATCGCTGCGCATACGCAACAAGCCTTTGAAGACGCGCATACGTGGCTTCAAAAGCAGCAAGCGCCGTTAATCCTCGATGCTGGCTGCGGTGTAGGGCTTTCGACACGCCGTTTGGCAGAACAGTTTCCAGCGCACGCGGTGATCGGCGTTGATCGAAGCGAAGATCGGTTAAGCCGAGACCATGGTGAATTGCCTGCTAATGCACTGTTGGTACGGGCTGACCTTGTCGATTTCTGGCGACTAGCTGAACAGGCAAAATGGGCACCCGAGCGGCATTTTCTGCTTTACCCCAATCCTTATCCAAAAGCTGCGCATTTAAAAATGCGCTGGCATGGGCATCCTGTTTTCCCCACACTGCTAGCCCTTGGCGGGTATTTAGAAGTGCGCTCCAATTGGCAGTTGTATGTTGAAGAGTTTGCTCTGGCAACCGCCCTAGTAACGGGAAAGCAGGCAACGATTGCCGCGTTGGCTCCCAACGGCAGCTATCTAACGCCATTTGAAGCAAAGTATGATCAAAGCGGCCAAACGCTTTGGCAGTTGAAGATTGAATTGGAGCGGGCATGACGTTTGTATATCTAGTGCTAGCAATTGTTGCCGAGGTTGTCGCCACTAGCGCCCTCAAGTCGTCAATGGGATTCACACGACCGCTTCCAAGCATCATGGTCGTCGTGGGCTACGGTGTGGCATTTTATCTGTTGAGCTTGGTGTTGCGGACATTACCGGTCGGTATTGCTTATGCCATCTGGGCAGGTCTGGGAATCGTGTTGGTCACGCTGGTTGGCATTGTAGTTTTCGGTGAGAAACCTGATTTACCTGCCGTTGTCGGCATTAGTTTGATCGTGGCTGGGGTAGTCATACTTCAAGTCTTTTCAAAAATGAACGTGCATTGAGGAAAGTAAGCGTGACGTGCTCAGATATTAGCTCTTTAAATATTAGGTCTTCAGATATTGGGTCTTCAGATATTAAGTGTTCAGAAGTTAGCTATTCTGCGGTGACATTCTCAGCGTTTAATCATTCGGTTAAATCATCCCTACGCCGCTGGCATCGGGCGTTGGTGACAAGTGTGGTAGGTGCCGCCATGTGCGCAAGCCCCGCACTGTATGCCGATTTCAGTCAGCTTGGTCAGTTAGAAAGCAAAGGCTTCTCAATTAGCGCTGAAGCACGCTTACTGGATGCGGATACTGGCAGTAATGCATTGCTGGGTAGTCTGAATCCTGAGCGTCAGCTGTCGCCAGCGTCTGTCACCAAAGCCTATATGTCTGCTGCGGCACTCAATCGTTTTGGGCCCCAGCATCGCTTTACCAGCCAGCTTGTCAGCACAGGTAGTGTGGAAAATGGTGTATTGCGTGGCGACTTGGTATTTGAAGGTGGGGGCGATCCAGGCCTCACAACTGAAGATCTTTGGCGGTTAGTGCAACGTCTGCAGCTGGCGGGAGTGCGCGAAGTGGATGGCGCGCTGGTGGTCAGTCAGTGGCGTTTTGGCCCTGTTGAGTGTATTACCACAGACCGCTGTAATGCGCGTACCCGAGTCACTAATGCTTACAGTGCGCCGCTCACCTCGGCAGGCGTCAACTTTGGTAGCTGGTGCGCCAATATAGCCCCTGCTGCGGCAGCGGGAGAGCCTGCCCGTGTGGGGTTATGCGATAGCCAGGCGCCGTTAATTGCTATTGATAACCAAGTTGTCACGCGCCCGGCTAATAGTGGCACTGACATCAGCGCAGAGCGGATTACCGATGAGCGCGGTGATGTTCTGCGTCTTACCGGGCAAATTTCAACCAATGCCGCAGCTCGTGATGTTTATCGTGGCGCTGGCGATGCGGCAGAGAAAACGGCGCAAGTATTGTTAAGCATGCTAAATCAGGCAGGTGTCAGTGTGCGTGACCCCTGGCGGGTTAGCTCAACGCGTCCGCCCAGCAGTGCACAGCGTTTGGCAGCCGTTGACAGCAAGCCGCTGCAGGAGCTGCTGCTGCGTACAATGAACTACTCCAATAATTACATGGCTGATGTGCTGGCGCTGAACCTGGTGGAAACACCACAAGCGCAACTGCGCCAAGCGGGGGAGGCGATAGAAGCCTATGTGAACAGCTTGTCGGGCCACGGTCCGTTAACGTTACACAGCGGCAGCGGGCTGACGACTGATAACCGTACCTCCGCTCACGGCGTCAATGTGATGTTGGAGGATATGTTCCGCCAGAGCGCTTTGTTCCCCAGTTTTGTCGCCTCTTTCCAGTCGCCTGCCAATGGGGTCATGCGCTTTATTCGCCGTGGTTCTCCAACGTTTCAAAATAACGTGATGCTGAAAACAGGCACGCTCAATCAGCCGTTTGCTGTTCGCGCCGCGGCGGGCTATTTCCGTACCGCCCAGGGGCGCTGGGGCGTTTTTAGTGTGCTGGTTAACGGCACTGGCAGTACGCCTTATCTTAGCTGGCCCGAGGTGTTAGATCCGCTGTCGCTGGATTTAGATGCGATGATATTGGCTAATTAATCTTAATTTTTACCGCTGAGGCAACAGGCATGAAGCCAGGACATACGGGGTTAACCCATTTAATGCACTCAACGCGCTATTCATGGAAAGGGCTAAAAGCCGCTTTTAGAAATGAAGCTGCGTTTCGCCAAGAAGTGGGTATTACAGCGGTGTTGCTACCGCTGGCTTGGTGGATTGGAGAAGGGCCCATTAGCTGGTTGCTGCTGGTTGGCAGCCTGTGCCTTGTGCTGATTGTGGAACTGCTTAATAGTGCCATAGAGAACGTTGTTGATCGTATTGGCACCGAGCATCACGAGCTTTCAGGGCGTGCTAAAGATATTGGCTCGGCGGCGGTTATGCTGTCATTGATCATGGCAGGCTTAACCTGGGGGCTGTTAGGCTGGCAAAAATTGGTGGGCTAAATTGCTTTTATTCAGCTCATGCAGCGACCCGCTTCATCAACAAACATAATAGACGCTTGGCAGAGAGGTGGTTATGCAGTTAGACGACGCGTTTTTCCCCCAAGTTGGGCTGCCAACAGCGCTTAAGCCCGCTGCACAGCGCGCCTGGCAGCGATTAAGTGAAGCGCTTAGCCAAGCTGATAATATTGCCTCAATGACCCAACAGTCGTTGCCTTCCAGTAGTTGGGAGGCGCTTTCTGATGCGCGTCGAGAAGCGTTAGCCAAGGTCGTAACTGTCTCAAGCTTCGCTCTAGATACCTTGGCACGCTTTCCGCACTGGCTGATTGATTTAGATGTGGCTGGTGAGCTGGATGCGACAGCGAGTAAGGAGTCACAAGCGAGCTGGCTAGCTGATGCGCTAGACAATGCCGATGATGAAGAGGCAATGCATCGCGCTATTCGCCGTTTCCGCCGTGCCCGCATGCTCGGGATTGTGTGGCGCGATCTTAATCGGCCCGATGGCTACACCATGTGGGACACTGCTCAGGCAGTTTCGTGGCTGGCGGAAGTCTGTATTGAAGCCGCGCTCGGCTGGCTTGAACGTTTTTACGCCCCGCGCTGGGGATTACCTGCGGCCCGCAGAGATGGCTCGTCCCAGCGCTTGGTGGTGCTGGGTATGGGGAAGCTCGGCGCGGGTGAGCTGAATCTTTCCTCAGATATTGACCTGATCTTCGCCTTTCCTGAAAAAGGTGAAACCGAAGGCGGGCGTAAACCCCTTGAGCACCAGGAGTACTTCACCAAACTAGGCCAGAAACTGATCGCCGCTTTAGATGCCATGACGGCTGACGGTTTCGTATTTCGTGTTGATATGCGGCTGCGCCCACTGGGTGATGGCGGCCCCCTGGTGGGCAGTTTCTCGATGCTCTCCAGTTACTATCAGGATCAGGGTCGTGAGTGGGAGCGTTATGCCATGCTCAAAGCGCGTCCCGTCGCAGGAGACATAGATGGCGGGCATGAACTGCTCGCAAGTCTCAGGCCGTTTGTTTACCGCCGCTACCTGGATTTTGGTGCGATTGAGTCGCTGCGTGAGCTCAAGGCGATGATCAATCGCGAAGTAAAGCGCAAGGGCATGCAAAGCAATATCAAACTAGGGCCCGGTGGAATCAGGGAGGTTGAGTTCGTTGTCCAGGCATTTCAGCTGATTCGCGGTGGACGTGATACCGAGCTTCAAGTGACCTCACTCAAGACCGCTCTTAATCGACTGCCTGAACTGGGGCTGTTGCCCCAAGCAGTCGTCGATGAGCTGCTACCCGACTATGCGTATCTTCGCGACATGGAACACGCTATTCAGGCGCTAGAAGACCGTCAAACCCAAACGCTACCCGTTGATGATGAAGATCGGGAGCGGATCGCCTTTGCCTTGGGGCATGAAGATTGGCCTGGGCTCATCGCGCGGCTGGAGGAAGTGCGCGAACGCGTTCGTCAGCACTTTGATGCGGTGATCGCCGACCCCGAAGAGGATAGCGATGCAGAGAGTAGCGACGATAACCTTGGCCTGTCTCAGTGGCGGTTACTGTGGCGCGGCGAGCTAGAGCAGGAAGAAGCGGAAGCACTGCTAACTGATGCTGGTTTTATAGAACCAGAGAAAGCACTTAAACGGCTGCAGAGTCTTTACCATTCCCGCCAAGTGCAAAGCATGCAGCGTATCGGCTTTGAACGGCTAGATGCGCTGATGCCGCTACTGCTGGTTGCCGTTGCCGAAAGTGAGTTGCCGGATAACGCGCTTAGTGGTGTCCAGCCGCTGATCGAGTCGGTACTTAGGCGAACCGCTTACCTTGCACTGTTGCGTGAAAACCCTCAGGCGCTTGAGCACCTAATGAAGCTGTGCTCGGCCAGCCACTGGATTGCAGAGCAACTTGCGCGTTACCCGATACTGCTTGATGAGCTACTAACGCCGGATACGCTTTACACTCCCGCTGATAAATCACGACTTGCCGATGAGTTACGCCAGACCTTAAGCCGCTTGCCAGAAGATGATGATGAGGCGCAGTTGGAAGCGCTTCGCGTGTTTAAGCATGCGCAGATGCTTCACGTTGCTGCATCGGATATCGCTGGAACACGCCACTTGATGAAGGTGAGCGACTACTTAACGTATATCGCTGAAGTCATTCTAGATGCCGTGCTAGCGATGGCCTGGAAACATGTCACGCGGAAACATGGTGTGCCAGAAGGCCTTAATGCACGAGAGCCAGCGTTTTTGATTGTGGGATACGGCAAGCTGGGGGGCATCGAACTTGGTTATGGCTCTGATTTGGACTTGGTATTCCTTCATGATAGCGACGGAAAAGGCACTACCGATGGTGCCCGGCCCGTCGATACAGCGGTCTTTTTTACCCGTTTAGGCCAGCGCATTATCCACCTCTTAACCGCAGTAACGCCTGCTGGCAGCCTTTACGAGGTTGATATGCGCCTTCGGCCTTCAGGCAATGCAGGCCTATTGGTGACCTCTTTAGATGCTTTTGCGGATTATCAACGCCAAAACGCCTGGACCTGGGAGCACCAAGCGCTGGTACGCGCGCGCGTTGTCGCCGGCAGTAACGCGCTGGCGGATAAATTTGATGCGATCCGTGGTGAGATGCTGTGTCGCGAGCGTGACCCGCAAGCCTTAAGAGACGACGTTGTCAGCATGCGTCATAAAATGCGTGATCACCTTGGTTCTAAAGGGCAGGGTTCTAAAGGACAGGGTTCAAAAGGGACGGGCTCTAAAGGGCAGCCAGGTAGTGCGGACGGGGAGGTGTTTAGTCTAAAGCACGATGTGGGTGGCATGGTCGATATTGAGTTTCTTTGCCAATACGCGGTGCTATCACTCGCTCATGACACGCCTGCATTAATCACCTATAGCGATAATATCCGCATTTTAGAAACCCTCGCCAAGAGTGGTCATATTACCGAGTCAGAAGCGGAGCAACTGCGGGAAGCGTATCTCGCTTATCGTAGCCGTACCCATCGTGCGGCGTTAACCGGTGAAAAAACTGTCGTTGATGCACAGGCATTCAAAGCCCACCGCGATGTGGTTATTGCACTTTGGCAGCGTTTTCTTGAACCCTGATTGGCGAGGTGAGTGTTTTTAAGTAGCATCGATAGGGAAGATAGCCTGATAACAATAAGGAAAAGCTCCCTATGCATGCAACAGTTTGTCTCTGCGCCCGCCGCTTGGCGGAGGGCGTATGATCGGTCATATTCTCGCAACGCTGTTACCCGTGTTCTTAATTGCTGGCTGTGGTGCGGTTTACGGGCGTTACCGAAACCCTGATATTCGCAGCCTTAACACGCTCAATATGGAGCTATTTGTTCCACTACTGGTATTTGCCGTGTTGGCTGATCGCCAAGCGCCTTTGGCGGACTATGCGTGGCTTGCCACTGCGGCGGTGGCCGTCGTGCTAGGGTCGGGTCTTGTGCTTTGGCCGGTTGCTAAGTGGCTGTCGCTAGACACTAAGGTGTTCTTGCCGCCAATGATGTTCAATAACTCTGGCAATATGGGGGTACCGCTATTGGTGCTCGCCTTTGGACCAGAGGCCCTACCGGCTGCAGTGGTCGTGTTTATTGTTGAAATGTTGCTGCATTTCTCAGTAGGTCTTTATATGTTGGACCCGCGCACGTCACTTTGGCGACTGTTACGAATGCCCATCGTAGCTGCGAGCCTAGCAGGGCTAGTCATCAACGTTGGAAATGTACCGTTGCCGAGCTGGCTGTTAGAAGCAATGCACATGTTAGGGGGAATCTGTATTCCACTGATGCTCTTTGCATTAGGTGTTCGATTGCTGGAAATTGATTTTAATGACTGGCGAACAGGTTTGTTGGGAGCGCTCCTCTGCCCACTTTCTGGCTTAGTGATCGCACTACCGCTCATGTGGTTACTACCATTGAATCCGCTACAGACAGCAGTGCTACTGGTATTTGCAGCACTGCCGCCAGCGGTATTGAACTACTTAGTGGCCGAGCAGTATAAACTGGCACCCCAGAAGGTCGCTTCATTGGTGCTCATCGGCAATTTAGGGAGCTTAATCGTAATGCCGCTGACGTTAGCAGCAGCGTTCGCCTGGATTCAAGCGCCGCTTTAACAGCGGCGTTAGTGGGCGACTGATTAAGACCGGTGGTGGTCGTCTTTAACTTCGTAACTACCTTCTATTGCATCGTGCTGGCTCGTGGAGGTGTCGCTGTAAGCATAACCGCCACCAACGTCTTGAGCGTTGTCAGCGCGCATCTGCTCCATGCGTTTTTTCATTTTATGGCGGACAAAGGGCATCATTGCCCAGCCAATGAGCAGGAAAAAAAGCCCGAGTACGACACCGACGATCATCAGTGCACCAAACGCTAACCACGTCAGTAACAGTTTAATGCTGCCCATTAGGCCGGTTGGCTGGGTCTGGGCTGCCCGAGCACGCCACTGGTTAGCAGCTTGCCACGCGGCATTGCGTTGATCACGATTCATTTGCGGCATGAAAGCCTCCATCGTTCATATGCGTTCCATTGGAACACAGGCTGGGTATCAAGTTCCTGGTCTGGACTAACATTTCTTGATTAACGCCGCGAAGAAATTTTATACGCATATGTTAGTTTAGAGATATGCCGTTTAATGTTTTGGTACAAGGCTGCGGTTTTAAAAAGCCCAGACTTATCGGTACATTTATTACCGTGGCGTTGTTTGAGATGTTCGAGCTAATGCCCTTTACCGGTGCATTATCGGTCGTCGCCATGATGCTTATCTTCATTTTCCTGGTGACGTCGGCAGATTCTGCTTCCTACATTGTGGCGCAAATGACCGACAATGGCTCCATCAATCCGCCACTTTATAAGCGTATTATTTGGGGTGTCTTGATCGCCGCTATTTGTTTAACACTGATTGTGGCGGGTGGACTTTCTGGCCTGCAGTCAGCGGCGGTGCTTTCGGCATTACCGTTTACCTTTATTTTGTATATGATGATTGTAGTGTTGGTTCGTGAGCTGCGTGCTGATCGCAAGGCGATGCTAACGCAGCTATATCGTCGCCACGGGGAAACGCCGGTTGGTGCTGATGCGTTTGAAGCCGAGCAGTTAGGCGAGGAAGAACGCCTACGCCGTGCTCCAAGTGTCGTCAATCGCCGCATTAATAGTTAAATTATTCGCTGATTTATGGGGAATGCACACATGGATAAGGCGTGCTGATGGCCCGGCAAGGACACCACGGTGCCACGCGAAAACAGCCCAAAAGGGAGATTTTTGATCGCTGGCTGGATCGAATCGTCACTGTTGCTGTTATAACAGCGATGGTGGTGGGTATTGCGGCCGTGGTAGCGCACTGGTTGCTATGAACCAGAATGCCAAGGCTGGCAAAAGCAACAATGTTCAGCGTATTACGCTCGGCTATGCCGAGCGTTTGCTTTTTTAAGGCCCCGTCCGCGGTTAAGCCGCTTTACTGAATAATCACCTGCCCTATTATCGCCATGAATTAGCTGTCGTTAATAGGGTAATGACGCTACTACACACTTTTTTGAGAGAGCCTGCATGCTGACTGCTAACCCCGCCAAGGTTGCTCCCACCTACGCATCGCGACGTGAAATATTTGGTTGGGCAATGTTTGACTTTGCCAACCAGGCTTACACCTTGCTCATCATCACGGTCGTGTTTGGAGAACTGTTCACGACGGTAATCGTAGGTGATCGAGGTGATGGCTTTCGCCTAGCGAATTTTTTGTGGAGCCTCGCGCTGGCGTTGAGCTATCTAATGGTCGTATTAACTGCCCCGCTCTGCGGTGCCGTGATGGATTATCGAGCAGAAAAAAAGCGCTTTTTATTAATCAGTTATCTCGCCACTGTGGCGACAACTGCCATGCTTTACTTTGTCGAGCCTGGTTACGTAGTCGTGGGGCTGCTGTTAATTATACTTTCAAACTATGCTTACTCGATGGGCGAGTCGTTTATTGCCGCTTTTCTACCGGAGCTAGGCCCTCCTGATGCGCTGGGTAAAATTTCGGGGTTTGGCTGGGCGCTTGGCTATATTGGTGGCCTTTTTGCCGCTGGTTTTACGCTGATGGTGCTAGGGGAGGCGACCGCCGATAACTTTGAACGCATACGTTGGGTAGGTCCTTTTGCAGCTGGCTTTTTCTTAGTAGCGGCGATTCCCACCTTCCTATGGATGAAAGAGCGAGGTGTGCCTCAACCCCATGCTGTTTCCTATCAACGTATTGCGTTACAGCGTGTTCGCTCAACATTTACTGAGCTGCGCTACTTTAAAGACTTAACTGTCTTTTTGGTGTCGCTGTTATTCTCAATGGCAGGTGTCTACATCATTATTGCGTTTGCTTTTATTTATGGCGCTCAGGTGATTGGCTGGGATGAGGGCGTGCGCAATATTATGTTTATTATTGTTCAAATAACGGCAGCGGCAGGCGCACTGGGATTTGGTTTTTTACAGGATAAATTGGGCGCCAAGCGCACGTATCAAATGACACTAGCGCTGTGGGTCATCGCTATTTTATCGATATGGGCGACGCCAGAGCTGACCGACTGGGTTAACAGCCGTTACGCCGTACAGTGGCAAGCACAGTACGTTTTTCTGGTGGTCGGTTGTCTGGCGGGTCTTAGTCTGGGGTCTAGCCAATCAGCTAGCCGGGCGCTGGTCGGCGTTTTTTCACCACTGGAGAAGTCTGCTGAGTTTTTTGGCTTCTGGGGGCTCGCTAATAAATTGGCCGGCGTGTTCGGGATTGTCATGCTGGGCGTTTTGCAAACGTTAATTGGTTTGCAAGCGTCTATCCTATTATGTGTAGCACTGTTTGTTATCGCGATGTTGATATGCGCTGGCGTGAATGAACAGCGTGGACGTGAGGCTGCACTTGCCTGGAAAAGGAGCGCTTAGTCTGGAGGTGGCGTATGAAAACCCTCGCTATGCAACGAGGTGGTATCGTCACAATGCTACTCTTTTGGGTGCTGCTATTGGCTGCTGGCACATGGCTATTAGATGGTGGTTTCGAGAAAGTAATGACGCCGAATGCCCATGTGATGTACGCCTCCGCCGATGACGGACCTGTCAATTTGACGCGTAATCGTGCTGGCCATTTTGAAGCGCCTGGGAAAATTAACGGGAAGCCGGTGACCTTTCTATTAGATACCGGGGCGACTTATGTTGCAGTGCCGCGCAATTTGGCTAGCGAGTTGGGGCTAAAGCCGGGACGCAGTGCTTGGTTTAATACTGCGAATGGTCGCGCAGAGGGCTCGCTGACACAGCTAGATGAGGTTGTGTTGGGCAACATACGTATGAATGGCGTGCAAGGGTCTATAAGTCCTGGTATGGAAAACGATACCGTACTACTTGGCATGAGTTTTCTTAATTTATTGGTGATTGAAATACGTGGCGGGGAAATGGTGCTAAGCCTGCCTGCGGAGTGAATGTTACTTGTCTGTATCGAAACGGTGTGCTTAGCTAAAAATTGATGGAAGCAAACCTGCTCAGGAGCAGTTATGGGCATTGAAGTAGGTGGGTTACTAGGACTTATCTGGCTCATCATTGTTGTATGGGCCATTGTTAAAGTTGCTAAGAGTGCAGCAGGTGGGCTGGCAAAGCTGCTATGGATCTTGGCGCTATTGTTTTTTCCGTTAGTTGGACTGATCGCGTGGTTTCTATTTGGTCCCAAAGGGTAGCGAGCAACACGCTTTTTCTAAAAAATAAAGAGCGGACCACCTCTGTGGTCTGCCTTTTTAGTAACCTAGCGATCAGGCTACCTGACGGATCGTGAAACGGCTTATCACGCAAGCCGTTTTAGTCACTTGGTGGCGCTTTATAATGCCCCGGAATCGTCAGCTTCTCTCCATTAGGCAAATCGCGCACTTGAGTGGGTACGTAAACGCGCTTGATGACACTTTTTGTTTTGCTGTTTCCCATAATGTCCTCCTTCTGCCAGATTATCGACAGTTAGCAACGCCACATTAGCGTTTGGCGGTGTAAGAATCAAGGTGTCTAGCAGGCGAACCATTACATAGGTTATGGGGAAAGAAGTAAGGGGGCAGGCGTTTGAACGGTTTTGAGGTATCCTGGAAGATATTGCAACCTGCGGTTACATAGGGTGAGCGGGTGATAACACAAACTGCCTAAGCGGAGTGAATATAAAGGATGGTAGACCACTTGGAACAGCAATTTCAGGCGCTTGGGGCTCAAGACGCCGCCACGCTTGGCTATCCCGATCAAGATCACGTGTTGATTATTGAAGATGACCAGCGCTTGGCAGAGCTGACCCGCGAATATCTGGAGGCAAATGGCTTTCAAGTGACGCTAGAGGCGGATGGTGCAAAAGGCGTGGATCGTATTTTAACACTTCAGCCTGACTTGGTAATTTTGGACTTAATGTTACCGGGAGAGGATGGTTTGGCTATCTGCCGTCGTGTTAGGCCCAACTTTGCTGGTCCTATCATGATGTTAACGGCCCGCACGGATGATCTTGACCAGGTGCTGGGTTTGGAAATGGGGGCCGATGACTATGTGCCAAAACCGGTTCAACCCCGTGTACTCCTAGCGCGTATGCGTGCGTTACTGCGTCGTGCCGATGCACCAGCGCCGGGTGGTGAGATGCGCCTGCGCTTTGAAAATCTAGAGATAGATAACGCAACGCGTGAAGCCTGGCTTTCCGGCGAGCGTATTGATCTTACCAGCGCGGAGTTTGATCTGCTGTGGCTGTTGGCAAGCAACGCAGGGCGTGTATTAACCCGAGAAGAAATTTTCAATGAGCTGCGTGGCATTAAATACGATGGGCAGGATCGTTCAATTGACGTGCGGGTTTCACGTATTCGTCCCAAAGTAGGCGACGACCCTAACCAACCGCACCGGATCAAAACAGTGCGGAGCAAAGGCTATCTTTTTGTCAAAGACAGTTAACTAACAGAGGTTAACCGCATGCGGCGAGTGCTGGGCCACGGTTCTTTTTTAAGGTTTTATCTTCTGCTGGGGTTAGCACTATGCGTGGTATTTTTTATTGCATTGGGCGGGCGTTCTTTTATCGAGCAGATTCGTCGAGAAGATTATCGTGAACAGCTCGCCGCATTGCCGATGTCGTTAATGACGCAGCAGTTAGCGTCAAGTCCGGTGGCTGAAAGAGAAACCATGCTTGCCCGCTTTTCGGAACGGCTGGGTATGCAGCTCTCACTTAAGCGTATTGAGAGTGTGGGACTTAACTACTTTGAACAAGCTCGCGTCGAGCGAGGCACGGTATTAGTTGCTGAAGAGCCCTGGCGGTTACGGCAACGTATACCTAACGATGAGTGGATGCTGGAAGCAACGTTTGCCGCCTGGAGCGAGCGCCAGTGGCAGGGCAGCATGATACTGCTCGGAGAGTGGCTTGCTAGCATGCCGCATGAGGCGAGGGCCGACGCCATCGCTTCGCTAGACGCGGGTGGCTGGCCACTTGTCCTGCTTTCAACGCCGCCCTCAGACCTTACTCCAGAACAGCAGTTTCAACTCGCTCAGGGAGGCGTGCTGACGCGGCTGGTGTCGGATAAGCTCTCGCTGATGCTGCTTTACCGGGTGCCTGGTGATAATCAGTGGTTGCAAGCGGGGCCGACCTCTCGTGGTGATACGCTGCCGGTCAATTTGCACTTACCTTTGTTGGTAGGCTTGATGGTGGTGCTTAGCCTGATTATTTACTTAATTATGCGCAGCATTGAATCGCGTATGGCGCGGTTAGAGCTTGCTGCGACTAGAATCGCTAGCGGGCGCTTAGAAACCCGGGTGAAAGTGGAAAGCGGAGACTTTTTAGGCCGCTTGGGCATGGCATTCAATGGGATGGCGAATCAAGTTCAGAGCTTGTTAAGAGGCCAGCAAGAGATGATTCGTGCGGTCTCTCATGAATTACGCACGCCGGTGGCCCGTATACGGTTTGCGGTGCAAATGGTCGAAGATATGACCGACCAACCTGCGATTCGCCGTCAGCTTCAGGGGATTGATGCTGATATTGCCGAACTAGACGAATTGGTAGACGAAATTCTCACCTATGCTCGCCTGGGGGGGGAGTCGAACAATGGCGTTGAATTAGAAATGGCGTTGGTTGAGTGTCGGGCAATGGCTGAGCGAGTCATCGATACGCTGTCACCGTTGCACCAAAGCCTATCGTTAACGCTGGATGGTAGTGCTGAAGTTGAGTTGTACGCCGAACCTCGCTATTTACAACGAGCGTTGCAGAACCTTGTCAGCAATGCCTGTCGCTATGGCAAGTCGCAAGTAGTGATTCGCCTATGGGATGAGCCTCACCTTGTACGTATTGATATTGAGGATGATGGGCCCGGCATACCACCCGAAGCGCGTAGCGATATCTTTAAGCCGTTTGCCAGACTTGACGACAGTCGAGCCCGCAGCTCTGGGGGCTACGGGCTAGGTTTATCCATTGTGCAAAAAATTATCGCAGGCCATGGCGGTAGCGTCACTGTTGATACCAGCCCTACACTGGGCGGCGCGCGCTTTACGTTGCTGATTCCTCGTCGCGAGTTGCCGGTTTAATACCTGACAGCACCGCAAATGACGTCTCTTTAGCGGTGCGCAAAAAATCCTGCATCCAAGGCGCTTCTATATTTTCCTCCCGAATGGCAGCATAAAGTGTGCTCCAAATGCCGTTCTCGCCCAGTTTTACGGCGCTAACGTAATCCCGCTCTAAATACTCGGTGAGCGCCCAGTTGGGTAGCGCGCAGACGCCTCTACCGCTGGCAACAAGCTGCATCATCATGATGGTCAGCTCTGCGGTGCGAATTTCCTGTGGTCGTACATTGGCGGGAGATAAAAACTGGGTAAACACATCTAGCCGGGAGTGTTCGACTGGGTAGGTGATTAGCGTCTCCTCGGCTAACGCTTGTGGTTCGATAAATGGCTGGCCGGCAAAGGCATGCTGTCGAGCAACCGCCAGCAGTCCCTCATAACGAAACAGCGGTACGTAGTGAACCCCTTCCAGTGGCTGAGGGTCAGCGGTAATTACCAAGTCTAACTGCTCTCTAGCAAGGGCAGGGAGTGGGTCGAAGTGGTGACCGCTGGGGATATCGATTTCCACCTCTGGCCAATGGTCGCGAAAATAATCCACCGTTGGCATCAGCCACTGGAAACAGCTGTGGCACTCGATCGCCATGTGTAATCGCCCCTGTTCGGTACCTGCTAAGCGAGCTAAGTCGCGCTCAGCTTTACGCACCTCAGGCAAAATCTCATCCGCCAGGGCCAATAGGCGAAGACCCGCCCGAGTGAATTCTACTGGGCGCGTTTTACGTACAAACAGCGCGCTGTCAACGCGACCTTCCAAGTCTTTTAGCTGATGGGAAAGTGCCGACTGCGTTAGGTGAACCCGCTCAGCAGCCTCCACTAAAGAACCGGTTTCCCGGAGGGCAAGCAGCGTGCGCAGGTGGCGTAATTCAATCATTGTGAGTGTTTTTCATGATTAATATTAAAAACTTTAGTTTGATTCATCTTTGTGGGGTGAGCAGACTGTGCGAAATCATTCACGTTGAAAGGTTTCATCATGACAGTTTCTCATATTCTCGGCTATCCCCGAATTGGCGCTCAGCGCGAACTTAAAAAAGCCACCGAAGCCTATTGGAAAGGAGACATCTCACGGGGAGACCTTGAAGCAACAGGTCAGGCGCTCAGGCTTTCTCATTGGCAGACCCAACAAAACGCGGGCCTCGACTTTATCAGTGTTGGCGATTTTGCATTTTACGACCAGGTACTTAATGTTTCCGTCATGCTGGGAGCGGTGCCCGCGCGTTTTAATGCCCAGCACGAAGTTAGCGCAGGCAACGTTGATTTGGATACCGCGTTTCGCATGGCCCGTGGCCGCGCCCCTAGCGGGACACCCGCAGCTGCTTGCGAAATGACCAAGTACTTTGATACCAACTACCACTACTTAGTACCTGAGCTGCATGAGGGGCAGACGTTTACGCTAGCGTCTGACCGCTTATTTAATGAAGTAGATGAAGCTTTACAGGCGGGCTTTACGCCGAAAGTTACGCTAACCGGCCCGCTTACTTGGCTATGGCTGGGTAAGACTAAAGGTAGTGAGTTTGACCGGCTGAGCCTGTTAGACAGCGTACTGGATGTGTATAGCGAAATTCTGGCACGCTTAGCCACTCAAGGTATTGAGTGGGTGCAGCTTGACGAGCCTGCTCTGGTGCAAGACTTGCCGTTGGCGTGGCAGCAAGCGTATGAGCGCGCCTATCATCGCCTGCAGTCGGCGCCGCTGAAGCTACTCGTTGCCAGTTACTTTGGTGCGCTGGGTGATAACCTTTCGCTAACCACTCGCCTGCCAGTGGCTGGGTTGCATATTGATGCTGTGCGTGCGCCGGGCCAGGTAGAGAGCGTGATTGATCGTTTAAGCCCTCATCAAGTGCTCTCAATTGGCTTAGTCGATGGCCGTAATATCTGGCGTGCTGATTTGGCAGCCCTACGTGAGCGTTTGCTGCCCTTAAAAGTGCGTTTAGGGCAGCGGTTATGGCTGGCGCCCAGCTGCTCGTTGCTGCACGTGCCGGTAGACTTATCCCAAGAAACCGAGCTAGAGAGCGAGCTGGTCGGCTGGTTAGCATTTGCCCGGCAAAAACTGGATGAGGTGGTGACCCTCGCTCGGCTCATTGATAATCGCACAACGCCTGTCGATGAACAGCGGGTGAGCGAAGCAACGTATGCTTTGGATAAGCGTCGTGAATCAACCCGAATTCATCAGCCTGCTGTCAGCTCACGTCTAGCAGCAATAACGGCTCAAGATAGCCAACGCCAATCACCTTACGCTGCCCGAGCAGCAGCGCAGCGCAGAGCGCTTGCGTTACCGCTGTTTCCCACCACCACCATTGGCTCTTTTCCGCAAACAGGTGAGATACGCGCTGCTCGTCGGGCATTTAAAGCCGGTGAACTGAGCCAAACGGATTATGAAGCCCGCATGCGAGAAGAAATTGCCTTCGTCGTAGAGCGCCAGCAAGCACTAGGGCTTGATGTGCCTGTCCATGGTGAGGCTGAACGTAATGACATGGTGGAGTACTTTGGTGAGCAGTTAGAAGGCTTTGCCTTTACGCGCTTTGGCTGGGTACAAAGTTATGGCTCTCGTTGTGTGAAACCGCCGATTATTTTTGGTGATGTCACCCGCCCAGAGCCAATGACAGTGAAGTGGAGCGAATATGCCCAATCGCTCACGGATAAGCCCATGAAAGGCATGCTGACAGGGCCTGTGACGATTTTGCTGTGGTCGTTTGTGCGTGATGATCAACCCCGCGCAACCACCTGCCGCCAGATCGCCCTGGCGCTGCGTGACGAAGTATTAGATTTGGAAAAAGCCGGTATTCGGATCATTCAAATTGATGAGCCCGCGCTACGTGAAGGCTTACCGCTGCGCCAGCACGAGTGGCAGTCCTATTTAGATTGGGCGGTAGAAAGCTTCCAGCTAAGCGCTGCTGGCGTTAAGGATAGCACCCAAATTCATACCCACATGTGCTATTCGGAGTTCAACGACATCATTGGTGCCATCGCTGCACTAGACGCGGATGTGATTACTATTGAAACGTCGCGTTCCGATATGGAGTTGCTGGACGCTTTCCAGGATTTTGCATACCCGAACGAAATTGGGCCAGGGGTTTATGATATCCACACGCCTAATATTCCGGATGTTGCGTGGATGGTGGCGCTGATGGAAAAAGCGCTGGAGAAAATCCCTGCCGAGCGGCTGTGGGTGAACCCAGACTGTGGTCTAAAAACCCGTGGTTGGGCAGAAGTAGAGCCTGCATTGGCGAATATGGTGGAAGCGGCCAATCAACTACGTCAGCGTTATGCGTAATTAGCTGATCACCCGCTAGATAAGTAAGTAGGGGTGGTAAAAGTTAATTCTGAACATAGGTAGTTCTAAATATAGGTAGTTCTGAACACAGCTACTTATCATTTAAGCCCCGCTGCAACAGGCAGCGGGGCTTATTATTTCTCTAGCGGTGATAGCTAGCTTTTAGAGGCGTAGGCATAGAGCAGTGTTTCCTGGGCGCTGATCGGGTCGCCATTGCCAGGGCTCTGCAGCTGATAGCTGCCGTCGCTTTGTAGTAGCCAGCTTTGGCAGTTATCGACCAGGTAGGTTTCCAAGTCTTTACGTACTCGGGTGGCCAGCTTTTTATCCAATAGTGGGAAACAGGTTTCTACGCGATGGAACATATTGCGTGACATAAAATCAGCGCTTGAACACCACGTTTCTGGCTTGCCGTCATTGTGGAAGTGGAAAACACGGGTATGTTCTAAAAAGCGCCCAATAATCGACCGCACGCGGATATTCTCTGAAACACCCTCGATACCGGGTTTCAAACAGCACATGCCGCGAATGATTAGGTCGCACTCTACGCCTGCTTGCGAGGCGCGATAAAGCGCTTTGATAAGCTTGGGCTCTGTTAACGAATTGCACTTAATAATGATATGCCCACGCTTACCTTTAAGCGCCACCTGAGCTTCACGGTCAATCATTTCGACTAAGCGCTCGTGAAGCGTAAAGGGGGCGTGGAGCAGGGTATCGATCTTGCGCGCGCGGCCCATGCCAGAAAGCTGCTGGAACACCTTATGCACGTCCGCGCATAGCGCTGTATTGGCAGTCAGCAAGCTGTAATCGGTATATAGTTTGGCGGTTTTAGAGTGGTAGTTGCCGGTACCTAAATGTGCGTAGTGGCGCAGCTCGCCCTTCTCACGTCGCACGATATGCAGCATTTTGGCGTGGGTTTTATAGGCCATGATGCCGTAAATCACGATGGCGCCGGCTTCTTGCAGGCGTGATGCTAACTGAAGATTGTCGGCCTCATCGAAACGCGCCCGCAGCTCGATAACAACGGTAACTTCTTTGCCTTGGCTAGCGGCATCGACCAGAGCACTCACTATCGTTGAGTCTGCGCCTGTACGGTACAGCGTCTGCTTGATTGCCAGTACGTCCGGATCGCGTGCAGCCTCGCGCAGTAAATCTTCGATAGGTGAAAAGGACTGGAACGGGTGGTGAAGCAGAATATCGCTTTTGGCAATAGCGCTAAACAGGCTGCCACCTTTTAATGCTTTTGGCACGCTAGGTGAGTAAGGGCGGTAGAGTAGCTCTGGTCGGTCGACATCGCCGAGAACCGCCATCATGCGGGTCAAATTTACCGGCCCTTGAACACGGTATAAATCGCTGCTTTCTAGCTCAAACTGGCGCAGCAAGAAACTGATCAAGTCATCTGGACAATTATCAGCGACTTCAAGGCGAACACCGCTGCCATAGCGGCGGGCTAATAGCTCGCCACGTAGCGCTGAGGCCAAGTCTGAGACCTCTTCTGGGTCGACGGTCATATCGGCATTGCGGGTCAGCCGGAACTGATAACAACCGCGCACACGCATGCCGGGGAAGAGTTCCTCTGCATGTGCGTGAATCATCGACGATAAGAAAATATACTCGGAGAAGCCTTCTGCACATAGCGCTTTAGGCAGCGCCATCAAACGAGGCAGTGAGCGGGGTGCTGGCAGTATTGCCATACCGCCAGCCCGGCCAAAGGCGTCCTTTCCCTCTAGCTCAACAATGAAGTTGAGGCTTTTATTAACCAAGCGCGGGAACGGGTGGGAAGGATCTAAGCCAATGGGGCTGATGACCGGCATGATCTCGTTATCAAAAAAATCTTTCACCCAGGCTTTTTGCTCGTCGGTCCACTGATCGCGACGACGAAAGCGTAATCCCTGAGCTTCCAGCGCGGGCAGCAGTGTTTCGTTCAATATTTGATATTGGCGGGCAATTTGCTGATGCGCGATATCCGAAATTTCTGCCAACACAGCCTTGGGTAAGCGGCCATCAGCGGCGGTGGTATCGTCGCCTAGTGCCATTTGGTGTTTAAGCCCAGCGACTCTTATCTCAAAAAACTCATCCATGTTGGATGAAAAGATCAGCAGAAACATCAGCCGGTTAAGTAGCGGATGCGCATCGTCCAGGGCTTGTTCAAGCACCCGGATATTGAATTGCAGATGAGAAAGCTCGCGATTGAAGTAGAGCTGCGGATCGTCAAGATCCGCCTCCAAATGAGACTCTTTCGCGTGAACTCCGGTGGGGGTACGATTGATGCGCAATGGCAAAGCTTCTCCCTCGCCACTTACTGTCTCGTTTGCAGCGTTCGTTGACTCGCTAGAAAATACTGGCGTGGAATCTGCTGATTGATCGTCCATGGTTGCCCCCCCGGTGGTGGTTCATACTCATCATAGCGTGATAATTGCTGTTGATAGGAGTATGCCGGGAAAAGATGACAAACTAGTGTCACTGGTTTGTCATCTTTACGGACTGATCTACTAAACTAACGCTGCAATAAGCGTGCTGCTTCTAACGCAAAATAGGTTAAAATTCCATCAGCTCCTGCGCGCTTGAAGCACATCAGTGACTCAAGAATCACCGGTTCGGCCTCAAGCCAGCCGTTATCGAAAGCAGCGCGATGCATGGCGTATTCACCGCTGACTTGGTAAGCAAATGTCGGTACTTGGAGTTCGCTTTTTACACGGCGTACGATATCCAAGTAAGGCATACCGGGTTTCACCATCACCATATCGGCGCCTTCGGCGATATCCATAGCCACTTCATGCAGCGCTTCATCGCTATTGGCAGGATCCATCTGATAGGTGCGTTTATCTGCTTTGCCAAGGTTAGTGGCAGACCCGACTGCATCACGGAAGGGGCCGTAATACTTAGAGGCATACTTAGCGCTATACGCCATAATACGCACATTATGCAGGTGTTCTTGCTCTAACACTTGGCGGATGGCGCCGATGCGGCCATCCATCATATCGGAGGGGGCTACGACATCGGCGCCTGCTTCGGCGTGGGAGAGCGCTTGTTTGAGCAGCGTATCCACTGTGCGGTCATTTTGCACATAGCCGTGCTCATCAAGAATGCCGTCCTGTCCGTGGCTAGTATAGGGGTCAAGGGCGACATCGGTAATAATGCCAAGCTCTGGTAGCGCTTCTTTTAGCGCCCGCACACTACGCTGGACAAGACCGTTAGCGTTGTAAGCCTCTTCCGCTAACTCGCTTTTTTGCTCAGTATCGATAACGGGGAAGAGCGCCAGGGCAGGAATACCCAGCGCGTGGGCCTCACGTGCCTGCTCAATCAACAGGTCGATGGAAAGACGCTCAACACCGGGCATTGAGGCAATTGCTTCGCGTTGATTTTCGCCTTCCAGTACAAAAACCGGCAAAATTAAATCGCTGGGTGTTAGCGTCGACTCCTGCATTAAGCGACGGGAGAAATCGTCGCGACGCATACGGCGAAGTCGGGTGGCAGGGAAATGACGGGGAGCAGAGGTGTTCAACGGCTTTCTCCAAACAATCGCATAGTCAATCGAATAGTAGGTGCCTTAAAAGGCCTAACGTGAGTATATCAGTCCTGCACTGCAGCGAAAGCAGGCTTGTGATAGCTGGCTTGTAGTGGCTTTATAGACTGACTAAAGTGAGCCACTCAGCGACGCTAAGTGGCGACGATTTAACAGCGATAATAAGCGCTACGATAAGGAGATAAGCATGACCAAACAGGTAGCAATCGTATTAGCAGGCTGCGGCGTTTTTGATGGTTCTGAAATCTATGAAACAACGCTAACGCTGCTGCGCCTTGATCAGTTAGGGATTGGCTATCGCTGCTTTGCGCCGGATGTCGCTCAGCATCATGTGATTAACCACTTAACCCAAGAGCCTGTTGAGGGTGAGCAGCGCAATGTGTTGCAGGAGTCTGCGCGCCTTGCCCGGGGTGATATTAGCCCGATTACTGAGCTAGATGCCGACGACTTTGATGCGGTCATTGTTCCTGGTGGCTTTGGTGTCGCTAAAAACCTGTCTGATTTTGCCGACAAGGGCGACAGTATGCAGGTACTTGAGAGCGTAAAAGAGGCGCTGGTAGGCTTTAAGGAAGAGGCAAAACCCATTGGCCTGATGTGTATTTCTCCTGTTTTGGTCCCGCGCCTACTTGGCGAAGGGGTGGCCGTGACCATTGGTCATGATCCGAGTGTTTCTGGCGCCATTAGTGCGATGGGTGGCCTGCACCGCAGCTGTGGCGTAGAAGACATTGTGGTGGATCATGAGCACCGGGTGGTAACGACGCCTGCTTATATGCTGGCGACCCGTATCAGTGAGGCCGCAACAGGTATCTTTAAGTTGGTAGACCGCATTGATGAAATGATGGGCTAATATTTTCTAGGTAATTGGCTATTCGTATGAGGGGCAAAAAGCCTCTCGTATGAAGAGCAAAAAGCCTCTGTCATGTTCCCATGGCAGAGGCTTTTTTTGAGCGGTGTATCGCCTTTAATAGTGCTTTTAGGTCTCTTGTTCGTCAGCGTCATCCGCCTTTGCTTTACGGCGTACCAACCGGCCAAACAGTAGGCCCACCTCATAAAGTAGGTACATCGGTATCGCTAACAGACTTTGAGAAATAATGTCGGGAGGGGTAAGCAGCATGCCCACCACAAAGCAGCCTAAAATAATGTAGGGGCGCTTTTTTGAAAGGCTTTCGACCGTGGTCGCACCAGACAGGATCAACAGAAATGTTGCGATGGGGATTTCAAACGCAACACCAAAGGCGAAAAACAGCTTCAGTACAAAGTTCAGATACTGATTAATATCGGTCATTACCGCCACGTTTTCCGGCCCGGTCTGGGTGAAAAACTCAAAGAGCAGCGGAAAAACCACGTAATAAGCGAAGGCCGCCCCAGCGTAAAATAGCGCTATGCTGGAGACCAGAATGGGTATCGCCAGCGCTTTTTCGTTATCGTAAAGCCCAGGTGCTACAAACGCCCATGCTTGGTGCAGTACGAAGGGGATAGCGATAAAGACGGCGACTACCAGGGTTAGTTTGAAGGGCGCCAAGAAGGGCGAGGCTACCTCGGTGGCGATCATCTGTGAGCCTTCTGGCAACAGTGCCATTAATGGCTCAGCCACAAAGCTGTAGATGTCATTAGCAAAGGCATAAAGGCCAAGAAATACGACTAATACAACCACGACCGCTTTCATAAGCCGCGAGCGTAGTTCAATCAGGTGCTCAATAAGAGGCGCTTGGCCTTGGTCTTTACGTGGCTCCTGGGAATCGCCAGACATGCTCATTGGTGATTACTATCCTTTGTAAGATCCGCCTTTGTAAGATCCGCTTTTTTAATATCGGCATTTTCCACATCCGCTTGCTTAGCATTATTGCTAGGCTCACTCTTGCCGCTAGGATTCACCGCGCGCAGTTCATCGGTAGCACGTTGATGAGACGTTGAGGAAGAGGCTGCTGGCGTGTCTTCGCGTACTGTTTGCAGGGCATCATCTAGCCGAGCACTCGCGTTGGCAACCCGCTGCTCGGTCTCGTTTTGGGTCGCTTGTGTCGAAGTGCTGGAAGAAGAGGGGGCGTCGGCAATGCTCTCAACATCCTGCTTGGCTTTTTTGAGACTGTCATCGAGCTTTTTCTGTTGCTCGTTGAGTTTTTGACGCAACTCCTCTGCTTCCAACTGAGCGCTGATTTCGCGCTGCATACCGGATACCGTACGCTTGATTTTGCCAATCCACATGCCTGCTGTGCGAGCCGCTCTAGGCAGGCGCTCTGGGCCAAGCACCAGAAGCCCGACGATACCAATCAGCATCAGTTCAAGAAAGCCGATATCCAGCATGGGTTATTTGCGCTCTTCGTTACGTTCTGTGGGGCGTTCTTCGGCGGCACGCTTCTCTTCTGCTTGAACATCGTAGGTGTTACCAGCCTCTTCGTGGCTTACTTTCGCCTGAGGTTGGTCAGCATCTTTTTTGTCGCCGTCTTTCTCTTCTTCGTTAATGGCCTTCTTAAAGCCTTTGACTGCACCGCCTAAGTCGGTGCCCACATTACGCAGTTTCTTGGTGCCGAAAATTAGGATGATAATGCCCAGAACAATCAGCAACTGCCAAATACTGATACCACCTAACATATGCATTTCCTCATCAGTGCAGGTTAACGTTGTGTGCGGGACGCTTTTTCGTCATGACCAGAAATACCAAACCGCCGTGCTAGCTCATCTAAAACGCGCTGATGGTCCAGTTCAAGGTGCGACAGCATCACCAAACTATGAAACCACAGGTCGGCGGTTTCAGCGATCACAGCTTGATGCGCCTGTTCGCCGCCGTGCTCGGCATCTTTAGCAGCCAAAATTGTTTCGGTCGCCTCTTCGCCGACTTTTTCGAGTATCTTGTTCAAACCCTTATGATGCAAGGAGGCAACATAAGAATCTTCTGCACAAGCATGTCGACGCTGCTTTAAGACCTCCGCGAGTGCATCTAGCACTTGCGTCGTCTGGGTAGAATCAGTCATAGGCATCCTTTTATCAATCATCACAGCGCTTTCGCCAAAGATCAGTGCTTTCGCCAAGGGCGACACTGAGACGCTTTATCTTACTGCCAGAATGTTTCATTGCCATAGCAGCAGCAACAAACCTACTCCCGCAGCGGCTAAGACAGGCCACTCTTGAGCCGATGCCCAACTGCTCAGCGGCTGCCAAGCCAGGGCAATAGCAAGCAAAATAAGGCCGATACGCAGTCGGTAATGACGCTTATGCTGGCGCGTCAGTTGCTGCTGAACGTCACTAATTGAGGTTACTTGCTGATGACGCTGGCGGTGTTCATGCTCCATTCGACTCAGTGCCTGATGCGCTAGCACGGGTAGCTCAGGCAACTGATGAGAAAGCTCCGGCGCTTGGCGTTTGAGCGACTCCCAAAGGCCGCCGATACCCGCGCGCTGTTTCATCCACTTTTCTAGATATGGCTTCGCCGTGCTCCACAGATCCAGGTCAGGATAAAGCTGACGACCCAGCCCTTCGATGTTAAGCAGCGTTTTTTGCAACAATACTAACTGTGGCTGTACTTCCATATTAAAACGTCGTGCTGTTTGAAACAGTCCTAACAGCACCTGCCCAAACGAAATATCTTTTAGCGGCTTTTCAAGAATGGGCTCGCATACGGTACGAATAGCGGCTGCGAACTCGTTAGCGCGGGTGTTTTCGCCCACCCAGCCGGACTCAATATGTAACGCTGCTACTTCGTAATAATCTTGATGGAAAAAGGCTAGTAGATTGCGCGCTAGGTAGTCTTGATCTTCTCGAGTAAGGCTCCCCACGATGCCGCAGTCGATGGCGATATACTGTGGATCTTCAGGATCATCGCAGTTAACAAAGATATTGCCGGGGTGCATATCGGCATGGAAGAAGTTATCGCGGAAGACCTGGGTGAAGAAGATTTCTACGCCGCGTTCAGCCAGCTTCTTAAGGTTAGTTCCACGCGCAATAAGGGTATCTAAATCAGCCACTGGTACGCCGCGAATGCGCTCCTGGACCATGACATGGCGGCGGGTGTATGACCAATAGATTGTCGGTACAAACAGCAGCGGTGAGTCTTTGAAGTTACGCTTAAGTTGCGATGTGTTTGCCGCTTCTTTGTAGAGATCAAGTTCGTCAAATAAGGTGGCTTCGTAATCACGAATCACTTCTACGGGACGTAAGCGTTTTGCGTCAGGCACTTTACCCAGCAACTTAGCGATTTGATACATCAGCGCCATATCCTGACGCATAATGCGCTCGATGCCGGGGCGAATAATTTTGACGACGACATCTTCGCCGCTATGCAGCGTTGCCGCATGCACCTGGGCAATCGATGCTGACGCCAAAGGCACTCGGTCAAAGGCGGCAAATGCCTCTACAAGCGACATTTCAAGCTCTTTTTCGACCCGTGCAGCGGCTAGTTCGCCGGGGAAGGGCGGCACTTGGTCTTGTAGCCGTTTTAATTCATCGGCGATGTCTTCGGGCAATAGGTCTCGACGGGTCGAGAGCATTTGGCCAAATTTAATAAAAATCGGCCCTAGCGCTTCCAAGGCCAGGCGCAGTCGCTCGCCGCGACTGCGCTGCCCGACAGGAAGCAGTTTTAGAGGCGAAAGCGTCATTAAGGCACGTAGCCAGAACGGCAGCCGCTCAACGGGTATCAACGTATCTAAGCGATGGCGAGCCACTATCCAAGAGATCTTCAATAACCGCAGGCTCATCAGTGCGGCTCCTCGAGGTGTGGCTGCTTGTTTGGCGACTGGCTGGCCGTCAACTGTGTCAAACGCTTATGCAGGCGATTGAGCTTGGCTTCCAGGCGGTCGGTTGCGATCTCTAGCTCGGTCAAATGATCGCGGAGTACATCGCGCTGTTGGCGGCCAGGGAGTATGCGGGCTTCTTCAAATACGTATTCAGAAACGTCTTGCAGCAGCTCATCTTTCGCTCTTAGCCCCCAGCGCGCGGCGCGTCGGATACCTTCGGCCAGTGAATGGGCGGGCATATCCCCCAACCAGCGAGCTAGCTCGCCTTCCCAGTCGATATCCAGATCAAAGAGCAGGTCGCGGGTGGCTTCCAGGAGGTGGATACGGCCACGCACAGAAAGCTTGCCATCAAACATCAACCGCTCAATGGAGGCACCACTTAACCACTCAGAGAGCGTTTCAGGAGTGAGCTCGACGATGGCGTCGACGTCAGTTTCGTCTAGATCATCGCCACGCAGCAGATCAATCCCCGCATGGTGATAGTGCAGCACCAACTGAAGGTGAGGCTTTTCAAGCCTTACCAGTAGTCGACTCCCTGCTAACGCAGACAAGCGCGCAGGCGCAGCCGGATCACGGGCAAGCAAGGCATTCAACGTGCGTTCACATCCGGCCAGCAACAGGGTCGGGGTGACTAGCATGCTGACCTCATTGTCGGTGAGTTCATAATTTAATGCCGCGGTGAAGGGCAACGATGCCGCCAGTCAGGTTGGTATATTCAACCCGATCAAGCCCTGCCGTTTCCATCATGCCTTTCAGGGTTTCCTGGTCGGGATGCATGCGAATAGATTCGGCGAGGTAGCGATAACTCTCACCGTCTCCAGCCACTAGTTCGCCCATTTTAGGCAGCAGGCGGAAGGAGTACTCATCGTAGGCTTTCGACAGCAGCGCGCTATTTGGCTTCGAAAATTCAAGCACTAGCAACCGTCCGCCGGGCTTTAGCACGCGTGTCATAGAGCGCAGCGCAGCGTCTTTGTCGGTGACGTTGCGCAGTCCGAAGGCAATCGTAATGCAGTCAAAACTGTTGTCCGGAAATGGCAGGCACTCGGCGTTGGCTTGTACAAACTCAACGTTGCCTCCGACGCCATTATCCATCAGTTTGTCGCGGCCAACGTTGAGCATGGAGGCGTTAATGTCAGCCAATACCACTTTGCCACGCGGGCCAACCAGACGAGAGAATTTGAGCGTTAAATCGCCAGTGCCGCCAGCAATATCCAGCACGTGGTGCCCAGGACGAACGCCTGCGCGCTCGATAGCAAGGCGTTTCCAGACGCGATGGATGCCCATGGACATCAAGTCATTCATGATGTCATAGCGCGTAGCTACCGAATGAAAGACATCGGCAACACGAGACGCTTTTTCGTCAGCTGCGACTTCCTGATAACCAAAATGGGTGGTGCGTTTTTCAGTGGGGCTCATGGGGCTCTAGCTCCCGAGTTCGAGGCGGTAATAGTCGACCAAAAGGTCGTCGCAATAAATGGTTAGCGACATTGTAGCCTTCTCACCCCCAACTTGTCTGCGCTTCAACTGAGGTGAAGCGTCACAGCTGTTTGAATTGGATGCTGGCTGGTTCGCGGGAGGCGCCGGCCTCTTCGAGGCGTTGTAGGTAGTTTTGCCAATAATCTGTTTGGTGCTGAGCTAAGTCGTAAAGATAGTTCCAGCTGTAAAGGCCGCTGTCGTGGCCGTCGTCAAAATGCAATTTCAGAGCGTAATTGCCGGCTTGGGTAATGTTTTGCAGGCCGACATCTTTTTTACCCACTTGCAGCACGGCAGTATCGCCGCCGTGGCCACGCACTTCGGCTGAAGGTGAGTAGACCCGTAAAAGTTCGACAGGCAGCCGAAAGTTTTCACCCGTGGCGTAGCCAAGTTCTAGCTCGCGAGCCTGCTTATGGTAGTGAACCCGCGTTGGGGTGGGGGCATTCGTCGAGATAGGAGCGTTCATGGATAACGTCACCTCTTTTCGATATTGAGCGAAAGCAGATTGAGCCGCTATTTACGTTTAGCAAATGCGTGAGTAAATAGCGGACAATCTGCTGCGGGCTATACCGGTATCTGCGCGTTTACAAAATATAGCGCGATAGGTCTTCGTCTACTGCTAGCTCACCCAGTTGGGCATTGACGTAATCGGCATCGATGACCAGCGGGCTATCCATGTCGCCGCCTTTAAATGAGGCTTCTTCGAGCAGCCGTTCCAGCACTGTATGTAGACGGCGAGCACCAATATTCTCGGTGCCTTCGTTAACCTGCCAGGAAATCTCGGCAATACGCTCGATACCGTCTGGAGTGAACTCGATGTCCAGCCCTTCGGTAGCCAACAGTGCTTGATACTGCTTGGTGAGCGAGGCGGAGGGCTCGGTGAGAATCCGCTGGAAATCGCCGGGGGTCAGCGCATCCAGCTCAACACGGATCGGCAAGCGTCCTTGTAGCTCTGGAATAAGGTCCGAGGGACGCGATAGGTGGAAGGCACCCGAGGCAATAAACAGGATATGATCGGTTTTGACCATGCCGTATTTGGTTGAAACGGTAGAGCCTTCGATTAACGGCAGCAGGTCACGCTGAACGCCCTCACGGGAGACTTCGCCACCGCTAGACTGGCCGCTACCCTTGGCAACTTTGTCGATCTCATCCAAGAAGACAATCCCATGCTGCTCAACGGCTTCGACGGCGCGGGCTTTGATCTCTTCTTCATTGACCAGCTTGCCGGCTTCTTCATCGCGCAGCAGAACCAGTGCCTCTTTCACCGTTACACGGCGCTGCTCACGCTTTTGTTGGCCCATGTTGGAGAACAGGCTCTGTAGCTGGTTGGTCATTTCCTCCATGCCCGGCGGCGTCATTATGTCGATGCCTTGCCCGTGGGAGGAAACTTCGATATCGATCTCTTTATCATCCAACTGACCTTCCCGAAGCTTTTTGCGGAAGGTTTGACGCGTACCGTTATCTTCCCGAGGCTTATCTTCCTGACCGCGGGGTGGTGGTAGCAGTGCATCTAGAACGCGATCTTCAGCGGCATCTTCAGCGCGATGGCCGACTTCTTCCTTCGCGTATTCACGCACCATTTTGATGGCGGCTTCCATCAAGTCGCGAATAATCGACTCAACGTCTCGGCCTACATAGCCCACTTCGGTAAATTTAGTCGCCTCGACCTTGATGAAGGGCGCTCTGGCTAGCTTGGCGAGACGGCGAGCAATTTCAGTTTTACCCACGCCGGTAGGGCCAATCATCAGAATATTCTTTGGAGTCACTTCCGGGCGCAACTCATCGTCTAGTTGCATGCGACGCCAGCGGTTACGCAGGGCAATGGCCACGGCGCGCTTGGCATCTTGTTGACCAATGATGTATTGATCCAGGGCGTGGACGATTTCGCGGGGTGTCATCTGAGTCATAAAAAGGGCCTCAACGGTCGTTGATGTTCAGCTCTTCGAGCGTCACGTGGTGATTGGTAAATACGCAGATGTCGCCGGCGATTTCGAGAGACTTTTCAGTGATTTCACGAGCAGAAAGCTCAGTGTTTTCCAATAGTGCGCGGGCACTTGCTTGGGCAAAGTTGCCCCCAGAGCCAATAGCAATAATGCCGCGTTCAGGCTCAACCACATCACCGTTACCGGTAATAATCAGCGAGGCACTGTGGTCCGCCACGGCCAGTAGCGCTTCCAGGCGGCGCAGCGCTCGATCGGTGCGCCAATCTTTGGCCAACTCAACCGCTGCTTTGGTGAGGTGTCCTTGGTATTTTTCTAACTGCGCTTCAAAACGCTCAAACAGGGTGAAGGCATCGGCGGTGCCGCCAGCAAAACCAGCGAGTACTTTGCCACGATACAGGCGGCGTACTTTACTCGCATTGCCTTTCATTACGGTGTTGCCCAGTGATACTTGGCCGTCGCCTGCAAGGGCAACCTGATTACCGCGGCGTACGGATACAATAGTGGTCATGGAGATAACTCCTTGGGGGAGACACATGCTCCCGATGACTGATCGGCCATTTTAAAAGACCGTATAAAAAGCGATTCACAACAAAATGCGGGCGGCTGATAAAAAATCAACCGCCCGCTAAATAAAGCTGTTAGATAAACTGTTTTTTTAACGGGGCTTATGACGGTGAAAGCCTGCCTAGCCCGTTGGTTAACGTAGTCTGTGGTTAGACTAGTTCTGCAGTTGGATCAGCAGTGGCTCAATGCCTTGTGTGGCCATTAAGTCTTGGGCGCGGTTAAGCTCACGAGTATCTTCGTAAGGGCCTACTTGAACACGGTGCCAAGTATCGCCATTAGCCTTTACTTCGCTAACTTGGGCCAGCAGGCTTAAGTTGCGCAGACGGCCACGCAACTGCTCGGCATCGCTTAGCTCCCGAAACGACGCGGCCTGTAGCATGTAGCGGTTAGGCGTGTTGCTGGCAGGCGCTTGCTGGGCAGCGGCCACTTGCTCTTCAGGGCGCATATTAGCTGCAATAACCTGAGCAATAGGGTCATCGTTCTGATGCGCACTTGCGTTGCTTGTCGTTGTTTGGTTAGTTGTCGCGTTGTTACTTGCCGTCGTTTGTTCCTGCTGTGCTGCTGCCTCGGGGCGGTTCACGGTTGATGGCAGTGACACGCCTGGAGCAATGACTTCTGTGTCTGGCAGCAGCGTGTAGAACTCAAACGTTGGCATTGCTGGCTCGGCGACGGTTTCTGTTTGACGCGCAGCGCTGCGCTCATCGCTGTCAGCAGGCTTAGGCAAGACAGTCGCTTGGGGCGTGTCTTCCTGCTCTTGCCAAGGAGCTGTGCCATGTTGATGCTGTGCTAGGAAGAAGCCTGCCGCTAAACCTGCTATCCCCCAAAGCCAGCCAGGAATTTTGAATCCGCCACCTGAGCTTTTGCTGGCTTTGCGCTGAGAGGTTGCGCCTCGGCGGGCGGGCTTCTCTTTTGGGCTGGCCATCGCTTACATCTCCTCTGGGGCGCTAACCCCCATAAGATCAAGGCCGTTGCGAAGCACCTGCTTGGTTGCTAGGCCAAGAGCTAAGCGTGTGTTGCGCAGGGTATCGTCTTCGACCATGACTTTAACGGCGTTGTAGCAGGTGTGGAAATCACCCGAAAGATCCAATAGATACTGAGCAACCTGCTGGGGCTCACGATTTTTAGCGGCGTTTTCAACCACTTCTGGGTAGCGTGCCAAGCGATTAAGCACGGCCTTTTCCTGGTCGCTATCGAGCAGTGCGAGGTTAGCTAGAGCGACGCTGTGGTTGAATGGCTGGTCTGCATCTTCGGCTTTGCGCAGCATGCTGGATACCCGCGCATGGGCGTATTGAATGTAATACACCGGGTTATCGTTCGACTGCGAGCGTGCCAAGTCGATATCAAAAGTAAGCTGCGAGTCCGCCCGGCGTGCGGCCAGGAAGAAGCGGGTAGCATCACGGCCAACTTCATCAATCAGGTCGCGCACGGTGACATAGCTGCCAGCACGTTTGGACAGTTTTACCTCTACGCCTGAGCGGGTCACCATCACCATTTGATGCAGAACGTAGTCGGGCCAGCCTTTGGGAATGCCGACCTCTAGTGCCTGCAAGCCAGCGCGAACACGGGTAACTGTGGAGTGGTGGTCAGCACCTTGCTCATTAATCACGGTTTTAAAGCCGCGTTGCCACTTATTCAGGTGGTAGGCCACATCCGGCAAGAAGTAGGTGTAGCCACCTTCCCGTTTGCGCATCACGCGGTCTTTGTCATCTCCAAAGTCTGTGGTGCGCAGCCACATGGCGCCGTCTTCTTCGTACGTATGGCCATTCGCAACGAGCTTCTCAACGGTCGCGTCTACTTTGCCGTCTTGATAAAGCGATGACTCAAGGAAGTAGACGTCAAACTCAACGCCAAACGCTTTCAGGTCTAAATCCTGTTCTCGGCGTAGCCAAGCGACAGCGAAGGCCTGAATGGCATCTAGATCATTAGCATCTGCTTTAGCGGTGACTTCACGGTCATCGGCTGCCACCGTTTTGCCCGCCATGTAGTCATTAGCCACATCAACGATGTATTCACCGCGGTAGCCGTCTTCTGGCCAGCTGGGATCGTCTGGCCCAAGGCCCTTGGCGCGAGCTTGAACAGAAAGCGCCAGATTTTTGATCTGGGCACCGGCATCGTTGTAATAAAATTCGCGCGTCACATCGTAGCCGGTGGCTTCTAACAGGCGGCAAATACAGTCGCCTATTGCTGCGCCACGGCCATGGCCAACATGAAGAGGTCCTGTCGGGTTGGCAGAAACAAACTCCACTTGGACTTTCTCGCCCTTGCCAATCAGGCTGCGGCCAAAGGCATCGCCGCTATCGAGCACCTGGGCAACAATTTGAGCGGCCGCATCCGTGGCAGCAAAAAAATTAATAAAGCCGGGGCCAGCAATCTCGGTTTTTTGGATTGCATCGCTCGCGGGGAGGGCGGCGACCAGTAGGTCGGCTAGCTCGCGCGGCTTCTTTGCTGCGGGCTTCGCCAGCATAAGGGCTAGGTTGGTGGCGTAGTCGCCGTGCGCTTTATCTTTAGTGGGGTCAACTTTAATCGTCGGCTGTAAATCGTCGGGCAGCACGCCTTGGTGCTTAAGCGCGTCAATCGCGCCTTCTAGCAAAGTAACAATTGTGTCTTTCATTTAGCTATCCGGATGTCGTCGGTGTCGGCGTGCGCATGGGCAAATACATATTCATGGTAATGCAGTTATTCATATAAATGTAAATGCAGTAGTAAAGCGGCCATTATCGGCAATTGGCGCGCAGTTTCAAAGCCGTATTACGTTACAGGGCGAGCCAATGGCCCACGATATGTCTATCTCTACGCGAGACTCTACGCGAGAGTTTGCGGGTCAATGTCGATTGACCATCGGACTTTGCGCGCCTCACGATTGGCTTCTAACCACTGTACCAGCCAGTTAGCAGCGGTATGGCGCTGGCTACGTTTGTCTGCTGCCAGCATGATGTGCACATGATAACGGTTTTGGCGGCGCTCCATGGGAGCTGGAACGGGGCCTAAGCAGCGCACCGGTAGTTTTACCATTGTTAACCATTGTTGAAGTGCTTGAGCAGCCTGCTGGCCCAAAGCAGTGGCAGCTTCTTCATGAGGGCTTTCAATGCGTAGCAATGCCATAAAGCAAAAAGGTGGCAGCATAGCGAGGCGGCGCTCTTCCAAGAGGCTGCGGGCGAGTGCGCCATAACCGTGCTCCGCAAGTTGGCCTAAGTGCGGGTCATCTGGGTGCAGCGTTTGTACCAGTACTCGCCCTGGATGAGCGGCACGCCCTGCGCGACCGGCGACCTGCTCCAGCAACTGCGCGCTGTGTTCCAACGCGCGAAAGTCAGCAGCGTAAAGTCCACCGTCGGCATTAACGACGACGACCAGCGTGACATGGGGTAGGTGGTGACCTTTCGCCAGCATCTGGGTGCCGACGAGCAAGCATGGCTCGCCTCGCTGGATCTCTTTGAGTATCTGCTCAAAACTCTCTTTTTTACGCGTACTGTCGCGGTCAATACGGTGAACGGTGACGTTTGGGAACAAGCCCTGCAGCGTTTCTTCAGTTCGTTCGGTGCCGCTGCCCAGGGCGCGTAGGTCAGCGCTGCCACACTCGGGGCAAGCGTCTGGTAGCGCGCGCCGACTATCGCAATGGTGGCAGGCCAAAAGGGCAGGCTGGCGGTGCAGCGTCATGCGTGAGTCGCACTGCCCGCATTCGGCGATCCACCCACAACTATGGCAAGCCAGCGTTGGTGCGAATCCCCGTCGGTTAATAAAAACCAGCGCCTGCTTGCCTGACGCTAAGGTGTTTTTGATAGCGGTGATGGCGCCAGGCAGAAGCCCCCCCTGGCGTCGCTGATGACGTAGGTCAATCAATTCAAGCTTGGCTGGTGGGTGTCGACTGGGACGTTGGGTGAGGCGCAGATGGCGATAGTGGCCGGAAAGCGCTTGCTGCAAACTCTCAAAAGAAGGCGTGGCGCTGCCTAACAGCAGGGGGATGTTGTGGTAATGAGCCCTGGCAACGGCTAAATCCCGGGCGTGGTAGCGAAGCCCGTCGTGCTGTTTATAGGAGCCATCATGCTCTTCGTCGACGATAATGGCGCCTGGGTTTTTGAGTGGCGTAAAAATAGCCGAACGGGTGCCGATAATGACTAGCGCGCGGCCATTGGCAGCTGCTTCCCATACATCCAGGCGCTCCAGGTCGGTAAGCCCTGAGTGTAGCGCCACTACTGGTACCCTAAAGCGGCTCTTAAAGCGCGCCAGGGTTTGAGGCGTGAGACCTATTTCAGGCACCAGTACCAGAGACTGCTTGCCCTTAGCGGCGAGGGCTTCAATTAGCTGAAGGTAGATTTCGGTTTTACCGCTTCCGGTCACGCCTTCAAGTAAGCAGGGATGGTAGCTTTCGAGCTTTTCATGCAATACGGCAAGTGCCGAGGCCTGCTCTCTGTTCAGCGGCAGTGATGGTGAGGCCAGCAGGTTGCCGCCAGCGGACGGTGTTGCGGTTAGCGTGGTTTCCTGGGCACGGGCGAAGCCCTTTTTTTGCAAGGCCAGCAGCTGTTCACGGGTGAAACCATGAGCAGTGATGGCTCGACCAGCCAGCCCATGTGGATGCTGACGCAGCAGGGCATACAGCTCGGCTTGTTTCGGTGCTCGCTGAAGCGGTAGGTCGTCCCCAGGTGATAGCGGCAGCCACAGGGTCTGCGTTCGCCCTCCCATTGGGTGGCCCTGGCGCAGCCGAGCGGGCATGGCCAGCTGCATTGTGTCGCCTAAACTGTGCTGATAATAACGCGCCGCGAAATGGCATAGCCACTGCCAGTCGTTGGGCAGGGGGGCGTCATCGAGCACCTCGCTAATAGCGCGTAGCTTCCCGTGAGGCAGTTCGCTGCCATTGGCAAGTTCTGCCACCACGCCGACCACTTCTCTGCGGCCAAAGGGGACGCGCACTCTAAGGCCTATCTGCCAGCCACAAGCGGGTGGTTGGCGTGTTGGTAAATAGTCAAATAAACGCCGCAGCGGTGATGGTAGAGCGACTTTTAGCACTTGAAAAGGTGCTGTGGACCCGCCTTGAGGGCGTGCCTGGTTAGAAACAGAGTCGGACAATTGGCCTCCGGCGTTTAGTTTGCTAGAATACGCGGCCGCTCTGAATCTATAGGATGGAGCGGTTAACCGGTTAGCAGTTTTTTCAAACCCGTATGCGGTGCTTGGCAACGGATCAGGTGGCGGCATACAGCTCATGAGGCTCAAGATGAAACAAGGTATCCACCCGAATTACAACACGGTCACCGCTAGCTGTTCTTGCGGTGCAAGCTTCCAGGTTGGTTCTACCTCTGGTCAGGACTTCTCTCTGGACGTGTGCTCCAACTGCCACCCGTTCTACACTGGTAAGCAGAAGCAAGCGACCACTGGTGGCCGTGTAGAACGCTTTAACAAGCGTTTCGGCGCTGCCGTTAAGCGAGGCTAATCCTAACGGATTTGCGCTGCTGCAAACACACAATGTGTTTGCAATATAAGCCCACGCTACGGCGTGGGCTTTTTATTCTCAGAGGCACGCTTTTTCCATTTTCCTTTCCCTTCCTTACCTGATAGGCCTTTTGAAGGCTTATTCTACCTAGTAATGATGCATCCATGGATGCTTCTAGCAGATGCTTAAAATAGATACTTGTCCACAGCCGCTTCTGCACAGACAGGCCTGTGGAAAAATTGGCTTTTTATAATTTTTAGTGGAATTTATTTTCATAAATGCCGCATTGCATCAATAAGCAAACCTTTATGGCTATCGCGTTCATTTATAAGTTGCAGCAAATGGTGTTGAAAAGTTACGAACATGTTGGAAACGGGGTTGAAACAACTGTTTTTCTGCAAAGTTTACTACGTGCTTGAGGCGCATGGGTTTTTTCTATATTCTGGAGTGACTTTTCTACTTTAGGCTGATTGGACCTTGACCATGATGGATGCAAATAAGCAAGCGGCTTTGGATTATCACGCTAAACCGATCCCCGGTAAGCTGTCTGTGGAGTTAACCAAACCCACAGCTACCGCGCGTGATCTGGCGCTGGCGTATAGCCCTGGCGTTGCTGAGCCGGTTCGCGAAATCGCCCGTGAGGCGGAAAACGCGTATCGCTACACTGGTAAAGGGAATCTGGTCGCTGTCATTTCTGACGGAACTGCCATTCTAGGTCTTGGTAACCTTGGTCCGCTGGCCAGTAAGCCGGTTATGGAAGGTAAGGGCGTACTGTTTAAGTGCTTTGCAGGCATTAACTCAGTCGATATTGAAGTGGATGCTGAAAGCCCTCAGGCGTTTATCGATACGGTGGCGCGCATTGCGGATACCTGGGGTGGTATTAACCTGGAAGATATCAAAGCACCCGAATGCTTTGAAATCGAAAAAGCCTTGATTGATCGCTGCAGTATTCCAGTATTTCACGATGATCAGCATGGTACGGCCATTGTGACCGCAGCCGGTATGCTTAATGCGCTGGATATTGCCAATAAGCGCATTGAAGATGTGAAGATTGTCTGCATGGGCGCGGGGGCAGCAGCGATTGCCTGCATGCGTTTGCTAGTGTCTTGTGGCGCGAGTAAAAAGAATTTGGTGATGCTTGATCGTCGCGGTGTTATTCACGCTGATCGCGATGGCATTAACGAGTATAAAGCTGAATTCGCCCGCCATACCAATATGCGCACGCTAGACGATGCCATCGACGGTGCTGATGTGTTTATTGGTCTTTCAGGCCCAGGGCTGCTTTCTGCCGAGCAAGTGAAAAAAATGGCCGCAGACCCGGTTATTTTCGCCTGTACTAACCCAGATCCGGAAATTCACCCGGCTGTGGCCCGCGAGGCACGTCCTGATGTGATCATGGCCACCGGTCGTTCGGATTTCCCGAATCAGGTAAATAACGTATTGGGTTTCCCGTTTATTTTCCGAGGTGCTTTGGATGTTCGGGCGACACGCATTAATGAAGCCATGAAGCTGGCTGCTGTCCACGCCCTGAAGGATCTAGCTCGAGAGCCGGTACCCCAAGAAGTGTTAGACGCCTACGAGCGCACTGAGATGAGCTTTGGGCGTGAGTACATTATCCCGACGCCGGTCGACATTCGCCTGCTTGAGCGAGTTTCTTCGGCGGTGGCTCAGGCAGCCGTAGACTCAGGTGTGGCGCGTAAGCCTTATCCCGCGCACTATCCGCTCAAAACAATTAATGACGTTTACGGTGCGTAAACTTTATAGCGCACGTTGATGTATCCTCCGACGCCCGCTGATAGCGGGCGTCGGTGTTTTTGCGAACCGGCGCGCTTTAGTGCTGTTGCGGGTAACGCACCAGTCCTTCTTGAGCGGTAGAGGCCACTAAGCGACCATCGCGTCGGTAAATATGACCGCGCGCTAAACCGCGGGCACCGCCAGCCCAGGGAGAGTCAATCACGTAGAGTAACCAGTCATCCAGACGGGGATCTTCGTGTAGCCACAGGGCATGGTCCAGGCTGGCGATGCGCAGTTTGGGATCGGTGAACTTGATACCGTGGGGAACCAGTCCGGTCGTTAGTAGGTTGAAGTCTGATGCGTAGGAAAGCAGGTGGCGATGCAGGGCTGGATCATCGGGCAGCGTTCCGCCCGCTAGGCGAAACCATAGGCACTGACCTGCAGGCGATGCATTGTCTGGATTGCCTTTTAAATGCAAAAACTCGATAGGATGACCTGGGAAGCGCGCATGCTTTACATCTCCACTTTCGATTAACGCTTCTGGCGTAGGCACGTGGGGCATGGTGCGCTGGTGGCTAATGCTCTCTTCGGCGCTTTGAAACGAAGCGCTACAGAAGAAAATCGGGCGCCCTTTTTGAATAGCGGTAACGCGCCGAGTAGTAAAGCTACCACCATCGCGAATCGTGTCTACTTGGTAGACGACGGGGCGGTGAGGGTCGCCGGGACGCAGAAAATAGCCATGCTGTGAGTGTGGGCGGCGATCATCGGGCACGGTGCGGGCCGCCGCTGCTAATGCTTGGCCTAATACCTGGCCGCCGTAGAGCTGTGGGAAGCCGAGGTCTTGGCTTTGGCCACGAAATAGCGTCTCTTCAAGTGTTTCCAGCTCTAGTAAGCTTACCAGTAACTTCAGCGCATCGTTCATTCTCGGTATCCTTAGTGCTGTCCGTTTGGCCGCTAATGTTTGCCAGGGTATCTTTGCGGCTATGGCACAATTAAAACGATCGTTTTGCTACCTTAGCGGAGTTTGTCTTGATACGCAGCGACGAATTTTACATGCACCGAGCGCTTGACCAAGCACACCTTGCCTTTAAAGAGGGTGAGGTGCCGGTGGGGGCCGTAGTGGTGGATGCTTTGGGTACCATTATAGGAGCAGGGCGAAACTCACCGGTAGCGAGTTGCGACCCTAGCGGTCACGCGGAAATTGGCGCGCTGAGAGCGGCGGGGCAGCAGGTAGGTAACTACCGCTTAGAGGGCTGCACACTCTTTGTGACGCTTGAGCCATGCATGATGTGTGCGGGTGCCATGGTCCATGCCCGCTTAGCACGCTTGGTTTATGGTGCGGCAGAGCCGCGCACGGGGATGGTCGAATCAAAAGCTAACCTGCTTGCTCAGCCGTGGTTCAATCATCAAGTAGCCGTCACTAGTGGCGTGCTGGCAACGCCGGCAAAAAAATTGCTAAAACAGTTTTTTGCTACGAAACGTTAGCCCGCGACTATCGTCAACGAGTGGCGGTATTGTGGGTAGCAGTCAATCATTGCTCCACGGGTGGAATAATATCAAAGAGTAACAGAGGCTCATCGCTAACCAGCGTTTGTCCCAACTGGAAAAACTGCTGGCGACTGCGTTCGACGTACTCAATCATCTCGTAGTAGCGGCGAATGTTGCGTACATAGATCACCGGCTCACCGCCGCGTGCATAGCCATGGCGAGTTTGGCTATGCCATTCCCGTTGCTGAAGTAAGGGCAGCGCTGCACGGACATCTTGCCAGCTGTCTGGGTTGCCGCCGCGCATTTCGGCGATCTTGCGGGCATCGTATAGGTGTCCAAGTCCCACGTTATAGGCCGCCATCGCCATGTAGAGCCGGTCATTGCCGACAATGCTCTCTGGCAGACGATCTTTAATGCTACGTAAATAGCGGGCGCCACCATCAATACTCTGGGCAGGATTAGTGCGGTCAGCGACGCCCATCTCGCTGGCGGTTGGGTTGGTGAGCATCATTAGGCCGCGCACCCCGGTGGGAGACACTGCGTTAGGGTCCCAGTGAGATTCCTGATAGCCCACGGCAGCCAGCAGTTTCCAATCAAATCCCGTGTCTCGAGCAGCCTTTTTGAAAAGCTCGCTATAGGTTGGCAGGCGTTCATCAAGATGGGCTAAAAACGTGCGTGTTCCCACGTACTCCAAATAATCATCATGGCCAAAATAGCGGCTGACGAGCTGCTCCAGCGTGCCATTTTCCTGCAGTTCTTGAAGGAACTGATTGGCAGTTTCCAATAGCCCCAGTCCGCGCCCGCTGGGCACCGCCCAGGCTAATGATAGCGGCTCTCCTAGCAAGAAGCCGCGCTCGACGTTAGGAAAAAAAAGCCGATTGAGACGAAACTGATGATCAAAAATAATCGCGGCATCCAGCGTGCCGTTTTCCACCCGCGCCAGCAGTTCTGCTACTTCAAGCTCGTGAGACTCTTTCCAGCTTAAGCTTGGGTAGTCGCGCTGAAGGGCGAGGAGTGATTGGCTGGTGCCTGCTTCGCTAAGCGTGCCTAATTCCAAACCAACTAAATTTTTTGGCTCGTTTATGCCGTTCAAGCCGCGACGATAAACCACCAGTGGCTGCATCTGGATAATTGAGCGGGTGTAATGAATGCCGGGTGAATTTGGCAGCAAGGGGAGCGCCGCAGCACCTAGGTCTCCTTGTTCTCGTACGGCTGGCAGCACGCTTTCAGGATGGTGGCTTGCATTGAGATTTAAGCTAACCCCCAAATAGTCAGCAAACCGATGCATCAGCTCATATTCAAAGCCAGTGGGGCCTTGGCGGCCTTCATAGTAAGTGGTTGGTGTGTTACGGGTATGAATAGTAATAAATTCTTTCGCGATGATCTGAGCGAGGTGCTCACCTTGCGGTACCGGCGTGGTGGCGCGCGGAATTAACGCTAAGAAAAGCGTAACAATGACTGCAAAATAAGCGCGATAACGCGTTATAAAATGTCGGCAAATCAACGTCAGCATGGCGTCTTGTCGGCATGAAACAAGCTGCCACGATACCCAGCCTGAGAGATGCTGTCACCTTGTTGATTTCGTGTGGCCGCCGCTTTCCAGTATCATAGTGAGATTGCCGCGCTGCGGCCCACTGATTTCCCGCACGAACTCTTCCTGCTTTAGAGGCTCCCAGATATGCTCGAACTGCGAGGCGCACCTGCCCTTTCTGCCTTCCGCCATGAACGGCTGTTAACGGTGTTGCGTGAACGTGTTCCCGAGGTGGAGGCGTTGTCCGCCCATTACGTCCACTTCATAGACCACCGCGAGACACTGGATGATGCTGCCCAGGAGTGTTTGGCCAAGCTGCTTGATTATGGCAGCCACGCGAGCCAAGACATTCCTGAAAACGCCCAGCGCTTCCTGGTTGTGCCGCGTTTAGGCACCCAGTCGCCATGGTCTTCTAAAGCAACTGATATTGCTCATAACTGTGGGCTGCACCAGATTGATCGCATCGAACGTGGTGTCGATTATCGGGTAGCGCTGCGCAGTGAGCCTAGCGCTGAACAGTTAGACGCGATCAGCGCGTTACTGCACGACCGTATGACGGAGAACGTGCTGGCTGACGTTGCTGATGCGGTTAAGCTGTTTGCTCATCACGCTCCTGCGCCACTGGGCAGTGTCGATATCTTGGAAGGCGGCCGCGAAGCATTGGCGACGGCCAACCGAGAATTAGGGCTGGCGCTTGCCGACGATGAAATCGACTATCTAGTGGCTGCGTTTATTGAGCTTGGTCGCAACCCTAGCGATGTCGAGCTGATGATGTTTGCCCAGGCGAACTCGGAGCACTGCCGCCACAAAATCTTCAACGCGGACTGGGTTATTGATGGTGAAGCCCAGAGCCATTCGCTGTTTAAGATGATTAAGAACACCTTTGCGACCTCGCCGGATAACGTACTCTCGGCCTATAGCGACAACGCAGCGGTGATCAAAGGTAGCCAGGGGGGGCGCTTCTTCCCCACACCGCTGATCGGCGCTGAGGAAGAGCGGGCTAGCTACAACGCCCACCAAGAGCCTATCCACATTCTGATGAAGGTGGAAACCCACAACCACCCTACAGCGATTGCCCCATTCCCTGGCGCGGCGACCGGTTCTGGCGGTGAAATTCGTGATGAGGGAGCGACCGGTATCGGCGGCAAGCCGAAGGCCGGCCTGTCGGGCTTTACCGTATCCAACCTGCGTATCCCTGAGTTCGTACAGCCCTGGGAAGCGTTTGACTACGGCAAACCAGAGCGCATGCAGTCGGCGCTGCAAATTATGCTGGACGGCCCCATCGGTGGTGCGGCGTTTAACAATGAGTTTGGTCGGCCTAATCTGACGGGCTACTTCCGTACCTACGAGCAGGATACGCTGAGCGACGATGGTATCGAGCGTCGCGGCTTCCACAAGCCGATTATGCTGGCCGGTGGTTATGGCAATATTCGTGCTCACCATGTGCAGAAAGGCGAAATTCCCGTTGGTGGCAAGCTCATCGTGATGGGCGGCCCAGCCATGCTGATCGGCCTGGGTGGTGGTGCCGCGTCTAGCATGGCATCAGGCGAGTCTAGTGCGGACTTGGATTTTGCCTCGGTGCAGCGGGAAAACCCGGAAATTGAGCGTCGTGCCCAGGAGGTCATCGACCGCTGTTGGGCGCTGGGCGATAAAAACCCGATTCGCTTTATTCACGATGTAGGTGCAGGCGGGCTTTCCAACGCCTTGCCGGAGCTGGTTAAAGACGGTAATCGTGGTGGTCTGTTTGACCTGCGTGCAGTGCCTAACGCTGAGCCAGGTATGAGCCCGCTGGAAATTTGGTGTAACGAAGCCCAAGAGCGTTATGTGCTGGCCGTTGCCCCCGAAGACCTGGATACCTTTGACGCACTGTGCAAGCGCGAACGCTGCCCCTATGCGGTGGTCGGCGAGGCTATGGAGCATCATCACCTGGAAGTTCGTGACGGCCATTTTGATACCAAGCCGGTCGATCTCCCGATGAGCGTGTTGTTTGGCAAGCCGCCGAAGATGACGCGCTCGTTTGAACGTCAAACCCCAGAGCTATCTGGCGTTATGCTCGACAACCTGGATCTGCGCGAAGCGATGGATCGGGTGTTGCGCCTGCCAACCGTGGCATCGAAGAGCTTTTTGATTACCATTGGCGACCGCTCAATTACCGGCCAAGTCGCCCGCGATCAGATGGTTGGCCCTTGGCAGGTACCGGTGGCCGATGTGGCCGTGACTACTGCTAGCTTCGACACCCACGCTGGTGAAGCCATGGCGATGGGCGAGCGTCCGCCAGTGGCACTGATTAATCCTGCTGCTAGTGCTCGCTTAGCGGTTGCCGAAGCGATTACTAACTTAGCCGCGGCGCCCATTGCCAAACTGTCGGATATTAAGCTTTCAGCGAACTGGATGAGCGCTGCCGACCATCCCGGTGAAAACCAGGCGCTCTATGATGCGGTACATGCCGTAGGTATGGAGCTGTGTCCGGCACTCGGCATTGCCATTCCGGTGGGTAAGGATTCCATGTCAATGCGCACTGCTTGGCAGGAAGGCAATGAGGCTGACGAAAAGAGCATCACATCGCCGCTTTCGCTGGTGGTGACGGGGTTTGCGCCAGTGACCGATGCGTTGGCGACGCTGACACCGCAAATCAATCTAGAGCAGGATGAATCTGACCTGATTCTGATCGACTTGGGTAATGGCCAAAACCGCTTAGGTGGTTCTGCGCTGGCGCAAGTTTATGGTCAAGTCGGTAATGACTGTCCTGATGTTGATGACCCAGAAGACCTGAAAGCGTTTTTTGAGGTCATTCAGGGGCTCAACCGCGATGGCAAACTGCTGGCCTACCACGACCGTAGTGATGGTGGCCTGCTGGTCACGCTGTTGGAAATGGCCTTTGCTGCCCATGCAGGCCTTGAGATCAAGCTGGACTGGCTGATTGATGAGCCGGTGGAAGCGTTCAATGCGCTGTTCTCTGAAGAGCTGGGTGCGGTGATTCAGGTGAGCCGTGAGCACACTGAAGAAGTGCTCACCCAGTTTGCCGTGGCAGGTATCGAAACATGCGGTGTTATTGCGCGCCCCCGTTATGACGACCAGGTGCGGGTAACGCTGTTTGAAGAGCCGCTGCTGGAAACCACACGCCAACTGACCCAGCGCACCTGGGCGGAAACCAGCTACCGCATGCAGGCGCTGCGTGATAACCCCGAATGCGCCAAGAACGAATTCGATAGCTTGCTGGATGTTCGTGATCCTGGCCTAAGTGCCGCGCCTAGCTTTGATATCAACGATGATATCAGCGCGCCGTTTATCAACACGGCCAAGCCCGCTGTTGCTGTACTGCGCGAGCAAGGCGTTAATGGTCAGGTCGAGATGGCCTGGGCGTTCCATAAAGCGGGCTTCGACGCAGTGGATGTGCACATGAGTGACATCCTGGAAGGGCGTGTTTCGCTTGATGAGTTCAAAGGGCTAGTCGCCTGCGGTGGTTTCTCTTACGGCGACGTGCTGGGTGCAGGCGGCGGTTGGGCGAAATCGGTACTGTTCAATGAGCGTGCCCGTGAGCAGTTTGCCAACTTCTTCACCCGTGATGACAGCTTCTCGCTGGGCGTGTGCAATGGTTGTCAGATGCTCTCGCAGCTCAAGACACTGATTCCGGGGGCTGAAAGCTGGCCTGCGTTTGAGCGTAACGAATCTGAGCAGTTCGAAGCACGTGTAGCGATGGTGCGGGTAGAGAAAAGCCCGTCGATTCTGCTGGCGGGTATGGAAGGCTCTAAGTTACCGATTGCTGTGGCCCACGGCGAAGGACGTGCTGAGTTCCGTGATACCGCGCATCTGCGCAGTATGCAGTCCAGCAGCCAGATAGCGCTGCGTTATATCGACAACTACGGTCAAGTAACAACCCGCTACCCAGCTAACCCTAACGGCTCGCCGTCAGGAATCACCGGCCTAACCACACCGGATGGCCGTGTGACCATTATGATGCCTCACCCAGAGCGGGTGACTCGCGCGGTCACCAACTCCTGGCGTCCGGCCGAATGGACTGAGGATGGCGCTTGGCTGCGTTTATTCCGTAACGCCCGTGTATGGCTGGGCTGATACGCCCTGCCATGCTAAAGAAAAGCGGCCTGCGGGCCGCTTTTTTCCTGTGGTGGAGAAGTGATCTTGGTGGTAGTTGCGATAGAATGAAACGTTCGTTTGAAAATACTTCGTCTTCGCGCCACACTCAGTTCACAAGCGCGTTTATCACACCATAAGCGCACTACTTCACAAGCTCAGCTATCGCCCATCGATGGCGAGCCAAAGGAATCTTCTGGGAGCTCGAATGCATCAAATCCTCAATGAACGTGTGACTCTGACCTTCTCTGACCACGTGGCTGAGGTCATGTTGTCGCGACCTGACCACCACAATGGCCTGGATTGGGCCATGATTGATGGGCTGCTGGCAGCCCAACAGTGCCTAACCCAGCTCGCAGGGCTGCGTGCGGTGGTCTTGAGTGGCGATGGTGACAGCTTTTGCGCGGGGCTCGATATGGCGTCGATCATGAGCGAGGCGGAACGGCTGCCCACCCTGCTGGCGCCCGACGAAGCGGGTATCAACCCGGTTCAGCGCTTGGCTCTAGGCTGGCGCGAGGCGGGCGTTCCCGTGGTAGCTGCTCTGCACGGGCATGTTTACGGCGGCGGCTTGCAGATAGCCTTGGGCGCCGATATTCGTATTCTCCACCCCCGCGCACGTCTGGCGCTGTTGGAGATTGATTGGGGCATCATTCCCGATATGGCCATTAGCGTGACGGGCGTGGGGCTGCGCCAGGATGTACTTCAGGAGCTGGCGATCAGTGGGCGCAAGGTGTCCGGGGAGGAGGCCTATCAGCTGGGCTTGGGCAGCCGCCTGAGCGATACGCCCCTGGAAGCTGCCCGGGAAACCGCTGCGCTTATTGCCTCGCGCTCACCTCGTGCCGTCGCTGCGGCTCGTGAGCTGTTTGCACGCAGCCCGGATTTAGCCCCTCGTGATCGACTAGCCCTCGAAGCGCATTTGCAGCAGCAGCTTTTAGCCGGTGCCGAGCAGCGTGAGGCGGTGAGTGCACGAATGGAGCGTCGCGCGCCGCGTTTCGACTGACATGCCTCAATTCAGCCCTTCCAGCGATCCCATTTCTGGTTCACCACCCCGTTTACGCCCCTACCAAACGGAGGCGGTAAAGCGCGTGGTGGGCCACTTCCGTGCCAGCAGCGCGCCTGCAGTGGTGGTATTACCCACTGGGAGCGGTAAGTCGTTGGTGATTGCTGAGCTGGCTAGGCTAGCCCGTGGCCGTGTGCTGGTGCTGGCCCACGTGCGTGAGCTGGTTGAGCAAAATCATGCCAAGTACCAAGCCTACGGGCTTCAGGCAGATATTTTCAGCGCAGGTCTTAAGCGTAAAGAAGCCAGCCGACAAGTGGTATTTGGTTCGGTGCAGTCGGTGGTGCGTAATCTGGAGCGCTTCAGTGACGCCAGTTTTACGTTACTGGTGATTGATGAATGCCACCGAGTATCGCTGGAAAAAGATGCCAGCTATCGTCAAGTGATTGAGCATCTGCAGCGTCAGAACCCACAGCTAAAAATTCTCGGCTTAACCGCCACGCCGTTTCGGTTAGGGCAGGGGTTTATCTACCACCGACATCACCACGGCATGGTGCGCGGTGATGAAGCGTGTTTCTTTGCCGACTGCGTCTTTGAACAGCCGCTGCGATTGATGGTGAAGCAAGGTTTTTTGGCAGCGCCTAAACGGCTGGATATGGCCATTGAAGGCTACGATTTTTCTGCCTTGGCCCCTGCGCCCAGTGGGTTGTTTCGTGAGGAAGAGCTCAATCGCGTTGTTGCCGGTAGCCGTGCTACGCCAAGGATTATTCAGCAGGTGGTTGAGTACGCTGAAGAACGTCAAGGGGTGATGATTTTTGCCGCAACGGTCGCTCATGCTGAAGAAATCATCAGCTACTTACCTGCGGACCAAGCGGCGTTGATTACCGGCGCGACGGCCTCCCAAGAGCGCGCCTCTCTGATTGAGGCGTTCAAGGCGCGTAAGCTTAAGTTTCTAGTTAATGTGGCCGTGCTAACCACAGGATTCGATGCGCCCCATGTGGATTTAATCGCTATTCTGCGGCCCACGGAATCGGTGAGCCTTTACCAGCAGATTGTTGGTCGAGGGCTGCGTTTATCACCGGGCAAAACCAACTGCCTAGTGTTGGATTTCGCTGGTAATCCCTGGGACCTGTATGCGCCAGAAGTCGGCGAGCCAAAACCAGACAGTGACAGCGAACCGGTCCAGGTTGAGTGCCCGGCGTGTGGCCATGCCAATCTATTCTGGGGTAAGCGTGATGGAGAACTGGTGATTGAGCATTTTGGCCGCCGCTGCCAGGGGCTGGTAGACAATCCCAATCCGCCCGCTAAGCCGGGCAAGGGCAGGCAGGGCACCGATCAAAAACAGTGTGATTTTCGCTTTCGCTTTAAAGTTTGTGAGCAGTGTGGCGCTGAGAATGATATTGCCGCCCGCCGATGTCATGGTTGCGAGCAACTGCTGGTGGATGCCGACGATAAGCTCAAAGACGCACTCAAATTAAAAGATGCCAAAGTGCTGCGAGTCAGCGGTATGCAGTTAGAGGCCACGACCAATGGGCGGGGGCTACCACGCCTAAAAGTGACCTATCACGATGAAGATGGCGCGAGCTTGGCAGAGTGGTTTGCGCTGGAAACGCCTGCTCAGCGGCGGGCATTTTATGCTGTTTTTTTACGTAACCACCTGCGTGCCCCAGGCGCTAAGTGGCAGCCTGCTTCGCCGACCGAAGTGGTCGAAGAGCAGCGCCGCCTGCGCCATCCTGATTTTGTTGTGGGGCGTAAAGTCGGGCGGCACTGGAAGCTTCGCGATAAGCTGTTTGACTACCAAGGGCGTTATCGCAAGGCGGCTGAGGCAGGCTAGCGATAATGCCTCGATAGGTGACACGCTGTTACACTGGCGAGCATAGCCATTTAACTAACCATGGGCGCTCAACTAACCATGGATGTTTAACTAAAAAGGAACACGCCCCGCGTGAGCGAGACGCCAAACGCCCCCGTTGATCATGAACTTATTGAGCCAACTGCCGAACCGGTAGCGGAAGCGCTTGGGCGTCTGTTTGATGAGCCCATCATGCAGTTGCCGGAGGATCTCTATATACCGCCAGAGGCGCTACGCGTGTTTCTAGAGGCCTTCGAAGGGCCGCTTGATCTGCTGCTCTATCTTATTCGCCGTCAGAACCTGGATATCTTGACGATCAATGTGGCGACCATTACTCATCAATACATTGAGTATGTGGAACTGATGAAAGCCATGGAAATTGAGTTGGCCGGAGAGTACTTATTAATGGCGGCTATGCTGGCGGAAATTAAATCCCGCACACTACTGCCGCGCCCACCGAAGGCAGAAGGCGAAGAGGAAGAAGATCCCAGGGCTGAGCTGATTCGCCGTCTGCAAGAGTATGAGCGCTTAAAGGAAGCCGCCGAAACGTTGGACACGCTGCCTCGGGTAGGGCGTGACTGGTTTAGTGTGCAGGCGGGTCTGCCCCCGTTAGAGGCGCGGGTAATTCATCCCGATGTAGGGTTAGATGAACTGCTGGGGGCGCTGTCAGATATTCTGAAACGCGCTGAGTTGGCGCAAGCCCACCAAATCAGCCGCGAGGTACTCTCTACCCGCGAACGCATGCTGAAAATTATGGAGCAGTTAAGTCACGACGGGGACCATCAGCGCTATACCCCGTTTGAAGCGTTGTTTACGCTGGAAGAGGGGCGTGCTGGAGTCGTTGTTACGTTTATGGCCATTTTAGAATTAGCCAAAGAAGCCATGATCGAAATTGTACAGAACGCGCCATTGTCGCCCATTCATGTGCGTGCGCGGCGTGCGGCCCTCACGGATGGAGAAGAGAGCGCATTTGAAGAGGCTGACTCAGACGATGGCGCCTCAGAGTCTGCATTTGAGGAGTCAGCATTTGAGCCTGACGAGGAGTCGCCGTGAGAGACACCACGTTAGACGATATTATTGAAGCGGCATTACTTGCCGCTGGCGAGCCGCTTTCTTTAGAGCGGCTTGAAACGCTGTTTTTAGCAGACGAGTGTCCGTCTAAAAAAGCACTGCGCGATACGTTGTCCCGCCTTGTCCTGCGCCATGAAGACGGGGCGCTGGAGCTAGTAGAGACCGCATCAGGGTTTCAGCTGCGTATTCGCCCACGGCTCTCTCATTGGGTGTCGCGCCTATGGGATGAGCGGCCACAGCGATACTCCCGGGCATTGTTGGAAACATTGGCGCTGATTGCTTATCGACAGCCGGTGACGCGGGGTGATATCGAAGACGTGCGCGGTGTGAGTGTTAGCAGCTCTATTATCCGTACGCTAATGGAGCGGGGATGGATTCGCGTGGTAGGCCATCGAGATGTGCCTGGGCGACCAGCCGTTTATGCCACCACCCGCAGCTTTTTAGATGATTTTGGCTTGAAAACCTTGGATGCATTGCCGCCGATGCATGAACTGGTCAATGCCGATGATAGCGATACGATTATTGAGCAAGATGAAGCGCAACCAGCACTGGACGAAACGCCAGAAACCGTGCAGGATGCGCCACCCCAGAGTGAAGAGATAGCTTCAGCTGAGATTGTTGCAGCAGAGATAGCTGATAAACACGCCGAGACGGCGTTAACCCAGCCGCTGAGTTTTGCCGATTTAGAGGCACGCCTAGCGGCACGTGCGCAGCGTAACGATGATGATGCGCGCACGCAGACTAACGATGTGAGGTCAGACGACCATGAGTCAGAGTAATAACACCACGCCCCCCGCCAGTGAAAAGCTGCAAAAAGTACTGGCCCGGGCAGGGCTGGGGTCACGCCGTGAAATGGAAACTGCCATTTCCGACGGCCGGGTAAAGGTTAATAGCCAGGTAGCCAAGTTAGGCGACCGAGTAGAAGCCCGCGACAAGGTCAGTTTTGATGATCGCCCTGTGTCGCTGCGCCCCGAAGAGGAAGTGCCCCGCCGTGTGATTATGTACAACAAGCCGGAAGGAGAGTTGTGCACGCGCAAAGACCCAGAAGGGCGTCGCACGGTGTTTGAGCGTCTCCCGCGTCTGAAAGGCGAGCGCTGGGTTGCCATTGGCCGTTTGGATATTAACACTAGCGGCTTGTTGCTATTCACCACAGACGGCGAGCTTGCAAACCGGCTAATGCACCCTTCGACCCAGGTAGAGCGTGAGTACGCGGTTCGAGTGATGGGTGAAGTCAAGCGCGAGCATATTGTCGCCATGGTTGATGGCGTCATGTTAGAAGATGGTCCTGCGCGCTTTACTGACGTACAAGAGTTTGGTGGCGAAGGCATTAATACCTGGTTCCACGTGGTGATTTTAGAAGGTCGTAACCGTGAAGTACGCCGCCTGTGGGAATCTCAGGGGCTAACGGTTAGCCGTCTGAAGCGGGTGCGCTACGGCAACATCTTCCTTGATAAGCGCGCTAAAGCAGGCGAATGGGTTGAGCTCTCCCAGGATGAGGTCGACGACCTAGCCACATTAGCAAACTTGGAAACTCGCAAGGTGCCAGCACTAACACCCGACGAGAAAAACCGCTGGAGCCGTGATAAGCACAAACGCCGCCCGGTTCAAGCTATGCGTAAGCCTAAGCGTCGCGAATAACGATCATCACTGTCGGCACTATGACGAATAGTGCCTCTCTGGTAATTCGATTAGGGTCTCTTTAGACATCAATGTCTTCGAGGCCCTTTTGTGTTTTCAGCAATGCTCTGTGGTGCGGCCCCATCCCTGTGCTGCTTTTTTGCCATCTACGTTACCGAGTTGCGATTAAGCCCAACCGGCGGGCGTGCATTTCCTCTCTTTGATCAATGTTGATTCTCTAAACCTTTGAACTTCATCGAATGAGAAAGCTTTTCTGAAGGGGAGATATCTTTCTTTAAGGGAATAAAGTTTGTAACATTTTGATACCGAGTTACACAGCATCAGTATCTAAGCTAAACACTTAGCCGAACTAACGTTTGGAGGTTCGGATAGTAGTACAGACTGTTCCGGGTGAATGATCAAGTGTTTTGAATGCATTAGATTTGCCTTATGTTAATTGAATTCAGGTTATCTCCATAAGCAATTGGTTTTGTTTTATATACCTTTTTCGTGTAGCCATTTTTTGGCTGTGATTCCTTTCGGTGAGCCTGTTGTTGAAGAAATCGTTTGATTGATGGGGTGAAGGGTTATTAGCTAAGAGCTATTGGATGGCGTTCTTTTGTTGCGATTTTTTTTAAGTGGTCTAATTTCGATGAGTATGAGGAAAATACTAAATACGCTAAGCCGATTATTAGTTCTTGGCATGCAGGGGGGAGGGGGAAGAGCCTCGCTATAGTTTACAGTACGGCTAATGCAAACATTTTTCGTGCGGGTTATAACTCCGACGACGCGGCGCTTTATTACCGTATCTACGATTAGCAAGGTAATGTCCTAACGGATCAGTAAACGGTTGTTACGGGAGGTGTTGGAGCCGGACTATCCAATAACAATAATGTCAACTGGGACTCCATCTACGTGACGCCGACAGAGGGGATAACTTTGTCGTTGGCTGGATGGGGGCTGATCATGACGGCGATGGCACCTCTGCATTGACCAACCTGATGACCCCAGGGTACGACATTGTCGCGGTGGCGGAAGACATCGCCGGCAACAAGTCAGTCCAGGTTGAAGGTGATGTTGATCCGGCTGTGGTGGGCGATTTGAGCGGTGGCGCACCGCCCGTTGAGGCTGAGTCAGCCGAAGCCAGTTCGATGATGTTTAGCCTAAGCGATATGGATGATGGAACTGGCGATGGAGAGCTAGTGTTGCCTGAATTTGATAGCAACAATGTGGAAGAGGAGCAAGTGGCAAGTGGCTCTGAAACCTCTGGAGAAGTGCCTATGGGAGACTTCTCCGAGCTGCAGAATCCGCTTAACGACGAGCTTGATCAGAACACCTATGTGGCTTGATTAAGGCTTTAACGTTGGCATTACTGCCAAAGCACCGGGCCCAAGGGCCCGGTGCGTTTTTTGGTTAAGGTAAAGATGACCCAATATTGGCACGCAGTTTTTTGCCATCAATGCAGCAACCCTCAGTGGTATTGATGGCAAAATGCTGGAATAGAAGCTGTAAGGAACGCTGTTATGTCAGCCCAAGTGATCATCGCAAAATGGAGTGAAGCTAACTATGAGTAACCTCAGTGCTGACAAACTAAAAAATAAGACTCCCTACGCAGCATGGGTATTGGCAGTCAGCTTTTTGTCATGGGGCGGGATTAACACGACGTGGGCGCAGATGAGTGCCTCGTCGATATTGGAGGGTGCCACTGATCAGCCAGCGCAAGAGGCTCGACAGCTAACCATGCAAGCGGCGGTTCAACAAGCGGTTAACTGGTACCCTTCTATTGCTGAAACATTGGGGCGCTTATATCAGCAAAATGAGCAGGTGGCGGTGGCGCGTTCAGGGGCGCTACCTCAGGTTAATGCGGGGTTATCATCAGAGTACAGAACATCCAGTAGCCAAACGGAAGAGGCGTTCAATATTACCGCCTCCCAGATGCTCTATGATTTTGGCAAAGTTGAAAATGAGGTAAAAGCAGAATTATTTGGAGTAGAGCGCGATCAGGCAAGAGTTCTGTTGGCAATTGATCAACTAGCGCTCGAGGTCGCTCAAGCAGTAATTGATATTCAGCGCTTTAAAACCTTGTTGGCGATTGCAGATGATCAAATTAACAATGTCACCGATATACAGGTGTTAGCGGAAAGACGCTCAGAGCTTGGCGCCAGCACACGGTCTGATGAGATGCAGGCGCAGTCAAGGGTGGAAGCGGCTAGAGCAACACGTGAGCAGTATCAGTCACGGCTGTCAACCAGTCGTAATAACTTAAGCAGGCTCATTGGGGCGCAAAGGCCGGTTAGCGTTACGGATACTCTTCCCGATGGCTTGTTACAAGTATGTAAGACGGTTTCTGATCAGTTTCATAATGTACCGGAAATTATGGTGGCCGATGCCCAGCGTGAAGAAGCACGCGCACAAATTGCTCGGCGTGAGGCAGATTTTTACCCAACTATCTCGGCAGAGGCAGGCTTTAATCAATTTATTAACCAGGTCGGCAACAATGATGATACCGATGTATCGCTGGGGTTGAATATCTCCAGTAGCCTGTATCAAGGCGGGGCCACCCGTGCTCAACGGCGATCCGCTGATTACGTACTGCAAGCGCTAGAAGCATCAAAAGATAATGTATTAATTGAGTTACAAAGACGCGTGCAAGATGCGCAGGAACAAGCACGTAGTGCGATGAGCCAAATTGATATTCTGAAAAAAAGAATAGAGGGCATGGCAGTCACTCAAGAACTATACCGCCAACAGTATTTATCACTGGGGACGCGTTCATTGCTTGACTTGTTGAATGCAGAAGAAGAGATACAGCAGGCAAGGATTAGTATGGAGAGTGCGCGTTACGATATGTATGCTGTTCAATTTGACTGCCTTTATGCATCTTCAGGGTTTCGTGATATGTTTGAAATAAGTGATGAAACTGTTCAAGGGATAAGCCTTTCGCCATAGTGATTGAATTTTTCTATAGTTTTTTGAGTATCCTCAGTGTGAATTTTGCGCGCTCAAGAGGCGCGCTTATTTGTACTTGTGTGCGTAATTGCTTATTGCGATTTAATTATAAAGTATAAGGTGCATAGATATGTCAGATGAAAGTCGAGGAGAGGCTGATGAGACGCAAAACGTCGACTTCGATCATTGGATAGAAGCGATGGCAATGGTCGCCCGCCACTATCGGTTAGATTACTCTGCTGAAAACGCTAAAATTCGTTCAGCTTGGAGTCATGGGGTGGCACTTTCAGATGCGTTTCGTGGTATTGCTCATCAATTGGGCATGACGTTGACGATTGAGTCTTACAATAAAAAATTAATGACGCCCTGGCGGTTGCCCATTGTTGTGCAGTTTGATAATGGCCAGTTCGCTGTTATTGAAACGATAAGCAGTCAGAAGGAAGTTGGGTTAGTTTACTGTGGTGATGAAGGAGTAAAAAGCAGGCTTGATCTTAGTGTTCTTGAGCAGCACGCTGTGGGGCTTTACATGGCTCGGCCAGCACGTTCGGTGCCTGATTCACGCGTCGATGAATATATAAAGCCTTATGATAAACACTGGTTAAGAAAAATTGTTCTTCGGGATTGGAAACCGTATGGACATATTATGTTGGCCGCTTTGCTTTCTAATATTCTTGCACTCGCTGGAATTGTATTTACGCGGCAAGTTTATGATCGTGTGATACCCGCCGAATCCTACTCAACACTTTATGTGCTATTTAGTGGCGTTGTAGTTGCACTGATCTTTGACTTTATTTTGAGAAGGGTGCGGGTTCGGGTAACAGACTTACTGGGTAAACGTGCTGATTTACGCATGTCTGATAAAGTGTATGGCCATGCGCTAAGAGTTAGAAACTCAGAAAGACCAACGTCAACGGGCACTTTTATATCGCAAATTCGCGAGTTGGAACGCGTTAGAGAGCTAATGACGTCAACGACGGTCACTGCGTTCTCAGATATGCCCTTTTTTATCCTTTTCTGTTTTGTTTTTTGGTATATCGCCGGCTCTTTAGTGTTAGTGCCAGTGGTGGCGGTTATGCTCATGTTGTTGCCCGCTATTTTGATACAGGGGAAGCTAAAGAAATTAGCCACTGAGTCAATGCGAGAGTCGTCGCTGCGTAATGCAATGTTAGTTGAGTCTATACAAGGTATGGATGATATTAAATCGCTGCAGGCTGAACCTAGGTTTCAAGGCCAGTGGAATCATTATACCTCCGAAGTTGCAGACTCAAGTCTTAGGCTAAGATACATTACCAACACATTAAGTGTCTGGAGCCAAACCATTATCACAGGGGTGTTTGCAACGGTTGTCCTGGTCGGGGCTCCAATGGTGATGTCTGGTGACCTAACAAGCGGTACGTTGATAGCGGCTTCTATTCTATCCTCCAGGATGTTGTCGCCAATGACAGGTTTGACGCAAGTGCTTAGCAAATGGCAACAAGCCAAGGTGGCTGCTGAAGGTCTTGATAAATTAATGCAGCGTTCGACGGATTATCCTGAAACAGAAAAAAGTGTTCATCGCCCAGTTATCAACGGTGATTATCTATTTAGTGATACGACGTTTAAATACAGTGCCGCCGCTAAAACGCCATCACTTAAGATTGAGCAGCTACAAATAAAACCGGGTGAGAAAGTGGCTGTTTTAGGACGCAATGGTGCGGGCAAGTCGACGCTGCTCCAGGCGTGTTCGGGTATGTTGGAGTCTTCGGACGGAGAAGTAACGCTGGATGGCATTCGTCTTTCACACATCGACCCTGCTGATGTTCGGCGCGACGTGGCTTTCCTTAGCCAGAACGCAAGGTTATTTCACGGCACCATCCGTGAAAATCTATTGATGGCTAAACCCTTGGCATCCGACCAGGACTTGATCGAGGTCTTGAAAATGTCAGGTGCTCAAGGTTTCATTCGCAAGCTTGCCGATGGGCTCGACCACGTTATTTTAGAAGGTGGCAGTGGCCTTTCCGGCGGGCAGAAACAGGCACTATTGTTAGCACGTTGCTTTCTTCGCCAGCCCACTGTTTTGCTGCTTGATGAGCCTACCGCGTCACTAGATGACAGTTCAGAGAAACATATCATTCAATCACTTGGTACATTCGCGACTAATAAAACGTTAGTGGTCTCCACGCATCGCATGGCGTTATTGAGCTTAGTGGAGCGAATTATCGTGGTTGATAACGGCCGTATTGTGATGGACGGTAAGAAAGCTGACGTACTCGCTAAACTTAAGCGTCAACCAGCGGCTGTTAAACGTGGTGTAAATTCGTCACAAACCCTGCACGGGAAAGGTGAGGAGGGAGCATCATGAGTCAGTCACACAATCGTAAAACAGATTCAAAAAACTTGCTTTTTCTTGATTTTGAACAAGATAAACAGCGCCAAAATCAACATGCCGATGATGCTAAAACGATCCGTTCGGTACGTATTATTTGGTGGATATTGGCTTGCTTCTTGAGCTTTGCTGTCTGGGCCTACTTCGCAGAGCTGGTCGAAGTGTCTTCCGGCGAGGGCAAGGTGATTCCCTCTTCACGCGAACAAATTGTGCAGTCGCTTGAGGGGGGGATAGTGACCCAGCTAAACGTGCGAGAAGGGGATATTGTTGAAGCTGGGCAAGTGCTTGCTCAGTTAGACCCAACCCAGTCTCAATCTAGCGTCGATGAAACAGCGGCCAGATACCGGGCGGCCTTAGCACGGGCAAGCAGACTGGAGGCAGAGGTAAATGAAGAGCCGCTGAGTTTTCCTGACGAACTCGGTGCTTACCCAGCTTTATTAGCCAGTGAACGGTTGTTGTATGCAACCAGAACAAGAGCATTAGAGAGTTCGCTTGCAGGTATTCGAGATACGTTAGCGATAGTGCGTGAGGAGTTAGGGTTAACAAGGTCGCTAGTTCAGGTAGGAGCAGCAAGTAATGTGGAAGTGCTCAGGCTACGTCGCCAGGAATCAGAGCTGGAACTCCAAGCCGCTGATGTCCGGTCAGAGTACTTTGTGTTGGCTAGGGAAGAGCTTGCTGAGGCTCATGCTGACGTTGAAGCTTTTTCTTCTGTGATTATGGGGCGCTCGGATACGCTTTCTCGGCTTACCATGCTTTCTCCAGTAAGGGGGGTGGTAAAAGATGTGGAGGTGACAACCACGGGCGGGGTGATTCCACCCAACGGCCGGTTAATGACCATTGTGCCTTTGGATGATCAGTTGCTGATCGAAGCACGTATCTCGCCACGAGATATCGCGTTTATTCATCCTGGGCAGACGGCTAACATTAAAATAACGGCTTATGACCATAGCACTTATGGTGGCATGGAAGGTGAAGTTGTGACGATTTCACCGGATACGGTACAGGATGAAGCCGACCCGAATATTTTTTACTACCGTGTATTTGTACGTACGGAAAAGGATTCGTTAGAAAATGATATAGGCACGAAGTTTGCCATTGTGCCCGGTATGGTGGCGACGGTGGATATACGCACGGGCAGTAAAACCGTCTTTGATTACTTGGTAAAACCACTGAATCGCGCACAAGATGCAATGCGAGAAAGGTAACGGGTAGTGCGTGTCGCGAGTAGTAAATAACTCAATAAGTGGTGGCAACTTTTGGACGGTTGCCGCCATTTTTTTCAATGTTTCACACATTATCTTTAGTAATAATTCAACGATAAGCTTCTTTGGCTGAGAGTTATTGGTGTCGATCTTCCTCCCTTCCCTCATTAACTGCTTACTTTTCTCCTTGCCTACCGGAACAGATCACTAGGGCTGGCACAGTAGATCGCTCAAGTAGCACTACTACTTCAATACGTCAATTTAGCACTACTCAAAAAGTGTAGGGGCATAAATGGCGCGTATTACTAATGTGATCTAATTTTAATGAGTTTAGTGATGAATGATAACGAAGGTTACATCGCCGGGTTCGAGTTGCTGGGATGCTCGACGCACGTGAGACGCTTCGCAAACAGGCCACTGTTACTGGTTTGAGCATTGATGGGGTGTGCTCTTCCAATCGTTTCGGTAGCTATGACGTATAAGGGAAAAGCTATGGACAAATACATTAAAAAAAGAGCTGTGCTATCGGTGGTTGGAGTTGTTTTCGCGGCAAGCAGTATCATCTGTTCTGTTCATGCAGAGGGGTTTCCAGATGTTGAAGCATCTCCCGCAGAGTTAGGTAAGTCGTTTCTACGAAACGGTACTTTTATACCTCTCGATAACTTACGGCAAGTAAATGCTGGTGAAGGCAGACTAACCCAGCAAAATGTAACAAGTCTGCTTGGCTCACCTAATGACCCGACAGTCGTTGGCCAGGAAGATAGCTGGGTATACAACGTTAACTTGCCCCTACACGGTGAAAGCTACCTTGTATGCCAATATCGGGTTTCATTTTCTCAGCAAGTACTTGTGTCTTCAGAATGGCGGCGGCCACAGTGTGATCGCTTATTCGCAGAACTTTCAACGCCAGCTCAACCTCAAGAAGTCAGCTTCTCAGCTGATTTTTTATTTGGGTTTGATAGCTATGCCATTTCTCCGCAAGGCCGATCAGAACTTCAGCGAGCCATTCAAAACGCCCAGACGAAGTTTCAAACTCCCACGGTCTTAGTGACTGGCCATACCGACCGAATTGGTTCGGCAGAATACAACTTGCGCCTTTCCGAACAGCGGGCAAAAGCGGTCGCTGATGCTTTAGTGGCAGGAGGAACCAATCCTCAGAATATTCGCTATACAGGCCTAGGGCAGAGTGAGCCTTTGGTGAGCTGTCAAAACATTGCAGGTGCTGCATTAAAAGAGTGCCTGGCGCCTAACCGCCGCGTCGAAATTTTATTACAAGAAAATAGTTGAAACTGAGATGGGCTTGCTTTCGCAAGTTTGCTAAATGCTTCTAATTAAAGGAGAGCCAAATCCAACAATAATCGGTTTTTGACTTTGATAGTTCTTTTCAGCCTTGGGAATCTTCAGGCCAGGATGCATCGGTGTTCTACAGGATGTTGGGGAAAGCGAATTCGTCAAGGTAACCCTTTGGAAGTGATACGAGAATAGGTGAAGCATGGACAATGCACTCATTGTTGCTACCCCTAAGTCGGGTGGCGATGCGGTTGAAATACCAAGAGGAAGTGTTGTTGATTTGCAGGAACCGAGCGTCGTTACGATTTCTGTAGGACCTGAAGAAACCGCCTCTTTTGATCGGTCGGGAATGGATCTTATTATCACCCTGAAGTCGGGGGAACAGATTGTCATTGCTGGCTTTTTTGATGTCCCGGAGGGGGAGCGGAGTGAGCTGCTTCTCGAAGACGCCGATGAAGTTATCTGGTGGGGGCAGTACGAGATACCTTGGTCTGGGTTTGCGTTCTCTGAAACCCTAGTGGCAGCAGGTGGACTAGCGCAAGATAGTAGCAACCCTTCCTGGGCAGCTGCCTTAGGAATGCTTGGCTTGGTTGGTATTGCTGCGGCTGCTTCCTCTTCGTCTTCTTCAGACAGCGACTCTGACGCTGACAGCGACTCTGATGCTGACGCTGACGCTGACGCTGATGCTGATGCTGATGCAGACGCAGACGCAGATGCAGATGCAGATGCAGATGCAGATGCAGATGCAGACGCAGACGCAGACGCAGACGCAGATGCAGATGCAGATGCAGATGCAGATGCAGATGCAGACGCAGACGCAGACGCAGACGCAGATGCAGATGCAGATGCAGATGCAGATGCTGACGCTGACACCGATGCAGACGCAGATTCAGATACGGACTCTGACTCAGATTCAGATGCGGACTCCGACGCCGATGCACCAGACGCACCGACCGTTGATAGCGTTACCAACACTTTTGATGAGAACGGCGATCCAGACGGCACCACGGTTAGCGGTACGGCAGAGCCAGGCAGTACGGTTGAAATCCGTGATGCCGACGGCAACGTTGTTGGGTCAGGTGAAGCTGGCGAAGACGGCAGCTACGCCATCACCACGGATGAGCCGCTGGCCGATGGTGAAGAGTACGACGTAGTTGCCATTGACGACATGGGTAATGTCTCTGAGCCGGCCATGGTGACGGGGGATACCACGGCACCAGACGCACCGACCATTGATAGCATTGCCAACACTTTTGATGAGAACGGCGAGCCAGACGGCACCATGGTTAGCGGTACGGCAGAGCCAGGCAGTACGGTTGAAATCCGTGATGCCGACGGCAACGTTGTTGGGGCGGGTGAAGCTGGCGAAGACGGTAGCTACGCCATCACCACAGATGAGCCGCTGGCCGACGGTGAAGAGTATGACGTAGTCGCCATTGACGACATGGGTAATGTCTCTGAGCCGGCCATGGTGACGGGGGATACCACGGCACCAGACGCACCGACTGTTGATAGCATTGCCAACACTTTTGATGAGAACGGCGATCCAGATGGCACCACGGTTAGCGGTACGGCAGAGCCAGGCAGTACGGTTGAAATCCGTGATGCCGACGGCAACGTTGTTGGGGCGGGTGAAGCTGGCGAAGACGGTAGCTACGCCATCACCACAGATGAGCCGCTGGCCGACGGTGAAGAGTATGACGTAGTCGCCATTGACGACATGGATAATGTCTCTGAGCCGGCCAAAGTGACGGGGGATACCACGGCACCAGACGCACCGACCGTTGATAGCGTTACCAACACTTTTGATGAGAACGGCGATCCAGATGGCACCACGGTTAGCGGTACGGCAGAGCCAGGCAGTACGGTTGAAATCCGTGATGCCGACGGCAACGTTGTTGGGTCAGGTGAAGCTGGCGAAGACGGTAACTACGCCATCACCACAGATGAGCCACTGGCCGATGGTGAAGAGTACGACGTAGTCGCCATTGACGATATGGGTAATGTCTCTGAGCCGACCACGGTAATCGGTGACTTTGGTGACGATGGTGATGCAGACGCAGATGCTGACACGGATGCCGATGCCGATGCCGATGCCGATGCGGACGCTGACGCCGATGCGGATGCGGATGCCGACGCCGATGCCGATGCCGACGCCGATGCCGATGCCGATGCCGATGCCGATGCCGATGCTGACACGGATGCCGATGCAGATGCAGACGCCGATGCTGACGCTGACGCTGACGCTGACGCTGACGCTGACGCGGATGCAGATGCAGATGCTGACACCGATGCAGATGCTGACGCCGATGCGGATGCGGATGCGGACGCCGATGCTGACGCGGATGCAGATGCAGATGCAGATGCAGATGCTGACGCCGATGCTGATGCGGATGCGGATGCAGATGCTGACGCCGATGCAGATGCTGACACGGATGCCGATGCAGATGCAGATGCAGATGCTGATGCTGACACGGACGCAGATGCAGACGCAGATGCAGACGCAGATGCAGACGCCGATGCCGATGCCGATGCCGATGCGGACGCAGATGCTGACACGGATGCCGATGCGGATGCTGACGCCGACGCAGATGCAGATGCAGATGCTGACGCAGATGCTGACGCAGATGCAGACGCAGACGCAGACGCCGATGCCGATGCCGATGCCGATGCCGATGCCGATGCCGATGCCGATGCCGACGCTGACGCCGACGCTGACGCTGACGCTGACGCTGACGCTGACGCGGATGCAGATGCTGACGCCGATGCGGATGCGGATGCGGACGCCGATGCAGATGCAGATGCAGATGCTGACACGGATGCCGACGCGGATGCGGACGCCGATGCAGATGCTGACACGGATGCCGACGCAGACGCAGACGCCGATGCTGACGCTGACGCTGACGCTGACGCTGACGCTGACGCTGATGCGGATGCGGATGCAGATGCTGACGCCGATGCAGATGCTGACACGGATGCCGACGCCGACGCCGACGCCGACGCCGACGCGGATGCCGATGCCGATGCCGATGCCGATGCTGACGCCGACTTCGAACTAGTTAATATCGATGTTGCTGCGAATCTGGAGCGTGAAATCAGCTATGAGCCGGAAGAAACACCGGCTACTGACAGCGATAGCCAGTTCGACTTGCTTGGTATCGGCCTTCTAGGTGGGCTCGCCAGCCTGGATATTGGCTCTGGTGACCATCCGCTGATCGAGTTCGGTCTAGATGAAAATACCAACGAGACCACGTTCAACGTCGATATCTCTGGAGCTCTGGAGGTCGGTGTACTGGACGACTATGTTCTGATCGTTGAAAGCTTTGAGAACGGGGAGTGGGGACGTGTCGAGGATGGTGAGAATAATCTCGACGAAGGTCTGCTTTCACTGAGTCTGCTTGGCTTGGGGGGTACTTCTGGGCAGGTGACTCTGGAAAATCTGGATGCGGGCGACTATCGCGCCACCCTGGTTCCCGACCCAAGCTTGATCAATGTTGGTGTGGCCATCACTCGTGAGCTTGACGTTACCGCTACCGACTTGCTGGAGATTGAGAACATCACTGTTGGTGGGGTTGCGGAAGGCAACTTTATTGATGAGGCCGCCAGCGGAGATACCGGCAACCTGGAAGTTCAGTCCATCGCCTTCAATGGTACTGAGTTCACGCCTGTGAGTGGTGAGATAGAAGTCGTTGGTGAATATGGCACTTTGGTCATAAATACCGACGGTTCATACACATACACACCGGATGCAGAGGCGGGCAGCGCAGGTGTGGACAGCTTCACAGTGAACGTCGTGGATACTGTGACTAACGAAGTGAAGTCCGCGAATATCAACGCTGAAGTGACTGTAGTTGATGTGCCTGACGAAGGGGACGCCGATGCCGATGCTGACGCTGACGCAGATGCTGACGCTGACGCAGATGCTGACGCAGATGCTGATGCTGATGCAGATGCCGACGCAGACGCTGATGCAGACGCAGACGCAGACGCAGACGCAGACGCAGACGCTGATGCAGACGCAGATGCCGACGCAGATGCCGATGCAGATGCAGATGCAGACGCCGACGTTGTAGCCTTCGATGATTTGGCTGCTGCCGGCGTTGGAATCGTCCCTGTCTCTGCGAGCCGTTCGGATTCTGGTACCGACACCGTGTTGGTGAACATCGGTCAGGTGACAAATACCTACGAGTTCGAAGTCCTTGAAGGATCACTGACCGATGTTAGCTTCACCGCCGATGTGGGCGGGCTGTTGGCAGTGCTGGATAACACCTTCGTTGACCTGGAGGTCTTCGAGGACGGTGATTGGGTATCACTGGAGGATTCGTCCAGCAGCGGCCTGCTTGATCTAGTTGGAATCTTCGGCGAGGACGCACAGGTTGAGGCGTCTGGTCTGGAGGCTGGTGACTATCGGGTGATCTACGGTGGCGGTAGTTTGTTAGGTGTTTCGACCAGTGTGGATTGGTCTGCGGAGTTCACTGACCATAGCCTGACGGACTTCGAAGGCGTTGCTGGTGATCCAATCACTGGTAACGTGATCACTGACCCGAGCTTCGTCGAAGGCGAGCAGGACCAATTGGGTGTCGATGACCTTGCGGCAGTACATATCCAGGTGGGTGGTGCGTTCGTCGAGGCAGGTGCTGGAACGGTGGTCGAAGGTGAGTATGGTACGTTGACCATTGATGCTGATGGCAACTACTCCTACGTACCCAATGTGGCTGTCGAGAGCATTGGCTTGGTTGAAACCTTCGCCTACCAGTTGGTACATCCTGACAGTTCTACCGATACGGCGAATCTGTATATCCGTATCGATAGTGAGGATGCCGACCTGATCTGGGACGATAACAGCCCGTCAGCTCCAGCGACAGTAATGATGGCGAACGACAACATCGATGCAGGGCAGGTCGATGTCGTTAACGTGGTGACTACCACTTCGCAAGAGGAGGCCATCGACTACAGCTGGCTCCTTGGAATCGGCGGTATTGTGCTTGGCCCAACAGAAGGCAGCACGGCGTTCTCGCTAGCTGAGGATACGCTCACCGATCTCACTATCAACATCGATGTAGGTAGCTTGGTGTCCCTGCTCGACTCCGTCGACTTCCAGCTCTACAAGCTGGAGGGGGATGGTAGCGAAACGCTGGTCATGGATATGGATCAAGCGAGCCTGCTCGATCTGATCGGTATTTTCCCAACCAGCCTGGAAATTCCCGTCGAAGGGCTTGATGCCGGCAATTACCGTCTGGATGTCTCCAACGGTAGTGCAGTAAGTCTCCCAGGTGGAGTCACGGTCGACTTGACCTACGAGACAACCGACCTGACTGAGTTCACTGCGGGCGAGGTGTTCGAAACCATTGGCAATGTCATCGTCGATGACAACCTGGGTTCTGAATACACCACGCTGAGCGTGATGAACGAGCTAGGTGAGTTCGTCATGCCGGGGCATGGCGGTATTGTCATTGAGGGTGAGTATGGTGTGTTGAGCATCATGTCCAACGGTGACTATAGCTATATACCGAATGCCGATATGGCGAACATCGGTGAAACGGAGGTCTTCACCTACCAGTTGACCCATCCGAACGGCACGACCGACGAAGCAACCTTGTCGATTGGTGTTGAGCAGTACGAGTCGCCAGAGGCGATGAGTACCTTCAGCCTTAGCGATATGGACTTTGGTGATGACACCGAAGAGCTGGTATTCCCTGAGTCTGAGGACAGCAAAGAAGAGGAGGAGCAAGTGTCGAGTGGTCCTGATGGCGTTGAGGAGGTGCCAATGGGCGACTTCTCCGAGCCGCAGAATCCGCTTGACGACGAGTTTGATCAGACTCTTATGGTCTGATGGGGATTCTAATATTGGTATTACTGCTAAAGCGCCGGGCCTTCGGGCCCGGTGTTGTTTTGAGGTTAAGTGAAATCATCCATGAGACGATAAGCTAATGTTCAACATTAGTTCGTTATGGGCTGAGTCGCTACGCGCTGTATTCGGCCATGATTAGGCAGTCTCGCTTTCCAACCAAGCAACGATTTTATGCATTCCTGTGCTGTTTGAGCCTTTTACGAGCACACCGTCGCCATCGTTGAAGGTATCTGCCAGCACTGTTTTTAACGCATCAATAGACGCCACGTGGGCACCTTGCTGCGTAGCAGGCAAACGCTCCCAGAATGTTCGGTAATGGGGCCCAACGACATACAGTGTGTCGATTTTAGTACGCTCGACAGCCTCTAAAAGTGCCGTGTGGTACTGCTCGGCTGATGGCCCCAAATCTTCCATATGCCCCAGAATGGCAACTCGTTGTCCTTCAACAGCGAGGTGTCCCAGTCGATCCAATGCTGCGGCCATTGAGCCTGGGTTGGCATTGTAGGCATCATTGATTAGTGTGAATTGGCGACCCTTAAAACGAATAAGTTTCTCCTCTCCACGGCCGGGTAATGGGCGGAATGTTTTTAAGCGTTCTAGTATTGATGCTAGCGGATAGTCTAGTGCCGTAATGACGGCTATTACTGCAAGGCTATTCAAGGCCATATGGTGGCCTGCTGCTCCAATTTCCACGCGTTCCTGTGGGCCACCGTAACGTGACAATGTGGCAACCTGCGTTACGTTGTCATAGCTAATCAGTCGTATGTCACTCTGCTCGTGTTCGCCAAACAATATGACGCGTTGCTCGTTCTTAATGGCGGCCGAGTAGACCATTTCAAACTCGAGCATATCTCGGTTGATGACAGCGATCCCACCCGGTGACATACCCTCGAAAATGGCGCTTTTGACGCGAGCAATATCAGCCACTGTGTGTGAGCTACCTATATGCGCCGGATGGACGTTTAGGAAAACAGCAACATGCGGCCGTGCCATTCTGGAACTGGTCGGCATTCTGCCGACTGCCATCTCTAGCACTAGGTGTGGCAAATCCCATCCTGCTGAAGACAGGTTCCAGGCAACGCCATGCGGTAAATTTGCATTGTGTGCACTGGCATAAACGTCACCTCGAGTTGCTAGAGCGTGTGCGAGCATGGCCACGGCCGTCGTTTTACCCGAGCTTCCAGTCACTCCGACAACAACACCGCTCATCTGATTTCGAGCATAGCGACCAAGGGCTAAGATTGCCTCCCCGATGTTGTCGACCTCAAGTATTGGGAGTTCGTTGCTTTCTAGCGCCAGCGTGGATGATGAGGATGAGCTCACCATGATACCTGCTGGTGTTGGTAAGGTGCTCACGCGACTTGGCAGAACGCCGACCTTCTCATCCTCGCCTCTCACAACCACAAGGTCGCCACCACAAACGCTCGGAGCGAAATACTTAACTCCCTTTGCGAACCAGTCGTGTGTAGGCCGTCGAAGCCAGCGCCCCCCTGTGGCTGCTTCTATGTGATGGGCATTCCAGGCGCGGTCGTTGACCACGGTAGAGGGGGCGCAGGGCGCTTTTAGATAGTGGGTCAAGAACGCAACATACCCCGACAAGTAGTGCTCCACATCATCGATACGTACACGGAAACTGTGGTGGCGAATAAAAAAGCTACCCATGATGCGCTGCGGGTTCTGAAAGTAGATAGCAAATTCTGGCCAGAAAAAACCATTGAGCAGGTAGTGTGCCCGTGCTTCTAATGCGCGGTAGAACTTCTTAAGATCAATTTGCTCCAGCAGGTGTTGATGCTGCTTGCTGGTTTCCAGGCGTGTAATCATTTTGTGAGCTGCCATCATCAATTCAAGCAGCGTTGGGAATGTCGTAATACGTCCCATCACAAAATTAAGATGCCCTGAAACGTTTTTGATACCAAATTGGTAGTAACGCTCTTCTGGTCGGTAAAGCGTTAACTCATTGACGCAGTAGCTAAGCCAGTGGTCATGGATTTTCCAGTGCTCTTTCTCGATGAAATACTCAAACGCCTTTTCAACCGTGTTCAACCAGCGCTCATCTTTAGTAAGGCCGTATAGGCGCATTAGGCCGAAAGCGGCCTCGCCATCGTAGTATATGATGCGAAACTCTTCTTTTATGCTGAGATCGTCGGCATTTAAAACGTGATTGAACTGGCCAGTGGCCTGGTGCTGCATGTGCTGTATGCCGAGCGCTAGCTGCTCCATAAGCGGCAAGTATTGCTGGTCATTAGTAAGCTCTGTGTACTTAACAAGGGCAAGCAAACACACCGCGTTGCCGCCGAGCTTTATTTCGTTGTTGCTGTCTTGTAAGTAAGCGAGGGTTTCTCCAGAAGGTAAGGTATATTGGCGAATTAATTGGCTCGTTAAGTGCTCCATAGAGCGGTCTATTGCAGACTTTAACTCGCTACTTTGAGTGACTTCCCATGCTTCAAGCATCGAGTACGTGGTACTGGTGTGGCGAAGCGTATTGTAGGCGTTGATTTCTCTGTCGAAGCAGGGGTGAATGCCATAAATAAAGCGGCCTTTAGCATCGACCTGCTCTGCCAGGAATTGGCTGGATTGCTGGATTAATGAGGTAACCTGAGCAGGGTCTAGCTGCTCGATAATTCGCCGCCCGGTATTGCGACCTTCTTGACCGCCGCTATAGCCGTGAAGCAGTTCATGCGGTTTGTCGGGTTGCACTAAAATGGCTTGGGTGGTGAACAGCAGGGCTTGATCTTGGAGGGCTGGTAATGAGAAGTGCTTACCGTAGCGCTTCACACCATAGCTGAGAAAATTTTTCTTGTTCAGTGCGGCTTTGGGCTGATTGCCACCCAGGTACAGCATAGCGTTTGCGTTGAGCTCTTGCTCAAGAAAGGCGTAGCGGAAGTTGGTATCTAGAGAGACGCCATAGCGGAAATAGTTGCGCTTTACGCTTTGCATCTCTTTTAGGCAGTCGGCCCATGGCATGACCCGCGTTCCGGTTACCCAGTCAATACGTAGCCAGCGTACCTTAGGCGACTCTTTAAATTTTCGTTGTTGCCAGTCGGCGAGCTTTTTCCACACCTCGGCTAGATGCTTACCTGAAAACTGCACCACGGTTGCTCGTTGCAAGCCATCCGTGAATGATAAAAATAGGGTAAGTGATTTGTTTACTGATAAATGGGCTTTCGACAGCTCTGCTTCCAGTGGCGCTTTTGCCTGCAAAATTAGCGCTGAGAGTTTTTTTGTGGGGTGCTGCTTGATCAGGCTGCGTACCTGAGGCTGTTTGGCCTTTGGTTGGGCACTACGTGCGGCGGTAGGCTTTTTCACTGTTGGTTGCTGGCGCATGCTGTGCTTCTCTTTGTTAACGTCGCGAAAACACATGGGTATGGTGCGTTAACGCTTTATGTTTGGCTTAAATATCACATTTTAATTAGTGCGTGTCATTAGCGCCGGAGAGCCGGAGAGTAGCAACCCATGCTTTTTCTGGGTTAATTAGAAGTTTTGCTAATCAGCTTTAAAAGAACTTGCCAAGCGTAGGGGTGGTCTGTATTATATGCATCCGTTCGAGGGGGTCGTTAGCTCAGTTGGTAGAGCAGTTGACTTTTAATCAATTGGTCGTAGGTTCGAATCCTACACGACCCACCATTCGAACCAGTTTATAGCGCCAAGTGGTCAACTAGGTGCGTAGCAAAATTTGGGTCGTTAGCTCAGTTGGTAGAGCAGTTGACTTTTAATCAATTGGTCGTAGGTTCGAATCCTACACGACCCACCAAATTTAACGCCCCTGGTAGCTTGCTGCCAGGGGCGTTTTGCTATTCGGTGATGAAGCGTCCTAACGCACACTTTATGCTTGCAGCGGGCAACGATTTAACACCACAATAGTCTTAGTTATAGCTACCAATGATGTCTCGGTAGCGCTGCCCGCACTAATGGCGGGCAGAGCGATGAGTCACCGCGAGAGACGCAGCGACTCGTCGCATCGAGTGCGGCGTTTGCGGAGTGCACACGCCGTGACCGGTGTTTAACAGGGGGATTCCCTGTTCGTCACAGTGGTAGACACGATGACTATTATGACTACTCAAGCTGAGCTTGACGCTCCGCTCCCCAGCCCGTACTGCCCCACCCGCATTCCTGCGGAAGATGAGGCGCGGGTAGCCGAAATCAAGCAGTTGCTAAAAGCACACAATGCGGTGCTCGTCGCCCATTACTACACCGATGATGCCATTCAACAGCTGGCTGAAGAGACCGGTGGCTGTGTTGCTGACTCCCTTGAAATGGCGCGCTTTGGTTCGCGGCACGATGCAACAACGCTGGTGGTTGCAGGTGTACGCTTCATGGGGGAAACAGCGAAAATTCTATCCCCAGAAAAACGCGTTTTAATGCCCACCCTGGAAGCGACCTGTTCGCTGGATATTGGTTGCCCCGCTGACGAGTTTAGCGCTTTTTGTGATGCGCATCCGGATCGTACCGTTGTGGTATACGCCAATACCTCTGCTGCTGTAAAAGCGCGCGCTGACTGGGTCGTCACCTCTTCGATTGCCGTCGACGTTATTGAGCACCTTCAAGCCAAAGGTGAAAAAATACTGTGGGCGCCGGATAAGCACTTAGGTGGCTATATCCAGAAAAAAACCGGTGCAGATATGCTGATGTGGGACGGTGCCTGTATCGTTCACGAAGAGTTCAAGGCAAAGGGGATTGAAGATCTTAAGCGTCTTTATCCTGAAGCCGCTGTACTGGTGCACCCTGAATCGCCCGATGCCGTGGTCAAATTGGCCGATGTGGCAGGTTCAACCTCTCAGTTGATCAAAGCCGCGCAAACGTTGCCCAATGACAAACTGATCGTTGCTACTGATCGCGGCATTTTCTTTAAAATGCAGCAGGCGGTGCCCGATAAAACACTATTTGAGGCGCCCACTGCAGGTAACGGTGCGACCTGTCGTAGCTGCGCACATTGCCCCTGGATGGCGATGAATGCTCTGGATAACTTGGCTGGTGCGTTGCGTGACGGTAGCGGTGAGATTTTTGTTGATGACACGCTGCGACTGCAGGCGTTAAAACCATTAGAGCGAATGCTGAACTTTAATGCCTAGCGTATAAACTCTCCATAGCAGCAAGGCGACAGCCCGAATGCGATAAGCATTCGGGCTGTTTTTTTGAAACGTCAAAACTTCTCTAGTGCCTCGCGATATTCAATGAACGCTTCCCTACGTTGTTCGATACGCGCCAGTGCCTGTTGATCATTCTCTTGCTGTGCGGCATCTTTGGCGATGCTCAACTGACGAATGCCGCGGTCAATTCTGCCCGTTAGCTGTAAGTGTTCTGCTCGCGCTAAGTGTCCCCAGCCGTCATAACCGCTTCGTCCGGCCGCTTCGGCAAGAAGATTGAACCCCTGAGGGGTTTCGGGGTGTTGAGCAGTAATATCGCGTAATAACTCATAAGCTGCTTGAGGATCGCGCTGGAGCTGGGCTTCGGCTAACACCAATTGAGCAGGTAAGTAGTTGGGCATGATGCGCAGCAGGCGCTGGCTACGCGTAATAGCCTCCTCATAGCGGTGTGCTTCTAGCGCAACGCTGGCGGCAGAAGCAGGTAGCATGCCGTAGTCAGGTAGCTCGCGGGCCAATTGGTCAATGGTTTGCAGTGCGTTGTCTGTTTGGCCATTGCGGGCTGCCATTAGCGCTGATAGGTAGCGTTGCGCTTGTTCTTCGCTATCCTCTTGAGCAAATCGTGACGCAGCTTGTTGCGGTGTGTTGTGGTAAATGCTCAAAAGTGCGCGGGCGCGCATCATGTCGTATAACGTGTCGCTGGTATAGGCGTCGGCAATATTTAGCTGTGATGCGCGTGCTTGAGCATCACTTAGTCGGCTATCGCTCACCGGGTGGGTAAGTAAAAACTCTGGTGGTGTGCCGCCCTGGAGCCGTGCCATCCGCTGCATGGCACTGAACATACGTACCATCGCATCTGGGTTGTATCCAGCACTTGCCATTGCCTGCAGGCCAACCCGGTCGGCTTCTTGCTCAAAGCGTCGTGAATAGGACAATTGGTCTTGAATGAGCGCCGCTTGGGAACCCATAGCAGCGGCCATGCCCGCATCGCCGCCACCGCTAGCGGCAATGAGCATGCCTGCCAGCATGGCGGCCATTGCAGGCAGCTGTGTTTGCTCCGCACGTGCACTGCCCCTGGCGTAGTGTCGTTGGGATAGGTGGCCCAGCTCGTGGGCGATAACCGACACAAAGGCTCCCTCATCTTCAGCAAAGGCGAATAGCCCTGAATTGATACCTATGACCCCGCCAGGGACTGCGAAAGCATTGAGAGAGCCGTTATCAACCATCACGGTCGTTGTGCGAAGGTTGCCAAGCTGGCTGTGGGGAGCAAGGCGTGCAACTAGACTATCTAGGTAGTCATTTACAATAGGGTCTTGCCACTGTGGTGCTTGGGCACGAAATTGACGAAGCCAAGCGCGCCCCAGGCGATACTCCTCGTTACTGACCGAGGTTGAAGCGCCGCCTAGGCTTGGGAGCTGATAATCATCGAAGCCGAGGCTAGGCGGGCTAACACTGGCGATGCTCAGAATGAACGCTAGCGCGTAGGCTCGGCGAGAAAGTGTGAATCGAAGGTGCAGCATGGCATCCTCATGGTGTTCCTGATATTCAAGTAATATACGCAGCAAACAGCGGTGTGACATTGATTCAGGCAGGTAAGTGCCGTTAAATCAAATTCTCAGCGACCGTTTTAAAGAAATAGTTTATGTAACAATGCCGTATTCAAGTAAGTATTTTGATCAAGTAGGTATTTTGGGGGAGAGGGTATGTCCGAGCACACAGAGTCCAGGTCAAACGCTAGCATTAAGCCCGATACGGTGTTGGATGCTACCGGGTTGCACTGCCCGCTGCCATTATTAAAAGCTAAACAGGCATTGGCAGGGCTGGCCCCTGGTCAATTGCTTGAAGTAAGAGCAACGGATGCTGGTTCGTGGCGTGATATGGCATCTTTCACTGAGCTTAGTGATCATGTGTTAGAAGCACGCGAACAGCATGGCGATATGTACTATTTTTGGATACGTAAAGCAGGGATGTCTCACTCATGACAATGCGCACTATTCTGAAAAGTTGGATTGATCGCTACTTTTCAGACGAAGAGGCGTTAATTCTTCTCTTGGTATTGGTAGCTGGTTTTGCGGCCATTATTTGGTTTGGCAGGATGCTGGCGCCGTTCTTCACCGCGCTGGTGATCGCTTTTTTACTGCAGGGCGTAGTGAGTGCCTTGACGCGGCGCGGTGTACCTCATTTATTAGCGGTCATTGTTGTGTTTGTGGCGTTTGTTAGCGTGTTGCTAACAATGGCCTTTATTTTGATGCCACTGATATGGAACCAGCTTGTCAGCCTAGTTCAGGAAACGCCGCGTATGTTTGCTAGCGGCCAGGGTTGGTTAGATGAACTTCAGGCCCGTTATCCTAATTTAATCACACCCGATCAAATGCAGAGTTGGATAGGCGTTGCCAGCCGGGAAATTAGCCAGCTAGGGCAGCGTGCATTAACACTTTCACTGGCATCGCTCGGCAATATTATGTCGTTGATTATTTACTTAGTGTTAGTGCCGATACTGGTGTTCTTCATGCTGAAGGATCGCCAGTCTTTGGTAGGCTTTACGCTATCGTTGCTACCGCAAAAGCGTACGCTGTTAACGCGTATTTGGCATGAGATGGATCGTCAGATTGCTAATTACATACGCGGCAAATCGATAGAGATTATTATCGTAGGTACAGTCGCTTTTTTTACCTTCGCTTTCTTTGGCTTACCTTACACCGCCTTGTTAGCAGTGCTGGTGGGTTTTTCTGTTCTGGTGCCATACATTGGCGCGGCGGTGGTCACCATTCCAGTGGCAGCCGTTGCCGGGTTTCATTTTGGGATCAGTGAGCAGTTTGCTTATGTGGTTGTCGCTTACGGCGTTATTCAAGCGCTTGATGGGAATGTGCTTGCACCGGTGTTGTTTTCAGAAACGAATAATATTCACCCGGTTTCCATTATTGTCGCGGTGCTGTTTTTTGGTGGTATCTGGGGGTTCTGGGGCGTTTTCTTTGCGATTCCCCTGGCCACCCTGCTAAAAGCACTGGTTTATGCATGGCCAAGAGGAATAGCCGAGAGAGAAGGTGAAAAGCAGCTCCCATTGGCTGAACATTAAAAGGCACCATCTAACCGCAGTACACGAGGCGCGAACGGAAAAATTGCCTGCGAATCAGTCGCGGCACCGCTTCGCGCTGTACCCGCCCAGGATGCGGCGCTCCTGGTTTTGTTAGTTGGCGTGAAGCGCTTCTGCTGCTGTTAGTACGTCATCAACATGCCCTGGTACCTTAACGCCGCGCCACTCTTGAGCAAGCTTACCCTCGCTGTCGATTAGGAAGGTACTGCGCTCAATGCCAAGATGCTCTTTGCCGTACATCTTTTTAAGTTTGATAACGTCAAAAATCTGGCATACGGTTTCGTCCTTATCGGAGATAAGCTCGAAGTTAAAATCTTGCTTGGCTTTGAAGTTCTCTTGAGCACGGATACCATCTCTAGAAACGCCGATAATAACCGTATTGGCAGCATCGAATCGTGGCTTGCGGTCTCTAAAGTCTCCGCCTTCGGTAGTGCACCCTGGGGTGCTGGCCTTTGGATAAAAATAGATAACCACCTGCTTGCCACGCAGCTCAGACAGCGTCACCGTCGTATCACTGGTGGCTGGAGCAGAAAAGTCAGGTACCGGGTGGTTGAGTTTTACAGACATGAATAGCTCCTTTTATGAGAGGGTTTACTTAGTTGATTACACGAAAGTAACGCTATTATGTCAAAGCGAATAAGTGCCCAGTAATGAGCAGGTGAGAAAACTCTCAGCGCTTTGCGCTGTACAGGTTCGAGCCGCCTGAGTACCATTTGCTGTCTGTAGCCCCCCTTGGGACGACAGCAAAGTGTTCAAAGCATAAAATGGCAGTAGGTTAAATCGCCCCGATAGTGCTCGTTCTAGTGGTCAAAGCTCTTGTGGACAGTCTCTTGTGGGCAGTCTCTTGTGGACAGGCTCTTATAAATAGAGCCCTTATGGTCGAAGCTTCTCGATTTTCAATGAACATCGTCAGTAGCTTAATTTTATAATTTGGCAGGTGAGGAAAAAACGGATGATCACAGGCAGCATTGTCGCCCTGGCGACGCCGATGAAAGTCAATGGCGACATCGACTGGGAGGCGCTTCGTCGCCTGGTGAACTTCCACCTCGATAATGGCACTGATGCCATTGTCGCAGCGGGCACCACGGGCGAACCTACCACCATGACATTTGCTGAGCACTTTGATGTGATCCGCAGCGTGGTAGAAGAGGTGAATGGTCGTATTCCGGTGATCGCCGGCACGGGAGCGAACGCCACATCAGAGGCGGTTGAGTTGGCTCGCTACGCTAGCGAAGTTGGCGCAGATTACTGTCTATCGGTTTGCCCCTACTATAACAAACCGACTCAGGAAGGCCTTTACCAACATTTCAAAGCGGTGGCTGAAGGAAGCAAACTGCCGGTAATTCTTTATAACGTTCCCGGCCGTACCTGCTCTGATCTGTATAATGAAACGGTAGTACGCCTAGCCGAGGTGAAGAATATTATCGGTTTGAAAGATGCTACCGGGAACCTTGAGCGCGCAGAGGATCTAATTACCCGCTTGAAGGGCAGCGACTTTATGCTCTACTCCGGCGACGATGCCACCGCCTGTGACTTTATGCTGATGGGTGGCCACGGCGATATCTCGGTGACTGCGAACGTAGCGCCTAAAGCGATGCATGAACTCTGCGCTGCAGCCGTAGCTGGTGATTCGGATAAGGCTCACCAAATTAATACGCGTTTGATGCCGTTACACACCAATTTAGGCATTGAAGCGAATCCGATTCCGGTTAAATGGGCACTGCATCGCATGGGATATATGGACGCAGGGATTCGTTTGCCGTTGACCTGGCTGTCGGAAAAGTACCACGCCACTGTCAGTGAAGCGCTGCAGCTGGCGGGCGTCGTAGAGGAGTAATTCGACGTAACCCCTTTGCTACTCGGCGTACGTTGATGCGCCGAGTACTCGACCTGTTGACTGTAAAGGTGGCTTGATGAGCCCTGTTCTTGAAAAACGTTTGCTTGAAAAACGTGCGCTTAAATGGATACCGCTGGCTCTCGCAACGGCTGTCACGCTTGCTGGATGCGCGCGCGATGACGGTTACTATCACGACCGCAATTTGGATTATACTGAAGCTACCCCAGCGCCCCCCTTAGTACTGCCAGAAACCCGCAATCCTCAGCGTTACCGTGATGCCATGCCGGTGCCCCAGGTAGCGGTGCAGGGTAGTCGTATTGATGAGGCAGCCGAGATTGCCCCCCCCCAGACGTTAACGATTGGTAGCGGTCTAGAACCTGAATTCGTAGAGCGTCGTCAGGTAGGTGATCAGACCTGGTTGGTGGTCGCCGCAGATACGGGAGCCGTTTGGCCTCAGTTAGAAGCATTCGTGAATAGTCGCCAGCTAGGTGTTCAGCAAAGCGATGCGAATCAAGGTGTCATTGTGACCTCTCAAGCCACGTTGAAGCTACAAAGCGCGCTCAGGGCGGGCAGTAGTGAGGTGCGCTGTGAGCAAGCAGGGCAAAGTGTGACTGTGTGTCTTGATGCCCTAGAGCAGTACTTAGGCGCACGCAGTGCCACTGCTAGCGCATCTTCTTGGACTGCACAACGACTCGCACAAGATCAGACGCTGCAAATGCGTCAGCAGGGCGACGCGTGGGAAGTTGTGATCCCTCAATCCATTGATCGTGTTTGGGCAGAGCTGGACCACTATCTTGAGCTCGACTTTAGTGTCGAAGGGCAGCGCGACCTATTAGCCACTTCTGCTGAAAACTATGAATTCCTGGTTGAGTACATGACCGAGACTGAGCGAGGTCGCAACCCGCTACAAATTGTCTTCAGTCCCGATGTGCGTCGTATGTCGCAGCAAATTCGTCTAGCTCTTCAGCCTGATGGTGATAAGACCATTCTGCGTGCGATTAATGCCAGTGAGCGTAGTTTAACTGCTGACGATCAGCGCGAGCTGCTTGAGCGAGTCTCCGGCTACCTACGTTAATTTTTAATTTTGAAACCCTTCGGAGCCCCTATGGAAAAGCGCCAAGAACTCTACGCTGGTAAAGCGAAATCCGTTTATACCACCGACGATCCTGACTTGTTGGTACTGCACTTTCGTGACGATACCAGTGCTTTTGATGGCAAAAAGAAAGAGTCACTGGCCCGCAAAGGCAAAGTGAACAACATCTTCAATGCTTTCATTATGCAGCGCCTGGAAGAGGCGGGGATTCCTACCCATTTTGAGAAGCAGCTTTCTGATACTGAAAGCCTCGTCAAAAAAATGGAGATGATTCCTGTTGAGTGCGTCGTACGCAACATTGCAGCAGGTGGCCTAGTTAAGCGCCTGGGTGTGGAAGAGGGCATCAGTTTGAATCCGCCCACCTTTGAATTGTTCTTAAAGAACGATGAGAAGGGAGACCCCATGATTAACGAGTCGTTAGCAGAAACCTTTGGCTGGGCAACCCCTGAGCAATTGGTGAAAATGAAGTCACTTACTTTTAAAGTGAACCATGTGCTTAAGCAGCTGTTTGCCGAAGGCGACATGTTGCTAGTCGATTACAAACTTGAGTTTGGAGTCTTCAAAGGCGACGTAGTCCTTGGCGATGAGTTCTCCCCGGATGGATGCCGTTTGTGGGATGCCAATACGCGAGAAAAACTCGATAAAGATCGCTTCCGCCAGGGGTTGGGTGGTGTTATTGAAGCGTATGAAGAAGTAGCACGACGGATTGGTATTCATATTGATTAACGCCGTAGCCTATCTATCATAAAACGTTTGCGCTGATACGTTTGCATAGTAAAAACCCGCTTAGGATACTGCTTCCGAAGCGGGTTTTTCTTTTGAACTCTGATTGCGTGCTTTAGTCGTCTGAAGAGTCGGCAGTTAGTTCATCAAGCGCCTGTAACCGATAGCCATAGCCATAAACTGAAACAAGGTTCCAGCCAAATTCCGACGTTAGACTAAGCTTTTTTCGCACCCGGTGAATATGAACGTCTAGCGTACGGGTGCCAGGCGGATCACTTTTTCCCCATACATATTCATATAGGTAGGAGCGTGAAAGCGGACTGCCAAGCTGGTTTAGTAGAAGAAAGGCTAAGCGAAACTCCTGCCTCGTTAACGATACTTCTTCTCCGTCTACGTAGGCTGTTTCACGATTGGTATTGAGCTTAATGCGGCCAAACTCTAATGTTTGCTGTTGAGCAACACTTGGCGTGCGCAACGAGTGGCGACGAGTTGACGCATAGGCTCTTGCGGCCAGTTCGCGTGGCCTAAAAGGCTTACTAATAAAGTCATCGGCTCCTGCGTTCAAGGCCTGAATGATATCGCTTTCTTCCTGTCTCAGGGTCACCATAAGGACAGCAGGAATAATCTGTAGATAGGTTTTCATCCAATTCAGTAGCGCAATACCGGTACCGTCAGGCAAGTGCCAATCAAGTACGACTAGATCGAACGTATTGCGGCTAGCAGTATGAATAAAAGCCTTACTGGTCTCGAATGAGTAGATGTTTGCCTCTATACCTCGCTCGGCGAAGCCATCCATAAGCGCTTTTTCAATGCGCTCTGACACCACCTTCTCATCTTCTACTACTGCAATGCGCATGGGCTATATCCAGGTCAGGTCTCGTCAGTGAAAGTAAGTAGTATGGGTTGAAAATATGTTTCCAGGCCTAAGCATAGTGTCGAAGTGCCATCGTTAGATACTTGCTCTGAACGATGAGCTTTGCAAGCAGAAAAGCTCGTTAAGTGCTTTCCAAGTAGTGCTTAGTACTCCCACTCCTTCTCTACAGATGCAGTCGCAGCGGTTTGATCAGCACTAAGCGTGCTCGAACTACGTTGCAGGCCAGTCGCCTCCCAGAATACGCATGTGCGCTGAAACGTAAATTAATGAGTTAATTTGTAAGATAAATTTTAATTAGTATTGGGTTTTCTATGCTTGATCCATTATCTGTAATTAATTAGTAAGTGCTTACTCTCCTGCTTGGCTAAGGTGTCCAAAGACTCCTAGTGAAAGATGTGTTTTCTCTACCTTAGGGCTCACTAAAAGGGACTTAAAAAGTTCACTAACTAGACTGTTAATATTAATTCATATTGTGGAGGTGGGTGGTTTCCTGTGCTAGCTTGATTATTAAGCAATGTTTCACCCGCAGGTGTAGCTTCATAGCAAGACATATAAAAAATAGTCAAAAAAGTCTTGTGGATATGTGAACTAAGGCACGCTGTAGAAGCCTCGCCGGAAGAGTGAGCCCGCTTATGGGCTCATTGCCTGTGGCCCAAGAAACTATAAAAAATAGTTGCTATAACCCCTGACAACTTGTGGGAGCATGGGAATGAATAACGTATTTCGCTTAGTTTGGAATCGGTCTCTAGGGCGTTTAGTGGTGGCATCGGAAGCAGCTCTTAGTCATCGTAAGGCAGGGGCTGGTCATCAAGTTGGGCAGGTGGCCGAACCCGTAACAATTCAATCACCTATCAAATATTCTCTTCGGCCAGTTACATTAAGCATCGTTTTTGCATTTGCGGCAATGCTTTCTCCATTGGGAAGCCCCGATGCTGAAGCAAGAAAATTTGCTTCAGATGGTGGTAGCTGTACGTCTGGAGCGGCTGGCTCATCTGTTGGCAGGATAGCGACCCCAAATACCAGCGCAGATCCCATAGATGGAAGTGGTACTTACTCGCTTGTTGCTGGTTGCGATGCCAGTGGTAATAACCAGTTGGCAGCTACTGTCTATGGTGCTTTTAGTCAAGTTACAGGAAAAGGTGGGGCCACCCTAGGCTTTAATACGAGTGCCGCGCAATGGGCGACAGCGATCGGGGTAGAAAGCCTTGCAACCGGCAACTCAGCCATTGCGCTGGGGTTTGGTGGTCAAGCCACTCAACTTAACGCTATTGCGATTGGTAGCGCTGGCGGGAACGGCACGACGCCGCTGTCGCTAGCGAACTCCACTACCGCTTCCGGTCAGCACTCTATTGCCATTGGTAGTAATAATGTACGTGGCGCGCAGGCGAGTGCAGTGAACGCGATTGCGATTGGTGGCGAAGCCTCGGCCAATACTGCGTCCAGTGTGGCTATTGGTCAAGGGGCGAATGTTAGTGGTGGAGGAGTCGGGGGGGTGGCTGTGGGCGCCCTGGCTGTGTCGTCAACGTCCACCAGTACTGCATTGGGGGCCGGTGCCCAGGCTCAAGGAGAAAATTCCATCTCGATTGGCGCTAACAGCGGTACTCCGTCAGTGGCTTCCCAAGATGGTGCTCAGGCCATCGGCAATCTGACGAATGCCTCAGGTGTGGCGTCCATGGCCTATGGTCGTGAATCGATCGCCTCGGGCAGTGGCGCAATTGCCATGGGGCAGAGTGCCCAGGCCAATGCCGATGGTGCCGTCGCGATTGGCGGTTCTACAGAAGGTTTCAATGGCACGGGAGCGGCCCAGGCGAACGGCTTGCTATCGGTGGCATTGGGTAATCAAAGCCTAGCGCAGGGAGACAATACACTGGCACTGGGTGTAGCAGCAACGGCTAGTGAAGTCGATGCCATTGCGATGGGGACTGGTGCCGAAGCATCAGCTACTAATGCTATTGCAATTGGTAAAGACAGTACAGCATCGGGCGTCGACACCGGCGCTATCGGCCGTGGCGCGATTGCCACTGGTTCCTGGGCGGTAGGTACAGATGCTAATGCTAGCAATGGTGGTCAAGCTTTTGGTGAGTTCAGTACTGCCAGTGGTAACAATGCATCTGCTTATGGCCAAAGTGCAACAGCCTCAGGTGACAATTCCAGTGCCTTAGGCACCAACGCAAGCGCTCAAGGTAGCAACGCTATTGCGGTGGGGGCTAATGCCCGAGCCAACCCCAATACATCTGATACACATAGTATAGCGATTGGTGACTCCTCAACTGCCTGGGGGCAGGGTGTCGCTTTGGGCGTGCAGGCCACTGTAGATCAGTCGACCAACGACATTGACGGCGCTGGCATAGCGATTGGCGCAAAATCAAATGTTGTTGACGGGTCTTATGCAGGTACAGCGATAGGGGTTCAGGCTGGTGTTACGGGTGGGGTGGATGCCTTGGCGATAGGGTCGCGTGCTAGCGCTTCTGCTAATGAGGTAGTGGCTATCGGGGCTGACTCGAGCGCTACCACGGAGGGCGGTGTTGCGCTAGGTAGCGATTCGGTGGCGAATACCGCCGCAGGCGTAGCGGGTTATATTCCCTTTGGTGCAACGGCAGCAGATGCAGCCAATATCAATGGTACGGTAGCGACTCGTGCGGCAGTTGATATTGGTAGTCGTCAGATTACCAGTGTTGCAGCTGGAACTCAGCTAGATGATGCGGTCAACGTCAGTCAGCTAATTGCTGCTCAGTCAAAAGTCGAGGCAGGCACCAATGTGACGGATGTCGCCGTCACAGAGAATGCCGACGGTGGTACTACCTACACCGTCAATGCTAACGGCGCGAGCGTTAGCGCTGGCTCTGGCGCGGTGGATGTGACTGCCGCTGCTCCCGACGCCAACAACGTCACCGACTACGCGGTGGATCTCAGTCAAGCCAGCAAAGACAGCCTGACGCTGGCTGATTCTGCCCTGCAAACCGTGGTCACCCAGATTGACGGTACCAATGTTAAAACCCTCGACCAGAACGATAACGTCGCCAACTTTGTGACGGGTGACAACATCGTGCTCAGTGACGATAACGGAGCGATTGAAATCGCCACTGCCCAAGATGTCACCTTTACTACTGTCAACAGCGACAGCCTGGCCATTACCGGGGGGCCGACGCTGACGGGTGGCGGCATTGATATGAATAACACCTCTATTAGTAATCTCGCCGATGGGGTGAATGCCCAAGACGCGGTGAATCTCAGCCAGCTACAGACCAGTGCTGCCGCGTCGCGGACTGAAGTGGTTGCAGGTACTAACGTGGACAGTGTTGGTCAAGCCACCGGCGCTGATGGCCAAGACATCTACACCGTCAATGCAAGCGGCGCGAGCGTTAGCGCTGGCTCTGGCGCGGTGGATGTAACTGCCGCTGCCCCTGACGCCAACAACGTCACCGACTACGCGGTGGATCTCAGTCAAGCCAGCAAAGACAGCCTAACGTTGGCCGACTCCGCGTTACAAACCATCGTCACCCAGATCGACGGTACCAATGTTAAAACCCTCGACCAGAACGATAACGTCGCCAACTTTATCAGCGGCGATAATATCGAACTGAGCGACGACAATGGCGCGATTGAGATTGCCACCAGTCCCGATCTGACGGCGGATAGCCTGACGATTAACAATGGCCCGACGCTAAACGACAATGGCATTGATATGGGCGGCGATACTATCACTAACCTGGGGGACCCGGTAAATGGTGGCGATGCGGTGAATCTCGACTATTTCGATGAAAACCGCACCCACTACTATAGTGTCAACGACGGTGGTGTTCAGCAAGATAACTACAACAACGATGGTGCGATAGGCACACGAGCCCTAGCGGCTGGTGTGGGAGCTTTGGCGCAAGATGATGACAGCGTGGCTATAGGAACTGATGCTCTAGCCGCTGGCGGCAATAGCGATGGTGGTGCTATTGCTATTGGCCGTATTGCGACGGCCAATGGCGATGGAGCAACTGCGATTGGTTCAGAGACGTTAGCAAATGCCGATGGCGCGACTGCCATTGGCGATGATGCGAATGCATTAGCGAACTTCTCAACAGCCATTGGTGATGGCTCGGAAGTCAGCGCGTTGAGTGTCGGTGGTGTTGCCTTAGGCACAGAGGCCAATGTTTCGGGCTTTCTTGGTGGCGTGGCTGTTGGGCCGCTGGCAACTGTTTCTGGGGCAAACGGCGCGGCATTCGGTGCTGGATCTACCGTTACGGTTGCAAATGGAGTGGCTCTGGGCAGCGGCTCGGTCGCCAACATAACTGCAGGCGTTGCGGGCTATGACCCAACTACTGACGCGGCCTCCACGGAGACCAACAGCGCCTGGCTTAGCACATCGGGCGCGGTTAGCGTAGGTGGAAATGGTGAAACCCGCCAAATCACCAATGTAGCTGCTGGTGCAGAAGATACTGATGCAGTTAACGTCGCACAACTGAAAGCGGGCCAAACCCACTACTACAGCGTCAACGACGGCGGCATCATTGGCGGCAACTACAACAACGATGGCGCGACGGGCTTAAATGCTATTGCCTCTGGCGTTGATGCCTCCGCCAGCGGTGATGGTGCAGTGGCCTTAGGTTTTGGCGCGGATGCGCCGATTAGCGACAGCCTCGCTCTGGGCAGTGGTTCGGTCGTTGATCGCGCACTGGCGCCAGATTCCGGTTTTATCCCCGCAGGGTCAGCAACGATTGAGTTCAATACCACCGATAAAGAACTGCTTGGTGCGATCTCGGTGGGTGATGATGACTCCTACCGCCAGATCACCAACGTTGCCGACGGCACGCAAGCACAAGACGCGGTGACGGTGCGCCAGTTACAAGGGGCGGTCGGCTCTGTGATTGATAGCGGCACCAAATACTTCCGTGCCAACTCCACTGCGCCTGATTCGCTAGCCGTCGGCACTGACAGCATTGCCGTTGGCCCGACCACCGTGACGAATGGCGATAACGGCATCGGTATGGGTAACGGCGCGATTGTCGGTCAAATGGCTCCGGGAGGCACTGCGATTGGTAACAATGCCGAAGTCATGCTCTCTGATGGCATTGCATTTGGTACCAATGCCCTCTCTGAAGCCCAGCAGGGCATAGCCCTGGGCGCAGGCGCAACGGTGAGCCACGATCAAAGTGTCGCGCTGGGCAGCAACAGCAGCACGGATGACGCGGTCGCCACCAGTGGCGTCACGATTGCCGGTGATAGCTACACCTTCGCTGGCACCACACCCGATAGCACGGTGAGTATTGGCAGTGTAGGCAACGAACGTACATTGACCAATGTGGCTGCAGGCCGCGTGAGTGAGACCAGCACCGATGCCATCAATGGCAGCCAACTGTTTGCCTCAAACCAAGCGATTGAAGAGGTCAGCACGATTGCCAATACGGGTTGGGATATCCAGACCAATAATGATGCCGCGACCAACGTAGCTCCCGGCGACACCGTTCAGATGATTGATGGTCAAAACATCGCTATCACTCGCAACGGTACGGACATTACGGTCGCCACTATCGATTCACCACAGTTCGGCAATGTCACTGTTAACACTGCTGGAGGTGACACCATCAATGGGCTAAGCAACCTCACCTTTGATCCCGATAACTTCACCTCGGGCCAAGCTGCCAGTGAAGATCAGCTCAAAGCAGTGAGCGATGTGGCCAATACCGGCTGGAATCTCAGTGCTCAAGACGCCGCAGCTCAGAATATTGCCCCGAACGATGAGGTCAACCTACGCAGCAGTGACGGTAACCTGGTGATTACCCAGGCCACTGACAATGGCCGCGAAGAAGTGACCTTCAACCTCAGTGACGATGTGGTCGTTAATAACAGCGTCAGCGTAGGTAGTGTGGTTACCAACGCCGCCACCAACGATATTGTCGGGTTATCCAACATCGACCTGGCCGACCCCAGCTTCGCCACGCTAGGCCGTGCTGCCACCGAAGAGCAACTGGCCATCTCCGCAGCCGCCAGCCGCACTGAAGTGGCCGCAGGTACCAACGTGGCCAGTGTTGGCCAAACCACCGGCGCTGCCGGCCAAGATATCTACACCGTTAATGCTAATGGTGCATCGGTGAGTGCTGGCTCTGGCGCAGTGGATGTAACTGCCGCTGCCCCCGACGCCAACAATGTCACCGACTACGCGGTGGATCTCAGCCAAGCCAGTAAAGACAGTCTGACGCTGGCCGACTCTGCACTACAAACCGTGGTCACCCAGATCGACGGCACCAATGTTAAAACCCTCGACCAGAACGACAACGTCGCCAACTTTATCAGCGGCGATAATATCGAACTGAGCGACGACAATGGCGCGATTGAAATTGCCACCAGCCCCGATCTGACGGCGGATAGCCTGACGATTAACAACGGCCCAACGCTCAATGACAACGGCATTGATATGGGCGGTGACACGATTACCAACCTGGGCGATCCGGTGAATGCAGGCGATGCGGTCAATCTAGATTACTTCGATGCCAACCGCGCGCACTACTACAGCGTCAACGACGGCGGCATCATCGGTGGCAACTACAACAACGATGGTGCAACGGGGCTAAACGCGATTGCGAGTGGTGTTAATGCCACCGCTAGCGGCGAAGGAGCCGTGGCACTGGGCTTTGGGGCGACTGCGCCGATTAGCGGTAGCCTAGCATTGGGCAGTGGTTCGGTGGTTGATCGCGCGCTAGCGCCAGACTCCGGCTTTATCCCGGCAGGGTCAGCAACGATTGAGTTCAACACCACCGACAAAGAACTGCTCGGTGCAATCTCGGTGGGTGATGATGATTCTTACCGCCAGATCACCAACGTTGCCGACGGCACGCAAGCACAAGACGCGGTGACGGTGCGCCAGTTGCAAGGGGCGGTTGGCTCTGTGATTGATAGCGGTACTAAGTATTTCCGCGCCAACTCCACCGAACCTGATTCGTTAGCCGTAGGCACTGACAGCATTGCCGTTGGCCCGACCACCGTGACGAATGGCGATAACGGCATCGGCATGGGTAACGGCGCGATTGTCGGTCAAATGGCTCCGGGAGGCACAGCGATTGGTAACAATGCCGAAGTCATGCTCTCTGATGGCATTGCGTTCGGTACCAATGCCCTCTCTGAAGCTCAGCAGGGCATAGCCCTGGGCGCAGGCGCAACGGTTAGCCACGATCAAAGTGTCGCGCTGGGCAGCAACAGCAGCACGGAGGATGCGGTCGCCACCAGTGGCGTCACGATTGCCGGTGATAGCTACACCTTCGCTGGCACCACACCCGATAGCACGGTCAGTATTGGCAGTGCAGGCAACGAGCGTACGCTGACCAATGTGGCTGCAGGCCGCGTGAGTGAGACCAGCACCGATGCCATCAATGGCAGCCAACTGTTTGCCTCTAACCAAGCGATTGAAGAGGTCAATGCGATTGCCAATACGGGCTGGAATATCCAGACCAACAATGATGCCGCTACCAACGTAGCTCCCGGCGACACCGTTCAGATGATTGATGGTAAAAACATCGCCATCACCCGCAACGGCACAGATATTACGGTCGCCACAGCCGATAGCGTAGCTTTTGATAACCTGGCCATCACTGGTGGCCCGACGTTGAGCGGCGGCGGCATTGATATGAATAGCACCTCTATCAGCAATCTCGCCGATGGGGTGAATGCTCAAGACGCAGTGAATCTCAGCCAGTTGCAAAGCAGCGCCGCCGCGTCGCGCACTGAAGTGTTTGCAGGTACCAACGTGGCCAGTGTTGACCAAACCTCTGGCGCTGATGGGCAAGACATCTACATCGTTAATGCCGACGGCGCATCGGTTAGCGCCGGTTCCGGCGCGGTGGATGTGACTGCCGCTGCTCCCGACGCCAACAACGTCACCGACTACGCGGTGGATCTCAGCCAAGCCAGCAAAGACAGCCTGACGTTGGCCGACTCTGCACTACAAACCGTGGTCACCCAGATCGACGGCAACGAGGTTAAAACCCTCGACCAGAACGATAACGTCGCCAACTTTATCAGCGGCGATAATATCGAGCTGAGCGACGACAATGGCGCGATTGAAATTGCCACCAGCCCCGATCTGACGGCGGATAGCCTGACGATTAACAACGGCCCAACGCTCAATGACAACGGCATTGATATGGGTGGCGATACCATCACCAACCTTGGCGATCCGGTGAATGCAGGTGATGCGGTCAATCTAGATTACTTCGATGCCAACCGCTCCCGCTACTACAGCATCAACGACGGCGGCACCATCGGTGGTAACTACAACAACGATGGCGCGACGGGGCTAAACGCGATTGCGAGTGGTGTTAATGCCACTGCTAGCGGCGAAGGCGCCGTGGCCCTGGGCTTTGGGGCGAATGCGCCGATTAGCGATAGCCTAGCGTTGGGCAGTGGTTCGGTGGTTGATCGCGCGCTGGCGCCAGACTCCGGTTTTATCCCGGCGGGATCAGCAACGATTGAGTTCAACACCACCGACAAAGAACTGCTTGGTGCGATCTCGGTGGGTGACGGCGACTCCTACCGTCAGATCACCAACGTTGCCGACGGCACGCAAGCACAAGACGCGGTGACGGTGCGCCAGTTACAAGGAGCGGTTGGCTCTGTGATTGATAGCGGCACCAAATACTTCCGCGCGAACTCCACTGCACCAGATGCGGCTGCGGTAGGTAACGACAGCATTGCGGTTGGCCCGACCACCGTGACTAACGGTGATAACGGCATCGGCATGGGGAATGGCGCGATTGTCGGCCAAATGGCCCCTGGCGGCACTGCGATTGGCAACAATGCCGAAGTCATGCTCTCTGATGGCATTGCGTTCGGTACCAATGCCCTCTCTGAAGCCCAGCAGGGCATTGCCCTAGGCGCGGGCGCAACGGTGAGCCACGATCAAAGTGTCGCGCTGGGCAGTAACAGCAGCACAGCGGATGCAGTGGGCACCAGCGGCGTTACAATTGCAGGTGATAGCTACACCTTCGCTGGCACCACACCCGATAGCACGGTCAGCATTGGCAGTGCAGGCAACGAGCGCACGTTGACCAATGTGGCTGCAGGCCGCGTGAGTGAGACCAGCACGGATGCTATCAATGGCAGCCAACTGTTTGCTTCTAACCAAGCGATTGAAGAAGTGAAAACTACGGCTAACGCTGGTTGGAACCTAAGCACCGAAAATGGCGCAGCAAGTAATGTGGCACCGAATGATGAAGTCAATCTGCGCAATACAGATGGCAACATCATAATAAGCCAGACTAGTAATAATGGCCGCGAGGAAGTGGCCTTTGACCTGGGTGATGATGTGGCGATTGGCAAAAGCCTCACCGTTGGTCAAGACGGGCCTGTCATTAGTGATGAGGGCATCACTAACCTGCCCGAAGGCGATATATCAGTAGAGAGTAAAGATGCGATCAACGGCTCTCAGCTCTATGCGACTAATCAGTGGATTGAAGCGCTAGAGAATAGCGTTACGAATGTGGTGGGTGACGGAAGCGATGAGTACATAACCAACAACGGCCTTGGTATTCGCTACGTACGCACCAACGACAGTGGCTTGGCAGTAAGCGATGCCTTTGCCCAAGGAGAAGGCTCCACCGCTGTGGGCTATGAGGCTGTGGCCTTAGCAGATCGCGCACTGGCGATGGGCTACGACGCGATTGCTTCGCATCAAGGTAGCGTAGCGCTAGGGGAAGGTGCTCGCACTGCAGAAGCGATTGGCACCGCATCGGTTGACATTGCAGGCCAAACGTACCAGTTTGCAGGTGCTTCTCCCGTCGCCACCGTCAGCGTTGGCAGTGTGGGCAGCGAGCGCACCATCACCAACGTGGCGGCAGGGCGTATCACCGCGGATAGCACCGATGCCATTAATGGTAGCCAGCTCTATGCCGCGATGGACTTTATGGGCAGCCTGGATGATCGTCTGACGATTGTTGAAGGTGACACGGGTGGCGGTGGCGCAGACGGCGCTGTCATGTATGACCGCGATGACAACGGTGATATCAACTACGACAGCGTTACGCTGGCAGGTGAAGATGGCACCAAGCTGACGAACGTTGCGGATGGCGATATCAGCAATGATAGCTCCGATGCGATTAACGGCAGCCAGTTGCACGATACCAACCAGAATGTGGCTAACAATACCACCAATATTGCTGGCAACAGCCAGCGTATTACCAACAACGAAGGGAATATTGCCGACAACAGTCAGCGTATTACCACGAATGAAAACAGCATCACGGATATCAACGAAACGCTAGGGCTAGGGTTGAACTTTGGCGCTGATGAAGGTGATACGGTTAACCGCCAGATGGGTGATACCGTTGCGATCACCGGTGATGACAATATCACGACCAAGACAACCGATGACGGTGTACAGATAACGATGAACCGTGATTTGGATGTTGATAGTGTCACCACCGGCAACACCACGGTTAACAACGACGGTGTCAGCATTAAAGATGGCCCCAGTATGACGGTTAACGGCATTGATGCGGGTGGCACCACCATCACCAACGTAGCGCCGGGTGTTAATGAGAGCGATGCGGTTAACGTAGGGCAGATGAACGAGCTTGGCCGTCGCTTCCAGAACGAACTCGTCAACGTGCATGGTCGTATCGACAGCGTCGAACGCAACGCGAATGCGGGCTCTGCCAGTGCGATTGCCGCTTCCACGGTGCCGCAAGCCTGGATGCCCGGTAAGAGCATGATTGGTGTAGGGGCAGGTACTTATGGCGGTGAGTCAGCGGTATCGGTCGGTATCTCGCGCCTTTCTGACAATGGTCGCTGGGTGATTCAAGGCAAGGTGACGGGCGACTCGCAAAGCAACTTCGGCGCAGGTATTGGCGCTGGCTGGCACTGGTGAAGGAGAACGACGTGAACAACTCTAGTAACTCTCTTAGTCACTATTTTAGCGACTATGTGATGAACAAGGCGGCCCTTGGGGCCGCCAGTATCGCCGCCGTTCTCGTGTTGACGGGCTGTGCTAGCCCGCCTAACAGCGACCGGGCAGAGCTGGGTGAAACGGATGATGGCTTTCCGGCGCTAACGGACAACTGGTACGACGGTGGGCAGTTTGTCGATCCGGATAGTGTGCTGCGCATTGCAGAAGGGCAAAACAAAGAGCAAGTCCGCCAGCTCATTGGTAACCCCCATTACGCGGAAGGGTTCTTTGGTGTGCGGGAGTGGAACTACGTGTTTAACCTATACACGGGGAATGGCAATGACTACATCACTTGCCAATACCAAGTGCACTATGGCGATGACATGACATTAGAAAGCACTCGTTGGCAAAATGCACAGTGTCCGGCGTTACTGGTACCCATCGAAGTAGAAGAGGTTACCGTAGAGCCGCGCGAAGAGAAATTAACTTTATCAGGCGATGTGTTATTCGATTTTGATAGCGACCAACTCTCGTTAGAGGGGCGGCGCGCTTTGGAACGGGTGTCAGATATGGTGCTTGATGCCTACTCATCACCAAGTGTACTCGTTGTTGGCTACACGGATCGATTTGGTAAGGAGCAGTATAATCTTAACTTATCTCAGGCACGTGCGGAGGCCGTTGGCAGTTATCTAGTCTCACAGGGAATAGAGAGACGTAACTTAACGCTGCTAGGAAGAGGAGAGGTTGATCCTATCGTTAACTGCCCAGGCCAAGTAGCCACGCCAAGCGTGAAGGCGTGCTTGAAACCTAATCGTAGAGTGGAAATAACGCTTCAATAGGCACGCTAGTCAGTCAATAATAGCTCGCCCCAAAAACCACGATACTCAGGCTTATTAAAGCATGAGCATTGTGGTTTTTTTATTGGAGCAAAGGGAATGTATAAAGTTGCTTCTTAGCGCTATAGGTCTGTGTGCCTCGCCTGAACTCAATTGAATTAAGTGTCTTTCGACAGGAGGGAGTGTGAACAATTGTAAGATTGGCGGTGTTGTCTAGGTAAGATTAGTTAACAATTTATTAATGTTAAACTGATTATAGCTATTTTTTCTATCATGATTAATTCGAATGGATTGTTGTTTTGTTTTATATTTAACAATGTGGCTGGTTAAGTGTCGGTATGGTTTTTTGTTTTTTTTCAATGGCTTGTGAATATTGCTTGGCTAGTGGTGAATGGGGTTAAATAGCGTTGATGAGTGATCTTCATAGTGATGTTAATTGCTAAAAAAAGAAAACTATTAAACTTTGTGAATCAGCGCCTCACCTAAAATAATTTATATGCTTTTCTGAGTGTTAACAATATTGAACTTGTATTGAGGTAGTACTTGCCTAAGTAAGAGAATGTATCCACTAAAAAAACCACCTTGAATCAAATCGCTTACTTCTGCGCTTTAGGGCAGCGGCTAGCGGTTATTTGAATTGGTCGTTTGTTTGTAGCTGCGTTGTGAGTGCACCGGTTGTTTAGTGGCGTTCAGCAGTTGCTTAGATGGGAAAGTGTTGTGCCGGGGCGGGGGCTGTTTCTGAGCATCAACATTGCGCCTAGATGACCAGGGTAAAGGTAACTGAGGGAGGCAATAGCGCTTCCTCACCGAATGATAAGTGGAGCTCTCTACAATGAATAACGTGTTTCGATTAATTTGGAACCGAACCCTTGGTCGGTTAGTGGTGGCCTCTGAAGCGGCACGTAGTCGTAATAAAGCGGCCGCGCAGCAAGGGATGGTAAGCCAACTGCCTGCTTTTGAAGTGGCCGGAGGTGCAGGAGTTTCTAGGTTGCTGCGACCAGTGGCTTTGGCTGTTGCTATCGCTACAGGGTCGCTGATAGTTCAGCCAGTACAGGCCAATATCATCAATACCGCCGGAATTTGTACGACGGGTGTGGCGAGCACCGTAGGCCGAATCAACCCAGGAACTACGAGTGCCCAGGCGCAGGATGGTTCTGGTACCTACTCTTTAGTGGCTGGCTGTGAGGCTAGCGGCAATAACCAACTCGGGGCGACTGTCTATGGAGCCTTTAGTCAGGTAACGGGAGCGGGTGGTAGTGCCTTCGGCCATAACGCGAGTGCGGCTAAATGGGCAACGGCCCTTGGGGTTGAGTCGCGCGCAACAGGCAACTCAGCCATTGCGCTGGGGTTTGGTGGTCAAGCTACCGCACTTAACGCTATTGCGATTGGTAGCGCTGGCGGAAATGGTACGACGCCACTGTCGATAGCGAATTCCACCACCGCTTCCGGTCAGCACTCAATTGCCATAGGCTCGAATAACGTGCGTGGAGCGCAGGCTTTCGGAGTTAATAGTATCGCGCTGGGCGCACAGACAACCGCAGACTCAGATAATTCTCTGGCGGCAGGCGTAAAGGCTAGCGCTACCGGACAGTCCGCCGTGGCCGTTGGCAATACGGCCACTGCAGGGACAACGCGGGACATTGCCATTGGTAGCTCGGCCGAGACGGGGGTCATTGCTGGCGCAACAGCTCAAGCTGACAACGTGGCCATCGGTACGGGAGCTCAGGCGTTTGGTGGCACCTCCATTGCTATTGGTGAAGATGCAATGGCGACAGGTACCAGTACAACAAGTGTAAACTCGGTCATCGCTATTGGTCGTCAGGCAAAGGCTAGCGAGGTAGCTGCCCTTGCCTTAGGCTCCCATGCAAGCACGGGGATGGGGTCAAGCTATGCCGCAGCTATCGGCCCCAATGCGAAGGTCGGCGACAATGCAAGCGGCTCAATCGCCATCGGCTCCAACGCGATAGTGGCGAATAAGGCCATTTTTTCCACGGCAATTGGTACTAGTGCCACGGTTAATGCGACGGGCTCAGTGGCTATCGGGGAGGAAGCGAATGTAGCGATTAACGCCATTCATGGAACGGCCATCGGTAGTACCGCCAAGGTACTTGAAGGCGCCGTATCGGGCATGGCGATTGGTAACGAAGCCGTTGTTTCAGCCAAAGATGCTATCGCCATGGGCACCATTGCGCAAGCATCGGGCGAGCGCAGCATTGCGATCGGCTATGACGCGATTGCGACGGGCTCGGTTGCGATGGGCGCATCTTCGCGTGCAGGCAATGGCGGTTCTGCTTTTGGTGACGGCGCTATCGCCACTTATAACGGCGGTATCAACGATCCGGCTATCGTCGCTGGTGCGGCGCTTGGCGAGAATTCCAATGCGGATGTGTCGGGCGCCACTGCTCTGGGTACAGATGCTACGGTGACTCATGAAGACAGCGTAGCGCTGGGACAAGGCTCTATCGCTGATGGTAGCACGCTGAGCACGGCGGCTTATCAGCCGCTGGATGTTAACGGTAATCCGATTGCCGTGGCAGCGCCCACCGCGGACAGTGAAGTATCCGTCGGCAGTGCCGGTGCTGAACGGCGCATCACCAATGTGGCGGCCGGTGCCACTGACACCGATGCCGTCAATGTCAGTCAGCTCAAGGCTGTCGAGCAAGTGGCCAGCCAGGGCTGGCAGCTCACCGCCAATGGTGAAGCCACTGGCGAGAACATCGCGCCTGGCGAAGCCGCAGACTTTAGCGCAGGCAAGAATATCGCCATTACCCGTACGGGTAACAGCATTGCCGTGGCGACTGCTGAGGATGTTGAGTTCTCTAATGTCAATGTCACCAACCAGCTGGATGTCGCGGGTGATACTAATATCGGCGGCAACACGACGATTAACGGCGACACCACAGTGAAGGGCGACACCTATCTGGGTGATAACTTCAAGGTCGTCAATAACGAAGCCTTTTACGACGGCGCGATCACTGAAAACACTCACATCGTTAACAAAGAGTATGTGGACGGTGGCATTGGTGACCTGGCTAACACCCCGATTACTTTCGCTGGTGATACTGGCACAACGGATCGTAAGCTAGGTGACGAGCTGAATATCGTGACCAGCAATGCCAATCTCAGCACCGAAGTGACTGACGACAAGACGCTTGTTATTGCGATGAGCGATGACCTGGACGTCAACAGCGTCACCACCAACTCACTAGGCGTAACCAACAACGCCACCATCGGCGGCACACTAAACGTGACTGGCCAAACCACCCTCACGGGCGGCTTGGATATGGCTGGTAACACTATTACTAATGTTGCCCCAGGTGTTAACGGCACGGATGCGGTGAACGTGGACCAGCTAACCGATGTTAGCAATGTGGCCAACAAAGGTTGGGATCTGACGGCGAACGGTGAAGCCACGGGTGAGAACATTGCGCCTGGTGAAACCGCCGACTTCAGTGAAGGCAAGAACATCGCTATCACTCGCACGGATAACAGCATTGAAGTAGCCACGGCAGATGATGTCGACTTCTCGAATGTGAACGTGACCAACCAGCTGGATGTGGCAGGCGATACCAATATCGGCGGCAATACGACGATTAACGGCGACACCACAGTGAAGGGCGATACCTTCCTGGGAGACAACTTCTCGGTCGTCAACAACGAAGCCTTCTACGACGGTGCGATCACTGAAAACACCCACATCGTCAACAAAGAGTATGTGGACGGTGGCATTGGTGACCTGGCTAACACCCCGATTACTTTCGCTGGTGATGCTGGCACAACGGATCGTAAGCTAGGTGACGAGCTGAATATCGTGACCAGCAATGCCAATCTCAGCACCGAAGTGACTGACGACGAGACGCTTGTTATTGCGATGAGCGATGACCTGGACGTCAACAGCGTCACCACCAACTCACTAGGCGTAACCAACAACGCCACCATCGGCGGCACACTAAACGTGACTGGCCAAACCACCCTCACGGGCGGCTTGGATATGGCTGGTAACACTATTACTAATGTTGCCCCAGGTGTTAACGGCACGGATGCGGTGAACGTGGACCAGCTAACCGATGTTAGCAATGTGGCCAACAAAGG
>NZ_CP022286.1:3282528-3285732 GCF_002216165.1 Halomonas sp. N3-2A | reverse complement strand
AAACCACCCTCACGGGCGGCTTGGATATGGCTGGTAACACTATTACTAATGTTGCCCCAGGTGTTAACGGCACGGATGCGGTGAACGTGGACCAGCTAACCGATGTTAGCAATGTGGCCAACAAAGGCTGGGATCTGACAGCCAATGGCGAAGCCACTGGCGAAAATATCGCCCCCGGTGAAACCGCTGATTTTAGCGAAGGCAAGAACATTGCGATTACCCGTACAAGTAACAGCATTGAAGTTGCAACTGCGGATGATGTCGAGTTCACGAATGTGGAGGTGACTGAGAACCTGAACGTCGCGGGCGATACGAATATCGCAGGTGACACTATCATTGGTGGCAGCACTACCATTAATGAAAACCTGACGGTGGAAGGCACCACCCAACTGGGCGACAACTTCTTCGTTAACAATGAAGGTAATGTCACCTATGAGGGTGACATTACAGAAAATAATCACATTACCAACAAGCAGTATGTGGATAACTCAGTGACTGAGCTGGGGGATACGCCGTTGACGTTTGCGGGCGATAGCGGCACATCGTTCGAGCGCAAGCTGGGTGAGCAGACCAACGTTAAAGGTGGCAGCACCGGTACCTTGACTGATGGCAACATTGGCGTAGTGGCCGACGGTACCGATACGCTCCAAGTCAAGCTAGCTGAAAATATTGATCTGGGGACGAACGGCAGTGTTGTGATGGGGGATACCACCGTTAACAACAGCGGCCTGACCATCGCGGGTGGTCCCAGCATCACCAATACGGGCATTGATGCGGGCAACACCACCATCACCAATGTTGCGCCAGGTGTTAACGGCACGGATGCGGTGAATGTTGATCAGCTAACCGACGTTAGTGACGTGGCTAACAAAGGCTGGGACCTCACCGCCAACGGTGAAGCCACGGGTGAGAACATTGCGCCTGGTGAAACCGCCGACTTCAGCGAAGGCAAGAACATCGCTATCACCCGCACGGGTAACAGCATTGAAGTGGCCACTGCTGAGGATGTTGACTTCACTAATGTGAATGTGACCAATCAGCTGGATGTCGCAGGTGATACCAATATCGGCGGTAATACTACGATCCAGGGCGACACCACAGTGAAGGGCGATACCTTCCTGGGTGACAACTTCTCGGTAGTGAATAACGAAGCCATCTACGATGGTCCTATTAATAACGATAACTCCGTTGTTAATAAGCAATATGTCGACGGTATCGAAACGCATTATTACAGCGTTAATGATAATGGCACCACCCAAGGTAACTACGATAACGACGGTGCCACTGGCATAAACGCTCTGGCCGCAGGTACCAATGCGAAAGCTGAAGGCAATTCCTCGTTAGGCATGGGTGATGGTGCCCGTACAGCAAGCGTTGGTGAACAGCAAGTGGCGGTAGGTGCCAATGCCCTGGCGGGGGGCAACAAATCAGTTGCTATTGGTTCTGGTGCGAAGGCCTCAACTGATATGTTTAATGGCGGTGTAGAAGCTGTTGCCATTGGTAACAATGCTTCCGCACAGGGCACCAAGAATGTCGCTTTAGGTTCGGGCTCTGTTGCTAACGGCAGCACGTTGAGTACAACGGCTTACCAACCGCTGGATGTTAACGGCAACCCGGCTACCGTTGCAGCACCCACCGCAGATAGCGAAGTCTCAGTTGGTAGCGCAGGTAATGAGCGCCGCATCACCAATGTGGCTGCCGGTGCAGAAGATACCGATGCGGTCAACGTCAGCCAGCTGAAAGCGGTCAATGATGTTGCCAGTGCAGGCTGGAACGTCCAGACCAATGGTGATGCAGCGACGAATGTGGCACCTAACGCCACAGTCCAGTTCATTGATGGTAAAAATATCGATATTACTCGCATTGGAACGGACATTACGGTTGCCACGGCAGATGATGTTGACTTCACCAATGTCAATGTCACCAACCAGCTGGATGTGGCGGGTGATACCAATATCGGCGGCAACACGACGATTAACGGCGACACCACAGTGAAGGGCGATACCTATCTGGGTGATAACTTCTCAGTCGTCAATAACGAAGCCTTCTACGACGGCGCGATCACTGAAAACACTCACATCGTTAACAAAGAGTATGTGGACGGTGCATTGGTGACCTGGCTAACACCCCGATTACTTTCGCTGGTGATACTGGCACAACGGATCGCAAGCTGGGTGACGAACTGAATATCGTGACCAGCAACGCCAATCTCAGCACCGAAGTGACTGACGACGAGACGCTTGTTATTGCGATGAGCAATGACCTGGACGTAAACAGCGTCACCACCAACTCTCTAGATGTAGCCAATAACGCTACCATCGGCGGCACACTGAACGTGACTGGCCAGACCACCTTGAACGGCGGCCTGGATATGGCGGGCAATAAGATCACCAACGTTGCGCCAGGAACGGATGGCACTGACGCGGTGAATGTTGATCAGCTAACCGACGTTAGTGATGTGGCCAACAAAGGCTGGGATCTGACGGCCAATGGTGAAGCCACTGGCGAAAATATCGCCCCCGGTGAAACCGCTGACTTCACGCAAGGTAAGAACATTGCGATTACTCGAACGGGTAACAGTATTGAAGTGGCTACTGCGGATGATGTCGAGTTCACGAACGTCGAGGTAACTGAGAACCTGAACGTCGCGGGCGATACGAATATCGCAGGTGACACTATCATTGGTGGCAGCACTATCATTAATGAAAACCTGACGGTGGAAGGCACCACCCAACTGGGCGACAACTTCTTCGTTAACAATGAAGGTAATGTCACCTATGACGGTGATATTACAGAAAATAATCACATTACCAACAAGCAGTATGTGGATAACTCAGTGACCGAGCTGGGGGATACGCCGTTGACGTTTGCGGGCGATAGCGGCACACCGTTCGAGCGCAAGCTGGGTGAGCAGACCAACGTTAAAGGTGGCAGCACCGGTACCTTGACTGATGGCAACATTGGCGTAGTGGCCGACGGTACCGATACGCACCAAGTCAAGCTAGCTGAAAATATTGATCTGGGGACGAACGGCAGTGTTGTGATGGGGGATACCACCGTTAATAACAACGGCCTGACCATCGCGGGTGGTCCCAGCATCACCAATACGGGCATTGATGCGGGCAACACCACCATCACCAATGTTGCGCCAGGTGTTAACGGCACGGATGCGGTGAATGTTGATCAGCTAACCGACGTTAGTGA
>NZ_CP022286.1:3281133-3282428 GCF_002216165.1 Halomonas sp. N3-2A | reverse complement strand
CCATCGCGGGTGGTCCCAGCATCACCAATACGGGCATTGATGCGGGCAACACCACCATCACCAATGTTGCGCCAGGTGTTAACGGCACGGATGCGGTGAATGTTGATCAGCTAACCGACGTTAGTGATGTGGCCAACAAAGGCTGGGATCTGACGGCCAATGGTGAAGCCACTGGCGAAAATATCGCCCCCGGTGAAACCGCTGATTTTAGCGAAGGCAAGAACATTGCGATTACCCGTACAAGTAACAGCATTGAAGTTGCAACTGCGGATGATGTCGAGTTCACGAATGTGGAGGTGACTGAGAACCTGAACGTCGCGGGCGATACGAATATCGCAGGTGACACTATCATTGGTGGCAGCACTACCATTAATGAAAACCTGACGGTGGAAGGCACCACCCAACTGGGCGACAACTTCTTCGTTAACAATGAAGGTAATGTCACCTATGAGGGTGACATCACCGAAGGCGACCACATCACCAACAAGACCTATGTCGATGGTTTGGGCGACGACCTCGTTGCCGAAGGCCTCAACTTCGCGGGTAACGACGGTGTTGTGATCCACAAAGACCTGGGTGAGCAGCTCAACATCGTTGGCGGCATGACCGATCTGACGGCAGATGCTGCCTCGGCCGAGAACCTACGTACGGTTCAGAACGCAGAAGGCGATCTTGAAGTCCAGCTGTCGAAAAACCTGACCAACCTGGAAAGCGTCGACTCGACCACGGTCAACGTCACCGAAGAACTGACGGTGGCCAACAACACCACTATCAATGAAGGTGGCATTACCACCAACAACGTCGATATCACCGAAAACCTCACGGTGGCAGGTGAGACCCAACTAGGCGACAACTTCTTCGTAACTAACGAAGGCAATGTCACCTACGATGGCGATATCACCGAAGGCAACCACATCACCAACAAGACCTATGTCGATGGTTTGGGCGACGACCTCGTTGCCGAAGGCCTCAACTTCGCGGGTAACGACGGTGTTGTGATCCACAAAGACCTGGGTGAGCAGCTCAACATCGTTGGCGGCATGACCGATCTGACGGCAGATGCTGCCTCGGCCGAGAACCTACGTACGGTTCAGAACGCAGAAGGCGATCTTGAAGTCCAGCTGTCGAAAAACCTGACCAACCTGGAAAGCGTCGACTCGACCACGGTCAACGTCACCGAAGAACTGACGGTGGCCAACAACACCACTATCAATGAAGGTGGCATTACCACCAACAACGTCGATATCACCGAAAACCTCACGGTGGCAGGTGAGACCCAACTAGGCGACAACTTC
>NZ_CP022286.1:1930104-3281033 GCF_002216165.1 Halomonas sp. N3-2A | reverse complement strand
CAACGTCACCGAAGAACTGACGGTGGCCAACAACACCACTATCAATGAAGGTGGCATTACCACCAACAACGTCGATATCACCGAAAACCTCACGGTGGCAGGTGAGACCCAACTAGGCGACAACTTCGTCGTAACCAACGAAGGCAATGTCACCTACGATGGCGATATCACCGAAGGCAACCACATCACCAACAAGCAGTACGTGGATAACTCAGTGACCGAGTTGGGCGATACGCCACTGACGTTTGGTGCCAACGAAGGTGAAGACACTGAGCGCCGTTTGGGCGATCGTCTCGACATCGTGGGCGAAGCCGATGATGAAGGTCACAGCAACATCATCACCAAGGTGACTAATGAAGAAACACTGGAGTTGGCGCTGAATGCCGACTTGAACGTCGACAACAGCATCACCGTGGGCGAGACTTTTATTGATGGTGACAGCGTTACCACCAATAACATGACGGTGAACGAGAGCCTGACGGTTGAGGGTGACACCTATCTGAACGAGAACCTATACGTCGACGGCAGCACCACTATCAACGAAAACTTGACGGTAGAAGGCACCACCCAACTGGGCGATAACTTCTTCGTTAACAACGAAGGTAACATCACCTACGACGGCGACGTCACCGAGAACAACCACATCACCAACAAGCAGTATGTGGATAACACGGTCAGCGAAGTGGCGGATACACCGTTAACGTTTGGTGCTGATGAAGGTGAAGACACTGAACGCCGCTTGGGCGACCGTATTGATATTGTGGGCGAAGCCGATGATGAAGGTCACAGCAACATCATTACCAAAGTGACTGATGAAGAAACACTGGAATTGGCTCTGAATGCTGACTTGAACGTCGACAACAGCATCACCGTGGGCGAGACCTTTATTGATGGTGACAGTGTTACCACCAATAACATGACGGTGAATGAGAGCCTGACGGTGGAAGGTATCACTCAACTGGGCGATAACTTCTTAGTTAACAACGAGGGTAACGTCACCTACGACGGAGACATCACTGAAAACAACCACATCACCAACAAGAGCTACGTTGATAACAGCGTGACTAAGTTGGGGGATACGCCGCTGACGTTTGGTGCTGATGAAGGTGATGACACTGAACGCCGATTGGGCGACCGTCTCGATATCGTAGGCGAAGCCGGTGACGAGGGGCACAGCAACATCATCACCAAGCTGAGCGATGATGAGACGTTGGAATTGGCGCTAAACGATGATCTGCAAGTAGGTAATAGCATCACCGTCAGTGAAAGTGGTCCTGTCATTAGTGTCGAGGGTATCGATATGAGTGATACTAAGATCACTAACTTGGCAGAAGGCGATGTATCTGCGGATAGTAAAGATGCAGTTAATGGTTCTCAGCTTTATCAGCTAGAAAGCATCGTGACGAACGTGACTGGCGATATTAGTAATGAATATATTACTGAAAATGGCTTAGGTATTCGCTACGTGCGCACCAACGACACTGGACTTGAAGTAAGCGATGCCTTTGCCCAAGGAGAAGGTTCCACCGCCGTGGGCTACGAGGCTGTGGCCTCTGCAGATCGCGCACTGGCGATGGGCTACGACGCTATTGCCTCGCATCAAGGTAGCGTAGCGCTAGGGGAAGGCGCTCGCACTGCAGAAGCGGTTGGTACCGCATCGGTAGACATTGCAGGCCAAACGTACCAGTTTGCAGGTGCTTCTCCCGTCGCCACCGTCAGCGTTGGCAGTGTGGGCAGCGAGCGCACCATCACCAACGTGGCGGCAGGGCGTATCACCGCGGATAGCACCGATGCCATTAATGGTAGCCAGCTCTATGCCGCGATGGACTTTATGGGCAGCCTGGATGATCGTCTGACGATTGTTGAAGGTGACACGGGTGGCGGTGGCGCAGACGGCGCTGTCATGTATGACCGCGATGACAACGGTGATATCAACTACGACAGCGTTACGCTGGCAGGTGAAGATGGCACCAAGCTGACGAACGTTGCGGATGGCGATATCAGCAATGATAGCTCCGATGCGATTAACGGCAGCCAGTTGCACGATACCAACCAGAATGTGGCTAACAATACCACCAATATTGTTGACAACAGCCAGCGTATTACCAACAACGAAGGGAATATCGCCGACAACAGCCAGCGTATTACCACGAATGAAAACAGCATCACGGATATCAACGAAACGCTGGGGCTAGGGTTGAACTTTGGCGCTGATGAAGGTGATACGGTTAACCGCCAGCTGGGTGATACGGTGGCGATCACCGGTGATGACAATATCACGACCAAGACAACCGATGACGGTGTACAGATAACGATGAACCGTGATTTGGATGTAGATAGTGTCACCACCGGCAACACCACGGTTAATAACGACGGTGTGAGCATTAAAGATGGCCCGAGCATGACGGTTAACGGCATTGATGCGGGTGGCACCACTATCACCAACGTCGCACCGGGTGTTAATGAGAGCGATGCGGTCAATGTAGGGCAGATGAACGAGCTTGGCCGTCGCTTCCAGAACGAGATCGTCAACGTGCATGGTCGTATCGACAGCGTCGAACGCAACGCGAATGCGGGCTCTGCCAGTGCGATTGCCGCTTCCACGGTGCCGCAAGCCTGGATGCCCGGTAAGAGCATGATTGGTGTCGGGGCAGGTACTTATGGCGGTGAGTCGGCGGTATCGGTCGGTATCTCGCGCCTTTCTGACAATGGTCGCTGGGTGATTCAAGGCAAGGTGACGGGTGACTCGCAAAGCAACTTCGGCGCAGGTATTGGCGCTGGCTGGCACTGGTAAAGGAGAACGACGTGAACAACCTTCGTAACACAATGATGAACAAGGCGGCCCTTGGGGCCGCCAGTATCGCCGCCGTTCTCGTTTTAGCGGGCTGTGCTAGCTCGCCTAACAGCGACCGTGCAGAGCTAGGTGAAGTGGATGATGGCTTTCCAGCGCTAGCGGACAACTGGTATGACGGGGGCCAGTTTGTCGATCCGGATAGCGTGCTGCGCATTGCAGAAGGGCAAAGCAAAGAGCAAGTACGGCAGCTCATTGGTAACCCCCATTACGCGGAAGGGTTCTTTGGGGTGCGGGAGTGGAACTACGTGTTTAACCTGTACACGGGGAATGGCAATGAGTACCTCACCTGCCAATACCAAGTGCACTATGGCGATGACATGACGTTAGAAAGCACCCGTTGGCGAAATGCACAGTGCCCGGCGTTACTGATACCCATTGAAGTAGAAGAGATCGCCGCAGAGCCGCGCGAAGAGAAATTAACCTTATCAGGTGACGTGTTATTTGATTTTGATAGCGACACGCTAACGTTAGAAGGGCAGCGAACCGTCGATCAGGTAACTCAGGCAATTACAAATGACTTTGTAAATCCGAGTATATCGATTGCGGGTTATACAGACCGCTTTGGTAATGAAGCTTATAACTTAGCATTATCTAACTCTCGTGCTGAGACCGTGGGAGCCCGTATGGCAACCCGAGGTGTGCACCGCTCAAATATTATGACGGCTGGCCATGGTATGGCAGATCCTGTTGTTGAGTGCCCAGGGAGGATTGCAACGCCAAGTGTGACTGAGTGTTTGCGACCGAATAGACGAGTTGAAATCACGGTTACTGAGACGTCTCGTTAGTTGCTAATTTAGTTAATTAGTACTAAAAATTAATTACTAATGGTGGGGGATGTTACCCCCTGCCTTTTAAAAACTAGAAACTAGGAACTTAATAATGAAGTATGTTGGCTATCTCACGACGTTCGTAGCAGCAGTTGTGGCGGCAGTTGGTCTATCTGTATTCAGTATGGGAGTCATGGCGGAGCAGCAAGAGCAACAGCAACCAGCTAAGGAGTCAGTGGATCAAAGCTCGATATGTGTAGCAGTAAGTGACGAACAAGCGCTAGAGTGTCCGGAAGGTGGCCTATTTTTAGCACGTTTGGTCGTTAGTGAAAATGACTTGCAAAACCCACTGTTACTTGAAAACCGTGTGCTTAACACCATGGCTCTTTTCTGTGATACCAACTTTGAAATTCAACATACAAACACGGGTGTACTTTGTGTACTGACCCATGAGCGTGTCGGTATGCCAGCTGAAGATGTTAACGCTATTGAAGCAGTTGAAGAAGAGTCAGTTGCAGAAGAGTCAGTTGAAGACTGATATCTCATCGTAAATTGAAATAATATTATTGCTTTAATCTAATAAATTAATTAAAGAGGTCGTTTTATATGAGCAAACAGCGTGCGACAGGTTCAGCAAAAAGCAGTGCAGTTAGTAAAAGTGAAGCCACTCAAAACGACAAAAACGTAACTGCTAACGAAAGTGAATCTGCGGTTGCCGTCGGTGAGCAAGCAGCACAGCCAACGGTCACGATAGACGGTAAAAAGTACACGCTTGAAAGCCTGGGACAACAGGGGCGCGAACAGCTTCAGAACTTGCGAGTAACTGATCAAGAACTACAGCGTTTACAAGATCAACTGGCTATTACGCAAACGGCTCGTAATACTTATGCCCGTATTTTGGCAGAAGTGACGCAGTCGGTAACGCCAGTGAAGTAATCTTGTAAGCTGTGAGATTGCTCAATTTTGTTGAATGCCCGGTAGGCGAGAGTCTATCGGGCTTTTGTGAAGGAAGGCCTAAGTATGAGGATACTACCCTGGTTGAGCCTTGTTTTTGTCGGGATTAGCACGCTAGCCAGTGCGGATTATGAGGCAGGGCTTAACGAATACCAACGTGGTCATTACGCCTCCGCTATTCATGAGTGGCGTACGGCTGCTGAGCGAGGTGATGGGCAGTCTCAGTTTGCGCTAGGCATGATGTTTGAGCGTGGTGAAGGGATTAGCGAAGATAAGAATGAGGCCTATAAGTGGTATCGTTTAGCGGCGGATAACGGAGAGTCTGATGCTCAAATGCGTCTTGCTGAGTTATTTCTACGCGAAGAAGTTGACGGTAAGGGGCCTGCAGATGCTGTGGAGTGGCTCGAAAAAGCCGCAGAGGCGAACGATGCAGCAGCGCAATTTCAGCTAGGGCTGCTATATCTTGAAGGGGTGGGAGTAGAGGAAGACCCTTCCCTGGCAGCGCGTTGGTTTGAGCTTGCGGCCGAACAAGGGCATGTGCCTGCTCAGAATAATCTTGGTAGCCTTTATGAGAATGGACGCGGTGTAGGGCAAAGCTTTAGCCGAGCATTTGAATGGTACGACCGAGCTGCTAAACAGAATGATCCCTTTGCCCAGAATAATCTGGGGGCTTTGTATGCCCGAGGCCGCGGTGTCGATCGCAATTATGCGTGGGCGGTGTTCTGGTTTGCGAATGCGGCGCGAGGCGGTAACGAGTTAGCGCTGGGTAATATTAGGGAAAGTCGCGAACACCTTGAGCAAAAAACGGTAGCTGCTAGCCGTATTAATATTCGTGCGGGTAATGGCACAGATCATCAGCGTATTACCCAGTTGGAGCAGGGGGCTATAGTCTATGTACTGGGCAGTGTAGATGGCTGGAGCCACATTTATTTTGAGGGCGAGCAGGGGCCGATGTTGGGATGGGTATCTAATACGCTAATTGAATAATTTTTTTGATATGAATTAGTGTTGTTTGAGCAGCAAGTACATTACTGAGCGTACCTTTGCGCATTGAAAATGGTGGCGTTATGAATATAAGAAACAGCGGGAGTCGCCTGAAAGCTAAGTCGCTGCTGCAGCGTTTTTCAAGCGTTGTGTTCGGGAGTGTTTTTTTACTGATAGGGAGCCTTTCCTACGCATCTGATACTCACCAAGTGATGCCAGGCGATACACTTTGGGACATCTCCGAATATTATTATGGCACGCCTGACGAGTGGCCTACTTTGCAGCAAGTGAATGCGATCGCTGATCCCTTCAAACTGCAGCCTGATACCATGGTGGAGCTCAATGCTCTCGACCCTTTTCCTTTGTCAGTTCTATACCGTTCGGGCGATGCATGGTTAGTCGAAGAGAGCGGTGAAAATCTTTTAAAGAGTGGAGACCTTATTGAGGTCGGCTCTGTTATTCAAACTGGCCCAGGCTCTTCCTTGACCGTTCAAATGCGTGACGGAGCTAGAGCGGTGGTACCCTCTAATTCACGCATTGTGTTAAAGCGTGAAGGAGAGAGAGGCATCACGTTTCAATTAGAGCAAGGAGAGGTAGAGTCATATGTGCCGAAAAATCGCATGCGCAGGCGAGCATACAATATAGAAACAACGGCGGGCGTCCTAGGTGTGCGTGGTACTCACTTTCGGGCAAGCTATGCAGGTGAAGCACTGCTGACGTCGGTTTATGAGGGGAATGTTGCTGCTCAACACCGGGTGAATACTGCAGAAGCCTCAATAGATGAGGGCGAAGGGGCACGTGTTGATAGAGAAGGTGGTATCCAAGTAGTACCGCTATTACCGCCGCCAGAGGGCGTGGCTATCAATTCGCTTTCAAATGAGTCTATACAAGTAGATATTTCGTCACCTATTCAGGGGCAGACTTTCAGAGCGCAAATAGCAAGTGATCCAAACTTTTTAACGATAATACGTGATCAGCTATCTCAGAGCAGCCAGATACAGTTCGACCCACTCCCACCGGGGTTCTATCATTTACGAATAGCCGCTATAGATGAGCTTGGTATTGAAGGTGAGAGCGCTATTTTCGTTATTCATCATCATGGTGATCAAGTATCCGTTAAACAAGAGGAAGACGCGTGGATATTCGAGTGGTTCCATAAAGCACAAACAAACTATCGCTTGCAGCTAGCAGCAGATCATGAGTTTACGCAGGTTTTATTAAACTATGAGCCTCAAAATAACGGTCCTTTGAGGATAAGCCGTCTGCCAGGCAACGAGATATTCTGGCGTGTTGTCAGCTTAGATGAACGTACAAATATGACCGTTGTTCTCGATACTGGGACACTAAGGAGCCTCTGATTAACGTTATGAGCGCAGGCCAGACAAGGCAAAAATCAACGAAAAAGCGCAGTTTACGGAGTGTAAATGAGCGTTTTGATCGGACTCGCGCACGAGATGATTTTTAACGCAGTATGGACAAGCGCAATAGTTAATCAGAGGTTTCCTAAATGACTCAGGGAAGTAACCTTTCGAGAGCATTGCACCGGCGGTTTGTGATGACATGGTGTGTGATGGGCAGCTTGTTACTGCCCATTGCTTTTTTTCTTTATAGTTTGTCTCCCTTTTTGTCTGATAATTTTTTTTACGATGCTTGGCTTTCCAAGCAATCAGAGCCACCCTCTGACGATATTTTAGTTGTAGCGATTGATGAACCTAGTTTACATGCATTGAGACGTTGGCCCTGGTCTAGAGATGTTCACACACAGCTAATTGATCAGTTGAACGCAGGGGGGGTGAAATCGATTGTTTTGGACATCCTTTTAGTTGAGCCAAGTCGGCTACCTGAAGAGGATCGGCGGCTTGCTGACGCGATGCATCGCCATGGCAGCACTTATTTACCTATGGCACTCCTTCCTGAATCGATGCTGGAAGGTAGGGCACGAGATGTATTAATCCCTCCCCCTCCATTATTATCTGCCGCCAAAGGCGTTGGGCATATCAATGTGATGCTTGATGCTGATGGCGTAGCTCGGTCAGTGGAGCTGTTGATTGAGCGCGGTGATGATGTCTGGCCACAGCTAATGACCCTTCTTGTGGATCCAGAAAAAAAGGCAGGGCGTGAGATATCATCAAACTGGCCAACTGAGGCGATAAGAATACCATTTCGTGGTCCATCTGGCTCATATCCGACCGTTTCTTACCATGATGTATTAATGGGGTATGTACCCGCTTCTTTGCTCCAAGGTCGCACTGTCTTAGTAGGCATGACTGCTCTTGGTTTGGGCGATCGTTACAATGTGTCGTTATTGTCTTCAGGTTTAATGCCAGGTGTTGAGGTACATGCTCACTTACTCGATGCCCTGCGAAATGAAACTTATATACGCGAAGTAGACCGCTGGATAGGGGCATTTTTAGCAAGCTTGCCTATTGTTGTCTTAATGCTAATGGCCTGGTGGCTAAGGTTTCGTTATTTACTATTAGTGGTGCTATCACTTGGTGCTGGGGTGTTGTGCGCTTCTCTAGTTGCGCTGAGTTTTAGGTGGTGGTGGCCTCCTTTTGCGAGCTTAATAGCATTGGGGGTCGCTATCATTGCCATTGTGTGGCAAAGCCAGGCAGCTTTACTTTCTTGGTTTAAGCGCGAGCTGGAATTGTTATACCAAGAACCGTCTATCTTGCCCTTTAGGCAGCCTGATGATATTCGAGGTGAGGGTGGAAAGCTTTATCAGCAGTCTCAAGCGCTTGAGTTTGCGCTAGGACGAATTGTAGAAGGGCGGCGATTTATATTAGATGCAATGCACTCATTACCGCTCCCTATCTTTATACTAAATAAGAAGGGAGAGGTGCTGCTGGCAAATAAAAAAGCATTGGCGATTTGTTGTAAGGAAGGGAAACATGCCATTGAGCATATTGATGCTTTGCCATCCTTTCTAACCTTTGAAGAAGAACGAGGTTTTTCGACTATATGGCCGCCCGAGCCAACTGGCATGAGTGACGTCAACGGTATTCAAATAGGTGGCTTATGTACTGACAGAGATGAGCATACGTATCGGCTGGAAATGGGGGAGTTATCTACAACGACAAATAGTGCTGCTGGAGGCTGGTTGGTCTGGCTGGTTGACCTGACGAGTGAAGTAGAAGCTGAAGCACAACGATCTAGTATGCTTAGTTTCTTGTCACATGACATGAAAGCTCCTCAGGCAAGAGCGCTAGCATTTCTAGAAGCCCAAAAAGATCCAGCGTCGGCCACGACACAAGCTAATTTCTATAATCATTTGGAACAGTGCCTCACGATGGGGCTTGGGATGATTAATGACTTTATTAACTTAACACGAGTTAAGTCATTTGACTTGAAAAGAGAGTTTGTGCTCTTTGAAGATGTTGTTATGGAGGTACTCGATCAAGTTTATCCGCTAGCGAAAGTGAAAGATATTAAACTAGTCAGTGAGCTGCAAGATGAAGACGGGGCTCCTGTATTGGGCGATAAAGGCTACCTTGCAAGATCGGTATTTAACTTAATTGAAAATGCTGTTAAGTATACACTGTCTGGTGGCGAGGTTAATGTTCTTGTGTGTCGACAAGGTAAGTGGGTTGTGCTGCAGGTTTCTGATACTGGTGTTGGTATTGAGCCCGAAGAGATTAATAATATTTTTGACGACTTTACGCGCAGCGATAAAGATAGCGTGGCGGAAGGGCATGGCCTCGGACTGGCATTGGTGAAAACGGTAGTCGCTAAGCATGGCGGTGAGATTTACTGTGAAAGTGAATTTGGTAAAGGCAGTCAATTTACCATGAAGCTACCTTCTTGTGAGTTGTGAGTTGTGAGTTGTGAGTTGTGAGTTGTGAGTTGTGAGTTGTGAGTTGTCGAAGTGCCAATTGTTAGTTGTTTTTTTGAATGTTGATGATATAAACGACGTTGCCTAGCTCAGGCATCTGTTGTACTTGAAAGCGAATATTGACATCTCTTAACTGCATGCCATATTCCCGTTCTAGTTGATCCTGATGGTAGGCGGGTCGTGGGTCTTGGCCTAATACTTGAGTAATGAGCCGCCTTAAGTCACTAGCATCTGCGCGTTGAGCGAGCGCTGTTTCGGCCGCTGAGGAGAATTCTACAGGGTAGAAAGGTGGCGGTGCTGGGGCAAAGCCTGAGCGTGCATTCGGAACGGCTTCAGTCCAAGGCAGGTAAGGTTTGATATCCACTACAGGTGTACCTGTCATTAAATCTGCTCCTTTGAGCAGTAGGCTTACACCATTGTGCGTATCAATACCCACTAGCTCAACAAGTGATAGCCCTAAACGATTAGGCCGATGTGTGCTACGACTCGCGAAGACCCCTATTTTTTTATTGCCACCCAGTCGGGGAGGGCGTACAAGGGGAGCCCACTCTTCGGGACTGCGGTGAAAAATAAAGCTGATCCATAAGTGGCTAAATGCTTCTAGTCCACGAACGCTTAATGGTGTGTTGAAGGGGGGCGTTAATACCAGTGTCGCTTTCGCTGCCGTCGCTAGTCCTGGTTGGCGAGGAATGCCAAACTTATCAGGGTAGTCGCTTTCAATATAACCTATAGGGTTGATGGCAAATGACTCATTTATGGATATATCGTGCATGACACACCTTACGTGTAGATAAAAACGAAGTATAAAGCAGTCAAGCATCGAGTTGGGGTGCAATGACACCTTAAGGTGCGATGGTACGACGCGAAAAGATAAATAGTGGAGTTGTATATATGCTAAGTACTAATGTGACAAGTACTAACGCGACAAGTACTAACGCGAGCCAAACACCTTCTGCGCCCACTCCACGAATTATCTATCGTGAAGGGTTTGCCCGTGATGCAGCTGACCAAGCAGAGGTGTTTTATCACGCTGTGATGCAGGGCGCCGCTTCCCATTATGGTGTAGACGAACGCCGAGCTTGGGCGAGTGCTCTGCCACGCGAGGCAAGCGCCTGGGCGGCCAGACAAACGCTTTATACTACATTGGTCGCCAGCTGTGATGGGCGATGTGTAGGGTTTTTAGAGCTGGATGTTGCGGCCAAACGTATAGAGACACTTTATGTGTGGCCTTCACTGACTGGACGTGGGATCGGTACCACACTGTTGATACACGCTGAACGTATGTTGCTTGAGCAGGGCGTCTCGAGTGTAGAAATTGAAGCAAGTTTAGTGCTTTATGAACGTTTGATTCGCCGAGGTTTTAGCAACCTCGGCGAGCAGTGGGTAGAGCGCAGTGGCGAACTTTTGAAACGCTATCGCTTAGTCAAAAAGCTCAACGCTGTCGAAACCTGAGCACATCAAACGTCGAAGGTGTGGGTAATACGCATCGATAAATCGATCGATTTTAGGTCTTTGGTAAGTGCGCCGCTGGAAATACAGTCAACACCGGTATCGGCAATTGCCTTTAATGTTGCTGCGCCGACATTGCCAGAGGCCTCAAGTGTTGCTCGCCCACCGTTTATTTCGACGGCTACATGCAAGTCTTCTAAGGCGAAATTATCAAGCATAATAATGTCTGCCTTTGCGGCGAGTGCTTGATCAAGCTCCTCAAACGTTTCCACCTCTACCTCTACTGGCAGGTCACTTGCCAGTTTACGAGCTTGCTCAACGGCTGCCTGAATACCGCCACAAGCAGTAATATGATTCTCTTTAATTAAGAAGGCATCCCACAATCCAATGCGATGATTATGTCCACCGCCACAGGTGACTGCGTACTTTTGGGCTAGGCGCATTCCAGGCAACGTTTTACGCGTATCGAGTAGACGGACATTAGTGCCTTCAATTAAATCAACGTAATGTCGTGTTGAAGTAGCCGTGGCAGACAATGTTTGCAGCATATTTAGCGCCGCTCGCTCACCGGTCAGTAGGCTGCGAGCAGGCCCTTCTAGCTCTAAAAAACACTGATCTGCTTGAAGAGAGTCGCCGTCTGCTGCCTGCCAACGTAGCGTAACGCGGTTATCTAACCGTCGAAAAATCTCGTCTACCCAGGCAACACCACAAAGTACTGCGGGTTCACGCGTAATGATGCTGGCGGTTGCCCATTGGTTCTCAGGGATTAGCTGCGCTGTAATATCGCCAGGGCCAATGTCCTCAGCTAGTAAGCGGGCTGCGCTAGCGCGTATCTCGTCGGCAAGAGCGTTTTCATAATGCATGGCGGTGCGTTCTCTAGGCGTTATTGGGTGTGTTGGGCATTATAGTGAAAGAGAACGCCAACGTAGAGGAGAGTGTATCTGTTATGAAAAGTACAGCCTTTGAGGGGCAGTGGCCAAGCGCTAGACAAGTGGCATCACCCAACTGCGATCAGCGCCCCAATAGTGAGGTCTCGCTACTGCTTATTCATGCGATTAGTTTGCCGCCCGGCCAGTTTAGTGGTGATGCCATTGAAGCGCTGTTTACTAACCAGCTAAATTCAGCAGAGCACCCCTTTTTTGCTGAGATTGCACATCTTAGGGTATCGGCTCACTTTCTGATTCGCCGCGATGGCGAGTGCTTACAGTTTGTTGATACAGATCATCGCGCTTGGCATGCCGGGCGTTCATTCTGGTTGGATCCGTATCAAAAGGCGTGGCGAACAGCCTTAAATGACTTTTCAGTGGGTATTGAATTGGAAGGTGACGACGTGACCCCCTTTACCAAAGCGCAATATCAAAGGTTAGTAGCGGTAACTCAGTGGCTAATAGCGCGCTACCCACAGCTGGATAAGTCGCGTATTACCGGTCATGCCCACGTGGCTCCACTGCGTAAAACTGATCCAGGGCCAGCCTTTGATTGGGCTTATTATTTTCAGCAGTTAGATGCTTAGCGCCGGGCTAATAAATTCGTCAAAGAACGTTGTAAACTTAATTAAGTGCTTCACTCGTAAGTAAATAAAACGGTAGTTTGGCTACATTTTTGAGCGTTTGGTAGATGCATCTAAAGTCTTACTGTTTTTTTATGTTGCGGTGCAATAGTCTGTTTTCGATAGCCTTTTAGGGCTTGCTGGAATTGGCAGAGTGACGACTTTGCGGTATCTTCTCATATACAAAAGGCTAACTTTTACGACAATTGTGTAGCTTTACTACATCGAAAAGTACGTAGCTTGTTGAATGTAGAAAGAAAACATCTACACGGCGCTTAGGCGTCGGCGTTTTATCGGCCTGTGGTGGCTAAACACCGCAGCCGCCCCAGGCCCTAAGGGTTGGCGGGGCTCATTGTCATTTATCGTCATTCGGAGAGACCTCTATGAGTCTGGAGACAAGAGAAGATCTCGATCCGCTCGAAACCACGGAGTGGCTGGAATCCCTGGAATCAGTACTGGATCGTGAGGGCGAAGATCGTGCCCGCTACCTGATGACCCGCTTGGCGGATCGCCTGCGCCGGGACGGGATGAAGGTACCCTTCTCGGTGACAACCCCGCACCGGAATACGATCCCTGTGCATCGCGAAGCACCGATGCCCGGCGATCTGTTTATGGAGCGCCGCATTCGGTCGTTGATTCGTTACAACGCCATTGCCCAGGTCATCCGTAATAACCGCGCCAACCCCGGGCTGGGCGGCCACATTGCCAGCTTTATGTCGTCAGCCACGCTGTACGATGTCGGCTTTAACCACTTCTTCCGCGCCCCCAAAGGCGATTTTGAAGGCGACCTGATTTACATCCAGGGCCACGTTGCCCCGGGGATTTACGCGCGTTCCTACTTGGAAGGCCGTTTATCAGAAGAGCAAATGGACAAATTCCGTCGCGAAGTCGATGGCGATGGCCTCTCTTCCTACCCGCACCCGTGGCTGATGCCGGACTACTGGCAGTTCCCCACGGTGTCCATGGGCCTTGGCCCGATTCAGGCCATCTATCAAGCCCACGTGATGAAGTACCTGCATCACCGTGAGCTGAAAGACATGTACGACCGTAAAATCTGGTGTTTCATGGGCGACGGCGAGTGTGATGAGCCAGAGTCACTGGGCGCCATTTCCCTGGCCGGGCGTGAAAACCTCGATAACCTGATCTTCGTTATCAATTGCAACCTGCAGCGCTTGGACGGTCCGGTTCGCGGCAACTCCCGCGTCATGGACGAGTTCGAAGGCGTGTTCCGTGGTGCCGGCTGGAACGTCATCAAGGTCGTCTGGGGGCGTCACTGGGATCCGCTGTTCGAGAAGGACAAGAAAGGCATCCTGCAAAAACGCATGGATGAAGCGGTCGACGGTGAGTACCAGAACTACAAGGCCAACGGCGGTTCGTACACCCGTGAGCACTTCTTCGGTAAGTACCCCGAAACCGAAGCGATGGTCAACGACCTGTCTGATGAAGACATCTGGAAGCTCAACCGCGGTGGCCACGACCCGTTCAAGGTCTACGCGGCCTACCACGAAGCGGTCAACCAGACCAACGGTAAGCCCACGGTCATTTTGGCGCACACCGTCAAAGGCTACGGCATGGGCAGCGGCGATGGCGAAGCCGCCAACGAGTCCCACCAGGTCAAGAGCATGGAGTACGAGGCGTTGCGTAAATTCCGCGACCGCTTCGGTATTCCGCTTGGCGCACACCGTCAAAGGCTACGGCATGGGCAGCGGCGATGGCGAAGCCGCCAACGAGTCCCACCAGGTCAAGAGCATGGAGTACGAGGCGTTGCGTAAATTCCGCGACCGCTTCGGTATTCCGCTCACCGACGAGCAGCTTAAAGATGTGCCCTATTACAAGCCGGAAGAAGACTCTCCCGAGCTGAAATACATGCACCTGCAGCGGGAACGCTTAAACGGCTACCTGCCGAGCCGCCGCAGTGACTTTGAGGCGCTGGAGATCCCCAGCCTGGAAGACAAAACCTTTGCCTCGCAAATGGTCGGCTCCAAAGGGCGCGAAGTCTCGACCACCATGGCGTTCGTGCGCGTGCTGAACGGGCTGGTGAAGGATAAGAAGCTCGGCAAACATGTCGTGCCGATTATTCCTGACGAAGCGCGTACCTTCGGCATGGAAGGCATGTTCCGTCAGCTTGGCATCTACACCTCGGAAGGTCAGAAGTATGAGCCGGTCGATAAAGGCCAGATCATGTTCTACCGCGAGGACCAGAAAGGCCAGATTCTCGAAGAAGGGATTAGTGAAGCCGGTGCCATGTCCGCATGGATTGCCGCCGCGACGTCCTACAGCAACAACAACGTCACCCTGCTGCCGTTCTACGTCTACTACTCGATGTTCGGCTTCCAGCGCATTGGTGACTTGGCCTGGGCGGCGGGTGACCTGCAAGCCCGCGGCTTTATGGTCGGCGGCACACAGCAACAACAACGTCACCCTGCTGCCGTTCTACGTCTACTACTCGATGTTCGGCTTCCAGCGCATTGGTGACTTGGCCTGGGCGGCGGGTGACCTGCAAGCCCGCGGCTTTATGGTCGGCGGCACTGCCGGGCGTACCACGCTCAACGGTGAAGGCCTGCAGCACCAGGATGGCCACAGCTTGATTCAAGCCTCCACCATCCCCAACTGCCGCAGCTACGACCCGACCTACGCCCACGAAGTGGCCGTCATCCTCCAGGATGGTCTGAAGCGCATGTTCTCCGATAAAGAGAACTGCTTCTACTACCTGACGGTGATGAACGAAAACTACGAGCACCCCGCGCTTGAGAGCGTGCCCACCGACGATATCGTCAAAGGCATGTACCTGCTCAACGAAACGCAGGGCGACAAAGGCCGCGTACAACTGATGGGCTCCGGCACTATCCTGCGCGAAGTCGAAGCCGCCGCGGAGCTGTTGGCCAACGACTGGGGCATTGGCGCGGATATCTGGAGCGTGACCAGCTTTAACGAGCTGCGCCGCGAAGCGCTGCTGCTGGAGCGTGAAGGCTTCCTGAACCCGGACGCTGAGGCCAACAAGCCCCACGTGACGAAGTGCCTGGAAGGCCGTGACGGCCCGGTGATTGCCTCCACCGACTACATGAAGCTCTACGCCGACCAGGTGCGTGCCTGGGTGCCCAGCGAGTACACCGTGCTGGGCACGGACGGCTTTGGCCGTTCCGACACCCGCGAGAAGCTGCGCTACTTCTTTGAAGTAGACCGCTACTTCGTCACCGTGGCGGCGCTACGCGCGCTGGCAGACCGCGGTGAGCTTGATCGCAAGCACGTCGGCGAGGCGCTGAAGAAGTATGGCATTGATGCCAACAAGCCGAACCCGCTGACCAGCTAAACCGCTGCCCGGCGGGCAAACGCCCGCCGGCTCGATCCGATTTGGAAGGAGCGCGACCTTGAGTAGCGAAATCATCAAAGTTCCCGATATCGGTGGCGATACCGATGTCGAAATCATCGAGATTGCGGTGTCAGAAGGCGACGTCATTGAAGCGGAAGACACCCTAATCACCCTGGAATCTGACAAAGCCAGCATGGACGTCCCGGCCCCGAAAGGCGGCAAGGTGCTCAAAGTGCTGGTCAAAGAAGGCGATAGCGTCTCCGAAGGCGACGACATCGTTGAGCTGGAGGTTGAAGGCGGCACAGACGGTGGCGAAGAGACGTCAGCCCCCGCGTCTGACAGCCAGCCCAACGACGCGCCAGCGAAACAGGACAAACCGACGCAGGAAGCAGCCCCTGCACCGGCAGCGAAGAAAGCCAGCGGCGGCAAGCAAACGGTCGATATTAAAGTGCCTGACCTGGGCGGTTCCGACAGCGTTGAAATCATCGAAGTCGCGGTCAGCGCCGGTGATGAGGTCAACGCCGAAGACACCCTGATCACCCTGGAGTCGGATAAAGCCTCCATGGACGTGCCCAGCCCGCACGGCGGTAAGATCGTTGCGCTCACGGTAAAAGAAGGCGATAGCGTCTCGGAAGGCGACGTGATCGGCCAGATGGAAATCGCTGGCGAAGACGGTGATGCATCGGCTGAAGAAGATGCATCGCAGGCCGCTAGCCAAGCCAGCAGCGAGCCGCAAGCCGCTGCTGAAGAACCGGCCGTTGAAGAAGATAGCGGTAGCGGTGAGCCTGAGCGCAAAGAGATTCGTGTACCTGACTTGTCAGGTTCTTCTGACGTGCCGATTATCGAAATTGGTGTGGCGGCAGGTGATGAGGTCAACGAAGAAGACCCTCTTATCACTCTGGAATCTGACAAAGCGTCGATGGACGTGCCGAGCCCTTACAAAGGCAAGCTCTTAGAGCTTACTGTGAAAGAGGGTGACACCGTCTCTGAAGGCGATGTGATTGGTTATATAGAAGTAGCGGGTGCCAAGAAGGCAGCCCCTAAAAAAGCGGCGCCGGAGAAAGCTCAGTCCTCTAGTGCCAGTCAGTCAAGTGCGAAGCCTGCCGCTTCACCAGAAGGCACGCCTAGCCCTGAAGCGCAGATGGCCTCTCATAAGCCCCGCGATGGGAAACTGGTGCACGCTGGCCCCGCCGTTCGGATGCTGGCACGTGAGCTCGGCGTAGACCTCGGTCTTGTTAAGCCTAGTGGCCCGAAAGATCGGGTGCTGAAAGAGGATGTGCAGGCCTACGTGAAGCAGGCCATTGCCAACCAAGGTAAAGCACAAACAGCGGCTGCCCCTGCGGCGAGTGGTGGTGCGGGTATTCCCGCGATACCGGAAGTTGACTTCAGTCAGTTTGGCGACATAGAAGAGAAGCCGATGGGTCGCCTGCTCAAGATGGGCGCGACCAATCTGCACCGCAGCTGGCTCAATGTGCCTCACGTGACGCAGTTCGATGAGGCCGACATTACCGAGCTTGAAAGCTTCCGTAAGGCCATGAAAGCCGAGGCTGATGCCCAGGGCGCCAAGCTGACACCGTTGCCGTTTATGGTCAAAGCCTGTGCCTTTGCACTGCGTAAATTCCCCCAGTTCAACGTCAGCCTGAAAGGCGACGGCGAAACGCTGGTATGGAAAAACTACGTGCATATCGGGATTGCCGTGGATACGCCTGACGGCCTGATGGTGCCGGTAGTGCGCAACGCCGATAAGAAATCCTTGATCGAGATAGCCAAGGAGATGGCGGAGCTAGGCAAGAAAGCGCAAACCAAGAAGCTTAAGCGTGATGAGATGACCGGTGGCTGCTTCACCATTTCGAGCCTTGGCTCGATTGGTGGAACCGCGTTCACACCGATTGTTAATGCGCCGGAAGTGGCGATCCTGGGAGTGTCGAAAGCGCAGATGAAACCGGTATGGGATGGCAGCGCCTTCCAACCGCGCTTAATGATGCCGCTCTCGCTCTCCTACGATCACCGGGCGATTAACGGTGCGGATGCCGCCCGCTTTACGGCCTTCCTGGCCGATGTGCTGACGGATATTCGCCGATTACTGCTGTAATCGTCTCGCAGTAAGCCACAAGCGGCGCCCAATAGGGCGCCGCTTGTGTTTAAAACAGTTCAGTAGGTCTGCAAAGAAGGGGTGACCAAAGTACAAGAAATTGCCACCTGACTGTTTTTGCTTAAGAAAATGTTAAAAAAATGCGTTATCAGGCTTTTGGGGAGTTGTGTCATCCGAACGGCACGGTTATTGTCAGTCCATTATTCAAAAATTATTCATATCTAACGACTAACATTCAAGGAGCAGTGCCATGCGTTTAATCCTGTTGGGTGCCCCCGGCGCGGGGAAGGGGACTCAGGCTCAGTTTATCTGTGAGCAATTTAAGATCCCTCAGATTTCCACCGGGGATATGCTGCGCGCGGCCATCAAGGACGGTACCGAATTGGGGCTCAAAGTAAAAGAGATTATGAATAGCGGCGGTTTGGTGTCCGACGATGTCATTATCGATCTTGTTAAAGAGCGTATTAGCCAACCCGACTGTGAAAATGGTTTCTTGTTCGATGGTTTTCCGCGCACCATCCCGCAAGCCGATGCGATGAAAGAGGCTGGCGTTAAGCTGGACCACGTGTTGGAAATTGCCGTACCAGACGAAGAAATTGTTAGCCGTCTTGCGGGGCGTCGTGTGCATCCGGCATCTGGGCGTGTTTACCATGTCGACCATAATCCGCCCAAAGAGCCGGGTAAAGATGATGTGACTGGGGAAGCGCTGATTCAGCGTGAAGATGATCAAGAGTCTACCGTGCGCAACCGTCTGTCGGTTTATCACGACCAAACCGCACCGTTGGTAGACTATTATCAGCAGTGGGCGAAAGAAGACCCTGAGGCCGCGCCGCAGTATCATCGCGTAGAAGGCGTAGGCAGCGTGGCTGACATTACTCGGCAAGTGAAAGAAGCGCTTTGCTAAGTAGCACATGCTAGTGAATGTCACGATGGCCCGCAGGTTACCTGCGGGCCATCGTCGTTGAGGCCGCGTAAAGGTATAATGACGGTCTATTTTATGGAGTGCAGAATCGATGTCATCGTTATACCTTCTCGCACTGGACGCATCTTCTAGTGCCTGCTCTGCGGCTTTATTGCGCCAGCAGGGTAGCCAGCGTGAATGCTTGGCGCGTTTCGAGATGACGCCAAGGGCCCATACCCGGCGCTTAATGCCGATGGTGGATGACATTCTCGCTGAGGCCAATATTTCTACGCAGCAGCTAGATGCGGTTGCGTTTGGGCGTGGCCCTGGTTCATTCACCGGCTTGCGCATCGCTGCCGGTGCAGCGCAAGGCTTGGCGTTTGGGCTGGATCGTCCATTGTTGGGTATTTCCACCTTGGAAGCGCTCGCGCTTCAGGCCCATCGCCGCTACCATTTTCGTCATGTAGTGACCGCGTTAGATGCCCGTATGGGCGAAATCTATGCGGCTACTTGGCACTGTTTAAATGACGCGCTTAGCTTGCAAAGTGACGAAGTGGTCGTGGCGCCTGCTAACTTTCATTTGCCCGCGGAGGAGACCGACTGGGTAGGCGTGGGCTCGGGGTTTACGCTGTGGGATGACTTTGCGTTAAGCCTACAAACCAACATGTCTCAGCACCTCACTGACCTTGAGCCACGGGCCGAAGAGATGGCATGGCTCGCCGCTCGTGATTTGGAAGCGGGGTTGGGTCAGGCAGCCCATGAAGCACAGCCAGTTTATTTGCGCAACGACGTGGCCTGGAAAAAGCCAGCATGAGCCACACGGTAAGCCCAGAGACGCTTGTGCTGCCTTCGGGGTTAGCGCTTAGCTACGTTGATGGCCAATTGGCACTGTCAGGTGATGAGCGCCAATACGGAAAACCGCTTAGCGTGGATTTTGCCGCTGGAAAGGCAGCCCATCGCCGTCAGTTTGGTGGTGGTCGCGGGCAGTTAGTGGCAAAAGCCTGTGGGCTTGCTAAAGGCATCACACCTAACGTCGTGGATGCCACGGCTGGTTTGGGTCGGGATGCATTTGTACTGGCAAGCCTGGGCGCAAATGTCTTATTAATTGAACGTGTCGCGGCGATTGCCGCGCTGCTTCAGGATGGCCTCGCGCGTGCCGCAAGAACAGAGTCGACAGCAGAGATTGCCTTGCGTATGACGCTCCGCCATGGTGATGCCGCTGAGCAGTTGGCTGCTCTTGTGGAAAGCGCAGCTTTTGATCCTGAGGTTATTCATCTTGATCCGATGTTTCCGCACCGTGAGAAGTCGGCGTTGGTCAAAAAAGAGATGCGCTTGTTTCGAGAGCTGGCGGGAGATGACGATGATGCACCGCGCTTATTAGAAGCAGCGCTGGATGTAGCGACGCATCGAGTAGTGGTCAAGCGACCCCGTAAAGCACCCCCTATCGGCGGCCCCGCGCCGCAGCATACGCTGGAAGGTAAAACGAGCCGGTACGATTTGTACGTCCATCGTTCGCTAACTCGTCGCTGAGCCGTTTCATCAAGAGAAGGAGTCTCTATGCAGCACGTGTGGCGTGAAGGCAACCGCACGACTCTGTTGCCGGAAGCAACGCGATTTTTGCCAGCTATGTTTGATGCGGTTAGTCAAGCGGAGTACTACGTGCTGGTGGAGCTCTACTTGATGGAGTCAGGTAAGTTAGCCAGCCAGATGAGTAATGCGTTGATCGACGCTGCTGAGCGCGGTGTAAAGGTGTATTTGCTGCTCGATGGTTATGGCTCTATGGGATTGGAGCACCGTGACCGCACACGCCTAGAGCAAGCAGGTGTCGCATTACGGTTCTTTAATCCCATCGGTTTTCACTCGCTGGCTCGCAACTTAAGCCGTGACCATCGCAAAATTGTTGTCGTGGATGGAGAGATTGCGTTTACCGGCGGATTTGGCGCGGTGGATGAGTTTCTGGAAGCATGGTACGAAATTGCGGTGCGCATCGAAGGCCCGGTGGTTGCTGATTGGGAAGGGCTTTTTCGCCGCTTATGGCGCTCCCGGTTAACACGGCAAGCAGGTGGTGGGCGGGCTAGCGCGGCGTTGCCGCCACAGCGGACAGCCGTACATTATACTGATGGCATACGCGGCCGAGTGATGTCAGCGAGGGGGTATCGCTACCAAGCTATTCGCCACTCGCTCCATGCGCGGGTAAATCAGGCAAACAAGCGGCTTTGGCTATGTACACCTTATTTTGTGCCGACCTTCACGCTGCGCCGACGCCTGATTCGGGCAGCACGACGTGGCGTGGATGTTTGTTTACTATTACCGGGCAGTAAACATGACCACCCAGGCGTGCGCTATGCAGGACAACGGTTTTACCAAGCGTTGTTAAAAGCCGGCGTGCGGATTTTTGAGTTCCAGCCCACGTTTATTCATGCCAAGTTTGTGTTAGCCGATGACTGGGTCAGTCTTGGCTCATGTAACTTCGACCATTGGAATCTGCACTGGAACCTTGAAGCTAATCAAGAAGTAGAAAACCAAGCCTTCGCCAAACAAGTTCAATCGCTGTTTGAGCGTAACTTTGCTGCCAGCCAAGAAGTCGATGCTGCCGCCTGGGCCGCACGGTCCTGGCGGCAGCGAGCCCGAGAGTGGGTCTATGGCGTAGTGGATGGTATTGTCACCCGCCTTAAATAATGCGCGGTTAGCAATCGGCTATCGACGCTTTTTACCTTTGGCCGGGGTTTTCTTGCGTGGCTTAGGTTTCGGCGTTTCGGGGGGCACGCGGTAGTGAAGATAAAGATCCAGGACTAATTCTGGCAATTGAGCAACAAAGGTTTCCTGACTGGCCTGATCTTGGGCCATCTCAGCCATTTCTGGCTCATCATCGAATAAACCTGAGAGCGACATAAAGGGCAGCAGTAGCGTGGCGGCAGCCTCTTCGTCATCTTGAAACCATGCGCTTTCGTCGCTAAAGACACCTTCCATAAACCCCGCGCACCAGTCGCCGATAGGCGTTTCTTCAGCGGGGATGCCATCGAGCGTTAGCTCGAAGGGTAGCTCTGGTAAACCACCTTGTTCAAGCACTGCGACGGCGTTGTCACGTAGCAGTGTTAACAGTTGGATAATCTCGTCTCGCTCGGCATCATCCCGATAACTTGGCTCTCCCTGAAACAGCTCAGCTAGCCATTGACTGGTGGGTAATTCGCTAGGGGCAACTGCCAGCGCCACTAAAAAGCCATGGGCAGAGATAAGATCCAGCGCATCTTCGCCGACCTGCTCTGAGTCGAGAAAGTCATCCAATCGATCAAGTTGCTCGTCATCAAGTAGCGGCTGAGGTGGGGTGGTATTGGGCGACGTTGCTGCGGGAACGTTATTGCGCTCTGCCATAAGGGGCCTCATCATAAAAATCGTCTTTGAGAAAAAGATGTTGATCGGCAACACTCGTTGGCAACATCGTTACTGGTTAGTTTATCACTAATGAAGACTTTACCACTGCCCCCATGGCCTGCTGAAAAACTTGCAACACTCTCTTCAGAGGCGCTCATGCACGCCGTGCGAGACAGAACTGATGAAGCGTTAAGACGCTGCCAAGAAGTCTATCCTGCGCTGCCAGCGCCAAAGGTGTGGTTCGACCTAAAAGGTGCCTCAGCAGGGCAGGCCCATCTAGGGCGTGGCGGGCTGCGTTTTAATCCTGTTTTACTGAGCAATAATCGGCAGGCGTTTTTTGACGAGGTGATTCCCCATGAAATGGCGCATTGGTTAGTCTTTCATTTAGCCAATGGCACGCGGCTCAAACCGCATGGTCGAGAATGGCAAGCCGTCATGCGAGACCTGTTTGGCCTTGAGCCTAAGGTGACTCATCGCTTTGATGTTCAGGATGCCCAGTCTCGGCCATATTATTATCAATGTGGCTGTCAAACGCATTGTTTCACAGCCAGGCGTCATTCTTTAGTGGTAAAGGGGCGTCGCTATCGCTGCCGCCATTGTGATCAGACCTTGGTCTACAGTGCTTTTAGAAAACCTTGAAAGTGTTTTAACTTATTGTTTTTAATATTGAAAATGTTAATACCAATGTCTAAAGGGAAGCCGGCGTTGGGAGGTTTATGCTAGGTAAATATTAAGCGCGTCGGTGCGACTAATAATAATACCGACACCATTTTCTAGAGAGTGCAATTTCACGGACAGAGGCAACTTCATGAGCGAGCATAAAAACGTCTATCCAGTGCGCGATAGTATCGCTGCCAGTGCATGGGCTGATAAAGATAAATATGCGGCAATGTATCAGCAGTCCATGGACGACCCGGAGAGTTTCTGGGCTGAGCAAGCAAAGCGTCTGGATTGGATCAAGACGCCAACCAAGATTAAAAACACCTCCTTTGCACGCGATAATGTTGATATTCGCTGGTTTGAAGATGGTGAGCTAAACGTTAGCGCCAACTGTCTAGATCGCCACTTGGAGAAGCGTGGCGACCAAACGGCGATTATCTGGGAAGGGGATAACCCTAACGATTCAAAACACATTACTTACCGCGAGCTTTATGAGCGCACTAACCAGCTGGCCAACGGCCTGAAGTCGCTGGGAGTTAACAAAGGCGATACAGTGACGCTGTATATGCCGATGATTCCCGAGGCGGCCATGGCCATGTTGGCATGTGCCCGTATTGGTGCAGTGCACTCTGTTGTGTTTGGCGGCTTTTCGCCGGACGCAGTAGCTCAGCGGGTCATTGGTGCTGATTCTAAACTGGTGATCACAGCTGATGAGTCAGTGCGTGGTGGTAAACACGTGCCCCTTAAGGAGAACGTCGATTCAGCGTTGACGCGTAACGGCACCGATGTATGTAAAAACGTATTGGTGGTGAAGCGTACAGGCGGTGATATTGATTGGCAGGAAGGTCGTGACATTTGGTTTGACGAGCTGGTGGATAAGCAGTCTACCGAATGCCCAGTTGAGGCCATGAATGCTGAAGACCCGCTGTTTATTCTCTATACCTCTGGGTCAACCGGTGCGCCTAAGGGCTTAAAGCATACCACTGGCGGCTACCTGACCTACGCCGCGATGACCCATCAGTACGTTTTCGACTATCAAGAAGGCGAAGTTTACTGGTGTACAGCGGATGTCGGCTGGGTGACGGGCCATAGCTATATCGTGTACGGGCCGCTTGCCAATGGTGCAACCACGCTAATGTTTGAAGGCGTACCGAGTTATCCAAGCCATGGCCGCATGGGCGAAATTGTCGATAAACATCAGGTCAATATCCTCTATACCGCGCCTACCGCTGTCCGTGCCTTAATGGCGCATGGTGATAACGTGATGGACTCTAGCAAACGCGATTCACTGCGCTTGCTGGGTTCTGTGGGCGAACCTATCAATCCAGAAGCCTGGGAGTGGTTCTATCGCGTTATTGGCAATGAGCAGTGTCCTATTGTGGACACCTGGTGGCAAACCGAAACGGGCGGCATTATGATCGCGCCACTTCCCGGCGCTACTGATCTAAAGCCTGGTTCTGCGACAACGCCCTTCTTTGGTGTGAACCCCGCGCTGGTGGATAATGAAGGCCATAAATTAGAAGGCGAGACGGAAGGCAATCTAGTCATTCTCGACTCCTGGCCGGGCCAAGCGCGCTCCATTTGGGGCGACCACGAACGCTTTGTACAAACCTACTTCTCTACTTACGACGGCATGTATTTTACTGGGGATGGCTGTCGTCGGGATGAGGATGGCTATTACTGGATTACAGGACGGGTTGACGACGTGCTTAACGTCTCAGGCCACCGTATGGGCACTGCTGAAATAGAGTCGTCTCTGGTTGCTCACTCGGCAGTGGCAGAAGCCGCCGTCGTTGGCTTCCCGCACGATATTAAGGGCCAGGGCATCTATATCTATGTAACGCTCAATGATGATGTTGATCCCACGGATGAACTCAAGAAAGAGCTAACTCAATGGGTGCGTAAAGATATTGGCCCGATTGCATCGCCAGATGTAATTCAGTGGGCGCCAGGGCTGCCAAAAACACGTTCTGGTAAAATTATGCGGCGCATTTTACGTAAAATTGCAGCTAATGAGTGTGACGGCCTGGGAGATACCAGCACGCTGGCTGATCCGTCGGTGGTGGACGAACTCATCGAGCATCGTGCCAACCAGTAATGCTCTTTGCCCCCAGTTATCTTTCTAATGGGGGCACTTTTAAATGACGGATGTCATTCATTTGCTATGTTAAATAAGGCAAACTGGACAGATCCGTTGCAGTGCCGGCCATGGAGCCGGCACTGTTATTTCTGTTTGGATGACGTATCTATGACAAATAGTGCATGTGATGCTTGGGAATGACGAAGCCCATGGGGTACCATGCTTCAACCGTATGAGCCTAGCGTCGCGGCGGTAGTCAACCCCGCTGCTCGAGGAACCGGAGGAATATCCATGGCAGTAGCCCATAAGTTTATCGTCGCAGACGACCATCCGCTGTTTCGTGCAGCGCTCACTCAGGCGTTGCGCCAGTTAGCCCCCCAGGCTGAGATTGTCGAAGCCGACACCATGGAAGCCACCACTGAGGTCGTTAATCGACATCCTGATGCTGATTTGATTTTGCTAGACCTCCATATGCCAGGAGCGCATGGCTTCTCAGGTTTGATTCAATTGCGTGGCCAGATGCCCGATATTCCGGTGGCGGTTGTTTCAGGCAGTGACGAGCCCTATGTAGTACGTCGTGCAATCGATTATGGCGCGTCAGGCTTTATTCCTAAATCTTCCTCGCTACAGTTGATTGCTGAAGCGGTGGGGGAAATTCTGCAAGGGGAAGTTTGGCTGCCAGAAGCGTTGGCGAACGTCTTAGATGAAACCAGCGAAGAAGAGTCGCGTTTTGCGGAGGCAATTGCCTCGCTGACGCCGCAGCAGTTTCGTGTGCTCAATATGCTGACGGAAGGCTTGCTAAATAAACAGATCGCCTATGAGCTTAGCGTCTCAGAAGCCACTATTAAGGCCCACGTGACGGCTATTCTGCGCAAGCTGGGAGTGCACTCGCGCACCCAGGCTGTTATTGCTGCTCAGAAACTTGAAGTGGAACCGCCGAAAGTTTCTTCTTGAAGGGTAAGTTGGATTCCCGATAACCCCCTTCGGGAATGACGGTGTGGTGCGTCTATCTCGCGGCTCCGTCATTCCCGCGTTCCTCACCACTGTGTCATTCCCGCATGCTTTTAGCGGGAATCCATTTTGAAGCAGGCTCCTAGGCATCAGCGAGAAAGGTCAAATTGGATTCCCGATAACCCCCCTTCGGGAATGACAATGTGATGCATCAATCCGCCGTATCATTACGTTTTCCCTCCTGCTCGGCTAGCCTGAAGGGTGCGAGTTAAAAGCGCGCGTAGCGCGGCGGGTTTGACCGGCTTAAGCAGCAGTTGATAACCCGCACGCTTGATCTCCTCGGCCACCGCTTCCGTACGGTCGGCGGTAATCACAATGCCCGGTACGGCTCCCTCAAAGCGCTCGCTGAGTGCTTCGAGTGCCATCAAGCCCGTGACTTCGTTGTCCAGGTGATAGTCGGCCAAAATAGCGTCGGGGTCGCCGTCCATATTACGCAGAATCGATTTTGCACCGCCAATGCTGGTCGCCGTGAATACTTCACACCCCCAGCCACTCAGCATGGCCGTCATGCCCTCTAAAATGAGCGTTTCGTTATCGATACACACAATGCGGGTACCCGCTAACTTATTACCGCTACGGCGGTTTTGAGGTTCTTGGTCCGCTAAAGTCACTTCACGGGCGGCAACAATAGGAACGCTGACGCAAAATGCAGTCCCCACCCCTACCCAGGATCGAACCTTAATTGGGTGGTCAAGTACACGGCTCATACGATCGGCGATTGAGAGGCCTAAGCCGAGCCCTTTCTCACTCTCTTTATGGCGTGAAACTTGATCCAACCGGCGGAACTCTTGGAAAATTTCCGTTAGCTTAGATTCAGGAATACCTGGCCCGCTATCCCATACCTCTATGGAAAGCCGTCCCGCTTGGCGGCGGCAGCCTAGAAGTACACGACCTTCTTGGGTATAGCGGATCGCGTTGGATAGAAAGTTTTGTACAATTCGGCGAAGCATCTGAGGATCGGAATCTACCCATTGTTGCGTCGGTACGACGACAAGATCCAGCCCACGGTCATCGGCCATCACTTCAAATTCGGCACGCAATGGGCGAATAATATCTGCGAGTGCAAAATGGCTGCGTCGCGGTGTAAGCGCACCCGCATCAAGCTTTGAAATATCTAGCAGAGTGCCAAGCAGCTCTTCAGCGGCTTGAAGTGAGTTATCAATATGGCTGATGGTGCGCTGGGTGTCGCTAGCGGTGACGTTCTGCATTAATGCAGAAGTAAACAGCCGGGCTGCGTTCAGCGGCTGTAGCAAGTCATGACTAGCGGCAGCCAAAAAGCGCGTTTTGGAAGCGTTAGCATCTTCAGCTAACTGTTTCGCTTGGCGCAGCGCTTGCTCTGCTTCAGCGCGCACACGGTTCTCTTGGCGCAGCGCCGCGTTGGCCTCGGAAAGTGCTTGCGTGCGCTCGCGAACGCGCTCTTCCAGGGTTTCGTTGGTCACTTTTAAGGCGATTTCGGCTTGGCGGCGCTCGGTAATGTCTTGATAAAGCGCGAAGAAGCCTAAAATCGATTGGCTATCACCAAAGTGGGGCGTATAGGTGACCAGCATATAGCGCATGGCATCATTAACGCGCATTGAGACTTCAAAACTAACGCGTTCGCCTGCCAGTGTTCGTTGAACCCACGGCATGCGCTCTTCGGCTTTTTTAACCGGTAATACGTCTTCGTAGCGGCGCCCAATCACGGCATTACGATCTATGTCGAAAGCTTGTTCGTAGGCGCGGTTGGTAAATAGATAACGGCACTCTTTATCAAAGTAGGCAATCAGCGCTGGCACATTATCGGTGTAGATACGGATGTTGTTTTCAGAGCGGATCAGCGCCTCTTCGATGCGCTTCTGCTGAGTAATATCTTGATAGGTATAGACAAAACCACCACCAGGCATCGGGTTGCCTTGGACTTCCAATACGCTGCCATCTTGGCGATAGCGCACATAGCGGTGAGGCTGGCCGTCGCGAATGTTGTCGAGCAGCAGTTGGACGTGCTCTTCCGGATCTCCTGGGCCATATTCGCCGCTGTGCGCGTTGTAGCGAAAAATACGATCTATGGGGGCGCCGACCCGTATCAAGTGATCAGGGAAGCGGAACAGCTCTAAATAGCGCTGGTTCCACACCACCAAGCGCAAATTCTGGTCAACCACGCTAATACCCTGGTTGATGTTTTCAATGGTGGCTTGCAGTAGTGCGCGGTTGAACTCTAAGACTTGAGAGGCTTCATCAACGATTGAAATGACATCTGAAATGCCGATGCCGCGCCCCTGAAGCGCCGAGTTAACGACTATGCGTGCTGACGATGCGCCTAACACTGACGCAAGAAAGCGCTCGGTAAATTGGATGACGTCGATAGACGCCCGTGAACTATCTTCCATGGGTTTTCCCGCGCGGCGTGCGTAATCCTCAAATGCACGATCCACTTGGTCTGCCCCAAGAAAACGCTCACACAGCACTTTAAGGTCACCGACAGTGGTGGCACCTGTCCATGGGCGGTTTACGGATGTTTGACGAGTTTCTACGCTATCGACAAACAGCGATGCTTGAATACGCTCGACGACCCGCTGAGAAGTCACCTGTGACACAAAGATATAGCAGAACAAGTTGATACCCAGCGACAGCATGACTCCGTGGGTAAATGGATCGCTGAGGTTTAAGCCAAAGAGGGTTGTCGGCGATAGCCAATTAAGCCCTAAGGGGCCGCCCGCCAGCCATGCTTGAGGCAGCACTCCGGCATTGATCATAGCCGGCATTAACAAGCTGTATGCCCAAATCGCAAAGCCTGCGTTCATGCCAACAATAACGCCGAGGCGGTTACCGCGCTTCCAATACAGCCCGCCGATGAGTGCGGGGGCAAACTGAGCGGCGGCCGCAAAGGACAGCATGCCAATTGAGGCCAACGAGGTGAATTCGGCAATGAGCTGATAGAAGCCGTAAGCCATTGCCAATACAGCAACAATCGTCAGGCGACGCGCGCGGAGTACTAAGCGGCCATAGTCACGAGCTTTTGTGTCGAACCAACGCAACCTAAATAGTGCTGGGATCACAATTTCATTAGAAATCATGATGGATACTGCCACTGCCGCCACAATAACCATGCCTGTCGCGGCAGAAAATCCGCCAATAAAGGTGAGCAGGGTCAGCCACTGCTGGCCAGACGCCATCGAAAGAGCAAGTACGTAAGTATCAGGCTCAACCCCGCTTTCCGAAAACAGCAGTAGACCGGCTGCCGCCAAAGGCACCACAAAAAAGGCGACTGCGAGTAGGTAAAGAGGAAATAGCCAGCGTGCTTTCGTTGCATCATCTGGGTGGGTGTTTTCCACCACTGCCACATGAAACTGGCGAGGCAGGCAAAGTATGGCGAGCATGGCGAGCAGCGTTTGCGCCCAGAAGCTTTGGCCAAAATCTTGATTGGCTAGTTGGCGCTGCAACTCCAGTTGACTTTCGGCGTGGCCCATCAGTTCGCCTAGGCCATCAAACATGCCCCAGGTAACAAAAGCGCCAAGGACGACAAAAGCCAACAACTTTACCAGCGATTCAAATGCTACCGCATGAATCAGCCCTTCGTGGTGCTCTGTCGCGTCCGTATGGCGAGTGCCAAAAAGGATAGCGAAGATTGCCATGACAATAGCGACATAAAACGCTGTGTCGCCAAACAGCGGCGTATGGGTCATATCCGCTGCGTCGGTAAGAACGCTAAAGGTGGTAGACACCGCTTTTAACTGCAGGGCAATGTAGGGCAGGGTGCCAATGAGGGCGACTAAACTAGCAAACGCTGCAAGGGATTGGGTTTTGCCGTAGCGGGAAGCAATAAAGTCAGCGATTGACGTGACGTTCTGGTGCTTGGCAACACGAATCATTTTTGCCAGAACAGGCCAAAACAGTAAAAACGTTAAGATTGGCCCGACAAAGATACTGGCGAATGACCAGCCAGCCGTGGCTGCTTGCCCCACTGCGCCGTAAAACGTCCACGAGGTGCAGTAAATGGCCAATGCCAAACTGTAGATGATTGGCCGTCGGCGGCTGGCGCCGTGAGTCCGTGCACGGCGATCACCGAACCAGGCAATTCCAAACAGCACCGCAATGTAAAGCAGTGATACCGCGACCAGCAGACCGCCATGAAACATGTCGTCTCCCCACGTTGAAGGCTTCGCCTAGCGACGATCTAATATCAAGTAACGATCATCTAAATAAAGACCCTATTCTAGGCGAAGGAGGGGCATCACGTCTGCTGGTCGGCGGCAAGTTGGCAAACGGTTGTTAACAAAGGCGCGGTTTCCCTCAGTGTGCGGCGCTCGTTTAATTCAGCGTCGCCCGTCTCTGGATTCAGGGGGACTATCTCGCGGTGAGCGCAGTTCAAGACATAAGGCTGAGTGGTCAGTATATCGGTATGGCGGCGTTCGAATTGATAGAGAATAAATTCGGCAATTAACTCATCGTCAATGTGACGAGCGCGCACATTGTCGCTATCAACGATGCTGAATTTAGTCGTCATCGGAAACACAAAGGTCCATGGTCGCCACACGGCGCTAGACGTATCGCTGGAAATGACGATGGCAGTTTCAGGTAGTTGAGAGCGCTTGTGTTCAAACCAGCTGTATTCGGTTGAGACCTGATACCCCAGCATACCCAGGCCACCAAAAACGGGCACAATCCATTTAGGCAGCCGTTTACGGCTAAGCGTCCTAAGTAATAGGCCTATCCCTGCGGCGGCAAGCCCTGCAAATACAGCGGCAACAAGATGCCAGATCATAAAATATCCTTTCTAAATGACATCGGGCTCCCCTAAGGAAGCCCGATGAGAAGTATCGATTCCGAATCTAATGGCAGTGTGCCAAAGAGGAGGATTCGATTATGACTTAGTGGTCGACCGCGACACCAGCACCTTTCGGGTAGCGAACGCTTTCTACCAGGTCTTGAATCTCCTGCGGAGGCTCTTCCGTTGCGCTAGAGACAGTAAACGCAACCGCAAAGTTAATCATCGCGCCTATTGCACCGAAGGAGAGTGGTGAAATGCCCAAGATCCAGTTGTCTGGCGTGTTAGCCAGCATGTTGGTGCCGGGAACGAAGAACCAACCGAGATAGGTGAAGATATAGAGCAAGGTGCAGATCAGACCTGCCAGCATGCCGCAAATCGCGCCTTTGCTGTTCATGCGCTTGGAGAAAATGCCCATCATCAGCGCTGGGAACAGTGAGGCACCAGCGATACCAAAGGCAAGTGCAACCGTCTGCGCTGCGAACCCGGGTGGATTAAGCCCAAGGTAGGTAGCCAGAAGAATCGCGCCGCCCATTGAAATACGCGCTGCCAGCATTTCACCCTTCTCAGAGATTTTCGGATTGATCATTGTTTTGATCAAATCGTGACTAATGGCTGACGAGATGGCCAATAGTAGACCTGCCGCTGTTGAGAGGGCCGCAGCAATACCGCCTGCTGCAATCAGACCGATAACCCAACCTGGCAGATTAGCAATTTCTGGGTTTGCTAATACCAGAATGTCATTATTAACGGTTAGCTCGTTACCTTCCCAGCCACGATCAGAATAGTCGGTAGCATCATTGTACATTTGGATGCGGCCGTCACTGTTAAGATCGTTGAAAGTGATAAGCCCGGTTTCTTCCCACGTGCGTACCCACTCAGGACGATCTTCATAGAGAATCGGATTGCGGGCGGCTTCTTCGTAATTCTCTACTTGTCCTGCCATTTCTGGATAGACGGTGGTAGCCAAGTTCAGACGCGCCATGGAACCAACCGCAGGAGCGGTGAGATACAGCAGCGCAATAAACACGAGTGCCCAGCCAGCGGACCAGCGTGCATCAGCAACTTTCGGCACAGTGAAAAAGCGAATGATAACGTGGGGTAAACCAGCAGTACCCACCATTAGCGACAGGGTAAACAGCACCATGTTCAGCTTATTATCGACGTCGGCGGTATAGTCGCGGAAACCAAGTGCATTGACCACTTCGTCCAGCTTGGTCAGTAGCGGAATACCAGACTCCGTATGAGTACTGAACATACCGAACATCGGAATCGGGTTGCCGGTTAATTGCATGGCAATGAACACCGCCGGAATAGTGTAGGCGATGATAAGCACTACGTACTGAGCGACCTGCGTGTAGGTAATGCCTTTCATGCCGCCAAAAACGGCATATAGGAACACAATCAGCGCTGCGATCCAGATACCCCAGGTGTTGCTCACTTCCAAGAAGCGCGAGAAAGCAACGCCAGCACCGGTCATTTGACCGATAACGTAAGTAACAGAGGCAACGATCAAACACACAATCGCGACGAAGCGCGCAGTGTTGCTGTAGAAACGGTCACCAATAAAGTCGGGCACTGTAAACTTGCCAAACTTACGCAGGTAAGGCGCTAGCAGCATTGCCAGGATAACGTAACCACCTGTCCAGCCCATCAAGAAGGTGGAGTTAGCATACCCGCCAGACGCTAGCAGACCGGCCATCGAAATAAACGATGCCGCTGACATCCAGTCAGCGGCAGTCGCCATACCGTTGGTGATAGGGTGAACGCCGCCACCGGCAACGTAGAAGTCTTTAGTCGACCCGGCTCGTGCCCATATCGCAATCCCGATATAGAGCGCAAACGACGCGCCGACAAACAGTAAGTTAATGGCAAACTGGCTCATACTGGCTTACTCCCCAAGGCCGAATTTTGCATCGAGTTTGTTCATTCTCCAGGCATAGAAGAAGATCAGTACGATGAAGGTGAGGATGGAGCCCTGTTGAGCGAACCAAAAGCCCAAGTCAGTCCCACCAACGGGAATGCCCGCTAACAGCGGACGAAAGAGGATGGCACATCCATAAGAAACGAACGCCCAAACGGCCAAGCATCCAAAGATTAATCGGACGTTGGCTTTCCAGTATTCAGCAGCGTTGGATTTGTCATCTGCCATTGTGGTGCTCTCCAGTTGTGATTTTTAGGGTTGGAAAGTTAACTCAGGATAGCGTGTGATCCATTAGGGCAATCCTTCATAGAAAACCGCTCTTTTAGTTGTCTGCGATGATTTAGTGCGATTAGACGCATATCACCTTGTTGGTTAAGTTGCTCTGCTGGTTAATGGTTTGGCAAGGTTTTCTTCAGTGCCTTGATAAATGTTTAACAAGTGTCACGTGAACATCCTGTATAGCCCGTTGTTAATAGTGGGCAATAATTGCAAAAAATAAATCCCAGACTTTGGTATCAATAAGCTTTCAGTACGTATTTTGATGTTTGTTTTTGAAAATAAATACCTGTTTTTAAAGTTTTTTTTAGCTTTTCTGTCTGGGTGATAGGACGATGGTCTATGGGTCGCTTAAAAGCAATGTTTGCTACTTTTAATAGGTGGTATATTAAGTGGCCAAGTTTGCTAGTTCGTGTCGCTACTTTGGTCGCTAAACAAACGTCTTTGCGACGTTAGCGGTATAGCAAAAGGTATAATAAAGGCGCTGGTTAAAAAGCAATCAAACCTTAAGCCATTGTGTTCTTCATCGCGATTAACTGGGGTCACTCATGATTGACGTTGATCTTTCCCAATTGCCCTTCACATTAATTGATGATGAAGGGCGTGACCACGTTCGTCGTGGTATGGACATCGCCTATTTTGATCGTGATGAAATTATTATCGAGATGGGGCAAGCGGGTGAATCGGTATTTTTGATTCACAAGGGCGAAGTTGCTGAACTGGACCCTACCCTGCCAGCGTCCAGTGCACGGATTGGGCACTACACGGCTGGTGATCTGTTTGGTGCCATTAGTATTCTGAACGGTAAAAGCCGTTATCGCTTCCAGGCTGAGCAAGAATGCTTGTGCTATGTGATGCCGAAGGCGCTATTTATAAAACTATGCCGTCATCATCCTGACTTCGAAAATTTCTTCAAACAGTCGCTATCTCACAAAGCGCGGTTAATGACTGAAAAGCGTGCCGAAGGCGGCGTGACCATGGCCGGTTTTATGTTGGCTAAAGTCAGCGAATGTATGCGTGAACCTCTTATCATGGATGCATCGACAGATATTGCCAGCGCGGTGCGTCAGCTCAACGATAGTCATGCAGATAGTTTGCTCGTCAAAACCCAGGGTGAGTTTGGCATTGTCACCAAAACCGATTTGCTCAATGGTGTCGTGCTGAACAACTTTGAGCATACAGCGCCCGTTGAGGATGTGGCCCATTTCTCGTTGGTGACCGTTACCCCCCATCAGTACTTATTTGAAGCGCTCGTGCTGATGACGCGGCATAAAGTAACGCGGGTGGTGGTGATGGAACAGGGCGCCCTGAAAGGGGTGGTGGAGCTAACGGATGTCCTTAGCTATTTTTCGAGCCGTAGCTATGTCGTTAGTCTGCAGGTGGAGCAGGCGAATAGCTTAGAAGCATTGGCGGCTGCCAGCCAACGCACGCCAGAATTGGTGAATGCGCTTATGGCGCAAGGGGTCAAACTACGTTTTGCCATGGACCTACTGGCCGCGTTGAATGGCCGAATTATCAATAAAGCGTGGTCATTTGTTATTCCTGAGCAGTATCACTCCCAAAGTTGCCTAATGGTGATGGGTAGCGAAGGGCGCGGCGAACAAATTCTTAAAACAGATCAAGATAATGGTTTGATTTTAGCCGATGACAGCCAATGGCCTTCGCTTGCCGAAGACATGAATGCGCTTACCCAAACGCTGATTCAGCTCGGCTACCCACCCTGCCCAGGTAATATCATGGTGTCTAATCCTGAATGGGTTGGCACTGTGTCGCAATGGAAAAACAACATTGCTAAGTGGGTGAGTGCAAGAGATGGCGATAGCCTAATGAAGCTGGCGATTTTGCTGGATGCCCATGGTGTGGCTGGTAATCCGCAATTGCTAGACAGCGTGCGAGCAGAGCTGTTTGAACGCTGCTCACGGGATGAGCTATTGCTGTCCTACTTTGCTCGCGCTGCACTGCGTTTCTCAACACCGCTAACGCTATTTGGCTCCTTAAAAAAGCCCCAGCATGGGATCGATATTAAAAAAGGCGGTATTTTCCCCATTGTTCATGGGGTGCGCACAATGGCCCTCGAGCGACGCATTAATGCTACTTCCACCTTAGATCGCCTGGACGCTTTAGCAGAAGATGGTCGTCTTGATCGCCGTTTTGCGGATGACCTGGGCGAGGCGCTGGCACTGTTTACCGAACTACGTTTAAAACAGCAGCTACAGACAGCGGAAGCGTCGACTCAGCAGCGTAGTAACCGTGTGGTGGTGCAAGAACTCTCGTCCCTTGAGCGTGACCTGTTGCGTGAGGCGCTGCATATCGTAAAAGATTTTAAGCAGCGGCTCTCCCATCGTTATCATTTGGAGTATTCGTGAGCGGAATGCGCTTGTTAGACCGGCATATGTCGCTGCTCAGTGGCTCGCTGCGTACATTAATGCAGCGCGAAAGCGACCGTCGACGCTGGGCAGACTCCCCCTACGCATGGCTGTTTCAGCCTTACATGGGGGAAGAAATGGTGGCGCTTGCCTGCCAGGTTAGCCCAGGCCAAGCGCCGGTGGTCAGCGTCGCTGCTGTTGTCTTAAGCCCAGGGAGAGTGCAGACCAGCCGAGCCTGGGTGGCTACCCTGGCAGAAGAGCAGAACAACAACGCCCCTGCGCTGCGGCGACATCATCAGCTGTATGCGACGGATACGGTGCTGGCGCCTAACGCTGAGCATCTTGGGGCGCTAGCGGAATTCATCGGTAATCGGCCGCTAATTGGTTGGCAGTTAGGGCGCTCGGTGGAACACCTAAATCTTTTGTTTAAAGCCGGGTTGGGATTTGGTTTGCCCAATGCCCAGGTCGATGTTGGAAAGCTACACTATCGCCAACTGCGTCGCTTACATCCACAGTGTGAGACGAGCGGCCGCCTAACCGAAGCGCTCGCTCGTTGGCAAATACCCGCTCTTCAATGGATGGGAGTGCTGGGGGATGCAACCGCAAGCGCGCTTTTATATCTGCGTTTGCAGCGCGAGATCGCCCAGCAGGGATAGTCGGTACTACTCTCACGGGATGAATCCACGGGTTTATCTTGGGTGGACGTGGTGAGTCTTGTTAGAATGCCCGCTGCTTCTTCTACCATCGGCAGTGCCTACACCATGCTACAACCTGACTATTTTGACCCCGCAGCGCCTGATACTGTTTCTGTTGACAGCCCTGCTGTTAATAGCGCACAGACACCATCCGAGCATCACGCCGCTAAACAAAAGCGTGAATTTAATAAGCTACAAAAGCGCTTACGGCGAGAGGTTGGCAACGCCATCATTGATTATCAAATGATTGGTGAGGGTGACAAGGTGATGGTGTGCCTGTCTGGCGGCAAAGATAGCTATACGATGCTGGAGATACTGCTTAACCTGCAGCGCAACGCGCCGGTTAATTTCTCTCTGGTCGCCGTCAATATGGATCAAAAACAGCCAGGCTTTCCGGAGCATGTGTTGCCCCAGTACCTAGATAAAGTGGGGGTTGAATACCACATTCTAGAGCGTGACACCTACTCAGTGGTGAAAGAGAAAACCCCGGAAGGAAAAACGACCTGCGCGCTCTGCTCACGACTAAGACGTGGCTCGCTCTATGGGTTTGCCGAGGAAATTGGGGCAACGAAAATTGCCCTAGGGCATCATCGTGAAGATATTTTAGAAACGTTATTTCTTAACATGTTCTTTGGTGGCACTTTGAAAGCAATGCCTCCCAAGCTGTTATCTGACGATGGCAAGAATATTGTTATTCGCCCTCTTGCCTACTGTAAAGAGGCTGATATTGCAGAGTTTTCTCGACTAATGGAATTCCCCATTATCCCCTGCAACTTATGTGGCTCTCAGCCCAATCTCCAGCGTCAAGTTGTCAAAGATATGTTGGCTGAGTGGGATAAAAAACACCCAGGACGCCTAGAAAGCATGTTTAAAGCGGTGACCAATGTAGCGCCTTCCCAGCTAGCAGACCGCGGTTTATTTGACTTTGCTGGCCTTGAAGCCAAACAAGCGGCGTTGATGGAAGGGCGTATTCAGGCGCTTAGCGTGGACTAGCCGACTGTTCTTCCTCTTCAGCTAGCGTGATGAGGCGCCGCATATCTAAAATATTAACCTCGCGCCCTGAAACAGCCACCACCTCTTGCTGTTGAAAGCGGCTAAGAATACGGCTGACCGTTTCTACCGCCAAGCCTAAGTAATTGCCGATGTCGGCGCGGGACATGGAGAGTCTGAAGCTATAAGGCGAGTATCCACGTCGACGAAAACGGTCTGATAGGGTGACTAAAAAGCTGGCTAGTCGCTGATCGGCCGTCTTGCGCGATAGCAAGCGCATCATGCGCCGGTCATCCCGCAATTCTTTGCTCATGCTCCGATAAAGCTGGCCACGTAGTTCGGGCAGTTCTTCGGAAAGCAGGTCCAAGCGATCAAATGGAATTTCACATACTGTTGTGGTTTCCAGTGCAATGACGCTACCGGGGTAGTGCTCTTCATCAATTCCGTCCAATCCCACTAGTTCGCTGGGAAGGTAGAAATTTGTTAGCTGATCATTGCCGTTCCCTTCGCTGGTCACCTGTTTCAGGCTGCCTGAGCGGACGGCATACACACTGGTGAAGTGATCGCCCTGGCGAAACAGGGGCTCGCCTTTTTTGAGCGGTGCGCGGCGGCGAATGATGGCATCAAACTGGCCCATATCCTCAAGCTCTAAGGCAAGCGGCAGACACAGCGAGCTTAGGCTACAGGTTTGACAGCGCGCCTCTTGCAGCAGTGAGCGTCGTTGGCTGGCGGGTTGTGGCATATCATTCTCCCTTTCTCGTTAGCCATCATAGGCCCAGAGGCAAGACGTCTCAAGAAGCTTATACAATCTTAGAGTAGCGTTTAGTAGGCTGGTCAGCTAGGCGAGCATCAAAGGCCATCGCCAAATGGCGAATCAGCAGCCGCCCAGTGGGAGTGGCGCTAATCACTTGCCGATGGCGAGTGATTAAGCCGTCTTGCTCAGCTGTCTTCAATTGCTCAATTGCGGTGGAAAAATAATCACTAGCATCGATGTGCCAACGCTTTCCAACTGCCGCTAGATCAATGTGCATGTCGCACATTAGCCGTTCAATCACGTCTCTTCGTATTAGGTCGTCCTTATTTAACCTTAATCCTTTGACGGTTGCCAGCTTACCTTGATCTAAGGCTGCTTCATATTGGCCAAGCTGGGTCGGGTTTTGTGCGTAAACGTCGTCAACCCGTGATATAGCGGATACGCCTAAGCCAACTAAATCGCACTGTGCATGGCTAGAGTAGCCCTGAAAATTGCGTTGTAGTGTGCCGTTGCGCTGTGCAATCGCTAGACTATCGTCAGGTCGTGCAAAGTGATCCATGCCAATATGCACATAGCCTGCGTTAGTCAGCATTTCTATGGTGGTATGCAGAATAGCCAGCTTTTCATCAGCGCTGGGGAGGTCGGTTTCGTTAATGCGTCGCTGTGGCGCAAAGCGGGTGGGCATGTGCGCATAATTAAAGACGGACAGCCGTGCCGGGTTGAGTTCGATGACTTGACTTAGCGTCTCGGCAAAGCTTTTTTCGGTTTGAAATGGTAGCCCATAAATCAAATCAAGATTGAGTGAGCGAAAGCCAAGACGGTGTGCTTCTTCCATCAACGTTTCGGTGAGCACCCGGGGTTGTACGCGGTTGATAGCTTTTTGTACCTGCAGGTTTAAATCCTGTACGCCAAGGCTTAGCCGATTAAAGCCGAGCGACTGTAGGTGGCGTAACGTAAATACGTCTGCTTCACGAGGATCTATTTCAATAGCGTAATCGCGATCGGCTGAGCTAGATAAACCAAAACGGGCATCTAGGCGGTCAATCAGGTCCCCCATCTGTGCCAAGGTTAGAAATGTGGGCGTACCACCGCCCCAGTGTAACTGTTGCACCGGGCGTGAAGTGTCTAAATGGCGGGCAGTGAGCACCATTTCCCGATCTAGCCGAGAAAGGTAAGGTTCTGCAAGGGCGGTATTCTTCGTTGCGATTTTATTGCAAGCACAGTAGAAGCAAATTTTTCGACAAAAGGGCACATGCACATACAGGGATAGCGGACGGTGGCTCTCGTTACTGCGCGCTAGCGCCTGAGTAAAGTCATCGGCGCTGAACTGATCATGAAACGCGAGAGCTGTTGGGTAGGATGTGTAACGTGGGCCACTTTTGTCATAGCGACGCAGTAGCGCTTCATCCCAGGCATTAGCCCCAGACACTTCCTTGTTGGTAGGTGAGAAGGCAGCAGTGGCATGAACAGGCATGGCGAGCGCTCCGAAGTGAGAAGTAAACAAAAGGAGTGACTGAGCGCCGTCGCTCAGTGTTCTCTCGGCATGCTACGTTGGTGTCACTTGGAATGCGTTGAGCTATATCAAGCTATCGGAGGGTCTGACTAATGCGCTGTTAGGGAGATAAGCGTCCATAGTTGCCAAAGGGCGAAACTGATAATCGACAGTGCGGCGACGCTGCGAGTGGCAGGGTGGCGAATTAAATGGCTTAACTGCTGTGCTGCAAGTCCTGTTGCCAGCAGGGCAGGGAGTGTACCCAGGCCAAAAGCACCCATTAGAAGCGCGCCATCGAGTGGGTCTGCAATCGCTAAGCTCCAGGCTAGCATGGAGTAAACCAGACCACAGGGCAGCCAGCCCCACAGCGTCCCTAGAGCGAAGGCTTGAGGAAGATGCACGACAGGCATCAGGCGTCTTCCCACTGGCTCTATATAACGCCAAAGGTGCTTTCCCACCGTTTCTACTTTCAGCAGCCCTTTCCACCAGTTGGCGATATAAAGCGCCATTAAGATGAGCATCAATGCGGCGAAAGCCTGCAGCGCAATACGTGCAGACGGTGAAAGTGAGATAAGTGTGCCAAGTGCAGCAACAATAGCACCTGCCACCATATAGCTGAGAATACGTCCCACGTTATAGCTAATCAGCAGTCCACCCATGCGGGCAGGGTGTCGCATGCTAGGCGGTACGGCAAAGGTCAGCGCGCTCATAATGCCACCACACATGCCGATACAGTGGGCGCCGCCCATTAAGCCAAAGACAAACGCGGCCAGCAGGGGCGGTAAATCAAGTCCCGTCGGGTTCATGCGGGTGGCTCTTGGTTATGTTGAGAAGAAGAGCCGCTTTTTTTACGCGCGGCACGCTGCTCGGGAGTCAGGTCATTCTCATCATCGTCGAATAGAATACGGTGGGCTGGGCCTTCCAAATCGTCAAATTGGTCGTGTTTCACGGCCCAGAAAAACGCCCACACTGCGAGGCCCAGAAGAGTGAGTGAAAGGGGTATCAGTAAGTATAAAATCGTCATGCCGTCACCGGTGTTGATAGGGCAATCTGAGGGGCAAGCGGGGTACGCCAGCGAGTGAGACGCAGCGCGTTACCTACCACAATCAGGGAGCTTAGCGACATGCCAATCGCAGCGAGCCAGGGGGGAATTAACCCCATTGCTGCTAAAGGCAGTGCTGAAAAATTGTAGCAAACTGACCACATCATATTTTGGCGCATAATGCGGCGTGTGGCGCAGGAAATATCAATCGCCTCAAAAATACGCATTAGGCGTGGACTGAGCAATATCGCGTCGGCGCGGGTACGGGCAAGGTCTGTGGCGCCATTCATAGCAATGGCAACGTCAGCGCCAGCTAATACCGGCACATCATTGATACCGTCACCGATCATTACGACACGCTCACCGCTGGCTTGTAACTCACGCAATCGCGCCAGCTTGCCCTCAGGCGATTTGCCAGCGTGCCACGTGGTAATATTGAGCTGTTCTGCCAAGCTTTCTACCGCTTCTTGCGTGTCACCAGAAAGTAGCTCTACTTCCAATCCACGGGCTTGAAGTGCGGCAACGGTTTGGGCCGCATCTTCGCGAATGCCATCGTGCAGCTTGAACCAAGCACGTGGTGCGTTGTTTTCACTGAGCAAAAGCCACTGGCCGGTGCCTGGCTGGGGCAGTGCGGTTGTCGTCGCAAAATCGGGTTTACCTAATCGCCATGTTGCGCCGTTCAAAGTGCCTTCCAGCCCGCTTCCGGTCACACTTTTGAGGTTGCGTGCCTGCAGAGTGGCATCTCTAAATGGGCGAAAAGCCCTAGCAATGGGGTGTTCAGAGTGTGCTTCTAGCGCCGCTGCGATGGCTTGAGCATGCTCTGCACTAAGTGGCGTATCGCTGTGGGCGGGATGCTGTTGGTCAATAGGATGCGTTTGGGTCAGCTGCATTTCGCCGCGAGTCAGCGTACCGGTCTTATCAAAAATCACCCGAGTGACGTTGGAGAGTGATTCGATCGCGTCAGCACGTGTAATGAGTACGCCTCGCTGGCGCAACTGGCCATGTCCTGCTGTCAGCGCAGTGGGGGTGGCCAGTGCCAGTGCACAAGGGCAAGTGACTACTAATACCGAGAGTAGCACCCATAGCATGCGAGATGGATCAATAAACCACCATGCTACTGTGACACAGGCGGTAACGATCAGCAGCCGTAATACAAACAGGTGCGCCATACGCGCCGCCATCTGGGCAAGTCGTGGGCGACTTGCAAAGGCGCGATCGGTTAAGTCGACAATACCGGCCACTCTGGCGCTATTGCCAGCATGGGTTACCTTTATGGTGAGCGGGTTTTCCATGTTTTGGCTGCCACCCACCACGCTTTCGCCTACCCGTCGAGTCACTGGCAAATACTCACCGGTCAGCATCGACTCATCAAGGCTGGATTCGCCATCTTCGATAATGCCATCAGCGGGAACGCCATGACCGGGCTTGATGAGCACGCGGTCGCCTTCTTTAAGTTCACTGGCAGGCAGAATGCGTTCACTGCCATCAGCTTCAAGGCGAATAGCGGACACTGGCAAAACGCCGCTCAGCGCATTGCCACTGTGGCCGCTGCGCCGCCTGGCCCTACCTTCTACATAACGGCCAAATAGCAAGAAAAAGGTAAACATGGCGACCGAGTCGAAATAAACATCGCCAACGTTAAACAGCACTGCATAGCTGCTCGCTAAATAGGCGCCGCCAATGGCTAGCGAGACCGGCACATCCATGCCAAGAACGCCGGTTTTCAGATCACGCAATGCGTTACGGAAAAAAGGTTGCGCTGAGAAAAATACCACGGGCGTGGCTAGGGCAAACGATAGCCAGTGAAACAGAGCATAAAAGTCTTCGCTAAGCTCACCAGGCCCCGATACATAAATGGGAATGGAGAACATCATGACCTGCATCATCCCGACGGCTGCGACAATCAGACGGCGCACATTCATGCGTTCTTCATGTTGCAAGCGTGTTTGGGCTTGGTCAGGTTCATAGGGCTGCGCATCGTAGCCAATGGCCGCTAGTTCAGCGAACAGCTGTGAAAGGTTGATGGCGGTGGGGTCCCAGCTCACCCGTAGGCGATGATGGGTAAGGTTAACCGCGCTAGAAGTAACGCCATCAAGTGCATTCAAACGATGTTCAATGAGCCAGGCGCAGGCTGCACAGGTGATACCGTCTATTGCGAGTGTGGCGCGTACTTGTCCTTCGTCACCCTCTGGGTGAACAAACTGCGCTTGTAGCCCTGGGTCATCAAATACCGACCAGGTTTCTGCTTTGGCAGCTTGGCGCTCGTCAGGGCGCTCTGGCATTTCTGTGCGATAGCGATAATAGCTCTCCAAACCGCCATCAACGATGGCGTGGGCGACGGCTTCGCAACCTGGGCAGCATAGTGGTTTGGATGTGTCGTCAATGCTAATTCGCCACGGTGCCCCTTCGGGCACCGGGTTGCCGCAGTGGTAGCAGCTAAGGGCGGTCGTGGTCATTCGTTCTCCGAGCGCCCGCCAGGTAGTAGTGCAATGGTGTTTTCGTTAGGAAAGCGTGCTTCTCCAATAAGGCGCCATGCTGATTCATCGCCTTGCTCTGGCTGCAGCTGTAGATACCAGCGATAGCGCAGATTGTCAGGTCCTTGAGTGATGTAGCGACCTTCGCGCACATGCTCTAGTACAAACGACTGGTCACGATCGTCTTCGGTGGGAAAAATAAGATCTAGATAGAGCTTGTCTGGGCGAGCATCGCCAGCAAGATCAACAACAATATCGCTGGTCAGCGGATCAATGCGTAACTCGGCACTTAAATTTAAAGTGCGCGCTTGCTCTTGCTTGGCGAATACCATGTTAATGGCTTTGCCGTGCTCGTAGTAATCTTCTTGTACCACCATACCGTCATAGCTTTTGATCGACATAACCGCAAAGGTCGTGCTGACAATAATGGAGGAGAACAGCAAGCCTAACAAAAACCATGGCCAGAACTGTTTGTACCACGGCGTAATCGTAGGGTCTGACATAACGCATTTATCTCCTGGCGTTACCTAAGAAGCGGGCTTCACGCTCCTGACGGATTTGCTCATCTTGTTGTGCTTGCAGCACAAAAGTAATGGGGTGACTGGGCTGGCTTAGGTCTTGAGGGTTCGCCAGTACAGTGATGACCTGAATGCGAGACTCGCCTGCCGGCACGCTAATCGACGCGCTATCTAACGTTAAGCTGGGTAGGCCTAACACACTGATTTGGTAAGTGTGTGGCGCGTTATCAAGGTTGCGTACCGTGAGACTGTAAACATTGCTGATTTGCCCTTCTCGGGTCATTTGATACAGCTGCGTGCGCTCACGCTCGGCGTCGAAACTAAGTGGTATGCGGTCGTTAACCGCCCAGGCAAACGCAACGACCATAATAATCAGCGCGGCAAAGTAGCCCAGCAGTCGAGGCCGTAAGATGTGGCTTTTCTTGCCTTCTAGCGCATTTTCCGTTGTATAGCGAATAAGCCCTTTGGGGTAGCCCATTTTGTCCATGACGCTGTCACAGGCATCAATACAGGCTGCGCAGGTAATGCATTCGTACTGGAGCCCATCACGAATATCAATACCTGTTGGGCAAACCTGAACGCATAGCTCGCAGTCTATACAGTCGCCAAAGCCAGCTTCTCTCGCCTGAGTATGGCTAAGTGACTTCTTCCGCCGACCTCTTGGCTCGCCGCGTGCTTCGTCGTACGACACGATCAGTGTGTCGCGATCAAACATGACTGATTGGAAGCGCGCGTAGGGACACATGTAAATGCACACCTGCTCGCGCAGCCAGCCTGCATTTAAATAGGTAAATACTAAAAAGAAGCCAACCCAAAAATAGGACCAGCCATGGGCTTCTAGCGTAGGCAGTTCCGTCACTAGCGTGCGGATGGGGGTGAAGTAACCCACAAAAGTAATGCCAGTAGCCAAAGAAATCAGTAACCAAGCGGAATGTTTAGCTCCTTTCCGCCATGCTTTGTCAGCATTCATTGGCTGCTTGTCGAGCTTAATACGGTGGTTTCTAGATCCCTCTATGCGGTGCTCAAGCCAAATAAATAAGAATGTCCAGACGCTTTGTGGGCAGGTATAGCCGCACCAAACGCGTCCAGCAAAAACAGTAATAAAAAATAGCCCAAAGGCGCAGATAATAAGCAGCCACGAAAGTAATACGAACTCTTGGGGATAAAATGTGGCAGCAAAAATATGAAACTCTCGGCCTGGAAGGTCAAACCAGATGGCAGGGCGGTCGCCCCAGTTCAGCCATGGAAGCAGGAAGAAGCCGAGCATAAGCGCCCAGTTGGCGCTGCGCCTTACTTTCTGGAAGAGCCCTTTAATTTCGCGCACATAAATATGTCGGCGCTTGGCATACATGCTCTGAGTTGTACTTTCCCCAGGGGTATGGTGCCCAACGGGCGGCGGCGTAATATCTTGGCTAGGTATTTTTTCCATGGCGATGATCGCAGCTCACTAAGGCGGGAATGGGCGGCAGCATGGATATCGTGGCGTTAAACCTGCGACGCTAGATAACACAACTGTATGCCGTGTCGCTAAATAGTAGTGTAACGGATAGCAAGGGTGTCTGGATGGGCGGTGGATGAAGAAAGGGTGCGGTATGAAACCGCACCCTCGTGCTACTACCTACAAGCGGTTGCTACTAACTAAGCGATTAGTCGTTGAAGCGTAGGCTGTAGACATAAGCGGCAACTAGATGAACACGCTCTTCACCGATATAAGCTGCTTGTGCTGGCATGTGGCCGTTACGACCATTGCGCAGTGTTTGGCGGACAGAATCAGCAACGCTTTGTCCCGGTGCCAAATAGAGCCATACATCATCAGTCAGGTTAGGTGCGCCAAGCGCGGTATTTCCCGTTCCACTGGGTGTATGACATGCCGCGCATGCTGCGAGGAAAGTGCTTTCGCCACTGGCTGCACGGTCTGCATCATGCTCTTCGCCAGACATTGAGAGAACGTACTGAGTGAGGTTCTCAATGTTGTTCTCGCCAAGCTGCTGCCAGGCAGGCATTAATCCATTACGGCCATTATTCAGTGTCGTCATGATGTTTTCCGGCTCACCGCCATACAGCCAGTCGTCATCGGTGAGGTTCGGGAAGCCGTAACCACCTTGGGCGTTAGAGCCGTGACATACCGCACAGTTGTTCAGGAAAACACGCTCTGCTACCCGCATTGCTTCAGCGTCTTTTGCCAATTCAGGAATAGGTATTTCCTGATACTGAGCAAAAATCGGTGTGAAGCGCTCTTCGGCATCAGCAACTTCTTCTTCCCACTGGCCTTCTTGGGACCAGCCCAAAATGCCTGCATAGTTACCTAGGCCTGGGTAAAGTACTAAGTAGCCCAGGGCAAAAATAACGGTGAGGATAAACAGCTTGAACCACCACTGGGGTAGTGCGTTGTCGTACTCTTCGATCCCATCAGCCGCGTGGCCAGTGGTTTCGATATTGCCATCAGCATCAGGTGCTTTATCGGTACGGCGGTTGGAAAATAAGATCCAAACGCTCAGAGCGATAGTGCCCAGTGTGACGACAATGATCCAGGCGCTCCAGAAGCTGGATAGGGAGTCACCCCATAAATTATTCATGTATTTTTATCTCCCCTGTCGTGGCGGGAATCCGCTTCGTGCTCAGACGAAGCATGCTTGTCACGGGTTGGTTGCTTATCATCGTCATCGGCGAAAGGCAGGTTAGCTGCTTCGTCGAAGTCTGGCTTGCGTCGCTTGGAATAAGCCCATAAACAGATGCCAATAAAAGCGACAATCAATATCAGCGTGATAAGGCCGCGGAAAGTTCCCGTATCCATAACTTAACGAGTGCCCTCAAGCACGGTGCCTAACTGCTGCAAGTAGGCCACCAGTGCAGTAATTTCCTGGGTGCCGCGAACGTCTTCTGTCGCAGTGGCGATATCTTCATCGGTATATGGCACGCCTAACTGACGCAGGGTGCGCATTTTTGCCGGTGTCGATTCGCCATCCAAGGTGTTTTCAAACAGCCAAGGATATTCAGGCATGACTGACTCGGGTACCACGTCTCGTGGGTTATAGAGGTGGGCGCGGTGCCAATCATCACTATAGCGTCCACCTACGCGAGCAAGATCCGGTCCGGTGCGCTTGGAACCCCAAAGGAAGTTGTGTTCGTAAACCTGTTCGCCTGCCACGTTATAGTGGCCATAACGTTCGGTTTCTGCCCTGAAGGGGCGAACCATCTGGGAGTGGCAGCCTACGCAGCCCTCGCGGCGGTATATGTCGCGTCCTTCCAGCTCCAGTGCGGTGAGCGGCTTGAGGCCCTCAACTGGCTCGGTTGTTTGCTTTTGAAAGAACAGCGGTACGACCTCGGCCAGGCCGCCAAAGCTGATCGCAACCAGGATCAACACGGCGAGCAGGCCAACGTTCTTTTCAACAATCTCGTGTTTCATTGGTCTCAACTTCCCCGTTTTAAGCGGCTTGTGGCGCTGAATGGCTAATCGTTTCGCGACGTTTTACGGTCATGTAAACGTTGAATGCCATAATTAGCATGCCGGTTACCCAGAAGAGGCCGCCAATCATACGCACAAAGTAGCCGGGGCCACTGGCTTCGACAGACTCTACAAAGGTGTACATCAGCGTGCCGTCAGCATTAATCGCGCGCCACATTAGGCCTTGCATGATGCCGTTGACCCACATAGCGGCGATATACAACACAGTACCAATGGTGGCTAACCAGAAATGCACCGCAATCAGATTGACGGAGTACATCTCGGTACGCCCGAAGACCCGCGGGATCAGGTGGTACATAGAGCCAATGGTAATCATCGCTACCCAACCTAGTGCACCAGCATGCACGTGACCAATGGTCCAGTCGGTGTAATGCGATAGCGCGTTGACGGTCTTGATGGCCATCATTGGCCCTTCAAACGTCGACATGCCGTAGAACGACAACGCCACCACCAGGAAGCGAAGTGTTGGATCGGTGCGCAGTTTATGCCAAGCGCCAGACAGGGTCATCATGCCGTTGATCATACCGCCCCAAGAAGGCGCCAGCAGGATGATAGACATAATCATACCCAGCGACTGTGCCCAGTTAGGCAGCGCTGTGTAGTGCAGGTGGTGAGGGCCTGCCCACATATAAATCATAATCAACGCCCAGAAATGGACGATGGAGAGGCGGTAGGAATAGACCGGGCGTTCGGCTTGCTTTGGCACGAAGTAGTACATCATGCCCAGGAAGCCTGCCGTAAGGAAGAAGCCGACCGCATTGTGGCCATACCACCACTGCACCATCGCATCTACCGCACCCGCATAAATCGAAGTGGAGTACATGGGGGTGACCGGAATGGCCGCATTATTAACGATGTGCAGCACCGCGACGGTCAAAATAAACGCTGCAAAGAACCAGTTCGCCACGTAAATATGGGAAGTGGTGCGCTTTTTAATCGTCATTAAGAAAACGATAGCGTAGCTAATCCAAACGACCGCAATCAAAATATTGATCGGCCATTCGAGCTCTGCATACTCTTTTGTCGTGGTATAGCCTAGCGGCAATGACACGACAGCCGAGAGAATAACCGCTTGCCATCCCCAGAAGGTGAACGCTGCGAGCTTGTCAGAGAACAGGCGAGTCTGACAGGTACGCTGTACGACATAGTAAGACGTCGCAAATAGCGCTGAGCCACCGAAGGCGAAGATAACAGCGTTAGTGTGTAACGGACGAAGGCGCCCGAAGCTTGTCCAAGGTAAGCCAAGGTTCAGTTGCGGCCAAACTAGCTGGGAGGCAAGGATAACGCCAAGCGTCATACCTACAATGCCCCACACAACGGTCATGATCGCGAACTGCCGAACTACCTTGTAGTTGTAGGTCGGGTGTTCCAGTGCTGTGCTCATTTCATGTTCCCATCGAACGCGGTTAGGGGGTAACCCGTAGCATTTTGCATTAGCATTTTGCCCGGGTGCGGCCACCCGCTTGATGATGCAGGTCAAGATCCGATAGAGATTCTATCGCAGCCGCGCCTTAAGCTGAACACGCCAATAGAAGTAACACTGAATTATTAGGAGTTAATCGTGTCTTATTACGCTGGTTCTGGTTTCGTCGAGATACACCCAGCCGCTTTAAACGATGCGTTAGCTAATCCCAGCGTACAGCGGTTAATAGTGATTGGGCACGGCCCGCTTTCAGTTTTGGGGTCGCCCAAGGTGGGCCGAATACTACTTGCTCATGGCGCTGGGGCGGGGCATTGCTCTGTGTTTATGCGGCAATTTGCCGCGACGTTAGCAGCGCAAGGCATGCAGGTATTGGCAATTGATTTTCCCTACATGCAGCAGATTAACGAGCTGGGTAAACGCCGTCCTCCACCCCCCATCAAGCAAACGGTGGCTAACTTTGCCTCATGGTACGCGCTATTGACGCCTTTGAGCGATCAGCCCTTGTGGGTGGGCGGTAAATCGATGGGTGGGCGTGTTGCCACTTTATTTGCCAGTGAAATGCTCACCAATGACGTGCATGGCCCTGGCGTTATTGTCGCAGGCTATCCATTTCATCCACCCAGAAAACCAGACAAAACCCGTTTGGAACATTTTCCCGCTATTCGTTGCCCCGTGCAGATTCTCCAGGGGGAACGAGATCCCTTTGGCAATGTAGATGAGGTTTCAGGCTATAACCTGCCTAATAATATTAACGTTGCTTGGCTTGCTGATGGCGATCATGATTTTAAACCTAGACGTGTTTCTGGATTAAATCAGCAAGTTTTGATTGACGAAGCGGCCATACTTGCGGCATCCTTCGTCCGCGCTCACCAAGCACGGTATGTGTGAGGAGTGGCAATACGCTGGTTTGAATCGAAAATTTGAACGCGCCGTGTTGACATCTCACCAAGTTCCTGTAGAATGCAGCGCCACGTGACCAGCGGGTGGTTAGCTCAGTTGGGAGAGCACCAGCCTTACAAGCTGGGGGTCACTGGTTCGAACCCAGTACCACCCACCATTTATTTGGTCGTTTGGAAACGTGAAGCAGTAGCAATTGATGCATTAAGTGGACCGGTAGTTCAGTTGGTTAGAATGCCGGCCTGTCACGCCGGAGGTCGCGAGTTCGAGTCTCGTCCGGTCCGCCATCATCAGTTATTACCGCATAAAAGTTATCGCTATTCGGACCGGTAGTTCAGTTGGTTAGAATGCCGGCCTGTCACGCCGGAGGTCGCGAGTTCGAGTCTCGTCCGGTCCGCCACGATAACTTATCAAGTTGTACCATTTAAAGCACTATTGCTTTAAATGCCCTGGGTGGTTAGCTCAGTTGGGAGAGCACCAGCCTTACAAGCTGGGGGTCACTGGTTCGAACCCAGTACCACCCACCATTTAACTGAATGTTTTTAAGCGCCTCTGAACCGCTTTTAAATAGCTAGTTTTATGGTTAGAAATAAGTGCCTTAAAGTGGACCGGTAGTTCAGTCGGTTAGAATGCCGGCCTGTCACGCCGGAGGTCGCGAGTTCGAGTCTCGTCCGGTCCGCCATTTAAGCACTCATCGACTAAAAGCTTTAGTCGAACGAATTCTAAAAAAGCCCAGATCAATGATCTGGGCTTTTTGTTGCGTATAATTTATCTCTCTAGACTCACTCTCTAGCGCCATAACGTGCAGCCATAAAGCTGCACGGTAGTATCAGGCGATAGCGCTTACCCCCGCTTTGGCGATCTGTACGTCCTGGTCAGGCTTTACGCCTGAGATGCCGACAGCACCCACGACGTTGCCGTCTACGATGATAGGAACGCCACCTGACAGTAGGCCTTGCAGCGGCGCAGAGACAAATGCCGTGCGCCCACCGTTAATCATTTCTTCAAATACTTGGGTCTCTTTGCGGCCTAGTGCTGCACTGCGCGCTTTATGTGTTGCCACATCGGCACTGAAGGGCGCAGCACCGTCTAAGCGGCGCAGAGCGAGTAGATGCCCGCCATCATCCGTTACGGCAATGGTGACTGGCCAGCCGTTGTTATCGGCTTCTTTTTGAGCAGCATCTAGTACCTGAATGACATCGGCTTGGTCGAGAACAGCTTTGCTTTGCATCAAACTTTCCTTTTGATCAAGGGGAGTAAAGTGCCGCGCTATTGTTTGCTTGTCAAAGCTTGTTAGCGCGGCAAAGTGAATTAGTGTTTATACCAGGGCTGCATCCACCACTTCCACCCAGTGGCGTACCGGGGTGCGATTGGCACTAGCAAGGTGGGTTTGGCAGCCAATATTGGCAGTGACGATAACCTCTGGATTGCTAGCTTCCAGCGCATTGAGCTTATTATCGCGCAGCTGTGTGGCAAGTGCTGGCTGGGTAACCGAGTAGGTGCCAGCTGAGCCACAGCATAGATGCGCATCTTGTACCGGCGTTAGCGAAAACCCCAGCTTGCTGAGCACGCCTTCAACCGCACCATTGAGCTTCTGGGCGTGCTGCAGTGTGCAAGGGCAGTGAAACGCCAGACGTTGGTGCTCTTTCAGCTCGAGTTTCTCTACTGGCTCTTCGCGCAGTATTTCGACAATATCTTTCGCCAGTGCGCTGACTTTTTGCGCTTTCTGGGCATAGGCTGGGTCGTCTTTGAGCATGTCGCCATACTCTTTGACAAAAGCGCCGCAGCCGCTGGCCGTTTGAACAATGGCTTCAGCCCCTTGTTCGATCTGTGGCCACCAAGCATCGATATTGGCACGCATACGAGCGCGACCATCGTCCTGGGCATTCAGGTGAAAATCAATGGCCCCACAACAACCTGCTTCGCTGATGGGCGTCACGCTAATCCCAAGCCGGTCGAGCAGTCGAGCAGTCGCTGCATTGGTGTTCGGCGATAGACCTGGTTGAACGCATCCTTCTAATATTAGCACCTTGCGAGAATGACGTTGGCTATCCGGGCGTTGGCCTGCGTCGACTGGTGCCGGTGGCATCTTACTGCGTAGCTTGCCAGGCACCAGGGGTTTGAAGGTTTGCCCTAAGGACAGAAGTGCTTTGAAGCGCTTAGGGTCTACCAGCATCTTACGCAGCGCATAGCGTTGGGCGCGTTCGGCCATGGAACGAGGAACCCGGCGGTCAATTTCTGCACGACCGATATCCAAAAGTTTGTGATATTCCACACCTGAAGGGCAGGTGGTTTCACAATTGCGACAGGTCAAGCAGCGGTCTAAATGCAGGCGTGTCTCTTCGGTGACCTGATCATTATCATCGCGGCTTTCCAGCAGCTCTTTCATTAAATAGATGCGCCCGCGTGGTCCGTCCCGTTCGTCGCCTAGCAGTTGATAGGTGGGGCAGGTGGCATTACAAAAGCCGCAGTGTACGCAGGTGCGCAGAATGCGCTCGGCCTCCTGAATATGCGGTTTTTGGCGATCAGCATCGGTAAAGTGCGTCTGCATGTCTACTCTCCTGATTAAAACGCCGCATAAAGACGGCCTGGGTTGAAAATGCCGTAGGCATCCAACTCGGCCTTCAGGTTGCGATGATACTTTTCGACCACGGGGTTGAGCGGAGTGAAGGGTGACTCTGCTCCGCCTTGGGCGTAGGGGGTAAAGCAAGTGGCATGACCACCTGCCTGCTGGCAAGCCGTGCGCAACGTATCAGCTGCCGCGCTGGTTTTTATCCACCGCTGGCTGCCACCCCAGTCATAGAAGATATCGCTTTGAGGGATATCCAAGGCTAGCGGCGGCGTATTGGGGGGTAATGATAAGCGCCACAGTGCTTGCCCTTCATTCAGACTGAAAAAAGGATGCTGATGGTCGCGCAGTTGCTGCCAGAAATCGCTGGAAAGTGATTCGCCACCCAGGCGTTCCTTGGTCGCATTAACGGAACTTGCGCCGCCTTCTAAACGAATAAATAGCTCGCCTGCGTGCCATCCGGCTGCGGTAATGGGCAGCGGCTGTCGCCCTAGTTCGGCGAGCTTACCCAAGGCATCTTCAAGACTCATGCTTAGGCGTAGGCTGTGAGTGGCAGTAGGAATAGGCAGGACTTTAAACGAGATATCCGCTAGCACGCCTAGCGTCCCCTGAGCACCTGCCATTAAGCGTGAGAGGTCGTATCCGGCGACGTTTTTCATGACTTCACCGCCAAAACGCAACAACTTGCCTTCTTGGGTGATCACGCGTGTGCCCAAGACAAAGTCTCTTGCTGCGCCAGCCCATGGGCGGCGTGGGCCGGACATGCCGGTGGCAACAGCACCGCCAATGGTGCTGGCATCGCTGAATGCGGGTGGTTCAAAGGCCAGCATTTGATTTTCTTCGGCTAGAGCTGCGTTGAGTGCGCTTAACCGCGTACCGGCACGAACAGTAATTACAAGCTCTACCGGGTCATAAGAGATAATGCCGCTATGGGGCGACATGTTTAAGGCGTTGCCTTCTACCGCTCGGCCGTAAAAAGCGCGGGTATCGCCACCAACTATGCGCAGTGGCGTGCGGTTGGCATAGGCGCTGCGCACCTGTTCGCACAGGTCGTCAGCGATATCTTGATCGGCAGCATGTATCGCTAGTTCAGTCATGGTGATTCCTAATCATTATGCTTCCTAGTGGTTAGTCGACTAGGAGTCGCATCAGAAGCGTGGTAGTTCCGGATGCGGTAGTTCGTTGTTGTGCACATGCATCGCGCCAAACTCAGCACAGCGCGCCAGGGTAGGAATATTTTTTCCTGGGTTGAGTAAGCGCTGTGGGTCAAAAGCGGCTTTCAAGGCATGGAATACCGTTAGCTCATCGGATTGAAACTGACTGCACATCTGATTAATTTTTTCGCGGCCGACACCATGTTCGCCAGTGATGGAGCCGCCCGCCGCGACGCATAGCTCGAGAATTTTTCCGCCGACGTCCTCTGCAAGAGCCAGCTCTCCCTCTTTATTGGCATCAAATAGAATCAGCGGGTGCATATTGCCGTCACCGGCATGGAAGACGTTGGCAATCGCCAAGCCACTCTCTTCCGACAGGGCGGCAATACCTTTGAGAACGCGAGGGAGTTCGCGGCGAGGGATGGTGCCATCCATGCAGTAGTAGTCAGGCGACATGCGCCCCACCGCGGGGAAAGCATTTTTTCGCCCTGCCCAGAATTTGGCCCGCTCAGCCTCATCGCGAGCCTGTTGAATGTCGGTCGCCCCCGCTTTTTCTAAGACGCGACGAACGGTTTGGCAATCGTCGTCCACATCGGCTTCAACGCCATCTAGCTCACACAGAAGAATGGCTTCTGCTTCAACGGGGTAACCTGCCTTGATGAAATCTTCAGCAGCCTTGATGGCCAGCTTATCCATCATTTCTAACCCGCCAGGAATGATCCCCGCAGCAATAATGTCACCAACAGCACGGCCCGCTTTTTCTACGTCGTCAAAGCTGGCCATGAGTACCTTGGCGGTTTCAGGTTTGGGCAGCAGCTTTACGGTGATTTCAGTGACCACACCCAACATGCCTTCAGAGCCATTCATCAACGCGAGGAGGTCAAAGCCTGGTGCATCCAGCGCTTCGGATCCCAGCGTCATACGCTCGCCTTCAATCGTCATGACATCAACACGCATCACGTTATGAACGGTGAGACCATACTTGAGGCAGTGCACGCCACCCGCATTTTCCGCCACGTTGCCACCAATGGAGCAAGCGATCTGTGACGATGGGTCGGGTGCATAATAAAGCCCGTAAGGAGCAGCAGCTTCAGAAATAGCTAAGTTGCGCACGCCTGGCTGTACACGTGCAATGCGAGCATCCGGGTCAACATTAATAATTGTGTTGAAACGTGACATCACTAGCAGGACGCCTCGTTCAAGCGGTAAAGCACCGCCTGAAAGTCCCGTGCCTGCACCACGAGTAACCACCGGAACACCCAGGGCGTGGCAGCGTTTTAAAAGACCTTCGACTTGTTCCAGCGTCTCGGGTAACGCAACCAGCATCGGCAGGATGCGATAAGCGGCAAGGCCGTCGCACTCAAAGGGATGCAAGTCCTCTTCACGGTGCAGCAGCGTTAAAGACGGCACTGCGTTTTGCAGATCATCTAAAACATCTGCTTTATCGCGGTGAATGAATTCGCCGTCGAGGCGTTCATCGAAAAGAAAGTTCATGTTAGCTCCTGTGGGTGAGGAGAGCAGAAAATTATCTAATCACTTTATGGAAAATCTTTCCATAAATAACTAATTCGGTGCTGGAAAACTTTTGCATACAGTGAAAATGCTAATAACGTGTTAGTGCTTTACCGTTTCTGCTGAGGTTGCCGGGGAGTCACCTCTTGTGAAGAGGCTGCTGGGTTGCCCTTAGGCTACCCAGCAGGGGAGACTCACTCTTGATTAACGTTTTCCCATCACATCAGTGGATCGGTAATGCCAATCACATAAAAAGCAATAAGGGCAATGATCCCAGTAAAGATCAGATAGTAGATCGTGGGAATAATTGTTTTACGAATCGTTGTACCTTCGCGACCCAGTAGGCCAACCGTCGCTGATGCGGCGACAACATTGTGAATCGCAATCATGTTACCCGCTGCGGCACCAACGGCCTGCAGCGCGACCATCATCGCGGTGGACAGCCCAAGTGTTTCGGCAACGCTAAACTGGAATTCCGCTAGCATCAGATTAGAAACGGTATTGGAACCGGCAATAAAGGCACCCATAGCCCCAACCGCAGGTGCAAAGAAGGGATAAATTCCCCCTACGCTGTTAGCTACCGCTTGGGCCATCATGACGGGCATTGACACAAGGTCAGCACCATTCACGCCAGAGTTAATCAGGATGCGCACCATGGGAACGGTGAAGATCAAGACAAAGCCAGCACCGAAGATGGTTTTAGTGGATTCAGACACGGCAGCGCTGATTTTCTGCGGGTTCATGCGGTGCAAGAAGTAGGTGACGATGACCACCGCGATAATAATGCCGCCTGGCAAATAAAGCGGCTGTACACCGCCGCTGACACCGGCTTCGCCTAAAATGTTGCTCCAGCTTAGGTTAACGGAGGTCAGCGCAGCTTTCAGCGGTTCAACGATGCGTGAAGCAACCAAGAATATCGCGAGTAGGACGTAAGGAATCCAGCCCTTGAAGGTCGACATTGGCGCTTTACCAACAACGTCATCCAGTTTGATCTGCAGGTTGCCGATCCATTCGTCTGGCCAAGATGTTGATTCAGGAAAGTCCCAGGTGTCTTTCGGCAGTAAGAAGCCTTTACGAGCAGCGGGCACTACAATCGCTAAGCCCACCATTGCCCCAATCATTGACGGGAATTCTGGACCTAAGAAAACGCCGACCAGCATGTAAGGTACGACGAACGAAATGCCAGTAAAGATCGCAAAGGGCGCAATGGATAGACCTTCTTTCCAGGAGCGATTCGCACCGAAGAAGCGCACCATGATCAAGACCAAAATCAGAGGCATCAATATGCCTACGATGCCGTGAGTAATGGCTACAGAGCTAGTAATTTGCTGGAAAAAAACGTCCCACGTAGAGCCGCTAGCTTCCAACTGGGCAGTGATGCCAGCGCGATCCAGCCCGCTACCGACACCCACTACAACTGGGGTGCCGACGGCGCCAAAAGAGACCGGAGTGGACTGAATCATCATGCCGACAACAACGGCTGCCAGGGCAGGGAAGCCAAGCGCTACCATGAGCGGTGCGGCTACTGCTGCAGGCGTACCAAAGCCAGAAGCCCCTTCAATGAAGCAGCCGAATAACCAAGCAACAATTAGCGCCTGAACGCGACGGTCAGGGCTAATGCCTGAAAAACCGTTACGAATCGCAGTGATGCCGCCAGAATGCTTAAGCGTATTTAGCAGCAAGATGGCGCCAAAAATTATCCATAAAAGGCCTGCTGTTTGAATCAGCCCTTGAATGGTAGACGCGGCAACGCGGCTAAACGACATATCCCAAGCGGTCAGACCAATGACGGCTGCGGTCAGGAAAACAATCGGCATCGCTATTTTTGCGGGTATTTTAAAACCAATGAGCAAAATACCGGCAAGCAGCAGCGGCAGAAATGCCAGAAGTGCAAGTGTAGTTTCATTCATTTTAGGAATGGCCCCTTGTTATTGATTTGGTGTGCTCGGCAGATGCCAGCGATCGTGGCAATGCTGGTTGGATCAGTGCGAAAGATACGGTTAGGTAGAAAAAATGGCTATATTGGATAATTGGTAAGACCAATTAAGAGTGGTTGTATGTATAGGCGTTGAACCACTCTTTTAAATTTAACGAATTGTTTTTATTTGCTTTTAAATTTCCACAATGCAGTAGGGATGCCTGCAACCCATTAGACTAATAGACAGTACAGTTTCCATCTAAAAAGGCAGTACAGGGCAAATGAATGGAGCAAAAGTCGCTCGCTTACTTAGCTGATATGAAGACCTTCGGGGTGGGTTCAGAGCAAGTAAAACCCGTTACTTGCGTCCTTGGTGGCTTAAGCCCATTGTTGTCAGCGTGTGTTTGGTTTTAACCACGTTTCTAATTACAAGGAGGCCGTCACAGTGGCAATAACTCTTTATGACTTATGCGGACGCGATGAGCGCTTACGCTTTTCTCCCTATTGCTGGCGCGTTCGTATGGCACTGGCACACAAAGGGTTGGAATATACGACTGTTCCTTGGCGTTTTCTTGATAAAGAGGCACTTGCCTTTGCCGACTACGACAAAGTGCCGGTGTTAACCGATGGTGACACGGTTGTCACTGATAGCTTCGAGATCATGCGCTACTTAGATAAGGCCTACCCTGCCAATCCAGTATTGGGAGAGGGGGTGAGCTATCAACGAGTCCACTTTTTTAAGCTCTATATTGAGCGTAGCGTGACCCCGGCACTTTTTCGCACGGTCGCGCTGGATTTATTAGCGGCCATACATCCTGACGACCGCGCCTACTTCAGAGAGACCCGCGAAGCCCGTTTTGGTATGCGTTTAGAGGACGTCAATAATCCAGAGCAGGGGCGAGCACAGCTGAAAAAGCTGTTGGCTCCTGTACGTGATCAGCTTCGGAGTAACCCATTTCTAGATGGTGAAGCACCCAGTGGAGCAGATTACCTACTATTTGGCAGCATGATGTGGGCATATACAGTGTCACTTGAGCCATTAGTTGACGCTAATGATCCGGTTGATGAGTGGTTTAAGCGTATGCTGGAGGTGCACGAGGCGGTCGCGGGTAAGGCCATTACTATTCGTGATCTATAATGTGTCAGGCGGCAATAATGCCGCCTGTATCCATCGTATGTACGAGGAAAGCCACACAAACGACTTATGTCGTATGTGTGAGAGGAGATGGCAATGATTGATCTGTATTACTGGACAACTCCCAATGGCCACAAAATCTCCATCATGCTGGAAGAAGCAAAACTTCTTTACCGGGTAAAACCTGTCAACATAGGGCGTGGCGAGCAGTTTGACCCTGAATTCTTAACCATTGCGCCGAATAATCGTATTCCCGCCATTGTGGATCATGCACCTCAAGACGGTGGTCAGCCCCTGGCACTGTTTGAGTCAGGGGCTATTTTGGAATACCTGGCTGATAAGTGCGGACAGTATCTGCCCGCTGAGGGGCGAGAGCGTTATGTCGTGCTGCAATGGCTTCATTGGCAAGTGGGCGGGTTGGGGCCGATGGCGGGTCAAAACCACCATTTTTGCCACTATGCGCCGCAAAAAATCGAATATGCTATCGGACGTTACGTGCGCGAGACGTATCGCTTGTACAGCGTGCTAGATCAACGACTATCTCAGCAGCATTATGTGGGAGGTGATCGTTACTCCATCGCTGATATGGCGATTTATCCATGGATTGTGCCTTGGGAAAAGCAGTGCCAAACGTTAGAGGAGTTTCCTGACCTAGAGCGTTGGTTTGATGAAGTAGCACAGCGCCCAGCTGTGCGAAAAGCTTATTCTTTGATCGAAGACGTCAATCCGCAGGCGGGGGGAGAAATAGATGAGCAGGCACGTAAATACTTGTTTGGCAATCGCTAAGTAGCCACTACTTGGTTGATCAGGTTGCCGCCTTCAATCGTTAGCAGCAATGTTGTTAAAAAATAATGTTGCGCTGCACAAAAGGCACTGCTAGCTTTGTTGTTAGTAAAGGCAACCGCCTGATCATCGACCGCTTATCGATGCGTGTCGAATCGCTAGCTCACTTAAGGAGATTATGTGATGAACAAGGCCGCAGAGAAATCCACCCAGCAGTTTGAGTCTGTCTTTGTATCGCCAATGCGTTCTTATACCCTGGCAGCGCTTGATTATTATCAGCAAGTTGTCAGCGCGCAAATGGATGCAGCACGTGCATACTCTGATATGACGGTTGCTCAGGCACGCACATGGTTAGACGTTAAAGATGCCGACAGCTTTAAAAAAGCCATGGAAAGCCAGCAAAAAACAGCCTCTGACCTAATGGAGCGTATGAAAGGAGACTCTGAAAAAGTCACCTCCATTAGCCAAAACTTTATGCAAGAGAGCCAGAAAATGGCGGAAGAGACCACTAAGAAAGCCGTGGAAACCGCTAAGCAGTAACCTATTTTCATTAGGTAAGTGACTGATAGTAAACGATCAAATGCTATTAATTGATCGATGAAATGCCGCACCGTCAGGTGCGGCATTTTTTGTCTATATGCATTTTAACGCGTTGTAAGACGTTATTTCTGCAAGCAAAAAGGAGTGGCTGTAGCGCTGGCGTTTGCGTGGTGATATGCCCGTTACAACGGCTGTTCAGCCCGTACGTTCAGCCTGAAGCGGGCGATACGAATAATCTCCTTAATTGCTGTTTCACGCTCTTCAGCTAAACCATTGTGTAAGCGTGCTTCAAACGCCGCCAAAATGGCGTGGCGATCAAGCCCCTTCACCGCAATGACGAAGGGGAAGCCAAATTTTTCTTTGTAAGCAGCATTGAGTTGTTCGAAGCGGGCAAACTCTTCAGGCGTACATTGATCTAGCCCAGCGCCTGCTTGCTCGCGTGTAGAGTCTTGGGTCAGCTCACCCGACATCGCCGCTTTGCCTGCTAAGTCAGGGTGGGCCTGAATAACCGCAATTTGCTGTTCAGGTGTGGCCCGCTGCAGCATAAGTCCCATCAGGTCAGCTAGCGCATCCGGCGCGTCATGCGCATTACTTAACCCTTCTTTCCAGGCAGCTTCCGCCACCCAGGGAGAGTGCTCATATACATCGCCGTAATGTTGGGTAAAGGTTTCTAAGCTGCATGTGCTAGGAGCGGGCGAAAGGGTAAGTGATGTTGAGGTAGCCACTAAATTTCTCCAGTATGTTTAATCATGGGAATACTGTATACAATAAATGGTATCAACGGTACTCTTTGACCGATAGGTTAAGTCGGTCGACTGCTATCAACAGCAGTTACCAACAACTATTATCAACAACAGTCAACAACAACTGTGATTATTAAGGAGTTGCTATGGGACGGTTAACGACTCACGTACTCGATACCGCTAAAGGACAGCCCGGCCAGGGGATTACCATTGACGTGTTCCGCCTAGCAGGCACCACGCGCGAACACTTGGGCAGTGTGATTACCAACAGCGACGGTCGTTGTGATGCGCCTATCTTAGAGGGTGATGCCCTCACAGTAGGCGAGTACGAGCTGGTTTTCCACGCGGGTGACTACTTGCGCGCCCAAGGCATCGCTTCTCAAGAGCCGCGCTTTTTGGACGTGGTTCCTTTACGTTTTGGCGTTGCAGATGCCAGCCAGCACTACCATGTGCCGTTACTGCTATCCCCTTATAGTTACTCTACCTACCGCGGTAGCTAGAGCTTGGCTATCTTTTCGCCGATTTTTGCCTAGCCTGACGTTCGCTCGCTGAGTTACCAGGTAAACCTGCTAGGACTTGTTTATGCAAGCATATATTATTGATTTTGCTAACTTATTGTTACGCTGGCTGCACGTCATAGCAGCCATTGCCTGGATCGGTGAGTCGATCTATTTTGTCATGCTGGATAATGGCTTAAGAACGCCGAAAGCAGCCGAAGATCGTGAAAAAGGCGTATTTGGAGAGATGTGGGCCGTGCATGGCGGTGGTTTCTACCATAATCAAAAGTATGCTACTGCGCCTGCCAAGCTGCCGAATGATCTTCATTGGTCGTTCTGGAAAGCCTATACGACGTGGCTATCGGGTTTTGCCTTGTTCGTTATTCTGTATATGGCAAACCCAGGCTTCTATCTAGTTAACCCCAACAGCAACTGGGCGTGGGCGGCGAGTATGACAGGCTGGCAGGCCAATCTACTGGCGCTGGCCTTCTTGCTCGGCGGTTGGGTGGTTTATAACGAACTCTGTAAACGCATAAGCCCTAACATGGACCGCGACGGTCTTCTCAGCGTTGCCGTTGCGGTGATGATGATAGTGGTCGCCTATTTAAGCACCCAGATGTTCACAGGGCGTGCCGCCTTCCTATTAACCGGGGCTGTGATGGCCACCGCCATGTCAGCTAACGTGTTCTTTTGGATTATTCCCGGCCAGCGCCGCATGGTGAAAGCCATGAAGGCAGGCGAAGCGCCTAATCCTTTGGATGGCAAGCGAGGCAAGCAGCGTTCGGTACATAACACCTACTTTACGTTGCCGGTAGTACTGTTGATGGTGAGTAACCACTACTCTTTCATCTACTCCCATGAGCTTTCCTGGGTGGTCATGGTACTGTTTATTTTTGCCGGTGCCCTTATTAGGCAATTCTTTGTATTAATGCACGCAGGGAAAACACAGCCAGCCTATCCTGCCGTAGGGATAGGGCTTATTCTATTAGCGTTTTGGGTAGCCGCACCAAGCCCTAGTGCTGGTAATGCGAGCGCGTCTGGTGCGCCCAGCCAAGCCCAAATTTCAGGGTTAATTGATCAGCATTGTAGTCAATGCCATGCTCGCAACCCTGAGCATGCCGGTTTTTCAGCACCGCCTGCAGGCTACGCGTTTGATACTTGGGATGAAATCCTGGGACATCAAGCGCAAATTAAGCAAGTTGTCGCGAGTCGATATATGCCACTTGGCAACATCACCAACATGAGTGATGAAGAGCGCGATATTATTGCCGCGTGGGAGGAGTGATTAAAGTCGCAGACAGGAGACCCTATGAGTGATGCGCAGGCGGCGTTAAAGCAAAGACCCGTAGAAAAAGAAGGCGAAGAGCGTCACGAGTCAATCTATCGCGCGGTTAGCGACGCCATTGTAGAGCAGCGGCTAAAACCGGGTGCTCGGCTGCGCGAAGACGCCTTGTCAGACGTCTTTGGTATCAGCCGTACCGGTATTCGTAAAATCTTGCAGCGCTTAGCATTAGAACAGTTGGTAACGCTCACGCCACGGCGGGGAGCCAGCGTAACACGGCCTACTGCCGAAGAGGCCAAGGATGTGTTCGACGCACGCCAGATGATTGAGTGTGGGCTGATGCCTGATGTAGCAAAGCGGATTGGAGAGAAAGAAGCCGCTGAACTACGGGAAATGGCTCGTCAAGAGCGTCAAGCGCTGCGCAATGGCCAACAGAGCATCGCTATCCGCCTGTCTGCTGATTTTCACGTGCGCCTTGCCCAGCTTTCGGGTAACGCAACGCTTGCGGAATTTGTTGAGCGTCTGTGCTCACGCTCGTCGTTGATTCTGGCGGTTTACGGTCATCGTGGTCACTTAGGCTGCGAATCCCACGATCACGATGATTTGATCGGCTATCTGGAAGCGGGCAATGGCGAGCGTGCGAAAGCGTTTATGAGCCGCCATCTCAAAGCGATTGAAGCATCACTTTCGATGGTTGAAGAAGAAGAGAATGTGCCAGACCTGCAGCAAATTTTTGGTGGTTAAGCAGTGAAATATAAACAGTGAAAAAGCCCAGGCCTTTAGGCCTGGGCTTTTTTGTGAGGGTAGCAAGTTTAATGCTGTGTGAGTGCTTACACCGCAGGTGCTGGGACGGCCTTAAACTGGCGCATTAAACCATAATAGAACAGCCCACCTAACCCGGCGCCAATCAGCCAACCATAGCCGCCAAGGCTTTCGAACGCGGGCACAATGACCGTAGAGAGCGAGAATAACGCTGCACCGCCGAAAGCAATCAAGGCGCGGCTATTCCAGCCATTAACGTAGTAGTAGGCGCTGCTGGGCGCTGAGGAGAATAGCTCTTGCATATTGAGGTGTTGGCGTTTGATCAGGTAGTAATCCACCACAATGATGCCGTAAAACGGCGCTACTATGGCACCTAAGGCGTTAACGAAGCCGGGTACGCCGATTTGGCTAATCACTGAAATCCATAGCGCACCGACAAAGAAGGCAATCACTGCGGTAATCAAGCCACCCATTTTAAAACTAATTTTGCTGGGAAACAGGTTGGCCAAGTCGTAAGCCGGTGGAATAAAGTTAGCGACCAAGTTGATGCCTACGGTGGCCGCGAAGAAGGTGAGGGCAGCCACAATGGTTAATGGTAGTGAATCAACACGCTCAACAATATCGGCGGGATTGGTCAGTGCATCGCCAAACAGTACCAATGTGCCAGCTGTAATGATTAACGCAATAAACGAGAAAAAGGCGACGTTTAGTGGCAAGCCCAGCAAGTTGCCAAGTTTCATTTGGCGCTCGGTTTTGACAAAACGCGTGAAATCGCCAAAGTTAATCACTACCGCTGCAAAGTAGGCCACCATGGTGCCAACAATTGCCAGAAACGCCCCAAAACTACTGCCACTTTGCTCGCCGCTACCGCTAAAAATAGTGCTCACTGCGGGCAGTAGTTCACTTCCGGCCTGGAACCATACAATGATCATCAGTACGACCATCACCACATAAACCAGCGGCCCAGCCCAGTTTAGAAAGTGTTTGATACGCTCAATGCCCTGCCAGAAAATGGCGATTTGAAATAACCAAACAATCACGAAAGACAACCAAGCGACCCCTGAAAGGCCCAGAAAAGTGCTGCCATTGCCGGCCCCAAACAGGGCTGTGATGAGCAGCGTCACAGCCGTTGAGGCAAAGTAAGTCTGTACGCCGTACCAAAAAATACCAACGATAGCGCGTAACAACGCTGGCAGGTTAGCTCCCCGTACTCCCATGCTGGCGCGAACCATAACAGGAAAAGGGATGCCGTATTTGACGCTTGGTTTGCCGGTTAGGTTGACCAGGAACATGACAATGACACCGGCAAGAATGATGGCTGCCATCACTGCCCAGCCATTCAGGCCGTAGGACAGAAACAGCGATGCCGCTAAGGTGTAGCCAAACAGGCTTTGAATATCATTCGACCACACGTTGAAGATTTCAAACGCGCCCCAGTTACGGTCTTGAGGCTTTAAGGGCGCAAGGTCTTCATTGTAAAGAGTGGGATCAATTTGCTTTATATCGAGATCACTATTGGACGGCTGCTTATTCATGGTTAACGCTCTCTTGTCGGAAACGATTGCCTGCCACGCACCGCGAGCAGGCAGACACGCATCATGGTTACTGGGTAAAACGTTGGCAGGCGGGCCAATGCTTCATCAGTAGGTAATAGCTCAACCCGGCAGGAATAAGGCTGGCGTACCATGAGACCGAAGAGAATGTCAGCGCGGCCACAATGCCGACTACCGTAGCAATTAAGGCGGCTTTGTTGACGCCTTGGTAGGGGCCAGAAGGGTCGTATAGTTTACTAATGTCCAGTGTGCGACGGCGGATGATGTAGTAATCGACGACGAGAATGGCAAAGATAGGCCCAAGAAACGCAGAGTACGTTTGAACGAATAGCTGTAGACCAGCCGCCGACTCAGGCTGAACAAGTTTCCATGGAAAAGTGGCAAATGCCAGTAGACCTACAATAACGGTGGCGACCGGAAACTTAAGTTTAAATACGTCCATTAATACGTAGGTGGGGGGCACCACATTATTCAGCACGTTCGTGGTGACCTGTGCAAAGGCGATGAATAGCAGCGTGGTCATTAGCAGGGGCGTGTTGTCTACAGCGTTAGCAAATACCTGAATGGGGTCTGCTGTGCCTGTCGCCTCTGACACCATGTAGCCAATCAAGCCCATAAACAGCGTGCAGGGCAGAATCGACATGGCATAGATCGTCGTTAATAAGCTCTGGCGGGTGCCTTTCTTGTGCTCTCGTGAATAGTCGCTAACATTCAGCATCATGGTGCTATAAATGCCCAGAAACAGCATGGTAGCGCTCCAGAACGGCAAGCCCCAAGAGCCTTCCATGGTCAAAATGCTGGCCGACAGCTCATCGCCGTAGCGTTGCACCGTGGCGTAGAACATATACATCAGCGAAAGCAAAATAAAGACGCTGCCGATATTCTCAAGCCATTTAATCCCCTGAAAGCCCAGCACTGACAAACCAATCTGCAAAAATTGGAAGGTAATAAAGTAGAAAATCAGGTTATCGAAACCGAACAGTGTGGCAGACACCATATTGAGCGCGCCTGCGCCAATCCAGCTTTGAAAGCCGTACCACACCACCGCTGGCACAGCCCTTACCAAGCCAGGAATGCGGGTGCCACTAAAGCCAAAGGCGCTACGCGCTTGCACCATAAAGGGAATGCCATATTTGTAGCCAGCTGCGCCATTAACTGCCAGCGCAATACCGATCACAAAGCAGCCAATCGCTATAGCGAGTGTTGCCTGTAGAAGGTTTAAGGTGCCCACCACGCTTGAACCCATGGCAAAGGTGCCAATTGAGACGCATCCACCAAACCAGGCTAAAAAGTAGGACATTCGCCCCATGATTCGCGTGCTTTGCGGTGCTAGGCTTTCTGCGCCGATGGCTTTGTCAGCTATTGCGGTGTTCGCAACGGATGGTTCTTCTGACGTAAGAGCAGGGTTGGAGTTGCTCATGTTTCCGTCCTCGCAAGATTGTCGGTGTTATTGGCAGCTTGAGCGCATTACGCGCCCAAGCGATGCTTGCGGCATGGCGTGCTAACGGGAGTACAGTTATTTTTGAAGTTATTGTTTTTAAGACCTGTTTTTAAGACCTGTTTTTAAGACCTGTTTTTAAGGCCTGTCTTTTAGGGCCAATCTTTTAAGTCATGGCTACTACGTGTTTTTTAGTGATATTTACCTTGGTGAGGGAAGGTGAAGGTCGGAGAGTGCAGAGAATTTGCCGGTAAATGCTTTCGGGCGCGGGTAGTCCAGGTCGCCATGTTTGCTGGTGTAGAGACCTAGGCTAACCAGCGATTCGGCAAGCTTTAATGCGGCGCTAACGCCCTCTATCACCGGTAAGCCAACCTCGCGGGTGATCTCTTCAGTCAGATTCGCCATCCCACCGCACCCTAAAACGATGGCACCAATGCCGTCTTCATCGCGGGCGCGGCAGCACTCTTCGACAATGCGGGTAAAGGCGGCATCAGGGTGATGTTCAAGATCGAGAACCGGAATTTCTGCAGCGCGTATGCGGCGACAGTGATGGCGGAACCCATACTGCTCAAGCAAGTGTTCTGCAATAATGCCGGTACGCCCTAACGTCGTCACAATCGAGAAGCGGGTGCTGACCAGCGTGGCTAAATGAAAGGCGGCTTCCGCAATGCCGATGACGGGTGCGCGGGTTAACTCACGGGCTGCGAGTAAACCAGGATCGCCAAAGCAGGCCACCACGTAAGCATCGATGCCGCCTTCACGTTCTCCTTTAAGAACTTCTTCGGCAACGCCTACCGCGCTAATGGCCTCGTCAAAATGACTCTCGATGGACACCGGTCCCGCATCAGGCTGGGTGGCGCTAACCGTTGTCGATGCCGCTGCCTGCCGCTGGGCGGCTTGATGAATGGCAGCCGTCATTGAGGCTGTTGTGTTTGGATTGATAATGCGTATATGCATGTTGAATCGCTCGCTAGTAGACAAAATTGAGCATCTTGTATACGAAAATAGGGCGGTTTTGCGTGGATCGCAAGCCTTTTTATGCGCTTAAAATATCAGCGTCGATTGACCAAATGTTCAAGTTTCAACAGGTTAGCGACTTGGCTGCTATAAAATGCTAACCATCTCAGCTAATTAAGCGGTTGTTGGATTGCGGTTGTTCTATAAAGCCGCTATTTTGTATACAATTATTTTCTGTATTGTAGATCTTTAATTTCAATAAAATGCTCTGCAACCAGCTATCTACAATCGTATAAAAGGAGCCGTTGAATGCCTCATTCATCTAATCGACCATCGAATGCTTACTCTCGCGACCTGGTGGGATATGGTCGCACCCCCCCTCATGCTAATTGGCCAGGCAAGGCGAAAATTGCTGTTCAGTTTGTGCTTAATTATGAAGAGGGCGGGGAGAACTGCGTCCTTCACGGCGACTCAGGCTCCGAACAGTTCCTGTCGGAAATCATCGGCGCACCGGCTTATCCGGATCGCCACTTGAGCATGGAGTCTATCTACGAGTACGGCTCCCGCGCCGGGGTGTGGCGCATTCTGCGTGAATTTGAAAAGCGTGATTTGCCTCTCACGGTGTTTGGCGTTGCCATGGCGCTGGAGCGTAACCCTGATGTCGCTCAGGCATTTAAAGAGTTAGGTCACGAGATTGCCTGTCACGGCTATCGCTGGATTCACTATCAGGAAGTGCCCGAGCACGTTGAGCGAGAGCACTTGCAGAAAGCCATGGAGATTTTCCAGCGTCTTTACGGTGAGAAGCCACAAGGCTGGTACACCGGGCGCGATAGCCCCAACACCCGGCGCTTAGTGCTAGATGAAGGCGGTTTCCTTTATGATAGCGACTACTACGGCGACGACTTACCTTTCTGGACGCAGGTGACCGATAGTCAGGGAAGTGATCACAACCACCTGATTGTGCCCTACACGCTGGACAGCAATGATATGCGCTTTGCCGCGCCGCAAGGTTTCAACACTGCGGATCACTTCTTTACCTACCTGCGCGATGCCTTTGATGTACTTTACGCAGAAGGGGAGGAGGCGCCCAAAATGCTTTCGGTGGGCATGCACTGTCGCTTATTAGGGCGCCCTGGACGTTTCCGCGCCCTACAGCGCTTCTTGGATTACATCGAAAGCCACGACCGTGTTTGGGTGGCTCGGCGGGTTGATATCGCCCGTCACTGGGCGGAACATCACCCTGCAACTCGTTAATTAAGCAGCTTAATAGGATGCTATGACGCCGCATATCGGACAGCGGATTACCGCCCAGTTTGACGCGCTAACTGCCCAGGAGCAGCGGGTGGCGAGCTTTATCCTCGATCACTTTGATGATCTGGCGGTGTATAGCGCCGCTGATTTGGCGCGTTTGACTGGGGTGTCCAAATCGACGGTTAGCCGCCTATTCAAGCGGCTGGGGTTTGAAAGCTACCGCACCGTTAAAGACCACGCCCGCCAGCTACGTAACTTGGGCGTGCCTTTGGTGATCGACCCCAACGCCATGCAGGAAGAGGCCGGGGCACCGTTTCAGCGCCATTTGCAGCGGGAGCAGGATAATCTACAGCGCTGCTTAAACGGCATTTCGGCGGATCAATTTGCGGCACTGGTAGAGCGGTTGGATAGCGCGCGTCATGTGGTCGTGATCGGCTTTCGTAACAGCTACCCGCTAGCGCTGCATTTTCGCCAGCAGTTGATTCAAGCGCGTACCCAGGTGCGGGTGGTTCCTCACCCAAATCAGTCGTTAGCGGAAGAGATTGTCGACCTCACCGAGCAAGACGTGGTGGTGTTGTTTGGTTTTCGCCGCCGCCCAGCGGCATTTGCTTCGCTAATTGATGCACTTGAGCGAACACCTGCCAAGGTGGCCTTACTGGCTGACCCCACCGCGATCAATTTTGCCTCACAGGTAACGTGGTTTTTTGAAGCGCCGCTGGAAAGTCTCTCCGCTTTCGATAGCTACGCCGCCGCCAATAGCCTGATCTGCCTGATCGCCAACGGCGTGTTGCATCGGCGCCTTGCAGAAGGGCGAGAGCGCATCAGCGCGATCAGCGATGTTTACGCTGAGCTTAGTGAGTTGGAAGCGCCCTCCATGAGCGTGGATAGGGGCGCCCAGTAGGCTTTGCACGAAAACTGTCTGCGCTCGGCAATATGGCGTTAAAAATAGCCTCGTGCGCGAGCCCGATCAAAATACTCACTTACAAACTCATCTCTGCCGTGCGCTAACCTGTCCACTGCGTTGCCTGAGCGAAAATAAGAAAGCCCAGGGCAATCGCTATCCAGACGCAAAAAAGTGGGAAGAAGAATTTGACCCACTTTTGCCACGGCACACCCGCCAGCGCCAGGGTCGCCATAAAGTAGCCCGAGGTTGGGTAAATGATATTACCGATACCGTCACCCAACTGGAACGCCAGCACCGCCGTTTGGCGGGTCACGCCGATGATGTCGGAGAGCGGTGCCATCAGCGGCATGGTGACCAGCGCTTGACCGCTGCCGGAGGGGACAATGAAATTGAAGCCTAGCTGGGCGAAGAACATGCCAATCGCTGAGAGCAGGGTGGGCAGGCCTCCGACGAGGTTGCCAAGCCCAAACACCAGAGTGTCCATGATTTGGCCATCTTCCAGCATCACCGCAACACCCCGCGCGACGCCGGCGATCATGGCCCCAACTAGTACATCGCGGAAGCCCTGGTTGAAGCCTGCGCATATTTCGTCGGTATCGAGGCCTGCGATTAGGCCCACTACAATCCCCATGATGATAAATAGGCCTGCCATCTCCATCATGAACCAGCCTTGCTGCAGCACGCCATAGACGAGTACCGCGAAGAAGGCGAAGGTGGCAACGGCAGCCAGTTTCTGGCGAGCGGTGGCGATTAAGGCAGGGCTATTGTCAGCATGCTGGTAAAGCGTACGTTTTTCGGATTCGCTAGTGTCACTGCTCAGCAGGCTAAGCGAAGGAGTCTGGTGCACCATACGGGCATAACGCATAACGAAGAAAATGGCCGCGGCTAACATCACCACAAACGCCATGACGCGCAAGCCATAGCCGGAGTAGAGAGGAAGATCTGAGAGTTGCTGCCCGAGGCCAGTATTGATGGGGTTGAGTACCCCTGTCGTGAAACCGACGGTGGTGGCACAAAGTGCTACTGCCGCTGCAGTGACTGAATCGAAACGTAAGGCAATCATTAGCGGCAAGATAACCGGCACATAGACCAGCGCCAACTCCTGGGTACCGATAACCGTCGCGATCAGTGCAAATACCGTCATTAATACGGGGATAGTGAGTAAGCTCTGTCGTGCAAAGCGACGCGTCAGCTTATCAACGCCTATTTCAATAATACCGGTGCGCCTTAGCACCATGAACATACCGCCAATCATGAAGGTGAAAAAGACGACTTCACCGGCACTCATCAAGCCATTCGGGATCGCCAGCATAAAGTCGATGATACCAATCGGAGAGGAGGCGATCTGTTCATAAGAGGTCGGGTCAATAGTGATACGACCATTGGGGCCAGGAACACGCTCGAACTGCCCGGCAGGCACAAAATGCGTCGCTATTGCTGCTAAGCCGATAAAAATGAACAGAACCACGTAAATATCAGGGATCCGACACCAGCTTTTTTTAGCCGCAGGGCTATCAGAGGAAGACGAAGAGGGGGGACGTTGGGACATGTTATGCCTCGCGTTATAAGACCGCCATAGATGACGGCTATTGTTATTAATACTTACCTGGAGCAACGACATGGTCTGTGGAAGCAACGAACAGGTCGACCAAAGTTGCTGTATATGGGCATATCCGTATAGTTTTAGAGTTATGAAACGAAAGTTGCCAAATAATTTACTCTTGGGAGAATTGTTTCACAAGTATTTCGTTAAATCGCTTTATTGTGGCTCGTTAATCTTGTATACAATATGAGAGTATTGTGTCTTCACTAAGTCATATAGGTTCCAAAATGCCAGCTAACTACTACGCCCCTACGGGGGGACATCCGCCACAAACACAGCTAACTGCTGATCGTGCCGTGTTCACAGAAGCGTATGCGTTGATTCCCAAAGGCGTGATGCGCGATATCGTCACCAGCAACTTGCCTTTCTGGGAAGGCACTCGGTTATGGGTGCTGGCGCGTCCGCTTTCAGGCTTTGCTGAAACGTTCTCGCAATACATTATGGAAGTGCAGCCTGAGGGCGGCAGTGAAAAGCCGGAGCTAGACCCTCAGGCCGAAGGCGTACTGTTCATTGTGGAAGGTGAGTTAACGCTTACTCTGGCGGGGGAACGCCATACCATGCGCCCCGGTGGCTATGCGTTTCTTCCCCCAGGTAGCCACTGGCAAGTGCGCAATGAGTCCTCTGCTCCCGTACGTTTTCATTGGGTGCGTAAAGCGTATCAGTTTGTGGAGGGATTAGACGTACCCCAAGCTTTCGTCACTAATGAGCAAGACATTGCTCCCCTCGAAATGCCGGGAACCGAAGGGCGTTGGGCAACCACGCGCTTTGTCGATCCTGCTGATGTGCGCCACGACATGCACGTCAATATCGTGACTTTTCAGCCAGGTGGCGTGATTCCTTTTGATGAAACTCACGTGATGGAGCATGGGCTTTATGTGTTGGAAGGGAAGGCGGTGTATCACCTTAACCAGCAATGGGTTGAGGTAGAGGCAGGCGACTTTATGTGGCTTCGCGCATTCTGTCCTCAAGCGTGTTACGCCGGCGGCCCGGGGCCATTCCGCTACTTACTGTACAAAGACGTCAACCGCCACGCAGCACTCAAGCTCTAACATTGAAATCAGGCGTTTAAGTTCTGGTATACAAGTTCTGGTATATAAGTTCCGGCGTTGGCTGCTTCGCTGTGTTGTTATTCGGAGAAGCAGCCTATTTTAGGATTTTATAATGATTAAATTGATAGCCGAACCACTAACAGCCGAGGCGTTTGCGCCTTTTGGCGATGTGATAGATGCCCGCACATCAGCGTCGTTTCCCATTAATGCTGGTCGTACCCAGCGCCATCATGATCTGGCGAGCGTTGAAACATTAGGCGACAACGCCCATGCGCTGATTAATATTTTTGTCAGCCAGCCGATTACGTTACCGTTGGAATTAACCTTTTTAGAGCGCCACCCTCAGGGTAGCCAAGCCTTTATGCCGCTGCATCAAGAGCGCTTTATTGTGGTGGTAGCCCCCCCTGGTGACACCATTAACGCTGCAGATGTACGCGCGTTCGTTACTGATGGCCGTCAGGGCGTCAATTATCGGGCAGGCACTTGGCATGCTATTCAGTCGGTGCTTGAGCGTGAGGGCGAGTTTTTAGTGGTAGATAGGGGAGGTGATGGCAATAACTGCGATGAGTATTCGCTTGATATTACCGTTACTCTAGGCGAATAACTTGCGCTAACAGCATACGGTTGTCATCTTGCTCAGGTTAGCTTTTGACTGAACGAGAAAAATAGAGCGCACATTGCGCGTAGGAGACCAGCATGTCACAAGCCCACCGTTTGCCAAAACTACTCAAAATGCTGCGTCACTACGACGACCCAGTCAGCGGTGCGGATCTGGCTGAAGCGCTAGGTATACCGCTGAGTGTTCTCTACAAAGATATTGCTGTGCTTAGAGCCGTTGGGGTCGAGATTGTTAGTGAACCAGGCCAAGGCTATGTTCTCCCGCCTAGCGCTCAATTACCTCCCCCAACGCTCAGCGAGCCAGCTGCCGAACGGTCTGACGAACTGGTTTTCTATACGCATCCCCTTTCGCGGGGAGGCATTGTGCACTGGATGCTTGAAGAGCTTGGTGTGCCTTATCGCTTAGTGGTCCTGGAGTATGGGTCCACAATGCATTCGCCAGACTATTTAGCCATCAACCCGATGGGCAAGGTGCCGGCTATTCGCCACGGTGAGCGAGTGGTCACGGAGGCTGCCGCTATCTGTGCTTATCTTGCCGATGCTTTCCCCGAGGCTGGTTTGGCACCGCCGCTTTCAGCAAGAGGCGACTATTATCGCTGGTTATTCTTCGCTGCTGGGCCGCTAGAAGCTGCTGCCTCGCTTAATAGCTTGGGCTTCCAACCTGATGCAGAGCAGCGTATGCGGCTAGGTTCTGGCGACTTTGCGACGGTGATTGAGGTTCTGGCTGCGGCCGTTAATGGACGCCGCTACATCGCTGGTGATGCTTTTAGCGCCGCCGATGTTTATGTCGGTTCCCACATTGGATGGGGAATGCAGTTTGGAACTCTTCCACGCCGTCCTGAATTCGAACATTACTGGGCGGGGCTGCAAAACCGCCCTGCACGGCAGCATTGCGAGCTGTTCATCCAGCAGGCGTTGGCACAGTAGTTACCCTGTGAGTGGTGATGCGCCAGAGGTAGTCGTCTCCCACGCTGATGAACGCTTATTAAGTTTTTATTCTCATTCTATTAATAATTAGGAAAATTATGAACGCACTGCACTTCTCTTCGATCCGTCGTACTAAAATTGTCGCCACCCTGGGCCCCGCCAGCGACCGGGAAGGTGTCTTAGAAGCCATGTTAGCGGCGGGTGTTGATGTGGTGCGTTTAAATTTCTCGCATGGCACCGCGGATGATCATCGTCGACGCTTAATGCGCGTGCGCGAGATTGCTGCTCAGCTGGGCCGAAGTGTCGCAGCGCTGGGTGACCTTCAAGGCCCTAAAATTCGTATCGCGCGCTTCAAAGAGGGCGCTGTGGTTCTTCAAGAGGGCCAGCCGTTTATTCTCGATATGGCGCTTGATGGTGATGCGGGCGATGTGCACCAAGTGGGCTGCGACTACAAAACCTTGGCGCAAGATGTGACGGCCGGTGACCGCCTACTGCTAGATGATGGTCGTGTGGTACTGGATGTCACACGAGTAGATGGCCAACAGGTACACACCGACGTGGTGGTGGGCGGTAAGCTCTCCAACCATAAGGGTATTAACAAACAGGGCGGTGGGCTTTCTGCTCCCGCGTTGACCGAGAAAGATAAAATTGACCTAAAAACCGCTGTTGAGATTGGTGTCGACTACCTTGCTATCTCATTCCCTCGTCATGCGGAAGATATGTTAGAGGCGCGCCGTTTACTCGGTGAAGCAGGTAAAGATATTGGCTTAGTTGCCAAGGTGGAACGTGCTGAAGCCGTAGCGGATGAGGCAACCCTTGACGGCATTATTGAAGCATCAGAAGCGGTCATGGTGGCGCGTGGTGATTTAGGGGTCGAGATTGGCGATGCCAAGTTGGTCGGCGTGCAGAAGCGCATGATCAAGCGCGCACGTTCGCTTAACCGCGCTGTGATTACCGCCACGCAAATGATGGAAAGCATGATTTCTGCGCCGCTGCCTACCCGCGCAGAGGTATTCGACGTTGCCAACGCGGTGCTGGATGGCAGTGATGCGGTAATGCTTTCCGCCGAAACGGCTGCAGGTGATTACCCACTGGAAACCGTTGAGGCGATGGCACGAGTATGCTTAGGCGCCGAGCGTGAGAAAACTGCCCAAGAGTCAGGACACCGTATTCATGAAGGCTTCTCACGGCCAGACGAAACCATTGCACTTTCGGCAATGTATGCTGCTAACCATATGAAAGGCGTTACAGCGATTGCCTGTATGACCTCCTCGGGTTATACGCCGCTAATTGCCTCGCGTATTCGTTCAGGCTTGCCTATTGTAGGGCTGGCTCACACCCCCATTGCTCAACGCCGTATGGCGCTTTATCGTGGTGTTGTATCACTGCCGTTTGATACCTCAGCAATGAGCGCCACAGAGTTGAATGACGAAGCGCTGACGCTGTTGGTTAAGCAGGGTGTTGTTAAGCTTGGCGATCACGTGATACTGACTCGAGGTGATCATATGAACGCTCACGGCGGCACTAATACCATGAAGATCATGGCAATTACCGAACAGCATATTGAGCAAGCGCAGCGCTGATTGATGCGAATCCTGCTATTAACGTGTTTACTGTTTGTTACTGCGCCTGCGTTTGCAGGCGCACCTATCATTGCGGCTGCTTCTAATCTGCAGTTTGCGTTGGAAGAGGCTGCGGAACGCTTTACTCAGCAAACGGGTCATGCTCTGCGCCTCAATTTTGGTTCCTCCGGAAATTTTCGCCGCCAAATTGCTCAAGGGGCTCCCTTTGAGCTGTTTCTCTCGGCGAACGAAGCCTTTGTACAAGCGCTTTATCAAGAAGGCCACGTCGATAGCGAGGGCGTTATTTATGCCCGTGGTCGGCTGGCGTGGGCGCAGCCTAAAGGAAAGTACCCACCCCCCGATGCACACACGCCGCTTGCTGGTGTTCATGAGGCGATTGCCACACTTGAGGAGGGGCAGCGTCAGCGTATCGCGATTGCCAGCCCTGAACATGCGCCTTACGGAGTTGCTGCCCAAGAGGTATTGCAACAGGCTGGGCTGTGGGAAACTACCGAGCCATTGCGTATTCAAGGTGAAAATGTGTCGCAAACGCTGCAGTTTGCCCTGTCGGATGATGTCCGTGGTGGGTTAGTGGCGTACTCTTTGGTGCTGGCTTCAACACTCAGCGAGCGAAGTGAGTTTGTATTGATTCCCGAAGCGTGGCACACGCCGTTGCGCCAACGTATGGTACTTACACCTCAGGCAGGAGAGGTGGCACAGGCTTTTTATGCATGGCTTCAGCAAGCAGACGCGCAGGCTATTTTCCAACAGTACGGTTTTAATACAGATTGATGGACTGGACAGCGCTCTCGGTATCGCTGCGCTTAGCAGGCTTGACCTGCCTCTTTTTGCTGCCCGTTGGAGTGTGGCTAGGCCGTGCATTGGCTACCGCACATTTTCGCGGCAAAGGGCTTTGCGAAGCGCTAGTGGCGTTGCCGTTAGTGTTGCCACCCACCGTGCTCGGCTTTTATTTGCTACAGCAATTTGGCCGCGACGCACCTTTGGGCAGCGTTTGGGCCTCGTTCACAGGGGGCGGGCTCAACTTCACTTTTAGCGGTATCTTGCTAGCCTCATTAATCGCTAATTTACCTTTTGCAATTCAGCCTATTCAGCGCGCGTTTGAGAATGTGCCGACTAATCTGCGTGAAGCTGCTTGGTGCAGCGGGCTGAGCCCTTGGCAAACCTTTTTGCGCATTGAACTGCCGCTGGTATGGCCAGGCATTCTTTCCGCTATCGCATTAACATTTGCCCATACGTTGGGAGAGTTTGGGGTGATTTTAATGGTCGGTGGTGCCATTGATGGAGAAACCCGCACGTTAGCGATTGCTATTTATGATCGGGTACAGGCGTTTGATGAACAGGGGGCCGCCCGTATGTCAGCGCTGCTGCTATTGGTGTCGTTAACAACCCTAGGTCTGGTCTACGGGCTTGCAGGCAGGCGCAGGTGGGGGCGTGGCTAAAGTGATCACTGGTAGCGGACTGGAGGTAATGGCCAAGCAGCGTAGTCCGATACCACTGGATGCGACATTTAGCTGCCCAGCGGGCGAGCTTCTAGCGCTGGTGGGCCCGTCCGGTAGTGGCAAAACCACGTTACTGCGTACTATCGCTGGCCTGTATCAACCAGAGCAGGGCCATGTGGCATGTTTGGGCAGCACTTGGTTAGCAACTGAACGGCGCTACTCGCTTACCCCCCAGCAGCGAAAAATCGGCATAGTGTTTCAAGATTATGCGCTGTTTCCCCATCTTAGTGCGTTAGCGAATGTCCAGCTTGCCCTGGGACATCTTCCCCACTCTGAACGTCCGCTCCGTGCCAAGCAGTGGCTTGCCAATGTACGTTTGGAGGGGCTGGAAAAGCGCTTTCCCAGCGAACTTTCTGGCGGCCAGCGCCAACGCGTGGCGCTGGCACGCGCCTTAGCGCGTGAGCCGCAGGTATTATTGCTAGATGAACCCTTCTCAGCTGTTGATCAGGTGACCCGACGCCGACTGCAGCGAGAACTGGCGCTGTTGCGTCAGCAAATATCGATTCCCATTATCTTGGTTACCCACGATTTAGAAGAAGCCACTGCGCTAGCAGATCAAATTTGCGTGCTGCATAACGGCGTAAGTCTTCAGCAGGGGAGCCCCGAAGCACTGTTTCGGCGGCCTGCCTCGCCGCTGGTGGCAAGGCTTTTAGATCGCCACAATATTTTCGAGGGTGAAGTGACCAGTGTTAATGGCCAGAAACGGCTGCAGTGGGGGGATCGCTACTTAGAGGTTGCCGTAGGCCTCTCTGATCTGCCGCAGGGTGAGAGGGTGACGTGGTACTTACCGCCTTCCGATATTGTGCTGCATCGCCGTGGTCGACCTTCACAGGGTGAGCGTGAAAACCCTGTGGCTGCTACTGTGCATGAAATGGTCGTTCTTGGCGGTATCACCTCAATCTCGCTGCGTGTTTTGCATGGCGATATGCTACGTTTCGATATTGCCACCCATGCCGCTAGGCGCAACCAGCTAGCACTGGGGGAGCCGGTATATGTGTCGCTGCTTGCTGAAGGCATTCATATTATGTCAGGAAAGCATGTTGCTATGTCGTCACGCCATATATCCTCAAATAACCAGTCTTCTACTAATATGCCCTCTCATCATAAAAGGAACTTGTCATGACTGTTACTCGCCGTCAGCTACTGAAGACGTCTTTGGGAGTTTCACTAGCGGCGAGCTTACCGTTGCCGCTGTTGAGCGCCTGGGCTGATGAATCTCGACAAGCCTCGACATTGCCGCTGGCGATTCACAGCCAGGAAGGCCCTCATCGATTAGACGTTGAAGTGGCTGAGACCGCCGCTCAGCGACAGCGCGGCTTAATGGAGCGCGAGCACCTGCCTGAAGCACGTGGCATGCTATTTCGGTTTGAGAGCGAACAGCCCGCTGGCAACGCCTTTTGGATGTACCGCACGTTAATCCCGTTGGATATTGCTTTTATCAACGGTGAAGGGCGCATTGTAGCGATCAACACCATGCAACCCTGTGCGTCTGATACCCCCCGTGAGTGCCCCGCTTACCCAGCCGGTGCGTCTTACCATGCCGCGCTGGAGGTTAACGCAGGCTATTTCGCTGAGCGCGGTATCCAGGTGGGCGACTGCGTATCAGTCCCTGCTTTGGCAGGATTTTGCCGCCCTGATGCATAGAGTGCCGATATCGGCGTACTACAGTGGCTTTGCTGGGCGACGCTTACCAACGTTGAGCACGATCAGGGCAATACCGGCTACCACAAGCCCCCCGCCTACCAGCTTATGAATACCTAGGCTGTCGCCCATCAACAGCGCGCCCAAGCCAACAGCAAGTACCGGTACCAGCAAGGTCATTGGCACCACGCGATTCACAGGATGGCGGCGTAGTAAGGCATACCAAATGCCGTAAGCAACAATTGACGACATTACCGCGGTGTAAGTCATCGCTCCCCACCCGCGCCAACTCGCTTGCTGAATGGCCTGCCACTGGCCAGTTTCGAATAGCCAAGACCCTAACGCGACCTGAGGAATCGCAAACAACGCTACCCAACCCGCCAGTGCTAAGGGAGCGATAGGCGGGCCGCGCTTAATCAACAGTTGGGAAACTGCCCAGCCAAAGGCGCTTAACAAAAGAATCGTCAGCGGCAGTGGTGAGGGCAGCGTTGGTCCTCCAGCGAGCACAATAACGCCAGCGAAAGAGAACAGCAGCCCCGCGATGCGCTTTGCCCCCAGTTTTTCTTTAAGAAACACCACCGCCAGTAGCGTGGCAAAAGGCGTGCCCATCTGCACCAGCAGTGCGCCAGTGCCTGCTTCTGCCTGGCCCAAACCGATAAACAGCAGCGCAAAATGTAGGCTGCCAAATGTGAAGGAAAGCAAGAGTAAAAAAGGCAACTGAGCGCGAGCGACAGGATAGAAAGGCACCAATAGAACAGCGACCAGCACAAAGCGCAGGGTCGTCATTAGTAGTGGCGGTAGCTCCGCCACGCCCACCTTTATGACAATGATATTCAGCGCCCAAATGGCGATGACAAATAGGCCTAACAACAGGTCGCGTAGTGGCACGTTGATATCCGTTGATAACGATTTAACAGTGGCTTTAGCATATCAGCAAGCGCTACTGCAGCGTAATGGCGCGGTGTTCATCTACCCACAGTTAACGGTGAAATGCTAACGACCGACTTCCTTTAAACTCATGAGTGCCTACAATAGAGCGTTGCCTGCTTTAACGCTTATGTTGTAGCCAATAGCGGCGCACTGTGGGTAGATAATAGATATCGCTGGATACCAACTGATAAAAAAGGATCGACAATAATGACGCTGACACGCTCTATGGCTCGTTTAACGGTAGGTTTAGCTGGTGCGGCCTTACTCTCGGCTTCTTTCTCTGCACAAGCACGTGAACTCTCTGTTTCCACTGTTTTATCTGATGCTTTCCCGTGGGGGCAAGCGGCGGAAAAGTGGGCGGAGTTGGTGGAAGAGCGCAGTGGTGGAGAACTAACGCTGCGGGTTTACCCGAACTCTCAGTTGGTTTCCGGTGACCAAACTCGTGAGTTTTCGGCCATGCGTTCGGGGCTAATTGATGCTGCGGTAGGCTCGACGATTAACTGGTCGCCTCAGGTTCCTGAACTGAATTTATTCTCTTTACCATTCTTTATTCCCGATGAGGCTGCTGTGGATGCGGTTACTGGCGGCGAAGCCGGTGAGCTGGTCTTTGCAGCGATTGAGTCTCGCGGTGTTATGCCGCTGGCCTGGGGCGAAAATGGCTTCCGCCAAGTGTCAAACTCCCGTGGGCCGATTAGCCAGCCAGAGGATTTGGATGGTCTGAAAATCCGCGTGGTTGGCTCACCGCTGTTCCAGGATACCTTCTCTGCCCTTAACGCAGATCCGACGCAAATGAGTTGGACAGATGCTCAGCCAGCGTTAACCACTGGCGCGGTTGACGGGCAGGAAAATCCGCTTTCAGTATTTGATGTCGCGCGTATTGATCAGGTGGGCCAGGAGCACTTAACGCTCTGGAACTACATGAATGACCCGCTAATTTTTGCGGTTAACCAGCAGGTATGGCAATCGCTTGATGAAGAACAGCAAGTGCTGTTGCGTGAAACTGCCATTGAAGCGGGGGAGTGGGAAATCGCTATGACGCGTGAGGAAGAAAGCGAGCGTCTGGCGGCTATTCAAGAGCGTGGTGTTACGGTTACTGAGTTAACCGATGAACAGTACCAAGCCTTTGTTGAAGCCACGCAGTCCGTTTACGAAAAATGGGCGCCGCGCATTGGTGAAGACGTGGTTAACGCGGCTCGGTCGGCTATCGACGCACGTTAATGACTCCTTTGGTGTTATAACTGCCGGCCTACAGGGCCGGTAGTTTTTTCTGTTATGAGGCTGCCATGAAAGGCTTTCCCGATGCACGCCCTGAACGCTGGTTGGGCGCGCTGTCACTTATTATTATTTCGTTGATTAGTCTGGGAAATGTGGTCACACGTTACCTGACTGGCGGCTCATTCTCGTTTACCGAAGAATTTTCCGTATTTTTACTGGTGGTGCTTACTTTCGCAGGGGCATCGGTGGCGCTTAGGCGAAACCGCCATATTCGTATTGGTTTTTTAGAACGGGCGTTACCAGGGCGCTGGCGCAGCGCCCTTATTCTATTTCAAGCTTTGTGCGGGTTAGTCGTTCTGGGCTTGATCACTTGGTATGGTGGAAAGCTAGCCTGGCAAGAGTACCAATGGGAATCGCTATCGCCGGGGTTAGGGCTGCCCCAGTGGTGGTACTTAGTGTGGCTTCCGATATTATCCTTTGCCATGGTATGGCGTCTCGTTCAGCAAACCCGAGATCGATTAAACGGAGGGCTGGATAATGACGCCTGATATTTGGATGATTCTTGCCTTTGCCGGATTTTTGATAGCGGGTGTGCCCGTGGCATTTTCGCTCGCGCTAGCTGGCTCGGTGGGTATTGTGGCTGGGCTTTCGCCAGATATGTTGGCAACGCTGGGTACCAATACCTATAACAGCATTGCCAAGTACCCTTTAATTGCGATACCGCTATTCATACTGACAGGTCTGATTTTTGAGCGCTCTGGTGTGGCGTTACGCTTGGTACGCTTTGCTCAGGCACTTATTGGGCCTCGTCATGGCGGTCTGGCGTTGGTCGCGGTGCTGGTGTGCATGATTATGGGTGGCATGAGTGGCTCGGGCCCGGCGGATGCAGCGGCAGTGGCCATGGTAATGCTGCCAAGCATGACAAAAGCGGGCTATCCAAAGCCATTTTCCGCAACCCTTATTGCAGCATCGGCATCCACCGCTATCTTAATCCCTCCTTCCGTGGCGCTAATTCTTTACTCGATTGTGGTGCCCGGTGTTGATCTGCGCGCGCTATTTGCCGCAGGACTTTTTCCCGGCATTTTGGCAGGGCTAGCGCTGCTGGTGCCTGCGATGATCGTTGCTAAGCGTTACGGCTGGGAAGGAACACCGGCAGCAGGCGCTGAAACCCTGACCGTGCGTACGACGTTTAGGCAGGCGTTGCCTGCTTTATTTGCTCCAGTGCTCATTTTAGGGGGGCTGCGCTCAGGCTTATTTACCCCGACAGAAGCCGCCGTCGTAGCGGTTGCCTATGGCACCATTGTGGGGCTGTTTTTGACGAAAGAGCTTTCGTTACGTGACTTATGGGAATTGCTAGGAGAGGCTGCGATTATTTCTGGAGTGGTGATGTTGATTATCGCTCTAGCGGGTATTTTTGCTTGGGCCGGAACAATGCTGGGGACTTTCCGCCATTTGGCAGAGTGGATTATTGGCTTAACAGACAACGGTATTTTGCTGTTGGTGCTGGTCATGCTAGCGGTATTGGTCGCTGGTATGCTGCTTGACGCTATTTCTATCTATCTCATCATGATGCCGGTGCTGATACCCGTTATGCAGCACTTTGAATGGAACCCCGTTTGGTTCGGCATTCTGCTAGCCATGAACATTGCTATTGGTCAATTTACCCCGCCGGTTGCGGTGAATTTAATGGTAACCACAGAGGTTGCCAAAATCCGTTTGGAAGAGACTTTGGGGTGGGCGTTGCTATTTGTTGTGGCGATGGGATGTGCGCTTGCTCTTGTGGCCATTTTTCCAAGTATTGCGCTGTGGTTGCCATCTGTACTTGGTTATAACGTCTAACACACCTATGCCTGACGTCATTCGTCATAAGATGTTCAATCCGCTATACGCTATGCGAATACGGCATGGCTATTAACGGTAACTAAACGTAATTCATCGGTAATCTAAGTTTGTTGTCTGAGCTGCTTGTGGTAGGCAATGTCGTCTATAGTCAGTGCATTGCCTCTAAGCATTAAGTTTATCTGTTAAACAGTAGGACTTAATTGCAAGCACTGGGATGTGTATGGGCGTTATATCGGTAATGACTTGCCGTGTATTTCGCCAAGTATGTTTTTTTTCGCTAAAGTAGTAAGGGTCGGCTGTATTAGTCGGCGTTGATAACAGATTGTCTTGAAAACGTTTTGGCAGAAAAACACCTGAGGGAACCGTTCAGCAGGTGGAGTTAAAGCGTATAACGCTCACAACATCAAGATAAAGAGGTGTGTCCATGAAACGCCATGTATTTTCCACTGCCGCCTTCTCTGGCGCGCTGATTGCGGCCGCTACGTTTGCATCACCGGCGGTTGCACAGGAACGCTTCATCACTATCGGTACCGGTGGCCAAACAGGTGTGTACTACGTAGTTGGTCAGTCGATTTGTCGATTGGTGAACCGTTTGGAAGACGCAGATATCAAATGTAATGCACCTTCCACTGGTGGCTCCGTGGCCAACATCAACGGTATCAAGTCCGGCGAATTGGACATGGGTGTCGCTCAGTCGGATGTTCAGTATCAAGCTTACAATGGTACTGGGAATTTTGAAGGTGAGGCCTATGAAGACCTGCGCGCGGTGTTCCGCGTTCACGGTGAGCCGCTGACTATCCTGGCTCGCGCTGATGCCGACATTAATTCCCTTGATGACTTGGAAGGTAAGCGCGTCAATATCGGCAACCCAGGCTCTGGGCAGCGCAACACCATGGAAGTGGTGATGGGCGCCAAAGGCTGGACCGAGGACTCTTTCTCGTTAGCGTCTCAACTCGATGCCGCCGAAATGGCTGCCGCGCTTGCTGACAACAACATCGACGCGATGGCCTATGTCGTGGGTCACCCCAATGGAGCCATCCAGGAAGCGACCACCACCGTTGATTCGCGTCTGGTGCCTCTCAACGATGAGACAGTTCAGGGCATTGTTGACGAGTTCCCGTACTACTCCATGTCGGTCATTCCAGGTGGATTGTACAAAGGTAATGACGAAGACGTCGAAACTTTCGGCGTCGCAGCAACCTTCGTGACCACTGCGGAAACCGACGAAGACATCATCTACCAGACCGTTAAGGCGGTATTCGATAACTTTGATCGCTTTAAGCGCCTGCACCCGGCCTTCGAGAACCTCGACCCCCAAGACATGGTGACCTCTGGTCTATCGGCGCCACTGCATGAAGGTGCCGCTCGTTACTACCGAGAGCAGGGCTGGATCGAGTAAGTTGGCCAAGCTGAGGTGATTTCGCCTCGATGAGGGAATGCGCGGCCACTTAGAGTGGCCGCGCATTCTGTTTGAGATGCTGTATGGCGTAATGCCAATGGGATCTTTCGTCACTACATACCAGGCAGGGTTAGCTTATGACTGAGGACAAGAACAGGAGCGCGGAATCCGCGGTTGACCTCGAGGATATGGTGGCTTCGAGTGATACTGGGGCTCGCAAGCCAGCGGGCACGCCGGGAAAACTATTGGTTAGCATCGCCGCGGCATGGTCGCTGTTCCAATTGTGGGTCGCCTCCCCATTGCCTTTCGTGGTCGGCTTCGGTGTCTTCAATGCCACCGAGGCTCGTTCCATTCACTTGGCATTCGCGCTATTTTTAGCCTATATGGCCTATCCGGCGCTAAAGCGCTCACCGCGCGACCGCATTCCCATTCAGGATTGGGTATTGGCCTCGGCGGCGGCCTTCTGTGGTGCCTATATGTTCATGTTTTATGAACAGTTGTCGCAACGACCGGGGGCACCGATCCTACAGGATGTGATCATTGGGGTGGCGGGGCTCCTGTTGCTGCTTGAGGCAACACGTCGAGCGCTTGGGCCACCGCTGATGATCATTGCCACGATCTTCATTATCTATTCCCTTGCCGGGCCCTACATGCCAGGCATTCTTTCCCACCGGGGTGTAAGTCTCTTCGGTCTGGTCAACCACCAGTGGCTGACCACCCAGGGGGTATTTGGTATCGCCCTTGGGGTATCGACTAGTTTCGTATTCTTGTTCGTGTTGTTCGGAGCCTTACTCGATAAGGCGGGTGCCGGCAACTATTTCATCAAAGTGGCGTTCTCGTTGCTGGGTCACTACAAGGGTGGGCCGGCCAAGGCCGCGGTGGTGGCATCGGGCATGACGGGTCTGATCTCGGGCTCCTCGATCGCCAACGTGGTGACTACCGGTACATTCACCGTACCGATGATGAAACGCGTCGGTTTTTCCGCCGAAAAGGCGGGTGCAGTCGAAGTGGCCTCCTCTGTCAACGGGCAGATCATGCCACCCGTGATGGGGGCTGCCGCCTTCCTGATGGTCGAATATGTCGGCATCTCCTATGTGGAGGTCATCAAGCATGCCTTCCTACCCGCACTGATTTCCTACATCGCCTTGATCTACATCGTCCATCTTGAGGCCATGAAAGCTAATCTGCAGGGCTTGCCAACCAGCAATCCACCCAAGCCGCTGGTGCGCAAGGTGATCGGCTTTTTGGGCGGTTTATTGCTGATGATGGTAACGGCGCTGGTGGTCTATTATGGCTTGGGGTGGTTAAAACCCGTTCTGGGCTCCGCTACGCCTTGGGCGGTGAGTGTGGGCCTGGTGGTGATCTACATCGCACTGCTTAAGGTGGCTGCAGGCTATCCGGAGCTCGAACTCGATGATCCGAATGAGCCGATCTACAAGCTGCCCCAGACTCGGCCGACAGTGATGGTTGGGCTGCAGTTCATTCTGCCAGTGATCGTATTGGTGTGGTGCCTGATGGTGGAGCGCTTGTCACCTGGGCTGTCGGCATTCTGGGCCACGGTGCTCATGGTGTTCATCATTCTGACCCAGCGGCCTATCACGGCAATCTTCCGCGGGCAGAGCGAGATGGCCGAGGATATTCGGGCGGGTGTCCTGGATCTGTGGAGTGGTCTGGTGACTGGTGCCCGCAACATGATCGGCATCGGCATCGCCACCGCGACAGCCGGCATCATCGTTGGCGCGGTTTCCCAGACCGGCGTGGGCTTGGTGCTGGCCGATGTGGTGGAAATCCTCTCTATGGGGAACCTGATGCTGATCCTGATGCTCACCGCGGTGCTCAGTCTGATCCTCGGCATGGGGCTGCCCACCACCGCCAACTACATTGTGGTGTCAGCACTTCTCGCCCCGGTGATCGTGCAGCTCGGTGAGCAGAACGGTTTGCTGGTGCCGTTGATCGCCGTTCACCTGTTCGTGTTCTATTTCGGCATTATGGCCGATGTGACACCCCCGGTGGGGCTCGCCTCCTTCGCGGCAGCGGCGGTCTCAGGGGGAGACCCGATACGGACCGGTTTCCAGGCCTTCTATTACAGCTTGCGGACCGCGGCGTTACCGTTTCTGTTCATCTTCAACACTGACCTGCTGCTGATCGACGTGAGCTTCCTGCAGGGTGTCGTTATCTTCATCATATCGACGATCGCGATGCTGATCTTTGCTGCCGGCTCCCAGGGCTTCATGATCGTGCGTAACCGCTGGTACGAATCGATCCTCATGCTGCTGGTCGCCTTCACGTTGTTCCGCCCGGGGTTCTGGATGGACATGATCCATGACCCCTATGAATCGGTGCCGCCGTCACAATTCGTCCAAACGCTGGGTGATGTCGACGAGGAGAGCACGCTACGGCTGCAGATCCGCGGTGAAGATGACTTTGGTGACCCGCTTACCACCTACATGATCCTGCCCGTACCTGAAGGGCAGACGGGGCAGGAGCGCCTGGAGAACTTGGGGCTTGAGCTACTGATCGAGGATGAGCGGGCCGTGGTCGATATGGTGGCCTTCGGCAGCACCGCGGCCGATCTTGGCCTGGATTTCGACCAGGAAATCATCGAGGTGCTGGCACCTGTGGATCGTTGGATCAAGGAGTTGATGTGGATTCCGGCGTTCCTGGTGTTCGGTTTGATCGTGGTTATGCAGCGTCGTCGTCGTAATAATACGTCAGCCAAGGCTGCTGCATAAAGGAGGATGCCATGTACAGCAAGATCGTATTGCCGGTGGACCTGAACGAGGAAGCCTCTTGGTCAAAGGCGCTGCCTACGGCCATTACTCTGTGTCAAACTTTTGGAGCTTCACTGCATGTGGTAACAGTGCTCCCGGAGTTCACGATGCCCATGGTAGGGGCCTACTTTCCGAAGAACTTTTCTGAAAAAGCACATGCTGCGTTGAAAGAGGCGCAGCATAAGTTTATTCAGGAACATGTGCCTGAGGAGATTAAGACTCAGAGTGTGATTGTCGACGGCTCGCCATGGGAGGCCATCATTCAGGTAAGTAAAAAGCTAGATGCCGACCTGATTGTCATGGCATCTCACACCAAGCGTAAATTTGTAGACTACGTTCTGGGCCCTAATGCGGAACATGTGGTTCATCATGCCAAGATATCAGTGATGATCGTGCGCTGATCTCAGCACTCGTTGATTGTTAAGCGAACTCCAGGCCATTTGGCCTGGAGTTTTTGTTTGTGAGGTTATATTAACGCTGGCTAACGCATCGAATAAATTGGCGTTAATGGCATGAAAGCAGGATTTTTTGTACGCGATGCCGCCAGACAGCCCCACCTTGTCATTGCTCAGCTACATTAAAGATACGTTAAGCCATTAACCCATGGTTAACGAACTCATGCATGTGGCAACTTTTTCAGGGTATTGGCAAGTTCGATCTCAACCTGAATGGGGTTTAAAGGCCACCGCTGCATTGGGGTAAATCTAAGGAGTCATGCTATGAATGCAGCCACAACAAAAACGCACGGCCGAGCAGATATGCCTAATGTAAAAATCACTATTAATAAGGTGGGAATGGATCGGCCGCGTGCATGGCTTGCCGCGGGGTTCGAGGACTTTCGTCGCGCAACTGCTATCAGTTTAACCTACGGTATGTTTTGGGTGGGATTAAGCATAGCCATTACAGCGGGTGCAATAACACTCGGCTATTGGTACTGGTTATTACCTATGATCGCTGGGTTTATGTTTGTTGGGCCACTGGTGGCGGTAGGCTCCTATGGCATTAGTCTTGCCCTTGAGCGGGGAAGGGTTCCTAACCTTGGCGATGCCTTCGGTAGTTGGCGTCCGCACGCAGGCCAGTTGGCGATGATGGGCGTGATGATGATGATTTTCTTCCTCGCCTGGATTCGTCTTGCGACGCTGCTGTTCGCGTTGTTCTTTGGCTTTGAAGTACCTAGTCCAGAAACTCTATACACATCACTCCTAACCACGCCGGAAGGCTTGGGCATGATTGCAGTAGGTTCAGTGGCGGGCGGTATTCTCGCTTTCGGTGCGTTTGCGATTAGTTCAGTGGCTATCCCAACGCTAATGGATCAAGATCTTACTTTTATGGAGGGTATCGAAGCTAGCGTGCGCTGTGTTGCCAAAAACTTCCGTCCGATGCTGTTGTGGGCTGCTATTTTGACAGGCTGCGTTTTGATTGGTGTGCTTACGTTTTACATAGGCTTGGCACTCATTTTACCCGTTTTAGGCCATGCAACATGGCATGCTTATGAAGAGTTGGTGCGCTTTGAACCAGTCGAAAAGCTTGAGACCTAACGGTCAGAGTGCCTTGAAATGCTGAGCCTCATACGCGTTGCTAAGTAAAAACATACTTAACCTGACTATGTGAAAGAGATAGCGTAACCTTTGCGCTATCTCTTTTTTATCCAGAGTCCTGCCTGTCTTGATAGTTGACAGAAACGGTCCTGTTTTCAAGATATTGTGTCGTGAGGTAAGCGTTGTGAAAGCGTTTTTACTGGGAGGGATTATGCTGTTGCTCAGCATTCCCGTGACGGGTCATGTGCGGACAGAGGCCTCCCTCGATATGCCCGAAGGGCCTGTTATTCTCACAGTCAACGGTGATATAACACATTTCAACACAGCCCAGGGCGCACGCTTTGACCGTGATATGTTACAAGCTTTGCCACAGCACTCCTTTGAAACGGGCACGCCGTGGACTGAGGGCAGTAGTACTTATAGCGGACCGCTGATGCGCACATTGTTAGAGCATGTCGGGCTGCCTGGTACTGAGAATAGTCCTGGAAACGGCTCTAGAAACAGTGCTGGAAATAGTGCTGGAAATAGTGTGTATGTCTCCGCTTTAAACGGGTTCGAGGCGGAAATACCGATCAGTGATTTTTATAAGTATGACGTTATCCTAGCATTAGAGCGGGATGGGCAAAGCATTCCCATCCGAGAGTACGGCCCTTTGTGGGTGCTTTATCCTTTCAGCCAAGACGAGGCTCTTTTAAGTGAAAAAATGCGTTTTAGAGCTGTTTGGCAAGTTATGCAGATAAATGTCCGTTAGTCAGTCTATTTCTCGGGCTCCCCGCCTGCTGCGTTATCCGCGTCGCTTTAAAGTGGTTGCTATGATTACCGTCCTGCTGTTCGCGGCAGCTCTGGTAGTGGCAGCCTTAGCGGCTTGGCGTCAGGATAATTTGACACAAAGTTTGAGAGAAGATACGGCTTGGGTAGTTTATAAGCTTGATCGCGATGCGATTCAGCTATTCAACCACTTACTTGCGGCCACCCGTGGCCCGATTTCACCTTCCGATCAGGACGATCTGAACCTGCACTTCGAACTGCTCTATAGTCGAATGACGCTGTTGCAAGAGGGCGAAGTGAGCCTGCTGTTAGACAATATCAGCATAGCAAAAGCATTATTAGTTCAAATTCAGCAGCAGCTAGATACGCTAGATCCCATGTTTGAACCTCATGCATCTTTACCTCAGCTGCCGATTGCTGAGCTAGAGGAAGAGCTGTTGGTGCTAACTCGGCTGACAGAGCGATTTGTTATCGCTATTAATGGTTATCTAGCGGAGTCTGCTACTGAAGAGCGCGTGCTATTAAATATTTTATATAAGCTTTTAATGTCTCTATTAGTGGGAATGAGTTTCGCTGTATTGCTGGTCATTGTGTTTCTGGTGCGTGAAATGCGAGAAAGCGCCGCTGCTCGGCGTGAGCAGGAGCAACTGAGTCGTCAACTTGAAGTCACTGCCACACAGGCGCAAGCTGCAAATCACGCTAAATCTGACTTTTTAGCGATGGTTAGCCATGAGATTCGCACGCCGCTCAACGGCGTTATTGGTATGAGTGAGTTGCTGCGTGAACCATCTAGCCTTGCGCAAGTAGAAGACTATGCTCGTACGATTCATGACAGCGCTAATCAGCTACTAGCGATGATCAATGAAATTCTTGATTTTTCAAAGATTGAAGCGGGGCACCTAACGCTTGAAACTGCGCCCACCGCCCTGAAACCATTAGTCGACAGCGTAATATCGCTTTTTGAGCCTCGTGCTAAGGAAAAAGGCCTGCAGTTAACGTTATATGTTGATCCTTTAGTACCGGCATGGGTAATGATCGATGCCAGCCGATTGCGCCAGATTTTGCTTAACCTCATCACAAACGCTATTAAATTTACTGACCATGGTAAAGTCAATATACGTATTTATTCCACGGTAAAGAGCCTGTTATTTGAAGTTTGTGATACTGGTTGTGGCTTAAATGAGGAGCAACAGGCGTCACTGTTTGAGCCATTTCAACAAGCGGATGAGTCAGTTGCTCGTCGGTTTGGCGGTACTGGGTTAGGTTTGGCGATTTGTAAACGCTTAAGCGAAGCCATGCAAGGACGACTAGGGGTTCGTAGCACTCCTGGGCAGGGCAGCACATTTTGGTGCGAGTTGCCCCTTGTAGAAGCCAGCCCAGTCACCGCTCCATTGCCGCCCGAACCAACGCAGGATTTTACAGGCACATCCTTACTACTTGTGGAAGACAATGCCGTCAATCGTAAAGTTGCCACTGGGCTACTGTCGCGCCTTGGATGTGATGTCGTCTGTGCTGAAAATGGTCAAGATGCTCTGGACATGGTGCAGGCTCAGCAGGTGCACCTTATCTTTATGGATATCCAGCTACCGGATATCGATGGCATAACCGTGACCAAAAGGCTTCGCTCTCAAGGCGGTTGGCTGGCTAACGTGCCGATTGTGGCCATGACGGCTGGCGGCGTGGAAGATGTTCGCCAACGCTGCCTAGCAGCGGGAATGAACGATTACATTACCAAACCGCTATCCTTACTTGCCCTTAGCCATGTGCTGTCACTGCAGCTGTTTACGGCTTCGCGCCCAGATGCCTTATCGGCGTTGCCTTTAGATCAGGAGCAGCAAGAGTTACAGCCACTCCTTAACCGTGCAACACTAGAGTCCCTGGTTATGTCATTGGGAGCTGAAAGTGTCGATCAGATCATCATGCTTTATTACCAGCAAGTGAGTGATTACTCAGCACAGTTGGCTGCTTACCTAAGCAACGCGGAATTGCTGACAACAGAGCAAGCCAAGCAAGTGGCGCGCTTAGCACATCAGCTGCGCGGCGAATCGCTCGGTGTTGGGGCAGAGCGTTTGGCCGCTGAGGCTAAACGGCTCGAAATAATCGCCAGTAACAGCGCGTCTTCACCGCAAGATTTTACTGAAACCATGAACCTGTTGAGGCAAACCGCTTCGCGAACTCATGCAGCGTTGGAGAAATGGCGCCGTGACGATAGCCCCGAAGAATAGCGGTATTCAGATCGCTGCCAGCAACCAGCTAAATCCCTTCCAAGCCGCCGATGAACTGGCTCAGCAGCTAGGCCATGAGCACTTAGGTTTTGTGCTGTTTTTTTGCAGTGCAGAGTATCCGTTAGAGGAACTAGCAACTGCCCTTGGCGGTGCGTTTGATAAGGTGCCGATGAGTGGTTGCACGACGGCGGGCGAGATTACACCGCAAGGCTATGACCGAGGCTCTGTGGTTGCGATAGGTTTTGATAGTCGCGTGTTTGCAATTGAAACCGCACTGGTAGACGACCTTGAACACTTTGACCTTAGCTGCGCACAACCGCTCGTCGATACCTTGTTGGAGCGTTGTCGACAGCAGGCAGTTGCACCGGTGAACGAGCATAGCTTTGCCCTCACGTTGCTAGATGGTTTGTCCAGCCGTGAAGAACAGGTATTAGCAACCCTAGATGCTGCTCTTGGCCGTATTCCCAGCTTTGGCGGCTCGGCCGGTGATGATAATCACCTTACCCATACCCATGTTTATGCGAATGGGCATTTTCATACCCGCGCCGCCGTGGTGGTAATGCTTAACACACGGCTTCCGTTTGAGGTGTTTTCTACCCATCATCTTGAGCCGCTTGCCCATAAGTTAGTGGTAACAGAGGCTGACCGGGAGCAGCGCCGAGTGCTAGAGCTCAACGGGTTACCTGCTGCTGACGTGTATGCAGCGTTAGTCGGCTGTTCTGTTGATGCGCTATCGCCATCCATTTTTGCCCAGCACCCGCTGGCAGTTTATATCGGCGGTCAACACTATATTCGTTCAATACAACGCGTGAATGAGGATGCTAGCCTAACGTTTTACTGTGCGGTAGAAACGGGCATTGTGCTCACCGCGATGCGGCCTGCGCCGTTACTCTTAGATCTAGAGGTGATGCTACAGCGCGTGCAACAACGCCTGGGGGCAACACCTTCGATTATAGGCTGCGATTGTTTCTTAAGGCGTATGGCGCTTGAGTCTTTGCAGCAGTTGGATCAGGCGTCAGCGCTGCTTCGTCAGGCACGAGTGGTGGGGTTTAATACCTACGGCGAACATCATCATGGCATGCACGTAAACCAAACCTTTACGGGGGTGGCTTTTGGCGCTCTTCCAACTAGCGGCGGATAGCGATACTGCGGCGGATAATGCCACGCTGCGCGAGGAAAATCGCCGTTTGCGTAAGGTTTGCCAGGCGCTAATGGAGCGTGTGGAGTCCGGAGCAAGCCCCAACAGCGCTCCTTATGCAGCGTTTGAGCGCTCGGTGCTGCTGGCAGAGCAAGTACGCGAACGCACCGACGCACTTCATCGCACATTAGATGAACTTAGCCAAGTAAATGCACGACTGCTGGCGGCGAATGCCGAAGCAGAGGCGGCCAATCTTTCCAAAACGAAATTTTTAGCGGCGGTCAGTCATGACCTGCTTCAGCCGTTAAACGCCGCACGGTTATTCGCCAGTGCCTTAGAAACGCATGCGCTACCCGAGGCGTCCCAGGCTTTAGTAGGGCACATAGGGCGTTCGTTAAAGGATGTTGAAGGGCTTTTAGGTACATTGGTGGATATTTCCCGCCTGGATGCCGGCGTACTTCACGCGGATAAAGCACCGTTTGCGGTAAGCACACTGCTAGATGCCTTGGCCGAAGAGTATCGGCAAGTGGCCGCTGTACGTGGGCTGACGCTTCACTATGTGCCGTCGAGCGTGGTGGTCGAATCTGATCTAGCGCTACTGGCGCGTGTCGTGCGCAACTTCCTCAGCAATGCCGTGCGCTACACCGAACATGGTCACTTACTGCTTGGCTGTCGACGACGCGCCAACGGTCTTGAAATTATGGTGGGCGATACTGGGCCGGGGATACCAGAGCCACAGCGTAAGGCAATTTTTCTAGAATTTCGCCGCGCCAACCAGTCCCAAAGTGGCCACAGCCGAGGGCTTGGATTGGGACTGGCAATCGTAGATCGTATCAGCACTATGTTAGAGCACCCTGTGTCGCTGACTTCACAGCTTGGGCGTGGCTCGCTTTTTTCTGTGCTGGTCCCTTTCTCTGTGCCAGTACCTAATGCAGCCCCAAGCGCGGGTGCATCGCCCGTTGCGTGTGCGCCAAAAGCGTTGCCTGGATCTGATCGTTGGCAGCACGATCCGCTACAAGGCTGTGTCATTTGGGTGATTGATGATGATCCCGCGATTATAGAAGGAATGCAGGCGTTGCTGGGCAGTTGGGGGTGTCGGGTGAGGGCAGCCGCAACGGTGAGTGCGCTGGAAGCAGCGAGTGACGGTGAGCGCCCGGCTGTGCTGTTGGTGGATTATCACCTGGGGGATCACCGCGAAAATGGGATTGATCTGGCGGCAAGATTGCGTCGACGCTATCCAGGGTTAGCCACTGTGGTCATCACTGCCAACCATGAGGCAGCCTTGAAGCGGGCCACCCGGGAAGCGGGTATGCACTGTTTGTTAAAGCCGCTTAAGCCTCTTCGCTTAAAGATGCTACTGGGAACGCTCTTAGAGAATTCCGCTTAACGGGAAGTCGGCGGCTAGGTGGAAGAGGTTCGTTTGGCAAGATAAGCGCCTAGCTCCTCTTCACCTGCGATGACGATGGCATGCACTCTACTTGTTGCACCTAGCTTGCGTAAAATAGCCGAGACATGCGTTTTAACGGTAGTTTCAGCGATGAACAGTTCTCGTGCGATCTGTTTGTTGGACATCCCCTGAGCCATGCAACCCAATACATCTAACTGCTTGTCGGTTAAGCGTATTAGCCGTTCGCGGGATACCTCCGACGAAGGCGTCAACGCTGATGACTCCATGCGTGGGGGCGGCTGGCGCATAATATCTGCAGGCAGATAAAGTTGCCCCTGAAGAATTTGGTTGAGTGCTGCTAACAGCTGCTCTCGGGGAGTTGATTTCGGAATATAGCCCACGGCACCTTGGGTAATGGCATCTAACACCAACTGGCGCTCCTGATGTGCCGAGACAATAGCGACGGGGAGCCATGGGAATCTTTCTCGAAGTATTGTCAGACCCTCTAGTCCATCGGCATCGGGCAGGCTTAAATCGAGCAACAGCAGATCAAGCTCATCGTGGGTGCCTATCGTGTGAATAGCCGCCGCCAAACTGTCCGACTCCAGCAGTTGAGTATCTGTTAAACCAGCGCTAATCACCGCGTGTAGTGCTTCGCGAAACAGCGGATGGTCATCTGCCACTAGCAACGAGTACATGGCGTCTCCTACCAAGGGATGAGGGTGCGTCCTGCCATCGGGCTATATCGTAAATGGCGTGTGTGGCTAACACTGGGTAGGCACCTTATTTAATAATCATAATACTCAGGAGCTTTACCATGATCTACGCCAACCCGGGTGATGCTGGTTCCGTTGTGTCCTTTGAGAAACGCTTTGGCAACTATATCGGCGGTGAGTTTGTTCCCCCGGTCAACGGCCAGTACTTTGATAATATCAGTCCTGTTAACGGCCAAGTATTCTGCGAAATTCCCCGCTCTAGCGCTGAAGACATTGAGAAAGCGCTAGATGCAGCTCACAAAGCAGCGCCTGCCTGGGGTAAAACCTCCGTTCAAGAGCGCAGTAACATCCTACTTAAGATTGCCGACCGCCTCGAGCAAAACCTTGAGATGTTGGCTGTCGCAGAAACGTGGGATAACGGAAAAGCGGTTCGTGAAACCCTGAATGCGGATATTCCGCTGGCTGTTGACCACTTCCGTTACTTTGCTGGCTGCCTGCGTTCACAAGAAGGTACGGCTGCGGATATCGATGCTAACACTGTTGCCTACCACTTCCATGAGCCGCTGGGCGTTGTTGGTCAAATTATTCCCTGGAACTTCCCGATTCTAATGGCTGCTTGGAAACTTGGCCCTGCCCTTGCCGCGGGTAACTGCGTCATACTGAAGCCAGCTGAGCAAACTCCTGCCTCGATATTGAAAGTTATGGAGGTTATTGGCGACCTGCTGCCCCCCGGCGTGCTAAACGTCGTTAATGGATTTGGCGCAGAAGCAGGCCAAGCACTCGCCACCAGCAAGCGTATTGCCAAAATTGCCTTTACCGGTTCGACGCCGGTTGGCTCGCATATTCTTAAATGTGCCGCAGAAAATATTATCCCCTCGACAGTGGAGCTGGGTGGTAAATCGCCCAATATCTATTTTGCTGACATCATGAACGCCGAGCCGACGTTTATTGATAAAGCCGTCGAAGGCTTAGTGCTGGCATTCTTCAACCAAGGCGAAGTATGTACCTGTCCTTCTCGTGCGTTGATTCAAGAGAGCATGTACGACGAGTTTATGGCCAAGGTGGTTGAGCGGACTAAAACCATCAAGCGCGGTAACCCGCTGGATACCGACGTGCAAGTAGGTGCTCAAGCGTCACAAGAGCAGTTCGATAAAATCATGTCGTACATGGACATCGCGCGCGACGAAGGCGCCGAGTTCCTTGCTGGCGGCGATAAAGAGAGCCTGGATGACAGCATCAATGGCGGCTACTACATCCAGCCGACACTGCTCAAAGGCAACAACAAGATGCGCGTCTTCCAAGAAGAGATTTTTGGACCTGTGGTCGCTGTTACCACCTTCAAAGATGAAGAAGAAGCGCTCGCCATTGCCAACGATACCGAGTTCGGCCTGGGTGCCGGCGTATGGAGCCGTGACATCAACGTCGCCTTCCGTATGGGGCGTGGCATTCAAGCAGGTCGCGTATGGACTAACTGCTATCACCAGTATCCTGCCCATGCTGCGTTTGGCGGTTATAAGAAATCAGGCGTAGGTCGCGAAACCCATAAAGTGGCGCTTGAGCACTATCAGCAAACTAAGAACCTGCTAGTGAGTTACGATATTAACCCGCTAGGTTTCTTCTAATACGCTATTCTGCAGTGATATCGCCCGGCCATTGCCGGGCGTTTTGCTACTCCTCTGACGCTTACTGTAACGATAAGAGCAACCACAAGTTGCCACATCGACAACTATCAGGAGTTGCATCATGGATAACACAATGCGGGCGGCAGTCGTACGCGAGTTCGGCCAGCCACTAGCGATAGAAGAAGTAGACGTGCCTCGTCCCAAGCGGGGAGAGGTGCTGATGAAGGTGGCGGCCTCTGGCGTTTGCCACACCGATTTACATGCAGCACACGGCGATTGGCCGGTAAAACCCTCGCCACCGTTTATTCCAGGGCACGAAGGCGTTGGGCATATTGTGGCGGTGGGTGACGGCGTTACCCATGTCAAAGAGGGCGATCGTATCGGCGTGCCCTGGCTGTACTCAGCCTGTGGTTACTGTGAACACTGTTTAGGCGGCTGGGAAACCCTGTGTGAATCCCAGCAAAATACCGGTTATTCGGTCAACGGCGGGTTTGCCGACTATACCTTGGCGGATGCGGGCTATGTAGGGCGTCTGCCGGACGCCGTTGATTTCATCGAAATAGCTCCGGTTCTGTGTGCCGGAGTAACGGTTTATAAAGGCTTGAAAATGACCGATACCCGCCCTGGGCAGTGGGTGGTTATTTCAGGCGTTGGCGGCTTGGGGCATATGGCAGTGCAGTACGCGAAAGCGATGGGGCTGAACGTCGCGGCTGTTGATATTGACGACGGTAAATTAGCCCTAGCCGAACGGCTAGGTGCCACAGTGACGGTTAACGCGATGAAAACCGACCCTGCGGCGTATCTGAAGAAAACTATTGGCGGTGCCCATGGGGCACTGGTCACAGCGGTATCGCCGAAGGCGTTTGATCAAGCGCAAAACATGCTGCGCCGTGGTGGCACTCTGGTGCTCAATGGCTTGCCTCCGGGTGACTTCCCACTGCCGATCTTCAGCACGGTGCTTAACGGTATTACCATTCGTGGCTCTATCGTGGGGACGCGCAGTGATCTTCAAGAAGCGCTGGATTTCGCCGCTGAAGGCAAAGTCAAAGCGACTGTGGCGACCGACACGCTAGACAATATCAACGATGTCTTCCAACGTATGATCGACGGCAAGATAGAAGGCCGTATTGTGCTGGATATGGCGAGCTGAGCGAGCAAGTGGGGGAGACGATAGCTCCCCCTTTTATTCCCTGCCGTCTATTCAATATCTACTGAATCTTTCTTTTCCAACCAGCGTTGTGCCATACGCTCGGCATGGGCAAGATTGCTCACGACTGCTAATTTGCCCACTTCACGCTTAATGCCCGCGCGTTTAATTTTGAGTGCCAGGCGCGGCTGCAGCCCAACAAACATCACTCCTACGCCTTGTTCGCTCAGCTCACGACGCAACGTATCTAACGCCACCATGGCCGTGGTATCCAGACTGGGAACTTCGCGCATATCCAGAACGATAATTCGCACGCTGTGATCAATCACTCTTAGCGTGGCAATCGCCTTTTCAGCGGCACCGAAAAATAGTGGACCGTGAATTTTGTAAAGGGCGACTTCCGGTGGGAAGTGCGCGTCTTTATCGGGGGTGTCTAAGCGTTGAGTATGGGTCAACTGTGCCATACGGCGAATAAACAACGCGGCGGCCAAGCCAATACCGACAGCCACCGCAATCACCATGTCAAAAAGTACCGTTAGCCCAAAGCAGATCACCAGCACCCACACATCGCTAGCGGGGGCACTTTTCAGTGTATGCACAAAGTGGCGTGCCTCGCTCATATTCCAGGCGATGATAAATAGTAACGCAGCCAGGGCCGCCATAGGTACGTGTCCCAGCACGCCTGCCAGCACGACTACCGCGAGTAGCACCACCAGCGAATGCACGACTGCGGCGATAGGTGAGAAGGCGCCGCTTTTGATGTTGGTCGCCGTGCGGGCAAGCGCTGCTGTGGCGGTAATGCCGCCAAAGAAGGGCACGATTAAGTTGCCCAGTCCCTGACCAATCAATTCAGCATTAGGATCATGTCGAGTGCGGGTTAGACCATCTGCCACGACGGCGCAGAGCAGTGATTCAATGGCCGCCAGTAACGCGATGGCTAGCGCTGGGCCAAGCAGCGCTTGAATTAGCGCGAAGTTAATCTCAAGTGGTGTACCGTCAGCGCCAGGAAAGTGCCAGGGGGCCGCAACGCTAGGTGCAAAGGGGGGAATGCCGCTACCGCTTTCACCTTGGAACTCCCAGCTAAACCGTGAGGCGATCGTGTCGACTTCAACGCCACTCATCGTCAATAAAGCGGCGGCCAGAGTGCCCACTGCCAAGCCTATCAGCGGGGCAGGAATGGGCGTATTCAAGCGGGGCCAGATGAGTAGTGCCGCCAAGGTAACAACTCCCACGCTGATTTCTGCGGGGGAAAGACTGGGTAGCGCTTGGCCAATCAATACCAGGTTATGCAGGGTACTATCGCCTAGTTCAACGCCCGCCAAGCCAAGGAAGTCAGGTAGCTGTAAAAGCGCAATAACTACCCCGATGCCCGCCGTAAAGCCGAGGATAACCGGGTAGGGCACGTACTGAATCAGACTGCCTAACCGAGAAAGCCCCAGTGCGACCAAAATAGCGCCCGCCATCAGTGTGGCGATCAGCAGTCCGCCCAGGCCATGGTTGGCGACAATAGGAAATAGAATTACCACAAAGGCAGCGGTGGGGCCGGAAATGTTAAAACGCGAGCCACCCGTCAAAGCGATCACTGCACCCGCGACAATCGCAGTATAAAGCCCGTGTTGGGGCGGCACGCCAGTGGCAATCGCCAACGCCATAGAAAGTGGGACGGCTACCACGCCAATCGTCAGCCCCGCCATGACATCACGCTTCAATTTGGCAAGCGTGTATCCTTCGCGCCAAGCGCTTAGTAGTGCACTGCCTGGCACTGGAAAGGCGTATCCCGAAGGTCGATGAGCACGGGCCATTAGGCAAGTCTCCTAATAAAGTTGAAAAACAAGCAAGTGGGGAAACAAGCAATTGGAAAAACAAAGTTTTACGTTACGCCTGCTCAGTGATTCTCACAATATGGCGTTAGTTGTGGGGGCGTCATCAGGGCGTTTTTCGGGCATAAAAAAATCCCAGCACGTAGGCTGGGATTTCTCTTTTCACTTAAAGACTTACGCCGTTACATCTGGGAGTCTTCGGGCGGCTCGCCGATGGTGCCTGGCATTGCTTGCACATGGCCCATCTGTTGGCCTGCCAGAGTAAGGAAGTGTAGATGGCGTTCGTACTCTGCCACGAGATCACCAATCACTTGACCACGGGTATAGCCGTTCAGGTCTTTATCTTGACCGCCTTCAGCTAAGTACACGTCCAAACGGACATAGAAGTCGTCATCCGCAGGTATAAAGCTGGGGGTACGCATACGGTGCGGACATACCTGGTAGACAAAACTAGTGGCATCGCCCAGGTCAACCTGCAACGTCAGATTGGGAAGCGACTCGCCATCAAGATGCTCTTCGGTAACGTTGGCGGTTTGGCCTCGGCTTTCAAGTTCTTGGGCAAATTGCGTCATCGCTGGGCGAATAGAGTGCTGAATGGTTGCTGCGGCACCCGCACGGTTAGAGGTATCCAGCGCACGATCCAAACGCTCGCGCCAGTCGCCGCCGGGTGCGCCACCGGCAATCATACGACGTGCGTCGGCCTTGCTGCCTTCCAGTTTCAGGGCTTTATACATTCCCACCATGACGGCGAAAATCACCAATGAGAAAGGCAGGGCGGTAATCACCACGGCACTTTGCAGAGCGTTTAAGCCGCCAGCCATTAACAGGGCGATGGTGATCAAGCCAATCACTGCCGACCAGAAAATACGCAGACGGATCGGCGCATCATGGTTAACGTCACTCAAAATAGAAGTGAAGTTGGCCAGTACCAGTGCACCGGAATCCGCAGAGGTAATAAAGAACACAATCCCTAGTACCGTTACTACGGCTGCAGTAAGGCCTGCGTAAGGGTAGTACTCAAGCAGTGTATAAAGCGTGGTTTGCGGCGTGTTGAGTGCCTGTTCACCCAGCTCGACCACTCCTTGGTTGGCCACCAGCTCAATGCCGCTGTTACCGAACACCGACATCCATACCATCATAAAGGCCAGCGGAATAAACAACGCTCCAGCGACAAATTCGCGGATGGTACGGCCACGTGAAATACGTGCCAAGAAAAGGCCGACAAACGGTGTCCAGGCAATCCACCAGCCCCAGAAGAAGATCGTCCACCACATTTTCCACTCTTGGGCGCCTTCATCGGCAAACGCGTAGGTGTCAAAGCTGGCACCCACAAACCCAGAAAGGTAGTCACCGGCGTTATTGACCACTTTATCTAGTAGGACCAGGGTATCGCCTGAAAAGAGTACAAATAGCATCAGCGCTAGCGCGAGCAGCATGTTGAACTCAGAAAGACGGCGAATGCCTTTCTCGACGCCAGTCACCACAGAAATGGTTGCCAACACCACGACCAGGACGATCAAAATCACCTGTACGGTGAGGGTTTCAGGCACACCAAACATGTAGGTGAGGCCGTAATTGAGCTGCATCACCCCAATACCCAGGCTAGTGGCGATACCGAATACAGTGGAGACAACAGCGGTAATGTCTACGGCGTTACCAATCGGCCCGTGGATACGCTTGCCTAAAATTGGATAGAGAGCACTACGGATCGCCAGTGGCAAGCGATGGCGGTAACTAAAGTAGGCCAGCGCCATACCCATCAACACGTACAGCCCCCAGCCGGAAAGCCCCCAGTGCAGATAGGTTTGAACGACGGCCTGACGCATGGCCTCTTGGCTTTCAGGCGCTAGATCAGGGGGTGCCAGATAGTGGGCGACCGGTTCAGCAACGCTGAAAAACAGCAGGTCAATACCGATACCTGCAGCAAACAGCATGGCTGACCACGATAGCAGCGAAAACTCAGGTCGTGAGTGATCTGGGCCAAGGCGAATGCTGCCAAAGCGCGACATGCCAATAATCACCACAAATACCAGATAAGCCACAATCGCCAGCATGTAGTACCAGCCGAATGTTTTACTAACCCAGGCAAGCCCAGCATCGAAGAAAGCGCCAGCCTGTTCGGTAAACAGCATGGTAAGAATCAAGAAAAGCAGAATTCCCGCCACGCTCCCGTGGAAAACCACGGGATTGAGGCGGTCGCGTGAGGGGAGGTTGGGGTTGTCTTTCGCCATGGAGGCGGACTCCTGTTGTTAAGACAAGAATTAAAAACAGCGTTATTTTTGAATGAACGTTCAAATAAAATACGCGGTTTAAGTGCTCACTTCAAGTCACGGGGCAGCGTTCAGACCCGCGGATAAAGCGCTTTTCAGGAGTATAGAAACAAAAATGCCCGGCTAGGCCGGGCGTTAGAGCAGGGTTTGACGTTTAATAAACGCTTACTCTGCCGCACTTTCCTCTGCAGGTTCGCTATGGTGTCCACGACGCTCATGATCGCGCTTGCCATGAGCGCCTTCACCCTGGCGACGCTCGTCATGCATCTCGCGCATGGCATCGCGCAGCGCTTGTTGCTCTTCTTCGGTTAGGATCTCGGCCACCTGGGCCTGGTGCTCTTCGCGCAGCGACAGCATGGCATCTCGGTGTTCAGCGCGTGCTTCGTTTAAGGCAGTTTGCTGCTCTTCGCTTAAACCGGCGCGTTGATAAGCTTCTTGGCGGTACTCTTCCATGCGTTCCTGCATTGCTTCGCGGTCAATACCTGCACTGCTATGGTGGCTGGCATTGGCGCTGAAGGCTAAAGGCATAAGGGCAACGGCAAGTAGTGCAGGAGCAAATAATTGGCGAAGTGACATGTTCATAACAGACCTCGAAACGTTTAAAAAAGTGGCAGTTTATCGATGTCAGTATCTAGGGGCTTGGTGTAAAACGTTTGCACAAAGTGTGCAACAACCGTGACCTTATTTTAGCTTACACGGTCACAATCACTTGGGTTGGGGGCTCACTGGATTTAACAACTGGACTTAAGATCTGGACTTAAGACCTGGACTTAAGACCTGGACTTAAGACCTGGACTTAAGACCTGTGATTAAAAACTGTATTGAGGGGGCGTATTGAGGAATTTTACATGCTGGATTTACGTATTATGCGTCGATACCTGGGCGTAAGCGCGCTGACTCTCTTGATGAGTGGCTGCGGTGCAACGCATCAAGCCAGCCAGGGCCTACCTGCCATTGAGCAGGGGATGCTGAACACCCCGCAGACCTTTACTCGACTACCCGCCCAACGTTATACACCTGATGATTGGGCGCAAACATTGAGCGCCCAGGTGCTATTGCCGAACGCATCAGACGCAGAGCGTCGACCAGCTGCGCTCATTGTGCATGGCGGTGGCTGGCGCAACCGTGGACCTGACGACATGGAGGCGATTGCTGAGCAGTTAGCAGAGCAGGGATATGTGACAGTGAATATTGAGCACCGCTTTGCTCCCGAGTACCGATTCCCTGAACAGCTACATGATTTGCAACAGGCGATGAGCTGGATTCACAGTAACGCTGAGCGTTGGCAAGTGGACACTGACCGCATCGTGGGCGTTGGCTTTTCTTCTGGCGCACATTTGATAAGCCTGCTTGCCTTGGCTGGCGATGAAGGCCCGCTTGGCGATCCTTATGGTGGCGAGCACACAAAGCTAGCAGCGGTGTTGGTCGGCGGTTTACCCAGTGACCTGCTGAAGTTTGATGACGGCCGCTTGGTGGTCGACTTTATTGGCGGCACCCGCGCCGAAAAACCAGAGGCCTATGCGCTGGCTTCACCTGCGCGGCAAATCACCCCTCAGGCACCACCGTTTTTTCTGTTTCATGGCAGTTGGGATCAGCTAGTGCCCGTTGATCACGCAACTGACTTCTATCAAGCACTCCAGGCCCAGGGCACTGAAAGCGAGCTTTACTTACAGCGTGGCTATGGGCATTTTGCCAGCTTTCTGCTGCGTGGTAGCGCTATTGACGCGGGAATCGCGTTTCTTAATCGGCAGGTAGTCAGTAAGGATTAGACTTTAGTTGCGTTCTGGTTTTATGCAAGGTTGATGACAGTTTCGGGGAGTAGCGTTCTAGGCTCACTGAGAGATATCTGTGCGAAAACCAAACAAACCTATAAAAAGAGAGCCACGCTATGTTTAACACTTCCAGTGCTTCCTTATCGTTCGATATCAAATCGATATTGGTAGGGGCAACGGCCGCCATTGCCTCTCTATCAATGGCGCTTCCTGCTGTAGCTGACGACTTTCCCTCTCGACCGCTCAATATGGTGGTAGGTTTTGGCACCGGCGGAAGCGCGGATCGTATGACCCGCATGATGTCAGGGCCTATTTCCGAAGAGCTAGGTGTACCGGTACAAGTCACTAATCGCCCCGGTGCGGGTACTCAGATTGCTTCTAATTACGTTCTTAACGTGCCTGATGATGGTTATACCGTCTATGCCTCGACGTTTGCTCCGTACTTAACCAACTCGATCCTTACTGGTGATGCAGAGTTTAGTGTCGACGACTTTTCCTATATCAACTTCCAGTGGTTTGATTTGGATCTAATCGCTGCAAATAAAGACAGCGGTTATGAAGACCTGCCAAGCCTGCTTGAAGCGATCCGCGAAGAAGAGGGTCAAGTACGCGGTGCGGTGGTTCAAGGCTCTGCTGGTCACTTAATGGTGCGGTTGCTACTTGATGAAGCAGGTATTCCCCAAGATAACCTCAACTTGGTGACCTATAACAGCGGTGGCGAAGCTCGTTCAGCGGTAGCGGGTGGACAGGTGGATTTCGTCTCTATTAGTGCCCAGGGCAGTGAGGGGATCCGTGAGTTTTTAACCCCATTGGCGATCGTAAGTGATGAACGCATTGAGCAGTGGGATGCACTTCCAATAAATGAAGCGCTGGCGCCGATGAATCTTGAGGTGCCCGTTCTTCAGGGCTCAATGCGCGGCTTTGCAGTGACCAGTGAAATGGAGCGCCAGCATCCTGAGCGTTTTGAGAAGATCTCCTCGGCTATTCAAAGTGCGCTTGCCCGCAAAGATGTTCAAGAGCAGCTTGAGCGCAACGAAATGGGCGGCGTTTGGGTAGGCCCAGAGCGCTCCAACGAGCTGATGCGCGAAAACTATCAGGTGTTTGAAAAGTACGCTCACTTGCTTAACTAGTTTTCACGAACAGCTTTTCCGAGCTAATCCTTCCATGATAGCTGGCCCCTCACATTAATGAGGGGCCAGTATGGGGTTTTACCATGTCTGAATGTAAACGTGACTATGGGGACTTTATCGTTCTCATGGGTCTGGCTGGCTTTACACTATGGTATTTATTAGACGCCATTCGCGTATCCGCCACACCGCAAAACCTGCTGCTTATATTGCCACTTGCCGTTATCGTGTTAGCGATTATTGCACTCGAGTTGATCCTGCGTATTAAACACGGCTCGCTGTTTCGCTCCTCTGAAGAAGAACCGCTGCATAAAACATTACCTGTTGTGGGTCTCTTCGCCGTCTATGTGCTGTCGCTTGAAGCGATAGGCTTTGATATTGCCACCGTAGCGTTTCTGGCGCTTTTCCTGATCCTCAAGGGGGAGCGAAATTGGTTGTTGGTAGGTGGCTATAGTGTCGCTTTTGGGCTGAGTGTCGCGTTCTTTTTCTCGCAGATGCTGCCGTATCCAATGACACTGCTGCTGCTTCCAAGCTGAGGAGATACCATGATTGATTTTGGCGCAGTAGGGCAGAGTTTGGATCTGCTTTTTTCTAATTTTGGCCCTTGGTTGGTAGTAGTACCGGGTATCGTACTGGGGCTTATTTTTGGCGCAACGCCAGGCCTGCAGATATCAATGGCGATGGCTATTTTCCTGCCGATGACCATGTACATGGACTTTATTCAAGCCATGTTGTTTCTTACCGCTATTTTTACTGGCGGCTCATTTGGTGCCGGTATCCCAGCCATTTTGATGAATATTCCGGGCACCTCTTCGGCAATCGCAACCGCGTTTGATGGTTACCCCATGGCGCGGAAGGGGCAGCATAACCAGGCGTTAGGTGTCGCGTTAGCCTCCTCGGTTATTGGTGCGCTGATGGGCTACGTGGTGTTGTTCTTTATGATACAGCCGCTTTCCTACATGGTGCTGAGATTGGGGCCAGCAGAGATGTTTGTAGTGATTCTCTGGGGGATGACGCTGATTGCGAGCTTAAAAGGCGAACAGGTGCTTAAAGGCTTGATTGCAGGATTTGTCGGGCTGTTAGTGGGGACGATTGGGTTTAGCGAAATTGGTTTAGCACGCGGGACGATGGGGCAGACTTACCTGTTGGACGGCATCCCCGTCATTCCTGCCATGATGGGGATGTTTGCCGCCTCAGAGCTATTTAAGCTAGCTAATAAAGGCTTCATCGTTGAATCTGCCGATGCCCGCAAAGTGAAGGTGAGTGAGATCTTCGAAGGTTGCAGAATGGCGATGCGCTACCCCGTTGTGATGATTCGGGGTGGTTTGATCGGGGTGTTGGTAGGAGCGGTACCTGGTGTGGGCTCATCCGTGTCTAACCTGCTCTCTTACATAGAAACTAAGCGCCGTGATCGGGATCCTGATTCATTTGGGAAGGGCAATCCGAAAGGGGTCGTGGCGTCTGAAGCGGCTAACAGCAGCTCCGAAGGGGGCTCGATGGCAACACTGCTGGCACTAGGGATTCCCGGCGGTGGCGCTACAGCGGTAATGTTAGCGGCGTTTGCTATGCATAATATCACTGGCGGCCCGCAGTTTATTCGCCAACAAACCGATGTGGTTTACGCGATCATCTTCGCTAACTTTGCCCAGGTATTTTTATTGGTAATTATTGGCTTACTGTTTATTCCGCTATTGGCCAATATTGTCAAAGTGCCCATGCGCTACTTGATTCCTTCTGTGTTGGTGCTTGCGATAATGGGATCCTTCGGGCTAACCGGCAATATGACTGGGCCCGCTACGGTGCTGGTGTTTGCGGTGATCGGTTGGATATTTCGCCACTATGGCTACTCCGTACCCGCCGCCGTGATCGGCATGTTACTGGGCTCGCTGGCTGAAAAATCGTTACTTCACTCCTATCAAATCAGTGGTGGTGATATTACCTACGTTTTTGAGCGCCCAGTCACGTTAGCAATTTTTGCACTGTTGCTAATCTCGCTGTTCAGCCAGCTGCTCATGAAGCGGCTTAAAGCACGCCAAGCAGCCATTCAACAATGATTTGACATGTTGCAACGAATCGTCTGACGTTGAACCGCTATCTCGCACTCACAATGTAGGGTGCGAGTAGCCAATGCCTCTGTTATGTAGAGAATGTCACAGAGACTTTAAACCCACCCTGTGGTCGGTTGCCCAGAGACAGTTGTGCCGAATGAGTGATCGCAATCTGCTCTACAATGGCCAGCCCCAGCCCGCTACCAGAAGAGTGTTTGTTGTGGCGGAAAAAGCGTTCGGTCAATTTGCAGATTTGTGCTTCATCTACGCCAGTGCCTTCATCGCTCACCGTTAATATTACTTGGCCTGCGTCAGCCGTTAGTGCAACGGTGATGACGCCTTGGTAAACATGCTCTCCACCTGCATGCAAGCTGGCATTCTCAATTAAATTGGTGACTAACCAGCGCAACAAAATAGGGTCGCCAATGACATTCGGTATCGCTTGATGTTTTTCAAATGCGAGCTCTTGGCCTAGCTTATAGATAGTGGGGGCAGTTTGAGCGCAGGCTTCCTGACAAATCGCTACTAAATCGACGTTCTCCAAGTGAGATATATCAACCAACTCGCTGCGCGTTTTGGCATATTTAAGTAGTTGCTTCACGGTGTGGCTGGCATGTTCGGTGATGCGTTGAATCTCTTTTAGATTAGTCTGCGCTGGTGAAGGAAGGGGCGTTTTAAGCGACACCTCGGTTAATGCGCGAATCTCTGAAATGGGCGTTCTAAGCTGATGCGAAACATCGGCATTGAGCTGTTGAGTGCTTTCAATGCTGCGCCGCATACGCTGCATCAAATGGTTAATACTCTGGATGAGCGGCAAAATCTCTTTGGGAGCGGCATCATCCAAGGGGTGCAAGTCATTGGGTGAGCGTTGTCGCAACGCCTGGCTTGCCGTATTGAGAGGTGCCAGACCTAGATGAATGGCTAATAGGGCAATGGAAATTGCCAGTAGGCCTGTTACGGCCATTAACCCTGAAAGCGTTACCATAAAGTCATTAGTGAGCGTGTGGCGCGCTTCTTTTGATTCGGCTACCACTATTTCAATGTCTACCGATTCACCACCTCGGTAAAAGGGCAGTGTAAGCGCCACGGCGCGTAATGCATTACCGGCATAGTCGACGTCATAGAAAATGGGCGCTTGAGACGTTCTGGGAGGATCTGATAAACCGCTAAAGCCTGCGATCATGCCACCTTCAGACTCTTTAATGCGATAGAATATTTTCCCATCGCCTCTGCTGCCAAGTGTACTGATGCTGAAATAGTGCATATTGATGCGCAGCTCACCATCCACCGTGTAAATTCGACGCTCCAGCCGCTGAGCTGCGTTAAGTAGCAGATCATCAAAGGTGGCATTAATTTGCCGAGACAACAGCAGGTGACTAGAGATCAATGCCAAGATCGCGAGGGCGGTGAAAGGCAGTCCAATCCATAAAAGCAGCCGACTGCGGATCGATTGGCGTTTATGCATCGCCAGGGGCTTTCATGTCTTTAGGTTTGCAGTCTTTAGCTTCCAGGTAATAGCCCAGGCCGCGTACCGTTTTTAAGCCGAAATCGTAGCCAATCTTTTTACGAATCCGAGAAATGTACGTTTCTACTGCGGCGTAGCTAACCGACTCATCGGAGGTAGATAATCGGTCGATAATTTGATCCTTATTAACGAGGCGATTTTGGTTTATCAGCAGGTATTCCATAACTTCTAACTCTCGGCGGTGCAATAGCAAAGGTTTTCCATCTAGGCGCAGCTCCATGGCATCGGGGAGAAACTCTAAGCGCCCGCATTGTAGCGTTTCTCCACCAAAGTGTTTGGCACGTCGTACTAATGCCCGCGCCCGCGCTGCGACCTCTTCCAGTGAAAAAGGCTTGCATAAGTAGTCGTCTGCACCTACTTCAAGGCCATGTATGCGCTGATCAAGACTGTCTCTTGCTGAGATGATTAAGACAGGAATCGTATTCTGCTGATGACGTAGCTTGCGCAGTAGGGAGATGCCGTCCAGTTCAGGTAGGCCGAGATCCAACACCAACAGATCGTATCCACCTTGCTCAAGCATATGGAGTGCTTTTCTTCCATTGTCGGCGACATCAATGCTAAAGGCAGCCTCAAGTAGAGTGGCTGCAATAGAGTTAGCTAAATTAATGTTGTCTTCTACTACTAGCACTTTCATAAGCAATCCTGTTGTTACCCAGTGCGGTATCAATGGGGTCTGTACCATTGATATTGAGACGCTCACAGCTCACTTCATTTTGAGCCTGTCCGAACACTGACAGCCAAGACCATTCGCCTGGGTTGAGCACGAAGCCGTAGCTGAGTGTTAAGCCGGATATGATTTTGATATCACCCAACCTGGCTTCATTTTGACCTGTGATGTCGTAGTCTTCACTGACAACTTCGTCTCCTACGGTGAGTTTTTGCATGACTTCGTCGTCATAAATCACTAGCTGAATCGGCTCTGCTGAGCGAATTCCAATGCTAGAACCGCCAAAGTCACCCGCGGCGAAACGCATCGGTACAGATACACAGTGGGCTTCATCTTTCTGTTGGGTAGGCGTTTCTCTGCTAATGAGCATGCCTCTTCCGGCAATACCTCGCAGCTGTAATAAAGCGCCTGTTTTTGGTGATTCAATGATCACCACGCCTTTTATGTCACCTGGCATCACTTGCTCATCATGCTCTGTCGAGCCTGTGTTATTAGTAGCATGGCTGTAAGCTGGCAACGTTAAAAACACTAACAGTGTGCACAAGCGGGTAAATAAATGGTGCAGGTTATTAACACCTTTCATTGTCTTCTCCAACTTAAAGCGTATTACCATGTTGTGGATAGTCCATATCGTTGATAGGTGGCTCGCTCGGTAAGGCTAGTAAGATGAGCAACATCACCATGCCGATGGCGGGAATCAAGACCACTGACAACCACCAAGCAGAACGGTGAGTGTCGTGCAGTCTTCGCACGGTTAAAGACAACAGGGGCAGAAAAATTGCTAGGCTGTAAATCGCTTCTATTTTCCATGTCGGTTGATAGAAGGTTTCCGCTAAAAAAAACGCCACCGATATAAGGATGTTCACTAGGAAGAACATCCAAAAAGCTTCTCGTGATGCCCTTCCTGAAAATTGTGCGTAACGCTGCCAAGCATCAAAATACCAGTGCATGCTTTTCTCCTATCCAGAGGCTGTTGATGCGTAAAAAGTACGTGCTTAGTTAGCGTGTCTGCGTCCTCGATCAGGTTCGAGGACGTCCAGGAAAGGGATGTAGGACAAAATGACGAGCGTTAAGCAAAGATCCATAAACCCAACGGAACGGAAATGATCGCTATTCCATTGCCTTTTGTGGTGGCCCTGCTGTTGTCTATATTGGCGGTGTTATTGTTTATGCGCCGTGAAGAATCCACGCCATCGGCGTTTGTTTTTATCGCCCTATGTGCGTTAACAACGACGGTGGTGGGCCTACGTTGGACATTTGATTGGCCGCTGTTGCGCTTATTCCAGCCTATCTTGGCGTCCTGTATTCCTATTACGGCTTGGTACTGCTTTTCCAGTGCACATCAACGCTATAGGCTGCGAATCTGGCATGTAATACCCCCCGTATTAGTGACCTTAGGCTCCCTGACGTACCCATTCTGGCGTCCGCCTCTAGACCCTATGTTGACGCTTCTTTATGTGGGATACGGTATCGCGTTAATTCATGCTTCGTTTAAAACGTCGCTCCCTCCCGAGCAAGTGCGCTTTTCCGATATCGACAAGGCGTTAAAAGCAGAACGCATGGCGGGCGTGATGCTTTTGATGTCGGCGTGTATTGATGGCGCTCTAGTCGTTGATTTTGAGCTTTTTGCGGGTGCTCATGCACTGACGATTCTCACTATCGGCCATGCGGTATTGCTGCCAATACTCGCCATTGCAGTGGTTATGGTGAGCCTGAGCATCGCACCAAGGGTTAACGAAATATCCTCTCAAGATGACAAAGAAGCGCCCGTAGAAGTACCTAAAGACCAACCTCACAACCAGCTCAATGACGATGGGGGAGAGGGTCAGAATGCAGAAAACCTGAATGTAGAAAACCTGAATGTAGAAAACATAGTTCACAAGATAGACGTGTTGCTCTCTACTCAAGAAGTGTTTCTCGATCCCGATCTGACCTTGGATCGGCTTGCGCGCAAAGTCTGCATCCCGGCGCGGCAGATATCCGCTGCGATTAATCAGGTTTATGGGCGTAATGTCTCCCAAGTGGTTAACGAATACCGCATTGAGCGAGCAAAAATATTATTAACCACCACCGATAGCAGCATCACCCAGATTTACCTAGACTCGGGTTTTCAGACCAAATCTAATTTTAATCGGGAATTTTCCAGAGTCACCGGTCAAACGCCCAGCGCGTTCCGGCGCGCAGCGGCGGGTAAAGATACGGCCTAATGGGCGCCGATGAAGGCTAGAATATCTTGGTAGATGATGTGGTGAAGTTCCTGCCGTGAGTGGCCATCACCGTTTAGGCAGATAATGCCGTCACCCGGTGTTTGCTCTTCGATTAACTCAATCGCCCCCGGTTTGCACCGTTGCATAAAGCTGAAATGGGTCGCATCGGGATAAACAATATACGTTTGCTGACTCGTTGGAATGTACTGCGCCAGAAAGCCAGACTCATCCGCTTGTGGTGTGTCACCTATATCGACGCCTGCAGCCATGATGAGTGTCGGCGTCGTGAGTGATTGCAAACTCTGACGAGAAAAGCTGTGTGCCAACCCCAGGTCTAAAGAGACAACACGCTTGATTCGATCATCTCTCAGGCTGCCCGTGGGTTCGCCTGCTTGGGGTGTGTTTAAACCTAATTCCGACATGAGGCCGCAGACTCGTGGATTCTTTTGGATTGAGCATGCTGCTGTTAATTGGTCACGATCAAACTGCGCGCCTGCTAACAACATCACCGTCCAGCCGCCCAGTGAATGGCCGAGGGCTGAAATGTTATGCGTATCGATATATGGCAGCAGGTAGGACTCTTTTAACAGCCAGTCCAATAAGCGAGACAGGTCGTGAGGTCGTTGCCACCACTGAGCGGCAGCTAGCGGGGAATGATCGAAACTCGTGGTGCCAGGGTGATCAAGCGATGCAACGATAAACCCCTCTTGCGCCAGCATGGTGGCCAACCAGTTTTGATTACGCCAGTTGCCACGATAACCATGTGAGATCACAACCAGCGGAAAGGTACCCGCCAACGGAGTGCCGACCCGTATGACATCCGTACCAAAAAACGCCGGATTGTCAGCCACTCTTTCAGTTGGAGAAGTCGTTTGGGATGGATACCAAACACTGGTTTCCAAAGGGCGATCACTGTCTGCGTATAAGATAGTTTGATCAAAGCCCACCGCCGACTGTGCAGATGCTTGGCCCGTCATACAAAGCATCAATAACATCAAACCCAGCAGTATTTTCATCGCACTGTTCCTCATAGTCATTACCAACGTCATCACTATGGGGAACACCAAGACACGCAACGACCTAAAACAGGATCAAGGACGCATCCGTGGGTCTAAAGCTCGCTAAACGACTTCTGGAATAGCTTCAACTGACTAGCAGCGATGACTACCCCTCTGGCTGATATTTATATCCAACCCCGTAAACGGAGCGAATAATCTCTAGCTCGGGGAGTGCTTCATGGATTTTTTTGCGTAGCTTCTTAATGTGGCTGTCCACGGTACGCTCCGAGACAATGCGGTTATCCCGGTACATGTGATCCATTAGCTGCTCGCGACTGAAGATACGTCCCGGGGACTGCATCATGACACGCAATAGTTGGAACTCGACGGCAGTGAGGCCAAGGTCGTGCCCATTGGCAAGCGCCTGCCAGCCCTCTTCATCGAGTGTCACTGGTGCTTGCGGGGTGGTGTCGGAGGCGTCATCGACTTGCGCTGCGGCTTGGCTGCGGCGTAATACGGCTTTTACGCGGGCAACCACTTCGCGGGGGCTAAAGGGTTTGCAAACATAGTCGTCTGCCCCTAGCTCCAAGCCCAGTAAACGATCAACTTCCTCGACTTTCGCGGTCACCATAATAATGGGTAAATTAGGCCAGTGTTGACGGATTTCTCGACACAGCGTTAGTCCATCTTTACCAGGAAGCATGACATCTAGCAGTACTAATGCAGGAACGTGCTGGGTTAGCCAGGGCATAACGTCGTTGCCGTTAGCAATTATGGTCGGAGCAAAATTATTGTTTTCCAGATAGTCCGCCATTAAGCGGGCAATTTTAGGCTCGTCTTCAACAATGAGCAGTGAGGCGTCTTGGGATGAACTATTCTCAGACATAGTCAGCTCGCTTAGATTAACAGGCAATAAATAGCGGAAAGCGCAGCGTCCATTTCAGGCCGCCTAGCTCAGAAGCACCAGGCGAAAGTGTTCCGCCATGGGCATTGACTAACGCGCTTGCAATAGAGAGCCCCAGCCCGCTGCCGCCACTTGCACGGTTACGTGAGCCTTCCACACGGTATAGGCGTTCAGTTAAGCGTGAAAGCTCGCTTTCAGGTACGCCAGGGGAACTGTCTTCCCAAGTAATCACAGCATGGCTAGCCTCGCAGGTTAATGAAACCCGTAGCTCTCCTGGTGGTTGTGTATAGGCGCAGCTGTTATCCAGCAGGTTATTCCAGAGCTGGCGTAAGCGTTGGGCATCCCCTTGTATCATGATATCGGGGGTAAGCTGGCTTGACAGGGTCAGGCCGCTCTCTTCTAGCCAGCGGTCGGCATCGGATAAACGGCCTTTCAAGCTTTCGCTAAGGTTCATCGGCGCTAGCTGAATATCTAATGCGCCTGCATCACTTTGCGAAAGCAGCCTCAAGTCAGTGACTAACCGTTCCAGTTGAGACACTTCTTGAGCCAGTGAGCTCAGATTTTCCTGGTTTAGCGGACGAATTCCATCCTGCATTGCTTCGATTTCACCACGCAGGACTGCCAACGGGGTACGTAGCTCGTGCGCTGTGTCTGATACCCATCGTGCTCTGGCGTCACGGCTAGCTTCTAGGGTGGCCGCCAATACGTTGAAATCGCGTGCCAAACTGGAAAGTTCATCTCGGCCGCGTTCTGGTAATCGAGTGTGATAATCACCTTCGGTTAAGCGCAGCGTTGCGCCTGCCAAAGCTCGGGTGCGTCGGCCTAACCACCAGGAAAGCCCCCCTGCCAGTAACAGCGATGCTAATCCAAGAGAAATAACAATAAGCCCCAAATTGCGCTGCTGGCGCTCTAGAAAGCGACTTTCCATGCGCTCCATCATATCTTGCGGAGGACGAAACCCCAGTTCTCCAATTGCTTCATTGTTTCCGCTTGAGGTCACGTTGCTATACAGGGTGAGCCACCGCCAACCGTTTGAACCGCGTGCGCTCTCGGCAGGCGGGACGACGAAGCGGCCATCGCTATTGCGTAAAGCGAAGTCCTGAGCTTCGCCGAGAGGGGAAGGGCGATCACGGTGTGCCTGGCCAAGCTCAAAACGCACAATATAGGGCCAGCGCTCTGGCGATTGCTCCAACCACTCCCAACTGCCTTGGGTTTCCCAGCGAGTAATTAGCCCATCCGCCAGCAGCGTAGCACGTCGCTCTTGGGCTTGATTGAGATACTCTAAAAAGCCGCGATCAATACTGTAAGTCACTGCTAGAAACACGCTCGCTGCAATGGCTACGTTGACGCTTAAAATAGCCACAAAAAGCTTTAGACCCAGTCGAGAAGGGCGCCACTGGCGTAACGAAGCGAGCGATTTCATTAGCTGGCTCCTTCATGGCTTGGTTGGGGTGGTTTGTTGAGTCGTTCGCGTAGATTTTCTAAACCTAAATACAGGCAGGGCACTACCAGTAACAAGATAACCGTGGCGAATAGCATGCCAAACCCTAGCGAAATGGCCATGGGTATCATAAAGCGCGCTTGGCGAGAGGTTTCTAGAATCATTGGTGCCAAGCCTAAAAACGTGGTGAGTGTGGTCATCATAATTGGCCGTAGGCGGCGAGTCGCCGCGGCGACGATTGCTTCACGGGCATCCATGCCCTCACGACGTTTACGGTTAGCATAATCAATCAGTACCAGAGCATCGTTAATTACCACGCCCGAAAGTGCCAGCATACCAAGTAGGCTGATAATCGATAGTCCGAACCCCATTAGCATATGGCCTGCAACGGCCCCGACAATACCAAACGGAATAGCGGCCAGGACCAGCAGTGGCTGAAAGTAACTCCGGAAAGGAATGGCCAGCAATGCATATAGCGCGGCCAGCATTAGCCACATGGCGTTGCGAAGTGTGGCTAAATTGTCGGCGGTATCTTGCTGCCGCCCACCCATGCTCACTTCAAGCCCTGCCCAGGTATTGCTAAGCGTGGGGAAAACATCTTCCTGCAGCGTGGCGAGCACTTGGTTAATTGCTTGGTCGCCTTCCGAGTCTGCGGTCACTGTAATGATTCGCCGGCCATCGATACGTTGAAGACTGCTAGAGGCTTGGCTTAACGTAATATCTGCAACGCGTGACAACGGAACGCTCAGGCCGTCAGGCGTCTGGATCGGCAGCCGATAAAGCTCATTGAGGCTATCGCGATCTTGTTCTGGCAGGCGTACCTCCACGCTGACTTCTCGGCGGCCAATAAATTGTTCTATGGCTGTGGCTCCCTGTAGCGGGCCGCGTAGCGCCTGGGCTAGATCGCTCCCCGTTAGTCCTAACGCGCGCCCTTCAGCAGACAGGCGCATTTCAAGCTGCGGTTTGCCGTCTCCCAGTCCGCTGTCGATATCGGTTAACCCATATTCGGCCAGTTGTTCAGCTAACTGCGCAGCGGCCGCTTCTAACACTTGGGTGTTTGGGTGGGATAAACGCAGGCTCAGCGCTGCACCACTACCGGGGCCTCCGAAGTCTGATTCAAAGCGCACTGATTGCGCGCCGACTAAGTCACCGGTTAAGTCGCGCCACTCCTGGGCAATTCGAGATGGAGGCCAGGCATCTAAACTTTCTCTGGCGATATCCAGGCGCACTTGCAGGCTCTCACCATCCAGGCTGCTGCGGGTACTGCTAAAGCTGAGGGTTGCCTCGCGTTCGCTAAGTTGCTCGGCGGCATTGAGCAATTGTTGGCTTAGCTCGCGGCTAACGCTTATGTTGCTGCCAATCGGCAGGGTAACGCTGGCTTGAACTTGGTCCGATTCCACCCTGGGCATAAGTGAAAAGCCAAGCCTCCCGCTCATTGCCCAGGCAAGCGTGACACATAGCAAGGCGACGCCTAGGGATACAGTCAGCAGACGTTGAGTAAGCGCGCGCTGTAAAAACGGTTCAAACTGCTGGTAAGTAAAGTGATGCAAGCCCTTTTGCATACGTAGACGAACAGCTTCTATAGGGCGTTGCCATGCGGGTGTTTTGCGGGGTTTGCTGGCGTGGGCGAGGTGGGCGGGCAGTATAAACAGAGCCTCCACCAGAGAAATAATAAAGACCGTGGTAACGACCACTGGCACGGTAGCAAAAATAAGCCCTAAAAAGCCGGGTAAAAACAGGAGTGGCAGGAACGCAACAATATTAGACAGAATCGCAAAGGTAAGCGGTGTGGCGATTTCTTGAGCACCTTTCACCGCGGCATCGCGTAGTGAGTAGCCCTGTTCCCGGTAGCTGTAAATATTCTCACCGACCAGAATGGCATCGTCCACGACGATGCCAAGAGCAATAATAAAGGCGAACATCGACATCATATTGAGTGAGACGCCAACCCATGGCAGAAACAGCATCGCACCCAAAAATGCCGTCGGGATGCCTAGCGTTACCCAGAAGGCCAATCGTGCCTCAAGAAACAGTGCCATAAGAATTAGCACCAGTGCCAAGCCCATCCAGGCGTTTTTTAGCAGCAGGTTCAGACGGTCTTCATAGATTTCTGAGCTATCTCTGGAAACATCCAGGCGTATCCCGTTGGGCAGGTTGTCGCGCAGCCGCTCCAGCTCACCGTAAACGGCTTGAGAGATACTCGTCGGCGTTTGATCGCCAATCTGATAGATATCCACCGATAAGCCCTGCTCGCCGTTGTAGAACTCCTCGCGATCGGTTTCAGCAAACCCTTCGCTTACCCGAGCAATATCGCCCAGCACAACGGGTGAACCTTGGGCAGTGGTGAGAATGGGGAGTGCGGCAAACTCATCCGCACTATTGCGGCGTCCCTGGTAGCGAATCAACCACTCGCCTTCGGCGGTAGTGAGCTGGCCACTGGCGAGGTCGAGCGCTTCTTCGGCAATTCGGCTGGCAAGCTGCTGATGGTCTAACCCAAAGCGCTCAATGGCCTCTTCATCCACAAGCACCTGGATTTCACGTTCCCGATTGCCGGAGAGCTCTGCTCGGGAAATACCGCTAGTGGCCTGTAGTTCTGCGCGGACATCCTCCGCGGCGTCATGGAGTGCAGCTAAGCCAACCGAGCCATACACTTGTAGGCTCACCACGCTACGAGAGCGGCCAGAGAGGGTAAAACGTGGTGGATCCGCAGCGTTAGGCAAGGTGGTGATGGCATTCACGGCTTGCTGGATATCCTGATAGGCTCGCATCACGTCAATGCCATCGATCAACGTGGCGCTGACCACGCCGCTACCTTCGCCAGCGCTGGCGGTTAATTCATCGATGCCTTCTACGTCGGCAATGGCAGCTTCAACCGGTAGTAACAAACTTTGCTCAACATCTTCCGGTGTGGCACCGGGGTAGCTGATGCTAACTTGGATGATTTCCGTTTCAAATTCCGGGAAAACCTCTTTCTTGATGGCCAAGGATGCCATTAAGCCGCCAACGATAAACAGCACCATCATCAGGTTAGGGGCAACGCCATGGTCGACCATCCAGGCGAGTGGGCCACGGCGAATCATGGGCTTTCCTCATCACTGGCTGGCGTGTCGCCTCGCTGACGAATGCGGACTTGCTGGCCTTCACGAGGTTGAGCCAAGCCAGCAATAACCACCCGCTGTCCGGGGACTAAACCGCTGCGTACCAGCGCCGTTTCCTGCCCGCGGTAGGCCAGGGTGACATGGGTGCTGCGTAGGCGATCTTCATCATCTACCCACCATACCTGCTCGCCGGGACGCAAGGCGGCAGAGGGCAGAGCGATGAGCGGTTCCTGGGTTGTGCTATGAAAGGCAACACGCAGCACATCGCCAAGGCGCAGCGCGGGGCCATCTTGCTCAAGCGACAGCGGGTCATTCACGGCGATCAAAAGCTGCGCCTGTAAGCCGTTCTCTTCCAGGTTTGGCAGAATAGAAATTAAGTTACCTTCTCTGCTTGCTCCTTCCGGCCAGCCTTGGCTGGTAAGCGTCACGCGGCTGCCCGGCGTTAGCCAACCCAGAATATCCCCCGGCAACGAAGCGCGAACCCAAAACTGTTCGACGCCGACCAAGCTGAGAACTTCAGTACCCTGGCTTAACAGGGTCCCCGCGCCAACCAAGCGGTCTTGCACCATGGCTCGCCAAGGGGCAGTTAACGTGGCACGCTCAAGATTAAGCGCCGCTTGGTCTCGCACCACGCGTGCTTGCGTTAATTGCGCTTGAGCTTGGCGTAGCTGTGGTTCACGGAGCACCAATGCACGGCGCTCAGCGCTGAGCTGGCGACCAAACGATTCATACTCACTTCGGGCGCGCTGTTGCTCCGCTTGCTCTAGCGCTAACTGCGCCTGCGCGTTGGCCAACTGCGCTTCGGCATCTTCGAGAATCAGACGTAAATCGGCCTGATCGATATAAGCAACCGGCGCTCCTTGTTCGACGACCTGACCTGGAAGAACGCCTTCGCCAAAGCGTTCTAGCTGACCAGCCACCCGACTGGCTAACATGGTGGATTTCTCAGCTTCTACTCGCCCAAAACCGTTAAGCATCGGCGCTTGCAAGCGCTCTTCAGTCGTCATGATATCCACTAAGGGTGGCGCGGCGGGCGGTGGCGGGCGGCGCTCAACACGAGGCGGCTGGCTGATAATCCACCAAGCCAAGGTTAAGCCGCCAACGAAAACCAGTAGTGCTGCCAAGGCACCGAAACCGATACGGCCTTGTTGAGAAGGTGCGTGAAAGTGAGAAGAGGTCATTACCGCGCGGCATCCGTTGGCTGAGGGCGAAAATTCCAGAGAAAATGGCGTATCATGCTAGCATCACCGATACGCAAGCAATGATTAGGTAAGCAATGTGCAAATAGTGTGCAACCCATTAAGCATCGCTGCATCGTGCGGTTTAACCGCTGACGGGCCTCACAATACCTATCATTATTATTTTGCAAAGCACTAAATTCACTGGTTAATGTGACGTCATGAAAAACACCGCCACTCGCGATAAGTTAATTGAAACCGGTGCCGAGCTGATTGCCCAGCAGGGCTACAATGCGACGGGTATTAATGCCGTCTTAAAAACCTGTGGTGTGCCTAAAGGATCGTTTTACCACTACTTTTCCAGCAAAGAGGATTTTGGGCTGGCAGTGATCGAGCGCTTTGCCAGTCAGTATGATGAACGCTTGGCAACACTGTTTGAAGACGTTTCGTTGCCGCCGCTAGAGCGCATACGGCGTTACTTCGCCACAGGGCGTGAGCATATGTTGGACTGCGACCACACCACTGGCTGCTTGATTGGTAACCTGGGGCAGGAGCTTTCGGGCCAGAGTGACACTTTCCGTGATGCACTTAACTTGGTGTTCCAGCGCTGGGAGAAGCGTTTAGCCGCCTGCCTGAAAGAAGCGCAAAATCAGAATGATATCGATAAGGAAATTGTTCCAGAAGCCCTGGCTAGTTTTATATTGTCGGGCTGGGAAGGCGCTATATTGCGCGCTAAAACGCTTAAGTCAGTCGCTCCTATGGAGCACTTTGAGTCGATTTTATTTGCCCATGTGCTGGCGCCATCAGCGTCCTGCGAAGCAAGCCGCTAGTGACGTGCGCGAAAATGGTGCTCTCCGCTAGCCACATCATTGCACACGGCTGCCAGCAGCGACTCATCTAGCGACGGGTCGTCCAGTGACAGCAGTCCGCACTGAGCCAACGCAGAACGCAAACTTATCTGTTCATCTAAGCGCTGGTAGACCACTCGCACACAACAGGGCATACGCTCACTATTATCAGCCACCCCCATTTTCAATCCGGTTAAGCGTGTGACTTGGCTTTGGAAGCTGGGAAACAGAATAGTTTGGGTGATTTCATGGCCATTGAGGGTCTCGTGGTCAACCAAAAATAGTCGGTCTGCAAGTTTAACGGCAGTTCCTACGTACCGGTTATGACAGGGCCGCTTTCCCAGGGCGACTTGCATACGCTCGGTGCGCTGGTACACCACACCTCCTTCTCTGGCTTCTAGGCACACCAACGTGCGCATCAAATTCCCAGGGCGCGACATTGAGTGGTAAAGCTCGAAGTAGCGACCTAGATAACGCTCCATACCTTCGCTACCCCGCTGAATCAACGCATTAGGCCAGGGTAGTGTGTTCGGTGAGGTATCTGCATTGAGTTGTCCGGTTTGCACCAGCGCACGGAAGTCGTGGTGAGGCAGCGCAATATCTTCTGGCGTTACCCCAAAAAAGTGGCAAATACGCTGCAGCGCGGCATGGCTTGGGTAATAGCGACCGCTGAGGTAGCGGTTGAATTGAGCACGGTTAATGGATAAGCGGCGGCAAACGTCCGCAATAGACGGGTAGTAGCTGCATAGCAGGCGTAAATTGGCCACAAAATCATCATGCATGGGAGCGGTTTCAGCGTTCTCAGTCGGCGACGGTGCGGCTAATGTGACGCTTCGCTCTTCATAGTGCAATAGCCACGTAACACGTCAATCAGGCCTGATTTTAATTAGAATCTTGCGAGGCCAGATGATGGACACCCGCAGCGCCGCTCCCACCCCGGCGAAAGCTAAAATATAAAGCTTCGCTCGGCATTAATGATGGCTCTTAAAAGTCATGCTAGACCGTCTAGACAGTGCTGATAATCAGCGCTGCATTGACGCCACCGAAACCGAATCCGTTGCACAATACATGCTTAGTAACGTGCTTCTGATGAGTCGCCGTGACGAAGGTTAAATCCTGCATATCATCATCGCAGTGCTCAAGATTGATGGTGGGCGGAAGCTGCTGATTATTGACTGCCAATACAGAAAAAATACTCTCAATGCCCCCTGCTGCGCCTAATAGGTGGCCGGTGGCGGCTTTCGTTGCCGAAATAGGGATGGCAGGCAAACGCTCACCGAATACGTTACGCAATGAGGCAACTTCAGCCCGGTCGCCAACGGGCGTCGAGGTGGCGTGGGCATTGATGTGATCAATAGCATCCGTGGTAAGGTTCGCCATGCCTAGCGCCGCTTGAATCGCGGCTGCTGCGCCGGCCCCATCCTTTGGGCCTGCCGTCAGGTGGTAGGCGTCCGCGCTGGTGCCGTAGCCGCTAATGATCGCTAGCGGCGTTGCGCCCCGCGCGACCGCATGCTCAAGTGTTTCGATCACCATAACGCCAGCGCCTTCTCCCATCACAAAACCGTTACGGGCTTTATCAAAGGGCCTGGACGCGCGTTCAGGATTGTCGGCTTCTGTGGAAACGGCTTTTAAAGCGTTAAAACTGGCAAGTGACAGCGGGTCAATACACGCCTCGGCGCCGCCGACGAGGGCAACATCAGCTTCGCCGTTGCGTATTATGCGCATGCCGTCGCCAATCGCCTGTAGGCCAGCCGCGCAAGCCGTCACCGGGCAACCGAGAGGGCCTTGAAAGCCATAACGAATGGACAGGTTACCAGCAGCCAAATTGGCCAGAAAGGCGGGTACCGTGAAGGGGGAGAGTTTGCGATAGCCGCGCTCAGCAAGGGTTTTTTGAGCTTGTGTAATGGTCGGGAAGCCGCCAATGCCAGAGCCAATAATGGTGGCTGTTCGGCGTTTTTGGGCCTGCTCAACGGGGAACCAGTTGGCCTGTGATAGCGCCTCTTTGGCTGCCGCCAATGCGTAGAGGCTGAACAAGTCCATTTTGCGCTGCTCTTTGGGGTCGGCTATCTCATTCAGATCAATACCGCCGGTGGGGTCTCGGTCAATACTCGGTACCACCCCGGCAATTTTGATCGGGATATGACTTGTGTCAAAGCGGTCAATGGTGCTGATGCCAGACTGGCCGTTAATCAGCCGCTGCCAAGTCGTATTGACGCTGTTGCCTAGTGGGCTGACCATACCCATGCCGGTAATCACGATAGGTGAGTGCATAGTGACTCCTGAGTTATTGATAGGGTCACCCTAGCAACGGCCAATATATGATCAAGATAATATTTAGCTGACGAGGTAGCTATGCCTTATCCCAAGAGCCATAAATCGAAAACAAAAGAGCGCATTTTGGCTTCGGCGACGGAGCTATTCAGTCGCTATGGGTTTCAAAAGGTCTCGATTGGCCAGATCATGAAGCTCGCCAAGATGACGCATGGCGCCTTTTATGCCCATTTCGCTTCAAAAGAGGCCCTATACAATGAGTCCGTTCGCCTGACCATTGATAACAGTCGGGCGGCTAGGCTGGTAAAAGGCCCGCTTTCGTTGCAGCACTTAACCGAGTTAGTCGCTAACTACTGCAATCTCCAAGAGCTGGAAGCTAAGCATAGGCCGGGGCCTGAAGCGGTACTGTTCAATGAAATAGGCAGTGAAAAAGCAGAAATTCGCACCCTGTTTGAAGCGTCCTATATGAGTATGAAAAAGATGCTGGAAACGCGCTTGATCGCGCTGAGTAAGCTGAAACAACTTCCCTTTGCCAATGACCGCAAAGCGATTGCTGATAAGTCTCGGGTCATATTGGCCTCTCTGGTAGGGGCCGTTGCGATTGCCAAAAGCTTGCCGGGGGAGGTGGAACGAAAGCAGGTGTTGTTAGCCACACAACGCCAGATTTTACTGATGCTCGGGGTCAGCGAAGCTGAGGCGGAGCGTATGATGCAAGCACAGTAGTTCGGCCATCTACTGAAGAGAGTCTCGATGTGTTGTTGAAGCGTTACCGTTCTTACGCGACGTTGAATGAGTGATTCGGCAGACTGCCCAAGACGAGGCGGGTAAAAAACTGGATAATGGCCGCCATCAGCCTATGGCCCCAAGACCTTCAGCACATTTATCTATCCGGATGCCCGCTCATGGAAATCAAAGTTAACTATCTCGACAACCTCCGCTTAGAGGCCAAGTTCGACGATTTTACGGTTATCTCCGACCAGCCGATTCGCTACAAAGGCGACGGCTCGGCACCTGGGCCGTTTGACTACTTTCTAGCGTCGTCTGCCATGTGTGCGGCCTACTTTGTAAAGGTGTACTGCAACGCCCGCGATATTCCTACCGAAAATATTCGCCTGTCACAGAACAACATCGTTGACCCAGAAGACCGCTATAAGCAGATCTTCAAAATCCAGGTCGAGTTGCCGGAAGATATTTCTGAAAAAGATCGCCAGGGCATTCTGCGCTCCATCGATCGCTGCACGGTTAAGAAAGTGGTTCAAACCGGCCCTGATTTCCAGATCGAGACGGTAGAAAACATCGACGAGGACGCCCAGGCGCTGCTGATGGGGGCGCCGGAGGGCAGTGCTACTTATATTCCAGGCAAAGATCTGCCATTAGAACAAACCATCGCCAATATGAGCGCGATGCTGGCTGACCTGGGCATGAAGATAGAGATCGCCTCCTGGCGCAATATCGTGCCCCACGTCTGGTCACTGCATATTCGCGATGCGGCCTCACCGATGTGTTTCACCAATGGCAAAGGGGCTACCAAAGAGAGCGCCTTGTGTTCGGCGCTGGGCGAGTTTATTGAGCGCTTAAGCTGTAACTTCTTCTATAACGATCAGTACTTTGGTGAAGAGATTGCCAACAGCGATTTTGTTCACTACCCCAATGAGAAGTGGTTTCAGCCGGGGCCAAACGATGAACTTCCCGCAGAAATTCTCGACGACCATTGTCGCGATATTTATAACCCTGAAGGCGAGCTGTGTGGCTCACATCTGATCGATACCAACTCTGGTCGTGAAGATAGAGGCATTGTCTCACTGCCGTTTGCGCGCCAGTCCGATAACGAGACGGTCTACTTCCCCTCCAATCTGATCGAAAACCTGTTCCTGAGTAACGGTATGAGCGCGGGCAATACCCTGGTAGAAGCCCAGGTGCAGTGCCTGTCGGAAATTTTCGAGCGGGCGGTGAAGCGTGAAATCCTCGAGCAGGAGTTAGCTCTGCCGGATGTACCGCAGGACGTGCTAGCCAAGTATCCAAGTATCGTAGAAGGCATTAACGCCCTGGAAGCCCAGGGTTTTCCCGTGTTGGTCAAAGATGCCTCTATGGGCGGGCAGTTCCCGGTGATGTGCGTCACCCTAATGAACCCGCGTACTGGCGGCGTATTTGCTTCGTTTGGCGCGCACCCGAGCTTTGAAGTGGCGCTGGAGCGCAGCCTAACTGAGCTTCTGCAGGGGCGCAGTTTCGAAGGGTTGAACGATCTGCCGCTGCCGACGTTTAACTCGCAAACCGTTTCTGAACCCAACAACTTCGTTGAGCATTTTATCGACTCGGTGGGCGTGGTTTCCTGGCGCTTCTTTAGTGCCAAGCCCGATTTTGAATTCAGCGAATGGGATTTCTCTGGCAGCAATGAGGAAGAGGCCGCGACGCTGTTTGGCATTTTTGAGGAGCTGGGGGCCGAAGTGTACATGGCGGTCCACGAAGACCTGGGCGCACCCGTCTGTCGCATTCTGGTACCGGGTTACTCCGAGGTGTACCCCATTGAAGATTTAATCTGGGATAACACCAATAAAGCGTTGGACTACCGGGAAGATATTCTCAATCTGCACCGCTTGGATGACGCTCAGCTTACCGATCTGGTTGAGCGGCTGGAAGAGAGCCAGATGGATGACCACGCCGATATCATCACGCTGATCGGTATCGAGTTTGATGAGAACACTGTGTGGGGGCAGCTAACGATCCTAGAGCTGAAGCTGCTGGTTTACCTTGCGCTGCAACGCCATGAAGAGGCGCTGGACTGCGTGCAGATGTTCCTGCAGTACAACGATAATACCGTTGAGCGCGGCCTGTTCTACCAAGCGGTAAACGCGGTGCTGGAAATTGTGCTGGATGGCGAACTGGAGCTTGAAGACTATCTGCATAACTTCCAGCGCATGTTCGGCGAAGCGACCATGGCGGCTGTTGTGGGTTCGGTAAGTGGCGAAGTACGCTTCCACGGCCTAACGCCGACTAACATGCAGTTAGAAGGCCTGGAGCGCCACCAGCGCTTGATCGAAAGCTATAAGAAGCTTCATGCGGCACGGGCGGCGAAAGCGGACATTTAAGCATTCCCCAAACGCGCTGCTAGTTAACTGTTTTGCTGGTGTTACGGCGCCAGCAGAGCAGGTCACCACTTTGCCCGAACAGACGGTCTAATCAGCAGCGTGGAACCAAGATTGGCGGCTGAGAAATTCGATTAACTCGCTGCGGAACACCTTTGAACGCGCTGAAAGGCTGCGCCGGTAGGGCCATACCAAGAAGATCTCACGGTGACGTCCCCGCCACTCAGGGAGCACTTGTATTAACTCTCCCGCTTGTAAGCTGTTCGCCACCATGCTGGCGGGCATCAACGAGACGCCTGCTCCCGACGTTGTGAGGTTCAGCACAATATTCATATCGTTACTGATATGGAAATGGCTCTTGTGACAAGCGTGCTGACTACCGTCTTGATGGAACAGCAGCCAATCGCTAAACATTTTTGCTGCCACGCTGGGGCATGCTTGTAGCTCTTCTATCGTGCTGGGAATAGGGTGTTTCATCGTCGGTGATGCCACCAAAATCGGTTCTATATAGCCCAGGTGTTTTTGGATCAGCGTCGAATCTTTTTGTGGTCCAGAGCGAAGCGCAATATCAGCCTGGTGGTCGCGAATATCAACCACGTTGTTATCGAGTTCGATCGTCAGCGCGATCTCAGGGTAGCGATCAATAAAGTGACGCCAAAACGCATCCAGTGGCCCGCTGCCCAGGTTGACAGGTGCCATAACCTTCAATGGCCCGCTTAGGCTATACAGTGTTTGATCCAGGTCTGAAATTCGCTGATCCAGTGCGAGTACTAACTCCTCACACTCGCGGAAGTAGGACTCACCCTGAGGCGTCAACGTTAACCCCTTGGTTGAGCGATGGAGCAACTCTACGCCTAGTGTGGCTTCCAGTGCGCTTATGCGCCGCGACACGGTGGCAATGGTCATCTTCAGCGTTGCCGCCGTAGCTGTGAGGCTGCGTTGGTTGGCGGCCACGATAAAGATGTTTAGGTCATCAAGAGAGGGTTTTTGCATTTTGCAATTCTGTAAAATTGATTCTCATATATTGGCATATATTACCGTTATAGGTGTTTGTTAATCTGTCCGCACTCAAACATCACTCACAGGTACTGCCATGAAACACAGAATTATCTTCGCTATTCTCATGTCGTTTACGCTATCGCTGATTATGTCTGCCTGGGTGACGTACGTGAATATCGGAACTCATGCTGATTTTGTTGGCATCTGGATGCACGCTTGGCTGCTTGCTTGGCCAGCTGCTGGGATCATTGCGTTTATCTGTGGCCCCTTTATGCATAAATTAGCCCACCGCATTGCCGAGAAAGTCTGACGGCTTGCCTGATGCACTCTGGTGCACCCGCTGATGCAGTGAGTGCACACAACTGCATCGCTGCGCCAAATTTAATTCTTCCCCATGCTTGGTAAAACGTTCTCCGCGGCGCGGTTTTAAGAAGCGCGAAATAAAACGACGCGAATTCCAACATAACGCTAATACAAGAACGCGGAGAAAATCACATGCTTGATATGCTCAATGAGCTCCTCTGGGGAAAGGTTCTGCTAGTGCTGCTAGTAGGCGTTGGCATCGGTTTTACCGTTGCTTCCCGCTTTGTGCAGTTTCGTTATTTCGGCCAAATGTTTCGCATCCTGGGGTCGGGGCAGGCCTTTAAGCGTAATAAACACGGCCACTTAAGTTCGTTTCAGGCACTTGTCCTATCAGTGGCAGGGCGCGTAGGTGGCGGTAATATTGCCGGCGTAGCGGTCGCGATTACGCTAGGTGGCCCAGGGGCTATTTTCTGGATGTGGCTGGTGGGCCTGATGGGTATGGCGACTAGCTTTTTAGAATGTACCCTCGCGCAGACCTACAAAGAAGCGGAAGGCGATGGCACTTATCGCGGTGGTCCGGCGTACTACATTGTTAAAGGGTTAGGTAAACAGTGGCGTTGGCTGGCAGCGTTTTACTCGGTGCTATTGCTGTTAACCTTTGGTTTTGCCTTTACCGCACTGCAATCTTATGCGGTAGCGACCTCGTTTGGCGACGCCTTTGGTGTGCCGGTGCTTTACAGTGGCATTGCCCTGGCCATGCTGGTAGGGCTGATTATTTTTGGTGGCATCAAACGTATTGCGCGCATCTCAGAGTTTCTGGTGCCTTTTATGGCGGTCAGCTATATCGCCATTGCGCTGCTGGTCATCGCCATGAACATTGGTGAAATTCCCGGCGTTATCACGCTAATCGTAAAAAGTGCTTTCGGCCTTGAACCGCTGATTGGTGGCGGTATTGGTGCGGCCATTATGATGGGTTTGAAGCGTGGTCTGTTTTCTAACGAAGCGGGTCTGGGCAGTGCGCCTAATGTGGCAGCGGTTGCTTACGTACCGCACCCGGCCAACCAAGGCATTGTGCAGGCGTTTTCGGTGTTTATCGATACCGTGATTATCTGCTCGGCCACGGCGTTTTTGATTCTGCTCAGCGGTGTGTACGACCCGACAGCTGGCGCTGGCGTTGAAGGGATCGCCCTGACCCAGGCGGCGCTAGCCGACCATGTAGGCGAATGGGGTCGCACCTTTGTTAGCCTCGCGCTGCTGCTGTTTGCGTTCAGTACTATTTTGTACAACTACTACCTAGGCGAGAACAGCCTCAACTTCTTTAGCCGCGATAACCAGAATCTGTTTAACGCTTTCCGTGTCGCCATTGTGTTGCTGGTGTGCTGGGGCGCGACCACAGATCTTGGCACTGTGTTCGGCTTTGCCGATGTCACCATGGGGCTATTGGCAGTGGTCAACCTGGTGGCGCTGATTCTGTTGTTCAAGTGCGGCCTACGTATTCTTAACGATTACGATAGCCAGCGCCGCCAGGGCATTAAACAGCCGATCTTCGATGCCAACCAGCACCCGGATCTTGAGCTAGACCCCAAGGCGTGGGAACTGGAGCCTGAAGAGGCCGAAGCGCTAAAACAGCGCCTGGCAAGTGCGCCTGCTAAGTAAGCCCTCACAGGCACTAACGCTATTCGATTAGGAGAGACTATGTCCCGCGTACTCATGCTCTACACCGGCGGTACCATCGGTATGCAACCATCGCCACACGGGTATGTGCCTTGCGCGGGGCTGGCCGATCGTTTAGCCGCACACTTGGCGCTGGCCGCCGACAGGTTGCCGTCGTTTGATGTGCTAGAAATGCAGCCGCTGATTGATAGCGCTGAGCTAATGCCCGACGCCTGGAACCGTTTAGTGGCACAGTTAGAAAGCCACTGGCAAGCATACGATGGGTTTGTGGTGCTACACGGTACCGACACCATGGCGTATAGCGCCGCTGCATTGTCGTTTATGCTCGGCGCGCTCAACAAGCCGGTGATCTTCACCGGCGCTCAAATTCCTTTGGGGGAGCCCCGTAGCGATGCACTGAATAATCTCGTCAGTGCACTGCAACTGGTGGCTCACTCCGCGACACCTTGTGAAGTGAGTCTGGTCTTTCACGATCGACTTCTGCGCGGTAATCGTGCGCGCAAGGTACGCACTCAGGGCTTAGATGCCTTTGACTCTCCCAATTTTCCTTGGCTTGCCGAGCTTGGCATTGCCATATCTTACCCTCAGCCTTCTGCGTTGCTGAGTGGACGGCCTGACTTTGCCCCCATTGAGGTGGATGATGAGGCGGTTGCGATATTGCCACTCTATCCTGGTATGTCGCTGCGCCGCGCCAAGGCGCTGCTGGCCGATGAACGCTTAAAAGGCTTGATTCTGCATAGCTACGGCGTGGGCAACCCGCCTAGTTTTGAAGGCGAGCTGTTAACGGCGTTAACGGCTGCAAATGAACGAGGGGTCGCACTGCTTAACGTGACTCAGTGCGCCCAAGGGGAAGTCGTACAGGGTGCCTACGCCACCGGCGCGGCGCTGAACCAAGCCGGTGTGATTGCGGGAGGCGATATCACCCTAGAAGCCGCCGTTGCAAAGCTCACGGTGCTGCTAGGTCGTGGGATGAGCGGCCCTGCACTGCGCAGGGCACTTAGCGGCTCACTACGAGGCGAGTGCAGCTAACATCTTACCCTCTAGTGCTTTTTAACCTTCCAAATTCGCCACGTTAAGATCGCGATAATAAGCGCACTCAGTGGCGCTATGACGGAAGCGGCAACATTGGGTTCGATATCGACACCTAGCGCTCTTAAGCTTTCCAGCCCCAGTTTCATTAAGCTGAAAATGTAGTAGCTGATGACGATGATCGAGAGACCTTCAACGGCCTTTTGGATTTTTAGCTGGCTGCTCGCGCGGGCATCTAAGCTCTGCAAAATTTTGTAGTTTTGCCTCTCGATTTCGACCTGGGTGCGGGTACGCAACAAGTCGTTTAAGCGTGTGGCGCTGGTGGCCAGCGTTTCTACGCGGCGATTCATGGCGTCGCAGTAGCGCACGGCCGGTTCAAATCGTCGCAAAATAAACATGCCAAGCCGAGGATAATTACCGATACGCTCCTCACGCAGCTCATTGATGCGTGCCAACACGATGCTGGCATAGGCATCGGTCGCGCTAAAGCGTTGGCGTGTTTGTACACCGCAGCGTTCGAGTTTTGCCGAGAGCAGTGTTAAGGCGTTGAGCAACGGTTCGGCAGGCGAGGTGTGCTGTTCGGCGTGTTGATGAGAGAGCGCAGACAGTTCCGTTTCATAGTGTTGTAGCTCACTGCTGAGTGCTTTGGCTTCCGGTAGCGCCAGCATCGCCATTATGCGGTAAGTCTCAATATCAAATAAGCGTCTCGCCATCCTGCCCAGTCGATAGCTATCCAGATTATCGTTAACCATTAGCAATCGGTTTCTTTGCTGATCATCCAGGTTGAAGTCGCTCCAAACCGTGGCATCTCCGCCGCCTACCTTTGAGCCCGCTGGCTGATCTAATCCATAGGCCTCCACGCTACCTGCCCATCGATTGGCCGTTTCCACGCGCAAGACGCTGGCACTGATTATTTTATCGGCAACATCCGCAAGTAAACGGGCTAAAAAAGTAGGTGGTGTTGGCCATATGCGAGGGTTGCTGTTGTTGTCGTGCTTAATGGTCAGCGTAAAAAATTCGGTGTGCCGCTCCCACTTTACTAAGCAACCCTGGCAACTGACTATTTGTTGCACCTGATCGGGCGTGACAGTGACCTCTGTCAGCTCTGCTAGGCGATTAAGCAACCTAGTAACGTCATCGCCTTCAAGCGTAAAAGCGTAGTGATGAAGACAAGCAGGCCCCTCAAAATAGATGGGAGGCCGCGCGTGAAGCTCGTTATGTAATGCCGTGTGTTGAGCATGCATGAAGCAAATTACCTGATCTATTGTTGTTACAAGTGTTGTAAAGAGTGTTGTTAAGAGCGTTGTGGCGAATGTTGTTACGAATAGCCAGCTTGATGGCTAACCTAGTTGCCAAGCGGCGTTAGCCAAAGAACCAGTAGCAGACGGCAATGGCAGTGATGATGCCCGCGGCGTCGGCGATGAGCGCGCAGCCCAGGCCATGGCGAATACGGGTAACGCCGACCGCGCCAAAATAGACCGCTAGCACGTAGAAGGTCGTTTCGGTGCTGCCTTGCAGGGTAGCGGCTAGCAGGCCAGGAAAGCTGTCGACACCGAAGGTGTTCATCGTCTCGATCATCATGGCCCGCGAGCCGCTACCAGAAAGGGGCTTTACAAAGGCGGTAGGCAGCGCATCGACGAAGCGAGTGTCCCAGCCAACCCCTTCCACTAACCAACGGATGCCACTTAGCCCTGCGTCCAGAACGCCGCTGGCACGCAGTACGCCAACCGCCACCAGCATGGCAATAAGATACGGCAGCAGGGTGACGGTAAAGCTGACACCTTCTTTTGCCCCTTCAATAAAGGCGTCATACACCCTGACACCACGCAGTGCGCCAACCACTAAAAACATCATGACAATAGTGAATAACGTTAGGTTACCCACCAGTGTTGAAGCAGCCGCCAATGCTTGGGCCGACATGCCTGCCAGCGTGGTAATTAATAACCCCAGGGCAAGCGCTGCAGCGACCAAATAAGCCAGCACCACGGGTTGCCAAAGTTTTAAGCGCTGTACGAGTGCAACCGCGAGTAGCCCTGCCAGGCTGGAGGCGCTGGTAGCCAGCAGAATCGGCAGAAAGACCAGGGTGGGCTCAGCCGCGCCTTGCTGAGCACGATAAATGAAGATCGTGACAGGTAGCAGCGTCAGTGATGATGTGTTGAGCACTAAAAACAGAATTTGTGCGTTGCTGGCGGTATCGCGGCTCGGGTTGAGACTCTGCAGCGATTGCATGGCTTTAATGCCAATCGGTGTGGCAGCGTTATCTAAGCCTAGAATGTTAGCCGCAAAGTTCATGCTAATTAGCCCCATGGCAGGGTGGCCCTGGGGCACTTCTGGCATTAGGCGGGAAAACAGTGGGTCAAGCACGCGGCCTAGTAAGCGAATCATGCCGGCCTTTTCGGCAATCGAAAGAAAGCCCAGCCAAAGCGTCATCGTGCCTAGTAGCACTAAAATAATATCCACGCTGACGCTTGCCATATCGAACAGCGACTGCACTAAGCGAGCAAAAACCTCGCTATCGCCACCAACTAACCACTGCCACAACGAGGCTGCAAACGCAGCAATGAAAAAGCTTAACCAAATTCCGTTTAGCATGGTGGGCAGGCATCCTGGGCAGTGAGGCAGTTGTATTTTTATAACGCTGCTTATCCTACCCAATGATTACCTGCAATCGCTAACCCGAAAGCGAAAGAAAAAACAGAATCAGTGGTGGAGAGAGTAGTGACAGGATAAATCCGCTGACCACGGCAATAGGGACACAGGCCACGCCGCCGTGCTGCTGGATCACCGGCAGGGTGAAGTCCATAGAGGTAGCGCCGCCATAGCCAATGGCTAGCGCGGCGTGGCGGTGGATAACGAGCGGAATCAGAATAAAGGCCAGCAGTTCGCGCGTAAGGTCGTTGAAAAACGCCACGCCGCCCATTAACGGGCCAAGTTGGTCGCCAATCAAAATAGCCGAAAGCGAATACCAGCCAAAGCCAGATGCCATGGCTAAGCCTTCATTCCAACTAAGCGAGAGAAGCGGGGCGGCTAACAAGCCAGCCAGCAGCGAGCTCAGCGCAAGGGTAACCGCGATGGCAAGCCCCAGGCGATTCAGCAAAATTTGTTTAAGTGGCATGCCGGAATTGCGTAGCTGGCAGCCAATCAGCATCAATAGTGCGTACAGCACCCACTCTGCCAGCCAGTCGGCGGTGGTAAACAGCGTTTCCCCAATCATCGGGCCAATTAGCAAACCAAATGCCACGCCAGCGGCCACCACACCTACCAACATGAGTGAACCCTGCATAGCCGCCAGTTTGCTAGTAGGGGCGTTCTTCACCACTGGTGAATTACCGGCTTTCAACGCCACTTGGCGTGATAGCCACCACAGTGCACCCAAGTTGAGCACGGTAGTAATGCTAAACAGCAGCAGCGCGTTACCGCCTAACCTTGAAAGCTGGCTGCCCAGGTTTTCAAGGCCCGCAAGACTTACCCCCATCAATAATAGAATCAAATAAACCGAGCCATTAACGGCTCGGTTGATGAGGTTCAGCAAGCGGGTAGAGCGAACGCGTACTAAGTAGCCTAACAAGAGAGGCAATAAAACAATCAGTAATCCAGAAAGCATTTAAGGTGCGTTTCCCCCTGCGGGGTTGAATTGAGTCATGGTGAGATACGTCTGACGACGCCCCTCTTTTCGATATTCTGCCGAGAGGATTAGTCCTGGCCAATCTGGGTGGAAGCTAATGTGTAGGTATCGGTCGGGCTTTTCTTTATCAATCAGCGTGACGCGTGTGGCTTCGAACTCACCGGCGGGAACGGTAATGGTGTTGGGCTCGTTGATATTCTGTTGATCGACATAGTACTGGAAGTGTTCGTCACGTCCGCGGTGATCAACAAACTCGATATCACAGGGAGTGCTTACCATGCAGCCTTCATGACCTGCTCGTCGGGAAAGGTCGAATAGAGCGGCCTGACGATCAAGCGAGCTAATATCACTTTCGTTGAGCTGGTAACTGTCGCCGACACCCAGTAGCGAATAACTGCTGTTATAGAGCAAAGAGCGAGTCGAGGTATCGTCTATCGAAAAGCGGCTACGCTCCTCACCTCGGGCAATCGCGACAGCAAAATTCATATTGCTTAGCCAGTGGAGCCCCTCATTGCTGAGCGTATGGGTAATGGTTGCGCCGGGCCAGCCGCGTATTTCTAAACGGTATTGGGCCTGGAAGGGGTGTGGGGCCTGCAGAGTTTGCTCACCTTGTGGAGTATCTGCTGTTGCTAAGCCGCACAGGGAAAACAGGCAAGCGCCCAACATTGCGCTCGCAGACTTAGGGTGTCTGATGCCTCTTGTAACATAACGCAAAGGCCCTTCCTCCTTCTCGAGTGTTTTCCTAAGAGCCTTTAGCTAGCGCTTGGTTCCCCGTGCAGTATAGCGTGCGTATGGCTAAGCGTCAGTAGCCTGCTGCTGGGCTAATCGTTGCTAACGATTCACCCGCTTCAAATGCCTTAATATACGCAATGACTTGATCAATGGCGTCATTAAGTGGTGTAGGCGCTGCCATATGAGGCGTTACTACCACGCTTGGATGCTGCCAAAGGGGGTGGCTGGTTGGAAGAGGCTCTTCACAGAAAACGTCTAGCAGGGCACCACGCAGATGTCCTGGCTTATTCGTTTCACCGAGCGCAGCGAGCAACGCCTGTTCATCGATTAGGCTGCCGCGACCGGGGTTAATAACACTGGCACCTTCGGGTAATTTCGCTAGCCGTTCGGCGTTAAGAATACCTTCCGTAGCCGCGGTATCTGGCAAAATAGTGACTAAGCTCTGCACTTGGCCAAGCAGTTCATCAAGCCCTTCATCGCCATGCAGGCAGCGTACGCCGCTAATCTGTTTAGGTGAACGGCTCCAGCCAAGTACGGGGAACCCTGCTTGCGACAAGTGAGTGGCTACGTAACTGCCGATTGCGCCAAGGCCTAATACTCCAACTGGCCACTGTGTTTTTTCAGGCACGGCTTGGGGCTTCCAAGTAGCGCTCTGCTGCTGAGTGGCGTAGCGATCCATGCTGCGGTAGAAGTGCAGTACGCCATATAGCACGTAATCAGCCATGAGTTCGCCCATGCCAGCATCACGTAATTTCACGATAGGAACATCGCTTGGAAGGCCGGGTGTTTTCAGTAAGTAATCAACACCCGCACCCAGGTTGATAATGCCTTTGAGCTGGTCTTGTTCCTGCAGTAAATGCTCAGGGGCTTTCCAAACGGCAAGGTAGTCGGCGTTTTTGCGTTCATCTTCAGGTGCGTCACTTGTCAATACAGTGGCCTGGGGCAACGCTTTTTCAAGTGCGGCTTGCCATTGGGCTGAATCATCAATATGGATGACTACTTTCATTTTTCCTCCTGACTACATGTTAACTATGGTTACGCTACCACGGCTTACCACAATTTTTGTCATAAAGGCTTTGACCGGCAACCAAGGGTCGGTGCTAGTATCGCCCTAAGACGACATTGGCAGGCCTACTGCGGGGGTGGCCAGGTCGATCCTGTGGCCCAGCGTGCCTAACTTACAATAGATAGCGCTGGTTCTTAGTGATCTTTGATGGCGAGTTGCCCGATGACTGAGGTTTCCCTGCCCTTCACACGTGAAGAGTACGCTAATCGGCTTTGGAAAGTGCGCGCAGAGATGGCGGGCCGTGGTATTGACGTTCTGATCGTCAGTGATCCTTCCAATATGGCGTGGTTGACTGGCTACGACGGCTGGTCATTTTATGTTCATCAATGCGTATTGGTGGGCCTTGAAGGCGAACCTGTATGGTTTGGCCGCCGTATGGATGCCAACGGCGCGCTGCGCACCTGCTGGATAGACCCCGATAATATTACCTACTATCCGGATTACTATGTTCAAAATCCGGATATGCATCCAATGGAGTATCTTGCCCAATCGATCATGCCCGACCGGGGCTGGCATACCGGTGTGGTGGGCATGGAGATGGATAACTACTACTTCTCTGCTAAAGCCTATCAAAGCCTTTTGCGTGAGCTTCCTCATGCGCGCTTTATGGATGCCAACGCACTTGTGAATTGGTGCCGAGCGATTAAGTCGCCGCAAGAAATAGCTTATATGCGTGTGGCGGCAAAAATTGTTGAAGGGATGCACACGCGCATTTTGGAGGTTATTGAGCCCGGGCTGCCCAAAAGTAAGCTGGTGTCGGAAATTTACCGCGTCGGCATCGAAGGATTTATTGACGAGAATGGCAAAGTGTTTGGCGGCGATTACCCCGCCATTGTGCCGATGTTGCCAACCGGTAAAGACGCTGCTGCGCCGCACCTTACTTGGGACGACACGCCATTTCGTAAAGGTGAAGGCACGTTCTTCGAAATTGCTGGTGTCTTCAAGCGCTACCATGCGCCTATGTCGCGCACCGTATTTTTAGGTACGCCGCCAACCGACTTTATTCGTGCTGAATCTGCTTTGTTGGAAGGCATTGAGAGTGGCTTGGCCGTGGCTAAGCCGGGCAATCGTACGGCGGATATTGCCATGGCGCTGGGTGCGGCGATGGATAAATACGGTTTTGACCGTGGCGGCGCGCGCTGTGGTTATCCGATTGGTATCTCGTACCCGCCGGACTGGGGCGAGCGCACGATGAGCTTGCGCCCCTCTGACGAAACTATTCTTCAGCCCGGAATGACATTTCACTTCATGCCTGGCCTCTGGGTAGAAGACTGGGGACTGGAAATTACCGAAAGCATTCTGATTACTGAAAATGGCTGTGAAACCCTGGCCAATTTTCCGCGCCAGCTGTTTGTTAAGTAGCTGTCTATACAATACAAGGGACATACAATGACGCTTCAACCGAACCAACTGCGGCCTAGCCCTATTTCCGCCACCGTTGATTTCGACGCCGATGGCGTACAGCACGGCTTTTTAAAACTGCCGATTTCCACCGATGAGTCTGCCTGGGGCGCGGTAATGATACCTATTACCGTGGTTAAAAATGGCGAAGGCCCCACGGCGTTATTAACGGGTGGGAATCATGGCGATGAATACGAAGGCATAACGTCGTTGTTGAAGCTTTCTTCCACGTTGAAAGCGGAAGAGGTGAGCGGGCGAGTCATTATCGTACCGTGTATGAACACGCCAGCAGTCATGGCTGGAAAGCGCACGTCGCCGATGGATAAAGGCAACTTGAATCGTAGTTTTCCAGGGGACCCAAACGGCACCGTAACGTCGCAAATCGCTGATTATTTTACCCGCGCGCTGGTTCCTATTAGCGATGTAGTGCTCGATTTGCACTCTGGTGGCCGTACGCTGGATATTTTGCCGTTCGGCGCTTCTCACGTTTTAGACGATAAGTCCCAACAGCAGGCGGCGTTGGAAGGCGCTAAAGCGTTCGGCGCTCCCTATGCGATGGTGATGTTTGAGCTAGATGCAGAAAAACTGTTCGATACGGCCTGTGAGCGCCAGGGCAAAGTGTTTGTGGCCACTGAGCTTGGCGGCGGCGGTACGTCCACGCCGCAAAGCATTGCGATTGCTGAGCGCGGTGTGCGCAATTTTTTGATCCATTACGGTTTGGTGCAAGGCACAGTAGAAATGCCCGAGGGTGGGCAAATGTACCTCGATATGCCAGATGCCAGCTGTTACGTGCAAAGCCAGCATTCTGGGGTGTTAGAGCTGCTAGTGGCGTTGGGTGATGAGGTGAAAAAAGGCCAAACCATTGCCTATGTTTACGATATGACCCGCAGCGGTACCGCTCCTGTGGCTTACAAAGCGGAACGTGACGGCATCTTAATGGCTCGCCGTGCGCCATCGTTAATCAATATGGGGGACACCCTGGCGGTGATTGCCGATGTTGTTGAACGCCTGGAGGCGTGACAACCCGCATGATGAAATTGGATCGTTATGATTTAAAAATTCTCGATATTCTCTCTCGGGATGGACGAATCACTAAGTCGAAGCTGGCGGAAGCCATCAACCTCTCGGTGAGTCCCTGCTGGGAGCGAGTTAAACGTCTGGAAAATGCGGGCGTTATCGAAGGATATACTGCGCGCATTAATGCCGATGTATTAGTGCCGCGCAACGCCGTATGGGTGCAGATCGAGCTCAAACAGCACAATGCTGAAAGCTTTTCCCGCTTTGAAGCATTAGTCATGCAAACGCCAGACGCCACAGAGTGCGTGGCGGTAGGTGGCGGTGTGGATTATCTGGTGAAGTTTGAAGTGTTTTCCATCGACAGTTATCAACGCTTGATCGATAGTTGGTTGGTCTCGGACGTGGGAATAGAGCGTTATTTCACCTATATCGTGACCAAATCGGTTAAGCGGACCGAACCAGGTATTGGATCAAACGACTTTTTGTAATGTTGGTCTATGTAAATCGATCTATCTAAATCGAATTTAACAATTTATCCAGGTATTTGATCAACGCTATTTCAGCGTTTCATTGGCTTAACATGAAAATTAATGCCACTCACCACTAGCTTAGTGAAAGACATCCATAGAAGTTAATTTGCTAAGCGGAAACAGTCAGATCGCCTGACGCAGAGAGAAGCTAATGTCATATTTCACCATTGCCGGTGTTCAAATGCATGCCCTGCACCATGGCGACAATACCGAGGCTATGCGCCATCAGATCGATGCGCTAATGAATCGTTTTCCTCAGGTTCAAATGGTGCTGTTCAGCGAATTAATGCCGATGGGAGCTTCACCGCTCCACGCTCAAACGTTGCCCAGCGATACCGAAGCATTTTTTTGCCAATTGGCTGCGCAACACCGCATCTGGTTAATTCCGGGATCAATGTTCGAGCAAGTCGGCGAGCATACTTACAATACCTTGGTAGTGATTAACCCTCTGGGCCAAGTTGTAACGCGTTATCGTAAGATGTTTCCGTTCCGACCTTACGAAGCTGGCGTCGAGGGCGGCAGTGAATTTGTGGTCTTCGATGTGCCAACGATAGGCCGCTTTGGCGTTTCTATTTGTTATGACATGTGGTTTCCCGAAACGACTCGTACCCTGGCTTCAATGGGGGCCGAAGTCATTCTCCACCCCACGATGACGGATACCATTGACCGAGATATTGAGCTGTCAATTGCCCGCACCAATGCGGCGATCAACCAGTGTTACTTCTTCGATATCAATGGCGCTGGCGCGTTGGGGAATGGCCGCTCTATCGTCGTTGGTCCCTCTGGCGACGTGATCCATCAAGCGGGTATTGGTGAAGAAGTCATACCCATCGAAATTGACCTCAACCGCGTCCGCCGCGAGCGCGAAACAGGGTTGCGCGGTTTGGGCCAGCCACTGAAAAGTTTCCGTGACCGTGAAGTCGATTTTTCGCTATACCGTAGCGAAAACGGATCTTCCCCTTTCCTTGACACCTTAGGACCACTTGCTAAACCTGTACGTACCGACCAAGACATTTTTTAGGAGCCTATGTGGCTTGACCCATCATCACAAGAAGAATGGATTTCGCGCCAAGCTGGATGATCAATTTAGGCGAATATCGCGATATTTAGCGAAACTCCTAGGCAGCACTAGTTCAACACGGCCTTCAGTACGTGTCATACAAGGAGCGAAAACAATGAATAAAATAACGTCCATTGCAGATGTCCGTAGATATTTTCTAAACAATAAAGAGCCGGTTTACTTTATTTCTGCGACGAACTTCAATCTTCTGGGTATCGGTGATTGGGTAGGTAGCTTCCGTCACATTAACTATATTGACTGCTTTGAAGGCAAGCAGCGCAATGTCTTCGTGCCTAAACAGAAGTTTCCCCGCGACTTCGAGAGCATTGAAGATATTAATAACTATCTGCTTGAGCACAAAGAAGTCATTGATTTCATTCAATCACGAGCCAATGGCGAAAGCGCTGGGGTGGCAGCGTTTTTAATGTTCGATGAGCACACCGAAGAAATTTGTGAGCAGTTGGGCCTGCGGGTTGCCTTCCCTCCCGCCGAACTGCGCAAGCGGATGGATAATAAAATTGAGACGGTGCGTATCGGCAATAAAGCGGGCGTGCCCAGCGTGCCCAACGTGCTGGCCAGGGTAGGCAGTTATCAGGAGCTTCTAGAGGTCAGCGAGTCGCTCGGTAACGATTTAGTGGTACAGACCGCGTTTGGCGATTCTGGTCATACCACCTTCTTTATTGCCAGTGAAGAAGACTATTACAAGCATGCTGAAGAGATCGAAGCCGAACCCGAGGTCAAGATCATGAAGCGCATCAACTGTCGCGGCTCGGCGATAGAAGCTTGTGCCACGCGTTGCGGTACGGTCGTTGGCCCGTTGATGACAGAGCTTGTAGGCTTCAAGTCCTTGACTCCTTATAAGGGCGGTTGGTGTGGCAACGAAATGTTCGCCGGCGCCTTTAGTCAGGAAGTGCGTGATTTAGCGCGCGAGTACACCTTTAAGTTTGGTGAGGCACTGCGCGAAGAGGGTTATCGAGGCTATTTTGAACTCGATTTCCTGATTGATATGGATACCCATGAAGTGTATCTGGGTGAACTTAACCCCCGTGTGACAGGAGCAAGCTCTCTGACGAATGTGGCGGCTTTTGCTCATTCTGATATTCCACTGTTCCTGTTTCACCTGCTTGAATTTTCGGATGTCGATTTTGACCTGGACATCAATGATATCAATGAGCGTTGGGCGCACCCTGAAAGTGTCGACAGCTGGAGCCAGCTGGTTATCAAGCATACCGATGAAAGCGTTGACCTGTTAACGGAAGCGCCTACTACCGGCGTATGGCGCATGAATGCTCAGGGCGAAATTGCTTATGATCATTATAGCTATCACCCCCACGCGGCAGAGAACGAGCATGAAGCCTTTTTTCTGCGCATTAGTGGCGCAGGAGACTTCCGGTATGAAGGGGCCGACCTGGGTATTTTGATCACCCGGGGGCGGCTAATGGATGATGACTTCCAACTGAATGAGCGTGCCAAGGCTTGGATAGACGGCATCCGTGGTCAGTACACCGGACAGGCGTTGCAAGACCCAGTGGTGGAGGAAGTTGCCGTCAGCCATGCTATCGGCGGTGGCAACTTCAAAATTCTTTAATCATGGACAGCAACTTTGTTGCAGGCCGAGCGCCTGGTGTGGAGCTGGACAAAGCCTTGACGTTTCGCACCGTGCATGAAGAGGTGGCGGGGCCAAAATGGCAGTCGTTGTTCCATTACCACTGGCCTGCCTATGAGCCCTGGTATCTGGCCGAAGGTGAGCGTGAGCGTCCCTCTTATCTGGAGTGTCATAACGCCTTACGCAAGCACATGCCCGAATTGCTGGCGACTTACCGCACGCTGTGTGAAGTAGCCGGTGGAGGGGATCTTTCGTCACGGCTACTGAGTTTGTATCGTCCGCCGCCGTATATTACCGGTTGCTCACAGGCGGTACTAGCAAGGCCGACGTCAACTGTGCTGGCACGCAACTATGATTACCCACCGGAGTTGTGCGAGGGCTCCATTCTCTACACCCGCTGGAATCAACGCCGTGTTATCGCCATGTCTGATTGCCTGTGGGGCGTGCTAGACGGGATGAACGATTCTGGGCTTGCTGTTTCTCTGGCCTTTGGTGGGCGCAAGGTGGTGGGGGATGGCTTTGGTGCGCCGGTTATTCTTCGCTACATTCTCGAATTTTGCGATACCGTGCCCGAAGCTGCTGCGGTACTTGCGAGAGTGCCTACCCATATGGCCTACAACATTACCGTGGCAGATGCTTCAGGGCGTTATGTCACGGCGATGATTGCACCGGATCGCCGCGCCAGCATTCGGCGGGTGGCGGTGGCTACCAATCATCAAAAGAAAATCGAATGGTATGCCCATGCGCTGGCCTCCGAAACCTTGATTCGCGAGCGTCAGCTCTCGATTCTGGTGGACGATGACGCCACCACTGAAGAGCGACTAATTTCGGCTTTTTCCGCTCCCCCTTTGTTTCGCCATGACTATCGGCGTGGCCTGGGCACAGTGTATACCGCGGTATATCGCACCAAGGAAAGGCTTACCCAGTTTCGCTGGCCCGGTAGAGTATTAGATTTGAACTTCGATGTGTTTCCAGAAGAGCAAATTACCGTGCGCTATGGCTCCCGCGGGCTGTCCGGCTGATTTAGTACTGTTGCTGAGGCAAGTGTCTTGTCCAGATAAATACCTAAAAAGGATGGGTGTCGTCATGCAAGAGAATAATCCAACCGAAACTTCCTACACCGCCCTGGGTTTTTATCACAAAATTTCCCAACTTCGTGCTGATACCTGGAATGAGCTTAAACGTGATTTGGGTATTTTGACGCGCCTTAAAGAAGAGGATCGCGCCAAAAACTTGATTAAAGCTATCGACATCAAGTTGACACGCTTAGAGATTATTGAGGACTACCACGCATTTCCATCTAAAGAGGATTTTCGCCACCTTTGGACGCTATTTAATCGCGGTGAATATGCGCTGTTAGATAAAGTCGTTAAGCGTTTGGTAAGGGCGTTGATCAGTGAGTCCTATCGTCGACGGCATGTAGATCTTTCTGAGACGGATGCGGGTGCTGAAGACATGGAGGCTTTGGACGCCCTTAATCAACTTCGCCGCGGACACCCGGCTTCCAATAGCTCGGCGCAACCTTACTTTGAACTGCTGATCGTAGATAATCTTTCTAATCAGGAAGAAGATGTGGTGCGTGAAGCATTTCATAACATGCGCCGACCTGAAGATCGCTTTGTTTACGATGTTGTAACGGTAAAAAGCTTTGAAGATGCGTTGATTGCCATATTGGTGAATCCTAATATACAAGCATGTCTGATTCGCTACGAGTTTCCGTATAAGTCCAAGTATAACCTCAGTGCTTTGCGTAATTATCTGGAAGGTCTCTCAGAAAATGAGTTGGAGCACCATAGCGAAGCTGATCGCAGTATCCTGCTGAGTTCGATGATTCATGAGTTGCGCCCGGAAATTGATCAATTTCTGGTGACGAGTGGTGATGTTGAAGCTACGGCAAGTCGAGATATTAAGCACTTCAACCGTATCTTCTACCGCGAAACGGATTACATCGAGCAGCATCATACGATTCTACGCGCCATTGATAATCGCTATCGCACACCGTTTTTTGATGCTCTGCGTGAATACAGTAGGAAGCCCACAGGGGTGTTTCATGCCATGCCCATTTCCAGGGGCAAGTCGGTGACTCGATCCCACTGGGCAGGGCACATGATCGACTTCTACGGCATTAATATTTTTCTGGCAGAAACATCCGCAACATCGGGGGGGCTAGACTCGCTGTTGCAACCGTTTGGGCCAATCAAAAAGGCGCAAGAGTACGCTGCCCGCGCCTTTGGAGCTCGTCGTAGCTTCTTTGTGACTAATGGTACGTCCACTGCCAATAAGATTGTGGTGCAGGCGCTGATTAAGCCGCGAGACATTGTGTTGATCGATCGTGACTGTCACAAGTCGCATCATTACGGCATGGTGCTAGCTGGGGCACATGTCAGTTATTTAGACTCCTATCCGCTTGATGATTATTCCATGTACGGTGCGGTGCCGCTGCATGAAATCAAGAAAACGCTGCTGTCCTACAAGCGTTCCGGACAATTGCACAAAGTTAAGATGTTGTTGCTGACCAACTGCACCTTCGATGGCATCGTCTATAACGTGCGCCGAGTGATGGAAGAGTGCTTAGCGATTAAACCAGATCTGGTTTTTCTTTGGGATGAAGCATGGTTTGCCTTCGCTGGTTTTAACCCGACGTATCGGCCACGTACCGCTATGAACACGGCACGTACGTTGCGGGATCGTTACCGCAGTGAGAGTTATCGGGAAGAGTATGCGGCTTGGAAAGCCGAGTTCGATAAGCTCGATCCAGAAGATGACGCTACATGGCTTGACCAGCGACTGATGCCCGACCCAGACGAGGTACGCATTCGCACCTATGCAACCCATTCAACCCATAAAACGCTGACCTCGTTACGCCAAGGCTCCATGATTCACGTGTGGGATCAGGATTTTCGCCAGAAAGTGGAGGCTTCTTTCCATGAAGCCTACATGACTCATACCTCTACCTCGCCTAATTATCAGATTGTGGCATCGCTGGATGTGGGAAGAATGCAGGCGGAAATGGAAGGTTTCGAACTGGTACATGCCCAGGTAGAGACAGCGCTTTCGCTTCGCGAACAGCTCTACACCCACCCATTACTGCAGAAATATTTCCGCGTATTAAAAAATAGCGACATGGTGCCTGAAGCCTACCGCGAGTCGGGTGTAGAGTCCTATTACGACCCGGTGACAGGGTGGAATAAGATGGAGGAAGCCTGGGCGCGAGACGAGTTTGTGGTTGATCCTACCCGTGTCACGATTGCCATCGGTAATACGGGCGTTGACGGCGATACCTTTAAGAATGAATACCTGATGAATAAGTACGGGGTTCAGATCAACAAGACATCTCGCAACACCGTACTGTTTATGACCAATATCGGCACGACACGGGGCTCTATTGCCTACTTGTTGGATGTGCTGATCAAGTTGGCGAAAGAGTTCGAATATCGCTTGGAAGACAGTAGCCGCCCTGAGCGCAAAATCATCGAGAATCAGGTGCATTCGCTGAATCATGATTTGCCGCCACTACCTGACTTCAGTCGTTTCCATGACGCCTTCCGGCCGAATCCTGATACGCCCCAGGGGGATGTTCGTTGTGCTTACTTTCTGAGTTACGACGAAGAGAATACTGAGTACTTACGCTTCGATAATGGCAAGTTGCAGTCGCAAATGCGTGCTGGACGCGATGTTGTATCGGCAAGTTTTGTCATCCCTTATCCGCCAGGATTTCCGGTATTAGTGCCAGGGCAGGTCATCAGCGAAGAAATTTTAGCCTTTCTGCAGGCGCTGGATGTCACTGAGATCCATGGCTATCGGCCGGAGTTAGGGCTAGTGGTGTTTACTGAGGAGGCTCTGATTAACCCCGCCGCAGGTTAAATGCAGCAGATTAAATAGAGGCGCTGCCAAAAAAAATCACTATAAAGCATGCTTTCACAAAAAAAGCGCCGGAATTATCCGGCGCTTTCAAAAACACTTCGTGTGGTATCTCCCTTACGCTAGACACACTGAAACAGCCCATCGAAACGTTGGGCTGTAGATCGATTTTTTAGCAACATTTTCTGTGCAACGGTTTGTCGCCAGCGATTGGCTTCACCGTCACTGGCTGCAACCTGGGGAGGTGCCCATGACCACACTATCGACCACGCTCACTAAGCGCTTGGAAGATCCGCGTCTGTTCCGTCAGTACGCCTACGTAGACGGTAAATGGACCCATGGTGACGGCGGCCGCGAAGAAGCGGTGTATGACCCGGCGACCAATGAAGCCATTGGCCACATTCCCTTGCTGGAAGCTGAGCAAATTACCGCTGCCGTAGATGCTGCTGAAACTGCCTTTGTACAGTGGCGTGCCCTACGCGCTGACGAGCGCTGCGAGCGCTTGCTGGCTTGGTATGATTTGATTCAAGCCAATCGTGAAGACTTGGCCACCATCATGACGCTGGAGCAGGGCAAGCCGCTGCCGGATGCCCGTGGCGAAGTAGAGTACGGTGCCAGTTTCGTGCGTTGGTTCGCTGAAGAGGGGAAACGCACCTACGGTGAAACCATTCCCAGCCATATTCCCAATGCATCACTGGGCACCATTAAAGAGCCGGTAGGCATTGCGGCGATGATTACGCCGTGGAACTTCCCGCTGGCCATGATTACCCGCAAGGCTGCAGCGGCGTTGGCCGCTGGATGTCCGGTGATCATCAAGCCTGCCAATGAAACGCCGTTCTCGGCGCTGGCGCTGGCGGAGCTTGCCGAGCGGGCAGGTATTCCGGAAGGTATTTTTAACGTCGTGCTGGGTGATCCTGCAGAAGTCTCTAAAATTTTGTGCAGCGAGCCGCGTATCCGAGCGCTCTCTTTCACGGGTTCCACCCGTGTTGGCCGCTTGTTGATTGAACAGAGCGCAAATACGGTTAAACGGCTATCGCTGGAATTAGGTGGCAACGCGCCGTTTATCGTTGGTCCGGATATGGATCCCAAAGAGGCAGCTTATGCTGCGGTCTCGGCCAAGTTTCAAACGGCCGGGCAAGATTGCCTAGCCGCTAACCGCATTTTGGTTCACGAATCTATCCACGATGAGTTCGTTGAGCAATTTACCGAGCGCATGGCGGCACTTACCGTGGGTAACGGTTTGCATGGAGAGGTTGATTTGGGCCCGCTGATTCATCGCCAGGCAGTCGAAAAAGCAGCATCGATTGTTGATGATGCGATTTCCAAAGGTGCCACGATGATTGCTGGTGACCAGAGCCAAGCACCGGGCGATAACTTCTTTATGCCAGTGCTGTTGACCAACGTAACACCGCAAATGAAAGTCTGGCGTGAAGAGAACTTTGCCCCGGTGGCCGGCATTACCGCTTATAGTACCGATGACGAAGTTATTGAAATGGCCAATGACACCGAATACGGCTTAGCGGCCTATATCTACACCCATGATATTCGCCGCATCTGGAAGTTAATGCGGGCGTTGGAGTACGGCATGGTTAGCGTCAACTCCGTGAAAATGACTGGCCCACCGGTACCTTTTGGTGGCGTGAAACAGTCCGGCCTTGGCCGTGAAGGCGGCGCTACCGGTATCGATGAGTATTTAGAAACGAAGTACTACTGCCTTGGGGCATTAGGTTCAGTATCGGGAAGTTGATATTTAATCGGTTTTATTAATTTAAGCATCCTCCCCACACGGTGGGGAGGGACTGTATAGAGAGAACGTTATGAGCTTGCATCAGGATCTGATCGAACGCGACCGTAAAGTCACTTTTCACGCCTCTACGCACCTGCGCGACTTCGCCCACGGCGATTTGCCGGGTCGTGTTATCACTGGCGGTAAAGGTATTAATATCGTAGATAAAGATGGCCGTGAGTTTATCGACGGCTTTGCGGGCCTTTACTGCGTCAATATCGGCTATGGCCGCACTGAAGTTGCTGAAGCGATCTATAAGCAAGCGCTAGAGCTTTCTTATTACCACACCTATGTAGGCCACTCGAACGAGCCGCAGATTGAGCTTTCTGAGCGTATTCTGAAAATCGCTGGCATGAACATGTCCAAGGTGTATTACGGCATGTCAGGCTCTGATGCGAATGAAACACAGCTCAAAATAGTGCGTTACTACAACAACGTGCTGGGGCGCCCGCAGAAGAAAAAAGTGATCTCGCGTATGCGTGGTTACCACGGTTCCGGCATCGCCTCTGGTTCACTAACCGGTCTTAAAGCGTTCCACGACCATTTTGACCTGCCAATCGACACCATTCGCCACACTGAAGCGCCGCACTACTATCTGCGCGCGGCAGAACAGCACGGTATGACAGAACTTGAGTTTTCTGCCTACTGTGCCGAGAAATTAGAGGCAATGATTCTGGAAGAAGGCCCCGACACCGTCGCAGCATTTATCGGTGAGCCGGTGCTGGGTACCGGTGGTATCGTACCGCCGCCAGAAGGCTATTGGGATGCGATTCAAGCAGTGCTGAACAAGTATGACGTGCTATTGATAGCCGACGAAGTCGTGTGTGGCTTTGGCCGTACCGGCTCGGACTTCGGTAGCCACCACTACAACATGAAGCCTGATTTGGTCACCATTGCTAAAGGGCTAACCAGCGCGTACCAGCCGCTTTCTGGCGTGATTGTTGGCGACAAAGTATGGAAAGTGCTTGAGCAGGGTACTGGCGAGTTTGGTCCTATCGGTCATGGCTGGACCTATTCAGGTCACGCACTAGGCTGTGCCGCTGGCCTTGCCAATTTGGATATTATCGAGCGCGAAAACCTAGTGGGTAACTCTGCTGAAACTGGCGGCTACTTCCAGCAGCAGCTCAAGGCCACCTTTGAAGGTCACCCGTTGCTTGGAGACGTACGCGGTGTTGGCCTAATGGCCGCTCTAGAGTTCTCACCAGACGCCAAACAGCGCCTGCATTTCGACCCGGCGTTGAAAGTTGGCCCGCGTGTTGCAGCAGCGGCAATGGAAGAAAACCTGATCGCCCGTGCGATGCCTCAAGGCGATATTCTAGGCTTTGCGCCGCCACTGACTATTAACCGTGATGAAGTTGACGAAATGATTGGTCGCGCCAAACGCGCCATTGATCGCGTGACGGATGAGCTGGTGCGTTCCGGTGATCTTAAAACCGGTGAGCAAGAAGCCGCCTTTACGATTTAATAGCGCTTAACGCTCCCCAAACGCCGCTGCCTATCGCAGCGGCGTTTTTGTTTTTGAACAGGGCAGCTATGCTAAATGCATGAGATCACTTATCTCCCACCATTATCCGACCCATCAGGCTAGGAGTTATCATGCAACCGGTACTTGCTTTTGATGTATACGGCACGCTCATTGATACCCAAGGGGTAACGGTTGAGCTGGAGCGCCGCCTAAGTGACGCCGCCAAAGCTGGGGATTTTGCTAAGCGCTGGCGGGAAAAACAGCTGGAATACAGCTTTCGCCATGGTTTGATGGGAGCCTATGTGCCGTTTTCGGAGTGCATCCGGGAGGCATTAGTGTTCACTGATCGTGCGATGCAAAGCGGTCTTTCTGATAACGACCATGACCACTTAATGGCGGTTTATGCGGAGTTACCTGCATTCCCAGATGTGCTGCCTGCCCTAGATCAACTACGTGATGCTGGAATTCGCTGCGTGGCGTTTTCTAACGGCACTCAAGAAGCTGTCACTAAGCTACTGGCCCGCGCAGGTGTGGAAAACCACATGGATGCGGTGGTAAGTGTTGATGACGTTAAGCGCTTCAAGCCTGATCCTGCGGTATACGCCTACTTACGCGCATGTTTAGAAACACGCCCAGAACATACCTGGCTGATTTCCAGTAATCCTTTTGATGTGATTGGAGCAACGCATGCAGGTTTACATAGCGCTTGGGTGCGCCGTCACCCTGATGCGCCGTTCGACCCCTGGGGAGGAGAGCCGGATATGACAGTGCCAGATTTGGAAATGCTGGCTGAACGAATGAGCCGTTAGGTTGTTAACCCACACCGACAGGCCGCATAATGATGCCAACTTAACCGCTTAGGATATGACCATGTCGGAAAAAATTTACTGTATCGCCAGCTTTAAGCCCAAAGCGGGAAAAGAAGAAGCGGTATTTAAAGCGCTGCAGTCTTTAGAGCCAAACACCCATCGCGAAGATGCTTGTATTCACTACACTGTGACTCGGCAAATCGACAATCCGTTTGCCCAGGGCACCAGCTACCCGATCGTGTTTCATGAAATCTGGGCCAGCCGAGAAGAGTTTGAAGCCCACTGTCAGCGCAAAGAGATACAAGATTTTTTCGCTAAGCACGTCGAGTCACCCGACGGCGATATTGAAGATGCCAACGTGTGTGTTTATACCGACGAGCCGTGGAATTTCGACGCTCCCAAGGTGTGAAAAGCGGTAACGGTGTAGAATAAGTAAGCGTTGTACCTAGATGACGGAGCCAACATGACTGAAAAGAAAATGAACGTCGAAAGCTTTAACTTGGATCATACCAAGGTAAAAGCACCTTACGTGCGTTTGGCCGATATTAAAGAAGGCCAAAATGGCGACCGTATCCACAAGTATGATCTGCGTATTTGCCAGCCCAACAAAGAGCACATGGAGATGCCTGCGCTGCACTCCCTGGAGCATCTGATGGCTGAAATGTCGCGTAATCACACCGATAAAGTGGTTGATATCAGCCCGATGGGTTGCCAAACCGGTTTTTATATCGCGATGATTAACCACGACGATTATGACGGCGTGCTAAGCATTATCGAGCAAACGCTCAACGATGTGCTGACTGCCACGGAAGTACCCGCCTGTAATGAGATGCAGTGCGGCTGGGCCGCCAGCCACAGCCTGGAAGGTGCCCAAGCGCTAGCTAAAGGCTTGCTGGCTAAGCGCAGTGAGTGGACCGACGTATTTGCTTAACCAGTAAATGTAAGCACGTAATATCAGCAATACGCCTCCTTTCTGGGGGCGTTTTAGTGTTAGGCCATTAACCATTGGCAAACGCCCAATAACGTTAAGCATGGGGAAAGGTATGAACATCACTGCTCTATCAATCGAGCAGTGATGTTTAAGCGGTTTAATATACGACGGTTTGATTTAATCAGATTATTGCGCGGCTGAAAAATTCTCGGCAGCTGCTGCTAGTACGGCTAACGCAGACTCGGCGTCTTCAAACCCAAGACCTTCCATACCACCGTCAGGGCCTTTGTAATTCGCGAACCAGATATCAACAATCTGGCTAACACCAGGGAACTCACTATCGAGTTGCTGCATGCTTTCAATATGGGCAAACGGTGAACCCTGGGTAAGCACTGCCACCAGTTTGTCGTCTTGCTCACCGTCGTCTAACATTTTTAAAACGCCAATAACACGTACATCAACGACTTCACCGCGCGGTAACGCTTGGCCTAAGACGATCACATCTAGTGGGTCACCGTCACCGCCTAGTTCTTTGGGCAGGGCGGTACCCGGAATGGCGCCATAATTGCCTGGATAACCCAGGTAATTTACAACGCGCGGCTCGCCGTCTTTATACTCCCAATAAACCGCGTTCGGGTCCTCTTTGCTAACTTCCCATTTGGCAGACGTGCCTGTGGGTATTTCGATAATGGCGTTGGCATAACCGTTGCTATTAATGGCATCCATCGCCATTAAATCGTCATCACCGGCAATGGTGAAATCATCTTTTAGGGTCATATCTGAGGTATAGGGCGTTGTGTCAGAAAAGGCTAGATTGCCTAATGACTCAGCATACGCCGTCGACGTTAACATCGAGATGCTTATTACACCTGCCAGCAGTAGTTTGTTATCCATGACCATTCCCGTAAGCGATTTAATTCGATAAATCCTATCAGGGGGGAGTGACGAATTAGTGACAGGGGTAAGTCGATCAAGCGGGGTCTATCGTTAGCAATAGCCGCTTTTGACCTGCCTCCAAAGAGGGGCTGCGGTGCACTAAGCCATGCTCTTCACAGCCTACCCAACCGCTGCCTTTTAGCAACGCGATATCACCTCCATGCAACCGCTGAATGGCGCTTGGGTCGCTGATAATCTCTGGGCGATCAGGCGTTGGCGCACCCAGCCCCGCGCGATTAAGCGCATTTTCAGGTAACCATTCGCTACCCGGGCCGACATAGGTGGTCACTAAACGTACCGGCAAGTTGTCGCAGTGAAAACGTGGGCACATCGCCGCTGTTAATAAGCGTAGACGAACGCCCACGGTATCGGTATCAAACAGGAATGCGATGGCTTCAGCAATGGTTGCGATATCGTCAACCAACGCATCTCCTGCTGAGGGCTCTGGGAGCTTGCGACGCAAGTCATTTTTAAAGTCATCTGCCGGGCTGCCAAGCCATGCGTACTGCCAGTCGCGCGATGTCTGGCTCTGTGCGTTTGCGCTAAGCGCCACATCGGCGGGCAGAGCGCGGTGCAGAATAGCGATGTTAATCTGCTCTTCAAATATACGCGGAAGCACGCTGATGTCGGTATCCCGTGCGGCGTGTTGTGGTAGTCGCCAAGAGACTGCTTGATGAGAGTGTGGAGTGGGCATGTAGGTCTCCTGTTACGTTTAGCAGTGCATTAGGATTGAGAAAGGTTAGGTCGCAGAGCTTTATTTGTTATGTTATAACGTTTTTATCAAAAGGAGTCTAACCATTGCAACCCGATATCACTCAGTCAGTAACTGCCAGAACAGACAGTGGCGCTGAATTCCCAGATGCCAAAAAAGCTGAGGAGGCAGTGCTGTTGGCCTCATCAGCAGACGAGTACATGAATGCCGCGCAGCTTGCTTTTTTTCGTCGGCGGCTTTTAAACGAACGTGCGGAGCTTGAGGCGCATTTAAGCGAGGTGAAAACGGCTATCGCCTCTCATGAGAGAGATAGCGACGAGGCTGATCAGGCCTCGTTTGAGGAGGAGCTACGGTTGTCACTTCGCCAAGCAGATCGTGAAAGTCGGTTGATCACTAATATCGATGCAGCCTTACAGCGCATCGAAAATGGTGAATACGGCTTCTGTGAAGAAACTGGCGAGCCCATTGGTCTTCAACGACTACTTTTTCGTCCCACGGCAAAGCTTTGCATTGAGGCAAAGGAGCGCCAGGAGCGTAAAGAGCACCATTTCCGCAAGGCACGGGGGGAGTGATGCAGTTCTCCACGCTGACACCGGTTAATGTACTGACCGGCTTTTTAGGGAGCGGTAAGACAACGTTACTCAATCGCTGGGTACGCCAAGCGTCAATGCAAAACACGCTGATCGTAATTAATGAGTTTGGTGATATTGGACTAGATCATCAACTGATTACCCAGAGTGATGAGCAAGCGGTGGTGGAGATGAGCAGCGGCTGTTTGTGCTGCACATTGAGGGGAGACTTAAGCCGTACGCTAAAGCAGGCTATTGATTCGCTGTTGGCAGAGGGAAAACCAGCACCTTCCCGTGTTGTGATTGAAACCACAGGACTGGCCGATCCCGCCCCTATTTTACAGCTGTTAATGACCGATCATTGGCTTGCCCACCGTTTCCAGTTGGATAGCGTGGTGTGCTGTGTTGATGCCGCGAACGGTGAGGCAACGTTGCAGGCGCATCGTGAGTCACAGCGCCAGATTGCGATAGCTGACCGATTACTCATCACCAAAACTGACCTGGTCGGCGAAGTTCGCCTAACACCACTGGCTAACCAACTGGCGTCTATCAATCCCGCCGCAGAGCAGTGGCAGGTGGTGAACGGTAATCTTTCGCCTGAATTGTTGGTAGGCGCAGGGCTTTTTCGTCGGGATTCTCAACGACACCAGGTGGAGCAGTGGCTGAAGTCAGCACGTTACAGCGTTATCCATGCTGAAGATGTTAAGCACGAGGGGGAGCAGCAGGGCGATAGTAACGCTGCTTTTGTGCAGCCCACTAGCCAGCCAACGTTGACTCGCCATGGGGAGAATATCAATGCGTTTTGTTTTTGCGTTGAGGAATTAATTACCCCAGACGCTTTGGAAAACTGGCTGGATCTATTGATGTCGTTGATGGGCGAGAAAATGCTACGCATTAAAGCGATTGTGCACCTTACCGATCGTGATGAACCGCTCGCGCTGCACGGCGTCCAGCACATTTTCCACCCGCCGACGCCTCTGCCGATGCAGTGTGTTAATGACCGCATTTCTCGGTTTGTCTTCATTACTCAAAATGTCGCGCCTGCCACTGTGGCGCAGCTTTATCGTTATTTCACACCCTTTAACTCATCAACGAACGAGGCAATTTAATGACGGCTTTTACTTTACCCGATATTGCCCAACAACCTGCCCGTTTACCGGGCACGCTTTCCTGGGTTGGTATGGAAGGCGTGGCGCTGCCAGTAAGGCTGGCGGGGAGCCAAGTAAACGCTAATGTGTCAGCGGGCGTTAGCCTTGAAGAAGCCGGTGCTCGCGGTATCCACATGTCACGGCTGTATACCGCATTGGATGCATTAGAGCACCAGGCGCTAACGCCCACGTTACTTCATCGTGTTCTTGCGGCTTTTTTGGAGAGTCACCACGCATTATCAGAAAACGCTTACCTAACGTTCAGTGGGGAGGCATTACTTAAACGTGACGCGCTGATCAGCCCTTTGTCAGGTTGGAAAGGCTATCCGTTTACACTGCACAGCCAGCTCACACCGTCAGGTTTCAAGGTGGAGCTAGACGTATCCGTTGGTTACTCCTCAACTTGCCCCTGCTCAGCGGCATTAGCAAGACAGCTAATTCAGCAAGCGTTTGCGGAAGATTTTGAAGAGATTCCCTTAACCAAGCAGGCCGTACTCGCGTGGCTAGGCAGCGAGGAAGGGGTACTCGCCACTCCACATAGTCAGCGCAGTGTTGCCCACTGTTCCATACGGCTGGCAGGAAACGATGACATACCGCTTGCCGACCTTATTGAGCGTATTGAGAACGCCCTGGGGACAGCGTTACAGACAGCTGTTAAACGTATTGATGAGCAGGCATTTGCGCTCGCCAATGGTCAGAATCTGATGTTCTGTGAAGATGCCGCCAAACGTCTGGATGGAGCGCTTAGAAAGATGGCTGATATTTCAGGGTTCCAGCTAAAGGTAGTTCACGCAGAAAGTTTACATGCCCACGATGCAGTGGCGAGAAGTGAATGGCAGTGGTGAGAAATGTTCATGAGAAATGATGTTAGCTGGCTGTAAGAAAATAAACATGTGTTTACGCATTGACACCAAGCAGTCGTGACCTTATATACAATGCATCATCCATCACTATGAGCTCCCATGTTCCTTCTTATCACGATTGCTACCCTTTCAATCGCGTTCTCTTTTCTGTGCTCTATTCTTGAAGCAGCATTGCTGTCTATTACGCCGAGCTATATCGCCAAGCAAAAAGAAGATAATCCCAAGCTTCATGTAGCGCTGACGAAGCTAAAAACCAATATTGATCGGCCGTTGGCCGCGATCTTAACGCTTAACACCATTGCGCATACTGTCGGTGCAACGGCAGTGGGGGCGCAGGCCGCGGTCGTGTTTGGCGAAGCCTCTATTGCCATTGTGTCTGCCGTCATGACCATGCTGATTTTAATTCTTTCTGAAATCATTCCCAAAACGATTGGTGCTACCTATTGGCGAGGTCTATCACCGGTGTTGCCACGGTTACTGAACCCAATGATCATTGGGTTGCTGCCGTTTATCTGGATGTCTGAACAGATTACGCGCCGCTTAGGAAAGTCGGAGCATGATGTTGACTTGCGCGATGAAATTAAAGTGTTGGCGCGGGTAGGTTTAGAAGAGCAAGTGTTGGATGCGGATGAGTCACGCACCATTATTAACATGCTGAATTTGCATGAAATTGCGGTCAATAAAGCGATGACGCCCCGTACTGTCTGTGAAACGGTATTGCCTAACATGACGGTCAAGGAGTTTGACGAGCAGTATGGCAAAATGCCATTCACGCGTTTACCTGTGATGGATAACGGTGAGCAGGCATTTGGTTATGTGCACAAGGCCGATATGTATCACGCCGATGATGCCAAAACCATGCGTGAACTGATGCACCCAATTGGTAGTGTCGAAGTATCGAACAATGTCGAGCAGGTGTTTACATCAATGTTGAAGGATCACCTGCACATGCGGGTGGTTTATGATGAACACGGCACCTTTGTGGGCCTTATCACCCTAGAAGACATCATTGAGACGATATTAGGTCAAGATATTGTCGATGAAACCGACAGTGTGGCGAACTTGCGCCACTATGCAAAACAGCGCTGGGTAAAGCGCATCAAACGGGAAGAGAAAGACGCCACGTCGCTGGATTGAGCATAGCAAATGTTTCACTGCTATAGCGCGAAACGTTCTATAGTGAAGGCGTTGAAAGTCATATAAGGTATTAAGGTCACTTGACCCTAATGAGGAGGAACGATGTCATTACGTATCAATGCGGTAGTGCCTGATTTCGAAGCAGAAACTAGCCAAGGCCCGATTCATTTTCACGACTGGATCGGCGATAGCTGGGCGATCCTCTTTTCTCACCCTAAAGATTTCACGCCGGTCTGCACCACAGAGTTCGGCGCAGTGGCAACGCTGAGCCCTGAATGGGAAAAGCGCGGCACCAAAGTCATTGGCGTCTCTGTGGATGGCGTTGAAGACCACAAACGCTGGGCAAGCGATATCGAGAAAGTTTGTGGCAATACGGTAGGCTTCCCCATTATTGCCGATGAAGGCCTAAAGGTTTCCAAGCTGTTCGATATGCTGCCAGAAGATGCTTATCTGCCAGATGGTCGCACTCCCGCTGATAGTGCAACGGTACGCTCGGTGTTCATTATCGGGCCGGATAAGCAGCTGAAACTATCGATGACCTACCCGATGACGGTAGGCCGTAATTTCGCAGAAATTCTGCGTGCGCTGGATGCACTGCAAGCTACGGCAAAACATGGTGTTGCAACGCCTGCTGACTGGACAGTTGGTCAGGACGTTATTATTCCGCCGAGCGTGTCTGATGAAGATGCCAAGCAGAAGTTCGGTGAATTTGACGCTGTTCTGCCGTACCTGCGTAAAACGAAATTGCGCTAAGTAAGTTAACGCTACCTCGTTTTAAGACTAAAAAACTCGCCATAAACATGGCGAGTTTTTTTCTTATCAAGGTGCTAAAGAGAGAGTCGTTCGATAGAGTGAGAAACATTCTGCGCGCCTTGCAAAATTTCGCTCACAATTGACTCTATTTCTTTAACACTCGTTTGACTGCTTTCACCTTGCTTGACCACTTGTTGCATTGCCTGTGTGGTGCGGGCGACAAGTGCATTATTTTCTTTTAGAACTCGAGTGATTTCGCTCACCGCTTCACTTGATCCTTTGGCTAATTGGCGTACCTCATTTGCTACTACAGCAAATCCACGGCCCTGTTCACCTGCTCTTGCTGCTTCTACCGCGGCATTTAATGAAAGCAAGTTTGTTTGGCTGGCAATTTGCGCGATTGATGCAGTAATTTTGTTAATCTGTTCCGCTTGTTGGTTTAGTGCAGTGATTAGTTGCTGTGCTTCGTTGAGCGTATGGGCAGCATGTTGTGAGTCAGAAAGCACCGTTTGCAAGTGGGTTAACCCATTTTGAGCAATTCGCTCGGTTTGGCTAGACGATGCTTGGGCGCTGCTTACTGTGGCTTGAGCCGCTTCAGTTGCCAGCATTGCTTGAGTGATATCGGTAGCAAACTTAACGACCTTTACCACCTTACCCTCGTCATCAAAGATAGGGTTATAAGTAGCTTCCAGCCAAACGGCGCCTCCTTGGGCATTTAGGCGTAAGAACTTACCCTGCTTATACTCCCCTTGGCTTAAGCGTTGCCAGAAATCTGAGTGTTCTCGGTAAAAATCGTTATCGCAGAACAGTCGATGATGTTCGCCACGAAGTTTGTGCAGAGGATAACCCATTACTTGTTCAAAATTAGTATTGGCATCCAGAATAAAGCCGTCAGTTGTGAATTCAATGACTGCCATTGAGCTATTTAGGGCTTGAAGAATGAAACGTTCGCTAGCGGCGTTTTGGTGCTCTTTAGTCACGTCAGTGGCTACTTTTAAAATCTGTACAACGTTGCCACGACGGTTCTTGATCGGTAAATAGGTGGCCTCAAGCCATACCTCTTCGCCAAGTGCATTCATGCGCCGAAAACGCCCCTGCTGGCTTACACCTGCTGCAAGTGATTTCCAAAAATCATCATATTGACGGTTAGACGTTTCTTCAGGAAAACAAAAAATACGGTGATGCTGCCCCTTAATGTCAGCTAATAAGTACCCCATAGAGGCTAAAAACGGCTCACTAGCCTCTTGGATAATGCCTTCCGATGAAAAATAGATACACGCAGTATGTTGGGTTAGGGCGCTACGTAAGGCGTCAGAAGCGAAATATGCGAGCATTGGTAGTCCCTTAAATCTAGTCTGTTGTCACCGAGAATAGGGTGATAGTAGATCAGATCTTAATAAAAGGCACTCTGTTTGTAATGGTTTTGTATAAATAAATGGTATGCTAGCCTTGTTTGACTATTGGGGACATGTAGGGGGAGTGCTAAGGCTAGAAAAGCCTAGTTGGGTAAACCACGCGGTGGCGTTGCCGCCTGTATTATCACCATCACTCATTAAGGCGATACCGTTGACTTGGCTAGGAGCACTGCCAAAAAGAGCTTGGTAGTCAGCACGGACATCGCGTACTTCTGCCACCCATTCCCCAACCGCGCTATTGCCACTTTGCAACGCCATCAGTTGTGCTCGGTCAGTAAAGGCATTTGGCCACGAGGCACCCTGAGGTTGGGTAGAGGACCAGACATAGTTAACCGATTCGACCTGCCAGGGAAGAATCCCTGTCTTGCGAGCCACGTAAACCCGTGCTGGATAGTCATCGCCCGCTTTCGCTGTCTCATCAACGCCCGGATAGATTGAGTCTACTTGCCAGCACCAGTGAAGATAGGGCGTTTCATTTAAATTAATATCGCGTTCCAGGTAGCGTGCAGAGGCCTGGCCCTGAGCATTGGCTTCAAGCACTCGTTGGCCTGATTTCTCAACAATGGAATAGCGTGTTTCGCCTTCGAAGCTTCGGGTAGGCCAGGTCATGATTTGGTTAGGTGTAAAGCGTATCTCTTGCCCGCTAGCGGTTGTAAATAATAACGGGCTAAAAAATAGGCTAGCTAGTGCTGTTCCTTTGATGGGAAAAGCACTAGCGAGGCTCATAACGACCACCGCTTTCTGTCGATTTTTTTGGTGCAGCGGGGTGGTGCTCACCAATTTTGTGAAGCAGGTCAAATTGGCGGGCACAGGCGCGGCAGGCGCTACACATAGAGAGATGTATGCGTAGTGCAGTACGTTCGCGAAAAGTGAGTGCTCTATCTTGCTTAAGTGACATCAAACGCGTTGCTTCACGGCACATTAGCATCTTTATTGGCTCCTACTGAGTCCAGCCGTTATCCAAACAGGCTCTTAACCTTAACCGTGCTCGGTGTAAGATAACCCAGCAGTTAGTTTCTGTTATGTCGAGTTCCTTACAAATATCCTGTGTCGATAATCCCATCAGTTCTCGTAAGGTAAATACCCGCGCGATACTGTCGGGTAGTGCTATTAAACAGGCATCGAACACTTGCCAGAAGCGCTGGTTCTCTAAAATATGCTCAGGTTCTCCCCAGTCGTGCGGGCGGGCGCTGGCCTGCCAATGCCCATTTGATTTGAATAGCCGGTCTAACGTGTCCTCGTCGATTGAGTCATTTAGCGGCTGCCAGCGCCCCTGTTTTTTCTGCTGGCGCAGATGGTCAAGTATCTTAAATTTCAAGATGCCAAATACCCAGGTTTCAAATTCTGAGCGCCCTTCAAATGAACTGGTTTTTTCAAACGCGGTGAGCAACGTTTCCTGAACGGCATCTTCAGCGGCAGCACTCTCTCTAAGCTGCAAGCGTGCAAATGCAAGCAGGCGAGGTCGCATATGGCTGAAGTGTTCGGCAGCTTGCTGTGAGGAGATAGGCAATGTGAGCTTCCCTAAGCTAAGAAAAGTCAGGCTTAAAGCTCAAGGATCCCATCACCGCGTAAGATGCGGTGCGGTGATGGGAGAAGCACTTAAACAGTTAAGCGGTTAAGTGCTCTACGAGCGCTTGGGCAAATGTATCGGTTGTGCCGGTGCCGCCCATGTCGGGTGTCACCATATCGCGGCGTGTCTCCAGTACCGCGCGAATTCCGTGACGAATCGCGTCACCTTTTTCGTTCATGCCTAAGTGGTCAAGCATTTGGGCGGCTGCTAACAGCAGGGCACAAGGGTTGGCGATTTTTTGTCCGGCAATATCCGGTGCAGAACCGTGAACTGCTTCAAAAATAGCAGCCTTTTCGCCGATATTAGCACCGGGCGCCAAGCCTAATCCGCCCACTAGTCCAGCACATAGGTCAGAAAGAATATCGCCAAACAGGTTGGTGGTGACAACGACATCGAACTGGTGCGGATTCATCACTAGCTGCATGCAGGCGTTATCTACAATCATTTCCTGGAATTCGATCTCGGGATACTCTTTGGCGACTTCCCGAGCGACATCCAAAAACAGGCCAGAGCTGGTTTTAATGATGTTAGCTTTATGTACAGCGGTGACTTTTTTACGGCCGTTATTTTTTGCTAGCTCAAACGCATAGCGCACAATGCGTTCGGAACCCTGGCGGGTTACCTTGATGACTGAAATGCCGGTATTGCCATCGTCAATCATCTCTTGGCCATCAGAGAGGTAGGCACCTTCGGTGTTTTCCCGCACGGTAATCATATCGATATCGTTGTAACGCGAACGCGTACCGGGGAAGCTAATCGCCGGGCGCACGTTGGCATATAAGTCAAAATGACGACGCAGCTGCACGTTGATGGAGGAGAAACCTTTGCCAATAGGGGTGGTCAGCGGGCCTTTCAGAGCAATACCGTACTTCTCGATGGCATCAAGCGATTCTTGAGGAATCAGCGTACAGTGTTTTTCAAGCGCCGCCAGGCCAGCATCGATAAACTCATAATTCAGGCCGCACTCCAGCGCATCAAGTACGCGCAGGGTGGCATCCATAATTTCGGGGCCGATACCGTCGCCTTTAATCACCGCAATTGACTGACTCATCATCTATTTCTCCTCTTTGGCGGGCATATTCGGCACGTGACTATGTGTGCCGCTTCAACATAAAACGTTGGCAATTGTCATCGTTTCTGGTGGCGCAATGGTACGCCACAATCAGTCGCGAGGTCACCCTGCCTAAGTAGAGGTGGGGGCGTATCAGCGCGTATCACAGTGTGGGCTACCAGAGTGGCGTGAGATGCAATGCGGCTGTGATGCTGTTAGAATGCTGCGCTTTGTCGCACCTTGCTTATTGCAACCGTACAGAATATTACTTATGACTGCATTTACTCACATCTTTTCTGGGCTGATGACTCCGCCCTAAGTAATTCCCTCCTTTATATAAGCGCGTGACGCCTATCGCGTTATGTCGGCGCTTGTGCATCCTATGGCCGTTCATTGGCTATTGATGCTGCCCCGTATCTTCGTGATGCAGCACTGTTTTGACAACCTATTCGCTTAATTGCGCGTTCTCGTTTCACCTCGGTGTGGCGGTAGTGCGTAGTGTTTCACCTTCAACTATGGACTCCCTGAATGGCACTTTTCAGTAAGCAAGAGTGGTTCTCTAACATCAAAGGCGACACGCTCTCAGGCATCGTTGTTGCCCTAGCGCTAATTCCTGAAGCGATTGCATTTTCGATTATTGCGGGCGTTGACCCCAAAGTGGGCCTATACGCCTCGTTTTGTATCGCGGTAGTGATCGCCTTTACTGGTGGTCGCCCGGGTATGATTTCAGCAGCTACCGGTGCGATGGCGCTACTGATGGTTACCTTAGTTCGCGAACATGGCCTGGAGTACTTACTAGCGGCCACGCTATTGACTGGGGTATTACAGATTATCGCAGGCTACTTAAAACTTGCAGAGCTGATGCGTTTTGTATCCCGTTCGGTGGTCACCGGGTTCGTGAATGCGCTAGCGATATTAATCTTCATGGCGCAACTGCCCGAGTTAACTAATGTGACGTGGCATGTGTATGCCATGACGCTAGCAGGCTTAGGCATTATCTATCTCTTCCCGTACTTGCCGGCGATTGGAAAGTCGGTTCCTTCTCCTCTGGTATGCATCGTGGTGCTTACCGGGGTGTATATGGTAAGCGGCATGGATATACGCACGGTAGGTGATATGGGCGAACTGCCCGATACACTGCCAATGTTCTTATGGCCTAGCGTGCCGCTTAATTTAGAAACGCTAATGATCATTTTTCCCTACGCCATCATGCTGGCGGTGGTGGGCCTTCTGGAATCTATGATGACAGCCACCATTGTTGATGACTTAACGGATACACCCAGCGATAAAAACCGTGAGTGTAAAGGTCAGGGTATCGCTAATATCGGATCGGGTTTACTGGGCGGTATGGCAGGCTGTGCAATGATTGGTCAGTCAGTCATCAACATAAAATCCGGTGGCCGGACTCGACTCTCAACGCTTATCGCTGGTGTTGTTCTGTTGTTGATGGTGGTCTTTCTCGCTGATTGGGTCTCGCAGATTCCTATGGCAGCGCTGGTAGCGGTGATGATTATGGTATCGATTGGCACCTTTAGCTGGGAGTCGATTCGCGACCTTAAAAAACATCCGGTGAGTACCAATATCGTTATGCTAGCCACAGTAGCGGTGACTGTTGGGACGCACAATTTAGCGATTGGTGTCTTTGTCGGTGTACTGCTGGCGGCGATGTTCTTTGCTAATAAAGTTGGCAACATCCTGTATATCGGCTCGAAAGAAGTAGAGCCCGGTAAAGAGCGTGAATACCAAGTAGTTGGCCAAGTGTTCTTTGCCTCTTCTGAGCGTTTTATTGCGGCCTTCGATCTTAAAGAGAGCATCGATAAGGTCACCATCAACCTTTCCCGTGCCCACTTCTGGGATATTACCGCTGTTCAGGCCCTGGACCGCGTGGTGATTAAGTTCCGTCGTGAAGGTACTGAGGTGGAGCTGGTGGGCTTGAGTGAGGCCAGTGCCACCGTGGTAGATCGTTACGCGGTACACAACGACCCTGAAGCAGTTGAAAAGCTAATGGGCGGCCACTAACCACCGCAAGGAGAGCGATATGACTGAACACGTACTCGCCGCGATTGATGGCTCCCAGTATGCAGAAAGCGTCTGTGACTACGCCGCTTGGGCAAGCTTGGCATTAAATGCGCCGCTTAGCTTTGTGCATGTGGTGGATAATCATTCTGATGTGCCAGCAGAGCAAAATTTGTCGGGTAACCTAAGATTTGGTGCCCGCGAGCGCTTGATGAAAGAGCTTTCTGAGCTTGATGAACAGCGCGCTAAGGTAAACCGTGAACAAGGCAAGCTTATGCTGGAAGCTGCCAAGGCACGGGCAGTAGAAGATGGAGTCGCTGATCCCATTATTCGCCAGCTTAACGGCACGCTGGTCGAAACCTTGGTAGAGCTAGAGAAAGACATACGTTTGTTGGTGGTAGGCAAGCGTGGTGAAACCGCTCACCACGCCAGCGGCCACCTAGGTTCTAACCTTGAGCGTGTGGTGCGTGAAATGCATCGCCCAATGCTCATGGTGCCCAAAGCCTTTAAGCAACCTGAAAAGGTACTGATTGCGTTTGACGGTAGCAAAACTGCCCGTAAAGGGGTGGAAATGCTGGCGCGTTCGCCGTTATTTACCGGTGCCGAATGCCATGTGCTAATTGTGGGTGCTGAAACCGCCGAGCATCGCAGCGAGCTTGATTGGGCGTTGACGACGCTACGCGATGCCGGCCACCAAGCCGAAGGCGCCATCCGTTCCGGTGAGGTAGGCGACACCTTGCAAGCGTACGAGCAGGAGCATGCGATCGACCTTCTAGTGATGGGCGCTTATGGCCACTCGCGTATTCGCCACTTGCTGGTCGGCAGTACCACCACAGCGATGTTACGCGGTAGCCGAATTCCGGTACTGATATTGCGTTAATCAATACGTACGCTTTAACGCCGGTCACCACGCTAAGGGGCCGGCGTTTTTTATAGCTGGCTCGGAATTAGCTTGCCGGGCACCCAGCGTATCAACGCTATCATGCCAAATAACTCGACTAGCGATTGAAAAACAATAACGACTACCGCGGCTTGCCAGCCATTGGGCAGGGTAAGCGCAATGGGCAGCATGACAAACGAATTGCGCGTGCCAAAACTAAAGGCAAGTGTTCGGGCGCTGGTAAGCGGTAGTTTGAATAGACTGCCTAACGCTTTACCCAACAACCCAGCGATGACTAAAAAGCCGTTAAAGATAAACACAACCTGCCACAGCACATGGCTAAGCCCTAGCACGCTATTCACCTGCGACGCGGCAATGATGAACACCACCAGTGCTAGCAGCGGCACTGGTAAATAAATGAGGCAGCCCACAGAGCGTTTGATAGCTGAAGATCGCTTGGCGGCAAGTTCTGTCAGCCATGCCAAACTCAAGGGCAGCAGGATCAGTCCAGCAAATGCGCTGAGAAGGTTGGTAGAAAAGGTTAACTGAAACCACTCTCCGCCTAAAAATAGCCACAGATAAACGGGCAATGCGGCCATTTGGATGAGCAGCAGCAGTGGCGTTGCCGCAACAGCCCGGGCGGCATCGCCTTTGCCTAAGTGCGTGAAGGTAATAAACCAGTCTGTGCAGGGCATCAGTAGCACTAGCAAAACACCCGCCATTACCGGTGGGGGAAGTGGTAGCCCCATTACTAAAAGACCTAGCACCAACACCCCCAGTAGCGCAGGAATGATAATGAAGTTGCCAATCAGCAGCGCTGCCATAAAGCGTTTATCGGTAACGCTTTGCTTGATATGTAATAGCGGTATTTGGGTAAAAGTGGCGTAGAGCAGTATGCCAAGTAGCGGCCATAACAGCTGTTCAAGTGATGACGCTAGTAAGGGAGCTATCAGACCTAATGTAAGCCCTAAGCAGATAAACCCTAGGTAAAACCAGGACTGCTGTCGCTCTAACTGCTCGCGCATAAAATACCTATGGTTATAGACGAGAAAGCGCTATGCGTTCCCCTAGCCAGGCCGCCAGTAACCAAAGCGGTAGGCTGATAAGTACATAAAGCAGCGCTAGCCCAGAAAGCCCTTGTTGAATAAGGTGCAGTGTTTCCAGGCTAAAGAGTGAAAACGTGGTAAAGCCGCCACAAAAACCGGCCACTAACAGCGGCTGCCAGTGCGCAAGCTTGCCGTTCGGAAAACGTGAGGCGGTAGCGGCAATCCAACCGATGATCCCAGAACCCAGCACGTTAACCAGCAGCGTGCCCCAGGGGAAATAGCCACCAAATGCTGCCAAAGACACGAGAGATACCCCGTAGCGAAGTGCACTGCCAAGCCCGCTACCAATCCCGACGGCTAGGTAAGCTCGCCAGTTCATAGCAACAACCCCTTAGCCAACAGCCAACCGAGCATGGCCATCACCATGCCGAGCACTAGGGTAGCGGCAATATTTAAGGCGGCACGCAGCGCTTGGCCGCTTTGCCATAGCTCAATAGTTTGTAAGCTAAATGAAGAAACGGTGGTGTAGCCACCTAGCAAGCCTGCAACAGTAAATAGCCACAGCGGCTGTGCGCTTGGCACGCCGTAGTAACCAAGAAGCCCGCCCGCTATAAACGCACCGCTGGCATTCACCAGTAAGGTACCCCAAGGGAAGGCTTTGCCCAGCAGGTGGGCCATAAGGTTAGAAACGGCATAGCGACCCATGCCGCCCAATGCGCCGCCAAGTGCTACCAGTAGCATGCTCGCGATACCATGCCCCATCGTAACTCCTTTAACTGGCCGCGTTGATAGGCTGCTAAGTGTACCATCCACCCCATAACGATAGGGATGAATACAAAGAACGCGTTAAGGTGTCGCTGGTCAATAAGTTCGTGTAAAAAAGAGTGAGAATAATAAAAATCTTAACGCACCCGCTCAAGGAGTCGCTTCTATGTCTGATCGCGTGTTCGCCGCTATTGATGGATCTCAATATTCAGAAAGTATCTGTGATTATGCTGTCTGGGCCGCCAAGGCACTTGGTGCGCCATTAAGCTTTATTCATACCCTGGATAACCACTCCCTGGTGGCAGAGCCTGACCTAACCGGTCATTTAGGTTTAGGGACTCGAGAGCATCTGCTTGAAAAGCTTTCTGATATTGAAGAACAGCGCGCGAAAGTTGCCCGTGAGCAGGGGCGCTATATGCTCGATGCGGCAAAAGCACGCGCAATCGAAGCTGGTATTGCTGATCCACTCTGCCTTCAGCGTAACGGTACGTTGGTAGAGACCTTGGTTGAGAACGAAAAGGAGATGCGCTTACTGGTGTTAGGCAAGCGTGGCGAAACTGCGCATCAAGCCAGTGGCCATTTAGGCTCTAACCTTGAACGCGTCGTGCGTGAGATGCATCGTCCGCTATTGATGGTGCCTAAGCAGTTTACGCAGCCGAAAAACGTGATGATGGCGTTTGATGGCAGCAAAACGGCCCGCAAAGGCATTGAGATGCTGGCCAAAAGCCCGCTCTTTGAAGGCGCTGCCTGCCATGTTGTGATCGTGGGCGCTGAGACGGCAGAAAACCGATCACAGCTTGAGTGGGCAATCGATGTCCTTGAGTCTGCTGGACACCACGCTGAAGGCGCAATTCGCGCTGGTGACGTGGAAGAAACCTTGCGCGCTTACAAGCAGGAGCACGGTATTGACCTGTTGGTCATGGGTGCCTATGGCCATTCGCGTATTCGTCACTTGTTAGTGGGTAGTACGACGACCGCCATGCTACGCAATGCCCATTTGCCGGTGCTGATTCTGCGCTGAGGTCACTAGGAGGCGCAGATGAACCACCCTGAGGTAGACATAGCCGCGATACACCAAAAGCTGTTAGCGCTAGAGGTTTCTTTACGAGAGGAGAGCATTGAAAGCGCGTCTTCAAGAGAGACGGTGGTGCTTGATCAAACGTCGGTAGGGCGGCTGTCACGTATGGATGCGCTGCAGGGCCAAGCCATGGCAAAGGCAGAAGAGCAGCGCCGCCAAATGACGCTTAAGCGTATTAGCGGCGCCTTGCAGCGTATTGAGCAAGAGAACTTTGGCGAGTGCATCAAGTGTGGCGAATGGATTGGTGCCAAACGCCTCACCTGGGACCCGTTAGTGCTGACATGTATCGAGTGTGCTGAGTAAGCGCTTAGGCCTCAATAGCAGCGTCTTTCTGCTGATGCTGCTTGGTGGCCTGCGCCATATTAATGCCTGACAGCAGCGCCTTCAGCGATGCGCTAACGGTGTCACTATCTTCGGCCACGGCGCAAAGTCGTTGTCCATCAATATTCAGTTGCACAAAGGCAATCGCATTGGCTTCGCTGTCGCCACCCAAGGAGTGCTCACTGTAGTCAATAATGGCTACATTGCTGCCCGAATGCTTCTTCCAGGCATCAGTGAAGGATGACATGGCGCCGTTGCCGGTACCTGACAAGCGCAGTGTTTCAGCGCCTTGCCAAAGGGTTATTTCTATTCCCTCGTGCTGGCCTTTTGATAGCCGGTAATCGGCCAATGCCAGTGGCGCATCTTGAGTGAAATTATCAAACATCACTTGGCGAATGATTTCACTGGAAAGCTCGCCGTTGCGGCGCTCGCTCTCTTGTTGCACGTAAGGAGCAAGGGCCAGCATCATCCAACGCGGTAAATTAATGCCGTAGTCTCGCTCCAGCAAAAAAGCCATGCCGCCTTTGCCAGACTGGCTATTCACCCGGATAACGGCTTGGTAGTCGCGGCCAATATCATGCGGGTCAATGGGTAGGTAAGCCACTTGCCACGGCTCGTCGGGCTTTTGATGCTTGAGGGATTTACGAATAGCATCCTGGTGGCTGCCAGAAAACGCGGTATATACCATCTCGCCAACCCAGGGGTGGCGCGGATGCATAGTAATACCAGTACACTCATGCACCACCTGAACGATCTCGTCCGGGTTAGAAAGATCCAGCTGCGGGTCGATGCCTTGGCTGTACAGGTTCATCGCCAAGGTAACAATGTCCATATTGCCGGTGCGCTCGCCGTTACCCAGTAGCGTGCCTTCGACGCGGTCAGCTCCCGCCAACAGTGCCAATTCTGCTGAAGCAACTGCACCACCACGGTCGTTGTGGGTATGTACCGAAATAATCACGCTATCGCGACGGCTGATGTGCTGGCAAAAGTATTCAATCTGGTCAGCATGATGATGCGGCCCCGCAACTTCTACTGTGGTGGGCAAGTTGAGGATGCATTTGTTGTCAGGCGTTGGCTGCCAGACATCCATCACCGCTTCGCAGATGGCCAGTGAAAAATCAATTTCAGTGCTAGAGAAGCTTTCCGGCGAATATTGGAAGCGCCAGTCAGCATCTGGGTGTTGGGCAGCATAGGTCTTCACCCAGGTAGCGCCTTGCACGGCAATATCGGTAATGCCAGCTCGATCCATCTCAAACACCCGCTCGCGCTGGATGGTCGAAGTGGAGTTATACAGGTGAATAATGGCGCGCTTGACGCCCGTCAGAGATGCAAAGGTTTTCTCGATTAAGTGTTCACGGCACTGCACGAGTACCGCAATAGTGACATCGTCTGGAATTTGGTCTTCTTCAATTAGCCAGCGGACAAAGTCGTAGTCTGGTTGGCTAGCTGAGGGAAAGCCCACCATCACTTCTTTAATACCTACCTTAATAATCTGCTGCCAAAAGCGTTGCTTTTGCTCAACCGTCATCGGCTCTAGTAGCGCCTGGTTGCCATCGCGTAGGTCTTCACTTAGCCAAATGGGCGCTTGCGTTAGGTCGCGGTCAGGCCATTGGCGGTTGAAGGCGGGAACACGCGGAGCAGGGCGGTATTTGCGATGATCAAAAGCAGACATGGTGAGTTTCCTGAAGGCGGTAAGTTAGTTGGACGGCCGCTTGTGGCGTAAGCCGCGTTAACAGGTGTCTGGGTAAGGCACCGTGTAGGGACTGCTTGTGACAGTCAATACAGTTTACTTGAAGTAAGGCGAAAGGTTATTGCGAAAATATGGTTTTATCGCCAATAATTGGCAATAAATGTCGTATTGTTATTTTTTATTGGTAGGAGCTGCTTGTTATGCCTGTCGTGCCGCTTGAACTTGATCGTTTTGATCGCCACATTCTGAATGTGTTACAGCAGGAAGGGCGGATTAGTAACCAGGAGTTAGCCGAGCGCATTGGGCTTTCCCCTTCACCTTGCTTGCGCCGGGTGCGTGCGCTAGAGGAGCACGGCTTAATTACCCAATATCGGGCCGATGTTGATGCGCGGCAGCTAGGCTATCAACTGATGGTGTTGCTGCACATTTCAATGGATCAACATACTCCCGAACGGTTTGATAACTTCGAACGTCATATTCGTAAAATTCCCAACGTGATTGAGTGTTTGATTATCACCGGCCAAGCGGCAGATTTTCAGCTCAAGATACTGGTTCGTGATATGGACGATTATCAGCACCTTTTACTGCACGTGATCAACCGTATTGAAGGCGTCACCGGAGCTCACACCAGCTTTGTTTTGCGACGAGTCTTCGAGCATCGCCCCGTGCCTACGGAGCGCGCTTGATTAAGAAGGCATAGGCAACGAAGCGGTGGCGGTTTACACTGCTTTTTTTGTCTTACTCAGGAGATTGAACCATGACAATTCAGCGCCATGATACAAAAGCCCGTATGAGCCGTGCCGTTATTCATCAAGGTGTGGCCTATTTGTGTGGTCAGGTAAGCGGTCCTGAAGCGCGCCACGAAGGAATTAAGGAGCAAACCGAGAGTATGCTGGCAAGGGTCGATGCCTTGCTAAAAGAAATTGGCTCCAGCCGCGAGCAGCTACTGAGCGCGACCATCTACCTTAAAGACGGTAATGATTTTGCAGCAATGAACGAGGTGTGGGATGCCTGGGTGCCCGAAGGCTATGCACCGGCACGCACCTGTGTATGCGCGCCGCTGCCTGCTGATGAGTTAAAAGTAGAAATTACCGTTACCACTGCCGTCAGCAGTTAAAGGGCCCGTATCAGCGATAGCTGTCTTACTGATTACTTACCTGCCTTTTCCACAGGAAAGCGGGTATCGCGCAGGCTATCTTTGATTTTCTTCAGGTGCGGTAGGAAGTCTTCGCCGCGCCTGAGTGTAACCCCAGTGGCTAAGGCATCGATCAGCGTTAGTTGAATCATCCGCGAGGTCATGGGCATATAGTGGTCGGTGTCCTCGGGGGTGGCGACTTCGAGAGTCGAGGTACATTCCAAGGAAAGCGGTGAGTTCGGGGCGGTGATCCCCAGCACCACGGCGCCTGCTTCGCGAGCAACGCGTGCGATATCGACCAGTTCTCTGGTGCGGCCTGTGTACGAGATAATCACCACTACGTCACCGGTATGACAGGCGGCAGCCACCATGCGCTGCATCAGCACATCTACATAGGCCATGACGGGCAAGTTAAAGCGAAAGAATTTGTGCTGGGCATCCTGAGCGACGGCACCTGAAGCACCTAAGCCAAAGAAATGGATCTGTTTTGCTTGAGTAAGATAATCAACCATGCGCTCAACAGCGGCCATATCGACCTCGCGCTGGGCTTCGTCCAGGGCGGCAATCGTCGCGCCAAAAATCTTATGGGTATACTGCGTTGCTGTATCGCCAGGCTCGACAGCGCGCGTCACATAGGGCGTTCCGCCTGCGAGGCTTTGGGCAAGTTTGATTTTAAAATCGGGGTAGCCTTTGGCGCCGAAGTTGCGGCAGAACCGATTGACCGTGGGCTCGCTGACGCTGGCCGCTTGGGCAAGGCTTGCAATGCTCAAGCTGGTGGCTACTGCTGGGTCCTCCAGGATGACATTGGCAACTTTGCGTTCTGAGCGGTTTAATTCTTCTAAGCGTTCGCGTAAGCGGTCAAGCAGGTCATGCGCCATCAATAGCCTCCATGGCAATGTTTTTTTGAACGTTGGGTGCCCAATTCGTTGCACCAGGTAAAAAAGCGTTGGCTAAAAGAATATCACCACTCGCTTCGGCTAGGGGAATAAACTCCGTCGCTAAACGATTGCCTAGCCTTGTTTAGCCTCCGGGTAAGGAGGCTTCGAAACCGATGGTAGGCTGTTATTCATCAGCTTTAGCCAATCCTGAGTAATTTTAATAGCCAGCGTTTATAAGGCGGCCTTATCAGTGCGCTAGAGGCCCGTTTTGATTGATAAAAAATACCTCGTAAATGGCTGAATCGTTCAAAACCGTGGCGACCGTGATAAGCCCCCATGCCGCTTTCACCAACGCCACCAAAGGGCAGCGCGGGAACCGCGTGATGAAGCAGCGTTTCGTTAAATACCAGCGCACCAGAGCGAGTGGTGTGACGCAAGGTTGTTTGCAGCAACTTATTGTCGGTGAAGGCATAAAGTGCCAGTGGGTGAGGCCGGGTATTTACAAAGGTAATCGCGTCGTCGATGTTTTTAACGCTGATAAGCGGTAGTGCACGGCCAAAAATTTCCTCTTGCATCAGCTCAAGGTTTTGGGTTGGATCAATAACGAGCGCTGGTGCGTGTTGCCCGATATCGATGATGCGGCAGCCGTGATCTCTCGCTTGTGCTATCAGCCGTTCACTGCGCTTCTGATGATGGGGGCTGACAAAGCCTGTGGCCTCTTTATCGTTGGGGCGCTGCTGTTCGATAGCTCGACTTAGCGCCTGAATAAGCGCTTCCAGGTGGCGGCTTTCTACGAGCACATAATCCGGCGCAATGCAGGTCTGGCCAGCATTCATTCCCTTGCCAAATATAATTGAGGCGGCCGCACGATCCAGATCAGCATCACTCGCCACGATAGCGGGTGATTTACCACCTAGTTCAAGTGTCACCGCGGTTAACTGCTCGGCAGCGGCACGTGCAACTTGGCGGCCCACCGCCGTCGAACCGGTGAACACCAGATGATCAAAAGGTAGTGCGCTAAACGCTTGTGCTATCTCTGGGCCGCCTTCAACAACGCATACTTCTTCATCGGTAAAGTACTGCGGTACCAGCTTAGCCAGCAGGGCGCTGGTATTGGGGGCATGCTCGCTGGGCTTGATCATGACGCTATTACCCGCTGCGACAGCATCAATAGCGGGCATCAGTGCTAAGCTCCAGGGGTAGTTCCAGGGCGACATAATACCCACCACGCCAAGTGGCTGAGGAGCGATGCGGGCGCGGGCGGGCCATAAACGCCATGGCATGTTGGCAGCGTATGGGCGCATCCAATGCCAGAGGTGTCGCCGTGTATGACGAATGGCATGCAGCACCGCGTTAATCTCCGCTAAGCGTATTTCTGTCTCACTACGCTTGCCGAAGTCAGTTTGAATGGCCTGTATAATCTCCCGCTGGTGATGCTTAGTCATTCGTGCAAGGCGGGCTAAGCGCTCTCGTCGTAACCTTAATGAGGGAAAGGGCGCTTGGCCAAACGCATGACGCTGAGTGTGCAACAGGCGCATTAAATCGCGTTTCATGGCAGCTCCTTGGTTAATTCTTAATAACAATAGTCGTTTGTCCTGCTACTTGAATACCTCACACTAAATAGAAATGACAGCATCAACAAAAGCACTGACAGTCTGGTTGGTGGTAAGGTCACACTTTCACCATTTAAACGATATGCCTCGGGAGGCATCATGCTTTCGCGCTCACTGTCATGCATTATGCTACCCGCTATCGACGCTGTGGATGCCGTCCAATGGGACGCACTGGTGAGTAGCGACCAGCCTTTCCTACGACACGCGTTTTTGCATGCATTAGAGAGCAGTGGCTCTGTCTGCGAGGCGACCGGCTGGGAGCCTTGCCATCTCTGCGTATGGCAAGGTAGCCGCTTAGTTGGCGCGTTGCCCATGTATCGCAAGCACCACTCTTACGGTGAGTATGTGTTTGATTGGGGATGGGCCGATGCACTGGAGCGAGCAGGCGGCCATTATTACCCCAAGGCATTAAGTGCCATTCCGTTTACTCCGGTGCCTGGTACGCGTACTTTAATTGCCGATGATGCCAACGCGGAGGATGTTCGCGGGTTATTAGCAGCGACGTGGCAAACACACTGTGAAGAGCAAGCGTTATCGAGTTGGCACCTCCTGTTTGCACAAGATGACGAAGTGGATGCCTGGCAGCGCCAGTTTCCAGCGTTAATTGCCCGAGAAGGCGTTCAGTTCCAATGGCGAGATCGCACCTTTGGTGATTTTGAAGGCTTTCTGGCGAGCCTTACGTCGAAGCGTCGCAAAATGATTAAACGTGAGCGTCGCTTGGTCGCCGAGCAAGGCTTTACGCTACGCCGTTTAGAGGGCGAGGCAATTACGCAAGAAGCGATGGCGCATTTCTTTCGCTGCTACACGATCACATACCACGAGCGGGGCCGTCCTCCTTACTTAAATGACGTTTTTTTTGAGCGATTACGTCATGCGATGCCTGAGGCGCTTGTATTGGTTCAGGCGCTGCTGGATGGCCAGCCTGTTGCCGCTGCTCTCTATTTTCGTGGCGAGAACACGTTGTACGGCCGCTATTGGGGAAGCGAGGTGGTTGCCGACTGTCTCCATTTCGAAGCCTGCTACTACCAAGGCATTGAATTTTGTCTGGCAAAGGGACTCTCTTTGTTCGACCCCGGTACTCAAGGAGAACACAAGCTGGTGCGCGGCTTTGCGCCCCAGCGGGTACGTTCGCTGCACTATCTTGTACACCCAGGCCTAGCGGCCGGCGTCGCCCAATTCTGTCAAGAAGAGGGAGCCCATATCAGCGCCTATCGCGAGGCGGCGGCCGACGCATTGCCGTTCAAATGAAAATCGCTTTATAAAGCCAGCTATATAAAGCGTGACTCGCTGGAAATAGCCCATGATGGCATAATGCGCCTCGTTCAGGCCTAAACAAAGGGATGCGGTGATGCATAAATGGCTAACGGTTGCGCTGCTTGCTGTATTGGGGCTTCTCCAATACCAGCTTTGGCTAGGTAATGGTGGCTGGGAGGATTTGCAGCTGGTAGAGGAGCGCGTTGCCGTTCAAGAGGCTGCCAATGTGCCGATGCGAGAGCGCAATGCTCGGTTAGCGGCTGAAGTTACCGACCTAAAAACCGGCCTGGATGCGATTGAAGAGCGTGCGCGTAGCGACATGGGCATGGTGCGTAGCGATGAGCAGTTCTTTTGGGTGCCGGGTGTTGCCATTGAAGCAGAGCTAGTGGGCATCAATGCGGGGCTAGTGACTCAGCCAAGCTCGCCTAGCGAGGACACAGACGAATGAGTCACACGTTGTGGCTAATCGTGCCCGCCGCTGGGCAAGGCAAGCGAATGGGCGCTGATAAACCTAAGCAGTACCTACCACTGGGCGAAAAGCCCATTCTTGCCCATACACTTAGTCGACTACACCGAGCCTTCCCCACTGCGCATCTTGTGCTGTGCCTGGATAGTGATGATCATTGGTTCAAGCCTGAATGGGTGCCATTTCCCCAGTGGCAACGAGTGGCGGGTGGCGCGGAGCGAATGGATAGCGTTTTAAATGCGCTGCACGCTATAAATGCGCAAGCAAACGATATGGTGATGGTGCATGACGTCGCGCGCCCCTGCATTACATCATCTGATTTGCTGGCGCTTTATGACGCTGCTCAGCAGCACCCAAGTGGCGCACTCTTGGCGATGCCGGTTGCTGACACCATGAAACGGGCCAATGCCGAACAATTAAGCGCCGCAACAGAGCCTCGGGATCGGCTGTGGCACGCGTTAACACCCCAAGCTTTTCGCTATGCGCTTTTGCGGTGCGCCCTTGAATACGCTGCTGCTAATCACTGTGTGGTCACGGATGAAGCCTCGGCTGTGGAAGCGCTTGGTCAGGCACCCAAGCTGGTTAGTGGGCGTCGTGATAATCTCAAGATCACCCATCCTGATGACCTTGCCCTTGCTGCCGCTATTATGGCATCGCAAGTAGCCCAATCCTCTGAATCTGAAAGGAGTTGTTAATGCGAATTGGCCACGGATTTGACGTGCACCGATTTGGCGTTGGCGACCATTTGATGATTGGTGGCGTTAAGCTGCCTTTCGAACATGGTTTTGTTGCCCACTCGGATGGCGATGTGTTGCTGCATGCTATCAGTGACGCACTGTTGGGTGCCTGTGCGCTCGGCGATATCGGGCGTCATTTCCCCGACACCGATCCAGCATGGGCTGGCGCAGATAGTCGCCATTTATTGCGCCACGTGGTTCAACTGGTTCACACAGAGGGCTTCTGTGTGGTTAACCTGGATGCCACGTTAATGGCGCAGGCGCCTAAAATGGCGCCGCATATTGATACGATGCGCGCTGTCATCGCTGAAGATTTAGGTATTAGCCTTGGGCAGGTCAATGTTAAAGCCACGACGACTGAACGGCTTGGGTTTACCGGGCGAGGCGAGGGTATCGCCGCTGAAGCAGTGGTGTTGATTGAACACCAAGAGGCGTTAAATGCTTAATTTACCCGCTTGGCAGCGCTGCTTAGATGCCGAGTTCGGTGCCCCTAGTCCAGGTTGCTATCGCGTTCAGCCAGAAGATTTTATCGTCGACGAGCAGCTGGACTTTACGCCTGAAAATCATGGTGAGCACCTGTGGTTACGTCTTGAAAAGCGCCATCAAACCACGTTAGATGTGGTAAAAAGCGTCAGCCGCCTTTGTGGTGTCACACTTCGAGATGTGGGCTACTCCGGGATGAAGGATCGTGTCGCAGTGACGCGGCAGTGGCTAAGCGTGCATTTGCCCGGACGCGAGGCGCCAAGTGATTTGAGCGAATCATTAGCGGCAGTGGGTATTACGGTGTTGGCCCAGGCAAGGCATCCCCGAAAACTCAAACGCGGTGTCCATCGCACGAACCACTTTACGTTGCGGCTGAGTGGCGAAGCGGTTCAACGTCCGAATTTTTTTGACCGCTGGGAGGCGCTTTGTCGCCACGGTGTGCCTAACTATTTCGGACCCCAGCGTTTTGGTCCTGAAGGGCGGAATTTACAGCGTGCAGAAGCTCTTCTAGCGAAAGGTTGGCGCAAGCGAGATGATCGCCAAGGAATGATGCTTTCCACCGCGCGTAGTTTCTTGTTTAACGAGTTGCTGAGCGAGCGTTTGACGGATGGAACGTGGTGCCAGCCGCTAGCGGGCGATATGCTGATGCTGGATGGCACACACAGCGTGTTTACCGTTGATGCCGTTGACGACGACTTGATCGGTCGTGCCGCTGCGCTTGATATTCATCCAACCGGTGCCCTGTGGGGTGTCGGGGAACTCGCTGAGTATCAAGTGGCAGACTACGAAAAACGGTTGCTAGCATGCCATCCAATGCTGTGCGAGGGATTGGTGAAAAGCGCTGTGAAACGCTCCCATCGGGCGCTGCGAGCAAGGTTAATTTCGCCTAGTATCGAGATATTACCTAATGCCGTGGTACTCTCATTTGCCTTACCACGGGGAAGTTTTGCCACGGCGGTGGTGAGTGAGTTAATTGCTCATCCGGATTTTGCTTAATGCGCCTAACCTGCGCTTATCTTTGCTAGGCATCCATAAAGGAGACGTTAATGCGGCGACTGCTGCTTTCCAATGACGATGGCGTCCATGCACCGGGCTTGCGGGCACTTCATGATGCGCTAGTCGCCCATGCGAATTTACGTGTGGTTGCTCCCGATCGAGACCGCAGCGGCGCCAGTAACTCGCTGACGCTTTCTCGTCCGCTCTCTTTAACCGCGTTAGATAATGGCTTTTATAGCGTAGACGGTACGCCTGCCGACTGTGTTTATCTGGGCGTGAACGGCGTCTGGGATGAGCGTCCTGACTTGGTGATTTCGGGGATTAATCACGGCAGCAATCTTGGCGATGACGTACTCTATTCAGGCACTGTGGCGGCTGCCATGGAAGGGCGCAATTTGGGCATGACTGCCATTGCTATGTCGCTGTGTGGTGAGCGCTATTTCGCGACGGCAGCGAAAGTGGCGGCCAGCTTAATCGGTGCTGCCGATCAGCTATCACTGCCACCCCGCACCCTCTTGAATGTCAACGTGCCAGATGTTCCGTGGGAAGAAATTAAAGGCGTCAGAGTGACCCGCTTAGGCTATCGCGGACCAGCAGAGAAACCTGTTCCCGTAAAAGATCCGCGTGGTCGTACGCGCTTCTGGATAGCACCGGTGGCGGCTAACGCCGATGATGGTGAAGATACTGACTTCTCTGCAATCGAAGCGGGTTATGTTTCCATTACGCCACTACAAACTGACTTAACGCGCCATCCCGCGCGCAGCGACGTGCAGGACTGGTTGGATGCTTTTGCCTGAGCTTTCGCCCAACGAGCTGCGCGGACGAGGCATGACCTCTCAGCGGACTCGAGATCGCATGGTAGAGCGGCTTGAGCAGCAGGGTATTCAGGATGCGCGGGTGCTCGATATTATGGCAGTTGAGCCAAGGCATTTGTTCGTTGATGAAGCGCTGGCGCATCGTGCGTATGAAGACACCGCGCTGCCTATCGGTTTTGGTCAGACACTATCGCAACCCTTGACGGTTGCGCGCATGACCGAGCTGGTGCTGCGGGCTAATCCAAAGCGTGTGCTTGAAGTAGGGACCGGTTCGGGGTATCAAACGCTGATACTGTCCCGGCTGGTGCCAATGCTTTACTCGGTCGAACGCATTTATGCATTACATCAACGCGCTGCAGAGCGGCTTTGGCGGCTTGATGCCCCAGCGACGCTGGCAGTAGCTGATGGTGGTGAGGGGTGGCAAGAAGCTGCGCCTTTTGATGTGATTTTGTTAACCGCTTGTGCTCAAACGCTGCCAGAAGCTCTATTGGAGCAGCTTAGCCATGATGGTGTGCTCATTGCTCCATTGGAAGAGCCTGACGGTAGCCAATGGCTCACCCAAATAAAACGCATTGGTAGTGCCTTTGAAAAGCGTCGGCTCGAACCCGTACGCTTTGTACCTCTATTGCAAGGAGTGGTGGATTGAAGCGTCGATTTGTAGAGCTGTTTTTAAAAGGCGCAGGGATGGGGGCAGCCGATGCGGTGCCCGGTGTTTCAGGTGGAACGATCGCATTTATTACCGGTATTTATGAGGAACTCATTAATACCATCAAACAGTTTGGTCCCGGCGCCTTCATCGCTTGGCGTCGTGGTGGTTGGCTAGCGCTGGCTCAGCATTTGAATTTGGCCTTTTTAGTGCCGCTGCTACTTGGCGTTGCGGTTAGCCTTTTCAGTGTGGCTCATATAGCGCTTTGGCTAATGGAAGCGCAGCCGCTGCTGATAGAGGGATTTTTCTTCGGCTTGGTGGCCGCGTCGGGGTTTGTTGTCGCCAAGGCGGGAAAAGGCTGGAAATTTTGGTACTTATTGCCGATGGTCGGAGGGCTGCTGTTGGCCAAGTCGCTGCCAGGTATGATGCCGCTGGTGTTACTTATTGGTAATGAAGCTCTGGTAGTCATGGTAGCAGGCTGTATTGCTATTAGCGCCATGCTGTTGCCAGGGGTGTCTGGTAGCTTCTTGCTGCTTACGATGGGACTTTATGGCACCATTTTAGGGGCTATTCGAAGCTTTGATATCGGTATTATCATACTTTTTGGCATGGGATGTGTTGTTGGTTTGGCGTTATTCTCGCGACTACTGTCGTGGCTTCTGCGTCGCCATCATGATTCTACGCTACAGCTTTTGCTCGGGTTTATTGTTGGCTCGTTACCCGTGTTATGGCCGTGGAAAGAGCTGGTACGTTATCAGCTTGGCCCTGATGGGCAAATGATCCCGTTGGCTCATCGTTATCTGTTGCCTAGTGACTATGCGGTATTGTCTGGTGCATCTGCACAAACGGTAGGCGTTGTGGCACTAATGGTGGTTGGCGCACTATTGGTGGTGTTATTAAACCGTCGCGCAGTGCACTATGCCGGGCATAGATCAATAGGAAACGCGCGCGACGTTGAAAAGGAGTAGGGTTTCCATGCGTAAGGTTTTCATCATGTCAGTATTGGCGTTAGCTGTCAGCGGCTGCGCCAATCAGCAGCAAAACACCCCACAAGTGCGTGATTTAAGTGAAGCGCGCCGCGCGGTAGCAGACTCACCTCAATATACTGTTAAAGCAGGCGATACCCTTTATGGCATCGCATGGCAGCACAATCTTGATTATCGTCAGTTGGCGCAAATCAACAATATTGATGCGCCTTATCAAATTTACCCAGGCCAAACCATTGCGTTGCGTGCAGGAGCGGCGGCATCAAGTAACCCGTCAGCAGGCTCCTCTGCCCCAGAGCGCCCTGCTTCGGGCGCTGTTGCAACAGGTCTGAATCCTCAAACGACTTCCGTGGCAAGTAACGATCAGCAGCTAGATTGGTTACTGCCTGATGAGAGTGCGATTGAGCGTAATCAGCGTTTAACGGCTGAGCGGGCGGAACGTGCTGAGCAAGCTGCTGAGCAGGCGTCGGTGGCCGCCGCGCAGCAAGTGGCTGATAGCGCAAGTGCCGCTAACACCGAGGCGACGTCTACTGTTGAGGCGTCTCAGCCAGAGCCCGCGAGTGAGCCAGAACCAACGCCTGAGCCAGAGCCCAAACCTGAACCAACCCCAGAGCCTGAGCCAGCAGCGGCTACGCCGCCTGCTGAGGCTGAGCAGCCGAGCCAAACCGCTCGCGTTGACCGCTCCTCTCGCACCTTTACACCTGTTGATAATGTTAACTGGCAATGGCCAGCAACAGGCCAGGTAACCGGAGAGTTTGGCCAGGGGGGCTCTATCACCGCTGGGATTGATATCGACGGTCAAAAGGGGCAACCTGTCAAGGCGGCAGGCCCTGGTATCGTTGTCTATGCAGGTAGCGGCGTTCGGGGTTACGGTAACTTAATACTACTCAAACACAACGATCAGTATCTGAGTGCTTACGCGCATAATGATAGCTTAAGCGTTAAAGAAAATGATGTCGTTGAAGCGGGAGAAGTGATTGCCACGATGGGGGATAGCGATGCAGATAGTGTCAAACTGCACTTTGAAGTACGCCGTGATGGGCAGCCTCAAAATCCCTTGGACTATCTGCCGTCCCGTTAATCATTGCCAAGCGAACCTTTCAGTTGGTGTGCTTGGGGTACCCGAATAGCTAGAGTTAGGGCGTCATATAACAAAAATGGTGTAAGTGCACAGGGAGTGCGGCCACCTTTACCTTTCTAAATGGCGGTTAGGCGAAATAACGGGGGATACTACCATGAGTATGCTGGAGAAGGATCTACAGGAGGTTGACCTGGACGCTGTTGAAGAGGCGCTGGATAGTGTTGATGATGTCTCCGCGGAGGAGGACGCCTTTGAAAAAGCGTTGAGCCGTGATGAGCGTCAATCGACTCAAAGCTTGGACGCGACACAAATCTATCTCAATGAAATTGGTTTTTCGCCGTTATTAACGCCGGAAGAAGAGGTCTACTACGGCCGTTTAGCGCGTAAAGGTGACCCGCTTGGACGGTCAAGGATGATCGAGTCTAACCTTCGCCTGGTTGTTAAAATCGCCAGGCGCTACCTTAATCGAGGGCTTACGCTGCTTGACTTGATTGAGGAGGGTAACCTTGGGCTAATCCGGGCGGTGGAAAAGTTTGATCCTGAGCGAGGGTTCCGCTTTTCTACCTATGCCACGTGGTGGATTCGACAAACCATTGAGCGTGCGCTAATGAATCAAACGCGCACCATTCGTTTGCCGATCCATGTGGTTAAAGAGCTAAATATTTACCTGCGTGCAGCGCGTGAGCTGACCCAAAAGCTTGATCATGAAGCAACAGCAGAAGAGATCGCCGATCATCTCGACAAACCAGTAGAAACGGTTAAGAAGATGCTTGGGCTTAATGAGCGCGTCTCCTCGGTAGATTACCCAATGGGTGGCGAAAGCGATAAGCCGTTAATCGACACGTTAACCGACGACGATGTGCTAGGGCCGGAAGCATGCTTAGTGGATGGCGATGTGCGTGAGCACGTAGACCACTGGTTGGATGAGCTCAGTGATAAGCAGCGAGAGGTGGTGGTACGCCGCTTTGGTTTGCGAGGCCATGAGTCCGCTACGTTGGAAGAAGTTGGTGCAGAAATTGGCTTAACTCGCGAACGTGTTAGGCAAATTCAAGTAGAAGCACTAAAGAAACTGCGCCGCTCATTGGAAAAACAGGGCCTTTCTCTTAACGCTATTTTCGAGAGCTAATCGCGGTAAGCTATTGTGTCATACCGACCATAACGCACCGAGTTCATCGCTCGGTGCGTTGTTTTTGACGCCCATTGGTTGATCAACCGTTAACTATTGACTGTGTAAGTGAGAAACGTGATGCGCCCCTTGGTGGCCCATATTGATTTAGACGCCCTGCGTCATAACTATCAGCTAGCGTGCCGCTGCGCCCCTCAAAGTCGCTCGGTAGCCGTTATTAAAGCGGATGCGTATGGTCACGGTGCGCTTGAGTGCGCGCGTGCGCTAGAAGCTGAGGTGCCCGCATTTGCTGTCGCTTGCATAGAAGAAGCGATTAGCCTGCGTGAAGGGGGAATTAAAAAACCTATTGTATTGCTGGAAGGTATTTTTACCGCTGACGAGCTGGCGCTCGTTGATCAGCACAATTTTTGGATCAGCGTCCACAGTGAGTGGCAGGTGGCGGCTTTATTGGCTTTTTCACCCCGTCAACCTATTCCGGTATGGATGAAAGTGGATTCCGGTATGCATCGTTTAGGCTTTTCTCTAGACGAGGCACCTGATGTTTGGCAGCGGTTAGCTAGCGCACCACAGGTAACCGAGCTGCATTTGATGAGCCACTTTGCGACAGCAGATGCACGTGAGGGCAGCTACTTTAATCAGCAAATGGCCGCTTTAACGGCATTGGCGGAAGCGCTTGATGCGCCCCTATGCCTAGCAAACTCCCCCGCAACACTGGCATGGCCAATCGCCCATGGCGACTGGAATCGCCCTGGTGTCATGCTGTATGGCAGTGACCCGCTGGAAGAAGCCAACGAGACCACCCGGCAACTGCGCCCGGTGATGAGTTTACGCTCCGAAATTATTGCCCTCCGTGAACTAGAGGAGGGTGAGCCTGTTGGCTATGGTGGCCGTTGGCGCGCATCTCGGCGTTCTAAAATTGCCGTCGTTGCGGCAGGCTATGGCGATGGTTATGATCGCCACGCCATAGACGGCACCCCGGTGTTAGTGAATGGTCAGCGCTGTGCGATTGCCGGCAAGGTCTCCATGGATATGCTAACCGTAGATGTCACCGACGTGCCGGGGGCTGCTATCGGTAGTGAGGTAGTGCTGTGGGGAGCTGCTAGCAACGGTGCTGTGTTGTCAATTGATGAGGTAGCACGCTATTGCGATACCATCAGCTATACCCTGTTAACGGGAGTGCTACCAAGAGCGCCGCGCCGCTACCATGGAGCCTTTGTTTAAACGGTTACCAGTATGTCTAAAAGCTCATATCCGCAGTCGTTTGCACACCCTCGTTATTGGCCAACCTGGCTTGCGATAGGCGCGATGCATCTTGTTGCCTGGTTTCCCTGGCGGCTTAAGTTATGGGTGGGGAAAGTAATTGGTTTGTTAGCATGGCGCTTTATAAAGCGCCGGCGGCATATCACTGAGACAAATATTGCTCTCTGTTTCCCGGAAAAAAGTGCTGATGAGCAGCGCCGCTTGGTAAAAGAGGTTTTTATCGCCAACGGTATTGGCTTAGTGGAAACAGCCACTGGTTGGTGCCGTGATGCGGAAGGGTTACGGCACCGGGTGGCCTATCATGGCCAAGAGCATCTCGCACGGGCTAAAGCGCAAGGCAAGGGCGTGCTGGTGGTTGGGATTCATTTCTCCACACTGGATTTAGGGGGAGCGCTGCATTCGCTATTTTTACCTGCCGATGTGGTTTATCGACCGCACAACAACCCCTTATTCGAACGCTTTATGACCCGTGCCCGCTCGCGAATTTTTGGTCAGGCGATTGATCGGCATGACTTGCGTGGTGTTGTTCGGCGAATAAAGTCGGGCCATGTTGTGTGGTATTCGCCGGACCAAGACTTTGGCCGCGATGTCAGCGTGTTCGCGCCACTGTTCGGCCAGCAAGCCGCTACCATTAGGCTGACCGCAAAAATCGCCAGAATGACGGGGGCGCCGGTGGTGCCGTTGATGTTCCACCGCAATCCTGATAACCAGACATATACCATCAGCTGCCTGCCCGCGCTTGATAACTTCCCAAGCGATGATGAAGTGGCCGACGCTACTCGGGTAAATGAGTTTATCGAACAAGCTATTCGTAAGTACCCTGAGCAGTACTTATGGCTTCATCGGCGCTTTAAAACGCGTCCGGAAGGTGAGCCAAGTGTTTACTAGCGATATCCGTTAACAAAAAAAGCCGTTCTGCTTAGTAGCAAAACGGCTTTTCGTTAACTTTGAAAGCAGATGTTAGTCCAGATTTCGAGAGTAGAAAATCTCTAACATCTCTTTGCGCAGACGGCTTTCAATGTCCCGTGCTTCTTCGAAGGTAATGTCGCGGCGCGATGTGCCGAACAGATAGTTATCAAGTTCGAAGTCTTTCAGCAGCATTTTGGTGTGGAACATGTTTTCTTGATAAACATTCACATCGATCATCTGATAGGCGTGCTTGGTATCTTCTGCCAAGTAGTCCTGGATCGAGGTAATGTCGTGATCAATAAACAGCTTTTTACCATCGACATCGCGGGTAAAGCCACGAACCCGATAATCCATGGTGACAATGTCAGAGTCGAAGCTGTGAATTAGGTAGTTCAGTGCTTTCAATGGGCTGATGTGGCCACAGGTAGACACATCAATATCCAATCGAAAGGTGCTGATACCGTTGTCAGGATGCGACTCAGGATAGCTGTGTACTGTCACGTGGCTTTTATCAAGATGCGCTACGACTGTTTCAGGTAGCGGTCCAGGGCCTGGTTCAGTTTGCTCTGGGTTTGCTTCATCCAGCTCGTGTTCAGCAATCAGAATCGTAACGCTGGCCCCATGGGGCTCATAGTCTTGACGAGCAATATTGAGCACATGAGCGCCAATAATATTGGTGACGTCTTTTAGAATCTGCGTCAAACGTTCGGCGTTGTAAAGCTCATCGATATAATCAATGTAAGCCGCACGCTGCTCTTCGGTTTTGGCGTAACAGATGTCGTAAATGTTAAAGCTCAACGAGCTAGTCAGGTTATTAAACCCGTGGAGTCGGAGATTATCTGACACGTCCGAACCTCCCTATGGCAGATGAAGACACCCCGACGAGCCAGCGCCGGAACCGATAGTAACTTGTCACCGTGATGCTGTAGTCGCTTTCTGCAAAGCGGCTGTTTGCTACGCAGTAGGGGTAAAAACAAGCGAGCGTATTATGCCCGCCAAGCGCATGGTATGCATCCAGCCGCGCTATTTTTTTTAATAAACAGGGAAGATGGCGCTCCGAGTCGTTCAAGCGTCGACAATCTCAAAAGAGTGGGTAATCTCAACGCCGCCTTGTGTCAGCATAATAGATGCGCTGCAGTACTTCTCTGCAGAGAGCTCAACCGCTCGCTGTACCTGCTTCTCTTTTAAGTTGCGGCCAGTCACCACAAAGTGTACGTGGATTTTGGTAAACACGGAGGGCACTTCATCAGCGCGCTCTGCGTCAAGCTCCGCGATGCAGTCGGTGACATCAGCGCGGGCTTTATCCAGAATATTCAAAATGTCAAAGGCGGTGCAGCTACCCATGCCCATCAGCAGCATTTCCATTGGGCGAGGGCCGGTGTTGCGGCCGCCGTGGTCAGGAGGGCCGTCGATAACGACGCTATGCCCACTACCGGACTCTGCTACAAATTGGCGACCATCTGTCCATTTTACCCGTGCTTTCACGTCGCTCTCCTCATCTAGGCACCTATAGGTAGTTGCGAAGCATAACATTTCTAGCGATAGACGCACTTTTTCATCGCTTGCTGATCTGTTGCGCCAACAGGTGGTGTTCAAGAACCTCAAGGCGCTCTGGAGTGCCCACATCGACCCAGTGGCCTGAAAAGTGTTCACCGCTAACGCGCTTGTCTGCCATTGCCTGCTTAAGCAGTGGTGCCAGGGCAAACGCTCCTGGCGCCTGATCGGCAATAAGGCCCGGGTGTAGCAGGCTAATGCCGGCAAAGGTGAGACGCTGATGGCCTTCCACTCCAACGCGCCCGTTGATAAGGGAAAAATCACCGTTAGGGTGGTGGGAAGGGTTATCTACTAGCACAAGATGGGCGACGTCACTTCCCTGTAGCAGTGATTCTGAGGGAATGTAATCGCACCAGACATCCCCATTGACCAGCAGAAACGGGGCATCGCCAAGCAGGGGTAGTGCCTTTTGAATGCCTCCGCCGGTTTCTAAGGGCGTCTCTTCATGGCTCCAAAGAATCCGTAACTGGTAGTCGTTTCCATCACCTAGTGCTGCCATGATCTGCTCTGCGCGATAGCTCACGTTGATGACCACCTCATCAATGCCTGCACGCTTGAGTCGTTCGAGATGGTGCACAATAAGCGGCTTATCGCCTACAGGTAACAGTGGTTTTGGGCAGTGGTCGGTAAGCGGCCGCATTCGTTTGCCAAGTCCCGCGGCTAAAATCATCGCTTTCATAACGTGCTTTCCGCTAAACGTAGGGCAATGGCGGGGCGCAGTGTGCCACTTACCCATTCAGCAAACTCGCTGTGCTGGGGCAGCGCGGTTAGGCTATCTTCTAAGTGCGCTAAAAAATGCGGCAGGCGTGATAAATAGCCTTGTTTGGCATCGCGAAGCGTTAAGCGGCAAAAAATTCCCAGCACTTTTAGGCAGCGTTGAGCGGCCATGGCTTGGCATTGGATAAGAAATTCATCCTTGCTGACATGGTGAGAGAGACGCCCATCTTGACGCGCTTGGTGATAGAACGAGTCGACAAACTGCATAAACTGCGCCTGAGAAAAGCGGCAGTAGCGACCGCGCAGTAAGGAAATAACGTCGTAACTGATTGGTCCTGCCACCGCGTCTTGAAAGTCAATCATGTAAAGCTGCTGGTCGTGCACCATGATATTCATCGCATCGTAATCGCGGTGTACGCTGACGACGGGTTGATCAAGGGCTTGCTCAACGAGGTGGCCACGCAGCGCATCCCAACTGGCTGGCGTTGATAACGATAGCCAATTGTTTAAACACCACTCAGGAAAAAGGTCGAGCTCTCGACTCAGCAGCGTCGCGTCATAAGGTGGCAGCGCGGCAGGGTTAGCGCGGTTTTGTAACTTGGCCAGTAACGACAGTGCATCGAAATGACTCTGTTGAATACGCGCGTCATCAGTGAATAGCGCCTGTAAAGGGGTATCCCCAAGGTCGTCAAGCAGCAAAAAACCCGCGTCGAGATCGACGGCGTGAATATGCGGAACGGGCAGTTTTGCCGCGTACCAGCGCTTTCCGATAGCGACGAACGGCGTTGAGTCTTCCTGGGCAGGAGGGGCATCCATTACTATGCGAGTACCGCCACAGGGCAGTGTCAGCCGGAAATATCGCCGGAAACTGGCGCCACCGCCCGCTGGAGAGAGGTGGATAGCGGCGCTATTTAGGCCATTTTGGTCAGCCGCCCACTGGGTGAGGGCGTCAATTCTAGAAGAGGACATGCAAGCTCCTTGCTGGTCGGGCATCATGCGGGCTGTATAATACCGATTCTGGATGCCAAGGATAACGAACATGGGCAAGCGAATCTCGCGTACCGTACCGGTTGCGCACACGCTGTTGGGCAGTTTGCTCGCTGGCGCCTCATTTTCAGCGGTGGCACAAGGCCAGACGCTGCCTGCCGAGGCGCTTGATTGGCAGGCCTGGAGCCAAGATGAAGCACCGCATCAGCTGTGTCGAGGGCGATATGTGATGCCTGACTACCGCTTGCCAGCGGTGGATAACCCTGAAATGTTGTCGGTGGAGACTCAGGAAGCCGATTACGCCGCCGATGGTGAAGCGTTGTTGCGCGGTGATGTTGTACTGCGTCGTGGAAACACAGAGTTGCAGGCGGCGCAGATGTATTTACCCGCCGACCGCCAACGCGTAGATGCAGAAGGCAATCTCGCCATACGAAATGGTCAGGCGTTGGTGCGCGGCGAGCAAGCCACGTTAATGCTCAACGATGACCGAGCCTCGTTACGCAACAGCCACTATGTGCTTTACGAACAGCATTTACGCGGTCAGGCCAGTCAATTAGAGCAAACCGGTGAAGAGCAATATCGTCTGCACAATGCTTCATTTACGACGTGTGATCCAGGTGCCAATAGCTGGCAGCTCGTTAGTAGCGATATAAAGCTGGATCAAGCAAAAGGGTTTGGTACCGCACGGCACGCACGGTTAGAAGTAAAAGACGTGCCGATTTTTTACTGGCCTTGGCTACGCTTCCCCATTGATGACCGCCGTCATACAGGATTGCTGTCACCTTCTATTAGCTTTTCCAATGAGGGGTTTGACTATGCACAGCCCTTTTACTGGAACATAGCGCCAAATCAAGATGCCACCATTACACCACGCTGGATGTCTGACCGTGGGCTGCTGCTCAATGGTGAGTACCGCTACCTGCTTGAAGAGAGCCGAGGGACGGTAGAAGGCGGATATATCAATAGTGATGACGGCAGCGAAAATGGTGATAACCGCTTCGAAGGCAATGATCGCTGGTATATTGATGCACAGCATGCAGGAACGCTGGCGCCACGCAGCGATTACCAATTGCGCTATGGTGCCGCTAGCGATGGGCGCTATTTCGATGATTTTGGTGGTGAGTTTGGCAATAGTGAGCGCGTTAGTATGGAGCGGCTCGCTCAGGTAGATTACCGCGGTGAGCGTTGGCAGTTAGATGCCCGGGCCCAAGGCTTCCAGCGGTTGGAAGATCCGCTGAGTGATTCCGATAAGCCATTTTATCGTCTGCCAAGTTTGACAGCGAACTCTGACTGGCAGTTAGGTGGCGGTCTCTATACACAATGGCACTCTAACGCGACCTATTTCTGGCGTGATGTAGACGAGCGACAGGTGCCTGAGCGCGAAGCTGCCATCGGCACGCGCCTGCATCTCACCCCGGCTATCGGTTGGCGTTTTGAGCAACCCTGGGGCTATATCGAGCCGCGTACCGAGTTATGGCATACCGCTTATGAGTTGGATTATGGCGATCGCGTCACTGATCGAGGTACGTCTCCCAGCCGTAGTGCGGCGGTCACATCGATAGATAGTGGCCTTGTTTTTGAGCGTGAATTAGAGCTGAGCGGACGAGACTATCGCCAAACCCTTGAGCCACGTTTGAACTACGCATATGTTCCACGTACTAATCAAACACAACTGCCTGATTTTGACAGCCGCGAGCGAGCGTTCTCGTGGGATCAGCTATGGTCTCCTCATCGTTTCTCTGGCGCAGATCGTTTAGGTGATCTCAATCGCGTGTCGCTTGGCGTACAATCTCGCTTTATTGAAGACGCCACCGGACGGGATCGATTAACTTTTGGGGTTGGGCAAAGTGTTTATTTATCCGAGCGTCGCATCGATAGTGAGGGCGACCCAGACACATTGCCTGCTCGTCCAGAGGATGATCCCAGTGTAAATCCGCTTAGTCGCTATCAAGCTACTCGCGATCGCTCTCCGCTGGTGACGCGCCTCGATTGGCAGATTAATGATCGGTGGAGTACGGGGTATGAATGGTTATACGACGATCAGCGTGAACAGACCGAACGCTCTAGCGTTGATGCGCGTTATCGCCATCCCGCTGGCCACGTAGTGAACCTTGGTTACCGTTGGGAGATCGAAGGTTTCGATCCAGGCGTCGTACCCGGTGATGACGGCTTTAGAGATTACAGCCGGGAAGAGTGGGATCTGTCACTTGCTTGGAAAGCCAGCCCGAGGATTGATTTGATTGGTCGCTATCTGCACGATCAAACCAATGACCGCGCGCTTGAGCGGCTGGCAGGCGTTCAATGGAACGACTGCTGCTACGGCTTACAGCTAGTATGGCGTGAGTGGGTAGACGATAACGACACCGCCCCTGTGGGTGATGACTTTAATGATCGCGGGCTATTTTTACGCTTTGTATTCCGTGGCCTGGGTGGCGTTGGTCAACAGGCTGACGGCTACTTTGAACAGGCCATTCCTGGCTACCGCCCAACGCCGCTGTAACGATTTTGTTAAATGGCGACTGACTGAAAGAGATTCTTTATGACTACCAGAAAGACCCTGCTGACCGATGGCTTGAAAAAGCGGGCAAAACTGCTTTCTGCGGGCGGCATGATGGCGCTCTGCCTTGGAACGAGTGCTGCGCTTGTGCCGCTGTCGGTTTACGCCCAAAATTTCGAATCAACCCAGCGGCAAATACTGGATAGCGTTGTGGCTGTCGTTAATGACGGCGTCATCATGCGCAGTGAGCTTGATGACCGCATTGCCCAGGTAGAGCAGCAGGCGCAAACTCAGGACGGTAACTTACCGCCTCGTAGCCAACTGGCTCAGCAGGTACTAGAGCGCATGGTGATGGATGAAATCCAGCTGCAAATGGCCCGCCAAGCCAACCTTAGCGTGGACGACACGGAGCTAAATCGCCAGTTGCGCTCCATTGCTGAGTCTAACGGCATGACGCTAGAACAGTTTGCCGATGCCGTGGAGGCGGATGGCATGACCCTGGGTGGCGTACGTGAAGAAATACGCCGCGAAATGCTGATGCGCCAAGTACAGCAGCGCCAAATTAGTCAACGTGTCACCGTGACTGAGCGTGACGTTGAACGCTTCTTGAGCCAGCAGCCATCTCAGCAGGGACAAGCGTTCATTGAAGAAGTACGTGCCCGCCACGTGTTGGTAGAGTTAACGCCAACGCGCAATGAAGATCAGGCTCGTGCCCGCGCTGAGCAGGCTCGCCAGCGTTTACAGCAGGGGGCAGACTTTGCGTCCGTCGCTCGTGAGTTTAGCGACGACCGTGGTAGTGCCATGAACGGCGGCGAGCTTGGTTGGGTGCGTCCAGGGCAAACGGTGCCAGCTTTTGAAGAAGCGATGGGGTCGTTAAGTACTAACCAGCTATCTGAGCCAGTGCGCTCTCAGTTTGGCTACCACGTCATTGAAGTGCTAGAGCGTCGCCGTCAGGATGTGACGGATGAAAGTCGCCGTGAGCAGGTTCGTCAGGCCATTTTCCAGCGTCGTGCTAACGAAGAGCTACAGTCGTGGCAGCGTGAAATGCGTGAACAGGCTTTTGTCGATATTCGCCTTTAATGAGCCAATCTAATGAGCAATAGCGCGCCACTGCTGATAACCACCGGAGAGCCCGCGGGCATCGGGCCAGAAATCACACTGATGCTGGCCGCCAATGGCCAATTGAATAACACGGTGGCTATTGGCGATACGCAGCTGCTAAAACAGCGTGCGTCGCTGCTGGGGCTACCTCTTGATGTGATAGAAGCAGCCCCTGGAAGCAGTGTGACTTCCTCGCCAGGGCGTTTGGTTGTGTGGCCCGCGACCCTTCGCGAATCAGCGCTCCCCGGCGTGCTCAATCCTGCTAATGCAGGCTATGTGCTAGAGACGTTGCAAATCGCTGTCGACGCCTGTCTACAGGGGCATGCAGCGGCCATGGTCACTGCGCCGCTGCATAAAGGGGTGATTATCGAAGGCGGCTTTGCTAGCTTCACTGGCCACACCGAATGGCTGCGCGATGCCTGTGGGGTTGATGAGGTCGTGATGTTGTTGGCTACCGACCAAGCGCTGCATGCTCAGTCGAGCCGTTGGCAGGGTAGCAGTGACCTACGCGTCGCACTTGTCACCACACACCTACCGCTGCGTGACGTGGCGGATGCGGTTACCTACGACAAAATTACCCGTATTAGCCGTTTGCTTGCGACTGATCTGAAAAACCAGTTTGGGATTGCCGCTCCGCGCATTGCGGTGTGTGGATTAAACCCCCATGCCGGAGAAGATGGCCATTTAGGGCGCGAAGAACTCGATGTTATTATCCCCGCGCTGAAAGCGCTGCGCGCTGAAGGCCTTGATGTTCAAGGCCCGCTGCCAGCTGATACGCTTTTCACGCCGCGCCATTTAGCGGGCATTGATGCGGTGTTGGCGATGTATCATGACCAGGGGTTGGCAGTGTTAAAATACGCAGGCTTTGGTCAGGCGGCGAATATTACACTTGGCTTGCCGCTGGTGCGTACTTCAGTAGACCACGGTACCGCGCTCAGTTTAGCCGGTCGCGGTACTGCCGACCCCAATAGCTTAGGCGTAGCTCTCGCGCTAGCAAAGCGACTTTCCGCACAGCGCGCCAATGGCTTAAATGCTTTATGAATCAACCCTCCAAGGAACACTGTTAGATGTCTCAAGTGCCTCAGCAGCACCGCGCTCGTAAACGCTTTGGTCAAAACTTTCTGCGTGACCTCGGCATCATTTCGCGTATTGTCCGTGCCATTGGGCCTCGCGAAAGCGACCGACTCGTCGAAATTGGCCCTGGGCAAGGCGCGCTCACTGCTCCGTTGCTAGAGGCGGCAGGAAAGCTTGAAGTCATTGAATTAGACCGTGACCTGATTCCGGGCTTAAGGGTGCAGTTTTTTAACTACCCTGACTTTGTTATTCATGAGGGTGACGCGCTAAAGTTTGATTTCGCCGCGCTAAAAGGGGATGGCCCTGCGCTGCGAGTGGTCGGTAACCTGCCTTACAACATCTCGACGCCGTTGATAGTGCACCTGTTAACCATGGGCAATGCGATTGCCGATATGCACTTTATGCTGCAAAAAGAAGTTGTTGAGCGTTTGGCCGCTGAACCAGGTAGCACTGATTGGGGGCGCCTGTCGGTGATGGCGCAATATTACTGCCACGTTGATCAGCTGTTTGTCGTACCGCCGGAAGCCTTTGTTCCCAGGCCGAAAGTTGACTCCGCCATTGTTAGGCTAACGCCTCACGAAAGCTTGCCCCAAACAGCAGATGACCCAGCGCTGCTGTTTGAACTGGTCAAGCTGGCGTTTGGCCAGCGGCGCAAAACACTGCGCAATAACCTGAAAGGCAGGGTAAGCGCAGAAACATTAGAAGCACTAGGCATTGACCCTGCACGGCGTCCTCAAACCTTGACGGTTGCAGAGTACGTCACTATTGCCAACCAAGTGGCTACTGACGAAGCGCTTGGTGGTAATGGGAGTACCGACGCGTGAGTGCCCTAGCCATTGAGGTTAGCGTCGCGCCTGAGTACCGTGCAGCCGAGTCAGATGACCGTGAGTCGCGCTTCGTGTTTAGTTACACCGTGACGGTGCATAACCAAAGCCCTCATAGCGTGCAGCTCATGGCGCGCTACTGGAAAATTACCCAAGGTAACGGTGATAGCCAAGAGGTGCGTGGCAAAGGGGTGGTGGGCCAGCAGCCATTAATTGGCCCGGGGCAGCGTTTTCGCTACACCAGTCGAGCCATTCTGCAAACGCCGGTAGGCGTTATGGAAGGCGCTTACACGCTGCTTAACACCTACACCCAGCGAGCTTTTGAAGTGCCCATTGCCCCTTTTAGGCTAGCGGTGCCGCGTCAGCTTCACTGACCATTCTCAAAAAGGGGGAGCGATGAGCACCTATGCCATTGGTGATCTGCACGGCTGTCATGCCGAGTTTGTCAGTTTGCTAGAAAAGCTAAGCTTCAATGCAGCAAACGATACACTCTGGCTGGTTGGCGACTTGGTCAATCGTGGCCCTGGCTCGCTGGCTTGCTTGCAGGAAGTGCAGGCGTTAGGTAGTGCCGCTCGATGCGTGCTGGGTAACCACGATTTTCATTTGTTGGTGGTGGCTCGTGGCGGCGGCAAACTGAAAAAAAACGATACCCTCAGCGATATTCTTGCGGCCCCACAGCGCGAACAGGTGCTGGATTGGCTGCAAAGCCAGCCATTGGCAGTTTATGAAAACAATACGCTGATGACCCATGCCGGTGTATTACCAACGTGGTGCGCCGAGCAAGCGGTATCGTTTAGTCAAGAAGTGCAGACGACCTTGCTTAGTGAGCGTTCGGGTGATTTTTTAACGCAGCTATTTGGTAATCAACCTGACCGGTTCCATGAGGATCTAGAAGGGATTGACCGTTTGCGCTGTCTCGTCAATATATTTACCCGCATGCGCTTTATCGACGCTAATGGTCGGCTAGACTTCGCTGCCAAAGAAGGCTTGGAAAGTGCGCCTGACGGATTCGCCCCTTGGTTTCAATACCCAAGAGCAGATGCGCTTCAACTGTTATTCGGACACTGGGCGGCATTAGAGGGCCAAACCCCGAACGCCAAGATAAAGGTTGAAGCGCTGGATACTGGTTGCGTGTGGGGTGGGTCGTTAACCGCTCTCAATATGGAATCGGGTGAGCGCATCAGCGTACCTAGCCGTCAGCCTAGACATTAAAATACGAGATATTAAAACACCAGACATTGAAAAAAGGGCGATAGCCGTGTTTCAGGTGGATGCGAAAACCAAAGGACTCGATGTTTATCGTGTTGGTGGGGCAGTGCGCGATGTGCTGTTAGGCTGGCCGGTAGTGGATAATGATTGGGTCGTCGTCGGTGCCACGCCAGAAGTCATGCAACAGCGGGGCTTTAAACCAGTGGGGCGCGATTTCCCGGTATTCCTGCATCCTGATACCGCCGAAGAGTATGCGCTAGCGCGCACTGAGAGAAAGTCTGGCCACGGTTATGGCGGCTTTGAAGTACACGCAAGTCCTGATGTGACCTTAGAAGAAGACCTTTCAAGACGTGATTTAACCATCAACGCGATTGCGCAGCGCTTTGATGGTGCGTTGACCGATCCCTTTAACGGTCAGCGGGATATTGAACAGCGGCTATTACGCCATGTGTCCCCGGCATTTAGTGAAGATCCCTTACGAGTACTTCGCACGGCACGCTTTCTTGCCCGTTATGCACATTTAGGGTTTGCCATCGCGCCTGAAACCCTCGAACTAATGCGAGATGTAAGTCGCAGTGGTGAGCTTAGCCACCTTGCTGCGGAGCGAGTGTGGGTCGAAACCGAAAAAGCGCTGGGTGAACCAAATCCTGACCGTTACTTCACCGCCTTAAATGATAGCGAAGCGCTGGCTGCTTGGTGGTCTGAGCTAACAGATGACGTTGTGCTGGCAAACGCGCTTGAGGCGATGGCGCTTGAGACGGTTGCACAGCTGGCTATCGACAGTTCACTTCCACTGGCTCACTGGCGCTACGCGTTGCTGGTGTCGGTATTGAATGATGCTCAGCGTGATGCGCTGGCGATAAGATTGCGATTGCCGAATGCGGTGACGCAGCTGGCGCGCCATGTAGCGCTGAGTAGGGACATCTTAGCCGAGCCATTAAGTGACGAACGCGTTCTGCACTGGCTGGAACGTTTGGATGGTTGGCGAAAGCCCGCGCAGGTTAAGGCACAGTTACAACTTATTAAGCGTTTAGCAGAGAATACGCTCGAACCGCTGGATCGGGCGTGGCAGGCTGCACAAAGCGTTGACCCTCAAGCGCTATTGCAAGCGGGTTATCGCGGTGCAGCTTTAGGCAAGGCGCTACGTGAACACCGCCAACAGGCAGTAGCAAGTGCGCTGATGGATACGCACTAAGGGCTGGTTATAGGCTTTGCTCAGCGAGCGGACACCGCCTTTGGCACAGAGTCTGCCTGGGAAACCCAGCGCCCACGCCAATGAAAGTCGATGGCCCATAAGCGTTGACTCCCCAGTTCAAAGCGCTGCCATAGCGCAGCGTAAGACAAGCCATAAATAGGGTGATACTGATCGGGTAGCAGTTCGGCTAGCGGCTGTAGAACGAAGGCATTGTGCGTGATTTCCCCTCGGGGCAGGGCAACGCCGTCAACAGTGCCGCAAATACCGCCTACTGCGAGCAGGTCAATATCCAGTGCTCGAGGACTACACTTAAGCATATCGGGAGTGCGGCCATGGGCAATTTCGAGTTGCTTAGACCACGCCTGAAGCTCGCCCACCGACCAATCGCTATCAAAGGCAACCACAAGGTTGTAAAAGTTGCGATTATCGCTAAATCCTACCGGCTCGCTTTCAAATATGCGCGATATTTGAAGGGGGCCAAACGTGTCTTCGAGCGCATCTAGGCACAGGCGGATATGAGTGTCCGGATCGATATTGCTGCCTAAACTGAGAGTAACCAAGCTCATGGAAGCGTGCCGCGGGTGATTCCAAGACCGACGCTAGCGGCTTGTGGAACGGCCCCCGGTTTGCGTACGGTAAGGCGCAGCCAGATAATGGAAAACTCCTGCTGTAAGCACTCAGCTAGGCGCTCGGCAAATGTCTCGACGAGAGCAAATTGGTGCTCGTCAGCAAAGCGCTGAATTCGCTGGCAAATGGCTGCATAATCAAGCGTCAGGCTCAAATCATCTGCAGCAGCGGCGGGACGAATATCCGTTGCGAGCGATAAGTCCAAGCTCAAAGACTGAACAATAGTGCGCTCCCAGTCGTACACACCGATGACGGTATCTACTGCCAGCGCTTCGATCAAAATGCGATCCACAGCTATTCCTCTAGCGTCAACAAGCGGGGGATTGTACTTGAGGATAGCGCGAAACGACAGCTAGGTACGATCTAACGCTGGGTAGGAGTCAAGATGGTGGGCGGAGTGATATGGATGGTGGTGGGCTACTTAAGCGGAAGCTGGTTAGCGGCGCTGAGCGTATGCCGGCTAGCAGGTGTTCCTGATCCGCGATATCGGGGATCATGTAACCCTGGGTTTTCGAACGTACTGCGCCTGTACGGGCCGCGTTTAGCCGTCGCCACGCTTTTACTCGATGCCTTAAAAGGGGCACCTGCAGTGCTGGCAGCCAAATTGTTAGGGCTGCCTGTTTGGTTGCAAGGGGCGGTTGGATTTGCTGTTCTGCTAGGTCACAGCTATCCACTATGGCATAGGTTTCGCGGTGGTAAATCGGTTGCCAGTGCGTTTGGCGTGCTGCTGATATTGGTACCCAGCGTGGCGCTGCTTAGTGCGGTGTGCTGGATGCTGCTTGCCTGGCGGCTACGCATGGCAGCGGCAGCATCGCTCGTTAGTGCATTCGTCGCGCCACTGGCTTGTGCGTGGCTAGCACCTGACTATGTTGTGGTTGTGAGTGGGTTCAGCCTGCTGGTGCTTGCCCGTCACGGGTTAAATATTCGCCGCCTGCGCCGCGGAGAAGAGCCGCATCTACGCGGCTAGTCAGGGGCTATAGATGTAGGAGCTATAGGTGTTAAGTAGGCGTTAAGGTGTCCAACGGCCAGCGCGGCGTAGCCTTCATAATGCCGTTGTCATCCTGCTCACCCGCCGCCAGTCGTTGGGCGCCGACATAAGCAATCATCGCGCCATTGTCGGTGCAAAAGCGCCCGCGAGGGTAATAAGATCGCGCGTTGCGTTTCTGTGTTTCAATCGCGAGGCGTTCGCGCAGGCGTTGATTAGCGCTAACGCCACCTGCCACCACTAAGCGCTTCAATCCGGTTTGATCCAGTGCCCGGCGACATTTGATAACCAGGGTGTCCACTACGGCTTCTTCAAATGCTCTCGCCACATCAGCCTTGGCCTGGGTGTCTAACTCGCCAGCAGCTTCTAATTGGCGAATAGCGGTCAGCGTGTGGGTTTTCAAGCCGGAGAAACTGAAGTCTAGGCCAGGGCGGTCGGTCATTGGCCGTGGGAAGCGGAAGCGTTTTGGGTTGCCCTGTTCAGCAAGCTTAGCAACGTGAGGGCCGCCGGGGTAGGGAAGTCCGAGCATTTTGGCCGCTTTGTCGAAGGCCTCACCCGCGGCATCATCAACGGATTCCCCGAGTAACTGGTAGTGTCCAAGGGCCTGTACTTCGACAAGTTGAGTGTGTCCGCCAGAGACCAATAAGGCTACGAAAGGGAAGTCAGGGGCGTCATCTTCCAGCATAGGGGCTAACAGGTGGCCTTCCATGTGGTGTACGCCAAGTACCGGGATGTTCAGCGCACGTGCCATACCATGCGCTGTGCTGGCACCCACCATGAGTGCACCGACTAACCCCGGGCCAGCAGTGTAAGCAATGCCGTCTAGGTCGCTACGCGTCAGCTTGGCGTCGTGCAATACTTGCTCGATCAGTGGCAACAGTTTGCGCGTATGGTCGCGAGAAGCGAGTTCAGGCACCACGCCGCCATACTCGGCATGCATGGCAATTTGACTATACAGCGCGTCGGCGAGCAGGCCGCGGCCTCCAGTGTGCGAAGTATCATAAATCGCGACGCCCGTTTCATCGCAAGACGTTTCAATGCCCAGTACGCGCATAGCTGAAGAACTCGTTGTAAGTTAAAAAGTTGCAGGTTAGAAACCAGTGCTGCTAATTAGTCGCCTAGTTTAGCATTCTCATGCTTAAGGCGCGTAAGCATTTGCAAAGATCGCCAACCACGACTAGACTACTGTGCGCTGTAAAACTGGGTCGTACACTGTATTCTAAAAGTGTACGTACTATCCGAACTCAAGACTCCTTAAGGTAGGTGAGTGCTTAATGCCTTCTGTAAAAGTACGTGATAACGAGCCGTTTGACGTCGCCCTGCGTCGCTTCAAGCGTTCTTGCGAAAAAGCCGGTGTTCTTTCTGAAGTACGCCGCCGCGAGCACTATGAGAAGCCGACTGCTGAGCGTAAACGCAAAGCGGCAGCTGCCGTAAAACGCCACGCCAAGAAAATTCAGCGTGAGCAAAAGCGTTTCGAACGGCTCTATTGATCCGTACCCGAGGGGGCCGGAGCAGTTAGCTGGCCATCTCAAGAGGGATGTCAAGCGGCCGCCACTAGGTGGCCGTTTGTTTTTTGTTTTGTTTCATCGCTGTTTATGGTGATCTGGCAATTTGCTTGATGACTTTAGGCAAGCGAACTAGCGCTTTGCGCGAGGATGCCCGCAGTTCATGGCAGGCCAAATTCCACAACGTTTTATCGATGACCTGTTAGGCCGCGTTGATGTGGTCGAGGTGGTTGGTGAGCGTGTGCAGCTTAAAAAGGCCGGGCGTAACTATTCTGGGCTATGTCCTTTCCATCAAGAGAAAACCCCATCGTTTACGGTTAGCGCTGATAAACAGTTTTATCACTGCTTTGGGTGTGGTGCCCACGGTAATGCGCTACGCTTTCTAATGGAATACGACAAACTACCCTTTCCCGATGCGGTTGAGCAGTTGGCTAGTCGTTTAGGGCTGGATGTTCCTCGTGAGGGTGCCGATGATCCGCGCGCCCAGCAACGCGAAAAAAAGCGCAAAGAGGGCGTTAATCTTCTTGAACTTGCTGCCAGTTTTTATCGAGAACGGCTAAAAATGCAGGAAGGGCAGGGAGCGCAGCGTTATCTGCAAGGACGCGGGTTATCGCCAGATGTTGTCAGTACTTATGGTATTGGCTATGCGCCTGGTGGGTGGGAAGCCCTGAAGCAGCACTTGAGTGCGCGAGGTATTGGTGAGCCTGTACAAGTAGAGTATGGCTTGCTAATTCACCGTGAAGACACGGGGCGGACGTATGACCGCTTTCGCGATCGAGTGATGTTTCCCATTCGGGATTTAAGGGGGCGTACCATCGCGTTTGGCGGTCGGGTAATGGGTGATGAACAGCCTAAGTATCTGAATTCGCCAGAAACGCCTGTCTTTCACAAAGGACGTGAGCTGTACGGATTGTATGAGGCTCGCCAAGCGTCAAGCAAGCTTGAGCAGCTCGTCATCGTTGAAGGTTACATGGATGTCGTGGCGCTGGCGCAGTACGGTATCAACAACGCTGTCGCAACCTTAGGGACGGCTACAACAGAAGACCACCTAAGCCGACTATTTCGTTTAGTCAGTCGTGTGGTGTTTTGCTTTGATGGTGACCGTGCAGGGCGTCAAGCGGCCAGCCGGGCATTGGAAACCGCCTTACCGCAGATGATTGACGGTCGTGAAGCGCGCTTCCTGTTTCTGCCGGAAGGTGATGACCCGGATACGCTAGTGCGCCGTGAAGGTAGCGACGCATTTCAAGATCGCGTTACCTGTGCGATGCCGCTATCTGAGTTTCTTTTTGAGCAGGCAGCGCAGGGGCGTGACTTGAATACCGTGGAAGGGCGAGAGCGGTTTGCAAGTCAGGTGCTTGAGGCATTGAACAAAGTGCCTGAAGGCATGCTCAAATCGTTACTGTTGGAGGCGTTAGCTAAGCGCAGTGGATTGGCACAATCGCAACTGAAAACGCTGCTTGATAAACGCGCGGCCGCCAGTGCGCAAAAAGAGGCGCAGAAAGCGCCTTCGCAGGAAGCCGTGCACTGGGAGCCGCTTGAGTCGCCCGACATGATGCCGTTTGAGCACCATGAGGAGCAGCTGGTCAGCGCAAAGCCTGCTGGTAAAAAGGCACAAAAGGGGCGCGCTCAGTCGCCTCGCCCGCAAGTGCTTTCAACCGTGGCGCGTATTGTGCAGCTACTGTTGCATGAGCCTGGTTTAGTGACGTCGCTGCCGGATTCCCTGGATTGGTTGCCGGAGAGTGAAGAAGCACCGCTATGCCGTGACTTGATTGAGTTGCTACGTGCCGGGCGTTATCGCAGCCCGCAAGTGGTGTTGGCGCACTTTCAGGGGAGCCATGAAGGTCAGGTCTTGGCTGAGTTGGCGTCACGGGAGTTGCTGATTCCCAAGGGAACCCGGGAGACTGAGCTGACAGGGTTGGTTGAACATCTAATAGAGGTTCAGCGCAAGCGATCGCCTCAGGAAGAGTATCAGGCGTTGCTGGATTTAGAACGTTCTGGGCAAAAGCTGGATAAAGCGCAGCGGCAACGTTTGGCAAGCTTAATGATGGAACTTGTTCAACGACATTAAATCGGCTTTGCGGCGTTTGTCTTTGAATGAGTAGAGTTTGGAATGAGTAGAGTTTGAGGCGCTAGGGTTGAATTTCCCTAACGTTGGCACCAAATAAAGGGTCAGTCGCCAGGCGCTGGCCTAACCGAACAACCTAACACACCTGAATGACCGCGCAAATACGTTTCGCTGGAAAAATTCCTGCTATTTACGCTATACTGTTCGGCTTGTTGAGTTTAATCGATTCAGCGCCCCAGGTGTTTCATTCTTCTTCGTCGAGATAGGGTTTCTATGGCTGGAAATGCGCAGCAGCAGTCACGTCTGAAGGAGTTGATCGCGCGCGGCAAGGAACAGGGCTACCTGACCTATGCCGAGGTCAACGACCATCTACCCGAGGATATCGCCGACCCGGATCAAGTGGAAGACATCATTGGCATGATCAACGACATGGGTATTAGTGTCGTTGAAGAAGCGCCAGATGAAGACACTTTGATGATGTCGGATCACTCCACGGACGAGTCCGCTGCGGAAGAGGCCGTCGCGGCACTCGCCGCCGTGGAAAGCGACGTCGGTCGCACTACCGACCCTGTGCGCATGTACATGCGCGAGATGGGGACGGTTGAACTTCTAACCCGCGAAGGTGAGATCGAAATCGCCAAGCGGATAGAAGAGGGCACGCGGGAAGTGATGTCAGCGCTGGCGTATTTGCCTGGTGCTGTTGCTTCTATCCTGGATGCTTACGATGCCACGCAGGATGAAGAAGCGCCTGGTCGCTTGTCTGATCTGTTCTCTGGCTTTATCGACCCCGACGAGGGGATTCCAGGCGTTGCAGAAGCCGAAGTGCCCGAGCCTGAGCCGGAAGCCGAGTTGAGCGATGATGATGATCTCGACAGCGACGGTGACGACGAAGACGACGACAGCACGGCCAGCGAAGGAGGCCCTGATCCGGAAGAAGCGAAAGCTCGTTTCGAACAAATCCGTGAACAGAATGCCGCTGTTGAAGCTGCGTTGGCGAAATATGGGCGTGGTAGCGCTGAGCTTAAAAGTGAGCAATCGCGTTTAGCCGAGCTGTTTTCGCCGATTAAGCTGGTGCCGAAGCATTTTGAGCGTTTGGTTGGCCAAGTACGTATTAGCGTTGAGCAGGTGCGTGCCCAAGAAAAAGCGGTTATGCAGCTGTGCGTGAAGAAAGCTAAAGTACCGCGCAAAACCTTCATTAAGTCGTTCCCTGGGTACGAGTCTAATCCAAAATGGTTGGACACCTTCCAGGAAGCGCAGCCCAAGTATGCTGACCGTCTTGAGCCACTGCGCGCCGATATTGCTCGTTCGCAGCGCAAAATTGCCTTTGAAGAAGACATGGTGCAGCTCACCGTGGCCGACCTCAAAGAAGTTAACCGCAAGCTCTCTATCGGCGAGGCGAAAGCACGTCGTGCTAAGAAAGAGATGGTTGAGGCTAACCTGCGTTTGGTAATTTCGATTGCGAAGAAATACACCAACCGTGGCCTGCAGTTCCTGGATCTAATCCAAGAAGGCAACATTGGTTTGATGAAAGCGGTTGATAAGTTCGAATATCGCCGCGGTTACAAATTCTCGACCTATGCCACATGGTGGATTCGTCAGGCGATTACGCGTTCTATCGCTGACCAGGCACGCACCATCCGTATTCCGGTGCACATGATCGAGACGATCAATAAGCTCAATCGTGTTTCTCGTCAGATGCTGCAGGAAATGGGCCGCGAGCCAACGCCGGAAGAGCTGGGCGAACGTCTGGAAATGCCGGAAGACAAAGTACGCAAGGTGCTAAAAATTGCCAAAGAGCCGATCTCTATGGAGACGCCGATTGGTGATGACGACGATTCGCACTTAGGTGACTTTATCGAAGACGGCACTATGCTGTTGCCGATTGATATGGCCACCGGCGAAGGCTTGATCGAAGCAACGCGTAACGTCCTTGGCGGCTTAACTGCTCGTGAAGCGAAAGTACTACGCATGCGTTTCGGTATCGATATGAATACCGACCACACGCTAGAAGAAGTGGGTAAGCAGTTTGACGTTACTCGCGAGCGGATTCGTCAGATCGAAGCAAAGGCGCTGCGCAAGCTACGTCACCCCAGCCGCTCTGAGCCGCTGCGCTCGTTCCTTGATGAGTGATTTGTAGGCTGTGGTAAGTGGTATGTAGTAAATAGAGAGTGGTGAACTGATAGTCGTCACCATGAACAAAAAGCCCGCCGTTCTATGAACGACGGGCTTTTTGATGTTGTCGTTACGGCACTATTCTTTAGATCAAAGGCTTACTGGGAGGCGATACGCGCTTTGTAAATGCGCCGAGCAATCAGCAGAAGCTCAATCATGGCAAATAGAATCAGGCTGTAGCCTAAAAGCTCAATGGCTTCCTCTGCGACGTCTTTGAACTCGCGAATATAAGTGTCTTGCATGACGGCTCGCCAGAAGTCTTGGCGACCATAAAGGCGGGAAAAAATGTAGGTAACGAGAACACCGGCAGTGAACAGCCCAAATGCGAACGTATTGCTATAATGAGAGAATTCCTCAATAAATCGACGTCGCTGCACGACTACCCAGGCAAGGCTAGGGATGACAATGAGCGCTACCAGCACTTTCCAAGTATTTTCTGCAACATAGTAATCAAAAAAGTAATCCTGTTCGCGTACCAGTGATGCAGCCACAAACGCCAGCAATAGTAGCGTAACAGTAGGCCATACCTTGAGTACCTGGCGCACGTAGATGAGTAAGCCACAACAGCTGGCCAGCACCAGGGTTTGAGCGAACTCTGTAAAGCCTAGTTCGGTATAGCGCACATCGGGTAGGTAGAGAGCCTCAAAATATCCACCCTGGGCGATACCAGCGACAAAAAGCATATAAAGCGTTGCGCGCAGAAGCGTATATCCAAAACTGAGTGGCCACTGCGGTGGGGAAGATGGCATACCAACATCCTTATCGGAGAGATGACGTTGTAAGAGAGATGCTTAAAAACATGCATAGAAGAATGTTCATTATATCGCCACACTTCTGTGCTCGCACGTCGAACTTAATGTGAGCTGCTCGACTAATAGTGGATTAAGGCTGCAAAGTAACTAGGTTATTAGGTAATCAACAACTACCGCTGAGGGGCAGGCAACACAATGGCAATAAGCGTTTTTGATCTCTTCAGAATTGGGATTGGCCCATCAAGCTCTCATACGGTTGGGCCGATGCGTGCGGCGCGCGATTTTAGCCAAGCGGTTACCTCACCGTCGCTGACGCGCATTGTGGTTAGGCTTCACGGTTCGCTAGCTTCTACCGGCATCGGGCATGGTACTGATAGTGCGGTCATCATGGGCTTGATGGGTGAAACGCCAGAGTCAATTGACCCTGACACCATGACTGAGCGGCTACGAGCGCTAGATGAAGGCGCTTTGTTAACGCTGCCTAATGGGCAAGCGCTATCGTTTGATCGCAGCCAGGATATTGAGTGGGACGACCACTGCCTGCCATTTCATCCGAACGCTATGGTGTTAACGGCCTATCAGGACGATACGGTTATTGCGACAAATACTTACTATTCCCTTGGTGGTGGCTTTTATGTCGATCAAGCCTGCGCCGATCAGGGTGGGTTAGACGAAGACAAAACCGCGCTACCTTACCCATTTGAAACGGCTAATGAGTTGTTAGCGCTCTGCCAAACAAATGATTTGCGTATCAGTGAGCTCATGTTTGAAAACGAAAAAGCATGGCGCGGTGAAGAGGTGATTCGCACAGAGCTGCTAACGATTTGGCAAGCCATGCGCACCAGCATTGAAAATGGCTTAAAAGCGACGGGACACTTGCCCGGTGGATTAAATGTTCGGCGACGCGCCCATGGTTTGCACCAACAGCTGCTTTCACCGCCGCAGAACCAACGCTTAATTGTATCGAGCTTTACTGTGATGGATTGGGTCAATTTGTTTGCGCTGGCAGTGAATGAAGAGAACGCTGCGGGTAAACGGATGGTTACTGCACCGACAAACGGTGCTGCCGGTATTGTGCCTGCTGTGCTGGCGTACTATTTGAAATTTGAGCCAGATGCCTGTGACGACGACATAGTGGCTTTTTTGTTGGCCGCGGGAGCAATGGGCATATTGTGTAAAAAGAACGCGTCTATTTCCGGTGCGGAAGTTGGCTGCCAGGGAGAAGTCGGCTCTGCTTGTGCGATGGCCGCAGCGGGGCTTGCAGAAGTGCTGGGCGGCTCGCCAAAGCAGGTAGAGAACGCTGCTGAGATTGGTCTAGAACATAATCTTGGCCTAACTTGCGACCCTGTGGCGGGGTTGGTTCAAGTGCCGTGTATTGAACGAAACGCCATTGCCTCGGTGAAGGCGATCAATGCTGCGCGTATGGCGATGCATGGTGATGGTGATCATTTTGTATCGTTGGATAAAGTGATTCGCACCATGCGTGACACTGGCCGAGATATGCAAGATAAATACAAAGAAACGTCAAAAGGTGGTTTGGCTGTTAACGCCATTGAGTGTTAGTAAGTAGAGGGGGGCAGCGTTGCGTCAATATTGGCCACCAAGTAATCGACGAGCTGACGGATTTTAGGTGATAGGTGGCGGTGTCGAGGGTATACCGCCCATACCGCCGTATCGTTGTGTTGGAAAGGTTCCAAAACGGACACCAGTTCGCCGCTGGCTAGGTAAGGGGCAACGTAGTAATCCGGCAGTTGAGCAAGCCCTAGCCCTTTAAGCGCGGCGTCCAGTAGAGCAGGACCTGAATTGCCGCTCCAACAGCCTTCCACTTTAACTTCGCGGCGCTGACCGTTGACTTCAAACAACCAGTTAGGCCGCGAACCTATCAGGCAACGGTGCTGGCTAAGTTCCGATAACGTATGTGGCCGGGTAGCTTGACGGAAGTAAGCCCGGGATCCCACGACATACTCCTGCCGCTCGCATAGCCGCCGAGCAATCAAGCTAGAGTCTTTGAGTACCCCCATACGAATGGCAATATCGTAGCCCTCTTCAATAATTTCTACGGGGCGGTTAGTGAAGTGCATATGCACTTCAAGCTGCGGGTGCAGGCACTGAAAGTCATTCACCAGTGGCGCGATGTAGCGTTCGCCGAATGTTGTTGCCGAGGTCAGCTTCAGCAGCCCGCGTGGATTTGCCTGAAGCTCGCTGATCGCTTGCTCTGCATCGCGCAGGCCATCAAAAAGATGGCGGCAGTGCTCAACGTAGATTGCCCCAGCATCGGTTAAACGAATTTGCCGTGTTGTGCGGTACAAAAGCTGAACACCCAACTGATTTTCCAGCTGGCTCACTAAGCGGCTAATATGCGATGTCGATACCTTTAAATGGCGTGCGGCCGCTGAGAATGTTCCCAGTCTTACCACCTCGACGAATGCCTCGATACGGTCCCAACGCTGCACGATTATCCTTAATTAATTTCTGATTGTTGCTCAGTGGCAATAATCTTGTGAGTGTATCCCGCTTTATCCCACTCGCCTAGCTGGCCTACACTGCAGTCATTAAATCTGATTCGATTAAAACGAGTCCGATAAAACAGCCTTCAGTTTTATGTGACCGTTAAGGAGATGCATAGATGAAATCACGTGCCGCCGTAGCACTCGAAGCGGGTAAGCCGCTTGAATTAGTTGAGATCGATGTGGAAGGTCCAAAAGCGGGCGAGGTACTGGTGAAGATGGCAGCGACAAGCGTATGCCATACCGATGCTTATACCCTTTCTGGCGCTGACCCCGAAGGTAATTTCCCAGCGGTATTGGGCCACGAAGGTGCTGGTGTGGTGCAAGAGGTTGGCGAGGGTGTGACCAGCGTTAAGCCGGGTGACCATGTTATTCCGCTGTACACCGCCGAGTGCGGCAAATGTAAATTCTGCCTATCCGGTAAAACAAACCTGTGTGGCAGCGTGCGCGCTACTCAAGGTAAAGGTGTGATGCCTGATGGCACCTCGCGCTTTTCACTAGATGGCAAAATGCTGCATCACTACATGGGCACGTCGACTTTCAGTGAGTACACCGTGCTGCCGGAGGTATCGCTTGCGGTGGTCTCCAAAGAAGCGCCGATGGATAAAATCTGCCTATTGGGCTGCGGCGTTACTACCGGTATCGGTGCGGTACTGAATACGGCAAAAGTAGAGCCAGGCTCCACCATCGCCGTTTTTGGTTTGGGCGCGATTGGTTTGGCGGTCATCCAAGGGGGAGTCATGGCAAAAGCCGCGAAGATTATTGCCATCGATGTGAACCCCGATAAATTTGCATTGGCCAAGCAGTTTGGCGCGACTGATTTCGTTAATCCGAAAGACTACAGCGACCCGATTCAGCAGGTAATCGTCGATATGACCGACGGTGGTGTTGATTACTCCTTTGAGTGTATCGGCAATGTTAACGTGATGCGTTCGGCCCTTGAGTGCTGCCATAAAGGCTGGGGGGAGTCGATTGTCATTGGTGTCGCGGGTGCGGGCGAAGAGATCTCCACGCGTCCCTTCCAACTGGTCACCGGGCGGGTTTGGAAAGGCTCTGCGTTTGGTGGTGTTAAAGGACGCAGTGAGTTACCGGGTTACGTCGAGCGCTATATGAATGGTGAGCTGAATATCGACGACTTTATTACCCACGACATGCCGTTTGAGCAAATTAATGAAGCCTTCGAATTGCTCCATGCAGGTAAGAGCATTCGTACCGTGCTGCATTACTGAGTATCATTGGTAATAGGGTAAATGAGCGCGGTAGGGGAAACCCTCCGCGTTTTCATCTTTTTAAGGAGCCGGCCCATGAGCATGAGTGAAACTTTAGAACTAGTGTCTGCCAATCGCAGTTTTGGTGGCTGGCACAAGCGCTACCGCCACTACTCCCGGGCGCTGGATTGCGACATGGTGTTCGCGGTTTACCTGCCTCCTCAAGCAGAGAGCGAGCGCGTACCGCTGCTTTGGTGGTTGTCAGGTCTAACCTGTAACGATGAAAACTTTATGCAGAAAGCGGGCGCGCACCGTATTGCTGCAGAGCTGGGGGTGGCGATTGTTTGCCCCGATACTAGCCCACGCGGCACTGAGCTGCCCGGTGAGCATGAAAGTTACGATCTAGGGTCGGGTGCGGGTTTTTATGTGAACGCCACTCAAGCCCCCTGGAAATCGAATTACCGCATGTATGACTACGTGATTGAAGAGCTGCCTTCGGTGGTGCGTCAGCACTTCCCTGTGAATGGGCGTGAGTCGATCAGTGGTCACTCGATGGGCGGTCACGGCGCGTTAATTCTGGCGTTGCGTCACCCTGGCCGGTTCCGTTCGGTTTCCGCTTTTGCGCCTATTGTTAACCCCATGAACTGTCCTTGGGGGCAAAACGCGTTTACCAGCTATTTAGGCGACGACCAGTCGCGTTGGCGCCAGTACGATGCCTGTGAGCTGGTCGCTAATGGTGCCTCTCGTCAACGGCTATTTATCGATCAAGGTGAGGCCGACCAGTTCCTGGATGAGCAACTGATGCCGGAGCGTTTGGAAGCCGTGTGTGAAGAGCATGATCACCCACTGACGTTGCGCCGCCAGCCAGGTTACGATCATAGTTACTTCTTTATCGCCTCGTTCATTGAGGAGCATATGCGCTATCATGCAGAACACCTCATGAAGCGCTAAGGATATCGAAATGCTCAATCGCGCGTTGCGCCGTTTTCTTGGTTTGATATGGCGTCTTATTTGGCGTGGCGCGCTGGCTTTTATTGTCCTCTCAATTGCGCTGGTTTTACTATTCCGGTTTGTGCCACCTCCTGGCTCAATGGTGATGGTAGAGCGCAAAATTCAAAGCTGGATAAACAGCGAACCTATCGATATTCAACGCCAATGGAGAAGCTGGGAACATCTATCCAGTAATGCCAAATTGGCGGTGATCGCTGCTGAAGACCAGCGCTTTCCTCAGCATCGTGGTTTTGATTTAGTCGAGTTGAAGCGTGCCCTGAAGGCCAGTCTTGATGGCGAACGGTTGCGGGGGGCCAGCACGCTCAGCCAGCAAACAGCCAAGAATGTTTTTTTATGGAGCGGCCGTAGCTGGGCCCGTAAGGGGCTAGAAGCATGGTTTACATTGCTAATCGAAATGCTGTGGAGCAAGCAACGCATACTGGAAGTGTATTTAAACGTCGCTGAGTGGGATACGGGAGTATTTGGACTAGAAGAGGCAGCAGGGCACTATTTTGGTGCTTCTGGCAGTGCATTGACCGAACGGCAAGCAAGCCTGCTAGCGGCGATTCTTCCGAGTCCGCGTACCCGCAGCGCATCACGCCCAGATGCTCAGGTAGAGCGCCGCAGTCAGTGGATTCTTCAGCAAATGCGTAATCTAGGTGGTGTTCGTTACTTGGAGCGCTTGTAGCGCTTTAAGCTTCTCCTTTGCTGCTAGGTTTGCGTACCACCATGACCACCCCAGCAATGGCAATGACCATACCTGCCAGTCCGAGCAGGGGGAGGCGTTCATCGAACAGCCACCATGCTTGTAGCGCAGTCACGGGTGGCACCAGATAAAACAGGCTGGCAACGCGGGATGCTTCGCCCTTTTTAATCAACACCATTAATAGCAGGATGGCGGCGATAGACAGAATAAGTACTAGCCAGCCAAGAGTGAGCACAAACGTTATGCTCCATTCGACCTGGCGGGTTTCAAACAGCAGTGCTCCAATGCCCAGCAGCATGCCTGCCGCTATGTATTGAATAACCGCCCCGGAAAGCAGTGGCATGCTGGTGCAGTAGCGTTTTTGATAAAGTGTCCCCAGTGAAATCCCCACTAGCGCGGCCATTACGCTAACTAAGGCACCAAGGCCAAAGCCTGCAAAAAGTGAGGTGCCGAACTCTAGCTTGCTGCCCAACACCAGACAGATGCCCACAAGGCCGAGCAGTAGCCCCAGCCACTGGCGGGTGGTTAAGCGTTCCCCCAGCAGCGGGCCAGCACAGGCTGCGGTTAGCAGCGGCTGTAGGCCAACCAATAGCGCTGCCAGCCCAGCAGGCATACCCAAGTAGATACCGTAAAAAACCCCACCTAAATACGTGCCGTGTACCAAAAGTCCTGAAACGCCTATATGCAGCCAAAGCGCTGGCGATGAAGGCCATGCTATGCGCATTAGCCACGTCAGCGGAGCAAGCAACATGAGGGTGAGCATGAAACGAATAAACAAAAAGGTAAAAGGTTCTGCGTAGGGCAGACCAAATTTTGCGCCAATGAACCCCGTGCTCCAGAGCAAAACAAATAATCCAGGCATGGCGGCAAGGCCCAAAGAAGCCATGTTTACATTTTTTAAACTATTGATAGTGTTGGACATAGTTCCTCGGCGTAGACCCTTTTTGATTAGTTCTGTGTTACTTAAATGTTTTTTCTGTTACTAACTTTTACATAAAAAGTTGAACCTGTGCCTGAACAACGCGTCACACGGTGCACATTCATAACGCATCAATGAGGTTTCTTACTATGCAACGTATGACTGCTCTGTTCTCTGCTGCTCTTCTCGCTACTGGTCTGCTGGCTGGCACCGCTCATGCACAGGAAGCCCAAGACCCCGCTCAGGATCCGATGGCGGCCCAACAAGCGCCCGCTCAGGATTTCTCTGATGAGCAGCTACAGCAGTTTGCCGATGCTTCTCAAGAAATCGCCGTGATCTCACAAGAGTACACACAGCGTCTGCAGGAAGCAGAAGATGAAAACGCCCAACAGGAAGTTCGCGCTGAAGCCAACGACCGCATGATCGAAGTCGTTGAAGATAGCGGTCTAGATGTTGATACCTTTAACGCCATTGGTCAGTCAATCCAGCAAGATCCTGAAATGATGCAGCGTGTTCAGGAAATGGCTAACCAGTCATAATTAGTCCCCGTCAGATAGCGTTGTGGATAGTGACAGATTTTCCTTAACCTGCGAAGTATTCTGTCCTGCTGCTGCCAGTCTGTTACTGCACAAAGCCCAGCGTTTTTCGCTGGGTTTTTTGCTTTTGTTCACTCTCATTTGTGATTGAAGGGTTTACGGTACACGCTATCCAAGACAAACTTCATCTATTGATGATGCTGCCGCGCCAAGTGCAGGAGATCGCATGGATGTTGAACTGTTAGAAATACGTCAGCATATGGGGCAGTTTCCCCCGTTCGATGGTTTATCGGATGCATTGCTAGACGCCATAGCTGAGCAAGTAGAAGTGCGCTATTTCAAAACCGGTAGCGACATTTTAGAGCTCAACGATATGCTTGATGAGCTGTGCTTTATCCGTAGCGGTGCCGTTGAGGTTTATCGTCGTCAGGGCGAGCTATATAACCGCTTGGGTGAAGGGGATATCTTTGGCCACTTTAGTCTGCTTCGAAACCATAAAGTGCGCTTTCCAGCCAAAGCGATCGAAGACACGCTGATTTACTTTATTCCCAACGCTGTCTTTCAGCGGTTATGTGAAGAAGATGACGATTTTGCGGACTTTGTTGAGCTCGAACGTCCCCGTTTAGAAACCGCTGCAGAGCAGCAGAAAAAATCTAACGACATGATGGTCACGCGAATACGCAAATTGGTGACGCGTTATCCCGTCATGGTTGAATCCACCACTACCGTCCAGCAAGCCGCTAAGCAAGTGAACGAGGCTCAAGCGTCGGCGGTGCTAGTAATTAATGAAGGCAGCGATAATCCGCGTTATAGCTTTCAGGACAGCGAAGGCAAAACCTGGCAAATGTGCGGTATTCTGACGGATAGTGACTTCCGTACCCGCATTGTAGCTGAAGGGCTGTCAGCGCAAACGGCCATTGGCGAGGTTGTTTCCGAACGGTTAATTACCATTCAGTCGGATGCGTCGGTTTACGAAGCCATGCTGACGATGCTGCGTAACAATGTTCACCACTTACCGGTGCTTTATCGCCAGCGTCCGGTTGGGGTTGTTCACCTCTCCGATATTATTCGTTACGAGACGCAAAGTGGGCTGTACCTAGTAAGCAATATTTTCAACCAGTCCAGCGCCCAGGGGTTAGCCAAACTTGCGCCAGATGTGCGCGCAGCTTTTGTAAGAATGGTGCAAGAAGGTGCTAATTCGCAGATGGTGGGGAGTGCCCTGTCGACCATTGGGCGTAGTTTTACGCGGCGACTGCTAGAGCTTGCCGAAGAAGCGCTGGGGCCACCGCCGGTACCTTACTGCTTTATGGTTAACGGCTCCATGGCTCGAAATGAGCAAAGTATCGTCACTGACCAGGATAATGCACTGGTCTTGTCAGACGACTTCAATCCCGACGAGCATGACGACTACTTCCACGCGTTAGCTGCCTTTGTTAGCGATGGCTTAGATGCCTGCGGTTATACCTACTGTAAAGGCGATGTGATGGCGACTAACCGCCAGTGGCGTCAGCCGTTGCATGTTTGGAAGCGCTATTTCCAAGATTGGATGGCGAACCCAACCCCTGAACGACTACTCCATAGTTCGATTTTCTTCGATTTAGACAGCATTTACGGCGAAGACCATTTTGTTGAAGCACTCCAGGATTTGATTGCCCAAACGGCGCCCCAGTCGCCACTGTTTTTGGCGGCCATGGCCCGTAATGCGCTGAATCGAACACCGCCGCTTGGGTTCTTCCGCACGTTTGTGATGGAAAAAGATGGCAAACATAACAACTCAATCAACCTAAAGCGGCGTGGTACTGCTCCGATGGTTGATCTTATTCGGGTACATGCGCTGGCCTGTGGGTCTAAAGCGCAAAACTCGTTCCAGCGCTTAAACGATATTAGCAATACTCAGCTACTGGCGACGGGCGTTAGCGACAAACTGAGCTATGCACTGGAGTTTTTATGCATGTCGCGGATTCGTCATCAAGTGATTGACCTACAGGAAGACCGTTTCCCCGATAACAATATCGAACCGGAGAATGTTGAGGATAGCGAGCGCCACACGCTTAAAGATGCTTTCCAAGTACTCAACAACGCGCAAAAATTCTTAAAGTTCCGCTACCCAATACCCACTCAGCGGCAGGGGCGATAATATGCGTGGAATTCGGCCCCGCCAAAAAGTAGTTCAAGCTAACTGGATAGGCTATATGGCTGAGCGTGCCGAAAAGACCCATGATGGTGCGCTTAGGGAATTTTTCGCAACACCGCTACCTAGTCCGGATACGCCTATCGCGCAAGTGCCGATGGTTGCGTTAGATATGGAAACAACCGGTTTGGACGAGCGGCGTCATGCGATTGTCAGCATTGGGGTGGTGCCTTTCACACTGGATCGCATTCCGCTTGCTCAGCGTCGCTACTGGGTAGTGAAACCCTCGCGACCCTTAGATGAGGCGTCCATTGCTTACCATCACATCACTCATTCTGAAATCGCCACTGCCCCGGACTTTGATGCCGTGCTGGATGAGCTCCTAGCGGTGCTGGCAGGGCGACTTGTGGTGGTACATTTTCGCAACATCGAACGCCCGTTTCTTGATGCTGCCGTAAAGGCACGACGGGGAGACGGGGTGATGTTCCCGATGATCGATACGATGTCGCTTGAAGCGCGCATGCATCGACAAACGTTATGGGCACGGTTTCGCCGTTGGTTAGGGCGTCCGCCTGTTTCGATTCGTTTAAATGCCAGTCGAGAACGCTATGGCCTGCCTGTCTATCAAGGACATCACGCGCTGGTTGATGCATTGGCGACAGCCGAACTGTTACAAGCGCAGATCAGTCATCACTACACGCCTGAAACGCAGTTGAAAGATATTTGGGTTTGAGCAGTGCAGCGTTATTTAACGCAAACGGGCAGCCATTTGGCTGCCCGTTTGCGATTCGGTGCAATGGTTAGCGATTCACATCATACCGCTTTAGGCTCGCTCATCAGCCCTTTGATAATGGCATAACATGCCACCAGCAAGATGATGGTGAACGGGAAACCGGTAGAAACCGCCATAGTTTGCAGTGCGGTCAGACCACCGCCAAGCAGCAACGCAATTGCGATAGCCCCTTCGATAATCGCCCAGAACACGCGCTGAGGCTTCGGTGCATCCACCTTGCCGCCTGCAGTAATGGAGTCGATAACCAGTGAGCCTGAGTCAGAAGAGGTCACAAAGAAAATAATGACCAGTAGAATCGCAACAAACGAGGTGATTTGTGACAGCGGTAGTTGTTCAAGCATGATGAACAGCTGCAGATCCACACCGGCGTCGCGCACGGCTTCAATACCTTCGCTAACGTACTGATCAATGGCGGTGCCGCCAAAGGTGGTCATCCACAGTACCGATACCACGGAGGGTACAATCAGTACCGAGACTAAGAATTCACGAACGGTGCGGCCACGAGAAACCCGTGCGATAAACATACCTACGTACGGGGACCAGGAGATCCACCAAGCCCAGTAGAAGGCCGTCCAGCCTTGGCTAAAGTTCGCATCTTCACGGCCGAACGGATTCGATAGAGCCGGCAGGTTAACGGCGTAGCTAATTAGGTTTTCAAAGAAGCCTGTCGCAATAAGCAGTGTTGGACCCACGGCAATAACGAAGAACAGCAGCAAAGCCGCCATGGCGATGTTGATTTTTGAAAGCAACTGAACGCCTTTGTCGACACCGGCCATAACCGACCCGATAGCAATAATCGTGATGCCGATGATGAGCAGAATCATCGTGATATCGCTTTCTGGTGCGCCAAACAAGTAGGTTAACCCTGCCGCTGCTTGAGTCGCCCCCAAACCAAGCGATGTCGCTAGGCCAAACAGCGTGGCAAAGACCGCCAGAATGTCGATTAAATGCCCCGGCCAACCCCAGACGCGCTCACCCAGAATTGGGTAAAATACCGAGCGCATAGACAGCGGTAGCCCTTTGTTGAACGAAAATAAGGCAAGTGACAGCGCTACTACTGCGTAAATCGCCCAGGGGTGAAGGCCCCAATGAAAGATAGTCGCTGCCATACCCAGCGCAGCTGCGCCTGCAGCATCGCCCTCCGCACCCGCTAATGGTGCCCAGCTACCTCCATCAAAAGAGGTACCAAAGTGGGTCAATGGCTCGTTAACGCCAAAGAACATCAGGCCGATGCCCATGCCCGCAGCAAATAGCATTGAAAACCAGCCCACATAGGTAAAATCGGGCTTTGCATCAGCGCCGCCGATGCGAATTTTACCGAGTGGCGAAACAATTAACCCAAGACACAGGATAACGAAAACATTGGCGGCAAGTATAAAGAACCACGCTAAATTACCGGTCAAGAAACTAAAAATGGCGTCATACACCGGTGCGATAGTGTCTTGTAGCGCGAGGGTTAATACGACAAACAGAAGCACCACAATCGACGAAATGGTGAATACCTTGCCATGTAAATCAAGGCTCACCCCCATCGTGGTGGTAGTGATGTTGTCTTGACCGATAACGTAATCGGTATCTATTAGATTCGCTGGGCCGTCAGGGGCGGGTATGCCCTCTGATACTGGCTCGTTTTGGGAGCGTTTTGGGTCAGGATTATCCACTTTAGCCTCTCCATGTTAAACAAAAACGGCTATGCATTCGAGGAGTACTATGTTTTGACATCAACATCGTTTTGACATCAACATCTCACTCCTAGCAAGCATTAGCTGGCGGGCGTACCATCCGTACAATAGCAAATATTGCTTAAGCTTTATTCAACGGGCTGCACACAGTCTTGATAATTAGCTTTTGCTAAAACGATATTTAGGCTGACAACAGAGAGCCGCAGCCCTCCGTTGTCCCTATCGCCAGACTGACGACATTAACTATTCAGCCACTGCTCGACGACATCTTGATTATCTTCAACCCACTGCTTAGCATTTTCGTAGGGGTCGCTGTCATCTTCCTGGTTCATCAGCATGACCTCACCCATCTGCTCGGGTGTCCACTCGAAGGCGTCAAGGATGGCGTAGGCTTCTGGCATGTCATCTTTTAGGCCTTGGCGCACCACCGTGTGAATCTGCTCAGCACCGCCATAGACATTTTCCGGGTCTTCGAGGTATTTCAGGTCGAAGCGGGCAAACATCCAGTGTGGTGTCCAGCCAGTTACGACGACATCCTCTTCATTGTTAATCGCGCTTGAAAGTGCTGCGGTCATGGTGGCACCGCTACCGCTACGCAGGCGCAGCCCGAGGTCATAGGTATCCACGACCTCTTCGGACAGCGCCATTAGGCCTGCACCGGGGTCAATACCGATGATCTCGCCGTTAAAGCTGTCGGCGTTGTCGTTTAGGTCAGCAATAGAATCGACATCTGTATAAGCCGGTACTACCAATCCCAGCTTGGTGCCATCCAAGTTCATGCCGAGATCTTCAATATTGTCACCTACACGCTCCATGTAGTCAGCGTGAGTCGTGGGTAGCCAAGCGGCGACGATGGCATCGGCGTCGCCAGTGGAAAGTGCTTGGAACATAGCGGCGGCAGAAAGCGACGTCAGCTCAACATCGAAACCAGCTTGCTCTAATACAGCAGCGACGACGTTGGTAGAGGCTACTTCAGACGACCACTCAACATAGGCAAGGTTGACGGTGCCCTGATCTTGGGCATGGGCCAGACTGCCAGCGGCAATGCCAGTGCCTGCAATGAGGGCTAATGAGGCGAGGCGGATGCGGTGATTCAACGTACGAGTTTTCATTCACTTGCTCCTTGGGGAAATAGTCGCGGCCTTAATCAATCGTGCGAGAAAGCGCCACAACCGTAGTAAACAGGTTCTCAAATGCACTTTATATAAGGATTTGAATGCACGACCAGCATGCGTATGCAAAAAGAGTGAATCAAGATGGCCTATAAACACAACGCGACTGTCGCTGCGTGACCTTTCATAGCTTGGTTCACTGTGAGCGGCGCGTTTTCCGTAGTGACTGAGTTAAACGGTCAAGTAGCATGGCCAGAATGACCACGGCAATACCCGCTTCAAAGCCATCACCGGGGCGTAGTCGCTGAATAGCGCGCCACACTTCGCTACCCAGGCCATCTGCACCAATCATGGCGGCGATAACCACCATCGAAAGTGCCAGCATAATGGTCTGGTTAATACCCGCCATCACCGTAGGTAGCGAGAGCGGAAGCTGAACCTTGAAAAGTTTTTGGCTGCGCGTTGCGCCATAGGCATCGGCGGCTTCAATAAGCTCAACCGGCACCTGGCGAATACCTAACGTTGTGAAGCGAATCGCAGGCGGCATCGAGAAAATTACCGTTGCAAAAATGGCGGATACAGAACCAATGCCGAAAAACGGAATGGCTGGTATCAGGTAAACAAAGGCAGGCATGGTCTGCATAAAGTCCAATATCGGCATGATCAATCGGTACAGCCGATTAGACAATGCCGCAGCAATGCCGACAGGCAATGCGATAACCACGGCAACCAGGGTTGCGAAAACCACCAGCGTGAGCGTCTCAATCATCGGGTTCCAGAGACCCAGATTCCAAATCAAGGCTAGCCCGGCGACTGAACCAATCGCTAAGCGAGCACCCGCTAGCTTCCAGCAGAGTAGGGCGATTAACCCAAGTAGCGCCCACTCAGGTAGCCACATCAAGCTATCGTTCAAAACATCAATGCCGGTTTGAGTAAAGCGGGAAATTGCCCGGGTGACGGCTGAATATTCGCTGGTCAACCAGGTCAGGCCACTTTCGATCCAATCGCCAAGGGGGATGCTTGGAATATCCATTACTGTTCTCCTGCCCGTGCTAATTCATCCAGTACTGCGCCCTTCACAACGACACCTAGCAACCGCCGCTGCTCGTCAATGACGGCGATGGGAAAGCTTTTATCGCTAAACATAGCGAACAGGTTTTGCAGGGGTTCCTCAGGGGGGACTTTGCGGAAGTCTTGAGTCAGGTGATCAATAATAGTATCTGACTTGGCATCAATCGCCTTGCTCGCCTCATCGGCCTCTAACAGGCCGATGAGGCGGCGGTCACGATCAGTGACATAAATTGAATCAATACTGTGGTCACGCATACGATGTAGTGCAGTGCGCGGGCCGTCGCTTTCGCGGGCGGTAGAGCGCACGGGGCGCATGGCGCTCTCGGCGGTTAATACACGCGAACGATCGACACCTTCGATAAAGCGGCGCACATAGTCATCAGCAGGTTGGGTTAATATTTCTTCAGGTGTACCAATCTGAACGACTTCGCCATCTTTAAGCAGCACGATGCGATCACCAATATTGAGCGCTTCATCTAAATCATGGGTAATGAAGACGGTTGTTTTCTGCATTTTAGATTGCAGTTGCAACAGCTCTTGCTGCATATCCTTGCGGATTAAAGGGTCCAGCGCTGAAAAGGCTTCATCCATTAATAGCACGGTGGAGTCATTCGCCAGGGCGCGGGCTAGGCCGACACGCTGTTGCATACCGCCGGAAAGTTGATTCGGATAAGCCTCTTCCCAGCCATCTAGCCCCACTTGGGTTAGCGCGTTTTGGGCAATTTGCTTACGCTCAGCTTTATCGACACCGCGGATTTCAAGCCCGAACTCGGCGTTTTGGCGTACAGTACGGTGTGGGAACAGTGCAAAGTTTTGAAAAACCATAGAAAAGTGGCGGCGACGACACTCTAACAGCGCCTTTTCGCTTAACGTGGGAATATTCTCGCCATCAATGATTATTTCGCCTTCGGTGGTATCAATCAAGCGGTTCAAACACCGAATTAACGTTGACTTGCCAGAACCAGAAAGCCCCATAATGACGAGTAGTTCGCCTTCATAGACATCGAATGAGATGTTTGAAAGGCCTAACGTTTGACCAGTTTTCTCAAGAATTTCAGGGCGTTTTAAACCTTGGTCACGAAGTTCAAGGGCTTTTTTCGGCTGCTTGCCAAATACCTTGCTTAAGCCGCGAACCTGAATTTTGACAGGGCGAGTCTCGTCCATCAGCGATGCCTTTTGCGTGAATGAGCAGCCTTGTGTCGTTGCTCAGCTCGCTTTCTGGTACCAGATGGCTTTCCCTGCAAACAGCGACACAAAACGGTTCATAATTAGAATTTAAGTTTTGGTTTGGTTATTTATTAATATTTATTATACATAAGTGGACAGGGTGTGTCACAACGCCTCCTCCGCTAAACGTCAAAAGGTGTCACATGTGTCAGTTTTAACCCTTAGCAACAATTTTCTGGACATAGAATTAATCTGGTGTTTTTTATAAGATATTGATTTTTATATAAAAATTATATTTTTTGGTTTTTTGGTATGAGCTATGCAGTAGATTAAGCAGTTAATCGATATTTTGGCTAGAAGGAAGGTAAGACTAATGGATAATCAAGTTACCAAACGCCCCCGTGTTCTTACATTGTGCATGTTAGCAGCTACCGTTAGCACATTAGCCCTTGCTGGTTGTGGTAGCGATGAAGAACCCATGCCGCCTGCCGAACAGCCAGAAACGATGGAACAAGATGCGACTTCCTCTACTGAACAGGCAACTACTGCAAGTGATGCTACCGCATCGGATACTACTTCTGACCCCATGATGAACGATGAGCCTGCAGCGTCAGATGACTCCGCCATGGGCGATCCTGGACTAAGTGATGAAGCAGCGGCATCACAAGAACCTATGCCCGGTGAAGAGTCTATGACCGGCGAAGGATCTATGCCCAATGAAGAGGCTAGCAATCCAGAAGATCCTGAAGAAACCCCAGGATTTGGTGAAGGTACTGACCCGATGCCAGGTGCTGATGAGAATGACGATGAGATGAATAGCGGCCAGTAATCGTTAACGCTCCCTACGATGATAAGCCGACCCAGCTGTCTGTTCCCTGCGGCTGCTCCACACGGTTTATCATCCTTTTCCCCCGCGCCAGCGGGGTTTTTTTGTGGCAGTGACTATGTTTGAGAGACTGAGTTTAAAAGACTAAGTTGGAAAGCCATCTTTAAAAAGAGGCTATCCAACGTGTGCCCCATTTTTTGCATGTAGTGCATAGCCTGTCGGCATATACACAGATAGCCGGTCTCACTGGTTAGTGGCCGGCTATTTGCGTTAATTTATTCCTCGTTATCTTCCAAACGACGATAAAGCGTTCGTCGAGCAATACCCAGCACTTCAGCCGTTCGCCGTTTATTGCCGCCGGTGGCCTCTAACACTTTGCGTATGTAGCGCTTTTCTACTTCTTCGAGGCTGGGCCAGCGGGTAGGTGCAGGTGCTGGCACTTGAGTGCCAGGTAACACTTCACCAGTAAGTGTCGGCGTTATTTCTGAGCCGTTATGTTGGTTAGCCTGTTCGCGTAAACGCTCTGGCAAATCTTGGTGCTGCAATATGCCTTCTTCGCTCAGCGTTACGGCTCGCATAATGGCGTTTTCCAGCTCGCGTACGTTGCCGGGGTAGGTGTAGTTCAACAGGCTATTTAGCGCTTCGGGCTCGATTTGTTCAATCTGCTTACTTTGCGCTTCGGCGTGCTTGTCGATTAATGCAAACACAAGATGCTCTATATCGGTGCCACGCTCACGCAGTGGAGGAATGCGCAGCGAGAACGTCTCAAGGCGATAGAACAAGTCACTGCGAAAATTCTCTTGTTCGATCTCTTTTTCAAGATTGCGATGGGTTGCGGCAATGATGCGAACATCTACCGGCTCCTCACGCTCGCCGCCAACGGGTCGTACCGTCTTTTCTTGCAGCGCGCGCAGCAGTTTGGCTTGAAGATTAACCGGCATTTCGCCAATCTCATCCAAAAACAGGCTACCGCCTTGAGCGCTATGAAACAGACCCCGGCGCGCTTCGTTAGCCCCGGTGAATGCCCCTTTTACATGACCAAAAAACTCACTTTCCATTAGATCGGCAGGAATGCTGGCACAGTTAACAGGCACAAAGGGTGCTTCGTGGCGTTTGCTTTCTTGATGGATAGCGCGAGCTAATAGCTCTTTACCGGTACCGCTTTCGCCCAGAATCAAAATAGGCGCATCGCTTTTAGCCAGCCGAGATGCATCATGAAACAGAGACTGCATTGCTGAGCTTTTTCCGACAATGCCGTGAAACTGGCTCAACTCAGTATCGTGGGAGAGAGACAAGCGCTGGCGCTCTAAGACGCGGAAGACTGCCTCGCGAATGGCATCTAAATCCAATGGTTTAGTTAGAAAGTCATCGGCTCCCAGCTTTAGCGCCTCGACGGCTTGGTCAATGGTGCCAAAGGCAGTGATGACAATAATGCCCAGCTCGCTGCCGCTTTGACGCAGTTGCTGAAGTAGCTGAATGCCGGTCATTCCTGGAAGACGTACATCCGTAATCATCATCGCCACAGCTGTATGGCTTAGTAGCGCCAAGGCGTCTTCGGCACTGGGAACGCCTAGCGTGTCATAGCCCGCGTCGTTGAGCTCTTCTTCTAATAACTCACGTATAGCGGCGTCATCTTCCACTACCAATAAAGGTAAAAGGTGTTCCTGATGGGTCACAAACGTTTTCCTCAAGCGGATGCGGTTTCACTAAGGGGGAGCGTAATCTCGAATCCAGCGCCGCCAAGGCCGCTATCAAATACGCCAATCGTCCCGCCGTGGTCGTTAATAATGCGATGCACCATGGAGAGCCCTAAGCCACTGCCTTGGCCCACCGGTTTGGTTGTAAAGAAAGGATCAAATACTTGCTGATGATGCGATGCTGGAATGCCCGGCCCGTCATCTTCCACCCAGAGCGTTAACTCTTCACTGTATTGCTTGGCACTAAGGCGTATGCAGCTAACATCTGGTGCTTGCGCTGCGTTGCGTAATAGATTGGTGAGTACCTGCACGATTTGCTGCCCATTGACCAATAAATGGGGGGTAGGGGAGGGAAGATCAATATCCAAGTGAATATTTCGTGGCTCCAGCTCCTCTTCCACTAACTCACTGGCACTCAGAATAAGCTGATCCAACGCTTGCGTGTCTTTCTCTACGTTATGTTGTCTGCCTAGCTCCATTAATTGGCGGACAATTTGAACAATTCTTTCGACTTCGCCTCGGATACGGCCTAATCGTGCACGTTCGTCATCGCCAATGGTGTCCCTGCGGGCTAAGCGCTGGGCTTGGCCATTGATGACGGTTAATGGCGCGCCAATTTCATGGGCGACACCGGCCGCCAAAACGCCTAACTCCGCCAGCTTTTTAGATTTGCGCAGGCGCTTTTCTAATTCGATTTCGCGCTGCCGACGGGCATCAATATCGCGATCTTTTTCTGCCATGGCATCTAGCATGCCGTTCAAGCCAGATGCTAAGCGGCGATATTCCGTCGGACCATCTACCGTAGCCCGTTGGCTGCGGTCGCCATCTTCCACAAGTAACATCACGTGCAAAAGACGGTTGAGCGGTCGTTCTATATAGTGCCTAAAGCCCCACCAAATGCTAAAAACAATACCGGCCGCTCCGATCACGAACACCAGAACTGCCACAATGCTGATAAAACCCGTGTAGTTTTCGATGCCGGTGTTAAGTCGGTTTACTTGCAGAACACCTTTCACCATGCCGTTTTGCGCCCGCAGCGGAATCAATGCTGAGTAGTACGTCCAGCCTTCCTGCTGGCGGTAATTGCTGTACAGATCATCTTGTTTGATAACCTGCTGAATTTCATCCGGCGAAAACAGGTCCTTGCCCAGACCAAGGCCATAAACTTCCCGGCCTTGGGTGTCGAACACATAAGCACCATAGATACGATGGAAGGAAAAAGCGGATTGCAACGCTTCTCCTAGTGGGGTGTCGCTATCACGAGTGACGGCGTAACTCAGTGATGTGCCCAGTGCACGGGTGATAATCTCAACTTCGGTTTGCAGCTTGGAGCGCACGTTATCTTCTAGCGACTTGATAGCCACTAGGCTAAAAACCACTAGAATGACAAACAGTGGCACGATGACCGTCAAAATAATTAAATTACGTAGTCGCATCAGGTATCCGTGATGAGTACCGGCTGTTCAGCAGTGAACAGCATTGGCAGCGTGCATAGATAGACAGTATAAATAAATAGACAGCATCAATAGGCAGTATAAAGAGTCGCGGTTCAGATAACGTTAGTGTGGGTTAATTAACCACCTGCAAACGGTAAAGGCTGCCCTGACCACCATCGGTTAGCAAATAAATGGCGTCGTTGGGACCTTGGCGCACATCGCGAATGCGCCCAATGTGGCCGTCAAGAATAACCTCTTCATCCACCACGTTGCCGTTTTCCAACTGCAGACGCAGTAATGTTTCGCTGGCTAAACCGCCAGCTAATAGCTGCCCCTGCCAGTCTCCAAACGCACTGCTGGTGACTTCGGTAAGACCCGAAGGCGCAAAACGGCCTTCAAAGCGGTAAACCGAGTCGACCATGCCGGGCTTCGATTCGACGCCAATCGGCTCATTAGTCCGGTAGTCATTCCCCAGGCTAACCTCTGGCCAGCCATAATTGCTGCCTGCTTTGATGTGATTAAGCTCATCGCCTGTGCGCGGGCCATGCTCGGTCGCCCAGGGTTCTCCATTGCTGCGTACGGTCAATCCTTGAATATTACGATTGCCCGTGGAGTAAATTTCATCCAAGGTGCTATCAGCGCCCACGAAAGGGTTATCGTCAGGAACACTGCCCGTATCCGTTAAGCGCAGCGTTGACCCCGCGTGGTCGTCGCTTGCCTGGGCACGGGATGGGTTAACGCCGCGGTCACCAATACTCATTAATAGTGTGCCGTCTGTTAGCCAAGCCAAACGCGAGCCGTAATGACGGCCGGGTGACGAGGCGCGATCCTGTTCAAAAAGGTGCTCGATCTCACCGAGTGAATCCCCTTGCCACTTAACCCGTGATAGTGCTGAGCGACTGTTATTGCCGTCTGGTTTGCTCCAGGTGAAATAAATCCAGTCATGTTCACCGTCACCAAAGGAAGGGTGCAAGGTGATATCGAGAAGCCCACCTTGCCCCTGGTGGCTGACCGTGGGCATTCCTTCGAGCGTTTGCTGGTTACCTGCCTGATCTACCAGGGTGAGTTGACCACGGCGTTCGCTGACTAAAAAACGCCCGTCAGGTAAAAAAGCCACTGCCCAGGGGCTGTTCAAGCCACTCGCCACACGTTCAAGTGACAAGGTCATTTGCTCGGTTTCGATCGCGTCGTGAACCATTTCTGCTTGAGCATTGCTAACAGTGCCCGCCAACATTAACCCACCAAGAGCTGTTAGAAACCAACGATAAGAAGGCGTCGTTAACACTGCTTGGCGTGCTTGTGATTGAGGTTGGCGCATCATGGTCACTCCTGTCGTCGGGGCCTTCGATGATCATGATGATCATGTTCCATGCCTAGCAGTGACTGCTTAAAGCGAACGGGGTTCCCTGTGTTGCCATATATCCGGCGGGCTAAATCAGGCGGGCTATAGCAAAAGCGCTATATCAAAAACGCTACATCAGAAATGCCAGCAGTATCGGTAAATACACCAGGGCAAGCAGCGTAGAGCAAAAAACGAGGCTGGCGACATAGGCCGGTTCGCGCTGGGCACGCTGGGCGAACAAGTAGTTAAACACTGCCACAGGCATGCACATTTGTAGCACCAGAATGCTTTGTGCCAGTGGGGGCAGGCCAACCCAACCCGCAATTAGCCACGCTGCCCCAGCGGCAAGGGGGATACGTACTAGGCTAAATCCGATGCCGGAACGCAGGCTTTTTACCTGGATGCTGGCTAGGGAAACCCCGAGCGTGATCAACATAAGCGGTACGGTGAAACCAGACATTAAGTCGACCGTATTGGCTAACCAAGGGGGCAGTGATGTGTCGGTTAACAGCAGCGCCATTGAGATTAAAATGGCATAGACGGTGGGCGTTTTTAGCAGCGTTTTAGTCGGGCTTCCGTTGCTGTTGAGAACGGCCCCTAAGGTGAACTGAAAGAGCGAGACCGTCACCATCACTGTAATACCGTAGGCAAACCCTGCGCTGCCAAAGGCATACAAAACAACAGGGAGTCCCATATTGCCGGTGTTGGGATACATCATCGGGGCAAGTAATACGCGCCAACTGCGGCGCAATAGTTTGGCGACCACAAAGCTCGCCGCGCCCATGGTAAGTATCACGATGGCCGTGGCAAACATCATCTGCCCAAAGCTATTGGCATCGATATTAGCCCCAGAAAGTGAGGCAAGCACCAGCGCGGGTGTGCCGATGTTAAACACCAAACGAGTAATGAAATCGACGGGGTAGGGATGCCCTAAGCGTACCCATAGATATCCCAGCCCAGCACCGGCGAGTACCGGCGCCATCACGGCAAAAAGTTCGGCGAGCATTACCATTCCTTGACGATGATTAGCGGCTCATTGTCGTTAATTAGGCCGCTAACTGGCAAGGCGAATTGGTTATTCAGCGTTAGCGGTGGTGTGGTTGGTTTGCCAAGCAGCCGGAACTTGCTCGCGTAAAAAATCGAGCAGTGCGTTAACTCGGCGCGAATGGTGGCCATAAGCGTACAACATGGTGATTGGCAGTGGGGCAGGTTCCCAGCCGGGCAAGCAGCTGACTAAATCACCGGGATGATGCTTCTCGCGTTTTTCAACCACCCAGTGGGGCAGTAGCCCAATGCCTTGACCATAAGCAATGGCATCAATTTGAAGCACCGTTAGATCGACACGCAGCCGCGAACGGGGCGCATTAAACAGAAAGTCGTCGTGATGAGCATGGTGGAATAGCAGGCCGCTAGAAGCACTATCGAGTAAATCAATCCACGCGTGTGATTCTAGCTCGCTTGGGTGCTGAGGGTAACCAGCGCTGGCAAGATAGCTGGGGTTGGCATAAAGGCCGCGAGTCAAGTGCCCTAAGCGCTCCTGATTGAGACCGCATTCGTGCGTTGCCCCTAGCCAGATGTGCACACTGTTACTGTGCATTTTAGTAGGCGGAGATTCTCGCGTGTGGAGGGTTAATTCCACCTTGGGATAGCGGGTTAAAAATGCATCAACGACACCTGCCATCCAACCCCGTGCCAATGCCCCGTGAACTTCCAGTGTTACTTTTCCGCTGATTTCCTCACGCAGTTCTGCCAGCGCTTCTTGGCTATGTGCCGCCATCGCTAGCAGTTCTGTGCAGTAGTTATGAAATAGCAGACCCGCTTCCGTAGGAATCAGCCGATTGGCTTGCCGCCTGAGCAGTGGCTGACCCAATCTTGCTTCTAACTGACTAATACGGCGACTCAGTGTCGATTTAGCAAGTCCTAGCTTTTGTGCGCTGCGCGTTAGACTACCGGTAGTCATCACATCGGCAAAGGCGGCGAGTTCATCAAAATCGTACATGGTCGGGGCCACTGGGCAACAATTGAAACGCTATTGTGCCATTTAATGATGTTAATGAAAATAATTGGCATTTGTGTTCCGGATGGCTGAACGCACTGTGCGACCTCTTTGTGTAAGAATTATGCAAAAATACGAATGTTAATGATTCGTATTTGATTGCAAGTGCTCTTTCACACTAAAGGAACCCTGCTATGTCTTCTCGTTTGCGTCGCACGCTATTGGCCGGTGCCATCTCTTCATTGGCCAGTAGTGCCGTGTTGGCACAAGAAACACCTCGGCTAGATGATGTTGTGGTTACCGCATCGGGGTTTGAACAGCAAATTTCCAGTGCGCCTGCTTCTATTAGCGTTATTTCTCGGGAAGAGCTTGAGCGTGGACACTATCAAAATGTCACCGACGCGCTGCGCGACGTACCGGGTGTGATCGTTACCGGTGGCGGCGCAGGTGACCGTGGCAATGATATTTCAATTCGTGGCATGCCTTCCCAATACACCTTGATTTTGGTAGATGGGCGTCCGCAAAACTCTCGGGAATCACGCCCGAATGGCAGCGCTGGGTTCGAGCAGGACTGGCTCCCGCCACTCCAAGCGATTGAGCGTATTGAAGTAGTGCGTGGGCCAATGTCGACGCTCTACGGCTCAGACGCTATCGGTGGGGTGATCAACGTAATTACCCGCAAGGTGGCCGATGAGTGGCACGGCAATGTACAGCTCGACACGGTGCTACAAGAAAACAGCAACTCGGGAGACAGCCGCCAAGCGAATTTCTACCTAAGCGGGCCGTTAGTGGGTGACCGGTTAGGTCTACAGCTTTATGGGCGTGCCTCAGAGCGGGATGAAGATGATATTTTGAACGGCTACGAAGAGAAAAGCCTGCAAAGCCTAACCGCACGGCTAAACTTCGCCGCTAACGATAATCACGACTTCACCGCCGAAGCTGGCGTTACCGAACAGGATCGTTACTCGCGGGTAGGGCGGTCTGGTGCTGCTGAAGGGTGTCGAGGTGGTTGCACCGACAGTATCGGCGAATACACCAACACTCACGTTGCGGTTACCCATAGTGGCCGCTTTGACTGGGGCACCAGCGAGACCTTTGTACAGCGTGAGCGTAGCGATAACAAATCCCGCGATATTGAAATTACCAATACTACCGCTAAGACCAGTGCAGTGATCCCACTAGGCATGCACCTAGTGACTGTTGGCGCGAGCTACGAAGAGGAGTCGCTGAACGATACCACCACCAACCGAATATCTAACCGGACCGAAATCGAAAATAGCCAACGAGCGCTATTTGTAGAAGATGAGTGGATGTTGACCGACACCTGGGCATTGACCGGTGGTTTACGCGTCGATGACGACGATAACTTCGGCAGCCACGTCAGCCCGCGCCTGTACAGCGTTTGGAATGCAACACCCGACTGGACCCTTAAAGGGGGCGTTTCAACTGGTTATCGCTCGCCAAGCCTACGTGAAATCACTCCCGATTGGGGGCAGGTCAGCCGTGGTGGCAATATTTACGGTAACCCGGACCTTAAACCTGAAACGTCGCTTAACAAAGAGATTGCACTGCTCTACGCCAATGATGCCGGTCTAAGCGGCAGCTTGACGCTGTTCCACAACGACTTTGAAGATAAGATTACGCGTATTGCTTGCCCTGTTGATATCTGTACCGATGGCCCTAATGATTTTGGCAGTGATCCTACTTATCGCGTCAACGTGGATGAGGCGATTACGCAAGGGGTAGAAGCCAGCCTGGCAGCGCCGTTGACAGATGCAGTGTCGTTAACGGCTAGCTATACCTTCACTGACTCTGAGCAAAAAAGTGGCCAATATGCTGGTGAGCCTTTGACGCAGCTACCGCGCCATCAGGTCTCGGCCACGCTTGATTGGCAGGTCAACTCGCGACTCAGCCAATGGACAAAAGTGAGCTACCGTGGCGAGGAGAGCCAGCCCACTACCGGCCCCTCCAGCCGCTCGGTGGTGGCACCTTCCTACACCTTTGTTGATGCAGGAATGGGTTACAAGCTCAACGATAGCACCACGGTGAACGCGGGTATCTACAACCTATTTGATGAGCGCATTACTTACGAAGAGTACGGCTACGTGGACGATGGTCGCCGTGTTTGGTTGGGACTGAATGTCGCGTTCTAGTGCCTGTTAGTACCTGTTTGCTATTAAACGTTGCGGCCACCTTATTAGGTGGCCGTGTTTTTGAGTGAACCACGTATTTATTTACGGATATTTATTCACGGATGTTGGGCTTGGGCAGGCTGCGTATTGCGTTTGCTAAGCTGCAGTACGCTTATCATCAATGCTGGCAGGAACGTCACCGTCACGATGGAAGCTCCCAGCAAGCCAAATAAGACAATCGCCCCGACACCACGGTAAAGTTCGGTGCCTTCACCGGGTAAAAATACCAGCGGCGAAAGCCCGCACAGGGTTGTCAGCGTGGTAATCGCAATTGGGCGCAGGCGGGTTTGCACCGCTTGAGATACGGCTTCCTGAACGGATAGTTGCTTATCGTGTAGTCGCCGCCGTGCCTGGTCGACTACCAGGATGGGGTTATTCACCACGGTTCCCATTAATATCAAAAAGCCCAGCATAGTAATCATATCGAAGGGCTGACTTAGTGGAGCGATGCCAATGAGTGGCAGTAGGCTGCCCACTGCATTCATGGCTGCCAGACCCATAATGCCACCCACCACGCCCAACGGAATTGAGGTAAGGATCAGCAGCGGGTAGCCCCAGTGAGAAAAAATCGCTACCAGTAGCAAATAGACAATCACAATGGCAATCAAGAAGTTGCTCATTAATGCTTCCCGCGTGGCATTTAACTGATCACTCGCTCCCGAAATCGAAATATCCACCGCCGATGGTAGTACCCCTTCATGGCGAAGTCGCTCCAGCATCCTCTCTGCCTGTTCAACTCCTGCTTCCAGGGCAATGCTGGGTGGTGGGATGACGTTCAGAGTCACCGTTCGGCTACTATCGACCCGACGAATAACACTGGTGTCCATAGTTTCATCAATGCTGGCGACGGCAGAAAGCGGCAGCGTCGCGCCGCTGGGGGTATGCAGCAGAAGGTTGGGTAGCTGGTCCAGAGGTAGCGACCGCTGGGGACCATAAAGATAAATATCAATCTTCTCGTCATCGAGAAAGAAGTCATCTACATAGGCACCTTCGGTGAGTGCGGCGACTGAAAAGCCGACATCTCCTGCCGCTAAGCCAAGCGCTGACGCCTGCGCCCAATTTGGGCGAATCTGAATCAGCGGCTGATCCAACGACAGCGAAGAAGGCTGGCTCTGAATGCGCGGATTGCCAAACTCATTGCGGGCTTCTCGGTAGAGGTTATTGGCGGCTTCATAAACGGTCGCCAAATCCGGGCCGGCGATATCCAGGTTGATACTCCGCGTGCCGCCATCGTTACTGGAAATGATCGAGCCTTTCGAGGCAAAGGCGCGCATTCCTGGGAAGCGCTCGTAGTAGCTGGTAAGTGCGTCCATTAACGCTTCGATATCACCAGGGTCCGCTGCTTCAGCGACGATAAACAGCCGCGTCGGGGCGACTCGCATGTTCATATAAGCCAGCGGCGGCACCTCGGTGTCGCCCGCTAAAAAAGCTGCTGGGTCAGCGTCTACATGGGGTAAAAAGTAATCCTCTACTTGCGCGGCGATTCCCGCCATCTCCTGCAGGCTATAGCCAGGCGGTGGGCTCATCACCGCAAAGGTTTTAGGTTCCTCGCCTTCGGGCAAGTACTCGGCGGGCGGAGTGAGCACAACGATAGTCCAGCTGCTGATCGCTAGCGTGGTTACCAGGATCGCTCCGCGCCGAAAAGGGGTGGCGATCAATCGATCAAGCCGCTTCCCTGCCCACGAAGGGCGTGAGGCCGTGGGGCTATCCTCATGCTCGTTGCGCATCGAAAAATTAAAGCGCGAACAGAGTGACGGCACCAGGGTAACTGCCACCAGCATTGAAGCGAAAATAGCAGCGGAAACGGCAATCGCTACATCAGAGTACAGTTGCCCAGCTTCTTCTTCGATAAACAGAATCGGTAAGAACACCAAAATGGTGGTGGCCGTCGATGCCAGCGTTGCGGGCCATACTTCCTGCACGCCGCGTAGCGCCGATTCAATGCGGTCGAGGCCTAAACGGCGGTATCGCTCAATATTTTCCAACACCACAATGCTGTTATCGACGCTCATGCCAATGGCAAAGGCAATGCCTGCCATGGAAATTACGTTAATCGTGCGCCCCGTGAGCATCAGCCCTAAAAAAGCAGCAATGGTGCAGAAGGGGATGCCAATAACGCCAATAAAGGTGGCGCGAGCGGAGCGCAAAAACAGATACATCACCAACGTTGCAAAGGCCGCCCCGAGTAGCAGATTGCTCCATACATTACTGACGGAAGCTTCCACATAGCGCACATCATCGGCAGTCAGCACCATTTCCATACCCGCCGGGCGCAGAATGCTGTCGTTAATAGCTGCCATTTCTTCTTCAATGGCGTATTTGATATCGATGACGTTAGCACCGCTTTCCCGCCGCAGGTCCATACCAATGCCCGGTTGGCCGTTATAAAACGATAGCTGGCTTAAGCGAGACTGCCCCTGGCGGACCTCGGCAACGTCGGCAAGCCGCACGATGCTATCGCCCTGGCGAGCGACAACCAGCTGCGCCAAGGCTTCAGCATCATCAAAGCGGCCCAGCGTGCGTATCAGGTAGCGGCGTTTACCGGCTTCTAATTCACCACCGGAGATATCCCGGTTACGCTGGGTGATGGCGTCGCGTAACTCGGTAAGTGAAACCCCGCGCTGAGCCAGCGCGCCAGGATCGACCAAAATTTGTAGCTGCCGCTGAGCGCCGCCATTGACGCCGACTTCCGAAACGCCTTTAACGCTTTCCATGCGGGGCCGCACACGGTCGTCGATAAAGTCGCTCATCAGTTGGATATCTAACGCCTTAGGGTTGCCGGGCAGTGTACCCACGTGAAAGCGCAAAAACGCGTCTGTCGAAAAGGCGGCAGAAACAATCCGTGGCTGGTCCACATTGGTGGGATATGACGATACTTGGCTGAGCGCGTTATTAACTTGAATCAGCGCAGCCGTCATATCCACGCTAAACGGGAATTCAAGCTCAATTTCAGCGCTGCCGCTTTCGGCCATCGCCGTCATGCGGGTAAGATTTGGCACATTGCGCAGGTACTGCTCCTGCTCAATGAGGATCTCTTTTTCGATATCCTGAGGTGTCGCTCCCGCCCAGCGCGTTTCGACCGTTATTGTGCGGGCTTCAATGTCGGGAATCATCTGAACGGGGATGCGCAGCGTGGCGGCAATGCCCAGCAGCAGGAAAATTAGCGCGATAACAGTGACCAGCGTTTGCTGGCGCAGTAGGGCTGCAAACATTACTCGCTCCCCGCTGCGATATCCTCAACACTGACACCTTCGACCAGCGATTCATTGCCACGAATGACGACTTGCTCATCACCAGAGAGGCCCTCGACAATTTCCACACGGTCGGCAAAGTTAATACCCAACTGCACGCGTTGCTCAGTAACCTGATAAGTGTTGTTTTCGTTAGGTGTGGCGACCCACACGGTGATTCGCCCGTCTGGGTAGCGGCTTAACGCATCGCGGGGAACCGTCAGCCCATCGCTGCCGGTCGACGCTCGCAGCACGGCATCCACTGCATTACCTGGGTACAGTGAAGCTGCTTCGGGCACATGGGCGCGTAATAGAAATGTGCGGGCGCTGGGGTCACTGATTGGCACTAGGGTGGCGATAGTGGTCTCGTGAGTTTGTTGCCCCGCACGTAGAGTGATAAACGCTTCGTCTTGAACGGCGGCATAAAAGGCTTCGGGCACCTGGAAATCAGCGCGCAGCTCATCAAGGTTAACGAGTCGCGCAACGCTATCTCCTGGCGTGACCCACTCACCGAGATTGACGCTGCGAGCGCTGACGACACCATCAAAAGGGGCGTTAATTGCATGGCGAGCCAGTAAGGCGTTTAAACGCGCTTGCTCCGCCGTTAAACGCGAGCGTGCGGCGCGGGCCACGTTAACGGCACTACGACGAGCACTCGCTTCAGTCGCCGCGATGTTACGCCCCACGCCCACCGATTCCGCTTCTCGCAGTAGTCGCTCTGCTTCCGCTAGTGTGGCCTGGGCCTCCTGCTCTGCGGCAGCCGCCGCTGCTACGTCAAAACGAGCCAGTTCGTCATCCAGCGCGATTAGCGTGTCTCCCTTGGCGACGTGGTCGCCAGGATTAACCGCTACCTGAATAATAAGCCCTGCTACTGATGCTGAGAGGAGGGCATCTTCCAGGGAGTTTACGGTGCCGACCAGGTTTGTTTCGGTATAAATTGGCTCGCGGTTGACGGGCGCCAGCTCAACCCTGGGGGCTGATTGCGCGAAAGACGCGCTAGAAAGCATTAGGCCGCAGAGCAACAGTAGAACCAAGGCAAGATAGCGGACGAGCGGGTGCGCGGTCATGACAGACAGTTCCCTAATCAACATCGAATTCGCGGTTAAGCGGGCGTAAAAAAGCCCTGGCGCATGGCCAGGGCAGTAAGTCAGCATTGAAACAGTAAATAGAACCTTCTAGCTAGTAGCGTTTAGAACTCGTAACGTGCAGAGAGCCACAGTCGACGTCCCTCTTCGCTGTTGGCATACACATTGCCAAAGCTAGTGCCGTCACCATAAGCGCGATAATCGACGAAGTCTTTATCGAACAAGTTGTAGATGGTGGCACTCACGTTAAATTGCTCGGTAAATGCGTAGCTGCCGCCTAAGTGGAACAGTGAATAGGCTTTGAAGTCGCCTAGGTCGTCGAAAGAGGGCGCGCCCCTAACGCTTTCACGGTTACGGTAACGTTCGCTGCGGTACTCGGCGGAAAGCCACGTGTCCAACTGAGGCGTGGCTTGCCAGCGCAGCGTGGCATTGAATGCATGCTCCGGGGTATCGGTCAGCGGTTCGCCCCGATTGTTACCGCTCTTCTGTTCGCTATCGGTGTAAGTGTAGTTGGCCGATAAGCGCCAATCTGGCGTGAACTGATAGCTGGTAGAAAGCTCGACACCCTGGGTAACGGCTTCATCGATATTGACGTCTTGGCTATAGACGCCGTCGGGTACCAGCGGGTTGTTCTCAACAACAATGTCGTTGCCGCTGGCTATTTTGTCATCGAACTCGTTATAGAACAGCGTGGCGCTAGCGGTGAAGCCTGCCAGGCTATCGTAATGTGCGCTAATTTCACTGCTAGTACTGGTTTCCGGTTCAAGGTTCGGGTTGCCGATAGTGAGTATGGTGCCCTGGCCCGTGACGCCATTGATACCCGCATGCAGGTCATTCAGCGAGGGCGTTTTGTAGCCTCGACTGACGCCGCCTTTCAGTGTCCAGTTTGGCGTCGTGTTCCACACCAAATAGCTACGTGGGCTGAACTGGCTGCCAAAGGCATCATGATGATCGTAGCGGCCGCCAAGCGTTAGCGCCAAATCGTCACGTAGCATCCACTCATCTTCTGCAAAGAGCGACCACGTAGTTTGCTCAAAGGTCTCATTGGCTAACCCATCATCGAGCTTAGCATCCCACCACTGCAAGCCCACTGTGGTCATGTGGTCGCCTAGCGGCATGACATATTTGCTGTCTAACACTGTATTGGTGGTTTCTAGCTCGCGAGGCGCGCCGCCCACGATGCCAGGGAAGCCGTCATAGGCAACGCCATTTTCACCAGGAATCGTACGGCCTTTAGTTTCTGTGGTGTTACGCATCAAGCTGGATTCGAGCGTGCCTGATGCAAAGCGGCCAGTGTGACCAATAGCAACCTGCTGACGCTCAAAACGCAATTCGTCGGCGTAGCCATTGGCGGCGCCAGGATCTGGCGCGCAGCTACGGGTGCGGCCATCTAAAGTACCGAGCTGGCATTCGTCATTGTTATAACGCTGTCGATTAACTTCACCATCCAGCCAAAGGTCGTGATCGGCATTGGGTGTCCAGGTTAACTTGCCGCCCAGGTTATAGGTATCGCCTTCAACGGGGCTGGGGCCGCGCTGGCTAACGTCAATGGGGTTGCCGTTGCCGTCAGTGTAAGTAAGCTCAGATGCGTCCCGCTCGTATAAGCGACCACGCACCTGAATGCCTAGTGTGTCTTGAATAAGCGGGCCGCTGGTGTACAGGTTGATTTCGCGGCGATCACCGAAATCACGATCTTCATTAAATGTGTTTTCAACGCCTATGGAGCCAACCCACTCACGGTCTACTCGACGAGTGATGATGTTGATTACCCCGCCCATGGCGTCAGAGCCATATAGCGTCGACATTGGGCCACGAATGACTTCGATACGTTCAATACTGGAGACAGGCGGGAAGAAGCTAGTAGACGTTTCGCCAAACCCGTTAGGCGTGACGCTGCCAGCCGCGTTCTGCCGGCGGCCATCAATAAGAATCAATGTATAGTCGCTAGGCATCCCACGAATACTGATATTGCGGCCACCGGTTTTGCCGACAGACCCACCAACATCAACACCTTCTACATCACGTAACGCATCAGCCACGCTGGTAATGCGCTTGCGCTCCAGTTCTTCACGAGAAACGACGGAAATACTGGCAGGGGCATCCACCAGTGCCTGCTCAAAACCGCTTGCAGATACAACGATATTGTCTAGTTGTTCTGATTCTTGAGCTAAGGCCGCGGTGGCGGTGACGCTAAGAGCGACGGCGCTGGCTAACGCGGTGCGAGTGAAGCGTGGCATGGTGATCCCCTGAGATGAAACTTATTTGCTAATGAAAACTGTTATCAATCGAGGTGGTGATTCTAAGAAGAAAAGTTCCCATATGCGAGTTTGTTTCATCGAACATTGTGTTGCCGAATGTCGAACAATGTTATGAGAAAAATATACCTTTATAAGGTTGCTGGATGGCTAATTGAGCAGGTGTTGCAGTATCTGGAACGTTCGATTCGTTGGAATAATAATGCAAGTGCTTTTGAGAATCGTTATTATCATTACCACAAACTCTCAGGAGCGTTACTTATGGGTTACTCATCGCTGCGCAACGGACTAGTCGGTATTGTGGTAGGCGGGTTATTGGTAGGCGGGTCGTTGGCAAGCGTTGCTCAGGCGCGCACGCTGGATACCGCATACGGAGACGTTGACGTTAGTGATGCGCCAAAGCGTGTTGTCACTCTGTATGAGGGTGCGTTAGATGCTGCTTTGGCTGCTGGCGTGACCCCCGTTGGCGCGGTCACTACCCGCGGTGGTGATAATGTTGCTGAGTACGTGGAAGCCCATTTTAATGGCGAGCGCCCTGAGATTGTCGGCGTTACACGTGAAATCAATATTGAAGCGGTTTTGGCCCAGCAGCCCGATTTAATTCTGGCCGCTGCTCAGCTATCGGAAGAGCAGTACCAGTTGCTATCGCGCATTGCGCCCACTGTGGTGCCGCATACTCAACCGTTAGCGTTTGATAATTGGCAAGCGGAAGCGCGGCTTTATGGGCAGGCGCTCAATCGTGAAGCGGAAATTGACGATGCCATTGCAGCCGTCGATCAACGTATTAGCGAACTGGCCGCTGCGATTGATGATGCGAACGCAGGTGGCACTGCTGTGCTGGCTCGCTGGATGCCCAATGGTCCGATGGTGATGTCCAAAGAGCTGATCGCCACTGGCCTATTGGCGCAAGTGGGGGTAGAGGTTCAGGATGCGGGGCTGGTTGCTGAAGGTCACCCCCATAGCGATATACTCAGTCTTGAAAATCTTTCCCAAGTGGACGGCGATTGGCTGTTCCTGGCTACGCTTAACGCCGATGGCCAAGCGGCGTTAGATGCCGCCAAGCAAAGCTCCGCCTTCACACGTTTGGACGTGGTTAAACAAGATCAGGTCGTGCCGGTGAATGGCCAACTGTGGAGCAGTGCCAACGGCCCGCTGGCCGCTCAAGCCATTCTGGACGATATCGAGAACGCATTGTTGCCGTGAAAGATGCCGTGACATCACTATCTAACGCAATGGGCGGCGCCAGTCGGCGCTATGCTCCCCGTACATGGATGCTTATTCTGCTCACCGCCCTTGTGGCGGTGAGCGTCGTTAGTTTACTAATTGGGGCTGGCGAGGTGGGGCCCCGCCGAGTGTTGGGTTTGCTGCACGGCGTAAGCGACAGTGAGGCGCAGTTTATCGTCTGGGAGCTTCGCGCTCCGCGTACCTTAATTGGCATTGTGGTGGGTATTGCATTGGGCGTTGCCGGGGCACTGCTTCAAGCCATTTCCCGTAACCCGCTCGCCGAGCCTGGTCTGCTGGGGGTAAGCGCAGGAGCGGCCTTTGCGGTAGCACTGGCTCTGGTACTAGGGGCTAGCGCTGCCACGCTACGTATTTCGGTTGCCCAGTTAGGAGCACTGATCGGTTGTGTTTGTGTCCTCAGCGTGGCGCGTTTTCGCGGAGTGGGAAATGACCCGGTGCGTTTAGTGTTGGCGGGGGCGGCATTTTCTGGGTTGTTAGGCTCGCTCACCTCATTAATGCTGCTGTACGACCAGCGCGCTGCAGATGAAATTCGGTTTTGGGTGATAGGCAGCCTAGCAGGAAGACGGCTGGATGATCTTGTGGCGGTGCTGCCGAGCTTATTAATCGCTGCCATCGCGGTGGTTATTATGGCGCGGCCTCTGGCGGCGCTGGCGCTAGGCGAGCGAGCGGCGAGTGGCTTGGGGCATCACCCCACACTGATCCGCTGGGTAGCCGTAGGTTGCGTGGCACTGCTGGTTGGTGCGGCAACTGCGATTGCCGGGCCGATCGCCTTTGTAGGGCTGGTGGTGCCATTTGTAGCGCGTGCGTTTGCAGGACCCGATATTCGCCGCACGCTGTGGTTTTGCCTGCCGATAGGCCCATTGATTGTGCTCTCGGCGGATATTATCTCGCGTATTGTCGTTGCACCTTCTGAGCTGCCATTGGGGGTGCTTACCGCGCTATGTGGCGCGCCGGTATTGATTGCCGTGGTGCGTGCTAAACGGTTACCGATGCTGTAACGCTTTTTTTAACACCCTGCCGCCCGGGCGTCTTGGTGTCATCTTGGTGATGTGTTGATATGAAAATAATGGCGAATCATCCGCCTTTAACGGATGTTGTCACTCCCAGCCATGTTTTAAACAATGTGCCAGTCGATGCCGCAGCACATGCCGATAGCGTGCCAGCGCCGGAAGGCTACTGGCATATTGCGCTACCCCGTTGGGGCTATAGTTTCCTGCTCGAAAAGCGCGCGCTAGCCGTCAATATTGGTTTGTTGATGGCGTTGCTGGCATCTTGCCTGCTCTATCTAAGCTTAGGTAGCGTACCGCTGGCGCCCAGTGCGGTGATTCCTGCCGTGTTAGGTAAGGGCGACATGATGACGGCCTTTATGGTTCAGGAGCTGCGTTTGCCTCGTTTGGCCGCTGCTTGCTTTACCGGAGCGGCGTTCGCACTTTCAGGTATTTTGATGCAAACCCTGGCACGCAATCGCCTAGCCACGCCCGGCATTATCGGTATTGATAATGGCGCAACGGCGTTTGCGGTGGCCTCTATTGTAGGCATGAGCGTGTCTATTGCGCCGCCCGCGATGGCATTGGCAGGGGCAACGACCGCCGCTGTGCTGACCTTTGGCCTCGCGGCAGGCAGTGGTACTCAGGGTTATCGGTTTATTGTCGCGGGCATTGGCGTGGGAGCGGTGTTTGGTGCTGTCACTCAATTAATGCTGGCACGGGTAGCGATTGACACCGCCAATGCCGCCTACCCGTGGACGGTAGGATCACTCAATGCCCGCCCCGGCGGCGCAGTACAACTGTTGGGAATTGGCTTGGCATTGGGGGTTATTGCCGCCTTGGCGCTGGCGCGTTCACTGACGCTGCTGCGCTTTAAAGATGCCACCGCCAGCGGCCTAGGACTTCGTGTAAAAGCCCGCAGGCTACAGATCCTGATGCTTTCCGTTGTGCTTACCGCCTTTGCGGTTGCTGTGGCGGGGCCTGTGGGTATGGTTGCGCTGATTGGCCCAGAGATTGCCCGCTCGCTCTCCAGCGCTCGACATGTGCCGATTCTAGCCGCCACCTTAGCAGGTGCTCTGGTGATGTTGCTGGCCGACCTTGCCGGGCGCACTCTCTTAGCGCCGATTGAAATTCCCGTTGGTATTGTCACCGCGGTGGTTGGCGGGCCCTGGCTGCTATGGATATTAATGCGCCCACAACGGAGCCGCCCATGAACAACTCATCTCTTTCACCAGAACTTATTTCACCAGAGCAAGTTTCACCAACGCTTGCCACCGATGCGTTGTGCATGAGCTACGGCCAGCGTCGAGTGATTGAAAATCTGGGTATTAAACTGCCAAGCGGGCAGGTCACCGCCATTGTTGGCCCTAACGGCTGCGGTAAATCAACGCTACTTTCCGGTCTTGCTCGTTTGCACAAACCAGATAGCGGTGCGGTACTGCTGGATAGCCAGGATATTCAACGCCTGCCCGCGCGTCAGTTAGCTACTCAGCTAGCGTTGCTGCCCCAAGAGGCGGTGGCTCCAGAAGGCTTAACCGTCACTGAATTGATTCGCTTTGGCCGCCAGCCCCACCAAGGCTGGTTGCGTCAATGGTCAGCGGAAGACCAGCGCGTGGTGCAGTACGCGCTCGATGCTGCTGGTTTGGAAGACCTCGCCGACCGGCCGTTAGAAGCGCTTTCCGGCGGCCAACGCCAGCGTGCCTGGATCGCTATGACCATTGCCCAGCAAACGCCGCTTCTGCTTTTAGATGAACCCACCTCTGCGCTAGACTTAGGCCATCAGATTGAAGTGTTTGAGCTAGTGCGCCACTTGGCTTGCCATGGCCGCACGGTGGTGATGGTATTGCATGACCTCGCCAGTGCTTGTCGTTATTCAGACAACCTGATTGCGATGCGCGATGGCCAGATTATTGCTCAGGGAGCGCCCGCTGAGGTGGTGACGCCCGAGCTAGTACGCGAGCTTTACCAGGTAGACTGTACGCTGCTGCTTGACCCGGATACCGGCAGCCCCTTGCTGGCTAACGTGCGTCGCGTGGCTCAGCCGGCATAAGCGCTACTCAGTAACTTCAGCCCATAGTTCTCGTTCTCTCTACATTCTCTCTATAACTTCTAAAAGGAACCGATGTGGCTTCTTCACCACCTCGCGCTCAAGCGACGTCTTCAAACCAAAGCTTTCAAGCGCTCGTGCGACTGCTGCGCTATGCCAAAGGTTATCGGCGGCGGATTGCCGCGGCTACTGCCTGTTCTATTATCAACAAGCTGTTTGATATCGCGCCGGAAATTCTGATCGGTGTGGCGATTGATGTGGTGGTGAATCAGGAAAACAGCTTTGTCGCGCGGCTGGGGTTTGAAACACCTCATCAACAAATCACCATTCTGGCGGTGCTGACGTTCTTTATCTGGGCGGGGGAGTCGCTGTTCGAGTATCTGTTCCAAATCCTCTGGCGCAACCTTGCCCAGCGGCTACAGGCCGATATGCGCCAGGACACCTACGAGCACGCCCAGCGCTTGGATATGGCGTTTTTCGAATCTAAAAGCTCCGGCCAGCTCGTCGCCACTATGAACGACGACGTGAACCAGTTGGAGCGCTTCCTGGACGGCGGAGCCAACGCGCTGATTCAAGTTGGTGTGACGGTAATAGCGGTAGGCGCCGTGTTTTTTGTACTGTCACCGCTGATTGCGCTACTGGCGTTCACGCCGATTCCGCTGATTATCTGGGGTGCCTTCTTCTTCCAACGCAAAGCCGGGCCGCTGTATAGCGATGTGCGTGAAAAGGTGGGTGATCTTGCCAGCCGCCTTTCCAACAACCTAAGCGGCATTGCCACCATCAAAAGCTTTACCAGTGAAGCACGGGAAGCCGAGCGCCTCCGTGATGCCAGCGAAGCCTATTTAGAAGCCAACCGCCGGGCGATAAAGGTCAGCTCCGCGTTTATACCGGTAATCCGTATGGCGATTCTGGCGGGCTTTCTCGCCACCTTTACTGTCGGCGGCATGATGGCGCTGAACGGCAGCCTGAATGTAGGTGCTTATGGCGTCCTGGTTTTCCTTACCCAGCGCTTGCTGTGGCCGCTCACCGGTCTTGCCCAAGTGATCGACCTGTTCGAGCGCGCGATGGCCAGCACCAAGCGGATTCTCGACCTGCTGGAAGTGCCGATTACGGTTAAAGATGAAAGTACGACGCCTCTCGCTGCGCCTGTGAAAGGCGAGGTGCGGTTCGAAGCAGTGAGCTTCCACTACGCCGCTAGCCAAGTAGGGGTGAGTGGCGTTGATCTCCACGTGCCTGCAGGCAACACCCTAGCGCTAGTAGGCGCTACCGGTTCCGGTAAATCGACCCTGATCAAATTGCTGCTGCGCTTTTACGACCCAGTCAGCGGCCGCGTACTGGTCGACGGTCAGCCGATCACAGAGGTCAGCATGCACTCGCTGCGCCAAGCGATAGGGTTGGTGAGCCAGGATGTGTACCTGTTTGAAGGCAGCATTCGCGATAACATTGCTTACGGCAAGCCCGATGCCTCAGAGGCCGCGATTATTGACGCCGCGAAAACCGCCGAAGCCTGGAGTTTTATTGAAACGCTGCCCCAAGGGTTGGAAACCCCGGTTGGTGAGCGAGGAGTATTACTCTCTGGTGGCCAACGTCAGCGGCTTTCGCTGGCCAGGGCGCTGCTGAAAGATCCGCCGATTCTGGTGCTGGATGAAGCTACTAGCGCGGTGGATAACGAAACTGAAGCTGCCATTCAGCGTTCACTGAAGCGCATCGCCCATGGGCGCACGGTGATTATGATTGCCCATCGGCTTTCGACCATTGTGCATGCCGATGAAATCGTGGTGATCGAAAAAGGACGCGTTGCTGAACGCGGTAACCACTCAAGCTTGCTGGAGGTTGATGGCCACTATGCTGCCCAGTGGCGAGTACAAACTGGCTCTGCCCAGGCAGGCGATTTAGCCGTGCTCGAACATTAATTAGAATGACGCTGAGTGCAGGCACGAATGCGTTCAGCAGCATCGCGTAAAATGGTTAGCACCTCTTCCTGCGCTTCTAAGGAGAGGTGCTGCGTCTTGTAAAGAGCAGCCTTAAGATCCATCCGGGCTGTCATGAGTTCTTGCGCCATGGGTAGTGCTTGGCTGGGGGATTCAGCCGTTTCGCTGAGTACTTCATGTAGGCGCTGCAATTTCTGGCCTGCGCGCTGCAGTCGCTGATAGATCTGTTCTCCACTATCACGTCGAGTATTCAGGTAGCGCTTCCCTTCATCGGTTAAGGCGTAATATTTACGCCGTCCTCGCCGCTCTTTTACCAAACACCGCTGTTCGGTTAGCTTGGCCAGTACCGGGTAAAGCATGCCAGGGCTAGGCCGATAAAAGCCTTTTGAAAGCGTTTCTATTGCGTGGGCTAAGTCGCTTCCGTAGCGAGGTGTGTCCGTTAACAGGATAAGCACCAGAAGGCCCAGTTCATGATTAGATAGCTTGCGGGTGGCGGGCATTCCAAGTGGCAATGCTGCGTCGGGTTGGAGGGCATCAACGGATGAAGAATCCTGCATAAGCTGATGGTCTCGCTATGTTATTAGTGTGTCGTGCGAGAAGGGCAGCAGGGAGTTGCTGCCCAGCGTATATGTTTTAGAACGTTACGTTAAGACCTGCATTAAAGCGTCGCCCATCCAGTAGCCGTCCATAGTCATCGAAATTGATATCCTTGTCGAGCAGGTTGTAAATCCCGCCATAAATACTCACCGTTTCGCTTAATTGGTGGCGAATACCAACATCTACCAGCGTATAACTTGGGTAAGCACGGCTTAATCCTCTGCGCCCAGCGATCTGCTCAGCCTCGCCTTTATAGCGCGCTTGCGACCATAGCTGTGTATCTGCGGTTGCCTCCCAATCGAGTCCCAAGGTGGCGCGGTGCCGCGGCTGGTCGTTTAGCGGCAGGCCACTATTTTCACCGGAGCGCTGTTTGCTGTCGGTGAACGTGTAGCTGGTGCTCAATGAAACATGCTCCCCGATGGGGATATCCAGTGTTAGTTCAGCACCATTGACGGTCGCTTCATCAACATTCATATATTGCGCAATGGCAGTGTATTCCTGTCCTTGATATAGGCAGAGCGCATCGCCTTCGCGAGTATCACAGACGGTAGGCTTTTCTATCTTGTCGCGATAATCTGTATGGAACAACGTCGTACTTAGCTCCAGGCCTGACTCACTTTGCCAAAGAGCAGATAGCTCATACGTGGTGCTCTTTTCAGCTTCCAGGTTGGTGTTGCCCACATCGCGGCAGTCTGCACAACGCGGGCCACCGCCGCCCTCGATCCAGTTGGAATCCCCCTCTTTAAGATCTGGCGTGCGATAGCCTGCACTAACTCCTCCTTTCAGGGTGAGTTGTGGGGTTGCATTGAAGACACCATAAAGCCGTGGAACAATCTCGGAGCCGTAGTTCTCGTCGTTAACCCAGCGTGCCCCTGTGGTCAGTGAGAACTGATCGGTCAGGAACCATTCGTCTTCAGCAAATAGAGCCATATCCCAGCGTTCTAAGTTAGCTTTTCCAAACCCTCGTCCTGGATTTTCCGTGCGCTGTTCACGCGCTTGAGCACCTAGGGTTAGTAAGTGGTCACTTAGTGGTATAACCGTTGATGTATTGGCGGTCAAACGCTCATAGACCGAACGATAAGACGTGTCATCCTGACGCAATTCGGTGCGTTGTAAATAGCTGCGAGTGGTTAGTCGATCGCCCCACTGCAAAGTATGACGAAGGGATTGTTGCTGACGTCGTGTCTCCAGTTCGTTGGCGTTGCCGGTTTTGTCTGTCGTACCTTCTGTATCCTGCGTACCGTAGCCCGCTTCAAGCTGAAGACGGTTGGCGTCGTTGGGCGTCCAGTCTAACTGTGCAGTTAAATCTCGGCGGTCATAGCCTCTATAGCCGTCTTCAATCGTATCTTCATCCCGGGTAAGCACCGAGCCGGTAATCGTGGCGGCCAGAGTATCCTCGATCAGAGGGCCGCTTACGCGGAACTGCGATTGGTGGCGGTCGCCGGAGGCTGAATCCTGCTGAACCATCGTATCGACATTGACCGAACCACCCCAGTTCTCACGGGCGCCTTGAGTAATAACATTGATCACTCCACCCAGAGCGTCCGACCCATAGAGCGTGGACATGGGGCCACGAATCACTTCGATGCGCTCAATGGCAGAAATCGGCGGTAGCCAGCCGAACTCAGCGCCACTACCGTAACCGTTGTAGTACGCCTGCTGTGACCCTTGGGGCACACCGTCCACCAGGATTAGCGTATATTTGGTATCCATGCCGCGGATGGAAATCTCGCCTGTGCCCCCTTTGCCAGAAGGCCCGTCATCGAAATACACGCCAGGTACGCTTTCAAGCGCTTCGGTAATATCGCGGAATGAGCGGCCTTCGAGCTCCTCCTTGGTAATGACAGAAATACTGGCAGGCGCATTAGCGGGGTCAACCGCATAGCCAGAGGCCGCCGCTGAGGTCACTGTCAGCGTAGATAGCTCCGTGTTGTTGGTTTGTGCTTGCGCTTGAGAAAGCATCAATCCACCCAGAATCAGGCTACTTAGTGGAATCAACTTTCCAGAAGCCAAAAGCGTTGCACAGGGGCGTTTTATAGGCGTAGTAATCATAGCTAACTCGTAGATTCCTTGAATGAATATGAGTTGCTAGTGACGGTATGCGGTTGAAACCGCTTATGGTTATTGGGTGTTATTGTTTATTCGCCGTGATACTGGGATACGCTGATCTCGCCTTTTTCCAAGGACATGATTCGCGATGTAAACGCCGGATTGCTCAGAAGTGTGTGTCGAAAATCGCCTGGCTCACCTGCAAAGTGGTTCAGGTTATCGGCGACAACAAAAGCGTTAGGTTTCAGCTTTGGTCGAAGCATATCCAGCACCGGCTGGTAAAGGCTCTTGTCTCCATCCAGAAAGACAAAATCGATGGGGGTGGGAAGCTCACTTAACGTCTCCATCGCATCCCCCAAGCGAATCTCAACGCGATGATCCAGACCCGCGTCGTTTAAGTTGGTCAGGGCATGTTCCCGCTTGTTGGCATAGTACTCACTGCCGATGACAGTGCCATCGTTATCTTCCGCAGCCGCCGCCAGGTAGAGGGTAGAAATACCAAAGGAGCTGCCAAACTCAACAATAGTGCGAGCATGGCAGGCCCGGGCTAGCATATAAAGTAGCGCACCTTGGCCTGGGGAAATGGCGAGATAAGCATGCTGAAAATGGTCGGCCTCTTTAAATGAGCGCCAGCCTTTAGGGGCAGCCTGCTGTTCCGATTGCTCGCGGGCGGCTTGGCGTTTCGCCCGCTGCTCTAACGCTGCGGCATGCTCGCGTTGAAGGGTTGCGACAACGTTATCGCGATCAAGGGTAGAGCTCATGGGGCGTCTCCTGTGGCAGTGACTATGGGGCTGATGAGATTGGTCGTGGATATTAGGTGTCCGAAGGGGCAGTCACGACCACCGGGCAGCCACGTTTGGGGTGAGTGAGTACACACACATCCTGCTGATAAATGTTTTCCAGCAACTTCTGATTGAGCACATCCCAGGGCGCCCCTGTTGCTATTAGCTTGCCTGCGTCTAAAAGAGCCAACTGATCAGCATGAGCCGCCGCCAGATTAAGGTCATGCATCACCGCAACCACGCAGTGCCCCCGTGCTGCCCACTGAGCGGCTAGTTGCATTAACCGCTCTTGATGGCGTAGGTCGAGCGCAGCAGTCGGTTCATCCAGCAGTAGGATGGGGGTTTCCTGTACTTGCACACGGGCAAAGGTGGTGCGTGCCTGCTCGCCGCCGGAAAGCGTCATGGCGTTGCGTTGGCGCAAAGCCAAAATCTCGACCCGCTGCATGGCGGCCTCAACACGGCTATCGTCCTCTCCGGGTGGCAAATCGCGCATGGCGCGCCCCATACGAACGACATCTTCTACGCAGTAACCAAAGCGCAGAACGCTATCTTGAGGCATCACCGCACGTTCGGCAGCTAAGTCACGAATGCTGTAACTGGTGAGTGGCTGCCCGTTCAGCCATACGTCTCCTTGGGAGGGGAGGTGGTCGCCTGCCATTACGCCTAGCAGCGTTGATTTCCCTGCGCCATTGGGGCCAATTAATGCGGTAACGCTACCTTTTGAGCAGGTCAACGACACATCATCCAGCAGCGTTTTTGAGCCGATGTTAAGCGATACATTGTGTAGTTCGAGCATTAGCGAATGCCCCCCACGCGTTGTCTCGCGACTAGCCATAGGAAGAAAGGGCCACCTAACGTCGCGGTAAGAATGCCAATCGGCATTTCATTGGGAGGGTCAAGGCTGCGCGCACCCAGATCGGCCAGCATCAATAAAAGGCCCCCACCCAAGGCGCTAAAGGGCAGCAGATGCCGGTGGCCTGGGCCAATCAGCGTTCGAACCAAATGCGGAATGACCAGCCCAACAAAACCGATAGTACCGCTAAAGGCGACTGCGGCTGCGGTCAATAGCGCGGTTAAAGCTATCAGCTGTAGACGCAAACGCTTTACATCGACTCCCGCGTGGCGTGCTTGCCTTTCGCCAAGAGCCAGCAAATCCAAAGAGGCCGACTTGCGATGTAACAAAACGCTGCTAATTAACACGAGGGGGGAAATGATCATTACCGGCACCCAGGAGGCGCGGGCCAAAGAACCCATTGACCAAAACATAAGGCTTTCCAACTGCTCCACGCTAGCGAGATAGGTGAGGTAGCCGGTGACCGCGCCGATCACTGCGTTAATCGCAATGCCGATCAGCAGCAAGCGGGCGTTGTCATTGCCTGCTTCTGAAGGTTTTGCCAGCAGATAGATAAGCCATGTGGTAAGAAAGCCGCTGGCAAAAGCGCCCACAGGGAGTGTCCAAGCGCCCAGCGTATTGATGCCGAGCACAATAACGGCGACCGCGCCAAGGGAGGCGCCAGCACTGACACCCACAATACCAGGGTCTGCCAGCGGGTTGCCGAATAAGCCCTGCATGGCTGCCCCTGCACTGGCCAGCGCCGCACCGATAAATAGCGCCATGAGCGCACGGGGCAGGCGCAGCTCCCAAAAAACGGCATGCGCAATTCGGTGCTCTTCCACACTGGCAAAGGGCGATGAGATAACGGCCCATAAGTCGTTGGTGGAGAGGGAAATTACCCCTGTCACTGTGGTCAGCATTAGGCAGAGTAGCGTTAGGCTGGCAAATATCCCGTAGATATGCGAACCGGGTGTAAAACGGAAGGGGCGTTGCATATTCATGGTGTGTGCAGCGCCTCAGCCAGAGCAAGGGTGGCAGCTCCGCTGCTGGCGGCGTCAAATTTAAGCGCGGCATGATCCATTACGATCAGGTGGTTATTCACAGCGGCAGGCGTATGGGCGAGGCCTGGAATATTTTCCCAAATGCCATCAGCGTTACCTAACTGTGCCAATTCAAGGTCTGAAACGACCACCGCGTCGGGTGCCATGGACATCACACCTTCGGCACTCAGCGTTTGGTAGCGCTCCAACCCCGCCTCGGCGCCGACATTAATACCTCCCGCCCGCTCAATCAGTGCATGGGCAGAAGTTTCCGCCCCTGCTCCGGTGACTGCCCCGGAGCTACCTGCACCGCTGCTGGAGATGTGCAGTACACGGGGTGTTTGCGTTTGTGGGATCGTCGCTGCCTGCTGATAAGCCTGTTCAATGTGGGCAATTAGCGCCTCGCCTTGAGCTTGGCGACCAATGAGTTCAGCAATACGCTGGATGCGCTCGGTAGGAGGCAGTGAGCGATCAATCATATGATGTGGAATACCTAAACGTACAACTTGGTCTAACACGGGGAGCGCTCGCCCCGGATTACCAGCCAACACCAACTGTGGGTCGACTTCTAAAATGCTCTCGATAGAAGGTGTCCGGTGGAAGCGTTCTGCCTGAGGGTAATCGCCTTCCATCGAGGGATCTTCGGGCACTAATATAAGCGCATTTCCCATGCCTAACGCGTCGATAATTTCGACGTGCCCTGGGTCCGTCACCACAATGCGCTCGATTGAGGCGTTAGCCAACGCATTTAGAGGCGTGCTGACGAGTAGTGCCATTAGGCTAAAAATGCCTAAACGATAAGAGAAGTTAAGAGGCTGCATGCGGATGTCCCTTTCTATTTATCTTACGATAATTTAAATGATAATCATAATCAATAGTAAAGGCGAATGGGTATGAATATAGTTAAATGTCGGCTGCTGAGGAAGCCGACGATAGAGCCGATATAGGCGATGACTAGTCTTGGGGGGCGGAAGGTAAGTGGCCTTAACGGTTCACCAGCAGGGCATTCAAGGTGACTGGTACATGCTCGTCAATCTCCTGATAGCCCAGCAACGACAGCACGGTTCGCACCGTGCTGTTGGCCATCAGCGCGCGGCCATCCATCGCCATCGGTTCAGCATGGGTAACACGCACCTCGTTCAGCCCTTCGCGGGTAAAGCGCAGCGGCACCGACTCTTCCTGGTTGATCAAATCGGTTTGTACCCGAAAGGTAAGCGTTTCTACCATGGATTCACCAATATCCAAGCCATCTAACCGCTCCGGTGGCATTTGCGCGACCAGTGTGACTAGCGTTGTATTGGCAAGTAAGCCCACCCACGGCGGCAAATCACCAAAGCGAGTCAGCAAATCCGTTTGGCTCAAACGCAACGGCAGGCGCAGGGTGCCATCGGCAGAGATATCACCCTGCAAATTGTTCACCTGATGGTGATGGGTTTGCGGAGCATTGCCATCTAATTGAGTAATAGACGCCTGCACCTGCGACTGACCAGGATCTAGCTGCCAATCCGCATGAACCGGCACCGCCAACAATAGCGGGATAAGAGCAATCAAAGCTTTCACAGCACGTCTCCGCATTAGGAACTCACTACCAGACCCCACGCTTTTCAATAAGTGCCCCTAAAAAATTGCTGCTATCACCACAAGATAGCACCGTAAGGGGTAGCCTCGCCCGAACACATTCGCTATTATATGCACGCTTTACGGGCCTATAGCTCAGTTGGTTAGAGCAGGGGACTCATAATCCCTTGGTCGTAGGTTCAAGTCCTACTGGGCCCACCATTTTTCAATAACTTATCTTCGCTTTATTTCTTCCTAGCTGTACTTTTTCTTCTAAGTGTCCATAAAGTGTCCGCGCATGTTTAAGCGTTCGACGTTGTTGGCATTTTCTTGCGCCGCAGTTCTCATTGCTCCTTGAACCGTGAGATTGATTCTTTCGTTCTTGCGGCCATTATTATAGGTGCTCCCTTACAGTCGTTGTGGCGGGGCTCCCTCTGGGCTCAATAGGTGGTCTTGCAGGCTAGGCAGGTCTACCGGTGCCGAGCCGCACGAACTCACTCTGCACGCCACATTCCAAGCACGCGATGGGAGCGGGCACACTCACCTGGAAGTGCATTCGTCGTCGGTGGATTTGGAGGGCCTTACTTTATAACCCAGTAGGTTAATAATGCCAGCAGCGAGATCCATCGTTAAAAAACTCAGTGTCAGGCGCTTGATAGCTTCATCAACACCAATCCTGAAACAATAAGAATCATAGCAATGATTCTTGATGCACTAACCGGCTCAGCCAAAAAGGCAATTCCGACTAGAAACGCCCCGACAGCCCCTATTCCAGTCCAGATCGTATAGGCCGTTCCGAGCGGAATAGTTCGCATGGCAACGGCTAACAGCCAGAAGCTGGCCACCATCGCTGAGATTGTGATGAGTGATGGTATGAGCCGACTGAAGCCATGTGACTGCTTCATTGTGTAAGCCCATACAACTTCAAGAACACCGGCAACGAGAAGATAGAACCAAGGCATTGACCCCTCCGGAATCTAACGGGGCCAGGTCGTCCTGGTCATTATTGCCCAAGGATGGGGGAGGTCGTCCTCCTTTGAAGAGGTCTATATTAGCTCGCGAGAAGCAGTTGATCCACCGGGTTTTTCGTTGAGGAATGTTGTGACAACCATCTGACTGGCATCGCCGGGGTCATTCAGCTTATGTAGAAAGGTGTATCATTAATGTTCGGCAGGCAAACCAATGGTATGAGCAATCAATGACCCACACGCTTAGGTTTATCTATCAACTTGTCTCATGGGGTTGCATCGTATTGGCTTGGACTAACGGTGCTATTTTGTTGTGGGATGGTTGTACTAACGGACAGTCCCGAGTCATCACTTTCGCGGTCGCGCTGCTGTTTGGCGTTATTGGTGGCATCGTTCTTGGCGTGGAAAGAAGTTTGAGTCGAATCTACCGGTGCTCCACTAAGGCTTCCAAAGAGCTTCTGGATTCAGCCCCCGCCAGTTCTTGGACATTGCTTTACGTGTGTCTCATTGCAGGAGTGTTCCTCCTTGCTCTGGTAATGGGAAGCGGTTTGTTCGCGATCATCGGAAGGCTGCAGCAAGGGTTTCATATCTTCGGATGAGTACTAATGCAGACGTGTTCGATGCTTGAAATTTCCAACAAAGAAAATGCTGAGCAAGGCTCTGCACCGGATGGCAATGCCGCTGTGTTCCATTGCTGGCGGTGAGCTTAAAAGTTGTATTAATGTTGGCTAAAAATACCGTTCCTGACTGAGGCTGTGTAACAGCTTATAAGTCAGCGGCGATGAAAGTGTCCAGTCGCCTTGGCGCAACTATCGGCTAACAATCATTTCAGAATGCCTTCATTGATTACTCCCGCATCTCTAGCTGTTTTAGATTGCTACGGAACATTCGCTTAAGAGCGTGATTGGCTTGCGTCGTTGTCGTTATTGTTCATGCAAATAAAAATCCGTATCATTCGTCTTACTATAACGATACTTCTCCTCATGCCTGTGAGACCTTCCTATGCTCCCTACGTCCATGTCGTTTTCTGCCGCGCCGCTGACTGCGGCGGTTCGCCGCTCGTTGGTGGTGTCGCTGGGTGGAATGCTCAGCGTTGCGCCATTGGCGGCGCTTGCTCAAGAAGAGCGAGTTGCTAACGATCCTGTTGTGGTAACCGCAACTGCCTTGAAAGTGGATACGCCGCTGGTGGAAACGCCGCGCCCTGTATCCAGCGTTGATCGTGAGGAGTTGGAAGCCCGAAACGTCCAGCAACTAGATGAAACCTTCCGTTATCGTGCAGGCGTGCTCTCGGGGCATTTCGGCAGTGATAACAACACCGACTGGTTCAAGGTGCGTGGGTTTGATCAGTCCACTTACCAAGATGGCCTGCGGATCTATCGTGAAGGCTTCTACCAATGGCTGCCGGAGCCATTTGGCTTGGAGCGGGTGGATGTGTTCAAAGGTCCATCCTCTATCCTTTACGGCGAAGCGCCTCCTGGAGGCTTGATTAATGCGGTTAGCAAGCGCCCAACAGAAACGCCTCAGGGTGAGGTGAATGTACAGTTTGGCAATCGCGATCATCGCCAAGTGGGCATTGATACCAGTGGCCCGGTAGGCGAGAGTGACAATGTTCGTTACCGTTTGGTCGGCCTTTATAAAGAACGTGACGGTGATCTGAACGCGACTAACAACGAGCGTTACTACTTTGCGCCGAGTTTGGCGGTGGATGTTAGCGACGATACAACGGTTACTTTTTTGGCCAGCGTGCAGAAAGATGACGGTGTTCCAGTCAACTCCTTCAAGCTGCCCTATGGTACGGTGCAAGACACCCCCTTTGGCCGTGTCGACCCCCAAACCAACCTGAGTGAGCCGGGTTACGATAAGGATAACCGCACCCAGTGGGCGTTAGGCTATGAACTACGCCATCAGCTTAATGATACGTGGCGCTTCGAGCAGGATTTACGCTACAGTGAGTTGGATTTAGAGCTGCGCAGTACGTACGCCTTCTTTATGGCTGATGAACGTCAAGCGGCACGCGGGCATGTGTATCGCGATGGCACCATTGATAGTTTGACGGTTGATAACCGTATGGTGGGCACTTGGTACACCGATCGTACAGAAAATACCCTGCTGTTGGGGGCGGATTATCAGAACCTTGGGGTGAGTGGCCAAGAAGCTGATCCGTTCCCCTTCGGCGATCCTATCGATATCTTCAACCCCACCTATGGCAACTTTACGCCCGTAGGGGCGGATGATTTGTTAACCCGCGAAATTGATAAAGAGCAAACCGGCTTGTACGCCCAAAACCAGCTGCGTATTGATGACCGTTGGGTGCTTTTAGGTGGGGTTCGCTATGACCAGGCGGATACCGAAAACAGGAATGTTACCGCGGGAACAACGCAACGCTCAGACGATGACCAAGTATCCTGGTCTGGTGGTGCGATGTATTTAGGGGAAAACGGTGTTAACCCCTATATCAGTTATACCGAATCTTTTGACCCGTTAGGTCGAGTGGACAGCGATGGTGATCTTTACGAGCCCCGCGAAGGTCGCCAGTGGGAAGCTGGGGTCAAAGTCGCGCCCTTTGGCTGGGACGGCTATGTCACGGCCGCAGTATTTGACCTGCAAGAGAGCAATACGCTGATCAACTCGCCGAGTGGCTTCCAGGTGCAAGAGGGGGAACGAACTTCTCAGGGCTTTGAGTTGGAAGGGGTTGGTTACCTAACGGATGACTTAAAAGTGACGGCGGCTTATACCTATACCGATTCCCGCCTTGAAGATGATCAACGTGCGCCCTTGATCCCGCGTCACCAGGCGTCAACCTGGTTGGACTATGCCTTTACCGGCGGCGCCTTGAAGGGCGTTACCTTAGGTGGTGGTGTGCGTTATGTGGGTAGCACGATAGACACCAGTGTGGCAGATAACACTGCCGTGGGTAGCTACACGCTGGTCGATACGATGGTGGGCTATGAGCTTGCTGATGGTTGGCAGGCTCAATTGAACGTTAATAACCTCACCGATAAAGAGTACGTAGCGAGCTGTGAATATTGGTGCTACTACGGTGAGTCTCGCAGTGTCATTGGCAGCGTGAGGTATCGTTGGTAACGCTTGGTTTTCCGCCACTGCTCCGTTAGCTGTGTGGTGTCAGCACACGGGCATACAGCGCACAATCTTCGCTATAGCAAGTGCAAGACGCTTCGATCAGGCCGGGGCGATCCAGGATGATGATTTCACCACGGTGGTAACGAATTAGGCCGCGCGTTTGCAGGGCAATTGCTGCCAGCGTAATCCCTGCCCGTCGCACGCCTAGCATCATGGCCAAGAACTCGTGGGTTAGCTGCAATCTATCTGATTTGGCGCGGTCTTGGGTCATTAGCAGCCAGCGGGCAAGGCGTTCCTCAATCCGGTGAAAATGGATGCAGGCCGCTGAGTTCGCTAGCTGATTAATGACGACGTAAAGGTACCGTTTTAGCCGCAAATGCAATACTGGGCACTCTACCAACAGCCGTTGAAAACTAGCAGCGCTGATACGCAGTGCTCCCCCAGCTCCCTGAACAACTGCGAGCAGAGGCGCTTCTTGGATACCGAGCATCAGTGAGAGACCAAGCATGCCTTCACGTCCCGTCATCGCCACTTCAAGGCGGCTATCCCCATGAAGAATAACGATCTGTGAAATGAAACTGGTGATGGGGAAGTAGGCGTGGGTGACTGTATCGGTAGCGCGGTAAAGTTCTTCGCCAAACGTAAGCGACACAGTCTCGCAACTGGCCATCAAAGCGTCTTGCTCAGCAGTGGGTAGATCAGCAAGAAGTTGATTGGCATCAGCAGCGTGAAAAATAGACGTCATGTGCCTCTCCGGTTGAAAGAACCTGGCAAACGGCACAATGAAGATCGCGATCATTTTGATGTCGGCTGCAGATGTACCATCTTCTGTTTTTAATGGTACATACACATATTAACACTGAGGTGAATTAAGTGTCGGCACGCTAGCGTACATAGCGCGTTAGTGCTTTTGGCATTATATTAGCGGCTTCACTTATGTTGCTCACATAACGTCATGGTGCTTGAGTAGCCGATCATACTCGCGTTTGACCACTGAGTAGCACTCGCAGACCCGTGCTTCCAACCCAAGACGGTCGATGACTTTGATATGCCCACGGTAGTATGAGATCAAGCCAGCCCTTTGAAGTTTACCCGCTGACTCGGTGACTCCCTCGCGACGCACGCCTAGCATATTGGCAATTAATTCCTGGGTCATCACCAGTTCATTTCCTGGCAGCCGATCAATGCTGAGCAGCAGCCAGCGGCATAGCTGTTGGTCGACGCTGTGGTGACGGTTGCATACCGCTGTCTGCGCCATCTGGGTCAGTAAGGCCTGGGTATAGCGAAGCAGTAGTCTCTGCATGGCACCGGCGCGGTAGAACTCGTTTTTGAGCAGCTGTCCCTTAAGCCGATAAGCATGTCCTGCGCTCTGCACGATCGCTCGGCTAGGGGTGGTTTCACCTCCCATAAAGAGCGAGACGCCTACAATTCCCTCGTAGCCGACTATAGCGATCTCCGTCGAGGCGCCGTTCTCCATCACGCATAGCAGCGAGACGATGGAATCCAGCGGAAAGTAGACATGACTCATCTGCTGACCAGGTTCACTAAGTGATTGACCCAATGTCAGCGTCACTTTTTCAAGGTGAGGCAGCAGATTCGTGAGATCATTTTGGGGAAGTAAACCAAGCAACGCATTTTGCTTGAAATTATTCGGTTCAAGCATTGAATATCCTCATTATCCTAAGCTTAGATGCAGCTTTCTTTAGCCGCCGCTTCTACAAGGGAGCCCTTGTGGATGTGCGCCCTCCAGCCGATAGACATTCTCCTTTCAAGTATAGAGCGCCTTGAGACAATCTCTGTACGCTATCGCACATAGGACTGATTTGTGGGCATGAGTGTCGCCAATTTTAATTTAAATAACTTGCTGCTTGTGTTCGCTAGCGCACAGTGAATTATTTATCTACCGCCTAATGTCACTATCAGTGTGGCAAGGGATATGCCTGAACAGGATGTTGCACTGTGCGCTGCAAGGAAAGCAGCGCCGACCTTACCCTTGGGCAAGGCTACACATGGATAAAAACGTCATGCTGTACGGTGGTCACCAAAACAATAATGCCCAGACGACAGAAAATGATGCCGAGCAAGGTGCCGACGAGCGGTTGCGAAGTGTCGAGAATGCCCTGCAAGTAGAAAGGGATTGGGCTAAAGCAACACTAAATTCAATCGGTGATGCTGTTTTGACGACCGATTTGAGCGCCAGGATTACCTATCTGAACTGCGTTGCTGAAGTGTTAACCGGTTGGACAAGTTTAGAGGCGCTTGGTAAACCAATTGATCAGGTCTTGAAACTCGTTCATATCCAAACTTACGAGCCCGTGCCTAACCCAGCGCTAAGAGCGATAGAAGAAAATCGCACGGTAGGGTTGGCTCTGGACTGTGTGCTGATTCGCCAGGATGGTAGCCAGCTAGAGATAGAAGATTCGGCGGCTCCTATTCATGATAGCCATGGTGTTACGGTAGGGGCGGTGATTGTATTTCATGATGCCAAGCACTCTTTAACACGCGCAGAGCAACTAGCCTATCAGGCCCACTATGATGCGCTAACCAAGCTGCCTAATCGTTTTCTATTTGCAGAACACTTTGCTCGCGCTATCCGTCTAGCAAAACGGCACGACCATTATTTCGCACTGCTATATTTAGATATCGATAACTTTAAGTTCATCAATGATTCACTTGGCCATACTGTTGGCGACAGTTTGTTGCAGCTCGTCGCTAACTGTCTCAGTGAATGCGTACGTGCTACAGACTCCGTGTCCCGACAGGGTGGGGATGAGTTTATAGTGCTGCTTAGTGAAATTGAAAAACTAAACGATGCTGCCAGAGTGGCAAAAAAAATCCTTCGGGCATTAGCGATACCATGCTGTCTTGGTCACTATAAACTAGGCATTAGTGTCAGTATCGGGATCAGCCTCTATCCTGATCATGGGGCAGATGAACATAGTTTGCTCGAGAATGCCGACACCGCTATGTATCGTGCAAAGAAAAGCGGTCGAAACCAATACCAAGTATTTAGTCACGATATGAGAAACAACAGCGGACAATACAATCATAAAGAACGTTGAACTCGTCTAGCTATCCATTCGATTAGAATTCACTAGACTCAAGCGTTACGCTCACGCTCGTGTGGCGTTGTGTGCCTGGGAGCTGGTTATGACACGATTTTATCGCCGTTTTAGTGTGGTGTTGCCACTTGCGTTGCCCGTTTTGCTACTTAGCTCAATGGTTTATGCGGATACTCCGCAGACGAGTGCTTCGGTATTAAGTGCTGAAGCTTCTGACCCGAACCAGTTAGGCTGGATGCAGGGCTTCCCACCTGCGCCGGAGCAGTTGATTGGCCAGCCAGACTCCAACTACTTTAGTTTCCCCAAAATGCGCTGGACGGTGTGTCACTTTCGCGAGCTATTGCCTACTAAGCAGGTCAGCCGTGGCTTGGGCGCACCTGCTCCTTTGCCCTATGCATTAGATGACGCGATAAACGCTGTCACCTTCACTCCGATTGACGCTAGTGAGCCTATGTCGTGGCAGGCGTCGCTAAATGAAAACTACACCGATGGTCTGCTGATTCTTCACCAAGGCCAGGTGGTGTATGAGACTTACTCAGGCTGTTTGGATGAAACTGGCCAGCACGGCGCTATGTCGGTGACTAAATCCATGACCGGCTTGCTAGGTGAGATTTTGGTGGCAGAAGGAGTGTTGGATGAGCAGGCAATCGTGGGCGCTATACTGCCGGAACTTGCCGACAGTGCTTTTGGTAATGCCACGGTGAAGCAACTGCTTGAAATGACCACAGGCCTTGCTTACAGCGAAGATTACAGTGACCCCAACGCTGAGATCTGGGCCTACAATGCAGCGGCAAGCCCGCTTCCCAAACCAGACGATTACACTGGGCCGCGTACCTATTATGAGTATCTCGCAACGGTGCAACCGGAAGGGGAACATGGGCAAGTCTTTGGCTATAAAACGATTAATACCGATGCACTTGGCTGGGTGATCGCGCGCACGACGGGTGAATCGGTGGCGTCACTGTTGTCATCGCGTCTTTGGCAGCGGTTAGGCATGGAGCAGGATGCTTACTTTACCGTGGACTCTATTGGCACGCCGTTCGCAGGGGGCGGTTTGAGCGCTGGCCTTCGGGATTTGGCCAGAGTCGGCCAGTTGGTGCTTAATGAAGGCGTAATGAATGGTGAGCGGCTATTTCCTGCCGCAGCCGTTGAGCGCATTCGGGAAGGCGGCGACAGGCAAGCGTTTGACGCCGCGGGATACCGTTATTTACCGGGCGGTAGCTACCGCGGCATGTGGTGGTCTCTGCATAACGAGCATGGCGCCTTTGCCGCAAGAGGAGTGCATGGACAAACCATTTATATTGACCCCACCGCTGAGATGGTCATTGTGCGTTTTGCATCGCACCCGGTGGCAGGAAATGCAGCTAATGACCCTACCTCACTCCCCGCCTATCAGGCTGTTGCAGAGTATTTGATGGAAAAAGCGGCTATGACACCTTAGAAATACGCCAAACGCTGCTGTATATATCTGCATAAGGTTATTTTTTCTTGAGATTAAAACTAAAAACTCCGGTTTGAATTAGTTACAAACCGGAGTTTTCTACGTGTTTAGCTTATTGGAAAGCTAAAAGCTTGAGGTGATTTTAGGCGATCAAGTTACGGGTACACTGCGTTGATGAGTGGTTGTTTGTTCGGCGTTATCTGCTGGTGAGGTTCTCCAAATGGCAATATTGGCATAGCCGTAGAAGATAGCGATTACCAGTACAAGCATGTGATACCAAAGGAATGGCAGGTAGCTCAGTGTCGAAACGCCAAGGGTTGCGGCCATAAATACACCGCCGTCTGTCCATGGCACCATAGGGGTTGTAATAGTACCGCCCGCTTCTGCGTTACGAGAGAGAACGCGACGATCAATCCCCTGTTTGTCGTAGTTCTTCTCAGTTATCGTGCTGGCGGTAATGAGCGAGACATAGGCTGCGCCACCAAAGAAGTTACCGAAGAAGCCACCCAACATGGTTGAAAGGGTAAGTCGACCTGGATTGTTGGCCCAGCTGAGAAACCCCTGGCTGATAGCCTGTAGAATGCCGACCCGTTCCATTAAACCGCCTAGACCAAGCGCGAAAAGGATGAGGGCAACGACACCCAACATAGACTCTATTCCGCCACGGTTAAGAAGGGTGTTGAGAAACGCTTCATCAGACTGCATTGCATTGCCGGAATAGGCGGTTTGGATCGCATCAACCGGACTCATGTCCTGCACTAGCCAAGCACAGATGCTGCCGAGGAGCGCACCTAATGTGATGACAGGGATGGCTGGCAAGCGACGAGTCAATAGGATAATAACCACGACCGCTGGAAGCAGCAGCCAAGGCGTTATTGTGAAGTGACTTTCCAGTGCCTGCATAGCCGCTGCTGCTTGAGATGTGTCTGCTGTGTCGCTGATATAGAAAAAACCAACGGTGATGAACAGTATCGACGCGATGATAACCGCAGGCCCGCTAACCCACATCATCGAGCGAATATGGTCTATAAGATTCACCTTACACAGTGACGCAGTCATCACTGTTGTATCGGAAAGCGGCGACATTTTGTCACCTACGTACGCGCCTGATATCACGGCACCAGCAACCAGTGGTAGCGGAATACCAAAGCTGTGGCCGATACCCATCATCGCTACCCCAGCCGTTCCCACCGTACCAAAGGAAGTGCCGGTAGCTAGAGACGTTAAGGAGCAGATAATAAAAGCTGCGAAAAGGAAAATCTGTGGGTTCATCACTGACAGGCCGTAATAAATAATGCTCGGTACGATACCGCCTGCAATCCAAGTGCCAATCAGTGCCCCCACGGTAGTGAGCACCAAAACGGCCTCCATGCCATTATGAATACCTTTAATAAGCCCTTCCTGCATGTTTTCGTAGGAAAGCTTAAGCTTTAAGCCCAGCCCCATAATCAAAAACCAAGAGGCGAACAAGGCAAGTTGTATCGGGAGTTCAAGTAAGCTGATACTGACAAACATGATGGCTATAAAGCCGAACATGATGGCAAAAACCTCTATCATGTTAGGCAGTCTTACGAGACCTTTTGGGGAAGACATAATAGCTCCTATGACGTTGTTCTTAGGGTTGGGGTGTCGCGTGCTAGGAAAATCGGCTTAGCCGATAGGGGGATAAATCAATGGGCAGTTGAGCTTGTTGGTTTTCTTGCTTGGCCAGCTGGCTAATAATCTCGGCGGTAATAGCGGCTTGAGTGAGGCCAAGGTGATGGTGCCCGAAAGCTAGTAGGACTCTGCCACTTTTAACGCTATCGATAATAGGGAGTGAGTCGGGTAGCGAGGGGCGAAAGCCCATCCAAGTTTTGGCTTCGGTAGTATCCAAGTCGTTTTTGAAGAGCCCTTGGCTGAGTTTGTGCAGTTGCCAAGCGCGTTGCATATTGGCTGGTCGATGGAGTCCTGCAAATTCGACAGTGCCTGCCAATCGTAATCCCTCATCCATGGGCGTCATGATGAAACGACGCTCCAACGAGGTAACCGCCATAGGCAGCCGATGCCGTTCATGAGGCAGCATCAGGTGATAGCCCCTCTCCGTATCAAGAGGAACTTTAGTACCCGTTAGTGTGGCAGTGAGATGGGCAGAATGAGCTCCACATGAAATAACAACTTTGCCGGCCGTGAAGGAGGACGAACTCGCGGTCTTCAGCATCACACCGTGGCCATGGTCTTGGCCTGATATGACGTTTTCTTGTCTAAACTGCACTCCATTGGCTTTAGCAGCGGATACGAGTAAGTCGACGATCTGTGAGGGATTAATCGTATGTGCGGTGTCAGGGAAGAATAGCCCGCCTTTAATGCTGTCTGACAATTGAGGAGCAATGTCTTTAATTGCACTGCCTTGCCAGTATTCCACGGCTACTTGCTGGTCGGTCATCCTTGTGTGAAGTGCTGCTAACTCTTCGGCAGCGCTATCCTTTTCATAAACCAGGAGAGACCCGTCTTCTTTTAGCAGATGCCTGCTATCTATGGTGTCAAGCAGCCGACGCCAAGCATCCAGACTATTTTCATTGAGAGCACGGATACCTGCCACACTGGCTTGATAAGGAGCCTTGCGTAGATTCCAAAGTAACCGAGTGAACCAGGGTAGGGCCTTGGGAACATAGCGCCAATCCAAGCGTAGCGGCCCCATTGGGTCCAGTAGCATTTTGGGTAATCGCTTCACAATGGCTGCATCGGCAATAGGAAAAACCTGCTCCGTTGCCATATGGCCCGCGTTGCCAAACGAGGCACCCATACCCGGATGCTGGTGGCTGTCCAGCACCAAAACACGCAAGCCTTGTTGGCTCAAGGATAGGGCGCAAGCGCTACCTACCACTCCTGCACCGATAACGATGACATCGGCATCCTCGTTAGAGCCGCTACTCTTCGTGCTTCGTGGATTCATGAAGCTTCCTTAATTCTATTTTTTGTAGATTGTATAAAATATATCTCAGGTATATGAATCGGATCAATACCGTCAACGACAAATATTGATAAGAAATGGCAGGAGAGGAGCGCCTTGCGATGGCGAGGGGGCAAGCAGCGAGCGGTAAAAATGGAACTACCTAGTAGTTCAATGGTGCTTATGGAGTGGAAACGATCGGAACAGGGACTGATCCGCCAAAACTATTCGAATAGCCGGAAGACGCTAGTGTTAGCTAGCCGAAGTATATGAAGAGGGGAAGTGGTGCTAGACGTAGTATTGATAACTTAAGCAGAAGAGAGGGGAGAGGCAACTATGGTTGGAGTCGGGTAGTTAAAGTGGCACTTATGCTTCAAAGTGCCTCTGCTTGGTTGGAACGCTCTCCAAGTACCGCGATAATGCTTCCACAGGCGTCTTCAATGTGGGTTTTAAGCAGCTGGCAGGCATTGTCGGTGTCGCGTTGGCGCGCTAGCTCCAGCAACTCATGGTGTTCCTTTTCAGCTTTTGTGATCTCTTGGGAGTAGACGAGCTGCATGCGGATATAGCGATCTGATTTAGTATTTAACTGATGAATGATAGCGAGCGTTTCTGGAAGCTCGGCTGGCGCATAAAGTGCCAAATGGAAGGCATAGTTGTACTCACTCCAATTGTCGACTTCGCCACCGCGATTTAGAGCGTCGTCATATTTGCGCAGTATATCCTCAGCTTTATCGAGGTCTGCTTCAGTGAGGTTATCAATGGCATGCTTAAGTACATAGGTCTCAAGCAGAATCCGTAGCTCGAAAAGTTCTCGAATTTTGCTAACGGAAAGCTCGGTGGTAAAAGCGCCACGGTGAGCATAAAACTCCACTAGCCCTTCTGATTCGAGGGTTAGCAAGGCCTCCCTGACAGGGATACGGCTGACATCATAGTCGCTGGCTAGGGCGTCCTGACGAAGTTGAGTACCGCCCTTGAACTCACCGCCAAGGATACGTTTGCGTAAGTCGTCGGCGACGAAGTGTGCTCGTGTTTTGAATGTCGCCATGGTTTACGTCCATCCTGAAAGTTAATTTGCACATTTTATACAAACCTATATAGATGTCCATGGCTGGTAGTTGAATGGTTGATAGTTGAATGGTCGGTAGCTGAACCGTTGAACCATTGATCAGCTCGCATGGCTCAATGCATGATGCGCCGCTCTCCCCAGAGGAGAGCGGCTCAAACTCCTATTGATCAGCCTTCACGTTCTCCATTAACCAGGCGCTTAAGTGACAGTGGGTTGCTATGCTGCAATGCCTCTGGCAAAAGTGCATCCGGTAGATCTTGATAACAAATAGGACGTAAAAAGCGAACAATAGCTGCGGTACCTACAGATGTGGTGCGCGAGTCCGACGTTGCTGGGAAAGGGCCACCATGGACCATGGCATCGCAAACTTCGACGCCTGTTGGCCAGCCATTGACGAGTAGCCGACCCGCTTTACGTTCCAAAATGGGCAGCAGGTTGCGAGCAACTTCCTGATCGGCATCCTCCAGTTGAAGAGTGGCGGTCAACTGGCCTTCAAGCGCCTCCGCAACGCGCTGAACCTCGTTCTGGTCTTGGCATTCCACTACCAGCGACAACGCGCCAAAAACTTCTTCCTGCAGTGTTTTCTCAGCTAGAAAATGAGCCGCAGAGGTTACATAAAGAGCCGTTTGGCATTGGTTTGGGCCAGCTCCTTTTTGACCGCAAGCTACTTCGTGAACTTTACCTGTCGAGGTAAGGGCTTGCACACCGTTGGTATAGGCTTGATGAATGCCGGGCGTAAGCATGGTTTGAGCGCTGCTGCTCTCGACCGCTTGACGTGCCGCTGCAATGAACGCGTCTAGCCCCTTAGACTTTACAGCAATGACTAACCCAGGATTAGTACAAAACTGGCCAGCTCCCATATTCAACGAGCTAATGAATTCTGCCCCCATGCTGGCACCACGTGACTCCAGCGCCGCTGGTAGAGGGAATACTGGATTGATGGAACTCATTTCAGCATAGAAAGGGATTGGCTCAGGGCGCAACTGCGCCGTTTTCCAAAGTGCCAAGCCGCCGCTGCGGGAGCCAGTAAACCCGGCCGCTTTGATGTAAGGGTGCGCAACCAATGCCTGCCCAACCTCACGGCCAGAGCCGAAAATTAGCGAAAATACGCCTTCGGGAAGATCACACCGCTTGACGGCAGTTTGAATCGCACGTCCTACTAATTCGCTGGTTCCTGGATGTGCAGAGTGAGCCTTGACGACCACGGGGCATCCCGCCGCTAACGCTGATGCGGTATCGCCGCCGGCGACGGAGAAAGCCAGTGGAAAATTGCTTGCACCAAAAACAGCGACTGGGCCAAGCGCGATATGGCGTTGACGCAAATCGGCGCGCGGCATGGGCTGACGATTAGGCATGGCCGGGTCAATTCGAACATCTAGCCATTCACCATTGCGTAGGGTTTTTGCAAATAGCCGTAGTTGGTTACAAGTTCGTCCTTGCTCCCCTTGAATCCTGGCTTGAGGAAGGCCAGATTCGGCCACTGCTCGGTTAATCAGTGTTTCTCCGAGCGCTTCTATCTCATCTGCAATGGTTTCGAGAAACTGTGCCCGTGCTTCCAGCTGCGTTTCGCGGTAGCTGTCAAATGAGCGCCAAGCTAACTCGCAGGCCCTTTCTACCTCTGCCTGGGAGCCACCTAAATAAGCAGGTTCAAGACGTTCATTATTCGCTGGATTGATTGCGTAAATGGCGTCACGAGAGCCCTGTACTGCTTGTTGGCCAATCAGCATTTTGCCTTGCAATGTCATGCTCGTCTCCGTCGTTAGAATAACGCGAATGGTCGGTAAGAAAAGAGCCGTCATAATCGCGCTAGGCGTGACAACTCCTGATATAGAGATTCTGGAATTGAAATACCTTCTTTTTGAGTGCGTTGCCGTGCCGTATATCGTCGTTGCGAAGGTAAGCGGGCGCCCTGGGCTATGATCGACGAGAATAGATCTTCAGCTCGGGCCATATAATCCTCGAGCGTACTTCCCAGGAAGCGTTCAGGATCCATAGCGAGTATGAGTTCGCCGTGATAGGGGGAAGCTCCGGCACCATCGTCATATGCCAGCGATTCAGCGCTGGTTAAGTCACCGATGAGTGGGCCAGCAATAAGCTCAATCATGATCGATAAGGCAGAGCCTTTATGGCCGCCAAAGGTAAGGAGCGCGCCGTCTAATACGTCAGCAGGGTTTTGGCTATGCTGCCCTAAACGATCGATACCCCAGCCCTCAGGAATCGGTTTATTTTCACGGTGATGGAGTTCGATATCACCGCGAGCAATGGCACTGGTAGCAAAGTCGAAGATAAATGGTGGCTGACCATTAGGGCGCGGCCAGCCAAAGGCCAACGGGTTTGTACCCAGTAATGGGCGATTGCCCCCAGCGGGGGCCACCCAGGCATGGCTGGGGTTACAGGCCAGCGCTACCAGCCCCTGGTCTGTGATAGCTTCAATCTCAACCCATAAGGCTGAAAAATGTACGCAGTGATTAATGGCAAGCGCAGCAATTCCTTGCTCACGCGCTTTTGCCGTTAAAATGGGTAAGCCAGCCTCGAAGGCAAGTTGCGAAAAGCCTCCTTTGGCATCAACCCGTACGATGCCTGGGGCGTGATCGTGCACTTCTGGCTGAGCATTGGCGACCACTTTCCCTGCCGCTAGCGTTTTAACGCAGTTGAGTAAACGGTACAGGCCATGTGAATGGCACTCGTCGCGTTGCCCCGCTATCACGGCTTGAGATAGGGCGTGTGTCTGTTCTTGATTGAAGCCCTGGGCGTTGAGCACTGCTTTTGCCAGTACCTCGGCTTCCTCCAGACTCATACGGTGCATGAGTAACTCCTAGCAAAGAGAGTTTGCTCCAGCACATTAGCTGTGCTGGAGCAGTCGGCTGCTAAGCGGCAAAAAATTGTGTACCACTGAGCCTTAGATGTTCTCTAAGGAAGCAGACCAATTGGCATACCAGGTACGGAACAAGGCGTATTGAGATTCCACATAGTGACGCTGGGCATCGCTCAGAGTGTCAGTTTCATTGAAGTGGAGGGAGTACTCGGAGTCCCCGTTGAGTACCATTAAGTGTTTGTAATAGAGAACTAAGTCGCCGCCCTCATCGAAGGAGGAAAGAACTCCCAGCGCTTCCTCAAGCTCTTTGGCTAAACGGCGTGCTTCGACATTACCTTGCGCAGCTTTTTTACTAAGAGCGACGAGCTGGAGCACCTCGCGGGGGAGAGCATTGCCAATGCCGGTGATGGCACCGGTGGCGCCACAGTTGACGAAACCATGGTAGACAGTCGTGTCTACACCTACCATCAAGGTGACATCGTCATCCTGGGAGGTAATGTTTTCCGCAGCGTAGCGTAGGTCATCGGCACCGCCAAACTCTTTGAAGCCGATTAGGTTTGGGTAACGATGACGCAGCTCAAAGAAGAGGTCTGCACGCGTCGCGAAGCCGTAGTAGGGGCTGTTATAAATGACGGCGGGCAGCTTAGGCGCTGCTTCTAAAATGGCTGAGAAATGAGCTTTTTGTGCCGCTACTGAGGTGCCCCGTGAGAGCACGCGCGGAATAACCATCAGACCATGGGCTCCCACTTTAGCAGCGTGAGCTGCATGGGATACGGCCTCTTTGGTATTTACTGCGCCGGTGCCCACGATGGTTGGTATGCCTGCTTGAACTAAACGGGCGACGCCTTCTTGGCGCTGTGCTTCGCTTAACAGTGGCCAATCGCCCATAGAGCCGCAGTACACGACGCCACTCATACCGATATCTATTAACTCACGACCTTTAGCAACCAGAGCATCGAAGTCCGGTTGACGGTCCGCATTACAGGGGGTCATTAACGCAGGAATGCAGCCTGTAAAAATGTTATCGCTCATTGTTTTTCCTTTCGGTTGGTGTTGTCAGTACTCACATCAGCACCGAGTTGATAGTGGAGTAATCGGTGCTGCTTGGTTAATGAAGAATCAGGGCGAGTGAGTCGCGTGCTTACACGTCAGAAATGCCCCAGGCAAACGGATCCTGTTCATCAATAAGTAGGGTGGCATCTGCACTTAGGTAGGCTCGCCCCTTGATATAGGGACGAATGCAGTTGCCTTCCCATTCATAGTGTCCTTCGAACTGGCTGCCACAAATACTGGCTTGTACCCAGGTCTCTCCTGGCGATAATTTTCCATCTGCCGCTAGGCAAGCCAGTTTGGCGCTAGTGCCGGTACCACAAGGGGAGCGGTCATACGCTTTGCCGGGGCAAAGCACAAAGTTACGACTATCGGCTGCCTCGTCCTCTGTGAAGAGCTCAATATGATCGATTAGCCCGCCGTCCTCGCCAGTAATCGAGGCCGCTTCGAGTGCCTGGCGTACGGCCCAGGTGAATTCGGTTAGCTTTTCGGTGTTATCAAGCGTTAGCGATTGACCATGCTGACTGATAAGGAAGAACCAGTTGCCTCCCCAAGCGATATCCCCATGCAGGAGTCCATATCCAGGCACTTCAACAGGGACTTGCTGACGATAGCGATAAGAAAGGACATTCCGGACAGTAACGGCACCGTCGTTGTGAAGAGTTGCACTAATAGGACCAACGGGAGTGTCTATTTTATGGGCGCCGGGTTCTATAAGGCCTTGATAATGCAAGGATGCTACGAGCCCGATAGTGCCGTGACCGCACATACCCAGATACCCCGAGTTGTTGAAGAAGATGACCCCGCAAGTGGCATCTGGTGACTCCGGCGCACAATAAAGCGCTCCCACCAACACATCATGCCCTCGTGGCTCCAACATGCAGGCGCGCCGCCATTGATCATGAGAAGTACGCAGCGCTTCACATTTTTCTGCCATGGTTGCGCCAGGCAGAGTTGGGAATCCCTTCATTACCAGCCGTGTGGGTTCACCTGCTGTATGAGAGTCGATGATATGCACTCGTTTCATGGAACACCTGTGATTGTTTTGTCCTGGTGATCAACGCTGGCGCTACAGCGGATGTCAGCATCAATTGGTAGTTTTTATATTTTATACAATCTTTGAGGGCATTTGAAAAGCGTCACGTAAAAAAACGCTATCTTTTAATAAGAGCCAGTAAGGGAAAGGTAGGTAGCGGTGCTTACTTCAGGGCGCCTGATAGAGCTAATCTCTCTGGGTGTGTGGGCCTGAAGCGATCAATAATAGTGTTCGCTACGTGGATCGTTAGCTGATAGGGCTCATCAAGCGCATAAGCTGGGGAGTGTTAGAGAGTTCGATGTTGTCGCCGATAGGAGGCTCAGGCTAGGTGGAAGCCCTTCAGCATGAACGCCTTACAGAGAATAGCTGGCTTACAGACGGTGCTGGAAGTTATGAAATAGTGCTGAGCGCAAGTGAGAGAGTAACTCTTCTACTCAAATGTTTCGTCAAATCTGATTGCTTAATTAGTTACTCGTTCTAGGCGCTATTACCCGCCAAACAGTACTTTCCTTGGGCCCTTTCTCAAGGTCGGCGCAGGTGTCAATTCGCATGATGGGGACTGCTTGGCAGCGCACGCTGAGTTGGCCGTTAGCGTTTCCCCGTTGCCACTGCCAGCGTATCAGGCGTTCTTGCTCACTGCCGCTATCGTCCAGCAGCGTTAGCTGAGGTTGGTGTTGATCCGTACTTAGTTGTGTACTTAGGTGAGTCAGGGCGGCTAATTCTGCACACTGTTGGGCGGGGGTGAGTTGTGAGTTGCCCCGGTAGCCAGGCAAGTAGCGTTGGCCGTTCGCTTCTGCTTGCAGGAAGGGCAGTGCTTGCGCCGGGGTAATGCGTCCGTATTTGCGCACCTTGGGCAGCAAAATCAAACTGGCTGCTAGGCGGCAGCCACCCAGATGGCTACTTTCCCAAGCCTCAAACGGTAGCTGGTGGTCAGCAATCGTTTGAGCCAGCGCCTTATAGGTTTGGTAGCCGTACTTGGCGCAGCATTTGTCTTTTGTGCCGTGGGTGCAGCAGAGCAGTAGGTCTTTTTCTAGCGGTGGCTGTTCCCACTCTGCCAGGCTGTTGCCTGTTTGCAGAGCGCTTAAAAAGTCTTCTAAGTGATGGCGGGCAATCAGAAAGCGCCGTCGTTCTGGCATCAGAAATACTTGGTGCTGATGTTTATCCATTCCCGGTTGCTGAATCAGGTTAATACGTAGGCCGCTATCGGCAATGTCGTCTAGTGTCTGTTTCAGCGTGTCGTTCATGTCGCTGGCATGGCGCAACTTGCGCAGCCACTTTGCGCGCGGCCAACTGATTAATAGATTGCGTTCGGCATGGGCAGCGCTCCCGGCTAATGGATCATTCTGTTCACGGCTGAGGTCGGCGCAGAAAGTATGCTTCATAGGGCGATATGCTCTTCCGAGTCGGTGTGCTGTTGTTGGGTGTTAGCCGTGAACTTATGGGGAACGCACACTGGGCTGTTGCTTACCGGGTCGTGAAGTACGTGGGCATCCAGATCGAAAACGCGCTTAAGATTGGCGGCGGTAAATATTTCGCTAGGCGTGCCGCTGGTGATGATCTTTCCATCTCGCATCATGATTAACTGGTCAGCGTAGGCGGCGGCTAGATTCAGATCGTGAAGCACTAGTAGTAGTGTGCGGCCATGCTCATGGGCCAAACGTGACAATAGCGCCAGTAAGTCGACCTGCACCTTGAGATCCAGAAAAGTAGTGGGTTCATCCAGCAGGATCAGATCCGTTTGCTGAGCCAGCACCATAGCAATCCAGCAGCGCTGGCGCTGCCCACCGGAAAGGGCGTCAACGTTGCGCTCAGCGAACTCGGTCACGTTGGTGTAGGCCATGGCTTCGCGAATTGCGCGGGCATCCTGTTCGGCATTTTTTTGCCACATTCGCTGATGCGGAAAACGCCCCATTCCGACCAGCTGTTGCACACTCAGCCCCTCAGGGGCGACCGGCCCCTGGGGAAGAATACCAAGTCGTTGAGCGACTTCCCGCGTATTACTACGGTGAATATCTTTGCCATCCAGATAAACGTGCCCAGCGCTTGGCGTGAGTGTACGCGCCAGCGTTTTTAACAGCGTGGATTTGCCACTACCGTTCGGCCCTAAAAGGACCGTTAGCTTGCCTTCCTGTATGCCGATATCGACACCGTCTAGCACGCGCTTGTCTTCATAACCAGCATGAAGGCTTTCACCTCTAAGCCGAGGTGTAAGGCAGGAAGAGAGTGTCATGGGAAGGATCGCCTGCATGATCTAAGCAGCCAGCACCGTAAGACAAAATATTCTCATTTTCAAATCTTTGTCCCAGCTGTGTACATTTCGATAAATCGAACGACGTGTTTCGTTGATGAAGCCATGTTGGTAATATATGCACAAGTTAATCGTTATCATTTAGATGTGCATTGTCTTTTGGGCGACTCACTCACTGCAAGGGAAAATAAGCGGATGTCGATAAAAAAACGCCACGTGTTTTGGCCAACAGTAACGCTTGCTGGGTTGGTAGCGGCTACCCAGGCACATGCTCAGTCGCCAGCAATCGCTGAAGCACAAGGTGAGCGAGGAGACGCGAATCAAACGGTGGTGGTGACGGCTTCCCGCACCAATTCCTCAAAAGAGGATTCTCCTCAAACGGTGCGTGTTATCACCGAGGAGGAGATCAGCCAACAGTTACAGCTAACCAGCGATTCATCGCAGATTTTAAGTAACCTGCTGCCCTCATACTCCCCCAGCCGCCAAAAGATGACTGGTAGCGGTGAAACCCTTCGTGGGCGTAAGCCGTTGATTCTGATTGACGGTATTCCGCAGTCGAATCCTCTGCGCCCAACGGGTCGTGAAGCACACACGATCGACTTTTCCATGGTTGAGCAGATCGAGGTGATTCAAGGGGCTAATGCCACTAATGGGGTGGGAGCGGCAGGCGGCGTGATTAACTTGATCACTAAACGTCCCGAGCCGGGTTCGCTTAATCAGCATGCTGAGGTTCAGATAACGACTCCCACTAGTGAGTTAGATAGCGATACGCTCAGCTATAAAACTAGCTATGGGGTCAGTGGTAATCGCGGTGATGTGGATTATCTGTTTTCGGCCAGCCTAGAAGATCAGGGGCTATTCCTGGATGGAAATAGTGATCCTGTGGGTGTGGACAATACCCAGGGCGACCTGATGGACTCTCGCAGTTTCAATATTTTAGGTAAGCTGGCTTACTGGATTGACGACGATCAACGCCTGCAATTTACCCTCAATCACTACAATATTGAGGGCCACAATAATTATGTGAGCGTAACGGGAGATCGTGCCAATGGTGTGGTAACGACGTCTGAGCGTGGCACTCCCGAGGGAGATGCCCCCTATAACCGAGTTTGGACCACAGGGCTAAGTTACGATCATTATGACTTGGCGGGGATGCGTTTAAGTGCCCAGATGTTCTATCAGGATTATGAAGCGCTGTTTGGAGCAACCAACTCAGCGACTTTCCAGGATCCTGCGATTGCCCCAGTGGGATCTTTTTACGACCAATCCATGGCATCAACGAGCAAGTTTGGTACTAAAGTCTCGCTGACTAAAGATGATCTACTGAACGATCGACTCTCCTTAACGGGCGGTTTTGATACGCTGTTTGATGAAACCGAACAGTACCTATATCAGTCCGACCGTACCTATGTGCCGCCAACAGAGTACACCGATCTTTCGCCTTTCATTCAGGCTGAGTTTAGACCCGTGGATTCACTGCTGCTATCAGCTGGCGCGCGCTATGAGTACGCCAAGCTAAAGATCAATGACTATCAGACGGTGGCGGCTAACAATAGTGTTGATGTTGCCGGTGGTAACCCCAGTTTCAATGAAACGCTCTATAACGTCGGCGCAGTGTGGAAACCTGTGGATCATTGGAGCCTGTTTGCCAATTACTCTGAAGGTTTTTCTATTCCTGATGTAGGTCGAGCATTGAGGGGCATTAGTACCCCTAATCAATCGGTTAATAGCATTGAGAACCTAAGTCCGATCGTTACCGACAATACCGAGACAGGCGTTCGCTTTGAGAATGGCCGCTTAGCCGCTGAGCTTAGTTATTACGAATCCTCCTCCGACTTCGGTAGCCGACTCACGGAAGTCGACGACGTCTTTTATATGCAGCGTCAGGAGACTGAAATTAAGGGCTTTGAGGCCTCGGTAGATTATCAATTTACCGACCAACACACCGGCCGTTTGGCATACTCCCGCATGGAAGGGCGCTACGACAGTAATGACGATGGCAGTTTAGACGCCAAGCTGTCTGGGCTGGATGTCTCGCCAGATCGTCTGACGGCCAGTTGGTCTGCCAATTGGACAGATAACCTTTCCACCTTTGTGCAGGCTAACTACGCCTTCGATAAAACCTTCGACGAAGCCAATCGTGAGTTTGACGGCTATCTGTTGATGGATGCCGCCGTGGGCTACCAACTTCCCGTTGGACAGGTCAACGTCGGCATCGCTAACCTGCTTGATGAGCAGTACGTTAGCTATTACTCACAAAGTGCACTGGTGAACGACGAGCGCTATTTTGCCGGACGCGGTAGAACAGTGACCTTCGGTTATCGCGTCGATTTTTAACCCCAGTTCAGTAAGGACGGTAGCGCGCCTTGTGCAGCAAATACACAAAGAAGGGCGCGCCTATCCCGGCCACGAAAATACCGACGGGCAAGTCTTTGGGTAAAAAGGCTACGCGGCCTAATAAATCGGCGTTTAAAACGATCAAGGCCCCGACTAGCGCTGAGGTGGGCGCCAACCGTGCCAGGTTGCGCCCCACGAGCCTAGCCGCTAAGTGGGGCGCAATTAATCCCACAAAGCTTAACCCACCCGCAAACGCAACGGCGGCACCAGCTAATGCCACGCTGCAGGCCAGCAGTACTATTCGGCTGCGCAGAATAGGCACGCCAAGTCCTTCGGCTACATGGTCGCCCAGCGCCATGGCATCCGCATGCCGAGCGAAGACAAGGCTGATAGGCACTGCGACCAATATCCACGGCAATAGACCCCACACATCTTCCCATTGCGCCGCGTAAAGGCTGCCGGTAAGCCATACATAGGCCGTCATGGCCGCAGTGTCATCGCTAATGACGATTAATAAGGTAGTGGCAGCCCCCATGGCCGCTGCCAAGCCAATACCCACCAGTACCATACGTGCTGGGCTAATGCCGCTCTTCCACGCCAAACTGACGACCAGTAAAGCGGACACCAGCGCACCGAGCATGGCAGCAACGGGCAGCCAGCGAATGCTGAGGGTCGTGCTGAGCAGGGCTAAAAACAGCACTGCTGCTAGCGCCGCGCCGCTGGTAATGCCGATGACATCTGGCGATGCTAGCGGGTTACGCACAATGCTTTGCAGAATAGCACCTGCCACCGCTAAGGCGGCACCGACCAGTATCGCCAACACGATGCGAGGCAGTCTTAGCTCCCAAATAATAAAAGCGATATCGCTACTTTGAGGGGCAATCAACGTATGTAAAACCTGTAGAGGTGGCGTGGGAAAGCTACCCAAGCAGAGGGATACGCCGACGCTGAAGAAAAGCAGACAGCCTAACAGCAGCAGGCTGTTCAAGAGGCGGGCGCTTTTGCGTTCTGTCGTGTGATTGAGGGGGAGTGCTGTTGCTTGCGTCATTGGCCTGCCATCTTTTGTCGCGCCAGATAGATAAAGAAGGGCGTGCCAATAAGCGCGGTCATGACGCCGATAGGTACTTGCTGAGGTGGCATTAGAAACCGTGAAGCGACATCGGCCAGCAGTAGTAGGCAAGCGCCCAGTACCGCGCAAGCGGGTAGCAGCCAGCGGTGATCAATGCCAAATAGTCCCCGTGCCATGTGGGGTACAATTAATCCCACAAACCCAATCATGCCTGCCAGCGCCACAGAGCTACCTGCTAGCACAATCACGATCAGCCCTAGCAGCAGTTTGATGGTGGTGGCCTGCATGCCAAGCCCGGTGACCATGTCGTCTCCCAGCAGCAGCGCATTGGCGTGGCGTACCAGCAGTGCACTGAGTAGCAGTGCCCCGCCGAAGAGCGGCAGCAAGGGCATAACCACCGAGAGGTCGCGCCCTGAGACAGAGCCTGCCAGCCAGTAAAGAACGCTCTCAAAACTTTGTTGATCAATCACCAGCAGTCCCTGGCTAAATGATACAAACATTGCCGTGACCGCCACCCCTGCCAGCACAACGCGCAGTGGTGAAAGCTCGCCGTGGCGGCCCCGGCTAAGCAGCACAACAATGCTTGCGGCGACCAGTGCGCCCAATAGGGCTGCCCATACATAGTGAGCGGGGGTGTGAAGCGGCAGCAGTGAGACTGCGACCACCACAAAAAACATTGCGCCAGCGTTAATCCCCAAAATACCCGGCGATGCCAGTGGGTTGCGCGTCATGGTTTGCATCAGCGCACCTGCAATAGCTAAGCTGGCGCCTACTAGGGCGGCAATCACGGCACGGGGTAAGCGCTCAGCGAATAGAATGATGTGAGATACGTTGGCAGGGTCATAGTGGGTGAGTGAGTCGAACAGAGCGGATAGGGCAATCTCCGTCGTGCCTAACATCACGCTAGCGAAAAAAGCACCAAACGTTAGGACTGCCCCGATGACCAAGCCCATGCCTTTTGCAGCAGCGCTGTTTAGCATTGAAAGTGCTCCCCGCCGTGATCGATGGCGCAAACCTGATGTTGCTGGGCTCCAGGCTGTGGCAGCTTATAATGGTCATAAAGATCATCCAGCATAGCGTTGGCCGCCAGGATGCCACCGCCCATCATCCAACTGACGGGGTCGACTTCAAATACACGTCCGTTTTGCACCGCTGAAAGCCGCTGCCATAGTGGGTGAGCCGTCCAGCGCTGGTAATTATCCGTAATGGCAGGATCGTCCGGCTCTAGCAGCACAAACATAACATCGGCATTCAGGACAGGAATGTTCTCAGTGCTGGAAAGTTTCATTCCCCAGCCTTGGGTATGCAGCGTATCCGGCTGCTCGAAGCCAAGCTCATCTAAAATAGAGCCAGCAAAGCCGTGAGTATAGATGCGCACGTGGTCACTTTTAAAACGCACCACGGCCACTTTCTGAGGCCATTCACTGCCCAGCTCAGCGGCTATCTGCTGGCGAAAATCGCTTACTCGGTCATCCCAGAGCCTAAGCAACTGGCTGGCCTCTGTTTCGCGGCCAGTGGCATTGGCGATCATCGTCAACGTGGTTTTAAAGCCGAAAACGGTGTTAGTAGATGCCGTGGGTGCAATGGCTGCTAATAGCGGTGCTATTCGCGCATGGCGAAAGTCGCTGGCAATGACCAAGTCAGGATCGAGCCAGGCAATTTTTTCCAGGTTGGGCTGTGTTTCCAAACCGACATGCTCGACGCCTTCCAACGGTTCACGCAGGTAACGATACATCGGTTTTTCTAACCAGGAGTCGACGACACCAATCGGCTTAAGGCCCAGGGCGACAGCGCTATCGGTAGCACCTTGATAGAGCGTGACGATGCGTGGCGTCGATAACGGGGCGTGATTATCGTTCTGAGCAGCGCTTTGCAGCGGATTGGTTAGCACGAAAAAGGCTGTCAGCGCCGCGCATGCTAGTAGCAACACACGTCTCCAGGCCTTGCTGCAATGAGAGTGTATTGTTGGCATACGTGTCACAGGTAGCTAGACGTTTGAAAAGCAGAATGATGGCATGTGTCAAAAGCTAATGTAAAGCATTATCAAATATGGATATTCCATCTGCCCAAACATGGTGCGCTCTGCTGGCTGTTGACCAGTTCAACGAGCGGATAGTGGCTTTGATAAAGTAGCGGATTCGGCCTGAATTCATAGAATAAGTGCGGCCACTGGGAGGCTGATATCTCTAACGATTAAAAAGCATTTTGCTACGGATATGTTCAAGAGCCTATTCGTTCAAGAGTGTGTGTTCAAAAGCGTATATGTTCATGAACGGTCAAGAAGTTTTAATCAATTGTGTGCTTTTAATTCCTAGTGGACTCGACTTTAAACTCTTATGTATTGCTCTTTGTGGTGCAGCATATTGTTTGTTGCACCGTTTTGGGATGCCCTTTTAGTCGGAGTAAGCACTTGGTTGATTTTAACTGGATTGCCGGTGAAAAATTATTTCTCTTGACCGTATGAAGGAAAGGTTATAAAGAATAAAATTCCTTATAAATGCTTAGAGGGGAAATAAATTGCTTATTGATCGTTTTGATTTGAAAATTCTTGAACAGCTTCAGCGCGATGATAGTCTTTCTATTGCACAGCTTGCAGAAGGGGTTGGTCTCTCTGTTACGCCGTGTTGGCGGCGAATACAAAAGCTGGAAAAAGACGGAATTATAGAAAAAAGAATTGCCGTACTGAACCCTGAGAAATTGAATCTTAGTCTTACTGTGTTTGTGATGGTTAAAACGGATAAACACAACCAAGCTTGGCTTGATGCATTTCAGGAGACGGTTAAAAACTTTCCTGAGATCGTAGAAGTTAATCGCCTTGCAGGTGAATACGACTACTTACTCAAGGTCATTACGCGTAATAACCAATCTTATGATGCCTTTTATAAAAGGCTGATTGCGAAAATAGAGCTCAGTAATGTCACATCGTGCTTCTCAATGGAACAAGTCAAGAAAACCACCGAGCTCCCCCTCGGCGATCTCTCGTGAGTGGATAGAGCGCCTACAGAGTGGGGTCATTGGAGAAGGGCGCTTGATCCCCGGCCCATTTGGAGACTGCCCCTTGCTCTATGCCGATTACACGGCGTCGGGAAGGGCGTTGGATATCGTCGAGCGGGCAATTCAAGAGGAGGTATTGCCTCTCTATGCCAACACGCATACTGAAACCTCTTACACCGGAAAAATGACCACGCGGCTACGGGAAGCTGCTCGCCAAGCAGTGGCGGAGTCTGTAGGTGCTGATGACGAATATGCGGTCATTTTTGCTGGTGCTGGTGCAACCGCGGCGATAGACCGTTGCTGTCGCATTCTTGAGCTGACCCATGGGCAAGTGGCAGCGAAGGCCGCTAAGCCGGTTGTTTTCGTTGGCCCCTATGAGCATCACTCCAATGATCTGGTATGGCGTGAGTGCGATGTTGATCTGGTACGTACTCCTCTGGATAGCCATGGTCTTATTGATCTGGAGGTGCTTGAGCAGCAATTGCAGGCACATGCCGATCGCGACGTTAAAGTCGTGGCGTTTTCGGCCGCTTCTAATGTCACAGGTATTCTGTCGCCCGTGGCCCAGATAGCCAAGTTAGCGCACCAATATGGTGGCTTGGCTGTGTTCGACTATGCGGCAAGTGGGCCCTATGTAGCGATCAATATGGCAGGCAGCGGCCAAGGCGATCATTTGGATGCCGTCTTCCTTTCCCCTCATAAATTTGTCGGTGGGCCTGGGAGTTCCGGCGTGCTGGTGATTCGCAAAGCGGTGTGCCGCAATGCGAAGCCATCTATTTCGGGTGGCGGCACGGTATCCTATGTAACTGCCTCCCATCATCAATATGTTCAGAATGTCGAGCGTCGGGAGGAAGCGGGTACACCTAATATTTTGGGTGACATTCGCGCGGGGTTGGCGTTCCGTATCAAAGCAAAAGTTGGCACTGAGACCATTGAGCTGCGCGAGCAAGAATTGGTGGCCATGGCGGTGGAGCGCTGGCAAAAAATAGCTAACTTAAACCTGCTTGGCTCACTTGATGCGCCCAGGTTGGCCATCTTCTCGTTTAATATCACTGCTGGAGAACGGGCGATACACCATAACCTCGTGGTTGCCATGTTGAATGACCTATTCGGTATCCAGGCTAGAGGTGGCTGTTCCTGCGCGGGCCCTTATGGTCATGAACTGCTTTCCATTGATAGCGATACGGCTGCAGCGCATGAAGCGTTAGTCCAAAAAGGTAGAAGCATATATCGCCCAGGTTGGGTAAGACTCGGATTTAACTTCTTTTTTAGCAATGAGTCGGCTAACTATGTAATATCAGCGGTCGAGTTTATTGCGCGTTATGCCCCAGTATTAATGAAACTTTACTCTGTGGATGAACATAGTGGTGTTTGGGTTGCCCAGCGCCCTGATGCGTCAGCTCAATCCGAAGAGTCAGTAACGCCATGCCTATTGGATACGCTTTTCACTAAGGATGCATCTGTTGGAACAGCTGACGAGGCCACAGTGCTTGATTGCTTTGCCAGAGCGCTTGAATTGGTTGAGCTGGCGAAAGCCTTGCCTTTACCCGCTAATCGCCACGCTGAAGATGTACCCGTTCGTTGGTTCTGGTGGCCCCATGAAGCCGAACAGGCCATGCAGACACAAGCCGAGATGATGCCATGACCCTCACTCCCTCTTTGGCCGGTGCCGGCCTTGAAGCCTTGAATGCACGCGTGAAGCACGACCTCGCCTGTCTGAACCTGCCGCCTGCTAATTGGGTCCCCTCATTAGAGAGAGAGGATGGGCGGCACGTTTACGATGTCGTGATTGTGGGCGGTGGTCAGTGCGGTTTAGTAGCGGCTTTCGCGCTATTGTCGGGAGGTATCGCCAATATCCGCATTTTTGATCGCAACCCGGCGGGTAAAGAAGGGCCCTGGATGAACTATGCCCGTATGGAGACACTGCGTTCGCCGAAAACATTACCAGGGCCCAGCTATGGGTTTGCATCACTGACCTTTCGGGCTTGGTATGAGGCGCAGTTTGGCACCGAAGCCTGGGAAATTCTTGACAAGATTCCGCGGCCTACTTGGATGGAGTACCTTTGCTGGTACCGTGAAGTTCTCAACCTGCCGGTCGAAAATAGTGTCAAGGTTGAGCATGTTAAGCCCGAGGGAGAGCTACTCAGTCTTGAGCTTTCTGGCCCAGGCGCGACGGCTGAACGTGTTCTAACACGTAAACTGATTATGGCGACTGGCCGTGAAGGTACCGGTGCCCCCAAGATTCCCGATTTCGTTGCTGGTTTGCCGGCGTCTAGCTGGGCGCACACGGCGGACGATATCGATTTTACTGCCCTTAAAGAGAAGCGCGTGGTCGTGGTAGGGGTAGGCGCTTCGGCGATTGATAATGCAGCTGAGGCGCTGGAGCATGGAGCCAGCGAGGTTCGCTTCCTGATTCGCCGTCAGCAGATGCCGACGATCAACAAAATGATGGGTATTGGCTGCTATGGCTTTACTCATGGCTACGCAACGCTGCCGGATGAGTGGCGCTGGCGCATTATGCACTACTCTTTTATCACCCAAACGCCGCCTCCCCGTGGCTCGACGTTGCGCGTCAGCCGTCATGAGAATGCCTATTTTCACTTTGGTTGTGGCATTGAAAATATCCGAGTTGAAGGGGCGGAAGTGGTGATCACGACCCAGCAGGGCAAACAGGTTCGCTGCGACTTTCTGATTCTGGGGACTGGGTTTGAAGTTGACCCACTGGCTCGTACCGAGCTGGCTGGGTATGCCGATCGTATTCTGCTGTGGCGTGATCGATATCAGCCACCCGCCGAGCTTCAGCACGAAGAGCTGGGCAATTTTCCTTACGTGGATCGCGACTTTACCTTCCAGGAACGAGAGCCAGGAGCAGCCCCCTGGCTGCGTAATATCCACTGCTTCAACTATGGTGCCTCTATTAGTTTAGGCAAAGTCAGCGGTGACATTCCTGGGATCAGTGAAGGAGCTAGCTGGCTGGCAGGTGCAATTGCCGCAGGCTTTTATCGAGAAGACATTGAGCGCCACTGGCAGCTACTCGAACACTACGACTCGCCGGAACTACTGGGGGATGAGTGGGAGCCTTCCCCATTGCCTTGAATGCGTAGCGCTAACGTCGTCTTTGTATTGCAATGTTAAGGAACCGAAATGTCACATGTACTTGAAACAGCCGCTGGCGTGCCCAGCAGCGGCCCGCTGGCCGAAGCCCTGACTATGCGCGGCAAGTTGATGGAGCTGACACAAGCATCCTATGAAGCTGCACTGCTACCCAATGATGCCGGGAACCTGCCTGCCAGCTTAAGAGCGGCGCTGGCATGTCGTATGGCGAGAATTTGCCAGCAAGCTGGGCTGACACAGCACTATGCTGATTTGCTTGCCGGGTATGGCGATGATGCGGATCCTTACCAACTAGCCCTTCCGGGACAAATGCCGCCTGCAGATGAGCAGCGTTTGGTAGCGATGGTGGATTACGTTGATTTGGTCACCGAGCGACCACGGGATGCCAGCGAAGCAACAGTCGGTTCACTACGTACCGCAGGCATTGATGAAGCAGATATTGTCCGCTTAGCCGGGTTGGTCGCTTTCGTTAACTACCAGCTGCGCGTTGCTGCTGTGCTGAGTGTGATGGGGAAAAGCCAATGAGTCGTGTTATTCACAAGTTCACCACCCGGGTACCTACGTGGCGTCCCCATATCACCCCGATTGATTTTGATCAGGCGACGCCTGCTCAACGGGAAGCGCTGAAAGAGACGCCTTCCAACACCAAAATTTCTGACTATGTATTGGTGTTGGCGCATGATCCTGAGCCGCTGCGTATCCGCACTTCTCTATTTAACGGCATCATGTATGACAAGGGTGGTTTATCCCGTGAAGAGCGGGAACTGGGAGCGGTGGCAGCATCGGTCGTCAACCGCTGTATCTACTGCGCTGCCGTGCATGCTCAGCGTTATAACAACCTGACGCGTGATGAGCGGGTGATGCAGGAGATCTTCTTCAATGGCGAAAAGGCGGATATCGATGCACGTCAACGTGCCATCCTTAAGTTTGGCATGCGGCTCTCTGAGTGTCCTCCCCAAGTAACCGAAGATGATATTGCCAGCCTACGTGAAGTAGGGCTGGATGATCAGGGAATTTTGGATCTTACCCTCTCAACCACTCTATTTGGCTGGGCAAACCGGCTAATGCACACCCTTGGTGAACCTGTATCGGGAGCATAGCTTAAGCAAGCACCCGCTTTTTAAAACGTTGGCACATCCCTGGCGAGTATCTATCGGCAGCTAGTCGCTATCGGCAGTTAGTACCTATAGACAGTTAGCACCTATAGACAGCTAGTAAACATATAAGAGGAACGTCCCCATGACAAAACGTACGTTTTCGCGCTTGGCCCTGGCAGCCGCAACTTCCATGCTTTTTATTTCCCCTGCTATGGCAGAAACCTTACGCCTGGGCACGGTAGTAAGTGCTCCTCACCCATGGATTGATGCTGCTGAAGCGTTTAAAGCCGAAGTAGCAGAAGCGACCGATGGGCGTATCGATGTACAGATTTTCCCAGGTGGCCAATTGGGTAATGACCAGACAATGGTCGATGAGATTCGTATCGGTACCACCGATATGATCATTGGCGGTGTGATGAATATTTCGCCGTATACCCCTGAGTTTGAAATTTTCAGTCTTAATTATCTGTTTGAAGATATGGATAAATTTCGGGCTGCCACCTCTCCCGACTCGCCCGTGTTTGACTACTTCGCCAACGCTATGCAGGAGTCAGGGGTAGGCTTGAAGTTGTTGAGCCTGACAGGAGGGGGAACGCGCAATTTAAGTACCAATACCGGACCTGTCACCCAGCCTTCGGATCTGCAAGGTATCAAGATGCGTGTCACAGGCTCGCGCCTGGATGCTGAGATGTGGCAATCAGTCGGTGCGTTGACGACATCGCTACCATGGACAGAAATCTACACTGGCCTGCAAACCGGCGTAGTGGGGGCCTTCGAGAGCACCATCAGTGGCTATTACTCAAGCCGCCTTTATGAAGTAGCTCCTTATCATGCCAAAACCGAGCATCAGGTGATGATGAGCCATATTTCCATCAGTGAGAACCGCTTTAATCGCTTCTCGGAAGAGGATCAGGCCATCATTCTCAATGCGGCCCAGCATGCGGGTGAGTTCGGCACTGAAAAAGGAGTGGAGTACGATGCTGAGTTTATTCAGGAATTCGAGGATCTGGGGGTAACGGTGACCGAAGTCGACAAGCAGGCCTTCATTGATGCGGTCGTTCCTCTGCATGACGAGTTTGCTGAGGAACGTGGTTTGACTGAGCTGCTTGACACGATTCGCAACCTGTAAGCCGCGATCCATCAGCGCTTTGGCGTGCTGCTTTGTGTCTCATCTGCAAGCAGTGCGCCAATGTAAGGGCAGAAAAATGCGGAAAATAAACGATCTGTTGGAGAAACTCCTGACATTTATCGCAGGCTCGCTGTTTGCAGCCTTTATCCTAACGGTGCTCTATCAGGTGGTGGCACGTAACTACCTGAAAATATCAGTATCGTGGACCGATGAAGTCGCTATGGCCTGTTTCATTTGGGCGGTCTTTATTGGCGCGGCCATTGCACTACGTAAGCGTAGGCACTATGTGGTGGACGTTTTTCCTCCAAACTTTGTTATTACTCAGCGGGTATTACGCTTATTCGGTAGCTTAGCCTGTCTGCCCGTGATCTATGTACTGATTGTGCACGGTAATGTACTGGTGGATATGGGCTGGAACCGACGCTCGGTAGCGTTAGGTACGCCCATGGCCTATGTGTTCGCCGCGATCCCCGTAGCAGGTATCTCCATGTTGCTATTTTCTATTGAGACTATTCGCGATGATATCGCCAAGCTGCGTGCTGGTAGAGATGCGGCCAGTGGTGGAGAGGCCCCTGAATCATGAGTCCATTGATTACCTTGATTGGCAGTTTTCTGATTCTTATCGGCCTAAGTGTCCCTATCGCTTTTGCGATTGGTTTGGCTTCCATATTGACGATCATGCAATTAGGACTGCCCTTAACATCGGTCGTTAATCAGATGTTTGCCAGCATTAACTCATTCCCGTTACTGGCCGTGCCTTTCTTCCTACTGTTAGGGCGCCTGATGAACGACGGGGGAATCACCGACCGTCTGCTACGCTTTGCGGATAGTACCGTTGGGCATGTCCGTGGCGGCCTGGGCCACATCAATGTCATGGTATCCATGATGTTCGCCAGCCTTTCGGGGTCTGCAGCTGCAGATACTGCCAGCGTGGGGGCGGTACTCATTCCTGCAATGAAGAAGTCGGGCTATCCCGCGCCGTTTGCTGTGGCATTAACGGCCGCATCGTCCGTGCTGGGGGGGATCATTCCGCCCTCGATTCTCATGGTAATTTACGGTGCCTTTGGCAACGTATCAGTGGGTGCTCTGTTTATGGGGGGCATTCTGCCAGGGATACTCGTCGGTTTGATGCAGATGGGATATGTGTATTACATCGCGAGAAAGCACGATATTAAAGCAACGGGTAAGTTCTCTTTCCGCCAAATGGGGCGTACTGCGATCACCGCTGCTCCACCTATGGTGCTGCCGCTAGTGGTGCTAGGTGGCATAACCCTAGGCGTATTCACTGCCACGGAAGCCGCTTCGGTAGCGGTTCTGGTAGGCGTGTTGTTAGCCTTTGTTTTTTATCGAGCGATACGTTTTAGGCAGCTTCCCGGCATTTTGTCAGACTCGGTTGTGGCCTTTTCGTTACCGATGTTTGCTGTCGCTTCCGCAGGCATTATGGGGTGGCTGATTTCGTACTTGGGGATCGCTCAGGAGGTCGCTAACTTTATCCTCACCGTAACGCAATCGCGGGTGGGCATCATGCTGTTGGTGATGCTGTTCATGTTAGTGATTGGAACCGTCCTCAGCCCGGTGACAGCGGTCATTATCTTCCTCCCCATTATTCAGGGGCTGTGTATCGCAGCTGATATCAACCAGATCCATATGGCGCTGGTAGTGATTTTATCGCTCACCCTAGGGTTGATTACGCCTCCCTATGGTATTTGCTTGCTTATCGCAACACAGATTGGCGAAGTTTCCATGCCGCGTGCTTTTATGGCAGTAATACCGCTAATAGTGCTCATTATGTCGATCATTATCGCCATGATACTACTGCCAAGCGTCTTTCTGTATTTACCGCAATTAGTGTTTCCAAAAGCGTTTTAGTAAGGTGGGGTAGCGTTATATTAGCGCTACCCCCACCTCGACGATGCCAAATGTCGCTACCCCAGCTGCGACCGGCCAGCCTAATGAGCGTAACCGCGACCATACCCACAATGTGACGGTAAGACCGATAGTCGTGGCAATCCATGAAACGGCACTCGGGCTCACTGGCACGATGGAAACACCGAGCACAGCGGCGATCATCAGCGGGCCGAGAATACTCAGCCATTGAGGCATATTGTTAATACCGGTCTCGCTATTTATCCGGCGCTGCATCCATAGAAAAGGCACCACACGCATCAGCAACGTACCTATCGCGGATATCATCACCGCTAACCACAACGCGCTACTCATTACTTCCTCTCCTTTTTTCAAACTTCACCAGATAGAAGCACAGCGCGCCACAGGCGGCCGCTAGTGGGATGGCTACGTTGCCCCATCCAGTCAGCGTTAAACAAAGCGCAGCAATGATGGTGAGTCCCATTGCTACTGCCCAGCGTTTATCGGTAAAACGCGGAGCCACCATGGTGAGAAATAGGGCAGGCAGCGCGAAGGGCATAATTTCACCCAGCAACGGCCAGCGGGCGGTAAATGCTTCGCCAGCGGTAGCCCCCACGGCAGTGCCCACTGCCCACGCCCCCCACGCCAGTAACGATGCACCTACAAACCAGCTGAAGCGCTTCGCGTCAGGCAACTGCGGAAGCCTGGTTAATGCCAGAGCAAATACCTGGTCGGTTAGGCCGTGCATTAGCCATGGCCAGTGGCGGCTGCGCGGCAGCAGCTCTGCTAGGTTAGGGCCGTACACCACGTGGCGCACATTAATCAGTAATGTCATTGCTACCACCAACCATAGCGGTGCGCCGGTGGCGATCATGCCCACAAACAAAAACTGCGAAGCACCCGCGTAAATCAGCGCAGATATAGCTGTGGCTTCCCATGTGCTAAAGCCAGCTTGGCTAGCTACCAAACCAAACGACAGCGCCACCGGTATGTAACCGCCTAATAGCGGAATCGCTTCCTGCACGCCTTGCAGCGCGCTGTGCCACGGCGAGTGGCTGACAACTTGGTTCATGGTGCATCCTCCTGTTCGCCGTAAGTAATGGTGAGTAGCATGGTGGCCTCTTGGTCTTGGGTGCGGTAAAAGTGAGGCTTATCAGCGCTAAAGGTGATGCTTTCGCCAGGGGCTAGCGCAGTAACCGTCCCTTCTGGGCCGACTTCGAGCCAGCCGCTGATCAGGATCAACGTTTCTTGAGTACCCAGGGTGTGAGCTTCGGCGTGGCGCAGGGTATGGGGAGCGCAGCGCATCCAATAGGCATCTACCTGAGGCGAGCCTTTTCCCTGGTCAATTAACTGAACTTGTACGCCATCTTCACCTAAAGGCACAGAGATAGGCGCAACCAGGGTGCCGAAGGGGACATTAAGCTGTACTGCTAACCGCCAGATGGTATCCAAGGTGGGGTTGCCATTACCTTGTTCCAGACGGCACAGATTCGATTTGGCAATGCCAGCGGCATTGGCTAGGTGGGAGAGTGACCAGCCCCGCGCTTGGCGAAGGGATTGCAAATGCTGGCCTAGGGTACTTAGTGAGTGCTCATCCATTCTATTATCTCGCTGTTCCTTTTATAGAACGTTCTATATAAGGAACAGCGAGAAGTCAACCAAATTGCGTTATAACGTGTGGTCAGAGCTGGAAGGTTGACGGGCTCGGCAAGCTGCTGCAGTGAACAGCACATCCGTTGAGGAATTCAGCGCGGTTTCGGTCGCGTCTTGTACCACGCTGATGACAAAGCCAATTGCCACTGCTTGCATGGCGACTTCTGTGGGAATGCCAAATAGGTTGGCAGCCATCGGAATGAGCATCAGCGAACCACCGGCTACGCCTGAAACACCGCAGGCAGCCAGTGCAGACACCACGCACAGTAGTAGGGCAGTGGGGAAGTCAACGGTAATGCCTAGCGTATGGGTGGTCGCCAAGGTAATCACCGTTATGGTGATAGCGGCACCACACATGTTGATCGTTGCACCGAGCGGAATAGAAATAGCGTAGGTGTCGGCATCCAGCTTTAGGCGGCGGCACAGCTCCAAATTTACGGGGATATTCGCCGCTGAGCTGCGGGTGAAAAAGGCGGTGATGGCACTGCCGCGTAGGCAGGTGAACACCAGTGGGTAAGGGTTCTGACGGGTAGTGAGGTAAACGAGCAGCGGATTGCTAACCAGAGCAACAAACAGCATACAGCCAACGATGACACCTAGCAGTTGAGCGTAGTTGAGCAATGCTTCTACCCCTGACTCTGCCAAGGTTCCCGCGACTAAGCCAAAGATGCCAATCGGCGCTAAGCGAATTACCAGCGTGACAATGCGGGTGACAGCAGTGGATAAATCGCTTAACGCTTGGCGGGTGGTGTCGCTGGCTTGGCGTAGCATTAAACCAAGGCCAATGGCCCATGCCAGAATAGCGATAAAGTTCGCTTCCATTAGCGCACTTATCGGATTAGCCACCGCATTTAATAACAGATCCCTTAGAACGCTAAAAATATCCCCAGGTGGATTGCCGTCAATTTGCCCCGCATTCAATGCAAGTTCGGTAGGGAATAGAAAGCTTGCCGCCACTGCAATTAGCGCAGCGACTAATGTGCCTACCACATACAGTATGAGCACGGGGCGAATGTGAGTGGGTTGACCTTTCTTGTGTGCAGCGATGGCAGCGGTAACCAGCACAAAGACTAAAATAGGGGCTACTGCTTGCAGCGCGGCAATAAATAGCTGACCAAGCAGTGCCACATTGCCTGCAATGTCCGGTGTGAAAAGGGCGATGAATATCCCGGCAACAATGCCAATTAAAATCTGTGGGATAAGGCCCAGCCGGAAAAGTGGCTGAAACACGGTGTAGATGGTGGCGATCATTGCGCGACTCTCAGGTAGTAGAAGGGGAAACGTTGTGGCGACAGGCTGTGGACGTGCCTGAAAGGGGCAGCATTCTACCAGCTGTGAGTATCTCGCGGGCAGTTGGGTGAAAAACTTGGGGAGGGCGCCCAATTAGATAAGTAACTGACGATATAATGTGCTGATCGCTATGTTTGGCTCTTGGCGATACCCAAGTTGCAATCTATCGCTTCTCTTAACAGAGAAAAGAACAGGGAACTTATCAATGCGCATCAAAGTGTTATTCGCTGCACTGCTGATACTGTGTAGCTCTTCGCTTGCAATGGCTGCCGACTACCATATCGATATCACTAATCGTACAGGCTATATCTTGTATTACATGTATATAAGCCCAGTCGATTCAAAAAGCTGGGAAGAGGATGTGCTCGGTAATGATGTCCTGATGGATGGTGATACTCAACGGGTGGCGATTACGGGGTATGACAGTCCCTACTTCGATATTCGTTTAGTCGATGAAGACGACGACAGTTACACCTTCTGGAAGGTAGATGTATCTACCCGGGATCTTGTGGTTACGCTAGATGATTTAGACTGATAAAAATTCCCAACGGTTTGCCTCCCCTAACAGCGCCCTTACTGATGATTCTTCGGGATAGAGGCAAGCCGTTTTGTTGAGCACTCCGTGTTATCAGCGTTTAACGCCACATAACATTGTCATGATGCTGGGGCACATCGCCGGATAACTATCTCTAGTTGATGATGCTGACTATCTAGGGGCACTCGAATGGGCATACCAACCTCCGTTTCTGCTAAGCAAACGCCATCCAGTGTTGCAGTGAGGGCTTGGCTTAAGAGGGCTTGGCTTAAGAGGTTCTGACTTAACGTCGCTGGAGAAGCTTGCGCGTTGATCACCTTGATATGATAGTGCGATTGGGCAAGGGTAATGTCAGCAGTAAAATGCGGCCAGCTCGCTGGCAGGCAGGGATAAATTACCAGCCAGCTAGCTTCCCGGCGAATGCCTAAAATACCCTCCATACCGGCTTGATACATCCAACCGGCGGCGCCGGTATACCATGTCCAACCTCCTCGTCCCACATGGGGCGCCACAGAATACACATCAGCAGCGACCACATAAGGCTCAACGCGATAGCGGGTAGCCGCTTCCGTTGTAGTGGCATGGTTGATGGGATTAAGCAGTGTAAACAGCTGATATGCTTTGTCGCCTTCACCCAGCTGGGCAAAGGCCAAAATTGCCCACATTGATGCATGACTATACTGCCCGCCATTTTCGCGCATTCCAGGTGGATAGCCGCTTATATAGCCGGGATCCTGCTTCGGGTGATTAAAGGGAGGCCAAAAGAGCAGCGCTAACTGCTGATCGTACAGAATAAGTTCGCGCTCCAGGGAGTGCATAGCGAGCATCGACCGCTGAGGGTCGCTGGCGCCGGAAAGCACTGCCCATGATTGGGCGATGGAGTCAATCTGGCATGCATCACTTTGTTTGCTGCCTAGCCAGCTGCCGTTGTCGTAAGTAGCTCGGCGATACCACTGGCCATCCCAAGCGCTGTTTTCAAGCGCTAGGCGTAGCGCATGGACATGTTGAGACCAACGAGCGGCGCGTTGAGGATCATCTGAGTGGCAGGCTTGGGCCTCGCGCTGCTCGGCAATTGGCGCAAATTGATGAAGTGTTTTAAGCAGCAACCAGCCTAGCCACACACTCTCTCCCTTGCCCCCAGCACCCACGCGGTTCATACCGTCATTCCAATCCCCGCCGCCTATCAGCGGCAAGCCATGTTCACCCAGTTGCGAAAGGGTGATATCCAGTCCGCGTGCGCAGTGTTCAAACAGTGGGGCGGTTTCCAGCGAGGTGGTCGGCTGGAAAAAGTGTTCGTGCTGATGCGGCGACAGCAGTGCGCCGTCTAGAAAACTCACCGGCTCATCAAGCACCGTTATGTCATGGGACGTTGCGATATAGCGTGCGCAGGCGTAAGCCAACCAAACCCGGTCGTCAGAGATGCGCGTGCGCACGCCTTGTCCGGAATGTGGCAACCACCAGTGCTGTACATCGCCTTCAGGGAATTGACGTGAAGCCGCTCGCAGTAAATGCTGGCGCGTTGTAGCGGCGTTGCTAAACGTCAATGCCATGCAATCTTGCAACTGATCGCGAAAGCCATAGGCGCCGCTGGCTTGGTAAAACGCTGAGCGAGCCGTTAAACGGCAGGCGATGGTCTGATACAGCAGCCAACCGTTTAGCATGATGTCCATCGCCCGATCAGGTGTTTTGACCTGTATGGCATTGAGCTGCGTATTCCAATGGTCATGAATGCTGGCAAGCTCTGCATCAATGTCAGCATCACGAAAACGGGTAATCAGCCTCGCAACGTCGTCATTGGAGCCACCCTGACCAAGCAATACGATAATGTCGACTGTTTCTCTTGGGGCTAGCGTCACGGGACGCTGAAGAGCGGCGCAGGGGTCTAGTCCCGCGCCTAACGTACCGGAAAGTGGCGTTTTACAGCGTAACCCAGCCGGTTCGGCCAGGTTTTTGCTATAACCGATAAACTCGCTGCGATTGCCAGTCCATTGCGTAGGTGGCTCGCCAATATCGAGAAAAGCCACTCGGCCTGGGAAGTCGGCATTCCATGGATTGGTAACTAACAACGCACCGCTTTCTGGTACTTGCGACGTAATCAGGAAGGGAGCTGATGTGCTGCGCGACGTGCCCAAAACCCACTCTGCATAAGCAGTCACAGAGAGTTTGCGTGTCCGGTTTGAATGATTAGTCAGTCTCAACCGTGAGATGCGCAACGGGGCATCCAGAGGCACAAAGTGCAACAGTTCTAAGCTAAGCTCGTCATTCTGATGTTCAAATTGGCTATAGCCAAAGCCATGACGCGCAACGTAGCGGCCTGAGTCACGTATCGGGCTTGCCGTTGCGGTATAAAGCTCGAACGTCTCTTCATCTCGGACGTAAACAGCATCTCCGCTTGGGTCAATGACGGGGTCATTACTCCAGGGTGTCAGCTGGTTTTCTCGGCTGCTGTCTGCCCATAGATAGCCAGCGCCCTCTGCCGATACTTGAAACCCGAACTGTTGATTGGCAATGACATTAATCCATGGCGCAGGCGTTGAACTGCCCGCTTCTAGGATGGCGACATACTCTCGTCCTTGCTTTGCAAACCCGCCCCAACCATTAAAAAGCTCGAGTGTTGGCCGCTTAAGTTGGTGAGGAGTAGGAGCCTTATCTATCAACGGTCTGGGGAGGGCGCGTTTAGTAATGGCAAGCGGAGGCTTGACGGTGCTCTGACCAGACAACATAACAGACAGCTGAACGGCAATTGATCCTCGGTGCGCTATCAGCACCACGCGAGCAATTGATAGCAGCTGAGAGCGTGACTGGGCGCTTGCTAAGTCGGCGCGTAGGGCATAAACCGTTCCCTGGGCATAGCCATTGTGAAGCCGGGGTCTTGCCTGGCTGCTGAGAATCGTGGCTTCAATGGCTTGCTGTAGATCTTGAATATAAGAGGACGCACGCTCATTGATGATGACGACATCGACTTCGAGACGTTTCATGCGCCAATACTCATGGGCGCGAAGTAATTGATGCAATTGTGGCAAATCGTCAGTGGATTCAATTCGCAGCAATACAATGGGTAAATCGCCGGAGATCCCGTGTTGCCATAGCAGCGACTGTTGAGCTGCGCCGCTTTGAATCGTTTTCTGGGGGGCTCTAAAGCGTGCGTCTGGATAGAGCAGTGGGGCAGCCAGCCGCTGAAAGTCGGCGGCCTCCTCTGGCTGAGTACCCAAATGACGTAGCTGCACTTGCGCTTGAGTCCAGGCGAGCATTTTTGCTCGCTCAAAGGAGCTAACATCATGATGTTTATCAATGAGATCCATCAGCGCCTCGCGTGAGCCGGCAACGACCGTCCAGTAAGCGATGCGGGCGGCTTTACCTGGCGCGATCCGCAGGCAGTAGCGCGATGCAAAAATAGGGTCAATAACACTGCCTACCGTGCCTGATAAATGCTGGCCTTCAGCAAGTGCCGTCGCTGTGGAAATACGGTTGCCCCGGCCGATAAATTGCTCGCGGTCGGTCTCATATTGGAAATCTCCCACAGTATCGCCTTCCACTACGGCGAAGTGAGCTGCCCACACTTGCGCTTCGCTGGGGTCCCGCCGCCGACGGGTGGCGACTAGCGCATTGAATGCTGGAAGGTATTCAGTAACCACGAACATTTTGGCAAAGCTAGGATGGGCGTTGTCGGTACTCGGCGTGGTGAGTACTAATTCTGCATAAGCCGTAACATCAATGTCGCAGGTTTGGCGTCCATTGTTGGTCAGTGTTAGCAAGCGTACTTCGCTGTCATCTTCCCCAGACACCAGGATGTCTAAGTGACTGGCAATAGATTCGTGCCGATGGTCATAGCGAGCATAATCTTCAGCAAATAACACGTGATTGTCGTCGTTATTCGCGCCGGTATGTGATTCCAGTGATTGTCCTGTTGCACTCCAAACGCTTGGACGTCGCGTATCGCGGAGAAAAATAACGCTTCCCCAGTGATCGCGTGTGGTATCTGGTTGCCAGCGAGTGATGGCAAGGTTGTGCCATCGGCTGTAGCCGCCACCTGTTGCGGTCAACATGACAGAGTAGTTGCCGTTTGAGAGCAGGTGAGTCACCGGAGGTCCGTTGATGCCGGTTGATAGCCGGCGCACGGTTTGTGCTTCGTTGATGGTTTGGCTAGCGGTTGATTTCACCTCTTCGGCACGGGGATAAGCAATAGCCACATCCCGTGGAATGCGCTCTTGAAGCAATAGCTCGCTCGCCTGAATTATCGGTTCGCGGTGGAAGCGTTGTCGCATCTGCCCACGATGGAGCGTATTAGCGATGGCGACGATGGTCATGCCTTGGTGGTGCGCCATATAGCTGCGCACAATCACCAGCTTGGCGCCTTTGGGGAGCCGTGAGCGGGTCAGGTCTAGCGCTTCGTAGTAGCCATAGCGTCCTAGCGCGCCCATTTCTGCAAGGCGGCGATAATTTTTGAAGGCCCCCTCCGGGTCGATCATTGCCGCCAGCCCCGTTGCGTACGGCGCGACCACTAAATCGGCCGATAGACCACGCTTCAGCCCTAATCCAGGCACCCCAAAATTGGAATATTGATAAGTATGCTCTATGTCCCGTGCGTTATACCCTGACTCAGAAATACCCCAAGGGGCTGAAAACTGGGCGGCGTATGTTTCCTGGCGCTTAACTATCAGACGGTTAGTTTGCTCCAATAGGCTGCCAGCGGGTGCGCGCATTATTAGCGACGGCATCAGGTATTCAAACATGGAGCCTGACCAGGAGATCATTGCCGCGCCCTCTTTTAAGGGGGTGGCAGCGCGCCCAAGTCGGAACCAGTGGCGAGTGGCTACATCGCCTTTGGCAATGGCAAACAGGCTGGCCAGCCGTGCCTCTGAAGCCAGCAGGTCATAACAACTGATGTCCAGACTGGCGTCATCTAGCGAGAAGCCAATCGACAGTAACTGCCGCTCAGGGTTGAGAAGAAACGCAAAATCCATGCTGAGGGCAAGCCGTCGCGCTTTACTGGCCAGTTGCTGGAGCCGCTTTACATGTGTGCCGTTGGCGATTGTGTTGTTTGTGTGGTCACCGCTATGCTGTGCAGCCGTTTTGTGTAGTGCTGCCACCCAAAAAAGCACATCTTTATCATCGTCACTAGCGAGATGCTCATTGAAAAGGTCACCAGCGATACTAAGTGCCTTTTTGGTTTGCTTAGTGAGGGCTTCCAAGTCTAATGGCGACGTTTTATTTGCGCTTACGAGAGTGGCGATTTTCTCAAGCTGTTCAGTGAGCGGTTTGGTGGGCGAAGGTGTTTCTGCTGCTTGGGAGGAGCGCTTAAGCTCTTCACATTTAAGTGCTTCGAACGCCAATGCCAATGTATCGGCTATAGCTTGGCGAGGGTCAGGTGAAAACGTTGTGTCCTGCCAGGTTTCCAAGGCGTTAGCGAGAGTAATGAGGTGACCAGCAAGGTTGCCGCTATCGACAGTAGATACATACCTAGGGTTTAGCGGACGTAGATCATCGATTGCATACCAGTTAAAGAAGTGGCCACGATAGCGGGGCAGGGTATGCATAACGGCAAGTGTTGTTTCTATACGGCTTAGCGCGTTGGGGTTACCGATCCAACCAAAATCACGCGCTGCCAGTATCGACAGCAGGTATAGACCCATATTGGTTGGTGACGTGCGCTGGGCGATAACCGGCCGAGGCTCTTCCTGAAAATTGTCCGGCGGCAGCAAATTGGTCGATGTAGTTACAAAGGTTTCAAAGTAGCGCCAGGTTCTACGCGCAATAAGCCGAAGCTCAAGGGCGATTTCTTCTGCTATGAGAGGTTGGGTCGCAATACTAGCCGTACTACTTAGCCAAGTTGCCAGCGCAGGTGCTGCTACCCAGAGTAGTGCGATCGGCAAGACCACTAGCCAAACACTACTGTTAAACCATAACGCACTGAAGGCAATGGCTACGCCAAGTAACGTACCGGGTGCCATGTGCCGATAAAATCTCCAAACGGTCAGGTGTGGGCATTTCATCGTCTGGGCCGACGATGTCCACTCTAGTAAATGGCGGCGAGTTATAAAAACGCGTATCAGAGTGCTAACAATGGCATCTAGCATCCGCCACGCTTGGTCGGGGAGAAACATCAGTTGCAGCAAAATTTGTTTCAATCCCAGCGTCAGTTCATCCCACCATTGTTGGAAGTGGTAGCGAAGGTTGACGCCTGCGCGCAGCGGAGCTAACGACGTTATTAACGACAGTAAGACCGGTATGCTAAAGGTCATAATGACCATTAAGCTGCTGACAACGGCCATCATGAGAGGCAGTTGCCAGCTCACTGCAAGGCAGGCTAATAGTAACGGGGGGAGCAGCGACCGGCGTAGATTGCCGAGTATTTTCAAGCGCCCTGAAGGCGGTAACGAAGCTGTTAATAGCCAAGGGAGTAACTGCCAATCACCTCGCACCCAGCGATGTTGGCGTTTGGCCACCACATCATAACGGTCTGGAAAGTCTTCTATGACTTCAATATCTGATGCCAGTCCTGCTCGGGCAAAAATGCCCTCAAACATATCGTGGCTTAGCAGGCTGTTTTCAGCGATACGGCCCTCTAACGATGCTTCAAAGGCATCAATATTATAAATACCTTTCCCTGCAAACGAGCCATCACCAACTAGGTCTTGATAAAGGTCTGAAATGGCGGCGGCATAAGGGTCAATGCCGCCTGGAGAAGAGCACAGCTGTTGATAAATAGAGCCTCTTTCGCCTGTAGGCATCGATTGAGTGACGCGCGGTTGCAAAATTGCATAGCCTTCGACTACCCGCCGTTGCTGCGGATCAAATCGAGGGTGGTTTAACGGGTGGGCTATTTTGCCAACCAGTTTGCTGGCGGCTCCTCTTGGCAGGCGTGTATCGGCGTCCAGCGTGAGAATATAGTGCACATTTCTTGGCAGGGAAGGTGGGTCCCTGAAGGTCGTATCGGTTGCGCCACGTAACAGTTTATTGAGCTCATGAAGCTTGCCCCGTTTGCGCTCCCATCCCATCCAGCATTGTTCACCTGCGTTGTAGACGCGGTTGCGGTGCAGTAAAAAGAAGCGCTTTTCATGGCTAGCAGGACAGTAGCGTTTGTTTAATTCCTCAATGCGTTTTTCACAAATGCTTAACAGTGCCTCATCGGTGGCTAGTTCTGCCTGCTGGGCATCAACACCATCCGTTAACAGTGCATAGCTAATGGCACCGCCATCACTACCCAGGTGGTGCACCTCAAGCCGATCAAGCTGTTCTTTTAAGTCGGCTTCATTGGTCAATAGCGTTGGCATTGCCACCAGCGTACGAAGAGAGGGGGGAATACCTTTGGAGAGGTCTAGGCTAGGCAGTGGCTGAGCGCCGATATTATAAATAACGAAACGATTGACGATAGACGTAGCGATCTCAATCGTGGGTAGTATGCCCAGGGCTGCCAATAACCATAACCACAGTGACGACACCTCGCCTGAATGCGTTGATAACAGCAACCACCCGGCCAATACCATTAAAGCGACTGACGTCGCTGTCAGCATTATGACGTAGCCATTGATGCCATTTTTCAACAGCAGCTGGCGAAATCGCCGTTTCAATGGCGGGCGATAGTTAAGGCGTTCTTCTAACGTATTCCTACCCGCTGCCACTAAAAAATAACCGGGGTCTTCGACTCGTGCTGCCTCATGGACATCATCGGTCAGTGGCAGCGCTTCTCCTGACAGCGTTAGCGTATGATCAACGACTTCCAACTCGCTATAGGCTGAGCCACGGGCGAGCTCTTCCACGGCAATGCGATACTGATTACGTGTTGAAAAATCGTACTGCGCAAAGCGGCTATGCTCGCGTAATTTTACGTCTACTAAGCTGACACTTTCGAAAAGTTCAGCCCAATCGGTGCTGGAGATAAAACGCATACTGGTAATGATATTTCGCACAGTAACGTTCGCTGCACCTTGGCGCTGTTGGGTACTTTGCACCACATCGTCAATAGATTCGCCCTGGCGATTAAGCTGCTCGAAAAGCCAGCAGGCCAGTGCATTGGTATGGGGGTTAACGCCGCGTAAACGTTTGGCTAATTGAGCTATAAAGGGCGCCGACAGTGGTGTTTTCTGAGACGTAAAAGAAGGGAATTGATGATCAATTGAACCCTCATCCATTGAACAGTTATCTGTCGAGACGCTATTAGCCGATTCGTTGTTTACCGAGTCGTTGTAAGTTGAATAATGGTTGGAGGAGTCGTTTCTCTTTGGCGAGCTATTTTCAGTAGCAATCCATTTAGCCGCAAGTGTATCCGCGGCATCGCGTGCCGTTTGTTCACTAATAATTTGATCGGCAAGTCGACGTAAATTTTCAACTAATACAATGCGAAGCGTTATCGCGACCGCCCATAACTCTCCAATTGTTAGTGGCTGTATGCGTTGATAAGCTTTAATAAATGTACGTAAGTTAGCGAGTTCTATATTGCTGTCGGTATGTGCAATAAAAGCCCATGCAATACCAAAGACGCGTGGATAGCCCGCAAAGGGACCTTCTGCAAGCTTTGGTAACTGTCGGTAATAACCCGGCGGAAGGTCGCCGCGTATTTCACGAATTTGTGCTTCGATAAGATGATAATTATCAAGTAACCAAGCGGCAGCGGGAACGACATCTCGACCTTCTGCCAGCGTGACAGCGCAAGCGCGGTAAGCGGCAAGTAATACGCGTGCATTATCGTTTAGGCGGCGCGTTAACGACGCCACTTTAGGTGGGCTTGCAGTCACAACCTGCGCCAGCGCTAAACTACCTGCGTGCTGCTCAAGCCGTTCTGTACTAAACAACTCTTCACGTACTGGCGCAGAGGAGCTCCACAATGCCATAGAAGCTTTGTGTTGGCGCACACGACGAAATAAAGGCGTCTGAAAAAAAAGAGTCACGGGTTACATCCTGATGAATGTGTACAGCACAGCTCTTAAAACAATGCTTTTCTATCAGGACGATGTGCTTAACGTTCGCTGCTGTCGGTTCGATAACGCACATTGCGTGCATAACCGTTATAGGGCGATCTTAAGTGCTAGCGTAGGGTCCAATAGCCTCCCCATAGCCGCGTGGCAGTCGTGATTAGGCAAGCGACTGCGAATAGCCCCGCTAACCATGGAAAATAGTGAGGAAATAGGCAAAAGAGCACTAACGCGATAACGGTTTCTGTGCCTTCGGTTAACCCCTCTAAATAGTAAAATGCCTTTTGTGGAAAGTTTGGCCGCTCAACATTGCGTGCTTTCGCCGCAATAGCAAAGGCTAAAAACGATGTTCCCGTGCCGATAAATGCGAATAGCAGTACCGCGGCTGCCAGCGCATTTTGCCCAGGGTTAGCCAGCGCGAACCCCAGTACGACCGCGGCATAAAAGACAAAATCCAACCCGATATCAATAAACCCACCCGCATCGCTTTGCTGGCCGCTTAGCCGGGCAAGCGCACCATCCAGCCCATCACCGAGGCGGTTCAATAAAATCGCCATCAGTGCCAAAACATAATATTCAAAGGCTAATAGCGGTAGCGCGCTGATACCCACTAAAAAAGCCACTAAGGTAACTTGGTCAGGGGTAATCTGCCGGTGGTTGAGATACCGAGCCATACCGGCAAGTGGGCGATGGGTCAACGGCATAGTAAAACGGTCGAGCACGTGAGTACCTCCCTGGAAAAAGACTCAAACCTACCGTGATAAAAGTGCAGTGTCACATCAGGGGAAGGCGCGCTAACAGCTACAACTAAAGTTGTTAGACTTTGGTTGTAGTTTTCGTCAATTCGCTGGACTAATACTTGGCTGCAGTGAATAAAGGGCACCAAAAAGCCAGCTAGGCTGGTTTAAATACGCCATAGGGTGTTGCTGTGAGAAGCCCCCTTTCGATCACCTGACTGCGAACGGTACTTTGATAATGCGCAGAACTGCCACCATGACACTCTGGGAGTCGCTTTGGCACTCCCATGACCAAGTCAAAAACCTACTTATGTGTGCGTTGCCAACCTCCGGCGCTAGACGCTCATCCTCTACTACGTCAGGTGAGCAACAACACTCGGGTAGCAGACCGCCAAAGCCACCTGCCTATACGACAGCTCAAAAGGTTGGGCTAGTGCTAGGGCCGATGCTGTTTGCCTTCGTGTTGCTGTTTTTTCACCCGGCGGAGCTTAGCTTAGAAGGCCGCATGGTGCTTGCTACCACGCTTTGGGTAGCCGTGTGGTGGATTACCGAAGCCATCCCTATTCCTGTTACGTCACTTTTACCCATTGTATTGCTGCCGATCACCGGCGCCCTTGAGAGTAGTGCGGTTACGGCAGCATACGGCAATCCTATTATCTTCCTTTTCCTCGGCGGTTTTATGATTGCCTTGGCGATGGAGAAGTGGGATCTGCATAAGCGTATTGCCCTAACCATTATTTCGGTATTGGGCACCAGCATTAACAGTATTGTGTTCGGCTTTATGGCGGCCACTGGCTTTTTGTCGATGTGGGTATCCAACACGGCGTCGGTCATGATGATGCTGCCTATTGGCACCGCGATTGTCTATCAGGTAACCCAGGAGCTTAATAAGAGCGAGGGTGATCATAGCGAAGACATCGATAAATTCAGTAAAGCGCTGATTTTTGGCGTTGGTTACGGCGGCACTATCGGCGGTTTGGGTACCCTGATTGGTACACCTCCCAATATTATTCTGGCAGCGATTGTGAATGAGCTGTTTGGCGTTGAGATTACCTTTGCCAGTTGGATGATGTTTGCTTTCCCGGTCGTTGTGGTGCTGCTGTTTATTGGTTGGCTAATGCTGACACGCTTTATTTACCCGATTAACTTCAGCAACCTTCCGGGTGGCAAAGCGCTCATTGCTAAGGAAAAGGCCGCGCTGGGTAAGATCACCTTCGAAGAGAAAGCCGTGTTGGTTGTTTTCCTGTTAGCGGCATTTTTCTGGATTACCCGTTCTTTCCTGTGGCAAGGCCAAATACTCACTATTCCGGGGATTAACGACACGATGATCGCCATTGTGGCGGCAATTGCGCTGTTTTTAATTCCTTCGCCAAGCAAAGGCGGCTGCCTGCTGGGGTGGGATATTGCCAAAGACGTACCCTGGGGCATTCTGCTGCTATTTGGCGGTGGCTTGGCGATTGCTGCTGGCTTCGGTTCCTCTGGATTAGCCGCCTGGATTGGTGGTCAGATGAGTGTGCTGGAAGGTGTTAACTTCTTGCTGGTGATCTTGCTAGCCGCTGGCATGGTGTTGTTCTTGACCGAGATTACCTCAAATACAGCAACGGCCACGATGATTCTTCCGGTGCTTGCCTCGCTGGCGCTGGCGTTGGATATCCATCCGTTCGTGCTAATGGTACCTGCTGCCATGGCAGCGAATTGCGCCTTTATGCTGCCGGTGGGCACACCCCCCAATGCGATTATTTTTGCGACCGGAAAAATCAAAATTATCGAAATGGTGCGCAATGGGTTCTGGCTAAATATTTTCGCGCTACTGCTAATCGTCGCAGCGGTTTATTTCTTATTGCCCCTCATGTGGGGTATTGACTTAACCACCTATCCGGACGCGTTCCGCGACTAACCGACAGCCACTACTGTTGCTTCAGCCCCGCCATGTGCGGGGCTTTTTGTTGGGAGCTTTGGTAGCAAGCTTTTTGTGCTGCGTGACGGACAGTTTGGAATGCAGATTGCTATGATGGGGCATATTTTTTGCGTTGAGCCTGCCATGCGACTACTTCATACCGCCGATTGGCACTTAGGGCGGCTGTTTCACAACCTCTCCCTGCTGGAAGACCAGCGCCATGTATTGAACCAGCTACTGGATATTATCGACCGCGATGTGGTGGATGCTGTGCTGGTTGCAGGCGATATCTACGACCGTTCGGTGCCGCCATCCGCTGCCGTCACGCTGTTAGATGAGGTGCTTGGTGAGCTGTGTGAAAAGCGTGGCCTACCGGTGATTATGATTTCCGGCAACCACGACGGCGCTGAGCGACTCGGCTTCGGGGCGCGCCACCTGCGCCAAGCAGGGCTGCATATTTTGTCTGATCTATCTGCCTGCGATCACCCGGTGACACTGTCGGTTAATGGGGAAGAGGTGGATGTGTTCGGTATTCCCTACGCTGACCCGGAGTATGTACGCAGCCAGTTTTCGGTGGATGTCCGCGATTTCGACAGCGCCCACCGTTACTTAGTCGAACGTATCAATACCCAGCGCCAAGCGGGCCGACCTACTGTGCTTATGAGCCACTGCTTTGTGGATGGCGGCAGTGCCAGCGATTCAGAGCGCCCGTTAACCTTGGGGGGCGCGGAAAGCGTTGCTTGGGAGCCGATGCAGTCGTTTGACTATGTCGCCTTAGGCCACCTTCATGGGCCGCAATATCGCGGTGGTGAACATATTCGCTACAGCGGCTCGTTGCTTAAATACAGCTTCTCAGAGGCTAACCAGCGTAAAGGCGTCACGCTGGTGGATATTGGCCCCGAGGGTGTGAGCCAGATCGAACACCGCCCGCTGACGCCGCGCCGAGAGGTGCGTGTGCTGGAGGGCGAACTGGCCGAGCAGCTAGAACAAGGTAAAACCGATACCCAAGCCGATGACTATCTACTCGTTCGTTTGACCGACCGCCACGCGATTCTTGACCCCATGGGCAAACTACGCGAGGTCTACCCCAACGTGCTGCATTTAGAAAAGCCCGGCATGCTGGAAGCCCAAGGGAGGCAGCAGTTAGATCGCGAACGGCTGCAGTTCAGCGCGTTGGATATGTTTAGCGATTTCTTTACCCAAACCAGTGGGGACACCATGAGTGATGAGCAGGCCAGCGCCATGCGTGAACTCATCACCGCCCTAAGCCGTGAGCAGGAGAGCCAGTCATGACGCCTTTAACGCTCACTATGCAAGCGTTTGGCCCCTTTGCTGGCAGCGAAACGATCGACTTTACTGCGCTGGGCAAAAGCCCGTTGTTTCTGATTAACGGCCCCACGGGCGCAGGGAAAAGCTCGATATTAGATGCTATCTGTTTTGCGCTTTACGGCCAAACCACCGGAAATGACCGTGATGCCGGCCAAATGCGCTGCGACCAAGCTGCTGCTAGCTTGTTGACCGAGGTGAGCTTGGATTTTCGCCTGCGCGATAGTGCTTACCGAGTGCGCCGGGTGCCCCAGCAGGAGCGCCCCAAGGCGACTGGTGAAGGCACTACCACGCAAAGTGCTGAAGCCCAACTGTGGCGGCTGACCCCGGAAGGTGATGAGGATGAATGTTTGGTGGCGCGTAAGGTCACCGATGCCAACAGCCAACTGCACGCCTTAATAGGTCTGGATGCTAATCAATTTCGCCAAGTCATGGTGCTCCCCCAGGGGAAGTTTCGTGAACTGTTGTTAGCGGAATCGAAAGACCGCGAGAAAATTTTTTCCCAGCTATTTCAAACCCAGATTTTTCAGCGCATTGAAGAGCGCCTGCGTACCCAGGCGAATCAAATAGAGCGAGCGGTGAATGATCACCGCCAGCATATCAGCGGCATTTTGGCCGGGGGCGAGCTGGAAAGCGAAGCGGCATTAGCGCAAGAAATAGAGGCGCTAACCCCGCAAGTAGGTCAAGCGCGTCAGCGTTTTGAAACCGCTCAGCAGCAGCGCCGTAGTGCTGAACAGCGACGAGATGAAGCCCAAGCGTTACAGCGCCAATTTGAAGCGCGGGACAGCCTCGCCGCAGAGAAAGCACGCCACCTTGAGCAGCAGGCGCAAATAACGGCCTTTCAGAGCCGCTTGACCCAAAGCGACCACGCTCAAGCGCTACGACCTTACAGTGCTGCGTTAGTCCAGGCGCAGCAGGCACTCACTACCGCCCAAGCAGAGCAGCGGCAAGCCGATGCCGCGCTTACGACCCAGCGTACGAATACTGAACAAGCCAAGAGTACCTTTGAAGCGGCACGCCAGCGCCAGACCGAACTACCTGCACTGCGCGAGCGCCATCGTCAGTTGGGCGAGTTTATCCACAAAAGCCAGCAGTTAAGTGAGCTTGAAGCGCGCTGGCAAGCGGCGCAAACCGCTTGGCAGCAAGCCGATGACATACTTAAGCGTGATGAAGCTCAGTTAGACGGTATTCGTCAGCAAGGTGAAGCGCTAAGCGTTACGCTTGAGCAGCTGCAAACGGAAAGTCAGCAGTTGGCCAGCGCCCCTGCAGAGCTGAGCCGCCACGAGAGCTTGCTAGCTCAGCGGCAGGAGTTGGAGGCGTTGATGCGGCAGGGGCGTGAACTTGTCGCTCAACAACAGCAGGCAACGGCGGCGCTTAAAGGTCGGCGCAGCGAAGCAGAACAGGCTAAGCGCCACGCAACTGAGCAAGAGATGCGCTGGCACCAAGGGCAAGCTGCACTGTTAGCGCTCACCCTGGAAGAGGACGCGCCTTGCCCGGTGTGTGGCAGCCTTGAACACCCATCCCCAGCGGTTCAGCATGCTGATATCGTTACCCAAGCGCAGGTAGAAGAAGCCCGCTCAGTTGAGGAACAGGCCCGCCAAGCCTTCCAAACCGCCGAGCGTCAGGCTCACCAGTTAGCACAGCAGCTTAGCTACAACGCTGAGCAGGCGCAGCGCCTTAGTCACCAGTTAGGCGATTGGGCCAGCCAACCGCCGTTTGAGCTGCAACAGGCCTGCGAACAATTGCACCGCCAAGTCGCGCGTCGGCAGCATGTCGAGAGTGAGATTAACCGGCAAAGCGCTGCCCGTGACGAGCTACGTAGCGGCTGGGGCACGCTGGACAAACAGCTCAAAGCCCAGCGGCCTGCGGTTGAAAAGGCCAAAGAGGAGGCGTTACGGCTAGAGAGCCAGCGCGATCAATTAAGCCAATCACTGCCAGAAGATGCCCGTAACCCGTTGGCCATGCGTCAAACGCTCACTGAACTTGATAACCAAATTGCTGAGCTTGAACAGGCCTGGGAGCGAGCACAACAGGTGCTTTCGACGAGCCAGACCCAGCAGGCGCGGGCAGAAGAGCAGCTGCGCAGCGCAAACCAGCAGCTGGCGCGTAACCAGCAAGCGCTTGAACAGTCCCATGCTGAGTGGCAAATAGCGCTACAGGCTAGTTCGTTTGACAGCGAAGCTGCTTATCAGGCGGCTCAGCTAGAGGATAGCCAACGGCAAGACCTGGCTCGCCACGTAGAGGCGTATCAACGCCGGTTGGCTGAGCTTGACGGCGCGCTACACAATTACCACGCCCAGCTGGCCGAAAAAACGCCGCCAGATCTCGCCGCACTCGCCACACTCACCGAAGCCGCCCAAGCGGAGGAGCACACTCAACTCGATGCGTGGCGGGCGCTAGATGGGCGGTTAACTACGTTGCAGGGAGTTCGCCAGAAACTTACCGCTGCCCGTGCGGCCCAGGCCGAGCTTGAAGCCCAGTATCGGGTGTGGGGGACATTAAGCGAAGTGGCTAATGGGCGCACCGGTAATCGCATTAGCTTGCAGCGGTTTGTGCTAGGAGTGCTGCTGGACGACGTACTGATCCAAGCGTCTGAACGGCTGGTGCGTATGAGCCGCGGGCGCTACCAGTTGGTACGACGCGAAGACCCATCCAAGGGCAATAAAGCCTCGGGATTGGAGTTGGATGTGGCCGATACCTACACCGGCAAGAGCCGTTCGGTAGCGACGCTTTCCGGCGGCGAGTCGTTTATGGCGGCGTTGGCGCTGGCGCTAGGGCTTTCTGACGTGGTGCAGGCCTACGCAGGCGGTATTCAGTTGGATACGCTATTTATTGATGAGGGCTTTGGCAGCCTTGATCAGGATGCATTAGACCAAGCAATTGCTATGCTCAGTGAGTTACAAATGGGCGGGCGAATGATCGGGATTATCTCTCATGTCAGCGAACTCAAAGAGCAAATGCCTGTCCGTGTTGAAGTGCGTGCCAGCCGACTTGGTAGCTCGGTGGAGGTGAAGGGCGCGCTTCTTTAATGCCTGGGGTGGCGTTAATTCATGCTGCGTTCATACAGCATGTTTTATAACGGAAGTGAATCGTCTAGCGAGCCCTAGAGATACTAACCACTTAGGAGTGCAAGGATGAACGCAAGCAAGATTTTACAACAGTTGATGAAGCAGGCCAGCGGTAGTAGAAGTAGTGGAAACAGTGGTGGAAACAGCGGAAGCGGTTTCGATGTTAAAGGCGTTATTGATGGGTTATCGCGCCAGCTAGGCGGTGGTAGCAGTAGCGCAGGCCAGGGCTCGCGGCAAGGGGGCGGCTCTAGCGGTTTTGATATGAAGAGCCAGTTAGGTGGTGGCGCAATGGGCATGCTTATTGGCTCTAAGCGTGGTCGTAGCATGGGCGGTAAAGCGCTCAAGTACGGCGCAATTGCTGGTGTGGGCATGCTGGCCTGGAAAGCATGGCAAAGCTCTCAGGAAGGGAAAAATGCTGCTAACTCGTCCAGTGCTGCTCAAAATGCATCCGAGGGCGAACGGGTAGAAGTGCTTAGCGGTGAGTATCAAGAGCGGCGCAGCCTTGAGCTGTTGCAAGCAATGATTATGGCCGCCAGAGCTGATGGCCACATTGATGAGCAAGAGCAGGCACTCATCACGGAGCAGATCGATGCGCTAGGTGCCGATCAGGAGATGCATCGCTGGGTCGAGCAGCAGCTCAACGCCCCGCTGGATGCTCAGACACTCGCCCGTGAAGCTGACTCCCCCCAGGCTGCCCGCGAGATGTATCTGATCAGCGTCGCTGTCACTGATGATCAAAATCCCATGGAGCGCGCTTGGTTGGATCAATTGGCAAGTGCGCTGAATCTCTCGCCCGACATGGCTGCCGAACTTGAACGCCAGGCGCAGCAGGCCGGTTAATGCTGGATACCATTAATTTTTGGCTAGCCACCGGCTTTGGGCTGGGGCTAGCGCCGGTGGCGCCGGGTACGGTAGGTTCGCTGCTGGGAATTCCATTAGCGTGGTGGTTGTTAAGTAAGCCAACCCGTCAGCAAGCGGCCATAACGGGGCTGTTAGTTGCTGCAGCTGTTCCAGTATGCCATGCAGCTTCGCTGCACTTTGCGGGTGCTGACCATGGCAGCATCGTCGCCGACGAATATGTCGCGTTCCCGCTAGCGGTATTGGGGCTAACAGCCGCCCGAAATCCACTCGTTATGGCCCTGGCGTTTGGAGTTTATCGCTTCTTTGATTCGCTGAAGCCGCCGCCAATTCATTTGGCAGAGTATGTGCAGGGTGGCTTCGGAATTGTGTTAGACGATGTTATTGCGGCGTTAGTGACGTGGGTAGTGATGGCCCTAATAGTGAAGTTTTGGCAGCGCCGAACCGCTGAACAACACTAAAATCCATAACAATACTAGTAACCAAAAAAGCGCCGCTAGCCTGATGAAAGCTAGCGGCGCGCTCTTTTTATGACCTATGACTCTGAGCGTTTACCGCCTCACTCTTTAACAACAATGACCGACTTTGCGTTAACGAACTCAAGCATGCCAAAGCCGCCATGCTCACGTCCATAACCGGAGTCTTTAACGCCGCCAAACGGCATTTCCGGGGTGGCAACGCCAAAGCCATTGATAAACACCATGCCGGTGTCGAAGTACTTGCTGGCAAGCTCAGTAGCACGCTTCACATCTTTAGAGATGATGCCGCCGCCGAGGCCATAACGGCTGTCGTTGGCAATGCGCATGGCGTCTTCGTCATCTTTAGCGCGAATCAGCGCCGCGACGGGTCCGAATAGCTCGTCATCGTAGGCGGGCTGGCCGGGTGTCACGTTATCCAGCACGGTCACTGGGTAAAACGCGCCTTTGCCAGATGGCTTTTCGCCGCCACAGAGGATTTTTGCGCCTTTACGCACACTCTGTTCCACCTGCTCGTGAAGAGCATCGCGTAGGTCAACCCGCGCCATGGGGCCTAGGTCGGTGTCATCTGCCTTGGGGTCGCCTACTTTCAGCGCCTTCATTTTTTCCACAAAACGCGCTTTGAACGCTTCGTAGTTGGCATCGGTCACCACGAAGCGTTTTGCAGCCACGCAGGTCTGTCCGGTATTAAACACTCGGCCAGTGACGCAGGTTTTGACGGCAACATCGAGATCGGCATCATCCAGCACCAAATAGGCATCGTTTGAACCCAATTCCAGTACGGTTTTTTTCAGGTGCTCGGCTGCTTTTGCCGCGACTTTACGTCCTGCACCATCACTACCCGTAAGCGTGACGCCACGAACCGCCTTGTGTGCAATCACCTCATCAGATACAGCGTGAGAGATAATGATCGTGCGGAAAACGTTTTCCGGTAGGCCAGCCTCACGATAAATTTTTTCGAGCAGTAGGCCACTGCCAGTGACATTCTCAGCATGTTTCAGCAGCACGCTATTACCCGCCATAATGTTGGCGATGGAGTAACGCACTACCTGATAAGCAGGGAAGTTCCACGGCTGTATGCCATAGATAACGCCCATGGGAGAGTAAGTAACAATGCCACGCTCGCCGTTGCTGGGGTTGCGCTCTTCGTCAGCTAATGTGGTGGGGCCATGCTTCGCGGTGTAATCGCATATACCTGCGCAAAGCTCGACTTCCTGGCGGGCTTGGCTGGGTAGCTTGCCCATTTCCTTCACCATCAGTTCGGCAAGCTCTTCTTTATTGGCGTTAAGCGCTTCGCCAATGGCTTTGACTACCTTAGCGCGCTGCTCAAGTGGTTTAAGTCGCCAATCAAGAAACGCTTCATGGCTAGCCTTGACAATCTGCTTGGCTTGGCTGGCATCCATTAGCGCATAAGTCTCAAGCGTTTCGCCGGTGGCTGGGTTGACGGTGGTGATGCTGTTGCTCATAAGATCTCCTATCTTTTGATCAACGGGGCGTTAAACAATAGACCAGCTATTAGCCGACTGGTCTATTAATGTTGATTCTCCACTCTAGTAGAAAAACGCCGGTTTGCCCAAATTGATTGTTAGCGTCTTAACTACAGCGCTCCCTCTAGGGCAGTCGTAGGTAAAAAATGTTCCGTTAAACTTGCGCGTTAAGGGTAGGCTACTCAAATATTGGCCCACCTGCTTCTTCGCCCCATACCTCTTCCAGGCGATTGTCCCGACCACAGCTCAAACGATAGAACCGGTAACGTAGCGGATTTTTTTCATAGTAATCCTGGTGGTACTCTTCAGCTTCCCAAAACTCGCTGGCAGGAGCTATCTCAGTTGCTATAGCTTGGTCAAAGCGTGCTTCCATTTCAGCTTTCGACGCTTCTGCTAGCTCTCGTTGTTCATCACTATGGTAAAAAATGGCTGAGCGGTACTGGTCGCCGCTGTCGCAAAACTGGCGGTCTACGGCGAAGGGGTCAATATTGCGCCAGAAAATCTCTAGCAGCTGTTCGTAGCTGATTTGGCTGGCATCGTAGCTGATTTGCACCACTTCGACATGGCCAGTTCCGCCGCGAGAAATTTGCTCGTAGCTAGGGTTTTCAAGCTCGCCGCCCATATAACCAGAGATGGTGGCGCTGACGCCGGGCTGCTTATCGTAGGGCGGTTCCATGCACCAAAAACAGCCGCCAGCAAACGTGGCTTCCGCATTAGACTGGGCATGGAGTGGCGTGCTGGCGAGACCTGCGGCAGCTATAACACACAGCGTTAAGGGCTGAAATAAGGGGCGAAAAAGCTGGAATCGAATCATGGTAAGCACTCCGGTGGACGTGGTGAGTTATCGCTCAATGTAGAGTCGCTTAGTGGCAACGTTGGCTAATACCTTACATAACCTATGCGCTACCCCAGCCGGTAAGGCCATACGGTGTCTAACGTATCCAATGCTGCTCTGATAGTCGGCTCCGCCGCGCGTTCTTTGCGCCATATCATGCTAAGTGCACAGGGCAGGCGAACATTGTCGGCTACAGCCAAGCCGCTTTCCTGGCGTTCGGCCATTGCCAGCGCGTCCCTGGCTAAGCTTAGACCCACTCCCGCACGGACTAAATCCAGCATACAAGCCTCTTGGTCTACTTGGGCAACCCTATTAGGCGTGGCACCGCTTGGGGTTAGGACGTGCTCTAGCAGCCGGTGGTGCGCCGAGACCGGGGGAGTGACTATCCAGGGAAGCTTGGCTAGAGCTTCCCAGCGAGTATCTAACAGTTTGGTTTCCCAGCCTGCTGGGGCAATGACGTGATAGTGGAAGTGGGTCAGCTCACGCCAAGCAAGGATTTCGCTTCCTGATCCTTCGCCGGGAGGGGCGAGAAAAAAGCCCACATCCAGTTCGCCTTGCTCTACCTTCGTTAATACGTTGCCACTCATCCCGTGGTGCAGCTCGGTTTCCAATTGAGGGGCACGAGCCATCAATCGGCTGAGAAATTTACCCAGGCGAATAAATTCCGGGTCAACAATCGTGCCGATTTTTAGTTTTCCTCGCAGGGTACTGTGCAAAGCGCTAGCGCGTTGCTCAAAGGCCAGGGCGCTGGCCAGAGCATTTTCTGCGGCGGGCAATAACGCATAGCCGTCGGCAGTTAGCGTTAATCCCTGAGGGCGACGGGTGAATAGGGTTAACCCTAAGTGCTGCTGAAGTTGCTTCAACTTTAGGCTGACGGCGGGTTGAGTCAGGCATAGCTGGTCAGCTGCCCGTGAAACGCTGCCGGTACGTGCGACGGCTACAAATGCCCGTAGCGCTGAGTTTTCTTGCATAAGCGAGCACCTGTTGTCGTTGTGTTATTTGAAAAGCTTATATCTAGGTTAAAAATTACTCAATTGATTGCCTCACAGAGCTGGTTAATCTGTCAGTACTTAATTCGGTATTTTAATCTGCTTATAAAGGTAGCCAAATGACAACAACCACTATTAATCATTTCATTAACGGGCAGATCAGCCAGGGAAGCTCGGGTCTCTCTCAAAATGTGTTTAATCCTGCGACGGGTAACGTCACCGGAAACGTGGTACTTGCCTCGGCACACGATGTCGATAGTGCTGTGCAAGCCGCTAAAGCGGCATTTCCTACTTGGGCCGACACCCCGCCCATTCGTCGGGCACGGGTTTTGTTCAAGTTTTTGGAGCTGCTCAACACCCATAAAGATGCATTGGCGGAAGCAATTACTAAAGAGCATGGCAAAGTGTTTACTGATGCCCAGGGCGAAGTTGCCCGGGGGATTGATGTCGTTGAATTCGCTTGCGGTATTCCTCAGTTGTTAAAGGGCGACTATACCGAGCAGGTAAGCACCGGTATTGATAACTGGACCATGCGACAGCCATTGGGCGTGGTAGCGGGCATTACGCCGTTCAACTTCCCTGTCATGGTACCGATGTGGATGTTCCCCGTGGCGATTGCTGCAGGTAACACTTTTGTACTTAAGCCTAGTCCGCTTGACCCTAGTGCTTCGCTGATGATCGCCGATCTGCTCAAGCAGGCGGGTTTGCCGGATGGTGTGTTCAACGTGGTTCAGGGCGATAAAGACAGCGTTGAAGCGTTGATCGACCATCCGGATGTTAAAGCGTTGTCGTTTGTTGGTTCTACGCCGATTGCTAACCTGATTTACGAGCGCGGCGCTAAGCATGGCAAGCGGGTGCAAGCACTGGGTGGCGCTAAAAACCACATGGTAGTGATGCCGGATGCCAACCTGGATAAAGCCGTGGATGCCTTGATTGGCGCTGCCTACGGTTCGGCGGGCGAACGTTGTATGGCGATCAGCGTGGCGGTGCTGGTGGGCGATGTGGCGGATGGCGTGGTGGCTCAGTTGGCGGAACGTGCCAAGGCGCTGAAAGTTAAAGACGGCATGCAGTTGGATGCGGAAATGGGCCCGATTGTCACCCGCCAGGCCCATGAGCGGATTACCGGTTACATTAATAAAGGTGTAGAAGAAGGCGCACACTTGGTGGTGGATGGCCGAGAATTCGATGCCGCGCAAACCGGCGACGGCTGTGGCGAAGGATTCTGGATGGGCGGCACTCTGTTTGATCACGTCACCCCTGAGATGACCATATACAAAGAAGAGATATTCGGCCCAGTGCTGGTCTGTATTCGGGTGCCGGATATTGCCACCGCCATTCAACTGATCAATGACCATGAATTTGGTAACGGCGTGAGCTGCTTCACTGAGAGCGGTAGCGTTGCGCGGGAGTTTGGTCGCCGTATTCAGGTGGGCATGGTCGGCATCAATGTGCCCATTCCGGTACCCATGGCGTGGCACGGTTTCGGCGGTTGGAAGCGTTCGCTGTTTGGCGATACGCATGCTTATGGCGAAGAGGGCGTGCGCTTCTATACCAAACAGAAATCCATTATGCAGCGCTGGTCAGACTCTATTGATTCAGGCGCTGAGTTTGTGATGCCGACGGCGAAGTAACGCCATTACGTTACGGGAGCCCGTACATGTCACATGCTACTAATAATAACTTCGATTATATTGTGATCGGCGCAGGCACCGCAGGGTGCCTGATGGCTAACAGACTCAGTGCTAATCCAAATAATAAGGTGCTGCTAATTGAAGCGGGCGGGCCGGATAACTACCACTGGATTCATATTCCGGTGGGCTATCTTTACTGCATCAACAACCCGCGCACTGACTGGCTGTTTCGTACCGAGCCTGACAAAGGGCTCAATGGCCGCTCACTGATTTACCCCCGGGGTAAAACGCTAGGTGGCTGCTCCAGCATTAACGGCATGCTTTATCTACGTGGTCAGGCACGCGATTACGATCACTGGGCCGAGTTGACCGGCGATGACGCCTGGCGGTGGGAGAACTGCTTGCCAGATTTTATGAAACACGAAGACCATCACCGTTTGGATGAAGGTGGTGAAGGCGATGCCGATCATCGCCGTTATCATGGTCATGGTGGCGAATGGCGGATCGAAAAACAGCGCTTAAGCTGGCAAGTGCTAGATGATTTTGCTGAGGCGGCGGTGCAAGCGGGCATTCCGCGCACTGACGATTTCAATCGTGGTGATAACGAAGGCGTTAACTATTTTGAAGTCAACCAGCGCAATGGCTGGCGCTGGAATACTTCTAAAGCGTTTTTGCGGCCGATCAAGCAACGCACCAACCTAACGATCTGGCACTCTACCCACGTCAATCGTTTGCTATTTGAACCACAAGGTGGCCAACCACGCTGCACGGGCGCTGAGCTTTTGCGTGAAGGCGCAACGATCAACGTGACAGCCAATAAAGAAGCTGTGCTGAGTGCTGGTGCTATCGGTTCGCCACAGATTCTGCAGCTTTCCGGTATTGGCGCGCCCGAGCTATTACAACAACACGGTATTGATGTGGTGGCAGCGCTACCTGGCGTAGGCGAAAACTTGCAGGACCACTTGCAGATTCGTTCTGTCTATAAGGTGAAAGGGGCAAAAACGCTCAATACCATGGCCAGTACTCTACTGGGTAAAGCCATGATTGGTTTGGAATACGTGCTGAAACGTAGGGGGCCGATGAGTATGGCGCCTTCTCAGTTATGTATCTTTACGCGCAGTTCTGACGAGTATCAGCACGCCAACATCGAGTACCATGTACAGCCATTAAGTCTGGATGCGTTTGGCCAGCCGCTGCATGAGTTTCCTGCGATTACTGCCAGTGTCTGCAACCTTAACCCCACAAGCCGTGGCTCGGTAAGGATCAAAAACCGTGATCCACAGACGGCGCCCGCCATTGAGCCTAACTACCTGAGCACGCAAGAAGACCGCAAGGTGGCGGCAGACTCATTACGGGTTACGCGGCGGATTGCTGAGCAGCAGGCATTCGCTAAGTATCAGCCAGAAGAGTTTAAGCCTGGGTTGCAGTATCAAAGCGACGAAGAGCTGGCCAAATTGGCGGGCGATATCGGTACCACTATCTTTCACCCCGTTGGGACGGCGAAAATGGGCCGCGATGACGATCCGGGGGCCGTGGTGGATTCCAAGCTGCGTGTTAAGGGCGTGAGCGGTCTGCGAGTAGTGGACGCCAGTATTATGCCGACTATTACCAGTGGCAATACCAACTCACCTACCTTAATGATTGCTGAGAAAGCAGCAGGGTGGATGGTGGCAGCGGACTAGTCATCACCCTGACATTTTTTTTAACTATAGTATTGACGTGCGGCTAAGTTAAGCGCATGCTGAATGCAGTTGGTTAGCAAGTCGAACGTTGTCAGCAGTATCGAAACGCCCAAGCGTTTAGTCTGGTGAAAGTTTCTTGTTCTACCCACTGCAACTCGGGTATTACCCGGCTCTACATCAAGCTACATCGAGGATTTCGATCATGGCAACTGGTACCGTTAAGTGGTTTAACGACACTAAAGGCTTCGGCTTCATTTCTCCGGACGACAATGGCGACGATCTGTTCGCGCATTTCTCTGAAATTCAAGCTGACGGCTTCAAAACTCTGCAAGACGGTCAGAAGGTTTCCTTCGACGTGACTCAGGGTAAAAAAGGCCTTCAGGCTTCTAACATCAAAGTTCTTTAATTAGAAACGATGATGTTCGCTGTTAGCGGTTAACGCTAATATGCTAAAAAACCCCGCGAAAGCGGGGTTTTTTGTTGCTGCTTAGTCAATACCCTGCACACGCCACACGCCACACGCCACACGCCACACGCCACACGCCACACGCCACACGCCACACGCCACACGCCACACGTCTATATTCTTTTTTGTTCTTACTGTGTTTCTAAAAATAACTTTTTAGAATATCTTCGAGGCGGCACAATGCTCCTAAGATTTTAGGTTAGGGATGCAGGATATGTCGCTGGATGCTTGGATAGCCGTGGGGGTAGTGCTGACTATCTTCCCGTTAATGACACTGTCTCGACTGGGGCCAGACATTATTCTGCTTGGTGCCGTCGTGGTGTTAATGACCTTGGGGGTCATTGACCCGCAACAGGCGCTGGGCGGTTTTTCTAACAGTGGCTTGTTTACCGTGGCCTTCATGTATGTGTTGGTTGCCAGTATTCGTGAAACGGGCGGCATTGACCTGATTATTCGCTATGTACTGGGTCGTCCTAACAGTGAACGGGGCGCGCTTGTTCGGCTGCTGTTACCCGTGGCATCGCTGAGCGGCTTTCTCAATAACACGCCCGTAGTGGCTACCTACATCCCTGCTGTCATGAGTTGGAGTCGACGATTAAGGCTTTCTCCCCAACGGCTGTTAATGCCGCTCAGCTTTGCTTCCATTCTCGGCGGTACCATTACACTGTTTGGTACCAGTACTAACTTAGTTGTGCATGGTTTGTTAGTAGAGCGCTATCCCGCGCTTGAGATGGGGCTATTTGATTTAGCGTGGGTAGGCGTCCCTGTTGCGCTGGTGGGGCTTGCTTATCTTATCTTCTTAGGGCCACGCTTATTGCCCTCACGAGAGGGGATGTCAAAAGCGTTTGCTAACCCTCGCGAGTTCACTATCGAAATGGAAGTTGATCCTGCGGGAGTGCTGGTTGACCGTACGGTGGAAGAAGCTGGGTTACGCCATCTTCAAGAGCTTTTTCTAGTTGAAATTGAGCGTGCAGGTAATGTGGTGAGTGTGGTGGGGCCCGGCGAGCAGCTAAAGGCAGGTGACCGACTCGTTTTTGTGGGTACCTCGGATGCCGCTGTAGAGCTACAGCAGATTCGTGGACTCATCCCTTCTCGTGACGCCGCGTCGAGTTTGGAAAAAGAGTTTAAAGAGCGTCGCTTGGTTGAAGCGGTGGTATCGAACCAGTGCCAGTTTATTGGGCAGCGGATTCGTGACGGCCGTTTTAGAACGCTGTATGGCGCTGCTGTCCTAGCAATCTGTCGTGGCGGCGAGCGGGTAACCGGCAACTTAGGTCAAGTCCGTTTGCAACCTGCTGATGTGCTGCTGTTAGAAGCGCGCCCTCCGTTCATTGAGCGCCATCGCCAATCGAAAGACTTTCTTTTAATTAGCGAGTTGAACGGCTCAGCGCGGCCTGTGCATGAAAAAGCCCCGCTGGCTTGGGCGATTCTGTTGGGGGCGGTGCTGTTGGCGGCATTAGGTGTCTTAAGTATGCTCAATGCTGCCATGTTGGCCGCGGCGCTCGCGCTGTTAACCGGTTGTTGTTCCGTGGGCGCTGCTAAGCGTGGCCTGGATACGCAAGTGTTGTTGACCATTGCAGCATCGTTCGGGGTAGGAGCTGCGCTACAAACATCCGGCGCGGCGGATTTCCTGGCGGGCAATGTTCTATCGTTGGTGGCGGGTAACCCGCTGTTGCTATTAATTGCCACTTATTGCGTCGTGGCAATGTTAACCGAGTTGGTAACCAATAATGCCGCTGCGGTGATCATTTTTCCGGTGGTCATGGCAGCAGCAGAAAGCCTGGGGGTTAACCCGATGCCCTACGTAGTGGCAGTAATGTTTGCTGCCTCGGCGAGTTTTTTAACGCCAATTGGTTACCAAACGAACCTTATGGTTCATGGTCCTGGCGGCTACCGGGTGAGTGATTTCTTGCGTGTTGGTGGTGGCTTAAACCTTTTGACAGGCGCCATTGCCTTAACCCTTATTCCACTGGTTTGGCCGCTTTAAGCAGGCAAATGACTCGCCCAACGCGTCACTTTACGCTAGGGTGGCGCTTTTAACGTTAGCAAGGAAAGAGCCCATGACAGCCCCAGGCGAACTGATTATTGAACCGCAAAATGGTCAACCCGCCGATGCGTGCGTGTTTATTATTCACGGGTTGGGTGCCGATGGGCACGATTTCGAGCCGCTAGTGCCAGCCCTGACGCTACCGGACTCAGCGCATGTGCGTTTTATTATGCCCCATGCGCCGCGCTTGCCGGTCACTATTAATGGCGGCATGGTGATGCCTGCGTGGTACGACATTCTCGCTATGGACTTAGGGCGTCGGGTAGATGAAGTGCAGCTGAAAATGTCTGCCGAACGTATCCAGGCACTGATTGAAGAACAGATTGATCAAGGGATCGACAGCCGTCGTATCATCGTCGCGGGTTTTTCCCAAGGTGGCGCAGTCGCTTATCAGGCGGCACTCTCGTTCCCTCAGCCTCTTGGCGGACTGTTGGCTATGTCGACCTATTTTGCGACGGCCGATAGCATCGATGTAGCTGAATCCAATCGTGAGATACCCATCGAAGTGCATCATGGGAATTTCGACCCCATCGTTCCTGAGACTCTGGGGCGCAGTGGTGTCGAACGCCTAAAAGAAATGGGCTACACGGTTAATTATCGCCAGTATCCGATGGCGCATGCGCTATGCCCGCAGCAGGTAAATGATATTGGCAAGTGGTTGAGCGAGCGGTTGGGCTAAGTGGGTAAGCAGTACCGAGGTCGTAGAGCTGGCGTACCTAGTGATATTCCTCGTGAGGGGTGGCTCGATATTATTTGGCGTGTAGCGCGTGCCGCACGTCGGGATCGGATTACTATCTTTGCCGCGGGCATCGCTTTTTATGCCCTGCTGGCGCTATTTCCGACCATTGCCGCCGTTATTTCCCTTTGGGGTTTGCTGTTTGATCCTGTTGAGGCAGGCCGCCAGCTTTACGAAATTAGCCGCTTTATGCCACCGGATGCGGCAAAATTGATTGACCAGCAGGCTCAAGAGGTGGTCGAGACGACAGAGTCTGGCAATGTGATGACAGCGCTTGCGGGGCTGTTAGTGGCCATGTACATCGCATCGAAAAGTGTTTCTGTGTTAGTGGTTGGCTTAAACGTAGTGTATGGCGAACACGAAAAGCGCCCGTTATTGCTGCGTGGTGTCGTGCTGGTGTCGTTGACCTTTGGTTTGATCATAATGACGCTAGTGTCACTGGGGTTTATCGCCATTGTGCCGATAGTGGTGGATGCGCTGACGATTGAGCCACCGCTGGATAGTGTTTTGAAATGGCTGCGTTGGCCCGCACTGTTGTTACTGATGAGCGTGCTTATTGCTTTGCTGTATCGTTACGCGCCTTATCGACGTTCTGCCCAGTGGCGCTGGTTAAGCTATGGCACGCTGTTTGCCACCACTATGTGGTTATTAGGCTCAGGCGGCTTGTCGCTTTACGCACGTTACTTTTCTACCTTTAGTGAGCTGTATGGCTCTCTTGGTGCTGTTGTGGCGCTAATGCTGTGGTTTTGGCTGTCAGCGTTTGTGGTGCTGTTTGGTGCCGAACTTAACTGCGAAATGGAGCGCCAGACCTGCAACGACACAACGGTGGGAGCTGCTCGCTCTATTGGCGAACGTCAGGCATTTGCTGCCGACACGGTGGGTGTGGAAAACCCCTGGAATAGCGAAAATGTTGATGCGCGACGCCAGTTGCAGGATAAATGACCCCGACAGCGATGTGCACCAATCAACACCGCCCAGCCAAGCTGGGCGGTGTTGTTTAGTGGAAGTGTGAAATCGGTAGGGTTTTTGCGGCAAGCGTTACAACAGCTCTTCGGCAGCCAGCGCCAAGCGTGAACGTTCAACGCTTTTCAGGGTGATGTGCCCTGCATGTGGCCAATCCCTGAATCGTTCGACAACAGCCGCCATGCCACAGGTGTTAGCGGTGAGGTAGGGCGTGTCGATCTGGCCCACGTTGCCTAAACAGACAATTTTGGTATTTCGACCCGCTCGGGTTACCAGTGACTTCAGTTGTTTGGGGGTGAAGTTTTGTGCCTCATCAATGATCAAGAACGTATCGTTTAAGGTACGCCCACGCATAAAGCTCGGTGCGCGAATCTGTACCCTAGAGCCAATTAACTGCCGAGTCGCACCATTATCCCAGCTAGATTCCCCTTCTTCGTTACGCAATAGGTTGTCCATGTTGTCGTGGAAGGCGCCCATCCACGGTGACATTTTCTCCTCTTCGGTGCCTGGTAAGAAACCAATATCTTCGCCCATGGGGATCGGTGCACGGGTAAACACAATGCGCTCAAATAGTTTGGCATCCAGTGTTTGCTGGAACGCTGCGGCGAGTGTCATAAAGGTTTTGCCGGTGCCTGCATTACCAGCAATGGTGACCAGATCAATGTCTGGGTCCATCAGTAGATTGAGGGTGAAGTTTTGGCGGCTGTCGTGAGCATGAACGCCCCATACGCCCGCATGGTGACGGTAGTTGGTAAGTAGCTGTAGTCGGGCAGATGACGGCGAAAGCTCACGGACAATGGCTTCAAACTCAGCGCCATTTTCGCTATCGGAGACCAGCATGCCGACATGCCAATGGCGAGGCATGTTGCCACTTAGCTGATAAAAGGTGTGGTGGTCGACACGTTCAACGGTGACGTCGACATTGAGCGCTTCCCACAGCGAAGCACCATCTTGTCCGGCAGTGGCGTAAACCTGTGCGCCTTCAATCATGGCATCGCTGTCAGAATAGGCGCGATCATTCAGGTAATCTTCCACCGGCACTTTTAGCGCGGCAGCTTTTACCCTCAAGTTGATATCTTTAGTGATCAGGATGACGGAAGCATCCGGACGCTCATCGCGTAACCGGCAGGTTTCCGCCAGAATACGGTTGTCGGGGTTGTCATCAAGGGAGTCGAAGGGTTTAAGGTCGTTGTAGCACAAAAAATGGAGGCGGCCTGATTCTCCGCTGATGCGAGGAATAGGAATGCCTTTCTGAATTTCGTCGAAGGTGACTTGGCTGGTTAAATCGGAAAGCGTACGGCTAATTTGGCGCGCCGTACGGGCGATCTCTCTGATGCCGTTTTTATGCTTGTCTAGCTCCTCGAGAACAGTCATGGGGATAACAACGTCGTGCTCATCAAAATGGTAGAGCGCGGCGGGGTCGTGGATAAGGACATTCGTGTCTAGGACATACAGCCTAGTCGCTTTCTTATCGAGTCGTACCATCGTGGAAACTACTCCTTAGTTGACGGCAACATCGACACTGGCAGATGCACTTTACGCTTAGATGACACTCACCTGTGCCGGTTCTCTAGCGTGTCCTTTTGATCTCCTTATGTAGCACTTTTTTACAAGTTCCTTAACAGAGTGGAAGGCATAAGCAATTTTTTCCAATGCTCTATTTCAACGTTATGGCAAAGTATCACCGAGTCGTGCCTAAAAAGCGTGACACCTTGGTTAGCAGCGCGGTAGCGACCACGCCCAGACTTTCACCTTCTACGTAGCGATAATAGTGGCTGTCCAAGGCGAGATCATGATTTAGCGCGCAAAGCTGATGGCTTTCTATGGCTTCTTTCACTAATGGATAGGGTAGTAGTGCCCAGCCAGTGCCATTGATAGCGGCATCGCGAATGACCTCGAACATGGTCAGCCCTAGGTAGTTTGTCGAAAAAAGTGCCTCACTGACTAGCTTATCGCCCTGCTCATAGGTTAAGCACACCTGAGTATATTGGGCGAGATCATCGCGGGTAACGCTGGGTAAGCGGCTTAGTGGGTGCGAGGTTGCCGCTACTAGGCACATGCTCACCGGGGCTAGATTACTCGCACTTACGTCGGCCCCTTCAGCGGTATACAAGCCAAAGGCGATATCAACGGTTTGGCGAAGGACGAACTGTGGGTGCTCTTGAGGAGGCAATAAATATACCGAGATGGCCGTAAGTGGATAGCGCTGCTTTAAATCGTGCATGACTTGTCGCCAAAATGCTTCAGGCAACGCATCATCCCTGGCAATGCACAGCTGGCTTTCTACGCCTTGCAGGTGCTGTTGGCAGTGTTTTTTTATTCGGCTGGCACTTGTCAGCAGGCGGTAGCAGTCCGGCAGCACGCTTTCACCTACCGCCGTGAGCTGCAAGCTATTGCCTGAGCGCTCGAACAGCACGACCCCTAGGCTATCCTCTAAAGCATTCACTGTGGCACTGAGGGTGCTGCGCTTTATCCCTGTGTGCCGCGCGGCCGCTGCAAAGGAGCCGTGTTCAGTAACGTCAATAAACGCCTGCACTTGTTCTGCGCGCATAGGTTACTCCGTGGAGAGCCAAAAAAGTTGGCGCTGAGCGATTGGTGAAACGTGAGTGTACTCACTATTATGCGCTGGGTTTAACACACTTTACTGGAGTATTTCGCGTGACCCCCTTTGTCGCCGAGCGTCGTGCGCTCAGATTCTCTGCTGTCTCAGCCAGCCTGTTTGCCTTTACCGGTCTTGCGCTTGGGCTTGCCAGTGGATCAATTACTGTTTTATTCGATAGTGGCTATTCGCTATTAAGTTTAGTGCTGGCATCGCTGTCGTTGTTTGCGTTACAGCAGGCGAGCAAACCTGCCGATGATCATTACCCCTTTGGGCGGCTGACCGTAGAGCCGTTGGCTGTACTGCTTAAAGGCGTAGTGATCGCGTTAGTGTGTCTGTTCTCAATGGTGTCTGCTGTGTGGAGCCTTGCACAAGGCGGGCGGCTGGTAACGTTAGATCTTGCGCTGATGTTTGGCGTGGTGAATGTGGCAGGTTGTTTACTTTCTTGGTGGTGGTTGAAGCGCTATGCCCGAATTGCGCGTTCATCACTGCTGGCCGCCGAGCTGCGCCAGTGGCAAATGGACACATGGCTGAGTGCCGCTGTGATGCTGGGCTTTGCGCTTACGTGGGGGTTAACGTTTACCCCTTGGGCTCATCTAGCGCGTTTTGCTGACCCTGTGATGGTACTGATTATCGCCGGATACTTCTTACCAATTCCTATTCGCATGGTACGCGGTGCGTTGCGCGAATTGATGTTTGGCAAACCATTAGACAGCGTTCGTCAGGACGTAGTGCAAGAGGTAGCAGATTTTGATATTACCAACGAAGACGTGCGTTTAGCTCAAGTTGGTAGTTTTTTAATGGTAGATATTCAGTTAGATAAGCAGCAAATCAATGATGCTGAAGAAATTGTCGAAAGTGTGGAGCAGCATTGTAAGCTGCGTAACTTGCGTGCAGTGACCAGCATTACATTAGTTACTTAATCCCCCGGCTTTTTGCTAGTAACGTTTAGTCACTTACTCTCTTTTGAGGTTTATCTTTGCGCTGAGTGCTTGTCATCCCTTCAAGTTCCTCTGCGCTCTTGGAGCCATGCATGTCTTTGGACAGATCTTGGGACAGGCCTTTGGAAGCGTCATAAAGTTCGCTAGGCTTTGTTTCACCACGCTTGGCAGAAAGCACCGCCCCCCGCAGCTTTCTGCTTTGTTTTGGAAGTTGCTTTAATATCACTGACGCCTGTCAGTTGACTTTATTAAACCAATCACGATATTAAACTTGGTAGAGAGAAGTGTCCTTTTCAGACGAGCTGATGATGTTAACTTAAGAGAATTACATGACACCGGCGATTAATAGCGCGAAACATGCAGGCATTGCGTTTCAGATCCATGAGTATCAACACGATGCTGCTGCGCAATCTTACGGGCTGGAGGCAGCTGAAAAACTGGCTGTTGCCGCTCAGCAAGTGTTTAAAACCTTGGTCGTTACCCTAGATGGTAAGCAGCTGGCCGTTGGTATTGTACCGGTCACCAGTCAACTGGGGTTAAAGCAAATTGCTAAAGCGGCAGGGGCGAAAAAAGCGGCAATGGCGGCGCCCGCTGACGTGGAGCGGGCCACAGGGTATGTGCTTGGTGGCGTTAGCCCGCTGGGCCAGAAAAAGCGTCTGCCTACGTTTATCGACGACTCGGCGCAGACATTTTCGACACTTTATGTAAGCGCGGGGCGACGTGGGCTGGAGATTGAGCTGACTCCGAACGACTTAGCAGCGTTATGCCAGGGGCGTTTTGCAGCGCTAGCAACGACTCTTTCCTAATCTCTGATCTACTATCTATCGGGCTAGCAACCACCCATGTTGTACCGTTCGCCTATCCTTGCCAAGGCATAGGTTGGCGCTTTCTGGTATGGTGCTTCACATTATAGGTTTGCTGGGCAATATAGCCCCTTCAGGATAATTTTGTGTCTGACACTTCTTTTGCATCGCTGGCGCTCTCTCCTGCGCTTTTAAGCAATTTAGATTCCCTTGGCTATCACGCAATGACGCCTGTACAGGCGCAAAGCCTGCCACCGATGTTGGCGGGGCGTGATGTGTTGGCCCAAGCCAAAACGGGGTCGGGAAAAACCGCTGCCTTTGGCTTGGCGCTGCTGGCTGAGTTGCGTGTGGAAGCGTTTGCTGTACAGGGCCTTGTGCTGTGCCCCACCCGAGAACTCGCCGACCAGGTAGCCGAAGAGCTACGCCGTTTGGCGCGCGGGTTGCCCAACGTTAAAGTGCTTACCCTATGCGGCGGTGCGCCGTTTGGGCCGCAGTTAGGCTCCTTGGAACATGGTGCGCATATTGTCGTGGGCACGCCGGGACGTATCGACGAGCATTTGCGCAAAGGCTCGTTGACACTGGGGTCGCTTACCACCTTGGTGCTTGATGAAGCCGATCGTATGCTCGATATGGGCTTTCAAGACACCATTGATGCGATCATTGATGAGACCCCAGCTGATCGCCAAACGCTACTGTTTAGTGCGACATTCCCAGACGATCAGGCGTCAGGTGGCCTGACTGCAATGACCCGCGGCATTATGCGTGAGCCAGTGATGGTCAAAGTGGCCGAGGTTCACGATGCCACTACGATTGACCAACACTTCTATGACGTTGCTAATGAAGAGGCGCGTTTCGCGGCCCTTCAACAGCTGCTACTGGTTTATCGGCCAGCGACCAGCGTGGTGTTCTGCAACACTAAACGCGAAACTCAGGCAGTGGCTGAGCAGCTGGTGGATGCCGGCTTTAGTGCCGTGGCACTCAACGGCGACTTAGAGCAGAAAGATCGTGATCGTCGCCTAATTCTGTTTGCTAACCAAAGTGCGTCTATTCTAGTAGCAACGGATGTTGCTGCGCGCGGTTTAGATATTGCTCAATTAGATGCGGTGTTCAATTATCAGATTGCCCGTGAGCTTGATGTACACGTGCATCGAGTAGGGCGAACCGGGCGCGCAGGGGCTAGCGGCATTGCCTGTACGCTGGTCATACCTAAAGAGCATTATCGGCTGGAGCGGTTGGAAGGCTTGCTAGAACAGTCGATTACCACCGAACCCTTGCCCAAACCCCAGCATTCAGTGCCCTTTGAACCGCCTATGGCAACACTGCAGTTGGCGGGGGGTAAGAAAGACAAGTTGCGTCCAGGTGATATCCTGGGGGCACTAACCAGCGAAGGTGGCCTGCGTGGCGATCAGGTAGGCAAAATTAAAGTGCTGGCCCGCAGTGCTTATGTGGCGGTGGAGTATGGTGCTGTTCAAAAAGCCCAGGCCAAACTTGAACGTGACAAGCTTAAAGGGCGCGCTTTCCGCGTTCGCCGTATTCGCTATTGATCTATTAATGAGTGTGCACAGATAGTAAAGAGGAGCCGACGCAGCTAACCATGAAAATCCCTAAGCGATTACAGCCCCTGGTCGATGATGGAATGATCGACGAGGTGCTGGTGCAGTTAATGAGTGGTAAAGAGGCGCAGGTGTATGTCGTGCGCTGCGGTGAAGAAGTACGTTGCGCCAAGGTCTTTAAAGAAGCTAAACAGCGTAGCTTTAAGCAGGCCGTGCAATACCAAGAAGGGCGCAAGGAGCGTAATAGTCGTCGTTCGCGCGCCATGGCCAAAAAGACTCGCTACGGTCAAAAAGAGCAGGAGCAGGCGTGGCTGAATGCAGAAGTCGATGCGCTGTATCGTCTTGCTGCTGCAGATGTGCGCGTGCCTGAGCCGCATGGTTTTGTTGATGGCGTACTGCTCATGGAAATGATCAGCGATGCCGAGGGTAACGTAGCACCACGTTTAGGCGAAGTGACCCTAACCGAGGAGCAAGCGCTGCGCTATCACGCCAAAGTGATTCAAGACGTAGTGCGAATGCTATGCGCAGGATTGATCCATGGCGACTTGTCTGAATTCAACGTGCTGGTTGATGCAGAAGGGCCGGTGATTATCGATTTGCCCCAGGCGGTGGATGCGGCGGGTAACAACAGCGCGGCGGCAATGCTAGAGCGCGATGTGGATAATATGCGCGCCTATTTCGGTCGTTTCGCCCCTGAGCTACTGACTACCCGTTACGGTAAAGAAATGTGGGCTTTATATGAAGCAGGCAAGCTACATCCCGATAGCAAGCTGACTGGCCATTTTGAGCTTGATAGCCACATAGCCAATGTCGATGAGCTATTGGAAGTGATTGATGATGCCATTGAGGAAGAAGCTGATCGTCAGGCGCGTATGCGCGGTGATGATGACGAAGATTAAAAATAGAGGTACTTAGCGCCTAACATCAGGTACCTAAAGCCTAGCGCTTAATAATCGCTACTTAACAAAAGGCACTTTACACCTAGCTCTTAACACCCTAAAGCCCTTAGCAGTGGTAAGCTAACGTTTACGCTTAGCAGGTTAACAATTGCGTTTTAACGTTAAAGGTTAGGGTGGAGAAGAGCGTGAAAGGCATCCGTGTCAGCGCAGAAAGTGCAAAGGGACTTGTAACATCGCTTGCCGTAGGCGCCGTGGGCGGCATCGTTTTTCACCTCGCCGGTTTACCGCTTGCCTGGATGCTAGGCCCACTGATCGCCAACCTGCTGGTATCGGCAAAAGGAATTAACGTTGGCGTACCGGAGCCGCTGCGCAACGTGTTTTTAGCGGTTATGGGATTGGTACTGGGCAGTCAAGTAACCCCTCAACTTGCCCATCGTGTACTGGACTGGCCAATCTCGGCAGCACTCTTGCTGGCAGGTGTTGCGGCGTCCACCGCGGTTGCCGCGGCGTGGTATCGTCGCTGTGGCTTCGACCCGGTCAGTGCTTGGTTTGGTGCATCGCCAGGGGCAATGACGGCAATGATCATGCTCGGCGATCAATGTGGCGGTGACCCGCAACGCATCGCCATTGCCCAGTCACTACGGATTATTCTCGTTATCCTGTTTCTGCCTCCCCTGTTTTGGGCATTTGAAGGCGGTGCTGGTGACATTGGGCCAGCCCAGGCTACCCTTGAGCACGGCTGGATGCTGCTCACTATTCCTTTCTTATTACCGGTGGGCCGGTGGCTGCGCATTCCAAGTTCGGCGTTACTTGCGCCGCTTATTATGGCGGCCTTGCTCTCTGGGTTTGGGCTGGCAAGCCTTACGTTACCTGGTTGGGGAATGAACCTCATGTTATGGGTGTTGGGCAGCGCGATTGGCTCGCGTTTTCAAGGCATGACACGGCGCCTGCTCGGGCGTTATTTATGGCAGTCTGGGGTGGCGACGCTGCTTGCGCTGGTGGTGTTAGCACTGTTTGCTGAACTGATCCATCAGCTGTTGGGCGTGCGCCGTGACGTAGCCCTATTAGCGCTGGCTCCCGGTGGCATCGGTGAAATGGCTATTCTTGCTGTCGCGCTTAATATCGATCCTGTGTTTGTAGCATTTCACCACTTACTGCGTATGGTCACACTGATGATCGTGGCGCCTTTTTGGGCTCGTTGGCTATTGCGTCGCCAATCTTCTTAACTACATCTGTCTATTAAGGTAACGAAAGGACTTTCCATGTTGTCACGTACGCTAGCGCCGCTGTTCCGTTACTTTGAAACGCGGGTGAACCCCTATCCTGAAGGTGAGGTTGCCACGCCACCGAAAGGACTGCTGCCGTTTATTTGGCATTTTTCGCGCCCTGTATGGCCGTGGCTATTGCTGATGTCGGTCGCGACTGCCTTGGTTTCCGCAGCGGAGGTGGTGTTTTTTAGTTATATGGGCGACTTGGTCGATTGGCTGGGTAACGTAGAACGCGCGAATTTCTGGTCGGATCACGGGCTTTGGCTGGCAGGCGTGGGCGTGTTAGTGATTATCGGCCTGCCGCTACTGGTACTGGCGCAGTCTCTGGTGACCCACCAAAGCATCTTCGGTAACTACCCGATGATCGGCCGCTGGCTTTCTCACCGCCATATGCTTAGCCAAAGCTTGGCCTTTTATCAGGATGAGTTTGCAGGGCGAGTGTCGCAAAAAGTCATGCAAACAGCGTTGGCCATTCGTGAGACGGTCACCAAAGTGATGGATCTAATGGTTTACGCCATTGTGTACTTTACTGGGGCGGCAATTTTATTAGGCCGTGCAGACCCGTGGCTGTTATTGCCGTTAGCAATTTGGTTGGTTGGCTATTTAGGCATTATGCGCTTTTTTGTCCCGCGCCTGCGCGATGTTTCGATGGCTCAGGCCGATGCACGAGCCCAGATGACGGGGCGCGTGGTTGATAGTTACAGCAATATCCAAACGATTAAGCTGTTCGCTGATACCGAACGTGAACAGAGCTACGCCAAGGATGCGATGCAAGGTTTTATGGCTACCGTGCATCGCCAAATGCGGCTAGTCACCATCATGAGCGTTTGCCTGACGCTGCTCAATACGCTGCTACTAGTGGGAACGGCAGGTATGGCGATCAGCGCTTGGTATTTTGACGCTATTTCCCTGGGCGTGTTAGCGATTGCGATAGCCCTGGTCATGCGTATCCGCTTTATGTCGGACTGGATTTTATGGGAAGTGGCCGGTCTGTTTGAAAATATTGGTACGGTGCAAGATGGTATGAATACCATCGCCCAGGAGCCCACGATCAAAGATAAGCCCAATGCCAAAGCGCTCGCGGTGCCCAATGGCGAAATTGTGTTTGATGCGCTGCGCTTTCAGTACGCCCAGGCGAAGGGTGAAAGTAAAAACGTCTTTGACGGGTTGAGCCTGACGATTAAACCAGGTGAGAAAATTGGCCTGATTGGCCGATCCGGAGCGGGTAAATCCACCCTGGCCAATCTGTTGCTGCGCTTTTATGACCTACAGGGCGGGCGTATCCTGATTGATGGACAGAATATTGCTGATGTTACCCAGACCTCATTACGTCATCAGATTGGCATGGTGACTCAGGATACCTCGTTGCTGCATCGTTCGCTGAGAGACAATATTCGCTACGGTAGCCCTCATGCCAGCGATGATGATGTGTGGCAAGCAGTGTGCCGCGCCCACGCAGATACGTTTATCAACGAGCTGGTCGACCCGAAAGGGCGCCGCGGGCTGGATGCTCATGTGGGCGAGCGCGGTGTAAAGCTTTCCGGTGGACAACGCCAGCGTATTGCCATTGCTCGCGTACTGCTTAAAAACGCTCCGATTCTGGTGTTGGACGAGGCTACCTCAGCGCTGGATTCCGAAGTGGAAGCCGCGATTCAAGAGCAGCTCGATTCGCTGATGGAAGGCAAAACGGTGATTGCCATTGCGCACCGACTTTCGACCATTGCGATGCTTGACCGGTTAATTGTGGTCGATGAAGGTCGTATGGTGGAGAGTGGTACTCACCAAGAATTGCTGGCACAGAACGGTATTTACGCCAGCTTGTGGCAGCGCCAGTCCGGGGGCTTTTTGGGGCACGATCTTGATCTTGGCCTTGATACTGACTCCAGTGCCCTCATTTCATATTAGACCAGTCGTTTACTAGACTTTTAATACTAGTCACTGTTGACGACATGTGTTCAATAGGAGGTAGTGATGCAAGCCATTCAGCTTCGAGAGCCCGGCGGTTTAGCTAAACTGGACGTGGTTGAACTAACGGCGCCAAGTGAGCCTGGACCCGGTGAAATTAAAGTACGTCTGCACGCCAGTTCACTTAACTTTCATGACTATGCCGTGGTGGCGGGGATGATTCCCACCGCAGATGGCCGTATTCCCATGTCGGACGGTGCCGGTGTAGTGGAAGCGGTTGGGGAAGGCGTTAGCGAGTTCGCGGTCGGGGATGCAGTTGTATCGACCTTTTTCCCGGATTGGCTGGAAGGGCCCGCGCGAGTAGGTGACTTTACCACCACGCCAGGGGATGGCACTGATGGCTATGCTCGCGAGCAAGTGGTGGCCGCCGCTACCTCGTTCACCCTTCAGCCGCAAGGTTATAGTCATGCGGAGTCTGCGACGCTGACGACCGCAGGCTTGACCGCTTGGCGGGCACTAGTCGTTGATGGTGGGTTAAAAGCGGGGGACACCGTGCTGGTGCTGGGCACCGGGGGTGTTTCCATTTTTGCGCTGCAGTTTGCCAAGATGATGGGCGCGCGGGTAATTGCCACATCGTCTTCTAATGAAAAACTGACCCGCCTGCGCGAGCTGGGCGCTGAACACACCATTAACTATAAAGAAACGCCCGACTGGGGCAAGGCCGTTAAGGCGTTAACGAATGGTGAAGGTGTCGACCATGTTGTTGAAGTAGGCGGCCCTGGTACGCTGCCGCAATCGATTGAGGCGGTGAAAATTGGCGGGCATATCGCGCTGATTGGTGTGCTAACCGGTCGGGAAGGCGAAATACCAACAGCCAAGCTGATGGCTAAGCAAGCTAAGCTGCAAGGTCTTATTGTGGGTAGTCGTCGTCATCAAATCGAGATGATTCGTGCTATCGAAGCGGCTAATGTGAAGCCAATTATTGACCGTGAGTTTGCACTGAGCGACATTGCCGATGCCTTCCGCCACCAGGAATCCGGCAAACACTTCGGCAAGATTTGTCTGACTTTCTAGCTAGGCAGCGCCTATCACTGGCTTTAGTTAACTTTTTAGTTTTGGAATGTTGCCATTGCACGCCCACTGAGTAGTGGGTGTGCAAAAAAGGTCACGTTTCCAAGCGGCTATACACGACGCCTTTGACTTCAAGTTCCCAAATATCATCATAAGGAACGGTTACTCCGTCGATATCGCCTGGGTCACCCGTGCTGTTTTTGATCTGCGTTTCAGGAATGACTTTTAACCCCGTGAAGCCTACATGTTGAATACGTGCGCTAAATCGATTTCCCTCGTGGTCGATCAGTACCCGTTCGCCTGCAATGCACTTTGAAAGCTTTTCATGCAGTTCTGCCATAGTGACGTTAACTACGCTCATTGTCGCCTCCTGCGCTTTGCTCTCATATTAGTTAGCTACTGTATAACGACTTTATTTTAGTCGATAAGTTCGGCTAACCCCTCAATGACAATATGAGGCATGCTAACCTTAATCCACTAATTTATGTTCGAGGCGGCATATGACGCAGCGCTCAACGAAGACTGCTTTTTCGCCATGGGAAATGGTGGCACTTGAGTCGTTTCAAACACCAGAACACACCCAAGCCAGCCAGTGGCGGCGTAGTTGGCGAGCAGCGACTACGTGGATAATGGGCAGAGAAGCCTCCGAACACCAAGCAAAAGAAGAGAGTGAGCTGCGTAAGTTATCTGAAGTCGCACTTTCGCACTGGGTGCCTGCTATTGATTGGACACCGGCGGCTCGTGCTCTCAGCCAAGTAACGGAAGGGTATGTTGATGCGCCAGTCGTGTTGTTTATTTCGCCACCTCATGGTGGCCACGCAGCTGTCGTTAGCCATTGGGCGCAGCAGCAGGGCGTCAATTGCATATCTGCACCCACCCTCAACGAGCTCACAGAGGGTTGCCTAGAGTGGGTCGAGCGCTGTGGTTCCCAGCGTCAGTGGGTAATCCCCGCCTTAGAGCGGCATTTTTTACGCCATACCCAAGGGCTGCAGGGCGTCCGTGAATTGTTAGAGCGGGCGTTAAGTGGTCGTTTGGGGCAGGGCGTGATTGGTTGTGATAGCTGGACGTATGCCTATCTGCAGCATGCGGTGGGGTTGGAAGGCGTACCCGTGGTTACCCTGCAGGCATTAGAGGGTGAGCAGCTGGCACACTATTTTGCCCAGTTGGCGGGTGATGGTGGCGTCCGCCCGACGGTGTATAGCTCCCGTACGGGGCAGCCGATTCTTGCTGACGTTAGTGAAGATAGCGCTGATGGTGAGCGTTCCTATAAAGAGTTGCAACGTCTAGCAGCCCATTGTCGAGGGCATTTAGGTATTGCTTGGCACTACTGGCGAGAGCGACTGCGCGAACCGGCGGGAAATGGGGATAGTGGCCGTTCACAAGAGCAGTCTCAAGGGCAGCCAAAAGAGCCGTCAAAAGAGTCTTCAAAAGAGCTATGGCTATTGGATGCATTGGCGGAAGCGGAGCTAGCGTCGGATACGGGGGATGTGGCAACGCTGTTGCTGCATACACTGCTCATTCATGGGGGACTAGAGGATCAAGCGTTAGGGTATGTGCTGCCATTCTCGAGTCATGAAGCGCTAAACGCACGGTTAGCACTTGCTCGCCAGGGAATTCTCCGTTGCCATCAAGGGCGCTGGCAAGTCGCTCCATTAAGCTACGCAAGCGTGCGACAACTGCTGGAATCGCGAAACTATCTAGTTGACCCGCTTTAGGAGCTTATATGGACGATCAAGAGCAGTACGCCAAGCTGTTTAATGATATTGATAGTCAAGCGCTGATTACCTTAGGAGTCATTCTAGCGAGTACGGTGCTATTGATTATTGTCAGCCAGCGAGGGTTGAACTGGTTAGCCAATCGCTTGCATGGCCAAGTGCGGTTTAGAGTATTTGCGCTGGTGCCACTCACCCGGTTATTGATTTTAATTACCGCGCTGGCTGTGGCTGTTCCTATCGTTATTGAGCCTTCATTACGCAATATGGTGACGCTGCTGGGGGCCATTGGCCTAGCGATTGGCTTTGCCCTAAAAGATTACGTAAGTAGCTTGATTGCCGGGGTAGTATCTGCTGTTGAATTGCCCTATCGGCCAGGGGATTGGGTCAACATTGAAGGGACTTACGGCGAAGTAAAGCACGTTGGCATGCGCACAGTAGAAATAGTAACGCCCGACGATGATTTGGTGGCGGTGCCTCATCTTAAACTTTGGGATTCCGCTATTTATAACGCTAACAATGGCGACGTTAGTCTTCAGTGTGTGGCAAGTTTTTATCTTCACCCGGAGCACGAAGCAGGCTGGGTGCGTAAAGCGTTACGAGACGTCGCGTTAACCAGTGCTTACCTTAAGTTTGATAAGCCGATTATTGTCGTAGCGGAGGAGAAACCTTGGGGCACGCATTACCGTATTCGCGCTTATCCGGTGGATCCACGGCAGCAGTTTTTGTTTATCACCGATTTGACCGTGCGCGGTAAACAAGTGCTAAGCGCAGCGGGCGTTACTCCGGCGTTGCTTCCGCCTGATGCAGCCTTGGACTCACAGGGTGCCGCTAGTCAATGACTACGACCTGCGGTCGCCGACGACATAGGTGCCGACGACCACAAGGGGGCTAACCGAATGACGGTTTAAGCCGTTGCTTCCGGTAGTTCGGCACTGTGGAAAACATTCTGAACATCGTCCAGCTCTTCGAGCATGCCCAGCAGTTTCTCAAACATCACCACGTCATCGCCGTCGATGGGCGTGGGGGTTTGTGGTAAGAATTGGATTTCGTCTACTTCGAAATCAATCTCACCGAAAGCATCCAACAGCGCTTGTTTGGCTTTAGCGTAATCGGTATGCGGCGCAAACACCGTGATACGCTCCTCTTCCTGCTCAATGTCGGTAACGTCGACATCGGCTTCCATGAGTGCTTCAAGCACGGCTTCTTCATCACTGCCTGCAAACGAAAAAATCGCGCAGTGATCAAACATGTGACTAACGCTACCGGGAGTGCCAATTTTGCTTTTCGTTTTGGTAAAGCAGCCGCGCACATCACCAAAGGTGCGGTTGGGGTTGTCGGTCAAACAGTCGACGATCACCATCACGTTACCGGGACCAAAGCCTTCATAGCGCGCTGGTGAAAAGTCTTCGCCGCCTGCGCCGCTCGCTTTATCCAAGGCTTTATCGATAACGTGAGACGGCACCTGATCTTTCTTAGCACGCTCCATTAAACCGCGTAGCGCAAGGTTACCGTTTGGATCTGTGCCGCCTGCTTTAGCGCAGACGTAAATTTCACGTCCATACTTGCTGTAAACCTTGGTTTTCGCAGCGGCCGTTTTGGCCATGGATTCCTTACGGTTTTGAAACGCCCTACCCATATTGAAGTCCTTTATTAGCCATGAACCGCCTGCATAGCAGGCGTCATCGTTTTCAAAAAGGGGAAAATTTTACCCAACAGCGTACCATGCTAACAGCGTTATTTAAGGGGATGGATTTATTCGCTAAACGCTTGTGCGACTGTCGTATACTCAGCCAACCTACATTGTTGTCTTTCAAGGAGAGAAAAATGCCGTTGTCACTCTGGCTATCGCTGGCCGCTATCTGCGCCATGGGGGCGATGTCACCAGGACCTAGCCTGGCACTGGTACTGCGCCATACGTTAGGAGGTGGTCGCTTACCCGGCATGACGGCGGCGATTTTTCATGCGCTGGGCGTCGGGTTTTATGCGTTGCTCACCGTGTGGGGCTTAGGGGCGCTTATTGTGCGCCATCCAGATTTATTTCAACTAGTGACATGGTGTGGGGCGGCCTATTTAGCCTGGCTTGGGATAAAAGCACTACGGGCGGGCAGAGGTGGTGCGCTATCCCCGGATGCCGCAGTGACGACGCCGCGCCAAGCTGCCAAGGAAGGGGTGCTGGTGGCGCTGGGTAATCCCAAGTTGATCATTTTCTTTGTGGCGCTATTAAGTCAGTTCGTGACGCCTGAAATGAGTGTCCTTGCCAAGGCAATTATCGTCGCAACTGCGATTATTATTGATGGGGGCTGGTACGTTTTAGTAGCAGTAGGGCTTTCACACTCTCGCGTATTGCCTTGGCTCCAGCGCCATGCCCACTGGATCAATCGAATCACGGGGGTGCTGCTTATTGCACTGGCGCTGCGCGTTGTCGCAGGGCCGATTAGTTAATAAGCCGCACTGGTGTAACTGCCAATGCCGTGGCATGGTAAAGCCTATGCTGGTGGAGTCATTTAGGGGGCCTTGCGATGATGATTTATGAGCAGGATTGTTATACCCATCAAGGCAAGCCATTTAACTTGCGGGCGCTGCGCGGGCAGGTGTTGTTGGTCGTTAATGTGGCCAGTAAGTGTGGCTTTACCCCGCAGTTAAAAGAGCTGGAAAGTTTGTACCAGCGCTACCGAGACCGTGGCTTTACGGTGCTTGGCTTCCCCTGTAACCAGTTTGGTAAGCAGTCGCCGGAGAGTGCAGAAGCTTTCTGTATCTTCGGCGAACAGCAGTTTGGCGTCAGCTTTCCACTCATGGAAAAAGTGTCAGTGAATGGCCCAAACGCCCATCCGCTGTTTGTGGTGCTTAAACAGGAAGCACCGGGCGTGTTAGGCACCAAAGTGATCAAGTGGAATTTTACCAAGTTCTTGGTGGGACGTGATGGCAGGGTGATCGCGCGGTTTGCTCCCAACGATCATGGTCTGTCACTGCGGCTTGCGCTGGAAGCCGCCCTTGATAAAGAGTAAAGCGCAAGCTAAACGGTTAGAGTTCGCCACGGGTAACCATTAGTCGCTGCATTAACTCTACCCAGCGATGACGAACCATCATCGTGGTTAATCCAGAAAACAGCGCCCAACTTTTGCGCCGCCAGCCTTTCAGGCGCAGGTTGTGGCTTACCAACTGCTTCATCAGCGTATAGTCATCGAATTTTCGCCATTCACTGGCAATAGACAGCTGGTGCCTCGCCATCACTGGGGCAAGCTCCAAGCGGAACATCCACTCTAGCTCTTTCAGCGACATGTCATGCTGTTCGATCATCTCAATCATATGGGCGTAGTCACGCTCGCTTGGCTCACGGTCCAGCCATAGCGGTGCAAGAGCAAGCCATAGGTCGCCGCGTTCATCGACTAGCTGCTGTGCGTTCATCAGGGTCTCGTCGGCAAGGAGTTGTCTGGTCGCTATCCTGCCGTGAATAGCGAAGAAGCTCAAGAGCGGACAGGGCGCGTCTAGACCGCTAGAATACCCCCACACGGTAATGGCACTGCCATGCTGATAGCGACATCAATCTGATAAAGGGGTCCAATGTGATCATTAAACCAAAAGTGCGTGGCTTTATCTGCACCACCACTCACCCTAAAGGCTGCGAGCAAAACGTTCTGGAACAGATCGAAGCGACCCGTGCGCGTGGTTTAGATAAAAGCCAAGGCCCTAAAAAGGTGCTGGTGATTGGTGCTTCCAGTGGCTACGGCTTGGCAGCGCGTATTACGGCTGCCTTTGGTTATGGCGCTGATACCCTAGGTGTTTTCTTTGAAAAGCCTAGTAGTGAGAAAAAAACCGGCACGGCTGGCTGGTACAACAGTGCTGCATTTGACAAGTTTGCCAAGCAAGAGGGCCTGTACAGTAAATCAATCAATGGTGATGCGTTCTCTAACGAAGCGCGTGAAAAAGCCATCGAGTTGATCAAACAGGACATGGGTGAAGTTGACCTGGTGGTGTACTCCCTCGCTTCACCAGTGCGCAAGTTGCCAGATACTGGGGAAGTAAAGCGCTCGAGCCTGAAGCCGATTGGTGAAACCTATCGCGCTACCGCGATTGATACGAATAAAGACGCCATCATCGAGGCAGAAGTCGAGCCTGCCACTCAGCAAGAGATCGACGATACCATCACAGTAATGGGCGGTGAGGACTGGGAGCTATGGATGAGCGCCCTGGACGACGCGGGTGTGCTGGCGAAAGGCGCGCGTAGCGTGGCGTTTAGCTATATCGGTACTGAAATTACCTGGCCGATTTACTGGCACGGTGCGTTGGGTAAAGCGAAAGAAGACCTTGATCGCGCCGCGACTGCGATTGATGCCAAGCTGAAAGAGACAGGTGGTGGTGCCAATGTTGCCGTACTTAAGTCGGTCGTTACCCAGGCGAGTGCCGCGATTCCAGTCATGCCGCTGTATATCGCCATGGTCTACCGCATCATGAAAGAGCAGGGCCTGCATGAAGGCACTATCGATCAATTAAACCGTTTGTTTGGAGAGCGCCTTTATTCTGGCCAGCCTGACGATATGGTCACTGACGACCAAGGCCGCCTACGTCTTGACGACTGGGAGCTGCGTGACGACGTACAACAAGCCTGCCAAGACCTATGGCCGACTGTCACGACAGAGAACCTGTTCGAAATTACCGACTATGCTGGATATAAGCACGAATTTTTGAAGCTGTTTGGCTTCGAGCGTGATGACGTAGATTACGACGCAGATGTGAACCCAGATGTTCACTTTGATGTCGTTACGCTATAGCGCTAAGCGTGACGAGGAGGGTTAATCGCCGCGCTGTTGATCATCTAACCGGAAAGCGAGAGGTGTTGTATGGATACCAAGGAAAGCAAAACCCGGGAAGAAGAGATAGAGCACGTAATGAATGAACGTCTGCCTGAGGACTTTGAAACATCTCAGCCGCAACGGCAGCCAGAAGCGAAAAAGTCCCCTAACGGGCTACATAAGGTGCTTCCTTTAGTCATTATCGTGATGGGCATTATCGTTGCGGGCATTGTCATCCTGGGGCTTGGCAATAGCGGCGGTTAACCAAGACACATACTCCTTCTGTTGCCGGGCCTAGTGCCCGGCAATTTTGTATTTATGCCTCCTATTTTAGTTTTAAGAGCCATAGCGCTGCCTTCACTTGCGCAATTGGGTAAGATGGCTTTTTCTCTAGCTATTTATCTAAGTTGGCGGCGATTTCTATGCAGCAAAGCAACTTGTTATGTCCTCAAGTACGTTGATGTCATCCGCCAGTGAACGTCGGCGGGTGGCCTTTGTGTTGCTGCCTGGTTTTTCGCTGTTGGCCCATGCGAGCGCTATCGAGCCGCTGCAGATGGCCAATCAGCTAAGCGGGCAGATGCTTTACCACACCGTTACGTTAAGCTTAACCGATGAGCCTGTGCGCAGTGGCGCACAACTTTCCTTACTCGCTCAACATGTCTTAGGCGCGCCGCTCGGTCCGCTTGATATGCTGTTGGTATGTGCCCCTACACCACTACCCTATGCACTGCCCGCCAAGCTAAATGAGTGGCTGCGCAGTCATCAGGGCAGAGGTGTGGCTATTGGTGGCCTTGCGGGAGGTACGGAAGTGCTTGCCCGCTGCGGGCTATTAGAAGGCTACCGCGCCACATTGCCCTGGCAGCGCTTCGACGCGTTTGCACAGGCTTATCCTCAGGTCACGCTTTCTCAGCAACTGTTTGAGATTGATCGCGATCGGATAACCTGTGCCGGTGGCACTGCGGCAATGGATATGATGCTAACGCTGATTGGTAAGCATCACGGCCAGCGCCTTGCCGAGCAGGTTTCAGAGCAGTTCGTTTGTGATCGCATTCGCTTAGCCGATGAACGCCAGCATGTACCACTGCGTAATCGCCTTGGCCATGCGCCACAAAGCCTAGTAGATGCCGTCACGTTGATGGAAGCTAATATTGAAGAGCCGCTTTCTACGCTAGAGCTGGCCGAGCATTTGGGTATTTCTCGACGCCAGCTAGAGCGACTGTTCAAAAAGTATCTGCAGGCAGTGCCCAGTCGCTATTACCTGGATTTACGCTTACAAGATGCGCGTAAACAATTAAGAGAGAGCGATCGCCCGGTAGGTGATATCGCGCTGATGACCGGATTCTCTTCTGGTGCGCACTTCTCTACCGCCTATCGTAATCACTTTGGCATTACACCGCGGGAAGAACGGCTTGGATAAGCGCGGCTTTTCATAATTTACCGTCCCAATACTGAAAGCACGGCGTCTATTGCCCCCCGTATACTGAATCTATCCTTTACTCCACCGGAGGTATCGTCCCATGAGCTACACCCCAAGCCGTCAGGATTTCGATAACTACATGGCGCCAAACTACTCGCCACAACAGATTATTCCAGTGCGTGGCGAAGGCAGCCGCTTGTGGGATCAGCAGGGGCGTGAATATATCGACTTTGCTGGTGGTATTGCAGTGAACTCGCTTGGCCACTGTCACCCGGTGCTCGTGAATGCGCTTAAAGAGCAGGGCGAAAAGCTTTGGCACTTGTCTAACGTATTCACCAACGAGCCAGCACTGGCGCTTGCCAAAACACTCACTGAGCGTACTTTTGCCGATAAAGTGTTCTTGTGCTCATCCGGCGGCGAAGCTAACGAAGCTGCGCTGAAGCTAGCCCGCCGTTGGGCGGTAGACCACCATGGCGAGCAGAAAGATAAAATTATCTCGTTTTATCAGTCTTTCCATGGCCGCACTTTCTTCACCGTGAGTGTGGGTGGTCAACCCAAGTATTCGCAAGGCTTTGGCCCGGTGCCAGGTGGCATTCTGCATGCCAACTTCAATGACCTGGAAAGCGTACGCAAGCTAGTGGGCGACGATACCTGTGCCATTATGGTTGAGCCGATGCAGGGCGAAGGCGGCATTGTTCCCGCGACCCAAGAGTTCCTTCAGGGCCTGCGTGATCTGTGTGACGAACACAACGCGCTGCTGATTTTTGACGAAGTACAAACGGGCGTTGGCCGCAGCGGTGAACTTTACGCCTACAAAAACTTCGGTATCACTCCGGATATTCTCACCAGTGCCAAGTCATTGGGCGGCGGCTTCCCGATTGGTGCCACTTTAACCACGGATGCGATTGCGAAGTCTCTGGCGATTGGTACCCATGGTTCTACCTACGGTGGCAATGCGTTGGCATCTGCGGTTGCTCTAGCGGCTGTGGAATTCATTGATACTCCTGAAGTACTTAACGGCGTTAAGCACCGTCACGACCTGTTCCGCGAGCATTTAGAAACCATTAACCGCAAATATGGCGTATTTAAAGAAATTCGCGGCATGGGAATGCTGATGGGCGCACAAATGTCAGATGCCTTTGAAGGCCGCGCTAAAGACATTCTGCCGCTGGCTATCGAAGAGGGTGTGATGGCACTGGTTGCGGGTCCCAACGTGCTACGTATGGCGCCATCTTTAGTCATTCCGGAAGCGGATATTGCTGAGGGTATGGCGCGTTTAGAGCGTGCTATTGAGCGGCTAGTTGCCAGCGCATGAGTAGGCAAGAAGCCACACAAGAGGGGGCGTTAAGGATGCTGGTAATTCGACCGGTAACAATGGCTGATCTTCCAGCCCTGGAGCAGTTGGCAGAGCACGCGGTGCCGCGGCTCACCAATCTGCCCGCCAACCGTGATCGGCTTGAGGAGCGCATTGTGCGCTCCCAGGAAGCCTTTAATAGCGACATAGAGTTCCCTGGTAACGAGCACTACATGTTCGTACTGGCAGATGATGACCGCGAGGAAGTACTCGGCACGGCGACTATTCGCGCCCAGGCAGGCGCAGCTGAAGCCTACTACACCTATCGCCAGGAAACGCTGATTCATGCTTCTCAACAGCTGAATGTGCGCCGGGAAGTGCAAACCTTGGCGCTTTCTCATGAAGCCTCTGATGCCACGCTGCTCTGTGCGCTATCGCTTAACCCACGCTACAAAGGCACCAGTGCAGAAAGTCTGTTACGCCGTGCGCGACTAATGTTCATTGCTCAATACCCCGAGCGTTTTTCACGCATTCTGGCGGTCGCCTTTCCGGGCTATCTGGATGGCAAAAACGAATCGCCTTTTTGGGAAAGCGTCGGTCGCCACTTTTTTGCGCGCAGCTTCCAAGAAATGAATCACATTGCTGGCGTTCGCTCGAAAAGCTTTATTGCTGAAGTGATGCCGCAATTTCCGCTTTATCTACCGCTGCTAACGCCTCAGGCACGCGCTGCCATTGGCCGAGAGCATCCTGCCCATGAAGATGCACTAGCAGAAATGCTGGCAGAAGGCTTTGTGCGCTCCCGCCATGTCGATATTTTCGACGCAGGGCCGATTGTAAAAGCCGAGCGTGAGCGATTGGAAACTTTCCGTCGTGCCGCTTGGCATCCTGTCAGGGTACGCCCTGAACACGCACTGCCCGATGCAGAGCCTGCGATGATTGCCAATCAAACCTTAGGTGATTTCCGCTGTATTGTAGCGCGTTATGCGCTTTCGCCTACTGGGCAATTAATGCTTTCACCACAGCACGCTAAACAGTTGGGTGTTGAAGAGGGGCGCGCGGTGCTGGCCGCGCCATTAAGCCTGCCAAGCGCGGTAGATGCGCTTGATGAAGGAGAGATGTAATGCGCATTCGACCCATTGCCCGCGACGATTTGGATGGGCTCCAGGCGCTTGCGCAACAGGCAGGCGTTGGCTTTACCTCACTGCCGGATAACCGCGAGTTTTTGGCTGGCAAAATTGAAGCCGCTGCCCGTGCCTTTGAAGAGCGCACGCCAGCCGATGATCGACTCTATTTTTTTGTACTGGAAGATGAGCAAAGTGGAGAGTTGGCCGGTTGCTGCGCTATTGAAGGTCAAGTAGGTCGTGAAGTGCCTTTTTACCACTACCGCCTGGGAACACTGGCCCATTCATCGGTACAACTGGACTTGCACCGTACAATCGACACGCTATTTTTAAGTTCCGACCACACTGGCGATGCGGAAGTATGTTCGCTGTTCTTACGCCCTGAATACCGCGGCGAAGCGAATAAACACTTACGTAATGGCGCGCTGCTTTCCAAAGCTCGCTGGCTGTTTATGGCTCAGTTCCGTGATCGTTTTCCGCAAAAAGTGCTGGCGGAAATGCGTGGCGTGTTTGATGAAAATAACACCAGCCCCTTTTGGGAAAGCCTGGGTAAACACTTTTTCCCCATGGACTTTAATGAGGCCGATCGGTTAACCGGGCTAGGCCAAAAAAGCTTTATCGGTGAGCTGATGCCTAAGTTCCCGATCTACACCACGTTTATGTCGGAAGAGGCACTTGCCTGTATTGGCCAAGTGCACCGCCATACTCGACCAGCCCTTGAAATGCTCAAGAAAGAAGGGCTGCGTTGGGAAGGCTATATCGATATTTTCGATGGTGGCCCCACGGTGGAAGCCTATATTGACGACGTGCGAGCGATTCGTAATTCGCAGCTCTGCCAAGTGGAAGTTTCTCAAAATGCTCCCGACGAAAGCGTCAGTCGCTGGCTGGCAGCCTCTACCGAGATGCTTAACTTCACCGCTAGTTGGATAGGCCGCGGACCCAGCGAGGAAAACACCATCGTGCTTAACCCGCAAGAAGCGGATCGCCTGGGCGTGACGACGGGTGACTACCTACGCTTATTGGAAACCTAGTTTTTCAAGAACCGTTTTTCAAAAATAGCCTTTCAAGAACAGCTTCTCGAGAACAGCTTTTCAAGAACGGTTTTAAACAGTCTTTCAGAATAAATATACATAACAAGCTCGCACAACAAGCACGCATACGGGAAGGAGATAAACATGCACGCCCAACAGCAGCAACTGATTAACGGCGCCTGGGTAACGGGCGATGCCGATACCTTCACAAAGCACGATCCGGTTTCAGGAACACTGCTGTGGCAAGGTGCTTCGGCTTCAAGCGCACAGGTTGGCGCCGCTATTGATGCCGCGCGTGTAGCTTTTCCTGAATGGGCGCGCACTACGTTTGCTGAGCGCCAAGCACTTGTTGAGCGTTTTGTTGAGGTACTTACCGCCCGTCGTGAAGAGTTAGCGATAGCGATTGCCTCTGAGACCGGCAAGCCGCTTTGGGAAGCACGCACTGAAGCTGGCGCGATGGTCGGAAAGGTGGCGTTGTCTATCAAGGCTTATCATGAGCGCACTGGTGAGCGGGAAAAAGAAGTGGGTAGTGCGAAAGCCGTACTGCGCCATCGCCCCCACGGTGTCATGGTGGTCTTTGGCCCCTACAACTTCCCCGGTCACCTACCCAATGGCCATATGGTACCCGCGTTGCTCGCCGGTAATACCGTGGTGTTTAAGCCTAGCGACCAAACCCCGTTGACCGCCGATTTAACCCTGCAGTGCTGGGTGGAAGCAGGGCTGCCTGCAGGGGTGATTAACCTAGTGCAAGGTGGTGTCGCTGTAGGCCAAGCCTTGGCAGCGCACCCCGGCATTGACGGCCTGCTGTTTACGGGCAGCGCTAAAGTGGGTGGCATGTTGCAGCAGCAGTTCGCCGGGCAGTTGGATAAAATCCTGGCGCTGGAATTGGGCGGCAACAACCCGCTGGTGGTGAAGGATGTCGACGACGAGCGTGCTGCTGTACTGACTATTCTGCAATCGGCGTTTTTATCCGGTGGCCAGCGCTGCACCTGCGCCCGCCGCTTGATGGTGCCGCAAGGGGACGTTGGCGATCGCCTGATCGACGCGCTTTCCGACGCTATCGCCAAGCTACACGTGGCAGGGCAATTTGAAGAAGCACCGGCGGCGCCGTTCTATGGCGGCTTGGTCAGCGTGGCAGCTGCCGATGGCTTGCTTAAGGCGCAAGACGAGCTGGAAGCCCTGGGCGGTACGGTAATTAACCGGATGCAGCGCCTTAAAGAGAACACCAGCCTGTTAAGCCCGGCACTGATTGATGTCACAGGGTTGGACGTGCCCGATGAAGAACATTTCGGCCCACTGCTGAAAATCCATCGTTACAGCGATTGGGATGAGGCGTTAGCCCTTGCCAACGATACACGCTACGGCTTGTCTGCAGGACTTATCGGTGGTGATAAAGCCGACTGGGACGACTTCCTGCTACGCATTCGTGCGGGTATCGTGAACTGGAACCGCCAAACCACTGGGGCTTCTGGCGACGCTCCCTTTGGTGGCGTAGGTGATAGCGGTAACCACCGCCCCAGCGCTTACTATGCGGCGGACTACTGCGCTTACCCAGTGGCGTCGATGGAGGCCGATAGCTTGGAAATGCCGGAAACGCTGCCGCCAGGAGTCAACCTATGAGCGACGTGGTGAATAACAACGTAGTTAATAACAGCGTCAGAGAAGTCAATTTTGACGGCTTGGTTGGGCCCACCCACAACTACTCAGGGCTGGCCCATGGCAACGTGGCGTCGATGAGTCATGGTGGTCTGGTGTCCAACCCTAAAGAGGGCGCACTGCAAGGGCTTCTGAAAATGAAGTCACTGATGGATGCTGGCTACGCTCAGGGCGTATTGCCACCTCAACAGCGCCCTGATGTGGGTGCACTGCGGGATTTAGGCTTCAGCGGTAGCAATAGCGACGTGCTGAACCGTGCCGCAAAAGAGGCACCCCAACTGCTGAGGGCGGTCTGCTCAGCTTCCAGTATGTGGACGGCCAACGCAGGCACCGTTACCCCGAGTGTTGATGCGCCTGACCGCCGAGTGCATTTTACACCGGCTAACCTGCAATCCAGTTTTCATCGCTACCTAGAGCCGCAAACCACCGGCCGTGTGCTGCAGGCTATTTTCCATGATGAGCAGCACTTTGCTCATCATCCGGTACTGCCAGCAACGCCTGCTTTTTCTGATGAAGGCGCAGCCAATCATACTCGGCTATGTGGGGAGCACGGCGAGCCAGGCGTTCACTTATTTGTGTATGGTCGCCAAGCATTTGGTGACGTGCGTAGCGGCGAGCGTGAGCCAAAACGCTTTCCCGCTCGGCAAACCCTGGAAGCCAGTCAAGCAGTGGCTCGCCAGCACGGGTTAACGGATGCACAAACGGTGTTTGCGCAGCAGCATCCGGATGCTATCGATGCGGGTGTCTTCCACAACGATGTCATTGCCGTGGGTAATGGCCCCGTATTGCTCTATCACGAAATGGCCTTTTTGGATGAAGCGCGCACCTTAGATGAGCTGCGTAGCAAAATGTCCACACCACTGATTCCCGTGCGGGTATCGCTAGACGCGGTGAGCATGGAGGATGCGGTAGCATCGTACCTGTTTAACTCCCAGCTCCTTTCCAACCCGGATGGCACCATGACGCTGGTCGTGCCCAGCGAATGCCAAGAGCGTGAAGCGGTTTGGCGTACGATCCAGGACTTTATTCTGGCGGGCAATAATCCGATTAGTGACGTGGTCGTTAAAGACGTTAAACAGAGCATGCGCAACGGCGGTGGCCCCGCCTGTCTGCGCCTGCGGGTTGCCCTATCCGAAGCCGAACGGGCAGCGTTGACCGGCCGCGTATTAATGAATGATGCGCTGTACGATGATCTGACTGCTTGGGTCAATCGCCACTACCGTGATCGCCTTGCGGCAGATGATCTAGCCGATCCTAAGCTCGCCACAGAAGTGCTCACGGCGTTAGATGAGCTGACGCAATTGCTAAAAGTGGGGGCAGTTTACCCATTTCAGTTGGGGTAAGAAGTACACCCAGCAAAACGCCAAGGCACAGCCTTGGCGTTAATCGTATATGACTGCAACGGATTGGCTTCAAATAGTTGGTAGTGCGTGGTAAACCTACAGCGCACCCGCAATGTTCGCGGCTCAGGGGGAGTGGTCAGCATGGGAGTGTTAGTATTCGCTAAGTGCTCTAACGACTAACCACCAAAACTAGAGATCGGTATTTTGAAAAAAGTATTAATGAGTGCCTGCCTTCTAGGGAAAAAGGTTCGCTATGATGGTCGAGCCCTTCCCGTGGCAGACCAGATTATTGAGCAGTGGCATTCTGAAAGACGAATTGTTTCTGTCTGCCCTGAGGTTGAGGCGGGAATGAGTATTCCCAGGCAGCCTGCAGAGATTTTTGAAGGCAATGGTCAGAGCGTAATAAATGGCGAAGCCGATGTGATTGAAAAAGAGGGAGCCAATGTCACTGCCGAGTTTTTGGCGGGGGCTTCCGTTGCTCTAGATTTATGTCTTAAATTTAATATAAGCGTCGCGGTACTCGCTGAATCTAGCCCATCATGCGGAAGTTCCGCTATCTATGATGGCAGTTTTTCCGGTAAAAAAGTGCCAGGCATGGGAGTAACCGCCGCACTGCTCCGCCAGCATGGTATACGGGTGTTTAATCAGTATGAAATAGCGGAGGCCAATCAAGCGCTTCTCGCTAAACATGATGATTAAAGCGTCGAGAGCTAACCAGAGGCTCCCTAGCACTCGGTGTACCGCGTCTTATCGGCTTAGTATCCTAAGGTAAATGCCTGTTGAATATGTGTTGGCGTTTCTGCTTCATCAAGCATCGCCACTGCAAAATCCTCCATTGAAATAAGCGATTCCCCGTTCTTATCCATGACAAGAGTGTCCGAGCCAAGGCGAAAGCTGCCTGTCCGCTTTCCAGGGACGAGCATGGCGGCAGGAGAGACGTAGGTCCATGCTGTGCGAGTTTCGGCAAGGCACCGTTGGTACTGTGCTTGGCAAACCTTGGCAATTTCTAGAGCTGTTGCCGGTAGAAAGTCGGGGGCTGTTAACACCGTTTCCCCGTTGCGTCCGGGGATGAGTAATCGAGCGGCTCCGCCCACTAATAGCACACGTTGTTCGGCGAGGGCGCTGTTGAGAATCACATCCGTGAGTGTCACCATCAGCGCTTCCTGCCCCCCTGGTGGGCGAACAGCGCTGATCAATAAATCCTGGCCTTCGACCGCCTGCGCTAGCTGGTGTGGGTCTGATATATCGGCGACACAGTAGCTTGCCTCAGCAGGCAGCTTATGACGCTGACTTTCAGTTCTTACTACACCTGTGACGTGATGTCCCCGCGCTAACGCCTCACTCATAATGCGTGTTCCGACGTCACCTGCGGCACCGAGTATCGCGATTTTCATGATCGTTATTCCTTGGTTGAGTGGATCTTGATTGAGTAGATATTCAGTTAGTACGAGAAAGCTGTTTGGCTTTGCCAATATTGAGCAGGAGAATACCTGCGCCAATTAAGACAATGCCTAGGAGTAGGCCCTCAGGGGCGGCTTCTCCCTGGAGGAAGATCGCAACAGGCACCCCCACGACAGCGCCGACGGAACCCAATAAGCTCAGGAATACGGGGCCACCGCTTTTCTGGAGCAGGAACAGTAGAAAGAACTGGCCTGCGAACACTAGCGCTTGGAGTGCAATCAGCATGATGGGCAAGTGGTGTTGAGTTGGAACACGCAACGAAAAGCCTGGTAAGAAGCCTATTCCTAGCAGGATTACAACGGCGGCAATCAGCATGCCGGGGGCCAGAGCACCGCTCGACACACCTGCAGGCCAGCGCAGAGTCCGGTAGATGTTGCCGATGGCTAAGAGCACTGGGCCAGCCAGGGCAATCAGAATCCAGAGGTGATTGGCATCAGGTGACGATAGCTTATTGGCTGCTAAGGTGATGGCACCCAACAGCGCAGACATAACACCAGCCGCTCGCATAAATTGAAATTTTTCTATTTTCAATAACAGCGCACCAATGTAGGTGAGCAGCGGCGGTAGCGTAATGATCAAGGCAACGAACCCAGCACCCACATGTGGGATAGCGGAGAAAAAGATCAAGTTAGAGCCAGCCACGCCAAGCAGTGCGGCTACGGAGTAGTACTCAACCGAGCGCAAGCTTATAGGCGGTAAATGACCACGCAGTGCTGAGACGGCCAACAGAATTAACGCCGCCCCAGTGATTGACCAAAACAGAAATGCGAGTGCAGATAGCTGCATTTCACCAGCAAATTTAGCCAAGTTTGTTGACAGGCCTAGTAGTGCTCCTCCTGACAGTAGGTAAATCAGTGGTGCAAGCCAGGCCCTTTTTGGTGAGTGTGTAGCAATTGTGTTTGATAATGCCATTAGATATGCTCTCAATTAATGTCTTGATATCAAGATATATGCAGGTTCTCTTGACGTCAAGATAAATGGGCTAAGCAATAATAAGGAGCGCAGTACTTCTATGGATCATGTGGATAGAGATCATGTGGATAGAATTCTTAATCAGTGGCGACAGGAAAGGCCTGACCTTAATGTTGCACCGATGGCCACCCTTGGGCGGATTAAGCGACTGAGCTACTGCTTAACCCGTGAACTGGAAAAGACCTGGACAAAGTACGGGCTGAACGGTGCAAGTTTTGACGTTTTGGCGACCCTTCGCCGAGAAGGCCCCCCGTTTGCGTTATCGCCAGGGGGGTTAATGGCTTCCACGATGGTGACCTCTGGCACCATGACTCACCGTATCAACCTGTTGGAAAAGGCTGGTTTGATTGAACGGGTCAAAAACCCAGAGGATGGGCGCGGTTTTTTGATCTCTCTTTCACAGCGTGGATTTGAATTGATTGATGAAGCGGTTACCGCTCATGTGGAAGCGCAGGCGCAACTGGTGAGTGGCCTAAGTGAAGAACAACTGGCGCAATTAGATGCTCTGCTGAAGCAGTTTTTAGCGGGATTGGAGCAGTAGCGGTGTGTGCTATAGCCGCGTACACATCGATATTGTTGAGCATCCTACCTAGGGCAGTACTGCTCAGGCTAAGCGCCCCCATTGAAGCGCTGACATATAAAAGGCGAGCCCAAATCATGTTTTGTGGGCGATTTTTAATGTTAACGGGGTTGAGTGTTTTTCGTGTGCTGAACAAGAGGAAGCCCGCTAAAAACGGGCTTCCTCTCGCATTAGAAGCTAGCGCTCATCTCGGCTAACGCTGTTTATTCGAATCCCTCGAGTACCACTTTGCCAATCATACTCTCGGCCTCCAATTTTTCGTGAGCCCTACGCAGGTTAGTCGCATTGATATTGCCCGCATTGACACCCAACGTACTCTTCAAGATACCCTGATCAACCAGCGCGGCGACTTCATTCAGCAGCTTTTGCTGGGCAACCATGTCTGTGGTCTTATACATGGAACGGGTAAACATGAACTCCCAGTGTAAGGAGAGACTTTTACTCTTTAGTGCACGTACATTCAGTGCTTCAGGGTCGTCGATCAAGCCAAACTGACCCTGCGGCTTCAGTGCAGCAACAATCTCGTCAAGATGCTCTTCGGTGTGGTTAAGGCTGACAACATGGTCAACTTCTCCAACCTCTAATTCCTGCAGTTGCTTACTCAGCGATGCTTTATGATTGATAACATGATGCGCACCTAACTGTTCCAACCAGGCCTGACTTTCCGCCCGAGAGGCCGTGGCAATAACGGTCAGACTGGTTAGTTGGCTCGCCAGCTGAACCAGAATGGAACCAACACCACCAGCAGCACCGATAACCAGCAGTTTCTCACCTGCGTGCTCCCGACCGGGTTTGATGTTCAGTCGGTCGAACAGCATTTCCCAAGCGGTAATGGCTGTCAGCGGCAGCGCAGCGGCACTGGCAAAATCGAGAGAGCCGGGCTTGCGACCGACAATACGCTCGTCCACCAGCTGGTATTGAGCATTACTGCCCTGACGGCTGAGATCCCCAGCATACCAAACAGCATCTCCGGGCTTGAAAGCGCTGACCTTCTCTCCCACAGATGTCACAATACCTGCAGCGTCCCAGCCAAGAACCTTCCAGCTACCTTGGTTAGGCTCGACATTGGCGCGAATTTTGGTATCCACCGGGTTGACCGCCACGGCTTTCACTTCAACCAGTACATCGTGCCCACTGGGTTCCGGTATCGGTAGTTCGATATCGCAGAGTGATGCCTCCTCCTGAATCTGCAGAGCCTGTTGGTAGCCGATTGCTTTCATTGTCTGTGCCATGTTGTACTCCTGTTTTATCTGAAAGTTTTAAGTCGCCGAGTAAGCGGGGTAGGTTGTATAGCCCTCGGCATCACCGCCGAAAAGGCTGTCATTCTGAAAACTGGCCAGAGGCAAACAGTGATGCAGGCGCATAGGCAGGTCAGGGTTCGCTATAAACGGGCGGCCAAACGCCACCAGGTCAGACAGCCCAGAATCGATCATTTGACTGGCCCGTTCCTTGTCATAACGTCCAGCCACAATCAGCGTGCCCTGATACACTTGACGTAGCGCCAGGCGGAAATCGCTCGGTATCTCGGGGGCATCATCCCAGTCAGCTTCAGCCAGATGGATGTACCCGATACCCAGTTCCTGTAGCTGAGTTGCCGCATGCAGAATGGTGGGGATGATATCCGGGCAGCTCATGCCACGAGCCGTAATGAACGGAGCCAGACGCACGCCCACTTTTTCAGCTCCCACTTCGCCTGCCACTGCTTCGGCAACCTCAATCAGAAAACGGATTCGATTGTCACGATTGCCACCATAAGCGTCTGAGCGCGTATTCGAGGTGGTGCGTAGAAATTCATCAATCAGGTAGCCATTGGCGGCATGAATCTCAACACCATCAAAACCGGCTTCCATGGCGTTCCGGGCGGCCTGTTGATAGTCTTCTACCACGCCCTGAATCTCTTCGGTTTCCAGTGCGCGTGGCGTTGGGCAGGGCACCATGCCACCCACACCGTTTTCATCGGCTAGCCAGATACTGGCCTCAGGATTGATGGCCGAAGGTGCAACAGGTAAGGCTCCCTGATGAAAATTAGCATGTGACATACGGCCTACATGCCATAGCTGGAGGTATATAACCCCAGCCTCGGCATGGACCGCATCCGTCACTTTGCGCCAGCCGTCCACCTGCTCAGCACTATGGATGCCGGGAGTGAAGCTATACCCCTGTCCTTGCTGAGAAATCTGCGATGCTTCCGTAATGATCAAACCAGCACTGGCGCGTTGCGCGTAATACTGAGCCATAAGTGAATTGGGGATGTTGCCCGGCTGAGTACTGCGGGCACGTGTCATCGGGGCCATGACGACACGGTTGTGCAGAGACTTTCCCGGCAGCGAATATGAGCTGAACAGCTTCATGAGTGACTCCTTTGATTAACTGGGTAGTGTCGATCGCATGCCATTGCCATCCACTAAGCTCACTTATCTACAGATAAGACAGCGGCATACCGGGATGGGAAAACAGTTCGACTCCACTGCTGTGCATCGCCATCAGTCGGGCCTAAAAGTTGGCTAGCGACCGATAATAGAAACGCCATTTCAAGACAGAGAGAGACATGGCGACTTCTGATCTAGCGGAATGCACTAAAAACAGAAGCAGCTTATTTGACCTTATTGGTTTGAAAAACTAGCCTTCAATACAAATACCTTCAAAAAATATTTGAATATGCGCTCTATTCAGGATCTCAAGATTTTTATCGAAACCGCTCGTCAGGGAAGCCTTTCAGCCGCTGCCAGGCAGATGGACCTATCACCCGCGGCCACGAGTGCTGCAGTGAAAAGGCTGGAGGCCGAACTCGGCGTGCCGCTGTTTATCCGGTCAACCCGTCACTTGCGCCTGACTCATCAGGGCGAGACCTTTCTTGGTCACTGTCAGCAGGCACTTCAACTACTGGATGATGGCTGCCAAGCTATACAGAAAGGTCAAACCGTTATTCAGGATGTACTGCAACTATCCATGCCATCCGATATAGGTCGGAATTTGCTACTCGGCTGGCTAGATGAGTTTCTCGATTTGTATCCGCGTATCGACCTGCGTATTCAATTGTCTGACCGATTGGTTAATATATATCGCCAACCGGTTGATATCGCCTTACGTTACGGTGAATTGCCGGACTCCAACTTGATCGCTGTGCCGCTTGCGCCAGACAACAGACGCGTGCTCTGCGCTTCGCCTGACTATGTCCAACAGTTCGGCACGCCTCTTCGTCCTGAGGATTTAACGAAACATAACTGCCTCTGTTTTATGCTCGGTGAAGACGTGCATGGCCGCTGGCGTTTCTGGAAAAATGGCCAAGAAGTGTCAGTGAAAGTGAGGGGCAGCCGTGTAGCCGATGACGGTGAGGCAGTGCGGCGCTGGGCCCTGTCCGGCAAAGGAATCGCTTACAAGGCTCGTCTGGATGTTATTGAGGATTTGAGTAATGGACGCCTGGTTCCTCTGTGCGAAGACTGGGAGACTGAACGCACGCCGTTCAATCTGATCTGTGCCGACCGTCGCCAGTTTAGTCCAGCGGTTCAGGCGCTGAGACAGTTTCTTTTGTCACGACTCGAGAAGCTTTCAGCCTGATTTCCTTTGTGTAATATGAGTCGTCATTTTTAATCGATACAGAGGGTGTGATGTCTGGTCAGGGTGGCTGTGAGTTTATAGAGACGTCGGAACAACGCCCGGTGGTCGCAACCATCGCCGTTCTATTAAAAGATGATAAAGTACTCTTAGTACGTCGCTCTAACCCACCTGATGCTGGTCGGTGGGGCTTCCCAGGTGGAAAAATTGAGCGAGGCGAAACCATAGAAGAAGCTGCGCTGAGAGAGCTTTACGAGGAAACAAATGTTATCGCCAACGTGCATAGAGTGTTCAATGCTGTTGACGTATTAGACTTCAATAAACGTAGTGAGCTTGAATATCATTTTGTGCTTGTGGCTGTACTCTGTGTATGGGTTTCAGGTGAGCCCTTCGCGGGTGATGATGCACTAGATGCCTGCTTCTTTAATCTGGATGATGTAAACGAAAAAAACCTGGCTCTTAGCTTAGATGTTGAAAAAGTGGCGAGACAAGCTCTGGCTGTATATGAAAATGAGCTAGTTGAGTAAGGTTGGTTTTAACTTCTGAACTCTTCTAAGGAAGATGTTTTGGAATCGCCGTTTAATGTATTGATACCTAAGGAGTAGAGTGGCTTTATGGATAATGAGTATGGATCTCTAGCCTCTTGGGTTTACCATGTGGATAAACCCATTGGCCGAACGTTTGGAGATATTGAGTTTTATTTGTCACGCCTCAAGGACACTAGCGGGCCAATTTTAGAGCCTGCGGTTGGTAATGGGAGGTTTCTTATACCACTGCTTGAGGCCGGTCATGTCGTCCATGGCTTTGATGCCTCTCCTCATATGTTAGAGATCTGCAAGAAGGAGCTTTCTAAAAGGAATTTAACCGATAATGTCAGCAAGCAAAATTTTGAAGACTTTGTCTACCAAGAGACGTTTTCTGCTGTAGTGATGCCTGCAGGATCTATTCAGTTAATTAAGTCGCCTGTTGCATGCTTAGACTTTCTTAAGCGCTTAAAAGCTTGCTTATCAGAATCGGGTAAAATTATTGTAGATATAGACTCATCGGCTTTTATGCTTGCTTCTGGGCCTGAAGCGCGCATGTGGAATTTAGGCGCGGATATGCTGACCTTAACAGAGTCAAGGGTGAAAACCAGCTATTTGCATCAGACCACAGTTTCTCAATTGAGGTATGAACACTGGCGTTCAGGAAGTTTAGTCTCTTCAGAGTTGGAGATTTTTTCTCTACGCTTTTGGGGTGTTTTTGAATTCAGAAGCTTGTTGCATGAAGCCGGGTTTAAAAATGTTTCTATTACGTTGGACTATAAGCACCCGTTTTCAATCAGTGATAGCGATGTGGAATCACCTAGCGCAATTACTTTTGAAGCCTCATTGTAAATAGCTACGTGGGCCAGGAAGTGTCTCTCAAGCCTGCAGTGTCCCGATAGGTAATGGATGCAACACCGACCAAATAGAGGAGGTGTTGCATGCAGGATTTGTCGGCCCAGCTCTGAGCAGCATAGCAATAATTAAGTGATTTCTACGGCTGTGCCAGCCACTACGATTCCTCCTTGTTCAGGTACTTCGACCTGCAGCAGGCTTAAGCGTCCCATTGTTTCCCCTTGCCTTATCAGAAACTTCCCTGGTGCATCAATCAGCTTGGCATCTCGTAGATACCCACCTAGTGCTGCAGCTGCAGCGCCGGTGGCAGGGTCTTCCACGACGCCGCCTATTGGGAAAGGGTTCCGAGAATGAAACAAACCGTTATGTTCTCGAAAGACTAGCTGCAGCGTGGTCAATTCCTCTCGTAACATTAACGCCTTCAGTTTTTCAAAATCGTAATCAAGTCGGCTCAATCGAGACTGAGAGTTGACCGCCAAAATAAGGTGCCACACGCCACCGTAGGCTAGGACTGGGGGGATCGCTAGATCCAGCTCATCAGATGACCATTGCAGTAGCGCTAACACATCATCGACCAACGCTGTTGAGGCAGGTTTATGCGAGGGTACTACCGAGGTTAGTGCTGCTTGAATCTGGCCATCGACCGAGCGAACCTCCACAGGTACTCGGCCAACGGCAGTATCCAGCTGGTAGGTGCCGGTACCACTTAAGCGCCCTAGCATAACGGCACTAGCAATCGTGGCATGACCACAAAAGTTGATCTCTGTCAGTGGGCTATAGTAACGAATGGTTCTAATGTTTCCGCTAGCTGGGGCGATAAACGCGGTTTCCGAGTAACCGACCTCTGCGGCTATGCTTTGCATCGTCTTAGTATCCGGCAACTCATCGCCAATCCAAACGCCGGCAGGGTTGCCTTTGCTCGGGTCGGTTGAAAACGCTGTTAGGTGGTATAGAGGTTTACTCACGATGTTCTGCTCCGGAAGGAATCATGTTAGAGAGAACATCATTGTGACCTTAAAAATAATAATGGAAACTGCATTATTGTCATCCATAGGGTTACTAAATTTTAGCCATGAGCAGAATCCCTTTTCCACCTTTAAACACGCTTCGAGCCTTTGAAGCCGCCGCACGGTTAGGTAGCTTTGCTTCTGCTGCTCAGGAGCTGAACCTGACTCCAGCAGCCGTCAGCCATCGTATTAAAGAGCTAGAAGGTAGGCTCGATATTGCGTTATTTGTACGCCTACCACGTGGCGTACTTTTGACGGAGTCTGGTCGCCGCTACTATAGGCGTTTATCTAATGTCTTTACCCAGATCGAACAAGCAACTAAAGAACTGAAGCAACAAGGGGTGGACGGTCCGCTGACGCTATCTGCCCCTCACTCTTTTATTCACTACTGGCTGATTCCACGGCTAGGCAATTTAAAAGCTCTTTACCCTGGGCTGGAGCTGACGTTACGTGGTGAGAGTGAGTTATTGAGTTTCCGCGATAATCAAGCTGATATCGGAATCCGTTTTGGCACAGGAGACTACCCAAACCTTCATGCTGAACACCTGATGGGCGATGCCGTGACGATACTTGCCCCTTCAACACTAATTAGCAGCCTACAGGATACTCGTCCTGAGAGTCTGTTACGTTCGCAGTTGTTATTGGAAGACAGTAGTGTTCACCCAACAGAGCCCTGGAATACTTGGCAACCTTGGTTGCGTGAAGTAGGAGTTGAGTTACCTTCATCGCTACAGAAATTACAGTTCTCTGATAGCAGTCTAGCCTTATCCGCCTGCGCTGGTGGTCTTGGTCTTTGTATTGGTCGACACTCCATTGCCAGCCAGCTTCTTTTCGATCGGAAAATCCATGCGATTATGCCTTGGCGTAGCCACGAGTTCGCTTACTATCTAGTGTCACATCCGGCTGAAATTGAAAATCCACGTGTTATGGCATTTAAACATTGGTTAATTGAAGAAATTAAAAATTTTCAAATACCTTTCGCGCATTGATCAGCTTCCGAGTTGGTGAAATCGCAATAGTGAGCGCTATTAGCGCTGTGCGGAGCTAGAGTCCTTGGTTGCGAACTCCCTCTGCCATTGCTTCCATAAACGTGCGTACTCTGGCTACACGGCGTAAGTCTGGGTGGGTGAGCAACCATAGTGGGGTGGTCAGCGCTTCAATGGGGGCGCTTAGCCTGAGGAGGGCTTCATCGGCATCACCGAGATAGCAGGGGAGTACTGCAATTCCCGCCCCGTGGCGGACTGCTGATTGCATACCCAACATGCTGTCTAGCTTGTAGGCGGCGCTTTTATCCATCATCCACTTTTCAAGTGCTGTGTCGCCTAGATGAACATCCGGGCCTATCCAGGTTTCTTTTTGTAGTGACACTGGGTCTAGCGGCAGAGGGGTGTTTAGAAGGAGAGGAGCGTTTTGCCAAAGCGCCTTTTGTCCATAAATCGCCAGATTGATATCGCTTACTCTGCGGCCTACGAGGGTTTCCGGTGGCTTACGGGTAGGGCGAATAGCGATATCGGCCTCACGCCGCGATAAACTTTGAAGCTGGTTGGAGATAACCACTTCCAGCGTGATATCTGGGTAGTGCTGGCGAAAATTTGCCAGTAGCGGTGAGAGTAACCCTGCGAAAAGTGTGTCGGTAGTGGTGATTCGCAAGCTGCCGGTGAGGCTCAAATCCTGCCCAATAATGCGGCGCTCGGCGCCGTTGACTTCGCTCTGCACGCGTTTGGCTGAAGCGGCCAAATCATCCCCCGCCAAGGTCGGTGTATACCCTGTACGGCTGCGCTCGAAAAGGGTCACCCCCAACCGCCGCTCCATATCACTTAAACGCCTAAAGACGGTGGCATGACTGATACGTAGCGCTCGGCTGGCGCCGGATAGCGATCCTGTTTCGGCAATCGCTAGCACAATTTGTAGGTCGTCCCATCTTATTTGCTGTTCATTCATGCAAACCTATCTCTTATTTTTAGCCAATGTTTGATCGTATGTGAACAGGTTAGTCTGTCATCAAACCAATCAACAGGGGAGATGCAGTATGAATGTATTGGTTGTCTTGGCTCATCCTGAACGCCAGTCGTTTAATGGCGGTTTAGTGGATATCGCGGTAAAACAGCTAGTAGATGCTGGGCACTCCGTCGAAGTGGATGATCTCTATGCCGAGCGGTTTGATCCAGTGGAGCGTACTGAGCTCTATCCGCACAAAGCAGTGGATGAGAACTATTTTTACCCTCTTAACGAGCAACGTGCTCACTACGAACAAAACACCTTGGCGCAGGATGTTCAGAGGGAACTGGCACGGCTGGAGTGGGCAGATTTGGTGATCTTCCAATTTCCTTTATGGTGGCACGCCCAGCCCGCCATTCTGAAAGGTTGGTTTGATCGTGTGCTGGTATATGGCGGACGCTATACAAGCCGCATGCGTTACGATCGCGGCTACTATCGTGGCAAGCGAGCAATGCTATCGGTAACCACCGGTTCACCAGAAAAGGCGTTTCAGCCCTTTGGCCGCGCTGGCAATATGGTTCATTGGCTATGGCCAATTCATTCATCGCTGTACTACGTTGGCTTTGAGGTGTTGGCTCCCCAGGTTAGCTATGGTATCCAGGGAGGCGGCATTCGCTATCAAGAGGAGACCGAAATCATTGGCCACTTGGAGGCATGTAAAGGAGCTTGGGCTTCCCGGGTTGTAAGTTTGGATGCCGAGTCACCCATTCCCTTTACGGGTTGGAATGATTGGGACGCTGATGGTGTTTTAGGCCAAACAGCGCCGCTGCGCTGGCGACTAAATTGATCTCGCTATTAACTAGCGCCGCTAACGGAGTGTCCACAACTTGCCAGTAAATCATTGGCTCGTTCACGCAAGGCATCCTTCAACGCCGTTGGCTGCAGTATGGTGAACCGAAACGGGAGCTGTGCCAGCCAACTGGCAAGCCATTCGAAGCTGTCGGTTTGAGTATTGATGAGCAGACCGCCTTCCACCTGTTTGAGGTGGCTTGCGCACAGAGCCTGGAAACCGAATACCGCATTAGCTGTGGGGAGATCGGTGTGGAGTATTAGTGACACCTCATGGGGTTGGCTCCAGGACGACAAACTGTCACTTAAAAAATCTGCTGCATCGAAATTGGCTGGGCGGATAAAGGTATCGCACTGAAGCTGAACATTGCTGATACGATCCAGACGAAAGGAGCGCATCGCCCCCCGAAGATGGCATAAACCAGCGACATACCAGCGTCCCTGTTGAAAAACCAGGCCGTAGGGGTCAATCCTACGCGCTATCGGTCCCTGCTGTGGAGAGTGGTAGATAAGCCCCACGGTTCGCATGCTTTCTGTGGCTTTGGTCAGCGTTTCAAGGGCTCGGTTATCGAGGCTGGGCGCACCCCGAGGTAGGATTACCCGAGTGGTATCACTGACACCCCGCATGCGGCTCTTAAGGTTGGCGGGCATCACGCGCTCAAGTTTCGCCTGAGCACTGGCAATGGCGGGTGCTGCCTCCGTAAGGCCGAGTTGGTGGGCGGCTAGCAACCCCAGGGATATCGCGAGGGTCTCTTCGTCGGTAAACATCATGGGGGGGAGTTTAAACCCAGCCACTAATCGGTAGCCGCCATAACGTCCCTGCTCGGTCATAATCGGCACGCCCATGTCTTCCAGCAGTGTCATGTAACGGCGGATGGTGCGCCGATCGACGCCGAGGCGTTCCGCTAGTTCGGCACCACCCAGCTGTCCATGAGCCTGCAATAATTCAAGCACAGCAAGCACGCGTGTTGTGGGGTTCGCCATGCGGCCTTCCTCCTGGAACGAGTTTTGAAGCCTTAATTCTGCATTGCAGACAAATTAAATTATTGCGTTTATATAGGACAAGTTCTTACCTATTTACAAATTAACCTGATCTCGCAGTAACTCACGTCATCTGAAGCATTGACGGAAGAAGCATTGACTGAAGAAGTGACTGAAAAAGGAGATCAGCATGTCAGAACTAATTTTTTACACTCACCCTATGTCCCGTGGCCGCGTAGTGCGCTGGATGCTAGAAGAACTGGGTATTTCCTACGTCACAAAGACCATGGAATACGGCACTGAGATGAAGAGCCAGGAATACCTAGCCATTAACCCCATGGGTAAAATACCGGCGATTAGGCATGGCAACATCGTCGTCACCGAGGTGGCGGCCATCGTTGCCTATCTTGCAGATCAGTTTCCAAGTAAAAAACTAGCGCCGCCGCTGGAATCACCTGAGCGCGGTGCTTACTATCGCTGGCTGTTTTTCATGGCCGGTCCCTTTGAAATGGCCACCAGTGCAGTCGCCTATGGGTGGAACATTGATGACAGTAACGCCCAGGCCGTTGGTTGTGGCCATATAGACGACAGTATTAATACCCTGGAAAGGGCGCTGGAAACGTCGCCATATATCTGTGGCGATCAATTCACTGCAGCGGATATCGTGCTCAGCAGCTATCTCTGGTGGGGGATAATGCAGAAAAATATTGCGCCAAAAGAGGTATTCAAAGAGTACATAGAACGCACGGAAAGTAGGCCTGCCGCTAAACGCGCGAATGCAATAGATGACGAGCTGGCTACGAAAATGAAGCCTGTTTCATTCTAACGATCTGGGTTACTGCCCTGGCCGGTGATGTTAGCGGGCTGGGGCTTTAGCGTATAGGCGACAGTTGATAGCATGTATTCCAGATCATTTGACTCACCGCTGTTTTAGAATCTGACTCTGTTGCTGCTCTATTTATGAACGCAGCGAAGTTCTGGGGTAGGCTGCACCTATATTTGTATTATCAAAGGCCTTACACCCAATGAGTACCCCGAGTCACCACTTTTCAGATGCTGAGAAGCGCGGGCTATACCGCGCTATTTATGAACGGCGTGATGTGCGTTCACAGTTCTTACCCGACCCGATTGCCCCCGAGATTCTGGCCAAGCTTTTAAAGGCAGCCCACCACGCTCCCTCGGTAGGCTTTATGCAGCCCTGGGATTTCATTGCGATCGAAAGCCGTGAGGTGAGGGCGGCGATAGTGGCGATGTTCGAGCGAGAAAACCAAAAAGCCGCTGAGCGGTTTGAGGGAGAACGCAAGGAGCGTTACCAGGGCTTGAAACTACAAGGCATTTTAGAAAGTCCGATTAACCTCTGCATTACTTGTGACCGCAGCCGGGGAGGCCCCCATGTGCTAGGGCGCAATAGCATTGTGGATACCGATCTATTCAGCACGTGTTTAGCCGTGCAAAACCTCTGGCTGGCAGCGCGGGCAGAGGGCATTGGCGTTGGCTGGGTGAGTATTCTCGATCAAGATCAACTGAGTACGGCGTTGAAGTTGCCTGAACATGTTTATCCATTGGCTTATCTTTGCCTTGGCTACGTCAGCGAGTTTTTAGATCAGCCCGAGCTGGAAGCAAAAGGGTGGCGCTCTCGGCTTTCATTAACTGAATTGGTGCACTGTGATGGCTGGGGCGGTTCGTTGACAGAAAGCCCACTTCTAACTGCCTTAGAATAATCGAGGCTCAAGGAAAGGAGCAACACACTCATGTTGAATAGAAAGGCTAGCGCACCTCGGCACGTGAAAGGCACTGTGGGGCGGTCACTGGTCATAACGCTGACATTTTTTGCGCTACTGGCCGTTGCGGTCGTCATCGAAAAGCTACCTATGTGGTTGCTATTCATCTACCTAGCGGTCAGTGTGGTGATGTGTCTTGCCTATGCGGTAGATAAATCCGCTGCACAAAAAAACGCGCAGCGGATTTCCGAAAATACCTTGCATGTGTTGTCACTATTAGGCGGCTGGCCAGGGGCAATGGTTGCACAGCAATGGCTTCGCCACAAAACACAAAAGCGCGCTTTCAGGCGTGTATTCTGGATGACGGTGCTGATCAACCTGGCGGCGCTCGTTAGCTGGGCATGGGCATAATTTGTGAATGACTTATTCTGTTAACGTTTATCACCTACGCTAATAGCAGACTGCTTTTTACGCACCGATAAAGGCAACGCGATGAGCCATGCACTAACCGGGCATAACCGCCCACAACAAGTGATTGAGGCAATTCAGCAGGTGAATGCGCCGCTCAATGCCGCGCACCGCCAAGCAAAGTACGCCAAAATGGCCGTGTCTCCCTACCGATTCTTTCGTGGAACTAATCACTTGTATTGGCAAGACGTTTGGCACGACTGGCGCTTTGCGCTATTCGGTGGATGGCTTAATACCCAAACGTGGCTTCAGGGCGATGCGCACGTTTATAACTTCGGCGCTTATGGTCACCACGATGATCAAGTGCGCTACGGTATGGATGACTTCGATGACGCGTTGATAGGTGACTATCAATACGATGTATGGCGGTTGGCGATCAGCGTGGTACTGGATAGTCGTGAAAACGCCGCGTTAAGTTCTAAAGCGGCGGATAAAGCGCTGAAAAAGCTGTTAGAGGGGTATATCCATACGCTAGCTGTTTATAGCCAAGAAACTTATGAAAAAGATACGCTGACTAAAGAGCAGCCCATTGAGGCGGTGACTCTGGATAGCGCCAAGGGGCCACTGAAGGCCTTCATGGGCAACGTCGCTGATAAGCAGAGTCGGGCGCGTATGCTGGAAAAATGGACAACCCTCGATAGTCAGAAAGGGCGCATGTTCGCTGAGCGCTCTGGGAAGCTTGCGAACTTACCAGCAGATGTCGCCAGCCAGCTGCGTCGTTTGATTGAGCAAGAGTATCAACAGACGTTACAGCACCCGATCAAAGAGAGTGACCCAAAACACTTTCGTGTAAAAGACACCGTTCGCCGACTTGATGCGGGAACGGGGTCGTTAGGTGTAGAGCGTTATTATGTTTTGATTGAGGGTGGCGCGGATCATGAACACGACGACGTTATATTAGATGTTAAAGAACAAGTAACGCCGGAAGCTTATGGCTTGATGAATAAAGCCCAGCAACAGGCATGGCGAAAGCTATTTCCTAATGAAGGCATTCGCCATGCAGCGGCATTTCATGCCATTGCCGAGCACCCCGATGCCTACTTGGGTTGGCTGACCATGAATGGCAAAGTGTTTTCGGTTCGGGAGCGCTCTCCGTTTAAAAAAGATGTGCCTACTCACAAGCTTTCAGGGGGGAAGTCTTACCGGAAATTAGCGCGCCAATGGGGTGAAATTCTCGCACGTGAACATTTGCGCGGTGCCCAGGCGCTTCACCGTGGTCAGTCAGCACCATTTGCCAACGCGGTATGCCAACGTTTAGAAGGTCGCGAAGCGCAGTTTATTGAGGTAGTGACGACCCTGGCAATTGCCTATGCCGACTGCGTATCTCAGGACTATAAGGTGTTCGTGGAGCACTTTTTGAAGGTAGATTCTGCTTAACAAGCTACGCCATTAACGTTCATAGTGTTTGCCGTTTACCGAATAAAAAGCCTTGATCTTCAAGAGAGTCTTCCCAAACAACACAGCGGTTTCGCCCGCTGTGTTTTGCTTGATAAAGTGCCTCGTCGGCAAGTCGTAGCAATTTCCTGGGGTCTTGGGTGTGATCAGGGTAAGTGGCCACCCCGCAGGAAAGCGTGATCTGCCGGAGCGGTATATTCTGATGAGCAAATGCCGTTTGCGAGATGGATATTAGCAGTGCTTTTGCTCTGGATTCGGCAACAGTTCGCGATGTGGCAGGCAGCAAGGCAACAAACTCCTCCCCACCAAAACGACAGATGACGTCGAGATCGCGTAGATGCTGTCGCAGCAACTGTGCAATTTCCACCAGTACAGTGTCTCCTGCATCATGACCAAAATCGTCGTTGATCTGTTTGAAATAGTCCACATCCAGCATAAGTACAGAGAGTTGGCTGGTAGGCTGCCGTACTCGCTGGCACTGGTGCTCAAATGCTGAGTCGAAGTGACGACGATTATGCAGGCCCGTCAATGGATCTTTGCGGGATAGGCTATCTAACTCCTGAACGAGTCGGTCAAGATCAGCGGTACGGGACGCTACTTGTTGCTCAAGAGTTTCATTTGCAAGGGCAAGTTGTTGTTGAGTATGGCGATAGTGCCACAGAAAAATAGCAGCGTTAGCGACTGCGAAAGCTAATGTGCCATAGCTTAATGGCACGCTGCGCCAGGCTATAAAACCATGGGCAACGGCCATGTCGGCTAACAGCAGTGGGGCGAAAAAAGTAAAGCTCACCACTAGTAGCCGCTGTTCCACATTCAGCCATTGAAAGCGTATGAGTGCTAGCACCAACATGACAGGGAGCGAGATGGCTAGCATGACATCAAAGATGGGGAAAGTAAGCGAAAGGCTGATCACGCCCAACAGAACTAACCCCATGGCGAAAACGAGGTATAGCAGATGGGTAACCCATAGCCGTGTGATCCAGCGTTTGGCCGTGCCTTTCAGCCAGTCGCTGAGCAATAAGCCTAATGCCACTGGCAGTGTATAGTAGCTGCCTGCTCGCAACATGTCCCAGCCCAGAGCGCACTCGGAAATTAGCTGGCGAGCAGGGGTTTCAGCAAGCAACATCAACCCTGACGCATAGGCAAACAGCGCAATGGCACCAAAGCCTTGGCGTTGTGGCCCTATCAACGCGAAAATAGTTGCCAGAATTGCTAGCACTAACACCAGTGCACTCACGCCAAGGTCTTGAGCGGAGTCGTGAATAACCTGATTGAGTACATCACTACGTTCCATCACTTGCACTTGGCCCCATAGACCAATGCTGGTGTAGTCAGAGTAGAAGCGAAAAGTGAGTTGTTGCCCGGCAGCATTATCGGGTAAGTCGATCATATGCCAGGGCCAACCTGCAAAACTCCCCTTACCCTGAGCGTCAAACTCACCGTATTGGTAAATAAGGTTGTCACCTAGATAAACCTGTCCGATAAGATTCATGCTAGTGATAAAGAGAACGGGATCGTTCCAGTCTCCGGCGGGCAGCGTTGTGCGTAACCAGAGATGTTCGCGCCCCTCGCGGCCAGGCGGGTTAAATGGAGAATCAATCGCCTGCCAATCGCTTGGGTTGCTGTGTAGCCATAGGAAGCGGTTATTAGAATCCTGCGGAGAGTCGCCCCAGCGATACTCCCAACTTGGCAGGGGTTGTGGCGGGTAAGCAGCGCAAAGCCCACTTGGAAGCATCACAAGCGTGGTCAGTATTAGGAGCAACTGAGTGTAATGACGTATGGCAAGCCAACGAGGCAGCATGATGAACGTCTAATCTCCTGATTATGATCCTTCTTCTAGTAAGTACTTCAATCAAAGCCTGCGAGTTGATTGAGGCGCACATGAGGCAAGCAGCAAAGATTCTTCCCAGTTTAACTAAAAATATGCCTAAGGCGATGGTAGTTTCGTCAACGTTACTAAATGTTGCTAGAGAGTGACAGAGGGAGCTGGGCCCCTGTTGGCCCAGCCTTGGTAGGTTTTGCGTCGCTGATAGGAATAGCTGATAGACGCAATTGGTAGAAATAGTAACTAGCGTAGTATTATTAAAATCATACTTTTTAAGTGGATGCGGCGCCGCCGACGATGCCGCTGCGCAAACTGCTCTCGCTGCTGTTGCGATTTTTGAGATGGTTAGCGACAGTATCTTCAGGTGATCCTGCCATTTCACGGAACATGCCCATTGAGCCCAATAGAGCAGAAGACTCGTAAGGCACGAATACCCGCTCACCCTCTTTCGCCATGTTGGGCAGCCCTTTGATATAGCTTTGGCCAAGTAAATAGCCCACTACGGTGCGCTTGTTCTCTTCGCTATCGCCGATGGCACTAAGCACGAGTTTGATGGATTCCTGCTCACCTTGAGCGCGTAAAATCGCCGACTCTTTATCACCCTGGGCGTTAAGAATGGCCGACTCACGCTGGCCTTGAGCCATTGCAATGGCTGCAGACTTTTCACCTTCTGCTTCTGTCACTGTCGCGCGGCGTTTACGTTCAGCAGCCATCTGCAGGCGCATCGCAGACTCTACCTCTTCTGGCATGGCGATATCCTGCACCTCTACCCGGGAGATTTTGACACCCCATTTGGAAGCGGGCTCTTCCATCGCTGCCTGGATTTCATTGTTAACTTCGGCACGAGACTCAAACAGCTTATCTAGTTCCATCTTACCGACCACTGAGCGAAGCGTGGTTTTGGCCAGCACCTCGACTGCTTGGCTCATATTCTCTACTTCATAGACAGCTCGTTTAGGGTCGATAATTTGATAGTAAAGCGCACCATTGATTCTCACGGTGACGTTATCCGTGGTGACGACCGGCTGGCCAGGAAAGTCCATGACCGTTTCACGGCGATCGATGCGTGTTTCATCGCTGGTAATCGCTGTGTAATCTTCGCCCATTTTGCGATAGCGCAGCATTGTGATTGCGCGTGGTTGTTCAATAAACGGAATAATGATGTTGATGCCGCTTTCAAGTACGCGATGAAACGAACCTAGTCGCTCAATCACCATCACTTCTGACTGGCGAACAATGACCAATCCTTTCGAGATGATGAGCACGCCAATAACGACAATAATCAGACTGATGAGCAGGCCTGGGCTAATTGATAAATCCATGAGGTTATTCATGCTTATGGCTCCTTGCGTGGGGAAATTGCATCCTGAGGGCTAGCATTTTCTGGGGGTGTCAGCGTCACTAAGGCCGTGGTACCCTCAAATCGCTTAAAGATGACTCGGGTGCCTGGTGGCAATTCGGTATCACCGCTCTCGATGACACGCAAACGGTAGAAATCACCGTTCACTTTAATGCCGGTGGCGTTGTCAAAGTCGCGAACCAGTGTTTTGTAATGGTTACCTTTTTCAACGCCCGTGCCGGTTGTGCCGTAGGCCACACCTTTGGGCGAAAAGCGCGGACGAATAACCATAATGCCTAAAGGCACTAAGACACCCGCGAAAATTCCCATACTAAGTAACTGCCACGGCAGTGATAATCCCAGTGCTGTGACCGCCGCGGTCAGCGCCGCAGCAACTCCCAGTGCAAGCAGTAACATTGCGCCAGACGTCAATTCTGCGAGACTCAGCAGCAGAGCAATCACCAGCCAAGTATAAGCAGGGTTCCAGTCCATGTGTGCTCCTTGCAGTCTATGGATGAAGCTGTTCACTAGCGTAACCTACTCGGCGTATATTGGCCTGTGTACTGCGTAACAGCCACTGTTTAGTGGCCTCATCCTCTCGTTGATGACCTGAATACGCAGTGGAGTGCTATCCTACTTGCCTTACTGAGCATGTCTCTAAGGAGAGTCGTGTGTCGGGTGTGATTTATTGGTTAGATATGGCGGGTGTCATCGTATTCGCCTTGTCAGGGGTGATTTTAGCCTGTCGTTCGCGAATGGATCCCTTCGGTATGCTGGTGTTGGCGGCGGTGACCGGTATTGGCGGCGGCACACTCAGAGAGCTGGTGTTGGGCGTTCGCCCGGTATTCTGGGTAACTGATCCGACCTATTTGTGGGTGATATTAGCCACAGTCGGCGTGTCTTTGGTGGGGTTTCACTATATTCATCGCCTTTCTCGGGGCTTTTTGCCTGTCGCTGATGCGTTTGGACTGGCGCTATTTACTGTCATTGGCACCCATGAAGCACTGTTGCTGGGCACATCAGGCGTTGTGGCGGTGTTAATGGGCATGATGACCGGCGTGGCGGGGGGCATGATCCGTGATGTGTTAGCCCAGCGGGTGCCCATGGTGCTCCGTGAGGAGATCTACGCCACGGCAGCCTTGGCGGGGGGGATTGTGTATGTGGCGCTCGATGCATTACAGGCGCCGCTCACCGTTGCGATTGCCGCTGCATTAACGGCGACACTCGGGTTGCGCCTAGCGGCGATTCACTGGCACCTGGCGCTACCGGTATTTGCCTGGGTGACGTTACCACCGAAAACGCAAGATGAGGCCTCGGCACCGCTATCGACCCCTCAGAAAGCCAAAGAACGGGTGCGCATGATCCGGCGAGAGCGTAAAAAACGTTAGCTGAGCAGCCTTCCTTTGGCGATGCCGCGAAAGGAAGGCGTATTCGCCTCTGCTTCTTTCTTTTTCTTGTCTTTCAAAACGCATTTGCTTCTCGCCAGCGATCAAACCAGCGTCTTGGTTGCAGAACCTTTAACGTGGGTTCGCTGTCGATCAGCTCTACACCTATCCCTAGTGCGCCAAGATGTGCATAGAGCGCACCATTGGCGCTTTTTTCAGCCAAGGTGACATCGGAAAGCAGCAAAAGTGGTCCGCCGCTAAGCGTGAGGTCATGTAGGCGTATGCGTTCGCCGTTGATCTGCAGCTGCGCGCTACCGTTAATGTCATGCACGTTTAATAACCGTCCCAGCCAATCACTTTGTCTGGCGCGGGCGAGAAAGAGCCGGGCCAATAGCCCAGTGTCGCGCATGCCAAGGCGCAGTTGGCTGGTTAAACTGATTGGATCTCCCCACTCAAGCTGTGCTTCTTCCATTGTGAGTTGCACCCACCAGCCAGCATCCTGTGTGCCTTCCGAGCTTTGCCGAAAGACGTTTTCAAGACGTAGAAACGAGTCATTGGCGTTGAAGCGGCGTGTTTCTAAATCACCCTCGGTGAGTTGCAGATGTAGTTCAACATCGCCCTTAAGCTGTTGATCAAGTAGCGCTAGTTCGGCACCAAATGCACGTAGTGTCATGTCTCCCTGGGCGTTAAGTCCATCCAATAACCATTCACTGGTTAGGCTGGCTTGGCCGCCCAATAAGGTAACCCCGGCATTTTCAGGCAGGTAACGATTATAGCGGGTGAAGTCTGGCACTTCCGTAATAGGCAGTGCGATGCGAGTAGTGAAGAAATCGGGCTCTGGCGACTCCAGCACGTCACTAAAACGTTCAGTTTCGGTCGTGAGGGCAAAGTGGCGGCCTTCCAAATGGGGGCGGTCATCACCCTGGCGCATAAGTGCAAAGTGGGGAATGCCTAACGAAAGCTGGGCCTGCTCAGACGTGTCGAGCTGGGCAGTTAGTTCGCCGCGCCCAGTAGCGACGTAATCTAAAAATGCCACCTCAAGCTGATTGGCATTCACTCGTAGGCGGGTGGGGGCAAGTAAACGGTCATTACGAAAAGCCCCTTGAGCGAACAGTTGGCCGTTACCCGCAATTGCCAAGCCATGGGCGTCGGGTAAAAAGGTATTTAAGAACCCCAGTCGCTGAACGCTACCTTCGAGTGAAAACTCGCCACTGAGCGGTTTATCCTCATCACCGTTGCTGTCGCTGCGCTGAAAACGGCCGTCATTGAGCACTAAAATACTCTCTAGTCGCTCGTTGGTAGACTGCGTATCCGCCACTTGCCAGCGTAGGCGTGAACCGCTGATATCAAGCCTTGTGCCATCAAGAGCGGCTTGGCGAATGGCTAACCTAAGCTGTGCGTCGCTTTCCAGTACGCCGTTCTGTTCGGTGTGTTGCCAGTGGGTGGCTAGTTGCTCTCCTGCTAAAAAGATCTCACCGCGCATTTGATCGGTGGTGAAGTCGAGCTGCCCACGGCTAGTCGCTTGGCCGCTAAGCAATTGCAATGGGGCAGGGTCGGGCAGGGCGGCTTTAAGATAAGTTTGTAACACGCTAATGTCGGGTAACCGCGCGGACTGCCAGGTTAGGCGGGCAGTGGCGTTTTCTCGCGCTAGCGCTGGGTTCAGTGGGCTAAGCGCATTCAACGTAATGGCCGCGTCCGCCATCAACGTTCGCTGATGGTGGCTAAGGGTGGCGTCAGTGAAGGTGAGTGTCGCGTCTATCGTCTCTTCGTTCGACAGTTGTGCGGCCAACGAGCCGCTTCCTTGAGCCGTGAAATCAACTAAATTAGCCGCAAGTGTTGGTGCTTGAATCGCTAAAAAGGCGTCATAAGGCTTGGCGTCACGAAGCGTCACGCTAGCTTCAATTTGACCGTTACCTTCAAGCCGAACCCCTTGGCCGTCAAAGGTGTGTGCCAGATAGCGATCAAGCATGTCCAGACGAGTGACGTCGCCCTGTAGTTCCAGCGAGGCGCCAGTGGGCAGGTCTAGCTGGTCTAGGCGTTGATTGGGCATGCTGGTCGCTAGGTGAAGTTGCGTATTGGAGGCATAAGGGCGGGTATCCGCCAAGACGACATTGATGAGTTGCGTTGAAAAGTTGAGCTCATTGTCTTCTACCGCCAAACGCACGGCGCCTTCGCCAATGGCGGTGTGGAGCGGAGGCGGTGTTTCTGCAACCAACCAACGCAGGTTGTCTGTTTCCCGGGGTTGCAGGCGCTGTTCATTCACCGCTAAGCGCAATTCGGGGGCATTTAAGGTTAGCTCGCTACCACGCTGTAGCTTGCCATCGCTTAGGTTAAGTTCACCCGTTAAGTTGCCGTGACCATCAAGTGTCAGCCAGGGCAGCGCTTCTAGGTAGGGCATGAATACATCCCAAGCATCTGCCTGCGCTGCGATGGTCAGTTGTGCAGACAGGGCGCTGAGCAGTTCAGCGGTGAGCTCTTCGCGGGGAATTTGCGCGGTAGTAACACTGTCCAGGGAGGCATCTGCGCGTAACTGGATATTTTGTACTAACGAGGCTTGGTCGCTAAGGCGTATTAGGTGACCTTGGCTGATATCCAACGACACACTTGGAACGGCTAATGCAGCGCGACTCAGTTGAGTATCTGCCACCTGCAGTTGGCCTTGTGCCACGAGAGCAATATCGCCTACGGTCAAGCGGCGAAGCCCGTTGGCATCGAGTGACTGTATGTGCAACTCGCCGCGCAGAAGTGCTAGTAACGACAGCGAAAGCGTTGCACGTTGGGCTTCAACGGATATCGGTAAGCTGTCGTCCTCCCGTGCCAAGTAAAGGTTCTCTACCTCCCAGCGTCCTGGATGCAGACTGTTTGCATTCGTCCAGCGCACTTCGACCCCCTCAATCTGAGACAGCCGTTTGGGTAGCCATTGACTATTTAGCAGCCAAGTACTGCCAAGTACCCATACTAATGTCGCTACCAAAGCGCTTAACAGCGTGATTATCAGGAGGCGGAGTAGACGTTTTGACCTAGGGCTCTCTTTTGGCATACGGGCTTCCTTGCAGATGACTCCTGTCGGCGCGTGTTTTATGGCATTATGCGCGTCGTGGGGCCGTAATGGGTTTTCGATTTCAACGCTAGGCAGGCAGCAAAGCCATGTTCAAGGATTTTTACGCGCAACGCGGAGAGTATGTTGTGATCTCTGCTGAGCAGGCCAGCCGTTTCGCCAAAGGCGTGGCCGGCGATTACAACCCGATTCACAATCCAGATGCGCGCCGTTTTTGCGTACCTGGAGACCTGCTATTTACACTGGTGCTGGTGAAGTTTGGGTTGTCGCGACAAATGGAATTTCGCTTCACCAATATGGTGGGAGCTGACACTCCTCTCAAGTTTAGTGAAGAAGCGAATGGTGATCTACTTGTCTGTGATGAAGGGGGCAAGTGCTACCTGCAGGTGACGCGTGGCGGAGAGGTAACTCACGATGAAGCGGCTGTTGAAGCGTTTGCCCGCTGCTATGTGGCGTTTTCAGGTAAAAATTTTCCTCACTACTTAAAGCCTTTGATGGAGCAGCATGGGGTAATGTTTAACCCCAAGCGCCCCTTGGTTATTTACGACAGCATGGGGTTTTCCTTAGAGCGTCTAGACGGTTTCTCGCCGAACTTAGCCCTAACAAGCTCCTCGTTAGAGGTTCAAGGTAAGCGTGCCGATGCCTTACTTGAGTTTTCGATTGAGTCTGCTGGAGAAGCGGTTGGGGTGGGCTCGAAGAAACTAGTGGTTAGTGGCTTATGTGAGTACGACGCGACTGAAATGGCAGCGATTGTTGATGAGTTCTACCGCTTAAAGGCGGCTTACGAAGCAGTGTAGGTGGTGTCGTTGCGTTAGCGTAATGGCGGGTGCCATTAACGCTAACGCTAAGGTATTCTCAAAGCCTATCAATTAAAAAAACGCGCGAAGCGCTTTAGGCGCTTCCGCTGAATACAAGAGGCTTTGCATGAATCGTATCAAAACGCTTACGCTTGCCTGCGCAGCAGCTACGCTCGCCGTTTCAGCCATGAGTGCTCAGGCGCGGGATTTTCGTCTCGGTCTTATCACGCCCGCACAGCATCTATGGTCTACCGAGGCAGAAGCCTTTGCCCAAACACTGAACGAGCGCTCTGATGGTGAGCATAGCGTTAGTGTTTTTCCAGCTCAGCAGCTTGGCAATGAAGCGCAAATGGTTCAGCAGCTGCAAACCGGCGCGTTAGATATGGCTTTCTTGACGATTGCCGAAATTTCCAACCGTATTCCAGATTTTGGCGCACTATACGCGCCTTACTTGGTCGATGACGTTAATCACGCGGCACGGCTGTTGCGTTCTGACGCGGCTGGGGAACTACTCGAATTAATGCCACAAGAAGTTGGCTTAATTGGCGTTGGCTACGGCATGGTAGGCATGCGCCAAGTGCTCAGCCGTGACCCTATTGAAAGCGCCGACGATCTGCAGGGGCAGCGCTTACGTATTACCCCTTTCGAGCCCATTCGGGATTTCTATACGGCCACGGGTGCTGCCCCTGCGCCCATGCCGCTATTAGAAGTGTATGACGCGCTGGCTAACGGTCAGGTCGATGCCATTGATATGGATTTCGACTCTATTTTAATTTTGAAATTCTACGAGCAGGCGGAAAACCTGCTGATTTCTAACCATATGATGTTCCCTATGGTGGGCGTCGTGTCTGGGCGAGTATGGCGCGATCTTTCTGAACAAGATCGTGAGCTGATTGATACTGCGATGGCTGAGCATCTAGAGAACGTGCTGGTGGGTTTTGAAGAGAAGGATGCCGCTCAGGAAGAGGAAATTCGCGCCTTGGATATCAACATCGTTGAAGCGGATGCTGAGTTTTTCTCTGACGCCATTGCACAGTGGGAAAACATCTGGGCGCCTAAGGCACCTATGTTAGAAACGTTACGCGCCGAAGCTGACCGGTTACGTGACGAGTAATATGCTGCAACGTTTTTCATCAGGGCTTGCACGCTGTGAAGAGATTGCCGCCGCTGCTTTAGCGGCGGCGGTTACCTGTCTGATTCTCACCAATATTGCGTTTCGCGCGCTAGGTAGCCCGCTTTACTGGATTAGCGAGCTGGCGATTTATGCCATGATTTGGATGACCTTTTTGATAGCCGCCACGGTGTTTAAACGCCGCCAGGGGATAGCGGTCACGTTGCTGAGTGATCTGCTACCGCAAACCGGCCGGAAACTGATAGGTGTCTGGGTAGATGCCATGGTGCTGCTATTTGCCCTGCTGTTAGCGTGGCTTTGTTGGCGTTGGTATCAGCCCCTTGCACTGGTGCAAGCGGGGTTTGATACCCGTGCTTTTCAAGGGCAAACATTCAATTTTATTTACGCTGAAAACACTTCCACGCTTGGCATTAAAAAATTCTGGGCGTGGTTAATTGTGCCGTGGTTTGCATTTTCCCTTAGCCTGCATGGCTGGACGAATCTTATCCAGTCACTCAAACAGTGGCGAACGCCGACCCAAGCACCCACCGCCAAAACGCTACGCTAATCCTGCTTACCCTATTGACGGTACGTTTATGACGATTGCTGTTTTCTTGCTGCTGTTGCTCGGCGCTGTGCCCATTGCGCTAGTGCTGGCATTGACTGCCATGTGGTATATCCAGATGTCAGGCAATACGGTGTTGTTTGATTCGTATCCACAGCAGCTGTTTAGCGCCATTGAAAGCTATGGATTACTGGCGATTCCGTTATTTATGTTGGCGGGCGAATTAATGAATGAAGGCGGTTTAACCCGCCGTTTAATCGCTCTAGCGCGCATTTTAGTAGGAGGATTTCGCGGTGGACTCGCCTATATCAATTTAGTCGCCAACATGATGATGGCGGCGATTATTGGTTCGGCAGCCTCGCAAATTGCCATTATGTCTCGTGCAATGGTGCCAGCAATGGAGCAGGAAGGTTATGACAAATCCTACAGCGCAGCGATTACCGCCGCGGGTGGGCTACTGTCGCCGATTATTCCACCTTCCATGCTGTTTGTGTTGTTTGGCGTCATGGCCCAAGTGCCTATTGCGGAAATGTTTATTGCTGGGTTGTTGCCAGGGCTGCTTTTGGGAACCAGCTTTTTTATCGTGATTGCCTTGGTAGGTTTGGTTCAGCAGTACCCTAAAGGCCAGTGGCCTACTCGCTCTCAGGCGCTTCATGACCTGCTTTGGGGGCTGCCTGCACTGCTCATTCCCGTGATCATTATTGGCGGTATTTTGTGGGGGGTTGCCACGCCAACCGAGTCGGCTGCGCTGGCCTCTCTAGCGGCTTTAATCATGGGCCGCTTTGTCTACGGTGACCTGCGTTTAAGCCAGTTACCCCAGGTGCTAACGCGCACAGCGATTAATGCGGGGTTGGTCATTATGCTGATTGCCGCCGCTGGCGTGTTTGGCTGGGTGGTGATTTATGAGCAGCTTCCGCAAATGGCCGCCGCATGGATTGCCGCGTTGACCAGCGACCCCTTCGTGTTCTTGCTACTGGTGATTGGCGCACTGCTGTTAGTGGGAATGGTGATTGATGGCATTGCGGCGCTAATCTTAGTGGTGCCGATTTTAATGCCCATTGCCCAAAGCCAATTCGCTATTAGCCCCTATCAGTTTGGTGTAGTGGTGTGTTTAACCCTGGTAATGGGGTTGTTAACGCCCCCCGTAGGGGCAGGGCTGTTTATCGCTTCCTCAATGACCGGCGCGTCGCCGCTTAAAATATTTCGCTCGCTGCTGCCGTTTTTGCTAGCAACGTTAGTGACCCTTGTTCTTCTCGCCTGGTTGCCGTGGTTAACCAACGGGCTTATCCAGCGTTAATCGCTATCACACCCATTTCAACCTCTAGCAGAACTGATGTTCTCCACGGCGTTTATGATGCCTTTTAATGGCGGAACATCAGCCCCTGGCTGCTTGCTCAGCGCTGAGCTGGCTAACTCTTTATCAAGTGGCTAATTGACGTTTACGTCAACTTGCTGATATACCCTAGGGTTCATCTTTGCGTCTCATAACAAACACAACGTTGAGGAAGGAAGTCATGTCCGTTCGTGAAATCCCTATGTATATCGATGGCCAGCCAGTCATGTCACAAAGCCAGGATTGGCGTGATGTGGTCAATCCTGCGACTCAGGAAGTGGTTGCCCGTGTACCATTTTGTACCGCCGAAGAGGTGGAACGTGCGATTGCCAGCGCTAAAACAGCTTTTAAAGGGTGGCGTAAAGTGCCGCTTGGCAAGCGCATGCGCATCATGCTGAAACTTCAGGCACTGATACGCGAAAATACCGCTGAATTAGCCGCGCTAATCACCGAAGAGCACGGCAAAACTTTGCCTGACGCTGAAGGTGAAGTAGGGCGCGGTTTAGAGGTCGTGGAACACGCTTGTTCAATTACGTCGCTGCAGTTGGGTGAACTGGCGGAAAACGCCGCGAATGAAGTCGATGTTTACACCATGCACCAGCCGCTGGGCGTTGGCGCGGGCATTACCGCCTTCAACTTCCCGATTATGCTGCCCTGTTTTATGTTCCCGCTTGCCATCGCAACGGGAAATACCTTTGTCCTGAAACCGTCTGAGCAAGACCCTAGTTCCACCATGCGACTGGTTGAACTTGCCCATGAAGCGGGCGTCCCCGCCGGCGTTTTAAACGTGGTTCATGGCGGTCCTGATGTTGCCAACCAAATCGCCGACCATCAGGATATTAAAGCACTTTCGTTTATTGGCTCGACCCATGTGGGCTCCTTGCTTTACAACCGTGCCGCCGCCGCTGGAAAGCGTATGCAGTCGATGATGGGAGCTAAAAACCACTGCGTTGTAATGCCGGACGCCAACCGCAGTCAGGCGATTGATAGCCTACTCGGCTCGGCGTTTGGTGCTGCTGGCCAGCGCTGCATGGCTAACTCGGTTGTCGTGCTAGTCGGTGAAGCGCGAGAGTGGCTGAAAGATATTGAGGAAGGCGCGCGCAGCATGAAAGTCGGTCCTGGCACTCAGCGCGATGCAGACCTAGGGCCGCTTGTCTCACCACAAGCGAAAGAGCGCGTTGAACGCCTGATTTCAGCGGGTGAGAAAGAGGGCGCTAAGCTGCTGGTGGACGGCCGTGGTTGCACGGTAGAGGGCTATCCAAACGGCAACTTTGTTGGCCCAACTCTATTTGCCGATGTGACCGCTGATATGACGGTGTACCGGGAAGAAATTTTTGGCCCAGTGCTATGCGTGGTCAGTGTGGAGACGCTGGATGACGCGATTGCGTTTATCAACGCTAACCCTAACGGCAACGGTACGTCGATCTTTACCAACTCAGGTTGGGTAGCACGGCGCTTTGAAACGGATATCGACGTAGGCCAGATTGGTATCAACGTGCCGATCCCTGTACCCGTCGCTTACTTCAGTTTTACGGGTTCGCGAGCTTCCAAGCTTGGCGACTTGGGGCCGAATGGCAAGCAGGCAATTACCTTCTGGACGCAGACCAAAACGGTCACTGCCCGCTGGTTTGAGCCAGAAAATGTATCTAGCGGTATTAATAGCACTATTTCGTTGAGTTAATTGCACCATGGAGAAGCCCCGCGATAAGCGGGGCTTTTAACGTTTCGGCTTAAGTATTCTGAAATAACGGCAGGCTTCTTTTTAGGAGTTGGCCGATAGGGCCAAGCTGACTGGCGTGCATAACGAGAATGGTGGGGGTGGCCGTTTGCGTTTTTGCGTTGTGAGGAACTAACAGTGCAAATTCGCCTTCTTCAAGATGAAATTCATGCAGCTCACGCAGGCCATCAGGCGTTTCACACTGAGAGCAGCGGTAGTTATCATCTTCGCCATAAACTAAGCGATGATACATTTTGAAGAGCGTATAAATGGCTAAACCGCCTTTCAAAGCAGGCCAGCGGGCAGGTGTGCTGCGCAGCGTGTCAGAAACGATGATGCCATCGGCTTCTGCACTGGCGAATATGCTCGCCAGTGGTGCTGAGAGGAGCGGCGTGCTAGCGCTTAACGACGTCTCGTGTTCTTGAGGGTTCGGGGAGACCTCGTTAACCACTCGGTGGAAATCATCTAAAGAGGCAAGCGGGAAGTCCTTGTGCTTTAGATCACTTGGCTCGAAGCCGCCGTTTTCCCAGCCATGGATAACCCGGAGCGTGGCACGCGCGTGATGCATAGGCAGTGCCAGAAGGGTGTGCAGCATTATCCGGATATGCAGCTGACGCTCATCGGTGTCGTTTTTAAACGCGCAATAAGGGTCGGCAAAAAGAGTATGCAAGCGCCCAGGCGTATGCTCTTTGGCTTCGGAATAATGCATTTTGGTGTCCCTGTTAATTGCCGTTTGCTGCATTTACTGCACGGCTTATAGGTCATTGAATAGTTGAGAGTATGGACAGCGTTAGCCACGATTGAAAGTCACTTTGTTTAGTGTTTTGTTACCGAATCGCGTTATCCAACAGCATGATTGTTTAATCAAAACAAAAATTTAAAGCTTAATCAGCAAATGAGGTGTAACGATGACTAATCGACTTAGCCGTTTCCGTGTACCAGAAACGTTGGATGAACTGCCTGACGATGTTCGCGATGCAATATTAAAAGTGCAAAGCAAGGCGGGATTTGTGCCCAATGTGTTCTTAATGCTGGCGCATCGCCCTGAGGAGTTTCGCGCTTTTTTTGCTTATCACGATGCTTTGATGGAGCGTGAATCCGACACGCTGACTAAAGCTGAAAAAGAGATGATTGTTGTGGCTACCAGTGCTCGCAATCGTTGTCTCTATTGTGTTGTTGCCCATGGCGCGCTATTGAGAATTTATAGTAAAGACCCTTTAGTCGCTGACAATGTCGCTATCAATCATCTAGCGGCAGGGCTAAGCGAACGCCATCGTGTCATGCTGGATTTTGCATTGCACTGCGGGATTGAAGTTGGGGAGTTCTCTGCCACGTGGCAAACAACCTTAGAGAAAGTAGGTTTTACGCTAGAGGACTGTTGGGATATTGGCGCCATTGCTGCTTTTTTCGGCATGTCGAATCGATTAGTTACCATGACGGGTACGCCCCCCAATGAGGAGTTTTATTTGATGGGCCGCCTACCGCGTTAGCAGGATACAGACGCACATCTAGGCGTTACTCACGGATAAATTTTACTAACGCCCAGCCTTTACTAACGAGCCGCTTTCACCGAGGATAGCGTCTCCATTCACTGTCGCCAGGGGAGCCCGCAGCTGTTGGGCTGAGAATGCGCACTGCGCAGACCCTGGAACCTGATCCGGTTCATACCGGCGGAGGAAGTGCGACATGCCTTACCTAACGTCAGCCGTACTTGGTGCGGCGCTATTCTGTTTTGCTTTTCTGGGCCTGCGTGCACGTCATGTGCAGGGATCGCTTGATGACTATGTCACGGCACGAAATTCGCAAACCGCTTCCACACTTGGCTTCTCCTTTTTAGCCTCGGGAATGGGCGCCTGGATTCTGTTTGCGCCGCCTGAAATTGGTGCCTTTGTTGGTCCGTTAGCGTTGGCAGGCTATGCCATTGGCTCTGCGCTGCCGTTTATCGTGTTGGGGTTGTACGGACCAAAAATTCGTCGCGCATTGCCAGAAGGCAGAAGCATTGCCGAATTCGCCCACGCTTGTTACGGCAAGGGGGTGCGTCATTGGGTGCTGCTGGTGTCCGTAGCCTACATGGGCTGTTTTTTAGCAGCGGAACTGACGGCGATAGGTGCTATTACCGCACTGCTTTCCGATGTACCACCTGCACTAGTGATTATTGGCGTTGCGCTCACTACCTTGGTGTATACGGTGATTGGTGGGTTGCGCGCAAGCCTCGCAACGGATCGCTGGCAGGCATGGCTTTTGCTAGCCCTGTTATTGGCTGTGGGTAGCGTTGCGATTTGGCGGCTGCCAGCCATGCCGAATGACGCCGTCATGCCCTCTATTCCTATCGCAAGCGCGCTGAGTGTTGCCCTGACGCTTGTGATTGCGGTGACCGCCGCCAATCTTTTTCACCAAGGCTATTGGCAGCGCGTGTGGGCTGCTCAGGATGACCAGAGCTTAGGTCGAGGCGCTTGGCTAGGCGGCGGGCTGACCGTACTGGTTGTGATGGTGATCGGCGGTATCGGCATCATGGCCGCCATGAGCGGTGTTGCTTTGGGAGAGCCACCTATTCCTTTCTTTGCGCTGTTAACAGATGCGCCTGCCTGGGTGGCGTTACCTGCATTGGTGTTAGCAGTCACGCTAGTGACCTCAAGTGTCGATACGCTGCAAAACGGTATAGCGTCGCTGATAGTCGGGCGTGGCGGTGAACGACATGCAACATCTTTAACGACCGCACGTTGGATAACGGTCGCAATGATGGTGCCGGTGGTATTTATTGCCCTGCAAGGATTGTCAGTTCTACGGCTCTTCTTGATAGCCGACTTACTTTGCGCTGCCATCGTGGTGCCTGTGCTGCTTGGCCTGTGGCAACGTATGACGCCAGTGGCGGCGATTGGTGGCGGCATGGCTGGATTAGCAGGGGCAATACTGCCGGGGTGGCTAAGCCAGGGAAGCGTTACGGCTGGCATTATGGCGGCTACCTTTCCAGGCAGTATCCCAACGTTAGGGCCTTTTCTAGGGGCGTTACTGGCGTCTATTGTCGTCAGCGTTACACTGGCATACCTGCCTAATCGACGAAGCGTTAGGCCGTAACGTTAAGCCGTGAGCCAAATTAACAGGGACGATCATGATTCGCAGCCTACTAACGACATCAGAAGGCGATGTGCGCGAAGGCGATGAACGCCTCATTGATGACTGGCAAACGACGCCCGGTAGCCACCTATGGATAGACATGAAAGGTGAGCCTGAGGAGAGTGAACGCCAGCTATTGGAGCGTTTTGATTGTCATCCAATGGCAATTCAAGATGCCCACAAAGAGCGCCATCCGCCGAAAATTGAAGAGTTTGAGCACCATACCCTGATTATTTACCGAGGTATTTCATCTTTTGATGCTCAGCTAAACTTTGTGCCTCAGCAGGTGTGCCTCTTTATTGGAGAGCGTTTTCTAATCACGCTGCACGCTGGTGAGGCGCTTAGTATTGAACGGCTCTTTAGTGAGCACGGAAAAACACTGCTGGCGCTATCTCCCGAGCGTGTCGCGCTGAAAATTATGTACATCTCAGCAGGCTTCTACATCGATAGCTTACTGGAGTTTGAGAGTGAGCTAAGCGATATAGAAGATGAGCTTTTAGAGGCTGGTAATGATGTGCTGATGCGGAAAATCACCGCCTATCGTTCACGATTGGTAAAGATGCGCCGTATTTTTAGCTACCACAAAGGCATTACCCAAGAGCTTACTGCCTATGACTATGCCCATCTGCCACGCGGAGAAAGTGAAACGCTGCATGCCATCACGGATGTAGAGGAGCGCTTTGAGCGCCTATATACACTGACACAAATGTATTACGACATTTGCGGTGATCTCATTGATGGTTACATTTCGATTTCCTCTCACCAGCTAAATATCACCATGCGCGTATTAACGGTGATTACTGCCATATTTGTGCCACTGACGTTTATTGTCGGTATTTACGGCATGAACTTTGAGTACATGCCAGAGCTGCGCTATCAGTACGGATACTTTTTTGTTTGGGGAGCCATGCTGGGTATCGGAGGTTGTTTAATTTGGTTATTTAAGCGTAAAAACTGGTTTTAAAATGAGCCAGATGATCGCTGGTAGCGAAAAGTTGATAGTTGGTCATGTGGTTGGAGCGCTAGTGTGGCATCCTCGCAGTCGACCAATGACCTGCAAATAACCTGAGAGCTACTTTTATGACCATCATGATTATTGGCCTGCTGATTTTTCTTGGCAGCCATTCTGTGCGTATCTTTGCTGAAGACTGGCGTCAGCGACAGATTGTTAAACGCGGCGAAAACACCTGGAAGATTGCGTACTCCGTAGTGTCGGTGATTGGACTGGCAATTGCTATTTACGGTTTTGGCCAAATGCGCCTAGACCCTATCTACGTCTGGTTTCCCCCCACGGGCTTACGCCATGCGGTAGCACTGCTGATGGTGCCTGCCTTTATTATGCTGGTAGCAGCCTATGTGCCGCGTAATGCTATCAAAGCGAAGCTTGGTCATCCGATGATGTTGGCCGTAAAAATTTGGGCATTTTCACACTTATTGGCTAATGGACGACTGGGCGATATTGTCTTTTTTGCAGCATTTTTGGTGTGGGCTATTCTGGCCTTTAAGGCAGCCAAAAAGCGTGATCGCCTACATCCCGCTAAGCCAGTACCAACCTCGGCTCCCGCGACAATAGCCACCGTCGTGATTGGCTTGATAGCGTATATTTTGTTTGCTCTTTACCTACATGTGTTAGTTATTGGTGTACCTGTTTTTAGCTAGTAATTATTAATAAATATTAACGGCGTCAATGGTTTATATCCGTTGACGCCGTTTTTATTATTACTCTTGAGTGGCGGCGAAAGTTTGCTATTGTCAGCTAGGTTCATCCAACGTTTCACAACGGAGAAATTTATGGCCGAAGCTGTACCTCAAGTACCGAAAACGATGTCTGCCATGTTGTTAACAGGCCATGGTGATATAGATAAATTGCAGTACCGGCAGGATGTTATGACCCCTAAACCAGGGGCGGGGCAAGTGCTGGTTCAGGTAACAGCAACGGCCAAAAATAATACTGACCGGAAAGCGCGTGAAGGGCTTTATCCTACGAAAGGGAAAGAGGAGGTCACATCGTTTGCGATGGGAGGATCGCCCACACTGACATTTCCTCGTATTCAAGGGGCTGATATTGCTGGACGCGTGGCGGCAGTAGGCGAGGGCGTGGATGCTTCACGTATTGGAGAACGAGGCCTGCTCGATTTTAATATTTACGCTGATGAGCGTCGCGATATCAATCTGACGCCAGATTATTATGGCCACGGGGCTGATGGTGGCTATGCTGATTTTGTCGTCGTCCCAGCCGACCAGCTTCATCATGTTCCCAACCCTGAATTGCACGATGCAGAGCTTGCTGCGATGGGGATGTGCTCGTATCAGACGGCTTATCACATGATGACGTCTGCCAACATTGGCGCGGGTGAACGTGTGCTGGTGACAGGCGCCAGTGGCGGTGTCGGAACGGCGTTAATTCAGCTTTGTCGGGTCGTGGGCGCTATTCCTTACGCTGTCAGCCAGCCGGATAAAGCCGATGCGCTGCTGGCGTTGGGTGCAGAAGTCGTCATCGATCGGGGTGATTTATCGACGTTTGTTGAGCGTGTATTGGCGACCACTGATGGTAAGCCGATTGATGCAGTGATGGACTTGGTCGGTGGGCAGATGACCGATCTGTTTATCGATACCATGATTGTTGATATGCAAGGCCGTAGCAGTTATCCGCGGCTTTCCATTGCAGGTGCGAGTGGTGGCAATATCAGCGAGATTATGTGGACTCGCGTCTACTTGTACCAAGTGCAGATTTTTGGTGTTTCCCATGGCACTCGCGAAGAGGCTGAACAACTGATCGAGTGGATTCGCAGTGGGGCGCTAAAACCAGTGCTGCACGCGGCCTTTAAACTATCGGATCTACATAACGCTGAGCGCTACTTTGTAAACCGTGGCAGTAACTACCTGGGAAAAATAGTTATTGTTCCTGATGCGCAGTGGGAAACCCATGGTGCGCCGTTTGCCCTCACCACCGCCTAGGAGCAGTGCTAATGAAAAATCTGCATACGATTCAGCTGATGGATACTCATGCCGGTGGTGATGTTAGCCGTATTGTGACGGGGGGGATCGGTGTGCTTCCTGGTGCCACAGTACGCCAACAAATGGAGTTTCTGCGTGATGATGCCGATGGTTTGCGACGGCTGTTGCTAGAAGAGCCGTATGGTATTCCGGAGATGTCGGTAGATCTGTTGGTGCCTTCCTCGCATCCGGACGCCGTCGCGGGCTATATCATTATGGAGGTCATGGGCTACCCGATTTATTCGGGTTCTAACACGCTGTGTACAGCCACTGCTGTGTTAGAAAGTGGGCTGGTCCCCAAGCAGGAAGGTATTCAACGCTTTAAACTGGAAGCACCCGCAGGCTTGGTGCAAATTGAAGCGAAGGTGAGCAATGGGGTAGTGGAGTCTGTTACCTGTGAAGGCCTGCCAAGCTATATCGACACCTATCGCGATACGATTCAAGTTCCTGAACTTGGAGCAATTACCTACTCAGTCGCTTACAGCGGTGGCTTTTATGCCTTGGTAGATGCCGAAGAGTTAGGCTTCAAGCTAGTACGCAGTGAGGAGCAGGCGCTTGCCGCTTGTGCTTATAAAATTGTTGAGGCGATCCAAGCGCAGCGCGGCTTTTCCCATTACACCCTGGGAGATGTAGGGCCATTGCCGTTTTTACATTTTATGGGGCCGGAAGAAAAAGTAGCTGAAGGCTATATTCGCTCGCGTTCAACAACGTATGTACATCCTGGTGTTATTTGTCGTAGCACCACTGGCACGGGCACCTCAGCGCGGTTGGCGCTGATGAATTATGAAGGTCGGCTGAGAATCGGTGATAAGTTAGAAACCGTATCACTACGTGAAACGGGGTTTATTGGTACCTTCACCGGCACGCATCAAGAAGGCGCTTATCAAGTGGTGGAGAACACCACGACTGGCCGTAGCTATGTGTTGGCAGAATCAAACATCGTGATTAACTGCGACGACCCGATGGTAGCGTGTGGCGAACTGCATCACATTCTGAGTGACCGGCATACAGAAGAGGGCTAGCGCTCTTCTCTGCGTAATGCGTCGACATAGCCTGTTTGCTCAAGTCGCTCCCATACCGGGGTCTTCTCGGCCTCGGTCATACTTCCCCAACAGGCAATTTCATCTAGCGTCCGACCGCAGCCTTGGCACAATGAAGAGGCTGGATCAATGTTGCATACCTGAATGCAGGGCGACAGCGGACGAGCAGCGCAGAGTGTAGTGGATGAGTCGCTGGACATGATGGCTAAGCTCAATGCAGTGGTGAGAAAACGGCGCTAGGCGAGAATTACTTACTCTGTTCACTTCTTATGAGAGTGGCACTTTACCACGCAGTGACTTCGTTTTGCCTTTACGCGTTTTGTGGTCCACACGGCGTCGCTGTGAGCCTTTGGTGGGCTTCGTTGGCCGCCGCGTTTTCTGCTGCTTGCCAGCACTTTGAATCAGTGCTTTTAAGCGTGCAAGGGCATCCTCTTTGTTCAATTCCAGGGTGCGATAGCTTTGCGCTTTGATAATCACCACGCCTTCTTTACTGATTCGCTGATCAGACAGTGCCATTAAGCGCTCTTTATAAATCGGCGGTAGTGTAGAGCTTTGAATATCGAAACGTAAATGCACCGCAGAGGCGACTTTATTGACGTTTTGGCCACCCGAGCCTTGCGCTCTGATCTGACTAATATCGATTTCCCAGTCCGCTATCGTCACGTTATTTGAGATAGTGAGCATTCAGTTCCTTTATGTCGCGTGTGGCTCGTAAGGCTAGCATACTTAGCGTCGAGGAGCCGATTTGAGACGGATCAAGGGCATGTCTCATGAATACTATGCTCGGGCGATGGATAGCTTACGGGGCTTGTTGGGTTGCCCGGCTAGGGGCACAACTTTAAAGTAGCTTGCTACTCTTTATAACCACTGCCATAGGAATACCCATGGATTACTTACTCGATGAACAACCTTTGAGTGCTGGTGTTATCTACCGTTTGCTGTCAGGCAGTGTCTGTCCAAGGCCAATTGCATGGGTGTCAACTCAAGATAAGAACGGCAATACAAACCTCGCACCGTTCTCCTTTTTTAACGTAGCCAGCGTTAATCCCCCCATCCTGGCTTTTTCACCGCTGCTCGACGGCAGCGGGCTGCCCAAAGACACGCTGCGCAATTTAACCGAACTAGCCGAATGCGTCGTGCATATAGGCAATGAAACGTTGATAGAAGCGCTCAACACGACCAGCGCGAGTGTTCCTCCCGAGCAAGACGAGTTCTTATTAGCGGGGCTAGAGAAGGCTGAAATGCCGGGAATCAGCGTGCCACGTATTGCAGGTGCCCCGGTCGCCTTTGGTTGCAAGCTGCGCGACTTAATTCGTTTTGGCGATCAGCCATTAGCGGGATCGTTAGTGCTTGCTGAGATTGTCGCTATTCATATTGATGACGCGATATGGGATGGTCGGCATATCAATATGGACGTGCTAAAGCCAGTAGGGCGCTTGGCAGGCAGTGATTATGTACGCATCAGTGACCGGTTTGCTCTTGAGCGGCCTGCATAATCTAGCTAACCGATGTCATAAGCCTTGTCGTGAGTGGATGTAGTAGTGGCTTACTACCCGCTGCGTAGCAACGCTTGCTACTCTCATTTAACACACCCTTCGTGTGCTCTGTGCCTCGACCAATAACGACAAGGAGAAGTGAGATGAGCAACAAACGAATTTTAATGATTACCGGCGATTTCACTGAAGATTATGAAACGATGGTGCCTTTCCAGGCGCTAATGGCGGTTGGCCATCAAGTCGACGCGGTATGTCCCGACAAGGTCGCCGGTGATACCGTGGCAACGGCTATTCACGATTTTGAAGGTGACCAAACGTATACTGAAAAGCCCGGCCATCGTTTCGCTCTGAATGCTGATTTTGCCAAAGTTAACCCCGCTGACTACGACGCCTTGGTGGTTCCTGGTGGCCGCGCACCTGAATACCTGCGCTTAAACCAGGACGTACTGGCGATGGTGAAGCACTTTTTTGACACCCAGAAGCCGGTCGCTGCTATCTGTCATGGCGCTCAGCTACTGGCTGCCGCTAAGGTGCTTGAAGGCAAGCAGTGTTCTGCTTATCCGGCTTGCCAGCCAGAAGTGGAACTTGCCGGTGGCCACTTCGCAAACCTGGAGGTCACGGAAGCAGTAACGGATGGCAACTTGGTCACTGCACCCGCATGGCCCGCTCATCCTGCTTGGCTTGCCCAGTTTATGGCGCTATTGGATAAGTAGCACTGCTGATAGGCTACCGCGCCCAGCTATATTGAGTTCAACGCGGTTGGGCGCGTTGTCTGTTAGCCGCTATGCTAAAGAGCAGAATTTACGCTATAGCAGATCTTGCCTAGTAGCTTAATAGTAGAGTTTGATAGCGGAGAGGGCGTAACGATGTGCAAGCTGTTTATTGATGCCGACCCGGAGCTATGGCGCAGCGCCACACACTCACTGCGCATTGATGGCATGGTGACCAGCGTTCGCATGGAAAATTACTTCTGGCATCTGCTGGAAGAGATGGCTCAACGGGATGGGATGAACACGGCTCAACTGATTACGCGGCTTTATCATGAATCGATTGATGCTGGCCACGATCTTGGCAATTTCACCTCATTTTTGCGTGTCTGCGCGCTGCGCTACCAGGCGCTTCAGCTTAGCGGTGATATTCCGAAAAATGTAGAGGTGGCGATTGGCTCGCTAGATGCGCAGCAAATTCTGAGCAGAGAAGCTGCCGCGCGTACTAACCAAATGCACTGAAAGAAATGTGTTGAAAGAAGTGCACTGAAACTGGCTCTCTATCGTTAAAGCGGTCAATAGCTGAAAGCCGCATCAGATAAGACCGTTATTCTAGTCGCTTACCTAGATTATCCAGGAAGGTTTCGATACGCAGTGCGTTGGTGCCGACATCGCTGGTTCCCAGCCGGGAGGCTGAGCGCATGTCCACCTGCACGCCGTTTTGTTGCTCAGTAAGACGAATGATGACGTCATCTTCAAAGCCAAACCAGCGGGTTGTTGCGGTCGCTTCGATAGTACTCTCTGTTATCGCGGCGATCTGCCAACCGGACGCTTCTACTTCAGCCTGAGCTGCTGCTAGAACGGTCGCTTTAGGCGCAGTTACTTGTAAAGGCTGCACATGTGGATAAGCATTTTTTTGCTGACGCGCGGTAGCTTCTCCTGGGTAATCAACGGCATTAGGTGCTGCCTCGCGGGCGTCTCTTAGCGCGACAAAGTCGGGTGGGTTTTGGGTGTCGGTGGTTATGTCATGAATGGCGGGTGCCTGCTGTGCACGCTGCCATTGTTGCCAAGGCATATATAACAAGGCAGCGGTTGCAACAATAACGAAGATAGCCACTACGCCAGCACCCATGCGGCGGGTAAAGGCGCTGATGAGCAACAGCAAGACACTGATAGCCACAGCTGCGGTTGCTGCATAGACACCATTGCGCATCAGGTTGAAAGCGTCGCCCAGGCCAATCAACTCCCAGCGATAGGCTGGCCCTGCACCAGCCATTAACAAGGCTGATGCTATCAGTGCAATGACACTGAACCAGGCCAGTAGCGTTGGCCAAACTCCTCCTCTACGCGAACGTGCTGAGCGCTCCTTTGCCATAGGTCTTCCCTCATTATGAATACGATGTTGATTTACTTAGCATAGATTGCGCTAGGTCATCTGTCTTCGTTAGACGAGTTGGCTAAGACACCCTACTATGCTGCTGTTAGCAGTAACGCAAGTATTCGCTGTGACGCAAATGGACGTCAGTTTTTACAACTTGAGCTTTTTATAATTTGAGAGATTAAGACAAGCATGACATTAGCGACTGCATTAGCCCCCTCCTTGCGAGAGTTACTGGCGACGACCCCGAGCAGTGCTTTACCGATAACCTATCAGCAAGCGGCGAATGCGCTAGGCCTTTCGCCACCTAAGACTATTCAACGTATCGCACAGGCACTTGAACAGCTAATGAAAGAAGACGCCGCCGCAGAAAAGCCTTTTATTGCAACGCTTGTGATTAGCCGAAGTGGCAAAGGGCTTCCAGCGGCAGGTTTTTTTGAGCTTGCCGTGGAATTAGGGCGTTTTCCTTCAGCGCCATCCCAGCAAGAAGCGTTTTACTATGCCGAACGTGAGCAAGCCATTAACGAATGGTGTCGTTCTTAGTTTTGAAAAGAAATCAGTTTTGAGGAGAAGACAGTTTTGAGAGAATTCAATTTTTGCGCAGCGGGTTGAGCAAGTCGCTTAAACCATTGTGGTCAATTTCATGCATTAAATGCAGGAGTTGACCAATTTCTCCTTTTGGAAACCCTTCCCGAGCAAACCAGTTTAAATAGGGACCAGGCAAATCGGCAATAAGCCAGCCTTCGTATTTGCCAAAGGGCATGGTACGCGTTACCAGTTTCTCAAGGTCTTCGGGGTTCATGGTCTACATCTCCTTATCAATGGCTGTTGCAGGTGGCAGTTTAGAGCTGCTGTGATGATTCAGCTAGAAGCTGGGCAAAGGCACGGGCAGGTTCGCTTAGGTGGCCAACAGCGCGATGCACTAACCCAATATCTCGATGAAACGTATGCGCTTCTAACGAGATGGCGCGAACTGTTTGGGGCCAGCGTTTTAGCGCTATCGGTTGCGGTACTAAAGCAACGCCCACGGCGTTACCCACCAGCTTCACAATGGCTTCAAGCTCGTCCAGCTCACACAGGTCGCGAACTTGGCAGTGGTTGTCCCTTAAAAAACGGTCTACTTGGCGTCCACCGAAAGAAGCGCGGTCGTAGCGAACAAAAGGGGAGTGGGTTAGCAGCTCCCGCCAGCAATCACCGGATAGCTCGCGCGGGACAAGCAAGCGAAACGGCTCGTGGGCAAGGGGCGTCCAACGCAGATCGCTATGCAGCGAAAAAGGCGGCCGAATAATAACAGCCATATCCAGCTCGCCCGCATCTACCTGGTTCATTAAGTCCATGGAAAGACCTGGCACGATACGGGTGCGACACTCGGAAAACTGCCGATGAAAGCGCGCTACAATATCGGGCAATACGGTACGCTGAATAGAGGCAATGGCACCAATAGTGATACGGCTACCAAGCCCTTGGCCTGACGGTGAAGCGCCTAGTGTGGCGTATAACCCGAGTAGAGTTTGGGCCTGAAGCAAGGTCTCTTCGCCGCGCTGGGTAAGCACCGCTGTTCGGCCGCTGCGTTCAAATAGCGTAACGCCCAGGGCCTCTTCCAGGCGCTTCATTTGAGCACTTACCGCAGCTTGGGTGAGGCCAACCTGGAGGCCTGCCGCCGCAAATGTACCGTGCTGTGCCACGGCTACTAGCGTTTTAAGTTCTCGTATCATTTGTTGTTTCTGTCATAAGAACTGCCATAAGGACGCTCATAAAAAATATTTGTGAATGAGTCAAAAAACAATTGATTTTATTTTTGCATAGCGCGATCTAGGATGGCTACACAGTGGCCGTGTAATGCGGCTGACCATTGCAAATAACGCAACGAATAAATGCGCTGCAACAGGAGATAACCATGAGTCTTTCCCCTTTTCATCTCGCCATCCCTGTTTACGATGTCGCCCTAGCCAGAGCATTTTATAACGACGTATTTGGCCTGGAAGAAGGACGCTCTAGCGATCACTGGGTCGACTTTAATTTCTTCGGCCATCAGTTGGTGATTCACGAACATCCGAAAACACCCGGCCAGCAGAGTGCTCACACTAACCCGGTCGATGGCCATAATGTACCGGTGCCGCACTTTGGCGTGATTCTAGAATGGGATGAGTGGGAAGCCTTAGCCGAGCGCTTAAAAGCGCGCAATACCGATTTCGTGATTGCGCCATACGTTCGCTTTAAAGGCGAAGTAGGGGAGCAAGCCACCATGTTCTTACTCGATCCCTGTGGTAATGCCTTGGAGTTTAAAGCGTTTAAAGATCAGGGACAGATTTTTGCCAAGTAACGTGTTCTGGGAAAGTATCTCAACAAGGGAGTATTAGCGGGTATGGTTAGGCACGCTGCGATAATCGGCTAGCTGTGCCGCTTGGTTCACATTGTGGCTATTTTGCAATAAAAGCGACTGCGCCTTAAGTAGGCGCAGTCGCTTAAAATACTACGTGAGTGTTCTTGCGTGTCGAGGCTATCACACGTGGGCAGAGACCCGCAGTCTGACGTAGTCGGCGGTCCAGTTGCCTTGCCCATCACTTAGACTGTGAGAGAGCAGGTTAATCGTATTATCAATAATGGCTACCTGCAGGTCCTCATCTAATCCGTGCAAAAACGGGCTTGCAAAGGTTTCGAGCCAGCCAGCAATACCCGTGGGTAGTGGTGTGGGGCGAGGGATTAGTTCGATAGAATCGACATGAAAGCCCGCCGTTTGAAGTAGGTTTGTGTACTCTTCCGGGGTGGGGAAGTACCAAGGATGACGGCCACGTGAGCTAATGCCGCGAAACTGCAGCGAGGCAATAAGCGCCGTACAAATGGCGGCCACGTTGCCATGTCCCCCAAACTCTGCAACAAAACGCCCGCCGGGTTTTAGTGCGCGTTTTACGCCGGCCAATACCGTTTGCGGGTCCAGCATCCAGTGCAACGCTGCGTTGCTGAAGACCGCATCAAATTCTTGGTCAAAGGGTAACTGGTGCCCATCGACAACCCTAGCGGTGACCCCGCGCTGTTGGGCGGCGGCGACCATCTCTGCGGAGGCATCGACACCCAGCACATCGGCACCTAATTGCATAATACGCTCGGTGAGCGCGCCATCACCACAGCCAAGGTCCAGGATGCGCTGTCCGGGCTGTGGCGCTAAAAGTTTCATTACATCGCTTCCCAACGTGGGAACAAAATTCGCGTGTTCCGCGTAGTGGCTGGCGTTCCATTCCTGCCCTTGCGGTGTCAGAGGGGTGTTAGACATTATCGGCTTCCTAGCGGCGTTATTTATCTTAGGGGGACCCAATGGCTTGATTTAGTATAGCTTGCTATCAATAGCATGCGTTAAGCCTGAATTCAGGAGTAAACGCATGGAACCAGGGCACTCTAGTTGTCATATCCGTTATATCAAGTATTAAGAGGCGAGACGAAATGAATGATGTTATCAAACTGCTTCAATCCCACCGCTCTATCCGCAAATTTACCGATCAGAAGATTTCGCGTGGGCTGCTGTTAGAGCTCATCAAAGCGGGCCAGGCCGCAGCGACATCAAGCCATGTGCAGGCCTACACCATTATTAATGTCACCGACTCAGCGAATCGCGAAAAAATCGCGGAATACGCCGGTGGTCAAGGTTATGTCGCAAGTAGCGCGGTTTTTTTAGTATTTTGTGCGGATATGAAGCGCCCGACAGAGGCGTCTGAACGGACAGGTGCCAACGTTGAACGAGGTATGACAGAGCAGCTATTGGTCGCCACCGTTGATACTGCTCTAGTGGCACAAAACATTGCAGTGGCCGCCGAGTCTGAAGGGCTTGGCATTTGTTATATCGGAGGTATCCGCAATAATCCTCAGGCGATCAGCGAGCTTTTGCACTTGCCTGACCATGTTTATCCGGTGTTTGGTATGTGCCTTGGTTATCCGGCCCATGACCCTGAGGTTAAGCCGCGTCTGCCGGTAGAGGCTATTCTCAAGGAAGATACTTACCGTGAAGATACTGAGCAAGTCGAGGCGTTTGACAGCACTATGCAGGCTTACTACCAAACACGCAGCACGGGTAACAAAACGACTGACTGGTCGCATAATCTAACGCCGCTCTTCGATTCAAAACTGCGTCCTCACATGCGTGACTTTTTAGCGAAGCGTGGCTTTGAAATGAAGTAACCAACGAGCGGAGCATGAAGCAGCTCATCACCGTGGGGTAAGGCGTTTAAAAGAGCAGGTTTCTTGCGCTGCACGATAATCGCGTTCATCTATACTGGTTGCATGCCAAAAGCAGTGCCGATAACAATAAAAGGAGCTATTGATGAATCTTCAGCGCGCTTATTACCTGCTAGCAGCTTTTTACAGCCTGTTTCCACTTATCGGGCTAATGGCCATTTTCTCAGGCGGGGGAACACCGTTTGCTGTGGCTCACCTCGTGTTGGGAGTGCTCGCCGTGATAGGGCTGTGGGGCTACGTACTCAAACGTGGGTTTATGAATCCCCGTATGTGGCAGCCCTTAGCCATGGTGCTGGCAGTCATGGCAGTAGGTCAGATGCTGGTGATCTTCATCCTTCCCGTTTCCAGCATTGCACTTACCTGGATGCTAACAAGCAGTATCTTCTCCGTAATGCTGGTCATCGTACTGTTTCACTATGGAAAACGTGATCAGCGACTATGGGCAACGCCTGTAGAGGCTGATGCTGCAAAGCAGCTTGCAAAAATGCTTGATAGCGCTTCGCCTTTATCTGCTGTTCATTACGAAGGTGAACAAGAAAATAGCGTTAACGTTACTAAGGTAGGCAGTCAATATCATGCCAAAGTGACGCGGCGTGGCAAAAACGGGCAAGAGACATTTGAACGCCACTTTCAGTATCCTGAAACACTGGTATTTTTTCTAGAAAAATTCGCCAGCATTTCAGTTCATGATTTTCGGCAAACGGCGCTTTCTTAAATCGTTGAACGAGCCGGGTTTTAAAAAATGCGTTAAGAGATAAATGTGTGAGCGATCTGAGGCTTTAATGTTTTTACGATATATTCGTATAACGGGATCAGACGCTCGCTCATCTCTTGTTTCGCCACATGATAGTCGATGTAGTAAGCATGGCGAGTACCATGATACACAATCGGCTCACTAACTTTGGTGAACTTAAAACCTGATATCGCCAATAAACGGGGAAGGCGAGGTTCCATCATTGCAAAAACATGTCGGCGATTAGTTAAGCCAACGATAGAGTAGGTGCATAAGAAAAGACCCAGGGCGACGAGTGAGAATGTCTTTGCCTCATCTTGTGAAAATAAAACGACTTCATTACCTGCTACTTCTTCTGGGGTGCTAGATTTTCGTGTTCTGAAATTTTTAGAAATGGCTAATCGTGATACTTCACACGTTTCAAGGGGCGGTAGCTTAAACGGCGTTAATGTAGGGTGGTTTAGTAACTGCTCCCCTTGGTTTTGAACAGGTAAATGATCAGGAGGGTTAGTGTTACCGGAAAAGGGCATGACTAATCTTACGCACCCTGCAAGAATGCCACTACGTTTGTGTTCTATCAGGCAATGAACCGAGTGATTATCGTACTCGTCGGACTCGTACAAACGCGCCTCATCCTCATGCATCTCATAGTTGAACTCTTTTAAAAAAACATCATGCCGTAGGCGAAAGGCGCGCCGTTTTTGGTCGTCGGTGTTAGCAATAAAAAAATGATATTCGTCGATAAATTTGTCAATCATCCCCTTATGATTACTTTTATCGTCAAACTCACTCTCTTGGGTGGTTTTCCCTGCTAGCATCTGTTGCTTCCTTCTGAGTGCGGCACTTACCAAAGTCGAATTTTTTCAGGTTTCCCTAGATGATAGCCCTGTCCATACTGAATGCCATACGAAAGAAGAACAGGTATCAGTGCTTCTTGATCTACAAATTCAGCAATAGTCTGTTTACCGAAACCTCTTGCTATATCGGCAATCGCTTTGACAAGCGTGTGGCTATCCGTATCGATAAGTAAGCTGCGAATAAAAGAACCATCAATTTTAATATAGTCCACCGGGAGCTGACTAAGATAGTGAAAACTGCTAAATCCAATTCCAAAGTCATCGAGTGCTGTTCGGCAGCCTAAATCCCTTAAGGCTTGCAATACGTTGCGCGCTGTTGAGAAATCCGTAATAGCCGCCGTCTCTGTTACTTCTAAAATGAGATGATGGGGGTCAGCACCACTGGTTTTTAATTGATCTGCCAGAAACTGTTTTAAACCTAAATCATGTAAAGACTGGCCTGATAAATTTACAGCCAATGACAAGCCCTCTTTTTGTAGCGTTGCCAGTGCTGCTAGGCTATGGCGCAGCACCCAACGGTCAACTTGAACAATTAAACCGCTTTGTTCAGCAACCGGTATAAATTGTCCCGGAGCGACTAAGCTACCATCGCCATTACGCATACGTAGCAATACTTCGTAATGCTTAATATCGCGGTCCTTCAGCCGCACAATGGGCTGCGCCCACAGTTCAAATTCGTCGTTTTCTAGTGCCTTGTGCAGTCGCTCTACCCAATAGACGCGTTCTTGAAGCTCATCTTTAGCATTTTCCGCTTGCTTGAGAAGGTACCAATGCTGGTTGCCACTCTCTTTTGCTTTGTACATGGCCATATCGGCGCTAGCTAACAGGTCAGCCGGTGTCTGCCCATTAACAGGGAATAGCGCGATACCGATGCTGGCGGAAACATGATGCTTTCTTTCTGTGGCTGAAAAGCTAAGGCCGTCCAGTAACTGAGCAATATACTCAGCCACGTTAATTGCTTGTTCACTGCTAATATCTTCCAGCAGCAGGGCAAATTCATCACCACCTAGACGGGCAATAATGCTTCGCTGACTGAGATTTAAAAAAAGCGTATCAGCAACTTCGCGTAAAAGACGGTCGCCTACATGATGGCCACTGAGCTCATTGATCTCTTTAAACTGGTCTAGGTCTAGTAGCAAAACAGCGCCTTTGGCTTGATTAGCGATAGTGCGCTGCAAGGCATCTTGGAAATAGCGACGATTATAGAGTTCCGTTAATGGATCGTGTTCCGCCAGCCACGTTAAACGTGCCTCAGCAGCTTTACGTTCGGTGATGTCTAGCCCAACGGATATCTTAGAGGCGTTGTGATTGTTACTGTTGGCCAAAGAAGCGTGGTACCAAACGACAGTAAAAGAGCGTCTATCCTGAGTTTGAAATGTCTTTTCTTCCTGGCTGGAAACACTGAGGTGAGTCACGGTGCTGCCATTAGCATTACTTTCGCTGTCGGCTTCATCCACATTGTTGCTAGGCAATCCCAAGTGAGCACTTTGATCAAAGATGTCAGAGAAATGGCGCCCAATGATATCGGCGTCTTTTAGCCCTAATCTTTCTAGCGTGTAGCCATTAATCAGTTGGATACGCCCAGTGCTATTTTGAACAACAATAAAGACCTGTGCAGTGTCGAGTAGGCTATTAACAAAATCACGCTCTTTGGCTAGCTCATCGACGCGTTCGGCTAGCTGTCCGCTATGTTCTTGGACACTCTGTTCCAGTGCTTCTAGCTGGTGGGAAAGCTCACGGGTTGAATCTTCCAGCCGATCAATTTCATTAGAAAAATGCCGCCGAGGCAATGGTAGTTTATCTCTTACAAGACGAAACTCACCGTTTGCCAGCGCAGGCAATAGGCCCGCGACTCGCCGTAGCCGATCCATTGGACCCAATAGGATAATCAACAGTAATAGCTCGGCAGCTAACCAGCCAACTAAGCCCACCACAAGTAGTGTCTTCGTTGCTGTACGAATAGCGGCGATCTGAGCAGTGATATCTGAAATAAGTAGGAAATACCCAGTGCTGCGCCAGTCGGCGTCTTCCTCCATATATACGGCACTTAATTCAAAATATCGGTTCATGTATTCAAGGCTAAAAGGCATGTGAACCAATTGATTCAGAAAGACGTCTTGAGAGGCGCGTTGAAGTACAGAGAGTGTCTGGTCACGGTTTGTAAGCGCTAGAATATGGCCGTTCCAATCTTCCAGTAGAAGCGCCTCGGCGGGGAGGGAGCCAGTAATGCGCCCTGTCACCATCAGTGCTATTTCGCTATTAGAGACTTCTTTCGCTTGTCGCGTAACATCGGCAAGTGAGCGCGATAATACGACCATGCCGATGCTAGCGCCTTCCATAAGAACAGGAACCGCAGCAAACTGCTGGCATGTTATGGCGCAACGTAGTGTGGTAATGGGTGACTCTGTGGTTAGTACACTACTTATCCAGCCTTGAATGGGCAGATCAATCAGCGGGTCGTTGGCACCTGAGTAACCCACTCTTGCCCCTTGGGTATTAAAAACAAAGATTTCATCAATCCCCGCTTCTAATTGCAGAGAAGGCCACTGTGCTCTGAGCACATCAGCTAGCTCGTCCTGGTTGTTCTCTTGTAGCGCGCTTCCAAGTTCCGGCGCCGCAGCGGTTAAGCCCGCCAACTGGCGTAAGTTATCCGATGAGCGTTGCATCGCTAAGCTTATCTCGCGCTGCTGCCGCTCATGGCTTTCCATCCGACTACTTTCTAACTGTTGAGTGAGCTGGTGTTGGCCTAACCATATAAAGAGTGCCACAAGCGCTAGCAGTAATAGGCTGCTCAGCGCGATAACACGCCAAGTCAAACTAAGCCGGTAGCGCGCTTTAGGGGACGAACGTGTGGTCATCTCTGCGTATCCCGATCAAAAGCGCAGTGAAAGCTGGAAGAGCAACATATTCCAATGTCGGCTTGTTTCAGATGCATCCGCGTCTTTATGTAAGGGTAGCCAACCAGTACCGTCCACATGATGATATTCACCTGCCAACATTAGGTTGGGTCTGGGTGTCCACTGAACGCCAAAGGTAATGTCATCTGCAAATTGAGAATGGGCAGGGCCCAAACCACTTTGTGCGTAGCGAGTACCTGAACGGTCATTTCGATCATTTACCAAACGATCAAAGCGAATTAACCACTGCCAATCATGGTCCATACGACGCGTATATTGCACATACCAGCTTTCACCGGTTTTTTTCTGGTCAATGGCAGGATTAAAGCCATCTAGTTCAATTGTTCTCAGCGCATACTCAGAGGTTAAGCTCCACAGCTCGTCATTGTATTGCAATGAAAATACCCAAGGCTGAAACTGGAAGCTGCCATTAGTTAGTGGAGGTTGAGCGTCTTCATAGTCAGCGTTAGCACTAGCGGTGCTAAGTGCCATTAGAAAGTGTCCACCGTTGTCTTCATAGCGAATTTGGCCAATCGCAGAATAGCCCGCGCGTAACGATCCTGGAAAACGCTTCAACCCAAGCGCTTGATCGACATCGTCCTCTATGCGGGTTTTACCAACGCCTGCTTGAAAGCGAAAAACGCCGGACTGGGTTCGCTCTTCATGATAAATACTGGCGCCATCGCCAGCCATTCCCAACGATCGAGTGCGATCAAAATAGATTGATTGTGGCAATAAGATGCTGGGGCGCGTGAAAGCGACGTCACGCGTTTGGTTATAAATGCCGAAGGGGTTTTTAAATCTACCTACCTGAAGGCCTAGAGTACGCTGCTGGTTGGAGACCATCTGATAATCCACCACGCCATAATCTAGCGTTGGGATGGCATCGCTAGTTTCACCACCGGCGCGACGGCTAAGCACCTGAGCGGCCACCAGCACATTGCGGTGAGGGCGGAGAGAGGCGTTAACACCTATTTCGGTATACTCCAGACTTCCTGCATTCTCACTGCTGCTACCGAAGAAATCATTATCGTCGGTGATGATAAGCGCCTGGCTCAGGAAACCATGTACTTGCAGAGTGTCGAGCACGTTTTCGTTTGCCCAGGCGGACGAGCAAATAGGCAGTGCTAGCAAACTTGTGAGTATGGCTACAGTGGGCCTGCGGATAACGGAAAAATGCTCATTCCATTGAAATAACTTGGACATTTTCATCCAGATACTCCCTTTCAAGATATCCCAGCGCGCCAGGAGTATTTGCAATCTTCTCGCGCATTTCGAGCTGATCAGCAACGCGATTAGGCGCTTGCCCCATGCCAGAAAACACCATGCGATCCCATGCCAGTTGTAGCTGATGTGGATAAACGGCGAGCTGCTCTTTGGTGAAACGCGCATGTACAGGATCTCGGTTTGGCAGCACAAATACCTGTACGGCATCGCCGTCAGGCCATGTACGTTGGCGCATGGCAAATATCGCCCGCGTTGTGTCACGGTTTAGCCATTGCGTGGCTACCGCTGGGTGCGCTACTAGAAGTATGGCTGCGTCTTGATCAACGGATTGTGCATGGGTTTGTCCGGCCAAAAGAAAAGCCAGCACCAACCCAGTAAGGCCCCGTTTGATTTGTTGGCAAGCGATACGTATCAAGTAAAGAGACGGCATAGCGCGAGTCTTTTCCATCGCCTGCTGAACGCCCAGTCCATGCAGCATACCATTCGTACTAGCACGCTATATGTGTGTGAAATGATGACGCTTACTCCTCTTCAGTCTCTAGAGGCAAATTTTTGTTTTATAAATATTTTGTGTGATGACAGATAAACTTTTGAACCTCGGCTCGGCAACGCTAAGTCGAAACGGCACAGTTTTAAACCCTACATCAATTTTGTTGATCTTACCTACATAACAATCAACGAAATGCTCTGCGATGAAAGTATGTATCGTCTGGAAATATCGCATCGCAAGGTTGATTGACGATGACACACGAGGGCAGTGCTTGAAGCGCTAAATACATGCGTTCAATGAACCTACTTCTCGATAGTTAAGCTGTTGCTAATTGCGATCAGGCTTGAGAGGGGAGAGCTTGGGTCCACCTCGATCAACTAAAACGCCCGACCAAAGCCGAGCGTAAAAGCGGCGAGCCAATGCTGGGTTAGTCCGCGAGTTCAAGAAGCCGGTCAGCGTAATCGGTAAATAAACCGTTGACGCCCCAGTCCTGTAAACGCTTCATCTCATCAGTTTCATTGATGGTGTAAACGTGAACGGGAAGGCCGTTCTCTTGAGCTTGGCGAATAAAATCAGCATCAATAACGTCTTCGCCGTTATACGTCACATTCGTGCCGATACCTGCCGCGTACGCTGCGATTGTCTGAAAGTCTTCGTCAGTGATGTCTGCTGGCGCTGGAGTAACACCTGTCCACTCCACTAAACGATCATTATCTTCCTCACTGGGCGAGTACCACACCAACTGGATGAGGGGGATATGTTCATTAAGCTCATGTACTTTGAGTAGGCTACCCTGCTCAAACGATTGCACCAGCACCCGACCATTTTCAATCATTTCGTGTTCTTCAAGTGCCTCAACCAAGGCTTCTTCTAAACCAGGGTTCAACAGAGGGGACTTGGTTTCAATGTAGTAACGAGCATCGTGACCAAAGCGCTCAAATAGCTCTTCCAGTGTGAGTATTTGCGCTCCTTCAAAGGCCGTATCTGCCTTATCGACATTGGCGTCGTTGAACCAGGTACCGGTATCAAGAGCCTTTAGCTCTTCTAGCGTGTAATCATGAATATGGCCTTCGCCGTCACTGGTGCGATCGATGGCATCATCATGGAATACTACTAACTCACCATCGGAGGTGAGCTGAACGTCCAGTTCCAGGTAATCAGCTCCCCACTCGTGGGCCAGTTCATAGGCTGCCATGGTGCTTTCCGGTGCATGTCCGCTGGCACCGCGATGAGCGATTACCTGAAACGACTCCAGATCCTTTAGCTGCTGCTCTAGTGGCGTTGCCTCTGCGAGTGCAGTGGACGTAGCAGCACCAGCAAAAAGACCCAGTGACACGGCAGTAATCAGCGGATGACGTTGCATAGAAATTCCTTAGTTGAACAGTTGTTCAATTATCCTACAGGTCTCCTCACGCAAATGCCAAACGGGGTACATCTTCCAAGGGGGCCTTGGCAGCCGATTAGCGCAGCTATTCGGCTTACCAAAGGAAATACACATGAGGTAAGCATTAAAAGCTACATAGTTTAGACAGAGGCATTATGGTGGAGGTTATCCACTAGCACCTGCGCTTCTCTACGCGAGGTTAAACGCACAAACTGGATATGGGCATAGCGTGGATCAATCATATCGGCGAAGTAACGTTTGCGGTTTTGATGCCATGTTTTAAGCGACCAGAGCAATACTGAATTACGGCTTAAAAATGTTTGGCGAAAGCTTTCGCGGTTTCCTGTACCGGGCCAGATCTCTTCTCTGCTAATAATACGCTTTATGGCTCGTGAGCAGGCTTGGCTGAAGACACGCCAGAAGGGGAAGTCGATCCACACCACCATATCGACATCGCGCCACTTAATTGGCCGCGTGCGATCAAAGTTGCCATCCAATACCCACCCATTGGTGGAGGCCGACAGTGCCTCCTCCAGATTGCTGAAAAAGACATCGTCGGGCGTGCCCTCCCAGTTAGCGCACCAAAACAGCTGGTCAAGCTGAATGTGAGTGGTGTTCAGCGCTACTGCGAGTTGTTTAGCCAGTGTGCTTTTGCCACAACCACTAGTGCCGACCACATTAATTTTCATGGGGGGATCTCCTGAGCGGCGCAGTAGTTTAAAGAGTGTTCTAAACACGGGCAAGTGAACTTAAGAAAAGAAACTAAAAGGCTCACAGTGAGTTACCAACGCCTAGGAACTGCTAAGCTTCTTTTCAGGATGTCGTTAATGATCAAACAGCCTGAACGAGTAGCCGCCATTAGCGCCAAAGATAAGAAATTTGGTTTGGAGAGCCAGAAGAGTGACTTTGCGATGTGCGAGTAGGGAAAGGGGACTGCTTATCTTCTCACTGATAGCCCAGCGATCGGCGGCTATCTGAACTAAGTAGCTAAACAAGGAGATAGACGATAAGAGGTAGCCACAATGATTGCTTATACAATGGTAGGAACGCATAACCTGGAGCGTGCACTTCGCTTTTATGCGCCGTTGTTTAACAGTATGGGGCTGGATGTGTGCTGGCAAGACGATGCCTGCGTTTCTTTCGGCGACCCAGATGATGTCAATGTGCCAAGGTTCTTTGTTGGTTTTCCCTTTAATGGTTATCCCGCTAGCGTTGGCAACGGCACTATGACCGCGTTTCAATTTGCTGATCCTAAAGAAGTCGATACGCTCTATCAATTAGCGATGCAGAACGGGGGCAGCGATGAAGGTCCACCAGGTTACCGCCCTCAGTATGGTGAAGGTTTTTTCGCCGCCTACGTACGAGATCCAGACGGCAACAAGTTGGCGTTTGTCGTCTATCCTCATCGATAGATGCTAAGCCAACGCAGAATCAACAAACAGCTCCTCTGTTAAGGTTGAATTGCACAAATCAAGAGGAGCAATAACGACGCCGTTGGCGCAAACTCCTAGTATGACTAACCAGGAGTATCTGCTGCTGGATGGAAGGCGCTCAATTGATGAGATTGTTTGAGGAAATTGTTTGAGGAAATTGCTCCGTCGTTGGGCTAGAGCAATCGTTACTGGGTGTCTCTAACCCACCCAACCCAACAGTCGCCACCAAAGGTAGTCTAATGGCATCAATAGTAAGATCGTTATTAGCGCTAATGGGATGATGATTTTCAACAATTGGCTCAGAGGCTCTTTAGATAGCTGCATGGCCATAATCAAGGGCGCCACCTGATACGGAAAAATGACGGTGGAAAAGCCTACTACCTGAGTCATTAATACCGTGGAAAGTGACAGCTCTGAAGCCGCGGCGAATTCGGTGGCCATGGGAGTTAGTATGGTAGCTACATTGGGTGTGGTGGCGACTACTCCAGTCAAGGTGGCCATCAATGAAAGCGACATAAAGTCCCAGAAGGGGCTACTGTTGCTCGTCTCCAGCAGTTGACTAAACTCTCTTCCCATAACACTGCCAATGCCTGAGACATTTACCAGTGTTCCCACCCCCAATGCTGCGGCCACAAATACTACGGTGCCAAAATCTGTCGCTCCATTGAATGATTTCGGGGCCATGACACCGACCTTTGGCATCATTAGCACTACCGCTGCCATCAGCCCCACCCACGCAGGGTTGATGCCGTGTAGCGTATCGGTAACCCAAAACATCAACGTAATGCCCAGTATGACAGCCACTTTTTTTTGCTGTGTCGCATCGCCGGAAAATTTGGTTTCAGCGACGGCTTGCTTGAACTGTGGGTCAATGCGGGCTGGGAATACCACTATTACCAGCGCCACGATCAATAGTGCTTTTAGCATTCCCAAAATAGGAAAGTGCAGTAGTAGATACTCCGCATAGCCAAAATGAATGCCATATAGACTTTCACTTGCACCTGCCAAAATCATATTAGGGAGGTTGGATGGAAGCACCGCAAAACTTGGCATGTTACAAGCGGCAGCAAGAGCAGTGGCTACGCCCAGTCGGCCAGCGCTGCCCGGCTCAAAGCCCACTCGTTCAGCCAATGCTAAACCAATAGGAATCAATACCACCGCTCGACCCGCTGAAGAGGGCATCACAAAGCCTAGTGCTACGGCGGTTAACACTAATCCCCCAATCAGCCGTGGATAGCTTGCCGTTAGCAGTGGTGCTAATACGGCCGCTAGTTGATCGCCAAGCTTGCTTGATGTAATGGCTGAGCCAATTACAAATCCGGAGATAACCATCCACACGGCTGTCGAGCCAAACCCGGCGAATAGCTGCTCCGGCGCTAGCAGACCCAATATGCTAACCAGCGCAAAGAAGATCAGGCCAGTCAGAAATGGGGGGAGTATCCCGGTACTCCACAGCACCAGCGTGAGCAGTACCATGCCAGCGCTGTAAGAAAATGACGCTGGATTGCCCGCTAAGGGAAAAAATGCCAATAACAAAGCCACCAATAAAGCCGCTGTTGTTATTGCGTGGGAAAAGCGAAGTGAACGAAGCATGAAGGGGGTCCTGGTGGCGATGAACTCAATTGCGCGGTGCGCGCAGCTGGACCTACAATAGCGCCTGCATGCTGACGTGTTGAGGGCAAGATATGACAATAAATAGCGATAAAGCGACAATGTCGCCACCCAGTGATATAGCGTTCGTCCTCGATCCTAGTCGCCCTGTATTGACTCGCGCTCGCAGTATGCAGGCTGAAACTGGGGTATTGCCGCACGCTCACCCTCGCGGGCAATTGCTATGGGCTAAACACGGCGTGCTGCGTGTTACCAGTGAACAAGCGGTGTGGGTTGTACCCTCTACTCACAGCGTGTGGATACCCAGTAACTGTCTCCACCAAGTGAGTTGTGAAACGCTGGTGGAAACCCGCAACCTCTACATTGATCCTACTTGTAGGGCACGTGATCAGGACACCCAGGTGGTGATGGTGGCGATGAGCACGTTGATGCGCGAGATTGTGCTAAGGCTAAACGATTCCCTAAAGTGTCGCGACGACGATGCCAGCACGACGCGCCTAGGCCTAGTCGCGATTGATGAGCTAAATAGTCTACCCGCTGAGAATTTGTCGCTACCTTCTGGGACTGACCCGCGGTTGCGACGTATCATTAGCCACATGGTCAACCACCCGGATAATCGCCACACATTAGCTGAGCTGGCGGGCCTTGCCGGGGCGAGCGTACGAACGCTAGAAAGGCTATTTAAGTCCGACACCGGGCTGACCTTTCGCCAATGGCGTACCCGCTTCAAGTTGATGAACGCGCTTGAAGCCCTGGATAGAGGCGAAAGCTCAACCGCAGTGGCCTATACGGTAGGCTATAAAAGCGTCAGCAGTTTTGTGGCTGCCTTCAAAACGGAGTTTGGCTATACACCTCAAGTCCGCGCCCGCTGCCAATAATGCGGCGATTAGGCGTTAGTTTACTCATGCATTAACCCCTTTCATGCCTTCCGGCGTGTAGCGCTCACCGATCACTGGAATGCGTGCGGTGGCTGCTTCCAACTGACGTTGCTCATCAGCGGTAAGGGTAATCGACGTTGCTGCTGCATTCTCTTCAAGGTAGCGCAGCCGCTTAGTCCCTGGAATTGGCACGATGTTGGGGCCTTTAGACAGTAGCCAGGCGAGCGATAGCTGTGCAGGTGTGCAGCCTTTGTTGGCGGCCACTTCACCAATCACGTCGGCGATTCGGCGGTTGGTGCTCATGGCCTGATCTGAAAAGCGCGGCAAGTTAGGGCGAAAATCGCCTTCCTCGAAATCCGCAGTATCCTGAAATCTACCCGTCAAGAATCCCCGGCCTAGTGGCGAGTAGGGCACAAAGCCGATGCCTAGCTCGTTACAGGTGGGGAGCACCGCCTGCTCTACGTCGCGTGTCCAAAGCGAATACTCGGTTTGGACGGCAGTAATCGGGTGCACTGCATGGGCGCGGCGCAAGGTGTCAGCGCTGACCTCGCACAGGCCGATATGGGCAATTTTTCCCTCTTTGACTAGCTGGGTGAGGCCTTCCATGGTCTCTTCAATAGGCGCATCCGGGGTAACGCGATGGACGTAGTAGAGATCGATTTGCTCGACCCCTAACCGCCGCAGCGATGCCTCGCAGGCCTTGCGCGCATACTCGGCGCTGTTGTCCAGGCGTCGTTGATACTCACCGGGGTTGCGCACAATGCCAAACTTAGTTGCGATACGCACTTGCGGCTTATGCTTAGCGAGGAAGCGGCCAATCAGCTCTTCGTTATGGTGCGGTCCGTACATATCTGCCGTATCAAAAAAATCGATGCCCAGCTCCACTGCCTGCGCCAATACGCGTAGTGATTCACTGTCATCCCGTGGGCCGTAGAATTCACTCATTCCCATGCAGCCCAGGCCAATAGCGGAAATAGAAAGGTCGGTGCCAAGTGTACGTTGTTGCATGCTGTCTCTCCGTAAACCGTTCTTGAGTAGCGGAGTGACAGCGTGGCACTATCCTATAATGAAAAAAATGAACGAATTCGATAAGCCATTTTCCGGTTTTGAAAAACAGATGCCCCGTGGGTGGGTGTGGGATGACACCCGCGCCTTTCTGGCTGTGGCTCGTCACGGGACGCTGAGTGGTGCCGCAGCAGAACTCCATTTGGGCATTGCGACGCTCTCTCGGCGTATCGAACGGCTGGAAAAAGCGCTTAAACTACCGCTATTTGTGCGCCAGCAGTCGGGCTACCAACTGACCGAGGAAGGAGCAGGGCTGGTCGAGAAAGCTGAAGCGCTGGAAGCGGCTGCGGTGGCGTTTACCACCGATGTGTCCCGCCACTCACAACTGAGTGGTAGAGTGCGTTTGGCGACCGCAGAGAATTTGGCAACGGCATTGATTCTACCTGCGCTTGCGCAATTTCGTCGTCAGTATCCTGGCATTACGCTTGAGCTAGTGACGGATATCTCTACTGTCAATCTACACCGTCGTGATGCCGATCTAGCCCTCAGAATGGTCAAACCCGAACGCGGTAATGTCACCCTTCGCCGCTTGGGTTCCTTAGGCTATGGGCTTTACGCTAGCTCAGCCTATGCGGCGCAGCGTAAGACGACTCTTGATGCTGGCGGCTACGACATGGATGCCTTTATCACCTGGGGGGAGACGCAAGCGCACCTGCCTGCAGCACAGTGGGTCGAGCGCGTTCTACAAGGGCGAGAACCCGCGTTAACCACTACCTCTGTGGCGACCCAAATCGCGGCAGCTAAAGCTGGGCTGGGGATTGCAGTATTACCGCACTTTTTGGCTCAGGAGGCTGGATTAGTCTGTATTGCTGCTGATCTTGGCGTGGACCAGCCTATTTACCTCGTCATCCAAACAGATCTTACACAGTCACGCCGAACCCGTGCCGTGGCGGACTTTCTTATTGATCTGGTCGCCAGCAACCACACTCGCTTGAGTGGATGATATAGTGACTAAACTCTCACTTTGTATCCAAAGACTACCCATGACTCCCACCGATATTGGCCGTGCATACAACCAGATCACTCATCTCTGGCAGAGCGAAAAATTTAATCTCGCGAACGGTATAGACGCGCACAAAAGAGCGCTAGCGTTTGTGAAGAATCGAGGCAGGGCGCTGGATATTGGCTGTGGTTGCACAGGACGTTTTATTGATCTGCTACAGCAGGAAGGCTTTACACCAGAGGGGGTGGATATTTCTGCTGAAATGGTGCGGCTGGCTAAACAGAAACATCCAGACGTGACTTTTCACCACCAGGATATTTGTCAGTGGCAACCGCCGGGCAAATACGATGTCATTACTGCGTGGGATAGCATCTGGCATATTCCATTGGCTCAGCAGGAAGCTGTGATAACCAGGATTATTAATAGCCTGAGCGAAGGTGGCGTCTTTATCTTCTCCTTCGGTGGCACTGATGAACTCGGTGATCACACGGACAGCTTCATGGGGCCACCGGTTTACTACTCATCGCTCGGTACTAACGGCTTTTTATCCCTGCTGATAAAGCTTGGCACAGTATGCAAGCACCTAGAGTATGACCAACATCCTGAACTGCACGCGTACTTGATTGTTCAGAAGGGATGAAGAGTCTATAGCCTGGCTTGCTGGTGTAACGTATCGACAAAACGGGCTAAGGCGGGCGACCAAGTAGCGGGTTCCGATGTGACAAAATAGGTATCGATATTGGCAATCGCGGAGGGCAGTTCCATCGCGTGAATGCCGAAGCGGTGCTGGTGCGCTTCAATGATAATACGTGGCAGCACGGTGTACCCCATCCCGGCTGCTACGCAACCAAGCATGGCGTCTAGCGTGCCAAACTCAAAAACACGCACGGCATTTATTCCCTGAGATGCCAGCAGTAATTCGATACGTTGCCGGTAACTACATCCCTGGCGAAATGCGAGAAACGTTGCTGTCAGTAGTTCTTCAGAGCTGGGTACGCTCGTCATAGGGGCTGAACTTACCAGCACAAGCTGTTCGCTGAAGACTTTGAGCGAATGATAGCGATGATGATCGATAGCGCCGGCCACAAACACACCATCCGCCTGACCGTCCATCAGCTTCTCGATCAAACTGGCGGTGGGACCGGTCGCCAGGGTCATATCAACCTCTGGAAAGTCAGCATGATAGGCCGCCAGTATCGGGGGAAGGCGTAGCGCCATAGTCGTTTCCATCGACCCCAAGCGCAGCTGGCCTGTTGCGTTCTCTGCGCTTTGAAACAGCATCAATGCTTCGTCATGTACTGCCAGCAACCGTTCTGCATAATCCAGTAACGCTAGCCCCGCAGACGTAAGGCGCACGCCACCCGCGCGATGAACCAGCTGCACGCCTAATTCCTCCTCAAGTTTTTTGATATGCGTGGTCACGTTAGATTGCACCGTGTGCAGTTGCTTTGCGGCAGCCATAAAGCTGCCGGTTTCTGCCACCGCCATAAACAGCTGCAATGATTTAAACTGCATTCTTATCTCCCTTAAGCGACCACCGACTCAAAAAGCATCTCAATAGCCATCTTAAGAGCTATCTCAAAAAAAGATAGAGGCTATCACTATAAATCGTTTCTAAAGAATTGTTGGTGTGCGTAAGCTACTGGTAAATACGCCTGTTGCCAATCTTGCCGCACAGCGATTTAGGAAGGATACGACATGATCAATAGCAAAGACTTGCCTGCTCTGATGACCGGCGTGATGGCCACCTTGGCAGGAATAGGCATCGCCCGTTTTGCCTACACACCGCTATTACCGGCACTGATTCAAGAAGGGTGGTTCAGTGCCAGCCAAGGAGCTTATCTTGGGGCTGCTAATCTTCTCGGCTACTTTATTGGTGCGTTGTCTGCTCACACACTAAGTGAGCGTTTTTCTGTTCGCGCGGTGATGGGGGCAAGTTTCGTAGCGATCGCACTGAGCTTTTTCCTCTGTGCGGGGGCGGGCAGTTTTAGCTGGTTTTTCTTTTGGCGATTAGTCTCAGGTATTGCTGGCGCCATTCTCATGGTGGTTGGCCCATCGTTGGCTCTGTCGACCACGCCTCCGGAAAGGCGGACGAGTGTCGGTGCCCTGGTATTTACTGGCATTGGCTTCGGTGCACTGCTTTCCGCATCGGTGGTGCCAGTGCTTCTGGAGCTAAGCCTAACGGTTACCTGGGCAACGCTGGGTCTGCTCTGTATTGCTGCTGCTCTGGTATGTGACTGGGGCGTTACTCAGCTCTCCTCACCGCCGGTGGCTAGCCAGGAAAAGTCAACAAGCCAGACCAGGTATGCAGGAATAAATGCCGCTGTGCTACTGGTGATCGGGGCGTATGCCCTGGACGCCGTCGGGTTTGTTCCACATACCGTATTTTGGGTGGATTATCTCGCCAGAGAAAATGCCTTAGGGCATCAAGCGGCTTCTCTACAGTGGGGCATTTTCGGCTTGGGCGCTGTGTGCGGGCCACTGGTAGTAGGAACGTTGGCGCGAAAAGTGGGCTGGCACCATGGTTTAACCCTCGCTTTTTTAGCTAAGGCTGCCGCTGTGTCGCTGCCAGTATTTTCACTCGCATTGCTTAGTCAGTCAGTTTCATCGTTTGTGGTAGGCGCGATGATCCCAGGTATTGTTGCGCTGACGTCTGGACGACTGGCTGAATTAGTCGGCCCTACCGCCCACAAAAAGCTCTGGGGGCAAGCGACTGCTGCTTTCGCTGCGGCTCAAGCGTTTGCTGGCTACGCGATGTCGGCGCTCTATGTTGCCTGGGGCACTTATTCACCGCTATTTGCGATTAGCAGCCTGGTGTTGGTAGGCGGCTTTGTACTGGTGCTGCTGAGCCGAAGCCAGCAGCAGCGTCACACCCCACTCTCTACTGTTCCTCTCTCCAATAAGAACCGGAGGCCATAATGCAGCTTTTTCTTAACGCAACGTCACCCTATGCGCGCCTAGCGCGGATCATCTTACTTGAGAAGGGGCTGGTGGATGACGTTACATTGCGCTGGTGCGACCCTTGGGCAGATGACCAAGCGCTGCTAGAGGTTAATCCCGCCGGGCGAATTCCAGCGCTAGTGACTGACGAAGGCACGACACTTAGCGAGTCGATGTTGATTGCTGTTTATCTTGATAGCGTCAGTACTAGCTCGCCCATGATTCCCCAAGCTCGATTAGCGAATGTACTGCATCTGGCCGGGCTTGGTCAGAATCTGATGGATGTTGCGTTTACGACCGTTATCGCCAGAAAGCACTATGGCGCTGAGATTGATCACAGTGAGCTTGGGCGAAGGCGCCAGCGAGCCATGCAACGAATAGTGGAGCAACTGGACAGTGAACTCCACGAAAGTCAGCTGGCGCCGTCGATGACGCTTGGTGAAATCGCCTGCGCGGTTGCGCTAGAGTACGTGGCCTTCAGATTGCCAGAAGTGCACTGGAAGGAAGCGTACCCACAGCTCAAAGCATGGCATGCCACAGTAATTGACAGGGATAGTTTTCAGCAGACTGCATTTGTGTAGTGAGAGAGTCAGAAGGGGGAGGCCATGATGTGTTGCGCCTTCCCCCACGACTCCAAAGTTACATGTGTTAGTAATGCTATATAGTTAAGCGTCCTTGTATTTATGGTCTTGATTTCTACCGCTCGGCTAATTGTCGATGTGAATGGTCAGTCCCTTTTTTCCAGCGGCGATATGATCGGCGAGGATGTTAAATTGATACTCTCCACCATTTTGGCACCGGAAGGGAATAGGTGATTCATTAAAGAGATGATTGAGGCGAAGGTGCCAAGTGGCGAGTTCTTTCTCTACGTTAGCGTTTGAAAGCTTGCCGCTGCCATACACGGCATGGGTGGGAAGTACATCCAAGCCGGGAAAAAAGAGAGCGCCGTGGGTGATGGGAAATAACAACTCCTCCAAGGGTCCATTAATGCCACGGGGCGAATAGTCCTCCTCTGGTCCCCCCACCATTACTGAAAGTAGGGCTCGTTTGCCTTTGAGAATACCGTCCCCATAGCGATACCGGTTACCTTCGCCTTTGTATCCGTAGGCGAATCCGTAGGCATACACGCGATCTATCCAGCCTTTGAGAATGGCGGGCATACCAAACCACCAAAGAGGGAAATGAAATATGACTGCATCGGCGGCAAGCAGCTTGTCTTGCTCTGCGGCAACATCCAACGTCTGTTGGTGATTGGTATAAGCGTGCTGCGACTCTTGGATAAAATCTAGCCGGTCTTGGTTTATACGGTTGGGGAAATCCTGCTCATCAAAAGTCGCCTTCCAACCCATGCCATATAGGTCTGATTGCAGCACGACATGGCCTTGTTGTTCCAGTATTCGTATCGTTTCGGTAACGAATAGGCGGGTTAGTGATGTGGGTTCGGGGTGGGCATACACCATCAATATGGTCTTGGACACTTTGCTGCTCCTAGAGGCGAGTTAGCGAGTGACTATCACTCTAAGTGGATACAGTAGGCAGTGTGCGCAAGATTGAAGTATCAGTGAAATTAATAGTTTTATGACTTACTATCGTAAGCATGGATACCAAAAGACTTGACCTTAATTTGTTGGTGACATTAGAGGCTTTGCTTGAAGAGCAAAATGTCACCAGAGCGGCCGCGCGGCTGAATCTTAGCCAGCCTGCTGTCAGCGCTCAGTTGAGTCGCCTTCGGGATATGTTCAATGATCCGCTACTGATTCCTGCTCATCGTGGAATGATGCCTACCGCCAAAGCGTTGGAGTTACTTTCCCCATTGCGTTTTGCACTAGATCAGGTGCGAGAGACGCTAACAACGCACCAGCACTTTGAGCCTGCCCAAGCAAAGCTGACCATCACGATTGCATGTACCGACTATCTGCAAACGGTTGTTGGTTTGTCGATCATGAACGAGTTAAGGCGAGAGGCACCCGGCGTCAGGATCGCAATACGTAATCTGGAACCACCTCGGTTGGAAGCCCTGATGGCGTGTGGTGAAGTGGACCTTGCACTTATGACGCCAGAAGAAGCACCACAGACTTTACGATCAAGACCCCTGTACGACGAAACCTATGTGTTGGTTGGCTGCGAGAACCACCCGCGACTCAGTGATGAAATGACAATTGAAGATTATGTCCAACTTGAGCATGTGATTGTGTCGCTCAGTGGAGACAATTTCTTCACCCCAGTGGATCAGGTCTTACACACATTGGGCTATAAGCGCAATGTTGTGCTATCGACCGCTTCATTCCTGTTCATCCCTGAAATTGTTGCTCACTCGCCTCTTGTGGCGCTGGTACCACGGCGTTTAGTCGCCCAACGTTCCGACCTTAAAATTGTTGAATCCCCCATTAAATCACTGGGATTCAAAGTCGGTATGGTGTGGCATGAGCGTAACCATGGTCACAGTGCACATCGTTGGGTGCGTGAACAAATAGCCCACATACTTTGTGCAAACAAGCGCTAAAGGAGTAGCCAGACTAGCAGTGGCCAGCCCCCAATTCCTGCTTAAGCCACTCTGCCAGTGGCTCGCTGCGGCGGCTGTTGGTTTGTTTCGGCAGCCATAGGCAGAGGCGGGCGGGCGTTTCGATACTTCCCCAGGGGGCCACAAGCCGCCCGCTGCGTAAATCGTCTTCCACCAGTAGCTTGGGCGCTATTGCTACGCCCAAGCCCGCCACGGCTGCTTCAATCAGATAATAAAGATGGGCAAACCCTTGGCCCTGTTGAAGGGCATCCTCCAATGCACGTTGCTCTAGCCCTTTGGCGCTCACCCACTGTGGCCACGCCTGGGGACGTGAAGCGGTCACTAACAGCTTGTTGGCAAATAACGATTCTGGCTTGGCTGGGTCAATGTGCGCGGCTAGTAGTGGGCTTGCTACTGGGCAAATCTGCTCGGGAAGTAGCTCGATAACCTTCACATCCGCGGGCCAGGGCGGTTCAATAAACGCCAGGGTGGCGCTGGTATCTACCTGTTGACCGGGCAGTTCGCTGTCACTTACTACGACTTTTAGCTTCAGTTGCGGCAGCTCTTGGTTCAGGCGATCCAGGCGGGGAATTAGCCAGCGCGCTAGCAGGCTGCCAGGGCAGGCCAGGGTAAAGGGCGCTTCTTCCACATCACGCTTGAGTGCTGCGCAACTATTGCGCAGTTTGCTAAATGCCTCGCCCACGCCGCTTTGCAGTTGCTCACCATGGTGAGTCAGCACCAGACCACGCCCTGCTTTTGCAAATAGTGCTACACCAAAATGCTCATCCAGGCTTTTAAGTTGACGGCTAACCGCGCCATGGGTAACGCTTAGCTCATCGGCAGCAGCGGTCACGCTACCCAATCGGGCAGTGGCTTCAAAGGCGCGCAGGGCGCTAAGCGGCGGCATGCTGTTCTGCATTGCTGATCCCATAATGATAGTTCTGTTTTAATAGTTGATTAAAACTCACCTATTGGTGACATCTTATCGATTTTTATCTTCGTGCGCTTGCGCTACTTTCATTGCAATCAAAACCGCTTCCCATACCGCACTCAGAGGTCGTGATGAACCAATTCGTGAACCTGCCCGATGCCAACGGACTGTTTGGCAGCTTCGGCGGCCGCTTTGTCGCTGAAACACTCATGCCGCTCATTTTAGAGCTGCAAGATGAGTACGCTGCTGCTAAAAATGATCCTGAATTCCAGCGCCAGTTAGCCTACTTTCAAGGGGATTACGTCGGGCGGCCAAGCCCACTTTATTTCGCTGAAAGGCTGACCGAATACTTCGGTGGGGCGAGTATTTATCTCAAGCGCGAAGAGCTTAACCACACCGGCGCGCACAAGATTAACAACTGCATTGGCCAGGTACTGCTAGCCAAGCAGATGGGCAAAAAGCGCATCATTGCTGAAACCGGCGCCGGTATGCACGGAGTGGCCACCGCCACGGTAGCAGCGCGTTTTGGTCTGCCGTGTGTCATCTATATGGGCTCAACCGACATCGAACGCCAGCAGCCTAACGTGTTCCGCATGAAACTACTGGGGGCTGAGGTGATTCCCGTTACCTCCGGCACTGGCACACTCAAAGATGCCATGAACGAAGCGCTGCGCGACTGGGTGACCAATGTCGACGACACCTTCTACATTATTGGAACCGTGGCTGGGCCGCACCCGTACCCTGCGATGGTGCGTGACTTCCAAGCGGTGATTGGCCATGAAACCCGCAGCCAAATGCTCGAAAAGCAGGGGCGTTTGCCGGATTCGCTGGTGGCCTGTATTGGTGGCGGATCAAACGCGATGGGGCTGTTCCATCCGTTCTTAAACGACCCAGATGTGCAGATGATTGGCGTAGAAGCGGGCGGCAAAGGTGTTAAAAGCGGCCTGCATGCCGCCAGCTTGAACGGCGGGACGCCTGGCGTACTGCATGGTAACCGCACCTACCTGCTGCAAAACGAAGATGGCCAGATTATTGACGCCCACTCAATATCCGCGGGGCTGGATTATCCCGGTATCGGCCCAGAGCATGCATGGCTCCACGAGCAGGGACGGGTTGAGTACGTTTCCGCCACTGACGATGAAGCACTGGAAGCTTTCCAAATCTGCTGCCGTCAGGAAGGCATTATTCCCGCCCTGGAAACTGCCCACGCCTTGGCGGAAGTGGCTAAGCGTGCGCCCCAGCTTCCCCGTGAACACTTAATGGTGGTCAACCTTAGCGGTCGTGGCGACAAAGACATGATGAGCGTCGCCCATCATCTAGGTGAGAAATTCCAATGAGCGCGAATCAGGAGACTGTTATGAATACCCCCACTCGTCTTAAAGACTGCTTTGCCGCGCTCAAGCAGCAGAATCGCCCAGCGCTGGTTAGCTACCTCACCGCAGGTGATCCAGACGCGGAGACTTCACGTCGTCTGCTACATGGGTTACCAGAAGCAGGGGTGGATATCATCGAACTCGGCATGCCGTTCAGTGATCCTATGGCTGATGGTCCCGCGATTCAAAAAGCCGCGCTGCGTGCACTTGAAGGCGGCCAAACCCAAATTAAAACGTTGGAGATGGTGCGCTGTTTCCGCGAACAGGATAGCACCACGCCTATCGTACTGATGGGCTACTACAACCCGATTTACTGCTATGGCGTTGAGCGCTTTCTAACGGAGGCCGCCAGTGCTGGGGTCGATGGCCTGATTGTGGTGGATTTACCCCCCGAGCATGATGAAGAACTCTGTCAGCCAGCAGCTCAGCACGGCATTGATTTTATCCGCCTGGCTACTCCGACTACCGATGCCAAACGGTTGCCCAAAGTACTCAGCAACACCTCTGGGTTTATCTACTACGTATCGGTGGCGGGGGTTACTGGCGGTAGTGCGCCAACACCAGAACGGCTAGAGGCGTCGGTCGCTCAGCTCCGCGAATGCACCGAGCTACCCATTGCCGTTGGCTTTGGCATTCGCACCGCCGAACAAGCCGCTACTATTGGGCGCTTTAGCGATGCGGTGGTGGTCGGCTCCGCGCTTGTTGACTGCATCGAACATGCCAGCACGCCTGATGAAGCCGTTGAGCGAGTGCATGGCTTAGTCAGTGAGCTGGCAGAAAGCGTCAGGGTGTGCAGGGAGGTGAGTGAGTCACAAGTTTGTTGATACCAGCAGAGTAAAAAACGATACGTTAAGAGAGCAGGCCAGCAGCGCCTGCTTTTTTTAACGTTGAGCAAAATCCTAATTAAAGGTTAATCTAGCTGGATCGATGGTGAAATAATGAGTGGAAGCTCACGCGAGCTACTAGGAACGGGCTTTTATGAACCTGACAACACTGCTGCTTTTTATCCCTGCCTGCTTCGCTCTTAATATGGCGCCTGGCCCTAATAACCTGCTTTCATTAACCAATGCTAAACGCTATGGCGTTCGGGCAGCTTGTTTAGCGGGTATTGGGCGGCTAATAGCATTCGTCGGCATGATTACGCTGGCAGCGACTGGCTTGGCGACGCTGCTTTACACCTCTGAAAAAGTCTTCCTCGTTATTAAGCTGGTTGGTGGCCTCTATTTGTTATGGCTGGCATATCAGCTATGGGGCGCCGACACTACCGCAAGTGATAGCGCTGAAACCCAACGTATGAGCCTATTTGAGCTGGCGCGACAAGAGTTCTTGCTTGCTGCTGGTAACCCCAAAGCCATTCTGATTTTTACCGCTTTCCTACCGCAGTTCGTGGAACCTAGCGGCAATGTAGGTCTGCAGTTTTTGGTGCTAGGTGTGCTGTTTTTACTATTGGAATGGGTAGCGATTGCTGGTTACGCCTATGCAGGTAGCTTTTTGAGCCAGTGGTTTTCTCGACCAGCCATGCGGCGCTTATTTAACCGCGGCTGTGCGGGCCTGTTAGCCAGCGCCGGGGTAGGGCTATTGCTGGCTAAAAAAGGGTGAGTAAGCGTTAAGACTCGCTGTTTAAATACGCTAAATTCCTTTGCTGACTGTGATGAGGCATGCATGAAAAAGGGCAATACCACCCTTAGTATCTCCGTTGGCATCCAGTCAGTTGGCTGAACGTCTTGAGGTCGGTGTGGCGCATGTTGTGTTGCCCACCGACCACAATCGTTCTACGAGTGGTGCGCGTGACGCGAATCCTCAGGAGCCTCGCGCCGGTCGTTCATTCCGTAGTCTCGGATGACGGAAGCGACACGCAGCCGGTAGTCGGCAAAGATATCTTGTCGACCAGCTTTCTGAGCCGCTCGGTGAGATTCAAGCGAACGCCACTGCTTCACGGCATCTTCATCCCGCCAAAAAGACAGCGACAGCACTTTGCCGGGCTGCGTCAGGCTCTCGAAGCGCTCAATCGATAGAAAACCGTCGATAGCTTCCAAATCTTGGCGTAATGCGCTGGCAGTATCCAAGTAGTCTTGATAACGGTCAGTATGTGGAAGCACTTCGAATATCACAGCGATCATGGCAGATTCCTTGTATTCATAAGTTCTTATATTCTCAGATTCTTTATGTTCACAGCGTCGTTACGTCGATACGTTCATTACATCGACAGCCTCAATGCCCAAGGTGCCGTCTACCACTTCTACAAAGCTGCGCTCCTCTTTGAGGATGAATCGTTGCTCTTGGGCCATTGTGAAGTTCGCGTGTCCTCCTTCATCAGATCTCAGCCGAGCGCGATAGGCCTCATAGGAAGCTAGGCTATCGAAGGCAATGAGGCCCCAGGCGATATTGTTGGTGCCCTCTAAAGGCAGGAAGTAGCCAATAAGATGGCCTCCACACCAGGGAATTATTTTTCCCCAGTTTTCCGCATATTGCTTGAAGGCGTCGCGCTGAAAGGGGTCGATCTCGTAGCGAATGATGCAGGTAATGCTCATCTGATTATCTCCGTTAAAATGCAACGGAGACGATACCTAATTGCCGCACCCAAATGGTTCGACTAAGATCGAACCATGAATGAAGCCCCTAACATTGTGCGCGTCGCCGCACTGATCGGAGATAACGCTCGGGCGGAAGCGCTCTGTGCCTTAATGTCTGATCGCGCGCTAACGGCGACTGAACTGGCAAATATGGCCGGTGTGACTAAGCAAACCATGAGCTTCCACCTCGGAAAGCTGCGAGAGGAAGGACTGCTCGCGGTCGAGAAGCAGGGGCGCCACCGCTATTTTAGGCTGGCGGGGCCACATGTTGCTGAACTTTTGGAGTCGCTGATGGGCCTCGCTTTCCGAGGTGACGATAAGCATCTGTCCACCGGCCCGCGCGACCCCGCGCTGCGCAAGGCGCGAGTTTGTTACGACCACCTTGCAGGGGAATTGGGGGTTTTTGTGTACGAGCAGATGCTCGAGACAGATATCCTTCAGCAGCTTCCAGGCGGACTACAGCTGACTAACCAGGGACGGCTGTGGTTCCAGAAACATGGCATTGATGCAGACGCGCTGGCTTCTTCGAAGCGATCATTTTGTCGAGCGTGTTTGGATTGGAGCGAGCGTAGGAATCATCTTGCCGGCGCGCTCGGGGCGGCGCTGCTTGCTCGAATTCAGGCGCTTGGCTGGGCGAAACGGGAGGAAGACTCCCGCGTTATCGTTTTCAGTGCCAAAGGGGAAGCGTCGCTGCGGGCAATGTTCGCAGTGCACAACATGCCACTTACTCCCGACACCTCACCATTAGAATCCTTCTCGCTTGTTTGTAAATAATGTTCATTTTTCAGTGCTTGTAGCTACTTACTACCGCAGGCATTATCAGCGCTCGTGATTGCTGGCCGAAGGCGGCAACCATAAGGATTTCGTCGCACCGGGGGGAAATAATGAGGAAGCTCTTTTCACTGATCGTACTACTGGCAATTGGCTACGTGGGCATCTATATCTATTACGGTGTCGCCGTAAAACAAGAAGTGCAGCAGCAATTGGATGATCGCGGTCTGTCTTCGGTGAGTGTTGATAACGTTGAGTATGGTCTATTCGCGCCGATTAACACCTCTGCAGAACTGACAGTAACCGTTACTTACCGCGGTTCTCAGGCAGCAGTGAACATGGTGGTGCAAGGGCACCCGGTGTTTTCAGACGACGTTAGCGTTGAGTTCGATGGTCTTCAAGCACTGAGCTTGGGGATAGGCTTCGGGCAGTAGGTTTTACAACGTCCGTTTTTACTTACAACACCGCGTGGCAAACGCGTTTGCCGCTCGATCAGAGACACGTGGCTAATTTATGCTTTCCAAAATTATGAGTGGCGGCCAAACAGGCGCTGATAGGGCGGCTCTCGATGCTGCCTTAACATTAGATTTTCCCATTGGTGGAACGTGCCCGGTGGGCAGAATGGCCGAAGATGGGCCAATGAGCAGTATCTATACCCTCGAAGAGGTCAGCGGTGATTACCGTCAGCGCAACCATCAAAATGTACAGAACGCGGATGGCACCGCTATCTTCTATGCGTCTTATCTTCAAGGGGGAACAGAAGCCACTGCACTTTTCTGTATTCAGCAATCAAAACCCTACAAGCTAATTGATATTGAGCTGATAGACCCATTGCACGCAGCGATGTTGCTGGCTGACTTTGTGCATGATCGCAACATTAGCGTCTTAAACGTGGCAGGCCCCAGAGCCAGCACTTGCCCGGTAATGTACGCGTACGTTAAGCAAGCGATTGAACTGGTTATTAAGCAGTCACGCTAGACTAAGTTTAAAGGAACAGACCTATGCACCTGCATGAAAAGCTTAATTACGTCGAGTTTGCAGCGAAAGATTTAGCGGCGACAAAAACGTTTTTCACGGCGGTGTTCGGCTGGGAATTCGTCGATTACGGCCCTGAATACAGCGCGTTTTCCAACCAGGGATTAGATGGCGGCTTTTATCATTCAGATGCTTGCAGTCGAACCGCTAATGGCGGCGCACTGCTGGTTTTCTATAGCGCGGATATTAACGCAACGCTCGATAAGGTAGAGCAAAGCGGTGGTGACGTCATCCAGCCTATTTTCGAATTCCCAGGCGGCTTTCGCTTTCACTTCCTAGAACCCAGTGGCAATGAGTTTGCGGTTTGGTCAGAGGCGCGCACTTAAAACGCGAACGCCCCAAAGGCCTTTTAACCCCAACGATTTTTTAACCCCATCGAGCTTGTTAAAGAAGAGCTTGTGAGAAAGGAGTACATGAGTGGCCTTTTCTGATGCCGAAAGAGATGCGCTTTTAAGTGTCAAAGGCGTTGGCCCTACCGTCCTCAAGCGTTTTGAAGAGATTGGTATCGACTCATTTACTGGGCTGGCCGCCCGCCAAGTTGATGAGATAGCAGAAATGGTGGCCGCCATGCTGCACACTACCTGCTGGAAAAACAGCCCGCAGGCAAAGGCAGCTATTTCTGCCGCTATTGCCAGGGCTCAAGAGGGTGTGTGACACACCGCAAATGTAGCGAGCAATCAATGGTTAGAATGCTCGCTACCTGTGTCATCAGGCTAGCTAGCATTAAGCGGCAGCCAAACATGCTCATAGCCAATCGATAACGCCACGGCGACCAGTAGCCCCGCCATTACCCAGTTGAAGCCCTTAATGATCCCTGCGCTTTGAATGCGATGGCCAACCAAGCTGCCCATCAAGACATAACTGCCGGGTGCGCCAGCGGCTAATATTGCCAGCCCGAATGCCCAAACCACCAAGCTAATCCCCTCAATACCCGCCGCAGGAAATTGCAGTGTGGCAAGGGGTAGGGTGGCAATAATGGCTTTTGGGTTAAGCAGTTGCATCACCAACCCATCACGAAAACGCAGCAGATGTGCGGTGTGGTCATGGTTGTTTAACTGGGTGTTTAAATCGCTACTTAAATCAGCACTTGAACGGGCAATTTTTATTGCGAGATAAACAATATAGCTACACCCCAACGCGCTCACAACGATCAGTGCTTCATTGTCGATCCAAGCGGCGCCTGCCCAGCCCAATAGTAATAAGTAAGTAAACATCGCGGTGCCTACTCCCAGACAAAAACCGAGCGATTTTTTGGCTTGGCCATTGATGCCAACGTTTAAGCCCAGCAGATTCACAGGCCCAGGGGTATACATAGCGCCTAGGGCATAGGCGACGATTCCTAGCATGGTGAAGCCTCGTTTGTTTAATGGCAGTTCTAAAACTGGGGATTAACGCGCGATATCGCGTTGGTATTGGTGGGGTGTCATGCCATAAATGCGCTTAAAGCGCCGATTAAAATGGCTAAGGTCGGCAAAGCCAAAGCGTAGCGCCACTTCGTTAAGTGGGGCTCCAGCGTCTAGTGCAGTACGCGCCGCATTGATTCGGCAATTAATCACGTACTGATGAGGGGTAATGTCGTAATGCTGGCGAAACAGGCGCAAGAAATGGTACTTGGATAAATGCGCTGCCTGGCAAATATCATCCAGCGACATATCGCTTTCCAAGTGGGCGTGGATATACTCCTTAGCCAGACCTAGCAGGGCATCAGGTCGACTTGTGATTGGGTTGGGTTGTGAAATGCCGCCGAGTTGAACGGTTCTCTCGATAACCCGATAAAGCGCATTTTCCTGATCAATACAGCTACCTGCTTGGGAGGTGACCAAGCGCGCCAGTTCCAAAATGGCATGGCGCAGTTGCACATCCTGAATCAGTGTTTGGTTGGAACGAAAATCCGTGGCATGTTCGCGCCCAAGCGCATCAGCGAACAGCGGCTTGACCTGTTCTGGATGGGCATAAACCATCAGGTAGTCCAGTGCATGCTCACCGCCTGGTTGGCCATCGTGAACCTCCTCAGGGTTGAACAGGATCACATTGCCCGGTGGGCTTTTGTGGAACTGTCCGCCGCTAAAAAAATCCTGACGCCCGGCCAGCGTTACGCCGAAGGCAAACTCCTCATGGGCATGACGGTCATAGCTGAAATCTTCAATTGCCGCCTGAAGCACCGTCAGTGTTGGCACATGCTGACTTTTGATGAATTGAAACCGGCTTGTATTCGCCATGCCAAGCCTCTCCTGGTTAAGCGCCCTTGGTTAAGCGTTATTGGTTAAGTACTACCACCTAGCTTATGCGCTCCTGGGTATCAAATGCTTGTACATAATTGCTAACTAACCTTGAGAGACTCTCTAGCCTCATCATGCAGCATCACGTATGTTATTAGCCTCTTATCTGTCATCGTAAAAGGATCATTCACCATGTTCACTGGTTTGAGCGCTTTTCCGCTAACCCCCATGAACGAGCAGGGCATACATGAGCATGAGTTTGCTCGTTTAGTGGAACGCTTGGTGGAAGCGCGGGTGGATTCTATCGGCGTGCTGGGGTCGACGGGCAGCTACGCTTATTTAAATAGTGAAGAACGCGCCCGCGTAGCCAAGCTGTGCGTTGAGCATGCCGCCGGCGTGCCAGTGGTGGTGGGCATAGGTTCGCTCCGCACCCGTGATGTACTGGCCAATGCAGAAAGCGCCCAGCAAGCAGGCGCTAGTGGCGTGCTGTTGGCGCCAGTGTCTTATCAAAAGCTGACCGAGGATGAGGTATTTGGTCTTTTCGAAACGGTTTGTCGTTCGCTGAGTGTGCCGCTATGTGTCTATGACAACCCAGGCACTACGCACTTTGAATTCAGTGATGAACTGCATGGTCGCATCGCCCAACTGCCCCAGGTTCGCTCGATTAAAATTCCTCCAGTGCAGAATGATATAGCCGCCGCACAGGAGCGCGTGGCACGGCTGCGTGGGTTAATTCCCAGCGACGTAACCATCGGCATTAGCGGCGACCCAGCGGCTGCCACGGGCATGCTTGCTGGCTGCGATGCTTGGTACTCGGTGATTGGTGGGCTATACCCTGAAACTGCGCTGGCGCTAACCCGTGCCGCCCAAGCGGGAGACGCAAAAGACGCCAACGCGCTTTCCGCTGCGCTTGAACCGTTATGGGCGCTCTACCGTGACTTCGGCGGCAGCCTGCGGGTAGTCGCTACCATTGCAGAACTTACCGGAACAGTAAGCCAACCCTGTTTGCCCCAGCCGCTACAAACGCTGCAAGGCGATGCGCGGAAAAGGGTGGCGGCGGTGATTGATGCTTTGCAACTAAGCTAACGCGTTTATCGATGGTAGGCCCTGGCTAAAGCGCTGACTTCCCCAGGGCCTGTTGCAGATGCGGATTAAAGCCCTTGAGCACCGCGCCGTAGCCAATTATGCACGAAGGCTAGCTTGCGCATCGCCGGGTCGGAAAGCACAAACGGATAAAGATCCGAAAGCCCCATCGAGCGGTTTACATGGTTAACCCCGGCGACTAATGATGCCGCGATGTGGATTAAGCGCTCAGCGTCCGGTTCGGCGTAAGCATCCCAACCATAGGTGTTGGGCAAGGCCGGCGAGGTCATGCCTGCCGACACAAAACTATCGGTGATATCGGTCAGGTGCAGCAGGTGCGAGGTGGTTTCCGCCCAATCCTCATGAGGGTGGGAGGACGCATAGGTAGACAGAAACCGCTGCCGCCAATCCGCAGGCGGGCCATTGTGATAATAGTGCTGCAACGCTGCTGGATAATCCTCGCGCTCATCGCCAAACATCTCACGAAACGCATCAAGAAAGTCATCCCGTAAGCTCAGCCGCCACCACAGCATATGGGCGATTTCATGGCGCATATGGCCAATCATCGTGCGGTAAGGCTCTGCCAATGCCTCTTTGCGAGTTGTGCGTAACACTGCATCAGCTTCTGCGACACTGATGGTAACCACACCGCCCACATGCCCCATGGGCACCGGCGTTCCCCCTTCGGCCAGCATATGAAACACGGGTGGCGCGCCAGGATCTTCCGGGCGAAACCAATTCCAACGGCCAAGGTTGTCAATCACCCAGCGTTTAGCTGCCTCCGTTTGCGCCCAGTTGGGCATGGCATCTGAAATGGAAGGGTCGGGTGCTAGGGCTGTCATTGCGCAGGCACGGCAGAATCCACCTTGCTTAGGCGCAATCCAGTTGCAGCCAATGACATCGCGGTTGGCGCAGAAGGGCGGCATCGGCAGAAAGGCACGCGCTTGTGGGTCGTAAGCCACAGGCACACCGTCTGCGGTCACCAAATTATCAAACCAAAGTGAACCGGCACCGACCGGATTAGAAAACACACGCATAGGTCGGGTATCTCAAAAGAAACGAGACTTCAGTCTAGGAGCCAATGCCGCGTTAAGCCAAACACATCTACCTTAATTTCTGTGTGGTTGGGCAAAAGCAGCGCAAGTGTTGGGGCTTGCTATCACGCCATTCTCCAAGCTTATGAAGGATGCGCTTCAACGAGATCCCTAAGCTGCTCACTCAGAGGGTTGTCTTTCTTGTAGGCTAACAGTAGCGGCGGGGAAGAGCCCCCGTCGGCAAGCGGTATGGCCATCAGGCCGTGAGCCATCGACGCGGCGCTGGCGGGCAGGATGGTAATGCCAATACCGGCGCCAACGAAGCACAGCATACTGCCGATATCGGGCACTTCCACAACATGGCTGAGAGAAACCCCTGCTTTATCGGCCAATGTCTCCAGTTGGCGCCTCAGAAATGTTCTTTGCGTGGCGGGTTGTAGTAAAAGCCGCTCGTTGGCTATCTCGCTAAAATTGATGGAAGGCTTTGCCTGCAGCCGATGGCCTGGGGGGAGTAACGCGAGCAGCGGTTCATCTCCCAGCCTGGAAACCGATAAACCCGCTAGAGCGTTCTCGTCCAGGTCGGCACGTAGTACCGCAGCGTCAAGCTTACCTGCTTTCAGCGATGCGATATGTGAGAGGGCATTCCCTTCGCACAGCTGCAGTTCGATCAGCGGGCGCTCGGTGAGCAGTTTAGCCAGGGCAGAGGTGAGGGGTTTAGAGAAAATCGCGCTGGCCGAATAACCAAGGCGCAGCGTGCCGATTTCACCCTGGGCTGCCTGCCTGGCAACGCTGATGCCTCGCTGTGCAGCACTGAGTATCTCCAAGCTTTCACCAAGAAAGACCTCGCCTGCTTTGGTGAGATGCACGCCTCGGGTATTGCGCTCAAACAGCTTCACACCCACGGTTTCTTCTAATGACTTAATGCTCTGGCTCAGTGGCGGCTGGGTAATATGCAATCGCTCGGCAGCGCGCCTGAAGTTAAGCTCCTCAGCAACGGCAACAAAGTGCTTAATCTGTTTCAGTTCGACCATCTTGTCGCTCCTCCAGTGACCACAACATACGCTGATTTCTGATGCTGCACTCTGTCGAAACAGCTATCACTGCGATACCGATTCCGACCTTCATTCGAGCCTTGAGCGTACGTATGGTAATGCCTGTCTAAACAGGAATAAGCCATGCGTACGGCCTTAATAATTGGATCGCTCGGCGCTTTTTTTAATTTGTACCAGCTTCAGGCGCTGTTTCCAGCGTTAGTAGAGCGGTTCGGAACAACGGCCACTGGCGCTGGCTGGTTAACAATGGCCTCGTTGCTAGGAATGATGGTTACCGCGCCACTGACTGGCGCTGTAACAAAAAATGCCAACCCCTCGCACTTATTAGTCGTTGGCTTTTTCACATTGGCCGCGATTAACGCTTCAATGGCATTTACGACTAGCCAAGACGTGCTTTTTGTACTGCGGCTAGGCCAAGGCATTGTCATTCCCTTTCTATTAACCGCAACGATGAATTTGGTCTCTCAGCGGCCAAGCAGCTTCGTGCCGCTGTACGTGACCGGCACCATAGTTGGCAGCACACTCAGCCGGTTTTACCCTGCTTGGTCGGTTGGTGCCATGGGTTGGGAACTGGGGTTCTTAAGCTCTGCATGCCTAATGGTGCTATCGGCGGTGGTGATTTATCTTCTTCCGAAAACTACTTATCTGAAAACAACTGGCGCTGAACCAATGGAGCGTACGGAACGGCATCAAACGTCGGTGACATATACAAGGCGAGCGCTTACTGACAATACGCTGCTCATTGCCTATCTCGCGGGTTTTGCGCTGCTCTTCACGCAAAGCGCGGTGTTTACGGCACTGGGTCTATGGCTTGCCCAAGAACCCTATCATTGGGATTCACAGCAGATTGGCACGATTTATCTGGCGTGTCTGCCCGCACTTTTCTGCGTGCTCACTGCCAGATTATTGCGGCGCCATCTAAGTGAAGTAGCGATTGCCATATCACTCATAGCGTTGATTTGGGCATCGCTGTGGCTGATTAGCACAACACGCCTGTCTATCATGCTGGGCGTTGCGCTGTTTGCCATAGGAACCTATATGTTCCAAACAGTGACGACCCAGTTATTAAGCAGCACGCGCCGCGTACCCGCCGGTGTTGCCGCTGGCATATACCTCTCTTGCTACTATTTAGGCGGCGCAATGGGCGCAAGCCTTGCGGCGTATGCCTTTGCGATATGGGCCTGGAAAGGAGTAATTACCAGTATAGCGATAGCCCAGGCAGTTATCTTTTGCCTAGTCATCGGCACCCGGCATTGCGCTAAAAAGCGCTGAGCGAAAATCTTCCTAACACCGCATAGCCAGCGAACGTTATTTGTCTTCACATCCTGTCTTCTTATCCATCGAGTTAGCGTTGCTTATCACCAACATCAGGCTTGTATATTTAAAATAAGAATATAAATGTTTGTTTTTATGCTTTTTAGATAGGTTGTGATGAACTAAAATGAGCCCCTTTTTTTGAGCCAGGCCCCTGAGGCCATGCTGGTTCGTTAGGCCAAAGATAGGGATGTCACCATGAGTGAGCAAGCAAGTGATCAAGACAGTGCGCACTTCAAGCGCAGTATGCAGACACGCCATCTGGTAATGCTGTCTTTGGGCGGTGTGATTGGCACTGGGTTGTTTTTGAGTTCCGGTTATACCGTGCAGCAGGCCGGGCCTATTGGAGCGGTGTTGGCCTATCTCGTTGGCGGTATTGTCGCTTGGCTGGTGATGATGTGCCTGGGCGAGCTGGCGGTGCATATGCCGGATTCAGGTGCCTTCAGCGCTCATGCCAGTCGTTATATCGGCCCAGGCACTGGCTATATGGTGGCTTGGATGTACTGGCTCACCTGGACGGTGGCACTAGGTTCAGAGTTCACCGCGGCGGCGGTTTTCATGGGGCGCTGGTTTCCCGATATCCCCGGCTGGTATTGGAGTGGCTTATTTGCGGCAATTGTTTTTGGCGTGAATGCGTTTACCTCGCGCTTCTTTGCCGAGTCCGAGTTCTGGCTGTCATTGATCAAAGTGATCGCGGTGGTGGTGTTTGTGTTGGTGGGAGCGATGGCGATCATTGGCTGGGTGCCGTTGCATGATGCCGCTGGCGCTGAGGTTGCTTCACCAGGGCTATCAGCCTTATGGGGAGAGGGCGCCATGTCGCCCAGTTTACTGGCCATTGGCACCACCTTGCTGGCGGTGATGTTTGCGTTTTCCGGGACCGAGCTGATTGGCATTGCCGCCGGAGAAGCGGTGGACCCAGCCCGCAATGTGCCTAAGGCCATCCGCGCGACGCTATGGCGACTAATACTGTTTTTCGTTGGCACTATCATCGTGATTGCGGCGCTATTACCCCAGGGGCAGGCCGGTCTCAGTGAGAGCCCCTTTGTCGCAGTATTTCAGCGTTTAGGCGTGCCGGGCGCAGCCGATATCATGAACTTTGTGATCATTACTGCCTTGCTGTCGGCGGCCAATTCCGGGCTTTACGCCTCTGCACGCATGCTGTGGACGCTGTCAGATCAGGGCACTTTGCCCAAGTCGCTGGGTCGGCTCAACAAGCGTGGCATTCCGATGAACGCCCTTTTGCTGAGTATGGTGGGTGGGCTTGGAGCATTGTTCTCCAGCGTTTATGCCGCTGAAACCGTCTATCTGGTGTTGGTCTCGATCTCCGGTTTGGCCGTAGTGGTGGTCTGGATGGCGATTGCGCTCAGCCAACTCAATTTCCGGCGCCAATACCTGCGTGAAGGCGGGCGGCTGAAAGATCTGGTTTATCGTACGCCGTGCTACCCCTGGGTACCGCTGATAGCCTTTGCGGCCTGTCTGGCAGCGTGCATTGGTATCGCTTTTGACCCGCAACAACGCGTGGCGCTCTACTTCGGTGTGCCCTTCATTGGTCTGTGCTATCTGGTGCATTTTGTGCGCCACCGTTCGGGCTCTTATCGTCTTGCGCAATCGTCCAACGCCGCTGAGGAAACGCCAGTATGAATGACTTAAACCCGATCAAAGCCCTGCTGGCTGACGTGCCTTTTATGGTTATCGACGGCGCTATGGCCACCGAGCTGGAAACGCTCGGCTGCGACCTCAACGACGCCCTTTGGTCAGCGCGCTTGTTGGCTCAGGCCCCAGAGAAAATTCGCCAGGTTCATCAGGCTTACTTTGAAGCCGGTGCCGATTGTGCGATTACCGCCAGCTATCAGGCCACGGTGCCTGGTTTTATGCAGGCAGGACTAACAGCGCAGGAAGCGCGGGAGCTGATTCAGTTATCGGTCACGTTGGCGCAGCAGGCACGAGATGCGGTCTGGCAGCCCGGTCAAACCGATCGCCCCAAACCGCTGGTGGCTGCATCTGTTGGCCCTTATGGCGCTTACCTGGCCGATGGCAGTGAATATCGCGGCGGCTATGATCTGGATCGTGCAGAGCTGGTGGCGTTTCACCGCGAACGTTTTGAACTCTTGCTAGCGGCAGGTGCTGATCTGCTGGCGGCTGAAACATTGCCTTCATTAGATGAAGCGCTGGCGATCACCGATTTGTTAGCCGAGCATCCCGGCGCACAGGCCTGGATCACCTTCTCAGCAAAGGATGGCAAACATATCAGCGATGGTACGCCAATAGAGGAGTGCGCGGCAGCCCTGGCCAATTGCCCAGGCGTGGCGGCGATTGGCGTGAATTGCACCGCCTTGCCCCACATTGAGTCGCTGATTCAGGCGATCCGGCGTCAGTGCGATCTGCCGGTATTGGTCTACCCCAATTCAGGGGAAGTGTACGACGCAGTGACCAAAACCTGGCACCCGGCCCCATGCGACCACACCGCCAGTGGCCCTTCCGCGCTGGCACAAGGGGTCGAACAATGGCTAGCGGCGGGCGCGTCAGCTATAGGTGGTTGCTGCCGAACAGCGCCAGCGGATATTCAGGCGTTGGCCCAGTGGCGGCGGTAACGCCCGCTTAGTGAGTCATATAGATAACTAAGGTTATTTGTATTATGGTCTAAGTCCTCCCACGTTTAGCAGAGGTATTTGTCCAATGAACCATTGATGCCGCCGTTGCAATAACGGCCAGTCTCCATCCCCCCAGCAGCAAGGATAGTCCTTGGCATAGTTCTTGGAATAGTCCTTGAAATGGTCCTTGAAATGGTCCTTGGGAGGGGGTCTAGAGAGAGTTCTTGGCATCGTTGGAATCACACATGACAAATACCTATCTCACCTTAAAAGGTGTTTCCTACGTTCTGTCGGATGGCAGAACGCTTTTCACTGATCTTCACGAGCAGTTCGATAACCGCCCAATCGGGTTGGTGGGGCGTAATGGTGTCGGCAAAACAGTCCTAGCCCAAATCCTCGCGGGCCTAGTGCAGCCAACCACTGGCCATTGTCAGCGCCCCGGCAGCGTCCATTACCTTGCTCAGCAGGTGGCGCAGCCGCAGGGCGCTTGTGTCGCCGATCTTGCCGGTGTTCGAACAACGCTGGATGCGCTGGCACGCATTGAGGCGGGCAGCACAGCGCCGGAGGATTTTGAGACAGTCGAGGATCGTTGGGACATGCCCCAGCGATTTCGCCACGAACTCGAACGCAATGGCCTGGGCTATCTTGAGGCCAGCACACCCGCGAACACATTGAGCGGCGGCGAAGCCATGCGCGTGGCCTTAATGGGCGCCATGCTCTCGGGAGCGGATTGCCTGATTCTTGATGAGCCAAGCAACCATCTCGACCGACCCAATCGGCAGGCACTTATTGAACAGCTGCAGCGCTGGCCGCGTGGGCTGATTGTGGTGAGCCATGACCGACAACTGCTGGAAGCCATGGAGCGTATCGTGGAACTGTCCCCCTTAGGGCTGCACAGCTACGGCGGCAACTACACGTTCTATGCTCAAGCCAAAGCGCACGAGCAGCAGGCTGCCCTTGATCAGCTCAGCCAGCGAAAGCTCGAACGCCAACGCGAAGAGCGCGCGATGCGCAAGCAGCGTGAACGTCAGGAGAAACGCCAGGCTCGCGGCAACCGGCTGGGCAAGGAGGCCAACCAGGCTAAGATCCTGTTAGATCGCCAGAAAGAGCGCAGCGAAACCTCGGCGGGCGCGCTGCGCCAAAAGCAGGCGGCCAGTCAGGCGCAGCTGAATCAACGTGTGCGTGACGCCGCAAAGCAGGTTGAAAACGAGACACAAATCAACCTGCATGAAATACCCGTTACCCAGGCCGCCAAGCGCTGTTTGGCGGAGTTAGAAAGGGTTGAGCTACCGTTCGTTATGGGCGCTACTCGGCACATTAATCTAATGCTGAAAGGGCAGCAGCGACTAGGCATCGTCGGCCCGAATGGCTGTGGTAAATCCACGCTGCTCCGCGTGCTGGCGGGCCAGATTGAGCCCTTGTCAGGAGCCCGCAACATAACGCCTGAAAGCGCCTATCTCGACCAGCAACTGGGGAATTTAGACCCAGCAAAAACGCTGCTCGCACAACTGCAGCAAGCCAACCGAACCGCCAGCGAAGGGGATCTGCGCATGCGGCTTGCCCAACTAGGCCTAGGCGCGCAAAAAATCACCACGCCCAGTGGGCGGCTAAGCGGCGGAGAGCGCCTGAAAGGCGCGCTGGCCTGCATCCTCTACGCCGATTCCCCACCGCAACTATTGCTCCTGGACGAGCCAAATAACCATCTTGACCTGCCTTCAGCGCAAGCATTGGAAACCATGCTGCGCAGTTACCAAGGCGCGTTAGTGGTGGTATCCCACGACGATGCCTTTCTGGATAACCTAGCGCTAACAGACCGCCTGCTAGCAACCGAGCAAGGCTGGCGTTTGATCGTACTGCACCTCCTACCACACGCCCCGTAGGAGGCGGCTTTAGCCCGCGACGATTCAAACACTGAGCCATCAACAGGCACCGCTTCCCAGTGAACCTGCCTGTGTGCATTCGCCAAGGCTGCAAAGGCTCAGTATCATAAGCAGCCAATCCAACCACAGAAGTCTCCCCCCATGTCATGCCCACCTTGCCCCAATTGCCAATCTGAATTCGTCTACCAGGATCAAAGCCTTTTCATCTGCCCGGAATGCGCCCACGAATGGAACCCTTCCGAGGTTGAAGCGGAAGATACCGTCACGGTGAAAGATGCCAATGGCAGTCTGCTTGCTGAAGGCGACAAGGTAACGCTTATCAAAGACCTCAAGGTCAAAGGCAGCTCAATCGTGCTTAAGATTGGCACCAAGGCGGTCATTAAGCGGCTCAAAGAGGGCAAAGACCACCAGCTCGACTGCAAGGTCGATGGCGCTGGCGACATGATGGTCACCGCCCAGTTTGTGAAAAAAGCCTGAATAGATGGCAATTTGTGTTAGCACAAAGCGTTCTACCTGCGCTAATGGATAGGTAGGTCTATTGATAGCTTAGCTAACCCAATCTTGATATTTATACGGCATGGCCGTATATTTTATTGATGTTATTCATCGAAACCTCAACATTCACCAAGCTATTACCGAACTACCTCACGGATGAGGAATACCGTGGGCTGCAAGTGTATCTGCTACAGAAACCGGACGCGGGAGACCTCATCAAAGGTTCGGGGGGTGTTCGTAAGGTTCGCTGGTCATCAGTAGATTCAGGAAAGAGCGGTGGTGTCAGGGCTATCTATTATTGGAAGAAGTCCGATCACGAGATATGGATGCTCACGCTGTACAGTAAAACGGAGCGTGCCAGTATTCCTGGGCACATGCTCAAGCAAATAGCGGAGGCAATCAAAAATGGTTGATAGAAACCTTGGGGCAGAGATTCTAGACGGTATCAATGAGATCAAACAGTTCAAGAAAGGCAAAGTAGCTCTGCGAACTCATGAGTTAGCAGAGCCCTCACCCCCTCAAATAATTCGGCATAAACTGAACCTATCGCAATCAGCCTTTGCAGGTCTTCTTGGGGTCAGCATACGTACACTTCAGGACTGGGAACAAGGCCGCAGAGAGCCTCAAGGCCCGGCAGTTGCTCTGTTGCGAATTGCTGAGCAACACCCTGAAGTCTTTGAGCAACTTCACTAAATAAAACAATGTGTTTTGCTAAGGGCGCCCGGATGCTCGCCATCACCAAAGGTTTGAAAGCCGTGAAAGTGGCTACCTGCCATGCCACAGCTTATTAGCATCGATTAGCCTGCTAATGGGAATTGCCATTTTGTATGCTACCACTTGTCTGAGTCACCCTCACTCGCCTAGAGAGCTATCATGGTGGTTAGACGAACAGATCCTAAAAGGCACTGTGAGATGGCTATCCATGGGTAGCCATTTAAAATGCGAGGCGATATGAGGTGTCAGGTGTTTGAGTACATCGTGGAGTACAACAAACAACGGCGGCACAGTGCTAACGGGATATGATCAGCCCAGAGACTTTCGAAGCCCGAATGATCGCTTAAATCAGTGTCAACTATTGCTGGATAAAGTCGCATGGTTTCATGAAAGGTGTGTCTATGAAAGACGATAAGCTAGGCGAAACGACTAAAGCTTTAGTTGATGGCGGCGGCGTAAATTCGATTTCACCATCACTCTTCACCGAAGTATTCGACGCTTTTGAAGAAGCCGTTGTCATTACCGACGCAAGTCGTCGTATGGTTTATGTGAATTCTGCGACAGAGCGGCTGTTTGGATACTCAAAGAACGCGCTGTATGGTGAAGAGGCAAAAATACTCTATGCCGATGAAAACGATTTTTTCGAACAAGGTCGGATACGTTTTAATACTTCTAGCAAAATAGCTGCGGAGAACTACAGAGTTGCATATCGCCGCTCGGATGGAGAGCAGTTTTTTGGCCTGACGACGGGGGCAGTTATGCGGGCTAAGGATGGGACAGTAACCGGATTTATTGGTATTGTCCGCCCAGCTCGCTCAACAGATCAATCTTTGGATACCCTACAAAAGATCCAAAACATAACTTCAGATGTCGCGCTGAGCCAGAGTAATAAAATAGAACGATTGCTTCGGGTTGGCCTGGACCATTTTGGTCTCGAAAAAGCGATTGTTTCTCGTATTGTGGGAAGCCAATACACCATCGAATACTGCGTTGATCTCAAAGGAGAGCTGGAACCATTAACAACGTTTGACTTATCGGGAACTTATTGTGTTCACACGTTAAGTGCGGGTAAGTCGGTCGGTTTTCATTTCGTGGCGAAAAGTGAAATTCAAAACCATCCATGCTACGCAAACTTCAAATTGGAGTCGTATATAGGAGCTCCGATATGGTTGTCTGGCCAGCTATATGGAACTATTAATTTTTCTAGCCCTTCTCCGGTTGAGCCATTTTGCAGGGATGATCATATTCTTGTTGCGTTGCTTTCAGATACTGTTAGTTATCTCCTGTATAAGAAGCAGTCTGAGGAGGAAATGAAGCGTCTGGCAAGCATTGATGGATTGACTGGTTTGCCAAATCGACGCGCAACAATGGAGCGCCTGAGTGAACTAGTAAACCAAGCATCACGGTTTGGTAATAGTTTCAGTGTTCTTTCGATAGATATTGATTATTTCAAAAAGATTAATGATAAATGGGGGCATGCTGCAGGTGATTTAGCATTGACTGAATTTGCTCGTTTAGCATCGGAGGTAGGGCGCAAAACTGATTTTTGTGGCCGTATAGGAGGGGAAGAATTTGTCTTTTTCCTACCCGGTGCAAACTTGGAAGCCAGCCAGAAATTGGGCAATAATCTGAGAAAGCGTTTAGCGGTTTCGCCGGTCGATTTTGGCAGCGGAGAGTCTACTACGCTAAGCATGAGTGTTGGGGTCGCCATGTTGGAAAATGGAGAGTCTCCCGAAAGCTTATTGGCTCGTGCTGATGAGGCTATGTACAAAGCCAAGCAAGAAGGTAGAGACCGTGTGTGTCTTGCCTCTCATACAATCCATTAAGATGCTCGCAAGCTTGCGCTAATCCATGCAACAGCTTACATCAAGGCAAAAGTAAAGCTGCCTCACGGCTGACGTTTGTGCGAAACAGCGGCGACAGATGAAGACTTATGGTTATGTAGCGCGTGGTAAGCCTCCGGCGCACCCGCGAGGAGGGCTGCTGCAGGCTAGATAGTTAATAGAGTTCTCTGCTATATAACTCAACGAACCTAACAATAGCGTTGTTAACCACCACCTGAACAGGAAGTCCCGCTGGCGATGACGTTCGGTTACAGGTAGAAGGAGATGACATGTTTCCATTAGAAGTGTTGGCTACATATACACTGGCGTGTCTGCTGTTAGTGATTTCCCCTGGGCCAGATAACATGCTGGCGATAGGACGAGGTTTAAGCCAAGGCAGATTGGCCGCAACCGTTTCTGGCTTATCGTCTGGAATGGGAATTCTATTCCACGTGCTAGCGGCGACATTTGGGCTGACTCTTTTAATTCAAACGTCTGAGCTGGCGTTCTATGTGGTCAAGATTATTGGTGCGGGCTATCTCATTTGGTTAGGAGTTAAAGTCCTTCGCTCTAGAAATCTATTTTCCTTAGAGCCTGCAAAAAAACAGTCTTTAAAAACGATATTTTCAACGGGCTTCCTTTCAGCGGCACTCAACCCTAAGCCGGGTATGTTTGTGCTCGCATTTGTCCCTCAATTCGTAAACCCTAATTTGGGCTCTGTGACTTGGCAAATGATTGGCTATGGTGTTTGGTTTGCGGTTTTAACAGCGGCAGGTTTCAGCCTCATGGGCGTGTTTTCATCTAGATTATCGGAATGGCTGAGAAACAAACCCAAATTGGTTTCTGGCTTAAATGTTGGAGCAGGCGTTACGTTTGTCTCATCGGGTCTGGCTGTGGCGTTCATGAAGCAGAGGTGAAAGCGCTGTCTAATAGTTGTTAGATCTCCAGAGTACGGGGAAGGAGCTGAACATTGAGCGATATGTTAGAGAAAGGAAGAGAGATTCTGTCACAACAGTCTTTCAGCTTGCTGTTGGGAACAAAGTTGGAAGCTTTTGAGGCCAGAAGTGCTGAGTTGAGCCTTGAGATTAGAGATGATCTCAAGCAAAACAATGGTTTTGCGCATGGTGGTGTCGTTAGCTATTTGGCGGATAATTGTATTACCTTTGCCGGAGCGTCAGTGTTAGGAAGCTGTGTCACGTCAGAGTACAAAGTAAACTATGTTAGACCCGCGATCGGAGATAAATTGATCGCTAGGTCAACGGTCTTATATTCTGGAAAACGGCAAGCGACCTGTGAGTGTAAGGTCTACGCTCAAGCAGATGGTGAGGAAAAACTGGTAGCCGTTTCTCTTGGCACGATAAGCAGGATTGCTGCATCGTAATCTAACCAAGCGCTGTGGCGGACTGCTGTTACTGGGTGGCCTGTTTTACATCTATGTGAAGTGGCTGCTGACAGCGCTGTCGTCCTACCAGCTTTCCCTGAGAGGTAATCAGCTCATCATGAAGGGCATTTCAGGGCGACGCTCAAAGCAACGCCGCCTCCCGGCTGACGTTTGCGCTAAGTGACGGCGATTATTTCAAACTCGATTTCGCCATGAACGCCTTTGATAACGCCTCTCTGTACGAGTTTCTAGCAGCCATCAAGCGTAAAGGCATTTAGGTCAATATTCAGGATTGAGCCAGCCACATTCCAGTGCGTTTATATGCCGTAATTGTGTAACAGCAATCTTCAGGCAACTAAGGAAAAGAGTATGAATAAAGTGGATCAATATACTTTAGACATTGTTAAGACGCTTGTCTGGGGTGGGTTTCATGCACGAGAAGACATTCAGGAAGAAATTTCTGACCTGCTTGAAGAGGAGGCAGATGAAGATATGTTGCGTGAGTCAGTCAACAGCGAGTTTAAGAAGAAACATGAAGCTGAAAAGACATGGCCCAGAGTGACAGATCTGGATCGACTGGATAGTGCATTTCAATCCCTGCGAGACAGAGGTGTTCTCTGTTTACATTATGCCGGATATACGATGTCTGATGGGCATGCCGATTCAAGCGAAGCCTTGAATGAATACCCGAAAGGTACCTTCTTCGGCTATTGTTTCTATCATGGTCAGGATGTAGAGCGCGCTGTTTCAGGCGCAGGGCTGATGTTGGCTTATGATCACGTTAATGGTGATGTACCGGAAAAAATTAAAGTAGCTCAAACCATACAGCAAGAGCTGGAAAGGGCAGGGTTTAACCTGGACTGGGATGGCACGGCCAATCAAAGAATTAATATCCCTGCGTTTGACTGGAAGCATCGTTCAGGTAGCGGCATATAGTGGTCGTATCTCCCAAGTGGGGCTATCACACGGGCCACGACAGTTAAGAAATTTTATCAAGCAATACCCACGCAGCGCGTAACAGTGCGTGTAGAGGTATCGGACAGGGCTTTTAAGCAATGGCCCGGTATTTCAGGGAATGCGGTGAGAATTATCATTTTTCTAACAGGATGTTAACGCCAATGAGCCTGTCTGTTTACCAATTGAAATCCCGTTTTCAGAACCTTCTTCGCCCTCTAGTGACTCGTCTATATAACAGTGGCATTACTGCCAATCAGGTCACTGTTATGGCAGCCGTGGGCTCCCTGTTACTCGGAACCCTGTTATTGCTGTTGCCCCACACCTGGCTGTTTGCCTTTATCCCACTTTGGATGCTCATAAGAATGGCGCTCAACGCTATCGACGGCATGTTGGCGCGCGAATTTTCCCAGCAGTCCCGTCTTGGCGCCTATCTTAATGAGCTGGCCGATATCGTTTCTGATGCGATTCTCTATTTGCCTTTCGCCCTGCTGACCGGGGTTGAACCTGCGTTGATCATTGCGCTGACCCTGCTGGCCATTGTCAGTGAGTACGCGGGTGTGCTCGGTGTGATGGTAGGGGCCGAGCGTCGCTATGATGGCCCCATGGGCAAAAGTGACCGCGCCCTAATATTTGGTACGCTGGGGCTGCTCGTCGCGCTGGGCTGGCTACCTGCTTTCTGGCTGAATTTGATCTTTTCTGCGGTCATCCTTTTGCTAGGCGTCACTATTTTCAACCGGGTAACGTCCGGTTTAACGCAGGCGGATGGCAAGCATTAAGGCATCCCTCCAAAACCATCCAAGGACGATGGCAGCATTCAAGTGTTGCCAGGTTTTCTATCTCCCTGACAGGAGTTGACCGTTACCCATGAATACGTTGATCGGCTGGTTCGCGGGCATAACCGCCTATTGCATTACCTTAGCCGCCAGGCTTATCACAGGTGCTAGAGCACTTTGGCTGGGCTGCAACGCCAGCCATCATCAAAGGCTCTACTTTGCCAATCACAGCAGTCACGGCGACTTTGTGTTGTCGTGGGCCTCACTTCCGGCGTTGCTCAGGAAAAGAACCCGCCCGGTGGCCGGTGCCGAATACTGGGAGGACACAGCACTGAAGCGTTTTATCAGCCAGCGGGTGTTCAATGCTGTACTGGTTCCAAGAGGGAACCAAGGTGAGGGGAACCCTCTGGCACCCGTCCAGCAGGCACTTGCGAATGGCGACTCGCTGATCTTTTTTCCGGAAGGTACGCGTAACCTGAGTGAGGCGCCGCTGCTGCCTTTCAAAAGTGGTATTTATCACCTAGCCCATGCCTTCCCTGACCTGGAACTGATACCGGTCTGGATTACCAACCTGAATCGCGCCATGCCCAAAGGGCGTTATCTTCCCTTACCGCTGCTATGTACCTTGCGTTTCGGTGCACCGATCAAGCTTCAGGGTGAAGAAACTAAGGCGGCCTTTCTTGAGCGGCTGCAACTGGCATTGCTCGACATGTCACAGGAGGACGTATGAACCAGACATTATGGCTGTTTGCTGGTATTGGGCTGCTCTTGTTAGTGGCAACTCTGGCGGGCAGGTTACTGGCCTGGCGCAAGGGCAACAATGCGGTGATTGCTAATCTTAATGCCAGAATCAATGCCTGGTGGGTGATGGTATTCGCCATCGGCATCGCCTTCATGTTTGGCCTGTATGGTGTGATTCTGCTGTTTTTTTTGGTGTCGTTTTACGCCCTGAGGGAGTTTCTGACCCTGACCCCAACGCGGGATAGTGATTACCTGGCGTTGGTGGCGGCTTTCTATTTTGCCTTGCCGGTACAGTATCTGCTGATAGCCACACATTGGTACGGCTTATTCAGTATTTTTATCCCCGTCTATCTGTTTCTTTTAATGCCCATTCTGTCCTCACTCGGCGGCGACACCACCCATTTCCTGGAACGCACCGCCAAAGTGCAATGGGGGCTGATGATCGCGGTTTATTGTGTCTCTGCCGTTCCTGCGTTAATGACGCTGAATATAGCGGGCTATGAAGGGCGCAACCTGATGCTTATCGCCTGGCTGATCCTCGTGGTTCAGCTATCGGATGTGTTGCAGTATTGCTGCGGCAAGCTGTTCGGCAAACATAAGGTGGCCCCCAAACTGTCGCCTTCCAAAACCGTGGAAGGGTTGCTGGGCGGGGTATTCCTGGCGACGATGGTGGGCGCTGGCCTGTACTGGATAACTCCTTTCTCACCCTGGCAGGCGGCACTTATTGCACTGCTTGTGAATCTGTTGGGCTTCGCCGGTGGTCTGGTGATGTCGGCGATCAAGCGTGATCGAGGCGTCAAGGACTGGGGGCATATGATAGAAGGGCACGGTGGCATGCTCGACCGTATTGACTCTGTCTGCTTCGCCGCGCCGGTGTTTTTTCATGTGGTGCGCTACTGGTGGGCGTGATCGTCCACCCAAAAGCTGCCAGGCCATACCCGAAGGCGATAGGCTAAAGCATGATCCAAAGATGGGATTCAAATCGCGTAACTGCTCTGGATGTTATTTTTTTATATGGTTCTTATGCATCATAGAAAAGTGCCAAGAGACTTCAAACTAATGGAAGTCTTTAACAAAGTGCAGCAGCTTGCGCCTTTGATGCCGAGCATTCTTACCTTTTGCCGCTGTACAAAGTGTTTGTCACCGAGATAGCCCATGTACATTTCGAACATTCTTTGTGGTCTCTTTATTTGGTACGTGTCTATGATCAACTGGTCAATGTCGAATGGACCAGTATCAGTTCACACGGTCTATAGTTTAATCGTAGTTCTCGCGCTCGTTGCGTGCGCAGGCCTGAGCTTCCTTAGCCGGCGCGCATCAGCAACCGTAAACCTTTTGCTGGTGGGCTTGTTGGTCTTCCTGGCTGTAATGCAGTCACTGCACGTTGGCGGCGGCCTTGGTTTAAGTACTTTCGGCGTTTTCATACCACTGGCCCCCGTTATTGGGTTCTCCGCTTTTAATCTATGGCGCAAACGTTACTCCCAGCGTGGGCTGCCTATCGTGGCCAGAGCACTTCTTGTGATCACTCCTGCGGTAGTGGGTATCTACCTATCCGTTCCGATAATCCGGTATGCGCTTGTCATTGCTTAACACATATTTCCAGCTCGATGTCTCCGCCGTCGGTGGAACCGCGCCGAAGCTTAAGGCGTTGAACTCATGAAGCTAGTGATAATAGCCACAATAGTTATGCTGTGGGGGTGTTCTGAGGCTGGTGATAGGGCAATGAAACTAGACCTTATGCCCATCAACGGTCTGGTTGACCTCCAGAGCGAAGTTAGCGGTAATTGGGAGCGAGTCTGCATATTTGGCCCTTACAGCGGTAACTCTATGGCAGCAGAGGTGCTTGGTTTTGAATATGACCTGGAATCGAAAAGCGCCATCCTCATCAGTGATAGCATTTCGATTCTAGTATTTGCAGAGTTAGATCGAATCGTATCTTTTTACGAAATGCCCAGAAGCTATGCAGATTTTTCAGGGCTGAGCGGGCAGTGTTTTCCACGTTCTGACTCGAAATTTAGAATTTATCCAAGTCAGTCAGGTTGGCCAGAAGTAAAAAAGGTATAACCAGTGCCAGCAAGCAAACGCGTTAGTCTCAATCAGTAGCGTAGGGCGGCCCCCTGCTACGCGACAAAACAGTCGAACGTGTAAGCTTCACCCCACGCTCACCCGCATCACCTCCCTCGTCACCGACTCGTTCAACAGCCCGCGTTTGGTTTCGACCAGCGTGAGCCAATCCCAGGCCTTTGATGCTACGAGCCAACACCTCTTAAGCAGCGCCCGCATCGGGAGCGCTGCTTAGAGTTGGCTATCAACAGGTGACGAAATGAATTGTCGACTAACCTTCATTAAGTAATGTGGAGGTCGCAGGTACGCGTTGGCCAAGAGCGCATCGCGCATCGTCTGCCCCTCATTAATCGATTATGAGCACTGTTTAAAGGCGTGCATCATCATGGGGGGCACCATGGCAAAGCAAAAATTGATTCTGCTATTCGATGGCACCTGGAACGACCCTGAAGATCAAACCAATGTTTATCGTATTACCCGGCTGCTCCATGATGACGATGACGGTATCAGGCAGCGGTTCTATTACGACCCCGGCGTAGGGACATCCAAATTTCAGCGCTTTTTTGGCGGAGCCTTTGGTTATGGGCTAAGCAAAAACCTACGGGAAGGCTATGACTGGCTGGCAAGGCATTACAGTGAAGGCGATGAAATCTGGATATTTGGATTCAGCCGCGGTGCCTACACCGCCAGAAGCCTAGTAGGGATGATTCGTAAGTGCGGGCTAGTGCATGTCGTTACGCCAGGGCTGCTTGATAAGGCCGAACGTATTTATCGAAACCGTGATTGGCACCCCGATTCTGAGGTGTGCAAAGAATTCAAGAAGCGCTTCAGCCGCCAGCCCAGGATTCATTTTATTGGCGTGTGGGATACCGTTGGCGCACTGGGCGTGCCCGGAACCAACCTGTTCAAAAGCAAATACGATTGGCACGATACCGAGCTTTCCAGCATTGTCGATTATGCCTATCAAGCGGTCGCGCTGGACGAACACAGGTCGGCGTATAACGTATCGCTCTGGACGAGTAAGGATGGCAAGCAGAAAGCGGGCAATCGCAACGTAGAGCAGCGCTGGTTTATCGGTGCCCACGCCAATGTAGGCGGCGGCTATGGCGCTGACGACACACTGGCCGACATACCGCTGAGCTGGATGTTAACCAAAGCGCAGCAGGCAGGTCTAAAAGTGGCTTCCTTCAATGCTGCAGAGGATGCTTGGAAAATGGCACCGAAAGATTCGTTTGCTGATTTTCTAAAAGGACTCTACGCCAAGTATGCACGCCTTAGATATAAGGGCGACGGCCGATTTTACCGGCAGTATGCGCAGGGCATGCAGGGGCTGCCAGCGGTGAATATTTCAGTCGATGAGAGTGTCTGGAAGCGTTGGGCCGATACCGCGTACAAGTACCGGCCACGTACCTTGACCGATGCCCACCTTTCCCCACCGGAGGAGTAGGCCGGGCGGCAGCGTGGAAGTGATGAGTGACCTAGGTCATGAAGTGACCAATATCGACTAAAAACTAAGTGCTCAAAGTAGGCTAAATATAATTTAACTGCTAGGATCGAAGCATTAGAGCGAACAACGTAGCAGGGAAAACCTAATGCAAAACGCCCCACGCATTGAGCTTCACCCTATTAGCCAACGCGTGCAGGCGCATGTTGATGGCACGCTAATCGCCGATTCCACCAATACGCTTGAACTCCGCGAACGCGGCTATCCGCCACGTCACTACTTTCCTCGCGAAGACGTGCGGATGGATTTACTCACCGTTTCAGAAACCACCACCTATTGCCCATTCAAAGAGCATACGGTGACTTTCTCGTTGGGTGAGCGTCGGGATATTGCTTGGAGTTATGAGCAGCCGATTGAAGGCATGGAATCTATTGCGGGTAGGGTGGTGTTTTATAAGGAAGTGAGTAAATGATGCCTTTCGACTCTGGGCTGCCCTCCAGGCAGAAGCGGCATGCTGGTTCTGCCGTGTTATGCAGCCGGCACGATAATCTGTGTTATGTTGCCTAGCTATATGGGATGAATCATTAGGAAAGGGCTGTATAGCCCGAATGAACGCGCCGTCCGGTTCATTCAGGTTATGTAATGGGGTGTATAATCACTGTTAAGCATTAAAACTATGAGCAAAGAGTTGATTGATAGAATCATAAAAGACCTTGAAAAATCAGGTTTCAGCACCGAGCTTAGGGCCCAACAAATTTTCATTGATTCCGGATGGTCTGTAAGTGCCGGGTACGGCTACCTCGATAAGGATGAGGATAAATCCAGAGAGATTGATATTGTCGCAACGAGAGTGCTTGGTTTAGAACATGGCGAGAAAACGTACACTCACACAGAGTTTCACGTCTGTGGAGAGGTAAAGAAATCCGAAAAACCATGGGTGGTTTTTGGTCAACACTCTCATCCATTCTTACTCTCGTGCGCCTGGAATAATCTAATATCCGCTATTAATTTGCCAGGTAACCCAAGTCAGTTAGCTGAGGCCTTGAAGAAGAGTTCGCCTATCAGGAAAAATGGGTGGCTCGGCAGTGGGATACATGAATCGTTCAAAAACCCAGACCAACCGTCACGTTGGTACGGATCTTTCGTGTCTGTTTCTAAAGCTTCAGAGTATTACTACGATTCAATTTCACCCGACGGTGCGAATCAAACAGGCGATATCCTTAATAATCCTTGCGAAATTCACTTTGTTCAGCCGCTAGTGATTCTAAATGCGCCGCTTTTCCGAGCCCGGCTCTCAGAAGAGGGTGAGATTGTCGTAGAGGAGATTAACAGCGCTGCTTTTAGATTTGATTACCCTTCGAAACATTATAAAAACTCTCCATACCGAGTCGATGTTGTTCGACTCGAGCACTTAGGGGAGTATCTCTCGCTAATAGAGAGGCGGCAGCAGGAGCTTTGTTCAGAAGTCGAGGCTCGTGCAGGTTTTGCTTAACAATCGGCTGCATAGCGACCGATTTCCACCGCTTCGCGGCTCCAAACCGGCGCGTGAGCCGGACTTTATATCTCAGCCCGAATAGAGTTATTCATATTAAGGGAAATAGATGTCAAAAAATAATCAAATTTTGCTTGACGAAATCATTAAGCAAGAGATGAATGCTTTTGAAGAAGATTTATCACTAAGTGATTTCTTCGAATTCTATTCTGCTTTGCAAGTTCTTAAAGATTATGAGCTTAGTTATGACGAGATTAGCTCTGGAATTTGTGGCAAAAGTCACGATGGAGGAGCAGATTCTATTTACCTTTTTGTAAATGGGGATTTAGTAAAAGAAGACGAGGAGACATCAACGAAATATAAGAAAAACGTCGATATAGAGCTAGTTTTAATACAGTCTAAATACGAGAATTCTTTTTCAGAAGAGCCATTGTTAAAAATATCAAGATTGTGCCGTAGTTTATTCGATTTGGATTTTGATCGCCAAGACTATGAAGGGCGTTACAACGATCATGTGCTATCAGCATTTGAGCTATTCAGGAATACATACGTTGGACTTATAACAAAAAAACCAAAGCTTAAAATTAGCATTTACTATGTCTCTAAAGGAGTAGATGTTCACCCTAATGTTCGAGGTCAGGCCGAAGATTTAACCGATGATGTTAAAGAAAAGCTGCCGGGCGCAGAATCAGAGGTTTTCTTCTTAGGTGCAGAGGCATTAGTTAAAATGACTCAAGAAAGGCCAAATGATGTCTTTCGATTAAATATCTCTGAGTCACCGCTATCTACATCTGGTCAAGTATTTATTGCACTAAGCAATCTGGCCGAATACTACAAATTTATTACTGATGATCATGGTAAGTTAATAAGGCATATATTTGAGTCGAATGTTCGTGACTATCAAGGAAAAACAAATGTAAACAATGAAATTCAAAATACGTTAGAAAATCCTGGGGGAGAAGAGTTTTGGTGGCTAAACAACGGAGTTACAATATTGGCAAGTGAGGTGGCTGCTCCTGGCGGTAAAGAGCTAGTCGTGCATAATCCTGAAATAGTTAATGGCTTGCAAACTTCGTCTGAGATACACCGGTTTTATAAAAGCAATCAGGGTCGAATTGAAACAGAGAAAAGAGATATTCTGATTCGAGTAATCGTACCTGAAAGTGAAGAAACCCGAGACCGTATTATCAGGGCAACAAATAGCCAAACACCAATCCCTAAATCATCTTTACGTGCAACAGATCAAGTTCATAGGCAGATCGAGGACTATCTAAAGCCGAGAGGATTATATTACGATCGAAGAAAAAATTTCTATAAAAATGAAGGCAAGAAACCCAAGGAGATAATTAGCGTCCCATTTATGTCTCAATGCTTGATATCAACATTGATGCAAAAACCTGATTTCGCTCGAGCAAGACCGTCTACATTATTGGAAGATGATGAGTCTTATGAAAAACTATTCCATAAAAACAATGAGTTAAATGCTTACTATATTGTTTCGCTATTTGGTAGAAGAATTGAAGATAATCTAAAAGTAGCAAAGAAGTATACTGCTACTGAAATAACAGATATTAAGTTTTATGGGTTATATGTTGCATCTTGTCTGATGGTAAACAGTTTGTACCCTGGAAGCAAAAAACTAGCAGAATTGAATTCCAATAGCCTAACAGGAGAGATTATTAATTATGCTATTGAAACTACATACGATATTTATAGAGCTTTAGGCGGTACAGATAAAATAGCAAAGGGTCCAAAACTGAGAGAGGCCTTGATGTCAAAACTACGTGAAGATAAGCAGTTATAACAAGCAAAAGCAGTCGGTTGTGGACTTCCCCCAGTTTAGTAGACACGCATCGATAACTCCGCAGGAGGAGCAAAACGATGCCGGAAATGATCACGGGGAAGAAAACTCAGCAGTACAGCACTGAGTTCAAGGTGAAAGCAGTGGAGTGACGCTCAAGGGAGAACTGCTACACGCCACCAGTTTCGTGACGATGCGCCAATTACGGAAACATATAAAAGCCTATATTGAGGGCTTTTATAATACCCAACGGCTGCACAGTGGCCTTGGTTACCGGACTCCGCTAGAGTTCGAAGGAATCAACTGATGGGGCGTGTCCATTTTATTGGGGGAAGTCCATTGCTTCGCACCGCACTGTTGCTTTGTGCGTTACATCAGCATTTTCTTAACATCTGCCTCGGCCGAAGACCGACATTGCCAGCACCGCTAATGTCGGTTTTGATGACAACCTTCTACATCCCACTTACCCTCATAACCTCCCTCGCCGCTGCCTCATTCAACACTCCGCGTTTGGCTTCCACTACCGTGAGCCAGTCGCGGGCGCGGGTGATGCCGGTGTAGACCAGCTCGCGAGTGAGAATCGGGTTGATGGTGGGCGGTAGCAGTAGGGCGGTGTGTAAGAACTCCGAGCCTTGGGATTTGTGTACCGTCATCGCGAATACGGTTTCCACCGCGTGTAGGCGGGAGGGCAGTACCCAGCGGATGGGGTTATCGGTATCGCTCGTGGCACTTGATGAAGGAAAGGCAACTCTCAACAGCTTTTGTTGCGGATTGCGGGGATCCGGCACCGTCAGGGTGATGCCGATATCGCCGTTCATTAGTTTTAGGCCGTAGTCGTTTTGGGTGACCAGTACCGGGCGGCCTTCATACCAGCCTTTTTCCAGCGTGTAGTCACTGCCGTAAAGTAGCTTTTCACTGCGCAGGGTTTTGGCGATATGCAGGTTTAATCCTTCTACCCCCCAGGGGCCTTTGCGCAGCGCGCATAGCAGTTGAAAGTGGCTGTAGGCACTTAGCACCTCAGCGGCCCAGGCGTTATAGGCCGCTGCATTTTCCTCAAACGATTCCCCACGCGGGCGCTGTGCGTTTAGCACCTTTAGGTAGTGGCGGTAGCCAGTGGGCGGGGCGATGGGTTCATGTTTGTGGTTGGTGCGGCCTTCACCGCCATTGAGAAACTTATCTGCGCTGCCGTGAATCACCAGCTTATCCAGCGCGGTGTCCTCTGCAAGCGTTAGGTGGTGTAAGTCTGGGTAGCCATGGCGCAGCACGGCGTTAACGGCCTGCTGTTTTTCCCGGTCAGTTTGGGCATGGCTGGGCTGGTTAATCGCCTGGGCCAACTGGCCGATGCCGCTATGTTCGTTAAAGCGGTGGCTTACCCGCAGCATAGTAATGGCTTGGTCGAGCGGCTGGCCGTTAGCATTCAGGTACTCTGGCGGCAGCGGCTGGCCGGTGGCGCTTTCCAGCCATTGGGCGGTTGCTGGGGTGTAGTGGGCAGCTTCGGCACGGCGGCATAGGTCACCCAGCACCGAGCCCGCTTCCACCGAGGCCAGCTGGTCTTTGTCCCCCAGCAGCACGCACTGGGCATTAGCGGGCAGGGCGCTCAGCACGGCGGCCATCATCTCGATATCCACCATGGACGCTTCGTCGATTACCAGCACGTCCAGCGCTAGCGGGTTGGCGGCGCTGTGGCGGAAGTGGCGGGTGTCGGGTCTTGCGCCTAATAAGCGGTGAAGTGTGGTGACTTCAGTTGGAATGGCGGCTTTTAGCTGTTCTGTGGCTTTATCATCGCGAGCTAAAGCTCCCTCCCACAAAGCTTCCTCCCACAAAGATCCTTCCAACAAAGCTCCCTCCGACAAAGCTCCTTCCAACAAGGTAGCTAATCCTTTGAAGGGGAGTTGACTGACTTGCCCAGCAATGGATTCATTCAGGCGAGCAGCGGCTTTGCCGGTGGGGGCGGCTAGGCGAATGCGCAGCGGCTGGCTGGGCGAGTGAGCCAGTTGCAGGGTTTGCAGAAGGGCGAGCAGGCGCACCACGGTGGTGGTTTTGCCGGTGCCGGGGCCGCCGGTAATAATGCCGAAGCGGCTGCGGGCGGCCAGGGCGCAGGCGGTTTTTTGCCAGTCGAGGCCGTCGCTTGGCTTGAACAGAATATGCAGTGCCTGGGGGAGAAGGCCAGGGTGACTATCGTCACCCATCGCCCAATAAATTGGTCTCCTACAACGGTTATCAGTTGCCGTCGTGGCGTTATCATTCACCGCCTGTGTGTGTGTGGTGTTTTCATCTTCTAAGCGGCTGGCGATTTGCTGGTGTAGGGTTTGCTCATACTGCCAGTAGCGGCGTAGGTAGAGCCGCGTGTCTGAAGCTGAGTGAGTGGTCACGACCACCAGCGGCGTGTTGCCAGGGCCTTCGCTGGTGAGCAGTGGGTGATGCAGCGCGGCTTGCCATTCGCTTAGCGTGAGCGTTGCCAGCACGTCGCTGGGCAGCGGTGGCGGGTCGCTTAAATCATCCCCTTCGGGCGGTAGCGAAAGGGCAAAATCTGGTGCGTTAAGCGTGGCGTTTAAATCCAGACACACATGGCCTCGGCCTAGCTGGTGGCTGGCCAGGGCGGCGGCTAACAGCAGCAGCGCGGGGGCATCCGCTGCTTCTGTTGCTAGAAAGCGCACCAGGGCGCGGTCTAAATCGCGCAGCCAGCCCCTGGCTACCCAGCGCTCGCATAGGGTTAGTAATTCAGCGGTATCGCTTAACGCAGGGTGAGCGCTCACTGGCGTGGCAGCTGTGGTGGGCTGGGCATCCTGTGTTTCAACGGCATCGCCAAACAGGTCGAAGGTGTGGGTGTCTTTGGGCTTACTCATACCGTCGCTTCCTGTGCGGGGCTTGAAAACGATGCGCCTGCAAACAGGCTATCCAGTGATTCGATCAGTTCAACCGGGGCTGGCTCGGAAAATACCCCACGCCCTGGGCTGCGGCTGCCGCGCAGAAATACCGTCATCGAGCCACCCAAGTGCTGGTGCGGGTCGTAGTCGGGCAGGCGCGCTTTTAGCAGCCGGTGCATAGCCAGCAGGTAAAGTGCGGCCTGGAGGTCGTAGCGCTTGGCTAGCAGCGCATGGCGCAGGGCTTCCGGTTCGTAATCGCTGTCATTCGGCCCTAAATAGTTTGATTTCCAGTCCAGGACGTAAAAGCGCCCTTGGTGCTCGAAGGCTAAATCGATAAAGCCTTTGAGCATGCCGTTTAGGGTATCGGCATCCAGCGCTGGGCGCTCAACCCCTGGTAGTAAGTGCTTGCTTACCAGCGCATCAATCGCCTGGGTGTTGACCCGCTTGGCGGCCAGCCAGAACTCTAGCTCCACTTGGTAGCTGGTGAGTTCGGTGAGCGCGACGCTTTGTTGGTTTGGCGCGGCCAGCGGTAACGGTGTGGTGAGCAGCGCTGAAAGCCAGCCAGCCAGCGGTTCCTGCCATGCTTGCCAGCCACGCAGCTGCACGCGCCGCCACAGCATGTCGTTGAGTGAATCTTGATCGTTAGCAGCGGCTGCAAACCCTTGTCTGCCTGCCCATTCCAGTAAGCCATGCAAAAATGTGCCCGGCCCTGGCCCCCTTGGAAATTTATGCAGGTGGAAAGTATCTGGCTGAGAAATATCTTGCGGCTCATCCAATACTTCAAACGCGGTGGCTTCCTGGGCGGTGGTGGGCTCCAGTGGCGTGGCCGTGGGGGCAGTGAGCGTGCCGGAAAGGCGTAGCGCCGAGTAGCTGGCAATCCACCAGTGTTCCTTGGCCGGGCGCGTGGGCGTGCGGGCGTGGCCAAGCGTGGCGCTTTGTTCAGAGAGGGCAAGGCGCTGGGCAGTGGGCGCCGGTGGCTCGCTGACAACAATCTCACTGCCGTTTGCCAGCGCTTCCAGCGCGCTGGAGAGTTCGGCCGGTGCCAGCGTTTTTCCGCCGCTAATCAGGTAGCCGAGGGCGCTATTTTCCAACCCTTGCAGCGGGGCTAGCCCCAGCCAAGTTGCGTGGCGGGCGCGGGTCAGCGCTACATAAAGCTTGCGCAGGTCTTCTCCCAGACGTTCGCGGTCGGCGGTGGCCAGAGTTTCTTCATCCGCGCTTAGGCTGAGCTGAAGGTTGCCTTGGGCGTCGTGCCAGCGCAGCGGTATGTCTTTATCGCTCACCGGGCGGTGGTTGGCGATAAACGGCAGAAATACCAGCGGATACTCAAGCCCTTTGGATTTGTGGATAGTGACTACCTTGACCAAATCCGCGTCGCTTTCCAGGCGCAGCTTGTGGCTGTCGCCGTGGCTTTCCGGGTCGGCAATGGCTTCATACAGAAAGCGAATCAGCGCGTGTTCACCGTCCAGTTCAGCACTGGCTTGTTGCAGCAGTTCGCCTAAGTGCAGCAGGTCGGTGAGCAAGCGCTCACCCTCTTCGAATTCCCCCAGTAGGCGGGCGGGAATGTCGAAATCCACCATCATACGGCGTACCAGCGGCAGCACACCTTGGCGCTGCCATAGGCGATGATAGTGGCTGAATTGCTCTACCCGCGCTTCCCAGGCCAGTTCGTTTTGTTGCAGGTGATCAAGGTCGGCCAAACTGAGCCCCAATACCGGCGTGGCCAAAGCGGCGCGCAGGTGGGCTTCGGCTTGGCGAGAGCTGGCCAGTGGCTCGGCGCAGGCGCGCAGCCAGCGTTCTACCTGCTGGGCCATGGGCGAGCTAAATACCTTGTCGTGGTCGGAAAGGTAAACACTCTTCACCCCTCGGCTGGCCAGCGCTAAGCGAATGGCGCGGGCTTCCTGCAGGCCGTTGACCAGCACTGCCATATCGGAAGGTTTTAGCGGGCTTAGGTTATCGCCTTGCTGGAAGCCGCTTTGGCCTTGTTTATTGCCACTTTGAGCTGCCGCGAGCAGTTCCACCATGTAAGAGGCGCAGCGTTCGGCCATCTCGGTCTGGTAGGCGGTTTTGGAAAGTGGTTCTTCGCTTGTTAACGGCCAAAGTGTCATGGCGGGCAGCGGCTGGCCTTGGTGGACCAACTGTTCGTCGCGGCCTTTGGCGGCTACTGATAAGAACGGCAGCGGGTTTTCGCCGCCATCTTCGCGAAATAGAAACGCCCCAGCCGGGTGCTGATCGGCGTAGTGGAAGCAGTGATTGACCGCTTCCACCATGGCGCGGCTGGAACGGAAGTTGGTGCCCAGCGTAACGTGGCGGCCTGCGGTGTCTTGGCGGGCTTGCAGATAGGTGAAAATATCCGCACCGCGAAAGGCGTAGATGGCCTGCTTGGGGTCACCGATCAGTAGCATAGCGGCGTCGCGGCGGGGATTGGCGACATCATAGACCGCGTTAAAAATGCGGTACTGAATCGGGTCGGTATCTTGGAACTCGTCAATCAGCGCCACGGGGAACTGGCGCAGAATCTGCGCGGCCAGGGCGTCTTTGTTGGGGCCTTGCAGGGCGCGGTCTAAATGGGTGAGCAGGTCGTTGGGGCCCATTTCAGCGCGGCGTTCCTGCTCGCGCTCCATACGTAGTTTGCACCACTGCACGGCGTGAATCAGTAGGTCGTTGCGCGGTTCGGGCAAGGCGTTGAGGGCGGCGGGCATGTCCGCCAGCGCTTCCCAGGCGGCTGGGCAGGGTGGCGCGCCGTCTTTCCATATCTCGGCCATGCCGTCTGGGGTCAGGCGTTTCCAGGCGGCGGGGGTAAGCGCGGGGCGCTCAAGGTCGCTTTCGCACCATTCGCGCAGTGCGCCTAGCCAGCTGACGCGGCTTTTGGCGTTGAAGCTTTGGCCTTTGAAGGCTTTACGTTTGGCGGCCTCTTCCAGTGCGGGCACCAGTTCATCTAGCCAAGCGGGCCAGGGAGCTTTTAGCGTGCCTAATGTGGCGCTGCGTTCGGCTTCGGCAGCGCTTAATATGTCGGCTGGTGCGGGGCGCTGGCTGCCCAGAGCGTCGCTTTCGTGGAGCAGCTTGCGTACATCTTCGTGGAGTTTATCCGGCGATTTCCAGTAGCGGGTAATGCTGCCCAGGGCGTCGGCATCCAGCGGGTAATAGAAGGTGCGCCAGTAGTCGCGCACCACTTCTTGCTCCAGTTCGCGCTGGTCGTTTTCCAGGTTGAGCGAGAACAGGCTGCCGCTATCGAAGGCGTGTTCGCGCAGCATGCGGTAGCACCAGCTGTGGATGGTGGAAACCGCGGCTTCGTCCATCCATTCGGCGGCTAGCTCCAAGCGGCGGGCGCAGGCGGGCCAGGTGGCCTCTGTGTATTGCTTGCGGAGTTGGATAAGCAGAGAGTCTGAACCAGCATCATCAGTGGCCCTAAACACTGCGGCGGCCTCTACCAGCCGGTGGCGGATACGTTCGCGCAGTTCCTGGGTGGCGGCGTTGGTGAAGGTAACGACCAGAATTTCCGGCGGGGTGAGCGGGCGCACAAAGGCGCTGTCGTCTTCGCTGTGCTGCCCGCCCAGCACCAGGCGCACGTAGAGCAGTGCGATGGTGAAGGTTTTGCCCGTGCCCGCGCTGGCTTCAATCAAGCGGCTGCCGTGAAGCGGTAGCGTAAGTGGGTTAAGCGGGGCGGGCTGACTCATCACGGGTCTCCGAAAGTAAAGCGCCCCAGCGCGGGGCCAAGACTGTATGAGTGCCCCGCCACCTGATAATCTTGTCGCCAAGCCACTCTTAGGACGCTTAGTTTACGCTACCAGCGGCTTCGGTTCACTTACACGTAGGGATCTCATGCTGACCTCGCTTCTGGATAATGACTTCTACAAAATCACGATGCAGAACGCCGTGATCAAACGCTTTCCCTATGCACATGCACGCTACGCATTTATCAATCGTGGCCAGCACGCGTTTCCAGAAGGCTTTGGTACTGCGCTCCGCCACGAGGTCGATAAAATGGCGGCGCTTCGCCTGAGCGATCAGGAAAAGCGCTACCTGGAAGTTACTTGCCCTTATCTTGACCCGACCTATCTCGATTTTCTGGCCGGCTTTCGTTACGAACCCTCTGAGGTAATCATCGAGCAGCAGGGCAGTGAGCTGTCGGTGGTTATCGAAGGGCCTTGGTACCGCACTATTTTATGGGAAGTGCCGCTGATGGCGTTGATCAGCGAACTTTGGTATCGGCTACGTGGCGTCTCGGTGACCCATGATGACGATGCCCTGATCGAGCAACGCACCCAGGAGAAGATTGAGCTTTATCGCCGCTTAGGGCTGAAAATTGCCGAGTTCGGCACGCGTCGCCGTTTCTCATTTGAGGTTCATGATCGAGTGGTGGAAGCGCTGCGCCACTACGGTGGTGAAGCCTTCAGCGGCACTAGCAATGTGCTGTTGGCTATGCGTCACGACGTGAAGCCGATAGGCACCCACGCCCACGAGTGGTTTATGTTCCATGGTGCCCGCTTTGGCTTCAAAATGGCTAACAGTCTTGCCCTAGAACATTGGGTGGATGTGTATCGTGGCGATTTGGGAATTGCCCTAACCGACACCTTCACATCGTCCGCTTTCTTCGACAGCTTCGATAAAAAGTTTGCCAAGCTGTTCGACGGCGTACGCCATGATAGCGGCGACCCGATTGAGTTTGCCTCCCAAACCATCGCGCACTATGAACGCTTGGGAATTAATCCGCTGAGCAAAACCATCATTTTTTCGGATGCCTTAACGCCGGAAAAAGTCGAGCGCATTCAAGCGTTTTGTCAGGAACGGATTGGAATGGCGTTTGGCATCGGCACCAACTTCACTAACGATGTCGGCGCTGAGCCGATGAATATGGTGATCAAAATGGTCGAGGCACGCCCTGAAGGACAGGGCTGGCTGCCGGTGATCAAACTCTCCGATGTGCCGGATAAGCATACCGGCGACCCGGAGATGATTTCGTTAGCAAAACGGATACTCTCGTTAAGCGAGACGAGTATTTAAGCTGGTTTTATGCTGGCCTAAAGAACCCGCATCACTAGGACGCCTGCCACCCATAGGCCAGCGCCAAAACTGGCATGCGCGAAAAGACTTCGCAGCCTAGCGGTGGTTGGCTGCGGCGTCTTGCGGGCGGCAATCCCTGCGCCCATACCAGGCTGCAGGATTAGAAACGGCGCAATTACCGTGATCACACCGAAGCCTAACGCAGCTATGAGTGTGGGGCGTGCCAGCCAGTTTGGCCCAACCAGCACTAAGAATATGATCGCGAAAGCGATGCCAATCAGGTAGTGGGCCAGCCATCCTAGCGCCATTTCTGCCCGAATCGGGGCGCTTTCACCAATCGGCCGGTGGATGAACCTGCCCTTTGGCAAGTGTCCTAGCCAACGCCCGACCATGGCGTAATTCAGCGAGGGAATACCCAACAGCCGCTTCTGCAGCAGCGCGACTATGTCCATAAAAGCAGTTGCTCCCAGGCCGAGCAGTAGCGCGTCGGTCAGCAGCGCACTCATTGCTGCGCTCCTGGCATTTTTGCCCCGGTCGTTTCTGTGCTTGTTATCTCTGCTCTTTTTAACGGTTTAGCAACGGCGTATGGGCAGCTGTGCGTATTGAAAACAGGCATGCTTGTTAGACTCCTGACAGTGTGGATAGAAGTGTGGGTGGATACGTAAGGGAGAAGCGTTGTAGCCTATTACTTCAAGTCAACTTTAAGTCAAGTGCCATGCTCGATATTTCCGAACTGTCTCGAAAAAGCGGTATTCCGGCCTCGAAATTGCGTTATTACGAGGAAGTTGGTCTGATTAGGTCGGTGGGGCGCAATGGTCTGCGGCGGGTTTTTGAGACCAGCGTTTTAACACGCTTGTCGCTGATTGCGTTGGGGCAGGTCGCGGGTTTTTCACTGGCCGAGATGCGCGACATGCTTGGCACGCAACGGCAGCCGGAAATCGACCGTGAAGCGGTGAGTGCTAAGGCAGATCTTCTGGATCGCCACATTAACGAACTGACAGCCCTTCGTGACGGTTTGCGTCATGTGGCGACCTGCACCGCGCCGAGCCATCTGGAGTGCCCGACGTTTCAACGTCTTATGCGCATCGCATTGGCTCGCCAGACTGGGCGAAGGCCTGAGCAGCAAAAGCGCCTTACGCAGAAAAACAGCCGTGCCAAGCAGAAAGGGAGTAAACCCTGATCACCCCATGGGCACGGTTGAGACTGAATAGGGGCTAGACGAGGCGCTTAACGCATTACGATGCCGCTTTCTTGGCGTTATCTTTGTTCGCATCACCTTTCTTCGCATTACCTTTCACGGCGTAAAACAGCGGTGCGTACAGCGCTTCCGTGAGTTCGGCAAAGGTGTGCTTTCCGTTGGCGGAGCGGTCGAAAAACAGCCGTTCGAAGCGGGGCCATTGGTGGCCGAGATAAGGGCTCTGGTCGGCTTCGCCGGTGGTTTTAAATCCGCTCTCATAGACTTTTTCGGCTGCGGCGTAGGCGTCGCTTTCCCTGCCTTTCTCAATCGCAGTGTCAGGTGTACCCAGTTTTGTCAGCCACGCAAAAGAGGCCTGGGGGGCTAGCGGAAGCGGTACTTCCAGGCCGTGTTGCCAGGCGTTTAGCTGGGTTTCCAGGTGGGCGTGGGCGATGTCGGCAGCGATAGGTTCCAGGGTGATATTGCCTGCTTTGGAAAGCAGTTGGGTGGTCATCGGGCCGCTGAGGTTACCCGCTAGGTGGGCAACCCAGTGGCGTAGCAGCAGATGCCACTGGTACTTGCTGTTCTTGACCAGGCTACTGCTGAGTAATAACAGGCGGCAGCGGTTGCCCACATCATCCTGGCGTAGCTCGCCCAGCCAATCTTCCAACGTAATACCGTTACTACCTTCCAGGTGAATGGCTGCTGGGTCACCTAGCGCAATCGGCCAAGCGCCCAGGGCTTCTTCGTAGTCGCTGAACAGAGCTTCCATGGGTTCTGCTAAGGCATTGCGCATGCGCTCGCCAAAGGCACCCATGGCCAATACGCCTTGGCCCTGAAAACGCTCAAGGGCTGTGTGCAGTGCTTCAATGCGTGGCTCGCCGCGATCAATGGCGTGGCGCTGGGCGGCGATCAGTTGGTCTTGCAGCTGCCAGTTTTGCAGGCCATCCAGGGCGAACGGTTCTTCGTCCAGCTCGGCAATCGCTTCCTGCTCGAAATATACTCCCAGCCGGGTATTGAAGAAGGCGCGTACTGGCTCGCGCAGGAATTGGCCTAACTGGCCAAGCGTCAGGCTGGTCGGGATGTTTTCCGGTGGGGGAAGTGTCGGTTGGGCAGCTTGAGGCGTGCGCGGTGAGTGTACCTCGCGCCATTCATGTGCATAGGTAAACAGCCGCGTGACTTGCGGGTTGCTAGCAAAATAAGCGCGGCTAAACGGCTGCAGCGGGTGCTCGGCGGTTAGCGCTTCCAGCAGTGGCGTGCCGTTCTCGATCTGCCAGCCTGCTTCCAGGTGGTCACGCAGTTGGCCGACCAGTACCGAAGGCGGTAGCGGGGTGTTGTCGATTTGGCTTCTGCCTACCCAGCTTATGTAGAGCTGGTCGCGGGCGGAGAGCAGCGCTTCCAAAAACAGGTAGCGGTCATCTTCCCGACGGGAACGGTCACCGGGGCGGTAGTCGCTACCCATCAAATCAAAATCTAGCGGTGGCTGAGAGCGGGGATACTCACCGTCGTTCATGCCCAGCAGGCACACGCGCTTAAACGGAATGGCGCGCATGGGCATTAGCGTGGCGAAGTTGACTGCACCGGCTAGGAAGCGCTGGGAAAGGCTGTGTTCATCAATCTGTGCCAGCCAGTGTTCGCGCACCATGGAGAGCGGCAGCGGTTCGGTTAACTGGGCTTCCTCGCTGCTTTCCAGCATTTGCTGCAAACCGTTTTCCAGCTTGCTGAGCATTACGCTTTCTTGGGCGTCGTCGGTCAGGAAGAAGGTTTCCAGCAGTGTGCGTAGTCGCGCTACCCAGTTGGCCGCATCGGTGGGCTGGCAGAAGGTTTCCCAGGTCTCTTCGAGCTTTTCCAACAAGGTGGCTAACGGCCCGGCGAGGCCCGCTTCCAGCCCGCCGATATCGTCAAACGGCTCGATTCCTTGCCAAGCGTGGCCTTCGCCCACGGTGTAGCCGAGCAGCAAGCGGCGCAGGCCAAACGCCCAGGTGTTTTGGCTTAACCCGCCGGGTAGCTCAAGTGTCTGGCGCTGCTTGGCATTCAGCCCCCAACGAATGCCTGCACCCTCCATCCAGCGCTCGAGTACCGGTAGGTCGCGCTCTTCTAGTCCAAAGCGCTGGCGCAGAGCGGGTACATCGAGCAGATCCAGTAAGTCGCTGACCGAAAGACGCAGCTCAGGTAGGCGCAGCAGCTTTTCCAGAGCAATCATCAGCGGTAGGCGGTGGCGACTGGCTTGGTCGGAAAGCGTATAGGGAATATGCCGTGGGTCGTCGTTTTGTAGTTGGCCAAACACTGCGGCGATATGCGGCGCGTAGCGGTCGATATCTGGCACCATGACGATGATATCCCGCGGGCGCAGGTCAGGGTCGGCGCTAAAGGCGGCCAGCAACTGGTCGTGGAGAATCTCAACTTCCCGCTGAGGGCCGTGGGCAATATGAAACACCATGGAATCATCTGCCGAGCTTAGCGCGGGCCAGTGGGTTTGGGTTTCCGCCACGGGGCGCAGTTCGCGAATATCATCTTGCAGTTGGCTGAGCAGGCAGTCGCGATCAACGCCGTTAAACGGCTCGAACATATCAATGCGTAGCGCCTGCTGCTCAAACAGGGTCTGGTAGTTGCCTGAATCGTCGTGTTCATCCAGTAGGCGCAGGTAGTCGCGGCCCTGCTTGCCCCAGGCGGCGAGTAGCGGCTGAGCGTGCAGATGCAGGGCATCGTCGGCGTCGCCGGTGCCCAATACATCCAACGCTTCGGGCATACCGGTTTTGCGCCGCTGGCGGTAGCGGTTGGCGCGCAGTAAATCTTTGTGTTCGATGATATCTGCCCAGTAGAACTGGCAGGGGTTGTGCACACACAGCACGATTTGGCAGCAGCGAGAGAGTGCTGCCAGGGCTTCCAGGGTTTGTTGGGGCAGCGATGAAATACCAAAAATAATCAGCCGCCGAGGCAGGCCGTGTGGGCAGGGCTGGCCTTCCAATTGTTCAGTCGCTTTCAAAAAGCGCCGATGCACTTGGGCACGGCTACTGTTGATGCCTGCATCGCCTTGGGTGGCGGCGACATCGTCGCGCAGAATGCGCCATAGCGCGGGCTGCCAGCGCTGGTGCTCTTCCAGCGGGCGGGGTTCGCCCCGAGCGGTAATCAGCACGTCATCACCGTTGGCCCAGGCATCTAGCCAGTCGGCGCGGTAGACCTGATACTGGTCGAACAAATCCGCCAGCCGTTCGGCCAGTTGGTAGTGCTTGCGCTGGTCGCGGTCAACTTCCAGAAACTGTTCCAACGGGGCGAACACTTCCTGCCCCGCTAGCGTGGGCAACAGGCGCAGTAGCCGCCATACCAAGCGCGATTTATCAAACGGCGAGGTTTCAGGCACCGCGTCGCCATCTTGATCAACATGGGTGAGCACCGTGCGGTAGGCCTGCCATAGAAACCGCGCAGGCAGCATGACATCCAGCGCGGCGGCGATGCCTGCGCCGCCATTCTCTGGGTCTTCCGCCAACGCTAACTTTAACCACTGCCCAATACCGTTGCTCTGCACCAGAATGGTCTCGTTTTCCAACGGTCCCAACGGGTGCAGGCGCATCCACTGCACCGCCAGCCCGCGCAAGTCTTCCAGGCGGTTAGCGTGCACCACCATAAAGCCAGGGGTAAGCGACGTTGGCGAGAATGGCGTTGGTGAGCAGTGTGAATTGGCAGACATGCGGTGGTGTTCCTTCACGGCATTAGGCATTGGGAATAGCGCGTAGCGCTATGGTGCCATAAGTTAAGTTTTGAAGCTTAACCGCCTCGATGTTTCCTGCCCGAGTCTGAACTGCAGCGTTGACTTTGTTGCTTGGTTGTTTAGTTTTGCTGTGAAGCTAGCCTATTTAGCAACACCGGCTATCGCGCTATAAAGCTCTGGTCGACGATCATTCAGGATGCCGGTGGCCATTCTATATTCAGCGATTTCATCTAACGCCAGACTGGCGCGTAAAATGCCTGTCTGTTCGTGATCCAGGGCAGCGAGGATGCTGCCATCGGGGCGCGCTACTAAGCTGCGCCCCATAAACTGCATCCCTCCGTGCCGTCCAACTCGGTTGCAACTAACAAAGAAGAGCCCGTTCTCTTGCGCTCGGGTGTAGGCACGATGGCGGAAGGTATCAGTGTCTTCAAGGGGCACGTTGGCGTGACGAAATGATGCCCAAATATTCGTTACCACTTCCGCTCCGCCAAGGGCTAGACAACGAGTAACCTCAGGAAAGCGAATGTCATAGCAGACTTGCATGCCGATGCGTGCTGCTGGGATATCGCAGACTGGCATACTGCGGCCTGGTGTGAAGTAGAGCTTTTCGTTATGCCATAGATGGGTCTTGGCGTAACAAGCCTGAATGCCTCCGGGGCCCAGTAGTAAGGAGGCATTATAAAGTTTGCCGGATTGAGTAGCTGAGCGCAGAGCGAGCCCTATCACGATATGACAGTCGTAGTGGGCGCAGACAGCCGATAGCGTCTTGATTAACGCACCATCGTGATTGGCAGCAGCGTTATACAGCTGCTTGGCATACTCAGTATGGGATATGGCGCCTGAAGGGAAACCCTCTCCAGGAGCCAAAGGCTCCACATAACCAGTGTTACACAGCTCTGGAAAGACGATTAGTCCAGCACCATTTTTGGCTTCAGAGGTGGCGGTTTCGATCAACTGCTCGCCATTACCTATCGGTGCCAGAGGGGCGAAGTCCAGTTGTGCAAGGCTGACTTCAAGTTTGCGGCTCATCAGTTCTCCGTCTTGACAGAGATGGTTGGGTGCTCCACGAAAGGATACACGCTTCGAGTGTCCAAACGTTCATAAGGCAGTGTCGTTAGGTCGGCTGGCCCGTAATCTGGCGTGTCCACGATCAGAATCTCTTCTGCTAGATCTTGATAGACCTGGCGAAAGTGGGTCTTTGAGCGCAGCACGATGATGTCGTAGTCCCGCGGATTCTGATCAAAGACAGTGAAAGCATCCTCATCGACGCCGAAGGCTGGACGGCTGATCACACTGACGAGGATACCGCCAATGCGCAGCAGTGCTGATAGCCCAAGGTTGACGTAGCTGCCCTGGAGCATGGCGCCGGAGATATAGTAACTCTTGGGTTCGGCTTGCAGTACCTCGCATTCTACCGTCAGGCGAGGACCTGCCCGACGTGAACTATGTGCTCCTAGGGTCAATGTAGTGGTCGCACCGATACCAGCGGCAGCGGCTATCTCAGCTGCTTGAGGGTCCCATAGGAAAGGTACGGCAGTATGCTGAGCATTACGGCGGATCAAGGCATCGAGCAGGTAGGTAGAGTCGCTCATTCTATCGGCATGTTCCAGCAGCACAATCGGCTTGCTAACCCGGGGGGCTGTTTCCAAGGCATGGTTGACTGCCTCGTCAAGGCTAAAGATATGCTCGGGTCTGTAGAGCTCATGGCGGTCTTGCCAGATACGTTCGCAGAGTGAGGTGGCAATGGTGTTGGCGCGCTCGGCGTTGGCATCGGTGACTGCCATGACCGAGAAGCCAGTATTGGTGGCATCGGCATAGGAGAACCCCGCCATAAGAGAAATGTCGAGATAGCTATCTGACTCATGTTCTAGGCGTCGTGCTTCAGCAAGAATTTTAGCTAGTGGATTTAACTGGGTGGCACTGAAAATACTGGGCGTCAGAACGCCGGGTTTGACCAGACGGCAGGTGGGCGAGAGCTTGCCCTGAAGTGTGAGGGTCATGCAGTTCGCAGTGCGCCGACCGGTATCGCCCATATCGGTATGCGGTGATTTTTGATAGGCGAAAGCAGCATCGCAGGCGCGGATGCTGTCGGCATCTAGATTGCCATGGTAGTCGAAACCCACCATAATTCGCACCCTTTCACCGACAGTACGGCGTACTGACTCGATGATGAAACGCTCTGGGTCTTCGTAACCGGGTGCCCAGGCCGCGCCGTGCAGATGGAGCAGCACGCCGTCTAGATCATCAATGTCGGCTAGTCCCTTGCAGATCTCTGCTGTGTAGCGCTCGATTACATCATTCGAGACTCTTCCCAGCGCCCCCTGGTAGGCGTAAACCAATGGGACTGTTGTTGCGCCGCGTGCCTGACAAATATCAAGGAAACCTCCGATAACCGTGTTGGTATCGGTGAGTCCTGTGACAACCTTTGCTCCACGCAGAACCCCTTCTTCGAAATCGGCATAGTGGACAGTGTTCGGCAGGAAGCTAACCGATTCGATATGAAACCCGGCGATGGCGATCTTCATAAGACAGTTCCTTTCATTGTTTGTGTGGTGATGTGTGGCATCACAGTAGGTTGGGCAGGAAGAGCACGATGCCTGGGAAAGCGATGAGTAAACACATCACCAGTACCATGATGAAGAAGAAGGGAAGAGAGCCTCGGATGGTGCGCGACATGCCTCTCTCGCCAGCGACCTGGTTGATGATGAAAAGGTTGAGGCCTACTGGGGGAGTGATTAGGCTCATTTCGATGAACAGCGCCATCATCACCCCGAACCAGATAGGGTCAAAACCAAGGCTCATCATCAGCGGATAGATGATTGGGAAGGTCAAAAAGAACATGCTTGTGCCTTCTATCAGACAGCCCAATACGATGAATAGCAGGCCGACGATCAAGGCAATGTGCCAAGGCTCCATTTCCAACGCGAGAATCATTTGACTGATCTGTTGAGGCACCATCATGAAGGACAGAGCGGTCGAGATTATATGGGCGCCGATCATCATTAGAGCGATCATGCAGGTGGTGCGAATCGACATCACTGCTGCTTCGTGAATCGTGCTCAGGCTTAGTCGTCGTTCCAGAGCTAGGATCAATAGTGCGCCCATGGATCCGACTGCTGCGGATTCGGTGGGAGTGGCAAAGCCAGTATAGATAGAACCAAGTACTGCCCCGATCAGAGTAAGTGGAGCAATGAGCAATTTCATCGCTGCCAGGGTTTGCCCCCAGGATAGCTTGTCGCGGTCAGTATTCTTCGGTGGGTGGCGTAACGAGAGAAGTGCTACGTAGGCCATAAAGGCGAGCACGAGGATCAAAGCAGGGACCAGACCAGCGATGAAAAGGGTGCTGATGGATTGTCCGGCGAAGCTACCATAAAGGATGAAGAGAATGCTGGGGGGAATCATTGTGGCTAGCGTGCCTCCCGCCGCGAGCGAGCCGTAAATCAGGCTCCGGTCGTACCCCCTGTCTCTTAATTCATTAACGGCCAGAGTTCCCATGGTGGCGGCTCCAGCCAGGCTTGATCCCGAGCAGGCACCAAAAATCGCACAAGATGTGATATTGGTTTGTACCAAACCGCCCGGTAGCCGTGACATCAAAGGGGACAGCCCCTGGTAGATCTTGGTCGCAATATTCCCCTTGAGTAGTAAGCTACCCATGAAGATAAACAAGGGGATCGCCGCTAAAACAAAATCATTGACGACTTCATATTGAATGGTCTCGACAATACGGAAAAGACTGGCGGGAAGAAAGAAGTAGAACAGTGCCAACCCCAGTCCTGCCAAGCCGATAGATATCCAAATGCCGCTGAGCAGCACCAGTGCCAATATTGCCAAGGCAAGGGTTAGGTTGAAGAAGGAGAGTTCCATGCTAGCCTCCCTTGGCAAGCGTGGTGGTGGTGCTGGGCAGCAGCCGCAGGATGCTACGACTGAGATGGGCCATCAGTTCGATTAGCAGTAAGGCATAGCCAGGCACGAGAAATAGGCGTGGAACCCATAGTGGGGTGCGGGTCATTGTTTGAGCACGCTCACCACTGCTTAAGCTCTTGGTGAAGAGTTCCATGGCATGCCAAGCGAGAATAACGATGATGCCAATAGCTACTAGGGTGACTACGAATTCAAGAAGGGCCGCTGCCTGGTTAGGGAGTCGCTGAATCAGCAGCTCGACGCGGATGTGGCCCTTGGTTCGGAAGGTATCGGCTAAGCCCATAAAGGACAGAGCAACGAACAGATAGCCTACGTACTCCTCGACAAAGAAGAGACTGCTGGTAAAGGGGAGTGCTCGGGCCAGTGTATTCACACTGACTAGCAACATCATCATTATGATGGCGATAACGGCTAGCTCACGACCAATGCCTGAGGTCAGGCGAGACACCCTGTCGAGCAGGGTGTCGATCCTCCGTAAGGCGCGGATAAAGTGCATTACTTTAGCCCTCCTGGGGTCGCCTACTGTAGGCCTTGTTCATAGATTGAAAATGCTTGTTGTCCGAGCTCTCCTGTCTCCTCTAGCCACTCATCGCGGATTGGTTGGGTGCGTGTGCGAAATTCTTCCAGCGTATCGGCATCTAGTCCGCTTACGGTGATGCCATACTGTTCGATGGAATCAGTGAGGATGCGCATTGTGCCAATGTCTCGATCGACCTGAATCCGCTCATTGATCAGGTTTGCTTCCTCACGAACGATCTCTTGGAGATCTTCGGGAAGTGCTTCCATGGCGTCTTGGTTCACAAAAGTGAATTCCACCGGATAAGACCAGTTCCACCAAGTGTTGTTATCGACTACTTCATAAACACGAGCAGCACGGGCACCGTCCATGCCGGTTAGAGCACCATCGATGGTACCCCGTTGCAATGACGTGTAGAGCTCGCCGAAGGCCACGGTGCTGGGTTCGCCACCGAGAAGACGGATCATCTCGCCGCTCTCATGACCAAAAACACGGATCTTCTGACCCTGCATTGCTTCAATACTGTTGAGTGGCTGATTGGCATGGATCGCTGAGCCACTGATAACAAAGCCGGTCGTTAGCTCAGCGTTGTACTTGTCGGCGAAGATTTGCCGGTAATAAGGATCCTCTAACTCGGCGTAGGCCGCTTTGGCCTGTTCCAGGTTATCGAACAAAAAGGGCAGCCCGAGGAAGGCAATGGAAGGCTCCATTGAGCTTACATAAACATCGGCAGTGTTGCCCATTTGGACGACACCATCCCGCACAGCTGACAGGATTTCCGCACCACTGAAGGGGTGCTGGCCATAGGAGAGAAAGTTGATTTTCAGGCGGCCGTCGCTACGCTCTCTAATGTTGTTGGCAAGCTCCTGATAAAGCGCCATATAGGAAATTGCTGGAGTTAGCGGCGAGACGAGCGTCCACTCATGGGTTTCCTGAGCCTGAGAGGTGGATGAGGCCCCCGCTAGCATTGCAGAGGTGAGAATGAGCAGGGAGAAACGTTTCGTGTGCATCGCAGATTACCTCGTTGGGTTGTTATTTTTTTAACGGTAGTACTGATAAAGATTGGCACAGCTTTCTTGATATTATAAATTGAATAATATCCATTATTGATAACAAAAAGGCATTAATGCTGCGAATCTCCGATCTTCAGGCTTTTGTTATGGTGGCCGACCTCAGTTCCTTTCATGCGGCGGCTGATCAACTCAATATTACCCAACCGGCCTTGAGTCGACGTATTCACAAGCTGGAGGAGATGATTGGCGTGATGCTGTTCACCCGAACAACACGTCAGGTTCATCTAACTGCGGCAGGGCGCAATTTTCTTGAGCGGGCTCGTAAAATTGTCATCGACACCGAAGAGAGTTTGGCGAGTCTGCGCGGAGCTTCTTCAGACCGACGTGAACTGATACGTATTGGCTGTTTGCCATCGCTGGGTATGAAGCTGATTCCACCGGTTCTGGACGAGTTCCTCAAGCGCTACCCGTTCGTCGCTCTCAGGGTATTGGACATGAATGCTATCGAATTAGTCGAAGAGGTGGCGAGAGGTACGCTAGATCTTGGTATCGGAATGTACACTGCCTCCAATCCCAATGTGCAGTTCAATTCGTTGGCTCGAGAGGCACTAGGAGTTGTCTGTCATCAGAATCATCCAGTAGCTACATGTGATGCGCTGCGTTGGCGGGATTTGCGCGACTATCCAATGGCCTCGAATATCCAGCAGAGTGGCAATTGGCTGAAAATCCAACGCGCCCTTGAAGATGAGGCCATCCAACTTAATTGGTTTCACCAAGTTCGATCGATGCTTGGGGCCGTAATGACGGTGCAGAGTGGTGATGGTTTGGCGGTCGTGCCGCGCTCCGCTGTTGACGTGCTGGGCATTCCTGGCTTGGTGTTTCGAGAGGTTGCCGAACCCACCATTCACCGTGACATTGGTGTGTTGACTCCGAGTACTTCAATGCAGACGATTTATGTACGCGAGTTCGTAGCCAAAATAGAGGAGCACATGAGCTCACTTAATTGGTAGCGAGGCGGGAATTGGTAGAGGGGTGCAAAATTTATTCACGTTGTCCTCTGACGGGTATTTTGCCTTGCACAAGAGACAAGCCGCCGCCAAGCTATGCGAATACCGTGCGTAACGCGATGTGAGTCAAGCAAAGAGGAATTCCCCATGACCGAGCCTACTACGAATACCCGCCGCCATTCAGCCCAGGTGGTGGATGGCCCTGGCAAGGCGGCCAGCCGTGCAATGCTGCGGGCGGTGGGGTTTAACGACGATGACTTTACCAAGCCCCAGGTGGGCGTTGCCTCTACCTGGAGTATGGTGACCCCGTGCAATAGCCACATCGGTGAGCTGGCAGAGTTCGCCCGTGACGGTGCCGACGCGGCGGGTGGTAAAGGAGTGATCTTTAATACCATCACTATTTCCGATGGCATTGCTAACGGCACCGAAGGCATGAAGTACTCGCTGGTTTCCCGCGAGGTGATTGCCGATTCCATTGAAACCGTGGCGGGCTGTGAAGGCTTTGATGGATTAGTGGCCATTGGCGGCTGTGACAAAAATATGCCGGGTTGCGTGATGGGCTTGGCACGGCTGAATCGCCCCAGCGTGTTTGTGTATGGCGGCACCATTATGCCCGGTAAAGGCCATACCGATATCGTGTCGGTATTTGAGGCGATGGGCGCCCACTCCCGTGGTGATATTGATCTGATCGAGCTCAAAAACATCGAAGAAACCGCGATTCCTGGCCCGGGTTCCTGTGGCGGTATGTACACGGCCAATACGATGGCATCTGCCATTGAAGCATTGGGTATGAGCCTGCCGGGTAGCTCGGCGCAGAACGCCATTTCCCAAGATAAGCGCGATGACTGTAAAGCGGCAGGCGAGGCCGTGCTGGCACTGCTGGCCAGTGACATCAAGCCTTCTGACATCATGACCCGCGAAGCGTTTGAGAATGCGATTACCGTGGTGATTGCGCTGGGTGGCTCTACCAATGCGGTACTGCATTTGATTGGCATGGCGCGCACCATTGGCGTGGAACTGACCCTTGCCGACTTCACCGAGATCGGCAAGCGCGTACCGGTGGTCGCTGACCTGCGTCCCAGCGGCCACTATATGATGAGCGAGCTGGTGGCGATTGGCGGCATTCAGCCGTTGATGAAAATTCTGCTGGATGCTGGGCTACTGCACGGCGACTGCTTAACAGTGACCGGTAAAACGCTGGCCGAAAACCTGGAAGATGTTGAGCCTTATCCTATGGATCAACAGATTATTGCGCCGCTGGGTAACCCGCTTAAAGCTGAAAGCCATCTGCGTATTCTGTTTGGCAACCTGGCGCCGGAAGGTGCAGTGGCCAAAATTACTGGTAAAGAAGGGACGCGCTTTAGCGGTTCGGCGCGGGTGTTTGGCTCTGAAGAAGAGGCCCAGGCGCGCATTAACGACGGTACCGTGGTGGCGGGCGATGTCGTAGTGATTCGCTATGAAGGCCCGAAAGGCGGCCCCGGCATGCGCGAAATGCTTACGCCAACGTCTGCGATTATGGGGCGTGGCCTGGGTAATGATGTGGCGTTGATTACCGATGGGCGCTTCTCCGGTGGCAGCCATGGCTTTGTTGTCGGGCACGTATCACCGGAAGCCTTCGATGGCGGCCCGTTGGCGCTGGTACAGGATGGTGATGCCATCACTATTGATGCTGAAGCCGACACCATTGAAGTGGACATCAGCGATGAAGAAATGATGCGCCGCCGCGCCGCCTGGCAGCAGCCAGAACCGCGCTACCGCAAAGGCGTGCTGGCGAAGTATGCCAAGCTGGTCAGCTCTGCCAGTACCGGTGCAGTAACCGACTAACCTGCATATCAATAAGTGAAGGTGCCTGTATCAGCCCGCGGGTGCCTCATTCGCTCGTGCCTCGCGAGATTCGTTACCACGCGCTACTTAAATCATTGAATAGGAAGATTTTGTAGCGCGGTGTAAGCGTCAGCGCACCTGCGTTGATGAAGTCCCTGCGGATGATCGTGCACACTGTCATCACTGTGTCAGCTTTAATCAGTAGATTAGGTCTTTTGTCCACACGGGGAAGCTTACGCTATGGCTGAAAAGCACCATCTGAACGAGCGGGTAAGCGAAGTATTTTGGGCGTTTTTAGCCTTGGGGCTGACCTCGTTTGGCGGGCCGGTGGCGCACCTGGGCTATTTTCGTACGGCCTTTGTGGAGCGCCGCCAGTGGTTAAGCGAAAGCGCCTACGCGGATCTTGTGGCGCTGTGCCAATTTTTGCCGGGGCCAGCCAGTAGCCAAGTGGGCTTTGCTTTGGGATTAATGCGCGCTGGGCCTTGGGGGGCGGCCATGGCGTGGCTAGCATTCACACTGCCTTCCGCCATAGTACTGGTGCTGTTCGCGTTTGGCGCGGCAGTTCTGGATGGCCCGATTGCCAGCGGCATTATTCATGGCTTAAAAGTTGTCGCAGTGGCTATTGTGGCTCACGCGGTGTGGGGCATGGCGCGCAACCTTTGCCCCGATAAAACCCGGGTGGGGATTGCGCTGGCGGCTGTGTTTGTAGTGGTGATGGTCAGCGGGCCGCTGGGGCAGGTCGCTGCGATTGTGCTAGGCGGTATAGCGGGGTTGGCACTGTGCCGTATGGTTGCCGCTGCTACGCCCAGTGAACCACTGCAGTTTCCGGTATCCCGCCGTGCAGGCTCGGTGGCGTTGGGGCTGTTCGCTGCGCTGCTGATGCTACTGCCGCTAATGGCAGGCAGCGCTGGGTGGCTAACGGTGGCAGATGCGTTTTATCGTTCTGGTGCGCTGGTATTTGGCGGTGGGCATGTGGTGCTGCCGCTGCTGGAAGCGGAAGTGGTGCAATCCGGCTGGGTTAGCGCAGATGAGTTTTTGGCAGGCTATGGGGCTGCCCAGGCGGTGCCAGGGCCGTTATTCACCTTTGCTGCCTACTTAGGCGCGCTACTACCCGGTATGAATGGCGTGGTTGGCGCGCTGCTGGCGTTGTTGGCGATCTTTATTCCTGGCTTTTTACTGTTGGTGGGCGTGTTGCCCTTTTGGAATCATTTTCGCCGCTGGCAGAGCGCTCAGGCGTTGATGCGCGGCGCTAACGCGGCAGTGGTGGGTATTTTAGGCGCGGCGCTTTATCAGCCGGTATGGACCAGCGCGATTATCGGGCCTTATGAATTTGTTTTGGCGCTGACGGGCTTTTTACTGCTGACCGTCTGGAAGCTACCGGCGTGGATTGTGGTGATCGTCATCGCCTTGGGTGGGGTAGTGATCACGCTGTAGCATCACTACCCCAGCCGGTTTATACGCGGCTTACTCTCACGGGTAGGCCTTGGCGCACGCTGGCGCCGCTAATCGGTTCAAGCCAGGTGCCGCCTATCTCGCGCGTAGGGTCTTGAAAGCCTAGGTCGTTGATATTGATACCGGCGCGCATCCAGGGCATATCTGGCTGGGATTGACCGTCAATGACGTGTGGCGTGGCACCTAAATCTTTGTGCCCGTAGCCGTGTTCAATACCCAGTGCGCCGGGCACAACGCTTTCGCTCACCAGCGCAAGCCCAACTATGCTGCCTCCTGGGCTTTCAATGCGGATGGTGTCGCCATGCTGGATGCCGAAGCGTTCGGCATCTTGGCGGTGCATTTGCACAGGGTTATACGGCTTGATCATTCTTAGCCGCTCGTTACCAATGGCGTAAGAGTTCATCAGGTTGGACTTGAATGAAAACGCTAGTAGTGGCCACTCCTGCTCTGAAAATACCTCACGCATGGGTTGCTTGTTGGCGAGCTGTGGCAACTTGTGACAGGGCACGCCGCTATTGGGTAACCCGTTAGTGGTATCAATGCTGGTGCCCACTGCTTCGTTGTAAACGCACAGCGTTTTTTTCCACTGATGTTTCAGGTGATCGCCGACAAAGTGTTCGCTTGCCTCTTCGAAACGCCCACCCCGGGCGTAAAGGTAGGCAACGCGGCCGCGTTCGTCGGCTTTCAGTGTACGTTCGAGTTTGGGCAGTAGCGGGGTAATGCCGCCGTGAGTAATGTCCGCAGCGTTCGCTTCTGGCAGCGGTTCATCTTGAAAGGCAATATTGGCGGCCGCCCGTAGGTAATAATCTTCAGCGCGGTTGAGCGGGTGAAGATTGCCGTCGGCATCGGGAATGGCGTTGTCGCCGAAGCCCGGCAGCCCTAGCCGTTTAGCAACGGCGATAAAGAAGCTGTCCATAGAGACAGGCTCACCTTCGGCGGTTTTTTGCTGGCGGGGCTCAATGACTGGCCAGCAAGCGGTGGAGAGTTTACCCAGCGTGCCTTTCCAGGAGCCTGCAAAGCCCCAGACTTCGTACATCACCGAATCAGGCACAATGTAGTCGGCATAGCGATTGGTTTCATTGATAAACCCATCGATGGCCACAAATAGGCCCAACCGTTTGGGGTCTTTCAGCTTATCGACAATTACCCCTTTCAGGCCCGCTTGACCATAAATTGGATTAGCCATACAGCCAATCACCGCTTTGATCGGGTAGGGGTAGCCATCCAATGCGGAAGGTAAGTGCTCGGTGAGCGTTGGCGGTGCCAATGAACGCCAGGGCGCTTTCGCGGGATAGGGGTTTTCGCCTGTCGCGAGCTTGCGCTGGTACTCCGATGATTTCTCATAAGGAAAACGTGAGCGAGAGAGGAATACGCCTTGGGGCCCACGTTTGCCAGGGAAGTTGGCGAGGTCGTAGCGGGGGCCTTCGCCGGTGCCGCTATAAGTTCCACCGCCCACTGCGCTACCGCCTTTCATATTGTAGTTGCCAGCCAGCAGGTTAAGCATTTGCACGCCAAACGCGGCGTAAAAGCCATTGCCTGACATCATGCCGCCGTGGCAGTTAACGGCGGCTTTTCTGCCATGGCTAGCATAACGTTGAGCCAGCTCGATGATTGTTGCTTTGGGAATACCGCAATGTTCAGCGTAGCTGTCCAGGTCGTACTGATTGGCTGATTCACGCAGCAGCGCTAGGCTGGTTTTGACGGTGACGGTGGTGCCGTCGGCAAGCTCCACTGGGCGTTCGGCAAACAGGTCGGCGGTCATTACCTCTTCACTGAGTGCGAGGTCGCCCCCTGACACCACGACGGGTAGGTCGGCATCGCTACCTGGCTCGGCAAAGCCAAGGTCACTGGCGCGCAAAAAGTAGCCTCGGCGCGGGTGCTCGAAGGTATCAATCACTAAATGGGTGGCGTTGGAGTGAGTGGTTTCTCCCGCTGCATCGGCGGCGGCTTGACCGGGTAGTTCAAGAAATTCCTTGGCATAACCGTCGTTATCCAGTAGCCACTGAATAATTGCCATGGCAAAGGCGCTATCGGTGCCAGGACGGATCGGCACCCAGCGGTTGTTGTCCGCGGCATGGGAAGTCGCAGCGTTCAACGCGGGGTCCACTACCACATATTCCAGCGTGCCGGCGGCGCGCGCCTGTGCAAGCAAGCGGCCCTGGCGTTTAAACGGGTTGCCTGCCTGGCTGGGTGCGCAGCCGATATACATGATAAAGCGTGCGTTCTGTATATCTGGCTTTACGTGAGCATTAGTGACGATGTTGTTCATCACTGCTCCAGAGCCCATGCGGAACGCTAGGCCACAGTATGCGCCATGGTGGCCATAGTTGCGGGTCGCGAAAGCGTTCAAGGTGAAGCGTTTAAGCAAATCTGAGCGCCCGTAGTCGGTGGCTTCCATGACCATCAACTGATTAGCTTTGGGGCCGTACTCAGGGTTGTCGGGGTCAATCAGTGTGTCGTGGTCGCGAATGTCGCGTAGGCCGTCTACTTGCCCTTCACCGAACAGGTCGCCCCCTTCGCAAATTTCCTCGATAAGTTGCTCAAACGATATTTTTTGCCACTCGCGACTGCCTCGTTCACCGACCCGTTTAAGGCAGTGATCAATACGGAACGGGTTGGTGATCTGGCTCATCATCGCGTTGCCACGGGCGCACGCGGTGGAGCGGTTAACTTGCCCGTGTTCTTGATAAGCACTCACGCTGCGCAGTGCATCCGCTACCGGTGAGCGCATTGGCAAATGGTCATCGGCAGAAAGTGGATGATAGGGGTTGCCAGCTACTCGCAGCACTTCGCCGCGCGTGTCATCGACTCGCACGCGCACTCCACACTGGGTGGTGCAGCCGTAGCAAATAGTAAAAGCAACCCGTTGATCGGGGGCGAGGGTTAGTTCGCCGGTCGCTAAATCGACACGATATTCAGGCGTTAACGAATTGCCATGAATATTATGCTGCGGTTTTTCACCTGCGCTGCCGGTAACGCCGTTGGCCATTTTGGCCAACGGGTCGGCGTAGCCCACTGCAAAGGTAGCGGCACCACCAGCGGCAGCTGCACCTTTTAGAAAGCGACGGCGTGAGGGATCTTGAGCAGACTTAGCCATGACTAGGCGCTCCTTTGTTAGCAGTGAGTGGGGCGCGAGATGCAGCTTGGTCGTTACCTGGTAGCTGGCTACCTTGTTGGGCCTGTCGCCATGGAATAAATAGCTCGATCAGTAAAATGGCCGCCAGCCACAGCCCGAAAGTGCCGACAATACCTAAGATGCCGGAAGAGCCAGCAGGGATACCGTAGTGATGGAAACCTGCGCTGTTACGAGCCACATGTTGAACATCCATCAGCACTACCCAACGGAACATCCAGCCCATGTGAATAGCCACTAGCCCTAGCAACCATGCCCAGGCAAACAGTGCTAGCTGGCGCTGAGCCGAACGTGTTAACAGAAATACCACGCTGACGAATAGGGCTACGCCGGTAAGGCCACCCCAAAGTGCGGTGTTACGCCAAGAGGGGCTGAAACGGACAGATTCCAGTGCCGCCGCCACTGAGCCAACGTGGGCATTCAAGCCATCTAACAGCCAGCTGAGCGCGATAAGCCCCGCTAGCGCACAGAAGGCTAACAGGACATAAAGCATCTGCCGGGTGGCATCGGGCGCGCAGATTCTGCTCACGCGGTTGAGGACCAGTATTAGCCCAGCGGCGGCAATAAATCCGCTCGCTACCAGCATGGGCGGTAGCCAAATGGTGTTCCATAACGGGCGGGCTTTGACGATAGCTAACTCCGCTCCGGTGTAGAGCATAATGCCGCTTGAGAGTACCAGGGCGGCTAATCCCACCAGAGCCACCAGCGCTTTGGGTGTCACACCACTGCCCATGCTCAGCCACTTGGCGATCAACCCGCTTAGCCCAGTTGCCTGTTGCCGGGCCTGAAGCGCGGGTCGCCAAGCCAGCCAGGCGAAGCCTAAAACGCTGATCAGATACAGCGGCAGTACCACACTGCCAATCGACATCCACGAATGCGTATTGGCGTAAGCGTAGAAATGCCAAAAGCGCAGTGGCTGATGTAGATCTGCCAATAAGGCCACCGGTGCGACTAACGTTGTGCTGACGCAGGCGATCATTGCCAGACGTGCTGTAGGCAACCAGGATTGCTTGCCAAACACCAGTGCGGGTGCCGCCAGCCAAAGGCTGGCGTAGGAGACCGCGATCATAAAAAAGTACTGAACTGCCCAGGGATACCAGGCGATGTCATAGCGTGGGGCGAGTAGTTCAATGGTGGAATTCATAGCCCATCTCCTGGCCGTGGGGGTCAAGCACTTCAAGCGCCACGGGTTCTGCCATGGGGCGTGTAGTGAATCGTTCGTCCATACCTAAATAGAACACTTGGGGAAGGGTGTTTTTTTCTGGCTGAAGCACCATGAGCGCGTCGCGATGCTCGTTGATTAGACGGCTGATTTGGCTGTCTGGGTTGCGCATATCGCCAATAATGCGGGCACCACCCACACAGCTTTCAACGCAGGCAGGCAGTAGCCCTGCTTCTAAACGGTGGGCACAGAAGGTGCATTTGTCGGCAGTTTGAGTGCGCTCGTTAATAAAGCGGGCATCGTAGGGGCAGGCGTTGACGCAGTAAGCACAGCCGACGCAGCGGTCGCTATCTACGACAACGATGCCATCTTGCTGTTGATAGGTCGCCTCAACGGGACAAACCGGCACACAGGGCGGATTTTCGCAATGGTTACATAGCCGCGGCAGCATAAACGTTGCTAGTTCACCACTTTCTTGGTGTTGCACTTCGTACTGAGAGACGGTAGTTCGAAACTGGCCAAGCGGTGCAGCATTCTCGATATGGCACGACACCGTGCAGGCTTGGCAGCCGATGCATTGGCGAAGGTCGATTAGCATACCGTAGCGTTTGCTAGGGTCGCCCTCGCGGCGGGCAGGCTGCTGATTAATGCCAGCTTGAGCAAGACTGGATAGCGGCACTAGCGCAGCGCCCGCGCTTAGTCGGGCCAACTGGCCTAGCAACGACCGACGAACGGCGTCCATAACGCCTCCTTAGCTGATAAAGATGTTGCTGATAGAAACAAGCCGTTGTTTCACAGCGAATGATCTGGATACGCTAAGGTTACGCCTTTGGTATTATAAAAAATTGATACGTGTCAATGGGTTAGCGAGGGTTTCTTAATGCTCCCTTAATCCTGGAGCGCTAATTGGCTGTTTTGAAACAAAAACAGGCCTGCCCAGCGGGCAAGCCTGTTAGCAAACAAAGGGGATGAATGATTACGTTAGGTAGCAACTATTGCTATGGCGTCTCCAGCTCTAACGTGCGACGCAAGACATTGAGTTCATCAATATCTAGGTGCTCTAGCCTTCCGGCGAGCAGGTCGCTGATCTTTTGTACTGGAAGCCCAGCCCGGCGGGCTATTTCGCGGCTTCCCAGATCTGATACGGCGATCAGGCGGGTAATGATACGCATTAGGCGCGTACGTTTTTCTAAATCCCTGACATCGAGGTCAGGGCTGCTTCGCGGAGGATCTAGCGTTTCTGCGTGAGCAGTTGAGTATGCCGTACTCATGGGACTCCATCAGTCTGAAATGACAAACACACAATGCCGCCAAGTCGCGCGCTTTTCAATGCTACTTTGATTAAAATTTCGATCTATTTACAAACGCGCTCTAAGCGACTAGCTCTGGTAGACTATGCGCCTTCTAATTTCCTGGTGAGCCGCTTGCGGCACACGGCACATTAAACGCTTGATTGCTTTAGTAGGCCCTTTGGCCGAGGAGTTTTTGCATGTCGAACAGCGCACCCAAAGTGGGCGTGATCATGGGGTCGAAATCTGATTGGCCCGTCATGGAACACGCGGTGGCGATGTTAGAGCGGCTGGGCGTCCCTTATGAGACCCGCGTCGTCTCCGCTCATCGTACCCCTGACTTGTTGTTTGACTATGCTAAAAGTGCCGCTGAACGTGGCTTGCAAGTAATTGTGGCGGGAGCGGGCGGTGCTGCCCATTTGCCCGGCATGGTGGCTTCCCAAACGGCGTTGCCAGTGCTGGGCGTGCCAGTGGAATCCAAAGCGCTTAAAGGCTTGGATTCATTGCTTTCAATTGCGCAGATGCCCGGTGGCATTGCTGTTGGCACACTGGCGATTGGTAAAGCAGGCGCGACCAATGCAGGCTTGTTGGCAGCACAGATTGTCGGTTTGCAAGACACCAGCGTGCGTGAAGCGGTCGAGGCTTTCCGCGCTGAGCAAACTCAAATGGTGCTGGATAACCCAGACCCTCGCCCCGATGCGGAAGCGAACTAAGGAATCCCGGCCATGAATTCTGGTATCTCGAAAAGTTCTGGTAGCTCGAAAAGCGCTGGCATCGCTAAAAATATTGGTGTGCTCGGTGCAGGCCAGCTTGGTCGTATGCTGGCATTGGCTGGCTACCCGCTAGGTAACCGCTTCACCTTTTTAGACACGACCGGCAACCCGAGTGCGGGCATTGGCGACGTGGTTATCGATCCTAACAACCAGCATTTGGCGGAATTTCTCGATAAGGTCGATGTAGTAACCTACGAGTTTGAGCATCTGCCCGTAGCGCTGGTTGAGCAAATTGAACAGCACAAACCCGTTTACCCAGGAAGCCGGGCGATTGCCGTTTGCCAAAACCGTGTTGAAGAGAAAGCCCTATTTGATCGCTTGGGTATTCCGACACCTGCCTACCGCGTCGTTGAGAGTGCCGAACAGCTTGAAGCGGCAGCCAATGAGCTGGGCTGCCCCGTGGTCGCCAAGTCAGTGACAGAGGGGTATGACGGTAAAGGGCAAGCGGTGCTGAAAGCGCCGGAGCAGGCTGAAGAGGCATGGAAGAGCATTGGTCACCGTCAACTGATCGTTGAAGCGTTTGTTGATTTTGTACGGGAAGTCTCGATGATTGCCGTGCGCGGTCGTGATGGGGATGTGGTGTTTTATCCCATGGCGGAAAATCAACACGTAGATGGCATTTTGCGCTATTCCGTTGCGCCGCTGCCGGATTTAGCTACCAGCGTTCAAGAGACAGCCGACAGCTACATTCGCATGCTGTTGGATGAGTTGGATTATGTGGGCGTGATGGCGCTGGAGCTGTTCCAAACGCGGGATGGCAGCCTACTGGCTAATGAGATGGCTCCACGCGTGCATAATTCTGGCCATTGGACCATGGATGGTGCGGTCACTAGCCAGTTTGAAAACCATCTGCGCGCTGTGCAGGGCCTACCGCTCGGCAGCACCCAGGCTATTGCACCTACTTGCATGGTGAATGTCATTGGCCAGGAAGGTGACAATGCCGCGCTGTTGGCGATAGGCAATACTCATCTGCATCGCTATGACAAGGAAGAGCGGGCAGGGCGCAAGCTGGCACATGTCAATGTCGTCGCTGACACGCATGCCGAACTGCTTGAAAAAGTGCGTGCGTGCCAGGCATTACTACCTGATGCACCGCCGGTGGCGTGGAGTTTCGAACGCTCACTGTAAAGTTGATGGATTATCACTACGAAGCCGCCTGATTAGGGCGGCTTCGTCGTTGATTACCCCGCCAGTTGGCCGCTAAGCAATAGCCACAGCGCAATTAAAGCAAAGTGTCCTGGATACCAAGCAAGCCATAGGCGGCGCGGCATGGCCAGGGCTACGGATGGCACGCGTTGGGCGGCACCTGCTGCCAGCATCAATATCACCACGCAAGTGCCAACGGTAAACGACTTTGCCATGTCTGAAGCGTTCATTTGACCGGCTATCCAAAGCGCGGGAAATGCGGCTAAACCTGCCCACAAGCGCGATTTTAGCGCGTCGCGGGTTTCGTTAAGCGCCTGCATGGCAAACATTAATAGCGGAATCAGTAGCAAACCGTTATGGCCGTACTCCACCCAGAACCCCAGCAAATACCAAACGGTGACGCCTACCGCTGCTCCAAGCATTAGCCAAGCTAATCCTAGCGTCTGCTGTTGATAGTGCTGCCAACCTTGGCGAACCAACGCACCCAACGCTAGGCCACAGGCAAGCGTGAAGCAGACATTAAGAATAAAATCGTCAGACGCGCGTGGCATCAGCATATAAGGCAACTGAGCCACTAAACCAATGACCAGTATGCGGCGTGAGTAGCGTAGTGGGTTACGGGTATTAAACAGCCCGTGCCAGGCAACCATTGCCGCAAACAAGGGGAAGGCGATACGGCCAATGGACGAGCCTGCCCAGCTTAAGTCCCAGTCACCCGGCAACACATAGCGAGTAAGGTGATCTACGGTCATGGTGAATAGCGCCAGCCATTGCCCCCAGGCGGTCCAATGAGACGAGGGGCGCGCATCGTAAGCCGCCTCGGCGGAGACGTTTGCATCGGTTTGTTCAGCCATTAGACTTCCTTGTGAGTTTCCTTACTGGATTACAGACTCGATTTGACTGAGCAAGTTCGGTACAGGTTTAAGTACTAGTTTAAGTGCTAGGGTTGGCAGAGCGTTTCAGCTAAATGGCCGCTGGAATTCTCCAAGGCCCGCCTCGTTAAGATGCTCAACGGTCATCGTTTCTGCTTTTCCATCCGCGCCCATGGTGAATTCGACCTGCGAAACCGAGCCCTCTGGTTGGTTCTCTGTCACCGGGAAGGCGACAAAGCGATCGCCGTCCCAGTGGGTCAACCGCAGGTGCTGTGGCGCGGGGCCAACTTCGAGTACCAAGCCGTCAGCGGTCTCACGCACCTCAGCCGCCCCGAAATAGGCATTGCCATAGTCCCCTGCATAAGCGTCGGCAGATCGGGCCTCGGTGGGCTCAGTCGGAGGTGTCACACCCACCAGATCTCCGGCCGGGGCAGAGAGCGGTGCTATGCGTGGCCCGTAGGCCGCCAGCCAGTCGCGCTGTTCCACACCAAACTCTGCCAGATCAAGAAAGCTGGCCGTCAGCGCCTCGGGGAGGCCCGTGGGGGTGGCATTGGTCAGCACGATGATCCCAAGCCCAAGGTCCGGCAGCATCGAATAGGAGGTCGCCGCACCAAAAGCGAAGGCGCCCGAATGGCTCACCACGACACGCCCAGTGGGGCGCACACCGACGCCAAATCCGTAACCATAGGTACCAGCCCGATCGGCCGCGTCACCGGGGTGGCTGCTGATGGCATGTGGTGAAAGCGCGGGCACGAGCGCTTCGGGCGCAATCAGTTGCTGCTCTGCAAAGCGCCCGTTGGAGAGCACCAGCTTCATCCATTTCGCCATGTCTCGCACGCTGGAGCTTACCCCGCCCGCCGGACTTTGCGCATCGGGCTGGCGCAGGTCTGCCACTCGGAAGCCGTTGGCATCCGGCACATGGCTAGCGGCGCGATTGTCGCGCGCCATGTAATCTGAGTGGCGTGAGCTGGTTGCCTCCATGCCGAGCGGACCATAGAGCGCCTCTTGCGAGAGCGTTGACCAGTCCTTGCCGGTTGCGGTGGCTACCGCCTCTGCGGCAGCCGTAAGGCCGAAATTCGTATAGGCGTAATCGGCTCTGAACTGCCCCATGGGCAGCTGCGCCAGCCGCTCCAGTACAGCGCGACGGTCATAGCCTATATCCTCGAGATCATCACCGGCGTGGTCCGGCAGGCCCGAGCGGTGCGCATAGAGATCCCCGATGGTGACATGATTGCTGACCCAGGGATCGCCCAGGTCGAACCACGGTAAGTGGTTGCGCACCGGATCATCCCAACCGACGGTCCCTTGCGAAACCTGCGCGGCCACCACCGTGGCTCCGACAGATTTGGACAACGAAGCGAGCAGAAAGACTGTATCCGCATCAACCTGTTCCTCCGCGCCCTCCGCCCGCAGCCCCCAGCCGCGCATCAGCAGTGTCTCTTCCCCATGTACCACGGCAACGGCGAGGCCCGGTACCCCGGTTCGCTCCAACATATCCTGTGCCAACTCATCCAGTGAAGCGACCGCCTCATCGATCCGTGCCTGCGGCACTGGCAATAGGTTCACCCGCGCAGGAGAGATCGCCGGGTCCGGCAAGGTGATGGCTGGCAGCGTCTCCGCATGGAGCGGAGCATTGAACGCAAGCAATGCGGCGGCAGCGCTAAGAGCGCTCAAGGCCGAGGTCAGAAGGGGGCGTGCGGCTTTCGATGTGGTCATGTCAGGATCTCCTGTGGGATGGGTGGCGCGACAGGTGAGGCGATACCTCCTAGCGGATCAGAAGGGCATTGCCAGTTGGAAAATTAGTTTGCCCCCCTTGTCGTCCACTATGTCAGAACGGGTCCAAGGAAGCGCACCGATAACCTGGAAATTCAGCCGTTCTTCTAACGTTCCACCAAGGCCCACTCCATAGGAGCCAAGATACATGTGTCCGGTGACGTCGTCGGACCAGGCTGCGCCGTAATCCACGAAGGCCGAGGTTGAAAGCGTGGGCAGGAGTGCCAGCCCGATATCGACCTCGTGGCTTACCCGGGCCGAGGCCGCTGCACCTTTGTCGCCAGAGATGGTACCGCTATCGAAGGCTCTGCCATAAGTCTCGCCTCCAATGCCGAACTGAACAGCCCCCGGCAGGGGCCTGCCAGAGTACTGGCCGCGAGCCAACAATGTCATTGTCGTCGCCTCGCTGAGCGCCTGTGTGTAGTCCAGTTCGGCGGTAACAAAGTGGAAGTCATCTGGCACCGCGCCCAGATCAATATCCGAGTTCGTGCCGAGATTCAACGCTCCTTCGAGGTTGATCTCGGAGGTCTCAAAGCTCTGGCTATATTGCAGTGAGTTCGTCGCCCAGCGGATCCGGCTGCGGGCAGCGGCCGAGCCAAAAACGTCCACGTCATCGTTACGCACCGTCAGCTCAGCCTGCCCCCAGAGCGACCTGTCCAGCGTCCGCAGAAACGGATAGGACATAAACGCCGTGCCTATGGCTGATGTCACATCGATGTCTGGCGCACCAGCTCCTCCGTCGGGGTGTTGGCGCAGATAAACAACGCTATAGCCCGCGCTAAGCCCGTTCGAGCTGATCGGATAGCTTTGCATCATTTGAAGCAGTGTCATCCGGTCAGGGTGTTGCGGTGTGATGACGCCGGTTAGGTTGGTGGTCTCGAACCTGCGCAGGACATCGTTTAGGGTCACCATACTGGCCATTTGTAGTGGGCCAACGGCGTCGGATCCCAGATTATCGAGCCCGATCATTCCTGCGCTGCGATGCTGTGCGACCTCCAGCCGCAGCACTCCGCCGCCCGTCGCGCCTTCGGGGCGCACAAACGTGCCTTCAATCGACAGTCCGGCAAGATCACTCATTAACAATAGTTCGCGCTCGGCCGCCTTTACCCGAATCGGGTGCATGTCGAGAATACGTTGCAGGTAAGGGGACAGTCGGTTCTCGATGCCGGGGATATTGCTGTTGATCTCGATACGGTCGACATAGCCTTCGAATACCTGCAGCTGGATCTGTCCGTCAGAAAAATCCTGCACCGGCACCACTGTCTTGGAAAAATAGCCCGCAGCGAGATAGGCCGCGTCAACAGCATCTGCCATGCGGTAAAGGTCAGCTAGCGTAATTTCGGTGCCGATTTTGCCCAGCCAGATTGGCGTCAACGCCGGCAAGGGTAGAGTCCGCGCGCCATCAATGTGCACCGAGTTCAAGCGAAAACGGATGCTTTTGGCGCGATCTAAGTCGATCTTGTCGCGTTCGTCCTGCACGCCAATGGCGACACTGCCCACCTGTGGCGGCGGTTCATAGCGTTGTAGAATGACAGTTTGCTCGGAGAGGATACGGTCGACGTTCGGCAAGCCCTGTGAAAAGGCCGGGCCCGCGTAACAGGCGCAAAGCAGTGCCAGTGCGCCCAAGCGAAGGGGTGAGGAGCAGCTGGGATGGAGCTGCAATGTTAACGCGCTCACTCTGCCGGAACCGTCGGTGGCATAGAAAACGGATGCCCGAGGGCGACGGATAACGCCTCAAACACGCGGCTAGCGGGCGAGCTGCACGCAAGTTCGTCTGGGTTATTCGGTAGCACGTCCTCATCCCCGCAATCGCCCGAAGGGATGTCGCTGTTAGCCTGGACGACTACCGTCGTGTCTGTCGTCGTGTCGTAAAACACCGTCGTGTTGTAACCCGGCAGTTCGCCCGTGTGGCCGACCCAGCCGTCGACGCACCCCATGGCGATGCCGTAGCCTGCCGGTTCGGGGAAGGACCGCAGGCGCTGGTGCTGTGTCTCGGCGCTTAACAGGCCTTTGCCTGTGCCGAGGGATCGCCCGTAAACCAGCAGGTCGTCGAGAGTTGAGATCATTCCGCCCGCTGTCCATCCCCAAGACGGATTCCAATGCGTCGCGTTCGAAGGCGCTGTCGGCGTGGCAGCATCACCTTGCAGGGTAAATCCCTGCGGATAAGGCGTCGGCATAAGGGTGGCACCGTCAGGACCGATGGTCTCTGTCAGGCCCAGTGGTTCCAGGATCATCGAAGCAAAGACAGTGTCGATATCTTGACCGGTCACCTGCTCAATCACGAGGCCCAGCAGCACGGTATTGGTGTTTGAATAATTGAATTCCTCCCCCGGCGCAAAGATCGGTGAACCGGGGAGGGCAAAATCGAGCAGCTCCTGCGGCGTATAAGGCAAGTTAGGATCTGCGAAGAACTGATCAAGGAAAGGGTCAGCCTGAGTATAGCTCAGCAGGCCGCTGGTCATGCTGGCCAGATGGCGTAGGGTGATGATATCGCCATTGGGAATGCCGGACACATACTGGTCGATCGTATCGTCGAGCGATAGCTTGCCAGCTTCGGCCAGTTGCATCAGGGCGGTACCGGTGAAGGTCTTGGTGATCGATCCGATCCGGGTATGCATGCCGACTTCCATCGCAGCCTCGGTTTCGGGGTCCGCAACGCCCCAAGCACCGCTCCACCTGCCCTCGGGTGTGACAACGCCCGCAATAATCCCCGGCGCAGCGGCCCCGTCCAGCGCCCCAAGCGTGGCCGCATCAAGGGCGTCGGCCAGCGTCTCAGGCAGCGGCGTGTCGGGTAGCGTGATGGCTGCACGAGCCGTTACCGCTGCCGGGTCGGCCACGCAGAACTGCTGCGCCTGATCTTGAGCCTGCGCTGTAACCGGGGCCGCGAGGGCAAAAGCCACAGCACAGACCGAGAGGCTGGGCCGAAACTGGCGGGCCGTTCTGTGATGGAGTCTGATCGCTGTCATGTGCCTGTCCCTTGTTTGTTATGCACTTGCTACTTGGATTGCTTCGAAAGCGAAGATAGCCCATTTATGATTGCAAACAAACAAATGTAAAGTTCAATTAAGGTGCAATGTGGGTATAATTTGCGCTTTACTAATCCGCTTATGCCCTTTACCTAACGGCTGCCGCCATTCGTGCGCTACGGCCTGGGGTAGTCAGTTCCGAGGCCCCCTACGGCATGATTTCGAAAGATATCAAGGTAAACCTAAGCGAAGGCATTTTGCTGTGCGGCGAAGTACAGATGCGCCTGCGTCCCAAGACGCTGTCTGTTTTGGTGGCATTGGTGGAGCAACAAGGCGAAGTGGTCAGCACGGCTGATTTGCGGCGCATGATATGGGGCAATAGCCATGGCAACGAGGCAGGCCCCAAACAGTGCATCCGCGAATTGCGCCGGATGCTGGACGACAGCGCCCAAGACGCCGGGCTGATCGAGACAGTGGGTCGCCGGGGCTACCGGCTGACGCGTCCGATCTCGTTGATCGGCGCTGCGTCTGAGGATCTTATAACGGCATCGACAGTACTCTGCCTCGGGCGGGATAAAGAGCTGGAAGTTCTAAGCGAAAGGGCCGACGCCGCCAAGCGCGGTCGACGGGCGCTGGCTTTTATTTCGGGCGAGGCAGGGGCCGGTAAGACACGCCTTCTGGAAGCATTTGAGGCTGGTTTACCCCAGCGCACACCGCTGTGGGTCGCCTGGGGACAGGCCATTGCGCACCCTGGCGCACGCGAGCCCTACGGGCTGCTGATGGATGTGTTGACGCAACTTATGGCCGGGCCTGAGGGGGGGACGCTGGCGCGACTTCTGCCACTCGTCGCTCCCTCTTGGGTCAAGCAACAACCTGGGCGTCGCTCGAAGGCGGAAGCGTTGGACCGTACTCGCCGCGACTCAATGCTGCGGGAATTCTCCGCGCTGATGGAGCGGCTGACCCGTGGCCGCCCTGGTATTCTCGTGCTTGAGGATCTGCACTGGGCAGACCCCAGTACGCTAGCTTGGCTAGCGGCTTGGGGGCTACAACGCACTCCGGCGCGATTACTGGTGCTGGGTAGCTATCGCGATGATGAACTAGACCGCGCTGGAACGCTTGCGGCAACACTGAGTCAGCTAAGTCGGCAGCCAGACTGCAGGTTGATCACCCTTGGTGGTCTCGATGAGGCGGCAGTGTCTGGATGCCTTGCAGAGCGCTTCCAGGGTAACGCTTTTCCTCCTGATTTGGCTCAGACTCTTGCCTACCGAACCGAGGGTCATGCCATGCTTGTTGATGCGGCGGCAGACTTTTGGCAGGCGCAAGGTCTTGTGCGGCGCGACGAGACTGGCTGGCAGCTTTCCAGCTCTCCTGAAGCGTTGGTCGCAGCCATCGCCCCCAGTGTCCGTACCCTGATCGAGACTGAACGCACTAGCCGCCTGCTGGCTGAGGAGCGCAGCTTGCTTGAAACCGCCAGTGTAGCGGGATCGAACTTTTCCGCGATTGACCTGGCCGACAACCGCGACGGGGTGGAGGCGGCGGAGCGGCAGCTAGAACTCCTCGCCCGAAACCGACGATTCATCACCCGTGCGGGCCTCAGCTATCGACCCGACGGATCGGTGGCCACGCGCTATGCCTTCCGGCACGCGCTACATCACGAAGCGCTCTACGATGGGTTGCCGGCAGCGAACAGGCAAGGCACGCACCGAAGGGTCGGTCTGCGGCTGGAGGCCAGCCACGGTAATGCAGCGGGTGAGATTGCCCCCGTACTGGCCGATCACTTTGAACGCGGCGCCGACTGGCCGCGTGCCGCACGCTATCGTGTGCTGTCGGGGTGGCGTGCGCAGGCGCGTGGTGCCTCCATGGATGCCGCAGAGCAGTTCCGCAGAGCACGGGACCTGCTGACCCGAGGCAGCGGGGCTGGTACGACGAACCCTGAGGCCGACCGCGCGACTGAACTCGATGCCCTGCTTGGGCTTGGCGCGGCGCTCATTGTCTCGGATGGCTTTACTGCGGAAGAGCTTCGGGAGGTTTACCGCCGCGCGGGGCAACTAGCTGCCGAGGTCGGCGATCCCGCTACGACGATCCCGGTTCTCGCAGGGCTTTGGAACGATCACCTGACGCGGGCTGAACTGACCCGCGCCGAAGATCTCGCGCTAGGGCTGCAGGCTCTCGCAGGGCATGCACCGGCCCATATGGCGATGGTAGCCCATAACGCTGTCGGGCAGACTCGGTTTTTCACCGGCGCTTTACCGGCTTGCGCCGCAGAAATCGCCGCCGTGCTGGAAATCGCCCCCCGCCATGCCGAACAGAACGGTAATGTCCTCTTCGGTGAGGACCCAGAGGTTGTATGTCGCCAGTACGCGGCCTGTGTCGCTGAACTGACTGGTGCCTCGGTAGAGGCTGAGCGGCACTTTACCGCTGGCAGTGCGCGCGCCGACCGACTGGGCACCGCCTTTGGGCGCGCCCAGATGCTCTGGTGCGGGGCGGTCTGTGCGCGTCTCCGTAGCGATGTCGGGCTGACCCGCGAGCGGGCTGAAGCGCTTGTTGCCCTGTGCCGGAGTGAGGCGGTGCCCGTTTGGGGCGACGCAGGTGAGATGCTGGCGGGCTGGGCGCAGGCAATGGCCGGCGATACAGTCGGGGCCTCGCGGATTGCAGTGGGGCTCTCGGCTTTCAACTCGATGGGCGTGAGGGTCACGCTACCTTTTGGCCACGGGCTCGCCGCAGAGGTCGCGGGAAATATGGGTGATCCAGTCGCTGGAATGCATGCCTTGCGTCAGGCTTTCGCAATCGTCCGGGCGAGCGGCGAACGCTGGTGCTTGGCCGAGCTTCACCGACTGCGTGCGGGACTGGCTCAAAAGGCGGGACGCCCCGATATTGCCAGCCGAGCGCTCGCCCATGCCGAAGCCGTAGCGCGGGCGCAGGGCAGGGTCGAACTGGTCACGTGAGAGCGGGTACAAAAGTTGGCCTCGGCAGTTGCGGAACGAGTCGCTTTGCAGCAATTAAATCTCAGCTTTTGTGTTCAAAATTGTGCATTACACAATCACGCTAGAGGCGTTAGGTGGCACGGGGGCAAAGAGGGGAAGGCTATTCGTCGAACCATTCGTTCAGCTAAAAGCAGGTGATATCGCCGCTAGTACCTGGGAGGGGAAGTGCGCCTAGAGCTGGCAATTGCAACCAGAATGGCGCTGAAAGAAGAAAAGAAGCTAAGTGTGCATGATAGCTTCTCGCGGTATAAGCCTCCCCGAGATGGGGAGGCATACACAGGCTGCTAGCGCTTACTCTTCGCCAAAGTAGCGAGCGAAAATTTCGTCGTAAGTGCCGTTTTCTTTCAATTCAGCAAGGGCTTCGTTGAATTTCTCAGCGAGTGCTTCGTCACGCTGGCGGAAGGCGATACCAAAACCTTCACCGAAAACTTCCTTGGGCTCGGTAACCATCTCGCCGACTACTTTGTAGTCGCTATCTTCGTTTTCAAGCAGGGTAGATTTGCCTACTGAAAACTCCAGGAAGACAGCGTCCAGACGCTCGGCGTCCATATCCAGCACCATATCATCGGCGGTGGAGTAGCGGTTGATAGTCGCGGTGTCGCCGAGGGTATCGGTGGCGAAGTTGTCATAGGTGGTGCCGCGCTGTACGCCAATGGATAAACCCTCAAGGGTTTCCACTGTAGCCTCTTCTAGGTCGCTGTCTGCTGGAGCGAACCAAGCGCCGGGCATGGTGATATAGGGGTCGGAGAAGAGCAGTGTCTGGCGCCGCTCTTCATTGATGGTCATCGACGACATAATGGCATCGTAGTTGCGCGATAGAAGGCCAGGAACAATGCCATCCCACTCTTGCTCGACCCACTCACAGGTCACACCCATCTGATCACATAGGGCGTTGCCAAGGTCGATATCAAAACCAGTCAGTTCACCATCGGCGGTGCGGTATTCCATTGGTTCATAGGGAACGTCGACGCCAATACGTACATGGTCGTAATCCCGCGCCTGGGCAGAAGAGGCCGCGGCAATGGCTAAACCAAGCACAGATACTGTTAGTAATTTCTTCATTCTTATACTCCGTAGAAAGCAGGTTCACTAGAGGTGATCCCCTTTAACGTACCCTAGGTTGGGGCGAACGAAAAGAGGGAGCGTTGCTATGAACCAACGTTTGTTTGACGGTGCAACAAACGGGGCTGTTTTTATCACTCGATGCTTTTGTTGTTAAGTGCTCTTGATACGGTTCTCGTGATGCTAGTTATTTTGCGGCCTTAAGTGGGCCAACAGCTTTTTCTCCAGGAAACGGAAGAAGTACAAAATGGCAAATGTGAGGCAAAGATAGATCACTGCTACAAATAAGAAAGCATCAAACGGTGCGTAGAAGCGGGCATAAACGAAGCGTGCAGCCCCTGTCAGATCCATTAGCGTGACGACGCTGGCAATGGCGCTGGCATGCAGCATAAAGATAACTTCGTTGCCATAGGCGGGCAGGGCACGTCGGAAAGCGCTGGGCAGAATAATACGCCGCATCATCAGGTTTTGTGACATGCCGTAAGCCCTGGCAGCTTCAATTTCCCCTTTGGATGTCGCTTTGATAGCCCCTCGGAAAATCTCAGTCGTATAGGCCGCCGTATTAAGCGTGAAGGCAATCAGCGCGGGGTAGAAAGCTTCCCGAAGGATTGGCCACAAAAATGTTTCTTGGATACCGTCAACAAACACCACGCCATAGTAGATGATATATAGCTGAATCAGCAGTGGCGTGCCACGAAAGACATAGGTGTAAAAATAGATGGGTAAACTAATCCATTTATGCTTTGAGCTGCGCATAACGGCAAGTGGCACTGCCAGTATTAAGCCCGCTACCAAAGAAAGGAATACCAGTTGGGTTGTCGTGACTAGCCCTTCCCAGTAGTAGCCTAACGTATCTGGGGTGAAAATTACGTTGCCAGCTAGCAGGTCGTTGAACCACGCAGAAATATCCAGCATCTCATTGCCCCCCAAAGCCAATGTCGTAACGTTTTTGTAGCCGCACGAAGATCCACTCGGATACGCTAGCAATCAGCAAGTAAGCCGCTGCGACGGGAAGTAAGAAAGTAAAGGGTTCATGGGTGGCTCGGGAAGCCTCCGCAGCGACGCGAACCATATCTGTCAAACCGATCACTGATACCAGTGCCGTTGTTTTAAGCAGCACCATCCAGTTGTTAGATAAGCCAGGGAGTGCGTGGCGCATCATTTGCGGAAAGCGAATACGCCGAAATACCAACGCACTGCTCATACCGTACGCTTTTCCCGCTTCAATCTGGCCGTTATCCACTGCCATGAAAGCGCCGCGGAAGGTTTCACCCATGTAAGCGCCAAAAATGAACCCAATAGTGAGAACACCCGCCGCGAACGCATTGAAATTAATATAGATATCAATGTCATAATGGTCATAAAGCATATCGCTAATGGCGTTAACACCGATCTGACCACCAAAGAACAGCAGCATCATCAGCACCAAGTCTGGTACGCCGCGAATAACGGTGGTGTATACCGTCGCAGTGCGGTGCAGGAGCCAGCTGCGTGACATTTTGGCAGTCGCTGTTAACAAGCCAAGCACAATGGCTAGAATAAGCGATAGAACCGCTAATTGAATGGTAACGCCCGCCCCTTCGATCAGGCGGGGGCCATAACCTTGCAAATCAAGCATGGTGTGCCTCGCTGATCAATATTTGGGGGCCAGAAATTGCTTTAAGCGCGGTGATTGCGGATTGCCCAGTACATCAGCAGGCGCGCCAGCTTCTTCTACCAAGCCTTGGTGCAGGTAAATCACTTTGCTGGATACATCGCGGGCAAAACTCATCTCGTGAGTGACCACCACCATGGTGCGCCCTTCATCGGCTAAGCCGTGCATTACTTTCAAAACGTCGCCGACCAGTTCTGGGTCAAGCGCCGACGTTGGCTCATCGAACAGCATTACTTCGGGATCCATCGCGAGCGCTCGGGCAATTGCGCCGCGCTGCTGCTGTCCACCCGACATTTGCGCTGGGTAGGCATCAGCGCGTGCGCTTAGCCCAACGCGCTCGAGCAGTGCACGTGCGTGTTCGACAGCTTCTTTTTTGGGTTTTCCCAGGACATGAATAGGTGCTTCGATAATGTTCTCAAGCAATGTCATGTGGGCCCATAGGTTGAAGCTCTGGAAAACCATCGACAGCTTGGCACGCATTTGCACGACTTGTTTCCAATCGGCAGGTTCGCGGCCATGTTTGGTCGTTTTAAAGCGAATCTGCTCGCCATGAACGAACAATTCACCCTCGTCAGGTTGTTCCAAGAGGTTCATACAGCGCAAGAAGGTACTTTTGCCAGACCCCGATGCACCTATCAGAGTGATGACATCACCCTTTTGAGCTTCGAGAGAGAGGCCTTTGAGAACTTCTGTATCGCCAAAGCGCTTTTTTATATTGCGCACTTCAAGGGGGGTAGGCGTATCAGCCATAACAGTGGCTCCAGTACAGGGTTGCCGCTACAGCAACAGGTTTAAAACATGTGCTTGATAGGCGGCTAGCGCGAAAAAAGGGGCGATTCTATCAGGCCTTGTGCGTATTGCGTGCTTTCCTTATGCGATTAATAAGAAAAACGTTTGTTTAATACACATTGATAAGCCTTGAAAAGCCTCTACGTTATTGTTGTTAAAGCATTTTTAACAAATTTTATTGATGTGGTGCGTGACTCGTTAGCTGGCGTGAGTGGGGGCGACTAGCAGTGCTGCCCGTGCGCCAATCTCAACCTTTGCGTTGGGAAATACCACATGTAAAGGCGTGTCCCCAACAATAAAATCACCTGCGACGCTATCTTTGGCGAGACAAGTGCCCGGCTCAAAACGGCTGAAATTGGGGACATCTTCATCGAAACAGAGACAAAAGGTTTCTGCCTGACGCATTAGCTCATGTTGAACTTGGAAAAATCTCATTGTTTTAGCGGGCTTTTTAGGTGGCTGCTCCCCAGCGCTAAGCGCGCTAATAAGCGTTAACATCGGCGCTAATGCCGCCATATCGTTTTCTCCAAAGGGCGCAACGCGGCCTAATTCGAAAGTGAAGGCTTGGGCAGCGTGGTAGTGCTTACTGTAGTGAGAAAACGTCCAACTGTGCTGGTGTTGGTGTAGTACCGCTTGCATATCCGCCGCCGCAAGCCATTCCCACTGCTCTGGATTGATCACGGTTTCTGCGAACGGCTCTACGACAAAGCGAGTATAGAGGCTACCGCGAATAGCCGTGTGTAAATCGTAGTGCAGTTTAGGCAGCGCCTGATGACGATTATAAAAACTGTCTACCGCTGACATTAGCTCGCGAGCCCTATCTGGTTCCTCGCCTGTTTCGGCGAGTTCGCGCTGAAATAAGCGGTTGAGGTTCGTCTTAATAAACCTCTGCTGGGCCTTTAAGGCAGGTAGATTACCTAAAATCACTAGCACGGGAGCACCAATGGTGACCGTACCGGCCTCTATCGCAGATAGCCAGTTACCCAACAGTTCCACGGGGGCTGTTTCGTTACCGTGTATCGCAGCAGAAAACACGCAAGCATGAGCCGCTGGATGAACGGTCGCCGGGGTTATCTCTAAAATCCCCGGTGCATGTAATTGGTAGGTGCCGCTGCCAAAGCGGCCTGACCGTGGAGAAGGGTGTTTGTCATCGAGAGTCCAATCAAGCCATTGGCCAAGCATGAAGTGTTCCTTGAGCAGGGAGCGTCAGCTTTTTGTAATGTTGTACCTTTAACACGCTGAAGCTTAACCACAAGGGGGGACGTCGATAGCATGAAAAACGCAGGTGCGAACATGAAAATTAAGCGTAAAAGTATCCATGCTCATTGTTGTATATGAAAGGGTGCTAATCGATAAAATCGAAGGAGAGCATCGAAAACATTCGCTTTTTTCTACGCTAAGCTGAGCTATTTTATTAACAGATTTTCATAAGCCCGTTTCATAAACCTGAGACGGGCAAGACACAGCGCTACCAGAAAACACTACAAGGAGTGGGTAATGGCAAAGGTATTAGTTCTTTATTATTCCATGTATGGGCATATTGATACGCTAGCTGCCGCGGTGGCAGAGGGCGCTGAAAGCGTTGATGGTGTGGAAGTTACCGTTAAACGTGTGCCTGAGACTATGCCAGCAGAAGCCTTCAAGAACGCTGGCGGTAAGCAGGACTTCACGACGCCAGAAGCGACGCCACAGGAGCTTGCTGACTACGACGCAATCATTTTTGGCACGCCAACGCGGTTCGGCAATATGGCTGGTCAGATGCGTACCTTCTTAGATCAAACCGGTGGGTTGTGGGCCAAGGGCGCGCTGCGCGGCAAGGTGGCGAGTGTGTTTACCTCTACCGGGACTGGCGGCGGTGATGAAATGACCATTACCTCCACTTGGACAACGTTGGCCCATCACGGCATGGTGATTGTGCCAATTGGCTATGGTATTGAAGATCAGTTTGATATTTCCAAAGTGAGCGGTGGAACACCTTATGGCGCATCCACGCTTGCCGGCGGCGATGGCTCACGCCAGCCGGATGATCGCGAGCTAAAAATTGCCCATTTCCAAGGTAAGCATGTCGCCGAAATTGCTGCGAAGCTGGTGAGCTAACGCCCGTTTGCCAACACGCTTGAAACGCAATGCCTCACTGTTTTTACAGTGAGGCATTGTTTAGTTAGCCGCGAATACGTTCAGCAATCGCTTGACCTAGACTTAGCGTATTGCCTAGCCCGCCAATATCTTTTGTGAGTACTTGGCTATTGCCTTCGCTCAACACGTCTTCAATGGCTTTCACCATCGTGTCGGCGGCTTCTTGATGGCCCAGGTGCTCTAGCATCATGGCACCGGACCAGATTTGGCCAATCGGGTTAGCAATACCTTTGCCAGCGATGTCTGGTGCGCTGCCGTGAACCGGTTCAAACAGGCTGGGGAACGTGCCTTCCGGGTTGATATTAGCAGAGGGCGCAATGCCGATAGTGCCGGTGCAGGCGGGGCCAAGGTCTGAAAGAATATCGCCAAACAGGTTACTGCCGACCACCACATCAAACCAGTCTGGGTGCAGCACAAAGTTAGCGGTTAGGATATCAATGTGAAATTTATCCACCGCAATGTCGGGATACTGCTTGGCCATTTCGGCTACCCGCTCGTCCCAGTAGGGCATGGTGATTGAGATGCCGTTGGACTTGGTGGCCGAGGTGAGCTTTTTACGCGGACGGGTTTGCGCAAGATCAAACGCATACTTCAGAACTCGGTCGACGCCGACGCGGCTCATCACCGTCTCTTGAAGAACAATTTCACGCTCGGTGCCTTCGAACATTTTGCCGCCGACACTTGAATACTCGCCTTCGGTGTTTTCGCGCACTACGTAAAAGTCGATATCGCCTGGCTCGCGGCCTGCTAATGGACTTTTGATGCCCGGCATCAGTTTGCAGGGGCGTAAGTTGATGTACTGGTCAAACTGGCGACGAAACTGTAGCAACGAGCCCCACAGCGAAATATGGTCGGGCACTTTGTCGGGCCAGCCGACGGCACCGTAAAACAGTGCATCAAAATCCTTGAGCTGCTCGAACCAGTCGTCGGGCAGCATTTTGCCGTGCGCTAGATAGTAGTCACAGCTGCCAAATTCAAATGTTGTGAATGCTAGGTCAATGTTGAAACGCTGTGCGGCAGCTTCCAGGGCGCGAATGCCTTCGGGCATGACTTCGGTGCCAATACCGTCACCAGCGATGACTGCAATGCGGTGGGCCATAGTGGCTCCTTCTGTGGTTAGCGTTCGGGACAGGTATGATCTTGTACGACGTCAATCAATTCATTAGTAGGGAAATTAAGCTCGGCGGCGCGCTGGCGCAGTCGCTCTTCCACCGCGCTTTCCATGACTGGCGTACGCGAGAGAATCCATAGGTAATCGCGGTTGGGGCCTGATACCAGCGCCCACTGATAGTCTTCATCCAGTTCTAAAACGTTATAGCCGCCATAAAAAGGGCCAAAGAAGCTGACTTTTAACCGCCCGATGCTTTCTTCGTCAATAAAGTAGGCGCGGCCTTCAGCGTCATTCCACTCTTGCTCTGTGAGATTGTAGCCCCGGTTGATAACGCGCACGCCGCCATCGTCACGTAGGCTGTAGCTGGCCGTTACGCAGTCTAAGTTTCGCTCAAAGGAGTGATCCAGGCGGGCGATTTCATACCACTGACCTAAATAGCGGTTAAGTTCAAAGCCTGTGACAGGCTCAGTGCCGTCAGGAATGCCGGTGCAGCCCGTTAATACAAGGCTGCTGAGGGCCATAAGCCCAATGATTTTCCCCACTTTCTTGCCTGGTGTTCGTGCGGCAGTGAGCATTACACGCTCCTAATGACCTGCATGGGATAATAAGTGTTAAATCTATCAGGATGGCTAAATGAGTGCTATGAAGGGTTTCCTGTGGCATCTCTTTAACCGGCAAGAAGCAGAAATAGGTTATGGTATTTCTGTACCGAATAAGCCCTTACAATACCTACAACAAAGGAGTGTTTATGTGGCATCAACAAGAGATTCACTTACCGGTAATGCCCAGGGGCTTTCATCTAATTACGGATGAGATCGCTAGGGCACTACCGTGCTTGGCCGAGTGCAGTCAAGGGCTACTGCACCTGCAGTTAATGCATACTTCTGCCTCACTTACATTAAATGAAAACTCTGATCCTGACGTCCGTCACGATCTGGATGCCTTTATTCGCCGCTTAGTACCTGAAGGACTAAACTATTTTCGCCACACCCTTGAAGGCCCCGATGATATGCCTGCTCATGTCGCCTCTAGCTTACTGGGTACTCAGCTAACGCTAGCCGTACGTGATGGCCGTTTGGCGCTGGGCACCTGGCAAGGAATATGGATGGGAGAACACCGTGAGCAGGGTGGTTCGCGTCGTTTGTTGGCAACGATAAACGGCCGTGAAGCAAATTGAACATCCGATTTTTTTCTTTTCTAACGACTTCTTTTCAATAAGCGCCTCTACATGCTTCGACGCTCTTTTCGCCTGACTCGTCAGCGCTGGCTGAGACTGCTGTTTGTGCTCAACCTCGCGCTGGTGGCAGGGCTGATTACTCACCAAATATGGCTCTATGTCGCTAAGCCTGAATTTGAGGCATTGCACACTAGGGAAGTGGCGGATATCCGTGAGCAACTCGCTGAACGAAGCTCCTACCGTTTTGCGGTGGTAGGTAATATCAATAATTCAGTGAATGTGTTTCAGGATGAAATTATTCCCAGGCTGAACCACAGCGATATTGATTTTATGGTGTCAGCGGGGAACGCGGTGAGTGGGGGGCAGCAGGAGAGTTACAAGGCGATTTACCAAAGCCTAGAGCAGTTAAACGTGCCGTATGTGCTGACGTATGGTGCCCATGAAAACAGTGATTTTGGCAGTTATCTTTTCTATGAATACTTTGGCCCGCATTTTTATTCCTTCGTTGCGGGTAACAGCCATTTTATCTTTTTGGATGGCACGGGGAAGTCGTCTACCTCATGGCAGCTAGATTGGTTAGAGCGCGAGCTGGCTGCCTCGGAAGCGCAGCATCGGTTTTTGTTCATTGGCTTGCCACTGCATAACGTGATTAGCGATGCGCCCTTATTTGAAGCCGATAATTACCTCAATGATCCACGGTTGAGTGAAGGTATTATGCGCCTGTCGGAGCAGTACGCGGTGGACAGCGTGTTTTCGGCAAACCTGTCGCTTTATTCACACCAAACGGTGAGCGGAGTGGATTACGTCACCACGGGTGGTGCTGGCGGCATTTTGATGGATGCAAATGACAGGTTTCATCACTATGTGGTGGTCGAGGTAAATGGCGAAAATGTGACAATAACGCCCGTTCGGCTGAATGTGGATAGTCCAGGCTGGTGGCGTATGCTAAGTAGCGTTGCCTCAACGGTTTATGCGTTTTTTTACGTCAGCTACCCTCGCTTCCTGCTCATTGTCGGAGTGTTGTCACTATTGGCGATGCGCTTGTACCGACTGATTTTTGAAGAGCGCCACTATTACCCAGATTTTGATATCGATCCAACACCGTATCTGGAGAAGCCCCTGCGGGTGGCGATGATATCGAATAACTACTTCCCGTTTGTATCCGGTGTGTCGGTTTCCGTGGAGCGACTTCGTCAAGGGCTTAGCGAGTTAAAACATCAGGTGCAGTTGTTGGTGCCCCGTTATCGAGAAGCGTGGCAAGACGATGATACGATCTTGCGTGTACCCACTGTGATGGCCTTTGGTGAAAAGCGTGAGTTCCGTTTGACCAATCCGTTTAGTGCACGTTTTCGCCGCTGCCTGCAGCGCTTTAAACCGGATATTATCCATGTCCATCATCCTTTTTGGCTGGGGTCGATGGGGCTATGGATGGGGCGGCGCCTACGTGTGCCGGTTGTCTATACCTATCACACACGGTTAGAGCATTACGCACACTTTGTGCCGCTTCCTGGGGCTCTGTTTCGTAATTTGATTTCCCATGCGTTGATCAAACACTTCTCTAACCGTTGCCAAGGCGTCATCGTGCCCACTTACTCGGCAGAAGAGTATCTGCGCATGATTGGGGTGAAAACACCGACGCTGATACAGCCTACGGGCATTGATGCGGCGCGATTCGCCGACACAGATCGTGATGCGTTGGAACAGCTGCGCCATCAGCTTTCCATCGACCCAGCCGATACGGTGTTGGTGAGTGTCTCGAGAATTAGCCAAGAAAAAAATATTGGTTTTATGCTGGAGGCATTGGCGGAGTTGAAAAGCCAGGGGGGCCAGTCGTTGCGCTTGTTGTTAATTGGTGATGGCCCAGACCGACAAACCATTCAGCAGCATATAGAAGCGTTGGCGTTGCAGGAGCAGGTGACCTTGGTGGGCGCTGTGCCGCCGGAGGATATGGCACGCTATTACCACTTAGGCGACATCTTTGTGTTTGCATCTGCTTCTGAAACTCAAGGCATGGTGGTTTTAGAAGCGATGGCCGCTGGCTTGCCAGTCGTTGCGGTACGCTCTAGTGGTATTGATGACGTAGTGCGTGATGGCTTTAACGGCTATAAAACGCCGCAAAATCGGCAAAAGTGGGGGCAGCGGGTGATGGCGTTAGCCGAGGATAATGCGTTGAGGGTTACCCTGGGCAAGCAGGCAAAAATATTTGCTAGCGACTATGATATCGCTAAGTTTGCAGGAGCGGTCGCGCATTTCTATGCCGAGGTACTGGCCAAGTATTACGCGAAATAGCCCCTCACTTCAGGTCGTGTCGTTGTTGTTTGTGTTAGACCGAGAGGTTGCTACGCGCTTTAGCAACCACAGCAGTCCCACGCCAGCGCCAAGACCTATTACCGCCCATACTAATTCTTGATGAGACGCCGCGGTGAATAGTGCGCCCAATTGGCTTCCTAGCAGTATTACCGCCGCGAGCCCTGGCACAATTCCCAAGGTCGATCCGATCATGTAATCGCGAAAATTAACATGAAACGCACCGGCTAGCATATTGGTGAGCGTGAAAGGGGCTAAGGGCAACAGGTTGATCACCGTCATGGTGCGAATGCCGCGCCTGGATAAATAGCCGGAAAGCCCACGCAAATGGCGTCCGCCATAGCGCATTAGCGCATCGCGCCCCATCCAATGGCCTACCCAGTAAGACGCCACCGAAGAACTAAGCGTACCCAGCGTGGCATAAGCCAGCCCCCACAGCGGTCCAAACAGTAGGCCGGTCAAGACGACTAGCAGGCTTAACGGAAACATGACCAGTAGCGAGCCGGTATAAACGACTATCACGGCGATAAACATCCAGGGAGCTTGCTTCCATTGACTGATGGCGGACGCTAGCTCGATCAGGTGAGTTTCGGTGAGTAAGCCTTGCTGCTGAAGCCAGCGCCACATGATACCCAGCATGACTACTACAACGACTAGCCCAATGCCTTTTAGTAACGTGCGTGACATCTTTTTCCCCGTCGCTGGTACTAAAAAGCGACAGCATACGTTAGAGGCGTAACCGGATGAAATCATATTCGGCGTTTAAGCGCGGCTAATGAGATCAGTTTAGTTAGTAGTAATGGCTGTCTGATAGGAATTTTTCCATTTTTCTTGCCATTTTGGTGCAGCCGTGAAGAATGAGGCGCCTCCACTGTTATACAAAAGGCGCGTTACCTATGGATTTTACTCTTCCTCCTCTGTTGACGGCGATGGTTGATCGCGGCAACGGACTGCTATGGGGCAGTGTGCTGATCTACCTGCTGATCGGTGCTGGCCTCTACTTCACTATCATGACCCGCGGTATCCAAGTACGTTATTTCGGGCACATGTTCAAACTGCTGCGCAGTTCGCGTCAATCTAACGGCGGTATCTCTTCTTTTCAGGCACTTTCTACCAGTCTGGCGGCACGGGTTGGTACCGGTAACCTAGCTGGTGTGGCGGTAGCGATTTATTTTGGTGGTCCCGGCGCGATCTTTTGGATGTGGCTGACCGCCATGGTGGGTATGGCGACCAGTTTTGTGGAGTCCACTCTAGCCCAGGCCTATAAAGTTGATCACGGTGATAACACCTTCCGTGGTGGTCCGGCTCGCTATATTGAACGTGGCCTGGGGCTTCGCTGGCTGGCGGTACTGTTTTCGATCTGCTTAATTATCGCGTTCGGGTTGGCGTTTAACAGCGTACAGGCCAACTCCATCGCCCAGGCCATGGAACAGGCATTTGCCATTCCCACCTGGGCCATGGGGTTAGTTCTGATGGCGGTGATTGCGCCCATTATATTTGGCGGCCTGAAGTCGATTGCTAAAGTAGCTGAGCTAGTGGTGCCGCTGATGGCACTGTTGTATTTGCTGTTGGCACTCACGGTGGTGGCGCTCAATATCAGCGATTTGCCCGCTGCCTTTATGACCATTATTAAGAGTGCGTTTGGTTTTGAGCAGGCGGCCGGTGGCGCAATGGGGTATGCCATTTCTCAAGCTATTATGAACGGTATTCAGCGTGGTCTGTTCTCTAACGAGGCGGGTATGGGTTCAGCGCCCAATGCTGCCGCGACCGCCAGCACTCGGCCAGACCATCCCGCTGCGCAAGGGTTTATTCAAATGCTGGGCGTGTTTTTAGACACCTTGGTCATTTGTACTGCCACTGCGGCCATCATCATTATGGCTGGGCCTGAGCTGCTGGCTGGCGAAGAAAACAACGGTATTCAGCTTACCCAAATCGCGCTCTCTAGCCATGTGGGTGATTGGGGCGGTATGTTTATTGCCGTGGCGATCTTGCTGTTTGCATTCACTTCGGTGATCGCTAACTACTCTTACGGTGAATCTAATATTGAGTACTTGGCAGGCCGTCGTGCGCCTATTGCGGTGCTGATTTATCGCTTGGCGGTACTCGGCATGGTGATGATAGGCTCGGTTGCGAGCTTAGGTGCTATCTGGAATTTTGCCGATCTTTCCATGGGTATGATGGCAGTGATTAACTTAGTGGCTATTTTACTGCTGTCGCCGATTGCCTTCGCACTGTTCCGTGATTACGACGCTCAATTGAAAGCAGGTCAAGAGCCTGTCTTTGATCCCAGTAAATTCCCTAAATTGGTAAATAAAGTAGATCCTAGCGCGTGGCCAAAGCGGAAATAAACGCTATTTTTTGACGCGATAGACGAAAGCCCCGTTACTGCGAGCACAGCAGAGCGGGGCTTTTTGTTGTTTATAAATTCGATTTTTTCGAATGAGATAGGGGAAACGTTGCGCTTTTTTTAATCGAAAAGCGCCGTAAAATGGTTACCAGAGTTCCCACTAATACGTTAGGAAATTATCCATGACCACACGTGCACTGCTTGTAACTTCTTCTATTTTAGGCGAAAACGGCCAGTCCAATGCGTTAGCCAACCATTTTGAAACCAAAACGGAAGCCCATGATGTAGTAGTTACTCATCGTGATGTAGTGGCTAACGCGTTACCGCACCTTGCGATTGAAGAGCTCGGTGCATGGCAGACGCCAGCAAACGAGCGCAACGCCGATCAGCAGGCATTAGCAGCTCACTCTGACGAATTGTTGGCAGAGCTGCGGGCGAGTGATGTCCTGGTGCTGGCGGTTCCGCTGTATAATTTAGGTATCCCGTCCCAGTTGAAAGCGTGGTTTGACCGCGTGCTGCGCGCTGGTGAAACCTTCCGCTACACTGAAAATGGCCCGCAGGGTTTGCTTGAAGGTAAGCGTGCGATTATTTTAGCGGCTCGCGGTGGCCAGTACGCAGGGACTGAATTAGACAGCCAAACGCCACATCTTAAAGCCATACTCGGTTTAATGGGCATTAGCGATGTGGATGTTGTCTTTGCAGAAGGCTTGAATATGGGTGACGCTCAGCGTGATGCTGCGCTAAAAGAAGCGTTCCAAGCGATCGATCAATTGGTCGAAACACTCTAGTAACACGTTGATTTAAAAGAGGTGGTAATGCCGCGCCCTGAACTGCTTGAACAGATTTATACCATTGTTGATCAGATTCCTGCTGGGCGGGTAACCACCTACGGGCGTATCGCGGCGATGACGGAAGGCGCCACGCCGCGCATGGTTGGCTCGGCGATGCGCCACTTACCAGAAGGGCATCAGTTACCCTGGCATCGCGTCATTGCTGCGTCGCTAACGCTAGCCGACCACGGCGGTGCTGACCGCCAGCATCAGAAACTGCGCGATGAAGGCGTTATGTTTGATAGCAAAGGGCGCGTTCCTGCCCATCTTGTCTGGCCTGATTGAGCCAACGCTGTAAGAGAGAGTTTCAGTTTGCGATGATTCAGGCTTTGCTGCTTATGTTTGCCAAGGGCGGCTACGCCGCCATCGCCCGATAAATCGGCCTCCTACAATAGGTATCTGCCCAGAGGTCGAACCACCGATAAATAGGCCTCCCACAATAATATTGTGGGAGGCCGTGCACTTGGCTATTTTATTATCTCACACCTCTTACTCTTCCAGATTAGCCCCAGACTTCCAGGACCAGTCGCGCCAGCGTAGGTCAAATAGATCTTTGCGGCGGTCTTTCAAGTTGGTTACTGAGCCTTCGGCACGCACAACAGTAAGGCGAGTCAGGTCTAGATCTGAGAAGAAGATCATTTCGGTGTTAGGCGTGGTTTCCGCCAGCACTGCATCGTGGGGGAAGGCGAAGTCAGACGGTGAAAACACGGCTGATTGGGCATACTGGATATCCAGGTTCTCAATCGAAGGTAAGTTGCCGACGCTGCCACACAGTACTACGTAGCACTCGTTTTCAATAGCTCTTGCTTGGGCGCAGTGGCGTACTCGCAGATAGCCGTTTTTGGTATCTGTCCAGAACGGCACAAACAGTATATCCATATCCTGATCGGCTAGCAGACGGCCAAGTTCCGGGAACTCAACGTCGTAGCAAATCAAAATGCCTACGCGGCCTGCGTCGGTGTCAAAGACCTGCAGGTTATCACCCCCTTCGATCACCCAGTCGCGGCGCTCTTGAGGGGTAATATGCAGCTTCGACTGCTTTTCGATTTCGCCATCCCGGTGGAACAAATAGGCAATATTGTATAGTCGGTCATCGTCACCGACTTCAATCATTGAGCCACCAACGATGTTGATGTTATACGACACCGCCATCCGCGAAAGCTCGCTTTTAAAACGCTCGGTGAAGCCCGCTAAAAAGCGAATCGCGCCCATTTGATCCTGCTGGGCCGAGCGGTCTTGTAGGCCCATCAGTGGCGCATTGAACAACTCCGGAAATACCGCAAAGTCACTTTGATAATCTGATAATGCGTCAACAAAGTATTCAATTTGTTGAAGGGCTGCTTCCACTGAAGCGAACTCACGCATTTGCCACTGTACCGCACCCACTCGTACCTGAGTCGGGCGGGTATCTAGCACGCTCTCAGCAGGCTCGAACAGGATGTTGTTCCACTCCAAAAGAGTGGCATAGCCGCGAGATTGCTCGTCTTCCGGCAAATATTTACGCAGTAAGCGTTTTACTTGGAAGTCGTTAGCCAATTGGAACGACAAAATCGGGTCGTAGATCTCTTTGCGAGAGACTTTTTCGATGTACTCTGCTGGGGTCAGTTCTTGGGCGTGCTGGTGGTACTCGGGAATGCGCCCACCTGCCAGAATGGCACGCAGGTTGTGCGAGCGGCACAGTTCTTTGCGGGCTTCATATAAACGCCGGCCCAGGCGGTAGCCACGGTAGTCCGGGTGGATCAACACATCCAGCCCGTACATGGCATCGCCATCTTGGTCGTTAAGGATGGTTTCACGATGGCCGATCAGGTCGTCATATTTATGCGGGTTAGAAAACTCGTCGTAATCGACCTGTACCGTTAGCGCAACGCCCACCAGCGTACCATCGTCCTCAATGGCAATTTGGCCATCAGGAAATTCCTGAATGAGCTTGTCAATAGTGTGCTTTGGCCACGCACCGCCGATGTCGTGATATACCGCATCCATCAGCGTTTTGAGCTGGTCGTAGTCATCGCTGGTGAGATTGCGAAGATTAAGGTGCAGTTCTTCTAAGGACATGTTCAGGGGTTCCCGGCCGTCGAATGAAGGTAGCCTATTGTATCATTGCTGTGCGTTGCTCGTTTTATCCGCCGCGATAGTACGCACCAGGGGGCGTGTCAGCGTTTGCGCCATGATGACCCCCGCAAGAATGAGTAGCCCACCCATAAAGTGGAACCCGGCCACCTGCTCGCCTAAAAACGCCATGGCAATCAGGGCGCTAAATAGCGGCATTAAGTTGATAAAGATACTCGACTGGTTCGCGCCGATTTGGCGCACCGCGCGCATCCATAAGAACGTGGTAATGATGGAGGCAGGAATGCCTGCGTAGAGAATTAACCCTATATTGTGGCTATCTACCGGTGTCATCGGGCCCATTAAATAGGGCGGTAGCAGGAATAAAACCGCAAAGCAGACTTGGGCATAGAGCATGACCCAAGGGGGTAGGTTCATCGCCCAGCGCTTCAGCATTACACCGTAAAGGGCGTAGCAGGTGGCAGCAACCACCATTAATGCGTCACCGGTGGCTACCTGTAGTTGCAGCAGAGACAAAGGGTTGCCTCGCCCAAGCAGTACCGTGACGCCAACGAATGCCAGAACGCCCCCGACAATACCGCCTAAGGTAGGCGGTTCGCGCAAGATCAGAGCGCTTAATAGTACGGTGAGAAGCGGCACCATGGCAGCCAAAATGCCCATATTAGTAGCAGTCGTTGTTTCCGCCGCCATATACGCCAAGCCTTGCCATAGCCCCATGCCAAGTAGCCCTAGCAACGCCAGTTTCGGCCAGTGGCGGCGTATTTCATCGCGATGACGTAATGCCGCAGGAAGCACAAACGGTGTCATTACCGCCAGTGCCAGCAACCAACGTAGAAAAGCGATACTGCTGGGCGCAATGGCACCCACTGTTAATTGGTTAATTGTCATATTCCCTGACCAAATCAACACAGTGGCCAGTGGCGGTAAAAAGTAAATCAATGGCATAGCGCGTTCCCTTATCGTTAGCCTGGTAATGTGACGTGCTTTCGCAAGAGGAGCAAGTGCTTTGCCACAAAGGTTGATGGTTTCGCAAGGCGGCTAAAGGGTGACAGATTAAGGGGTGTAAAGGACTGTACGTGAGGCGGTGTATGTCATACGCTTGTTTGAATGTGCTTAATAATATAAAGGAGTACCGTGATGAACCATACGCCCGCATACCCGCATCTGTTTCGACCACTGACCGTTGGCCATTTAACGCTGCCTAATCGTGTGTTGATGGGCTCAATGCACACCAATTTAGAAGAAGCTCCCAATGGTTTTGAGCGTCTAGCAGCCTTCTATGCTGAGCGGGCTCGTGCGGGTGTCAGCCTGATTGTGACGGGCGGTATTGCTCCTAATGCTGAAGGCGCTGTGTTCCAGGGGGCAAATGCACTTACCGATGAGAGTCAGTTAGCGGAACATCGTGGAGTGGTAGAGTCTGTGCATGAAGCGGGCGGGCACTTGTGCATGCAGATTCTCCATGCTGGTCGCTATGCCTACTCGCCAGAGCTGGTAGCGCCCTCTGCGCTGCAGGCGCCGATCAACCCGTTTATGCCTCGGGAACTTTCAAGTGACGACGTTGAGCAGCAGATAGACGACTATGTGCGCTGTGCACAGCTTGCCCAGCAGGCGGGCTATGACGGTGTTGAGGTGATGGGCTCTGAAGGTTACTTGATCAACCAGTTTATTTGCCGTCGCACCAATCAGCGTGATGATGCGTGGGGCGGTGATTTTGAGCGACGTATTCGCTTCCCGATCGAAATTGTGAAACGCATTCGCGCGGCAGTGGGCGAGCACTTTTTGATTATCTTTCGCCTATCGATGATTGATCTGGTGGAAGAAGGCAGTACGTGGGAAGAAGTGGTGCAACTTGGCCAAGCCATTGAAGCCGCAGGCGCGAATGTGATCAACACTGGTATTGGCTGGCACGAAGCCCGAGTGCCCACCATTGTAACCAGCGTGCCTCGTGCAGCGTTTACCGAAGTTACTAAACGCATTAGATCAGCACTATCCATCCCGCTGATTACCACCAACCGTATCAATATGCCCGAGGTGGCGGAGCGTGTGTTGGCTGATGGGCATGCGGATATGGTGTCGATGGCACGCCCGTTTTTGGCTGACCCTGAATGGGTGCGTAAAGCCGAGGCGGGCCTTTCAGACGAAATTAATACCTGTATTGCCTGTAACCAAGCCTGCCTAGACCACACCTTTATGGGCAAGCTCACATCATGCTTGGTTAACCCAAGGGCGTGCCATGAAACCGAGCTAACCCTCGAACCCACGCAAACACCCAAGCGGGTAGCGGTTGTCGGCGGCGGTCCCGCGGGGCTTGCCACCGCCGTGGCCGCTGCTAGCCGGGGGCATCATGTGGTGCTGTTTGAGCGACGTAGCGAGTTGGGTGGGCAGTTTAATTACGCCCGTAAAATTCCCGGTAAAGAGGAGTTCAACGAAACGTTGCGCTACTTCCGGGTGATGTTAGAAAAACACGCGGTAGATGTTCGCCTCAATACGGCGGCTACCCTCGACATACTAGCTGAATTTGACGAGGTGGTGATTGCCACCGGCGTTACCCCCCGTGAACTTGCGCTACCGGGGGCCGACCATGCCAGTGTGCTTAGCTACGCTGAAGCGATTGAGCATCCTGAGCGTGTGGGCCAGCGCGTAGCCGTGATTGGCGCTGGTGGTATTGGCTTTGATGTATCAGAGCTGCTCGCTGACCAGGGGCATCCTGAAATGGATGTGGCCGCTTGGTGTGATGAGTGGGGCGTTGATCTTGCCGTGGGCGATCGTGGCGGTCTAAAGCCGCCAATGCCGCCAGCGTCTCCCCGTGACATTATTATGCTTCAGCGTAAAAGCTCTAAGCCAGGTAAGAACCTGGGCAAAACCTCGGGCTGGGTACATCGTGCATCACTAAAACAGCGGGGAGTTAAAACCCTGACTGGCTGCGAGTATTTGAAAATCGATGATGCCGGTCTTCACATTCGCCGCGATGGCGAGGAGCAGGTGCTGGCGGTGGACACTGTCGTGGTATGCGCCGGGCAGGAGTCGGTTCGCGAGCTTATCGCGCCCTTAAGCCAGGCGGGAGCATGCTTTCATGTGATTGGCGGTGCCGATGAAGCTGCGGAGCTAGACGCTAAACGAGCCATCGATCAAGGCACACGTCTTGCCGCTTCGCTGTAGCAATAGGGCTAAGCGAGTTAGGCGGGTGACGTAAGCGTTGCAATGGCGATAGACTGGTCGATCAAGGTAGCTGTTAACCGCAGTTAACAAATTAAGGCGCGAGTGGCACCCAGCTCGCGCTGTAAGATCGTCAGATAAAAGGACTATCGTCATGACCTCGGAGTGTACCCCACGATTTTTAGCCAGTGACAACACCTCAGGTATCTGCCCAGAGGCTATGGAATACCTGCTTGAAGCCAATCAAGCTGATGATTTGGCCTACGGCAATGACCGTTGGACTGCCCGTGCCGCAGATCGTTTTCGTGAAATGTTTGACTACGATTGCGATGTTTTTTTTGTGTTTAACGGTACTGCGGCAAACTCACTGGCACTTTCTGCAATGGGGCGCAGCTACCACAGCGTTATTTGTCATGAATTGGCCCACATTGAAACCGACGAGTGTGGTGGCCCTGAGTTCTTTTCTAACGGCGCGAAGCTGCTGACCTCGCCAGGGGCTAACGGCAAACTAACGCCCCAGGGCATTGAAGCGCTGGTTACCAAGCGTAGTGATATTCACTATCCCAAGCCTAAAGTAGTGTCGCTTACCCAAGCGACAGAAGTTGGCACGGTTTACTCTCGGGAAGAGTTACTGGCAATACGCGCTATGGCAGACAAGCACGATTTACGTTTGCATATGGACGGCGCGCGGTTCGCAAATGCCTGCGCTGGCCTTAACGCAAGCCCCGCCGAGCTAACGTGGCAGGTAGGCGTCGATGCGTTGTGTTTTTCAGGAACCAAGAACGGGCTAGCGTTTGGTGAGGCGATCCTGTTTTTCAACCGTGATTTGGCTGAGGATTTTTCCTACCGCTGCAAACAGGCAGGTCAACTGGCTTCGAAAATGCGCTACGTTTCTGCCCCATGGCTAGGGCTGTTGGAAAGCGGTGCGTGGTTAACCAACGCTGAGCATGCCAATGCCATGGCACGTTATTTATCCGAAGGGCTGCAAGCACTTCCTGGCGTTTCACTGATGTTTCCAACCCAGGCGAATAGTGTTTTCGTTGAATTCCCTCCTCATGCTATCGAGGCGTTGAAAGCCAAAGGTTGGACCTTCTATACCTTTATTGGAGCGGGTGGTGCGCGTTTTGTATGCGCTTGGAACACTACCGTTGAATTGCTGGATCAACTATTGGCAGATGTAAAAGAAGTGCTGGGATAATACTGCCTAAACTGTGCCTTCTAGACACGTTGTTGCCCGCCATTGCGCCGCCTTTCAGGCGGCGCTGTGCGTTCTGAACACTGTTTTTAGGGGCATCGCACATTCAACGCAACTTAATCTCTCCTACCGTGCTCAAATTATTAAACATTGTGCGTTGAAGGTTTAGTCATCACTTTTTGCTAATGCTGACTACGCTGATAGAGCAACACCTCGTATTGCGCACCGCTTGATGTTTGGGCTTGGCGGTAGCTGCTGGGGGATGGGCCACAGGAGAGTTCCATGAGCATCTTTGATCACGTTCAAGACCGATTTGCCCGCGTTCAGCAAGAGGACATGAGCCTAGAGGAGTATTTGGCGCTTTGTCGCCGTGATCCAAAGGTTTATGCCAGCGCCTCGGAGCGTATGCTGGAAGCCATTGGCGAGCCTGAAGTGATCGACACGGCGAAAGACCCGCGTCTATCACGCATTTTCTCGAACAAGGTGATTCGCCGCTATCCTGCTTTTGCTGAATTCCATGGTATGGAAGAAGCTATCGAGCAAATTGTGTCGTACTTCCGTCATGCCGCGCAGGGATTAGAGGAGCGTAAGCAAATCCTCTATTTACTAGGGCCAGTAGGTGGCGGTAAATCGTCGCTGGCTGAACGCTTGAAGCTGTTGATGGAGCGTATCCCGTTCTATGCCATTAAAGACTCACCCGTGTATGAATCACCGCTAGGACTTTTTTCGCCGGAAGAAGATGGTGAGCTTCTGGAGCAAGAGTACGGTATTCCCCAGCGCTATCTGCGCAGTGTGATGTCGCCATGGGCGGCGAAGCGCTTAAAAGAAGCGGGCGGCGATATTTCTCAGTTCCGGGTGGTGCGCCTTTATCCCTCGCGGTTAAATCAAATTGCCATCTCCAAAACTGAGCCTGGCGATGAAAATAACCAGGATATCTCGTCGTTAGTGGGTAAAGTCGATATTCGTCAGTTGGAGCTTTACTCGCAAGATGACCCTGATGCCTACAGCTTCTCTGGCGGGCTTTGCCGCGCTAACCAAGGGTTGATGGAGTTCGTTGAGATGTTTAAAGCGCCGATTAAGGTGCTGCATCCATTACTTACCGCCACCCAAGAAGGTAACTACAACCCTACCGAAGGCATGGGGGCGATTCCTTTTGATGGTGTGATTTTAGCCCACTCAAACGAATCGGAATGGCAGGCGTTTCGCAATAACCGCAACAACGAGGCATTTTTGGATCGTGTCTATATCGTCAAAGTGCCTTACTGTCTGCGGGTCTCCGAAGAGATCAAGATTTACCAAAAACTGCTTGAAGACTCCTCGCTTAATGCAGCCCCTTGCGCGCCTGATACGTTGCGCATGCTGGCGCAGTTCTCGGTGCTTTCGCGGCTAAAAGTGCCAGAAAACTCCAGCATCTACTCCAAGATGCGCGTTTATGACGGCGAAAACCTGAAAGACACCGATCCTCGAGCAAAGTCGATCCAAGAGTATCGTGATGCGGCGGGTGTGGATGAGGGCATGCAGGGGTTGTCTACTCGTTTCGCCTTCAAAATACTTTCTAAAGTGTTTAACTTCGATGGCACTGAGGTCGCCGCGAACCCTGTGCATTTGCTGTATGTGCTAGAGCAAGCATTAGAGCGCGAGCAACTGCCTTCAGAAGTATTTGAGCGCTATATCGGCTTTATCAAGGAGTTTCTGGCACCGCGCTATGTCGATTTCATTGGTAAGGAAATCCAAACGGCGTACCTGGAATCTTACAGCGAGTATGGGCAGAACATCTTTGATCGCTACGTAACCTACGCGGATTTCTGGATTCAAGACCAGGAGTATCGCGATCCCGAAACGGGCGAATTGTTGAACCGTCAGTCACTCAATGACGAGCTCGAAAAAATTGAGAAACCAGCAGGCATCTCTAACCCGAAAGACTTCCGTCACGAAGTGGTTAATTTCGTATTGCGGGCGCGTGCGCAAAACAATGGCATGAACCCCAGCTGGCAGTCTTATGAAAAGCTCAAAGGCGTTATCGAGCATAAGATGTTTGCTAACACTGAAGAGCTATTACCGGTTATTTCGTTTAATGCGAAGGCGTCGAAGTCGGATCAGAAGAAGCACGAGGACTTTGTGGCGCGCATGGTGGATCGTGGCTATACCGAGAAACAGGTTCGGCTGCTTTCCGAGTGGTACCTACGCGTGCGCAAGTCCCAGTAGCGGATAATCGGGAGGTCGTATGACCTACTTTATTGATCGAAGGCCTAACGCTAAGCACAAAAGCGCGGTCAATCGGCAGCGCTTTTTGGAACGTTATCGCAAACATATCAAGCGTTCGGTGGAGGAGGCGGTTAACCGCCGCTCCATTACCGATATGGAGCGAGGGGAAAAGGTATCCATTCCTACCAAGGATATCTCTGAACCGGTGTTTCAACATGGCCCGGGTGGTGCGCGCAATATCGTATCACCCGGCAACAAGGAGTTTTTAGAAGGCGATAAAATTCGCCGCCCCGGTGGCCAGGGCGGCGGAGATGGCGCGGGCGAAGGTGGTGCTTCCAATCAAGGCGAGGGTGATGACGAGTTTGCATTTACCCTGAGCCGCGAGGAGTTTTTGGAGTTTGTATTTGATGGTCTTGAGCTGCCTAATTTGCAGCGCAAACCATTGAAGTCACTCGAAGAGATAAAAATGGTGCGTGCGGGGCTTGCGCGTGACGGGGTGCCGTCGCGAATTAGCATTACCCGATCAATGCGGGAAGCTTACGCGCGCCGCATTGCCATGCGCGCCCCCATTAAGCGGGCGTTGAAAGAGGCTCAAGAGGCGCTCGCTGCAGAAGAGCGCAAGGATCCGGTGCTGCGCAATCCGGCGAGAATAGTGGAGCTAAAGGCGGAAATAGAGCGCTTGGAAAAGCGTATTGAGGCGGTGCCATTTATTGACACCTATGATCTGCGTTACCACCAGTTGGCAGCGCAGCCTCAGCCTTCCAGCCAGGCGGTGATGTTCTGTGTCATGGACGTTTCTGGTTCCATGACTCAAAACCATAAGGACATTGCTAAGCGGTTTTTCCTATTACTTTATCTATTTTTGGAAAAGCATTACGAGAAAGTAGAGCTGGTATTTGTGCGCCACCACACGGCTGCGCGGGAGGTAAACGAGGAGGAGTTTTTCTACTCCCGTGAAACCGGTGGCACCATCGTTTCCAGCGCGCTCACCCTGGTAAATAAAATCATCGAAAAACGCTACCCCGCTGGGCAGTGGAATCTGTATATCGCCCAGGCATCGGACGGTGATAACTGGGATGATGACTCGAATATTTGCCGGGACTTACTGGTTAAACAGCTCATGCCACAGTTGCAGTACTACGCTTATGTGGAAATTACTCCCCATGAGCATCAGTCGCTGTGGCATGAATACGAAATGGTCGCCGCGCAGTTTCCCGAACGGTTTGCGATGCGCCAAATTGTCGACGCCGGGGATATCTACCCAGTCTTCCGTGAGCTGTTTAAACGTCGGTTGAGTCAAGAGCAGTAACGCGAACCGAGGAGTACGCCATGAGTGTAGCCCGTAAGCCAATAGCGACCGGTTCCGACTGGAATTTTAATGTGTTGGAGCGCTTCGACGAGGAGCTCGCTAGGCTCGCCGATGAGTACCGCCTAGATACTTATCCCAATCAGATAGAAGTGATTACTACTGAACAGATGATGGATGCCTACGCGAGCGTGGGGATGCCGGTAGGGTATCACCACTGGTCGTTTGGTAAGCAGTTTCTTGCCGTTGAACAAGCCTACAAGCGCGGCCAGATGGGGCTTGCCTATGAGTTGGTGATTAACTCCAACCCATGTATTGCCTATCTAATGGAAGAGAACACGTTAATGATGCAGGTATTGGTCATTGCGCATGCCTGCTATGGGCATAACTCTTTCTTTAAAGGCAATTACTTGTTCCGCGCCTGGACCGATGCCGACTCCATCGTTGATTACCTAGTATTTGCTCGTAAGTATATTGCTCAGTGCGAAGAGCGCCACGGTGTCCATGCCGTGGAGCAATTGTTAGATGCCTGTCACGCTCTCCAAAACTACGGTGTAGACCGTTACAAGCGACCCTCACCCATTTCTGCTGAAGAAGAGGTAAGGCGTCAAGAAGAGCGCGAAGCCTACCTGCAAACCCAGGTCAATATGTTGTGGCGCACGATCCCTGATGCGCCCGATGGCGTTTCTCCACTGCCGGGTAGCCTTCATAGCGAGGCAGATCCACTTGGCCTACACAGTGGTGGTATTTATCCCTCAGAGCCACAGGAAAACTTGCTCTACTTTATTGAGAAAAATGCGCCACTTCTAGCTCCTTGGCAGCGCGAAATTGTGCGTATCGTACGTAAACTGGCGCAGTACTTTTACCCCCAGAGACAAACCCAGGTGATGAACGAAGGATGGGCTTGTTTCTGGCACTATACGCTGATGAATCGTTTATACGATGAAGGGAAAGTCGATGAAGGCTTGATGCTGGAGTTTTTGCAATCTCATGCCGCGGTTATCAATCAGCCAGGCTTTGATAGCCCACACTACAGCGGCCTTAATCCCTACGCGTTGGGATTTGCGATCTTTATGGACATTAAGCGGATTTGTGATGCGCCAACGGATGAAGACCGGGAGTGGTTTCCCGATATTGCGGGTAGCCCGTGGCGCGATACCGTTGAGTTTGCAATGCGGAACTTCAAGGATGAGTCGTTTATACAGCAGTTTTTATCCCCCAAGGTAATACGCGATCTCAAGCTGTTCTTAATTGTTGATGATGATCAGATGGAAACACTGGACGTCGCCGCAATTCATAATGAGCGAGGCTATCGGCGAGTGCGTGAGGCGCTGTCAACTCAATATGCGTTATCGGTGCGTGAGCCCAATATTCAAGTTGTCGAAGCGGCTATACGCGGAGATCGTTCGTTGACGTTACACCATGTACAAGATAGCCGTCGGCCCCTTGGTCGCAGCGTATATCCGGTGATTCGCCATTTGCAGCAGCTATGGGGATTTCCGGTGCATTTGGTCTCAATGGAAGAGGGGCGTGTGACGCGCCGTTATCAGTGGCCGATTGAGGAGGAAAACAAAGAGGTGAGTTAAGGTTAAATAACTACCCCGCGGCAAGCGCGGGGTAGTGGTCAAGCTTGGTTTGTTTTACCAAGACAGGTGGCTACTAACATTAGCCTTTGGCAGTCCAGGACTGACACCAGCCGCCTGCTTCAACGCTATTTTGCGGGAACAGCTGGCAACCTGCAGTTTCTGCATTAAAGAACATGCAGTTTGAGCACAGCTCTCCTTCCTCGTAGGCCGGGTGGTCGCTTGCATTACTGGCTACTTCAACGTAGTTAAGTGCCTGAGCAGTAGAATTAGACGGGTCAAGGCGAGGCAGTTCCTGGGCAAAAGCAGTCTTTGACAGGATGCCAGCACCCAATGGCAGGGCGGCTAGACCCATTACGCTATTACGTATGAACTTACGACGGCTCTGATTAGCCATGGTGTCTCCTTAGCGTCACGGTTTGACGTTTTTTTGCTTATGTTATTGGGTGGTGAACCACCTCTAATACTCCGACAAGGCTAATAAGCCGGAGTTCTCTAAGCCATGCTAGCGCATGCTCAAAATTAGTGCGAATAACCTTATGAAAAGCGCGACAATTAACCACGTCACTGAGCGGTGCTTGGTCTTAGCAAGCAGCCTGTTATACTCGCCTCTGGTTGCTGATTAGATTGTTGTTAACGCTATTTTGGGGGTGCTATGCAAAACGCTGTGATTTTAATCAATACTGAGAAAGGCCAGGTAAAGGCAGTCGCCGAGCGCCTTGCTGATGTAGACGGTATTAGTGAAGTCTATTCGACGTGTGGTCGCTATGATTTGGTCGCTATTGCCCGGACCCCTGATTTTGAAAGCCTTGCTGAACTGGTCACAGAACGCCTAAACGCGGTCGAGGGCATTAGTGATACCGAAACGCTTAATGCGATGCAGGTGCACTCCCGTCACGACCTAGAAACGATGTTTTCCCTGGGCTGGTAACCAATAAATTACCTGACATAAAAAGCAGGATGCAGAATCATTATTGTAGGGAGTAAGTCTGTTGGGGAAATCGCTTTCGCGCTGGCGTCGTCAGGGAAAACGCCTGGGTATCGCTGTGCTTTTTGTCATAGTAGGAACGGGGCTTTGGGAGTTTCAGGAGCGTCAGCATCAGGATGATTATACCTGGATGGGTGTGCCTACCTGGGATGGGTTTCAGCTAACAACGTTTCACCGTGTGCTAAGAAACGATGGCTTCTTAGCGGGATGGTCTGATGTGCGGGTAAACCCACTTTGGGTCAGTTATCAAGTCGAAGCGGTGTCCGATGATACTCGTATTGGCCCACGGCCTAATTTTAAAGCTGACTGGCGCACGTTATGGCCAATAGGTACGGCTAGCTATTCCGGCAGTGGTTATGATCGCGGACACTTAGCACCTAACTATGCCATTGCAGCGGTGCATGGTCGTAACGCTCAAGTCGATACCTTCTTGATGAGTAACATGACGCCTCAGCGACCTAACTTGAATCGCCAGCTTTGGCAGCGCCTTGAAGAGTCGGTGATGGACCATTTTGCACCGCGCTTTGATCGCTTGCAGGTGATTACTGGGCCTATTTTTCCTGAGCGCTACATGGACAATGTGTTTAATCGCGTTGGTTTTGTGGAAGTGCCAGAAGCGTTCTATAAGATCATTGTTGTGCCGAATGAAGAGGCACCGCTGGCGCTTGCCTTTATCATGCCGCAAGACGTTCGTGGTAATGAACCGTTAGATGATTATCTGGTAACTATCGATGAGATCGAGTCGCGCACAGGGCTAAACTTCTTCCCTGATTTAGCGGCAGAGCGTGAAGCTGTCCTGGAAGGGCAATTGCGTACTCAAGGCTGGGCGCTAGAAGAAGTAGCGCGTCGTCCTGGGCGTTTCCAATAATTTGTCTAATTAAAGCATTTAAAGTCAAAGCGTTTTCGAGGGCATATATTTAGCTCGAAGGCAATCTCGTCTAACTCTCTCTTCTAGCTCTTCCTGGTTAGTGGTGTTTGACAGCGAGATGGATGCTGATGGGTTGGCGGAAAATTTTATCTTTGCCTGATAGTACAACTTTGACAGTAACCTAAACGGCTACTCTTCTTCGCGATTCGTTTTGAGAAGAGTGGCCGTTTTTATTGCATGGATGCCCCGGAATTTATATGGATGCCCGTCTTAAAACAAACAACGATAATAAAAGACAGTCACTTCCAGAGCACTTCTTTCTATGCATTATCAGCCGCTCCTCCAGCGACTGCGACAAACGTTTTTACCTGGCGTGGATAGCTACATCGGCATAACGCAATCGCTCGCTGGCAAGCCACATTCAATCTGAACTTCTTACTGGGCTGAATTTTTATATATTTTGCCTAAGTTAGACTAATTATTCTTATGGATTGATATGGCGGTAGTGGCATGGTTTTTGCTAATATTTGGATGCCCGCTTGGGCTATGCATCTTCACTCTTGATTAAGCATATATTTATGCGGTGTGTTCTGAGCAATCATGCTAATAGATCAGTACTGGAGGGGGTAGGTAAGTGACTGTAAAAAAAGAAGAGTATGAATTTTCCGCGCTGGATGATGAACTGTTGGCGAGTTATTATCTAAGTTTCCACGATCTAATGACTCAGGCGGAAGAAACTACAGCTTCAGATATTGCGGCTGATTCTGTTAACAAAGTTCTGGGAGGGGGGATAGCAACTAACGTTACCTATACCGGCTCAAGTAATGCTGCATTTTGGGTTGATAACTTTGAAATTCTGCCAGAAGAAGATTCTGAGTTGCCAGCGTACCAATATGGTCAGGGTATTATGTTGTCGACAGGTGGGTTCCCAAGCTCAGAGAATACCACGACTGGGTATAGTGTGAGTCACGGGGAGTTGGGAGACCCAGATCTAACCGAAACGGCAATTGAAGCATTTCCAGGAGCGGGTAGCACAAACGATGCGTCAGTCATTGAGTTTACGGTAAACGTCAATGACCCGGATGTGGATACACTTCGTGCGAGCCTCGTATTTGGCTCAGAAGAGTTCCCTGAATATGTAGACAGTGATTTTGTAGATATTGCTGCTCTATATGTAAACGGCGTTAACTACGCTGAGTTTACTGCTACGGATAAGCCTCTAAGTGTTATTTCAGATAACCTTGAGTCAGGTGTATTTATTGATAATAGCAATCAATTTAGTTCTCCTTATGCAATTGAGTGGGACGGCTTTAGCAGAGAGATTGTCGTTCGTGCTCCCCTTCAGCAAGGCGAGAATACCGTCAAGATTGGTATTGCTGATACTGGTGATTCCATTCTGGATTCAGGTCTTTTTGTATCTGATCTCTCTCTGATTGGTGGGGGAGGCTCTGGCGGCGGTGTGCTCAGTGCGTTGGCCCCGGATGCTGGGGGCAAAGTCACTACAACTTCGGCTGCAGAAGAAGTCACGTTGAATGAGCAGGCAAACACCGTCACAGGCAGTACTACTGAGTTGAATGGTGATGTCATTGTTGGTTTTGAGTCGAATGACAAAGTAGTTGTTAAAGATAGCTTTTTTGATGTGTCAGATGTGATATTTAGCCTTGGGTCGGTGATTTTAGATATTGATTCTAATCAGGACGGGGAAAATGATACGACGCTGACGTTTGCGGACTTGGATGATCCAGATAGCTTTGTATTTACACAAGCTGAGGATGGAACCACGATCACCCTTGAGGAGACTTCTCCGGAGCCAGAACCAGAACCAGAGCCAGAACCAGAGCCAGAACCAGAGCCAGAACCAGAGCCAGAACCAGAGCCAGAACCAGAGCCAGAACCAGAGCCAGAACCAGAGCCAGAACCAGAACCAGAACCAGAACCAGAACCAGAACCAGAACCAGAACCAGAACCAGAACCAGAACCAGAACCAGAACCAGAACCAGAACCAGAACCAGAACCAGAACCTGTTCAACCTGCGCCAGTGGCCAGTAATGATGATCTAGCGGGTCGTTTTGGCTGGCTGGCCAGTGGCAACCTGTTTGCTGACAATGGCAATGGTGCTGATCAGGCTGCTGGGGACGATGCAATTGTCATCACTGCCATTGATGGTCAGGATGTTGTTTTCAATACGGCGATGACGCTGGACTCCGGTGCGAGTGTGATTGTGCAGGAAAATGGCGACTTCACTTATGACCAAGGCTCTGCGTTTACTGCTTTGGCAGAAGGTGAGGCGGCTATCGATACTTTCGAGTATTCAATTGCCGGTAGCCAAGGCGCAGCAGCATCAGCAGTTGTTTCTGTGGAGCTGGGTGAAGCAATCGATAGCGTCGAGATTTCGGCTATTGAGGCGCTTTACCAGATGGCGTTTGACCGCGAGGCGGATGCCGAAGGGTTGGAGTACTGGTCCGGTATTCGTGACGAAGGTAGCAGTCTGTTTGAGGTGGCTGACTACTTCTTAGCATCGGAAGAGTTTGCCAGCGAGCATGGTGATAACCTGGACGCTGATGACTTCCTAATGGTGCTTTATGACAATACCTTTGACCGTGCGCCCGATGCAGAAGGGCTTGAGTACTGGTCTGAGGTGCTGGTCACTGAGCAGGCTGGCCAGGGCGATGTAATGGCTTACTTCGCCTCATCCGACGAAATGCACAGTAAGTATCTGGCGGAAGGCTTTATCTTCGCCTGATAGTGCAACTTCGTTCGTAATCTAAGCGGCTATTCTTCCTAAATGACGACGGTCGAGAAGAGTAGTCGCTTTGTTTATCTTCAGCCCAACAGGCGCCAACGCTCTATGTGAATCGAGGCATGACATGTAGAGGTGAGAATTAAAAGTCAGAGGGAGAATAAGTGTAAATGAGGAGGGAGAGGGGTAGGTCAATAACATTACAATGTTGGTGCCCAGGAGAGGACTTGAACCTCCACGACCATACGGTCACTAGCACCTGAAGCTAGCGCGTCTACCAATTCCGCCACCTGGGCATATCATATTTCGCTACTGATTTTACTGCTGTTTGTATTCGTATGGTGCCCAGGAGAGGACTTGAACCTCCACGTCCATACGGACACTAGCACCTGAAGCTAGCGCGTCTACCAATTCCGCCACCTGGGCGAATACAAACGTTTTGCTAATACATCATCAATACTATCTTTCAAGTACTATCTCTTAATAGTACCGCTTGCTGCTGCACCGTTTTACATCATGTAAAGGGAGTGACATGATATAAAATGGTGCCCAGAAGAGGACTTGAACCTCCACGTCCATACGGACACTAGCACCTGAAGCTAGCGCGTCTACCAATTCCGCCATCTGGGCAAGTGGCGCGTATGATACCGAGGCCACGCTTAAATGCAAGACCCGGTAACTGTTTTTTATCATTAAAATCGTACAATTGCCGTGCTAGGTGGTTGGGTGATTGAGCGGGCAGCGCTATAATGCAGTTATGACCAAACCAAACATGATGTTTTTCAGCCAATCATTGGCTGAATCCTCCCGCCCGCAGCGCACTGCGCCTGCGCAAACTGTCTGCCTCCCGCAAACGCAATCAAGGATGTTGATCGCATGAAGTACTGGACGTTGAGTGATGATCCGCACGCCGAGCGCGAGGCGCAAAAGTATGATAATCCTGCGCCCAGCCGCGAATATTTATTAGCTGCCCTGGAAACGTACGGCAAGCCAATAACCCACGAAAATATGAGCCGCATGCTCGGCATTGAAGATGAAGATCATCTTGAAGCTATTCGCCGTCGTATGGCTGCCATGGAACGTGATGGTCAGGTGCTGCGCGATCGTCGCGGCGCTTATGCACTAATTGACAAGCTTGACCTTATTAAAGGGAAGGTGCTGGGCCACCGAGATGGCTTTGGCTTCCTGCTGCGTGATGATGGCAAAAAGCCGGACTTAGTCTTGCCCCCGCGTCAGATGCGCCGTGTTTTCCACGGCGATTATGTGCTGGCGCGTGTTAGTGGCCGCGACCGCCGTGGCCGTGATGAGGCGACTATTGCCGATGTGATTGCGCGAAACACCCAAACGATTGTGGGTGTATATCGTAGTAACTCGCCTGAGTTTGGTGTGCTGATTCCTGAAAATCCACGTATTACCCAGGAAGTTATCATTCCTCATACGGCAAGCGCTGGCGCGAAAGACGGGCAGGTAATATCTGCAAAAATCGTTCAGCAGCCGGCCACGCGTGTTCAGCCAGTTGGTGAAGTTATCGAAGTGCTGGGCGAGCGGATGGATCCTGGCATGGAAATAGATATCGCGATTCGTAGCTACGATATTCCCGCTGAGTTTCCGCCAGAAGTGCTTGACCAAACCAGCGGTATTTCAGCAGAAGTATTAGAGGAAGATAAGCAACACCGCGTCGATTTGCGTGAGATTCCGTTGGTCACCATTGACGATGGATCCGCCAAAGACTTTGATGATGCGGTGTGTGCCTGGAAAACCAAGTCGGGCAGTTGGAAGCTGTTGGTCGCAATTGCCGATGTGTCGCACTACGTGCGTCCGGGCACCGCGCTCGATGATGAAGCGCGTACGCGGGGTAACTCGGTGTACTTCCCAGGCCAGGTTGTGCCGATGCTGCCTGAGCTGCTCTCAAATGGCTTGTGTTCGTTAAATCCGCAAGTAGATCGCCTTGTGATGGTCTGTGAGATGAACATCTCCAAGACGGGCGCTATTAGCCGCTACTCGTTCTACGAAGCGGTAATGAACTCCCATGCCCGCCTGACCTACAATAAAGTGGCGGCCATCCTCGATAACGAGAGTGATGAAGGAGAAGCGCTGCGCAATGAGCACAAGGCGCTAGTGAAGCCGTTGCAAAATTTGCACGAGCTTTATGGCCTGCTGCGTAGTGCCCGAGAAGAGCGTGGTGCGATTGATTTTGATACCACCGAAACGGCGATTATCTTCAATGATGAGCGCAAGATTGAAAAAATTGTCCCGCGTACTCGCAACGATGCTCATAAGCTAATTGAGGAGTGTATGCTGGCGGCCAATGTGGCTACCGCGCGCTTCCTGGATAAGCATGACTTGCCCGCTCTTTACCGTATTCACGAGCGCCCGACCCCGGAGCGCCTTGATAAACTGCGTCTGTTCTTGAGTGAGCTGGGGCTTTCCGTTGGTGGTGGCGATATGCCGACGCCTCAGGACTATCAAGCGTTACGTGAGGCGATTATTGATCGCCCAGATGCTGACATCATCCAAACCGTCATGCTGCGCTCAATGAACCAGGCGGTTTATTCGCCCCAGAATGAGGGGCACTTTGGCTTGGCTTACCAGGCCTATGCGCACTTCACCTCACCGATTCGTCGTTACCCTGATCTATTGGTGCATCGCGCCATTCGCTCGGTGATTCGTGGGCCACGACAAACCAATACGGTTGTTCGGGTAGAAGGCGCACCGGTTGATCCGCCAAGCAAGTGGTGTCCTTATACCTTCGAGCAAATGCTTGAGTTGGGTGAGCACTGCTCAATGACCGAGCGGCGGGCTGATGAAGCAACCCGTGATGTTGAAAGTTGGCTCAAGTGTGAGTTTATGTCCGACAAGCTGGGCGAAACGTTCGAAGGTACTATCGCCTCGGTGACTCAGTTTGGCTTGTTTGTGCGTCTGGATGACTTCTATGTCGAAGGGTTGGTGCATGTCACCTCGCTGCCTTCTGACTACTACCACTATGAGGCTGAGAAGCACCGCCTCAAAGGTGAGCGCACAGGCACGACCTACCGCTTGGGTGACGGGCTTACGGTTCAGGTTGCGCGGGTAGATATGGATGATCGTAAGATCGACTTTGGTTTAGCTGACGAGAAACCCCGGCCACGCCGCCAGCCGCGCAAGCGCCGCGGTGGAGAGGGTGGTGCTGGAGTAGAAGGGGGAGCTAACAAAGCAGCATCGGCTGATAAGCAGCCGACGCGCCGTGGGCCAAGACGCACGCGTAATGGCCCGCGTAAACCATCACCGAATAAGGGTTGAGCATGAAATCGTCGTCTCGACGTAGCTCGCGTCCGGCTGTTCGTACTCCGGATGGGCTAGACCAAGTGTATGGCGTTCACGCCCTGGAAAGCCTGCTGGAACGGGGCGAAACGCCCCTTGAGTTGTGGGTGCAGCAAGGAGCGGGTAACCGCTTGAAGGAAGTGGTTGCGAGCGCTCAGGCTCGTGGTGCGCGGATTAAAGAGCAGTCTCGAGACTTGCTGGATCAGCTTACTCAGGGTGCAGCCCACCAAGGGGTTGTGGCATTTTGCCCGCCGCTGGTTCCCGAAGGGGAAGAGTCGTTGTGGTTGAAGCTACGCGCATGGCAAGCGTCTGCACCGCCGCTATTGTTAGTGCTGGATGGTGTTACCGATGTCCATAACTTTGGTGCGTGCCTGCGCAGTGCTGATGCCGCCGGTGCCCACGGTGTGATTGTGGCTAAGGATAAAGCCGCGCCGTTGAACGCGACGGTGCGGAAAGTAGCTTGCGGCGCAGCCGAGGTGGTACCTGTTTATCAGGTTACTAACCTATCGCGTACATTGGCTAAGCTAAAAGATGCCGGTGTGTGGATTACCGGTACTGCTGGTGAAGCTGAGGCTAGCCTGTTTGAGATTGATATGACTGGCCCGACTGCATTAGTGATGGGCGCTGAAGGGAAGGGCATGCGCCGGTTAACCAGGGAAGCCTGCGATAACTTGGCAAAGTTGCCTATGGCCGGACAGGTGTCCAGCCTAAACGTATCGGTCGCAACAGGCATTTGTTTGTTTGAAGCTGTTCGGCAGAGGCAGCTTGCAAGTTAAGCACTAGCCCACTAGAATGCTTGCGCCCGTTTAACTTTAAGCGGGCGCTCGTATTGGTTAACAGTTAATACGAAAAACAGTTCTGCTTGATGCCCCAAATGACATCGTTCGCGGTGAGCAACGGGCATTTCAGTTAACTCCTTGCTTCCCTGTCGTCATTGATACAGCTGTGTCAATACACACCGGAAGCTGTCAAACCGCAAGGAGATTCCATGCGTCATTATGAAATCGTGTTTATGGTCCACCCGGATCAGAGCGAGCAAGTGCCGGCTATGGTCGAGCGCTACACCAGCATTGTTACCGAAAACGGTGGCACTGTGCATCGCTTGGAAGATTGGGGCCGTCGTCACCTGGCTTACCCGATCAACAAGATCCACAAAGCCCACTACGTGCTGATGAACGTTGAGTGCACCGGCGAGACTCTCGAAGAAATCGAGAACATCTTCCGTTTCAACGACGCCATCATCCGCAGCTTGGTTGTTCGCTGCAAAGAAGCGATCACCGAAGCTTCTCCGATGATGAAGCCGGCAGAAGAAAAGCGTCCGCGTCGCGAAGACAAACCGCGCGCAGAAGAAGCTGAAGAAGAAACTGCCTAATTTCATCCACCGCACGTTTTAAGGAGCTAGTCCATGGCACGTTTTTTCCGTCGCCGTAAGTTTTGCCGCTTCACTGCTGAAGGCGTCAAGCAGATCGACTACAAAGATCTCGATACGCTGAAGGCTTACATCACCGAAACCGGCAAGATCGTTCCGAGCCGTATTACCGGCACCAAAGCACGCTATCAGCGTCAGTTGGCGACTGCTATCAAGCGTTCGCGTTACTTGGCACTGCTGCCCTACTCCGATAGCCATCAGTAAGCGTTTAACGTGATGCTGGCACTGGCGAGATGGCTCATGCGGAGCACGCCCTATGCCATTGGCGGGGCGGCGTTAGCGACGCTAGTGCCTTGGCTGTTCTGGTTAGGGGCAGCCATCGCCGCGCTAGTTACCTTGCGTAAAGGTTTTGCACCTGCGCTGCCGGTAATTATCGCTGCTGCACTACCTGCGGGGTTCTGGTGGTCTCAAGGTGACGTCATTCCACTTGCTAGCGTGCTGCTAGTAACGCTGATGGCAGTCATCCTGCGTGAGAGGATGCGTTGGAGTGAAGCGTTAATCGTTGGCGCATTGGCGGCAGCGGTTATGGTTCAACTCGGCATTTTTATACCGCCAGGTGGAACAGAGTTGATGCTGGAGCAACTGCGAGCAAGCTCTACCGAGATTGATCGCATGCTGACAGAGTTTGCTAACCAAGGTATTGATGCACCGACGCTTGCCGCTATGGTGATCGGTGGTGTAACAGGCTTGGTGGTATTGTTGGCCGCTATTGCGTGTTTGGCTTTGGCGCGAAGCTGGCAAGCTGGGCTTTATAACCCAGGCGGTTTCCGCGAAGAGTTTCACGCACTGCGCCTATCGCCCAAAGAGCTGGCTGTTTTAGTCGTGCTTGGTGTGGGAGGTATGGTGTTGGGAGCGCACGCTCTGGCAATGCTTGGTTGGATTCCACTGCTGGTAGCTGGCATTGCGCTAGTGCATGGGTTTATTGGAATAAAGGGGATGAACGGGCTGTGGCTGGTGGCATTTTATGTGCTGCTGATCACGACCTGGCCCACGATTCTCATTGTGCTGCTGTTGGGGCTGATTGATACATTCGCGAACGTTCGCGCACGCCTTGCCCGCAGCAACTGACAAGAGGTTTACGAGATGGAAGTCATTCTGCTCGACAACATTGGTAAGCTGGGCGGCCTGGGTGACAAAGTCACTGTAAAGCCCGGTTATGGTCGTAACTATTTGGTTCCTTACGGCCTAGCCGTGCCGGCAACCAAAGATAACGTTGAAGCATTCAAAGCCCAGCGTGCTGAGCTTGAAGCCCAAGCCGCTGAGCGTAAAGCAGAAGCTGAAGCGCGTGCTGAGCAGCTTAACGACATCGAATTGTCGTTGGTTTCTAAAGCAGGCGATGAAGGCAAACTGTTCGGTTCTATCGGTCCTCGTGACTTGGCCGACGCTATTTCCTCTGCTGGCATCGAAGTTGCCAAGAGCGAAGTACGTATGCCGCAAGGTCCGATTCGCCAAACTGGCGAATACGACATCGCTCTACACCTGCATGCAGAAGTAGATGCTGTTGTTCGCGTGGTTGTTGTCGCAGAGTAAACGCTCTCGCCAACGCTGACGCCTCAAAGGGCGCGGGTCTTCCCGCGCCCTTTGTCTTTTTAATCTAAACCGTCCTAAGCGCGGTCAAAAACGTTTGAGGTGTGGGTCGAATTTTTTTGAACGTCGCTTGGCGTAGATAGGTCGCTTATGGTGGGTTTGAGATTGTCCCGCTAAGATAGTCATCGTAATTGGCTACGCTTTATGATTAAGGAGCTCACTATGCAGGACCAGCCTTCTGCTGATCAGGAAACGGCAGCGATAAAGCTGCCGCCGCACTCTCTTGAGGCGGAGCAGTCGGTGCTAGGTGGGCTAATGTTGGATAATCAGGCCTGGGACAATGTCTCGGAACGGTTGGTGGCGGATGATTTTTACCGCTATGAGCATCGCTTGGTATTCAATGTGATGATTCATTTGGCCGAATCCGGGCAGCCGCTGGACGTTATAACGCTGTCAGAGGCATTAGAAGCGCGTGATCAGTTGGATACGGTGGGCGGCTTGGCATTCTTGGCTGAGCTGGCTCGCAATACGCCTTCTGCCAGTAATATTCGTGCTTATGCGGATATCGTTCGCGAGCGAGCAACGCTGCGTAAATTAATCCGTGCGGCCAATCAAATTGCTGACGGAGCGTTTTCGCCCCAGGGGCGGCCTGCTGACGAGCTGCTGAATGAAGCGGAGCGATTAGTCTTTCAGATTGCCGAAGAGCGGCCGAAAACGGGCGGTCCTATCGGTATGAGTGAACTGCTAACCAAAGCCGTTGATCGTATTGATGAGCTGTTCAATCTAAAGGGTGAAATGACAGGGCTCTCCTCGGGGTTTCGTGACCTCGATGAAATGACCTCAGGCTTACAGCCCTCAGATTTGGTGATTATCGCGGGCCGCCCGTCAATGGGTAAAACCACGTTTGCCATGAATCTCGTAGAGCATGCGGTTATTGCTAGCGATAAGCCGGTGATGGTGTTCTCCATGGAGATGCCTGCAGAATCTCTGATGCTGCGTATGCTCTCTTCGTTGGGTCGGATTGATCAAACCCGTGTGCGTTCGGGGCAGTTGGAAGATGAAGATTGGCCGCGGCTGACATCAGCGGTCAACCTGCTCAAAGACAAGCAGCTATTTATCGATGATACTGCGGCGCTTTCGCCTAATGAAATGCGCTCACGCCTGCGTAGAGTGGTGCGGGAGCACGGCAATATGGCGCTGATCATGATTGACTATCTGCAGTTAATGCAGATCCCCGGCTTTTCTGAAAACCGTACCGGTGAGATATCGGAGATTTCCCGCTCGCTGAAAGGGCTAGCAAAAGAGTTTCAATGCCCTGTTGTAGCTCTTTCACAGCTTAACCGTTCGTTGGAGCAGCGCCCCAATAAGCGTCCTGTCATGTCGGATCTGCGGGAATCCGGCGCGATTGAGCAGGATGCTGACGTCATTGCGTTTGTTTACCGAGATGAGGTGTATAACCCTGACAATCCTGACAACCAAGGGATTGCCGAGCTGATTATAGGTAAACAGCGTAACGGGCCTATCGGTACGGTACATATGGCCTTTATTGGTAAATACACACGCTTCGAAGACCTTGCGCCCGATAGCTATGGCGAAGCGTTCGGCGATTAACTTGAGCGTTAGGGGGGAGAACGTATAATGCTCCTCCCCGACCAAGCAGATAGACAGGAGTAGCAAATGGCAGGTGGTTTTAGACGTGGTAACCGTAAGCGTCTTCCTAAGCTGGAAGGCCGTGGGGAACTGCAGTCACTAGAGCGAGAAGGGCCATTTAAAGAGTGGTTGGGAATGCCTGACCTCTACCGTTACTTCCTGGTAGTTGAAGGGGAAAAATATAGCTACCAAACTGAAGATTCAGAACTGCCGGTAACGGTAGGCGATAAAGTGGTTTTCCGTTACAAGGAAACTAAAGGCGGTAACTGGATAGATCGCAATTCGTTAGGTAAAGCAATCGACCCCTCTGAGTATCAATAATTCGACGAATAAGTTGACGTTTTGGTCAGGAACTCTTTTGTGATGTTGCCGTCATAGGCAGTTAGTGCCAAGGTAATAAAATTGTCATGGGGTGTCGTCATGCTGTGCCCCATGATGATGAACAATCACAGGAGGGAACCATGGAACTTAAAGAACTGAAGCAATTTGTTGCGGGTCACGATAATTTTGAAATACGCGTTATCACGCATTCGGGCAGCCGCTTTTATCAACTAGAGCTTGAAGATGTAGAGGGCGAGCGGCATATGTTGACCCAGCGCGGTAAGCCAATGCTGTTTCGCTCGCTAGATGATGTTTATCTTGAGCTAAAGCGTGCTGGGATTCACCGTGCTTACTTAGTGCAGCATGTGCCCCAGGATGAAGTGATTGGACGCGATGCTCATTACAGTTCGCCGTTAACATCACGTATGCCGCTAGTGTTTTAACACTACAAACATTGCAACATCCTATGGCGTCCTCACTTGTTTGCGTGACGCTTCTCCCACCACCGCCCTAGCCGAACACGGCGACGGGCAAAAAAACGATAGCCTGCATCCATTACTCCTCGCAGGCCTGGTAAGCAAGAAAGCCATACTAGCCACCGGTAGCCCAGTACCGCATAGAGGGCCCGGCTGGCATCCATCCCGATATACCAATTTCCTTGGCTATCTTTGACATGCAGTAGCCCCATCATATCGTCAAATCTGCGCCCTATATCGGCTGCATTGAAATCACGACGCTGAATATCCACGAGTGCGACACGTTCTTGATGGCGATGCTTTGCAAGCCAAGCGACTTCCACGCGGCAGAAAGGGCAGTGGCCATCATGATATAGCGTGACAGGTGACGTTGCGTGCAGCGTAGAGAAACGACTCATTGGGTATCCTTTGATAGATAGCCTTGTGTGTGGCAGGTCTGGCCGTAGCCTGGACTGGTGGGTAGCGAGGCAAGAAACTGTTCAGCCTGTTGACGCATCGCGTCACGCTTTTCATCTGTCATGCGAGAGAGTGAGCCATAGATCAGCTTCATACGCGGATTGCGGTTCAGCTGTTCAGCGTTGGTTTCCAGAAAATGCCAGTAAAGGCTGTTAAACGGACACGCCTTTGGACCTGTTACCTGTTTTGGAGAGTAGCGGCAGTGCTGGCAGTGGTCAGACATTTTGTCGATATATTTGCCTGAAGCGCAGTAAGGTTTGGAGCCCATTAAACCGCCGTCAGCGTGCAGTACCATGCCTAAGGTGTTGGGCAGCTCTACCCATTCGCAGGCATCGGTATACACCGCTAGATACCAGTCACACAGCGCTTCAGGCTTAACACCACATAGCAGGGCAAAGTTGCCGGTTACCATCAAGCGCTGAATATGGTGGGCGTAACTGTTGTCGATAGTCATTTGGATAGCGCGCTGTAAGCAGCGCATATCGGTATTGCCATCCCAGTAAAATGCCGGTAATTCACGTTTAAACCCAAGCCGGTTCTCATGCTTATAAGCTGGCATTTGTGTCCAATAAAGCCCTCGAACATACTCTCGCCAACCGAGTATTTGACGAATGAATCCTTCAACTGCATTGATAGGCGCATGACCTGTTAGATAGCGCTGCTCAGCGGCTTCACAGACTTCGTGAGGTGTTAGCAGGCCGATATTGAGCGCCGCCGACAGTCTGGAGTGAAAAAGGAACGGCTCTTTATCGCTAATCGCATCTTGGTAGCGCCCAAAGTCGGCCAACCCATGGTCAAGGAAGTGGTTTAAATCCACCAGCGCCTGTCGGCGGGTGACGGGAAGGTTGAAGTTATCCAGGGATCCCATGTGTTCGCTAAAATGCTGCTTGGCATCATTGAGCGCTTCCTGGGTCAGCGCATCTTGGCGATGGGTGGGAGGCGATGGGAAGCTGAGCGTTGCTTGAATCGGCTCACGGTTGTCGTGATCAAAGTTCCATTTTCCTCCGGCAGGTGTATCGCCCTCCATTAGTAGCCCAGTTCGTTTGCGCTGCTCCCGATAGAAATACTCCAGACGAAGCTGTTTACGTCCTTTAGCCCAGTTGGCAAAGTCATCAGGTGAGCTGAAAAAGCGATCATCTTCGATCACTTTCCAGGGTAGGGTGGCTGCTTGGCGCTGCTGCATAGCATTCCAAAGTCGCCATTCACCAGGTCTTGCTACACGCACTTCATGGCAACCGTACTGAATGGCAATACGTTCAGCTTCCGTGATGAGTGACTGGGTATTGTCAGCATCATCAATACGGCTGTAGTGAACGTTGTAGCCTTTATCGCGCAGCGCCTGAGCAAAGTGCCGCATGGCGGCCATGAATAAGCCGATTTTATGTATATGGTGAGGCACATAGCGCGCTTCTTCGGCGACCTCGCAAAGAGCGATGACTGCGTCAGTTGGCGCATTGCGCAGGGTTGCCAATGAAAGCGAAAGCTGATCACCAAGGACTAATAGTAAAGGCTTCGACATGAGTTTGCCTATAGTTATACAAATAATGTTGATAGTATAACTTTATGCCGCAGCTTTGCCGAAAAGTGTTAAGATTTTGCCAACTGTTTAAAACATCTGAGGAGTTAGCGACATGGTCGATAGCGTTGTAAAAGATCAGCCGGGCGAAGGGCGCTTGGTCCATGCGCCAAGTGACCATCCTGCCGTTCCCCCTGCAAAAGTCGGCGTGGTGTTGGCTAACTTGGGCACCCCGGACGCAACCGACTATTGGTCTATGCGGCGCTACCTTAGCGAGTTTTTGTCCGATAAGCGTGTTGTTGATTACGCTAATTGGAAGTGGCAGCCGCTTTTACAACTAATTATTTTGACCAAGCGTCCATTTTCTTCTGGTAACGCTTATAAAAGTATTTGGAACAACGAGAAGAACGAGAGCCCGTTGTTGACCACGACGCGTGCCCAAACTGAAAAAATGGCTGCACGTTTGAAAGCGCTCTACGGCGATAGCATCGAAGTTGATTTCTGTATGCGCTACGGCAATCCGTCAACGGAAAGTGTCCTTAATCGCATGAAAGAGAAGGGCTGTGAGCGGATCGTTTTCTTCCCGCTTTATCCCCAGTACGGCTCGCCTACGACTGCGACGGCAAATGATCAGGCATTCCGTACGCTGATGAAAATGAAGTGGCAGCCCTATATTCGTACGGTGCCCGCTTATTTTGAGCATCTTGCCTATATTCAGGCGCTGGCGAATTCAGTTCAGGAAGCTTACGACGGCTTTGAAACGCGTCCGACGAAACTGGTAGCAAGCTACCACGGTGTCCCCGAACGCTATCTACTAGAAGGTGACCCCTACCATTGTCAGTGTCAGAAAACGACGCGTTTGATGCGTGAAAAACTAGGGCTAAGCAAAGAGGAAGTAGATACCGCCTTTCAGTCGCAGTTTGGCCCAGAAAAGTGGGTTGGCCCGCAAACCGTTGATCATGTGGCTGAACTTGCCAAGCAAGGGCATAAGCATATTGCGATTATGTCGCCTGCCTTCTCTGCTGATTGTGTGGAAACGCTGGAAGAGATTAAAGAAGAGATTCACGATAGTTTCATGGGCGCAGGAGGGGAGACGTTTAGTTATATTCCTTGCCTGAATGATCGAGACGATCACATTGATGCCCTGCTAGCGGTTGTTAACAACGAGTTGGCGGGGTGGCTGTCCGCTTCTTAATAGTGCGTTTTGTCAAAAGCCGCCAAAGTGAACTGCACCCCAAAAGTGCTCAACTAAGGCGGCTTTTTTTATGGGTGACTAGTTTTATAGAAACGTAATCAACCTTGGTATAAGGTTTGTGCATTAATAATCACATTTATTCAACGCTTAGAGCCGTTTGGTCTTGCTACTGCCTTGGGGTTAACTGACACGTTCTTATAGGGAGAAACCACCGGATGCAATTCGCTGTATTAATGGGCTTTGTGCTGGCAGCGTCGTCGCCTTTGCTCAACCGCTGGTTTGGAGAACGGACGAGCCTCGTACTGGCGCTGTTTCCTGCCTTGATGACTGTCTGGCTGTTCAGTCAGGCACCCGCTGTAATGAGTGAAGGGCCATTGCTGTTGGAGTGGTCTTGGGTGCCATCATTAGGCATCAGCTTGAGTTTTCTGCTTGATGGACTGTCACTTTTATTCGGGCTGCTGATTACCGTTATCGGCACTTTCGTATTGATCTATGCCGGTGGTTATCTCAAAGGCCATACGGATATTGCACGCTTTCATTTAGCACTTGTTGCGTTTATGGCCTCTATGTTGGGGCTAGTGCTTGCCGATGGATTGCTTACGCTTTTCGTATTCTGGGAGTTAACCAGCATCACCTCTTATTTGCTGATTGGCTTTAACCATACCGATATTGAGGCAAGAAAATCCGCACGTCAGGGGCTGTTTGTAACGGTTGCCGGTGGTTTGGCGCTGATGGCAGGTCTGGTGCTGTTAGGGGGGGCAAGCGGAAGCTGGTCGTTTTATGAGATTGGCCAAATGGAAAGCGATCTGCGTGAACATTCGCTTTATACCCCGATGCTCATTTGCTTGCTGCTGGGGGCATTCACAAAATCAGCCCAGTTTCCGTTTCATTTTTGGTTACCCAATGCCATGGCTGCGCCAACGCCGGTGTCGGCATACCTCCACTCGGCCACCATGGTCAAAGCGGGTATTTACTTGCTGGCGCGCTTACACCCTGAGTTGGGTGGCACAGCGCTCTGGGTCGGAATACTGTCGGTCGTCGGTGCGATGACCATGCTGACAGGTGCCTTCTTAGCGATTCATCACACCAATATTAAAAAGCTACTGGCTTATTCCACCATTATGGCGCTTGGCACGCTAACTATGTTGCTGGGCATTGGTTCTGAGTACGCCATGACGGCATTTGTAACGTTCTTGCTTGCCCACTCAATGTACAAAGGGGCACTGTTTATGGTCGCTGGTATTCTGGACCATGAGACAGGCACCAAAGATGTCACCGCAATGGGCGGCTTGAGATCTGCCATGCCAATCACTGCGGTGATTGCTTTTGTCGCGGCACTGTCGTTGGCAGGCGTGCCGCCGCTATTGGGTTTCATTGGTAAAGAGCTAATGCTAGAGGCAGCGCTGGGGGCGGAGCGCTTCAATATGTTGTTAGTCCTGTTTGCTTTCCTGGCTGCTATTTTGACGATTGCAGTGGCTGCCATTATCGCCTTCCGCCCCTTCTATGGTCGGCAAATTGAAACACCCAAAACACCCAAAACACCCCATGAAGCGCCTTTTAGTATGTTGATTGGGCCCGCTGTATTGGCGCTTGGTTCACTTGTGTTAGGGCTGGCACCAGCCATGCTTGGTGCTGATGCGCTGCTTACGTCAGCGGTGACAGCGGTGGTAGGTGAGCCGCTGCAAGTGTCATTATCGCTTTGGTATGGCATCAATATGGCGCTGATCATGTCGATTGCCAGCCTTGGGCTAGGCTTTTTACTGTTTAAGCGCTGGGATGGTGTGCGTAGCAAGCTGGCAATGCTGGCACCAGTGATGCGGCATGGCCCCGAAGCGGGTTACGAAGGTTTAATGAACGGTATTGTGCGCTTTTCTGAATGGCAAACACGCCTGCTGCAAAACGGTTATATGCGCAACTATATTCTCGTCATGCTGGTGGTGCTGATTGCCTTGATTGGCAACTCAATACTTGTGCGCCATGCGCCTCAACTGGCGCTGACGCTGGACGTGCGCTTCCATGAGGTAATTGTCGCTGGCACCATGGTGATGGGGGCTTTGTTTGCCACTATTTCTCGTTCACGCCTTGGTGCTGTGGTATCGGTCGGCATTATGGGGTTCTCGATTGCGCTGATTTTTATTCTCTTTAGTGCACCTGACTTAGGCATTACCCAACTGTTGGTTGAGACCATGACCGTTATCTTGTTGGTCTTAGTGCTCTTCCGCTTGCCGCGCTTTTCAAACCTTTCCACAACCTTGGAACGTATTCGTGACGGCGCAGTGGCCGCAATGATGGGGGTATTGATTTTTCTACTGATTATGACCGCTTGGAGCATTAATCAGTTTGAGCCTATTTCAATGTACATGGTAGAGAACAGTGCGCCCCTGGCTTATGGTCGCAACATCGTTAACGTCATTTTGGTGGACTATCGGGCACTCGATACGCTAGGCGAAATGTTTGTGCTTGCACTTGCTGCTATAGGGGTTATCGCCATGCTTAAACTGCGCCACGACGACAATGAAAGCAAATCAGTAGAAGGCGAAAACGGCGAGAAAGCCAGTGTTAAGGAGCCGTACGATGGTTAAATCCGGCACCATTATTCTCAACACTGCGGCGCGGTTTTTGATGCCGCTACAACTGATGTTTTCAATTTTCCTATTGCTGCGTGGGCACGATGAGCCCGGTGGTGGATTTATTGCTGGGCTAGTAGCAGCAGGGGCTTTCACGCTTTACCTGTTTGCCTTTGGCGTTAGTGCCACCAAAGAGGTGCTGCGTATGGTCGACCCCCGTGACTTAATTGGGGCTGGGCTGTTGCTGGGCATGGTTTCAATCGTACCTGCTTGGTTCATGGGCCAGCCGTTTTTAACCGCTCAGTGGTGGACTATCCCCGTGATCGATTTTAAAGCATCGACACCGCTTATTTTCGATGTAGGGGTGTACTTTGCCGTTCTTGGCTCGGTGATGGGAATGGTGATGGCGCTGATGGAGGTGGATAAGGATGAACCCTAATGCATCAGGAGGCCCTGTATGGAACCGCTAATGGCACTAGCAATTGGGCTACTTTACGCCGCCGCAATCTTTATGATGTTACGTCGCTCTATCGTGAAATTGGTGATTGGTCTGCTGCTGCTGTCGAACGCTGCTAATTTGCTGATTTTCACTACCGCAGGCATGACGCGCGGCGCCCCACCATTAATACCGGAAGGTATGCTACAGCCGTTAGGTGAAGTAGCCGACCCGCTGCCTCAAGCTGTTGTATTGACGGCGATTGTCATTGCATTTGGGGTGCTGGCATTTGCTGTTGTGTTAATTCGCCGTGCCTACGAAATTGTAAAAGCAGATGATCTGGACAAAATGAAGGATACCGACACGTGAGGCCTGAAGTTGCACTGCCCGTCCTATTGCCACTGCTTTCTGGCGCACTGTCATTACTTTTTTGGCGCTCTCGACCCGTTCAACGTTTCATTGCGGTAGCAGGTAATGTCGCGCTGCTACTGGTGAGTGTATGGCTATTTGTCGCCGTGTTAGCTGATGGTTACATCACTATGCAGATGGGCAGTTGGCCAGCTCCGTTTGGGATTACGCTCATTGCCGATATGTTGAGTGCCGTTATGATTTTAATGACGGGCATTATTGGTTTGGCAATGGGGATTTATTCGCTGGCCACCACAGGGCGGGGGCATGAAAAATTTGGCTATTACCCGCTGATGCATTTGTTGTTAGCAGGTGTGGCAGGGGCCTTTTTAACCGGTGATATCTTCAATTTGTATGTTTGGTTTGAGGTTATGCTGGTGGCGTCGTTTGCGCTGTTGATTCTGGGCGGTGAACGGGCGCAGATGGAAGGCGCAATTAAATACGTCACGTTGAACCTGTTGGCTTCGGTGATTTTTTTAACGGCTGTGGGGCTACTGTATGGCACGGTAGGCACGCTAAACATGGCCGACATTGCGCTGCGTATGGACGAGGCCGAGCACAGCGGAATGGTCGAAGTGCTTGCCGTTATGTTTATGGTAGCTTTTGGTATTAAAGCAGCCGCTTTTCCGCTCTTTTTCTGGCTGCCTGCTTCTTATCACACGCCGCCAGTAGCGGTATCGGCGTTGTTTGCTGGTCTGCTGACAAAGGTGGGGGTGTATTCGTTGTTCCGCGTGTTCACGCTTATTTTTGACCAAACGATGGGGTATCTGCAGGACATTATGCTTTGGGGCGCTGTGTTGACGATGGTGACCGGCGTGCTTGGCGCTGCCGCTCAGTATGAGTTCCGGCGGATCCTCTCATTTCACATTGTGAGCCAGATTGGCTACATGATCCTTGGTTTGGCGCTGTATACACCGCTGGCGATTGCAGGCGGTGTGTTTGCTATCGTGCACAACATTATTGTTAAAACGAACCTGTTCCTAATCAGCGGTATTACCCACCGTTTGCAAGGCACTTATCAGCTTAAGAAGATGGGAGGACTTTACCGAGAACGCCCTTGGTTAGCCGTGGCGTTTTTTATCTCAGCGTTTTCGCTGGCGGGCATTCCGCCGCTATCGGGATTCTTTGCCAAGTTTGTGCTGGTTCGTGCTGGCCTGGAGGCGGAGGCGTATGTAGCAACAGGTTTTGCGTTGGCAGTAGGGCTCATGACACTTTATTCCATGGTGAAAATTTGGAATGACGTGTTTTGGAAAGCGTTGCCAGAAGAAAATAAAGTGCCCGCCTCACAAACCTCCGTCGGTGATGATGGTCGATTACTAAAACCAAGCCTGTGGATGATGTATACGCCCGTCGCTGTGCTGGCCATGATGTCGTTGTTAATCGGTGTTTTCGCAGAAGCCATCATGCAGGTGATGATGCTTATTGGTGATCAGCTAATGTCCCCATCAGGTTATATTGAAGCTGTGCTGGGCGTCTCTGCTAGTGCTGAAGATGCGCTGCTTGACCGGGGTGAGTTGCAGGCGGAGCAAATAGGTGACCGTGCGGAGGACGCCCCATGACTGGTGCGATTTGGAACCTTCTGCTCGGGCTAGCCTGGGTGCTATTAAGTGGCGATTTTTCCGGGCTTAATCTGCTAGTTGGGATGATCTTTGGCTATATTGCGTTGCTGTTAATTGAGCCTCAAGTCGATGCACTGAAAGGCTACCCCGCTCGTGTGCCACGAATTGTTGGTTTTATTGGTTTTTTTATTAAGGAGTTGGTGCGGGCAAACCTGCGCGTCGCCTTCGACATAGTGACCCCTCCCTGGCACATGAAGCCCGGCGTTATTGCGCTACCTCTTTCTGCACGCACGGAAATGGAAATTACGATCGTCGCTAACCTGATTTCGCTGACGCCGGGCACGTTGAGCCTTGATGTCTCTGACGATCGAAAGGTGCTCTATATCCACGCGATGTTTTTGGATAATGAAGAAGAGCTTCGAAATAACTTAAAAGAGATGGAGCACCGTGCATTGGAGCTATTTCGTTAATGGATACCGTTATTCTGATAAGCCAGATAATTATGGCGCTGGCGCTTGTACTGACCTTCGTACGTGTCGTTCGTGGCCCTAGCTTACCTGATCGTGTTGTTGCGCTTGAATTGTTTTCCACTACCGTGGTGGGGCTGGTGGGTGTTTATGCTATTCAGTCGGGGGTAGCGAGTTTTCTAGATGCGGCAATCGTGATCGCTCTGATGGGCTTTTTAGCCGCGATTGGGTTTGCGCGCTATCTGGAACGAGGGGGGCCGCGAGATGATTGAATTTATCAAAGGCGCGCTGTTGATAACGGGGTCAAGCTTTATGTTGCTGGCGGCCATCGGTTTGTTGCGGCTACCGGATCTGCTGACTCGCATGCACGCAACTACTAAGGCTGCAGCGCTTGGTGTTATTTTAATCATGCTTGCCTCGGCCATGCACTTTGCTGAAGTTGGGGTGGTTGCGCGCTCGTTCGCGATTATTGTGTTTATTTTAATAACGGCACCGATTGCTGCCCATGTGATTGGTAGGGCGGGTTACTTTGTTGGTTCGCGCCTCTGGAGTGGTACTGTTAAGGATGAACTGAGACCCAATTATGACCCGCTTACTCATGAGCTTAAAAGTGGCCTAGAAACCCATGAAAATGCCAAACGGCATCCCCGCGCCACAGACCCGGACTGACGGCAATTTGCTAACTTTCCCCATGCGGACACGTCTGCTCGAAAAGCCATCCACACGGATGGCTTTTTTATTTGCAGTGCTTTGGGGAAAAGCTATAGAGATAAGCGTGAAAAAAATCGGCTAAACAGTAGGGAAGGAGGCTCATGGGAAAGCATGACGTTGAAAACACGCGTGCCTATTTGTGTACAATAGTTATACTGTGAAGGATTGTATGTCTATGTTTTTGACGCATGGCGTGTAAATGTTAGCTAGCGAGATGGAGTCTATGCAACGTAAGCAGGATTTACCGCAAAAAGACTGTGTTCAATGCCAGCGTCCTTTTACTTGGCGGAAAAAGTGGGCGCGTTGCTGGGGTGAAGTGCGCTATTGCAGTGAACGCTGCCGTCGCGAAGCCAAACAGTCCAACGCACCAAGGAGGCAAATGCATGAGCATCACGACTGATATTGTATGGCTTCAGGATAATTTGCGGATAGCTGATAACCCCTTGTTGCATTTTGATTCCCCTCCTGAACAGCTGCTTTGTCTCTATGTGCTAGACCAGCGATGGTTTGAAAGTTCGATTACGGGTGATGCTTCTCCTAGGCTGGGGCCCGCTCGGCTACGCTTTTTATGGCAAAGTTTGATGGAGCTACGAGGCGAACTGCTGCAGCGTGGCAGTGATTTGCTAGTTCGCATCGGTGATCCTGCCAGTATCGTGCTAGACACTGCTGCCATGCTTGGTGCAAGAGAAGTACGTGTGGCAGCGCATTCTGGGTATGAAGAGTCACAGCATATTGCGCGGGTCGCTGACCAACTCCCATCGGCCTGTCAGTTATGTTGTGCTGATAGCGGTTATTTAATTGCCGAAGACGAGCTTCCCTTTGCATTGAATGAGTTGCCGCCCAGCTTTTCGGCATTTCGGCGACGTGTTGAAAAGCATTGTACGTTTTTAGCGCCCCTGCCAGCGCCAGTGACACTGCCACCCTGGCCAGAATCTGCTCCCCGAGGATTTCCCCCCCTTAAAGTAGTATGCAAAGAGAGTGCCGGCTGGCAGCCCGATAAGCGGCAGGGCTTTGTGTTTGTTGGCGGGGAGGCGGCGGCAAGCGATCGTTTTCAGCAGTATCTATGGCGGCAAAACGGCGCGGAATCTTATAAGACAACCCGTAATGGTTTGCTGGGCGCCAATTTTTCCACACGTTTTTCTCCTTGGCTGGCGCGTGGCTGCTTATCTGCGCGCCAAGTGTGTGAAGAAGTAAAAAACTGGGAGGCCATTCATGGGAGCTGCGAATCAAGTTATTGGATAATTTTCGAATTAATGTGGCGAGATTACTTCCATCGAGCGGCTCAGGTGGACGGTGCGGCATTATTTGGTTATGAAGAGTTACCGCCCGCTAACAGTGCATTTGATGCGTGGCGCAACGCGACAACCGGCGTGCCGTTTATAGATGCTGCCATGCTAGAACTGAAGGTTAGCGGGTGGATATCTAACCGAGCGCGTCAAAATGCCGCCAGTTTCCTAGTGAAAGATCTCAACGTCGATTGGCGCCTTGGTGCATCGTGGTTTGAGCACTGCCTGATTGATTACGATGTAGCGAGTAACTGGGGCAACTGGCGTTATATTGCCGGTATTGGTCGTGATCCCCGTCAAGACCGTTACTTTAATGTACTGAAACAAGCAGGGCATTATGATCCAAACGGGCTTTACGTTGCCTATTGGCTGCCTGAGCTGACGTCGCTGCCGTTAGGAATGGAGCGCCACCAACCCTGGCGGGTAGCGCCTGCTAAGTTTGATGCACCATGCGTAGAGCCAGCCGAGTGGCAGCGTTGGCTAGTGGCTACAACGGAACTTCAAGAAACGGATGAGTAATGTTCTTCTTGGAAATAGACGATGGTGCCCGAAAGATAGGCTATGCAATGTGACTAGGGCTAGCATCTACGCTGTTTCTGAGCCATTATCGGAATCACGCCAAGGATTGCCAAGAGATTAATGCTATGTCTTTGAAAGTTAAAGGTCCACTGAGTATTCGCCCCGCCTTGTATTTATCGTTTGCACTAGCAACATGCAGTGGAGCATTAAGCACTAATGCAGTCGCTAATCAGCAATTGATGAGCGAAGTGGATGCACAAGCGGCAGAACAAGTTAGCTATGCCAACTTTAATCAATGGTTGGCTGATTTTCGTCGCTATGCTGCTCAGCAGGGCATCAGTGAGTCTACTCTTGCCTCCGCTTTTGATGGGCTTCGCTATCGTGAACGAGTCATTGAGCTCGATCAGTATCAGCCAGAGTTTGTTCGTCCCATTTGGCAATACCTAGATACAGCGGTTTCCAGCACACGGATTAATAATGGTTTAGAGAAGCTTGCGGCTAACCGCGATACCGCGCAACAAATGCAGCAACGTTATGGGGTTCCTGCGGAAATCATCGTGGCTATTTGGGGTATCGAAAGTAACTACGGCAGCAATTTTGGTGATTTCTCGACACTTGAGTCATTGGCAACACTTGCTTACGACGGCCGTCGGCGTGATTTTGCACGCAGCGAACTGTTAGCCGCGTTACGTATTATCGACCAAGGCGATATTGCCGCCGAGCAAATGAAAGGCTCCTGGGCGGGTGCCATGGGACATACCCAGTTTATACCCAGCAGTTTTGAAGCATACGCAGTGGATGGCGACAATGATGGCCGTCGAGACATATGGGGCAGTATTCCTGATGTCATGGCTTCTACGGCTAACTATCTTGCCAGGGCAGGTTGGCAGGCCGGTCAGCCCTGGGGAGCCGAGGTGAACTTGCCTGACTCCTTCGATTACTCACAAACGCAACGTCGTAGCAGTGCTGAATGGGCGGCACAAGGCGTTCGCTCATTGAGTGGTGAGCTGCCCTCATTCGATAGCGCTGCGGTCATTGTGCCAGCAGGGGCAAACGGCCCTGCATTTTTGGTAGGACCTAATTTTCGGGCAATTTTGCGCTATAACAACGCAACTAGTTATGCGTTAGCCGTGTCTACCTTGGCGGATGCTATTGCTGGACGTGACGGAATTGCCCAGTCCTGGCCCAGAGATCAGGCGCCACTGACGCGTGATGATGTTCGCACCCTACAGCAACGCCTAAATAATGCTGGATATTCGGTGGGTACTGCGGACGGCATTATGGGGCCTAATACGCGCGAGGGCCTACGTGCTTTTCAGCGTGACCAAGGGCTCACGCCCGATGGCTTTGCCACCCAGGCGTTGTTAGAACGGCTGCGTTAATGTTGCGTTTCGATGAGTCTCTTTAGCGAGTCAAATGTCTCATGCTAGGTAAACTTCTCACCAAGGACGAAAGGTAATGAGGAAAACTTTTGTAGGTGTGCTGGCTACCGGTGTAATGGTCAGTGCTTTGTCAGTGAGCACAGCTATCCAGGCAGATGATAAAGTATTTGGTTGGGTTGAAAATGCATCCATTGAACCGTGGGGTATCGCTGTAAAAGCGAAGCTAGATAGCGGTGCGCTGACCTCTTCATTAGACGCGCGTGATATTGAGATGTTTGAGAAAGACGGTGAGGATTGGGTTCGCTTTCGTCTGAAGCTCGAAGATCAGGAAAACGGTGAAACGTTTAGCGATCAAATTGAGCGCCCCCTCTATCGAGAATTAGCGGTTCGTGGCGCAGGTGGTCGTGATGAGCGTCCAGTGGTGCTAATGGATGTTTGCATGGGCAACACGGTGTATGAAGAGCAGTTTAGTCTGCGAGATCGTGAAGAGATGATCTACCCACTGCTCTTGGGGCGTCGCACAATTAGCCACTTAGGATTATTAGATGTGCGCAGTACCTTTCTCCAAGACCCTGAATGTGGGGAGAATGCGGCCTATGTTCCCCACGATCCAACAGATGAACAGTCCTAATGACGCCGTTCTAAGTATAAAGCTCGTGTCACCCAGCTTGCTGGCGTAATCGGTGATTAAAAAAGTCGCGATAATAGTGCGGTGACGGCAGTTTCTACTCGTAAGATGCGAGGGCCTAGGTGCATGCCCTCGCAGCCTGCCTCAAGTAGTTTTTCAACTTCCCAAGGTATAAAACCGCCTTCTGGTCCAACGAGAAGCAGTACGTTTCCTTCTATATTTCGCGGGCAGGCATTCGGCATGCCAGGGTGTGCCACCAGCCCGCGTCGTTCTTTTAGCAGCTCAGGCAGTTGTTGTTCTAAAAAGGGCCGAAAGCCTTTGCACAGCGTCACATCAGGCCGTTGTGTGTCTCGCGCTTGTTCCAGGCCTAGCACTAAGTGGTGATGAATTTTTTCTGCACGGAGTTCTGGGGACTGCCAGTAGCTTTTTTCCACCCGCTTGGTGTGAAGCAGTGTAATATTTTTTACACCAAGAGCCGTGACATGCTCTAAGGTACGTGCCAGCATTCTGGGGCGAGGAAGCGCCAATACTAAGTGTACTGGCAAGGGCGGAGGGGGGAGCTCATTGAGATTTTCCAGTGTGAAGGTTGCCTGGGTCTCGTGTAGTTCAGTTAGCTGCGCTTTCCCCATCTTGCCGCCCTGTAGACCGACTGTGTAGTAGTCCCCTACACAAGCGCGGTGCACCTCGCGTAAATGGGTGATACGTCGTGTGTCAGTAAGGTAAGCATAAGCTCCCTTCACTTCGCTCGGATCAAGCAGAATAAGATTCATGATTGTCGTCTATTGGTCATAAGGAAGACACGCCTAACGGTACTAATCCGTTAAGCTGGCTTGCATAGGCGCATGTTGCAGGCACAATAGCAGCAACGGCGACAAAGCCTCTACCGCGTTTAAGGAGATGCGCTGTGCGCGTAATTCGCAAATATGCCAACCGTAGGTTGTACGATACTCAACAAAGTCGTTACGTGACGCTTGAGGATCTGCGGCGTTTGATTATTGAAGAAGAACCCTTCCGCGTCGAGGATGCAAAAAGCGGTGAAGACCTGACGCGGACCATTTTGCTGTCGATCATTATCGAGCAAGAGCAGGCTGATAGTGAAGCCGAAGTTTTCTCAAATGACCTGCTGGCTCAGTTGATCCGTGTGTACGATATGTCATCGCCTTTACCGCTAGCACGTTATTTAGAGCAGGGCACCCAGCTCATGCTGGAACAGCAAAAGCGCATGCAAAGCCAGTGGCAACAAGCGATACGCCACTCTCCTATGGAGTTCATGCGTGAGCTGGCCGAAGAAAATATGCGTTTTTGGCAAAAAACGCTTAACCAGCCTAATCAAACAGACGATGACGATACGCCGGATAAAAGCTCCTGACGCCGCTGGTTGAGTCGTTGTGGCATAATATGCCGATTAACTTAGTTACGCTTTCGTTACGCTTTCAGCTAATCTCAGCTAGGCACTCCCGTTTGAGAAGGATGATGATGAACGTTTTAATGATAGGTGGCGGTGGTCGCGAGCATGCATTGGCGTGGAAACTAGCGCAGTCTAGTGACGTTGAGCAGGTGTTTGTAGCGCCAGGTAATGCAGGTACTGCCACTGAGCCTAAATTGACCAACGTAGCTATTGAAGCAACAGATTTAGACGCGTTGGTGGCGTTTGCCCAGCGCGAGCAGGTAGCGCTAACAGTAGTAGGGCCAGAAGCGCCGTTAGTTGAAGGGGTGGTTGATCGCTTTCAGGCGGCTGGCCTGACAATTTTTGGGCCTTCACAACGCGCCGCACAGTTGGAAGGCTCTAAGTCGTTTACCAAAGACTTTCTGGCACGCCACCAAATTCCTTCTGCCGCGTATCAAACCTTCACAGCGGTAGAGCCAGCCTTGGCTTACTTAGCTGAGATGGGCGCGCCTATTGTCATCAAAGCTGACGGCTTGGCGGCGGGTAAGGGTGTCATTGTAGCGATGAGTGAAGCCGAAGCTGAAGCGGCTATTCGCGATATGTTAGAGGCGAATGCATTTGGCGATGCGGGTGCGCGCGTTGTTATCGAAGAATTTCTGGAAGGCGAAGAAGCCAGCTTTATCGTCATGGTTGATGGTGAGAATGTGGTGCCGATGGCCACTAGCCAAGACCATAAGCGTGCCTATGACGGCGATACTGGCCCCAATACGGGCGGCATGGGAGCTTACTCTCCGGCGCCGGTGGTAACCCCAGAAATCGACGAGCGCATCATGGAGCAGGTTATACTTCCCACCGTGCGGGGCATGGCGGAAGAAGGAAATGCATATACCGGCTTTTTATATGCAGGCCTAATGATTGATGCTGAAGGCAACCCAAAAGTAATTGAATATAACTGCCGTTTTGGTGACCCCGAAACTCAGCCAATCATGATGCGATTAACGTCAGATTTGGCCGCGCTTTGCTTGGCTGGCGCTAAGGGTGAGCTTGCCGATAAGCAGTGTGAGTGGGACTCCCGCGCAGCCGTGGGTGTTGTGATTGCGGCAGGTGGCTATCCCGGCAGTTACCGCAAAGGCGATGTCATTCATGGCTTGGAGCAGGCAGGTCAGGCGCAGTGCAAAGTATTCCATGCAGGCACTACTCAGGCTGCTGACGGCAGTATCGTAACCGCAGGCGGGCGAGTGCTATGCGTAACCGCGCTAGGCAACACAGTATCTGCTGCTCAACAGCAAGCATACCAGGGGGTTAAAGCGATTCACTGGGAGGGTGCTGAATTCCGCCGTGATATCGCATTCCGTGCTATCGCCCGAGAAAAATAGCGATCAGCGATGATCTCGCCGGAGCTAAACCACCACTGACAAGGAGCTAAGCATGGAGCGTGTCACGCTAGATTTCCCCACGGCAGCGATTATTCATCGGCATCCTTTAACGGTGCGCGTAACGGATATGAATTACGGTCGCCACCTGGGGCATGACGCTTTAGTATCGCTGCTGCATGAAGCTCGCGTGCATGCGTTCGCTGCGCTAGGTTTTCCGGAGTGGGATATAAAAGGCTACCCGAGCGTTGTTGCTGACCTAGCGGTTCAGTACCAGAGCGAGGCGCGCTGGCCGGATGCTTTGGTCATTGAGACCGCTGTCCCTGAACCACAAGGCAAAGCGTTGACGGTTTATCAGCGCATTTGTCATGCAGAAACCGATAAGGTGGTGGCAACGGCTCGGGTTAACCAGCTTCTTTTAGACCTTTCTTCAGGGCGGCCTGTCAAAGTGCCTGATGACGTTGCGCAGGCGATTGCTCGCGCGACTGCTCAGGAGAGAGGTACTTAATGTCGCGGGAATATCCAATCATTGCCATCACAGGCTCTTCAGGCGCGGGTACTACCACGGTGCGTCGCAGCTTTGAGCGCATGTTCCTGCGTGAAGATGTGCATGCTGCCATGGTGGACGGCGATGCCTTTCACCGCTACACCCGCGATGATCTCCAGCGGATTTTTCGTGACGAGCCTGAACGCAAAGATGAGCTTTCTCACTTTGCTGTAGAAGCTAATCTGCTTGATCGACTTGAAGGGCTTTTTGTTGAGTACGGTGAGCATGGAGCGGGTACGTTCCGTCACTACATTCATGCAGAAGATAAACAAAAAATTGAGGCAGGTTATCGAGTAGGGACGTTCACTGAGTGGCAGTCACTGCCTTGTGGTACTGATCTGCTCTTTTACGAAGGGCTGCATGGCGGCTTGGTGACCCAAGAGTATGATATTGCTCGTCACGTAGATTTGCTAGTCGGCGTTGCGCCGACCATGAATCTTGAATGGATTCAAAAAATTGATCGTGATACCAAGCTGCGCGGTTATTCCCAGGAAGCGGTCATCGATACCATATTAGGGCGCATGGATGATTACGTGCGCTACATTCAGCCGCAGTTCTCGCGTACCCATATTAATTTCCAGCGTGTGCCCACTGTCGATACGTCGAACCCCTTTGAGGTTCAGGATATTCCGACCGATGCAGAATCGTTTGTGGTGATTCGCTTTAGAGATCCCTCAACGGTGGATTTTCCATGGCTATTGGCGATGATAAAAGATTCATTTATGACACGTCCGCACACGTTAGTGGTGCCTGGAGCGCGAATGTCGTTAGCGATGGAGCTGATCCTAGCGCCGCTAGTTCGCCATTTGTTGTCTCAGCGCCGTTTTCGCTAGGCCGTTTTTGCTAGTCCGTTTTTGCTAGTAAGCACGTTTTCGCCACTTACAAAAATGAAGGAGGCCGTATGGATTGCCTGTTTTGCAAAATAATAAACCGCGAAATTCCCGCAGATATTGTGTTTGAAGATGAGCATGTATTGGCGTTTAACGACATTAATCCTCAGGCGCCAACGCATCAACTGATTATTCCTAAGAAGCATATTGCTACGCTTAACGATATTGATCCTGAAGACCTAGCCCTGGTTGGGCGTTTGCAGCACACTGCCGCACAGCTGGCCAAGCAGCAAGGCTTCGCGGAAGATGGTTATCGTGTGGTGATGAATTGTAATGAAATGGGTGGTCAGACGGTTTATCACATTCATATGCATTTATTGGGAGGTCGGCAGTTTACTTGGCCGGCAGGCTGATAGCGGGTTTGTTTATTTTATAGCCCAACAAAAGCAAAAAGCCCCTGTGCGTTTTTAGCGTACAAGGGGCTTTTTACGTATCAGCGGTATGGCAACGAATCGTTATGCGTCGATGCGCTTATACTTCATTCGCTTAGGTGTGTCGTTACCCACGCGCTTCTTGTGGTCTTCTTCATATTCGGTGTAGTTACCATCGAAGAAAACGACTTCTGAATCGCCTTCAAAGGCGAGAATGTGCGTGGCGATACGGTCTAGGAACCAGCGATCGTGAGAGATTACCATCGCGCAGCCTGGGAAGGCCAGCAGCGCTTCTTCCAAAGCGCGTAGGGTCTCGATGTCCAGATCGTTTGAAGGTTCGTCTAACAGCAGTACGTTTGCGCCTTGTTTAAGCGTTTGGGCAAGCTGAAGGCGGCCGCGCTCACCACCAGAAAGCTCATCTAGACGCTTCTGCTGATCGTTGCCCTTAAAGTTAAAGCGGCCAACGTAGGCGCGCGAAGAAACTTCATAGCCGTTAATGTTGAGAATGTCTTGTCCGTCAGAGACGGCTTCCCAAACCGTTTGCTTGTCGTCTAGCGCGTCGCGCAACTGCTCAACGTAGGCAATATCGACAGTCTCACCAATCACTACTTCGCCAGCATCCGGCTGTTCCTGGCCGGTGACTAGCTTGAACAGTGTTGATTTACCAGCCCCGTTACCACCTACAATCCCGACAATCGCCCCTTGAGGGATGGTGAACGAGAGGTCTTGGTAGAGCAGTTTGTCATCAAACCGCTTGGTCACGTTATGAAACTCGATGACCTTATCACCCAGACGCGGGCCAGGCGGAATATAGATCTCATTTGTTTCATTACGCTTTTGGAAGTCGCCAGACTGCATCTCTTCAAAGCGATTAAGGCGCGCCTTGCTCTTCGCTTGGCGTCCTTTTGTGTTGCTGCGTACCCACTCAAGCTCTTGTTTGATAGCTTTCTGGCGCGATACTTCCTGTTTGGCTTCTTGGTTCAGGCGCTGCTCTTTCTGCTCCAGCCACTGAGAGTAGTTGCCTTCAAAAGGAATGCCCTGGCCGCGGTCAAGTTCCAGAATCCATCCGGCAACGTTGTCCAGGAAGTAACGGTCGTGGGTGATGGCCACGACAGTACCGTTATAGTCGTGCAAGAAGCGCTCTAGCCAGGCCACGGATTCAGCATCCAAGTGGTTGGTAGGCTCATCGAGCAAGAGCATATCGGGGCTTGAAAGCAGTAGGCGGCACAGTGCTACACGGCGGCGCTCGCCCCCAGAAAGGTTGCCTACTTTGGCATCCCAGGGCGGCAGACGCAGCGCTTCAGCAGCAACTTCCAGCTTACGCTCAAGGTTATGCGCATCAGCGGCTTCAATAATATTTTCAAGGCGTGCTTGTTCGCTTGCTAGGGCATCAAAATCCGCATCAGGCTCGGCATACGCGGCATACACCGCATCCAGTTTTTCCTGGGCTTCTTTAATCGCGCCTAACGCCTCTTCTACCGTATCGCGGACGTTCTTTTCGTCATCAAGCTGTGGCTCCTGAGGCAGGTAGCCCACATTAATACCAGGCATCGGACGAGCTTCACCTTCAAACTCTTTATCGACACCGGCCATAATGCGTAGCAGTGTGGATTTACCGGAACCGTTCAAACCCAGTACGCCAATTTTGGCGCCAGGGAAAAACGATAGCGAAATATCCTTGAGAATTTGCTTTTTGGGTGGCACAACTTTGCCAACCCGGTTCATGGTGAATACGTATTGCGCCATGGAAATCCGTTAGGTTGTTGGAGAAAAGAGTCGCAGCTGTGTGCTGGCATAGGGCTAAGATGATAGTGCTCAGCGCAGGTAAAGGCCAGACGCGTAGAAGATAAGTCTTGTGTATGCGTTGATCGGCAGCTCAGTGAAGGCTTAGTGCGTGAGTCACTCGACGTCGTAACTAAGCTGCCAATCAATGAAAGCGGTTGAGGCGATCAGGTTATTCCTCTTCATCCCAATCATCTTCAATAGCGCGCTGCAAACGGCGCTCTTCAAGCCATGCTTCTACTTGGCGGCGGGCGCGAAGCGTATCTGCTTTGCTGGGTTTGCTTTTGCCGTAGTGGTCATCGTTAACAGCGTCTAAGTTATCGAACTCATCTGCATCGATTGCATCACTGGCATAAGATTCACGATTTAAGGGGTCACGGCTCATAGTATGCCCTCCAACCCAAGCCGGCGCACCGGCATCACAACGGCTTCCTCTTTCAATCGGTAGATGAAACAAGAAGCGCCTGGCGCTTTTATGCGCTTAGCCGCTATATACCGCCACTTAGGTTGAAGTTCAAGCCCTTGAGGCTACTTTATTGGCATTTTTGTTTATTCTGCTAGTTCTTGGCGCTTTTGAATGGCTGCCAATGCTTGCTGTGCTTCTACGCGTTCCGTCACATCTTTCTGTACGCCGATGTAGTACATCAAGTTATCAGCTTCGTCATAAACGGGTGTAATAGACAGCTCGTTCCAGAACATAGTGCCGTCTTTGCGGTAATTACGCAGCACTTCACGAGAAGGGCGACCCTCTTTCAGCGCTTCCCGGATAGAGACCAGTGCATCTTGGTCACGGTCTTCATTTTGTAAAAAACGGCAGTCGCGATAAAGAATTTCATCTGCACTGTAGCCGGTGAGACGTTCGAAGCCTTGGTTGACGTAAATCAGAATGTTTTCATCGCCTTCTTGCTCTGCAACGACGATGCCATCCTCGGAGGCGTCAATAATGCGTTCGAGTAACTCAGGGCTGATCAAAGGAGATCGTTTCATCAATGGGTTCCTGTTGCTGCTCTCGTTCTTCCGAAGCTATGCGCTGTCCATCAACGCGGAGCTAAGCGGCATTTCATATTGCTTAATAAAGGTAGAATAGCAAAAACCCAGCTAATCACCGCTAATTACCTACCATCATGGCGAGCGTTGTGATGCATTGCAATCGACGGCGCTATTCTGCCTCAGGTAATCGTTGGGCTGATAACATGGCACCGAATGCTGTCCCGGCAAGCAGAATAGCAGCGGAGCGCTACCAGGCCATTTGGCCAATCCACCGATCATCCCACCTACCTTGGTCATTGCGTTCCCTTGGCAGTTGCTAATGTAAGGTGACAGAATGAAAAACAAGGATGCCACATTAAAACGTTTAGGGACCTCTGTATGTCACGCATTCAAATACGTTACTGCACGCAGTGCCAGTGGTTGTTGCGCAGTGCTTGGTATGCCCAAGAGCTGCTTTCAACCTTTGGTGAAAGTCTTGCAGAGGTTGCATTGTCTCCCTCTCATGGTGGCACCTTTGAGATATGGTGCGACGAGGCATTGCTATGGGAAAGAAAGCGCGATGGTGGCTTTCCAGATATCAAGGTCCTAAAGCAACGCGTACGGGATAAAATCGAGCCAGCTCGGGATTTGGGGCATATCGACCGATGAACCAAGATCGTCAAGCCATACTGTATGGTCTTGGAGCGGTGGCGCTATGGTCGACAGTTGCTACGGCTTTTAAGGTCGCTCTTGCCTGGATGAGTCCGCTAGAGTTGATGTGGCTCGCGGCCCTTGTATCTTGGGTATTCATGTTTGTGTTGGTAGTGAAGCAAGGACATTTAACAGAAGCCCTTCGCCATGGCTGGCGAACCGCTGCATGGGCTGGGTTGATGAATCCTGTTGCCTACTATCTAGTGCTGTTTGCCGCTTACGATAGGCTGCCTGGGCAAGAGGCAATGGCACTCAACTATACTTGGGCGCTGGCAATGGCGCTTCTGGCGGTGCCGATCCTAGGGCAACGGCTCACGCGAGTGGATGTGATCGCGGGGCTCATTGCCTACGCGGGTGTCTGGGTGATAGCAACCCGCGGTAATGTTTTCAATGTAGATTTCGCAGACCCCCTTGGAGTCGTGTTTGCACTTGTGTCGACGCTGTTATGGGCACTCTACTGGTTGCTCAACGCACGGGATGAAAGGGCGCCCTTAGTCGCACAATGGCAGAACTTCAGCGTCGGCTTGCCTGTTTTAACGCTGCTATTGATTGTCGGGCCAGGGTTCAGTTGGCATGGCTGGCAAGCTTTAGGCGCGGGTGTCTATGTGGGTCTTTTCGAAATGGGGGTCGCTTTTATTCTTTGGCAGATGGCGGTTCGCAAGGTCTCGCGTACGGCCAAGGTGTCTAATCTGATATTTCTTTCGCCGCCTATTTCGCTGCTACTGCTCTATCTGGTTGTCAATGAGCCATTGTTGGCATCCACGTTGGTAGGGTTGATGCTGATCCTTTCAGGGCTAGCGCTGCAGCAGCTGCAATCTTCGAAAGCCTAGCTCTTGAAACCGGTGCTTAAAGCTCAGTTCTTAAAACCTGATCTTAACATCTAGCCTCAGAACCCAGAATGTGAAATTTAGTTAAAGTAAATGCTTTGTAATGTTTTTTTAGGATTTTTATTGTAAAATTTTGTGACTCTTGGCTTCATGACATCGGCCTAACGGCTAATGCTATTAAATTAAGCTAAGTAAATGCGCTAATTCGTAACACTGAGTCGTATCAATACTCATTAGTATGAGGTGTTGACCAGAGGGCGAAGCAAGAGAGTCAAGGGTGCCCCAGGGTTGGTGGCGTTTAGCAGCTATTTCTTCAGCAGCGTAAATATTCATTAGGGATCTATGGCGATGAAAGACGGTATTAAAACGACACTAAGAACTTTGTTTTTACAGCGCGCTATTCGACCGCTTACGGTTACTACTCTGGCTTGTCTTCCTCTCTCTGCTTTAGCTCAGGCGTTACCAGCGACGCTTTACGCGCCAGGTACTACTGATCTGTCGAGCACCATTCAGCAGGCTATCGTTACCAATCCTCAGGTGAACGCATCCTGGGCCAACTTTAGTGCCTCGGGAAGTGATATTCGAGTTGCTCAAGGTGGTTATTTGCCTACGATTGATGTCAGCGCGGGTATCGGTCGGCAAGATCAGCAGAATGATGGGCGCGGCAGCTACGATAGCGATTTTGCTGAGCTGACCTTAACCCAAATGGTTTTTGATGGTTTTGCAACGCGCAGTGAGGTTGAGCGCTTGGATCGTGCGCGGCTAGTCGCCTATTTTGAACTTTTGGGTGCCAGTGAAGAAGTTGCGCTTGAGGCTTTTCGTAGTTATCTCGATGTATTGCGCTATCGCGAATTGGTGCGCTTAGCGCAGGATAACTACCGTGAACACCAGCGGGTATTTGCACAGATTGAAGAGCGAGCGCTTTCTGGTGCAGGGCGAGGTGTTGATCTTGAACAGATTAGTGGCCGCTTAGCCTTAGCCGAATCCAATCTGATGTCGGAAGCATCGAACCTTCATGATGTGACTGCACGCTACCAGCGAATTGTTGGTGCACTACCGGCACAAACTATGGCGCCCGCGCCGTCGCTTGCTACTGAACTGCCCGCGGATGTTAGCCAAGCCATTGAGTTGGCGTTCCAGGGTAACCCTGAGTTCCACGCGGCGATTGAAAATATGGCGGTACAACGCGCTGAGCGTGAGGGTGCCCGCGCTGCCTTTATGCCGCGTCTAGATATTCAAGGACGCACCGGCACTAACAACCAAGATGATGCCATTGGTGGCCGTCGTGATGAGCACAGCATTCAACTTGTCGCGAGCATGAATCTTTACCGCGGTGGTTCCGACTATGCTGCCTTCAATGCGGCAACCACACGAATTGAAGAAGCCGATAGCCAGCGAGAAACAGCGTGCACCAATGTTAGACAAACGACACAAATCGCTTATAACGACACGCAGCGTCTCAACGAACAGTTGGAATATTTAAACGAACACCGACAGTCTATTGATCGTGTACGTGGTGCTTATCAGCAGCAGTTCGATATTGGCCAGCGCACGCTTTTAGACGTACTGGACAGTGAGAACGAATATTTTGAAGCAAGTCGTGCCTATGCAAACGCGCAGTTTGACTTAACGCTGGCGCAAGCACGAACGCTGGCGGCGATGGGGCAGCTGATGCAAACCTTACAAGTAGCCCGTGATGATATTCCTAGCCTTGATGAGCTTGGCTACGAAGACTCTGCATCGCGTGTAGAGATGGCCTGCGCAGTTGATGGGCCGCGTGGCTTTACGCTAGAAGATTTTACCAGTGGTATTTAATGGCTGATGAGTGGCGGCCATTAGGTCGCCGCATTAGGCATACTTGCTGGTGAAGCTTCCGTGAATGATTTTTTCGACGAATTCATTAGGATGATGAGGTCTCAGTGACGCAACGTAAGCTGGAAGTATCTCGGACTGACCGCGATAGTGATCAGGAAGAACACGATGAGTTACTGGAGTGTTTAAAGACAGTTGCTTCATATTATCAGCACGAGGTGTCATCAGAGGCCTTAAAAGCGGGCCTGCCTTTAGAGCAAGGAAAATTAATTCCTTCTGTCTTCGGGCGGGCAGCCTCACGAGCCGGGCTTACTGCGCATATTGTGAAAAGTAAGCTCTCAGGGCTAAATCCTGCGCTGTTTCCGGCAATTTTATTGCTGGAACCAGGCCGTGCTTGTGTGTTGCTAGGACTGGATTTCAAGCAACAAAAAGCAAAAGTAATTTTTCCTGAGCTGTCAGAAGCTGACACGGAAATATCGCTAGAGGAGCTTCACGCCGGTTACAGCGGTGAAGCCATCTATGTGCGGCCAAAGTTCAGAGTCGATAGCACCTCCGAAACGAGTGTTAAAAAACGCCGGGACCAGCACTGGTTTTGGGGCGTTATTCGTGAAAATCGTCGCCTCTACCGCGACATTGTTTTAGGTTCAGTGGCGATCAACTTATTCGCGCTGGCGATGCCGCTGTTTGTGTTGAACGTTTATGACCGTGTCGTACCCAATCAAGCCACTGAAACGCTTTGGGTGCTGGCAATTGGTATTTTTATCGTGCTGTGCTTTGACTTAGCGCTGCGCTTAATGCGCAGTAGCTTTGTTGATTTGGCGGCCAGCCGGGCAGACGTAAAACTCTCATCGTCTATTATGGCGAAAACGTTAGGGTTGCGTTTAGAGGAGCGGCCAGTATCGACAGGCTCTTTTACCTCCACGCTTCAATCGTTTGAGTCGATACGAGCGTTTATTGGCTCTGCAACCATCCTTGGCATAGTGGATTTGCCCTTTGTCATGCTTTTTGCGGCCATCATTGCACTGATCAATCCCTGGCTTGTGTTGCCAGTGCTTGCAGGTGTCGTTTTCGTGCTTTTATATGCCCTTGCAGCACAAGGGAAGCTACATGAGCTTTCACAGACGACCTGGGAAGTGGGCGCGCAGCGTAATGCTTTACTGGTGGAGTCTGTTTCCCAATTAGAAAACGTCAAGGCATTGCGAGCAGAAAGCCGTATTCAGCGCCACTGGGAAAAAGCATCCGCCTTTTTATCGAGAACCGGCGCTCAGCTCAAAATGGTGAGTACCTCGGTTTCAAGCGTTGCTCAGTGGGCTCAGCATAGCGTGGCCGTATGCGTCATTATCATCGGTGTCTATCAAATTATTGAAGGCAACTTGACCCAGGGCGGTTTAATTGCCGCTTACATGCTCTCTTCCCGAGCAATGGCGCCTGTTAGCCAAGCGGCTGCTTTACTGGCTCAGTACCATCAGTCCTCAACGGCCCTGGAGTCGTTAAATGATGTAATGGCCAGGGGTGTAGAGCGTCATGAAGGTAAAGCCTACGTAGAAAAGCCCAGTTTTACCGGCAGCATTCGCTTAGAGAAAGTTACCTTGCGCTATCCCCATGAAGAAAGAGAAGCATTGCGTGATGTCTCTCTTTCCATCAAAGCCGGTGAAAAGGTCGCGTTACTCGGCCGTGTTGGCTGTGGAAAGTCATCGCTGAACAAACTTGTGCTTGGTTTTTATCAGCCTACGTCCGGCGCGGTATTGGTAGATGGCGTGGATATTCGTCAGCTAGACCCCCTCCAGCTTCGTCGTCATATTGGCTATGTGCCTCAGGATGTCAGCCTGTTTGCTGGGACACTGCGAGATAATATTGTCGCTGGTGGTGGAAACGACCGAGTTGATGACGAGGCGTTGCTCCGGGCAATCGAAATTGCTGGGCTTGATTCACTGGTTAATAGCCACCCTAAAGGCGTTGATCTTGAAGTAGGTGAACGAGGGCAGGCGCTTTCAGGCGGGCAAAAACAAGCGGTAGCTATCGCAAGGGCCGTGGTGCAAGACCCTCCAATATTGCTGCTTGATGAGCCAACCAGTTCAATGGATAACGCCAGTGAGGAAGCGTTTAAAGCCAACCTAACCAATGTTGCACCAGGGAAAACCATCCTGGTTGTCACTCATCGTACATCGCTGCTATCCCTCGTTGATCGCATCATTGTTATGGATGCTGGAAAAGTGGTGGCGGATGGTCCTCGCGACACGGTAGTGGAGGCATTGCGCAAAGGCCAGATCGGGAGGGCGTCATAATGGCGAAAAAAACCACCTCCACAGGGGAGCAAAAAGGCTTTGAGGCCATTGGTCGTTTCTCTGAGAAAGGGAAGAAGCCATTTCGTCCTTTTATGGATCGACTCTTTGCTCGACGTATCACCTCTGCGCATCTTAATCGTGATTGGGCAAGCGACACTGATTGGGCGCGTATGCAGCAAGAGCCCATTCGTGCGCGGCTATTTCTCTACACCGTTTTAGTGACCATCGTTGTACTGGTGGCTTGGGCATCGGTTGCTGCTATCGACGAAGTGACTCGTGGTGCAGGGCGCGTCATTCCGGCCAGCCAATTGCAGCGTATTCAGTCATTTGACGGTGGTGCGATAGAACAAATCATGGTCCGAGAAGGGCAGGTGGTCAGTGCTGGCGACGTGTTAATGCAAGTTGACCCAACGCGGTTCGTTTCTGACTTTCGCGAGAACCGTGCTCAGCGTTTTGCGCTTGAAGCACGCGCGGAGCGGCTGCGGGCGTTAGCTACGGGAACTACTTTTGAGCCTTCCGAAGAGTTGCGTCAAGAAGTGCCCGATATCGTAATGCAGGAACGAGAAGTATATGAAAGCCGCCGCGAGGAGTTGCGCGAGCAGGAAAATGTGCTCAACGATCGCATTCGGCAGCGTCAAGAAGAGCTTCGGGAAGCGCAGGCACGTCGTGATACTGCCCAGCGCGAAGCAAGTATGGCCGGACAAGAGCTTAACTTGACGCGCCCGTTGCTTGCCTCTGGTGCTGTTTCAGAAGTTGAGGTATTGCGCTTGCAGCGTGAAGTATCACGCGCTACAGGTGAGCGTAACCAAGCTGCCGCCGCTGTTTCACGTCTTGAAGCTGGCGTGGAAGAAGCCGAGGGGCAGTTACTAGAGTTAGGTGCCGAACGCAGGAGTGAGTGGCGAAATGAGCTTGCTCAGACGTTAGGAGACTTAAATGCGCTTCAGCAGTCAGGTACGGGTCTGCAAGATAGAGTACGGCTTACCGAAATACGCTCACCTGTCGATGGTGTGATTCAGCGCCTTCATGTTAATACGATTGGTGGAGTGCTCCAGCCAGGCCAGGAAGTGGTAGATATCGTGCCCAGCGATGACCAACTGCTGGTTGAAGCGCGCATTGCGCCCCAAGATATTGCTTTTCTCCACCCCGGTCAGCCCGCGACGATTAAGCTCACTGCCTATGACTATGCCATTTATGGTGGATTGCAGGCTGAGCTTGATCACATCAGCGCAGATACGATCACTGATGATGAGGGCAATACATTTTACTTAGTCCGTGTTCGTAGTTTGCAAGATGAAAGCATTACTGATCAGCTTCAAGTTATCCCAGGGATGACGGCACAGGTAGATATTGTGACAGGCAAAAGAACGGTCATGCAGTTCTTGCTAAAACCTGTTTTGAGGGCATGGCGAGATTCCATGGGGGAGCGCTAATGAAACATTGGTTTGTAGCAACGGATGGTAGCCTCAAGGCACGCTGGGAAAGTGCTTTTCCTCAAAGCGCAGCCACCACGCCAGATAAAGTATTGGATCAGTTGCAGTCAGGTGACGTGGTATGGCTAACAACCATGATCGAAAACTGGGATGAATTGATTCCGACGCTAACCTCACAAAAGACAATTGTAGTGCTGCTCAGCTATGCTCCTAATGATCGCGAGGCATTAAAGGCGCTTGATCTTGGAGCTCGCGGATATGTGCATACACTGGCAGCACCTGATGTACTTAAGCAAGTGGCCCTTGTGGTGACCAATCAAGGTGTGTGGGTAGGTCAAGAGCTGCTTGCGAAAGTGATGGGTGGAACATTTATGGCCCTGCAAAATCGCCAGAGCGGTGAACGTCATCAGCACAGTGAATATTTGAGCCTACTCACGGAGCGTGAGCGAGGCGTGGCGCTAGCCGTTGCTCGCGGGGCAACTAACAAAGAAGTTGCCCGCCGGTTAGACATTACTGAGCGCACGGTAAAAGCTCACCTAAGCGCGGTATTTAAGAAGCTATCTGTCCGTGATCGCCTGCAGTTAATATTAAAGTTAGCCCCCGTTGCTGAGCGCTTTTCATAACGGTTGCAATTGATGTACCTGAATGTGAGCGGCGTATCGCAAGGTATAAATGCGAAAAACATAGAGATAGCAGCGGTTTGCTACTTTGCACCGATAAAGCACGGACAGGTGAAATGCAGATGGCAACTGCTGGCGACACAGTAAAAAAAGCTACCCGATTCCATCCGTGGCGTGGGTGGGTTGCTTTGCTGATGCTTTGCGTGATGGTCGGCAAGCTAACGCCAGTGGTTGCCCAGCCGCACCCAGAAGCAGGCGAGTGCTATTATCTGCAGCGCGACAGGCCGCTCAAGGTGCTGGCAAGTGAGCCGAATAATACTGAGGGTCTGGAGAGTGTTCGCTTCTTCGTTGAGACCGCTGATCAGAGAGCGTTGCCAGACGCCACAAGACTTGATGACTTGAAAATGCAGCTTGAAGCTGCCGATGTGCTCTATCGTGAAGTGCTAGGCCTCACACCACCTTTACTTATGCCACGCTATCAGCGTGCAAACTTCATGATGGTGATGCTGCGTGCTGACCAAGTGCGTGGTGGGCAAGCTTATGATGAAGTAGTACGCAGCCCTGCCGTGTCTGATTGCCATATTCGTATAGCGTTAGGTGGGCAAGTCAATGCTGCAGAAAACTTAACACCTGCACATGAGTTATTTCATCTGTATCAAAATGCACACATGATGTTTAAGCAAGGTTGGGTGCATGAAGGGTTGGCTCGTTGGTCGGAATCACTATTGAGAGGTGGGGCACCAGTAGGGCGCCCCTTACCGACTAATGCCGAAGCGCTGGACGTGGTGATGCAAGATAGTTACGGCGCAGCAACCTTTTGGCAACGACTGTTTTATTTACTTGACCCCCAAGGCGCTAGCCTCATTCCAAAAGCGTTACGAGAGATGCGTTATCACGATGGCAGCCAAGTAGTGGCAGTGAGTGAGTATCATGGCAGTGCATTTCTACCGTTACTTTTCTCTTCGCTAAATGAGGCTGGGGCGACACTGGCCCATCAAGAGCAATGGCCAGTGTATGGTTGGGCAGAGGCAGAACAGCATGACCTGCGACACAATAGAGCCATCTTATCCGCTGTGCACCATGCCGTTTCCATATATATGCCGATAGCCGAACAACCGGACGAATTACGTACATTCATGCAACTTATTGAACCCATGGTTGATTGATGAGCAACCAGACCACTAACAGTAAGCGAGACACGATTAAAGGGGATCAAGTTCTCGATCTGATGGCTGCGTTAGTTCGTGCGGTGCTGTGGCCGTTCCGTTGGCGCGTGTTGGCTATCTTGCTAATACAAATTGCAAGTCAGGTCATGCTGCTGGCAAGCCTAGTGCTACCCTGGCAACTGCTTCAAATGTTGATCACCGGGCATAGCCGTATTGATGGTTGGGTTCCCAGGGTGGATGACCACGGTGACAAGATAACGATATTAATCGTATTGACCGTTCTCTGCTTTTGCAGCTACGCCATCCTTCAATGGCTAGTCAAAAAAGCCATTGCTTATCTTTCAACTCTCATTCTGGGGGGGTTGAATAAAACTCGGTTAGTTGCCAATCACCGATTACTTGGCAAGCACGTATTAGGCATTGTGATAGGTGCCTTATCATCAACGGTGATTGCGCTGATTTTCTGTCTTATAATCGCTCTGCTACACCCTCTATTAGCTCTATTGGCAGTTACCTGCGTGTTGGGGCTAGTAATGATTGTTGGCTTTTACTACCGCTTTGAGCGGGTGCAGAAAATTCAGAATATGTTGCAAGGCAATGTTCTGACTGTCATCAATATCAGCTTTGCGTTGGGGTTTTTAATTATTGTCCTGGATTATCTCAATGGGACGATGCGCCCACTCTTGACACTGTTCATATTGCTGCTGGGAATGCGCCAACTCATGGCGGCCAGTGTTAATGGGTTGGTCAATTTCTTGAGCATCATCAAGTATTTTCAGCAGATTAATATGCTGCTTTTGCCTCGCTCCCAGCAAATTTCTCTCTTTTCAACCACAAATTTTGTACAACGTTTTGAACAAGCAGCTCTTCAACAGTGGCTATTGCCATGGTTGATTGAGTCTAATTACTGCCACCGCGACCCTGAAATTTTGCAGTGTCGCCTGATTTCTGGGCGGGCCATCGCACACGTATTAATTGGTGATGTCGATAGCAATGGCCTCCCTCGTTATAGGTTGCTGAAGTGTTATGTCTCTGCAAGAGAGAACGAAGCGCTTCATGAAATTTCGCTACTGAGTGAAGTAGGTGGGTATTGTTATGGAAGCATCCCTACCGTGCCTGTTTTGCGAGCCAGTGGGCGTTTGCCTTGGTGTTCATATTTGTTGCTGGAAGTAGGCGATAATCCACCTCAGTGGAAGAACTCTGAAGAGCGTAAGCCTTGGATGAATGAGCTGCGTCAAAGCTTGCAGCACGTCCCTTTGCCGGACAAGATCAGTACCCAATACGCTGCAACGTTTGCCTCGCTGCCCGAGCGCATGAGAAATATTGAGGCATCGCACTTTGCCTATCTAACGCAAGAAGACAAACAGGCCTTTCAAGTTGAGCGTTTCATGCAGTTATGGCCGCTTATGATCGTTGAGATAGAAAGACTCCCCAAATGCTTGACGGTGCAAAATGCAAGTAGCGCGCGCATGGCAACCGTAGGCAATCATATGCTTCTGCTGGATTGGCATGGCTGGGTGTATGACACGCTGGGAGCGCACTGGCCGCTATCAGCAAAACTAAATGCGGAAGTGCATGAGTTAATTAGCAGTGAATGGAGAAGCCTTGATAGTCAGCAAGGCTGGCCTGGGTTTGCCTCACTAACCATGGCGGTGAACTGCGTTGCGCTAGCTGCGCGTGCGCACGAATTCTGCCAACGTTGTCGCCTCAATAATGATTCAAGCGCACTCAATATGATGTCCGGGCTTATAAAAGCCTATGAATCCATTGGGCAGGTTGATGAACAAAAAGCCAAACTGGAACGCTCCGTTCAGTATTAAAAAATCATCGTAGTTTTCAGCATATCCGTCAGCCCCTTCCTATCACTGTGCTAGTACTGTCCATCGGTACAATATGAATTCGCCGTCATCAAGGTTAGCCTTGCCGCAAAATGCCGTTAATGAATGTTTACTTTCATTGATTTTTACAAAAGCGGCAAACTCTTTAATGAAACGGCGGGTGGGATACAGCACATGGCAACAGTTATCGCGATTTCAGGTCAGGCTTGGGCACGTGATGAAGATGGCAACCTGCGAGAGCTTCGTATTGGCGATGTTCTTCAGGAAGGTGAAACGATTATCACGTCTGCAGATGGTCGTGTCGATCTAGACTTTGCCGACGGAACAGGTGTTAACGTTGTTGAAGGCGGTCAAGAAGTTGCTGTCACTCCGGAGCTTGATCTTGACGCGATTGTCGCCACCGATGCCAGTGCTTCGGATGACGACTTAGAGGCGCTACTCGCCGCTCTGGATGATGAAGATGGCGACCTGCTCGAGCTGTTAGATGCCACCGCAGCCGGTGGTGCTGCCGGCGGTGGTGGTGGCGGTAGCAGTTTTGTGCGCCTTGCCCGTATCGCCGAAGAAACCGACCCGCTTAGTTTTAGCACTGAAGGAAGCGGCCTTGAAAGGGCCGAGCTCGTTGAGCTTGACGATACCGACGCAGACGCAGACGCTGATGCGGATGCGGATGCGGATGCGGACGCGGATGCAGATGCTGATGCTGATGCAGATGCAGATGCAGATGCTGATGCTGATGCTGATGCGGATGCGGATGCGGATGCGGATGCGGATGCGGATGCGGATGCCGACGCAGATGCCGATGCTGACGCAGATGCCGATGCCGATGCCGATGCAGATGCTGACGCGGATGCAGATGCTGACGCGGATGCCGACGATGGCACCCTCGATGTCATCCTGGGTGACCTGAGCGACGAAAGTGCCGTGGAGATCAGCGGTACCACCACCGGCGTCGCCGAAGGCGAGACGATCTCCCTGGTGATCACCGACAGCGAAGGCAACGTGGTCAACGCCACGGCCACCGTCGGTGCCGACGGCAGCTACACCACCACCGAAGACCTCAGCAGCCTGGTCGACGGCGAGATCACCGTGGACGCCAGCGCCGAAGACCGCAACGGCAACCCAGTCAGCGGTAGCGACAGCGGCGAACTCGACGCCACCGCCGGCAGCCTCGACGTTACCCTGGGTGACTTGAGCGATGAAACCGCCGTGGAGATCAGCGGTACCGCCACCGACGTCGCCGAAGGCGAGACCGTCACCCTGGTGATCACCGACAGCGAAGGCAACGTGGTCAACGCCACGGCCACCGTGGGTGCCGACGGCAGCTACACCACCACCGAAGACCTCAGCAGCCTGGTCGACGGCGAAATCACCGTGGACGCCAGCGCCGAAGACCGCAACGGCAACCCGGTCAGCGACAGCGACAGCGGCACGCTCGATGATGACGGAGATGCTGATGCTGATGCAGACGCCGACGCCGACGCCGACGCCGACGCGGATGCCGATGCAGATGCGGACGCAGACGCCGATGCCGATGCAGATGCAGATGCAGATGCAGATGCAGATGCCGATGCCGATGCCGATGCAGACGCAGATGCAGATGCCGATGCGGACGCAGACGCCGATGCTGATGCAGATGCTGACGCCGATGCTGATGCAGATGCAGATGCTGACGCAGATGCAGATGCAGATGCAGATGCAGACGCAGATGCTGATGCCGACGCCGACGCCGACGCCGACGCCGACGCCGACGCAGATGCAGACGCCGATGCAGATGCAGACGCCGATGCAGATGCAGATGCAGATGCCGACGCGGATGCTGACGCAGATGCCGATGCGGACGCAGACGCCGATGCAGATGCAGATGCCGATGCAGATGCAGATGCCGATGCCGACGCAGACGCAGACGCAGACGCCGATGCTGACGCCGATGCTGATGCAGATGCTGATGCTGATGCAGATGCTGACGCAGATGCAGATGCTGATGCAGACGCAGATGCTGATGCAGACGCAGACGCAGACGCAGACGCAGACGCAGACGCAGATGCTGATGCCGACGCCGACGCCGACGCCGACGCCGACGCCGACGCAGATGCAGATGCAGATGCAGACGCCGATGCTGACGACGGCACGCTTGAGGTCATCCTAGGCGACCTGGCCGACGTGACTGCCGTAGACATCAGCGGTACCACCACCGACGTCGCCGACGGCGAGACCGTCACCCTGGTGATCACCGACAGCGAAGGCAACGTGGTTAACGCCACGGCCACCGTGGGTGCCGACGGCAGCTACACCACCACCGAAGACCTCAGCAGCCTGGTCGACGGCGAAATCACCGTGGACGCCAGCGCCGAAGACCGCAACGGCAACCCGGTCAGCGACAGCCTCCTGAAGGGCCCAGCGAGACCAGCTGGTTGATAGGCACGGTGTGGAAGCGCTGCAAGGCGTTGAGCTAACGTGTACTAATGGCCCGTGAGGCTTGACCCTATAACACCCAAGGGGTCTGGTCGCAGTGATAATGAAAACCGGATACGCGCTTCCTGTCAGTGACAGGAGACGAGAGACGCCACAAAACATCGATGACACGTTCAGCATGATATACATTACAAGTTACGCCTGACGACCATAGCACGCGTGAACCACCTGATCCCATGCCGAACTCAGAAGTGAAACCGCTTAGCGCCGATGGTAGTGTGGGGTCTCCCCATGCGAGAGTAGGTCATCGTCAGGCACTTATTTAACAAAGAACCCAGCCCATCGGCTGGGTTTTTTGTTTTGCGCGGAAGAAAAAAACACTCCCTAGCCCTTATAACAAAGCGGCCACCACACCGTCATTCCCGAGTGGGGTTATCGGGAATCCACCTTGACCTTGACCTGCAGCAGCCCGAAACCCCAAGTCAACATGGATTCCCGCTAAGGGCCTGCGGGAATGACGAGGGCGGCGCGGAGGTATAACAATGTGGCCACCTCCCGAAGCGTGCACCGCACGTCATGCTCAAGTCGCCACACGTCATTCCTGAGCCATTGCACCGTCATTCCCGAGTGGGGTTATCGGGAATCCATCTTGACCTTGGCCTGCAGCAGCCCGAAACCCCAGCTCAACATGGATTCCCGCTAAGGGCCTGCGGGAATGACGAGGGCGGCGCGGAGAAGTGCATAGAGCTTCCTTAAAGCAACCGTTTAAATAAATTAAATAACAGGGAGTTACTGGTCCGTGGTGGCGGAAGCGCTGCCTAGCAACTAGTATGAGCGGGTACCTATCATTCAAGCAGCATCTCAGGAGGAGAAGCGATATGAGTACCCCGTTGATGAAGAAGCTTGCGGTTGCGCTACTGATGGCCATGATGATGGGCGGCCTAGCTGCCTGTGATAATCAGGGCCCTGCTGAAGAAGCAGGTGAAAATATTGATGAGAGCATGGAAGATGCGGGCGAAAGCCTAGAAGAGATGGGCGAGAATATCGAAGAGTCTGCTAAGGAGTAAGCGAGCGCCTCTTCACCGTGTATTGATACGTATCGATACAAAAACAGCCGCTAAGAAGCGGCTGTTTTGCGTTCTAAGGCAGTCATGCTAACTGATCAGGGGCTATGAACCCGGATTTTGCTCAATACCCTGTAGGTACCAGGGCGCTTGATCGCGCAGACTGCGAGTCAGGTGCCATGTTTCGTTGAACTCGGTTTGCTCGCCGTTCTCTTCCAAAATGCCGTGGAAAATAACGCTGGCTTCGGCATAGCCATCGTACTCATTGATATCGCCTAGTTCAGCAAACAGACGTACCACCTCGGTACGATTATTGGCAGGCTGCTCGGCACGCTCTTTACGTAGCAAGTTGTAAAATTCTGGCGTTACATACTCTTGAATCTGGGGCAGATCATTATTGTCCCAGGCACGTTGCAGCGTCATAAAGTGCTCTTTGGCACCGCCCAAAAAGCGCTCTTTATCGAACCAAGCAGGCGTGCTCTGTAAGCTGCTCGCCAAACTGCCAGGTGCTGCGGTGAAGCTGCTCGGTGTGTGCTGAGTCTCCTGGCGTTCACGCTGATAGCCTGCCACCGTGGCTGATGCTGGGCGTCGCTGTCGCATAAAGGCACGGAAAGCGAAGATTGCTAAGGCAACAATTCCAGCCATTAGCAATATGTCCATAAGGCGTAGCTCATCAAAGGCGCCGCCGAAGAAAAGCGCTGCTAGTAAGCCTCCGGCCAGCAGGCCTCCCACCATGCCGCCCATACCACCACGACGAGCGGCAGTAGCTTGGCCTTGTTGCTGAGTGCTCTGAGCTTGTTGTTGTGCCGGAGTGCTGGCGGGCTTATCCGCCGAGCGAGAAACACTACCCATACTGCTACCACCGCCTAAGCGTCGTGCTTCGGCATAATCAACGGCGGCACTTATGCCTATAACGCTGACCAGGAACATGGCAAAAAACTGTCGTAACATTCTGATTCTCCATGAGAGATGCAGTAATTAAGGTTATCCACCTCGGGAGAGGCGTGTAGGAAATAAGCAGTGACAAGTTTACCGTGTAAGTGGGGAAACGGGTTAAGGTGTTGTTGTGTATAACGACAAAAAGAGGGTGAAAACGTGCGCTTACATCAAGCTCAAAGTTTGTTACTAATTGTCGACTTTCAAGCGGGACTTTTGCCCGTGATTGATGGAGGCGAATCAGCGATTGAAGAGGCTACCTGGTTGGCTGGTGTTGCTAATGCAGTAAAAGTACCTGTTTGGCTAACGGAACAGTATCCAGAGAGGCTCGGTGGTACTGCCCCTGCGTTATTAAATGCACTAGGCGATCATCGCATTTGGCAAAAGCATCATTTCAGCGCAATGGAAGAGACAGCGTTTGCTGAAGCGCTTGCAGAACAGGGGCGTAAACAAGTGATCATTTGCGGCACAGAAGCTCATATCTGCGTTTTGCAAAGTGCGCTTGGCTTGTTAGAGGCGGGGTATCAAGTGTTTTGGCTGAGCGAAGCGACGGCGAGCCGTCGCAGTGATGAGGCCCGCCTTGCTAGGGAGCGCGCTTGTGCTAACGGAGCAGTGGCGGTGACAGCAGACATGGTTGCCTATGAATGGCTATATCGCTGTGATACGCCACTGTTCAAAGATGTCCACCAACGCTTTCTAAAGCCGCGCTCGCCGCGCGCTGTGACTTTTTTCTAATGAGCGCGTTCATGGACGAGCATTTTCGTTACGGGTGAACACTAACGTGTCTCCTTGAGAGGCCGCAGGATCAAACCGATACCCAGCCACGTCAAAAGCAGTGAGTTGCTCGGGATCGTTGATTTGTTGCTGGATAATCCATGCGCTCATCAAGCCGCGGGCTTTTTTTGCATAAAAACTAATGATTTTGAAAGAGCCGTTTTTCTCGTCTTTGAAAACGGGGGTGATGACCCGAGCGCCTAGCTTCTTCGTATCGATCGCCTTGAAGTATTCGTTAGATGCAAGGTTGACCAGTACGTTTGAGCCACTTTCTTCAATGGCGCTATTAAGTGCTTGCGTTAACGTTGGTTTCCAATAGGCGTAAAGGTCCTTGCCAGCGTCATTGGGTAGTTTAGTGCCCATCTCCAGCCGGTAGGCCTGGATCAGGTCCAGCGGACGCAGCAAGCCGTATAGCCCCGATAGAATACGTAGATGTTGCTGGGCAAACAGGTTGTCGTCATCGCTAAAGGTGTTGGCTTCCAACCCTGTGTAGACATCTCCTTGGAAAGCCTGAACCGCTGGCTTGGCATTATCCAAGGTGAACGGTGGTTGCCAGTCAGCGAAGCGGGCAGCGTTAAGGCCCGCCAATTTATCGCTGATGCCCATTAGATCGCTGAGTTGTTGTGGTGAATAATCGCGCAGAATCTCAATTAATGGTTTGCTATGGTCGAGAAAGTTGGGCTGAGTGACTTTATCGGTTGTTGAGGGTGTTTCAAAGTCTAGCGTTTTGGCGGGGGAAATAACGCTCAGCATGGCGTGCTCCTTATGCCGTGACAGAAAAGAGGAAGAAGTAACTGATGCGATTATACCAAGCCTCAGCAATGGCCGAGGCTATCGGTTTGATAGTGAAAACGTGAAAACGTGATTAGGGGCAGGGGTTAGGCATCCGACGATGGATGTCGTCGATCGCGGTGAGCACTTCTTCATCCAGCTTAAGGCTCTCGCTGTCGAGGTTGCTTTCAAGCTGATCCATCGTGGTGGCGCCAATAATATTGCTGGTCAGGAAACGGCGAGAGTTCACAAATGCCAGCGCCATTTGGGCAGGATCCAAGTCATGCTCCCTGGCCAGTTGAACGTACGCCTGTGTTGCCGCTTCTGCTTCTGGCGAGGTATAGCGTTTAAACCGCTCATAGAGCGTCAAGCGCCCTTTCGGCGGCTGTGCACCATCAAGGTACTTACCCGACAGCACACCAAAGCCCAGCGGCGAGTAAGCGAGTAAGCCCACGTCTTCACGGTGAGCTATCTCAGCGAGACCGACTTCAAACGAACGGTTAAGCAAGTTATAGGGATTTTGAATAGACGCTACCCGTGGCAGCCCCAACTGCTCAGATAACTGCAGCATGCGCATAACTCCCCACGGCGTTTCATTAGAAAGGCCTATGGCGCGTACTTTTCCGGCATCAACAAGTTCTTTTAGTGCTGACAGTGTTTCTTCTAGCGGCGTTGCGTCTTCTTGCTCTTCATGGGCATAACCCAGTTGGCCAAAAAAGTTGGTTTTGCGATCTGGCCAGTGCAATTGATAGAGATCGATATAGTCAGTGTTGAGCCGTGCAAGGCTGGTTTCAACAGCCTGGTGTAGATGGTCGCGAGTCATTCTTGGACCACCACGAATATGGTCTAAGCCAGGGCCTGCGGCTTTGGTGGCAATAATGACATCATCTCTGGCACTACGGGCTTTCAGCCAACTGCCAATATAAGACTCTGTAAGCCCTTGCGTTTCAGCCTTTGGTGGAACCGGATACATTTCAGCGGTGTCAATAAAGTTGATGCCAAAAGCGACTGCGCGATCAAGCCGCTCGTGGGCTTCTGCTTCACTATTTTGTTCGCCGAAGGTCATGGTGCCTAAACAAAGTCGGCTGACCTCCATCCCGGTTCTACCCAGTGGGCGCGTTTGCATTATCGTCTCCTCAATGAAGCGAAATTGCCTCAGGATATTCGGTGATAAACGCCGCTAATAACGGCGCGTGAGAGGCATGTTAGCGAGGCGCTACAAAAGCAGCAAATCAATAGGGTTGAGTAAGCGCAAAGGCAAGCGTATGCTTGCCAGCCCATCGACCAGCCTAGCGCTGGTTAATCGTATGGTTAGCGGTCAAATCGCAGGAACGATGGCTAGCCGAAGATCTCAACAGATAGGCAGGGTGGTTTGCCATGCCGCAGGCATCAACTTTGTTTACCCGGTTAGAGTTTCGCCTAGCCGAACAGCTGTTTCATACTCGCTGGTTATTGCCGCGTTCGCCGCGCACCCAACGTTTGACGATGCGCTTGTTTAAACGCTGTGCAGAAGCGGGGCATCCGGACGCACAGTCGATCTACGGTCACATGCTGTTTCATCGCAGCCTGTCACCGCAGGATAAGGCGCGTGGCGCGCGTTATGTATTAGAGGCGGCTCAGGCTGGCGATATAAGATCACAGTATCAAGCAGCGCAAATTCATGAGCATGGCTGTGTTCAGTATCCGCGGCGCGAGGATTACGCGGTGACGTGGTATGCCCGAGCTGCCCAGTCAGGCCATTATTTAGCCGCAGAGCGACTAGCGCGCGCTTATCGGTTAGGTGAGCTAGGCTTGGCAGTAGACGGCGAGCAAGCGGCCTATTGGCAACGCTTGGCTGATCGTCAGTCAGCGACGGAAATGGCGGCAGCCTAGAAGATAAGTCAGTGGTTTGGCCGCTGAGATCAGTGAATGAGGAAATCAGTGTCCGAGACGCTACCGACAGTGCTAGATATTGAAGCGTCAGGATTTGGGCGCGGCAGCTATCCTATTGAAGTTGGCATTGCTCGTGCCGACGGTAGCTGCTGCGCGTTTCTCATTCAGCCGTTGGAAGAGTGGACGCATTGGGACTCCAAAGCTGAACTTTTGCACGGAATTTCCCGAGCTCGCTTACAGCGAGAAGGCCACCCTGTGCGCCAAGTGGCACAGTGGTTAAACGACGAACTGCGTGAGATAGGCAAAGCCTATAGTGATAGTTGGGGATACGATAACACCTGGTTGTCGCTGCTGTTTCACCATGCGGGAATGCTGCCGCGCTTTCGTTTAGAAGCATTACGGATTTTGCTCAGCGAAGAGCAGCAAGCATTGTGGAGTAACACAAAGGAAGCTGTCATCGCTGAACGTGGTATACACCGTCATCGCGCGGGCGAAGATGCTCGTCTGTTACAGCTCACTTATCAGCGTACCTTTATGCTAACTGAAGGCAATAAGCGCTGATGCAGGTAGCGTTCTTAGACGGGTCTTAAGTACGGGATTTAAACGCTGCCCTTAAGTGCTTGCCTTTACTATATCTCTTTAATACAGCCGGTTTACGCTGAATCAAGCTGTGTTTCTAATGCAGCCAGTAGTTGGTTGGGCGTGGGCGCATCCATCAACATATCGCGTGTTGTTTGGGCCAAAAAACCGTGGCTGACGGTACTATCCAAAAAGGTAAGCAGTGGAGCATAAAAGCCATCGGTGTCGAGTAGACCCATGGGTTTTTCGTGAAGCCCTAAATAGCCCCAGGTCCAGATTTCAAACAGCTCTTCAAAGGTGCCTATGCCGCCAGGCAGGGCAATAAAGGCGTCAGCATTGGCGGCCATGGTGGCTTTGCGTTCGTGCATATTTGGCACGCGTATAAGCTCAGTCAAGCCAAAGTGTGCCTGCTCGCGCTCAACAAGGTGATCTGGCATCACGCCAATCACTTTGCCGCCTGCATCCAGCGTCGCATTGGCGAGTGCCCCCATTAAACCAATACGTGCACCGCCATAAACAAGCGTGTGCCCGCGGTCGGCAATGGCGGTGCCAAGCGTGTTGGCGGCTTGGCGAAAAGCGGGTGTGTTCCCTTCACGCGAGCCGAGATATACACAAATTCGTGCCATGGTAAGCGTCCTTATGACAGATCAGCTGCTTATAAATGAGCGGTGAGTTATCAAGCCATGAATGTGCCGTTAGCTTAGGCAGCTCTGAACGTTATAGTGTTCATCCATCCATTGCCCGATCACGTTATTACCACATAAATGGTGGGCATACTGAGTGTGCAGGCAGCGTACCTGTTGCCAGTTGCTAATGCCGCCCACGCCGCGTTCGGTGAGAACATCGCTATAGCCAAGCTTAGCGACTTCATCGCGTTGGGCATCACTCATATACGCCCAGCGTGCTTTAACGTAATCGTGATGACTTTGTTGGTAAGCATCTAGAAATTCAGGTTCTTCCTGAAGGCGTTGTTCCAGCGACTTAATGACACCCACGGCTTCAATCCGTGAGATCTCAATTTTGAGCAGATCGGAGCATAGCCAGTAAAGGGTGGGAAACGGTTTGCCATCGACAATCGGCGCCATACGCAGCACCAGCGGAGTGCCGTGGGCATCGGTAGCCGCAACGGCTTCAATACCGCGGGGAGCACGCCCGAGCTGTTGAGTGATAATAGCTAGCTGGCGCTCATTGGGAACTTGGTCGGTACGAATTACCATTACGTTGGTATCTCACTGTCGGTCATCTTGAATAAACTTATTTGAGCGGCCAACAGCACGGAAGAAGCAGCGGTTCAACTGCTCGGGAGACGCCACATAGCACCATGTCCGCTCGCAGTACTCTGCGGCCCGCGCCATTAACACATCGTAAAGCCGATTGAACGGGGCATCATAATCGTAAGGATCTGCGCCGAACAAGCGGATATGCGGGTAGTCTGCAAAGCGCTCCATAAAATAGCGCTCAAGGTCGGCTTCAACGGCGCGGTGCTGCGCCGTATTATCCGGATCGATCCAAAGATTATAACGGATTGCCATGGGGATCTCCCAGCGCCCCGCCGAACGGAGGGGAGTGAATTAAGCCGGCGTTGGCGCGCTGTGTAAGTGTGCGGATAGCGCATCACGCAAATCACCTTCAATAGGTACCGCACGCTTTTCTTGATGGTCGTATTGCACCAGTATGGTATGCCCCACATTAGTCAGCGTGCCATGTTGGCGCGCCTCCTGAGTCACTGTAAACGAGCTGGTACCTAAACGTGTCAAATAGGTACGTAATTCGATGTCGTGGCCGTAGAACAGTTCAGCACGGTAATCGACTTCCATCCGCGCCATAATCAAACGCCACTGTTTAGGGTTGAGGTCTGGCGTAAATAGTTTGAATAAGTCGTTACGTGCCAACTCAAACCAAGCTGGCAGGCGGGTATTGTTAATATGGCCTAGCGCATCGGTGTCGTAAAAAGCTGGCTCAATCATACGGGTGAACATCAGGTCATCCTTATTGTTTATTAGCAATTCAGGTTAACCAGAATTACCCCTAGCGAGCGCTTGGTCAAGTGGCGCGACGTTGATACCAGGCAGAGAACTGCATCCAGCCAAGTAGCCACAGTGTGGCAGTTGCGAACCCCGCTAATGTTCCCCAGAAAAGACCTAACGTGCTGTAAGTCAAAGAAACGCATAGCGTATAACTCAGCAACGAGCCAAGCCCCATAGGGTAGTGTTTGATCACGGTTGCCGCTGGCGCGAACCCATAGTTTAGATGCAGAATGAGCAGAAAAGGCAGCATGGTGACTGGAAACGCCGCTAGTGTGCCCGCCCAAGCGGGTGGCAGCCAATGCGCGAGCCAGGTAATCACAAAAACGATGGCGGTGGCCAAGCATGCTCGCGCGGCAAGTGCGGGAAGCGAAAAGGCGCGACTGGCGGGACTTTTTACATCAGGAATACTGCGGAATAACAGGCTAAACACAGCGATAGCACAGAGTGTTAGTAGCGTGCCGCTAAGCCGCGTAAAATTGAACTGGGCAAGCACGGTGCTAACCGCGAGCCACGCAATAAAACCGCCTGCTAAGCCGCCAGCAATGCCTTTGAATCCTGGTTGGCGACCTGCCACTAAATAGCCTGCGACTAACGCCATTGTTGCAGTGAAACCTGCCAGTGTATGTACCGCGCTTTGAGTTGCAAACAGCGGGGAAATTTCTAAACCAATAAAAAACAGCGCTAACGCGGTTCCTAATGGGTAACCCGCCAGTAGCCCTGCTATACGAGGACTGGCACGCACCGCGATGGCACCAAGCCCGAGCACCATGCTAATCGAGAGGCCTAGTTTTGCCAGTTGCCAAGTGAGAGGAACCTCTATCATGCGGTGTTTTCCTTGCTGTTATCAAATCACAAAGTCGCGGGTGCGCAAGCGCGGTTAGTGACACACATCGTCAGTGGAAATTTTCGCTAGCTACACCAGACGTAGGCCTTGTTGGTCGCGCCAAGCAGCCTCTAAGGCATTTTCGAGCGGCACTTTTAAGTGGGAGGGCAATGCATCATGGGCAGCGTGCAGCGAATCAAATGATCGGTTGCGCAGCCAGCAGTAAGCCCAGGCGCAGGCCTCCGCATCACTTTGTGGGGTGGGGCGGGCAGGCATTTGGTTGAGCAAAAATACCGCGGTGCGAGGTGCCCAGAGCGGTATCTCGCCATGCTCTTCGCGGCTCCACTGCTCAAGTGTGGCACCGCTTGGCGTCTCGTCGGGGGTGCCTAGTTTGGCGACCCGTGCCGTTTCAGCCAAAATGAGTGCCAGTTGGTCAGTATCGGCTTGGCCAAGTGAACGCCATTGCCGCAACAACGCCGATAGTCCCGCGCGCATCTTGGTATAAAAGTCATCTTGCGGCATGCTCAATAGTTACTCCCAAGAACATAAGTGAGATTAATTATGGCGTTTGATTTTGCCACGCCCGTCGAGCGACGCTCTCCAAAAGGGGATTATGCCTCGCAAAAATGGCATCGCTATGCTGCAAACGTACTGCCGTTGTGGGTGGCAGATATGGATTTTTGCTCACCGCCCGCCGTGATTGAGGCGCTACGTGCTCGGGTGGAGCACGGTGTTTATGGCTATGGTGAAGTGCCCGATACGTTAACCGAAACCCTCTGCCAGTGGAGCGCCCACCATTACGATTGGCCTATTCAGCCCGATTGGCAACAGTGGTTGCCTGGGGTTGTGCCCGCGTTGCACTTTGCGGCGATGGCGCTCACCAAGCCCGGTGAAGGGGTTCTCACGATTGCCCCGATTTATCCACCTTTTCTGGCCGTTGCAGAGCGCACAGGACGGCTGGCCCAGCAAGCGATGTTAGCTGAGCCGGCGTCCCCTGGCGAGCCTTGGCAATTGGATATTGACGCGTTAGAAGCCGCGATAACGCCGCAAACCCGTCTGCTGCTGTGGTGCCACCCGCATAATCCAACAGGGCGTGTATGGAGTGACCAAGAGCTTACCAAGTTGGCCGCGGTCGTTGAGCGGCATGATTTATGGGTGGTCTCTGATGAGTTGCACTGCGATTTGCTGCTAAACGAGGGAGCCCAACATCGCCCCCTGGCTGCCATGTTCCCGGAACTGGCTAAACGAACGATCACGCTGTGGGCGCCGTCAAAAACGTTCAACCTTGCGGGGCTGACCAGTGCCTGTGCCGTTATTCCTGATGCTACGCTGCGTAAGCGCTTTGCTGAGGCCACAAAAGGCTTTTTGCCGGATGGCAATGTACTGGGGCTGGTTGCTGCTGAAGCGGCTTATCGCGAAGGTGAGCCCTGGCGTCAAGCGCTGTTAGCGGTACTGCGTGATCACCGCGCTACGCTGCAGGCACGGGTAGCGTTATGGCCGGGAGTGGCCATGAGCGAGCCGGAATCTACTTACCTTGCGTGGCTGGATATGCGCGAGGCGGGACTAGGCGATTCGCCCGCCAAAGCATTACTGGAACGGGCGGGCGTGGCACTTTCTGATGGGGCTGCGTTTGGCTGCCCTGGGTTCGTGCGGCTTAATTTTGGTACTACCGCTTCGCAACTGGAAGCGGCATTAGCAAGAATGGATAAGCTGCTGAAAGCCTGATCAGCGCTGGCTTGTAACTAATTAATACAGCAGGGCAAATAGCTTGCGCCGATAGGTAACGGTTAGCGGATGGTCGGCACCCAGAGCGTCGAATACTTGCAATAAGGTTTTACGGGCCGCGTCGTCGTTATAGGCGCGGTCATCCTTCATCAAACCAAGCAACCCCTCAAGGCCTGTTTCGTATTGGCCATCGGCAACATGGCGCAGTGCACGCTGGTACCGCGCTTCACTGTCGTTGCGATCACCCAGCGCGGCGACTTCTTCTACAGAAAGGGCCTGCTCGCTAAATTCGATGCTGGCTCGCACACCGCGGGCAGGTGCCGCATCACGCTCTTCGGGGGGCAAGCTGTCGAGCACGCTGCGGGCATCATCTCCGCGCTTTTCAGCCACGAGTGCCCTTGCAAGGCCGATCTGGTAGGCGTAATGCTCTGGATACTGGCTAATCAAGGTTTGATAGATTTCGCGCGCGCCTGCTGCATCGCCCGCTGCTAATGCCTCTTCGGCTTGATCTTCTGGACTAGGCGGTGCATCACCTGGGGCTGGGAAGTAGCGGTTTAGCCACTCGCGCACTTCCTTTTCAGGTAATACGCCTTGGAAGCTATCGACCAAGCCGCCTTGGCTAACGAGCTTAACATCGGGGGCTGAGCGCACGCCTAACTGGCTAGCGATTTCCGGATTGGCTTCAATATCCAGCTTGCCAAGCAGGAAAGCACCCGCGTATTCGACAACTAACTTTTCCAACACCGATAGCAGAGCATTGCCACTGGCGTTTGAAGGTGAGTAGCAGCCCAGTAGCACTGGCACCTGCATCGATGCTTCGAGCACTTGCTGAATATTGCCAGCATTAAGCTCAATAATAACTTCTTCAGCTGTTACGGAAGGGCGAACTGTGCTCGCTTCTTCGTTGTCGATACTAGCGGGTTCCGTGGTCAACGGATTGCCGGTACGGGGGTCAATAATGGACATGGCTAAGCTCTGCATCGCTTGAAATGGATTACGTCATGATATGCAGGCAACCGGGTAAGGATTCAAGGAAACAGTGGTAAATAAAGTACCCATCACAAAAAGTGCTCCTCATGAATCGAAATCTGGGTCACTTGTCAGGCGTGTCGATAACGACCTCGACTGTTGCGTTTGCGACGTGTCGCTTAGTTTGCAAGATGGTTTTGTCGCTATTCGGCGTATTCGTGCCAAAATGCGACTTAAGAGTAATGCCACCCCGGCACGAGTGAGTGTTCACTGCAGTAATGGGAAACTAAGAAGCGCCAGCGCCACCTATACTAATAAAAAGAAAAACTGATGATCTAAAGGTGACGGAGGGTAAATCGATGACATCAGACAAAGCAAAAGACCTGACAGCAAATTTCCATCGTGCGGGCGAGCCGCAAACCCTTGGTTTTCTCCTGTTAGATAATTTCACGCTAATTTCCCTGGCTTCAGCCATTGATCCTTTGCGGATGGCCAATCAATTGGCCGGCCGTGAACTATACCGCTGGTATACCCTGACCCAAGATGGCTTGCCGGTACGTGCCAGTGATGGGTTGCAGGTAACGCCTGACGCCTCTATGCACACCCCCTTGTCGCTAGAGTGGGTCGTTGTGTGCGGAGGAGTGGGGCCTCAGCATAGTGTTACTCGTGAGCATGTGCGTTGGCTTCAGTCGCAGTCGCGTCAACTAAGACGTTTAGGCTCGGTATGTACGGGGAGTTGGGCGCTGGGTCAGGCAGGGCTGCTTGATCACTATGAGACCAGCATCCATTGGGAGTGCCTGGCTTCCATGCAGGAAGCTTTCCCTAATGTCATTCTGACGACCTTTCTGTTTTCGATTGACCGGGATCGATTCACGGCGTCTGGCGGCACAGCGCCGCTCGATATGATGCTGAACCTGATTGCTCATGATCATGGACGTGAGCTGTCGGCAGGTATCTCCGAGATGTTTATCTATGAGCGTGTGCGTAACGAGCAGGATCAGCAGCGCGTGCCGCTTAAACATGTGCTGGGTACTACACAGCCTAAGCTGTTGGAGATCGTCGCATTGATGGAATCCAACCTTGAGGAACCGATCGAACTCGATGAGCTCGCTCGTTATGTTAATGTTTCGCGTCGTCAGTTAGAGCGTCTGTTCCAACGCTATCTGCTCTGCTCGCCATCGCGTTATTATCTCAAGCTGCGCTTAGTGCGCGCTAGACAGCTGCTCAAGCAAACGCCTTTATCGATCATCGAGATTGCTTCCGTTTGTGGCTTCGTTTCTACGCCCCATTTTTCTAAGTGTTACCGTGAATACTTTGGCGTACCGCCAAGAAATGAGCGTCTCGGGGTGCACGATCGGCAAGGCAATAATCACGCCAAGTCGCCACCGCTGATCAAACGCTGGGGAGGCGAACCCAATACCAATGAGCCTTTCTCAAGCGCTCAGCAGGCGCTGGCGTGTGCTCAGGGAGAGCCTACCTTTGCCAGCGTGACGCTGTTGGACTGATATCTCCTGCGCAGCCAATGATGAGAACGTGCTACCCAGCGTCGGGTAGCACGTTTTTTTATATCGATGCCACGCTGCTGCAACTATCAAAAGATCTCAAGTAGCTGTCGTGTTCACGACACAATGACGTTTTTGGAATTTCCGTCGTCGTTTCCAAGAGCAGCCCAACCCAACGTCAGCGCTATGCTCGCTACATAAATCAATGTTGGAGCTTAGCTATGACACCCTCAGAACTGCACGATGACGCTATCGTCATCGATGGCTTGATTATCGCCAAATGGAATCGTGAGCTGCTTGAGGACATGCGTCGCGGTGGTTTGACAGCTGCTAACTGCACTGTTTCGGTGTGGGAAGGGTTTCAGGCCACGGTCGATAATATCGTCAAGTCGAACCAACTGATGGCCGAGTGTAGCGACCTGGTACGCCCGGTACGCACCACCGCTGATATCACGCGTGCGAAAGAAGAGGGCAAGACAGGGATCATCTTTGGTTTCCAGAATGCGCATGCGTTTGAGGATCAAATCGGCTACGTAGAGATCTTCAAGCAGCTGGGCGTAGGCATCGTGCAGATGTGCTACAACACCCAGAATCTAGTGGGAACCGGCTGCTACGAGCGTGACGGCGGACTGTCTGGCTTTGGCCGTGAGATTGTCGCTGAGATGAACCGTGTTGGCATTATGTGCGATCTCTCTCATGTCGGTGCCAAGACCTCTGAAGAGGTGATTCTCGAATCCAAAAAGCCGGTCTGTTATTCCCACTGCCTGCCCTCCGGTCTCAAAGAGCACCCGCGCAACAAATCCGATCAAGAGCTTAAGTTCATTGCTGACCATGGCGGTTTCGTCGGTGTCACCATGTTCGCGCCTTTTCTCAAAAAGGGCATCGACTCCACCATCGAAGACTACTGCGAAGCGATCGAGTACGTCATGAATATCGTTGGTGAAGATGCTATCGGCATTGGCACTGATTTCACCCAAGGGCACGGTCAAGAGTTCTTCGAGTGGCTGACTCACGACAAGGGCTACGCCCGTCGTTTGACAGACTTTGGCAAGATCATTAATCCCAAAGGCATTCGCACCATCGGAGAGTTCCCCAATCTCACCGAGGCGCTCCTTAAGCGCGGCTTTAGTGAAACTCAGGTAAGGAAGGTCATGGGTGAGAACTGGGTGCGCGTCCTCAAGGATGTCTGGGGCGCCTAAACGCTTGCTCCATAAGATTTAGGAGCGATGGGATAAGCCTGCTCCTTAGCCAAGAATAATGATGTAGAGGATGATACCCGTGACCAAACTGGCCCCCGCACTGCCTATCGAAGTCGATAGTGAAACCGGCGTCTGGACGACTGATGCGCTGCCGATGCTCTATGTACCACGGCACTTTTTTATCAACAACCATGTAGCTGTCGAAGAGGCGCTAGGTGCTGAAAAGTACGCTGAAATCCTCTATCACGCTGGCTATAAGAGCGCCTGGCACTGGTGTGAGAAAGAAGCCGAGTGCCATGGCCTCGAAGGTGAAGCCGTTTTTGAGCACTACATGCTGCGTCTCTCTCAGCGTGGCTGGGGCCACTTCATCACCGAACAGATTGATCTTGACGCTGGCACGGCTCAGGTGCGGCTAGAACATAGCGCCTTCGTTTACCAACTGGGTAAGGTTGGGCGCAAGGTCGAGTACATGTTCACTGGCTGGTTTGCTGGGGCCATGAATCAAATTCTCGCTGCACGGGGTAGTTCACTGCGCACCGTTGCTGAGCAGACGCAGAGTGCTGCCGAACCCGGCTGTGATGTCGGCGTCTTCGCTGTCAAACCGCTGCCCGATGCTGCCCACTAACCCTGGGTACGAGGAGAGATAACCATGGCATTTGACGCAATCTTTGAGCCAATCGAGATCGGCAAGCTGACCATCCGCAACCGTGTGGTCAGTACCGCCCATGCCGAGGTGCATGCCACTGACGGTGGTATGACGACTGAGCGCTACGTCAGGTATTACGAAGAAAAATCTAAGGGTGGCTGTGGCCTGTGTATCTGCGGTGGCTCATCAGTGGTGTCTATTGATAGCCCCCAGGGTTGGTGGAGTTCGGTGAACCTTTCTACCGACCGCATCATTCCACACTTTCAGAATCTGGCGGACGCCGTGCACAAGCATGGTGGCAAGATCATGATCCAGATTACCCATATGGGACGCCGCTCACGCTGGGACGGCTTCGATTGGTCGACTCTGGTATCCCCCTCTGGTATCCGCGAACCGGTCCACCGCTCCACCTGCAAGACCATCGAAGAGGAGGAGATCTGGCGCATCATCGGTGACTTCGCCCAGGCCGCGCGCCGGGCCAAGGAAGGCGGCCTCGACGGCGTCGAGCTGTCCGCCGTTCACCAGCACCTGATCGACCAGTTCTGGAGCCCGCGGGTCAACAAGCGCGAGGACCAGTGGGGCGGTAGTTTTGAAAATCGCATGCGCTTCGGCATGGAAGTGCTCAAAGCGGTGCGCGCCGAAGTGGGCGATGACTTCGTGGTGGGTATGCGCATTTGTGGTGACGAATTCCACCCAGATGGCCTCTCACATGAAGACATGAAGCAGATCGCCGCTTATTACGATGCCACTAAAATGGTCGACTTTTTCGGCGTCATCGGCTCTGGCTGCGACACTCACAACACGCTCGCCAACGTTATCCCCAATATGTCTTATCCACCGGAGCCTTTTCTACATCTGGCGGCGGGGATCAAGGAAGTGGTGAATGTGCCGGTGATCCACGCCCAGAATATTAAAGATCCCAATCAGGCCCAGCGTATTCTCGAAGGGGGCTACGTGGATCTGGTGGGCATGACCCGGGCGCATATTGCTGACCCTCACCTGATTGCCAAGATCAAGATGGGGCAGATAGACCAGATTAAGCAGTGCGTGGGGGCTAACTACTGCATCGACCGCCAATACCAGGGCCTGGATGTACTGTGTATTCAAAACGCGGCCACCTCGCGGGAATACATGGGTCTGCCGCATATCATTGAAAAGACCGAGGGCGTTAAGCGCAAAGTTGTGGTGGTTGGCGGTGGCCCCGGCGGTATGGAGGCAGCTCGCGTTGCTGCTGAGCGCGGTCATGATGTCACCCTGTTTGAGGCGGCTGACGCCCTGGGTGGGCAGATCACTATCGCTGCTCAAGCTCCGCAGCGCGACCAAATCGCCGGTATCACTCGCTGGTACCAGCTGGAGTTGGCACGCCTGAAAGTCGACCTGCGATTAGGGGCTCGTGCCGATGAGGCAACCTTGCTGGATCTACGCCCCGATATCGTGGTGCTCGCCACCGGTGGCCAACCCTTCCTTAGCCAGCACCCCGAGTGGGGCTATTCGGAGAATGCTGAGGAGAGCCTGGTGGTCAGCACCTGGGATATTCTCTCAGGCAAGGTGGCACCCGGAAAAAACGTGCTGATTTATGACGCCATTTGCGAATTCTCCGGCGTCTCAGCGGCAGATTTTCTAGCTGATAAGGGCGCCAAGGTCGAAATCGTCACCGACGATATCAAGCCCGGCGCGGCGGTGGGCGGTACCACCTTCCCCACCTACTACCGAAGCCTGTACGAGAAAGAAGTGATCATGTCCTCTGACTTGATGCTGCATAAGGTCTACCGCGAGGGCGACGGCCTAGTGGCAGTGCTCGAAAATGAGTACACCGGTGCCTTGGAAGAGCGAGTGGTTGATCAGGTGGTCGTCGAAAACGGCGTGCGTCCTGACGAGGCGCTTTATTACGCCCTCAAAGAGCAGTCTCGCAACAAAGGGCAGGTGGATCTGGAGGCGCTCTATGCCATCCAGCCTCAGCCCAGCCTGAGCGAAGAAGGGGACGGCTTTTTACTCTTCCGCCTGGGCGATTGCACGGCACCGCGTAATACCCATGCGGCCATCTACGACGCCCTGCGAATCTGCAAGGACTTTTGACCTGAGCGAGAGCCGGGGCGCCGGTGGTAGACCGTAGCGAGGGTCATTTGCCATGGCCGTAAAACAGTTCCATACGTTTACGGCATTTCCGCCATCCATGGCGGTCAGATGGCAAATGTAGCGCCCAGGGATGGGTTTACAGCGCCCTCGCAGAGGTCTGCCGCCGGAGCAGCCCCGCCGCGAAAGATGAGGTGAGTACCATGCTCGATACGCTCTTGCCGATACTGATTTTTACTGCTCTGGCCCTGGCAGTAATCGGCGCTGTACGCCGTATACGCCTGTGGCGTCAGGGGCGCCCCTCGCGGGTGAACCTACTCCAGGGGTTGATGGCCCTGCCGCGCCGCTATTTGGTGGATCTGCACCATGTCGTGGGGCGCGACAAAATGATCTCCAATACCCACGTAGCCACCGCCGGAGGCTTCGTGGCTGCCGCCGTGCTGATGATCCTGGTGCATGGTCTGGGTATCGCTAACCCATTGCTAGGCGGGTTGCTGTTACTGGCTAGCACCTCCATGTTCGTCGGTAGCCTCTTCGTAGCGCGTCGGCGGCTTAACCCTCCTGCACGGCTCTCCAAAGGCCCCTGGATGCGGCTGCCAAAGAGCCTGATGGCGTTTTCGATAGGCGTTTTCCTGATCACACTGCCCACAGTAGGTTTGTTGCCTGAAGGGTTAGTAGAAGGCAGCGGTAGCTGGCTTCTGGCGCTGGTGTTGGCGGGCGTCGTGGTTTGGGGCCTGGGCGAAATGTTCTTTGGCATGACCTGGGGCGGCCCAATGAAGCACGCCTTCGCTGGCGCCTTACATCTCGCCTTTCACCGCCGTGCCGAGCGCTTTGGTGGTGGCCGGTCAACGGGGCTCAAAGCGCTGAACCTGGAGGATGAAGCGGCGCCTCTGGGCGTGGAAAAGCCTGCCGACTTCACCTGGAACCAACTGCTGGGCTTCGATGCCTGCGTGCAGTGCGGCCGCTGCGAGGCGGTGTGCCCTGCGTTTGCTGCTGGCCAACCGCTCAATCCCAAAAAGCTGATTCAAGACATGGTGGTGGGTTTTGCCGGTGGTAGCGATGCTGGCTATGCCGGTTCTCCTTATCCTGGTAAGCCAGTGGGAGAGCACCAAGGCGCTCCCCATGCGCCGATCGTGGCGCCTGTTGTTATGAAAGAGGGAAAGGCGTTGGTTGACGCCGAGACTCTCTGGTCGTGCACGACCTGCCGTGCTTGTGTCGAGGAGTGCCCAATGATGATTGAGCACGTGGATGCGATTGTCGATATGCGCCGCCACCTGACCTTGGAGCGGGGCAAGACACCCAATAAAGGTGCTGAGGTGCTCGACAACCTGATTGCCACTGACAACCCCGGCGGTTTCGACCCAGGCTCACGGCTCAACTGGGCGGCGGATCTTAACCTACCGCTAATGGCTGACCTAAAGCAGGTTGATGTGCTGTTGTGGTTGGGGGATGGCGCCTTTGATATGCGTAACCAACGAACCCTACGTGCCCTGGTTAAAGTACTGCGTGCTGCCGAAGTAGACTTCGCCGTGTTAGGTGCTGAAGAGCGCGACAGTGGTGATGTGGCAAGACGATTGGGCGATGAAGCGACGTTCCAGTCCCTGGCTAAGCGCAATATTGCCACCCTGGCCAAGTATCGCTTCCAGCAGATTGTCACCTGTGATCCGCATAGTTTTCATGTGCTGGGCAATGAGTATGGCGAGTTGGGTGGTGCCAACTACGAGGTGCGCCACCACAGTACCTTTATTGCTGAATTGTATGATGCAGGACGGCTGACCTTTGCTCCCTGGAAAGGTGGCAGTGTTACTTATCACGACCCATGTTATTTGGGACGCTATAACGGTGAATACGAAGCCCCGCGGCGAGTGCTTAAAGCGCTGGGCATCCAGGTGGCCGAGATGGAGCGCTCTGGGTTCCGTTCGCGCTGCTGTGGCGGCGGCGGTGGGGCGCCAATCACGGATATTCCTGGTGAGCGCCGAATTCCCGATATGCGCATGAATGACGTTAAAGAGAGCGGCGCCGAGCTGGTGGCGGTGGGCTGTCCACAGTGCACTGCCATGCTGGAGGGCGTGGTGGATGCCAGCGCTGAAGTGCGCGATATCGCCGAACTGGTAGCTGATGCCCTGGTTGAGCGTCCTGCTGGCGATGTGTCTGGCGTATCCCGCCGAACCACTGCAGTGACGACTGCTGAAGAGGTGACCTTATGAGTGAGATTATTCGCCGCGATCCGCGTCGCGAGTGGATCGCCCGGAACCGTCTTCATCCAGACCACGCCAGTGTGCTCGCCGCTCTTGGTGTAAACAGTGAGGGCGGCGGAGCAGCCAGTGAGTGGCTGGGGCCCAACGGTGTGGTGCGTAAGAATCCTCGCGCCATTGGTTTTATCGGCCCCAATGGCATCAAACGGATTGATCGTAGCGGCCTCCAGCAAGGTGGACAGGCCGCCGCGACCACCACGGCGGCCCGCGATAGTCGCCGTGGGGTGACCATTGATCAGCCCGCCTTTCTGGTAGCAGTAGTACCCGACCTGACCGGTGGCCGCCTTTCAAGCCATGATAAGGATCTGTTGGGGCTAGCCAGACGCGTGGCGGATGCCGACGCCGAACAGCCTGGTGCCGTGGTGGCGGTCTTATTCGGCGAGCATAAGGAAGAAGCGCTTGGTGAAGCCGGGATCGATCGTGTCGTGCATCTTGATGATGAACTTTACGCTGGGTTTGCTCCCGAGGCACGGCTGGCGGTGTTAAGTGCCGTCGAACGTGAGATGACGCCGCGCTTCTGGCTGTTGCCGGACTCGCCCCTAGGCGGGGCTGATCTGGGGCGGAGGCTTGCCTTACGCCTGGGTGAACGCGCTGCCACGGGGGTGTGGCAGGTGGAAGTTGATAATGAGGCTTCCTTGGGGTGGCGCTGCACTGCCCGTGGCGCCGCTGGAAGCCTGGATATCCAGCGCCCTCTGCCGCGGGTTGCCCTGGCACTGGCAGAGTGCGCTGAGCCGGTGGATGAGACGCGGCATGCGGCCGAGCGCCAGACCTTGGCGGCGCCTATTCCCACCACTTTATCGCGCATTGAAGACCTGGGGCAGGTGGCAGTGGATCCCGCTGGTGTGGCGCTGGCCGAGGCTGAGTTCATCCTCTCTGCTGGCAATGGTGTTAAACAGTGGGACGCCTTCCACCATGCTGCGAAAGTGCTCGGTGCTACCGAAGGGGCCTCGCGTGTCGCGGTGGATGACGGCTTTATGGCTCGTGATCGGCAGGTAGGTGCAACCGGCACCTGGGTAACCGCCCGAGTCTATATGGCGGTGGGTATTTCAGGCGCTATCCAGCACCTACAGGGCATTCAGCGCTGCGACAAGGTGGTGGCCATCAATCTCGATCCGGGGTGCGACATGATCAAACGCGCAGACCTGGCGGTGATAGGCGACAGCACGCAAATTCTTGCTGCGTTAGTGGCGATGGTGGAACAGCAGCGAGGAGGGCAGCGCGATGCGGCCTGAACAACAGCAAAAACAACAAAAAACGGGTATCGACGTAGCGGTGCTGGTCTCCATAGGCCGTCACCCCACAACCGGTCGTGCGAGGCGCGCCGAGCAGGATGCACGGGGTCTGGAGCTTGCCCTAGCCATGGAAGCAGAACTGCCGGGTAGTCGGATTGACGTACTGCACGCTGGTTCTCAGGATGTCGACAGCGAGGCAGCTCTGCGCAGTTACTTAGGTATGGCCACAGGCGTTGGTATGGGGCTTGAGTCCATGACTTTGCTGGAGCAGCCTGAAGGCAGCGATGCTATTCTGCCGCTGGTGGAACATTTAGCCGCTACCTCACCTCAGCTAGTGATCACCGGTACCCGGGCCGAGCGCGGAGAAGGTTCTGGGCTTTTGCCCTATGCGTTGGCGGAGCATCTCGGTTGGCCGTTAGTGAATAGCTTGGCATCGATAGAGACGGTGGAAAATGGCGTGGTAACGCTGCTTCAGGCGTTGCCACGGGGCCAGCGTCGCCGTCTCAAGGTGCGCTTGCCCGCCATCATTAGCGTGGATGAAGCAGCGCCAGCGGCGCGTCAGAGCGCCTTCGGCCCGGCTCGTCGAGCCACCTTCTCGGTGGCGCCCACTACCTCTGAAGCCGACAGTGAGTTGGCCCAGTGGCACTTGAGCCCCGCACGTAAACGGCCTAAGCGTCTGAAAATCATCAAAGCCGCCTCTGCAAGAGACCGCTTCAAGGCGGCGGCTTCCAAAGCCGAGGGCAAGGGCGGGCAAGTGCTTACCGACGTTACCCCTGAGCAGGGCGCCGAGGCGATCTACAAGTTGCTCAAGGAAGAGGACGTGCTGCGCTGAAGTCTTTTGATCACGGCATGTTAGCACTCTTAAAGCCCGCCCTTTATTGGCGGGCTTCTTGTTATCTATTATTTAATCTCTGAGTCTTTATTTTCGAAGCCTTTACGTTTTAAGTCTTTACGTTCTCTGTCGTTATCTTCTTCTATGTTGTTATGACCTATTTGCCAGCAAAGCCAGGGTAAAGCCGCAGGCGCTGTCTTTCTAGATGTAACCCCATCCAGGCGTGTAGTACTAGCACCGTGATGACGATGACCCCGCCCAATAGTGTTGATGCCGTTGGCGTCTCGCCTAATAGCCACCACACCCATAGTGTGCCCAATGCGGTTTCCACTAGGTAAAACAGTGCCACCTCGGTAGACGGCAGGTAACGGGTGGCGCTATTGATCAGCACCGTGGCCAGAGGCATCTGCACTAGCCCCATCAGTGCCAGCACGCCATAACGCTCGGCATCAAGCGCCAGCGGCGAGGCCATGGGCAGAGCAATTGCTGCTGAGAGCAGTCCGCCACCAGCAATCACCGTCATGGGGTCAATGGCGGGATAGCGGCGTAGCAAGGTCAGGTTACCGCCGATGGCCGCCGCAGCCGTTAAGGCATACAGGTTACCCGCCAGCATTCCCATGGCGCCTTCGCCCAAGAACACCAAACCCATACCCAGCATGCAGACGGCAATGGCTACCAACGTTCTTAGCGGCACCTTTTCATGTAGGAAAACCCGTGAAAACAGTGCGGCAAACAGTGGCGCTGTGCTCAGTATTACTACCACGTTGGCCACATTGGCGTTCATCACTGCGAGTACGAAGAGGCTCGACATTAGACCCAGCAGCAGCGCTGAGGCAAGTGACGAAAACGGATGGCTTCTCAGTGCCCCTAATCGATTACCCACACAGCACAGGACTCCCAGCACGCAGAACATCAAGAAACCGCGCCAGAATACGATAGTCCAGCCATCGGTATTGGCTAGGCGGATCAGCAGACCGTCGAAACTGAGGAACACCACGCCCAGTATCACCATGGCCAGACCGCGCTGGTAAGAATTTGACTGCATTGTCTTGGTTCCTGGTCGGTAAAAGAGAGCAACCGCCCGCTGGTTGGGCGGGCGGTTGCGGGGGAGATTACTTGGCGGTTTTGGGTATTGCGTTAAGTTGTTGCCACTCCTTATTAAGGCCTATGTAAAGGCTGACGCACATCATTAATAGTACCAGTGTGAAGGGCAGCCCCGTGGCTACCGCGCCTGCCTGAAGCGCACTGAGCGCGGTGCTACCGCCGCCATACAGCAGCACTCCAGCAATGACGCCTTCAAGTGCGGCCCAGAAAACACGCTGGCCCTTAGGTGCATCGGTTTTGCCACCGGCGGTGATGTTATCGATTACCAACGAGCCGGAGTCTGATGAAGTGATGAAGAAAACCAGCACCAGGATAATGGCTAGTGTTGACGTTATGCTGGTGAGAGGCAACTGTTCCAGCATATGGAACATGGCGAGTGAGACATCACCAATGCCGTTGGCCAGTTCGCCTATGCCGTTAGTCGCCTGAAAAAGAGCTGTACCGCCGAAGGCGCTCATCCAAACCAGCGTGACTAGCGTTGGTACCAGCAGTACGGCAATTAGAAACTCCCGAACGGTACGTCCACGCGAGACGCGAGCGATAAACATGCCGACAAACGGAGACCAGGAGATCCACCACGCCCAGTAAAAGATGGTCCAGCCGTGGTACCAGGTGTCGTCCTCGCGTCCGATCCAGTTCGACAGCGGCAAAAGGTGGCTTACATAGTCTAGCGTTGTGGTGCCAATCCCTGTCAATATCATCAGGGTCGGGCCTGCTATCACAACGAATAGCAGCAGTATCGCCGCGATGATCATATTAATGTTTGAGAATAGCTTTACGCCACCGTCGATACCCCGCCATACCGAGAATAGTGCAATCACCGTGACCACTAGGATGATCGCCAGCTGAGTGCCAATAGTGTTGGGGATGCCGAACAGATAGGCGAGCCCACCTGCCGCTTGGGTAGCGCCAAAGCCAAGCGAGGTGGCGAGGCCGAAAATGGTGGCGAGTACGGCAAGAATATCGATGATATGACCTGCCCAGCCGCGGGTATGCTCACCTAGAAGTGGATAAAAGGCGGAGCGAAGCGTGAGTGGCAAGCCCTTATTATAGGCAAAGAACGCCAGCGAGAGTGCGACGACTGCGTAGATTGCCCACGGGTGCAGCCCCCAATGAAACATGGTCGCGCCCATGGCAGCACTAGCGCCTTCCGGCGTGCCTGCGGGGGCGTTGAGGGGCGTACCGTACCAGTCGGTGTAATAGGCCACTGGCTCAGCAACGCTCCAGAACATTAGGCCGATACCCATACCCGCCGCAAAAAGCATGGCGAACCAGGACGTGCGCGAGTACTCCGGCTTGGCATCGCTGCCGCCCAAACGAATTCGCCCGAGGGGCAAGCAGATCAGTACGAGGCAGAACACCACAAAGGTATTGCCTGCAATCATAAACAGCCAGTCAAAGTGTTCAATTGACCAGTTCTTGGCAAGCCCTAGGTGCGTGTTAGCGGCATCCGGGTAAACCAGTGCGTAAAGAATGAATAGCAGAATGGCGAGAGCAGAGAGTGGGAATACGGGGTTATGAAAATCTAACCCCATTATCTGAGTATTGTCCTGTCCGGGCGACAGGACAGGATCGTCATTGTTCTTCATTAGATGTCCTTGGTGGCTATTGTTAGATATCGGCTATGCGCCCGCATCGCCGACACAACGGATTGTTGGGCCTGTTTCAGGGTAAGAGTGTCGTGAAAGCGACCTCTAGCTATTCGTCTTGGCTAGGATGTCTTGAATAGATATGTGAGTGCCTTTGTGGGGTAAGTCCTTAGGCACGGAGGGGATAGGGTGGGAAAGCGCAATCCACCATCAAGCGCACAACAATAAACAACAGGAGCTAGCCATGAATGCAGCCAACCGCGGAGTGGTCTATAAAGGGCCGGGTGAAGTCGCCGTCGAATCTATTGCCTATCCTGAGCTCGCCATCGGTAATCGAAAGTGTGAGCACGGCGTCATTCTTAAAGTCGTCACCACCAATATCTGTGGCAGCGACCAGCATATGGTGCGCGGCCGCACCACTGCGCCATCCGGCTTGGTGCTGGGTCACGAAATCACTGGTTTGGTGGTCGAGTGTGGTCGCGACGTCGAGTTTATCCAGCCCGGCGATCTCGTCTCGGTGCCGTTTAATATTGCCTGCGGTCGCTGCCGTAACTGTAAAGAAGGCCGTACCGGCATCTGTCTAAATGTGAACCCCTCTCGTCCAGGGGCTGCTTACGGCTATGTCGATATGGGTGGCTGGGTGGGTGGCCAGACCGAATATGTCATGGTTCCCTACGCGGACTTTAATCTGCTGAAGTTCCCGGACACCGATCAAGCGATGGAGAAAATCAAAGATTTAACCCTGCTGTCCGATATCTTCCCCACCGGCTTCCACGGTTGCGTTACTGCTGGTGTCGGCCCCGGTAGCACTGTTTACATTGCCGGTGCTGGCCCTGTGGGTCTGGCGGCGGCAGTTTCTGCGCAGTTGCTTGGCGCGGCTTGTGTGATTGTCGGCGATATGGTCGAAGACCGTTTAGCTCAAGCGCGAAGCTTTGGCTGCGAGACCATTGACCTGACCCAGGACGGCGACATGGCCGACAAGATTGAGGTGATTCTCGGCGAGCGTGAAGTCGATGCCTTTGTCGATTGTGTTGGTTTCGAGGCCCACGCCTGCGGCTGCAACCATGGTAAAGAAGCACCTGCGACCGTGCTGAACTCGGCGATGTCGCTAACTCGCGCGGGCGGCCAAATCGGTATTCCTGGCCTGTATGTGACCGAAGACCCAGGTGCCGCTGATGATGCCGCTAAGCAGGGTGCTTTGAGCATGCGCTTTGGCCTCGGCTGGGCCAAATCCCACAGTTTTCATACCGGACAGTGCCCGGTAATGAAGTACCACCGCCCGCTGATGCAGGCTATTCTATTCGGTAAAGTTAAGATCGCCGATGCGGTAAATGTACAGATGATCACTCTGGATCAGGCGCCCCAAGGATATGCCGATTTCGGTGGCGGAGCCGCCAAGAAATTTGTCATCGATCCCCACGGCAGCGTGCCTGCATAAGCCGGAAGTAACTGCCCGTCCGTAGAGGAGACGAGATAGATAGTTCGAGGTAGATAGTTCGGTATAGATAGTTCAAGATTGATAGTAAGACCCTAGACGGCACCCCGCGGGGTGCCGTCTTCGTTCATTCGGCATCACGCCGATCAAAATAATAATGAGTGACCCATGACCGTCCAGACCGTGACCCCCAAGCGCCGCTTTCGCGGCAAGCCCCGCGGCCGTGAACTCGATCCCATTCGTCTTGAGGGATTGCGTGAACTGCTGGGCGATGAACGCAACGATGCCGCATTGCGCCGCCGCGATTTATTGATTGAACACCTGCATACTCTTCAGGATGCCCGAGGGCATTTGTTGTTGGCAGACCTGCGTGCCCTGGCAACTTATATGAACCTGCCGATGGCAGCGATCTATGAGACAGCTACCTTTTACGCTCACTTCGATGTCATCCATGACGACCAGGAAGTGCCCCCGGCGTTGACCATCCGCGTTTGCGACTCTCTGGCTTGCCAGTTAGCTGGCGCTGAGGCGCTTAAAGCGCAGTTGGAAGCAAATGTCGATATCGAGCAGGTACGGGTGTTGCGCGCCCCATGCATGGGGCGCTGCGACACTGCGCCCGTCGTGGAGGTTGGCCATCGCCACTTGGGTCGAGCCGACGCGGCTCAAGTTCAGGCAGCTATCGATGGCGACGACACTCACCCCGAACCTATCGATTGGCAACGACTTGATAGCTATCGCAGCGAGGGTGGTTTTGCATTGTTTCAGGCCTGCCGCAACGGGGAAGTAACGGTCGAAGCACTGATGGAAGCGATGCAGCAGGCCAACCTTCGCGGTTTAGGGGGCGCGGGTTTTCCTACTTTTAAGAAATGGCACTTTGTGCGTCAGGAGGCTGGCCCTCGCTACTGTGCCATTAATGCTGACGAAGGCGAACCCGGTACCTTTAAGGATCGTTATTATCTGGAGCGTTCGCCGCACCAGTTTCTTGAAGGTGCCTTGGTCAGTGCTTGGGCGGTAGACGCCGAGGCGCTGTATATCTACCTACGCGACGAGTATCCAGCGTTACATGTCGTGCTGCGCGAGGCAATTGGCGAGCTTGAGGACGCTGGCCTAGTGGCACCGGGATATATCGTGCTGCGCCGCGGAGCGGGTGCTTACATCTGCGGCGAAGAGTCGGCGATGATTGAGTCCCTGGAAGGCAAGCCGGGCAAGCCCCGCCATCGTCCTCCGTTTGTGGCTCAGAAAGGGCTCTTTGATCGCCCAACGCTGGTCAATAACGTCGAGACCGTCTACTGGATTCCGATGATCTGGCAGCGCGGTGCTGAGTCTTTCTCCAGTCAGGGCCGCCATGGCCGCGTGGGGCTGCGCAGTTTCTCGGTTTCGGGGCGAGTTAAGCAGCCTGGCGTTTATCTGGCGCCTGCTGGCATCACGCTAAGCGAGTTAATTGACGAGTATTGTGGCGGCATGGCGGAAGGTCACCGCTTGGCGGCTTATCTACCTGGAGGCGCCTCTGGCGGCATTCTGCCCGCCACTAAAGCCAATATTCCTCTCGACTTCGATACCCTCCAGGAGCACGGCTGTTTTATCGGTTCCGCTGCGGTGATCGTGCTTTCTGATCAGGATAACTTACGCAGTGTGGCGACCAACTTGCTGGCTTTCTTTGCCGATGAGTCCTGTGGCCAATGCACGCCGTGTCGGGTGGGAACCGAAAAAATGCTCACCCTGCTTGAGCGTAATGAATGGGATGCTGGGCTTATGACGCAGCTTTCCCAAGTGATGATAGATGCCTCTATTTGCGGGCTGGGACAGGCGGCACCTAACCCAGTATTGGGCTTGCTCAAGAATTTTCGCAGTGAACTGGCTGCCCAGAACGTTATCGTCAAGGGATAAGGGAGATCAGCATGAGTGAACAGAGCTTAAACCAAAGCTTTACCCTGACCCTGGATGGCGTTGACGTCAGCGCTTACCCCGGTGAAACCCTCTGGCAAGTCGCCAAGCGTGCCGGCGAGACCATTCCGCATCTGTGTTTCAAGGATGCCAGCGGCTATCGCGCCGACGGCAACTGCCGTGCTTGTATGGTGGAAATCGAGGGCGAGCGCACCTTGGCCGCAAGCTGTCTGCGCGAAGCGGCGCCCGGTATGGTGGTTAATAGTGCCAGCTCTGAACGCGCGCACACGGCCCGCAAGATGGTCATGGAAATGCTGCTGGTCGACCAGCCTGAGCGGGAAGAGAGCCCCGACAGCTCAAGCCATTTCTGGGCCATGGCTGACCAGTTGGCCATTGATGCCACGGCAGTGCGCCGCAAGCTGCCCAAGCGCGAAGAGCGTGAGACAGCTACCGTGCACCATGTGGCGACTAGGGTGGGTAGCCTGGAGCAAGACAGCAGCCACTCTGCCATGCGCGTTAACCTTGATGCCTGTATTGAGTGCAATCTGTGTGTGCGTGCCTGTCGCGAAGTACAGGTTAACGATGTTATCGGACTGGCTCACCGTGGGGCGGCGTCTAAGATCGTATTTGATTTCGACGACCCCATGGGGGACAGTACCTGTGTTGCTTGCGGTGAGTGTGTTCAAGCTTGCCCCACTGGAGCTTTAATGCCTGCCACCCTGGTGGATGAGCAAGGGCACGGAGACTCTGCTGTGGCTGACCGTAAGGTTGACTCAGTGTGTCCCTACTGCGGGGTTGGCTGTCAGCTTACCTACCATATCAAAGACGATAAGATCCTTTATGTGGAGGGCCGCGACGGTCCTTCAAACGAGAACCGACTCTGTGTTAAAGGTCGCTTCGGCTATGACTATCCGCGCCATCCATCTCGGCTTGTTACCCCGCTGATTCGTCGCGAGGGTGTCGCAAAGGGGATCGATCCAGACTTCGACCCTGCCAAGCCCTTGACGCATTTCCGCGAGGCGAGCTGGGGCGAAGCCCTTGAGGTGGCCGCCAGCGGGCTTGTGAACCTTAAAGTGAATCATGGCCCTGATGCCTTAGCGGGATTCGGCAGTGCCAAGTGCTCCAACGAAGAGGCGTGGCTGTTCCAGAAGCTGGTGCGTACCGGTTTTGGCTCCAACCATGTGGATCACTGTACCCGCTTGTGCCACGCCAGTTCGGTAGCAGCGCTCATGGAGTGTATCGGCTCCGGTTCGGTAACCGCTTCCTTTATGCAGGCCAGTCAGGCCGATGTAGTGATTCTTACCGGCTGTAATCCCGCGGTAAACCATCCGGTGGCGGCCACCTTCTTTAAACAGGCCGCCAAACGCGGTACCAAGATAGTGATACTCGATCCCCGTGGTCAGGCGTTGGATGCCTACGCCCATCGCAGTGTTCGCTTTTCACTGGGTACGGATGTGGCGCTGTTTAATGCCATGCTCAATGTGATCATCAGCGAAGAACTTTATGACACGGCCTATATCGCCGAGCATACCGAAGGCTTTGAGGCGCTCAAAACGCATACGGTGGACATGACCCCCGAAGCGATGAGCGGTTTGTGCGGTGTTGAGCCAGAGACCATTCGCGAAGTGGCTAGGCTTTATGCCAACGCCGAGCGGGCAATGATTTTCTGGGGCATGGGCATTTCTCAGCATACCCATGGGACCGACAACGCCCGTTGTTTGATCTCGCTGGCGCTGGCTTGCGGCCAGACCGGTCGCCCTGGCACCGGCCTGCACCCTCTGCGGGGGCAGAACAATGTTCAAGGGGCATCTGATGCCGGCCTGATTCCCATGGTGATGCCGGACTACCAGCCGGTTAGCGATGCGCAGGTACGCAGTGCTTTCGAAGAGCTGTGGAATACCAAACTGGATCCCACACCGGGTCTCACCGTGGTGGAAATTATGGATGCTATCACTGCGGGCACCATTCGCGGCATGTATATCCAGGGTGAAAACCCAGCGATGTCCGACCCGGATCTGGCCCATGCCCGGGCCGCGTTGGCCAAACTAGAGCACCTGGTGGTACAGGATCTTTTTGTCACTGAAACCGCTCAATTCGCCGATGTCATTCTGCCGGCCTCCGCCTGGCCCGAGAAGGACGGCACCGTCACCAACACCAATCGGCAAGTGCAGATGGGGCGTGCGGCCTTGCCACTGCCGGGCCAGGCCAAGCCGGACTGGTGGATTATCCAGGAAATGGCCAAACGCTTCGGCCTCAACTGGAATTACCAGCATCCGCAGGACGTTTTCGCCGAGATGAAGCAAGGTATGGCCTCTCTCGACCATATTTCCTGGGAGCGTTTGGAGCGCGAGCAGTCGGTGACCTACCCTTGCCCAGCGGAGGACGCACCGGGGCAAGACGTAGTCTTCAGCGAGGTCTTCCCTACGGCCAGTGGCCGGGCGAAGTTCGCGCCTACGCGTCCGCTGCCACCGGATGAGCCGGTAGATAACGACTATCCGACGGTGCTGACCACTGGCCGTCAGTTAGAACACTGGCATACCGGATCCATGACCCGCCGCGCCAAAGTGCTCGATGACCTGGAGCCGGAAGCCGTGGCGAGCTTGGCGCCCGCTGAGCTTATCCGGCTGGGGTTGGCACCAGGCGATGACCTAACGATCACCACCCGGCGAGGGGCCATCACCCTCAAGGTCAGGACGGATCCGGGCATGCCTGAGGGGATGGTTTTCGTGCCTTTCTGCTACGAGGAGGCGGCGGCGAATCTACTCACTAACCCGGCGCTGGATCCGTATGGAAAGATTCCAGAGTTCAAGTACGCCGCTTGCCGGTTGAGCCGCCCGGAAACCCATATAAAGCGAGTTAGTTAGTCAGCATTTACTGAAGACAGTAGTAGTTGATCAGGCGCTTAATAAAGGGCGCCTATCAACCAGCCACTCGGAATGATCGGTTGGGTCAGGTTGTAGCGTTGTCTGCCTCGAAATTGTAGAGCCAGTAAAGGCCTACGGGAGCTTAAATATGGTGTGTGAAAACCCATTGATATGACGGCTAGATCGGCTTCAATGGTGGAAAGGGAGGCAATCTTAGTTGACGGTCTCTTTTTATAATATCGTCATAGTTAGCATGTCAGAAGGGTGGAAATAAATTGTCTGGAGTATCAATGTCATAGCATACGCCAGGATCATTGAGTGAGATTTTTACAATATGATCACTATACCGCTGGAGAATAGCGGAAGCGCCGCTGGGATTGCTTAAATCAGCGATATGTTTCCAAAATTTTCTACCAAAAATAACCGGGTGGCCTGGGATCTGTAGGTGTGTTGGTTGAACGATATTTTCTGCGCTAGACATGTCTGCTAATAACTTACACGTTTTTTGAGTCACCCAAGGGAGATCGGCAAGCCAAATCGCCGCGGATCGGTAATTATTAAATTTTTCGTCTGAACATAGATATTTGAAAGCATCGCTAATGCTGTATCCGAGTCCTAAATGACTGCGCGGGCTAACCAGCGTTGGGGTGATTGGAGAAAGGCCGAGTGATTGAGCCTTATCATCTTCTTTAAGCACAACGATAATGTTTGGAAAGTGCTTCTGAATAGTTAACAACGTGGAGGTCAGTAGTGTCTCTCCATTGCTTAATTTAGCAATTCTTTTATCGCTACCAAAGCGACGAGACTGGCCAGCCGCCATGACAATCACGATGATATCACTACAACTCATGACGTGTTTTTCCACGATAAATACGGTGAATATCGGCCATGACGGCTAACGCAATTTCAGCCGGTGTTTTGCTGCCTAGATTAAGCCCAATGGGCATGTTAATTCGTGCTACTTGGGCACTTGTTAGGCCGCCAGAGCGCAGCAGCCGCTCTGCACGTTGTTGTGAGGTCTGATGAGAACCCATGACCCCAATGTAAAATGCATTCGTACGGACGGCTTCGATCATGGCTAAATCATCAATACGCGGGTCATGGGTCAAGGCAACAATGGCGGTATTGGCATGGCAGCCACCTGATGAAATAAACACCGAAGGTAGAACGGCCTGCACTTCTATGCCGGGTACATCGAAATTTTTTCGGACTTCGTCCCTGGGTTCACAGACAATCACTTCAAAACCAAGCGTTTGGGCAAACAGCGCACAGGGCGCAGAGACGGAGGAGATCCCCGCGATAATCAGCCGTAGCGCAGGGCCTATGCGAATATTGACGCTAGCGGTATCAAAAATAACGGTGGGCTCGGTGTTCTTCGAGGGGTTAAAGCGCTTGCCGCTGCCATCCAATTTGATACAGCGGGTTAGCGGTTGGCGACCCAGTAGCGTGGCATGCACCACTTCTAGGTGAGTGAGGTTTTCGGTGTTGGGGGCTAGCCGTTCAACCAGCACTTCAAGGCTACCACCGCAGGGTAAACGAATATTCGCTGAACCAGCGTCACCGCCATAGCGCACCGACTGAACCGGTTCGTTGAACTCTCCCGTTTGAAGCCTGGTGATAAAGTCCTCTTCGACACAGCCGCCCGACAGTGACCCCAGATAGTCGCCTGTCGAACATGCTACTAGCATGGCACCCGGCTCCCGGGGTGCCGAGCCAAAGGTTTTTAGCACCGTACACAACCAAATAGTCAGCCCCTGGTTGGCCCATTTCAATGCGCGTTCGATAACCTGTAGATCAAGGTGTTGCATTAACTAGCCGCCTCCATGGGGAGTTGAAGAGAGGCCTTCAGTGAGTCGCGAATGGTGTCAGGGGTAAAAGGAGGATGGGTAAAGCGCACCCCCGTGGCATCAAAAAGCGCGTTGGCAATCGCAGGAGCGCCGGGCAGTGAGGCGGACTCGCCTACGCCGAGTGGCGGCAGTTCTGGACGATCAAGCAGCATGACGTTGATGGGGGGGAGCTCCGAGAAACGCAGAATAGGGTAGCCGCCCCACTCTTTGCTGGTCGGTAAACCATCCTCAAAGGTCACCCGCTCCTTTAACGTGCGGCTGAGCATTTGGATCACATTGCCATGCACCTGATGGCGAACGCCTGCGGGGTTCACCATTAAGCCCGCATCCTGACCTACATATAAATTCTCGACGACAATCCGTCCACTCTTCACATTGACTTTAAGCTCAATTACCCAGGCGGCGAGCGCGGCGCCAAAGCCGGGGAATTTGCTATGCACGTACTGGGCGTAAGCGAAGCCTCGGCCGTAGCGCCACTCACCCTCGCTTCTTGGGTTGATGTTAGCGACGCAGGGCTTCCAGTTCGCACGTTCGGCTAACGCTTCGACAAGTTCGCAAGCGCGATTATCGGCTAAATAGCGCAACCGGTAGGTGACTGGATCTTCATTTGCTAAATAGGCAAGCTCATCAATATAGCTTTCGTGGGCGAAGGTGCTGGGCAATGCTGAGACGCCACGTAGCCAGGAGGCGCGCACCAGAGTCGGGACGTCGTCGCAGACTATTTGGCGATGAGGGTAGCGGTAGGGTGGCACCGACGTTCTATCTCCCATCTCAAAGGGGATATCAATAGGCGAGGCAGCACCGGTTAGCAGTAGTGCCAGGGTGGGCGCACTGTTAGAGGGGTAGCGCGTATTAAAGCGATAGCCTGCCGGGCTGCCATCTGCATTTAAACCGCCCTGGATCGCCATATACTGAGCAGCTCCTTTAGGCTCCCAGGTGTGTTCCTGCTCACGGGTGAGTTGCACACGGACGGGGCGGCCAACCGCCTGAGAGAGTAGTACAGCATCCGCGCCAACATCGTCGGCGCAATTGCGGCCATAGCAGCCCGAGGTTTCCATGCGGGTAATGGTGATAACGCCTTCGTCTAAACCGGTAAGGCGGGCGAGATCGGCGCGCAGGCTGTGTGGATTTTGGGTGCCCGACCATACGTGCAGGCCATCTTCATTGGCATCGGCGACGGAGCACGAAGGGCCAATGGAGCCGTGCAGCTGGAAAGGCCACACATAGTGACGATTGAGCGAATGCTGTGCGGAGGCCAGCGCGTTGTCGAGATCACCCTCATCGAGGAGTATGCGCTGCTTGCTGGGTAAGTCGAGCAGTGCTTGCTCTATGTTGTCCAACTGAGGCAAGCCTTCGGTGGGTCGCCACTGGATCTTTAGCTGTTTGGCTGCGGCAGCAGCCTGTTCTTCACGTTCGGCCACCACACCAACAAAGTCACCGACCACCACGACGCTTACCACGCCTGGCAAATGTGCCACAGAGCTTTCATCAACCGCGATTAAACTGTTGCCAATAAAGTCGCCGTTATCATGGCCTACATAAGGCGGGCGAATCACTCGCCCATGCAGCATATCGGGCAGGCGCAGGTCGTGGATAAAGGTCAATTGCCCGGTGGCCTTGGCGGGTATATCCACGCGGGAGGTCGATTGGCCGACCAGGGTATAGTGGCTGGCCGGCTTAAGCGGCACCTCATCGGCAAGCTTTAATGCATGACGGGTCCCCCGCAGCAACTCTCCAAAGCTCACGGATGAGTGGTTATCATCACTGGGCATAATAGCGCCGTTTTGGCAGCTAAGTAGTGAGCGCTCAGTGTCAAAGTGCTTTGCTGCCAGTGTCAATAGGTACTCCCGCGCTTGAGCCGCCGCGCGGCGTAGAGGTTCGGCAGTGATTTGAATCGACGCACTAGCAATGGTGGGGCCTTGGTTGGGGGCTTCAACAGAGTTGCCCAGCACCACGGTAACGCTGTCGAACGCGACGCTAAGCTCTTCCGCAACAATTTGAGCGAGCGCCGTGCGTATACCGGTGCCCAAGTCTACGTGGCCGTTGAAAGCCACGATGTGGCTATCGCTCAGCACGGCAATAAATATCTCAGGCTCATGGGGAGTGAAGTTTGAGTGTGTACCTGGCTGTCCGGGCGCGGGCTTAGGGGGTGTAACCGGGTCGCGATAGATCACCAGAACATCAGATCCATACAGCAGTGACTCTCTTGTATAGTCTGATTTATCGGCCATGCTTGCCTCCCACGCTAGCGTTTTAAGTAATCAGTGCAGATGAATTTGAGGTGATCAACGAGCAATAACTAAGGTAAAATTGTAGCGTGTACGCCATAAAAGCATGGTGAATTGATCCAGCGCAAGCCGTATTTAATACGTTGATGCATCATTTTGTTAACCAGTGCCATACTCGATACACGTCGTCGCTAATAGATTAAGGAGATGGAATGACAACGGATAGTGCGCTCAAACACTCGTCTTCCGGCGAGCACCCCACGCCTTCAGAGCAGGGGTATGATTTTTCTGAGCAAGTAGGCCATCTACTGCGTAAAGCCTACCAGCGGCATACGGCTATTTTTCAGCGCTACAGCAGTGATAAACAGCTTACGGCCATTCAGTTTGTCACGCTGTGTACGGTGATGGAGCGAGGCCCCAGCTCGTTAACCGACATCGTTAACGCCACGGCGATTGATCCAGCCACCATCCGTGGCGTCATTAAACGCCTTAAAGCACGTGAGTGGATCTCGCTCACCACCGACCCCAATGATCAACGCAAAGTCATGGTAGTGATCACCGAGCCTGGGGAGACATTAGTCGAGGGCATGGTGCCCAGTGCCAAGCAAATTAGCGATCAGACCATGAAAAATCTCAACCCGGCAGAGCGGGTTGCCTTAATGCATCTGCTGGAAAAAATGAACGCGGACGGATGACACAACAGAGGTGCCCGCTTCACTTGCGTTTTCGGGCACTCCTAACGCTTCATTAAGTAACCCAGTGTTTCATCCAGTCTAATTACATCCCCATATTTGCTATCGATATCAAACAGGTTGGCTTCATGGGGCGCGGGGTGGCGATCGCCCACGCAATCACGTACCACCATCACCCGAAAGCCGTGCTGTACGCCGTCAACGGCGGTGGCGCGAATGCAGCCGCTGGTGGAGCAGCCGGTAATGATCAGCGTATCGATACCCATGGCGACCAGCGTGGAGGCAAGCGAAGTACCAAAGAAGGCGCTGGCGTACTGCTTGGTCATTATCAGCTCATCTTGATGGGGGGCCACCTCGGGGCAGAACTCGGCGTAAGGGTTGCCCGCCACCATCGCCCGCATTACCGGCGACTTCTTGACCCAAGTGCCACCATCGATTTGATCCGGGGCGTGATAAAGGATGTTGGTGTGGATGATTGGCGTGCCAGTGCGCCGTGCGGTATTGAGTAGCGGTGGCATATTGGCCACCGCATCCACCACGCCCTGGGCAAATAGCGGCGAGCCTGGCGTGGTGTAGCCTTGCATAAAATCAACCACCAGCAGTGCGGGCCTTTTGCCAAAGCCAATGCGTCCATCCCACACGCCCTTGTAGTTGTCCGAGGCCGTATTATCAGTATTGTGCTGCGACATGGTCGTCTCCTTAATCAGCACTCTAGATCGTTAATCAGCACCTGATCTCGTTAGTAAGCCCCTGACAAGAGAGCACCCGCGCCCGGTACGATGGGTTCCAGGTCGAGTGCCTTGAGCATGGCGTAGGTGGTCGCGATAGCTGCGGTCACCACTGGCTTACCGGTCAGGGCTTCAACCTTGGCGACGGCCGGTAGCGATGGCATTTGTACACAGGCCGACAAGACGATCGCATCCACGTTACTTAAATCGAGGCTGGCGACGATTTCGGGGAGATTGGCGGGGTCGTGGCGAGCGACATCCAGGTTGTTGGGTATCTCAAGCGCCCGATAGTCGAGCACCTCAATGCCTTCCTGACGGATGTAGTCGACCACCATTTCGGTCAGCGGCTTCATGTAAGGCGCCACTACCACCACACGTTTGGCTTTCATCACACCCAGGGCATCAACCAGCGCACCGGCGCTGGTGACCACCGGCGTGTCGCAGCCATTCTCTTCGGTGCGGCTGCGCAAACGCTTTTGCGACGCTCGGTGGTAGCCGGGCCCCATCGCCATAATGGCAACCAGGCAGGCATACCCCATCACATCCACTGCTGCATCGGAGAGTTCCAAGGCACAGCGGTCAGACTCCGCATCCATCGCGGCCAGCTCGTCCTTACTAACGGTTTTCATGCGCATGCGGCTGGAGTGAAAAGTGAAGCGTTCTGGACGAATCAACTGGCGTGCAGCGAGCATGGCAGGTATCTCCGTCTCCATGGTGATATTGGAGCTGGGGACGATCTGGCCGATACGGTAGGTCTTGGTGCTCTGAGTCATGATTATTGGCCTTGGTTAGAGTTGTGTGCCCAGGAAGTCTTCAAAGGCGGCAAAAAAACCGTCGAAGTCATCCCAGGGAATCATGTGACCCGCTTGTTGCGCGGTAGAAACGCGAATCGTCGGTAGCAGGGCGCGTATTTCGGTGCGGTCTTCATCCTGGATAACCCCGCCCTTGCCTGCACACATCAGCAGCGTGGGCACTTTTATAGCTGGGAAGTCCTGGTGGATATCGACGCTGTGGAACTCTTCAAACGCCTGAACAATGGCGGGCTCAAAGCAAGTGTGTAACCACTCGGCGCGTAACCGCAGCTGCTCGTCGCTCCAGGTGGGGCAGTAGTGGCGCATGGTTTCGATGTCTGCGCCCCGGGTGCAGTCGCGAATCGAGTCTACATACCAGGGCAGCTTGCTGGGGTACTCACGGCGCCCTGGCCCTGAAACCGGTGGGTCGATAAGTACCAGTTTGTCGATGCCCTTGGCGCCGCGATTCATGGCGCGCAGAGCAAAGCGCGCCCCCATGGAGTGGCCCGCCAGAATGACGTTGCTTAAGCCGAGCGCATCGATAAAGGCGATCACATCGTTGGCACAGGTGTCGGTGTCATAAGCAAGTTCAGGCCCGGTGGACGACAAGCCACGCCCACGGACATCCAGTACATAAGTGTCGAAGTGCTGGCCCAGGCGCTCGGCCACAAAGCCCCAGGTGATCGCCGGGCTGGTGATGCCGGGTATTAGCACCAGCGGCTGGCGCGCTGTCTCGGCGCTGTCACCAAAGCGCAGGTAGTGCTGACGAATGCCATTGGCGTGTACGTTGGCGCCATAGAGATAGGTGCTGCTCATGCCGGGCTCCCTTGACTGGTGGGTTGCTTCAGCGGTACTTCAAAGGGGTCATAGGCGAATACCCATGCTGGGTCTTCGTCTTCCCGTAACCAAGTATTGTCGTGGGAAACCTGCTGAACCCGCGAAGCGCGTTCAAAACGGTTGGTGCGGTAAAGTTCGAAAGCCTGTTGGTAGTTTTCGGCGCCCACTTCTTCCAGGCAGCGTACCAGCATGGCGGCGTCCTCAATGGCCATGGCCGCGCCCTGGGCCATATGAGGCTTCATCGGATGGCAGGCATCGCCCAGCAACACCAGTCGATTTTCATGCCACAGTGGCAGCGGGTTGCGCTCCAGCAAGGGCCATTTGGTAACGGTTTCAGTGCAGTCAATCAGTGCTTGTACGGTGGGATGGTAACCCTCGAATGCTTTGCGCATCTCTTCCCGGGAGCTGTCGACGAAGGAAGTGCCGTGGTTCCAATCGGGTTCAGGCACGCCAGTCACGTAGTAATACTCCTTCTCGTCGCCGGTCACGAAGTAGACCATCATGTGGCGGTCTTCCGACCACCACTTCACGCAGGCTTCGAAATCCAGGTCGTATGCCTTGAGTTTTTCGGCAGAGATAATGGCTCGGTGAGCAACCCAGCCGCTATAGATTGGCGCCTCCGGACCCAGCAGCTTCTCGCGCAGTCGCGAATTGACCCCATCGGCGCCGATCACCAGGTCGGCCTCTTCTGTCGTACCGTCAGCGAAGGTCATGACGACCTTGTCGCCGCTGTCGTCGACATCGACCAGGCGCTTATCGAAATAAAGATTGTCCTGGTCGAGCGTGCTGACCATTAATTCGTGCAGATCGCCACGGTGTACGGTGATATAGGCTGCGCCATAGTTTTCGCGAGCAAACTCGCCTAGCGGGATACGAGACTGGTACTCGCCGGTCATGCCATTGCGGCTGAACCAGTAATCGGGGTGTGAGCCCATGGTATTGAGCTTCTCTTCAATGCCAATGCGGCGCATTACTTTCATCACGTTGGGGCCAAGGTGAATGCCTGCCCCAAGGCGCGCAAACGCGGGTGCCTGTTCGTACACCTTGGTGGGGTAACCCGCTTTCTGCAGTAGCGCGCCTGCAGCGGCGCCGCCAAGGCCCGCGCCAATAACGGCTATGGTGGGTTTATTGTTCATATTCTGGTTTCCTCGCTGTTTTATTCGCCTATCACTCGTTTCTGCATGCGTTCGCGAATGCTATAATACAACGTATACACCATTTATTTTTTGGTCAAGAATTAGTTTTGAAATTATTTTTAGACGAAAATAAAGCGGTGTTTTTATTTAAATATATGAATTTAATGGATTTATATCTGTTTTTTTGGTTTTATTCAAAAACTTGAAAAACGCATCCATTGAGTGCTATACGTTTATTAGGCTTGTTTTTATAGCGTACGCACCTTTAATGCTCGATGAGTGTTAGCTCTGCACTTAGCTGGTGCAAGTCGATTGGCTGTATGTGAAAGGGAGATGAAAATAGGCTGGATGAAGGTGCTACGAAGCGTGTTTGGCAGGCAGTACTTATTAGTAATATCTAAGTCATATCCAAGCCCTATTCAGAGCAAGAGGGCGGGCTTAACAATAACGATGATGATCCCCTATGACGCTAAAGCTAACTATCAATGGGCACGAACACGAGTTGGCCGTGCCGCCACAGACACCATTGCTCAATGTGTTGCGTAACGACCTAGCGCTCAATGGGCCTAAGTATGGCTGTGGTTTGGGTGAGTGTGGGGCATGCAGTGTATTGATTGATGGCATGGCCGCACGCACCTGCGTGCTGCCCGTGTCTGCTGCTGTTGGCCATGAGGTAACCACCCTTGATGGTCTTTCCCATGGCGGTGAGCTTGATCCTGTACAGCAAGCCTTTGTCGATGCTCAGGCAGCCCAGTGTGGCTACTGTTTGAACGGCATGATCATCACTATTCGTGCGTTGCTAAATCATAATGCCCAACCCTCTGCGCATCAGATTCGCACCGCTTTAGAGCATAACCTCTGTCGATGTGGCACCCATGTTGAAATCCTCCAGGCAGCGGAGCGGGCCGTGGTCCTTAACGCGGCCGCGTTGCAGGAGGCTTCTCATGAGTGAAGGGGCGGTGCTCCATGGCCAGCAAAAACAGGCCGACATCCCCGCGCTGCTAGCGAAGGCACGTTTTGGTGTCGTGGTGCGTCCACCTTACTACCGGTGGAATGGCGAGCGTTTTGAGAGTGATCGCTTGGTTGGCGTCGATCGCAGTAGCATTGCCTCACTCTCTGGCTCTATTGAAGTCGTGGTGGACGGGAATTTTGTGGCGGTGGTTGCCGATAGTTTGGCCTTGGCGACCGACGCCGCTAAACAGTTGAAGATTGAGTGGCAGGCCGTTCACCAAGCATCCGAAAAAGTGCCTGAAGGCGATCAAGCGCCCTCTGAGTCGCCTCTTATAAAGCCTAACCAGTCGTCCATGCATTCGAACCATGCGTATGGCTGGCCGAGTCGCATGCGCTGGGGCAATCACCCCAGTTGGGTAATTGCCGATTGTCGCGACCAACAATTGAGCGTGTGGGGGCAAACCGTCACACCAGCGGCGCTGAAACAGGATTTAAGCCGGTTAACCGCGCTGGATATTAGCCAGATTGAGCTTTACAGCGCCGACGGTAAGCACGCATCAAATCAGGCCTCAGGGCTGGGTCGCCACAGCGGTGACGATGCCGCCGTGGATGCGGCGCTGATGTCGCGGACGGTGGGCGGCCCGGTAGCCGTTTGGCTCGATGCCCACTACGCCAAGGATGCTCAGGCATTAGGCCAAGCGCAGCGAATTAGCCTAAATGCGGACATTGCCAGTAGTGGTGAGATAGCCCGTTATCATTATCAGCAGGCCAATCTCACGGGTGAGGTGGCTGCCATAGGGTTGTTGTTAAGTGGCAGGGCCACGATAGCAACGCCTAGCGCTGAGGCCCGCGTTGGCGGGCAAGACACCACGCCATTCTCGCCCTATGTATTTCGCGACCAATACCTTGCCGCACGCTCCCAGCCAGCGTCACTCTCCACTAATGCCACCTTGATGGGGATACAGCAGACGTTTGCGCGGGAGTCTTTTTTAGATGAGGTTGCCCGCGAGAGCGACCAAGACCCTGTCGCGCTGCGGCTTCGCCATCTTGACGATGCACGTGGCATAGAGTTGATAGAGTCCGTGGCTAAACGGGCCGAATGGCCAAGGGCATCCAATCCATCAGCGGACGCTTTACCCCAGGATCTACTGCGCGGGCGGGGCTTTGCCTACTCGCAGTTGCCCGATCGGAATCAGCGCGTGGAATCGGGAGTGCGCTCTGCCTGGATTGCCGATGTTGAGGTCAATCGTGTTACCGGTGATGTTCAGCTTACCCGTTTGGTGGTGGGGCAGGACGCTGGCCCTGATGTGGATACTGATCGCCTTCAGCAAACGCTACAGGCCCGGGTATTGGGCGAAGCGCGCCCCCTTTTGGGGCAAGCGCCCAGTTTCGACGAGTGGGGTGACGGCAGTCGTACGCTAACGAAAAGTGACTATTCAGCGGGCTTACCAACCAGCGCTTCTTCGTCAAGCCCTGCTGAGGAAGGTGTTAATCACGGCGTCAGTAAAGATGTATTAAGCGGTGCGGAGCTATCGCCGGGTGTTGCGGTAATCGCCAATGCGCTTTTTGATGCCACCGGCCTGCGTTTTCGCCAACCACCGTTTACCGCCAAACGTGTGCGCCAAGCACTCGAAGCTTCGTCCATCGAGGAGGCAGGGCGCCCATCTATATTGAAACCGCCGCGGTCAGTGAAACGTCGCTGGTTAGCCGCTGCAGCGTTTACCACCATTGCGGGCACTGCGGCCGTGGCGTGGCCGTGGAAAGGGGCCATTGCGCCTGTCTCACGGCCAGCCGCCAACCTTTATTCCGCCGAGACCATTGAACGCGGGCGACTCGTTGCGGCTGCAGGCGACTGCGCGGCGTGTCATACCACAGAGGGTGGCGTGACCAATGCCGGTGGGCGTGAATTTGAAACCCCTTTCGGGACGCTCTACAGCACTAACATTACTCCGGATGAGGCGACGGGGATTGGTCAGTGGTCTTACGCAGCCTTTGAACGCGCTATGCGCCACGGCATTAGCCGTGATGGCAGCCACCTTTATCCCGCGTTTCCCTATACGGCGTTTGCCAAGACCAGTGATGCCGATTTACAGGCGCTTTACGCCTACTTAATGGCTCAACCTCCTGTCGCGACTGAAAAAAACGCCAATGCGCTCACGTTCCCCTTCAGCGTGCGTAGCTTAATGGCAGGCTGGAATACGCTTTATCACGATGCAACCCCTTTCCAGCCTGACCCCATGCAAAGCGAACTGTATAACCGGGGAGCCTATCTCGCCGAAGGGTTGGGCCACTGCAGCGCCTGCCATAGTCCCCGCAATGCCATGGGGGCTGAGAAAAACGGCGAGGCGTATTTTGCCGGTGCCTTTGTAGATGGTTGGGAAGCACCACCGCTTAATACGCTGTCGCGTGCACCCATTCCGTGGAGTGAAACATCGCTTTACGACTATCTGCGCCACGGTGAGTCTGAGCTTCACGGCGTTGCCTCTGGCCCTATGGCCCCGGTGGTAGCGGGGTTGGCGGAGCTACCTGAATACGATGTGCGGGCGATTGCTCACTATGTGGCCGCCCAAATGCAGGCACCAACCGGGAATAGCGATGCGACTGTGGCGGACGCTACGCAGCGCGTAACCAGTACAGCCGTTAGCTCAACAGGGCGGGAGGCAGGGGAGCGGCTCTTCGAGGGCGCCTGTGCGGCGTGCCATGTCGATTCTGGCGTTCCTACCTTTTCGAGGGCGAGCACTAATCTGGCGCTGAATACCAATTTGCACAGCGACCATCCCGATAACGTTATTCAGTCAATTTTGGGCGGTGTTCATGCCGAACACGTCCCCGGTATCGGCAGCATGCCAGGCTTTGCCGACAGCTTTAGTAATACCCAGGTCGCTGATTTGACGACCTATCTCCGAGCGCGCTTTGCTCCAGAGAAAGCACCTTGGCAACAAGTAAAACAACGTATCACAGAGTTACGCCAGCCTCACTACAACAACACTCACTCTACTCCCTGACGTAATAAAACGAGGTGGATTATGAAACGCAGTAAATGGATATGGCTAGTATGGGCAGTTGTCCTGCTGAGCTACCTAGTGCCTTACACCCTCCTAAGCGGGGTCGCGTTCTGGTACGGCAGCTTCCTGTTTTGGATGTTGGCAGGGCTGATCATCATTGCGCTGAATGTGTTTATCACTAAAGATTTTGAGGAGCACAGCAATGACTGAGTCACTCATCTGGTGGTCGATTGCCATCTATTTATTGATCGCTATTGGCATTGCGATCATGTCTCGCCAAGGCCCTTCCGAAAGTATGTCGGGATACTTCCTGGGTAACCGACAAATGAACGGCTTTGTCTCGGCGCTGAGTTACAGTGCCACTACCTACAGTGCTTTTATGATGGTGGGCTTGGCAGGTCTTACCTATGCCGGCGGCGTGGGAGCGCTCGGTTTTGAAATCATCTATTTTGCCGGTGTATCGCTTGTGGCTATCTTCGGGCCAAAATTCTGGGCGGTGGGCAAGAAGTTTGGCTTTGTCACCCCCAGCGAAATGTTGGGCCACCGCTACAACAGCAAACATGTGGCCATGGCTGTCTCGATTGCCAGTTGTATCTTCCTGATTCCCTACTCGGCCGTTCAGCTCGCGGGTGTCGGTTACCTATTGCAGGGTATTACTGATGGCGCGATTACCTTTACGACTGGGGTGGTGCTGGCCACTGTCATCGCCATCTTCTTCTCCTATATCGCGGGCATTCGTTCGGTGATGTGGACCGACTCGCTCCAGGCCATCATGATGATTGTCGCTTCAACCCTAGTGGCCTTCCTGGTAATCCAGGGCTTGGGTGGTTTCGGCGCACTATTCGATACGCTGGCAACGGAACATCCACAGTCGCTGACGGTGCCCGGCCCTGGCTTGTTCAGCTTTGTCACTTTCCTGGGGCTTACTATTCCCTGGTTCTTCTTTAGCATTTCCAACCCGCAGGTCAGTCAACGCCTGTTTATGCCTTCCTCGCTGCGCTCCATGCGCCACATGCTGATTGGCTTCCTGGTATTTGGTTTTATCTACACCATGGTCTCTGTGCTTTGGGGCTTCTCTGCTTTAGCCGCATTCCCAAGTCTTGCAAGTGCAGATTTAGCCACGCCTACGCTGCTGGCCTCGGAGTTTGTACCGCCAGTATTAGGGGTGATTGTGATGATCGGCATCATGGCTGCTGCCGTCTCCACCATTGATTCGATCATGCTGACCTTGGCCTCTATGGTTTCCCGCGACGTCTATGCCAACGTCAAACCGAACGTCAGTGAAAAGCGCCAACTGCTGGTGGGCAAGTTCGTGGTGCCAGTGATCGCACTGATGGCGCTGGCCTTTGCCGAGCTGCAGCTTGACCTTATTGCAGTGCTGTCGGTGGCCGCTTCCTCGGGTCTGGTAGCGATGGTGCCAGCACTTATCGGTGCCTTCTATTGGAAGCGCGGTACTGGTGTCGGTGCACTGGTAAGCGTAGTGGGCACCAGCGCCTTTGTGCTGTTGATGTATGCCACTGGCAATTCGCTGTTGGGCCTACCCGCTGGCGTTTGGGGCATTGTGGTCGCTAGTGTGCTGTTTGTTGGCGTTAGCCTTATGACCAAACCTCATCAAGCCTCTTCGGACGCCTTCTTTACCGCCATCGCGGAAGAGCTGAGTAAAAAGCGCCGTACTACCACCGATCAAGCGACGAAAGAAGCGGCTGCCTAATTGACGTTCAGCTTTGAACCGATAACACCACAGAGCGCTTGGTGTGCCCAAAGGTGAGCACGAGCGCTCTCAGCTAACACTCCCCGGTATGCTATAGCTGTGCTTTCGCCTGGGGAGTTAGGAGTATGTATGGATCACGCAAGCTTTGCCGAAATTTGCCTCCATCAGCTAAAAATGTCCGGCGTACATGAAGGCGAAAAACTCGTCGTACTGACCCAGGGTAGCGAACGCCTTGATTATGCGGATGCCTTTATGGCGGCGGGACAGCGTTTAGGCGCCAATATGTACCACATGCGGTTACCCGCGCCGTTACCTACCGGTGGCTGGGCCGTGGGAACAACGGGGCTTGCTAGCATGCCCGATGCGGTGGAAGCGCTGAAAAACTGCGACATGTTGATCGATTGTATTTTCCTGCTGTTCTCTCCCGAGCAAATGGCGATCCAAGCCGCGGGTACGCGTATATTGACGGCGGTTGAACCGCCAGAATTACTGGCCAGAATGTTGCCCACCAAGGAACTAAGGGAAAAGGTTGAACTGGCCGCCGCGCTGCTGGAAAAAGCCAAAGTGATGCGCATCACCTCGCGCCATGGCACTGATGTCACCTACCAACTGAATACTTATGAGACGGTTGCTGAATATGCCTGTACCGACGAACCGGGGCGTTGGGATCACTGGCCCTCTGGCTTTGTGTTTACCGGAGGGGATGACGATGGCGTTGATGGCACCATTGTGGTGGCGCCGGGCGATATTCTGCTACCTCAGAACATATATGTCAGAGAGCCCATTACCTACACCATTGAAAAGGGCTGGATTACCGACATACGTGGTGGGCTCGATGCGGAGCTAGTGAAATCCTATATGGATAGCTTTAACGATCCGCGCGGCATGGGCATGAGCCACGTAGGCTGGGGCATGAACCCGAACGCCAAATGGCACCGCATGGTGCCGGGGGAGTTCCCGGGTGGCATGGGGATGGAGCCGCGCAGCTTTTATGGCAACGTGATGTTCTCCACCGGCCCGAACAGCGAGCTAGGTGGCACAAATGATACCGCCTGCCACTTGGATATCCCGATGCGTAATTGCTCATTGTTTCTTGATGATGAACCCATCGTGATTGATGGTGATATTGTCGTAAAAGAGCTGCAGATGGACAGAAACTGACAGGCAAGCAATACATAGTGCGAAGAGCAATACATAGTGCGAAGAATGGTGCGAAGATGAACGCAACGATGCCATTGTACGTTTAAGTATGCCGCTTGCCTCTTGCCGCTTGAATATGAACTAACCGATAGCGCCGCTCCTGTCCATGGGGGAATCCTCCATGGGCATTGCTGTGTCTCGATGCCAAAAGATATCTCCCATAGTTGACTTTGCTATGCCTATGTTAGGTTGATATTCAACGCTAATTGTCCTCCCCGGAAATTGTAATGCGCTACAAACTCACCTTATGGTCATTAATAAGTATTAGGAAAAAAATATAAACCAATAGGGGCCCGGGGATGTGTGGAGGTATGTGTTGAATCGAGCACTTACCTTGGCGCAACGGGACTTTTACCGGGGAATGTGCATGAATGAGACCCTTGCAGACGCTGGGGGCACGACGAAGGCAACGGCAGAAGCGCCGTCTAGTTTTGCTCGCTTCGTCAATGTCCAAAAGAGTTATGACGGTGTTGAACTGGTCGTCAAGGACTTCAATCTTGATATCCGCAAGGGCGAATTCGTCACCCTGCTGGGCCCTTCGGGCTCTGGAAAAACCACCTGTCTGATGATGATGGCAGGCTTCGAAACCCCCACCCATGGTGAGATTCTGCTGAACGACGAGCCAATTAGTGGCTTGCCGCCGCACAAGCGTGGCATTGGCATGGTCTTCCAGAACTATGCGTTATTCCCGCACATGACGGTGGCCGAGAATCTTGCTTTCCCGCTTGAGGTGCGCCATCTCAGCAAAGCGGAGATCAAGGAGAAAGTGGCTAAAGCACTGGCCATGGTACGCCTGGAAGAGTTTGGTGATCGCCGCCCGGCGCAGCTCTCTGGCGGCCAGCAGCAACGGGTGGCATTGGCTCGTGCGCTGGTCTTTGAGCCTGATCTGGTGCTGATGGACGAACCGCTGGGCGCGCTGGACAAGAATCTTCGCGAAGAGATGCAGTACGAGATCAAGCGCATTCACGCCCGTCTTGGGGTAACCATGATTTACGTCACCCACGACCAGACCGAAGCACTGACCATGTCTGACCGCATTGCGGTCTTCAACGATGGCATTGTGCAGCAGTTAGCCTCTCCGGACGAACTCTACGAACGGCCGGAAAATGCCTTTGTGGCGTATTTCATCGGCGAGAACAACCGCTTGGTGGGTGACGTTATCGAGCACCTCGGTAGTGACTGCAAGGTGCGCCTGGATAGCGGCGACATGGTGATTGCCAAAGCGGTGGCATCGGGCGACGTAGGCTCGCGTACGACGCTATCACTGAGACCCGAGCGGGTCAGCATCCTGCCGGATGATACCGACGGCGCGCAGTTCGACAACCAGTTCACTGCCACGGTGCAGGAGGTTATCTACCTTGGCGACCATCTACGCACGCGGGTGTCGGTGTGCGGTAACGAGGACTTTATTTTGAAAACGCCCAATGCCCAAGGGTGTGGGGTGATGCGCCCCGGCCAGCAAATTCAGGTTGGTTGGTCGAGTGCCGATTGCCGCGCGTTGGATGCATGAGCCGGACGGCAGTCAAGTGCGCCGTTTCTCGGTACCTGATGGTGCCGGCGGCGATGACAACAGCAAACGGAGAATCTCTATGAAAATCAGCAATCGCGTTGTTAAGACAAGTATCGCTGCCGTGGGGATGTCGGCACTTGCCGTAGCGGTTAGTGCCCATGCTCAGCAGACGCTGAATATTGTTTCTTGGGGCGGTGCTTACAGCATGAGCCAGCACGAGGCTTACGATAAGCCGTGGATAGAGAAGACGGGTGACGAGATTGTCAATATCGACCGCAGTGGTAACGCTTTGGCCGGTCTGCGTGCTCAATCTCAGGCTGGCAACGTGACCTGGGATTTAGTCGACATGCTCCCCGCCGATGCCATGATCGCTTGTGATGAAGGGCTTATCGAGCCTCTCGACCACGATGAGCTGCTGGCCGACGCCCCGGATGGCACGCCGCCAAGTGAGGACTTCGTCGAGGGGGGCTTGGGGGACTGCTTTGTGGCGTCCATCGTCTATTCCAATATTGTCGCCTTCAATAGCGAGATGTTCCCAGAGGACGCTCAGCCCAGCACCATCGAGGATGTCTTCGACCTGGAAAATTACCCCGGCAAGCGGGCTCTGCTGCGCAAGCCGATTAACAATATGGAATGGGCCTTGATCGCCGATGGTGTCGAGCGTGATGAGGTCTACGCCATGCTTGAGACCGAAGAAGGCGTGCAGCGTGCCTTCGACAAGCTGGATACCATCAAGGATGAAGTCATCTGGTGGGAAGAGGGCGCCCAGCCGCCTCAGCTGTTGGCCGATCAGGAAGTCGCCTTTGCCTCCGCCTACAATGGTCGGATCTTCAATGCCATGGTCACTGAAGACCAACCCTTCGAGATCATTTGGGATGCGCAGGTGTTCGAGCTGGATGGCTGGGTTGTGCCCACCGGCAAGCTCGACAAGGTGAAGGATTATCTCCATTTCGCCACCGATACCCAGCGACTCGCCGATCAGGCTCAGTACATTTCCTATGGCCCGGCACGTCTTTCTTCCTCTGAGCTGGTGTCCACCCATGCCAAAACCGGTATCGATATGACGCCGCACATGCCAACCCACGAACCGAACTTCGCAACGGCACTGCAAAAAGATGACCTGTTTTGGGCTGACTACAACGATGAGCTGACCCAGCGCTTTAACGCCTGGCTATCCCAGTAAGGCGCTGCCGCCGTCCGTCGACAATCGGGCGGCGGCATACCGATAGCCGATCGTTGCTGATCGCTTTTCTTGCCTGACGGAGAGATCTACGTGTCCGAACCGCTTGCAGCTCCTCTGACAACGGCCGATGGCGTGCCGCTCAAGGTTAGCCTGCGTCGCACTGTGCGACGCTCGAAAATCAAGGCGCTGCTGCTGGTTGCGCCGCTACTGGCATTCTTGTTTATCGCCTTTCTGATGCCCTTGTTCGAAATGCTGTGGCGCAGTGTCGATAACCCTGAAGTGTCCACCCATCTATCACGAACCGTTTCAGCGCTGGAAGGCTGGAATGGGGAGTCATTACCCGATGAAGCCGCCTTTGCCGCCTTGGCTGAGGACCTTCGCGTCGGTCAGCAGGAACGCAACCTGGGGCTGTTGTCCAGCCGACTGAATTATGAAAAGTCGGGTATGCGTTCGACCATTAGCCGCACGGCGCGACGTGTTGGTAGGCTGGAACCGCCGTATCGCGAGTCTCTGATCGAGGTCAACGATACCTGGGGAGAACTCGATACCTGGAAGCTGATCCAGCGTGAGGCGTCGCCCTACACCATTTCGTATTATCTGGCAGCGGTCGACCGTCAGTTGAACGCGGACGGCGAGATCGCCAAAGTGCCGGAACATATGCAGATCCACGCCACCCTGTTTTGGCGAACGCTATGGATGAGCGCTGTCATCACGGGCCTGACGCTAGCGCTCGGTTTTCCGGTGGCCTTTCTGCTGGCGAACCTGCCGACGCGTCACTCCAATCTGCTGATGATCCTGGTACTGCTACCGTTCTGGACCTCGCTGCTGGTGCGCACCACCACCTGGATTGCCATCCTGCAGTCACAGGGGGTGCTCAATGACGTGATGGTAGCCCTCGGCGTGATCGCCGATGAGGCGCGGTGGCAGATGATCCACAACAAGATGGGCACGATCATCGCCATGACGCATATTCTGCTGCCTTTTATGATTCTACCGCTTTACTCGGTGATGAAGACCATTCCACCCAGCTACATGCGCGCCGCCCGCTCGTTGGGCGGCAAGCCGTTTCTCAGTTTCCGTCGGGTCTATTTTCCGCTGACGATCCCAGGCATTGCCGCTGGTGGCATCTTGGTATTCATACTATCGATTGGCTACTACATCACACCGGCGTTGGTGGGTGGGCAGTCGGGTCGCTTCATCACTAATTACATCGCCTACCATATGCAGACATCGCTCAACTGGGGGCTGGCGGCTGCGATTGCCTCCATCCTGCTGTTCGTGGTGATTATCTGTTACCTGGTGTTCAATCGTCTGATCGGCGTCGACAAGGTCAAGCTGGGGTAAACGATGGCTATTCCTTCCTACGCCACCCGTGGCGAGCGCATTTGGCATTACATCTTTCTGGCTATCTGTGGCCTAGTGTTCCTATTCCTGATCGGGCCGCTATTGGTGATCATACCGCTGTCATTCAACGCGCAGCCCTACTTCACCTTCAGTAAGGAAATGCTGACTTTCGACCCAGCCGGTTATTCGTTGCGCTGGTATCAGGACTTCTTTACATCGAGCGAGTGGCTCAATGCCATCAAGAACAGCTTTATCATCGGTATTGCGTCCACGCTGCTAGCCACAGTGCTAGGGACGGTGGCGGCGTTAGGGTTGTCGAGTCGGCATATGCCTGCGCGTGGCGCGATTATGGCGCTGTTGATCTCGCCGATGATCGTGCCGTTGATCATCTCTGCGGCGGCGATGTTCTTCTTCTTTTCCAAGGTCAATCTCGCCCAGACCTACGTAGGCGTAATCCTGGCCCACACGGCGCTCGGCATTCCCTTCGTGGTCATCACTGTGACGGCGACGCTATCGAGCTTCGACACCACGCTGATCCGCGCGGCGCATAGCCTTGGGGCTAACCCGACACGGACCTTCTTTAAGGTGGTGCTGCCACTGGTCACGCCGGGGGTGGTGTCGGGGGCGTTGTTTGCTTTCATTACGTCCTTCGACGAGGTGGTGGTGGTGCTGTTCATCGCCGGGCCCGAGCAACGTACCATGCCGATTCAAATGTGGTCGGGCATTCGCGAGCAGATCAGCCCAACGATCCTCGCTGTGGCAACCCTGCTGGTGCTGCTCTCGATGCTGCTACTCACTACGCTTGAGCTGCTACGCCGTCGCAGTGAGCGTCTGCGGGGGCTCTCTCCAGACTAAGCCCAAACAGCGTTTTTACCGCACCGGTTTGATGCGAAAACTAAAGGTCTTTGACCAACCTAAGCGCGTCGTAGATGGCCGCGTGAGTATTACGGGACTCGACGGCATCACCGATACGGAACAGTTGGAAGCTGCCATCCGGATTGCGCGTTATGCTCTGGGGGGCGCCCACGATTAGGTCATCGTAATTCACCTCGCCGCGGTTGCTGGAGTGCGGTTTTAGCTCAAAATAGAGTTCGGCCATCGGTGTAATGCCGTAGTTGACCACCACTTGGTCGATGCGCCGTGCATGCTCCCTATCCTGCTGGCCGTGAACAACATAATCGCTGGTGATTTCGGCGAGCAGTTGGTTGCCGTCGCGCTGCACAGACTTCAACCGGTAAGTCGGTGTGAATATGACGTTGGCGCGCTGTAGGGAACGCATGTAGGGCACCAGGTTCATGGCCATGATCTCTGCGGAGAAGGTGCGGTCCGGCGTCATAATCTCAAGCTCTGCTCCCGTGGCGGCAATGATCTCTGCCGCCTGCAAGGCGGCATGGTCGCCTGCATCGTCGAACAGTAATACCCGCTTGCCCGGCGGCACGTGCCCGGAAAGAATGTCCCAGGTGTTGATCACTAAGTCGTGGCCGACGGTGGGTTGGTCTTCCATGGGGTAGCCGCCGGTGGCCACGATCACCACATCAGGTTTTTCGGCGAGCACGTCCTCGGCTTCGGCCCAGACGTTGTAGCGGATCTCGACACCGAGTGCCTCGCAGCGCGACAGACGCCAATCGATGATGCCCAGCATCTCGCGACGTCGCTCACTCTGCGCCGTGAGCCGTATCTGCCCTCCAGCATCGCTGGCAGCTTCTAATATCACCACCGAATGGCCACGCTCGCCGGCAACACGAGCAGCTTCTAATCCCGCTGGACCTGCGCCGATAATGACGACTCGCCGTTGCTGTACCGCCTTGGGAATGGTGTGGGGCATGCTGGTTTCACGCCCGGTGGCCGCGTTATGGATGCAGTAGGCGGCACCGCCTTGATAGATGCGGTCAAGGCAGTAGTTGGCGCCAACGCAGGGGCGGATCTCTTCCTCTCGCCCCTCTACGATTTTGCGCACGATGTGCGGGTCGGCCATGTGGGCACGGGTCATGCCGATGATGTCGACCTTGCCGGAGGCAATGGCGTAACGGGCAGTGGCGACATCCTGAATCTTGGCTCCATGAAAGGTGGGGAAATCGGTCTCACGGCGTATTTCTCCGGCAAAATCCAGGTGCGGGGCGCTGGGCATGCCTTGGATGGGAATCACGTCGGTGAGCCCCGCGTCGGTGTCGATGTGGCCGCGAACCACGTTGAGGAAGTCTATCAGGCCGCTACTCTTTAAGCGTCGTGAGATCTCCAGCCCATCACTGGATGTCAGTCCACCCGATAGCATTTCGTCGCCGGTATAGCGAACGCCGACGATGAACGCCTCGCCAACTCGCTGGCGAATGGCGCGCAGCACGTCAAAGGTGAAACGCAGTCGGTTATCGAGATCCCCACCATAAGGTTCCTCTAAGCTATTGGTCAGTGGCGACCAAAACTGATCCATCAAGTGGCCGTAGGCCTGCAGCTCGATGCCATCGAGACCGGCAGCGTGCATGCGTTCGGCAGCATCGGCGTAGTCACGGATCAAACGTTCGATATCCCAGTCCTCGACCTGTTTGGGAAAGGCGCGGTGGGACGCCTCGCGGCGATGAGAAGGCGACACCGCTGGCAACCAGTCACCTTTGTCCCAACGGGTACGTCGGCCCAAGTGAGTCAGTTGGATCATTACCGCGGTACCGTGCTCGTGGCAGGCATCGGTCAGCTCACGCATCCAAGGTACGACTTCATCCTTATAGGCGAGAATATTGTTGAACACCGGCGGGCTGTCTTTTGCTACCGCCGCGGATCCTGCCGTCATGGTCAGGCCAAGACCTGCCTTGGCCCGTTCGACGTGGTAGGCACGGTAGAGTGCTTTGGGCATCCCATCCTCAGGATAAGCGGGCTCATGAGCTGTCATCATAAGCCTGTTTTTTAGGGTCAGGTGTTTGAGTTGGAAGGGCTGCAACAGCGGATCGTTAGCCATGGGTAGCACTCTATTTTGTTGTGTATTTAACAAAGTTAGGTGCCGATGTTCATATCTGTCAATTTAATGTTCATTGGTGTACGTTGGCGGGGCGGTAACTGACATAAACCCGTCGCTTATCGTATCGGCCGACTACTCTTCTATGTACCCATGGCGGGCATGGAAGCGTTGCAGCTCCCTTGAGTCAGGAGACTGGCCGGTGAATATTGCGACATAGGCGGGGATGCGCTGCATACGTACTTTGATCGGCTCCTGCGTCTTCATCGAGATATAGCCGATCTGGGTTAGGTAGATCGTGCGGGCACGAACGTTGGCCGCCAATGAATCATAACCGTAGCGCTGGAACATGCGTGTCAGGGCTTCAATGCGTGTGGCATCGGCAGTCTCGATTTCACTCACCACCGGCGCCGACTGCAGTGCCCAACTGCGCATGGCGAATTCTAGCGGGGAGTCGAATAAGTTAGGATCTAACCAGCAGTCGAAGACATTAAGCATCGCCTCGACGATATTCTCGGCATAAGCTTCGGTCTGATGCACCAGTCCCTGGGTGTTCTTTTCACGCCAGCGTGCGATCAGTGCTTCCAGCAGCGACTCACGGTCCTTAAAGAACCAGTAGAAGCTGGTCCGAGAAAGCTTTAGGCGCTTGGCCAGGGGCAGAATGCGGACGCTATCGATGCCTGATTCCAGTAGCGTCTCAAACGCCGCATCAAGCCAGACGTCTTGGGAGCCCTTGGTGGCGGACGTATTGGGGGAGGGCATGGGGCTAACCTTTAGGAGTGTTGCGATACAGTGTACACATGTGTCTTTTATGTGTACACGTGGTTAGCGCTCTCGGCTGAGTTCTGGTGAAGGTGACGATCAATGTCTCTATGCGCGCCGCTAAACAAGTCTGGCCCGCATAAGCGGGCCAGATGGATGGGGAAATCACTCTGCAAACGTCAGCCTTGCGCTAACTGTAACGCGGGAGCCTCGTGGCCTAGATTCTCAAGCATACGGGCGGCGTACCAATTGACAAAGTCGATAACACCGAACTCATAGGTTTCAGAATAAGGCCCAGGCTGATAAGCCTTTGAGTTGATGCCGCGCTGGTTCTCTTCGGCGAGCTGGCGATCCTGGTCGTTGGTGGCATCCCATACTCGGCGAAGCTGTTCGGGGTCGTAGTCGACACCTTCCACGGCATCCTTGTGTACAAGCCATTTGGTAGTTACCACGGTTTGCTGCGGACCGATTGGCAACACGCGAAATACCACTGCGTGATCGCCCATGAAATGGTTCCATGAGTTGGGCAGATGAAGGATGCGCAGTGAGCCCATATCGGGGCTTGATAAACGTCCCATCAGTTTCTTGCTGCCGGGCTTACCATCCATTGTCATGGAGACAATGCCATCCAGCAGTGGCGTACGCGTCAGGCGGTTGCGTTTACCAAACCGCTTCAACTGGTAGGGCACCTGTTCGGCATCCCAATCTGCTTGTTTACGTGCCACCAGCGCTTTATAAGCGGGTGTTGCGCGGGGGTCGTCGGTATCATCAAACTCCTGCAACGAATTAAGCAGTTCAGGGTGGGCGCCGTTACAGTGGTAGCACTCGCGGTTGTTTTCGATCACGAGTTTCCAGTTGGCTTGCTCGACGATGCTGGATTCGGTGGCAACCTTGACGTTGTCCATCTGGTACGGCTCGAGATAATGCTCAAGCGTTGTCAGAAAATCGTCAATGGCAGGTGGCTCATCGCTTAGGTTGATAAAGATGAAGCCGCCAGCTGTTTGGACGTTGACCGGCTTGAGGCCAAACTGGTTGAGGTCGAAGGCAGTGCCCATGTCGCTACCGGCAAACAGCAATCGGCCATCAAGCTCGTATGTCCACTGATGATACGGGCAGACGAGTTTTGCTACCTTGCCCTTATCTTTTACGCACAGACGCGAACCGCGATGGCGGCACACATTGTGAAACGCATGAATAACGCCTTCACTACCGCGCACAATAACGATGGGGTTGTCGCCAATATCCAAGGTGATGAAGTTACCCTTGGTGGGGATCTCGCATGTCATGCCTGCGAACAACCACTCTTTTTCGAAAATCTCTTGCATATCAAGAGCAAACAGTCGGGCATCGTTATAAAACGGTTGCGGAAGAGAAAAGGTACGCGCCCTTTCCTGCAGCATATGGGCCGTTGACTCACGAGCCGCAGCGAGTGGGTCGTCCATCATATTAGAAACACTTTTTTCCATACCAGTATCCTCGTAAACCTCCGCTTTCCCCTCAAGGGCTGCGTGGCGGCCGTTAGTCAAGATTGTTTATCTTGTTGTTCTGTTGCGTAACCTGGCGTTTTATTCGAATGGGGCCTGATGTCAGTGTCTGATTGTGTTGCAGGCTAACCCCTACCAGTTATCTGCCCGCGACATCAGGTGGCGTAACGGCGACTAAAGAAGAGCTTTCTAAGCAATAAAGAGTGGCACGAGGTAAGTACGCGTCGTTGTCAGGTAAGTCGGCTAAGAGGAGCGTCCCCAAAATGCACATCAACGGTGCTGGGCTATAGCGAATATGGTTCGGTAATGCATAGCGATGAAGGCTGGTCAGGCAGAGGCGATAATGACAACTAATTTCTTTAACCCGGTCACGACCCAAACCTGGACTAACGGCCGCCACCAGGTACGTTGCGTTAAGGTGATCCAAGAAACCCAAGATGTACGCACGTTCTGTTTTATGGCGGAGCAACCCGTACTGTTCTTCTTCAAGCCTGGCCAGTTTGTGACCCTTGAGCTTGAGATCGATAATCAGCCGATCATGCGCTCCTATACAATCTCAAGCTCACCCTCTATTCCTTACAGCTTTTCGATCACTGTTAAGCAGGTGCCGGGAGGCAAGGTTTCCAATTGGCTGCATGCCAATTTAAAAATAGGCGACGAGCTGGTGGTGCATGGGCCGGTCGGTAACTTTAACTCGATCGATTTTCCCGCCGAGAAAGTGTTGTTCCTCTCTGGTGGTGTTGGCATTACCCCTTTAATGTCCATGACACGTTGGCTTTTTGATACTAATGCCGCTGTGGATGTTGAATTTATACATAGTGCTCGAGCTCCCCGCGATGTCATTTATCATCGTGAATTGGTGCATATGTTTTCGCGTATCCCCGAATTCAAACTGCATATTATCTGTGAGAGTAAAGAGGATATTGGAGAGGCGTGGGCTGGCTACCGGGGTTATCTCACCGAGCCGTTATTCGAATTAATGGTGCCGGACTTTATGGAGAGGGAGATCTTTTGTTGCGGCCCAACTCCCTATATGAACGCCATCAAGCGTATTTTGCAGCACCATAACTTTGATATGAGCCATTATCACGAAGAGTCGTTTGGCGCCACGCCTATCGACGTTCGTGATGATGTGCGTGAGCTGGCCGAGCAAGCAGAAGTCGATGCTGAAAATGTTGATAGCAATGACTTGCACAGCATTGAGTTCGCATCGACCGGCAAAAGTGTGCGTATTCAGCCTGGCGAAACAGTGCATGCAGCAGCGGCGAAGTTGGGTCTGCATATCCCCAAAGCATGTGGTATGGGGATATGCGGTACTTGCCGCGTAGAGCTCAAATCGGGGGAGGTAGATATGGAGCATAACGGGGGCATTACGGATGAGGATGTCGCAGAAGGATACATTCTATCTTGCTGCAGTCGTCCTAAAGGGGACCTCGTCGTCGATTTTTAACGCAGTCATTTTTTAATACTTCAGTAAAGCGCCCTTTATGGCTTTTGCCGTTTAGGGCGCTTTTTTATGGGTAATCAATGACGATCTATCTGCACAGCCTGGCTAATTGATGTCGATGTCGCAAATGCATCGAGTGGTGACGTCAACAAGTATCTTGGGCTAGGAAACCAACGATAGTATCGCGGTAAGAAAACGTTGATAGGAACCTTGGTTGATAGAAACTCTGGTTGATAGAAACCTGGGCTTGTCAGCGTTAAAGAGAACGTCCAGCACTTAATAAAAAAGTCACTCATCAGGAGGCGATAATGCTTCAAAGTAATTTTTCCCCCAAAGCACGTTTGGCCAGTTACGACAGTTTGCTTGCAGAAGCAATTGCTGAAGAAACGGTACGCCAAGAAGCGCATATTGAGCTGATCGCCTCCGAAAATTACACCAGTCAACTTGTCATGGAAGCGCAGGGTACCCAACTGACTAACAAGTATGCGGAAGGCTATCCAGGCCGTCGCTACTACGGTGGTTGTGAATTCGTCGACAAGGTTGAGGCCTTAGCCATTGAACGTGCCTGCAACTTATTTAGTGCCAATTATGCCAATGTGCAGCCGCATTCCGGCGCTCAGGCCAATGCCGCTGTGTTTATGGCGCTGGTCAAACCTGGCGATACTATTCTAGGTATGAGCCTTGCCCACGGCGGCCATTTAACCCACGGCGCCGCCCCTAACTTCTCGGGCAAACACTACAACGCTGTTCAGTATGGCCTCAAGCCGGAAACCGGTGAGATCGATTACGAAGAAGTTGAGCGTTTGGCCCGTGAGCATCAGCCGAAAATGATCATTGCCGGTTTCTCTGCCTACTCTCGCGTGGTGGATTGGCGTCGTTTCCGCACTATCGCTGATGAAGTGGGTGCTTACTTAATGGTCGACATGGCCCACGTTGCAGGTTTAGTGGCAGCTAACCTTTATCCGAGCCCGCTGCCTCATGCCCACGTCGTCACTACTACTACCCACAAAACGCTGCGTGGCCCCCGTGGTGGCCTGATTCTGTCTGCGGATGGCGACGAGGCGCTCTACAAAAAGCTTAATGGTGCGGTCTTCCCAGGCCAGCAAGGTGGCCCATTGATGCATGTTATCGCGGCGAAAGCGGTGGCGTTCAAGGAAGCCATGAGCCAGGAGTTTGTGCGTTACCAGCAGCAGGTGATTGACAACGCCCAAGCCATGGCCAACGTATTCATGGAGCGCGGCTATGATGTCGTGTCGGGTGGTACCGAAGATCATCTTTTCTTAGTCTCGCTTATCCAGCAGGGCGTCACGGGTAAGGATGCGGATGCCGCATTGGGCCGCGCGCATATCACCGTTAATAAGAACACGGTGCCCAACGACCCGCAGAGCCCCTTCGTGACATCGGGTCTACGTATTGGTACCCCCGCGGTTACCACGCGTGGCTTCAATGCCCAAGAGTGTGGCGAACTAGCTGGCTGGATTTGCGACATCCTAGACGTATTAGCTGCTGGGAGTGATACCGCTGCCATCGAGGCCGAGGTGCTGGCTAAAGTGAGTGACGTGTGTGCCCGGCACCCTGTCTATGCTGAAGCTGTCGCTGAAGCCGTCGAATCTATTGCTTGAATCGGCTTGCCGGCAAGGCCCGGCGCGGCTGAACTAAGGAGACCACTATGCAACGCTATTCCGGCTTCGGCCTGGTCAAGCACGCGCTGAGCCACCATGAAAACTGGGAGCGCCAATGGCGCAATCCCACGCCTAAGAAGCAGTACGATGTGATCATCGTCGGTGGTGGTGGCCACGGTTTGGCCACGGCTTATTACTTGGCCAAAGAGTTCGGTGTCAAGAATGTCGCGGTGATCGAGAAAGGCTGGTTGGGCGGTGGTAATACCGCCCGTAATACGACCATCGTGCGTTCGAACTACTTATGGGACGAATCGGCTGCCCTTTACGAACATGCCATGAAGCTGTGGGAAGGGCTTTCCCAAGACCTTAACTACAACGTCATGTTCTCCCAGCGAGGGGTGCTCAACCTGGGGCATACCCTGCAAGATATGCGCGATATCCAGCGCCGGGTTAACGCGAATCGCCTAAACGGCATTGATGGCGAAGTGCTGGACACCAAGGGTGTGCAGGCGCTGGTGCCAATCATGGATTGTTCCAAGAATGCTCGCTATCCAGTGATGGGCGCTTCCTGGCAGCCGCGTGCTGGGGTAGCGCGGCATGATGCTGTGGCCTGGGGCTATGCGCGCGGTGCTGATGCTCACGGGGTGGACATCCTCCAGCAGACCGAAGTTACCGGCTTCAAAATCCGTGACGGTAGGATCTACGGTGTGCACACCAACCGTGGCGATATCGAAGCCAAGACAGTGGGCTGTGTGACCGCCGGTAATTCTGGTGTGTTGGCCAATATGGGCGGCTTTCAGTTGCCTTTGGAATCTCACCCGCTACAAGCCCTGGTCTCCGAGCCGATCAAACCGATTCTCGATACCGTGGTGATGTCTAATCACGTACATGGCTATATCAGTCAGTCTGATAAAGGCGACCTAGTCATCGGCGCTGGCATTGACGGCTATAACGGCTATGGTCAGCGCGGTAGCTATCCTACCGTGGAACACACCCTTCAGGCGATCGTCGAGATGTTCCCGATCTTCTCTAGGGTGCGTATGAATCGTCAGTGGGGCGGTATTGTCGATACCTGTCCGGATGCCTGTCCGATTATCTCTAAAACACCGGTGAAGGGGTTGTTCTTCAACTGTGGTTGGGGCACGGGTGGCTTCAAAGCTACTCCAGGATCGGGTCACGTGTTCGCTGCCAGCTTGGCTAAGGGTGAGATGCACCCCATTGCTGAGCCGTTCTCCATGTTCCGCTTCCATAGCGGTGCGCTGATTGATGAGCACGGCGCCGCCGGCGTGGCCCACTAGGGTTCATACGAGAGGAGTATTCGTCATGTTTTATATCTATTGCCCCTACTGCGGCGAACACCGTGAGGAAGAGGAGTTTCACCCCAAAGGCCAGGCGCATATTGAGCGACCCAAAGAGCCCGAGGCGTGTAGCGATGAAGAGTGGGGGAACTACCTTTTCTTCCGCAACAACCCCAGAGGGGTGCATCACGAAATGTGGGTGCATGCGGTAGGTTGCCGCAAGTTCTTCAACGTGACGCGTCATACGGTGAGCTACGAGATTCTCGAGACCTACAAAATGGGCGAGCAGCCGACGATAACTGCCGACAGCCAAAAGCAGCCTCGCGAGGCGGCAGCGGTAAGCCATCAGGAAGGAGTGCGGGCATGAGTCAGTCTAAGCAACAAGTGTTCCGCCTAAAGGCAGGCGGCCGAATCGATCGCTCTCGCACGTTGAGCTTTACCTTTAACGGTCAGCGTTACCAAGGGCATCCTGGAGACACCCTGGCTTCGGCGCTGCTGGCTAACGGTGTGGATATCGTTAACCGCAGCTTTAAGTACTCGCGCCCCAGAGGCATCGTCGCCGCAGGCGCTGAAGAACCCAATGGCATTGTTCAATTAGGCAGTACCGAAGCGGCACAGGTGCCCAATGTTCGCGCTACCCAGCAAGCACTGTTTGATGGATTAGCCGCCTGTAGCACCAACGGTTGGCCTAATGTACAGCGCGACTTGATGGGCTTGATAGGCAAGTTAGGTGGGCAATTTATGCCGCCGGGCTTCTACTACAAGACGTTTATGGCACCGGCGTCGATGTGGCTGACCTACGAAAAGTATATTCGTAAGGCGGCAGGCCTGGGCCGCAGCCCTATGGAAGCCGATCCAGACAGCTATGACCACCTTCATCAACACTGCGATGTGCTGGTCGTTGGCGCTGGCGCTGCCGGCTTGTCTGCAGCATTGGCTGCTGCCCGTGGCGGTGCGCGGGTGATCGTTGCCGATGAGCAAGAAGAGATGGGCGGCTCACTGTTGGGTAGCCGCGAAACTCTGGATGGCAAGTCGGCAGACCAGTGGGTTGCTCGAGTGCTTGAAGAGCTAGCCGGATGTGAGAACGTCACACTGCTGCCACGCACCACGGCTAACGGTTATCACGATCACAATTTTGTGACACTGCACGAGCGGCGTACTGAGCATCTGGGCGAAACGGCGCCTGTCGTCAATGGCCGCCGCCCGGTACGTTCCCGCATGCATCGAGTTCGCGCTGGTCAGGTGATCTTAGCCACAGGCGCTCACGAGCGGCCATTGGTGTATGCGGGAAATGACGTTCCAGGCAACCTACTGGCAAGCGCTGTTTCTACCTACATTCGACGCTATGGTGTCGTGCCAGGTCGCCAACTGGTGCTCTCTACCAGCAACGATGATGGCTATCGCGCCGCCTTAGACTGGAAGGAAGCAGGCTGCGAGGTGGTGGCGGTTGTTGACGCCCGCGAAGCGCCTGCAGGGGATTGGGTCGATGCCGCCCGCGCCCAAGGTATCAAGATCATCACCGGCAGTGCCGTTATCGAGGCGAAAGGCAGCAACCGAGTCACTGCCGCTCGGGTGGCCAAGATCGATATTGGCGCTTACCGAGTCAGTGGCCCAGTCCAGGAATTGGCCTGCGACACTATTGCTAGCTCAGGTGGCTATAGTCCGGTTATCCACTTGGCTTCCCATACCGGCGCGCGGCCTACTTGGCGTGACGATATTCTCGGCTTTGTGCCAGGGCTAGTGAAAGGCGTTCATGCCTGCGGTGGCGCTAATGGCACCTATGCGTTGGGAGACGTACTTGCTGAGGGGGTTGAGGCTGGTATTAAAGCAGCGGCAGCCACAGGCCACGCGGCTCAGCCGGTTAACCTGCCTAGCGTTGAACGTCTCCAGCAGGGGCCTGCGGTGGCACTTTTCCAGGTTCCCCATGAGAAACCCACGCTGCGCGGGCCGAAGCAATTCGTTGACCTGCAGAACGACGTCACTGCGGCGGGCATCGAACTGGCTACCCGGGAAGGCTTTGAGTCTATCGAGCATATTAAGCGCTATACCGCGATGGGGTTCGGTACCGACCAAGGCAAGTTGGGCAATATTAACGGTATGGCCATTGCAGCTCGCTGCCTGAATCGCTCCATCCCCGAGGTGGGCACCACGGTATTTCGGCCAAATTATACGCCGGTGACCTTTGGCGCCATTGTGGGTCGCCACTGCCGTGATCTGTTCGATCCCGAGCGCTATACCGCTCTTCATCAGTGGCACGTTGAGCGCGGCGCCGAGTTTGAGGATGTCGGTCAGTGGAAGCGTCCCTGGTACTACCCACAGAAGGTGAATGGCAAGACCGAGACCATGCACGAAGCGGTCGCCCGGGAGTGTTTAGCGGTGCGCGAGAAAGTGGGTATTCTCGATGCTTCGACGCTTGGCAAGATCGACATTCAAGGGCCGGATGCGCGTGAATTCCTGGCGCGTGTCTATACCAACAAGTGGGAGAAGTTGGCAGTTGGTAAGTGCCGTTATGGCTTGATGTGCAAAGATGATGGCATGGTCACTGATGACGGTGTAACCAGCTGTCTTGCTGAAAATCACTTTTTGATGACCACCACCACCGGTGGTGCAGCAGCGATATTGGAATGGTTGGAGTTATGGCATCAGACCGAGTGGCCAGAACTGGATGTCTACTTCTCTTCAGTGACTGACCACTGGGCCACCATGACGATCACTGGCCCCGAAGCACGCAAGCTGCTGGCTGAGATGACGGATATCGATCTCGACCGCGATAGCTTTAAGTTTATGGAGTGGCGTGCTGGAAAAGTGGCCGGGGTGCCTGCGCGTGTTTATCGGATCTCCTTTACCGGTGAGTTGACCTTTGAGATTAACGTCCAAGCCAACTACGCCATGCACGTGTGGCAGACCCTGTTCAAGCATGGCGAGAAGTATGGCTTGACGCCTTATGGCACAGAGACCATGCACGTCCTGCGTGCTGAAAAAGGCTTTATTATCGTCGGCCAGGAAACCGACGGCTCGGTAACGCCGGAAGACCTGGGCATGCAGTGGTGCGTAGGTTACGACAAGCCTTTCTCATGGATTGGTAAGCGAGCCCTGACGCGAACGGATACCAAGCGCGAAAACCGCAAGCAGCTGGTGGGTCTCAAACCGAAGGACCCTACGGTGGTGCTGGAAGAGGGCGCCCAGATTGTGTTTGATCCCAAGCATGCGATCCCAATGCCCATGGCAGGGCATGTGACCTCAAGCTACTACAGCCCAATTCTGGACTCTGGATTTGCCTTAGCGGTGGTTAAGGGCGGCCTCAAGAAAATGGGCGAAACCGTCTATCTGCCCATGGCAGACGGCCAAGTTCACGAAGCCGAAATTGTCAGCACCATTTTTTATGATCCCAAGGGAGAGCGCCAAAATGTCTAATGCGGCCACTTTCGATACCCGTACTGATACCGCTATCCCGGTAGAGTCTCCGTTAGCCTTTAGCTATCGTCATAGCGGTGCTCCTCGTACTGGTAGTTCAAGTCGGGTTCAGCTACGCGAGCGGGCAATGCTTGGGCATCTGATCTTACGAGGCGGTGCCATCGTTCTCGATGAGGCGGTGCGCGATGTGCTGGGGATTAGTCTGCCTGGCAAGCCCCAGGCGCTAGTGCAGGATGCCAGCGGCGAGCGGTCCATTCAGTGGCTTTCTCCTGACGAGTGGCTGGTGATTGTGCCTGGCGGTGAGGAGTTCCCGCTAGAGACGCAGTTGCGGGAGCGTTTGGGGGATTCCCATTACGCCATCAGCGATGTCAGCGGTGGGCAGACGGTGTTAGAGATTACCGGAGAGGCGGCCCGCGAGCTGTTGATGAAAGCGGTGATCTACGACGTTCATCCCCGCCATTTTCCCGTGGGCAAAGGCGTTACTACCGTTTTCGCCAAGGCCACGACCATCCTTCGTCGGCCCAGTGAGGAGCGTTGGGAGTTAGTCGTGCGGCGCAGTTTTGCCGACTACTGCTACCGCTGGCTACTGGATGCAGCAGCAGAGTATGGCGTGAACGTAGAACAATAAGCAGGCAGGCCGAAACGCTGTTTCGGCCGCTATCTTCTGCCGCTAACAGAGATACATGCATTATGAGCCGAATGAGTGATACCTGGATACTTGCCGCCCAATGCCCAAGCCGTTTGGGAACGGTGGACGTTGTCACGCGCTTTTTAAAAGAGCAGCAGTGCTATATCACTGAACTCAACTCTTTCGATGACCGGCTTGGCGGACGCTTTTTCATTCGTGCCGAGTTTCGTCCAGAGCGAGACGACTTCCATGAAGAGCGCTTCCACGCCGATTTTACAGCGCGGGCAGGCGAATTCGATATGCAGTTTGAGCTGACGGCGCCGGGCAAACGCACAGGCGCCGTGATTATGGTCTCCAAGGCCGATCACTGCTTGAATGATCTGCTCTACCGTTATCGGACGGGCCAGCTTCCGCTGGATATCAAAGCGGTGATTTCCAACCATCCTGATCTGGAGCCGTTGGCAGCATGGCACGATTTGCCCTATCACTACCTGCCGATCACGCCCGAGACGAAATTGCAGCAGGAAGCGCAGATACGCGAAATCATCGCGGATACTGACGCTGAGCTGGTGGTGCTGGCAAGGTATATGCAGGTACTCTCCCCCTCAATGTGTGAACTATTAGCCGGGCGCGCTATCAATATTCATCACTCGCTACTGCCCGGTTTTAAAGGCGCTAAGCCTTATCATCAGGCGTACGAAAAAGGCGTCAAGCTAGTGGGGGCAACGGCACATTATATTAATAATGACCTTGATGAAGGGCCAATTATTGCTCAAGGGGTCGAGCCAGTGGATCACACCCACTACCCAGAGGATCTGGTTGCCAAGGGAAGGGATATCGAGTGCCTGACGCTGGCTAGAGCGATTAGCTATCACTTGGAACGTCGTGTGTTCTTTTATTCTGGGCGTACAGTGGTGTTTGGTAACTAAGGTTTTTGGCTTATAGCTATTAACGATAAACACACACAGTTATAGCGCGCTTTTATAACGGGGCTACTGTCAGCACCAAGCGTTTTTTAGTTCGCTAGGTAGCCCTTAGTTATGTATAAGCATGCTAATGCGTGCTTAAGAATTTCGGTTTATAAAAATAAAAACTTATCCATAAAAGATAGTTTCGTTTTATTTTTCATCACATCAATAACTTATTAAAACTTTCAGGCGCCGCCTGAGTTTCCCCTGTTTATACGTCAAGAGGTGCTCCAATGCCTATCAGTGTTTTCGACCTTTTTAAGATTGGAGTAGGCCCCTCCAGTTCCCATACCGTCGGGCCCATGCAGGCCGCTTTTAAGTATGTTACATCACTACGCGAAGCCGACCTTCTTGATCAAGTGGCCCGTCTAGACGTTCATCTTTATGGCTCACTGTCAGCGACGGGTATAGGGCACGCAACGGATCACGCGATTATTATGGGGCTAATGGGTGAGCGCCCCGACACGATTGATCCTTTGATTATTGGGCCATCTATTGCGTCGCTTAAAGAGAGTCAGTTATTAGAACTTGGACGCCAAAAAACAATCGCTTTTGATTGGAATCGCGATATTTATTTCCATGAAGAGAGTTTGCCTCATCATCCTAATGCCATGCGGCTTGCTGCCTTCACACATCAAGGTGAGTTGCTGCATGAAAATATCTACTATTCGGTAGGGGGCGGTTTTGTTGTTGAACAAGCCCAGGTGGATATGCCGTTAGAGGACTTTGATGGGGCAACTATTCCCTACAACTTCGATACAGCTGAAGAGCTGCTAGCATTATGTAAAAAAGAGCAGCTGAGTATTAGCCGCTTAATGCTAGAGAATGAGAAAGTATGGCGGACAGAAGACGAGGTCAGAAATGAGTTGTGGCGAATCTGGCAAGTCATGTGTGAGTGCATCGACAATGGGTTAACCCATGAAGGAGTATTGCCGGGTGGGTTAAACGTGAAACGCAGGGCTAAGCTGTTGCATCAGCGGCTTTTAGCCGCTGAGCAGAATGATTGCCTAATCGCATCGACGTTTTCAGCAATGGAATGGGTGAATATTTTTGCCCTCGCGGTTAATGAAGAGAATGCCGCAGGAGGGCGGATGGTAACGGCGCCCACCAACGGTGCTGCGGGCATTATTCCCGCTGTTCTGCACTACTACATGAAATTTCAGCCCAACGCCTGCGAGAAAAACGTCGTGGACTTTCTACTAGCGGCAGGTGCCATTGGCATTCTCTGTAAGAAAAACGCGTCGATATCGGGGGCAGAGGTGGGCTGCCAAGGGGAGGTCGGCTCGGCGTGCGCCATGGCGGCGGCTGGCTTAGCGGATGTGATGGGCGGAACGCCCGAGCAAGTAGAGCATGCGGCCGAAATCGGCCTGGAACACAATTTAGGGTTAACCTGCGACCCGGTGGGAGGGCTGGTTCAAGTGCCGTGTATCGAGCGCAACGCTATTGCCACCGTAAAAGCCATTAATGCAGCGCAAATGGCATTGCACGGTGATGGTACTCACTTTATATCGTTGGATAAGGTCATTCGCACTATGCGCGATACGGGGAGAGACATGCTTGATAAATATAAGGAAACATCCAAAGGTGGACTGGCCGTTAATGCTATTGAATGCTGATCGCTAATGTATTCGGCAGGGTAGTTAAATTATCAGTCGTTTGGGTGCGTTGTTTTAACGCTACTGACCTGCGATATCCAAGGCACCTGAGCACTTGCGCCGGTGCCCGATAAACGAGCCGTTTTCGGGGGAGGGCATTCAGTTGGTTTGACTACCTTTCACCATCCGGCGGTGGCCTGCCGTAAGTTCGTTCTTTTGGGGAAGTACTACCGTATCAGGCCACTCGTGTTCTCGTTGGTCTCACAGAGCTCGGAGCGGTAGGGATCACAGGTGTGAGTGTTGCGCAGAATAATGGTTTGGACAGCTCCCTGTCGACGCACCCAGGTTATGCCCACGTCATAGTTGGCATGGATATGGCGTCGTCGAGCGTAGGTCAGTAAAGCAGAGGAAATATCGGCACTGGCCCTTTTTTCTCGACCTTGGTGCCCAAAATACTGCGGTTATTTTATTAGTCTAAGTTTAACTGATTTATTTGCGATCGCGTAGAGCTCTGACTCCGAATTGCCGATGGTGCATGACCAAAATGTTTGCGAAAAGCGCGAGAAAAGGAAGAACTGTCTGAGAAACCTAAATCCATGGCAATTCTACCCAACGGCAACCGAGTGGTTTGCAGCCATGTCATTGCCCATGATAACCGTCGCTCTAATACATACTGCTGTGGAGATTTACCAAAATGGCGCACAAATAGTAGATGCATTTGGCTTTGCCCTAAATGCAGAAAATCGGCAAGTGCGTAATTAGAAGGTGGTATTTCCAACGATGTATCAATAAAGGAATTGATGTCACTAGCTGAAATGCGGCAATTTTTTGGCAGCGCTTCCAGGCTGCCTACAGCCATCAGCTCATAAACTTGCGTAACAAACATCATTGCCAGTTGTCGTCGCAGTAGATAACGCGAGTCCCTAGGGCCAAAAAAGCGGAGTTGCTCAACTGCATGACTCACTGTCGATACGAGGATCGGAGGCATATCAAATAAAAGTGGTCTGGAAAAAAGCTGCTCCGACATATCGATATTGGCGTCTTTTTCAAGTACGGATAAGCAGCTGTCATAGCTGCTTAAATCAATAACCAGCAGCTCACTGCAATCATTACGACCAGTATAAATGTGTCTTTCATTGGCAGGTATAATCGCGGCCGTCGTGGCATTCAGGCTTCCTGTTGCTTTCTCAAGCTCACAGTTCATCTCTCCACGCCACCCTAGCAATAGCTGTGGGAAGTCATGGCAATGCTCGCCCGAACTACGGGCAATACGGTTACACCTTGCTTGAGTTTGTTGCATTGTCGTTATCCTGATATCACTCAATCCGTACAAGCTGTAGGCAAGCTGGGGATGTTGCTCTGTGTAGGGAAACACAGAATAGCTGTAGGCTCTGAGCCACTCTTTGTTAGGTATACGCGACTATTTTAAAGACTAGCCTTCAAACGGAATACATGACAACTATTACGGAGTCCATGCCAAGACTTTGCAACCTCCTCCATCTTAGTCTGTATCGATGCATTTTATAAATGGAGTCTGGTATGTATTTCAACGCTGAACAAGTTATCGATGCCTTACCTTGGGAGGCTCTAATCGGTGCTCTCGACGTAATATTTACTCGCGACGTACAGTCACCTATCCGCCACCACCATCACTTGAAAGTCAGTGGCGATCCAGATGCAACGTTATTGCTGATGCCAGCATGGATAGAGAATCGCTACCTAGGTGTTAAGCAAGTTAATGTTTTTCCTGGCAATACAGCGCGTCATGAGCCGGGACTTACCGGCCACTACCTGCTTAGTTGTGCACGTACTGGAAAACATTTGGCTCAGTTCGAAGCCAACGAGCTGACATCACGCAGAACAGCGGCTGCGTCAGCGCTGGCCTCTCGATACCTCTCCCGCGAAAATTCGGCAGAGTTGCTAATGGTAGGTGCCGGGAGGATGGCGCGTCGCCTAGTGCCCGCCCATGCATCGGTACGTCCGATTAAACGAGTCCGTGTATGGGACCTTTACCCCAAATCAGCCGCTACCCTGGTCGATGAGCTTATTGAACAGGGCTACCAAGCAGAGGTGGTCTCCGTAGATAGCCTTCAGCAGGCCGTTAGCGAAGCCGACATCATCAGTTGCGCCACACTTAGTCAAGAACCACTGATTCGTGGCGAATGGCTCACGCCAGGAACGCATGTCGATTTGGTCGGCAGCTTTACGCCTTATATGCGAGAAGCCGATGATGAAGTTATGCGCAGGGGCTATGTATTTGTTGACACTAGAGCGGGTGCCTTAGCCGAGAGTGGAGATTTAATTGACCCCATTAAGTCCGGTGTCATAAGTGAGTCGGATGTATTAGCAGATTTTTATGAACTTTGTGGCATGCGGCACCTGGGACGGAGCGAGCTAAACAACCCCAATGAAGCTGTGACGGTGTTTAAAGCAGTCGGGGCGTCTTCTGAAGACCTTGCTGCTGCGATCACTGCTTATGAAAGGAGCTGCAATTAATCACAGTTGACTGACGATCTAATGCTGAATAAAAGGAATAACCAGCTTGAAAAATAAAAGTAAAGCCATTGGGCTACCGTCGCTAAGTATGGCGCTTCTGCCAATCATACTTACTATCGGCCTGTTGGCGATTCAGCTTTTCTATTACGGTGACTTCACGCCTCATATACCGCTAGCTTTAGGTGCGGGTATTGCCGCACTCTTTGGCTGGAGTCGTGGCTATCGCTGGGACGAAATGCAAGTCGGTGGCTTTAAGCTGCTCCACGTCGCGATGCCTGCTGTTGCCACCTTAATTGTGGTGGGCATGTTGATCGGCGTTTTGATTGCCAGCGGCACGGTTCCCACGCTGATTTACTATGGTCTAGAACTCCTCAGTCCCCAGTGGTTTCTAGCGGCTACTATGCTGATGTGCGCTATTGTGTCACTGGTAGTAGGCTCTTCTTGGACCACAGTAGGTACTGTTGGACTTGCATTGATGGGGATCGGTGTTGCCCTCGAAGTGCCTGTTTACTGGACCTCAGGGGCGATAGTCTCCGGTGCTTTTTTTGGTGACAAGATGTCTCCGCTATCTGATACGACCAACCTTTCGCCTGCCGTCACCGAAACCAATATTTTCGATCATATTAAAAACATGCTGCCCACCACGGTGCCGGCTATGCTCATTGCTTTGGTGATTTATGCTTGGGTGGGAGGGGGAGACCAGGAAGCCACGACAACGCTGGCCCGCATTGTTGATATTCGTGAAGGTCTGTCTGGTGCTTTCCAATTGGGAGCCTGGCAGTTGCTTCCGTTGCTGGTGATTTTATCGTTAGCCTTTCTGAAAGTCGCGCCTATTCCCGCTCTGTTCACCGCAACCTGTTTAGGTGGTCTCATCGCTATACTGACCCAGGGCGTTTCCTTTCACGATGTTTTGACCTACGCCCATAGTGGCTATGCGATTGAAACAGGAGTCGGGCCGCTAGATACCCTACTTAACCGTGGCGGTGTCACGTCTATGACCTGGGTGGTGACGCTAATCATTTTTGCATTGATCTTTGGCGGTATTTTGGAAAAGACCCGTTGCTTAGAAAAAGTGGTCGCCACTATTACCGAAAAAGCGCGTAGTTTTAGGGCGTTGCAAACGAGTGCGGTGTTAACGCCTATTTTTGTCAACGCTATCTCCGGTGATGTTTATCTATCTATTGCGTTACCCGGCCGTATGTACGTTAGCGCTTATGACCGACTCGGTTACTCGCGACTTAACCTCGCACGTGCGATCGAAGAGGGCGGCACTCTGATGTCTCCGCTGATTCCTTGGAATGTAGGTGGCGCTTTTGTTATCACCACTCTGGGGCTAACAGTGGGCGACGGTGATTTTAGCGCCTTGCTCTATATACCTCTAGCATTTGCCTGCTGGCTATCGCCGCTGTTGAGCATCATCTACGCCCAGTTCGGTTGGTTCTCCTATAAAGCCGATCCTAAGAAGCGCCCCAACAGTGACCAGCCTGCTAAGCTCACGTCCCAGGACGATGAATCTGCGCTGATACAAGACGAAAATCTGGTGCTTAACAATTCGAGGGTTTCATGAGTTTTGAAACTTCCCCACGTCACCCCGATGTGGTAGTTATCGGGGCTGGTCTGATCGGCATGACAACGGCGCTGAAGCTCCAACAGGAGGGAGCTCGAGTGCGGGTTGTGGATCGCGATGAACCGGGCAAGGGTGCCTCTTTTGGCAACGCTGGTTATCTTGCCACTGAACTGGTTGATCCTCTTTCCACACCCGAGATACTCCGTAAAGCCCCAGAGCTACTGCTTAATCCACATGGGCCATTGGCGCTGCCGCCGCGTTACTTGCCACACTTGCTTCCGTGGCTGTTACGTTTTGTCATGGCGGCTAGAAAGCCTGACGTTTACAAGGGGCGTCAAGCACTGACCGCGCTCAACAGCCATTCCTTGGCGGCATGGAAACGCTGTCTGGCAGGGATCGGTGCCCAGGACGAATTGATCTCTTCGGGTTATTTGATGGTCTGGGAAAATGTGCGTGCTCTGGAACAGGCGTGTCGGCATCGTGACAAGCTTGAAAAGTACGCTATCGAAGCAATTCTGTTAGATGCCGGTGCGGTACAGGCGCGGGATAGTGGCCTGAACCCGAATATTCATCATGCTCTGCTTTTTCCCAACGCTCATCAGGTAAGCGACCCTTATCGCGTTTTGCAGCGCTTGGTCGAGGCATTTGAAAATGCGGGCGGGGACATCGTGCAAGAAGATGTCGAGCAGATCGGTGTGACCAGAGAAGGTATCGCCATTCGCTCATGTCAGCGCACTAGTGAAGCGCAGCGAGTGGTCATCGCCACTGGTGCCTGGAGTGCTAAGCTAGCGGAGCAGTTGGATCTGAAGATACCGCTGGAGGCTGAAAGTGGCCATAGTCTCACTATTACTAACCGCAAGAATGCGTTACGTCAGCCAGTTGGTTCGGCTGAGCGTAATATCGTTATGACACCCATGCAATGTGGTCTTAGAGTGGTTGGCTTCTCTGAACTGGGCGGGTTGGCGCTAACGCCCAACCCTAAACGTTCACAAACGCTTAAGCATCATGCTTCCGCACTTTTGAGCGATGACCATGGCGTTGGACAAGCCTGTGACTGGATGGGGTTTCGCCCGACATTGCCAGACTCTTTGCCAGTGATCGGTCGGCATCCTAAATACCCGCAGGTGCAGTTTGCATTTGGCCATCAACATCTAGGGGTGACTCAAGCGGCGATTACCGCCGAACTGATCGCCGATCAACTGGCGGGGCGCCCTTCCGATATTAATCTGGCGCCTTTCCGAGCAGGTCGTTTCGCGTAATATTAAACCTGATCTGGCACTATATTAATATTAGTGTCAGATCACTTGTCTCTTTTGATGGGCCTCTTCTGTCCGACACCTTTTAAGCCGCGTTGTCACCTTCAGTGCAATCTTCAGCACATAATGTATATCGAGACATGGTGTGTACTACCGATGCGTCCGGCTCTGGGGTTTTCTCGCGATTGAGCAGTGCCGATGAGCTCTCAGTAAGTAGAGAGCTCAGTTCGACTGATAGTTTCCAAGAAGAGCGTGTTTGATAGGAGCAAAACCAATCAGAACGCCAACGCGTTAACCGGATAATAAAGTTAACGTGCATACCTTAATGCTGCTCTCGAATACTTGTTAGTTAAATTATTATTAGGGTGTTTATGGCCAATTATCGAGCGTATCTCCATCTTGAGCAATGCGCACGTTGAGTGGCAGGTCCATAGGTTTCAACAGGCGCTCAGCGTCAAGCTCATGGCTGATATGAGTGAGGTAGGCCCGGGGTGGATTTAGCCGAGTGATAATATCTAGCGCTTGGGTAATCGTGTTGTGATTTCGAGGTGTCGCGTAGGAAGCTGGGTGGCAGGCATCCAGTACTACCACGTCAGGTTGCCAGCTGTTTAGAAAGCGCTCCGTTTCTACCGGCAGACCGAAGGTGTCGGTGAGATACGCAAGCCTTGTACCGCCATCATCAAGACAATAGCCCAGTGTGGGCTTGGAGTGTTTGAGCGGCACAGGCGTCACTGTCAGACTATCGAACTTGATCGTTCTGAATGGTTTGAGCCCGGGCTGAAAATCCAGTATCCCAGAATTTCGATGCAAATCTGCGCAGCCCTGGGCGTCCTTGGGTCCATAAACCGGAATCGGCTCTCCGCAACCCCAGCGCAAATGAAAAAGGCCTTGAACATGGTCGGCATGATAATGCGTGATTAAGAATGCCGCAGGTCGTTCCATCTCGCAGCTAAGTGCCAAATCCATGCGTCCGGCGTCAAGCAGGTAACGCTTGCCGTCGACCCTGACCTCCGCCGAGCAGGGGTTGCGCTGTAAGCTGGTGAACACCCTGGCTCGGTTACAGGCCACACAGTTGCATCCAAAGCGTGGTACCTGAGCGCTGTCGCCGGTACCATTAAATCGAAACTCCATCGATAGTTCCCCTGCTATAGCTTCCCTGGATTCTATAACTTGGACGAAGAGCGTCCCTCGATCACCGCTGTCAGTGCCGCGAGGCTATCTGAAAGCTTTCCGCCATTGTCGACTCGGGCGATCTCAGGAAAAGACTCGGCCAGTTCGCGCTCCATTGCGTGGTGGCGTCTGAGCCGGTGTTCGACTTCGCAGGGCGATTCTCGTCCACGTTCAATTAGCCGACGACGCAGCACCTCGGCAGGCGCAGTGATCACTACCGGAAGAAGCGCCTCACCGAAACGATCGTACGCCTTCGGTAAGGCTCGGCGGCTACCGTTAAGTAGCACGATGGCATCATTGGCAAGCCACGACTCAACCTCCACGCCAACGCCATAATTTAAGTTGTGAGCATGCCAGTCGAGGCACAGTAGGCCAGATTCGCGACGCACCGCGAATTCGGCATTGCTGAGTGACACGCAGTCTTCATCCATGCCACTTTCCCGAGTGAGATAGCGGTGGGCAACGACCCACTCGGGGTGAGCGCGGCGTGCGGCCTGTAGCAAGCTGTCCTTGCCCACGCCGCTAGCACCGATCAAATAGACCAGTCGTCCCATTAGTGCACCTGTTTTCCAGCGCACCATACCCGCTGTACCAGCGGATGGCCGTTGACTTCTCGCACCCGAATCAGGTCCGCACGCAGCCCCTCACTGATGCGGCCACGGTCATCAAACCCGACCGCTTTGGCAGGATTACGCGAAGCGCAGGCCACAGCACGGGGTAGGTCATAGCCTCCCTCCATAGCGGCAATCTGGAAGACTGCGTCTAGAAGCGCAGCCGGGTAGTAGTCCGAAGAAAGAATATCAAGCACGCCATGGCGCACTAGCTCACTGGCGGCAATATTGCCGGAGTGGGAGCCTCCACGTACCACATTAGGAGCACCCATCATCACTGCCATGCCGTTCTTGTGTGAGGCTTTGGCAGCTTCCAGGGTAGTCGGAAATTCTGCTACTTTAGTGCCGTACTCAAGGCTTTCGGCCACATGCTCTACAGTGGCATCGTCGTGGCTGGCAAGTGCTAGACCACGCTCATGGCAGGCTTGAGAAATCGCTTGACGGTAGGCGCTTGAATATTGGGCGCTAAAGCCCTGCTGACGCTCGATGAACGCATCGAGGCTGGCATCATCGAAGCCGTGCTTGCCCTTGTAGTACACTCGGTAGGCGTCGAAGCTGGCAAACTGGCGTTGCCCTGGCGAGTGGTCCATCAAAGATACCAGGCCAAGTTCAGGAGTGTCCGCAAGGGACTGAAAGCGTGCCAGCGTATCTGGGTGGCAAACCTCGCAGCGTAGATGTAAACGGTGGTCTACGCGGGCCATGCCGTTGCGGTTGATCTCGGTCAGAGCCTCAACCATCTGATGCAACGCATTCTGACGCATGCCGTGGTCATCCACGTCGCCAATGGACACCGCATCAAATACTGTGGTGATCCCGCTCGCTGCCATCTGCGCATCGTGGGCCAAGGCCGCTGATCGCGGTGGCCACGATACTTTAGGCCGTGGCTGAAAGTATTTCTCCATATTATCAGTGTGCAGCTCGATCAACCCGGGGATCAGCAGGTCGCCTGCGCAATCGATAGCACCTGGCAGTGTACTAAGCCCACGTTCAACGGCCATGATCATTCCGTCCTTGATGACAAGGCTGCCATGGACTATGTCATCTTCGAGTACTAGGCGAGCGTTGGTCAGAATCTGGTCATTGGCACCCATCACAGCGCCTCCTTGGTATCACTTTTCCCTGCTGGCGATGTAGCAAAGGAACTAGCTAACGCTTGGCCCGAGTCAGCGTCTGAGAACGGGGTGTCACTTGAGCGCAACATATGGTTTTCCAATGGCAGCAGGCGGTCGGCGACGCGATCGCGAACATCTTCGTCGTGAAAGATACCCAGCATTGCGCTGCCGCGAGCCTTGGCTTCCAGAATCAGCTCGACCACGACATCGCGATTAGCACTATCCAGAGAGGCGGTGGGCTCGTCCAACAGCAGCAGCGGATGCTCTGCAATAAAGCCACGGGCAATGTTGACGCGTTGTTGCTCGCCCCCTGAAAAGGTCCCAGGGGCCAGGCTCCACAGTCGCTCAGGGAGATTGAGCCGGGCTAGTAGCGCTTCGGCACGACTGCGCGCTTCGTTTACCTCACAGCCTCTAGACAGTAGCGGCTCCATGACTACTTCTCGCGCAGAGACCCGTGGCACTACACGCAAAAACTGGCTTACATAGCCAATCACATCGCGACGCAAGACATGCCACGCCTGGGCAGGTAGGTCTGAAAGTTCCAGTTCACTGTCATCGAAGTGCAGCGTCAATCGGCCACCGGAGACGCGGTAATTGCCATTAACCATTTTCAGCAAGGTACTTTTGCCGATACCGCTACGTCCGGCCAGCACAAGACATTCGCCTGGCACTAGGCTTAGTTCAAGGCCGCGCATCACGGTAAGTTGCTGGCCGCCCTGAGCATGTAGTATGAAAGACTTGTCGAGCGACGATGCGCTCAGAAAGGCTTGTTTGTTCGCCATCATAGCGGGCTCCTCAACGTAAAATCCTGAGAGTGGGCACGGTTCATGGTGTCAGCACCGATGACACGAGTAGCTGGGTGTAATCGTGCTGTGGGTCGTCCAGAATCTGGTCGGTTAGCCCAGCTTCCACTACCCGTCCACGGCGCATCACCATCAGTCTGTGGGCCAGCAGTCGGGCAACCGCTAGGTCATGAGTAACCAGAATCACTGAGAGACCAAGCTCCCGGGTCAAGGTGCGTAGCATGTCGAGAAGGCGTGCTTGGACTGAGACATCGAGGCCACCGGTGGGCTCATCCATAAACACTAGGCGGGGTTCGGTCACCAGCGTTCGGGCAATCTGCAGGCGTTGTTGCATGCCGCCCGAGAACGTTTGTGGCGCATCATCGATGCGACGTGGGTCTAATTCTACTCGCCCCATCCAGTCCTGGCTGGCGGCCCGCAGGTTACCGTAATGGCGTTGCCCCAGTGCCATCAGGCGCTCGCTAATGTTGGCCCCAGCGGATACTCCTAGGCGCAAGCCATCACGAGGGTTCTGGTGCACAAGGCCCCACTCGAGACGCAGCAGTGCCCGGCGCCGAGCCTCACTAATAGCGTAAAGATCAAACTCATCTTTTGCCTCAACAGCTGCAGTGCCGAATGGCTCCGGGCGGTGGTAAATCACTTGACCGTTATCGGGCTTTTCAAGCCCTGATAACACCCTCAGTAGGGTCGACTTACCAGAGCCTGATTCACCGACGATGCCGAGTACTTCACCTTGGTGCAGGGTGAAATCGATGTCCTGGCAACCCTGGTTGGGGCCGTATAAACGCGTAATGTCGCGCGCTTCAAGAAGGGCAGGGCGAGTAAGCAGTGGGCGCTTCATGCCACCTCCTCGTGGCGATCTTGGCAGTAGTCCGTATCCGAGCAGACGAACATCCGTCCTCCCTGATCGTCGGTGATAACTTCGTCAAGGTAGCTATCGGTAGCCCCGCACAAAGCGCACGGTTCCCCCCAGGTCTGGACCTCAAACGGATGATCTTCGAAATCTAAGCTCTTAACCCGTGTGTACGGCGGAATGGCATACAGGCGCTTTTCGCGGCCCGCGCCGAACAGCATTAGCGCTTCGCTCATGTCGAGCTTGGGGTTATCAAATTTGGGAATCGGTGAGGGGTCCATAACATAGCGATCAGCGACCTTGACCGGATAGGCATAAGTTGTCGCGATATGTCCATGACGGGCAATGTCTTCGTAGAGTTTGACGTGCATCACGCCATACTCTTCAAGGCCATGCATTATTCGGGTTTCCTCTTCGCTTGGCTCAATAAATCGCAGCGGTTCTGGGATGGGCACCTGGAACACTAGAATTTGGCCTTTCGTCAAGGCTTGTTCGGGGATTCTGTGGCGGGTCTGGATCACACTGGCCTCCCCGGTTCGGGTCGTCGTCTCGACCCCAGCCACGCGCTCGAAAAAAGTACGAATACTGACGGCGTTAGTGGTGTCGTCGGCGCCTTGGTCAATCACTTTAAGCACATCATCAGCGCCAAGGATGCTAGCGGTAAGCTGCATGCCCCCCGTACCCCAACCGTAAGGCATTGGCATTTCTCGGCCACCGAAAGGAACCTGATAGCCGGGAATCGCGACTGCCTTGAGCAGCGCACGGCGGATCATGCGTTTAGTTTGCTCGTCGAGATAGGCGAAGTTGTAGCCGCTATAAACATTGTCGGCTTTGTCATTACTGGCGTTCATTTCGGACGCTCCTGCTGGGAAGGCGAGAGTCTGCAGATTCTTGAGTGGTGTGTTCACGACGCAGGCGACGCAGCAGCTCTAACTCCGACTGGAAATCGACGTAATGCGGCAGCTTCAAGTGAGAAACAAAGCCGGAGGCTTCAACATTGTCGGCGTGAGCTAGTACGAACTCTGCCTGCTGGGCAGGGCCTTGAATCGGCTCACCCAGTTCTTCCGCGCGCAACGCGCGATCGACCAGCGCCATGGCCATGGTTTTGCGTTCGTTACGGCCAAAGGCCAAACCATAGCCGCGAGTAAACTGAGGCGCCTTTTCACGGCTGCCGCCAAACTGATTGATCATCTGGCATTCGCTAATGACGATCTCCCCGAGACAGACGGGGCCATCAAAGCCTTCCACCTCAATCTCCACTTCGACGGTGCCTTGACGAATCTCTCCAGCGAAAGGATGGTTGCGGCCGTAGCCACGCTGGGTCGAATAGCCCAGTGCTAGCAGATATCCTTCGTCGCCGCGCGCCAGCATTTGCAGGCGAGTAGCCCGATCAACCGGGAAGTCGGGTGGATCCTGAGTGATGTCGTAAGGCACGGCACCATCATCAACCTCTTGTTCAATCAACCCTTCGGCATCAAGGGCATCGAGTATTTGCGGGCAGGCTTCTAGTCCAGCCTCGGCACGCGCTGGGTCGGGGATCTCGCCCTCTGCCAGCAGCATGAAGTCAAGTAGGCGGTGGGTGTAGTCGTAGGTTGGCCCAAGAACTTGGCCTCCGGGGACATCCTTAAAAGCGGCACTGATACGGCGCTCTACCTGCATGTCACTTGTCTTGAGTGGGGTGCTATCGGCCAGCCTTGGTAAGGTAGTGCGATAGGCGCGCAGCAGAAAGACTGCTTCTGTCAGATCACCGCTGGCTTGCTTTAATGCCAAAGCAGCGAGCTCAGGGTCATGCAGTGAAGCCTCAGCCATGACGCGATCCACGGCGAGACCGAGCTGACGACAAACCTGGTCAACGCTAAGCTCGGGCTGTGCTCGGTCGCCTCGACGGCGGTCTGCCATCCACTGATGGGCGTTGGCGATGGCCTGTTCGCCACCTTTTACAGCAACGTACATTAGGCGTTCTCCTCTGCACAGACAGCTGCTTGATCCATTGAAGCCATGCCGACTAGAGGCTCTATACGAGTGCTACGCGGAATCGCAACTAGACGCTCTGAGCAGGTCAAAATAGTGTCTAGTCCGCGGGGAAAGCTGCCGCTATTAGCCTTCAAGCGTGTTATTAACACCTCGGCAGAAGCATCCAGCTCAAGCATTCGCGTATCGGCAATACCAGGGCCGCTCAGGCGCCAACGGCCAGTGTTATTGCTGGGTTGTCCTTCGGCGTTGGTCAATGTCTCCAATACCACCAACAGGGTTGTGCTGCGGTCCGGGTGAGTGTCGCTGCCTTCGGCGAAGCCTGGCAGGTCCTGACAACTCTGCGGTGTTAGTAGGGCGAAGTCGGCCTGGTCGGCCTGGGTCACAATGCGTGCCCCTGTGTGGAAAGCGATAGCCTCTGCCATGCCATCACGATCCAGCTCGTTGGAGATCCATATCCGCGAGTCCAGGTCGCACAGTGCTAGGAGTACTCCCCAGGCAGCGCGTGACAAGCCAACGCCTTCGGGTAGGGGTGAGAGACTAACTTCCTCAATGGTGCCGGGTTCAGCCATAGCGCTTAGCAGTTGGCGGAATAAGCGTTGGCCATGGTGAACAGCGTCATCAAGGGCTGGCCAGTCATGCGGCCTTAGATCATGCGATCGCTGATCGTGAGGCTCGGCACTTGTTAAAATATGCTGCATGGCTACTCCCCGCGTACCATTGTAAAAAAGTCAACTCGTGTTGCGGCGGCGGTCTGAGAACGCTCGATACGCTCATCAGCCAGCGACTGGGAAAGTGGTTCGATCAGCTCTTCATCAATGCGATGAGCCCAGTGTTGTTGTCGAGCACAGGCATCGATCAGAGCGATCAGCTCGGCGTGTTCATGGCTACGCCCAGCAACCCATCCATGGCCTAATCCACCGCCACCAGGGGTATCGTCATCCAGGGCCACGCTGGCGCGTGTCACGGTCATTTCCCCAAGGTTGAAAGCGTTGCCTGAACCGCCCATGCGACCACGCACCATCACCATGCCGGTTTCCGGGCCTCGAACGCAGCGGTATCGCACTTGGATGCCGAGCACTGCCCAGCTCTCACAAAGGCGTTTGGTGGGCGTCAGCGCAAGAATGCGGTGACGTTGTTCAGGAGTCATCATGATTCCTCATCGTTGTCAGTTTGGTGTAGACCAGGCATTTGTCAGTGTTAACGTTCATTTAAAAAATCAAAGTGATAAGAAACGCGGTCAGCCCTGGCGCAGCTTACGGAGACTTCTACAAGGCGCCGGGACTCATCGACATTGTCACTGGTAAGTACAAGAAGCGGCGCGAGCTGGGGGCACTGCAGTAAGCGGCTATCGTCACGATTGGCTTGGCTCGCTTCCAGGCGCACGGCGGCACGGGAGAGGCGCAAACCGTAATGCTGGTCAAGCAGTGCACGGGTGGAGCCTCCACGGTAGCGCTCACACCAGTCAGGCACGCGCGTGGCATCAAACCAATGGCGCAAACGCGTTAATGGCATGCCATCCACTAGCCTCAGCGTATCAACGCAGATCAAGCACTCATCCTCAGCCAAACCGAAGCGTTGGCTGATCGCTTCGGGCGGGCGTGACAGGCCTTGAGATAAACAGCGTGTCTCTGTGTTGATACCCATTTCTGCAAGGTTATGGGTGACCTTGCTTTCGGCGTTCACCATGTAATCCAGTCGCCGATCTACGACTTGGGTGCCCCAGCCCTGATGACGCGTCACCATGCCTGCGGCTACCAGTTCATCTAGTGCGCGACGAACGGTATGGCGGTTTACCTCAAAGCGCTTGGCTAGCGCCAGCTCGCTTGATAACTGGTCGCCCGCGCTATGCTGAGTTCGAATCTCATGGGCGAGAATTCTGGCTAGCTGGCGATAGCGTGGTTCTCTGGTTTCCTGATGGCTGTGGTGCGCTAGTTGTCTAGACATTTTTACTCCTGCTATAACCCCCCTCGCCGAGGGGCTGTGTGTCATTTTTCGTCCTGTCTAAAGGAGGTTTTGTTGTTATTAGACGTTCGCCTGGGCTAATCAGAATGGAATTTTTCCAGACTATATGAAGTGCTTACGCAGGCGTTGGGAAGCTATATCGAGAACGGTCACAGCGACGATAATAACCAGCATAATGGTGGCGGTTTCGGCGTACTGAAAACCACGCATGGTTTCCCACAAGGCGACCCCAATACCGCCCCCACCAACCATTCCAAGTACTGTGGCAGAGCGAATATTCGACTCGAACCGGTAAAGGCTTACCGAGATCCATAGCGGTAGTACCTGAGGAATCAGCCCGAAGATAATCTCCTCAACACGCCCTGCACCAGTTACACGGATACCTTCCATCGGACCTGCGTCACTGGCTTCCACCGCCTCAGAAAACAGCTTCGCTAGCACGCCCGTGGTGTGTACAAACAACGCCAATGTGCCTGCAAAGGGGCCGAGTCCTACGGCCACTACGAATAGCATGGCAAACACCAGCTCATTGATGGCTCGGCAAGCATCCATCAGTCGGCGCATTGGTTGGTAAACCCACCAAGGCACCAGGTTCTCGGAGGAGAGCAGGCTGCAGGGTACCGCCACGATGATCGCCAGTAGCGTCCCCCAAATGGCAATTTGGATGGTCACCAACATCTGGTTGATATAGTGGCCAAGGTTGCCGAAAGTGGGCGGAAAGAAATCGCCAGCCAAGGTAGCCATGTTGTCGGCATTGCTAACCAGTAAGCTTGGACGTATCTCTGCTCCCTGCCAGGACCAAGCCAGCACGCTGAGCAGCACAAACCAACCAATCAGTGATAACCAGCTACGCCGACGCAACAGCGATGTCGTCATTTGAGATGTATGGGTGTTCATGGTCTCTCCGAGCGGGGAAAACGGTCTACGCTCACCCCGCTATGGATGATCTGGGTTTGTCGCCTGAAAATTAATCAGTGGTAGCAACAGTGTCGGCGTTTGCTTCAGCACCTTGCAGGTCCTGAAGGCGTTGGTTAAGTGCCTCAAGCTGAGCATCTAATTCAGCTAGCTGCTGCTCACGATCAGCGTCTGATAGGCTCTCGTTGTTGGCCACATCAGCACGTTGCTTGAATAGCTCAAGCTGGCGAATCGGCAGCAGACCATCGTTGTTAGAAGCCTTAAAGTGGCTCCATTGCAGTGGCTCTAAAATTGCCTGTTCTTCGTCGCTATCGCCGTAATTGAAGAAGAATTCACGCAGTCCATCCTTGGTCTCTTCGGACAGGTTGGTGCGCCATACTAGCGGGTCAGATGGAATCAGCGGGGACGTCCAAACCACGCGAAGCTGCTCAGCTTTCTCAGGTGCGCTGATTTCAAGACGCTCCATGCTCTCGGTATTAAAGGTGGCAACATCAACTTGGCGATTGGCCACCGATAAAGCGTTGGTTTCGTGGCTGGAGTTCAGAGTGCGCTTAAAAGCAGTAGCAACATCGACGTCGTTTTGGGCAAACACATAGTAACCTGGCACCAAATACCCAGACGTTGAATTTGGATCACCGTTACCAAACACGAGGTCACCGGAGTTCTCCAAGACGTCTTCGACGCTGTGCAGATCGCTGTCCTGATGCACAATCATCAAACTCCAGTATCCCGGTTGGCCATTCGCAGGGATTGTCTGAGCGAAAACCTCGCCACCTGCACGATCCACGGCTTCTATGGCCGATTTGTTGCCGTACCAAGCTAAGTCGATCTGGTCAAAACGCATCGCCTGAATCACTGCGGCATAATCAGTGGCAAAGAAGGGCTCAACCTCCATGCCTAGCTCCTCCGACATATCATCAAGGAACGGTTGCCACATTGGCCGCTGGTTCTGGCTGGATTCAGTGGAAATAATGCCGAACTTAAGTGTATCGGCGGCCAACAGCTGAGTGCTTGCAGCAAAGCTAATCCCCGCAACCAGCGGTAGAAGTAGACGGCGATAAGAAGTAAACGTCATGAGTGTGTCTCCGGGATAATAGTGTGTTCGATTGTGAGTGGCGTATCGGTGGAAGAGCGGTCCGTTCTGCTGTTAGCTAGGCATTGGCGTTGCTACTGCGTGATGCGCGGAAATAGTTTGGCGGTTTTCAGGGGATGCTTGGTCGCTTGACAGCTCGCTTGTGCGTAGCTCATCAAGATCAGCATTTTCGTAAAGTGCCTGCAGGCGCGCGTCAGTGAGTTCACTAATAGGGCCATCGAAGTACAAACGGCCATCCTTAAGGGCGACGGCACGCTGACAATAGCGGCGAGCAACATCGACTTGATGCAGGGTGACGACCACGGTGCGGCCGTCTTCGGCGTGAATACGACTGAGGATTTCCATAACCTCGCGAGCGCTGCGCGGGTCCAGTGAAGCAATTGGTTCATCAGCCAGAATTAATTCGGCGTCTTGCATCAGTACCCTGGCAATTGCCACACGTTGCATTTGCCCACCAGAAAGGGTGTTAGCGCGCTGATCCATCAGTTCCTCAAGCCCCACCCGAGCCAAGCAAGCTCGTGCATGCTCACGTTCCTGATCGGTGAAACGGCCAAAGAGAGCGCGTAACTTGGACATACGACCCAGCCGCCCGACCAATACGTTGGTTAGCACGCTAAGACGCCCTACTAGGTTGAATTGCTGAAAAATGTAGCCAGTTCGACAACGCTCAATGCGAACTGCGCGGTGTAGACGACCGTTCATCTGTACGTCACGCCCCATAAGAGACACGTGACCGCCATTTTTTCGATTTCCGCAGGTTAGGCCGACGAGGTGGCGCAGCAGTGTGGACTTACCGGAGCCTGACGGTCCAATCAGCGCGACCATTTCACCAGGTGCGACGCAAAAGCTTACGTCATCAAGCACCTGGCGGTGCCCAAACGTCTTATTTAAGCCTTTAGCGTGAATAATAGAAGTAGACATGTTGCTCCCCCGTTTGGAATAACAACATTCTGGTCGAGTCAGATGAACACCAGTTGTCTAGACAATGTCAGTTTGATGATATTTTTAACGATTCGTGACTAGGTTTTCGTAATGGAAAATATTTAAATTATATATTTATCAATAATTTGAAATTAACTGACATATTTTTGCCACTCTTATGTCACCGGGGTGTCATCTTGTTTTCGGTGCGCTAATGAGAAGGGGGTGTATGTGATATTTCATATAGCAAAAATATTTGAAAGCGATTCTTTACCATTTGGAATGACAGCAAGCTATCCAGAGTGATTTTTGATGGATCGTGGTCATCCCGCACGCTTGGGTGGGCGAGCACAAAATGAAGATCGTTGGTGTGGCGCGTGAAACGGGGTTGAACTGCAACGCCATCACGTTGCTTTATAAAGAAACAGCTCAGCGTGTTGAGTTGGATGCGCTGGATAAGCTATGCAAATTATTCAGCTGTGGGGTAGGGGATTTGTTCAAGTTTGGCGACGATCAGGGAAGATAGAAAAAGCACGAAGAGAGGGAGGGCGGAAAGCTAGCGGTATCAAGCATCCGATCATATGTATCCACGACAGTGGTCACATGTAGATCTTTGTGGGCATCGACGCCATCGGCAATGTCAGGTGACCAATGTGATGCTGAGCCATGATGGCTCTTCAGGCTATCTGTTGAAAGTGGCTTCACCAGGTTCGATAGCCTGAGCATGGCAGTAACGAGACTGGCCCTTCTTGAGCTACATGCATCGACGAGGTGAGTCACTTCGTCTTCCAGTTGCTCGGCTACGCCGCACCGCATGGTATCGCTGGTGGCGCAACATCGCGGTGCTCAAGGAGCCAGTTGATGAACCCCTTGAGCTTGGCCATCTCCCCCTTGTGCTCAGGATATGCCAAGTAATAGGCATTTCGGCTCGTCAGAGCGAAGGGCCAGGGTATCACCAGATGGCCAGCCGCTAGTTCCTCCTAGGCCAGGAAGCTCGGCACCAGTGCAATGCCGCAGCCTGACCGCGCTGCGCGCAGAGCCATATAGAAGGTGTCGAACCGCGGCCCGTGATAGCTGTGCTCTGTATAGCACCCCTGAGCTTGGAACCAGTCATGCCAAGCTTCAGGCCGGGTCGCGCTCTGCATTAATACCAATCGAGTCAATGACAGTGGAGCGTCGACACCGCCGGGTGGCAGTATGGCTGGCGCGCAAATCGGCACTATTTCTTCATCAATCAGCTTGATGCACTCCGCTTTAGGCCATGCACCGTGGCCGAAGAAGAAGGCTACGTCGATGTGCTCTTCTTCGAGATCGAAAGGCTCCACTCGGTTGCTGATGTTTAGGTAGACGTTGGGATGGCGAAAGCGAAAGCCGTTGAGCCTGGGAATCAGCCAGCGGGCTCCAAAAGTCGCCAGGGTAGTGACGTTAAGAACCTCATTCTCACCCCCGTAGGACTGCATGTAGCGAGTCGACATCTCCACCTGGGCGAGTATCTTGCGCACTTCGGTTAGATAGAGTGAGCCCTAAGAAGTGATCTGCAGGCGCTTGCGCACACGGCGGAACAGGGGAGGGAAGCACTAACTCCATCTGGGCTACCTGCTTGCTGACGGCGCTTTGAGTCAGGTTCAGCTCATCCCCCGCGCGGGTGAAGCTTAGGTGCCGGGCAGACGCCTCAAAGCACTGCATCGCGGTCAGGGGTGGGAAGATAGACACGACTCATAAAACATGAATTATTGGAATGTTGATCTGACTAAATATCGCTTTAGTGACCAAGCACACCCTTAAGATGTTGCTCAAATATCGCTGGCTAAAGCAAGCACGACTTTAGCATTGAGGAAGTCGTGGTGTGGCTTCAGCACTGATACTACGCAGATCCTGGTAGATGAAGAAAAAATAGAATGAACTCCCGAATATTCGTCGCTTGAGCATTTTTCACAACCCTGATGATACTGAGTGTGTACCCACTTAATATCGCGACCAGTCGGAGAAAGAATGAACGACGCCATCATGCAGCGCCTGGGAGTACGTGTAGAGCAGTGTCTTCAAGGTGATTACCCGGTGATTAGCCCCACCGATGGTGCCGAGATTGGTCGCGTGAGCATGCCGGGGGCCGACGCGATGGACGCCTGCATCGCCTATGCGGAAGCGGCATTCATTCAGTGGCGACAGGTGCCAGCATCGTGTCGCGGCGAGGTTGTCGAGCGGGTCAAGAGGGCCTATGCCGGTGTGACCATCGGCGACCCGATGGGGGGCAGTCTGGTCGGCCCGCTGATCGATGCTCAGGCGTTTGAGCAAATGCAATCGGTGCTCGGCAAGGCGCGTGAGTGGGGCGCCAGAGTGTTTGGCGGCGAACGTCGACTGGCTGACGAGTACCCCAAGGGCTACTACGTGGCGCCAGCCATCGTCGAGGTCGAACAGCAGGACGAGCTGGTAAAGCATGAGACCTTTGACCCGATTCTCTACGTGATTAGCTACCGTAATTTCAGCGAGGCCGAGGCCTTCGTCTCGGTTGACGGCAGCGACTGCGGTATCGCCAACGTCAATATCGGCCCCAGCGGCGCTGAAATCGGTGGCGCTTTCGGCGGAGAGAAGGAGACTGGCGGCGGACGCGAATCCGGCTCCGACGTTTGGAAGAGCTATATGCGTCGCCAGACTAACACGGTGAACTACTCCCGCGAGTTGCCCTTAGCCCAGGGCATCAAGTTCGACTGATTCCCACGTAATAATCGGGTGCCCCGGGAGGGGGTGCCCTCGTTAAAGAGAGAGAAGCATGCCGACCCACGATAACCTTCGATCCCTCTGCCTGCGCTGGCAAGATGCGGCGCCGGCGACCGAACTTGCCCCCGAGGCCCTTGAAGATCCCGCGGTTCTCGATTGTCTGCCCGAGGCGTTGAGGATTGCCCTAATGTCACGCTATGGCGTAGTTCATCCTGCTCTTGCACTGTATGGGCTGCGCTATCAATTAGGGCTCAGCCCGTGCCCAGGAGAAGCGCGCTTCCAACGATGGGCCGACCGTAATCAGAGCCCGGTCGCTCTGCTCACGAGCCTTGCCCACAAGACGCACGAGGTCATTGAGTTTGCCAGCGAGCAGCGCTTTGCTCTCGGCGGCCACACCGACCCTGAATACAATACATGCTTGCTGTTCGACGCCATGGGTGACTCTCGCGTCGCCCTCGGCCGCTACCTGGAGGATCGGGCGTTCTACCGTGAACCCCAGTTCTTCCGCGGCGATGAAGCGCGCAGCGTCCATCTCGGCGTCGACGTCTTCGAGCACGCCGAAGCGCCGGTACATGCTCCTTTCGATGGCAAAGTGCATAGCCTGGCCTACAACGCCAAGCGCCTCGACTACGGCGCCACCATCATCTTGGAGCATGCTATGGAGGATGACACTCCCTTCTTCACCCTTTACGGGCACCTGTCACGCCAGAGCCTGAAAGGGCTTTCCCGAGGCGACCATGTCGCTCAAGGTGACGCCTTCTGCCGTCTTGGTTCCCCCTCCGAGAATGGCGGGTGGGTACCCCACCTGCACTTCCAGGTGATCCTAGACATGCTGAACTTCGAGGGCGACTACCCCGGTGCTGCCTTCCCATCCGAGATCGCCATCTGGCGCAGCCTGTGTCCCGACCCGCGACGCATCGTAGCGATTGCAACCTAGGCGGCGCCTCCCGACGCCACTGTTCCATTCACACTCCGGTATTCCCGATGCCAGAACAACAACGATAATGGAGACTCTAATGACCGCATCTTCTACTGACGACCGTACTGCCCCTCCGCTGGCCATGGCTCTGACACCACTAGTGGTCGCTATCGCATCCATCAGCCTGATGATCTATATGTTCCAGGGCGAGTCTCTCGGCGGGCCTGTGCAGCTTGCCCTGATCTTCTCAGCCGCCCTGGCGGCAGGACTTGCTCTGGCCCGTGGCGAGCGATTCGCGACGCTCAAGGCCGGTATTTTCGAAGGCATCAACGTGTCCATGAACGCCATCGTCATCATCTTGTTGGTCGGCGGGCTGATCGGCGTATGGATCCTGTCCGGCATCGTGCCGAGCATGATCTACTATGGCTCTTTCCTGGTCTCCGGTGACGCCTTCTACTTCAGTGCCTGTCTGATTTGCGCCATCATCGCCGTTAGCATTGGCAGTAGTCTGACCACCGCCGGTACCATAGGCCTCGCGCTGATTACCATCGCCGAATCGGTGGGCTTATCCACCGCCGTCACCGCCGGAGCCATCATCTCGGGATCCTATTTCGGTGATAAGCTCTCGCCGCTGTCGGACACTACCAACCTGTCGGCGGCGGTCTCCGGAGGAGAGCTGTTTCTCCATATTAAGGCGATGTCACGCACGGTGTTTCTCAGCCTCGCCGCGAGTCTGGCGCTGTACTGGCTCATTGGCCTAATGACCACCGATGCCAGTGACAACCTGTCGAGAATCGCCGAGCTGCGCACCATGCTCGAAGCGAACTTCGTGATCAGTCCGCTTTTGATTGCTCCCTTACTGGTGGTTCTGGTGCTCGCTTACCGAAAAGTCGATGCCATACCGACGCTGTTCATCGGGCTACTAATGGGCGCGCTGGCCGCTATGCTGTGGCAGACGGACAACGCCCTGCGCCTGGCCGCGGCATCTGACAACACCCTGTTCCCAGTCATCGAGGGTGTTGTGCGCGCCATCTCCACGGGTTATGTCTCCACCACTGGCGATGCCCATTTTGACCGCATTCTGAGCAAGGGTGGCATGTTCGGAATGCTCTACATGCTGTGGCTGGTCGTCGCGGCGATGTCCTTCGGCGGCATCATGGCCAGCGCAGGATTCCTCAGGCGCCTAGTCGAGACCATGACTCGGCGTGCGAAGACCCCGGGGGCCTTGGTGCTGTCAACCCACCTGGCCTGCTTGACGACGCTGATGCTCACCGGCAGCCAGTACATGGGCAATATCCTGCCGGGGCGCATGTTCAAGGAGAAGTACGAGGAGTTGGGGCTGGCACCCGAGAACCTGTCACGTGCGCTGGAAGACGCCTCTACCGTGGTGTCTCCGTTGATTCCCTGGACCACCTGCGGCGCTTTCCTGACCGCCACTCTAGGGGTCCCGACGTTGATCTACGCGCCCTTTACCTTCTTCTCCCTGATCAACCTGCTGCTGGCTATCACCTGCGCCGTACTGGGACTCAACATGCTGCGCAACGCCAATATCCGGCCCCAGCCCACCTCTTCTCAACAGAGTGGTCACACCCACCACGCCTGAGGATGACTTCATGTCAGAAACGATGATCATGTCCGAAACCATCGAACAGTGTGTCGTAGAGGCACTTGCCGAGCACTTTGGCCTCGCGGGAGCCCTCGAACGCCTCGATGGCTACACCGACCAGAACTTCTGCCTGATCTTGGACGATGGCAGCCGTTACTTGGCCAAACTCAGCCGGGCCCCAACCATCCAAGCTGAGGTGGCCTTGATGACAGCCCTGGAAGACCAGCCCCTGGGTGGGCTCAAGCTGCCGCGCCATCGGCGCAGCCGAGGTGGCCAAGCGAGCGTGACGCTCAGGCTGGATGGGGAGAACTGGCAGCTGCGCCTACTAAGTTATCTGGATGGCACCCTCTGGGCCGAGGGCCTGCCTCCCAGTGAAGCCCAGCTGTATGCCACTGGCGAAGGGCTTGGCCATCTCGATCTGGCCTTGGCCGAACTCGAACCAAGCGCTCTGGGCTGGCCCGTGGGGCCCTTCCACGACTGGGATTTGACCGCGTATCGTACTCTCGCGGAGCGTCCCGAGATTGGAGGACTGCAACACGAGATGCGCGAGCAGATGACCGCATGCGTCGATTTCGTACGCGCCCGGGAGCATGAGCTCTCCATTCAGCTGATCCATAACGACGCCAACGACTACAACCTGTTCTTAGACTCGCCGACATCGGAGCATCCCAGTGGCTTGATCGATTTCGGTGATGCCTGCCACGCCTTCACTGTCATTGAACTCGCCGTTGCCGCGGTCTACCTGACTGACCGCAGTCCCGACCGCCTGGAAGCGCTCAAGCAACTGACTCTGGGCTATCACAGCATTCGGCCGCTCTCCAGGGTGGAACTCGAATGTCTGCCACGGCTCATCCTGCTGCGCATCCTGCTGAGTCGAATGAACTACCTGAAGGCCGCTGCCGCCGGCCAAGACGCGCCCTATATCGCCATATCCCAAGTGCAGATCTTGCGTCAGTGGCGCCTCTTCACCACGCTCGGCCCAGAACTGATTGCCGAGGAGCTGATCGCCTTGTGCCATCCCGTCTCGATGCTAGCCCTCCTGAACGAGCGCAGGGAGTGGCTGGCGAAGCGGGGAGTGCTGGACGTGCTGGGTGACGATCGCTACACCGCTTTGAGGCCATCGCGGACCTTTGGCGTTCCGATGGCCGGTGTCGAAGGGCAGATCGCCACCGGCGAGACCTTTATCGCTCAGCGCGACTTGGTGCTGCGCAACAACGTTCGTGTCACCCGAGTTGATCAGCGCGACGATCGTCTGCTGATTGGCCTGCAGGATCACCATCTGGGACGCCTCAGCCTGATCCTGCGTAGTGCCGATCCGAGCGCGCCTCTGCCGCGGGCCGAACTGAGCATAGAGGGCTTTTCTCTGTCTCTCGCTGCGGGCCAGACCATCACCTTGACTTGCCTGTGGGGGGAGGGGGATATCGGTGGCCTGCGAATGTGCACGAGCCTGGATGCTGAGGAGTGGCAAGCGGTCGCAGCGGTCTATCTCGATCCCGATCTAGCACTTGGCCGTGGCAATGTCTACGGCGGTCGCAACGGCATCGCTACGCTGCTCCATGCTCGTCGTCAGCTACTTTCCCCCACTCTGAGCCATGCCTATCAGCATCCACTAAAGATCGTACGCGGCGACATGGCCTATCTGATCGCAGAGGACGGCAGACGCTACCTAGATATGGTCAACAACGTTTGTCATGTGGGCCACGCCAATCCGCGCGTGGTGGCGGCTGGCTCCCGGCAGATGGCCGAGCTAAACACCAACACCCGCTATCTACACGACACCATCGTGACCTACTCCGAACGTTTGCTGGCTACCCTGCCGGGCCATCTGGAGGTGGTCTTCCTGGTCAACTCTGGCAGCGAGGCCAACGACTTAGCGATGCGTCTGGCTCGCAACTACACAGGACGTCACGATTTGGCCGTGCTGGAACATGCCTACCACGGACACCTCTCGAGCCTGATCGACATTAGCCCCTACAAACACGACGGACCGGGCGGCCAGGGTACCCCGGAGCACGTGATCAAGTTGCCTTTCCCCGATACCTATCGCGGTCGACATCGTGGCGAGGGGGCCGATGAGCTGTATCTGGCAGAGGCACTCGAGACCCTTTCTCAGGCTCGCGAGCAACCAGCGGCTTTCTATGTCGAGAGCTTCGCTGGCGTCGGTGGGCAGTGGATCTGGCCTGGAACTTACCTCGAGGGCGTGACACGTCATCTGCAGGCACGTGGCACCCTGTACATCGCCGACGAGGTCCAGGTCGGCTTTGGCCGTGCCGGCAGCAGTTTCTGGGCCTTCGATCAGTATGACGTCACCCCGGACATCGTTACCCTGGGCAAGCCCATCGGCAACGGACACCCCATCGCAGCAGTGGTCACTACTCGGGCGGTGGCTGAGGCCTTCCGTACCGGCATGGAGTACTTCAACACCTTCTCCGGCAACCCGGTGTCTTGTGCCATCGCCTTGGCGGTGCTCGATGAAATCGAGTCCCGAGACCTGCAACACCATGCCAGGACCCTCGGCGACTCACTCAAGGGTCGCCTCGAAGTTCTGGCTGAGCGCTTCCCCAGGGTCGGGCAGGTACGTGGCCGCGGACTCTTCCTTGGCGTCGAGATCATCGAAGGCCCGAGCCTTGCACCCGATACCACCACCGCCAAACGTATCTGTCATTACCTGCGCCTCAATGGGGTGCTGCTCTCCACCGACGGTCCCGATGACAACGTGCTCAAGATCAAGCCGCCGATGGTCATCCAGTCCAAGGACATCGAGGCCTTCCTGACTCTGCTCGAAGCGAGCTTCTCCCAGTACTGCCACTGAAACGATGATGCCCATGACAACAATGACAACAATGACAACAATGACAACACCACTGCCAGAGTCTCGAACGTCCCAGACGAACGTCAAGGACACCATGCTCACCACTGAGCCAGAAGTATTGCTCAAGGCTGAGAGCATCGCGAAGCGCTTCGGCGAGACCCAGGTGCTGAAGGGAATTTCACTGACGGCCCGACGCGGCGACGTTATCACCCTGATAGGTTCGTCCGGCTCGGGCAAGAGCACCTTCCTGCGCTGCCTCAATCTGCTCGAGCAGCCTGACGGTGGAGAGCTCGAAATCCTCAGCCAGCCGATCCGCTTCAAAATGACCCGCCACGGGCGACTCCCCGAGGACGACAAACGCGTGCAGTGGATGCGCTCGCGGGTCGCCATGGTGTTTCAGAGCTTCAATCTGTGGGCCCACATGACGCTCGTGGAAAACATCATCGAGGCCCCCATTCACGTGCTGAGAATGCCTCGGAGAAAGGCCTTAGATCGGGCCTATGAGCTGCTGGCTAAGGTCGGCTTAGACGAGCGCGCTGACCATTATCCCTCGCAGTTGTCCGGCGGCCAGCAGCAGCGCGGCGCCATTGCTCGTGCACTGGCGATGGACCCCGACGTGATGCTGTTCGACGAGCCGACCTCGGCGCTCGATCCAGAACTGGTCGGCGACGTGCTGGCGGTGATGCGCCAGCTCGCTGAGGAGGGGCGCACTATGGTGCTAGTGACTCACGAGATGGACTTCGCTCGGGACGTTTCGACCCGGATCATGTACCTGAACCAAGGTGAGGTGGAAGAAGAGGGACCCCCGCAGCGGGTGCTGGGCTCCCCTCAATCGGTCCGACTGCGCCAGTTCCTCTCGACCCGCTGAAGGAGTCCTTCCATGCTGAATCTTCATGGCTACGGCATGCGTCTAGTCGAGGGTGCTCTGGTTACCGTCGAATTGGCTGCACTTTCGCTGATCATCGCCGTGCTACTCGGTCTCGTCACCGCCAGCGCCAAGCTGTCGAAGCGGCGTCTTCCTCATCTGCTGGCGACGCTCTATACCACGCTGATCCGAGGCGTTCCGGACTTGGTGCTGATGATGCTGTTTTTCTTCGGCGGCCAGATGCTGATGAATGACGTCTCCGACTGGCTCTATGCGCGCTTCGGACTCGACCTGTTTTTCAATATCGACGCTTTCATCGCCGGCGTTCTGACCATTGGCCTGATCTTCGGTGCCTACATGGGCGAGACCTTCCGCGGCGCTATCCAGGCCGTCGACAAGGGCCAAGTCGAGGCGGCCACTGCCTGCGGTATGAGGCGGGCGCTGATATTCCGGCGCATCCGCTTCCCGTTAATGATGCGCCATGCTCTCCCTGGCCTCTCGAACAACTGGCTGGTGCTGCTCAAGACCACCGCGCTGGTCTCGGTGATTGGTCTGTCGGATATGGTTCGCGTCGCTACCCAGGCCTCCAAAACTACCCTCGAGCCCTTCACCTTTATGCTGTTCGTAGCTGTCATCTATCTGCTGTTGACCAGCCTTTCGGAGTGGGTGTTCAAGCGTCTGACCCGGAAATACAACGCCGGTTTCACAGGGGGGAGGTCATGATCGATATGCTAATGGAGTCGCTCACCGCTTGGCTGGCCGAGCGCGCGATCTTCACCCCTGATACGCTTGCCGTCTACTGGCAGGGTATCAAGACGACGCTCGCTCTGGTCTCGCTGTCGCTGCTGGTGGGTTTCGTGATCTCGTTGCCGCTCTCCCTGGCCCGTGGTTCCCACCATGGCTGGCTCAGGCGTCCTGTGCAGGCCTTCACCTACGTGTTTCGCGGCACCCCGCTACTGGTTCAGCTCTACTTGATCTACTACGGCGTTGTGTTCATTGACGACGTCCAGGAGAGCTGGCTCTGGCCGCTGGTCAAGGAGCCGTTCCTGCCGGCGCTGTTGGCTTTCATCCTCAACACCGTGGCCTACACTACCGAGATCTTCCATGGCGCCATCGTCAACACCCCCCGTGGCGAACTCGAGGCGGCTAAGGCCTGTGGCATGAGTCGGCCACTGATATATCAGCGCATCGTATTCCCCAGCGCCTTCCGTCGGGCGCTGCCCGCTTATGGCAACGAAGTGATACTAACCCTCCATGCCAGCGCAATCGCCAGCACAGTGACGCTGATGGATATCACTGGGGCGGCCCAGTTCGTTTACTCACGCTTCTATGCTCCCTTTGAGGCGTTCATCTTTGCCGCCCTGATCTACTTGGTCATCACCCTGACCCTGCTCTACGTACTCCGCCGTCTGGAGGCTCGCTTCAATCCGCAGCTCAGAGGCGTCCGCAAGCAACGCCGCAAGATCATGGCATTCGGCAATGCCATTCCGCAGAAACCATAGGAGATCCACAACATGAACAAGACTTTCTCTTCTCTGACCGCCGCCGCCCTTATCGGCCTCTCCGCGACTGCCAGCGCCGAGGATCCGTTACGCATCGGCGTCGACGTGCCCACCGCGCCCATGGAGTACCGCCTGCCCAGTGGCGAGTTGACTGGATTCGATATTGACCTGGGCAACGCCTTGTGTGAGCGTATCTCCCGTGAGTGCGAGTGGGTGGTGCAGGAGTGGAGCGGCATCATCCCGGGCCTTCTGTCCCGTAAATACGACGCCATCATGTCCTCTATGACCATCAACGATGCGCGCCGCGAGACAGTGTTGTTCTCCGCCCCCTACATCAAGCCCTATTCCGCCTGGTTCGGGGCCGCAGATCTTGACGTAGAGACCATCAATCCAGAGACGCTGGCCGGCAAGGCCATCGGTGTGCAACGCGGGACCCTGCAGGACAGTTATGTGACCGACACCTTCAGCGACGTGGCCGAGGTCAGCCGCTACTCGACCACGTCCGACATGATCATGGACATGAAAACGGGCCGCGTTGAACTCATCTTCCTGGATCATCCGGCTGGCGTGGCTACTCTACTCGACGGTAGCGAGGGATATCGAGTGGTAGGTGAGCTGGTCAACGAACCTGAAGAGTACTTCGGTGAGGGCTTCGGGATTGCCTTCCGTCAGCGCGATGGGGAGCTCGCCGAGCAGTTTAATGCCGCACTGTCGGAACTTAGGGCGGATGGTACTTACGACGAGATTTATCAGAAGTACTTCCCAGGTGAATCAGACTTCTGAATCGCGCTCTCGCCGCTGCTCTTCTCACGACGTTCCACTGCATAAAAAGGTGCATCAGAAGACCGGGCGAAAACTCCATCTACATTCCTTTAGACTGATGAGTAAAACGCCCCGGACATTGTCTGGGGTATTTTGATTTTAATTACTCATTCGTTTCAGATAATAAAAATCCGATAGAGTTCTCAGGGAGGTTTTACCATCGTTCCATTTACGCTCAAGCGTATCAGGTTATAACTCATTACATCTAAGCTGTAACCACTTCTGGCAGAATCAAGGTTCCAGCATCAGCAGCTTTTGAGTATGGCGAAAATCTGCTCAACGGTGGCCATTCGGCGGGCTGAAGTGGCTATAGTTTCCCGGACACGCTGGCGCAGATAAGATTGTTTATCCACTGAAGTGTGTGTTATGAGTCAGAAAACAAGCAATTCTTATATAGGTGGATTTAAGGAATCTGCGGTTGAACTATCAGTGGGGCCGGGCTGCCTCTGATACAGAAATAGCATTTATAATAATGACTCATAGTTTTAATGAGTCTGGAGATGGCTATATTTCACCGCCAATCTACTTGTTACCGTTAGTCACGGTCTATTAATGGTTAAAGTTACTAAGAGAGTTCTGAGTAACTACCTATATTTGTCAAATCTCACGTGAGCTGATAGAAAACGAAAAATTCAGACACTTTTCTGCCGTTCTTTGCCTGTCTCTCGCTCATTGAGTGGGGAATAGGCAAATTAACCCTACTCCTACAGGTATTTATCACTCATCAGTAAGTTGCTGAATGCCGTCAGTAAGTGCAGGCGATGGGTGTTTTTTTGATTGGCCAGCGTTTCTTTAATCGCAGTTTGTTCGCGCAGCCGCAAGCCTTGGCCGAAAAAGTCCAGATAGAGCTTGCCTGTCTCTTTACGTTGACGGGTACCCATGGCTGAATCCTCCGTTTTCCATAGGAATAAAGAGTCTGCCATGAGTAGTCTTCAGCATTTCGTGTTCGACCGCTTCCCGGAGAAACAGAATCTTCCGCCGCCCAAATGGCTTTATGTAGTGAGTGTCCCCAATAAGAACGCTATCTTTTAACTGCTGACGAATGGTGCGGAAGTCGTACTTAATCCGCTGGGCAAGCTCTTCAGTCGTTAGGTATATGATGTTTCCATCGAAAACCTCCAGATTGAATAGCGCTACACTTTAGAGTCCGATCCTATGTGTAAGGAGATCGGGCATGAGAAAGCGTTTCAGCGAAGAACAGATCATAGGGTTCCTGGGCGAAGCCAAAGCAGGGCTCCCTATCAAAGAGCGATGTCGTTGGCACGGCCCAACTATTACCTTTGGCGCAGCAAGTTTGGTGGCATGAGCGTGCCCGATGCCAAGCGGCTCAAAGAACTCGAAGCTGAAAATGGGCGCTTGAAAAAGCTGCTCGCGGAGTCGCCACTGGAGATGGAGGTCACTCGCGAGGCGCTGAGAAAAAGCCGTGAGCGCCCCTGCACGCCGAGGCGTGGTGCGCTTTATGGTGTCACGTGGCCTAAGTGAGCGCCGAACACTCCGTGTCATCCGTATGAGTGCCAGTGCATTGCGCTATCAATCGACTCCTGGCCGCAAGAGGCATTGCGTGAACGCACTGTTGCCTTGGCTCATCGGCATCGTCGCTATGGCGCTGGCATGATTTACCTGAAGCTTCGTCAAGCCGGTGAGCGGGTCAATCATAAGCGCGTTGAGCGTCTCTACGCGGCGGCTCGGTTGTAGGTAAAACGCCGTAAGCGTAAGAAGGTGCCTACCTCAGAGCGAAAGCCCCTGGGCCGACCTTGTGCCGCTAACTAGGTTTGGTCAATGGATTTTGTGTTTGATCGAACGGCAGGGGGACGCGTGATTAAGAATCTCATTGTTGTCGAAGACGCTACCCATGAAGCCGTGGCAATCGTGCCTGAACTTGCCATTGGTGGGCTATCTTTAACACGGATTCTGGATCAGCTGGCTGTACACCGTGGGCTACTCAACGCCATTCATACAGATAATGGTAAGGAATTCTGTGGGCGCGCCATGCTGGCGTGGACTCATCTACGTGGCGTTACCTTTTTTTAATCGAACCTGGAAAACCCAATCAAAACGCCTATATCGAATTGTTCAACGGGCGCTTCCGTGATGAATGCCTGAATGAGCGCTGGTTCACCAGCCTGCATCACGCGAGGGTAATCATCGAGGCGGCGGCGGGAATATAACGAGGAACGACCGAAGAAGGAACTGGGTGGGTTAACGCCTTCCGCCGATGCCGAGCAACTAGCGTTAAAAAACGATAAAGTAACTTCAGGCGCTAAACACGGATGCTATTGAGAATGGGGGGCATCGCTCAAACGCTCGATGTAAAGAGGCATTCTAATGGTTTGCTCAATGCCGATAACGATGCTATCCATCTGTTGCCTTGGTAGGTGCCGGCAACGGCTACGTGGTCGCTAATGCGAGCATACTGCCTGTTTCGCACATGCGCTCGCTGGGGTTTTCAATTCCACCGTTTTCGCACGATATTACCCAACCCACCAGCGCCAACCCGCAGCGCAAAGCATGCCCATAGCAATCGATACCAGCGGGCTTCTAAATGCTACCGCAACCGTACCCGCTGCAAGTGCCGCGAGCCGAACGCCGCCGTCACCATGAACGATGATAGGCGTAATAACGGCAATCAGGACTGAACTAGACATGGCATCGACGAATCGTCGCACGCGTGGTCCTAGCGGCACATGTGACATGATTAGCAGCCCCACCACTCTGGAGCCATAAGCAATGACTACCATTAGCATGATGGCTATCAACGACTGCCACACTAATGATGAACTCATGAGGCGCTTTCCCTGAACAATCGTCCAGGCAGCGATACGGCCACCACGCCCCCGGTAATTGCGCCTACCATCACATGGAGATAAGGCGGCAGCCACCAGTACGCCATTAATGCACTCGCCGCTGCTGCCAGCCAGGGTAGGGCCATTGCTACTCGTGGGGTTCCACCGACAACGATCATCAGCAGAAAGCACAGCATGATCACATCAAGGCCGAAGCGTTCAGGCTCGGTAATGCCCCCACCGAAGGCTAGACCTATTGCAGTGCCACCGACCCAGGCCCCCCACAGCGCTATGCCGCCACCTAGCAGAATGCCCAGGTTTCGCTCGCCGCGCTGATACTCTCCCAGTGCCATTGCCCAGTTGGAATCGGTCAGCAGAATCACCATCGCGAATTGTTGGCGTTGAGGTAACACCTTGAGCCAGGGGTAGAGCGCCGCACTCATTAGCATATGTCGGGTATGAATTGCGAGTGTGACGGCTGCCAGCGCAAGCAGCGGCAGAGGCGAATGCCACATCTCTAGGGCCGCAAATTGCGAAGGCGCTGCGAAGACAAACAGACTCATTAACATCGCCTCCCAACCGGCCAATCCGTGGTGCACAGAGGCTACGCCAAACGCTAATCCAAACGCGATCGTAAAAACCGCCAAAGGCAGCATCATGCGAATCCCTTGCCAGGTGCCCGCTATATCAAGTCGAGTGGGGTTTTCCTTTACTTTCATTACTTAACCTTTATCTGCGGAACTGGTCATGTTAAAAACAAACAGACCTGCTTGTTTTTTTGTTATTAGAAGTCTAGATTGAATTATGTGCACGCGCCACATCGGGTGACGTGTCAACAATATGAAACAATACAACAGAAAAAACAGCCGATTAAATCGGTCCGGGAAACTATATGAACTTCACTCGTAATACGCTGACACTCGCCGTTGGAGCGCTGGTCTTGCCTGTTGTTGCTTCTTCGGCCCATGCTGCAACCTCCTTTATTGCCAATTCGTTTTACGACCAGCAACACCCCCACTCTCGTTACGGTTATATCGAGTGGGCTGAAATGGTCAAGGAGCTCTCAAACGGTGAACTGCAACCCGAGGTTTATACCGGCACCGTCCTGCTGGCGCCACGCGCTAACCTGCAGGGTATCCAGGATAACGTGGTTCAGGTTGCTCACCACGCGGCTATTTACACGCCTTCTGAAATGCCGGTAGCGAATGCCGTTCAGGAGTTAGGCTTTAACTATGACGACCCGCTGGTTGGAATTCTGGCGGTGACAGACTTCAGCCTTAATAATCCCATTCAGCTAGCCGAGTGGGAGGAACTGGATATTGTCTACCTGGGCGCCTATAACACGCCTTCCTATGTGCTGTTCTGCCGCGAGCCAGTCCGCAATCTTGACGAGCTACGTGGTAAGCGTATTCGTACCGCAGGCTCGACTGTTTCTGCCTGGGTCGAACAAGCAGGTGGAACACCGGTTAATGTGCCTTCCAGTGAGATGTACAGCGGTCTTGATCGGGGATCATTAGATTGTGCAACGAATGCGCCTAATGACTTGATCGATCGGTCTCTTTGGGAAGTCGCCGAGTACACGACGCTGCTGCCCACTGGCATGTATTGGTCTGGCCCTCAGTGGGGCTTCAACTCGGGCTTTTGGGTTAGCCTCAGCGATGAAGAGCGCGATGTCTTTAAAGAAGCGACGGCCAACGCAATGACACGCATGATTGTCCAGTTCCTCAACGCTTCTGAAACCGCATTGGAAGAAGCCGCTGCCCATGGCAACAACATCTACCAGCCTGAAGAGGATCTGATGGCATCTGTGGAGGCTTTCCGCGATGAGGCCTTGGCCAATGTCTACGATAAGGCCCGTGATGAGTACGGTGTTGAAGACCCAGAAGCGCTGATTGATGATTTTATCGCGACTTACGAGAAGTGGGATGCCTTAATCAGCGAAGTTGATCGCGAAGACGAAAAGGCTCTGGCCGAACTGGCCATGGAAGAGATCTACAATAAGCTTCCTGCTGACTACGGAATCTATTAATAGGCAATACTGAGGCCGCCTCATTGAGGCGGCCTCAGCCAAATAAGGGTTCGCTATGACGAAGCGACAGAATCAAGAAGAACGCTCACGCCAAACCCAGGCTCGGGTGACGCAAGCGACTATCGAGTGCATTCTTGAGAAGGGCATTCGTGCTACGTCAACGGTGGATGTCGCACGTCTGGCGGGTGTTTCTCGGGGTGCTCTAGTTCACCATTATCCATCCAAGACCTTATTGATGCAGGCGGCGCTTGAGGACTTGCTAAGTCGCGAAGTGGAAAGCGTCAGAGAGATGGCCGTTAAGGTTAGAGCGGGTGAGCTTAATTTTGACAGCTTGCTTAAAGCACTGCATGAGCACTTCAAGGGCGACCTTTATATGGTGACCCTGGAATATCTCACTAATGCACGCACCGACCCTGACATCATGAAAGTGTTAGTGCCGTTGGCAGCTAATTTCAATGACTCTCTGGAGCAAATTTGGGAGCAGTTGGTCGCCAGTTCCAGCCATACGTCACACCAGAATCGCGTCGCCCTGAATGCCACTTTGTGCATGATGCGGGGTATGGGGGCGCAAAGCATTTGGCGTGATGACCCTGAACTCTACCGCGATATGCTGCTGTTCTGGAAAGAGACGCTGCTGGAACTGGGGTTTTCTGCCTCGGATGCGAATAGGAGTGAGCCCGCATGATTGCCAAATACGTAGAGTCGTTGAGCCAGTGGATCGCCAAAAGTGCCATGGTGCTGGCAGCGTTATTTCTGGTGCTTATGGCACTGCATGTCTCACTTGATGTAGGGCTGCGCTACTTATTCGGAAAGTCATTTACCGGCACCCTGGAGTTTGTCTCTTTTTACTACATGGTAGCCGTCGTCTTTCTGCCACTCGCCTATGTAGAGCTTCAGCGGGAACACATCAGCGTGGATGTACTGGTGGGAAGGCTTCCACCTATTGCCCAACTGACGCTTTACCTGTTCGCCAGTACCCTTGGGCTCCTCTATTTCGGCATGCTCTGTTACCAGAGCTATCTAGATGCAGTGCGCGCTACGGTTCGAACGGAAACGGCCATGGCCAACTTCACTTTCTACCTTTGGCCCAGTCGCTGGGCGTTACCGGTTGGCTTTGCTGCTATGTGCTTGGCCATCCTCGCCAACATGATTAAGGCGCTGCAACAACGCCAAGCCCTGTAGGAGTTTCCTAATGAGTAATATCGAGATAGGTGTGGCAGGCATTGCCATCGCCTTGGCCCTGATAGCCTTGCGCGTGCCAATCGGAGTTGCGCTAGGTTTGGTGTCAATTATTGGCATTGGTGAAATGACCAGCATGCGTGTGGCCTGGGGGATGGTTTCAGCCACTCCGTTTGACTTTGCGGGTACCTGGGAGCTGACCGCTGCACCTATGTTCCTGTTCATGGGCTATTTGTGTACCAGCACGAATATGACCCAAGGTCTGTTTCATGCCATGCGCCTTTATCTGGCGCGCCTGCCTGGCGGTCTGGCTGTTTCCAGTGTCATGGCCTCTGCCTTCTTTGCCGCCGCTTCGGGTTCTAGCGTCGCAACATCGGCGGCCATGTCGCGTATTGCTGTGCCCGAAATGCTAAAGCATAGCTACGACAAGGGTTTGGCCACCGGTACCGTCGCCGCATCTGGAACACTCGGCTCGCTGATTCCCCCAAGCGTTTTGTTGGTACTCTATGGCGTTTATGCCCAGGTGTCGGTGGGGCAGCTGTTTATGGCGGGATTCATTCCCGGTGTACTTTCAGCACTGCTCTACATCGCCATGATTATGGTGCGCACCAAGCTGAATCCCAGCCTGGCGGGCAACGCTGATGTGCGCTCTAGCTGGGGCGAAAAATGGGATGCCTTTAAGCATATCTGGCCGTTGCCGCTGCTGATCGGCTCCGTGCTGGGCGGGATTTTTATGGGTATTTTCTCGCCTACCGAGGCGGGGGCCGTGGGTACAACCATTGCTGCTCTGATCGCATTTACGCGGCGCACGCTAACCTTTGCGGCCATTCGTGAAGCGCTGGTTAGCACGGCGGTGAGCACGGCCAGCATCTTCATTATTCTCATCGGGTCGCTGTTTTTCACCCGTTTTCTAGCCATGAGTGGCGTACCCGCCGCTTTTTCCGAGTTGATTCTTGGCGTCAGCACTGAGACCTGGTGGATCATTCTCGCGGTTGCACTGATCTATCTCGTTCTGGGTATGTTTATCGACTCAATTGGTCTACTCCTGCTCACTCTACCTTTAATCCTGCCCTTAGTAGAGGGCGCTGACCTTAACCTGATCTGGTTCGGGATCATCGTCGTCAAGCTGCTGGAAGTGGGGCTGGTCACTCCGCCTATCGGGCTCAATGTGTATGTCATCAAAGGTGCCCTGGGCAATAGCGTCACCCTGTCTGAAGTCTTTAAGGGCGTTGCCTGGTTCATCGTCATGGATATTGTTGCCCTGTTGTTGATCGTGCTGATTCCAGCGCTTTCGCTCTACCTCCCTCAAAAAATGTTTTAACGCCTCTCTCACATGAAATACCCACAAGGAACCCTCATGACAAAGACACGTTTAATTAATGCCAACGTCATCGACACGCGCAACGGAAAAGTACTCGCGAACCAGCAGGTGCGCATTCAGGATGGTCGTATCACCGATGTGAGCGATTCGCCGCTAGAGGGTAGTGATGATCAGGTCATCGATATTCAGGGCCACTTCTTGATGCCCGGTTTGGTTGATTCACATGTGCACGTCACGGCAATTACACCCAATTTTGCTCTGCTTGAGACGCTTTCGCCTTTCTATGTCGGTGCCAAATCAAGCGAGCTGCTGGAAGCTATGTTGATGCGCGGATTCACGACCGTGCGCGACGCTGGCGGTGCAGATTACGGTCTAGCCAAAGCGGTAGACGAAGGCGCTTTGGTCGGCCCGCGCATCATGTACGCCGGGAATGCACTTTCCCAGACTGGCGGTCACGCCGACATGCGCGGTCCAGGGCAGCAAACTTTTGAGGGCTGCTTCTGCTGCGCGGGACTAGGTCGCGTTTGCGATGGTGTCAGCGAAGTACGCCGGGCCGCTCGAGATGAAATTCGAAAGGGGGCCACCCAGATTAAAATTATGGCCTCGGGCGGCGTTTCTTCACCGACTGACCGTATCGACAGCACTCAATTTTCGCTTGAGGAAATTGATGCCATTGTGGAAGAAGCCACCGCCGCCAATATTCATACCATGGCGCATGCTTACACGGCGCGCGCTATCAACCGGCTAATCCCGCGAGGCGTCAAGACGATAGAACACGGCAACCTCATGGACGAGGAGAGCTGTCGGCTATTCCTTGAGTACGACGCTTATCTTACTCCGACCCTCTGCACCTACGATGCCCTAGCGAAGGAAGGTGTAGAGGCGGGTATGGCTGAGCATCTACAACGCAAGGTTTATGATGTGCTGGATTCTGGCGGTAAAGCGCTAGAAATGGCTCAGCGTTACGGCGTTAAAATGCTTTATGGATCTGATCTGCTTGGCCGGATGCAGCGCCATCAGCTTAACGAGTTTAATTTGCGTAAGGACGTGGTGCCCACCGATGAGCTGATTCGTGCAGCGACAAGTCACGCCGCCGACGCCTATGGTCACACCGGTGATTTTGGAGAGATTATTCCAGGTGCGAGAGGAGACATTATCGTGCTCAAGGACAATCCTTTGGATGATATTAATGTTCTGACTCAGCCGGATGAGCAGCTCCTGCTGATTATGAAAGGGGGAGTGGTTTACAAAAACGTACTTTAGCCAGACTTGACACTTCTTAGTGAAATACTGAGTAAAAGAGGCCAGTTAATGGCTTCAAATTGCTGACAAACTCCACTTCTTGTGGGGTTTTGTCGTTTAAGAAGAAAATTGATATTTTGTGCCGAGATGTACTAACGCGTTCCTTTCTTTAGGGTGCTATATTTGAGCACGAATAAGCTATCAGCTACTAGTATGTGGTGAAATGATCAAAGAGCTGAAGTTTGAAGTGCTATTGTCTAATTTAGCAATAAGGTGCCTGTCGTTTTGTAAACGCTCTAACTGATCCTGCCCAGTAACAGTGGACACCTCTAGAATGTAATACGCTACGATGAGGTGCATCATGGCAAGATCGACAACACTAATGAAGAAAAAATCTTATACCCGTTACTCAGATGCCTACCGTCAAGAAGCATTAGCGCTAGCTGATCGCATTGGCGTTACAGCAGCGGCTCGTGAACTGGGCATGCATACGAGCCAGCTTTATCAGTGGCGCTCTAAAGCCCAGCTTCAGCAAGACACCTCTGAACGAGAGCAGTCGTTGGCAGAAGAAAACGCTCGCTTGAAGCGCCAGTTAGCCGAAGCCAACGAAGAGCTGGCCATGTCTAGTCCTGAAATAGATTGACACTTATTTCATCTCAAACGCCCAGTGCACTGCATTGGGCGTTTTGTATTTAAGCGCCAAGTGCGGCCGCTGACTGTTATAAATCTCACGGACTCATTCACCATCGTACGCGCTTGATCAACATTTCCTGGCTGAATCAAGATAAATTCAGTCTTCAGTATCCCGTTGATACGCTCCGCTAGGGCATTTTGATAACAGTCATAACCGTCTGTCATTGAGCACTGGATACCGTACTGGCGATGTATCTTCTGATAGCTGTCACAGCAGTATTGGATGCCTCGATCCGAGTGGTGGATTAACGGCTCGCTTCCTGGCCGTTGGCGTAGAGCGTTGCGTAAGGCTTGCTCGACGTCCTGGCTACGTAAGCTCTCATGGACGTGATGACCGACAATTTTGCGGGAGTAAGCGTCGGTGACCAGACTTAAATAGCTCATCCCGTGACGCGTCGGTAGATAGGTAATGTCAGCGACCCAGACCTGATTAGGACGGCAGGCGACCACCTGCTCGGGGCCTGGCTTGAGTAGGTTCGGATGTCGCCGGAAGCGATGATGGCTGTGAGTCGTCTTATGATAAGCTCGTCGTATGGGCACCAGCAGACGCCGTGCACGAAGTACCTGAAAGAGCTGATCTCGTCCCACGTGCAACTCTTGATCGGCCTGGCGGTGCAGCAGATGATGCAGCTTGCGGGTGCCCAGTCGGGGCTGAGTAAGTCGTATGTCTCGAACAAAGTCGACGATTCGCTGCTCCCGGGCTTCTCGCGACTGCTGCGCTTTTTTGGCCTGATACCAAGCCTGGCGACTGATACCTAGAAGGTGGCATACCCTGCTAATGGTTAATCCGGCAACACGTTCTTGCGTGAGGACTTGCCTGGCTGCTTTTTTACAGACACCCCAAAATCCTTCTCCATCACCTCAACAACCGCTTCGAAGAACTGAGCCTTTTGCTCAGCAAGCCGCAACTTCTCTTCAAGCTCTTTGATCCGCTGTTCAGGGGTAAGTGGCCGAGGCATGTCGGGACTCCTTCTAGAGTGCTGTGTGGCACAGGGACGCCAGTCCTGATGGCCATATCGACGTAACCACTTTAGTACCGTTGAGCGACCTTGAATACCGTAACGACTCTGCGCCTGCTTATAGGTCATCTCACCGAGCTCCACTTGATCTACCACGGCCTGTTTAAAGGCCAGAGTGTAGTCTTTCTGTGTGCGCTTAACTCGTTGACTCATCACGCTCTCCCAAAATAAGGACAAGAACGTGTCAACTCTATTCAGGACGGGTCACCATCACAAAAAAGGCCGCGGTGTACTTTGCGAGAAGCCTGAAGTGAAGTACGCCTTTATCCATCGTCATCGCTACGCCTTCAGTATTCAGCGTATGTGCCAAGTGATAGGTGTCGCTAGATGTGGCTACTACGCTTGGCAACAGCGCAAGGGGGCATCATCGCCAAAGCTCTGTCAGCAAGCCATTATCTTACCACCAACGTAAAGGGCGCTCAGGCGCTCCGAGACTGGCCCTCGATCTGCGGGACGTTGGAATGCCGATTAACCGTAAGACGGTGGCTGCCAACTTACAGCGACAAGGCTTGCGCGCTAAAGCAGCCCGTAAGTTCAAGGCCACTACAAACTCTCGGCATTCGCTGCCGGTGGCACCGAATCTACTAGAGCAAAACTTCACGGCCTCAGCTCCCAATCAAAAGTGGGTGAGTGATATCACCTATTTGGCGACGAGCGAAGGCTGGCTTTACCTAGCAGGACTCATTGATCTTTACTCTCGTAAAGTGGTCGGTTGGGCAATGAGTGAGCGTATGACGGCCGATCTTGTCTGTGACTCGCTACAGATGGAGCTATGGAAACGCAAAAGGCCCAAAGGCGTCATTGTCCACTCGGATAGTAAGACTACAAGGCGCCAGGTGTTTCTGGGTTGATCCGGCACTTATAGTAATCGATCTATTCTGAAGACCTGGTGCCGTGAGGGCTCCCGGGTCTTCCGATCGACCCGGGTAGTGTGTCTTTCCCTGGACCTGTCGGTGCCCCGGGAGCACTGGCGGCGAGGTTTCGCCTCGTCGAAGCATGTGATTCAAGTGGTCTCGGCGCCAGAGGAACTGCGCGATCTGTTGAGGAACATGACGCGAATGCAGTTGCTTCGGACACTGGCGGCATGGCGACTCGATTTGAACGGGTACCGGGATGTCACGATGGCTTACCGCACCGCCCTGAAATCCCTCGCGCGCCGCTACCTAGAACTGCACGACGAGATTGCCGATTTGGACGTCATGATCAAGGCTATCGTCGATGAGCTGGCACCAAAGTTGGTGTCGCGAACGGCAGTAGGCTACGAGACGGCCGCACAGCTACTGATCACGGCAGACGACAATCCGGACCGCCTTGGCTCAGAAGCCAGCCTTGCGGCGCTATGTGGCGTTAGTCCTATTCCTGTCTCGTCAGGTAAGACGCAGCGACACCGACTCAACCGGGGTGGCGATCGCGCCGCCAATAGTGCGCTGTATATCATCGCCATCGGGCGGCTACGCCTGGATGCCGATACTCAGGCATACATTGCCCGGCGGGTGAGAGAGGGCCACTCCAAGCTGGAAACCATCTGATGCCTGAAACGCTATATTGCCCGGGAGCTCTATTATGTGCTGCGCAGCTGTCATCGGGAGATCAACCAGACGCAAATCGCCACTTGAAACTTAGAAGGGCGTCCGAGGCAGCCAGTACTGTTCCACGCTTTACCAATCGCTGCTTACCCGGAATGAGCTTAAGTGCAGCATAAGCGCCAAAGGTAACTGTTATGATAATGCATGTGCCGAAAGCTTCTTCCATAGCCTCAAGGTTGAAGCGATCCATGGAGAGCAATTTAAAACGCGAAGCGACATGAGGCGTCAGGTGTTTGAATACATCGAACTCGATTACAACAAGCAACGGCGGCACAGTGCTATAGGGATGATCAGTCCTGAGGTCTTTGAATCTCGAATGGTCGCTTAAGCCAGTGTCCACTGGTGCTGGGTAAGATCAATAGCACAGTGACCGATAATCTAGACAAGCTATGCTATTACTTTGATTGTGAGATCGAGCAGTTGGTTACTCATATCAAGGAGCCCAGCCCAGAACCTTAACTCGGTGGGAGTGAAAATGAAAAGCTGCTCGGTGCCTGAATCACAACTTTTTTACCCGCCGATAGGCATTTTAAAAAAATGGGCACGGAGTGGGCACAATTTGGGCACAGCGCTTTTTGGAATGACAGACAACAAAAAAGGCAGATCAGCAAGTAACTGATCTGCCTTTCGAAATATTGGTAGCGGGGACCGGATTTGAACCGATGACCTTCGGGTTATGAGCCCGACGAGCTACCAGACTGCTCCACCCCGCATCAACGTGTGGCGTATTCTACGCATTTTTAGCGTGAAGTCAACCCCCTGCATAAAACGCTTATATTGTTAGGCACGACCTTCATCGTGCTGCAACATTGGAAGAGTAAAGCTATGCTTCCAATAGGGATAACAAAAAGCTTACTGTCGGTATGTCGTCCAACTAACAATACGACGTGCTGTGAATGCTGAGGCGCTACGGCGCTTATTAAGAATGGCTTGCGACATCACCATAATGCTTAGCGTCCAAGCCGTTTGTCATATCAGGGAGGTAGTCAATGACCAATCAAGCCCCCGTCGCCTGGGTAACAGGTGGAACTGGTGGAATCGGAACGTCAATTTGCCATTCATTGGCGGATGCGGGTTATTTGGTAGTCGCGGGATATCACAATCCTGAGAAAGCCAAAACCTGGCTGGAAACCCAGCAAGCCGCTGGTTACGACAACATCGCGTTATCGGGTGTCGATCTTTCCGACCACAATGCCTGCCTAGAAGGTGCTCGCGAAATCCAAGAAAAATATGGGCCTATCAGCGTGTTAGTTAACTGTGCTGGCATCACTCGCGATGGCACCATGAAGAAGATGTCCTATGAGCAGTGGTATCAAGTAATCGATACCAACCTTAATAGCGTCTTCAACACGTGCCGCAGCGTTATTGAAATGATGCTGGAGCAGGGCTACGGTCGCATCATCAATATTTCTTCTATCAATGGCCGTAAAGGCCAATTTGGGCAAGTGAACTATGCGGCTGCCAAAGCAGGTATGCATGGGTTGACCATGTCGCTGGCGCAAGAAACGGCAACCAAAGGTATTACGGTGAATACCGTGTCGCCCGGCTACATTGCCACCGATATGATCATGAAAATTCCCGAGCAGGTGCGTGAGGCCATTCGAGAAACCATTCCAGTAAAGCGTTACGGTACTCCGGAGGAGATCGGTCGCTTGGTAACGTTCCTGGCAGATAAAGAGTCAGGCTTTATTACTGGCGCCAATATTGATATTAACGGCGGGCAGTTTATGGGCTAATCGCCCAACATGATTAGCTGATTAATTCAATTACAGTAAAGCGCAAACGGGAGGCTATTCGCCTCCCGTTGCCATTGCTGGGGTGTAACACTTATATAGAGAACTTAAGGGTGAGGCACTCGCGCTAGGCGACTAAAAAGGTTATCAAACTCTTCTGCTTCCTTGCGCCACAATTGGTTAGGCATGGGGCCAAGCGCCATAAGTGCTGCTAATATGCCGCTGATCTCATCCGGTCGGCTACGTTCGTTATTGATCCCTTCATTTAGCCGTTCTACTTGAATCGCCAGGCGGAGAGGTTCATCACGCTGCTTGACGCTACCTAACGCTAGCAAAGACAAATGCACTCTCAGACGAGCCAGCCCATCTTCTAGCTCAGTAAGTTTTTCGGCTGAGAGGGGAGTGGAAGAGGTTAGCCGCGCATGATTGCGCTGCTGATGAGCCTCAATAAAAATAGCAGGCAGCTCCCCACTCAATACCTCTTTCGCATCAATTGCTTGTGGCTCTTCGCCTGCTAGCGCTTGTTGGTCTGCGGCGATATGCGCATTTACCAGCGGTAAGGCGCTGTGCCACTGCTGCACAGTATGCGCAATTTCCAGGCGGCTTAAGCGCTCACGCTTAGCTCTTACAATGCCGCTAAGGCGTTTCTGCATGCCGTCACTACGCCGATTACGCGGCAACGGCTCAAGCTGGCTAATGCTTTCGAGGTAGGACTCAAGGGTGGTGGACTCTTTGGCTTGCGTCGGCTGCCAGCTATCCATTTCGTCAATTAATGTTTGCAGCTGATCGAGCTTCTGTTGTTGGCGAGTTGCCTGCTCATGCTTGTGAGCGTCACGCTGAGCAAAGAGCTGATCGCAAGTATGACGAAAGGCTTTCCATAGGGCTTGTTCTTCGCCTTTTGGAGCACGACCCAGCGCGCGCCACTGCTGCTGTAGCTGCTTTGTGCTCGCTATGCGGGCGGCTAAGGGTGACTCGTGGTCATCCTGTAAGTTTTTCGCTTGTTCGATAAGCAGGCGCTTTTGACTAGCGATCTGCTCCGCTCGCTGGTCAATAAGCGCCTGAAGGCGATGACGGATAGCCCCAAAACGACGGCCAACGGTTTCTGATTGATCCCGAGGAACTGGAGAGTAGTGACGCCACTGGTGGCGGGCTTTATCACGGATCTCGCGCAATACATCGGGATCGGCATCCTCTGCTGGCTGATCAAGTAACGTTTCAAGTTGTTCGCAGAGTGCTTCACGGCCTTTAAGGTTGGCGTCACGCTCTTGATTAAGCTGTTCTCGCCAGGGAGCCAAACGCTCGTGAATGCGATCAGAAGCCGCGCGAAAGCGTGCCGACTGTTCGCGGTTAGCAGCGGCATCACCGAGCGATTTCCACTCTTTTACCAACTGACGATGATGGCGATCTAGAGCAACGTCTGCCATGTGTTGATCGTCAGCCAGCGCATCGATGCTAGCGCAGAGTTGCTCGCGTTTAGGGCCGGCCACAAAACCGCGCCAATCGCGTAGTTCTGCTAACCGTGCGCCTAGCTGTTTCACGCGTGCTTTTAGCGGCTTGGCTTCTTCCCCTATCAGTTCGTCGATGGAGGGTTTGAGGCGTTGATAGAGGCGGCTGGCACTTTTAAAGGCACCACGCTCTAACAAGTGTTCAAAGTTATCCACGTCGGCGCTAAGCGCGTTAAGTGATGCGGTAGGGGTGGGTTTGGTAGAAACGTCAGCATCTTTTAACGCTTGTGCATGCTTGAGTAGCTCGGGAGGCGTTATGTGCTTAGGCCAAGCGCACTGCTTAACGTACTTGGCAATGGCCACATTATCTTGGTTGGCAATGGCCGTTTCTATATCTGCGCTGATGGCTTGCCAGCGCTGCCATGCTTCCATGCATGCTTCATAGCGTTTCAGTGCTTGGCTATAGCGTTGTTGAACGTTCTCACCAGGCGGGTGCTGATCTGACAGAGATTGCCAGCGCTGGCCGAGCAGTTGGCGTTGGGCCCGTAGGCTATCGATATCCTGAACTGTTAGCTGCTCTGCATGTGTCAGGCCCTCTAACGTTTCTTCAAGGCCTTCAAGCAGTTGAGCGCGAGTTCGTTCAATCTCTTCGCGATGAGCAATGCTCTGCTGGCGCGCTTGTTCTTGCGTTTCATGATGATGCAGTGTTTTTCGGCAGCTAAGCGCTGCCTGATGAAAACGCTGCTCTTGCGTCACGCTGGGCGGGTGGGAAAGGCTTTGCCACTCACGCTCCAAATGACGGAAACGACCACCATACAGCGGCTCCCAGGGAGCCCCGGCGTGCTGTTCTAACTGTTTAAGCAGATGCTCACGCTGGGCTTGCTGATCCGCTAGCCACTCAGCATCATTGCGCAGTTGGGTGAGCTTTTCTCGCGCTAGACGAATGACCTGGCGGTCACGACGCGCTTCTTTTAATAGTTTTTTGAGGCTCTCTTCACTTTCAATTCGTTGAGCCGCTTGATGGCGCACCGCTGCCACGCCGTTATGGCAGGCTTGGTGGACGAGGTCGCTTTCAACGGTTAATTGCTCTAACGCAGTGAGCCTCAGGTTAAGATTATCTCCCTGAAGTGCAATGGCGTTGAGCAACCGAGGCTCCGATAGCTCTGACACGATAGCCTGCCGTTTTTGCAGGTCGGTATGGCCCTGTGAGCCACATAAGCGCTGGCAAGCTGCGTTAAACCAAGCCTCGTCTTGACGATGCTCTGGAAGCGCATTGACAAGCTCCGCTAAGTCATCAAGGGCCAGTAGAGCAGCAAGCTGGATGTTACTCTCGTTATCCTGTGCTAATTGCTTCAGCGCTTGTTGCTGTTCTGGTTGTTGAGGGTCAAGCTGGTCGAGTGCCTTGAGACGCACCTCGGGATCAGGGTGCTGCCACCGAGGAGCGAACAGGCGTCTTAACAGTCCGTGCATGGATCATCCTGCAGAGAGGTGCGTAGCGTGAAAAAAAATCAACTACCGATGACAGATAGTTGCAGTCATCGGCGCTGTCGCTTAGCTTTGCTGTAGGCGCAGTGATGATTAATACTTCTTCACAACACCCAGCGCGAGATTGCGCTACCTTTATCTTACCTGAACATGACATGGAGTTCGGCCATGAGCCTCAACGCCAACAGTGCCGACATTGCCTTCACCTTTAAAGGTGGCATGCTGCCAATGACCGTCATGGAATTGAGCAGTGCTGACCCGGAACACATACGAAGTCAGCTAGCTGGCAAGTTGTCGCAATCCCCCGCGTTCTTTCAGCATACACCGGTTGTGCTGAGCGTGGAAAAACTCGATGAACCTCACTTGGCGCTTGAGCGCATTTGCGCGGTATGTCGCGATCATAAATTACTGCCGGTAGCCGTACGTGGCGGAGCTGAGCCAGTACGTCAATCTGCCTGGGCATTAGGGCTAGGCTGGTTTGCCCCTGTTGAAGAAGGGCGGTCTAGGCTATTAGAGAGCGTTGATACTACTGCTACCTCTGATGACGCCATAGACGAGGTGGAAGCTGCCGACCAGGAAGTGGTTGCGGTAGCAACACGCTTATTTCGCGGTACGGTGCGCTCTGGCCAGCAGGTAAGCGCATCAGAAGGCGATCTAGTGGTGATTGGGGCAGTAAATGCGGGCGCTGAAGTCCTGGCGGCTGGCAGTATCCACGTCTACGGAGCGCTTCGCGGACGTGCCTTGGCGGGTATTCATGGCAATACCCAGGCGGGTATTTACTGTCGAGAATTAGAAGCAGAGCTTCTTTCTGTGGCAGGCAATTACAAACGGTTAGAAGATATTGATTCACAGTTGCTTGGCCGTGCCACAGAGGTGCATTTCGCTAAAGAGCAGCTGGAAATTAAGCCGCTGGGTTAATTCAAACGCATGAGCGTGTGTTGGTGCTTAATGCCTAGCGACGTCGCAAGCGCTATACGTTACAGTATGTCATGTTGTTGACATTGATGTTCCCGTTATGCGCAGTGCGACCCTTTAAACGCGCTCGCGATGAACGACTTCAAGAAGGAAGTAACTCTTGGCCAAAATTATTGTAGTGACCTCCGGTAAAGGGGGGGTTGGTAAGACCACCAGCGCTGCCGCTATTTCAACAGGACTTGCCCTGCGCGGTAAAAAAACAGTCGTCATTGATTTCGATGTTGGTCTACGTAACCTCGACCTGATCATGGGCTGTGAGCGCCGCGTTGTTTATGACTTGGTAAACGTTATCCAAGGGGAAGCAGGGCTTAACCAAGCGCTGATTCGCGATAAACGCGTTGAAAACTTATTTATTCTTCCAGCCTCTCAAACGCGTGATAAAGATGCACTGACGCAGGACGGCGTAGAGCGAATCCTTGAGCAGCTCAAACAAGATTTTGATTTTATCTTGTGTGACTCCCCCGCAGGAATCGAGAGGGGGGCTCAACTCGCTATGTACTTCGCTGATGAAGCGATTGTTGTCACGAATCCTGAAGTTTCCTCAGTGCGTGACTCTGACCGCATTTTGGGATTGCTTGGCTCCAAGACGCGGCGCGCTGAACAAAGCTTAGATCCTGTTAAAGAGCATCTGCTGATTACGCGCTATAACCCCTCTCGCGTAACGTCTGGGGACATGCTGACCCTTGATGATATTCGTGAAATCTTGTCTATTGATTTGCTTGGCTTAATCCCTGAATCCGAAGCGGTATTACGTGCATCGAACCAGGGGGTTCCCGTTACTCACGATGCGGCGAGCGATGCAGGTCAGGCGTATTCAGATACTGTATCGCGCCTGTTAGGTGAAGATATGCCTCTGCGCTTTCATGAAGTACAGCGTAAGGGATTGTTGAACCGTATGTTCGGGGGTGGTCGGCGATGAAATTGCTGGAGTTCTTGAAGCGTGAGCGCAAGAAATCCGCCTCGGTGGCTAAGGAGCGTTTGCAAATTATCGTGGCGCATCAGCGCGGCCAGCGCGGTCAGCCAGATTATATGCCGCTGCTCGAGCGCGAGCTGTTGGAAGTCATTCGTCGTTATGTACAGGTCGATGATGATGCCATTCAAATTTCGCTTGATAGCGAAGACAATTGCTCAGTGTTGGAGCTCAACGTTACGCTGCCGAAAGGTTGACGTTTCCATATGGAAGCAGCATAGCCAGTCGTTAAGCATGGCTATTCGCTAAGAGGGGCGGCGAGAGGCGTTGCGGTTATGCTAGGCTTGGGCTTTTGTACCCGCTTCGGCAAGTGGCTCGTTGGCTTGTGGGCGGGAAGCTACGCTCAAGGAGATTTCATCAATGGCGCCACCTAATGCTGCCCCTGCCAGTTTTCTCTGGCATGACTATGAGACATTTGGTGCTGATCCGCGTCGCGATCGGCCCGCTCAGTTTGCCGCATTACGCACTGACGCCGAGCTTAATGAAATCGGTGAGCCGATAGAGCTCTACTGCAAACCTGCTGATGACTACCTGCCTCACCCTGCGGCTTGCCTAATTACCGGTATTACACCGCAAAAAGCGCAGCGGAAAGGCTTGCCTGAGGGGGAGTTTGCCCGCCAAGTCCAAGGCTTTATGAGTGAGCCAGGCACTTGCGTGGTGGGCTATAACAGCCTTCGCTTTGATGATGAAATCTCCCGCCACTTGTTTTATCGCAACCTGCTTGACCCTTATTCCCGCGAATGGCAAAACGGCAATTCCCGTTGGGACTTGATTGATGTGGTGCGCGCGTTTTACGCCTTGCGCCCCGACGGCATTGAGTGGCCGCAGCGGGAAGATGGTGCGCCTAGCTTCAAACTTGAACACTTAACGGCGGCCAATGGCATTGCCCATGAAGGTGCTCATGACGCGGTAGCTGATGTACGTGCCACCATTGCGTTGGCACGGTTGTTAAAAGCCCAAAACCCAAAATTATTCGACTATTTACTGGGCATGCGTGGTAAGCGTGCAGTGGCCAAACAGTTAGACTTGCCCAGCGCTAAACCGCTTTTGCATATCTCCCGTCGTTACCCTGCCAGCCGTGGTTGTAGCGCATTAGTCATGCCACTGGCTGAGCATCCGACGAATCCTAATGGCGTTATTGTTTACGATTTAAGCGTTGATCCTAGTGATTTGCTGACCATGAGTGCCGAGCAAATCAGAGAGCGTGTGTTCGTCAGTCAGCAGGATCTTTCCGAGGGGGAAGTGCGTATACCGCTGAAAGTGATCCACATTAATCGCTGTCCAGTCATCTTTCCAGCGACGGCGTTAAAAGATGTGGATGGTCCGCACAAAGGCGAATACGGCACGATCATTGAGCGGTTAACGATTGATATTGATGCCTGTCGCGGCCATTGGAAAACGCTGCGAGAGGCCAGCGGCGTGGCGCAAAAAGTAGCTGAGGTATTTAACGCAGCCTACGAAGATGTGCCTCAAGACCCTGACCTAATGCTCTATTCCGGCAGCTTTTTCTCTGCGGCTGATCGCCAGCAAATGGAGCGAGCATTGGCAATGGATCCCTGGGATTTAGTCGGCCAGCGCTTTGCCTTTCAAGATCCTCGCCTGGAGGAAATGTTGTTTCGCTACCGTGCGCGTAGTTATCCAGACACGTTGGAGGGCGAAGAGCGCGAGCAGTGGGATGCGTTTCGCTGGATGCGCATTAATGATCCAGCCTTGGCGGGTTTTACGCTGAAAGCCTTTGCGCGAGAGATAGAGCGTTATAACCAGCAGACCCTATCGGATCGCGAGCGCCAAGTGTTAGAGGAGTTGGTGATGTACGTTGAGTCGATGATGCCAGCTCAGGCATTTGATGCCTGAGCTGGTGAGTCTAGCTAAAACGTTAAGCTAATTCGTTTCGCTAATTAGCACTTAGCGTGCGTCGGTAAACGGCACGCGTGCTTCTCGGTAGGGGGCGATATCACTGGGTGAGTCGCCAGGGTTGTAGCGAATATCTAACTGGTGTGATTGAAGCGTCGGCCACAGTGCCTGCAGTTCTTGTACGCTAACATCCAGCGCTAGTGTGGCGAGTTGTTCACGGCGATCAAAGTGCACGTCCTCCAGTGCTGTGGCTTGCCAGTAGCGGTTTGCCATGCCCTGTAGGCTCGTGTCTCGCTGGGTCAAGCGAGAATGAACGGCCTGACGATGCGGTGCTAACGCTTCCTCGGTTAACGTATTCAGGCGCTCGCCCGCTGCCGCCATAAAGGCGTCCATGCGCTCGGCGATCATGCTGCTCTCAACATCCGGCGACTGAACTACCAAGGCAATCCCCGGCGCCTCTAACAGCGGGGAATAGCCCGCATTAACAATATAGCCAAGCTGCTCCTCGGTACGTAGTTGCTGATAAAAGGGCGTATCCAGCCATTGCGCCAATACGCTGAGGCGCGCCTGCTCTTCAGTGGACGTGTCGCGACCCTGTAAATAACGCAGCACAAGAGACTCTTCGCGGGTGCTGTGTGGATGAAGCACCTCAGGCTGATTGCTCACCTGTAGTGCTTCAAGCGCAGGGATATCCTCACGAGTGAGACGTGGTGATAACGCGCCGCGTATTACATTGGCCTGCTCACGAGCCAGCTCTTTATCCAAATTGCCAACGGCCATTGCATCGATGTAAAGCGCGTCTAAAAACCGTTTGCGGAAGTTTTCTAAGTGGTGGCGCTCTAACCGCTGACTGGCATCAAGTAATTCAGTCGCTGACCATTGGGGGGTCAGTAGTGCTTCGCCCAGTGCACGGCCTGCCTGGCCATAGAGCGATGCTTGGGGGGCGTTGCGCCACTCGCGCTGGAGTTGATAGCGCACACGTTCAAAAGCGCTAGGGGAAATGTCGGCATGCTTAAGCTGCTTAATCGCCTGCTCTATCAGTGGCGTTTGTCCATCGCGCCAGCCTGAAAATGACAGCGTCATACCACGTCCGTGAGCGTAAGCGCTGAACGATTGACCAGCCAGCCAGGCTGGATATAACGACTCGTTTAGGCTGTCATTTAGCCAACTCGCTAAGAGACGTGTGAGTACCGCTTCTTCAGCTGAATAGCTGGCGCTGGGGTGCTGGAGGCTTACCCGCCACTCAACGCTTGGCGTATTGAAGCGGCTATCTTGCATGTGCCATGCGGTAAACGAAGGCGCATCAATCAACACTTCAGGGCGCTCATCTTGTCCCGTCTTGAGAGTAAGGTCATTGGCGATAAAGGGGTTGGGTTCCGGTAACGCTAGGCCTCCTAGCGCCTGCCCTGGCTGAGTTGGTGGTTGCTCTTTCCATTGGGTGTTGAACCAAGGCGAGACGGTATCGCTTTCTACGTCTGGCGCAGAGTAGAAACGCAGCATGTTGTCTGGGGTCAGTGCATCGAGATACAGCTGCTGACGCTCACTATCCATGCCATCCATCCGGTAAGGCGCATACTGCACATCATCCACCGGATAACGAGAAAGGCTCATGGCTAAGCGGGTGGCTTCCTGCTGTGGTGCGCCATGCTGCTGAAAACGGAACGCTTGTTCATTCAGGTTTTTTTGTTCCTCGTAGCGCCACTCGGCTAATCCTTCCTCGCGTATCTGCTCAATGGCAGCAAATAGTGTGGCCTCAATATCGTCCAGTCGCTGTGCCCCGGCTGGCGATAAGCTAATCGAGATCGCAAAGAGCGCCTCATTGCCGTCACCTCGTCCCACGCCCGCCGAAAGTGCATCTGCAAGGCCCGCTTTGCGTAGCGCTGCCAGTAAGCTGCCGTCGCCTTCATCGCCCAGTAGGTGAGAAATTAGCTGAGTCGGCTTGGTACGGTATTCATCGGTAGGATCGGGAATCGGAAAATAGAAGCGTAGTTGGCGGCGATCCTGTAGCGACTGGCGCTCAATGTAGCGGGGCAGCGTGTCTGAATCGACCAGCGGCGTGTCAATGGTGGGGACGCTTAGGTCATTGTCGGGAAGACTTGCAAAGCGTTCGACAACTAATGCCTCAAGAGTATCGAGTGGCTGGGGGGCAACAATGGCCAAATTCATGACGTTGGCATCGTAGTAGCGATGATAAAAATCAATCACTCGCTCGCGGAGAGTGGCTTCACCCTCGGCTGGGTTGGCAAGGGTGTCACGGCTGCCTACTGCAAAGCCCGTCGTGGGATTGCTAGGATTTAGTAGCTGATTCAATACATCGTTTTCACGGCGGGATTCATCACGAATGCGTGCCATGTACTCAGAGTGGACAATATTCCGCTCGCTTTCTAAATGGTCGGCGTTAAATAGCGGCGAAAGGAAAAACTCGCTAAAGCGGTCCAGTGCGCCTGGCAAGGCCGAAGGCTCAACATCAAAAAAATAGTTGGTGTCTTGTTGGGCAGTAAACGCATTGTGGGAGCCCGCATTATCAGAAATGTAGCGCTGATAGGCATCAGACTGAGGGTACGGTTCAGTGCCTAAAAACAGCATATGCTCTAAAAAGTGGGCTAGCCCCTGCAGGTCGTCAGGGTCTTGAGCGCTGCCTACGCGAACGTTCATGGAGGCGGCGGCTTTATCGGCCTCTGGGTCACTAACAAGCAGCGCTTGAAGGCCATTTTCCAGCGTCAGTACGCGGTAATCGCGTTCGTCAAATGGGCTGACAATAGGCGTGATGGCGTCCTTCACTGGGGTGTCTTGAGCGAAGGCGAAAAAAGGCGTGCACCAAGCGACGCCAATCACGACGCCGATGACGGCCTGCCGTACAGCGTCACGGTTAGGCAGAGGTTCATGAGATCGTAACATTACGGTTCCTATGGCACAGCCCAGCGCAGCATCGGCCCTACCGGGTGGGCGCAGGATGATGACTGATAGGCAGGATTATTAACATGTTTTGATACCGGAAAAGCGCCCAACAGTTCCAATGGCGCAGGCATTAATAGCGCATTGAGTGCTTCAAGGTCGGTCGTCGGGTCCAGCCAGCGCGTTAACGCTTCTGGAGGGATAACGACAGGTAATCGGTCAGTCAGTGAAGAAAGGCAGGCGTTGGCAGGTACGCTGATTAGCGCCGTCGAGTCAGTAAATGCGGTGAGCGTTGTGTGGTAACGGCACCATAAAGCACCCAGTAATAGTGGCCCTCGGTTAACGTGGGTCACTAAATAGGGTTGCTTGCTGTGTGCTTGTATCTTCCAGATATAAAATCCGCTGACTGGAATGACACAGCGGCGGGCGCTAAACGCTTCGTTAAACATGGCACGTTGGTTAAGCGTTTCTGCTCTAGCGCAATGGGGCGCGTGGTCGAGTACTTTCAGCCAAGGAGGCGTTAGCCCCCAAAATAATGGCTGAAGCCGCAAACGTCCCTGCTCAAGTCGTATTGCCGATACAGGCTGTCGGGGCGCTAAGTTAGGCGATTCGATAAGTGGTTCAGTATCAGTCAGCGAGGGCACAAGGCGTGATAGCGTGAGGCGCTGCACGTGAAGGCGTCCCGTCATGCCTGTCTCCTTATGCGAAATGGGGCTCGTGAGAGTGCAAAATGGCGGGGTAACGCAACAATAGGTTAAATGTCGTGTTTTAGTGTCGAAAACAGTGTTCGATGTAAGGTATCCTAGCGTATCCCTTGCTCACGCTAAAGCGCGATGAGGCATTCTTCCTGTTTGCCGTTGACCTTAAGAGATCGCCATGGCCCGTCCTAGACAGCATGCGCCCGATGCCCTCCACGCGCAGGTCATGCACGCTTGTGATGAGTGGTTGGCTAAGCAGCCAGTCCATGGTTTGTCACTGCGTGCCCTGGCCAGAGAAGTGGGCTGCGCGCCAAGTACGCTGCTTAAATTATATGGCAGCTTTAATAACTTATTGCAGCACGTCAACGTTGAAACGTTGGCACGCTTACAGCATACCATTACTAGCCTGGCAGAAGATGATCCTGAGCCATGGCTGCGCTCGCTAGCGCTCGCTTATTGGCGCTTCGCTGAGCAAGGCTGCTACCGCTGGCAGTTGCTATTTGATTATCCACTGGCCCAAGAAGGCGAGCTGGATCAGCGCCAGAGCGATCTTATTGAAGCGCTGTTCACGCAGGTGGAGACCTCGTTGAAACGGTATCAGCCAGCATTGGATGATCTTGAAGCGCGACGCCTTGGGCGCACCCTCTGGGGGAGCGTGCACGGCTTGGTGCAGCTTGGATTAAACGAGCGCTTAGGCTATTGGCAAGGCCAGCAGTTGAAGGTGGATGAGCTGCTGGATCAGCTAATGAGCACGGTGCTGGCTGGCCTGCGCCACCGGGAGGCGGCGACGTGACGTGGTGGTTGAAAATGGTGCGTTGCGCGTTGCGTCGCGCCATTTATGTTGTTATGCGTGTGTGTTATCGGTTCTCTGTACATGGCCAAGAGAACGTACCTAAGCGCGGCGCTGCCCTGGTCGTCTGTAACCACGTCAGCTTTATGGATGCGTTGGTGTTAGGCGGCGGTAGCCCCAGGCCGCTGCGGTTTGTGATGGATCAGCCTATCTTTGAATCTCGCTGGCTAAAGTGGTGGTTCCAGCTCGTGGGCGCGATTCCGATTGAATCAGAGCGGCATAGTCCTGGTGCGCTGCGTCGAACGCTGGATGAGGTGAGCCGCGCGCTTCGCGCAGGTGATATCGTAATGGTGTTTCCTGAAGGGCGTATCACTCCAGATGGCGATATCCACGCCTTTAGGCGCGGGCTCGAAACCATTCTTGCTCGCGATAATGTGCCCGTCATTCCGGCTGGCTTGGCAGGGCTGTGGGGGTCTTGGACATCACACTACGGTGGCAAGGCGCTTAAAAAATGGCCGTCACGTTTTCGTGCGCCGGTCAGCTTGCACTTCGGGCCGCCGGTATTGGTTCATGAGGTGAAGGATATTGCCTTTCGTCGCTATTTAGAGGCCCGTGTGAGGGCGCTGAAGGCAGCGGGTGATAGCGAAATCACCCACCGCCAAATTGGTTAGACGGTCAGTCGCTACGTTCGGCGTGCAAGGCGCAGCTTTTGCCAGCAGCGTGCTGAAGTGATCAGGTTGTCACGGATTTCTAAAATTTCCATCCGCGTATTACCAATCTGCAAGCAGGCAGGCCCTTCCGGAAACGCCTCCAGGTGCTCAAGGATTAAGCCATTCAGGGTTTTGGGGCCGTCAGTGGGCAGTTGCCAGCCAAGCATTTTGTTAATTTCACGAATATTGGCAGTGCCCTCAATGACATGGCTACCATCATCTTGCTGATGAATTTCATCATCTTCTGAGACATCGGTGGTGAACTCCCCGACAATCTCCTCAAGAATATCTTCTAAGGTTACCAAGCCTTCCACGTCGCCGTACTCATCCACCACAATACCAATACGCCGCTTCTGCTTTTGGAAGTTCAGCAGCTGTGTATGTAACGGTGTGGATTCGGGAATGAAATACGGCTCCCGTGCTTCTTGAACAATTGCTGCTTTGGTGACTTCGCTACGCGATAAAAAGCGTGCTGCATTGCGTAGATGCAGCATGCCAATAATATTGTTGATATCGCCTTTATAGACCGGTAAACGAGTATGTTGGCTGGTGCGGATCTGGGTCAGAATATCTTCCAGCGTGTCGTCAAGATCAATGCCAAGAACTTCGTGCCGGGGCACCATGATGTCGTTAACTGTGACATTCTCAAGATCAAGGATCGACAGCAGCATAGCGCGGTGTCGGTAGGGAATTAGCGTGCCTGCTTCGTGAACGACAGTGCGCAGTTCATCGCGGGTTAAACTGTCGCCGCCGTTCTCAACACTTTTAACGCCCATTAAGCGTAATAGGCCATTTGAGATGACGTTGACTAGCCATACCAGTGGGTAAAGTAGTTTGAGCAGTGGCTCCAGGCCCAGGGAGGTAGGGTAAGCGATCCGCTCAGGCTTGATGGCCGCGTAGGTTTTCGGTGTGACTTCGGCAAAAATCAGGATGGTAATCGTCAGTAGCGCCGTTGAAATAGCGGGGCCGGAGACGTCGCCAAAGAAGTGAATGGCGATGATGGTCGCAATTGAGGCGGCTAAGTTATTGACGAAGTTATTGCCAATTAAAATAACGCCAATTAGTCGATCGGGACGCGTTAATAACCGCATGACACGCTTTGCGCGGCGATCACCGCTGTTAGCTTGATGGCTTAGTCGATAGCGGTTTATCGACATCATGCCTGTTTCAGAGCTGGAGAAAAAGGCAGACAGCAATATCAAAATGGCTAGCAGGCCGAACAGTAACCCCAGGGGGAAGTCGTCGCTCAAGTCGAAAGTTCCTTTATGGCGTATTAGGCTCGATTTTTAGAAGTATGGAAGTGGCCTGTCAAGGCCACTGTTATCAACGCCAAATTAAATCAGTGCTGATAATGCGGTGAGTATAGGTTTAGCGATGGAGCAAGATTTCCAGGACAAACTTGCTGCCAAAGTAAGCCAGCAGTAGCAGTATGCACCCGCCAAGCGTCCAGCGCACAGCGCGCATGCCACGCCAGCCAAAACGATAGCGACCCACTAAAAGTGTGGTGAAAATAATCCACGCTCCCAGCGAAAGTACTGTTTTATGCACCAAATGCTGCGCGAACATATTGTCGAGAAAGATTAGTCCGCTGATGATCGAAAGTGTCAGCAATATAATGCCTGACCATACCAGTTCAAACAGCACTCTTTCCATGGTGGTGAGCGGTGGTAGCGATTGCACAATGCCACGAATATGGTGATGGCGCAGTGCTTGGTTCTGCAGGCCGACCAGCACCGCTTGAATCGCCGCAATTGCCAAGACGGCAAACGCCAGCGCAGAGCTGACGGCATGCAGTAAAATGCCGGGCGTTAAGCCGCTTTGGCTCCCCTGGCTCGGTAACCAAGTGGCAAAAATAAGCGCGATACCTGCGAGAGGGAATAGCACGATGCCAGCGTTGAGCACCGGCTTAAACAGGCTGGCGACGAGTACAACGTTGACGGCCACGGCCATCAGAAGCGTTGCGCTGGTTGTGAAACCAGGCAGTAGCCCTGGGGCTGAGCTAACAAGCTCCACGACCACTGGGATATGCAGTAAAAGCCCAAGCGCACCAAGTAGACGCACCATGCCCTGGCGTGGTGGCACGCGACGAAATAAGGTCATGCCCTGCCAAATGGCAGCGGCGACATAGAGTATAAAAGCGATCGTGGCGAAAGGGAGCGCCTGCATGATGCTATCCGTGCGCCTTGCAGCGCGTTGTTGAATCCAGTGTCATTGAATCAACGCTGTGAAAGTCAGCGGTGCTAAATCGTTCAAGCTAGAACAGTCTGCCTACTATAACCAATCATAGCGGCGTCGCACAGCCATCGATAACCAATGTTGACGACCATGGAGACTCGCGCGGCGAGCGCGTATAATCGATCCTACATTCGTCCGGTGTGACCGCCCGGCGACAACGACGGAGGCAGAGGCCCCATGTTTCAGAATCTGAGTGAGCGTCTTTCCCAGACGTTGAAGTCGATCAAAGGCCAAGCGCGGCTAACTGACGACAATATCAAAGACACCCTGCGCGAAGTGCGTAAAGCACTGTTAGAGGCAGATGTCGCCTTGCCGGTGGTGAAGGCATTTATTGAGCGTGTTCGTGAACGTGCTGTTGGCCAGGAAGTCTCAAAGAGCCTCTCGCCAGGCCAGCAATTCGTTAAAATCGTCCAGCAAGAGCTGGAAGCGATCATGGGCGAAGCCAATGAAGGCTTATCCCTAAAAGGCTCACCTGCGGTCGTATTGATGGCAGGCTTGCAAGGGGCGGGTAAAACCACCTCTGTTGCTAAACTGGCGCGTTACCTGCGTGAACGCGAAAAGAAAAAAGTGCTGGTGGTCTCCGCCGACGTTTATCGTCCAGCGGCGATTGATCAGCTAGAGACGCTGGCAAAAGAAGTTCAGGTTGATTTCTTTGCGTCTCGTTCCGATCAGAAGCCAGTGGATATTGCCACGGCGGCGATCAAACACGCCAAAATTCAGTTCCATGATGTCGTATTAGTCGATACCGCCGGGCGGCTGGCCATCGATGAAGCGATGATGGCCGAAATCCAGGCGCTGCATAAAGCAATTTCACCGGAAGAAACGCTGTTTGTGGTCGACGCCATGACCGGCCAGGATGCGGTGAATACGGCGAAAGCATTTCACGATGCACTGCCGCTGACCGGGGTGATTCTCACCAAGGCTGACGGTGATGCCCGTGGTGGTGCAGCACTTTCGGTACGCCATATCACTGGCAAGCCCATTAAGTTCATGGGGGTTGGTGAGAAAGTAGACGCCCTAGAGCCTTTCCATCCGGACCGTGTGGCATCACGGATTCTGGGTATGGGCGACATGCTGTCGCTGATCGAAGAAGCCGAGCGCACGGTAGATAAGGACAAAGCCGCCAAGCTGGCCAGCAAGGTCAAGAAGGGTGACGGTTTTGATCTGGAAGATTTCCGCGATCAGTTACAGCAGCTCAAAAAAATGGGCGGCATGGGTGGCCTGCTTGGCAAGCTGCCTGGCATGGGGCAAATGGCTGATATGGCACAAGGCCCTGGTCCGGAAAAAGAGCTTGGCAAGCTGGAGGCATTGATTAACTCAATGACCCCCAAAGAGCGCCGCAAGCCCGATATCATCAATGGTTCGCGCAAACGCCGTATTGCAGCGGGTGCTGGCCTGCAAGTACCTGACCTGAATCGCCTGCTAAAACAGCATAAGCAGATGCAGAAAATGATGAAAAAAGCAGGCAAAAAAGGCGGGATGCAGAAAATGATGCGCGGCATGTCGGGCATGATGGGCGGCGGCGGGCCGGGTGGTCCTGGCGGCGCCGGTGGCATGGGCGGTATGGGTGGCCCCGGCGGTCTTCCCTGGCGTTAAGCCATTGTTAGCAACGTTGTAACGTGCTTGGCAAGGTTGACGGCTTAAGAGTTTTCTGGCTGTCAGGCTTTCCAAGCAGAGCGCATTTGCGTAGAATGCGGCCTCTTCATGCGTGGGTGTTGGCAAAAATGCGCGAGCATCGCCTTACCATCTGCCAGTGAAGAACCTGATGGTACGCAGCAAATCACTGATTTTAGTCTGCAGTGCCGAGAAAATAGTATGACGAGTGTTCTGATAGCGATCTGCGCTATTGCACACTCTCGTAACCTCAACCGAAGGATAGTTATCGTATGGTTACCATTCGTTTGGCACGTGGTGGCGCCAAAAAGCGTCCCTTTTATCACCTGACTGTTACTGATTCACGCAACGCCCGTGATGGCCGTTTCATCGAGCGTATCGGCTTCTTCAACCCGGTTGCCCGTGGTCAAGAAGAGCGTCTGCGCGTTGATCTTGAGCGTGTTACTCACTGGCAGAGCCAAGGCGCCCAGTTGTCTGGTCGTGTTGCTGAGCTGGTTAAAGAAGCGCGTAAACAGGCTTAAGCCGGTTAATGCGTGACTGTCAGTAAGTGATAGTAGGTGATGTTGTCGTTGTAATTTGTTGGAGCGGTCGTCGATGACGCGTTTTGAAACTAGCCATACAGACGACGCACATGTGGTGCTTGGTAAGCTAACTAGCCCTCACGGGATTAAAGGTTGGCTTAAGGTCTACTCCTATACCAATCCCATAGACAGCATCATGGAATACCCAGAATGGTGGGTGCGCCAAGGGGAATCCCTTACGCGCATGACCGTGATTCAGGGACGTCGGCAAGGCAAGGGTCTTGTGGTGCAGCTAAAAGGTGTTGATGACCGAACGGCAGCCGAAGCGCTGGCGCAAACGGACATTCTGATGCCGAAAGAGGCACTGCCTACGCTTTCCGATGATGAGTATTACTGGCATGAGCTTGAAGGCTTAACTGTCTTCACTCAGTCAGGCGAGCGGTTAGGGCAGGTCAGTTACCTGTTTGAAACCGGCGCAAACGATGTCATGGTGGTGCGCGGTGATAACGACGCAATTGATAAGCGTGAGCGGCTGCTACCTTTCTTACCCGATGATGTAATTGTTGAAATCAGCCTCGAAGATGGCCGTATGGTCGTGAATTGGGATCCTGAGTTTTGAAAACAAGTTTGAGTAAGCAGTTGTCGAGCGAGCTCACAGTAACTGATTCAACTGTTACTGCAGCAAACGGTGAAGAAAGCAGCTTAACGGATGCTCCCGCGATGTGGATTGGCGTGGTATCGCTGTTTCCAGAAATGTTCGATGCGATTACCCAACAAGGTGTGGTCGGTCGAGCGGTAGAGAAACAGCGTATTGCCCTGGAGTTTTGGAATCCGCGCGATTACGCCACCGACCGCCACCGCAGCGTGGACGATCGCCCTTACGGCGGCGGCCCCGGTATGCTGATGAAGGTAGACACCCTGCGGGCTGCTATCTTTGATGCTCGGCAACGAGCAGAGCAAGCGACGGGACAATCGCCTACCGTGATCTATCTCTCGCCCCAAGGGCGTAAGCTGGATCAGCAAGGAGTTCAAGCGCTCGCCTCAGCAGGCCCTCTCGTAGTGGTCGCTGGGCGCTATGAAGGCATTGATGAGCGCGTGGTGGAAAGTGACATTGATGAAGAGTGGTCAATTGGTGACTATGTGCTGAGCGGTGGTGAGTTGCCAGCAATGGTGCTAATTGACGCGGCGGCACGGCTGGTACCCGGTGTATTGGGTCACCAGGATTCCGCTATCGAAGACTCGTTCAATGATGGCTTGTTAGACTGTCCGCACTATACCCGTCCTGAGACGATCGACGGGCGACAAGTGCCTGATGTGCTGTTAAGCGGTAATCATGCGGCCATCAAGCGCTGGCGGTTAAAACAGTCGTTAGGCCGTACATGGCAGCGCCGTCCTGATTTATTAGCAGGGCGTACGCTTGATGCCGAGCAGCAGCGGCTTCTAGACGAGTTTATCGAGGAACACGCTCTGTCAACTAAGTGATTGTTTTTCAATTGCATAGAACAGAGCGGCGGTGCAGGGCAAATTAGGCAGATAGTCTGTGAGACAGATAGTCTATGAGACAGTTAGTCTACAAGACTTAGCCTACGCACCTGCGTCACCCATAACGACTCCCGCGTAGCTCGCTTCGAGCGCCGGGATCACGGTTTGCCCCTTCCACAACTGCGTGGCAAGCCATTACGTTATTTAGGAGTATGAAAATGAGCAGCAAGAACAAGGTGATCCAGGCGATCGAATCCGAGCAAATGGGCAAAGAGATTCCGGCCTTTGCACCGGGCGACACCATCGTCGTTCAGGTTAAAGTAAAGGAAGGTACTCGTGAGCGTCTGCAGGCGTTTGAAGGTGTGGTCATCGGTAAGCGTAACCGTGGCCTGAACTCCGCTTTCACCGTACGTAAAATTTCTCACGGTGTTGGTGTTGAGCGTACTTTCCAGACCTACAGCCCGCTGGTTGACTCTATTGAAGTCAAGCGTCGCGGTGACGTTCGTCAAGCCAAGCTGTACTACCTGCGCGAGCGCAGCGGCAAGTCGGCGCGTATCAAGGAAAAGCTGGCTTAACTGCCACTTTTCACGGGCGCACGCTGTTTTGACATGCGTCGCGCTCGGATACCAAGACCCCGTCACCGCTTTGCGGGGCGGGGTTTTTGTTTGTGGTACCACCGTCAAGAGACCGTTAGCCTATGAGCGTGATAGATGCCTATCTAGATGCCCTATGGTTAGAGCAAGGGGCAAGCGACCATACGTTAGCGGCCTATCGGCATGACCTAACTGCTTGGCAACAGCAGCTCGAAAGTGCGGGAGAAACACTGTTAACTCCCTCGTCAGAGCGTTTTAGCGAGTGGTTGGAAGTACGTCGAGAACAGGGCTATCAACTACGCAGTAATGCACGGCTACTCTCGTCGCTGCGCAGTTTTTACCGTTGGGCACGGCTTTATGGGCATATTGCCAGCGACCCATTGGCCAATGTGGCGCTGCCGCGGGTACGCCCTAGCTTGCCGAATACCCTGGAAGAGGAAGAGGTTGAGCGTCTGTTGCTCGCCCCTGATATCAACACCTCGCTTGGCGTTCGCGACCGCACCATGCTTGAGCTGCTGTATGCCTGCGGGCTACGCGTGTCGGAGCTGGTTGGATTGACTGGCGATGCGGTCAATCTTCGCCAAGGGGTTGTTCGTGTCAGAGGCAAGGGCGATAAAGATCGACTGGTGCCAATGGGTGAAGAAGCGGCCGAGTGGGTAGAGCGTTACCTAAAAACGGCGCGGCCCGCGTTGATGCAAGATCCTACACGGCCCGCGCTGTTTCCAGGGCGGGCAGATAAAGCCATGACCCGGCAAACGTTTTGGCACCGTATAAAAGCCCACGCTATCACTGCAGGTATTACTCGGCCCTTGTCGCCTCACACGTTACGCCACGCATTTGCGACCCATTTATTGAATCATGGTGCTAATTTGCGGGTCGTACAGCTGTTGTTAGGTCATAGCGATCTATCTACAACGCAAATTTATACCCATGTTGCCCAGGCGCGCCTGGAGCAACTGCATGCCGAACACCATCCGCGAGGTTGAAGATACAATGCATCAACGTATGTCTTTAGTTGCTAAATCCTGTGCTTCTTGGCTGGCGCTGGCGGGGTGCTTACTGCCTGCTGTTGCCAGTGCTGATGCCGTGTCCGAGCAGCTGATGGAGAATTTACAAGTTAATGGCCAGTCAATGCCGGTGGAGCAGGTAAACGAAACGCCAATGGATGGGGTGTATCACGTAATCCTGGAAAGTGGGGAGTCTTTTTACTCCAATGCCGATGGCAGCCACTTTTTGGTAGGGGACCTCTATCAAAACGCGGATAATGGTTTGGTTAACTTAACCGAGCAGGCGCGTAACCAGGAAAGGGCTACAGTGCTGGCTGCCATTCCAGCGAGCGAGCGAGTCGTTTTTCAAGGTGTGGGTGAGCCGAAAGCCACGGTAATTGTGTTTACGGACCCTACCTGCCCATACTGCGAGCGCCTACATGAAACGGTGCCTGAGCTTAACGAGCGCGGCATTGCAGTGCACTATATGGCCTTTCCACGCGCAGGCATGGGCAGTGGTGCTGCGACGACGCTTGAGCAAGTGTGGTGTTCGGATAACCGTAGCGAGGCCATGACTCAAGCTAAACAAGGCCAAACGCTTGCGGCATCGGCAAACTGCGATAACCCCGTTGCCGATCAGTACGAATTAGGTAAAGCTGTGGGCGTGCAGGGGACGCCTGCGATTGTGTTGCCCGACGGGAAAATGGTGCCAGGGTTTGTACCCCCCGACCGGCTCGTTAGCATGTTAGGCTTGGAAGACGAATAACGTCACGAGTAGTGACGAACGAAAGCGCTGAGACACTGATTTAAGAGGCGGCACCTATGGGTGCCCATCACGAAAGGGGAAGTATTTTGAAACCGGTAAGAGTAGGCATTTGTGGGTTAGGTACGGTCGGTGGCGGTACATTTAACGTCTTAACACGTAATGCTGATGACATTAGCCGTCGTGCTGGCCGCCCGATTGTGATTGAGCAGGTTGCCCACCGCAGTATTCACCCTGACTGCGATATTACCGGCATTAATGCGACCTCTGACGTGTTTGAGGTGGCTAATAACCCTAACGTGGATGTGCTGGTAGAGCTGATTGGTGGCTACGATCTCGCCCGCGAGCTGGTGCTAACGGCGATTGAAAACGGCAAGCACGTTGTGACTGCCAACAAGGCCTTGATTGCTGTTCACGGTAATGAAATTTTCCGCGCCGCGCACAAAAAAGGCGTCATTGTTGCCTTTGAGGCGGCTGTGGCGGGCGGTATTCCGGTCATCAAATCGCTACGCGAAGGCCTTGGTGCTAACCGTATCGAGTGGGTGGCGGGCATCATAAACGGCACCGGCAACTATATTCTTACCCATATGCGTGATGAAGGTCGCGCGTTTGAAGACGTGTTGGCCGAAGCTCAAGCGCTAGGTTACGCGGAGTCTGACCCCACTTTCGACGTGGAAGGTATCGACGCTGCCCATAAATTGACCATCCTGGCGTCAATTGCCTATGGCGTACCGCTGCAGTTTGATAAAGCCTTCACCGAAGGTATTTCTCGCATTACTGCAGAAGACGTCGAGCAGGCCGATAACCTGGGTTACGTGATTAAGCATCTGGGCATCTCTAAACGGACTGATCAAGGGCTAGAGCTCCGGGTTCACCCGACGTTGATTCCGAAAGAGCGCCTGCTGGCGAATGTGCACGGCGTTAAAAATGCGATTGCTGTGATGGGCGATGCGGTTGGTCCAACACTCTATTACGGCGCTGGCGCCGGTGCTGAGCCGACAGCGTCTGCCGTCGTAGCCGACCTTCTAGATGTTGCCCGTGATATCGCCACGGACCACCACTACCGGGTGCCTTACCTAGCGTTTAGTGGCATCGACGATGATGCCAGTCAACTGCCCATTATGCCGATGGAAGATATCACCACCGCGTATTATCTGCGTCTGTTGGCGGTGGATCGCCCAGGTGTGCTGGCGCGTGTTGCCACCATTCTGGCCGAGCAGGGCATCTCTATTGAAGCGCTGATCCAGAAAGAGGCGACTGAAGGTGAGTTGGTGCCGATCATTTTGCTGACGCATCGCACAAAAGAGAAACAGATGAACGATGCTATCCGTGAAATCGAGTCCATGGCGGATATTGCTGGGCCGGTTACCCGTATTCGCGTTGAAAGTCTGAGCGAAGGGGAGTAACTCATGCGTTATATCAGCACGCGTGGCCAAGCGCCCGCGCTCTCCTTTGAAGAGGTCGTGTTAACTGGAATGGCCAGCGACGGCGGACTTTATGTGCCGGAAACGCTGCCCGAGTTTTCTAAGGAAGAGCTGGCCAGCATGGCTGGCCTTTCCTACGCCGAGATTGCTTTTCGGGTCATGAAGCCGTTTGTAAATGGTGAAATTGACGACGAGACCTTCCGTCGCTTGGTGACAGAAGCTTACGCCACGTTTAATCATGACGCCGTTGTGCCGTTAAAGCAGTTGGATGCCAATCACTTTCTGCTAGAGCAGTTCCACGGCCCAACGCTGGCGTTTAAAGATGTCGCGCTGCAGCTGCTAGGGCGGTTGCTGGATCATTTCCTGAAAAAGCGTGGTGAGCGTGCCGTCATTATGGGCGCGACCTCTGGGGATACCGGCTCGGCGGCCATTGAAGGCTGTCGCCACTGCGATAACCTCGATATTTTTATTCTCCACCCGCATAACCGCGTATCTGAAGTGCAGCGCCGCCAGATGACGTCGGTGCTCGCCAACAACGTCTTCAATATTGCTATCGAAGGCAATTTTGATGATGCCCAGGCAATGGTGAAGGCGAGCTTTGCTAATCAGGATTTCCTGAATGGCACGCGCTTAGTGGCGGTGAACTCGATCAACTGGGCGCGCATCATGGCGCAGATCGTTTACTACATCGCCGCTGGTGTTGCATTGGGCGCGCCTCAGCGAGAAGTGAGCTTCTGCGTTCCGTCGGCTAACTTCGGTAACGTCTTCGCAGGCTACATGGCGTTTAAGATGGGGCTGCCGGTGAAGCAGTTCATTATTGCCACTAATGCCAATGACATTCTGCATCGCACGCTTGCCGCCAATGATTTCTCCAAGAAAGAGTTGGCAGCGACCCTAGCGCCGTCAATGGACATCGTTGTTTCGTCAAACTTTGAGCGTTTGCTGTTTGATGCTTACGACCGCGATGGTGCCGCTGTGGCAGCGCTACTAGAACGCTTCCAGCAAGAGCCTACGGCGCTTGCCGATGCACCGCTGGCCAAGCTGCGCGAAAAATTCGCTAGCCATAGCGTTGATGATGCGACCATTCTGGAAGTCATTCGTGAAGCTCATCACCGTACTGGGGAGATCCTTGACCCCCATACGGCCACTGGCTATCGCGCTGCAGAGCGCGCACGCGTGGATACCACGACGCCGGTGATTACACTGGCTACCGCGCATCCGGCAAAATTCGCTGAAGCCGTGGTTAAGGCAGGCTTCCAAGGTGTGCCGTTGCCCACTCATATGGATGATTTGCTTGAGCGCGAAGAGCGTTACACGGTGCTGCCCGCTGAACTGAGCGCCGTGCAGCAGTTTGTCGCTGACAATCGGCGCTGAGGCGTCATGGCCGACGAACCAGCACTCACGCAGCAGAACGCCAATCAGCCACGCTTAGAGCCTCGTCCACTGGACGAGGCTATCTATGTGCGTGCCCAAGCGGAAGGCTTAAGCGAGCTACAAGCGCGGCTATTGGCCTCACGATTGCCGGGCTATAAGGGCGAGCTCGCACCCCTGGTGGCGCCGAGCTTGCGCTACTTGGCGCATCCAGAAAAGCTAGCCGATGGCCGCCGTGCCGCTGAACGTATTGCCCAGGCAGTGGCAGAAGGGGAATCCATCGGCATTCTCACCGACTACGATGTGGACGGCATCACCTCCCATGTGGTGATTCGGCGTACGTTGGTGGAGCTGTTTGGCGTATCTGAACACAAGTTACATAGTTTGATTGGCCACCGTATCCACGATGGCTATGGCATTAGCCTGCCGCTGGTGGAACGCACGCTTGCTTTAAAGCCGCTGCCCACGCTGGTGATTACTGCCGACTGCGGCAGCTCAGATGAGCCGCGAATCGCACGCTTGAAAGCTGCTGGTATTGATGTGGTGGTCAGCGACCACCACGCGCTGCCGTTGGAAGGCCCACCGCCTTCTGCCTATGCCTGTGTTAACCCGACACGCAGTGATTGTGACTATCCCGATAAAACGATCGCCGGGTGCATGGTGGCATGGCTTTTGATGTCACTTGCTCGTGGCGTATTGATTGAATGGGGGGCATTGCCTGATGCAACACCTAAGCTATCACCTTGGCTTTCTTACGTCGCGTTGGGCACCGTAGCGGACTGTGTTTCGCTGGGCGGTAGTCCGGCTAACCGCGCAGTGGTTAACTACGGATTAACGCTGATCAACCGTATGGACGCTGCCTGTTGGCGCGCCATGGCGGCGCGGCTTGGGGCAGATAGTGTGCCATTTAACGCTGAAACGCTGGCGTTCCAAATGGGGCCACGAATTAACGCTCGCTCACGGCTGGATGATCCCTATGCGGCGTTACACTTTATGCTCGCGGAAAGCGATAGTGTCGCCAATCGTCAGCTAGAAGTGCTTGATCAAGACAATCAGTCCCGCAAGGCGATTGAAGCGGACATGGCCGAAGAAGCGCGTGCGCTTGCCGTTTCGTCGCTGGAGGCTAATGAGCCTGCAGTGGTGGTACTGCTGGAAGATGGCCACCCTGGTGTGCAAGGTATTGTCGCTTCGCGGTTAGTGCAGGCCTATGGCCGCCCCGCGTTGGTGCTGACCCGCGCGGCGGCGCCCAATATGTTGACCGGTTCTGGTCGCTCGATTGATGGCCTGCACCTACGGGATGCGCTGCAACGCACCTTTGAGCTAGCCCCTGAGTCGCTACCGCGCTTTGGTGGCCACAGTGGGGCGGCGGGTGTCGGCGTACCAAGAGAGCAGTTAGCGGCCTTTAAAGCGGCATTTTTACAGGCCGTTGGTGAGCAGCTGGGCGATACACCGCTTTACCCGCGGCTATGGACAGATGGCGAGCTCTCTACGTCGCAGCTATCGCTGTTAACGCTAACCGAAGTTGAAGCGCTTGGCCCTTACGGGCGTGAGTTTGACCCGCCACTGTTTGAAGGGCGCTTTATTGTTGAAGCACTGCGTCCAGTCGGTGCTGAAGGTGCTCACCTGATGATGGAGCTTTCCATGGGCGCGGTGACCAGCAAAGCGATTTGGTTCCGGGCGTTAACGCCAGGCGAGCTCCCCTCCTTTAGCGTGGGCGACACGCTGCACTGCGCCTATAAGCTCAATCGCAACCGCTGGCGAGGGCGAGAGTCATTGCAGTTGATGGTAGAACACGCCAGCCCCGTCTAATCCTCGTTGCTATTCGCGGATTTTAGTCAGTGGACAACATCGTTTGATGGTTGAATAAGACAGGAAACTTGGTATGTCAGACTCGCTTAGTGGTAGCCATGTGGCTGCCAGACCGTCACGTATCCTGTTTTTCCCTCTGGGGTGGGTGCTTGCGCATACGGTACGTTGTATCGAGATAGCCAACGTGCTGCGCCAACGTGGGCACGAGGTGATTTTTGCGGGTGATGATCCTAACCATCCCAGCTCTCGCTTGAGCCTTGTTCAGGAAGCAGGGTTCCCTCTTATCTATGCTCGGGAGCCGAATCTTCCCGATATATGGTCACGCTTTCAACGTCTTGGCTGGAAAGCCTCCTTTTGGGATATGGTGCACCTACGCTATTGGGCGCCTCTGACCAAGATTATTGAGTCCCAATTGCAGGCTATCGAACAGGTCAAACCTGATCTAGTGGTGGGTGATGCCACGGTAAGTGCCAGTACCGCTGCGTACATTGCCGACGTCCCGTGTGCTGGCATCATGAATGGCTATGCCGCGAGGCTGTTAACGCCGCCAACACCGACCTACTACGCTGCTAAAGGCTTAGATCGCTATTTACTGTCTGGTATCCGACGGCGACTTTATCAGAAGTATCAGCGGCCAGACCGAAATGCCTTTGACATGCTCTATCACATGCCAATGATTTCGCCTGATTTACCAGGGCTCTACAGCTTGCCTAAACGGTTTCGCGATTATCATATGGTAGGGCCGATCTCTCCAGATCTAACGGCGCCGTTACCTGAATGGTTTGATGAACTCCAAGATGGCACGCCCAATATTTATATCACCATGGGCTCAACCGGGTTGTTAGAGCACTTCCTGCGCAGCACGTATCCCACGTTGGGAGCGCTGCCTTACCGTTTTATGGTGACCACCGGTGGTCAGGTAAGCGAAGAGGTGATGGATGCTGCCCCGAGTAACTTCCGTTTTACGCGCTATGCGCCTGGCTCGCAGCTCTTGGCTCATGCTCAAGCAATGCTATATCACGGTGGCAATGGCAGCATGTATCAGTCTTTAGCGGCGGGTGTGCCAATGCTGGCGCTGCCCGCCCACTATGAACAGCGTCTCAATGCTCAAATTGGCGTGCGCCAAAAATTCGGCTTGCAGATGTCGGTACGTAGAATTAATCCCAATAAACTGGTGCGACAGCTAGAGCGGCTAATGCATGAGCCCGTATTTCGTCAATCTGCCCAGCGTTTTTCAAGCACCGTGCAGAAAACAAATGGGGCAGTCAATGCCGCCAATATACTAGAGAGTGCGCTGGGTCGTTGATGAAATAAGCGCCATTGAGTCGGAAATACGTTCTCCCTTCCCGGTGATTCTCTGTAAGCACACTGACGTTGCAGAGTCTCTTGGAATAAGTGCTCGAATAATTCTACAAAAGGACATCCTCATGCGGGACGATCTGCCTAAAGATCCGCATAAATACTATGAAGATATGATGGCCATGGTACTTGGCACGCTGTTTGTTGCTTTAGGTGTGGCATTTTATACCCACTCGGTATTGATCACTGGCAGCACCGCTGGGCTGGCATTACTGCTGAATTACGTGACTGGGTGGGGATTTGGCTTCTGGTTTTTTGCCATCAATGTACCCTTTTACTATTTGGCCATTAAGCGCATGGGGTGGAGTTTTACGCTGCGCACGTTTGCGGCAATTGGCTTGGTGTCGTTGTTTTCTGAACTCACCCAAGGTTGGGTACAGTTCGCCAATGTTCCGTCGCTGTACGCTGCGTTGATGGGGGGCGCTTTAATGGGCATAGGCATGTTGATGTTGTTCCGGCATCGAACCAGCCTTGGGGGGATTAATATTCTTGCGCTCTATCTGCAAGAAAAGCACGGCCTGCGGGCAGGCTATGTGCAGTTGGGTATCGATGGGCTAATTTTGCTGGTGGCACTGACCCAGCTACCGCTAGACCGCGTGGGTTACTCCGTGTTGGGGGCACTGACGCTGAATTTGATTATTGCCTTGAATCACAAACCAGGGCGGTATATCGGTGTTAGTTAAGTAGAACTAACGAGACAGGTCGCTAGAGATTTCTTATCAAGCAGGGTAACTAACCGTCGATGCGCCAAGCCGGCTGTTCCTGTTAAGGTAGACGTCGTTAAATTTAGTTAAAAAGTATGTCCCGCGAATAAGAGTCGGCTTCCAAACATATAAATAGTAGGGCAGGGGACAATGCATCACGATAGTGTTTTATACAAAGCGGTAACAACACAAAGTGCGAATGATCATCAGAGGCTTCCTGAGGCGTTGAACCGGGCTAAGGGCTTGGAACCTCCGGTCAAGGTGACGCCTGTTTCATCCAGTAAAGGTATTGTGCATCGCTTGCGTTTGGCGCAGCACAATTTGCTGTCGGTCTGGCGGGAGGAAGATTACTCAATACGCACCTCGCGCATGGCGCTGATGAAGCAAGACTATGTTCTGTGTAATAGCCCCGATACGGTTCGTCGCGTTTTTCTTGAGCAGCACGACAACTATGATCGTAAAAGTCCGCAAATGCGCCGTGCTCTGGAACCGCTGCTTGATGATGGGTTGTTTGTAAGCGATGGTGATTTGTGGCGCCAGCGCCGACGTCAGTGCGCGCCATCGCTAACCAACGCTTTGTTACCTGGCTTCTGTACCACCATGACCGCCTCGGCGGAGGAGACTGCCAAGCGATGGGCCCAGCATCCCTCAGATGCGCCTATTGATATGCTGACTGAGATGGCGCATTTAACAGCGCGCATCATTGGCCGAACGATTTTTGGGGATGACACCACCGACGAAGAAGCCGAGCAGGTGGTGGCTGGTTTTACCGAATATCAGCGTCATTCTGAGCATTTAGATATGGCCAATATGCTGGGATTGCCATTTTTAAGTTTGCTAGGTAATCCACTACGAAGAGCGCGTACGCGCTATTCAGCAAAGCAAGTGCATGAAATTATTGACCGTATTATTGATCGCCATACGCACAGGTCAGGACAAGGACAGCATAGCCTGATTGAGAGCTTTATGACGTCTATGAAAGATGGCGAAGATAGTGGCTGTCCGATGGGCCGAAAAGCGGTGCGTAATGAAGCGATTGTTATGTTTATGGCAGGGCATGAAACGACGGCTAATGCATTAGCGTGGTGCTGGTACCTGCTTGATTATGATCCTCAGGCTATGGCGCGCCTGCAGCATGAGCTTGATGACGTGCTCGGTGGTAGAACACCCTGCTATGAAGATGTCGCTAAGCTGCCTTATACAATGGCGGTATTTGAGGAAGCCATGCGGCTATATCCGCCGGTACCCATGCTGAGCCGACAAGCGCGTGGGGAGGATAAGGTACGCAATCGCGATGTGCGGGAAGGAACCGTGTTACTCGTATCTCCTTGGTTGCTGCACCGGCACCGTAAATTGTGGGAGGCGCCCGATCACTTTGTTCCAGAGCGTTTTCTTCCCGAGGCTCCACGTCCAGACAAATTTGCTTATCTACCCTTTAGCGTGGGGCCACGTGTTTGTCTCGGAAAACGCTTTGGGCTTTATGAAGGTGTTCTCTGCTTGGCAACATTGGCACAACATTTCACGCCTAAACTAGTGAAAGGCCACCAAGTGAGCATTGAATGTCGACTGACATTACGCCCACAAGGCGGCCTACCAATGATGCTACAGCCACGTTGAAATTACTTATCAGGCGCTAAGCCAAAACCACCATACGATAGCGGCGATAAGACCGATTCCTGCCAGGTTGATCAATAGGCTCATAAGGCCTCCTGTTGGGCGGGTTTCCAAAGCCGTAAGCGGTTGGCGTTGCTCACCACGGTGATTGACGATAGCGACATGGCCGCACCAGCAATGATGGGTGACAGCAGCATGCCGGTGAAGGGGTAAAGCACGCCCGCAGCAATCGGGATGCACAGTACGTTATAGCCAAAGGCCCCGACTAGGTTCTGCTTGATGTTGGTGAGCGTCGCCCGGCTTAATTCGATAGCAGTAGCCACACCATGTAGCGAACCGCGCATCAAGGTAATCCCAGCGCTCTCCATCGCGATGTCGGTGCCCTGGCCGATGGCAAAGCCAACGTTGGCACGTGCCAGTGCTGGGGCATCATTGATGCCATCACCCGCCATGCCTACGACCTCTCCTGCCTGCTGACGACGCTCAATTTCCGCGTGTTTATCATCTGGCGTCATGCCAGCTCTAAACTCGCTAATGCCCACTTCTCGTGCCACGGCGGCCGCGGTGTGTTGATTATCTCCAGTAAGCATGACGACGGTTAAGCCATCTTCTTGTAAGCGTTTCACTGCGGCAGCCGCGTCAGCACGCAGCGGGTCACTGATGCCGAATAGAGCGGCTAGCTTGCCATTGGCTGCCAGGTATACCAATGAGCGTGCTTTCGCCTCTAGCTGGCGTACGCTCTCTTCGGCAGGGGTTAGGTCCACGCCAGCCTCTTCAAGTAGGCGAGCATTGCCCAGCAGCAGTGAGTCGCCTGCTTGGGTGCTACCTTTCACGCCGCCACCGGTGACGCTATCAAACGTATCCAGTGTTTCAGAAGGGGCATTATGCGCTTCTGCATAAGCCGTTAGTGCATTGGCTAACGGATGTTCCGAACGGCTTTCCAAAGCGGCTACCCAAGCGAGCACTTGCGAGGAATCACTATGTAGCACAGTCGCATCGGTCACTTGAGGCTTGCCCTCAGTCAATGTACCGGTTTTGTCCACCACTAAGGTGGTGATTTGGCTGGCGGTCTGTAGCGCTTCACCACTTCTTACCAATACACCGTGCTCGGCGGCTTTACCTACCCCAATCATGGTGGAAATCGGTGTTGCCAGCCCTAATGCGCAGGGGCAGGCGATAATCAGCACCGTGGTGGCGGCCACCAGCATATGGATCATCACGGGAGCGGGGCCGATGTTAAACCAGATTAGCGCGGTTAGTACGGCGATGATCATCACGCTGGGAACAAAAATTCCCGATACCTTATCGGCCAATTCGCCAATTGGCGGACGAGAGTTTTGAGCGCTGGCGACCTGTTCGGTTATGCGTCCCAGGCGAGTGTCGCTGCCCACACGAGTGGCGCGATAGACCAAGCTGCCATTGCCGTTAACAGTCCCTGCGCTGACATCGTCATCCGCGTTTTTATGAACGGGTAACGGTTCACCGGTCAGCATGGATTCATCAATATAGCTTTGACCATCGAGTACGATGCCATCCACTGGCAGTCGTTCGCCGGGTCGTACGCGGATATGATCGTCTATCGCTACGTCGTCAACAGGCAACTCCTGTTCTTGGCCATTACGGATCACGCGGGCTGTTTTCTCCTGCAGGTCTAGCAAGCGTTTTAATGCACTGCTGGTGCGTCCGCGGGCACGCAGCTCCATGGCATTGCCGAGCAGGATGAGCCCCACCACCATGGCCGATGCTTCAAAGTAGATGCCCTGAGCGACCTCGGGCAGCCAAGGAGCAAACACCACGACCATCATCGAATACAGCCAGGCGGTACCGGTGCCGATGGCCACGAGCGTGTCCATATTGGCCTGGTGGAGCTTGAACTGTTTCCAAGCGTTGGTAAAAAAGTGCCGCCCTGGAAATGCCAAAATAGCCAGGGTAAGCAGGCCAATGACCAGCCAATAAAGACGGCCCATCCCCATGGGGTGTGGGTGGTAAACAAACATGCTCAGCATGAGCGGAATGGCCAGCGCTAATGACAGCATGCTGCCGCGCAGGCGCTGGCGATAGGTTGCGGCCTCTTGGGACTCACGAATGCGTTCGGCCTCGCGCATGTCGACAATGGGCTCGGCGCTATAGCCTGCTGCCGCCACAGCGTTAATCAGAGCCTCGCGCTCAACCTTGCCGGTTACTTGGGCGGTATGGGTGCCAAAGTTCACCGAGGCATCGGTAACGCCCGGGGTGTTGGCCAACGCTTTTTCGACGCTATTCACACAGCCTGCGCAGGTCATGCCACTAATCAACAGCCTCTGCTGAGGCGCGCTGGTGAGCGTCTCATTTTCAGCCGCCTGTTTGTCGTTACCTTTATCGACCGTTGGCGCAGGATCACTTTCTGTCGGTGGTTGAGTCTCGCCGCTAGGGGCACTCGGCGGATAACCCGCTTCACTTAACGTGCTATCCAGCGCATCGTTTTCTAACGTACTGGTAACTTCCAAGCGTTTTTCTGCGGGAAAGCCTTCTACGTAGGCGTTAGGATCAACGGCTTGAACCGCCTCGCGCATGCGCTTAACGCAGCCCTGGCAGGTCATGCCCGGCACGCTGCGACTCAGTGTTTGTGGCTGCAGGGTGTGTGACTGCATGGTGCCTCCTCGGGAAAACTCTCAATTAAACGACATAGGCTATGACCGTCTGGCATGCCATTGGGCATGTGCTGCCAGCTCTCTAAAGCCTGTTCCATGCGCTGGGCGAGCGCTTCAAGCTCGGCAATGCGTGCGCGGATTTGTGGTAGTCGGTGGGTAAGCAGATCGCGCACCAATGGACATGGAGAGTCGCCTTGATCGGCGTGAGCCAGGATGTCGCGAATCTCTGCCACACTAAAACCGAGCTTGCGTGCTCGTTGAATAAAGTGCAGTCGCTCTAAGTCAGTGGTTGAAAATAACTGATAACCGTTCTCAGGGTGGCGTGTTGGTGCCAGCAACCCCTCACGGGTGTAATGACGAACCGTTTCTGCGGTAACGCTACCGCGTTTGGCAAGTTCGCCGACCTTCATCGTTCCAGGCTGCATAACGCCCTCATGCGTGGAAGTTGTGATGTTTTTTTAGTGTAAAACCTATGGGTAACACACAGGTCAAGCGATATTGAGGCCTTCAGTCGAAATGACTAAAACACTGATTTAAAACAACCGTTCGACTAATGTATAAGTCAAAACTGGAATAAAACGCTCGTTTGCCCTTGATCCCAAGCGGTCATTGGGCGAAAACTGAGGTGTTAGAACAAAGCAGGTGGATGGAAGTATCCATCGGATCATCGGGAAGAGAGGCCCACTATGCATAATAAATTTAAAAAGCTCACCTTGGCGGCCGCAGTAGCATCAGTCGCTTTTGCCAGTCAGGCGCAAGCAGGCGGTTATCAAATCAATGAGCAGAGCGTCAGCGGACAGGGGTATGGTCATGCAGGACGTAGCTCAAATGTGCATGATGCAACTATTGTGTACGGCAACCCGGCGGGTATGTCGTTTCTTGACCGTGCTCAAATTACGGTAGGTGGCACATTCCTAAACGTAAATAGCGACATTTCTAATGTCCGTGCCTCACAGAGTAGCCCCGCTTTCCTGCAGGCGACAGGAGGCGCGACAGATACGTTGCCAGTGGCAGGCTCTAACGATGGTGATATGGTGCCAGGCACATTAGTTCCCTTCGCCTTTTATGCACACCCTGTTAACGAGCAACTGGCATTCGGTTTTGGCGTCTACGCGCCATTTGGTTCTAAAACAGAATATGAAAATGATTTTCAGGGGCGTAACCAGGGCAACTACACCGAAGTAAAAGTGATGACAGCTCAGCCGACGGTCTCTTATCGCTTCAACGAGCAGTGGTCTGTTGGTGCGGGTCTTACCTATAACCGCGTAGAAGGCGAACTTCGCCGTCAGGTGCCAGTGGCAACACCGCTGGGCCTTTCTGAAGTGGATTCACGTGTAGAAGGTGATGATGAGGCCTGGGGCTATAACTTGGGTGTCATCTATCAGCCAGCACCTGAAACTACCCTTGGTTTAACGTACCGTTCAAAAGTAGATTTCAATCTAGAAGGCAGTTTTGCGGCGAACTCACCTGTGTTGGATCAGCTAGGGATCGGCACAGTAACAGATACGGCCGCGTTGGATTTAACAACGCCTGAAACAGTCAACTTCTCGCTGACTCAGGAAATGAGCGACAAGCTGAAGCTGATGTTCGGTGTTTCCTGGGCACGCTGGAGCCGCTTTGACCAGATTTTGGTCACCGGTACTGAGCGTGGTGAGATTACCAACGAACAGCAGAACTACTCTAATGCGTGGGCGTTCTCTACCGGTGGCGAGTATCAGTTAACGCCAACGCTAGCACTGCGTGCCGGGGTAGCACTCGACTTTACACCCACCCAGGATGCCACGCGCAGCGTGCGTATTCCTTCTGACGACCGCCGTATTTTCTCGATTGGCGCAGGCTGGAGCCCGACGCCAGACCTGACCTTGGACGTTGCCTACTCGTACCTTACCGAGCGCAGCACCCATGTTGATCAAAGCAAAACCGACAGCTTCACCGTGGCAGGGCAGCAAACACCACCGATTACCTCTAACTACTCGGCCGACTACAAAAACGAAGCCCATGGCTTCGGTGCTCAGCTTACCTATCGCTTCTGATCATAAGCTGACTGTTTGACTCGCTTTACCTATAAACCCGGCGTAAGCCGGGTTTTTTGCATGGCGATCGTTTTTCAGGGTGGGTGCGGTAAGCGTTGGCTTTCGTTACAATGCGTCTCAGAATTTCGCCGCTGGGGCGGCTAGCGTTGGCATTTTTAAGCCTAGGCGCTTAGCTGCCCCAGCGGCGCCTGTCTCTTTTGAACCGTGCGATACTGACCAAGGCTAGGCGATCCATGTTGGAAACTAACCCGATTCATAACCAGATCAAGGACCTGTCTGAGCGGACAGACGTTCTTAGGGGGTATCTTTGACTATGCCGAACGCAAAGATCGGCTAGAAGAAGTCTCCCGCGAACTTGAAGACCCTAATGTCTGGAATGATCCAGACTATGCCCAGAAACTGGGTAAAGAGCGCGCCTCGCTTGAAGCGATTGTCGCCACCATCGATGAGCTTGATCAGGGCCTGGCTGACAGCCGTGACCTGCTTGAACTCGCTGAGATGGAAGAAGATGAAGGCACCGTTGATGAGGTGCGCAAAGAGCTCGATGGTCTGCAAGTGGCACTGGAGAAGCTTGAGTTTCGTCGCATGTTTTCCGGTGAAATGGATGAGAACAACGCTTATCTGGATATTCAGTCGGGGTCGGGCGGTACCGAAGCTCAAGACTGGGCGAATATCCTGCTGCGTATGTACTTACGCTGGGCAGAGAGCCACGGTTTCAAAGCAGAGATTATCGAAATTTCTGCTGGCGAAGTAGCAGGCATTAAATCGGCGTCGCTGCATATTCAAGGTGACTACGCCTTCGGATGGTTGCGCACCGAAACAGGTGTTCACCGTTTAGTACGTAAAAGCCCATTTGATTCCGGCGGCCGTCGTCATACGTCGTTTGCATCGGTGTTTCTGTCGCCGGAAATTGACGACAGCTTTGAGGTTGAAATTAATCCCTCTGATCTGCGCGTAGATACCTACCGCTCCAGCGGTGCAGGTGGTCAGCACGTTAACACCACCGACTCAGCGGTGAGGATTACCCACGAGCCCAGCGGTATCGTGGTGGCGTGTCAGAATCAGCGCAGCCAGCACGCTAACCGCGACTTCGCCATGAAGCAGTTGAAGGCCAAGTTGTGGGAACACGAAATGCAAAAGCGCAATGCGGCCAAGCAGGAAGCGGAAGACTCTAAAGCCGATATCGGCTGGGGTAGCCAAATTCGCTCATATGTACTGGACGATCAGCGCATCAAAGACCTGCGCACTGGCGTTCAGTCTAGTAACTGCGACAAAGTGCTCGACGGCGATTTAGACCAGTTTATCGTCGCTAGCCTAAAGCAGGGTTTGTAATTTTTTTAGCGTTTGAACATTGAACAGGGTGCCCGATGGCTAACCAAGACGCGTCTTCTCTCGATAACGAAAACCACCTAATCGCTGAGCGCCGTGCCAAGCTCGCGGCTCGCCGTGAGCGCGCCGCTGAGCAAGGTAAGAGCGCTTTCCCGAACGATTTTCGCCGTGACAGCCTCACGGTTGAGCTACACGACCTGCTGGGCGAAAAGGATAAAGCGGAGCTTGAAACGCTTGATCATCAAGCGTCGGTGGCTGGTCGCGTCATGCGTAAGCGTGGCCCGTTTATCGTGATTCAAGACGTGGCTGGCCAAATCCAGCTCTACGTGGATAAAAAGGGCTTGCCTGCTGATGTGCTTGAGGACATCAAAGGGTGGGATATCGGTGATATCGTCGCTGCCCGTGGCCCAGTACACAAATCGGGTAAGGGCGACCTGTACGTGATGATGGTAGAAGCGCAGCTGTTGACCAAGAGCCTGCGTCCACTGCCGGATAAGTTCCACGGCCTGACCGATCAGGAAGCGCGTTATCGCCAGCGCTACGTAGACCTGATCATGAACCCGCAGTCGCGTAAGGTATTTGAAACTCGCGCGGCGGTAATCAGCTCCATGCGCCGCTTCTTTGAAGCTCGCGGCTTTATGGAAGTTGAAACGCCGATGCTGCAGCCGATCCCCGGCGGTGCGGCAGCGCGGCCGTTTATTACTCACCACAATGCGCTGGATATTGATATGTACCTGCGTATTGCACCGGAGCTTTACCTCAAGCGTCTGGTGGTGGGTGGTTTCGAGAAGGTTTTTGAAATCAACCGTAATTTCCGTAACGAAGGGTTATCTACACGACATAATCCTGAGTTCACCATGGTCGAATTCTATTGGGCCTACGCGGATTATCGTGACCTGCTCGATATGACCGAAGCCATGCTGCGCACGGCGGCCCAAGAAGTGCTGGGCACCACGACGATCGAGTACCAAGGCGCTAGCTATGACTTCGGGAAGCCGTTCCAACGCCTAACACTACGCCAAGCGATTCTTGATCATGGCGACGGCATCACCGATGCGGATTTGGATACGCTGGAAGCCGCACAAGCGGTTGCAGAAAAGCTGGGCATTAAAGTGAAGGAGAGCTGGGGGCTGGGTAAAGTTCAGACCGAGATCTTCGAAGAAGTGGCTGAGCACAAGCTGGACCAGCCGACATTTATTACTGAATACCCCGCAGAAGTTAGCCCGCTGGCGCGTCGTAACGATGCTAATCCTTTCGTTACCGACCGTTTTGAGTTCTTTGTCGGTGGCCGAGAAATTGCCAACGGCTTCTCAGAGCTTAATGACGCCGAAGATCAGGCTGAACGCTTCCGCGAACAGGCCGCCGAGAAAGATGCCGGTGACCTGGAGGCGATGTATTTTGACGCTGATTACGTGCGCGCGTTGGAGTATGGCTTGCCGCCAACGGCGGGTGAGGGAATTGGCATTGACCGTTTAGTGATGCTGTTTACCGATAGCCCCTCTATTCGGGACGTACTGCTGTTCCCAGCGATGCGCCCCGAAGCCAGCGAGTAACGCTGACAAGCTCTAGACAATAGCGTGCGGTACGAAGCAGCTGGAGTCTTTGGTGATTTTGCCAACGTCTTCACGAATACCAATGCCGCACGCCTTGTCACCGACTACCCAACTGCCGATCAGGGCATGCCGTTCGCCAAAGCGCGGCAATGGGTGGTAGGCCTGCAAAATACGCGGGTTGTCGGTATAGGGGCCATCAACGGCTTCGTACTGGCCACTCGTGGTTATCAGCTCAATATTGCTACCTTCCCGAGAGAAAAATGGTTTGCGCACCCAGCCGGGTGTCAGCGACGTGCCATCACTGGTGTCAAAATACGCCGGTAACAGGTTGGGATGGCCTTCATGCCACTGCCAGAGCAACGGCAGGATGCCCTTATTGCTGAGGATGGCTTTCCACGGAGGCTCGAACCAGTGGGTTTGCATCATGGGCAGCAGCTCACCGAAAGCGTCATCGCTCATTTCTTCCCAGGGGTAGAGCTTAAACAGTGCGCGGATGGGCCGGTTTTCCAGATCAACAAAACAGCCGTGGTCGGTGTTGGGTTGATAGCCGATATCTTCGATATGGATAAAGGAGGCATTCAGCCCCGCCTGTAGGGCACAGTCCTGCAGGTAAGCAACTGTGGCGCGATCTTCCTCATGGGCTTTGATGGAGGCGAAGTGCAGTGCCGGAGAGGCTGGTGGATCGCGTTCAAGGCGCTGCCCGATGTGGGCGAGGGCAGCAATCATGCGTTCCTGGATCGAATTGAATTGATCGGCGTGGGCAGGCAGCAGGCGCTGTTCGATCACCTGTTCAAGCCATAGCCACTGAAAGAAGCCCGCCTCGTAAATGCTGGTGGGGGTATCGTAGTTAAGCTCTAGCAGTTTGGCAGGCCCATTACCGCTATAGGCAAAATCCATGCGTCCATAGAGGTGTGGCTGGCCATTACGCCAGGAGGCACGAATAACGCCCCACATCTGTTCAGGAATATTTAACTGGTGAAGCAGGGCATCAGACTGGCAGACCCGGTCAACGGCATCCATACACATCTCGTGTAGCGCCTCGGTGGGATCTTCAATGTCCTGTTCGATCTGGGCCAGCGTGAACTGGTAGTAGGCATCCTCGGTCCAGTAGGGCTCCCCTTCAATGGTATGAAAGTGAAACCCTAGCTGGTGCGCCAGTTCGCGCCATTGAGGGCGTTCAGTAATGGCAACGCGCAACATAAAACGGCTCCTTGCTGGCGCAGGTGAGTGCGTCGAAAGATAGTAACCGGACGGCGCTTAGCTTAGGAGCCAAATCCACCCCGTGCGCTGGAGCGCGAACCGAACCCAGAGCGTTGAGTTGCCCGTTGGTTGGACTGCATAACCGATGAGCGGAAGGCCTTGTTACGTTGATCCACCCGTGAAGAAGCCGAAGACGACGCAGCGTTCCAGTCGCCGCGATTCTGGCGGGTACGGTAGACCGGCTCTTGATACAGGCTTTGTACCCGCGCGCCATTGCGGTTGGCCATCATATTGCCAACCATATAGCCCATCAGCGCGGGACCAAACCAACTGCCACCTTGCCCCTGTTGAGCTGATTGGGGAGGGGGCTCACAGGCACCTTCGCCATGTACCTGTTCGCAAGCTTCTAAGGAGTCAAAGCGCGGAACCGCTTCAACGGCTGCCGTAAACGCCGCTTCACAGGCGGTACGCGTGTAAAGCTCGTCTGCTACGCACTCGTCTATGTTTTGGTAGGCCTTAGGTTCGGAGAAGTTGATGTCCGATAGAGTGTCCTGCGGCGGAGATGATTGCCCACAGCCGGCTAACGCGGCTGTACCGGCCGCGCCCATCAAGGCCAGGGTTAGCCGAGAACTGCGCTTGCGGCGCGGTGGCTGGTTAGATGATTGCATGAAAGTCTCCCCTTACCAGATCATGGACGCGGCGTTGAGCAGGCCAACCGCGATAGCGATAGTTGCCGCGAAAATGCCGTATGCGACGTGGCCATCGGTAATATGTCCAGAAAGGCTCTGCCCTTTGCTTTTCAACACCAGCTTGATGGCAAAGAAGGTAACGATCTGCACGATAAAGGCGATAATGCCCCAGGCGATAAAATCAATGAAACTCACGCTGTTCGCCATAGCGCTGTAGAGCGGTATGGTAAAGCCTAAGGTAGCGCCGCCAAAGGCGGTTGCCGCTGCGGCGTTACCTTCCTGGATCAGCTTCCATTCATGATGCGGGGTAATCTTGCTGTACGCGACCATGAACGCGACCAGCAGGATGGCGGCGGTGATCAGGTAGGCGAAAAACGCTGGCAGGCCTGCCAAGTACATACCGATATTGCCCATTATCGTTTCCTTTTTTAGTCGTCAATCGTGAGTGGTGAATCGTAAGCCGTGTGGTGAGCATAAGTCGTGAATGGTGATCAGAGCGTCTTAACGGTGGCCATCAATGCGCTTCGATAATCACTGCGCTGATATCGATGCCCAGGCTGGTGACTAATTGATAACTGCCTTCCAGCTCATCGGCTTCAGCACTGAGTAGGATATATTCAAAGCGCTCTGAGGCCTGATCTTGGCGCTCATAGAGCATGCAGTGGTGCGTGACTTGGGAAATTCCGCTGCCATTAGCGCGAGTCACTGTTTCCTCAAGCACTACCGGGGCTGACCATGCGCTGCTTTCAGCGCCCCATACGCGTTGATAGCGTTTAAGATCGTCTGGAGTGTCGTCGCCTGCTTCCAGCGTAAAGCTGCTCTGGCCGAGTGGATGAGCGGGTGCCTGGCTATCCGGCTGGTTGATCAGACCATCAAATTCAAGATTAGAAACATGTTGTGACGACAGGAAATCGAACAGTTTGTATTCAAACACCTTGCCGTTAGCAATGGAGGCTTGAATCCAAGTGTCATTTTCCAGATAAAAGCGCGCGAGTTGTTCGCCCTGGCCGAGTTCGACGACGCCAATCGCGGCTATTTCCTGCGCTGCGCCACTCCAGCTTGCATCAAAATTCAGGCTGTCGAACGCTTTCAACGACAGCATATTGAGCGACACCATACCGCCAAGTCGAAGACCGTTGAAGTCGTCTGGGGTCATGCCGACGGGCAGTCCGCTAGAGCGCTGGGCAGTTTCGCTGGCATGCTTTTGCTGCACGCCTTTACTGTTGGCACGAAACAGTGATTTAAGTGAACCAAGCATGGTGATGAACCTCCATGAAACGGTGGGATATCATGCCAGCAGCGATGAAAAATGTGCCGGCGTCAGACGCTCATAGGCCATGTAATACAGCACATCGCCGTCGCTTAGCTCACGGGTGGAGGGCGGGTTGAGCATATTCGCCTCGCCACTAACGGAAGTGACGCCGAGCAGGGTGGCATTATGCGCTTCCTTGGCTAGGGCGAATAATTGGCCAAATGTGCTGCCTTTAGGAATATCTTGCAGCCGCGTTTGATATTGAGTGGCACCATGATTTACGGCGAGCAGCTCATTCACGACGCGACTAATGCCAGCATCGGTGGCTGAACGTACTAGCATTTCCAGTGCCAGAGCCTCGGTGCATTCGATGCCCGGCAATGTTCGGCGCAACATCGCTGCGGTATTAGGGTTTTCGCAGTGGGCAACGATATGGCAGCCAGGGGATTTCAGGCTGTAAGCGGAAAGCGCTACGGTAGCCACGCGTTCATCGCTGCCATCATAGATAATAATACGGCTGGCGTTTTCAACACCGGCGCGTTTGAGAAGCTCGATGTTGGCGAAGCTATCGCCCTTGACGAATTTTAGGTCGCCTGGACGAGGGTTATTGATATCTTTGGTGACGCATAGCACGATTTCATCGGGGAGCTGCCGATCAGCTTTGAGAATATCAATAATTTTTTCAGTGGTTTCTCCATGCCAGCCCAGCACGACCGTGTGACCGGTAAGATCGCTGTAATCGCCTTTTCCTTGCATTTGCTGCCTCCAAAAGTTGCCTACCGTGACGGTTGCCTTGCCAATCAGGGCCGCAAATAGCGAAATGCCGCCCGGGATCAGGTAAAACACAGCGATCAACTGCCCCGCGGTTGAGCTTGGTGAGAAGTCCCCATAGCCCACCGTGGAGGCTGTAACGACGTAAAAATACAGCCACAACGGTAGTGAGTTGGCAACCTCTTCGCCGGAGAGCCCCATTAACATCCATGAGGTTGCCATATGTGCCAGCGCCAGCAACAGCAGGAATGTCCAGCTGACGTTAATCGTAGAGGCTTTAAGAACTTTCAGTAGCCGTTGTAGCACTGGCATGGCGTCAGTCTTCCTTGCGTTCAGACGGTAGTATTAACTTGGCACTCAGTTGCCAGCATTTTGCTTGGCTTTTAGGCGAGCCAGAACATCGCTTCCTGATGTTTGCTGTTTACCGATACCCGCCTGGGAAAGGCGTGCTTCCAAGTCAGCGCCGGAGTCTTGTGCTTGCATTGATTCACCGATCTTAAGCTTTTCAGCCTGGAGGGCTTGGCGCTCTTTAATGCGTTCAAGAGAGGCAACGGCACTGTTCATGCTAGCGTTTTGTCCAGCGTGTTGAGACGCAACAGCAGCCTGTGCTTTTTGCGCGGCTTCAGTGGCCTTGACGTGGGACATCTGCTGCTCAACGCGGCGAATTTCACTTTTCGATTTAGCGATGGTCGACTTTAGTGCTTCGATAGTGCCATCGTATTGGGTGACATTGGCCTGAGCGATTTCGCACTCGCTTTCCAGGCGGGCAATTTCCCCAGCGACTTCTTCAGCTAAGCTCTGCTCGCCTTTTTCAAGCGCGGCCATGGCGCTTTTTTCATACTCGGCCATTTTATCCGACAGCGTATCCACTTCCTTGGCGGCAAGGTTACGCCTGGCCATGATGGTCGTGAGTTCTTCATTGGCCCGGTTCATTGCTGTTTTAGCGTCACGCAGTTCCTGCTCCATGATACGAATCCCCTGACTATCGACAATCGCTTCGCCGGTTTCAGTGGCTTTGCCGCGCAGGGCGGTAAACATTTTGCGTAGTAACATCGGGTAACTCCTTAAGTCGAACCAATCCGACGCTTGCGCGCGGGACGAACAACAGGGTGATACTTAACAACAGGCGATACTTGGCTGGTGCCTGGATCACGTAAACTCGTGAGTATTTAAATCAACCGATTAAATCGGCAATTTCCAGTGCAGCCTGAGCGCAAGCTTCGACTTCAGCACTGATGGCCTCAAGTTTGCAGTCTGCAAACAGTTGGCCATAGACCACATAGTAATCTTCGTCACCCAGGGTGTGGATGCCAACACTGACTAGCGGTAGGGTCATGCCTAAGCGTAACAAAGCATCGTTGAAGGTATGGATATTCTCAACCGCGCTGGTGGGAGCCACTTCGGTCATCACCAACCACTCTTGCTCGCAATGCGTCAGGGTAACAGGTAAGTCGCCGTAGTCCTTGAGCGTAAACACCAGTGAATCGTTGTCTTGGTCGAGAGTGATGTCAGCGTTAGGCCAAGTCAGCTCGTTCTGTTCGACGCTGTGCTTAATCGCTTCAAGTCGTGTCTGTGTATTCATTGAGCGTATCCTAATGGTCTATCCGGCATAGGGCTGTACATAGGACTGTAACAGCCGTACCGGTGAGTGACGGTGTTGTCAGCTAAAAATTCTTCAGCATTTTACCGAATCAATCGATATTGCGTCTGCACCGATGGCAAACTAATCCGTTAGCACCCATAATGATCAACGTTTCGACGGCGAGGAGAATCCCATGAAACTGCTAAATCGCTCTGCCCTGAGCGTCAGGCCGACCCAGACCTTCGTGGACTGGATCAATGCGCTCGAACCCACCATGGGAGACGACGACCTGACCCTGGACGACGTCGAACGTGAAAGTACGGTATACCTTATCCCAGAGATGGATACCCCTGAAGCGCTGGAAACGTTTGTTCGCGAGCGCTATGTAGAGATCCTAGAGACCGAGCTGCGTGCTTGGGAAGAGGATGAGCGCCAATGGCCAGAAAAGCTTGACTGGTCACTGTTTCAAGACTTTTTACGCATTGAGCATAGCTACCTTGCGATTGACCTTGACGACGAAACCGCCCTCGAAATTTCAGAGGTTGATGACGCTCTTCTGCTCGACAATGAGCAAGACTAGCGCATTGCCGTCTTAATGTAAGCGTATTGTGGAACCGGCCCAGGCCGGTTTTATTGTTTTTAATGGTGCAGTTTAGGAACGAACCACCATGCGATTGTTTGAAACTCGGGCGGGTGACGATGGTTTGCCAGGGCCCGCGCGTGCGCTTGCCGTACTGGCACTCGTCACCGGGACGCTAATGGCGGTGGTCGACACCACCATGATTAATTTGGCACTCCCAACGATTGCCGCAGATCTTAATGTGCCTGCCTCCAGAGCGGTATGGATCACCAATTTATTCCAAGTGGTCTGCGCGGCGTTCTTATTAGTGTTCGCCGGCATAAGTGAGCTGATCACCCGCAGGCGGCTCTATTTATTTGGTTTGGCCACCTTCGTTTTCGCGGCGTTAGGGGCGGCGCTGTCGCGTAATCTAGAAACGCTACTGATATTTCGCGCCTTGCAGGGGTTAGGGGCCGCGGCCACGCTGTCCATCGGTCCGTCGCTGTATCGGGCAATTTTTCCGTCACGTCTATTGGGTAGCGCTTTAGGGCTTAGCGCGTTAGTGGTGGCCGGTGGCTATGCAGCCGGCCCAACGTTGAGCGGCGTCATCCTCTCGTTTGTCGACTGGCCCTGGTTGTTTGCGCTTAATGTTCCGCTTGGTGTGTGTTCGCTATGGCTGGCTAGTCGTGCGTTGCCGCGAGATAAGCCACGCCGGGGCAGCTTTGATGTGCTGGGTGCACTGCTGTCGATGCTGATGCTAGCCAGCTTCTTTCTCGCAATGGATGCAGTTGGCCATGCTGCACCGCTATGGCAAAGCGGTGGCTGGGCGGTGATAGCGGTGCTGGCTTGTGGGCTGTTTATTCGACGCCAGCGCTACGCACCTTATCCGCTGTTACCGCTGAGTATATTTGCTGAAAAACGCTTTACGCTGGCTGTTTCAGCGTCAGGGTTGGCCTTTATCGGTCAGGGGCTAACGTTTGTTGCGCTGTCGTTTTTTTATCAGGAGCAGATGGGATTCTCGCCACTGGAGACAGCTTGGTTGTTCACCCCTTGGCCGTTAGCGATTATGGTGGTTGGCCCTCTAGCGGGTCGTTTAGCTGACCGGATCAACCCGAGTCTTCTTTCAAGCGCAGGCTTGATACTGCTGATTATTGGGTTAGTGGCGCTAGCACTCGTGGATGAATCTACCGGCGTGGCAGGCAGCCTGTGGCGCACCGCCTTGTGTGGCATCGGGTTTGGTCTGTTTCAGCCACCTAACAACCGCGAAATGATGGGCAGTCTTCCGCCTGAGCGAAGCGCTAATGTCTCCGGCGTGATGAGCACTACCCGTACCGTTGGACAATCAGTTGGGGTGGCATTGGTAGGGGCGGCCTTGGCGTTGGGTTCACCTGTACAGATAACCCTATGGCTGGGGGCTGGCACCACGCTGCTAGCGCTAATGGCGAGCCTTTCCCGGGTGGCGTTAGCCCAGCGTGCTCTCATTGAGCGGCGGGCATCGTCTGTTAGCAAGTAAGGGCGTACAATAAATTGGTTGCTGATTGAAGGAGAAAGTACTCATGGCGATGCAGACACAGATTGAGCAGAAGTTAGCGGCGTTAACGCCCGACGTGCTGCACGTAGAAAATGAAAGCCACATGCACAACGTGCCGGCTAACGCTGAGACGCACTTTAAAGTCACCCTGGTAAGCGATAGCTTCGATGGCATCATGCCGGTGAAGCGCCATCAGCAGATTTATGCGCTGCTCGCCGATGAGCTGTCTGGGCCCGTGCATGCATTGGCGTTGCATCTGTACACTCCAACAGAGTGGCAGGCACGTGGCGGCGAGCGCCCGAATTCGCCTAACTGCCGGGGCGGCGGCCAGTGACGCCAGACGTTATTCGCCGGCAGTATTTGGATGCAATGGGCATAACAGCCTGGGCAGCCAAATATCAACTGCCTAACGCACGACCTACGGAGGCGTGCGAATGGGAAGATGCGCCTGCTGTTACTCCGCCGCGAGAGCGCCTTCAAGCGCTATTGGACGATGCACCTGCACCTCGCCCGCGTAATCAGTCACCGAAAGGCGATAGTGCTCCCGTTGCCTCTGACACGGCATCGGCATCCTCTTCGGCCCCGGCAGCAGTGCGCGCGCTGCTGGGCCAGCCTCCTGCTCCTGATAATAAGCCAGCCGACGCCCCCGTGACTGCTGCACAGGAAAGCTCTACGCAGGAAAAATCGCCTGTGAGCAAAGTCGAGCCGCTTACGTTCAGCCTTTCCTGTATGTGTGTTGGTGGGCGCTGGTTAAGCCTTCATGAGGGGGAAATAACGCCTATTGAACAGCAACTGCTGGCTAATATGCTGCGGGCAGCAGGCGTGTTGAGCGGTGAAATGCCCGCGGTGACGTATTTTAAATGGCCGCCAATGGCCAACACGTTCACGCCGGAGGAGCCGTTGGAAGAAGCGCAAGACGGAGTAGCTGCCTTTATTGCTGGCGCGGCAGGTCGGCAGGGCTGGCAGTTGGAACGCCTGTTGTGGTGGGGAGCTGACGAACTAGCCGATGATTCCCCCTTAGCGCGGGTCATGTCTGTTAGCCAGCAACGCAGCCAAACGTTGTCGCTGCCCGTGTGGCAGGGCCCTGCATTGAGGACACTTGCCGAACACGCGAGTGCCAAGCGTAAGCTTTGGCCTGCGCTGGTGTCGCTTGGTCAGCAGTGGCGTGCTGAGGTTGCCACCCAGTGATAAGCCCATTAAGCGTTGCTGATAGTGCTGCGTTACAGGCGTTAGAAGTGCAAGCTAACAGTGGCATAAGTTCGCGGCATCTCCATGACGCGCTAAACGACCCTAGTTCACAGGTGATTGGTTACTGGCAACAACCTGTATCAGTTGGCCAAGTGTCCGTTGGCGATATATTACTTGGTTATGCCATCGTGGTTCGTTTGCCATTTGAGGCAGAGCTTCAAGCGATTGGAGTGCTTCCACAGCAGCAGGGTCAGGGAATCGGTGGCAAGCTACTTGGCGAAGTGGTCGCCAGTGCTAGGCAGTGGCAAAGCGAACGCTTACTGCTCGAAGTGCGGGCAAGTAACCAACGTGCGATAAAGCTCTATCAGCACTACGAGTTTAATGAAGATGGTCGGCGGCGAGATTACTACCCGGCTGCACGGGAGGCAGCCGGGAGAGAAGATGCGCTACTGATGTCGCGCTTGCTTTAAGACACGCTATCGCTTTCGATATCTTCAAATTTGCTGAGTACGCCCTGTAAGCGACGCTCCCACTCCTCACGTTCCTGCTTTAGCAGCGCGTTTTCACCACGCAGTTCTTCGTTTTCAAGCTTCATCAATTCCAACGCCTCAACGGTGTCGGTAATTTTCTGTTCCAACTGGTTAAATAACTCAAGGCTCATGCCTACCTCCAATAACGTCGACAGGCACACTACCTGTCATAACGGGGACAAAAACGTAATTCAGTTAGGCGAGCGTAACGCCGCTGCAAGATTGCGGCAAGCGCAGTTTACACGGGTTTACGAAGATAGAGGCGAGCCGCACTTTCGCCTGCCTGGGTTTCCCGATACAGCTGCCAGTTAGTGGGTACGTTTGGAGAGAGCGACTTTTCAGTTTCCAGGTAGATCATGGCATCGTCTGCAAGCCAGCCACCGCTTTCTAATGCTGAGCAGCAGGAATCGGCTAAGCCTTGATGAAACGGTGGATCAAGGAAGACGATATCCGCAGGCTGTTGGCAGGGTTGGTTGAGAAAAGCGAGTGCATCGGTAGATACCACTCGGCCATTACTGGCGCCAAGGGTGATAATATTTTCACCAATTAGCGCGGCTACCCGGGAATCACGCTCGACAAACGTCACGTTGCTGGCGCCGCGGGAAAGGGCCTCAAAGCCTAGCGCTCCCGTGCCTGCAAAGAGGTCCAGCACTTGTTTGCCAAACAGGTGTTGGCCTAGCCAGTTGAATAGGGTCTCACGCACGCGATCAGGGGTGGGGCGTAGCCCTGGATGGTCGAGTACAGGCAGCTGACGGCGGCGAAAGTCGCCGCCGATGATGCGTAGCTTACCCGGCGGTTTGGCAGACCCGCGCCGCGCTGTCGATGAGCGAGAAGTAGAGGGGCGAGAAGAGCGTTGTCGTTTCATAACGCGGATTGTAGCGGGCTACTTATCCAAAGTCTTGGTCTGCGGTGGTAGGATAATCGCAATGTTCACCTATTTAGTCGGATGACACCTATGTTCGGTTTTTTCAAACGTAAGAAAAAGCACGACTCCCAACAGGAGCAGCAAGATCAGCGGGCGCTGTCTCAGGAGGAGCATGGCGAAGTAGAGGTTACCAAAGAGCCAGCGCTAGAGCATGAAACAGAGCAGGCCTCGCCAACAGCGGAAGCTGTTGTGCAAGAAACGTCAGTGCCTGAAACCGCGCCAGCGGAACACGGTACATCCGTTGAAGAAACCGCTGAAAAGACACAAACAAGTGAGTTAGAGCCAGCGCCTGAGCTAGCCTCTGTTCCAGAACCAGAACCAGAACCAGAACCAGAACCAGAACCAGAACCAGAACCAGAGCCAGAGCCAGAGCCAGAGCCAGAGCCAGAGCCAGAGCCAGAGCCAGAGCCAGAGCCAGAGCCAGAGCCAGAGCCAGAGCCAGAGCCAGAGCCAGAGCCAGAGCCAGAGCCAGAGCCAGAGCCGGCCACAATGCCTGCCCCTAAACCGGCCCTTCAAGAGAAGCCCGTGGCCGAAAAAGGCGAAAAGAGAGGCTGGTTCGCTCGTATTAAGTCAGGGCTAGGCAAAACCCGCGCCAACCTAACGGACGGTATTGCCGATCTGTTTTTAGGCAAAAAGCAGATTGATGATGAGCTGTTGGAAGACCTTGAGACCCAACTGCTGATGGCGGATGTAGGCATTGAAGCCACGAGTGAGATTATTGAGCGTCTTGAAGCGCGCGTTTCGCGCAAAGAACTGAATAACCCAGAAGCGCTTTATCGCGGGTTACAAGAAGAGCTGGCGTTGATGCTGGCGCCGGTAGCGACGCCGCTAAGTTTTGAAAAAGAGAGTGACGGGCCTTTTGTCATTCTCGTGGTAGGTGTTAATGGCGTAGGTAAAACAACAACTATCGGTAAGCTGACCCAGCGTTTTCAGCGTGAAGGTAAAAGCGTCATGCTCGCCGCAGGCGACACCTTCCGTGCAGCGGCGGTTGAGCAGCTTAAAGTGTGGGGCGAACGTAACAACGCGCCGGTGATTGCGCAGCACACGGGTGCTGATAGCGCTTCAGTGATTTACGACGCGGTGGCGGCTGCCAAATCACGTGGCGTGGATGTGTTGATTGCCGACACGGCAGGCCGGCTGCACAACAAGAGCCATCTGATGGAGGAGTTGAAAAAAGTCCATCGGGTCATGCAGAAGCTGGATGGCACTGCTCCTCATGAGGTGATGTTGGTGCTGGATGCGGGGACAGGGCAGAACGCCATTTCCCAGGCCAGCACATTTAACGACGCCGTGCCGATCAGTGGCATTACGCTGACTAAGCTGGACGGTACCGCCAAGGGTGGGATTATTTTCGCATTGGCGAAGCAGCTAAAAACACCGATTCGCTTTATTGGTGTAGGCGAAGGGCTGGATGATCTCCGCCCCTTTGAGGCAGATGACTTTGTTAACGCGCTGTTTGATCGGCAAGGGGATGATGGCCGCGCATGATCGCTTTTGAACATGTGGGTAAGCGCTATGGAGGGCGCTTTGAGGCGCTGGCACACCTAAATTTTCGCGTTGCAAGAGGCGAAATGGTGTTCCTGACCGGGCATTCTGGTGCTGGCAAAAGCTCGTTGCTGCGACTGATTATGCGCCTCGAAAAGCCTAGCCGAGGCCGAGTTGTGGTGGCTGGGCACGACATTGCCGAGCTCCACGCCAGCCAAGTGCCGTTTTACCGTCGTCAAATTGGCGTGGTGTTTCAAGATCACCAACTGCTGTTTGATCGCAGCGTGTTCCGCAATGTATCTCTGCCGCTAGAAATTCAGGGGGTAGAGCCACGCGAAACGGCGCGGCGCGTTCGTGCAGCATTGGATAAGGTCGGGCTTTTACACCGCGAAAAAGCGCTACCGGTAGAACTTTCCGGCGGTGAGCAGCAGCGAGTGGGCATTGCCCGCGCGGTGGTTAATAAGCCAGCTCTGCTGCTTGCTGATGAACCTACTGGTAACTTAGACCCACAGCTTTCTGCCGACATTATGGCGCTGTTTGAAGACTTCAATCGTATTGGCACCACCGTGATGGTTGCCAGTCACGACTTAGCGCTGATTGCGCGACTACGTCACCGCATTTTGCGTTTGCAGGATGGCCGTCTGGTGGCTGATGAGGGGGCCGTATGAAACGTGCCGCGACACCCCGTCCTATAGGCGCAGCGCCCAAGGGGAAACGACAAACGGCCAAAACTCCCAGTGAGCCACCCGCCGAGCGGCGTGGTGCACGTTCACAGCAAACACGTTTTAGCAGCCGCTTACGCGCCTGGGGACGCCATCACCGTGCAATGGCATTGGATAGCCTTTATCGCCTGGTACGCCATCCTGTGGGTAATTTGCTAACCATGCTGGCCATCGCCATAGCGTTAGTCTTGCCTGCGGCGCTTTGGTTAACCTTGGATAGCGCCAAGCTGCTAGACGCAGAACTGGATGAGAGTGCAACCCTCACCGTTTATTTGGAAACGACCGTAGACGCTGCACAGTCCGTTCGCATTGAAGAAGCGGTTATTGCGGACGAAGGCGTCGAAACGACGCGTCTCATTAGCGCCGAGCAAGGTATGGTTGAGTTTCAGCAGTCGCTGGGGATAGAAGACACCCTGGCAGGACTTGACGATAACCCACTGCCGGCCAGTATTGTGATTTATCCACACAGCGTTGAACCCGCCGCTATGGCACAACTGGCACAGCGCTTGGAAGCGTTCTCTGGGGTAGACGAGGTGCGCGTGGACTTGGCGTGGGTAGAACGTTTGCGTCATTTGGCGGATCTTGGCCGACGGGTGGCGCTCGCGCTTGGGGTGCTGTTTGGCTGTGGTGTGCTGCTGGTGGTGGGCAACACTATCCGTCTTTCGGTTGAGAGCCGACGACGAGAAATCGAAGTCGTGATGCTTATTGGTGCGACCCATGCCTTTGTTCGTCGACCCTTCCTTTATAGCGGGGCTTGGTACGGCGTGGGAGGCGGTCTGCTGGCGCTGGGATTATTGGGATTTGGCAACCACTGGCTGTCGATGCCTGTTGCTGCCTTGGCGGCAAGCTACGGAGCGAACTTTGTGTTGCCGCAGTTAGATATGACAGGCTCTACAATTCTGCTATCTTGCAGTACACTACTGGGCTGGCTGGGAGCTTGGTTGGCTGTCACACGCCATCTCTCTAGCATACGCCCGCGTTGATTATGTTTGTTATGCGGTCAGTAGCGGGAATTTCCACCCCGTTTTGTGTCTTATGCAGTGAATGCATCGGTCATTTGAACCTTATGCTTAGGCTAAGGTCTTAGAGTTAACGGAACACCAACCACGATAGGTTTTAAGGGAGACCACCTGCACATGAGCACTAGTCTTCTACCGGTGGGTCAGCTTTCTCCAGGTCACGATCTGGGCGGCTATATTCAAGCGGTTAACGGCATCCCCGTACTAAGCGTTGATGAAGAGCGTGAGCTTGCATTCCGCCTCCACGATGAAGGCGACTTGGAAGCAGCACGCCGTTTGGTGCTATCGCACCTGCGTTTTGTTGTGCATATTGCTCGTAGTTACTCGGGTTATGGTCTGCCGCAGGCTGACCTGATTCAAGAAGGTAACGTCGGTCTAATGAAAGCCGTTAAGCGTTTCGACCCTAATCAAGGCGTTCGCTTGGTATCATTTGCCGTGCATTGGATCAAAGCGGAAATTCACGAGTTTGTGCTGCGCAATTGGCGTATCGTCAAAATTGCCACCACGAAAGCTCAGCGCAAGCTGTTTTTTAATCTGCGTAGCGCCAAAAAACGCTTAGCCTGGCTAAATAACGATGAAGTTAACGCGATTGCGGAAGACCTCAACGTAAAGCCAGAAGTAGTGCGCGATATGGAAGGGCGTCTGTCGGCTTACGATGCAGGCTTTGATGCCTCTCCTAGCGACGACGAAGAGAGTACCTATCAAGCACCGGCGTATTTTTTAGATGACGCTTCCGCTGATCCGGCAACGCTGCTGGAAGACAGTAACTTTGAGGAAGATTCAACGCGTCGCTTACAGCTAGCCTTGAAAGGCCTTGATGAGCGTTCGCGGGACATCTTACAGCGTCGCTGGCTCACTGATAACAAAGCGACACTGCACGATCTAGCCGATGTTTATGGCGTCAGCGCTGAGCGCATTCGCCAGCTCGAAAAGAATGCGATGAAAAAGCTGCGCCAAAAAATGGGCGAAGCTATCGCTGCTTAATCAAGTACGTATATCGGGTAAGTACATTAGATAAACACCCCGAAGGCTCTGCCTTCGGGGTGTTTTTATTGGGCGTGAATGCTGTGTCAACGCTTTCTAAGCCGATTGTACGGCTGCTCGTAACAGCTGGCTAGACAGCAGTGCCCATTGGTCTTCCCAGTACTCGGTTGGCAAGCGCTTGAAATCACTGCGCACATACTGAGAAATACGCCCTTCAGCCTGAGCGATCAGCAGGTTGGCTGCTGCTGAAGCCGATATGCTAGTGCGTAGCCCCTCGCGCAGCTCAGCTTCCCGCAGTATCTGTTTTAACTGGGTTTCCAAGCGTTCAAACAGTTGGTGAACGCGCTGGCGCAGCCGGGCCGTTTCGCCAGTCAGTACATCTCCTCCCAGTACCCTGGCAAGCCCAGGGTTCTTTTCGGCAAAGCCGAGAAGCAGGGCCAAGATAGTGCCGCACCGAGACGCCGCATCGGGGATATCTTCTAGGATGCGGGTAATGCGCGCAAAGATGCTTTCTTCAATGAAGTCGATCAGCCCCTCAAACATGCGCGCTTTGCTGGGGAAATGCCGGTATAGCGCTGCTTCTGAGACACCAACCTGGCGGGCAAGCGCTGCAGTTGTGATGCGCTTGCCGCTATCCTCTTCCAGCATAACGGCTAACGCTTGCAGGATTTGCTCCCGGCGGCGAGGTTTTTGTTCGTCATTCATGACGTTAACACTCCGTCGCGGTTAACCTGCGTCAGTAATCAGGGTGCCTACCCCAGCATTGGTAAAGATTTCCAGCAAGACCGCATGGGGAACGCGGCCGTCGATAATGTGGGCGCTGTTAACGCCGCCTTTCACCGCATCTAGCGCACAGCGTATTTTGGGCAGCATACCACCGTATATCGTGCCGTCGGCAATTAAAGCGTCAACTTGAGCGGTGGTTAGACCCGTTAACACCTCTCCTTCACTGTTCATCAGGCCCGCGACGTTGGTCAAGAGCATCAGTTTTTCAGCGTTGAGTGCCTCGGCCAGTTTACCTGCTACCAAGTCGGCGTTGATGTTATAGCTGTGCCCCTCACCGTCAACGCCGATCGGTGCAATCACCGGAATGAAATCTCTAGCGGCAAGCATCTCAATAAGGTCGGTGGAGATAGACTCCACTTCGCCTACGTGGCCAATATCGATAATTTCTGGAACGGTCATTTCAGGGCTTTGGTGCTCTACTTTCAGCTGCCGAGCACGAATTTGCGCGCCATCTTTGCCGGTTAAACCAATGGCTTTGCCGCCGCTTTGATTGATCAGATTCACAATGCTTTTATTGACTAGACCCCCTAGCACCATCTCTACGACATCCATGGTTTGGGAGTCGGTCACTCGCATGCCGTTCACAAAGCGTGATTCGATATTCAGTTTTTCCAGTAGGCTGCCAATTTGTGGCCCGCCCCCATGGACGACGACTGGGTTAATACCGACCTCTTTCATCAGCACGATGTTGCGCGCGAATGAATCGATCAAAGTGTCTTCAGTCATAGCGTTGCCGCCATATTTAACGACAACCGTTTTGCCCGAAAATTGCTGGATATAGGGGAGGGCTTCTGACAATACCTCTACAACGACCTGGGGGTCGCGGCTAGTTGAACTCATGACGTTGTCCCTTTTGATTTTTTTCCGTCGCTACTTTTTTTATCGCGACCGTTATTACAGCGCGAGCATTGGCTTTTCCATGCGGCGTGTTGTCTCGTACTTGTATTGTGTTGCGCGTTCGCTTGGCGCGATCACTTTTTTACTGTTCACCCTGTCGTATTTGTTTGCATTATTGAGGTTCAGGGATCGTCAGTGCTGGCGAGATCTCTGCCAGGGCATTGGCAAACCGCGCTTTTATTCGGCTAAGTGCTGCGGCATCACTGCCCTCAAAGCGTAGTACTAGCGCAGGTGTGGTGTTGGAGGCTCGGCAAAGTCCCCAGCCATCGGCATAGTCCACGCGAATGCCATCAATCGTGGTTTTGATACCTTCGCCGAAGTCGCCCTCTCTAGCAAGCTTCTTGATAAGCGCAAATTTGTCTTCATCGGCGACCGTGATATTAATTTCTGGCGTGCTGATATCTTGTGGAAATTGATCAAATAATTCATCAGCACTGCCAGTGTATCGCGCTAGAATTTCAAGCAAGCGGGCCGCGGCGTAGAGGCCGTCGTCAAATCCGTACCAACGCTCCTTGAAGAAAATATGCCCGCTCATCTCACCGCCCAGCTCAGCACCGGTTTCCCGCATGCGTGCTTTGATCAGTGAATGCCCGGTGCGCCACATTTCCGGTTCGCCGCCAGCGTCGCTAATAACTCTTGCCAGGTTACCGGTGCACTTGATGTCGAAGATCACCTTGGCACCGGGGGTGCGTGACAGCATATCAGCTGCAAATACCATCAGTAGATGGTCAGGATAAATCATCCGGCCACTTGGTGTGACAACGCCTAAGCGATCGCCGTCGCCGTCAAAAGCCAAGCCAATATCGGCACCTGTTTCCTTAACGCTGTGGATCAAGTCGCGCAGGTTTTCAGGTTTGCCTGGGTCGGGGTGATGGTTCGGGAAGTGCCCATCAATGTCGGCAAATAATGGGGTGGTTTTTACCCCCAGGCGCTCGATAAGCTGCGGGCCCAGCTCTCCGGCAACCCCGTTGCCACAATCCACAACCGCGCTCAGTGGGCGTTCAATCTGGATGTCGCTAATAATTCTTTCCAGATACGCCGTGCGCAGATCGTGCTGGCGAACGCTGCCTTGGCCGCTGGTGAGATCGTTTGCTTGGATGCGCTCATAGAGGGCGGTGATAGCATCACCGGAGAGCGTTTCACCCGCTAAGACGATTTTGAAGCCGTTGTAGTCAGGTGGGTTGTGACTGCCGGTTAGCATTACCCCAGAGCAGCTTTCAGGCAGTGTATGGGTGGCGAAATAAAGCACGGGGGTGGGCACCATGCCGATATCGATAACGTCTCGTCCTGAGGCTGTTAGGCCACGAATCAGCGCTGCTTGCAGATGTGGCCCGGAAAGTCGTCCATCACGGGCAACAATGACCGTTTGCTCGCCCCTAGCGGCGGCTTCAGAACCAATGGCTTGGCCAATGAGTTCAGTGGTGGTCTCGCTCAGCGTATCGTCCACAATGCCGCGAATGTCGTAAGCACGAAATATCGACGCGGGTACGTTCATTGTCGCTCCTAGATATGCGCTAAAACAGCGCTTGGCTTATTGGCTGCCTGTACTGCCAAAACCACCGCTGCCGCGAGTGGAGTCTTCAAAGGCATCGACAATGGTAAGTTCCGCTTGCACGACAGGGACAACGACATACTGAGCGAGACGCTCAAAGGGCGATAACGTAAAGCTGCTTTGACCACGGTTCCACACGGATACCATCAGTTCGCCCTGGTAATCAGAGTCGATGAGACCGACGAGGTTGCCCAGCACGATACCGTGCTTATGACCTAGCCCGGAGCGAGGCAAGATCATGCCTGCCAAACCAGGATCTTCTATGTAAATGGCAAGGCCTGTTCGTACTAACTGGCAGTCACCAGGTGCAAGCACCAGTGGTTCATCTAGCAGTGCTCGCAAATCCATCCCCGCTGAGCCTGTTGTTGCATAAGAGGGAAGGTAGTCGTGCAGGCGTTCATCCAATACTTTGCACTGCAGGCGTGGGCGAGAACCGCTCATGATAATTCTCCGGAGGATTGAGAGGGTAATTGAGAAGGTGGTTGAGATGACCGTTGAGAAGGCAATAGTGATAGTGCGTGACGAATAATTAGCGCGGCTAGCTGGGTTTTAGGCTGAGGAGGGGCTTCCTGTTGATGGGTTCCCGTCGCAGAGCGCCACAGCAGCAGAGCGGCATTGTTATCGCTGCCAAAACCGAGCCCCTGCTGGGAAACGTCGTTGGCTACGATCATATCTAGCCCTTTGCGGGTCAATTTATCTTCCGCATAGCGAGCGACATCCTGAGTCTCGGCGGCGAAGCCCACCACAAAAGGGCGTTGGTCAGTAGGCAGCGCGGAAACATCGGCAATAATGTCAGGATTCTTGACCAGCGTAAGCGTTAGCGTATCGCTGTCGTCGGTTTTTTTGATTTTATGCTCGGCAGCGCTGGCAGCGCGGTAGTCAGCGACCGCAGCGCAGCCAATAAATAGGCCAGCATGGGGGGCGAGTGTTAACGCTTCGTGATGCATTTGTGCGGCGGTTTCCACATCGATGCGTTCAACGCCGTGAGGAGTGGGGAGATTAACTGGGCCGCTTATCAGGGTTACTCGTGCTCCCTGAGCCGCAGCTTCAGCGGCCAGTGCGTAACCCATTTTCCCTGAGCTGTGGTTGGATAGATAGCGCACGGGATCCAGCGCCTCGCGGGTGGGACCCGCAGTAATCACTACGTGCGGTGCAGAAGCAGATGCTGGTGCTGGTGCTGGTGCTGGTGATTTGGCAGCAGAAGCAAAATGCTGTGCTAAGAAATCAACAATAACCTCGGGTTCGCTCATTCGCCCAGGACCGACGTCGCCACACGCTTGGTCACCTGCTGCTGGCCCGATCAACTGCCAGCCATCGTTGGCTAGCTGAGAGACATTGCGTTGGGTTGCAGGGTGTCGCCACATGGCCTGATTCATGGCCGGTGCAATCAACTTGGGTGCTTCACAGGCTAGGCACAGAGTGGTTAGCAAGTCGTCAGCCATGCCATGTACCAATCGGGCGATCAAATCAGCCGTTGCTGGGGCAATCAATACGGCATCTGCCCAGCGGGCTAGCTCAATATGCCCCATACCAGCCTCTGCTTCAGGATCAAGCAACGAGGTGCGTACTGGCTCCCCTGAAAGCGCCTGAAGCGTTAACGGCGTAATAAACGCTTGAGCACCCTCGGTCATTACCACGCGAACCTCACAGCCGGCTTGCTTGAGTAACCGAACAATCAGCGCGCTTTTATAAGCCGCAATGCCGGCACTAATGCCAAGCAGCAGGCGCTTTCCAGCAAGTGACGTTAACGGGGATGGCGATAATAAGGCCATGATGGGTAGTCCCATGTAGCGTTTGTTAAAGGTGAGTACCATACCATTTGACGGGTTATTTTGGCATGCTCAAGCAGCAGTTGGAAAAGCCAGTTTGGGTGGGCGCAGTAGCAAACGCTGATGGTGCTATCAGGGGTGGGCAAGGAGGCGGCGATGGGGATTAATCACTGGCCGGAAGGTGAGCGGCCACGCGAGAAGTTATTGAACATGGGGGTGCAGGCGCTTTCAGACGCTGAGCTACTGGCCATTTTTTTGCGAGTAGGCGTGCAGGGGCGCTCTGCGGTGGATCTGGCACGGGATTTGTTGGCCAGTTTTGGTGGTTTGAGGCAGCTTTTGGAGGCGGATCAGGATCAGTTTTGTGCGGCTCGAGGGCTTGGTAGTGCGAAATTTGCCCAGCTTCAGGCGACCCTGGAGCTTTCTAGACGTCATTTGGCGAGCCAGCTTGCCCGTGGCAATGCGCTCACATCGCCGTCGCTTGTGCGTCATTACTTAAGCTCCCAGCTTCGTCATCTGGGTCATGAAGAGTTTGCCGTGCTTTTTTTAGATACACAGCATCGAATTATTCGCTATGAATCCCTATTTCGCGGTACCCTAGACAGCGCATCCGTTTACCCCCGCGAAGTAGCCAAGCGTGCGCTTGAATTACACGCTGGTGCTGTCATCCTGGCTCACAACCACCCATCGGGTGTTGCTGAACCAAGCGATGCTGATCGACGTATTACTGAACGTCTAAAAGATGCCCTTGCACTCTTCGATGTGCGAGTGCTTGATCATTTCGTGGTGGGGGACGGTAACGTGGTTTCGTTTGCCGAGCGCGGTTGGCTATAGCAATTAATGAAAAGGGTGCGACGACAAAATCTCGTCGTTTACCTAAGTAAATTGTCCAAAAGATGCCTTTTTTGGCATTTTGGGGCGTTTTTGCTTGCTGGTAGCCGGGTGCTCTGGTATAAAGTGCCACCTTTAAACTTGGGTTGAATAACGGATTTGGGTACAGCTAGGCAGTTCACTGCGTCGACTCCCTCCCTGCTCCGGTTTGCCCGACAGTTTTGAACAACTCGCCAAGCGGTTGGAGGCTCTCATGTCCAAAGTATGTCAGGTTACCGGCAAGCGTCCGGTAACTGGTAATAACGTTTCTCACTCCCAGCGTAAGACACGTCGTCGTTTCTTGCCGAACCTGCACACCCATCGTTTTTGGGTTGAATCTGAAAACCGCTTCGTCAAGCTGCGCGTTTCCTCTAAAGGAATGCGTATCATCGACAAGAAAGGTATCGAAACGGTTCTGGCTGATATCCGCAAACGCGGCGACGCCATCTAAGCTAGCATTTTGGGAGAGTTAAACCATGCGCGATAAGATCAAGCTGGTGTCTAGTGCCGGTACAGGCCACTTCTACACCACTGATAAGAACAAGCGGAATACACCGGATAAGTTCGAATTCAAGAAATACGACCCGGTCGTCCGTAAGCACGTTATCTACAAGGAAGCTAAGATCAAGTAATCGCGATTACAATGATCGGCTTTCACCGCAGGCGAGTGCCTGTTGAAAAACCCGGCCCTAAGCCGGGTTTTTGCATGCCCGGTATTTAGCCGCTTACTTTGTAGGTGGGCGGTATCTGTCCCTACGCTTCGGCACCGCTTAGGCGACAGAGTGGTTGTCACGGTGCTGTCATCATAGACTTTCATCATGCCCGAATTGCCTGAAGTTGAAACGACGCGACGCGGCATTGCCCCCTATTTAGAAGGGCAAGAGATTACCGAGGTGCTGGTGCGCCAGACTCGGTTACGCGTGCCGGTGCCCGAAGATCTAGCCGAGCGGCTAGTAGGAGCCCGGGTTGGCGTATTAAAGCGCCGCGCTAAGTACCTCCAAATTCCCGTGGCGACTCTCGAAGGTGAGGCCACGCTGTTGTGGCATCTAGGCATGTCGGGCAGCCTAAGGATTGCAAACGTCGGCGATTTGCCTAAAAAGCATGACCATGTTGATGTGGTGACGGCCAAAGGGCATGTGCTGCGCTACCATGACCCGCGCCGCTTTGGTTTTGTTGACTGGCAGCAGGGCGATGGCAGCTTGGATACGCGCCTTGCGCACCTTGGTCCTGAGCCGTTGGATGACGCGTTTAACGGTCGCTGGCTCTATAACGCATCGCGTAATAAACGCGTTGCGGTAAAGCCTTTTTTAATGGATAACCGCGTGGTGGTCGGTGCAGGTAATATTTACGCTGCCGAAGCGCTATTTATGGCGGGTATTGATCCCCGACGTGCCGCTGGGAAAATTTCCCTGGCCCGTTATCAGCAGCTAGCCGAGGCGGTTAAAGAGGTGCTGGCGGCAGCGATTACCCAAGGTGGCACGACACTGCGGGATTTTGTCAGTGGGCAGGGCGAGCCAGGTTACTTTGCCCAGCAGCTGAATGTATATGGGCGCCATGGGCAGCCTTGCCTGCGCTGTGGCGTTGAGCTGCGTCGTATTACTCTAGGCCAGCGGGCCAGCGTGTTTTGCCCTGGTTGCCAGCGTTAGCGGCCGCTCTTTGATATTAACTGTTTTGCCTATGCTTTCAGAGTCTATGTGCTTTGTAAGATTGCTCTTTTGGAGATTGTTGTGACTCAACGCCTGCGCCTGAATAAAAATGCCGATCGCCGCCTGAAAGCGGGCCATCTGTGGATCTACTCCAATGAGGTAGATATCAAAGAGACGCCACTAAAAAACTTTGCTGCTGGTGAGCCTGCGTTAGTTGAGGCTTCCAATGGCAAGACCCTTGGCGTCGCCTACATTAATCCGCACTCGCTGATTTGTGGTCGGGTAATGTCGCGTGACCCAGAAATGCGTCTAGATCGCTCGTTATTCGTACACCGCTTCAACCAAGCGCTGGCGCTGCGTGAGCGTCTGTTCGATAAACCTTTTTACCGTTTGATCCACGGTGAAGGTGACCTGTTGCCGGGCTTGGTGATTGACCGTTTCGGTGATGTGCTGGTGGTGCAGTTGAATACCGCAGGTATGCAAGCGTTGGCGGAAGATATTGTCGATGCGCTGGAAAAAGTTGTTAAGCCTAATGCCATCGTGTTCCGTAATGATACGGGCGGCCGTCGCCAGGAAGGTCTAGAAGCCCACGTCGAAGTGGTCAAAGGCACACTTCCTGATGAGGTTCTGCTGGAAGAGAATGGGGTTACCTTTGCCGTGCCTGTGCTGAATGGCCAAAAGACAGGGTGGTTCTACGACCATCGCGTCAATCGCGCATGGCTGAACAGCCAAGTGGCGGGTAAGCGCGTGCTGGATGTATTCAGTTACGTGGGCGGTTGGGGGGTTCAGGCGGCTGCGAGCGGTGCCTCAGAAGTGTTGTGTGTCGATGCTTCTGCCCCAGCGCTGGATCAGGTGGCACGCAATGCTGAGCTAAATGGTGTGCAGGAGCAAGTAGCGGTAGCCGAAGGCGATGCCTTTGAAGCGTTAGCAGCATTGAAAGCTGACGGCGAGCAGTTCGATGTGATCATTCTTGATCCGCCTGCATTTATCAAAAAGCGCAAGGATATCCCTAATGGTGAGCGCGCTTACGCACGACTAAATCGTGAAGCGATGCGGCTATTGGGCCGCGATGGCTTGCTGTTGTCGGCCTCGTGTTCTATGCACCTCGCGCCTGAGCGTTTGGTGGATGTGGTTCGTGGTGCCGTTCGCCACCAAGACCGTCATGGCCAGGTGATTTTTCAGGGGCATCAGGGCCCCGATCACCCCGTTCATCCGGCTATCCCGGAAACCTCGTACCTGAAGGCGCTGGGCGTGCGGGTATTCCGCGACTAAGCCAAGGACGCTGCTTGACGAACATTGGCAAGACAAAAAAATAGCATCAAGGAGTAACCACAAGGAGCTGCATTATGGAGTGGGCACTACCAAACCCTTTTGTGATCGATCTTCAGGTGACGCCGGAGGCCATTGACGCTTACCGGCATGTCAATAACAGCGAGTATTTACGCTGGGTTGAGCAGATCAGTTGGGCCCACTCCGAAGCCTTGGGGCTATCCCTTGAGCGCTACCAGTCCCTTGACTGTGCCATGGTCGTCCATCGTCATGAGTTGGACTATCTGGCACCTGCCTTTGTCGACGATAAGTTGCAACTGGCGACGTGGATTGTTGCTTGCGATGGTCGTTTTAGTTTGACCCGTCGATTTCAGCTTAAGCGTTCGGAGAATGGCAAGACGTTGCTAAATGCCCGCACCAGGTTTGCCTGTGTGGCGCTTAGCAGTGGGCGGCCCACGCGGTTGCCTGATGAGTACCAGCGCATTTACGGTGGTGCGGTGGTGGCGGAGTAGCTAATGCTGAAATGCCGTCGATTTTTTCGCTGATTTTCGTTAAACGCTAGATTCTTCTCCCAAAAAACGCCTTAGCCGGCGTTTTTTTTGTTTTTCTTGCTTGGGGTGGTGGTTAGTGCCAGCTGTGCTGTAATTTGCTTAATAGCGCTTATTGATGGCCTGGCTCTAACGGCTAGGTAGTAAAGATGAGGCTCTGACGATTTAGCAGTTGAGATTTAGCACTAACAATCAATAGAGAAGGAAAACGCTAATGAAAATCGCCGTCCCAAAAGAGATCAAAAACCATGAGTATCGGGTGGCACTCACTCCGACAGGCGCGCGGGAGCTAGTAGGGCGTGGCCACTCGGTAAGCGTGCAGGCAACTGCAGGAGAAGGAGCCGGATTTAGTGACAGCGACTACGAAGCCGCAGGCGCCCAGGTGGAAGCTAATGTAGATGCGTTGTGGCAAAACGCCGAGCTGATTCTCAAGGTAAAAGAGCCTCAGGCCGAAGAAGTGGCGCGTCTAACCGCCAACCAAACGCTGTTTACCTATCTGCACTTGGCCGCTGAGGAAAAATTAACCCAAGGGCTGATGGCCAGCGGTGCTACCTGCATTGCCTATGAAACCATCACCGATGCAAAAGGTGGGCTACCGCTGCTCGCGCCGATGAGCACGGTTGCTGGGCGCATGGCCGTTCAGGCGGGCGCGCATAGTCTGGAAAAAGCCCAGGGTGGCTCCGGTGTGCTATTGCCCGGCGTGCCAGGCGTTGCGCCGGGTAAAGTTACCGTGATTGGCGGTGGTGTGGTCGGCGAAAACGCTGCCCGTATGGCGTTAGGGTTGGGGGCTGAGGTGACCATTCTGGACAAGTCGATTGCTCGCTTAGAGGTGCTGGACGACCGTTACCAGGGGCGCATCAAAACGGTTTACTCAACGGCGGACGCCCTTGATCAGGCAGCTAAAGAGTCCGATATGATCATTGGCGCCGTACTTATCCCCGGTGCCGCCGCCCCCAAGTTGATTACCCGTGCCATGCTGGCCGATATGAAGCCAGGCAGTGTATTGGTAGACGTAGCCATCGATCAGGGCGGCTGTTTTGAAACCAGCAAGCCTACGACGCATGCCGAGCCAACCTATATCGTGGATGGCATCGTCCATTACTGCGTGGCCAATATGCCGGGCGCGGTGGCGCGGACATCTACTCTGGGTCTTACCAATGCTACCTTGCCGTTTGTACTGGCGCTGGCTGATAAAGGCTGGCAACAGGCGCTTAAAGACGACCCACACTTCCTGCCCGGGCTCAACGTCCATAATGGTCAAGTGACTTATCAGGCTGTTGCCGATGCTTTTGGACTCAAGAGCATCGACCCAGCGAGTGCAGTGGCATGATAATCGGTACGTCAATTAGTAGTAGGTGATACTACTGTTACCCGGGTGGTGCTGCTAGTGGTGGTGCTAATAGTGAGGGGGAACTTCGTCTTCTGGGCGGGTATCACCCTGTGAGTCACCCGCCTGGAGCGCCTGATACTGCTCGCGCAAGCGGTCACGCATCAGCGTGCTCAGTTGCTCCAGCTTTTCTAGCCGACGCTCTTGCTGAGCAACCGCTTGGTCAAGGGTGTCTAGCCAATGCTCTTGGTAAGCCAGTCGACTCTCTAAAGATTCAAGAAGTTGAGTTAGCTCTGCAGGCGATAATTCGTTTGTCATGATAACATCGTGACCTTGTGTAGTATGCTCGGTACTGTTAGGAATGGGCCTAGTTGGCCGAGTATTGTCCTTCGTCTGTTACCCATACAACAAGAGAGCTTTTATCATCTATGAATCCAAAAGTTGTTTTTCGCTGTTTCTTCATCAGTGTTTTACTTGCCGCCCCCACGCCACTTCTTCTGGCGGGGATTGTTCATTTAACGAATGCACCGCTTGCTGAGCAGTGGCTGGCTGAGCTTGCCATCAGCGGGGTAAGTGGTGTGTATATTGCCGCTGCTCTGGGATGTTTTATTGCGTTATTTATAGGTACTTTAGCCGCTGCTGCTCTGGCGCCGCCTATGGTAGTGAAAGCTGATGTTTCTCGAACTAAATCTGCGCCGCGTCAGCCTCAAGCGGTACCTGAAGTGGAAGATGATGAAGAGGAAGATATCATCGACCCCAATGATGGTCGCGAAGAGGGCGAAGTAAAGTGGTTTAACACCAATAAAGGTTACGGCTTTATTACCCGGGATAATGGCGAGGATGTGTTTGTTCACTTTCGTGCTATTCGTGGCCGTGGCCCGCGTATGCTTGCTGAAGGGCAGATTGTTCGCTATCACGTGATTAAGAATGATCGTGGCCTTCAGGCAGACGACGTTAGTATTATTGAGTAGCTTTGATTAAATCGCTTTAATTGAATCGCGCTAGCATCGTTAACTGCTGAAAAACAAGACCCCGCTAAGCGGGGTCTTGTGCGTTTAACGGCCTGAATCAGGCCATTCAATGGCTTTTTCCTGGCCCCCTGGCAATACCTGCCAGAAGCGATCAGGGTCATCGCCGGGGTGCCAGCCACCTAACGAGCAGCGAACCTCGGTCTGTAAAGCTTCGGCGGCGTGCTGAGCGCACTCTTGGTCGGTGTGCCACGGGGTGTGGTGGCTATCAAACCACAAGCTGGCAAAACCATCGGCCGCTTTGTCCACCAATAGTACGGGCACAGCTTCACCTTGATGGTGGCCGCGAGTCTTCCATTTGCCCTTGCCGGCTGGGCTAAGGGGCGGTGCATCGAGAGCTTCGCTTAGCCACGCATTGAGCTTATCTATCGCTACGCTGGCAAGGTATACCTCGATATCCGGAAACCGCTCCATCATACGCTCACCTCGTCGTCCGTTAACAAGGCTTGAAGCGTTGCCTCATAAATGCGGCTTAGTTCATCCAGGTCACTGGCGCGCACGCGCTCATTCACTTTATGAATAGTGTCGTTAAGCGGGCCAAGCTCGACCACTTGGGCGCCAAGTGTCGCGATGAAGCGACCATCCGAGGTGCCGCCGCTGGTCGAAAGCGCAGGGCGCTCGCCGGTAACGGCTTCTACACCGCGAATGGCAGCATCGACTAATTCGCCTTCTGCGGTCAGGAATGGTTCGCCGTTGAGCGTCCAATCAATATGGTACTCAAGGCCATGCTTATCCAAAATCGACTCGGTGCGGCTTCTTAGCATCTCATGGGTAACTTCCGTGGAATAGCGGAAGTTAAACACGACTTCTACCTCACCTGGAATGACGTTAGTGGCCCCGGTGCCCGCGCGAAAATTAGATATCTGGAAGCTGGTGGCAGGGAAAAAGTCATTGCCTGCGTCCCAGTGCTCGTTAACCAACGCATCCAGTGCGGGCATCGCTTGGTGAATAGGGTTGCGCGCAAGGTGTGGGTAGGCCACATGACCCTGAATTCCTTTGAGATGTAGAACGCCGCCCAGTGAGCCGCGGCGTCCGTTTTTAATCATATCGCCCAGTCGCGAGGTCGACGAGGGTTCACCGACAATGCAGTAGTCCAAGCGCTCGTTGCGTTCGCGTAAATGCTCAACCACTGCGCTGGTGCCATCGATGGCAGGGCCTTCCTCATCGGATGTGATTAAAAACGCTATCCGGCCATCGTGCTCTGGATGGGTGGTCACAAAGCGCTCAACGGCGGTGAGCATCGCCGCTAGGCTGCCCTTCATGTCTGCTGCGCCTCGCCCACAGAGCATGCCGTGCTCATCAATACACGGCTCAAACGGTGGGAATTCCCAGTTCGTGTGGGGGCCGCTGGGCACAACGTCAGTGTGGCCAGCAAAGGCCAATACAGGGCCATGATGGCCTCTTATTGCCCAGAAGTTTTTGACATCGCCAAACGGCAGTTGCTCGATATGAAAACCGAGCGCCGTTAAGCGCTCGATCATGAGTTCCTGGCAGCCTTCGTCATCCGGCGTTACCGACGCCCGGCTAAGTAGCTCAAACGCGAGCTGCAACGTGGGCGACAGCGTTTCAGGCTCAGTTATGGGCATGCAGTGCCTCGTTCAGCGCAATGGCGCTTTTGTTCGTCAGGCACTCAATGCGGCCATTTTGTGAATTGCGACGCAGCAATAAGTCATCTTGGCCTGCTAACTCGCGTGCTGCCACGGTGTTAACTTCTTGTTTCTGATCGTCGAGCAGGGTAACTTTCGAGCCCGCGGTAATATACAAGCCCGCTTCTACGGTGCAGCGGTCACCTAGCGGAATACCGATGCCTGCATTAGCGCCAATCAGGCAGCCTTCGCCTACCTTGATAATGATATTGCCGCCGCCAGAAAGCGTTCCCATGGTGGAGCAGCCGCCGCCCAGGTCGGAGCCTTTGCCGACCATGACGCCAGCAGAAATGCGGCCTTCAATCATGCCGGGGCCTTCAGTACCTGCGTTGAAGTTGACGAAGCCTTCATGCATTACCGTGGTGCCTTCCCCCAGGTAAGCGCCCAGGCGCACGCGAGCAGTGTCGCCAATGCGAATGCCGGTGGGTACCACGTAATCGGTCATTTTGGGGAATTTATCGACGCAGTCGACTGACAGCGCGCGACCTGCTAAACGCGCTTTTAGGCGGCGGGCGGGCAGCTCTTCGATATCAATCGCGCCTTCGTTGGTCCAGGCGATGTTGCGCAGCAGGCCAAACATTCCCGTCAGATCCAAGCCATGGGGCTTCACTAAGCGGTGAGAGAGTAAGTGCAGCTTTAAGTAAACTTCAGGAACGGTCTGCGGTGCCTGATCGCTTTCTAAAAACATCGCGACCAGGGGGCGATGGCTGGCGGCGAATGATTCGGCGAGTGCTGCCTGCTCAGAGTGGCCAGCAGCTTCCAACGCTTTGGCCAAACGCGTGCAATCTTCGGGCAGGAAACTGATTGCCGTATTGCCAGCGGGGGCGTCTAACGCCTCTTTGGCTGCGGCTACCAAGCTATCTGCAGGATTAAACAGGGGGGCTGGGTAGTAGATTTCTAACCAGTCGCCCTGGGTGTTTTGGGTGCCGATTCCAAGCGCGAAGCTCAGCATAACGCGTCTTCCTTTAAAGTTTTGAATAACAATCAGTTGTTAGGATTCAGTGGTATGTTAGCCGCTGAGAGAGTCGTAATCGCCGTCGCGGTAGCCCACTAAAATAGTGTCGTCATCAACTTCTAGCAGTGGTCTTTTGAGCAGCGTGGGCTGTTCAAGCACTAGCCTGCGGGCAGACGTAGCATCCAAGCTGTCTTTTTCTTCCTGGGGTAAGTCACGCCATGTTTTGCTGCGCTTATTAAGCGCTTCTAATAGCGGTACGCGCTCAAGAATGTGCTCAAGTAAGCCGGCTGAAAGACCATCTTTACGCAGGTCATGGGTCTTGAAAGGGATGCCTTTCTCTTCAAGTACGTTGCGTGCTTTGCGGCAGGTGTCGCATGTGTTGATGATATAGAGTGTCAGCATATAACCTCCTTAAACAAGTCTACGGTGTCTAGCCGCGCTCAAGCAGTTGACGAAGTCGCTTAGCTGCTTCGAGGGTGGGCGCAAGCTCCGCCACTAATGCTAAACGTAGTCGACCCGAACCGGGGTTATGGCCATTTTTCCCTGGGCGGCCCATGAGGCTGCCAGGTAACACGCTGACGTGTTGCTCACTAAATAGCCGCTGAGTAAAGGCGATGTCATCGCCGTCGGGCACTGCTGGCCACAGGTAAAAGCTAGCTTCCGGCGTAGGGAAGTCCATTACGGGTGCCAGCACGTTGGTGACAGCGCTAAATTTTTCGCGATAAGCGTCCCGGTTGGCACGTACGTGGGTTTCATCCTGCCAAGCGGCGATAGAGGCGTGCTGAAGCGGCAGCGACATTGCACAGCCGTGATAGGTGCGGTAGCGCTTAAACGGCGCGAGAAGGCTCGCGTCACCCGCTATAAAGCCGGAGCGTAGCCCGGGCAGGTTAGAGCGCTTAGATAGCGAATGAAACACTACGCAGCGTTGATAATCGTCGCGTCCAAGCTCTGCACAGGCTTGCAGTAGGCCGGGAGGGGGCGTGCTTTCATCCAGATATAGCTCTGAATAGCACTCATCGGAGGCGATGATAAAGTCGTGCTCATCGGCCAGTGCGATGAGCTGCTTGAATTCAGTAAGTGGCGTGACGGCCCCTGTGGGGTTGCCCGGTGAGCAAATGAATACCATTTGTACATCGCGCCAGGTCGCCGCGCTCACGGCCGAAAAATCAGGGCGAAAACCGTTGTCAGCCGTGCAATCCAAATAGAGCGGCTCGCCACCTGCCAGTAGTGTGGCCCCTTCATAAATTTGGTAGAAGGGATTGGGAACAGCCACCTTAGCGGGGCGCTGGCGATCCAACGCGGCTTGCACAAATGCAAAAATTGCTTCGCGGGTGCCGTTAACGGGGAGTACTTGCTGTTCGGCATCTAGCCCGGCAAGCGAAAACCGTTGGGTTGCCCAGCGGGCAATTGTTTCGCGTAGGGCGGGTAGGCCGTTGGTTGCCGGGTAGCGAGCCATCTCTACTTGATGGGCAACCAGCGCCTCTAACGCCCCTGCGTAAGGGGCGTGTTGAGGCTCCCCAATGGTGAGGGGGATATGTGCAAGCCCCGCCGGTGGCACAAGCGCTGCCTTTAGGGCGGCTAGCTTTTCAAACGGATAGGGGTGCAGAAGGTTTAGATCAGGATTCATGGCATGTCCGTTGATAGCCTAAAGGCGGTGCTGGATGTCTGTAAAAACGGCCAACTAAACCGCCGATTATAGGCAACCCCTGGTGCCACCTCAAACTTAACCACCAAGGCGTCGCTCATTTAAGCGCTTACACGCCTAATACTTCGATAAGCCGTTCGCGAAGCTGCTGTTGCCGTTCTGGATCGGTGAGCGGCTCACCCGCTTTCGTGGTGATAAAGAAAACGTCTTCAACCCGTTCCCCCAGCGTGGCAATTTTCGCAGCCGATAAGGCAATGTCCTGTTCCATAAAAATACGCCCGACACGAGCCAGTAGGCCAGGGCGGTCTGGGGCAGTTAGCTCTAGCAGCGTACGTTCGTTGGCTGGGTCCTGCTCAATGAGCACCTCGGTGGGCACTTTGAAGTGCTTAAGCTGGCGCGGTGTGTGGCGCGTGACGATCTCTGGATAGTCATCCGGATCGTCCAGCTCTTCGACGAGATGCCGACGCATCTCCTCAATATGCTCAGGATCACGGATAGGTTGGCCGTAATGATCTAGCACAATAAACGTATTTAGCGTCCAGTCGTTGTGCGAGGTGGCGATGCGGGCATCATGGATAGATAGACCCAGCTGCTCCATGGCGGCGGCGGTCGCGGCAAATAGGTCGTCTACCGAGCGGGTGTGGATAAAGACCTTGGTGCCGCCTTCGGCCATATCGGCGGTGGGTGCGCTAATTAAGACCAGCGGCAAAACAGACGGCTGGTGGGCAAGAATACCTTGGGTCTGCCAGACAATTTCGCTGGGGGCGTACTGAAGGAAATAGTCTTCACCAAGAGATTCCCACAGTTGATCAATCTGAGCGCTGTCTACGCCGACTGTTTGCAGTAACGAGCGGGCTTCGGTACGGGTTTCGCGCACCCAGTCATCTCGGTCGGGCGGGTTTTTTAGCCCTCGTCTCAGTGCCCGCTTGGTTTCAGCATGAAGCTGGCGCAACAGCGACGCACGCCAGCCGTTCCACAGGGTGGGGTTGGTTGCATTGATATCGGCAACGGTGAGCACGTAGAGATAGTCTAAGCGGGTCTCGTCGCGCACCGTTAGAGCGAAGTCGCGAATCACGTCGGGATCACTAATGTCGCGCTTCTGGGCGGTCATAGACATCAATAGGTGATGCTCCACCAGCCAGCGCAGTAAGTTAGTGTCGTGTTGGGAGACGTGGTGACGGTGGCAGAATTGCTCAACATCACGCGCACCAATCTCAGAATGATCGCCGCCGCGGCCCTTGCCAACATCGTGAAACAGCCCGGCAATCCACAGCAGATCCATTTTAGGCAGTTGATGAATCAGCGTGGCTGCGACGGGGAAGTCGTCTTTGGCATCCGGTTTGCGAAAGCCGTGTAAAAACTTCAGTAAGCGCAGGGTATGAGCGTCTACCGTGTAAATGTGGAATAGGTCGTGTTGCATCAACCCGACCGCGCGACCAAATTCTGGCAGATACTTGCCCAAGATGCCGTAACGGTTCATGCGCCTTAATTGGCGAGGGACATTGCCGGGAGCCCGCAAAATGGACATGAATAGCCGCTGATGGCGAGGGTCTTCGCGGTAGTGGTCATCAATTTGATGGCGATGATCGCGGATCAGGCGAATGGTGTCGGCGCGTACCCCTTCTATTTCCGGGTGCTTTGCCATCAGCAGAAACAGTTCCAGCATGGCCGCCGGTCGCTCACGAAACAGATTGCGTGAGCGCGCTTGGATGTAGCCGCCTTTGGTTTCGAAGCGCTCGTTCAGCTTAACGGTTTCCAAGGCTTCTTTACCGCGTAGGATAACCTCATCAAAGTGCTGTAACAGCATGTCGTTAAGCCCGGCCAAGGCGGTCACATGCCGATAGTAGCGCTTCATGAACTGTTCAACTGCTAAGCGCTCAGGGGTATCCCTAAAGCCAAACATTTCGGCAATGGTACGTTGGTGATCAAACAGCAATCGATCTTCGGCGCGGCCTGTTAGCATGTGCAGGGTATAACGCACCTGCCATAAAAAGGCTTGGCCCTGGCTTAGAATGCGCAGTTCGGCATCATTCATAAAGCCATTTGCGACGATGTCAGCATAGTGCTCAGTGTCGAAATGGCGTTTAGCTACCCAGCCAATCATTTGAATATCACGTAGGCCGCCAGGGGAGCTTTTCAGGTTTGGCTCTAAGTGGTATTCCGAGTTGTTGTAGCGATAGTGACGGGCAATTTGTTCTTGCCACTTGGCTTCGAAAAAACGGTCAGCAGGCCAAATGTGCTCGGCGCTAAGGCGTTCACGCATCTTTTGGCGAAGATGTTCGGGGCCAGCAATGAGTCGCGATTCCAACAGGTTGGTCATCACGGTGACATCAGCTTCAGCTTCCCGCTCACAGTCATTAAGCGAGCGCACGCTATGGCCGATCTCAAGACCGATATCCCATAAGAAGGTAATGAAAGCGCTTAGCGACTCGCGATAAGGGGTGTCATCATCATGCGCCAGTAGCAGTAGCAGGTCGATGTCTGAGTGCGGGTGTAGCTCGCCTCGGCCGTAACCACCCACTGCCACCAGGGCAACGCCATCGTCAGGCCAGTCGTGCTGCGCCCAGGCAATGGCTAGCAGCTGATCCAGATACCACGCTCGCCCGCGGACTAGGTCGCGTATATCAGCCCCGGAACGAAACTGCTCATCCAGTTTGGCTTGTAGCTCCCGAAGCGCCGCTTTAAACGGCGCAATAGGAGAGCGTGATCCGGCGAGTTCGGTGCGAAACATAGCGAGATCGTACAGCGTGGTGTCCGGCTCGAACCGGTAGTGATGAAGAAGCATCAGCGATTTAGAAAACTGAAGTCTTCGTCGCTGCGTGCAGTCAGCACGTCAACACCGGTTTCTGTGACCAGCAGCGTGTGCTCCCACTGGGCAGATAAGCTTCGATCCTTAGTGACCGCTGTCCAACCATCGCGTAGCACCTTGGTTTTATAGCCGCCTACGTTAATCATTGGTTCGATAGTAAAACACATGCCAGCTTCCAGCGGGATGTCGGCATCGGGTGCATAGCCATCATAGTGAAGAAACTGCGGATCTTCGTGGAAATCGGCGCCGATGCCGTGGCCGCAGAAGTCGCGCACTACGGAGTAGCCGTGTGCTTCAGCATGTTGCTGGATAACGCGGGCAAGTTCCGAAAGGTGTACGCCTGGCTTTACTAGCTCAATGCTTTTGTACAAGCACTCTTGAGTGATACGGCATAAGCGCTCGCCCTGGATTGTATCGCCGATGACGAACATCACGCTGGAATCACCGTGGTAGCCGTCAGTTGTTTTGACGGTGATATCCAAATTCATGATATCGCCGTTCTTCAATTTTTTGGCATCATCAGGAATGCCATGACAGACCACGTGATTGATTGATGTACAGGTTGCTTTCGGAAAACCGTGGTAGTTCAGCGGGGCGGGTGTGGACCCCAAATTGTTAACAATAAAATCGTGGCACAGGCGATCAATTTCACCCGTAGAGATCCCCGCCTTGATGTGGGGGGTGATCATTTCAATGACGCTGGCGGCTTGGCGCCCGGCTTCACGCATTTTCTCGATTTCAGAAGGCGTCTTGATAGGAACGTTCATGAATTCTCGATGTGGGTTCTAAAGTAAGTGGTGAACGGCAATGGTGAGCGGTAAATTAAGACCGTTACATGCGCTGTGACTTCATCTTGGTAATGATCTATGGTATAAAGCCGCGCGCTTTCCTGCAATCGCCATCCGATGCTTCTTTGTCGGTTGGCCATCTGCAGAAAGGCTATTTAAACGTAATGCAGAAGTCTGTGTTACTAAACAGCAAGCCTTGAAAACACACATGCACCGGCACATGGTCCCGGGTGCCGCTGGCAGCGTCTGACGATGCCACTGGTCGGATCCATGGGGTGCGTGGAGGCCTAACCCGAGTTTCAGGAGTTTTATCATGTCTCACGTTAATATGCGTGACCTGCTGAAAGCAGGTGCTCACTTCGGTCACCAAACCAAGTACTGGAATCCGAAGATGGGTAAATTCATCTTCGGCGCGCGCAACAAGATTCATATCATCAACCTCGAGCACACTTTGCCGGCGCTGAACGAAGCGATCGACGTGGTTGAGAAGATGGCGGCATCCAACAACAAAATTTTGTTTGTTGGCACCAAGCGCAGCGCTAGCAAGATCATCAAAGAAGAAGCAAACCGCGTTAACCAGCCGTTCGTCAACCATCGCTGGTTGGGTGGTATGCTGACTAACTTCAAGACCATTCGTCAGTCCATCAAGCGTCTGCGTGATCTTGAAACCATGCGCGAAGACGGCACGTTCGAGAAGCTGACCAAGAAAGAAGTCTTGATGGCAACTCGCGAGCAAGAGAAGCTTGAGCGTTCTATCGGCGGTATCAAGAACATGGGCGGCCTTCCTGACGCGCTGTTCGTTATCGATGTTGACCACGAGCGCATCGCGATCAACGAAGCCAACAAACTGGGTATCCCGGTTATTGGTGTGGTAGATACCAACTCAAACCCAGATGGCGTTGATTACGTTATCCCGGGTAACGACGACTCCATCCGCGCTATTCAGATCTACGTGAAAGCAATTGCTGACGCGTGTGGTCGTGCAAAAGAAGGTCGTCCGGAAGAGTTTGTTGAAGTGACTGAAGAAGCCGCTTCTGCCGACACTGACGCTGCTGCCGAGTAACGGTTGCAGTGGTGCGGCGGCCAGATAAGCCGCATCATGTTTAAGAGGGGGCCTTATGCCCCCTTTTTCCCGCTTTGAGTTCGCTCAAGTGGGCCGATTATGCCGGACGCTTAATGCCGGCGAATGCTCTACAAAGTGATACGCAACGGTCATCTACCGAGCCTATACTCTGTAGCGCGTTTAACTTTCAGCTAGAACCATTTCCGAGGTGAAAACTCATGGCTGCTATCAGCGCCTCTCAGGTTAAGGAACTGCGCGAACGTACCGGTCTTGGCATGATGGAGTGTAAAAAAGCACTTACTGAAGCCGACGGTGATATCGAAGTTGCAATCGAGAACCTGCGTAAAAGCTCTGGCCTTAAAGCCGCGAAAAAAGCGGGTCGTACCGCTGCAGAAGGTGCCGTTGTTACTCGCGTAGCAGAAGACGGCAGCTACGGCGTAATGGTCGAGATCAACTCCGAAACTGATTTCGTTGCCCGTGACGACAACTTCATCGCTTTCACCAACAAGATCGCGGATGCGTTCTTTGCGGCAAAAAATGAAGACGTTGCAGCGGTAATGGCTGGCGACCTCGAGTCTACTCGTGAGCAGCTGGTACAGAAAATCGGCGAGAATATCGGTGTGCGTCGTGCCGTTGTTGTGAACGCTGTTGAAGGTGGCCTTGTAGGCGAATACGTTCACGGCGGCCGTATCGGCGTCTTGACCGTTCTGAAAGGTGGTAACACGGAAGCTGCTAAAGACGTTGCTATGCACGTAGCAGCGATCAATCCGTCGGTTGCGCACCCGGAAGATATGCCGCAGGAAGAGCTGGACAAAGAAAAAGCGATTATTCTGGCCCAACCGGACATGGCCGGTAAGCCTGAGCAGATCGCTGAGAAAATGGTTCAAGGCCGTCTGAAAAAGTACTTGGCCGAGAACAGCCTGACCGAACAGCCGTTCGTTAAAGACCCGAACCAATCCGTTGCCGAGTTCGTGAAAGCGGCGGGTGGCGAAGTGGTTAGCTTCACTCGCTTTGAAGTGGGCGAAGGCATCGAGAAAGAAGAAGTCGACTTTGCTAAAGAAGTTATGGAACAGGCTGGCCGTCGCTAAGGTCAGAGGTTTCAGAAAGAAGATGGCGTGCGCGCGAGCGCACGCTTTTGTGTATCCGGCCCCTGTGAAAAACAGGGGTCGTCTCGCCCGCCTGTGTTCAGGTCTGCCTCAGGAGAGATGCCATGTCACGTGAAGTTCAAGAGTCCGCCCCCGCAGTTGCTGCCAGCAAGACTGAAAAGTCGAAATCAAAATACAAACGTATTTTGCTGAAGTTGTCTGGCGAAGCGCTAATGGGTGAGCACGATTTTGGTATTGATCCGAAAGTGCTGGATCGTATGGCGCTAGAGATCGGCCAATTGGTTGGTATTGGCGTTCAGGTGGGGATCGTGATTGGTGGTGGAAACCTATTTCGTGGCGCGGCGCTTAATGAAGCCGGCATGGATCGGGTGACGGGTGACCACATGGGAATGCTGGCAACCGTGATGAATGCGCTAGCAATGCGAGATGCGCTTGAGCGTTCCAATATTCGCTCGCGGGTAATGTCAGCGATTCCCATGAGTGGTGTGGTAGAACATTACGACCGCCGCACCGCCATCCGCTACTTAACGTCGGGAGACGTGGTGCTGTTTTCAGCGGGAACGGGTAATCCTTTCTTTACGACCGACTCTGCAGCCTGCTTACGTGGTATTGAAGTAGATGTTGACGTGGTGATCAAGGCCACCAAAGTAGACGGCGTGTACAATAAAGATCCGGTTAAACATCCCGATGCCGTGAAGTATGACCAGCTCTCTTACGACGATGCCCTAGACCAAAAATTGGGTGTTATGGATTTGACCGCAATCTGCCTGGTACGTGACCATAATATGCCGGTGCGGGTATTTGATATGAATAAGCCTGGTGCCCTGCTGAATTTGGTAGTAGGGGGCAAGGAAGGCACGCTGATAGACAGAGGGTAATATCGTGATTAATGACATCAAGAAAGATGCAGAATCTCGCATGAAGAAAAGCGTTGAAGCGCTGCACAGCAACTTCAACAAAATCCGTACGGGGCGTGCTCATCCCAGTATTCTCGACGCTGTTACCGTTGATTATTACGGTGGTCAGGTGCCGCTAAATCAAGTGGCTTCTGTTAACGTGGAAGATGCTCGTACGCTGACAGTGGCGCCTTGGGAGCAGGGCATGGTGCCCAAGATTGAAAAGGCAATTATGACCTCTGATCTGGGGCTCAATCCTGCCAGCGCCGGCAATGTCATTCGCGTGCCGATGCCGATGTTGACCGAAGAAACGCGCAAAGGTTACATCAAGCAGGCGCGTAGCGAAGCTGAACATGCGCGCGTGGCGGTGCGTAACGTACGTCGTGATGCCAACGGTGATTTTAAGTCTTTGTTGAAGGATAAAGAAATTACCGAAGACGATCAGCGCCAGGGTGAAGACGAAATCCAGAAGTTGACGGATAAGTATATTGCTGAGGTCGATAAAGCGCTTGCCGCAAAAGAACAAGATCTCATGCAGGTGTAGTTATTAGTCTAAAAATAGCTACCTGCTTTCAATCAACCACGGGGGGCTTGGCTGCCCGTGGGTCATCGCTTGGCTTTACTATGACTGATCTTTGGTGCGAGAACCCATGACGTCTCCGCAGCTTCCCCAAGCGCAGCAGGATGGCGCGACGCCTTCTCGGTCCGAGGAGGCGCCGCCAGCCCATGTTGCTATTATTATGGATGGTAATAACCGCTGGGCGCGGGCACGTGGGCTTTCCGGAGTGCGCGGTCACCGAGCCGGTGTCGAAGCCGTTCGAGCGGTTATTGAACGCGCTGCGCAGCGCGGCGTTCAGACACTGAGTCTTTTTGCTTTTTCAAGTGAAAACTGGAAGCGCCCAGCGGCTGAGGTGAATGCCTTGATGGAGCTTTTTTTGATGGCGCTTAAGCGCGAGGTCAAAAAGCTCCATGAGCGTAATATTCGCCTGTCAATTATTGGCGAACAGCGTGGTTTTTCCCATGCGATTCAAAAGCATATTCAGCGTGCCGAGTCGTTAACCGCAGAGAATACCGGTATGCATCTGGTGATTGCGGCCAACTACGGTGGTCAATGGGACCTTGCGCGAGCGGCTAGGCAGTTGGCGGAGCAAGTCGCCGCAGGTGAGTTAGCGGCTTCCGATATTGATGAGGCACGTCTTGATGCGGCGATGAATACGCACAATGTACCGCCGGTAGATTTATGCATCCGCACCAGCGGAGAGCAGCGGTTATCTAACTTTATGTTATGGCAGTTAGCTTACGCAGAACTGCATTTTTCGCCACTGCTCTGGCCAGATTTTAACGGGGCGGCACTTGATGAGGCGCTTGACGATTTTTGCCTACGTCGCCGTCGTTTTGGTATGACCGACGCACAAATAGAGGCGCAAGGTGCTTAAACAGCGGATGATTACAGCAGCTTGGTTAGCGCCCCTGACGCTGACTGGCTTGTTCGGACTACAAGGTGGAGCCTTTGCACTGTTTACAGCGCTAATTGTGCTGCTAGGTGCTTGGGAGTGGACCAACTTGGCCGGTGTCGCCCGTCAGGGAGCGCGAATTGCCCTGGTAGCTGTTATGGCAGTGTTAATGCTGGCAATGTGGCTAGGTGGAGCAGCGTTTGCCGCTTGGCCGCTTTGGCTGGCCGCTGTGGGGTGGGGGATTAATCTTTATTGGGTGACCCACTACCCTGATACTGCCAACCAATGGCAAGCCACTTCTCGGCGGTTGCTCATGGGTGTGTGGGTGCTGCTGCCGTGCTGGGTAGGATTCAATGTGCTCCGCGATAGTGGCGCTGTATGGCTGCTGTTTGTGCTGTTGTTAGTCTGGACCGCTGATATTGGCGCCTACTTTGCTGGCAGGCGTTGGGGAAAAAATAAGCTTGCTCCAAAAGTGAGCCCAGGTAAGTCCTGGGAAGGTGTTTATGGCGGCCTTGCGGCCACGCTATTGCTAGCAATTGTGTTCGCTGTGTGGCAGCCCATTAACCTTATAGGCGGTGTCGCACTGGTAGTGATTACCGGTTTAGTGACGCTGGTTTCAGTGCTTGGTGACCTTCTCGAAAGTATGCTTAAACGCTATCGGGACATCAAAGATTCAAGTCAGCTCTTGCCAGGCCATGGCGGTGTACTGGATCGTATTGATAGCCTGACGGCAGCAGTGCCTATTTTTGCGCTGTTCTATTTGCAGGTGATCCATCTCCAGGTGAGCGCCCTATGAGCCAACCAGCTGTTCAGCGTATTACAGTGCTTGGTTCAACAGGCTCAATTGGTAAAAGCACCCTTGATGTCATTGCTCAATATCCAGATCGCTATCGCGTTTATGCCTTAACGGCCCATACCTCAAAAGAAGTGCTCTTAGCGCAATGCCGCTTTCATCACCCAGAAGTCGCTGTATTACATGACCCTGAGGATGCGGCCTGGTTGCGGCAAGCACTTTTAACGTCAGGGCTCTCTACTAAGGTTCTTTCGGGAGCTATAGCGCTTTGCCAGGTGGCGCGAGAAAGGCAAGTGGATACCGTGATGGCCGCTATTGTTGGCGCAGCGGGCCTGTTACCTGCGCTAGCAGCTGCCGAGTCAGGTAAGCGCGTACTGTTGGCCAATAAAGAAGCTCTAGTGATGAGTGGCGCGCTGTTTATGGACGCTGTTGCGCGCTCAGGTGCAACCTTATTGCCGATTGATTCCGAACATAATGCTATTTACCAATGTCTACCTACCGAGCATAGAGGTGGATTGCGTCAGCACGGTGTTCGCCAACTGCTGCTCACCGCCTCTGGCGGCCCTTTTCGTGGCTGGCAGGCAGAAGATATCGCTAAGGTGACCCCTGAGCAGGCTTGTCATCATCCTAACTGGTCAATGGGGCGCAAAATCTCCGTCGATAGCGCGACGTTGATGAATAAAGGCTTAGAGCTTATCGAAGCGTGCTGGCTATTTGATGCAACGCCTGATCAGATACAGGTTGTAGTTCATCCGCAAAGCGTTATTCACTCGATGGTTGCCTACGATGATGGCTCGGTGATTGCGCAGCTGGGTAATCCTGATATGCGTACGCCTATTGCTTATGGATTGGCATGGCCGGAACGGATTGATGCGGGTGTTGAGACGCTGGATCTTTTTCAGGTGGCGCGTCTGGATTTCGAAGCCCCTGATGAAGCGCTTTTCCCCTGCTTGTCGCTCGCCCGTGATGCTATGCACAAGGGCGGCGCTGCACCGGCGATTTTGAATGCGGCGAATGAGGTCGCCGTGGAGGCTTTTCTGGAAGGACAGCTTGGCTTCAGCGCGATTGCTGACGTAGTGGCAAAAGTGATGGCTCTACCGTTTGAAGGGCGTGCCGACACGCTTGAGCGGATATTATCTGCAGATCAGTGGGCACGAGAGCAGGCGGCGCTAATAGTATGCCAGTAGTTCGCTTAGCATCAGCCATCGTTGATCAGCGAGTCGTGTAAAGGAGCGAAGAGTGGGCCTGATACAGAACATATTAGCGGTGATCGTGGTACTGGGGTTGTTGGTAACTTTTCACGAGTTTGGCCATTTTTGGGTGGCGCGGCGCTGCGGTGTAAAGGTGCTACGTTTCTCAGTCGGCTTTGGTAAGCCGCTATGGTCGACCGTTGATCGTCACGGCACAGAGTTCGCGGTGGCGGCGATACCGCTAGGCGGCTACGTAAAAATGCTCGACGAGCGCGAAGCGCCTGTACCTGAAGAGCAATTAGATCAGGCGTTTAACCGCAAGACCGTATGGCAGCGTATCGCTATTGTTGCCGCTGGCCCAATTGCAAATTTTTTACTTGCGATTGTAGCTTACTGGGCGCTATTCGTTGCTGGCACTACAACCGTTGCTCCTATTGTTGGCGATGTTGCTCCTAACTCTCCTGCGGCAGCGGCAGGGCTTTCTCACGGCGCAGAGATTACCTCTATCCAGGGAGATACTATGCGCTCCTGGGAAGAGATTAATTTAAAGCTTGTCTCTATGATCGGGTTTAATGGCGACCTGGTGCTTGAGGCACAGCCTGAAGGGGCCAATGCCTCTCGGGTTTATCAGCTTCCTGTTGCCAACTACATGGTTCGCCAGGACCCGCCTCAGCCAATGCAGAGTTTGGGCATTACACCTTGGCGTCCGAACGTCCCCGCGGTGCTAGGCCAAGTGATTGATGGCCAGGCGGCTGCACAAGCTGGCCTGCGAGCGGGTGATCGTATTGTGTCTCTGGATGGCGAGCCAATTGACGACTGGATGCAGTTTGTCTCGGTTATTCGTGAGAATGCAGGCCAAACCTTAGAGGTGGGTTACCAGCGTGGTGATGAGCAGGGTAGCCTTTCCTTAACCCCTGGACGTAATACGCTGGAGAGTGGCGTCGAGGTTGGGTACATTGGTGCCGGAGCGCAGCAGGTAACATGGCCTGAAGAGTTTCAACGTGAAATTCGTTACGGGCCTGTAGAAGCGGTAGGTCAAGCGTTATCACGTACAGGTGAGATGACGCTGCTGACAGTAGATGCTATCCGTAAGATGCTGGTGGGGCTTATTTCACCGTCGAACCTTTCGGGGCCGATTACCATCGCGCAGATATCCGGTGACTCTGCTCGTGCGGGGATGGAAGCGTTCGTAGGCTTTCTAGCGTATCTTTCTATCAGCCTTGGCGTGCTTAATCTACTGCCAATACCCGTGCTCGATGGTGGGCATTTACTTTATTATTTTATAGAGGTCGTGCGTGGGCGGCCGGTCTCTGAGCAAACGCAAGCAGTAGGGTTGCGTATTGGGCTTGCCATGGTAGGCACCCTAATGTTGATGGCTCTCTATTTTGATCTGATGCGCCTGTGGTAATGACGCGTGTAGGGCGCTGGATGCCTTGTCATCTGCCTGCACAAATGTATATGGTGCCTATCTGGAATGATGGGCAGACCAACGCGAGCGAACTGACTGCATGAAAATCAAGACCCTTGGAATGGCGGCATTGTTGTTGGTAGGTACCAGCACTGCCCAAGCACAATCCTTTGATGTTTCCGACATTCGTGTGGAAGGACTGCAGCGGGTATCTGCCGCCTCGGTCTTTAATGCGTTTCCCGTCAATGCCAATGATCGCGTTAGCGAACAGCAGCTTGCTGCCGCTGCGCGAGATTTGTTTGCCACAGGTTTGTTTGAAGATGTTTCCCTCGCGCGCGAAGGAGATGTGTTGATTATCCAGGTGGTTGAGCGCCCGACGATCGCGCGCTTGAACATCGAAGGGAATCAGCAGATTTCTGATGAGGATCTGCGCAACGGTCTGCGCGAATCAGGTCTTTCCGAGGGGCAAGTACTGCAACTTTCCACATTGGAAGAGATTCAGCGTGAGCTTGAAGGGGTTTATCAAGCTCAGGGGCGCTACAGCGCCGGTATCGATGTTGAAGTTGACGAAATTGATGAAGGCCGTGTTCAGGTTAATATCAATGTTAACGAAGGCGAAGTCGCTAAAATCCGCCAGATCAACATCGTGGGCAATGAAGCGTTCGACGATGACACGCTGCGCGACGTCTTTGAGCTAAATGATCGGCCAGGGCGTGTTTTTGGTTGGTTCTCTAAAGATGAGTATTCCCGCGAAGCGTTGGCAGGGGACATTGAGCGGTTACGCTCCTTTTACTTGGATCGTGGTTACGTCAATTTTGATGTCACCTCAACACAGGTTTCCATTGGTCCTGAAAAGTCAGAGATCTTCATCACGTTAAATATTGATGAGGGCAACCAGTTCCAAGTAGGCGACATTCGTTTTGCAGGTGACCTGCAAATTAGCGAAAACGAAGCGAACGAGCTACTGACTATTAACCGTGGTGATACGTTCTCTCGTGGGGATCTCAACGCGTCTACCGAGGCGCTTCGTCAGCGTCTTGGGGCGGAAGGCTTTGCGTTTGCTGAAGTTCAAGGTATCCCAGAAATGGCCGGTGATGGTGAAACGGTTGATTTAGTGATCGCGGTCAACCCTGGTCAGCGAACTTATGTACGTCGTATTGAGTTTTACGGCAATACCACAACGCAAGACGAAGTACTGCGTCGTGAAATGATCCAGTTAGAAGGTGCGCCTGCCTCGACTGAGTCGATTACTCAGTCGCGTCAACGCTTGGAGCGTCTTGGCTTCTTCAGCCAAGTAGAGGTTGATACGCAACCGGTTCCGGGGCAGCCCGACTTGCTAGACGTAACGTATAACGTCGAAGAGCAACCGTCTGGCTCGGTATCTGCCAGTGTCGGCTTCTCGCAAAGTGCGGGGGTAATTTATGGCGTTGGTTTGGCGCAAAATAACTTCCTAGGTACCGGTAACCGCGTCAACGTAGGTGCGCAACGTAGTGATACGTTTACCAGCGTTAACTTTGCATTTACGGATCCCTACTGGACACTGGATGGTATTTCGCGCGGTTATAACCTGTTTTATCGGGAAACGGATTACGGCGACTCCGATATTTCGACGTTCTCCACCGATGCTTACGGTGCTGGTATTAACTTCGGTTACCCCATCAGCGAGCTTTCCCGTCTGAACTTTGGCGCCAGTATTGAAGAACTCACGATTAAAACCTATGACGACTCTGCCTCAGAAATCATTCGTTACGTCGAAGATCAAGGCGATGACGCACAAAGCCTGAAGCTAACGGCAAGCTGGACACGTAATAACTTGAACCGTGGCATTATGCCAACAGCGGGTAACTATCAGCGTGTCTCGCTAGAAACAGGTGTCCCTGGTAGTGATGCGGAATACTACAAGCTGCGTGCTCGTGCCCAGCAGCTGTTCCCGATCAACGATGACCAGACTTGGGCGTTGAAGTTTACCGGTAATCTGGGCTATGCCGACACGCTGGGTAGCAATGATCCTTATCCGTTCTATGAGAACTTTTATGCGGGTGGCTTAGGTTCAGTGCGTGGTTTTACATCGAATACCCTGGGACAGCGTACAACACCGACTCGAGATGGCGGACGTGACCGTACGTTGGGCGGTAATATCTTGGTAGAAGGGTCGGCAGAAGTGCTCTTCCCAATGCCCTTTGTGGAAGACCAGCGTGCGATTCAACCGTCGCTCTTCCTCGACGCGGGTAATACCTTCTTGAGTTCTTGCTATGATGTGCAGGAAGCAGATATTGGGCGCCAGCAATGTAGTTCTGGAGTCGACCTGGGTGACTTGCGTTACAGCGTTGGTATCGGCCTTTCGTGGCTAACGCCGGTAGGCCCGTTGACCTTCAGCGTTGCAGAACCGTTAAGCGATAAAAGCGGTGACGATACCCAGTTCTTCCAGTTCTCGCTGGGCCAAACGTTCTAACATGGTGGGATACGTTGGTACCTACCTAATAAAAAGGAGTTAACACGATGCGTAAACTGACAGCAGCTGTGTGCCTATTTGGCGCCATGACGCTTCCCGCCTACGCCATTGCCGCTGAAGTGGCAGTGCTTGATTGGCGCGCTGCGTTGATGAATACACAGTCGGCTCAGTCATCGTTGAGCCAACTGGAAGGCCAAATCGGTAACCAGCAGCGCGAGGCTCAAGCGTTAGGAGAAGAGCTTCAACGCATACAAGAGCGTTTACAGCGTGAAGGTGAGACAATGTCTCAGTCTCAGCGAGATCCGCTAATTGCTGAACTTCAGCAGAAGGGTAGCCGCTTTGAGCAGCTGCGCCGTGAAGTGCTCCAAGCGCAGCAAGCATCTGAGCAGCGGTTCCTTGAAGGCGCTGAGCCCAAGCTGGAACAAGCGGTAGAGCAGGTGTTAGAGCGTCACAACATTGATGTTCTGGTAGAGCCTCAAGGGGTGTTGCACTCATCAACTGACCTGCCTAATGTGACTAATGAGGTCACACAGATTTTTGATTCGCTAAACTAATTTTAGGACTGTTGGTGCGGCTAGTCCGCACCCATGTTTCTCTGGGCTCCCATGACGCACGCTCCTCATCACCTTACCCTTGCGCAGATTGCACGTCACTTGGACGTCGATTTTGAAGGCGACGCCGAACAGCCGATTCGGGGTCTCGCAACGCTTAAAGAGGCAGCGCCTGATCAAGTCGCATTTCTCGCTAATCGTGCGTATTTAAAAGATCTAGCAACCACAAAAGCAGCGGCAGTGTTGCTTCATCCTGAGCATGGCAAGAATTGCCCTGTTCCGCGTTTAGAGATGGCGAATCCTTATTTAGGTTACGCAAAGCTTTCCCAGCTATTCGATCCGTTACCTGCTCGGGATGTGACTGGTATTCACCCCACAGCGGTTGTAGCGGATGACGCTATGTTGGGCAACGGTGTGTCTGTTCAAGCGCATGCGGTGATTGAAGCCGGCGTCGTGTTAGGTGAGCGTGTGGTTGTTGGTGCTGGCAGTGTGATTGGTGCCGATAGCGTGATTGGCGACGATACGCGGCTACACGCCAATGTGACTGTTTGCCACGGTGTTGTTGTGGGCAAGCGAGTGATTTTGCAAAGCGGCTGTGTGATCGGTGGTGATGGTTTCGGCTTTGCCCATGACGGGGCCGGATGGCACAAAATCGCTCAATTAGGCGGGGTTGTGCTAGGCGATGATGTTGAAGTCGGTAGCTGCTCAAGCATTGACCGTGGCGCGTTGGGAGACACTGTCATTGGCAACGATGTAAAAATCGATAGCCAGGTACAGATTGCGCATAACGTGATCATTGGTGATCACAGCGCATTAGCGGGATGTGTTGGCATTGCTGGCTCCACGACAGTGGGTAAGCACTGTATGCTCGGAGGGGGCGTTGGACTGTCCGGACACCTTTCTATTTGTGACGGTGTGCAGGTAACGGGGATGAGTCTAGTGACCAATTCGATTCATGAACCAGGTGTCTATTCATCGGGTACTGGTGCCATGAATAATACCCAATGGCGCAAGAATGCGGTGCGATTTAAACAGCTAGATGAAATAGCCAAGCGTTTATCTCGTTTAGAGAAAAGCCATCGCAGCAAGTAGAGTTTTGGCAGCAATATAGCTACAGCTAGCTTGAGGCTGCATAGCAGCAGGTTATAATTCACTGCTTTTTAACCAGCAACTTTGCTGGTGCGTGCCTGATATGATTCGGGCCTTTTGTCATTTTAGAGGTCGTTACGATGGTTATGGATATTAACGAAATTCGCGAATACTTGCCTCATCGCTACCCGTTTTTGCTGGTGGACCGAGTAACGCAATTAACCGTGGGTGAATCCATCGTTGCGTACAAAAATGTCAGTATTAATGAACCGTTTTTTAATGGCCATTTCCCGCACCATCCCATTATGCCAGGTGTTTTAGTCTTAGAGGCGCTGGCTCAGGTGTGCGGTATTTTAGGCTTTAAAACGGTCAATAAGCTGCCCGCTGACGGCTATGTGTACTATCTAGTAGGAAGCGATAATGTGCGCTTCAAGCGCCCTGTTATGCCGGGGGACCAGTTAGTCCTGGAAGCCAATGTCATCCGTGGGAAACGTGGTATTTGGAAGTTCGCCTGCCGTGCCACGGTTGATGGTGAATTAGCCTGCGAGGCGGAAATTATTTGTGCTGAGAGGAAGGTCGCTTGATACATCCTACTGCACTGGTTGATCCCAAAGCGCAGCTTGCTGACGACGTTGAGGTTGGCCCGTTTAGTGTTATTGGGCCAGACGTCACGATTGGCGCTGGCTCTGTGATAGGCCCCCATGTGGTGATTAAAGGGCCTACCGTTCTCGGTGAACGTACGCGAATTTTTCAGTTTGCTTCGGTAGGAGAAGACTGCCAAGACAAAAAATATGCCGGCGAGCCAACGCGCTTGGTAATGGGGGATGATAACGTTGTTCGTGAAGGCGTTACTCTCCACCGTGGTACCGTGCAGGATCGCGGCGAAACCACTATTGGCTCGCGTAACCTATTCATGGCGTATGTTCATGTCGGTCATGACTGTGTGATTGGCAACGACTGTATCCTAGCTAACCAAGTCACGTTGGCAGGTCATGTTGTTCTCGGTGATCACGCTATTTTGGGTGGCCTTGCGGCTGTTCACCAGTTTTGTCACTTTGGTGAACATGCGATGGCCGGAGGCGGGTCGATTATTACCAAAGACACGCCCGCCTATGTGATGATCAATGGCAACCCTGCTGAAGCGCGAGGCCTTAATCTTGTTGGCTTGAAGCGCCGTGGCTTTAGTCGAGACGCGATCAATGCATTAAGCAGTGCCTACAAACTGGTATACCGCCAGGGCTTAACTGTCGAGCAGGCGGTTAGCGAAATGCGCAGCCGATTCGACCTGCCCGAAGTCACCACGTTTGCCGACTCTATTGAGCGGTCAACGCGCGGTATCGTCCGCTAATGACATTGATGTCTAGCCGACATCAACGATGGATTCAAATGCCACTACTTCTCCCGTCATCATGACACTTCAGCGCGTCTACATTGTTGCAGGCGAACTCTCCGGGGATATCCTTGGGGCAGGGTTGATGCACGAGCTGAAGCTGCGCCACCCCAACATTGAGTTTCGTGGGCTGGGCGGGCCTCGCATGGAAGCGCAGGGTCTGACGAGCCGCTTTCCCCTTGAAACATTATCGGTGATGGGGCTTGTTGAAGTCATCAAGCACTTGCCAGAGCTCATTCGCGTGCGCCGCACTCTGCGCGAAGAAGCGCTCGCCTGGCAGCCGGATATTATGATTGGCATTGACGCGCCTGACTTCAATATTGGTCTTGAAAAACAGCTGCGTGCCGCCGGATTAAAGACAGCTCACTATGTCAGCCCTTCGGTATGGGCATGGCGGCAAGGGCGGGTGAAAAAGATCGCCAAGGCGGTTGATGGCATGTTGACGCTACTGCCGTTTGAGGCTGACTTTTACCATCAGTACCAGGTGCCGGTCGCTTTTGTTGGTCATCCATTAGCGGATGAATTACCGCTTGAGAATGATCGCCAAGCAGCTCGCCAGATACTCGCATTGCCTGCTCAAGCCCCTGTTCTGGCAATACTGCCTGGTTCGCGGGGTAATGAAATACGCTTTCTTGGTGATACGTTTTTACGCGCTGCTGAACTGCTCTGTCAGCGTAATGAATCGCTGCATGTGGTCATTCCCGCAGCGACCCACCAGCGTTATCAAGAAATTACCCAGCTTCTGGCAAGCTACCCCACGTTAAGCGAGCGTGTCATGCTCTTGGAAGGGCAGGCTCGCGAGGCGATGGTAGCCAGCGATGCTGTGTTGCTGGCCTCGGGCACCGCCGCGCTAGAAGCCATGCTATGTCATCGGTCAATGCTGGTGGCTTATAAAATGGCGCCGATAACTCATTGGCTGGCAAAGCGCTTGGTGAAAACAGCATGGATTTCACTACCCAATTTGATTGCTCAAGAGGGCGTTGTGCCCGAGCTGATCCAGGACGCCGCCTCACCAGAAACGATCGCTGATCGGCTCGACGAAATGCTTAATAATGCCCAGGAACGTAACGCCCTGGAGGCACGCTTTGCCGATATGCATCGTGCGTTACAGCGCAATGCCAGCCAACGAGCGGCACAAGCAATTACCTCTCTGGCGGCGGGCCAGCCATTGGCTAGCGACGAAATAGTTTCCTACGAAGGGAGTCATCATGGCCGTTAAGCCAACTGATTATCCCCCCTTAGTGATCGACTATCGCGGTGACTTCTTAGCGGGCGTTGACGAAGTTGGGCGTGGGCCTCTGATTGGTAGTGTAGTGGCATCGGCGGTGATTCTTGATCCTAGTCGCCCTATTGAGGGGCTGACGGATTCAAAAAAGCTCACTGCTAAAAAACGCGAAGCGCTGGATGTGCTGATTCGCGAACGTGCGTTAGCGTTTGCTGTGGCTGAGGCCAGTGCTGCTGAGGTTGATCAGCTAAATATCTACCATGCCACTCATCTTGCTATGCGGCGTGCCATTGATGCTTTAACACCCGCGGCTGAATATTTATTGGTCGATGGTAATCGGTTGCCTGGGCACGAGCTTCCTGGGCAAGCGGTGGTAAAAGGCGATGCCCGTCATCCTGCGATCGCCGCTGCGTCAATTTTAGCCAAGGTGGCCAGAGATGCTCAGATGGCTGAGCTTGATCTGCGCTATCCTGATTATGGCTTTGCCCGCCATAAAGGTTATCCAACGAAAGAACATTTAGCGGCACTGTCTGCCCACGGGCCGCTTGCCGAACACCGCCGGAGCTTTGCGCCGGTTCAGCGTCAGTTAGCGCTGCTGTAAGCATTTTCTATTTATCTAGCTTTGTTGCTGAGAGTCCCATGACGGTTCCGTTTGTTCATCTACGTTTGCACAGTGAATACTCCCTGGTTGATGGCTTGGTAAAACTCAAGTCACTGGTCAGTACCACCGCTGAGCGCGGGATGCCGGCTCTGGCCTTAACCGATGAAGCTAACTTGTTTGGTTTGGTTAAGTTCTACAAAGCGGCGCAGGGCGCTGGCCTGAAGCCCATCATCGGTAGCGACTTATGGTTGTACAACCCCCATGATGAGGCCCATCCGTATCGCATTACGCTGCTGGCGATGAACGATGTGGGTTACCGCAATCTCACTGAATTGATTTCTCAAGGGTGGACCGATGGCCAGCGCCAAGGGCGAGCCATTCTGGACAAACAGTGGGTGCTAGCGCAAAGCGAAGGACTGATTGCGCTATCAGGCGGGCGTGAAGGCGAGATAGGTCGTCACTTGCTGTCTGATCATGAGCGCGAAGCCCGAGAGCTGTTGGAAGAGTGGCAGCGCGCCTTTCCAGACCGTTTTTATTTGGAGTTAATCCGTACCGGGCGGCCACTTGAAGAAGACTGCGTTCACGCGAGTGTGAAGCTGGCGATTGAGTCGAATACCCCAGTGGTAGCGACCAATGACGTGCGCTTTTTAGAGCGGGAGGACTTTTGGGCGCACGAAACCCGCGTTGCCATCGGTGAAGGCAAGGCCTTGGATGATCCGCGCCGTGAACGGCGCTACACCGAAGAGCAGTACCTAAAAAGCCCTGAGGAGATGGCAGCACTGTTTGCTGATATCCCTGAGGCGCTTGAGAACAGCGTTATGATCGCCGAGCGGTGTAGCGTTGATGTACGGTTGGGCGAAATTTTCCTACCTGAGTTCGAAATTCCCGAAGGGATGACGCAGGATGAGTTTTTCCGCAAAGTCTCCCATGACGGCCTCACTGAACGGTTAGATTTTCTGTTCCCTGTTGAACAGTACCCCCGCGATAGCGATGCCTATCGCGAAATTGATCAACGCTACCGTGACAGGCTTGAATTTGAGCTCAACGTTATTATCCAGATGGGCTTTCCTGGTTACTTCCTGATCGTGATGGACTTTATCCAGTGGGCCAAGGATAACAATGTGCCAGTCGGCCCAGGGCGTGGTTCTGGTGCGGGCTCATTAGTGGCTTACGCGCAAAAAATTACCGATCTTGACCCCATTGGCTACGACTTGCTGTTCGAGCGCTTTCTTAATCCTGAGCGTGTCTCCATGCCCGACTTTGACGTCGACTTTTGCATGGAAAAGCGCGACAAAGTGATTGAATATGTAGCTAATCGTTACGGCCGCAATGCGGTATCTCAGATTGTCACCTTTGGCACCATGGCTGCAAAAGCGGTGGTGCGCGATGTGGCGCGCGCCCAGGGGCGGCCTTACTCCTTGGGTGATAAGCTTTCTAAGCTGATCCCCTTTGAAGTGGGTATGACGCTTGCCAAAGCGATAGAGCAAGAACCGGCACTGAAAGAGTTTATCGGCAACGACGACGAAGCCGAAGAGATCTGGGAAATGGCCCTCAAGCTAGAGGGCACCACCCGGGGTACCGGCAAGCACGCAGGGGGCGTCGTTATTGCGCCCACCAAGCTGACCGATTTCTCGCCGCTGCTGTGCGATGAAGATGGCTCTGGCCTGGTGGTGCAGTTCGATAAAAACGACATCGAAGACGCTGGGCTAGTAAAGTTCGACTTTTTGGGCTTGCGGACGCTGACGATTATCGACTGGGCACTGGAAATGGTCGATAAAGTGCGGGGGGTAAACGGTCAAGCGCCACTTAACATCGACGCTATTCCGCTGGACGACAGCAAAACGTTTGAGATGCTTAAACGCGCGGAAACCACCGCCGTTTTTCAGTTGGAATCTCGTGGTATGAAGGAGCTGATTAAGCGCCTGCTGCCAGACTCCCTCGACGATATGATCGCTCTGGTGGCGCTATTCCGCCCAGGCCCGCTGCAGTCCGGCATGGTTGATGACTTTATCAATCGTAAGCACGGCCGTGCCGAAGTCTCTTACCCCCACCCAGATTATCAGCATGACCTGCTGAAGCCGGTACTCAGCCCGACGTACGGCATTATTTTGTACCAAGAGCAGGTCATGCAGATTGCTCAGGTAATGGCCGGTTATTCACTGGGTCAGGCAGATATGCTGCGCCGCGCCATGGGTAAGAAAAAGCCCGAAGAGATGGCCAAGCAGCGTTCAGGCTTTATGGAAGGCTGTGCCGCCAACGGTATCGATAAAGACCTTGCTGGCAATATCTTCGATCTTGTTGAGAAATTCGCCGGTTATGGTTTTAACAAATCGCACTCTGCCGCTTACGCCTTGGTGTCTTATCAAACCGCCTGGTTGAAAGCGCACTATCCTGGCCCGTTTATGGCCGCCGTTATGTCAACGGAAATGGATAACCTGGACAAGGTAGTGCCGCTAATTGAAGAGTGCCGCCACCTCAAACTTACCGTCACGCCGCCGGATGTTAATGTCGGTGGCTACAAGTTCACCGTTGATACGGAAGGGCGCGTGGTTTACGGCCTGGGTGCCATTCGCGGTGTCGGTGAAGGCCCGATTGGTGCGATTGTTGAAGCCCGTAGCACCGATGGTCCATTTAAAGATCTGTTCGATTTTTGTCGCCGCCTTGATCCAAAACGGATGAACAAGCGAACGCTGGAAGCGCTGATTCGCTCTGGCGCACTGGATAATCTTGGCCCTAACCGGGCGGTGCTTTCCGCCGCGATGGAAGACGCCTTGAAAGCGGCTGCTCAAAACCATGCCAACCAAAATCTGGGTATGCTGGATATGTTTGGCGATGCGTTTACTGCGGAAGAGGAAGAAACGGACCCTTACGCTGAGTATCAGAGCGCCCGTGAATGGACAGATCGTGAGCGCCTTTCTGGTGAAAAAGATACGCTGGGTCTCTATCTGACCGGCCATCCCATTGATGAATATGAGCGTGAGCTAAAGCGCTTTGTCTCTACTCGCATTAGTGATTTGAAGGCCTCTCGTGAGCCGCAGCGGGTGGCTGGCTTAGTGGTAGCCATGCGCACTATGAAGTCCAAACGTGGCGATACCATGGCGTTTATCACGCTGGATGATCGCACTGGGCGTATCGAAGCTTCCCTGTTTGGCGAACTATTTGAGCAACTGCGGGGCCAAATCGAATCTGACCAAGTGATTATCGTTGAAGGCGAAGTATCCAACGATGACTTCTCCGGTGGTTTGCGCTTGCGGGGTAAAGACGTTACGCCGATGGTGACCGCACGGATTCGCTATGGCGAAGCGGTAGAACTTGCATTGGATGCTGAACAGATCAACGGGCGTTTAGTCGATAGCCTGCGTGAGAGTCTTACGCCATACCGCGATACCGGCGGGTTGCCGGTGCGGCTGCAGTATCGCCACTCAGCAGCGGTTGGCTGGCTGGCGCTGGCCGATGAATGGAAAGTAGCTCCCAGCGACGACCTGCTGTTGGCCCTTCGTGATGTGCAGGGGCAGGTTGGCGTTCAGCTACGCTACCGCTAACAAACGCTATAAACATGCGCGTGCCACCGTCAAATTGAGTGCTAAATGGCGGTGCAGCACGCTAATTGAAAGGGTACTGCCTTGCGTGGCAGGTTCAGGGTGCGATAATGCCCCCATACATGCCCGTTTCGACAAGGCTTCTTTTTTTATAGGCAGCTTACAGGCAGAGCCGATGAATCCTAACTATCTCGATTTTGAACAGCCCATTGCCGAGCTTCAGGCAAAAATTGAGGAGCTGCGTTTGGTCAGCTCCGATAGCCAGGTTAATCTCTCCGATGAGATATCTCGGCTGGAAGAAAAAAGCCGTAAGTTAACCGAATCGATCTTCAAGGATTTAACCCCCTGGCAGGTTTCCCAAATATCTCGCCATCCGCAGCGCCCTTATACGCTGGATTATCTTGAGCATATTTTTACTGACTTTGATGAGCTTCACGGCGACCGCAACTTTGCCGATGATGCAGCCCTTGTAGGGGGTGTTGCTCGTTTGAATGACCAGCCGGTGATGGTCATTGGGCATCAAAAAGGGCGCGATGTTAAAGAGAAAGTACGTCGCAACTTTGGCATGCCGCGCCCAGAAGGCTACCGTAAAGCCTGCCGCCTAATGGAAATGGCCGAACGCTTTAAAATGCCCATCCTAACCTTTATCGATACGCCTGGGGCTTACCCAGGGATCGATGCAGAAGAGCGCGGTCAGTCGGAAGCCATTGCGTATAATTTGGCGGTGATGTCACGCCTGAAAACACCGATTATCTCCACCGTAGTGGGGGAGGGTGGTTCTGGTGGCGCGCTGGCGATTGGTGTGTGCGACGAGCTGCATATGCTGCAGTACTCCACCTATTCGGTTATTTCTCCAGAAGGCTGTGCGTCTATTCTTTGGAAGAGCGCTGAAAAAGCATCTGACGCCGCCCAAGCCATGGGGATCACTGCTGAGCGCCTCAAAGAGCTTGGCTTTGTTGATGAGCTAATTAAAGAGCCGCTGGGTGGTGCTCATCGCCATCCACTGACGACGGCTGAACGCGTTAAAGAGGCTTTGGCTAATAGTCTGGAGCGTCTGCAAAGCTTTGATAGCGATGCGTTACTGGAGCGCCGCTATAAACGGTTAATGAGCTATGGCGCCCCAGCCGCCTAAGCCGCTGTTACGTTTACTGCATGACGCCCTGGCGGAGACCCCGCCGGGGCGTACTATTTGGGTCGCGCTTTCCGGTGGGCTAGACTCTTCGCTGCTGCTGACGTTGGCCGCTCAGGTTTGCCGGGACGCACGTCGTCCGCTGCGGGCGATGCATATTAACCATGGCCTACAGGCGGCAGCCAGCGCCTTTGAAGCGCATTGTCAAACGCTGTGCGATACGCTTGGTGTATCACTAGTGACGGCCAACGTTGCTGTGGACGCTCAGGGCGAGGGCATCGAGGGGGCGGCGCGGCGAGCGCGCTACCAAGCGTTTATGGCGCATATTCCCACTGGCGATACGCTATGGCTAGCCCAGCACCAAGATGACCAAGCAGAGACGCTACTGCTGGCCGCGTTGCGTGGCAGTGGTGTGCGTGGCTTGGCGGGTATGCCTTTTCGCCGCGAGTGGCAGGGGCTCACTCTGCTGCGGCCCTGGTTGAGTGTCAGCAGACAGACGTTGGCTGATGCCGCGCATGGGTTATCAATCAGCTGGTGCGAAGACCCGACAAACCGAGACATCGCGTTTGATCGCAATCGCTTACGCCATCAGGTGATGCCAGCATTACAGCTACGTTGGCCTGGTGCTGCACGAGCCCTTGCCAACAGCGCCCAGCATGCCGGGGAGGCAGACCAGCTATTGGCGGCCTATGCCGCGGAAGAGCTGGCAACGCTGATGCGCGGAGAACACTGCATGGATGCTACGTTGCTTAGTCAACGCTCCTTACCTCGCCAGCGGCTGCTGGTGCGTACGCTTTGTAAGCAGCTAGCGCTCCCAACTCCTCCGCAAAAACGCCTTGAAAGCCTGCTAGCGCAGTTAGGCGCAGTGAACGACGCGCAGGTGAAGGTTGAATGGCCAGGAGTAGACGCACGGATTTGGCAACGCCGTCTCTATCTCATGGCACCGCTTAAGCCGCTGCCTAAGTGGGAAGTCGAGTGGGAAGGCGCGCCAGGGCAACTAACCCCTTTGGGCGTACTGGAAGTATCGCTGGCGCCGCCGCGCCGCGTAACGTTGCGTTGGCGACGTGGTGGTGAAGTGGTGGCGTTAAAAGAGCGTGGACGGCGTGACGTTAAACGCTTGCTCCAAGAGCGGGGAGTGCCGCCCTGGGAACGTGAGCGTTTGATTGTAGTAATGGAAGGTGAGTCATGCCTGGGCGTTATCCAGCCGCCTGCCGACGTATTGTGGCAGGCTGAAGGCGTTGCTCTTGCCGCTACCTCTACGCAACCGAAAACGTAAATCCAGCCGCTGTCATATAGGCCTGTTCCTGCTCCATATCGGTACTTAACAGCGTCGGTTCGTCGCTGGCTGGTAGCGTCATCAGCAGCGCTTCACCCTCTGCGTTAATCTCTGGTAGCGGCGGGGGATTTTCAGACCGGGAGTGATTAATAAGCACGGCAAGGCGCAGCAGGCGAGCAAGTTTGGCACAGCCTTCCTGGTGAGAGGCGGGCAGCGCCTGCCACTCTTTAGTCGGAAACTTGCGTCGATGGGCGCGCACTAAAAACGCCAGTAGACGCTGCTCAGGGCGTGAAAAGCCAGCCAGGTCGGAATGCTCTAGCAAATAGGCGCCGTGGCGATGGAATTGACTATGAGAGATAGCCAAGCCAATTTCATGTACATGACTTGCCCAGACAAGATAATGGCCTTGCTCTTGGGTTAGCCCCCAGGCTTTTTTTACTTTATTGAATAAGCGAAGGGCCGTGTCGGCGACATTTTCTGCCTGCCGAGAGTCAACATCATAAATCCGCTTCAATGCATCTAGGCTTTTAGAACGGGTATCTTCCGCACTATTCCGTCCCGCCATGTCATAAAGCACTCCTTCGCGCAGGGCGCCGTCTGCAAAGCGCATTTGGGAAAGATTAAAGGCTTCAAAAATAGCGTTTAAAATGGCGATACCTGCCGGAAAGACTTTTGCTCGGTCAGGCTTTAGACCATCTAGCTCAACTTTCTCCAGCTGTTTGCATTTTAGTAGGCGTTCACGCAGCTTTTTCAATCCACTACGGGTGATAACACCTTCTTGGGGCGAATCGCCGTAAGCATATAACACGCTCGCGGCAGCCTTTATCGTTCCGCTAGAGCCCACGGGGTCATCCCAGCCAAGGCGTAGGTAGGGACGCTGAATGTTGGCCAGTTCTGACAGGGCAGACAGCTCAGCACGACGCATACGCTTTTCACTAATTTCGCCATCAGGAAAAAAGCGGCTGCTGAAGGTGACGCAGCCCATGCGTAAGCTCTCAAGTGCTTTGGGCTCGAAGGCTTCGCCAATGATAAATTCCGTCGACCCGCCGCCGATATCAACAATTAAGCGGCGGCCATTTTCGGCTAGCGCGTGGGCGGCGCCTAAATAAATAAGCCGGGCCTCTTCGCGGCCAGCAATAATTTCGATAGCGTGGCCAAGCTGCGCTTCGGCACGCTCGATAAACGCTTGGCTGTTATAGGCATCGCGCAACGCATTCGTACCGACAATGCGCAGATTGGCATCCTCAATGTCGTTGAGAAAGGGTGCAAAACGGCCCAGACAGTCCAACGCGCGCTGCATGGCTGCCTCGTTTAAATAGCCGTTCTCGTCTAGCCCAGCGGCTAACTGAACCTTTTCACCCATCCTGGCAACGACTTGAAGGCGCTCGTTTTGATAGTTAGCGACCAGCAGGTGGAAGCTGTTAGAACCCAGGTCGATGGCGGCTAAGCGCTGCGGTTCAGTGTTATCCAGTTCAGCCGACGGCGCGGTGAGAGGGAGTGAAATTTCCTTGGGCATGGGCGTTCCTTCCTAGTGGCTATGCCAAGGTTGCGGTGCCTTATTAGTATTGTCAATTGTCAAAGACTTGCGTTTATCGCGGGCCTTGACTACCATCGAACTACTGGCTTGATCCGAGTTAACTTGTTTGCCTATTAAACAGGCGTATTACTCGGGTATTCCGAGCAGTACGTATCCAATGGCATCAGCCAGATGTCCAAGTCGTCAGATAACCCGCTGAAACAGCATTTTCTGTGCCGATCAGATTAACTAGTTTATTAGCACCCTCACGTTAAGCAGTCGTTGATGCCGTTACTCCTTTATTGGCATTTACTTCAAGACTGCCTAGCTTTCAGTATCTGAGCGTGTGCCTAGATGGGGTTCTGAACGCATCACTCGGCGCTTAGCCCTACTTTTAGGTCACGCCTCCTGTCTTATTCCCGGCGCTTGTCGCCCAGCTTTCATGAGCAACTTTCTAACACACCGATGAATCTCACTGAACTCAAGCAAAAAACCGTTCCCGAGCTGCTCGATATCGCCCGCGAGATGGGTATCGACAACTTAGCCCGTTCGCGCAAGCAGGACATCATTTTCGCCATCCTCAAAAAGCATGCTAAAAGTGGAGAGGATATTTATGGCGATGGTGTGCTGGAAATCCTTCAGGATGGCTTCGGCTTCCTGCGTAGCGCTGACAGCTCTTACCTCGCTGGACCGGATGATATCTACGTATCGCCGTCTCAGATCCGTCGTTTTAATCTGCGTAAAGGCGACTCCATTTCCGGCAAAATCCGCCCGCCTAAAGAAGGTGAGCGCTACTTTGCCCTGCTCAAAGTTAGCCAGATCAACTTTGATCGTCCGGAAAATGCCAAGCATAAGATTCTCTTTGAGAACTTAACGCCGCTGTTCCCAGACGACCGGCTGCGCATGGAGATTGGTAATGGCTCTACCGAAGATCTTACCGCGCGCATCATTGATCTGACTGCGCCGATTGGTAAAGGTCAGCGTGGTCTGTTGGTGTCACCGCCTAAAGCGGGTAAGACACTGATGCTACAGAACATCGCGACGTCCATTACGCGCAACAATCCTGAGTGCCATCTGATTGTATTGCTGATCGATGAGCGTCCTGAGGAAGTGACCGAAATGTCACGCACCGTGCGTGGCGAAGTGGTTGCCTCTACCTTCGATGAACCGCCCGCCCGCCATGTGCAGGTTGCGGAAATGGTGATCGAAAAAGCCAAGCGCTTGGTAGAGCACAAGAAGGACGTGGTGATTCTGCTCGACTCCATCACCCGTTTGGCGCGTGCCTATAACACCGTGGTGCCCAGCTCTGGCAAAGTGCTAACCGGTGGTGTGGATGCCCACGCTCTTGAGAAGCCAAAACGTTTCTTCGGTGCCGCGCGTAATATCGAAGAGGGCGGTAGCCTGACGATTATTGCCACTGCACTGGTCGATACCGGTTCGAAAATGGACGAAGTCATTTTCGAAGAGTTCAAGGGCACCGGCAACATGGAAGCGCACCTTGACCGCAAGCTGGCTGAGAAACGCGTGTTCCCCGCGATCAATATCCGTCGCAGCGGTACCCGTCGTGAAGACCTACTGGCGTCAGAAGATGAAATGCAGCGCATGTGGATTCTTCGCAAGCTGCTCAACCCGATGGAAGACACGGCTGCTACAGAATTCCTGATTGATCGTCTGAAGGATACCAAGACGAATCTGGAGTTCTTTGAAGCGATGAAGCGCCGCTAGGCGCTGCATTACAGCCAAGCACTAGCGATAAATGTCTGACAGCCGGGGAAGTGCCTTGGGGAGAGTGCCTTGAAGTACCACGACTTGCGCGATTTTATTGCGGCACTTGAAGCGCAGGGTGAACTTAAGCGAATTAAAGCAGAAGTTGATCCTTATCTGGAAATTACCGAAATTTGCGACCGGACATTACGTGCTGGTGGCCCCGCACTGTTGTTTGAGAATGTGAAGGGGCACGACATGCCGCTGCTGGGCAACCTGTTTGGTACGCCTAAACGGGTTGCGCTGGGCATGGGGCAGGATTCGGTAGAGGCGCTGCGCGAAGTGGGTAAGCTACTGGCGTTTCTAAAAGAGCCCGATCCGCCTAAAGGGTTAAAAGACGCCTGGGACAAGCTGCCGATTTTCAAGCAAGTGCTAAGTATGGGGCCAAAAATCGTTAAGCGGGCTCCGGTACAAGCGCTATCGTTTGAAGGCGATGAGGTTGACTTGGATCGTTTGCCGATCCAGCACTGCTGGCCTGGCGATGCGGCGCCGCTAGTGACTTGGCCATTGGTGATTACCAAAGGCCCGCATAAAAAGCGTCAAAACCTCGGTATTTACCGCCAACAGAAAATTGCTAAAAACCGCCTGATTATGCGTTGGCTCTCCCATCGGGGCGGTGCGCTGGATTTTCTTGAGTTTCAAAAAGCGCATCCCGGTGAGCCATTTCCTGTGGCGGTGGCGCTGGGGGCTGATCCTGCAACAATTTTAGGCGCCGTCACACCGGTACCCGACTCTCTCTCCGAGTATGCGTTCGCTGGGCTTCTGCGCGGTTCACGCACAGAGCTTGTCAAGTGCGGACATGCTGACCTGGAAGTGCCTGCGTCTGCAGAAATCATTCTTGAAGGGTTTATTTACCCCGACGATATGGCAGCGGAAGGGCCATTTGGCGATCACACCGGTTATTACAACGAAGTCGATCACTTCCCCGTTTTTACCGTCACGCGGATGACCATGCGACGGGACGCGATATACCACTCCACGTATACCGGCCGCCCACCCGATGAGCCAGCTATTCTAGGCGTCGCGCTTAACGAGGTGTTTGTGCCGATCCTGTGTAAGCAGTTCCCGGAGATTGTTGACTTCTACCTGCCGCCGGAAGGGTGCTCCTACCGGATGGCCGTCGTGACCATGAAAAAGCAGTACCCAGGTCACGCCAAGCGCGTCATGATGGGGGTTTGGAGCTTTCTGCGTCAGTTTATGTACACCAAGTTTGTCATTGTACTGGATGACGATGTCGACGCGCGTAACTGGGAAGACGTGATGTGGGCAATTACCACGCGTATGGACCCAGCGCGGGATACCGTGATGGTGGAAAATACCCCCATTGATTACCTCGACTTTGCGTCTCCGGTGTCCGGGTTGGGTTCTAAAATGGGGCTCGACGCCACCAATAAATGGCCAGGAGAAACGGATCGAGAGTGGGGGACTCCCATCGTGATGGACGATTCGATAAAGACCCGCGTTGACGAGCGTTGGGACGAGCTGGGCATTGATATCCCGTTACCCACACCTCGCCACGGCTAACCCAGTGGCGCAGGTCGGACGATTCTTCATAAAGAGGCTTTCATGAGCGCAAGCACGTCAACTTGCAAGACGTTAACCTGCCAGGTAACCGCCGTTGAGGATTTAAATCCCGACGTCTTTGGGGTGACCCTGGAAGGGCGGCCAGAAGCCATGCAGCATGCGCCTGGCCAGTATTTAGAGCTGAAACTAGACGATAACACCTGGGTGCCGTTTTCAATTGCCAGCGCTGAACGTGGCGATGGCATTATCGAATTGCATATTCAGCACTGGCCTGAACGGGATAACTCTGCTCGCCTGAGAGAGTTGTTGCAGGTGGCCAACCAGTTGACCGTACGCTTACCCAGTGGTGACTGTGTGCTGGACGCCGAAAGCGAGCGCCCGCTACTGCTGGTCGCGGCAGGCACCGGTTTTGCACAGATGAAAGCCATTGTAGAAGCGACGCTACGGCAGCAGCCCGCTCGGCCTATCTCGCTATGGTGGGCAAACCGCGAGCACCGCGATCTGTATGCCGAAGACTTGGCCTGCGAATGGGCACAACAGTATGCCAATGTTGCTTTTCAAGCCGTAACAGAGTTTCCGCTTACCGAGCCGCTGGCGGTTGGTGAACGAATATCACACCATCAAGGACGCATTGACCTAGTGCTGGAAAGTGCCCTTGAGAGCGAACTTACAAAGGCTCAGTTGACGCTCAGCGATTGTGATATCTTCCTATCAGGCTCGCCGGGGATGGTTTATGCCTGTGTTGATGTGTTCGAGCGAAAAAACATCAGTAGTGAGAGAATGTTCTCGGATGTATTTGCCTACGCTCCTCGCCCTCACTAAAATGATTGGCCGATAACTGACGCACGGCATGTGCCGATAACCGATACCGATAAAAAAGGAGGCTTTCATGGCCCACCATGACGACAACTTCAAAGACGAATCAGGTTTACTTTCTATTGTGCTCGGCGTTGTGGTCCTGGTTAGCATGAGTGCACTGCCCGCAACGATTGGTTGGGTACAAGCGTTTGGCGGCTGATGGTTGCCATTTTGTTCCTATGCAGGCAGGATTGAACACTCAGATGTCATCGTTCTCGATGAGCAACGTGAATTAGACTTGTAAATTAGGATGTAGCCATGCACACAGCACAATGCACATGCCACACACAAGCAAGGCCGGTATCGGCGGCGAGTGCTTGGGCGTGCGTTGCTGCATTCTTTTATGCTGCCTATTGGTTTAGCCACGGTGTGCCCCTGGCCGACCAGTAGCGTCGCGTCATCAGGCACACCGACTAGGTTGCCTGCCGCATGCAAAGAAGCCTCGGTTGGTAGCCCAACCGAGGCTTCTTTCGTTTTAACGGTTTATTTAGTTTAACTATTCGGGTTTCACAGACATTTCATCAAGGAGCTGCATCATGATGTACCGCGCAAACTCTCTCGCTAATCTGCTCGCCAATATTGCCAACTATATCGGTTATGGCTATGGCTGGCGATTTAGCGACGCGCGGTCGGTGCAAGCTGCCACCTCCGACCGTGCAAGCCTGGGTGGCAAGTTGTTGTTATCACGATGTCACACGCTTCCGGAGAGTTAAGTTATGAATGCCCATGTCAGCCCTGCTTGCACAACCTTGTCAAACCTAGCGTCATTAACGAACGGCCCCTCAAGCTCATCGCAGCCATTGCCTTTGCCGGCAGAGCTACGCCGCAGTGTCGCTATCAATAGCCAGCTGGGTGAGCAAATTGCCCACCAGCGCCAGGCGGTTCAGCGTATCCTGAATGGTCAAGATAAGCGCTTATTAGTGGTTGTTGGCCCCTGTTCCGTCCACGATCCAGAAGCAGCGTTAGAGTATGCCGATCGGTTGGCTGCGCTAAGCGAAGAAGTTAGCGAGCAACTATTACCGGTCATGCGTGTTTACGTAGAAAAGCCGCGCACCACCGTTGGCTGGAAGGGGTTGGCATACGACCCTGGGCTAGATGGTAGTGGTGATATGTCAAAAGGCATCACCCTTTCTCGTGAGCTTATGCACGCGGTTGCTTCGCGGGGGCTGCCGGTGGCCACAGAGCTTTTACAGCCAATGCTAGCCCCCTACTTAGATGACCTGCTGAGCTGGGTCGCCATTGGTGCTCGTACCACTGAGTCGCAGTTACACCGAGAGCTGGCAAGTGATCTTGCGGCCGCAGTGGGGTTCAAAAATGCGACGAGCGGCGACGTTCAGGTTGCCATTGATGCCATGCAGGCAGCGGCTCATTCCCACCAGCGTTTCGCCATGGATAATGAAGGACGCCCGGTCATGCAGGAAACGGCTGGTAACCCCAATACGCATGTGGTGTTACGAGGTGGTCATGGCGAGCCAAACTACCAGGCGCATCATGTGCGAGCAGCGGTGAATACCCTACGAGACGCCGGACAGAACCCTCGCTTAATGGTGGACTGCAGTCACGCCAATGCGCGAAAAGATCACCGACGCCAAAGCGAAGTGCTGCTCGACGTGTTGGCACAGCGCAAGGCAGGCGATGCCAACTTGGTGGCGCTAATGCTCGAAAGTCACCTGTTTGAAGGTAAGCAAGCGCTGTCGCCTAACGCGATGCGCTACGGCGTATCGGTGACCGATGCCTGTGTGAGTTGGGAAACCACGGAACGATTGCTAAAAACCGCTGCTGAGCGAATGAGTTAACCCAGTCATCTTCCCGCAGCTGGATAATCTCTTGTTTGCCCTGGCCAGCCCCGTATCATAAGAGACTACTTTTTATGATGAGGTTGGCCATGGTTTTCACCCTTGAGCAGCATAATCCCAGTAGTTACCAGCGCAAGGCGCGAATGATCAGTATTGCCATGGCAGGGCAATTAATTGTCTTCGGGTTACTGTTCTCGATGCTGTTAACTTCCGCTTTTGGCAGCACCTTATGGCTCAATGGGCTGGGGGTCTTCCTTGGCTTGTTGGCCACCAGCGTACTGTTTGCGGTGCTTAAGGATCGCCCATGGATGGCTGAAATGCGCTATGTATGGCAGCTCAAACACCACCTTTCTCAGATTAGTGGCTACCTGCAGCCACTGCGCCGCGGCGTGGAGGAAGATAATCGTGTAGCGCTGGATATTGTGACATTTTACCATCAAGGCATGACGCAGCTCGCTGAACTTAACGGCCGTACTACCGATGATGATTCTGAACGCCTAGCTGAAAAAATGCAGATAAAGTTAAAGCGCGAAGAGCTGGGGCTGCCAGCCCAGGTTGACAGTTTTGACCCGCAGGACTTAAAAGCATTTAAGCGTCGCTAGCTGAAGTGAAATTTATTTATTAAGAAGAGCGAGGCCGAGCGTTAACTAGACGCCATTGACGGTGCCTATGATGATCAAAGGCATAACATCGATAGCAGTAACGATAGTGATAGCGGTAACGGTAACGGTAACAACAGTGATGACAACAGGGAGCAGAATGCATGACTTACTCACCTAATCGGTTAACCGGTTTGATTGCGCTAACGGCCACGGTTGCATTGACGGGCTGTGCAAATACTGGGACAACGCCTGCTAATTCTGCTGCTGGAGTGTCCAAAACAACCGTACACAGCAGCGCACCGCTACTGCCTGCTACGCTATTTCCAGGCAGCGCGGCCCATTTTGACGCTTGGGAGTGTCAGCCCGCAAACCAGAACTTGGTCACCGCGGTGAACGACGATAACCTGCGTCTTTGGTCACTACATGGTGCCTGGCGTTTACCGGAAGCGATTGTGGCAAGCGGTGCGCGCTATCAAGATGGTGAGATCAGCTTCTGGAATCGTGGCGATCAAGCGCAGGTTGAAACACCGCGTGGTCAGTTGCAATGCCAACAGGGGCAGCGCCGAGCCGCAGCAACCCGCGCTGACCATCCTGGCGTGATGTTTCTAGGGCGTGGCAATGAGCCGGGCTGGTCGATTGAGCTAGCTCATGATGCTCCGGTGATGACTTGGACAACGAACTACGGCAGCGAGACGCAAACCATGCCCTATATGGTAAGCGTCATGGACAATGAGGCGGGCAGAGTGGTGATTGAAAATGCCAACGCAGAGGAGTTTTTCCGCGTACGCATTGAATCAGGCGCCTGTTTTGATGACATGAAAGGCCAGCCGTATCCCGCTCGAGTCACGCTGACAATCGGCGGGGAACAGTACAAAGGCTGTGGTCAGGGCATCGCTCCTTAGTTGGCACGGTCTTTTGAGTCCACTGATGTGTCAGCAACGGTAAAGCGAAGGCTCGGCACGCCATTGTGCTTCAATAAAGTCGCTGGCACACAGTGCGGTGTTATCACCGATAGCCCTGGCAGCGAGCCTTGAAAGTATTTCCAGTCTAGGCTCTCGGGAGGTTTCTAGTTGCTCGCTTATGTCGGCAGGGTGCCAAGAACCATCTTTCCACGTTGCCAGGGTAAAACTGAACGGATGAAAGCCTGGAAAGCCAAGGCGAATATCGGTGGCGATTAGCGTTTCCTGACCATCGATCAACAGCGTGTCATAGCGTAGAAAGGGGCCAGTAAACCATGTCAGCCGTTGGCCAAGTGGGCTGGCTAGCACGCTTTCCTCAAGTGCGACGTTGCGCTTTATAGCTTCAAGCGTTGGTGCGTCCTGATTATCAAATACGCTGATCAAACTCTCAAAATAGCGATCTCCGTCAATAACCGTTGCGCGCCACAGTGCAATATTAAACGGCGTTGGTTGAATTAATACCGGCGCTGCCTGTAAGCCAGCGTCCGCCAGTGCTGGGGTTAAGCGTTGCTCAACGCTCCATTTCGCGCCTGCCGCCAGTAGTAAATACATGCTGGATACGACTAATCCGATCGTACAAGCCCGACGCACTTTTTTGGCGGCAATAGCGATGGTTAACGCAACCAGTAGCGGTAGGGTGTAAAAAGGATCGATAATAAACACGATAGGCCACGCTATGGGTGGCATATCCAGTGGCCAGAACAGCTGAGTGCCGTAAGTAGTAAATGAATCAAGTACCGGGTGGGTTGTCAGACAGAGAACGAAAAAACACCACCATCTCCCCAGGCTGATATCACGCGCAGGTATGAAACGCTGGCACAGTAGCGCCACTATCGTGGCTAAGCCAGTCAGCACAAATAGGGAGTGGCTAAAACCGCGGTGCTCAGTCACATTAGCCACTGCATCGCCATAATCAAGCATCACGTCTAGATCGGGCAGCGTGCCGAGCACTGCACCCATTAGTATGGCTTTGCGACCCAGTCGTTTACCTAATATTGCACCACCTATGGCGGCCCCAAGGGCTGCTTGTGTGACTGAATCCACGTAGGTCTCCTTGGGGTGGCCCCGTATTCCAAGTAAGCTAGGTATTATTGTACATGTCGGTGAAGAGGGTTTTTAAATGTCACGAAATCGTCTAGTTAAAGGTCTAGTGGGCAGTCTTCTTGCTGCCTATTCGCTAAGCGCTTTGGCAGCGCCTACGATTGATGTGCACAGCGATCCTAACTGTGGCTGCTGTAGTGCATGGGTCAGCCATCTTGAAGAAGCCGGGTTTACTGTAAACCATCACCGTGACGGCGACCTGCGGTCAGTCAAAGTAGCCAATAACGTTCCTGCAGAACTAGCATCTTGCCACACAGCCATCGTTGATGGTTACGTGATAGAAGGCCATGTACCCGCTGCAGATATTAAGCGGCTGTTAGAAGAGCAGCCAGACGTTATCGGGTTAACAGTGCCAGGTATGCCGCATGGCTCTCCGGGCATGGAAACCGGCCGGGTTGATGATTACGCTGTTCTCAGTTGGACCCGCAACGACAGTATTCCCGCTATCTTTAGCGAATATACCCAGTAATGATGGAGGGAGAATGACATGCAGTTTTTGCACACTATGGTAAGGGTAAGAGACTTAGATGCATCGTTGAATTTTTACTGCGATCTTTTAGGGTTGAAAGAAGTGCGTCGCAAAGAAAATGAGAAGGGCCGTTTTACGCTGGTCTTTCTCGCCGCGCCGGAAGATGAAGCGCGCTCCGAACGCTTAGCGGCACCAGAGCTTGAGTTAACCTATAACTGGGATCCAGAAGAGCTCACCGGCGGGCGCAACTTCGGGCATTTGGCCTATCGCGTTGACGATATTTACGCGCTATGTAAAAAGCTTCAAGATAACGGCGTTACCATTAACCGCCCGCCGCGGGATGGGCATATGGCGTTCGTGAAGTCGCCCGACGGTATTTCTGTCGAGCTACTGCAAAAAGGCGATGCGTTGCCCTCTCAGGAGCCATGGGCGTCAATGGAAAACAGCGGAAGCTGGTAATTTGTCAATAAGGAGCATGAGACAGTGACGGTCAAATTTGGAGCAATGCTAGCCGGTGTCGCTACCGCGCTATTAATCAGTGCGTGTAGCAGTACACCAGAGCAAGAGAGCACGGCAGCGCCGGAAAACGTGTCGCTGTCAGGACCGATAGTCGATCAGCGTTGGAATTTATTGCTAGTAGGTACCGATGAACGGGTATCGTTACCCAATACGCCATTCTTTCAAATTGGACGCGACGGCAGCGTGAGCGGTTCGGATGGTTGTAACCGATTTACCGGCAGTGTGGAGTTGGGTGAAAATCAGCGTATCGAGTTTAGCCAGCTCGCCTCAACACGCATGGCTTGCCCCAATATGGAAGACGCCAAGCAGGTAACAGATATGCTCGATACGGCCTATCGCTACCTCATCGACCATGATCGGCTGGTGTTTTTTGGACCAGATAGCCGCGTATTAGGCGGCTGGCGCGAAGCTAACTAAGCCTTCAGTTAGCATCTGATCGCAGTTATCTAGTTAGTGCTTAAAAGGCGGGTTGAAGCGGGCAATAAAGCGCGCATCAATCCGCTTTTTCCATTCCCATACCCAGCGGCCTGAGAAACCGATGGCGCCTCTACTGGCAATCGCATGGCCGTCGCCAGTGCCAATTAGAGCCAGGACACGTTTTGGTGGCTTCCACTCGGCCAGCGGTTCATTGTGACAGGCGGCGCGCAGGTTCTCCGCCAGCACTGGCCCCTGGCGCACGGCGTAAACTCCGGCCTTGGGTAGTGGAGAAGAGGAAAGTGGAGAAGAATGCCGTGGTTGATTGAACGCTGCACAGTCACCCGCGGCAAAAAGCCTCGGCTGGCCCGCTACCTCAAGTGTCTTATTCACCTGGATGAATCCCCGCTTATCCAGCGGCAGCGGGGTGTCTTGCAGCCAAGGTTGGCCAACGGCACCGGTAGCCCACAGCACGATATCCGCGTCAATCAGTTCGCCTTTAGAGGTGTGGACGCCACCAGCTATTAGCGCCTGGCCGCGCTCACCGTGCAGCACCGTAACGCCAGCCCGGCGCAGAGCACGTTGGGTTAACCAACGAGGTAGTCGACCTGCGTCGGGTAGCAGTGTTGTTGATGCGCTGACAAGCGCGCCCTGCCAAGTAATGTCTGAACGTTGTTGACGAAGCTGCGCCAACACACTCATTAAGGTTTCACAGCCTGCCGCGCCGCCGCCTACGCTTACTACCCGCTGTGTAGACCCCTGAGGGCACTGGTCGACTTTCTCTCTCAGCGCTTGCCAGCGGTGGTGCAGTGAACTGAGCGGTCGCATCGCCAACAAATAGGGGTTTTGTTTGCCATGTTTTTCGAGAAACGGCTGTTCAGGCAACCTTACCGTGGAGCCCACGTTAAATGAGGCTACATCGAAATGGATCGCCTCGCCGTTCGCTAGCGCTAGCTGGCGCTTAGTGGGATCGAGAGCCACTGCAGGCGAAGTGATTAAGCGAGCGCCTGCCCGTTGAGAGAGCGCCGCTACATCAATTTGTGTTTCGCGTAGCGTGCATTCTCCTGCCAGCCACGCTGGCACGCTGCCAGAATAGGCTGACAGCGCACTGTCGCTAACCACGGTGATAGCGATTGACGGATCTGGGTGCTGAGCAAAGGCTTCCAGCACGAAGGCATGGGCATGGCCCGCGCCAATCAGCACGAGATTTTTCATGGGGAGATCATTTTTCCGTACCACGCCGCCAGCGGAAATAACGCTCCAATAGGGTGAGAATACGCTCGGGCTTGTGGGCATTTTTCCACACGCCAGCGGTGGCCTTGGCAGCTTCGCCAAGGGTGGGATAGGGATGAATGGTGCCCAATAGCTTGTTAAGCCCCAGGCCATGCTTCATGGCGATGGTGAACTCTCCTAACCATTCTCCGGCGTTTTCAGCCACGATGGTCGCGCCAAGGATTTTGTCTTTACCGGGCACGGTAAGCACCTTGATAAATCCTTCAGTCGCGCCTTCGGCAATGGCGCGGTCGCTTTCACTCATGGCATAGCGGGTGACTTCAAACGCCACGCCCTTAGCGATGGCCTCTTTTTCGTTGAGCCCGACCCGCGCTACTTCCGGCTGAATATAGGTGACAGCAGGCATAAAGCGATAATCTACAGCGAAGCTTTTTAATTCACCAAACAGAGCATTAACGGCTGCGTGCCACGCCTGATGGGCAGCGGCATGCGTGAGTTGGTAGGGGCCTGCTAGGTCGCCGCAGGCCCAAATGTTGGGCAGCCGAGTTTGCAGACGCTCGTTGAGTTCCAGCGTGCCAGCGTTGGTAGTAGTGATTCCCAGCGCTTCCAGCCCCAATCCTTCAACATTGGCTTGGCGGCCAACGCTGACAAGCAAATAATCAAATTCGATGGTGATGAGCTGGCCATTGTGCTCTACCACCAGTTGATGTCCGGGGCCATCTTGGCTTACTTCCAAGGCGTTAGCGCCGGTCATTACGTTAACGCCTTCCTGGGTGAGCGTGCGCGCCACGTGTTCGCCTACGTCTTGGTCTTCTCGGCCTAGCAACTGTGGAATACCTTCCACCAAGGTGACCTGACTGCCCAAGCGGGCAAAACTCTGGCTGAGCTCGCAGCCAATTGCCCCGCCGCCGAGTACGACCAAGCGTTTAGGCAGTTCCGTGAGTGACCACAGGTTTTCTGAGGTGAGCAGTGGTGCATGCTCGATGCCAGGAAGCGATGGCACGCGGGGTCGTGCGCCAGTGGCTAGCACAATATGGCGGGCGGTCAGGGTTTTATCACCGACCTTAACTTCCCAAGGAGATGTCAGGGTGGCGTGTTCCTGATACACCTCAACGCCCAGTTTGGTGTAACGCTCGACACTATCGTGGGGTTCAATATCAGTAATGGCTTGATGTACGTGCTTCATCACCTTGGCAAAATCAATCTCCGGCTCGCCAGCGTTAACGCCAAAGCGGTGTGCTGTACGCATGTCGTGAGCAGCACGGGCGGCACGAATTAGCGCCTTTGAAGGTACACAACCGGTATTCAGGCAGTCACCGCCCATTTTATGCTTTTCTACCAACGCTACTTTAGCTTTTACGGCGCTGCCGATGTAGCTAGTGACCAGACCCGCCGAGCCGCCGCCGATGACCACAATGTCGTAATCGAACCGGGATGGGCGCTTAAAACCACGATAGGCATTGCGCTTTTGCACCTGTAGCGCAATACGGCGAGCTATCCAAGGGAATACGGCCAGCAGCGCAAACGAGGCCAAAAGCCCAGGAGAAATAATCCCGCCCAGGCTTTCAAGTTCCCCCAATTGGCCGCCCGCATTCACGTAAACCACCGTGCCGGGCAGCATGCCTAGCTGGCTTACCCAATAAAAGGTGACTGTTTTAAGCCGCGTTAAGCCCATCACCAGATTGATCATAAAGAAAGGGAATATCGGTACTAAGCGGAGGGTGAAAAGATAAAAAGCGCCGTCTTTATCAACGCCACGATTCACCGTGTCGAACTGGCGAGGAAAACGCTTTTCAATCGGCTGTCGAAACAGGAACCGCGAGAGTAAAAAGGCCAGCGTCGCGCCGATGGTGCTGGCAAAGGAGATAATTAACAGCCCCCAGCCGAGGCCAAACAGTGCGCCACCCAGCAGTGTGAGGAGTGTCGCGCCGGGTAGCGATAGTGTCGTCATGACCACATATACCGCAAAGAAAATGCCCGCAACTTGCCAAGGGGATTGCTGAAATGCAGCCTGGAAATCGCTGCGATAGGTTTGCAGGGTTTCCAAGGTGAAAAACGTATGGGCACCGCTCACGTAAAAGCCAAGCACGGCCAGTAGCAGCAGGGTGATAATCAGCAGGCGCTGGCGGTTCATGGCAGGCTCCGTTGGGGAAAGGTGGTGGTAGAAGCAGAACATTCGTTCAGTAACAGTGACGTAAAGAGCGAAATCCTTACAGACTGTTTGCGTGCTTCAGCGTTTGTTGCCAGCGCTGCCAGTCTTCTGGGCGGTCAATATCCCACATGGTGTCGGGAAAGATGGCTTCCAAGGACAGCGCAGCAAGCCGCTGACGAGTGACTTGGAGCACTTGCGCGGTTCCCCAAGGAATGTCCTCAAAGAGGCTAGGATGATCGTCATGAGTGCCAATCAACCCATAGCCGCCGTCTTCGGCAGGTAAAATCACCACGGGCACGTTTTTAAGCGCTGCACTGCACTGCCTAAGCATGGCAACGGTGATGCTCGGGCAATCAGTGCCCATCACCATCGACGGACCTTGTGTGCTATTCAGTGCATGCCGGACGCGCATTCCCACATCGCCCTGCCGTTGAATGGCGAGCGAAATGCCGTAGTGAGCCTGCAGCTCCACAAACAACGGATGCTGATGCTCTAAGGAGGTCCATAGCGTGACGTGTTGCGATCCCAGTGCTTGGCAGGCGGTGGCAACGCAGTGACGAACCATGGTGGCATGGGCTTGCGCCGCACCTTCTGGCCCTAGGCAAGGAATTAAGCGCGTTTTCGCCTGCCCCGGCAGTGGCGCTTTGGCCAGTAGATGTAGATGGGGCTGCACGGCTGACTTAACGGGCATTGCGATACTCCTTGGCCAGTTGGGTGGCGCTGACGCCGCGCCAGTAGCGGTAACGTAGTCGCCACATCAGGCAAATCGTTTTCCAGGCGCCGAACTGATCCCAGCGTCTGCCTGAGCTTATCACTTTGGCGCGTAGGCAGGCGGGGCGAGAAACTGCCTTTAGCCGCTTGCTTAACTCAATATCTTCCATTAACGGTTGTTCGGGAAAGCCGCCGACCGCTTCAAAAGTAGCGCGGCGAAGGAACATGCCTTGGTCGCCAGTGGCGATGCCGCTCAGCCGCGAGCGTAGATTCATCAGCAAGCTAACGAGCGGCAACCAGCGGCTTTTTCCCTCAAGGTGAATATCAAACCGCCCCCAGCAATTCGTGTTCAGCGCTTGGCAGATCAGCTTGTTTGCCTCTTCGGGAAGCCGAGTGTCAGCATGTAAAAATAGCAGCGCTGCTGAGCGCGCGTGTGCTGCGCCCAGGTTCATCTGCTGTGCCCGACCAGGGGCGCTCGTCAGTAGCGTATCCGCTAGCGGAGTGGCTAACGCCACGCTGTCATCGGTACTTCCCCCATCGACCACAATGATTTCCGTGCCTGCTTCTCTCAGCACTTGCAGAGGCGCCAGGGCAGCTTGAATGCCGTCTGCTTCATTGAGCATAGGGATAATGATACTGAGTTGCGGCGTTTCAGCGCCAGGGTTAACCAAGGGCAATGATTGGCCCTCCGGCAGCATTGGCATCGGCTTCATCATGGGTAACCAGCAGGGTGGGTAAGCCCGCTTCGCGAAGCTGGCCGAACACTAGCGTACGCATTTCCTGGCGCAGTGTGGTGTCCAGCTTGGAGAACGGCTCATCCAGCAGCACCGCGCGAGGCTGTGAAAGCAGCAAGCGCATCAGCGCCACCCTAGCTTGCTGGCCGCCGGAAAGGGTCGCCGGATCGCGGTTTTCAAAGCCCGCCAGCCCCACCTGTTCCAGCGCTTGGGCGACCTGCTGGCGTTTGTTATTGGCATGGTGTGGCAGGCCAAAGCGCAAATTCCCCGCCACGCTTAAATGGGGAAATAGCATCGGATCCTGAAACAGCAGGCCAATGCCACGCTGTTCGGCGGGCAGGGTGTCTAAGCGTTTATCGCCCAGATAGAGTGCACCTTGAGCCTGAAAGGCCGGCGACAAAAAGCCCGCCAGATAGGCCAGTAACGTAGACTTTCCAGAGCCAGAAGGGCCCATCACGGTTACTACTTCGCCTGGCGCTATGTCACAGTGCATTGCCAGCAGTGCTTCGCCTGCCAGCGTGATAGTCACCTGTTTGATGTGCAAGGTTTGACGGTTGGGTGTCATGCAATTCCTCGCATTTGGCGGCGTTTTGCCCACACAAGGCGGGGGATCATAAGTGCCAGACTAAAGCCAATAAAGGGGAGCAGCGTCTGCAGTAGTGCCAACACCGCCACTAGCCTGCGATTGCCGCCAGATGCCATGGCAACGGCTTCGGTAGTGATGGTGGGGATGCGACCACCCCCTAGCAGCAGTGTTGGCAAATACTGGCCAATACTGACGGCTAAGCTGACTGCGCAGGCGGTGAGTAGCGGGGCCAATAACAGTGGCAGCCGTACCTGCCAGAAAGCGCGCCAGGGGGGCACACCCAGCGATAGTGCCACCTGAAACCAGCGTGGATCCAGCCGCCGGTAGGCTTCTGACAGCGATAAATAGAGATATGGCACTACAAACAGCAGGTGACCGGCTACGACTAAGGCGTGCTGAGGTCGAATGGCAACGCTTTCAGCGGCCACCACTAAGCCAAATAGAAAGGCCACTTGCGGCACAATTAGCGGTAAATAAAGTAGCCACTGAGCACGCCATGCAGGTAAGTGGCAGCGCGCTGCATGCTCCAATGTTGCCACGACCAGTACCGCGGCGATTAGCGTCGCGGTTAGCCCCACACTCAGCGTATTGATCAGCGGTGTTGCCATGTTGGGTAGAATGCGCTGCCAATGATCCAGCGTGAACGTACCCGGCAGCGCATCCGGAAAACGCCAAAAGCCCGCCACCGAAAACAGTGCCAACCCGGCCAGCGCACTGATCGCTAACAAAGTGACAGCTAGCAGCAACGCACGGCCGCCAAACGCAATCGCCGTTGCCCCTGATGCCCGCGAGCCGTTGGCCAACCAGCGTTGGCAGAGACGTTTGACCCCTTGTTCGCCAAGCCACCAAGTCAGTAGTGCCGCTAGGGTAACGCCGAACTGCAGTACGGCACCGGCAGACGCCATAAAGCGACGGTTTAAATCGGGGTCATTAAACCAAGTGAGCACCGAAACGCTCAACGTGGGTGGCAGGGTGGGGCCAAGAATCAACGCCATATCCACCACCGAAGTGGCGTAGGCAATTACGGCATAAACCGGCAAGCGAATCAGTGGGTAAAGTGCAGGGAAAACGCATTTCAGCCAGGCAATGCCGGGCGCGTAGCCCAGCGAGCGCGCCAGGGTGACTCGTTGTTCAGGACGCAGCTGGGGTAGCGCAGCTAAACTCATCAATAGCAAAAAGGGCACTTCTTTGAGTATCAAACCCGCCATTAGCGCCAGCCCTAACGGGTCGTTGATGATCAGCAGATCAGGTGGGCGCTCCCACCCAGTGAGCCCAGGAGACGCCCAGCGCACCAGCAACCCGGAGGGCGCAATCAAAAAAGCTAAGCCAAAGGCCACGGCTGCATGGGGAATGGCCAGTAGCGGTGAGACCAGTCGCCGAATGGCACGGTCAATCCAGGTGCCTTGGCTAGCCGCCAGAAACAGCACCACAATGAACAGTGCCACCAAGGCGGTGATCAGACCGCTAAAATAGCTCAGCAGTACGGAGCGGTAGAGACCAGCGTGCGCCCATAGGGCTTGCCATGCTTCCAGATGAAATGTGTTCTCCCCGAGCACCGGTAAATAGCCAAAGGCAGGCAACAACACCATGCCAAGCCCCGCACTTACTGGAATAACCAAAAGTGCAATAAGCAGTATAGGGGCTAGCCGCAGGATCAATTAATTAACGCCATAACGCTGAAGCCACGCATCCTGTAGCGCCGTCATCCAGCTGGGATGAGGTTCGGCTAGGGTATTGGAAAGGGCATCGGCAGGCAGCGCAGATGGATGGCTTTCCCCTTGTTCGAAGAGTGCCTTGTCGTTTTCATCTAACCGACTGACTGCCAATACGGTGCGATCGCCCCACATATTAAGCGACTGCTTTTGGGCTTGAGCTTCAGGTGAGAGCAGGAAATTGGCCAGCGCCATCGCACCTGCTTTATGGGGAGAGTTAAAGGGAATCGCGACAAAGTGAACGTTTCCTAGGGTGCCGTCTTCCAGCACATAGCTGCGCACACTCTCTGGGAGTTCATACTCCATCACCGCGACGGCGGCATCTGTCGGGTAGAAGGAGAAGGCTAAGCTGAGCTCACCATCGCTCATCAATGCGCGCAGGTTAGGGCCTGATTCCGGGAAACTGCGGCCGCTGCGCCATAGGTGTGGGTGTAACTCATCTAGATAATCCCACAATGGCGCGGTGATCTCCGCAAACTCCGCTTCAACCACTGGCGCATAAAGGGCGTCATTTTGATTCGATAATTCAATTAACGCCTGTTTTAAAAAGGTGCTGCCGGTGAAATCGGGAATACGTGGATAGCTGAACTGGCCAGGGTTGTCTTTGGCCCACTCCAGCAAATCCGCAATACTTTGCGGCGGTGTTTCGGTTTGAGCGCTGTCGTAGTAGAAAGTGATTTGTGCTTTTCCCCAAGGAGACTCATAGCCTTCAGTCGGCAGCGTGAAGTCGGTCACCACTTCTGGGTTTTCGTCTGAGTGAGTCAAGGCGAAGTTAGGCAGAGATTCGGCAAAGGGGCCAAATAAGAGGTCCTGTTCGCGCATGGCAGCGAAGTTTTCGCCGTTAATCCAGATCAGGTCGATGCGGCCATCATCCATGTTACCAGCCTGCTTTTCACCCAGTACACGAGCAACGGCGCTACCTGTGTCACCTAACTTTACGTGCTCTACATCGACGCCATACGAGGACTGCATTTGCTCGGACACCCAAGCGATATAGCGGTTGGTGCGACTGTCACCGCCCCAGGCGTTCCAGTATACGGTTTGACCGTCGGCAGCTTGCAGTACGGCATCCCAATCATTGGGATCTGGGGCAGCCATGGCGGGCAGCGCCAGTGACAACATGGCAGTGGCGACAGCGGTCGTTAGGGGGGGGCGTGGTTTCATGATACACCTTGTAAAATCAGTTGGTTATAGAGATTCTTTTAGGTGGAGAAGTTCATTATGGACATGCTCAATTATCGGCAGTGATAAATAGTGCTCGACCCGGTCGCGGACATGGGCAATGACGTCAGCATCGGTGAGTTCTGCTGACCAATCCTGGCCGCGGTGCTCGGTATCTTTACGTTGCAAATACTGGGCGCGCCACTTGGCACACCATGTTAATGACCACAGCCAAGTGGCACGTCGGCAGGCAACCAGCGTTTCCGTGCTGGGTGATTTATCCGCATGCGCTTGCCAACGCTGATAAAAAGCGACGACCTCTTCCAGCGTAAGCACTGCCTGGCTGTTAATGTCCCAGGTGGTCGAGGTGTAAAGCGAGGTGTGGGCTAAATCGATCCCTGGCAGACCGTAGCGGCACTTCTCTAAGTCCACCAGCATCGCGCTACCATCTGCAGTGATCAGAAAATTTCCAGGGTGGGTATCAAAGCTGATCAAACAGCGCTCGGCATCGGGCAGCGTGGTGGGCAGTGCCTCCAGCTCATCGCGAACACGGGCAATGACATCGGGCTCCAAGTTGGCCTTTTCCAGCCACTCGGCCTGGCGGCTAACTTCCTCACACATGGCCTGCCATGAGTCGGCAGGCGCTAGTAGTGGTTCGGGATGCTCAGGTAGCGGTAAGCGATGTAGGCTTGCCAGAGTCTCTGCGATACGTGGTAAATCGTCCGGCAGCTGCGCCAGCCGTCCCTCAATGGCATCGACCAGCAGCCCTCCACGCGGCAGGGCATCGCTCACGGGCAAGATGCCATGCAAGCGGGGCACTTGGCCACCCTGGCTGGCGCGTTCGTAGCACGCAGCTTCATATGCCAAGTTGTCGGCCGGGGCCAAGTTCATTTGGCTCTGCTTGGGCAGCCGTGCGACCCAATCATCGCCATCGCGATGCACCCACACATGATCGTGGGCAAGCCCAGTGTCCGCCATCGGCGCAAGCGATTGGTAAGCGATTTTCGCCTGTTGCAGCGTGTTTTCCAGTGCCTGCAAACGTGCCGCTAAAGGTATTGGCATAGCGTCATCCGTGTCGGTATATGTTTAGCAATGCCAGTTAGTGGCTATTCTTGTACTAACCTTACATGGTTACGCATAAAAAGAGATGAAAGATAAGGAGAAAGGGGGGGATAGGGTGAGCATTCCTCATCCCATGGAGCTGGCTTGTAGGAGGTAAGGTGATTGTAAAGCGTATTGTCTCTAACATTGCTGCCAAGCATCTTGAAGACGCTGAGAAGTTCTATGCGACTATCTTTGGTCTCAAGCTTGTGATGGATCATGGCTGGATAAGGACCTATAGCTCAGGCGAGGAAATGACCGCTCAGTTGAGTGTGGCGTCGGAAGGCGGCTCAGGTACGCCAGTGCCAGACCTATCGATAGAGGTGGATAGCTTAGAGACTGCCTTGGCGAGAGTGAAATTGGCAAAGATTGAGATTGAGTACGGGCCGGTAAGTGAGCCTTGGGGTGTCCGTCGGTTTTATGTGCGTGACCCATTTGGAAAGCTTATCAATGTTTTACAACATGAATAACCACGGGGTCGCCCATTTATTGCAACGACGCTCATTGCTGTGTCGGCAGGGTTTCATGAAATAGCGCCTCACGAAACAGAGCTTCGATGCGTTCCTGGGTGCGTGCATACCACGTCTCGTCTTTGGTCACCGCGCCCTGGGCGTTGATGGGATGGGTAGGAATATGCAAGCGCATGTCCAGGCCGCTGTCGCGGTGGGTGGAGACCTGCATAGCAGCAGAGCGTCGCGCTGGGCCATAAGGGATATACCGAGCCAGCTCCGCCTGACGTTCGCTGGTGGTGGCAAAACGGATAAAGTCTCGCGCCGCCTCAGCGTTTGGGGCACCGCGGGGGATTGCCCAGGTTTCGTGTTCCTGAAACTGGCCATCCCAGAGGATCTCTATGGGCAGGTAGCGCTCCACCATGGCAGCGAAGAAACGCCCATTGTAGCCGGAGGCCATGACCACCTGACCCTCTTCCAATAGGCGCACTGGAGTATCACCGGCTTCCCACCAGTGGATATTGTCGATGCTTTGCAGCCGGGCGAAGGCCAGATCTAGGCCGCGACGGGTACTGAGCAGGCGATAAAGCTCTTCCCGGGGCACTCGGTAGGAGAGCAGCGCCCACTCTAGGTTCGCCGCCGGGGTGAGCTGAAGGGCCCGGGGACCAGGGAAGCGCTGTTGATCAAAGAGGTCAGCGATGCGAGTGGGGCGACGTCCGGGGAAGGCGTCGCGGCGATAGGCCACGACGGTGGCAAAGATCGAGTGGCTGATAAAGCAACGCCCCAGGGCGCCGGGGAGAAAATCTTGGGCTGCTGGGGTGCCATTTGGCGCCGGGGCGGCCAGCTCCGGGGGAAGCGGTTCCAGTAGGCCTTCCTCGCAGGCTGCCATGGCCTCGCTGCGGGTCATATCAAGCACATCCCAAGGGACGTTGTTCTCTGCCACGGCTTGGCGCAGTGCTGCCAGGCCGCCGTTATAGCGGGTCACTTCCACCGCTACACCATGAGCCTCGGTGAAGGGCGTGAAGAGCGCGCGGCGCTGGGCTTGCTCATAGGCGCCGCCCCAGCTCAGTACCGTTAGTGAGGTGGCGGCGTCGGGCACTTCCGCACTGATGGAGGGAGCCAGGGTGAGTAGCCCAGCCAGTAGTCCGAGGGTCCATCGTCTAGCCAGCACCGTGCTCCTCCCGACGTAGGGCGTCGCTATGATGCAAGAAGGCCTGAGCAATGCTCGACTCATAGACCACTCCCAAGAAGCGCCGCTTTTCATCCACCACCGCGATGGCCTCGCCGGTGATCTTCTGTAGCTGATGCATGGCCTCCCAAAGTGAGGATTGAGGATCTAGCACTGGGCGAGGAGTTTTGGGGCAGTCGGCCAGGGTTGGGGACTCGCTGTCTTCGCGGAGGGCCTCCAGACTCGCCAGGGTAACGCAACCGTGGTAACACTCCTGATCATCCACTAAGTAAGCTTCGCCACGCCCCGCTAAACTAAGGCGTGAGATAGCCATGGTCAGTGGGGTCTCGGGGAGTAGGGTCACGGCGTCGTGGCTAATCAGCTCGGTCAACCGTTCTTCTTGGAGCACCGCGCGACTGCGGCCCGCGGAGAGATCCAAACCACGGCGGGCTAATTGAATATCGAACAGCGAGCGGCCGAACAGCTGGGCAGCCAGAGGACTGGCTAGCGTGACGCTGGCCAGGGCGGCGGTGGTCAAGGCATAGCTGCCGGTAAGTTCGAAGACGATCAGCAGCGTGGTGAGGGGGGCACCGAGTACCGGTGCGGTAACTGCCACCATGCCGCACACCGCATAGAAGATAAAGGTCTCTTGACCGCCGCCAAGCTCTGCTACCAGAGTACCGGCTAGAGCACCAAATAGAGTGCCGATCACCAGCGCTGGGCTGAAAGCGCCACCGGCGAAGCCGAGCCCCAAGCACAAAGCGGTAGCGGCCAGCTTGAGTAGCAATACCAGCAGCAGCTCGCCGCCGCCGTAGGCCCCAGGCAAGGTGGCGAAGCGCAGGGTTTCCTGGCCCATGCCGAGAATATCGGGTACCCAAAGAGCAGTCAGTCCAAGCAGTGCTCCGGCGAGAGCGGGACGGAGGCTGGTGGGCAGCGGTAGTCGCTTGGCCAGTTGCCCCATAGCAAGAATGGCATGTATATAGGCCCCGGCCACTAGGGCGCCTAGGCCACCCAGAGCTAGGAAAAGGGCGAACTCCCAGGGCTGGGGGACGGCAGGCTCAGTAATGTGGAACAGCGCTCCTTGAGCCAGCAACTGAGAGGCTAGCACATAGCCGACGATGGCGGCGGCAGCCACTGGGGCGAAGGCGCGCAGGGCATAGTGGCGTAGTACCACTTCGTGGGCGAAGACAATGCCTGCCAGTGGCGCATTGAAGGCCGCCGCGATGGCGGCAGCTACCCCGCAAGCGATCGTGATATTGTCCTCTGAACGTCCCAGACGCAGCACGCGTGTGATGAGAGAGCCAAGTGTCGCGCCGAGGTGAACCAGGGGACCGTACTGGCCTACTGAGGCGCCTGCGCCTAACGACGCTAGGCCGCTTAACGCTGAGAGAATACCCGCCTTGGCGGGTAGGCTGCCTCGGCGGGTCTGGACGGCAGCGATGACATCGGCAGGGGTATGGGGGCGGCCCCCAGGCAGGCCGCGGTGTAGTTGACCAACGAGCAGCCCCCCAAGGATTGGCACTAGCAGAGTAGCCAATGTAACTAAAGTGGTGTCAGCAGCCATCATCTGGCCCCGGGGGGAGATCAACAGTAGGTCGTTGAGCCATACCACCGTATTAACGAAGCCAACGGCAGCCAACGCCGCCACTCCTCCAACGCCACTTCCTAACACTACCAAGCCAAGGAAACGCAACACCGCCAAAGGGTGTCGAGTCGAAACGCTGTCTGTACTGGGTGAGTCCATAGTCAAGTTATAGGCGCTATTGGGCCAGCGGACAAGGGAGCGTCACACTCGAACAGTCGATTGGCTGCTAAAAAAACACCCGCTTTAAGCGGGTGTTTTTGTCTGGCGCGGTATGATTTACAGCGCAGAGATTTTCGTACGCTGTTCTTCCAACAACTGCTTGGCAGCTTGGAATTCGGCGAGCTTGCCACGCTCTTTTTCCACCACGGCTTCCGGGGCTTTGGCGATAAAGCCTTCGTTGCCGAGCTTCTTCTCGATGCCGCCGATCAGCTTGTCCTGCTTGTCAATTTCTTTGGCTAAGCGTTTGAGTTCGGCGTCTTTGTCGATCAGATCTGCCATCGGCACCAGCACTTCCATATCGCCCACTAGCTGGGTGGCTGAAAGCGGTGCGTCGTCTGGGTTGGCTAGCCAGGTGGCGCTTTCCAACTTAGCCAGCTTGGCGAGGAAGTGGCGGTTGCTTTCCAGGCGTTCGGCGTCTTCCGGTTTACCTTTGGTGAGCAGTACGTCCAGCGGCTTACCGGGGGCAATGTTCATCTCAGCGCGGATGTTACGCACCGCGATAATCACGCCTTTTAGCCATTCGATATCCCGAGTGGCCTGTTCGTCGATTTTGCTTTCGTCAGCTTCCGGCCAGGCTTGGAGCATGATAGACGCGCCATCACCGACGAAGGTGCCTGCCAGCGGCGCAACGCGCTGCCAGATCTCTTCTGAGATGTAGGGCATCATCGGGTGGGCGAGGCGCAGAATGGTTTCCAGTACGCGGACCAGCGTACGGCGGGTGCCACGCTTGGCTTCTGCACTGGCATTTTCGTCCCACAAAACCGGCTTGGAAAGCTCTAGGTACCAGTCGCAGTACTCGTTCCAGACAAACTCATACAGCGCTTGGGAGGCGTGGTCGAAGCGGTACTCGTCCATCGCTTTGGTGACCTGGGTTTCAGTTTTCTGCAACTGGGAAATAATCCAGCGGTCGGCCAGTGAAAGCTCAACGTCGCCACCCTCTGTGCCGCAATCTTCACCTTCGGCATTCATTAGCACGTAGCGTGAAGCGTTCCACAGCTTGTTGCAGAAGTTGCGGTAGCCATCCAGGCGGTTCATATCAAACTTGATATCGCGCCCGGTGGTTGCCTGGGAAAGGAACGTAAAGCGCAGGGCATCGGTGCCGTGGGCTTCAATGCCGTCTTTAAATTCGTCCTTGGTCGCTTTGGCAATGGCTTTGGCCTGTTTCGGCTGCATCATATTACCGGTGCGCTTTTCCAGCAGCGCATCCAGGCTGATGCCATCAATCAGGTCGATGGGGTCCAGCACATTGCCCTTAGATTTGGACATTTTCTGACCCTGACCGTCGCGCACCAAACCGTGTACATAAACGGTTTTGAACGGGACTTCGCCAGTGAACTTGAGGGTCATCATGATCATCCGGGCAACCCAGAAGAAGATAATGTCAAAACCGGTCACCAGCACGCTGGAGGGGTGGAAGGTTTCCAGTTCTGGGGTTTTTTCCGGCCAGCCTAGCGTGCCAAACGTCCATAGGCCCGAGCTGAACCAAGTGTCGAGCACGTCTTCGTCTTGGGTCAGCGCCACCTCTGTACCTAAGCCGTGCTTCTCGCGGGCTTCCTCTTCGCTGCGGGCAACGTACACATTGCCTTCGGCATCGTACCAGGCGGGAATGCGGTGGCCCCACCACAGCTGGCGAGAAATGCACCAGTCCTGCAGGTCGCGCATCCAGGCGAAATACATATTTTCGTAGTTCTTCGGCACGAACTGGATATCGCCGTTTTCCACCGCTTCAATGGCGGGTTTGGCTAGCGTTTCTACCGCAACGAACCATTGATCAGTGAGCAATGGCTCGATTACATCGCCAGAACGGTCGCCATAGGGCAGGGTGTTGTTGACTGCTTCTACCTGTTCCAAAAGGCCCAGGGCGTCCATATCGGCCACAATCTGCTTACGCGCTTCAAAACGGTCCAACCCTGCGTACTTGGCGGGCAGGCTGGCGTCTTCGTCGGGCTGGGGAGTGCCTTTCAGGTCAAAGATTTCAGCGCGCTCAAGGATGGTGGCATCCTTGGTGAATACATTGATCAGCAGGTGGTTCTGGCGCTTGCCGACTTCGTAGTCATTGAAGTCGTGGGCCGGGGTGATCTTCACGCAGCCGGAGCCTTTTTCCATATCGGCGTGCTCGTCGGCAACGATAGGAATGCGGCGACCGACTAGCGGCAATTCGATAAATTTGCCGACCAACGAGGCATAGCGAGCATCGTCTGGGTTAACCGCGACACCCGTATCGCCTAGTAAGGTTTCGGGGCGAGTGGTTGCCACGACCAGATAATCTTTACCATCGGTGGTTTTGACGCCATCGGCCAGTGGGTAGCGGAAGTGCCAGAAGCTGCCCTGCTGCTCTTTGTTTTCCACTTCCAGGTCGGAAATGGCGGTGTGTAGGGTAGGGTCCCAGTTAACCAGGCGTTTGCCACGGTAGATCAGCTTTTCTTCGTGCAAGCGCACGAACACTTCTTGCACAGCTTTATAGAAGCCGTCATCCATGGTGAAGCGCTCGCGGGACCAATCAACGCTGGCGCCCATGCGGCGCAACTGGCGGGTGATGTGGCCGCCGGACTCCTCTTTCCACTCCCACACCTTGTCGATAAACGCATCGCGGCCCAGGTCGTGGCGGGTTTTGCCTTCTTCCGCGGCAATTTTACGCTCAACCAGCATTTGCGTGGCGATACCAGCGTGGTCGGTGCCTACCTGCCACAGGGTGTTGTTGCCCTGCATCCGCTTCCAGCGCGTCAGGGTATCCATAATGGTGTCCTGGAACGCGTGGCCCATGTGCAGGCTGCCGGTCACGTTAGGCGGCGGAATCATGATCGAAAATGGCTTGCCACGTCCTGTTGGGGCGAAGCGGTTGTCGGCTTCCCAGCGTTCGTACCAGCGGGTTTCGATCTGTTCGGGTTGGTAGGTCTTTTCCATGGGGAGTCGGCTCACGGCTTGCAAAAAAATGGTGGCAAGTATACCGCGAACGACCCCTTGGCGTCAGGGGTGTGTGGTACGAACATGCAAACCACGCATGGCGATTAATCCAAGCACTGGGCCGGGCAGTAGCCACCAGATTACCCAGGGACCTTGGCTGGCCCACAGGGCAGTGACTAGGGCAATAGAAGGAATCGTTAGGCCAAAACCAATAGCATTCATCATGGCAAGTGCCGCGCCGAGGCGCTCGGGTGGGGCGGCGGCTGACGCCAGCGCGGAAAACTGCGCGGAATCGGCAATCACGCTAATGCCCCAAATCCCTAACAGGGTTAGCAGTAGCCAGGGTGATGTGCTGTCTAATAGCGGATAGAGCAAACAAAGCGTGCCGGAGGTCGCTAGCGCCACAAAGGCCACTCGCGCGCTGCCCACTCGGCGGCTCCAGCGGCCAGCCCATACGCAGCCAGGCAGGCCCAACGCAATCACCGCAAAACTTAGCCATGGCTGAAGGCCCGGCGCTGCGTTTAGGCGTTCCAGCTCTCTAGCAACTAAAAAAGGTACCAGCGCCCACAGGGCGTATAGCTCCCAGCAGTGGCCAAAGTAGCCCAGCGCCGCAGCGCGGAAGTGTTTTTGCTTGAAGGCAGCCAGTCCCGCCCAAGGGCGTCCGCCGCTGGCTTTGGCGGGCAGATGTGGCCCCACGCCTAGTTTAAAAATCATCAGTGCGGCGAGCAGTGCCAGGGCAGAGGCCAGCAACAGCGGCCACTGCCATGGCAAGTGCAGCGTTAACCCGCGCAGTAGATGCGGAGAAGCAATGCCCAGTGTCAGCATGCCGACCAGCCAGCCCAGCGCCGCGCCTGCGTTGTTGGGTGTCCAGCTCACCACCAATTTCATACCGAGCGGATAAATACCGGCAAGACAAAGCCCGACCAAAAAGCGTGCTGCTACCGCCAAGCTGACGCTCTCGGCCACGCCAATAAACGCGGCGTTAATCAGCGCGCCTGCTATCGCCGAGATAGCAAACAAGTGGCTGGCACGTACGCGGTCGGCAAGGCCGGTGGTAGCAATCAACAGCGTGCCGGTAATAAAGCCTGCTTGTACCGCAATGGTGAGCAGCCCCAGGTCACTTTCACTCAAACCAACGGCTTGTTGAAGCGCCAGCCCAACGCCGTTAACGCTGAACCAGAGCGATGTTCCAAACAGCTGGGCAATGACAATCACCGCTAATGGGGCGCGCGCTAAAAAAGCATGGGAAGATTGGGTGGATGCAAGCCGAGTGGGAAAGCGCATTGGGTGACTCTTCCGCTGAGTTGTTGTTATGTATGGCGCTAGTGTAAGTGGCTATGCATCAGTGGCCAGATGGTAAAAAGGTTACCCCAACTTATGCGGCACCACTTCATGACCCATTTCTTTATAGCGCTGCCAGCAGGCGCGTTTGGCGACCAGTACTTGTTGGTGCTGATTGATAATTTCGGCAATGCGGGCGTAGCGCTCCACGCCGTCGGGAATGTCAGGGTGCAAGTTCAGTAGTGCGGTTTCTTGCGTTGGCACGGGGAGTTGCTGCCAACCAAGCGTAATCGGCACGCTGGCGGCCATGTCGCTGTCTTCCAGCGCGTGGGGTAGGTAGGCATCTTCACGGAACTGCCAAAGGGCCTCATCGGCCTGTTCGGCCAGGGCTTTATCTTCGCAGTGCAGATGCAACCGATAGCCTTTGCGATGGATGGTTTCGGCTAGCTTGCAAGCAAACTGGAGGCGCGCTTCCAGGGTAGTGTCAGGAAGGATATAAAAATCGATACGTGCCATCAAAGGCTCCAGCGGTGTTAACACGCTTAAAAGCTTCGCCTCCGCTGTGCGGCGGCGAAGCTCTGGGTCATACCAGCCGATTTACTCCGGCTGTTTTATACCAACCGGGTGAGCCAGCCGTGTTTGTCTTCGCTGTGGCCATACTGTATGTCGAGCAGTTTTTTGCGCAGGCGCATGGCAATGTCGTTGCTGCCATCGCCCTGTAAGCGAATGCGCTCGTTTTCAGTAACCAGTTCGCCAATCGGGGTGATAACCGCTGCGGTGCCGCAGGCAAACACTTCGGTAATCTCGCCAGACGCTGCACCTTCGCGCCATTCATCAATGCTGATGGCGCGCTCTTCCGGTGTTAAACCAGCCTCTTTTGCCAGGGTAAGCACGGAGTTGCGGGTCACGCCTTCCAGAATGGTATCGGTTAGTCGAGGCGTTACCAGACGCCCGTCCTTATAGACGAAGAACAGGTTCATGCCGCCCAGCTCTTCGAGCCACTTGTTTTCGGCAGCATCCAAAAACGCAACTTGGCCGCAACCATTGGCCGTGGCTTCTTGTTGCGCTGCCAACGATGCCGCGTAGTTACCGCCACACTTGGCAAAGCCGGTACCGCCGGGGGCCGCGCGCTTGTAGTGGGAAGAGAGCCAAATGGAAACTGGTTTAAGGCCACCTTTGAAGTAGGCCGCTGCAGGGGAGGCAATCACGTAGTAATCGACTTCGTGAGCCGCACGTACGCCTAAGAAAGCTTCCGAAGCAATCATAAACGGGCGCAGATAGAGGCTGCACTCGTCGGTATCGCTGGAAGGTGTGGGTACCCAGGCATGGTCTTGGGCCAGCAGTGCTTTCAGTGAACCGATGAAATCTTCATCGGAAAGCTCCGGCAACGCTAATCGGCGGGCGCTGCGGCGAAAACGCTCGGCGTTTTTCTCTGGGCGGAACGTCCAGATGGAGCCATCGGCGTGGCGGTAAGCTTTAACCCCTTCGAAAATTTCCTGGCCGTAGTGCAACACCGAGGCCGCTGGGTCGAGGGTTAATGGACCATAAGGGCGTACTTGGTGGCCGTGCCAGCCGGCGTCGACTGTCCAGCGGACGTGAGCCATATGGTCAGTGAAATACTTACCAAAACCTGGGTTTTGCAGAATGCTGTCACGAATCTCATCGGCCATCGGTTGGTTGGACGGCAGTATTTCAAAATGTGATTCAAGTTGGGTATCTGAAGCTGTGGGCACGGCGTCTTCTCTCCGCTATAGCTTGGCCCCGAAGGGCAAGTGTTAGTGTTTATATGGTGTAGCGTGCGACCTGAAAACAGCACGCACGCTAATGCCCTTAGATGTAACGTTTACGTCAACGAATGGCAACTGTTGATCGTCTGATTGTGATGTTAGCCGTCGCTATTTTCTACTTGTGCATCGGCCTCACGATCAAGCAAGTACTGGGTTAGTAGCCCAACCGGGCGGCCGGTAGCGCCTTTCTGCTTGCCAGAGTGCCAGGCGGTGCCAGCGATATCCAAATGCGCCCAGGGGAAGTGATCGGCAAAGCGCGACAGGAAACACGCTGCGGTAATGGTGCCTGCCGGGCGGCCACCAATATTGGCCAAGTCGGCGAAGTTGGAATCTAGCTGTTCCTGATATTCATCCCAAAGAGGCAGATGCCAAGCACGATCCCAAGCCGCTTCGCCAGCGTCCAGCAGGTCGAGTGCCAGATCATCATCGTTGGAAAGCAGCCCCGTTGCGTGATGGCCAAGGCCGATAATGACCGCGCCAGTGAGGGTGGCAATATCAACCACGCTAGCCGGGGTAAAGCGCTCTGCGTAGGTAAGCGCATCGCACAGCACCAAACGGCCTTCGGCATCGGTGTTGAGCACTTCAACCGTCAAGCCTTTCAGGGTTTTGATAATGTCGCCGGGCTTGGTGGCTGCGCCGTCAGGCATGTTTTCAGCAGCGGCAACAATAAACACCACATTTAGCTTGGGCTTAATGGCGAGCACTGCTTTTACGGTGCCGAATACGCTCGCCGCACCGCCCATGTCGAACTTCATTTCATCCATGCCTTCGCCGGGCTTCAACGAGATACCACCGGTATCGAAGGTGATGCCTTTGCCCACGAGCACATGGGGCGCTTCTTCAGGATTTTCCGCACCCTGGTATTTCATCACGATCAGGCGAGTCGGCTCTTGGCTACCGCGCCCAACAGACAGCAGTGAGCCAGCGCCCAGCGCTTCCAGCGCCTCTTCATCTAAGATTTCAACCTCAAGGGCGCCTTGGGAATCACGGCCTAGCTGCTCGGCTTGCTCGGCAAGATAACGAGGTGTGCAGACATTACCCGGCAAGTTGCCCAAGGTACGAGTAACGTTGATACCCTGGCCAATGGCGGTGCCCAGTGCTGCACCTTGTTTGGCCATCGGTGCTTCGTCGGCATCGCTGACAATCAGATCCAGCTTGGTCAGGCTGGGAGCTTTTGTGGGTGATGATTTGAACTGGTCAAAGCGATAAACAGCGCGTTCCGCCGCTTCGAGTGTTTTACGGGCTTTCCAAGCAGTGTCGCGATCTTCTAGAGGAACGTCGGTAAAGGTAGCGCTAGCTTCGTCAATTGGCAGCTTGGTCAACGCTGCCATGGCAGCGTCTAAGGCTTTGATAAACGCCGCTTCCTGGCATTTGGCACGTTCGCCTAGGCCAACAAGCAATAAACGTTCGGCGCCCAGGCCCGGCGCAAAGGGAACTAGCTGCACATTGCCCAGCGAGGCATCAAAGTCGCCACGGTCAAGCAGCTGGCCAATTAGCCGTTCGCTCGCATCATCTAATTTGGCGACGGCGGGCAATAGGTCGCTACCTTTAAAGACAGGCAAAACGAGGCAAGCCGTTTCGGCTTTGGCTGGGTTCGCGGTCTGAACGGAAAATTCCATGACGTCTCCAACAAGACAAGCATCGAGTGATTCGGGATAATGCCCCGTTACTTGGGTTTTTGATAATCGGTTTTTGATAACAGGTTTTTGATAGCAGTTTGATTAGTGTACCCAAGCCATGGGCGCATTGCATTGCAACCTGCGCTACTAGCCGGAGAGTGCGTTGATTTTATTTCGGTACTTAACTCGCGAAGTATTACTTACGATGTCAGCGGTGGCGGGAATTTTGCTACTGGTCATCATGGGCAGCCGTTTTATTCGCTATTTCTCTGATGCGGCAGAGGGTGACATTCCGGTCACTATCTTAGGCAGCCTGATGGTTTTTCACCTGCCAGGATTTATGGAGCTGATTCTACCGCTATCTTTTTTCCTGGGAATATTGCTGGCCTATGGTCAGCTTTATATGAACAGTGAAATTACCGTGATGGTCGCGTGTGGTATGAGCCCTATGCGGCTGTTGCGAGTAACGCTGCTGCCTGCTTCGGTCGTGGCAGTACTGGTGGGGCTGTGTAGTTTGTGGCTAACACCTGCGGGCGCGTTACAAACTGAGGCCACGCTTGAAGAGCAGCGCAGTCGATTGGATGTGTCAGTACTGGCACCTGGGCGTTTCCAGGATTTCGGTGGAGGACGTACCGCTTACATCAGCGATTTCAGCAGCGATGGCACTGAAATGCAGGAAGTGCTGGTTCATGAGCAGCCTGTGGCTGGGGCGGAAAAGACCCATAGCTACGTGACCCGGGCGGGTTCTGGTTATCAAGAAACCAGTATGGAAACTGGCAGCCGTTTTCTAGTGCTGGAGGATGGCGAGCGCTATGGCGTAACGCCAGGGAAACAAGCTGCCGAGCGGTTAACGTTTGAACGCTACACATTACGCCTGGGCTTGAGTCGGAATCGACAAGAGCTGGATGCTTTAGAGTACGCGACCACGACTGAACTATGGAACGACCCCAGTCCTCGTGCCCAAGCGCAATTTCAGTGGCGAGCGGGGTTACCGCTAATGGTGTTTGTTTTGGCATTGCTAGCCCAGCCGCTTTCCAGAGTAAACCCTCGTCAGGGGCGGTTTGCCAAACTACTGCCTGCCGTTTTTCTTTACGTCGCTTATTTGAGCCTGCTATTGGCTGCGGTGGATGCGGTCGGTAAGGGCGCGCTGGAAGTTGCGCTGGGGGTTTGGCCGGTACACGGGCTGTTTTTGGCGCTTGGCTGCCTGCTGCTATGGCACTCGCAACGTAAAGGAATGCGCTAATGAAGGGGCTAATTCATGCTTGCTGATCGTCTTGATCGTTATATTGCCCGCAATGTGTTGGCGGCCATCATTGTCGTCCAGTTCGTCCTGCTTGGCTTGGACATCACCATCGCCTATATCGGTGATTTAGGCGACACCCAAGGTAACTATACCGCGTTAGACGTGTTGATTTATCTGGGCATGCGTCTGCCTTGGCGATTTTATCAATACGCTCCGGTGGCAGTGTTGATTGGCGCGCTGATTGGCATGGGGAGCATGGCATCCAGCAACGAGTTAACGGTGATGCGTGCCGCTGGCCGGTCGCTTGCGCGGATTGTCTGGGGTGTCATGAAACCGGTGCTATTAGTGGTCGTGGTGGTACTGCTGGTCGCCGAATTTGTATCTCCCCGTACGGAGCAATTTGCCGAGGCATGGCGTTTAGAACAGCGCCAGGGGGAAGGGGCGCTGCTAACTAGCCGAAGTGGTTGGCAGTTTGAAGGAGAAAGTGTGTATCGCTTTGGCGCTATTCGTGCGGATAACGTGGTGCTGGATTTAACCCGCTATCGTTTTGATGAGCGTCGGCTAATTGAGGCTACCCATGCGAATCGCGCGCATTGGGAGGAAGGCGCATGGCAGTTGGAAGGCGTTACCACTACGCATATTTTTGATGATCATACAGAGTCGGAGTATCAGCAATATGCAGGTTGGGATACTGCGTTAACGCCCACTCAATTGGAACGCTTGCTGCGTGATGTCGAGAGCCAAGCGCCCAGTGAACTGTGGGCGTACGCTAACTTTTTGCAAAGTCAAAACCTCCAAGCTGACCAACCGCTGCTCTATTTCTGGCAAAAGGTGCTGATGCCACTAACGATGGGATCACTGGTATTAATCGCCGCTTCCTTTGTGTTTGGCCCACTGCGCACGGTGGCCGCAGGTACGCGAGTGTTTTATGGCGTGGTGACCGGCCTTGTATTTAAGTATGTACAAGACCTGCTGGCACCAGCATCAACCATCTTTGGTTTTTCGCCTGTGTGGGCGGTGTTGGTGCCAACTCTTGCCTGTGCGGCGGTAGGTATTTATTTCTTACACCGCAACGGCTAGTTGCGGCGGCGATACGTGAATGAGGATGAGCATAGTGACGAGCAAGGTGACGAACCCCCGGCGCTTTACCCAACTAGATAGCGTTTGGCCTGCTGGGTTAAGCCGCCGTTTAGGCGCGATGCTGTACGACGGATTTTTGGTCACAGCCATTTGGCTCGCGGTGACGGTGGCTCATCTGGCTTTTTTTCGCTTTGTGCTGGGGCAGCAGGCTGACGAGATAGGCACAACTCAATTTGATATCTGGAGCCTTAGGCTGATGTTGCTGTTCTTTGTCACGCTATTCTTTGTCTATTCGTGGCGGCGTGGCGGCATGACCTTAGGGATGCAGGCATGGCGGCTGCGGGTGCAAACCACCGATGGTCATGCGATTACACTTAAGCAAAGTCTCGTTCGCTGTGTGACAGCCTGGCTTTCCCTGGCCGCGTTTGGCATTGGTTACTGGTGGGTTTTGTTTGATCGACAGCGCAGAAGCTGGCCAGATATCGCCTCGAATACGCAAACCGTGGTGCTACCGAAAAAATAATTTTACCGCCTGCTTTGCTAAAAATATTGCTATGACAAGGCGTTATCATATGGCTCATTTTTATTAAGACGAATGGCTACCAAAAAGCATCTATTTCTACTTGAAAAGATGTATGCGAATCATTTACATTCATCTCATGATCTTTATGAGGTGTTGCCATGTACGTTTGCGTGTGCAAGGGAGTAACCGACCATCAGATTCGCCAGCACGTTAGCGATGGAGCGCGCAGTTGGCGAGAAGTACGCGAGGCCACAGGTTGCGGAACCCAGTGCGGAAAATGCGCTTGTTTTGCTAAATCGCTAACCCGTGAAGCGGTTCAGGAGGCTCGTTGCGAAGCGGATATGAGTCTCGCTTACGCTGTGTGACGCGAATCACTATTGTTAGATTTATCGTTAGCAACTATATGATTCTTTTGAATTTTTAGTCATTTCCTATATACTCCCAGCATCGTTGGGAGTAAGCCTATTTATGGCCTATACTCTCTAGTTAGCGTAATCGCACACTAAGAAAGGTGACGTCATGAAAGGTGATCCCAAGGTTATTCAGCATCTCAATATCGCCCTCGGCAATGAACTGGTAGCCATCAACCAGTATTTTTTGCATGCCAAAATGTACAAAGACTGGGGCTTTAAAGAGCTTGCCAAGTGGGAATACGATGAGTCCATTGAAGAAATGCAACACGCCGATAAACTAATCGAGCGTATTTTGTTCCTTGAAGGCATTCCTAACCTGCAGGATCTAGGCAAACTACATATCGGCGAAAATGTAAAAGAAATGCTCGAAAGTGATTTGAAAATCGAGCATGACGGTCGCAAAGACTACATCGAAGCAATTACCTACTGTGAAAGCGTTAAGGATTACGTAACCCGCGATCTACTGCGTGACCTGCTTGCCGATGAAGAAAGTCATATTGATCATATCGAAACGCAGCTTGGTCTGATCGATAAAGTAGGTATTCAAAATTACCTACAAAAACATATGCAGTTGGCGACTGACGAAGAGTAACGCTTGTTAATTTAATTAAAGCGTCAATCAGCAAAACGGGCAGCCATGTGGCTGCCCGTTTTTTTGGCTGTTTAGGCCTTCTATTTTTGAGCTTGGATACTGCTAGCGAGATAGTTTGCTTAAACCCATCAGGTTTGAAAGTGACACCGCTAGTACCGATAGCAAAATCAGTGCTAATGCGGGAATCAGCACCGCCCAAGGCGCTCGCTCAATATAGGGCATACCTTCGGCAAGGATTAACCCCCACTCTGGTGAAGGTGGGCGTGGCCCCAGGCCGAGAAAACCAAGTGCTGCCAAGGCCAGCGCTACGCCAGGTAAGCGCAGCATGGCGTGGCGAAACACTGGGCCAAGCACGGCCGGTAAGATGTAACGGCTCATTAAGCGGAAATGACCCACGCCTAGCATTGGCGTAATACGCACGTGGGGCTGGGCTTTTACTTCCGCCACCAGTGCTGCTGTGTGTGCAGCAAGCGGAGCCCAAGCGACGGCTGTTACCGCAATGATCGCGCCGCTAGCGCTTGGCCCTATTAGCCCAGCGACAATCAATCCCGCAATGGTGGGGGGCGTTGCCTTGGTGATTTCAATAGGACCCGTGGCGAGCTTGGGGGCTAGTCCAATCAGCAGCCCTATTATTAGCGAAAAGAATACGACGACGGTTGCCATGCCCATGGTGGACAGCGCTCCGTGAGCTACTCGCGCCAAAATGTCGCGCCCAGTGCCGTCGGCACCTAGTGGTAACGCAAGGCTTGGGGATTCTAAGCGCATGAACGCGGAGCTAAACGGATCACGTCCCATCCCCGCTACGATTAGCACAAAGAGTAGCAACATCGCGATGGTGGGTACGACCCATGCCCTGCGTGGAATAGGTGGCTCGCTATGCGCCACGGGCAGAGCCCCAAGCTGAAAAGCACGGCCCAGTAACAGCACGCGACCAATATTGGCCAAGCTGCCTAATATAATGGCGATAATCAGCAGAATCAGAATGCCAGTTTGTAGCGCGGGAAGGTCCTGGGCAGATGCTGCGCCAAGCGTTGCTCGACCCAGGCCTGGAATAGAGAATACCTGTTCGACGGCAATGGCTCCACCCGTCAGACCCACCATGACCATGCCGACCTGAGGCATCAGGCTGGGTAAGGTGCGTCGCAGTGCGGCCATGACAATTCGGCTGGGTGAAAAGCCTGCTACGTTCCAGGTAGCGACCCAGCGCTCGCTGAAGGTGGCAGCAAGGCCATCGCTAAACAAGCGGCCCAACAGACCGCCTGCCGGAAGGCCCAGCGCAAAGGCGGGCAATAGGGCATAACTAAAACCTCGCCAGCCGTAAGGCGGTAGCCAGTTTAGCCATGCTGCAAACACGACTAGCAGTAGTGAGGCGAGTAGAAACTCAGGCAGAGCCGTCAGAGCTGCACCAATGGTGCCGGAAGAACGGCTAACCTGACCTCGCAAGCCACGCCGTACCACGGGGGTACAGATCAGCGTAGTGGTAACCACCGCGACCAGCATGCCAAAGGTCATTAGCGTAAGTGATACCTGGGCGCTCTTTAACATACCCGGTAGCACGGGGGCGCCGGAGATCCAGGAGTTGCCTGCATCGCCATGCAGCAGACCCAGCAGCCAGCTCTGTAGCTTCTCGAAGGGGCCAAGATCCAGGCCTAACTGAGCACGAATGGCTGCTAAGGCTTCGGGGGTGGCTTCCTGCTCGGCAGAGCGTGCCCGCAAAATGCTCAGTGCAGGGTCCCTGCCGGATAACCACGGCAGTAGCCCCACCAGCACCACCACGCTGGCTAGTGTAACCAAACGTGAGAGCAGCGGAATAAAGGGCGTGATACGCAAGCTGCGCCATAGGCGCAGCGGTATTGCGGTTGTCATGCGTGGCGTACCCTTAGGAGTCACTGTCGACGTCGATGGTTGTCTGCTCAGTGATCAGCGCACGTTCGCGGGGGTCGCGCTCGGCGTTAGAGACCCGCGCTGACTCGCCCTGAATTACGCGTTCGTGGAGCATCGGAATAGCCGCATCAGTGCGCAAAATAGCTGCTTCCGCCTCGATAATTGCCTGACGACGCTCACTTCCGGTGGGCAGCGTGACGGCATTGGCTAGCGCTTCATCGACGGCGGGGTCACACAACTGGGCGATGTTGAAAGAGCCCGCACAAGCGAAGTCGCTGAACATATAGGCCACCGGGTCGCCTGAATCGAGGACGGTGGCACGCGAAAGAATAAAGGCGTCAAACTCACCGGCTAAGGCGTCTGCTTCGATATGTGCGTACTCACGCACTTCTTGGTTCACGTTAAAGCCTGCACGGGTCAGCTGCTGTTCAAGCAGTACAGCCACTTCGGGCAGCTCGGCGCGGTCAGTAAACGTCGCCAGGGTGATGTCAGTGCCGTTTGGTTCGGTGGGTGCAGTGCGATCTTCAAGCGGGGTGCGGTAGTCGCTTGCCCACGCTAGTGCCGGGCCGAGTAACCCTTCAGCGATATCCGCGCGCCCTTCGTAAACGGTATTCACAATAGCGGAGCGGTCTATTGCGTCACGAACGGCTGCGCGCAGGCCGGGGTCGGTCATTGGGCCTGATTCGGTATTCAGGTAAAGCGTATTGGTGCGTGGCATGGGCACTTCGTGGACTAACTCAGGGTCAAGCAGCGCCACCTGAGACACCGGAATCGCTTCAACCACATCGGCCACACCGGTTCTTAAGGCTGCCGCCCGAGCGGTGCCGTCGGGGACATAATCAGCATCAATACCGGCCACTTTGGCGGGCTCGCCCCAGTAGTCATCAAAGCGATCCAGATGGGCGCTGCTAGTACCGTTGATCTCTGTTAATACGAACGGGCCGGTACCTGCTTTGATGGGGTTAACCCGGCCATCCTCGCCATAGGCGCTGGCGGCTAAAATCGCTAGCTGGGGGCTTGATAGGCGATTGGGAATCAGCGGGTCATTGGTATCGGTGCGCACAATCACCGCATTATCACCATCGGCTTCGATGGTCATGTTCACGCCATCTAAAATGCGTGGTTTCGGGGCGGCATGGGTGGCCGCAGTGAGAGCGTTCACTACGTCGCTAACGGTCAGTGTCGTGCCATCATGAAAGCTGACCCCATCGCGAATCACGAACCGCCAAATATGGCCATCGAGCTGCTCCCACTCGGTGGCCAGAAATGGCAGTGGGTCGCTGCTGGCATCCAACCGAATGAGCGTTTCTGCTGTGCTCCAGCGCGACAGTTTGAAAGCATCATCGGAAAGTGGCGTTAATCCCGAGCGAGGTGGCTGCAGCATCGCTAGGCTGATTCGTTCACCGGCCTCTGAAGATGTGGTGTCACGCTGTTCATCAAAACAACCGGCCAGCAGTAACGGGGCGGCAAGGGCAATAGACAGGGAAAGGTGCAGCGGACGGGGGAACATCGTAAAAACTCCAGTTGAAGTGACGGGCAGGAAAAATGGGTAGAAAAAGTAAAAAAGTTACAAATACGTTAATTAAAGTGCTGCTAACTCAGCTGCATTGCAGTTTGGATGCGCACAAGTAGGTAGTTGCGCAACGGCATTGATTAGCGAGCGCGTAGTCGGATGATGGGGGGCGCGCCAAAGCGCTTCCGTTGAGCGATCTTCAACTATTTTGCCGTCATCCATGACCAGCGTGCGTTGGCACAATTGGGTGACCACCGATAAGTCATGGGACACCATCAGTAGCCCTGTGCCGCTTTCATCGCATAGCTTTTTCAGCACGCTAATCACCTGCGCGCGAACCGGTAGGTCTAGGCCGCTCAGTGGCTCATCGGCGAGTAAAAAGCGCGGGCGCGTAGCAATCGCACGGGCAATAGCGACCCGCTGAGCCTGGCCACCGGAAAGCTCATGAGGCAAACGGTCCAAAAAACGTGCATCTAAGCCAACTTGCTCCAGCGCTTCTCTGGCACGTTCTCCCGGGGCGCAATCAACGTTCAGCCTTATTAATGGCTCGGCCACTAGCGCTCGAACACTCATGCGAGGATCAAGGGAGGCACCGGGGTCTTGGGGAATATACTGAACAGCTCGACGGTACCATCTAAGCTTGGCCGTGGAGGCGGGACGTACCGTTTTATGCAGACAAGTAATCGAACCCGTATCGGGCGCTTCAATCGCTAACAGCGAGCGCAGTAATGTCGTTTTCCCCGATCCTGACAAGCCGACTAGTCCGACACGTTCACCCGGATAAAGCGTCAGGTTGATGTTATTCATTACTTGCTTGCATTCACCCGCCCGCCAAAAAACGGTGCGGGGTAACGAGACGCTTTTATAGAGCCCGTTTGCTGAGAGGAAGGCTTCCTGGCACTTAAAAAGTGGATGGCTCTGCATTTAGGCACTCTTCAAATAGTCAGTTGGGACTACTTCAGGCGGTTGCACATTATGCGCCGCCGCTACGAGCGCTTGAGTGAATGGGTGCTGCGGGGAGGTGATTAGGGTGTCTAACTCACCGCTTTCGATCATCATGCCCCGTTCAATAATGACTGCCCGCTGGCATAGCTGTGCTGCCGCGTGTAGATCATGAGTAATGAATAGCAACGCAGATGCTGAGCTGTCGGTATGTTGACGTAATGCGCGTAACACTTGGGATTGAGTGACAACATCGAGCGCAGTCGTAGGCTCATCGGCAACCATTAACGATGTTTTACACGCCATAGCCAAGGCAATACAGACCCGTTGGCGTTGCCCACCAGAAAGCTCTGCTGGGGTGCGCTTGATTAACCGTTGGGGCTCTGGAAGGTCCAGTGATGCGAGAAGTGCCACTGCGGCGTCAGTCGCGGCTTGGCGCGATAGGCCGTGATGGCGTAAAAAGGGTTCCCGCAGCTGGAAACCGATAGAAACTAAGGGGTTAAGCGCCGAAAGTGAATCCTGAAAAACCATTGACACTCGTGAGTTTTTTAGCCGCTGTGTTGCCGATGTCGCAATCGCTTCTTGGCCTTGAATCCGTATACTTCCCTGAGCTTGAGCATTAGGGGGCAGCAAACCGAGCACAGCTTTAGCTGTGAATGATTTCCCCGAGCCAGATGCGCCCAATAGGCAAACTCGCTCACCGGGCATGACGTCAAACGAGAGTCCATCGACAACCTGTTGCTGGCCGATTTTAATGCGCAGATCACGCACGGATAACACTGGGTCGCTGCACATTGACACCATCGCTTGCTGAACCGCTCAATAAGATATTTTGGTTATGATATAACATTGGCTGGTTGGGCATCAATCTATGCGTTAATGCTGCGTCTAAAAAGGCGTGTTTCAGTGGTTAAAACAACTAGTCAAAACAGCGAGTCAAAAAGTGGTCGAAGAAGCTAAGAGATGCCCATAAAAAAAGCGCTGATTAACTCAGCGCTTTTTCTCTTAAGGGGCAGTAGAACAATAACTTACTTGGTAGCAGTAGATAGTGTTTGGGTCTGTCCCTCTTGGCCTGCATCAAAGGCATCAGCATGCTCATCAACAGCAAAGGTTGCGCGGCTTAAGCGGCGTACACGCTTCATAAACAGTGCGATACATACCAGTGTTCCCAGCGCCGCGACGATACAGCTTGTTTGCAGTGGTAAGCCAAAGCCAATCGGTGCGTAGGCTAAATAGGTAAAGGTGGCCATGGTCATAAAGACAGCTGGGATCGAGGTAATCAGATAAGGCTTACGTGATAGCACTAGGTACATGGTGCCGACCCACAGTGCGATAACCGCGGTGGTTTGGTTGGCCCAGGAGAAGTAGCGCCATAGCAGGGTAAAGTCCATGTGGGTAAGCGCGTAAGAAGCAACAAACAGTGGCAGGGCGATCAAAATACGCTTAATAATCGGCTTCTGCTCAACCTTGAGATAGTCAGCAATAATCATTCGTGCACTGCGGAAGGCGGTATCGCCCGAGGTAATCGGCAGCACAATAACCCCCAGCACGGCCAGCGTGCCGCCAACAGCGCCAAGCATGCTAATAGATACTTCGCTGACCACCGCTGCAGGGCCACCAGCCGCCAGCACTGCGGACAGCGATTGTTCGCCCTGGAATAAACTCATGGCGGCGGCGGCCCAGATCATCGCAATCACGCCTTCGGCAATCATCATGCCGTAAAAGATTTTACGGCCATTGGTTTCGTTTTGCGTCGTGCGTGAAATGATGGGGGTTTGCGTGGCATGGAAGCCTGAAAGAGCACCGCAGGAGATCGTTAAGAACAGCAGCGGGAAAATGGGCGCTCCTTCCGGATGCATATTCTGGAAAGAGAGTTCTGGAATCGGTGCGCCGGTAACAACCAAACCAATACCGATGCCTGCGGCGCTGAACAGCAGCAAAGCGCCAAAGTAGGGGTAGATACGGCCAATGACTTTATCAATCGGTAGCAGCGTAGCAACCAGATAGTAGGCAAAAATCGCTAGAATAATGAGCGTTAAAGAGAGTGATGTCATATTAGAAAGCAGCGCTGCGGGCGAGGTTACAAAGACCGTGCCCACCAGCAGTAACAGCAAAATAGCAAAGCCGTTGACCACATGCTTCATGGTTTTACCGAGAAATTTACCCGCCAACTGAGGCAAATGAGCCCCGTGATTGCGAATCGAGATCATACCGGTGAGGTAGTCGTGTACGGCACCTGCAAAGATGCAGCCAACCACAATCCATATAAAAGCCACTGGGCCATAAAGCGCGCCTAAAATGGGGCCAAAAATCGGGCCGACACCGGCAATGTTAAGCAATTGAATAAGTGAGTTGCGCGTGGTGTTCATCGGCACATAGTCAATATTGTCACGCATACTAAACGCCGGTGTTTGACGCTTGCGGTCAGTAACAAACACGCGCTCAACAAACTTGCCGTAGGTGAAGTAGCCCACGACTAGAAGAATTATCGATACAATGAAGGTGATCATTCAGGGCACTCAGTCTCAGGGGGATTAATAGGGTAGTGCATGCTAGTGAATTACTTGTTAGCACGCTTATTTGGCCGGGCTGAATGTACCGACTCATCAGGAGAATCGCTTTAAGACTTTAGTGGCCAATGGTGCTAGCAAGAGCAATCATCAACACAAAAAAGGGCAGCGCTGTGCTGCCCGATATATCGCTATATTGATGGGGTTTTAACCGCTACGATTCAACGACGCCGCAGGCCATGCGCGCACCGCCACCGCCTAAGTGGGGGGCATCTGAATACGTATCGCCGCCCGCATGGATCATCAGGCTGCGCCCCGGCATATCTTCCATACTCAAGCGCGGTGCCAGCACGGGAAGGTTAGCTTCGCCATCTTCATTCACCGTGAGAACCGGTAGGTCGCCCAGATGGCCATCGCCGTAGGGGCCTTGGTGGGTACCAGCCTCTTCAGGATCGTAATGACCACCTGCAGACAGCGCTGCTGTCATTTCGCCGCTATCGTTTTCAGCAGGCTCGCAGCTGGCATTTTGGTGGACATGAAAACCGTATACGCCGGGCTCTAGGTCAGTTAACGACGGCGTAAGCAACACGCCGTGCTCAGTATGCTCAATAGCGACAGTCCCAATAGACTCTTCAATTCCTTCAGCGCTGACCTTGTGCATTTCAACGTCGAGCGCTTCATTGGCCTGAGCGGTAGTTGCCAGCAGAAGCCCCGCGGCAATACCTGTTAGCGGTAGTGAATAACGCATAGTGCAATTCTCCTTTCCTTATCCATGGAAGCTCGTATGACGAGTTGCCATTTCAAGGTAGCTTCCGCGAAGCAACTCTGCCAATGGATCGGGCGTTGGGCTATTTGCTTTCTTGATGCCGCTAGTAGCGGATGACATTGAACCGTTAAGCCGCGACAATAGCGCGCTGCTTCAAATCACCGCGATTTGTTATCTCAATTGCCGTTACCGGGGAGTGCCATGTTGCCATTGAACATCCTTTATCAGGATGAGCACCTTGTTGCAGTGCATAAGCCGTCTGGGTTACTAGTGCACCGCTCGGCGCTGGCGCGTGGAGAAACAGAATTTTTGCTTCAACGCCTGCGTGACCAAATTGGCAAACGAGTGTATCCGGTGCATCGGTTAGATAGACCCACCTCTGGCGTGATGGTGTTTGGTTTATCATCTGAAGCGGCAGCCGTGTTGAGTGAAGGCTTTAGCGAACGGCAGGTAGAAAAACGCTATCTGGCGGTAGTGAGGGGCAAGGCGCCGGAGCAAGAGCGCCTTGATTACCCATTGCGGGAAGAAGATGGCACGCGCCCCAAAGCCGAGATGCCTGCTATGCCCGCGATGACCGATATTCGACGCCTGGATAGCGTTGAATTGCCTGTGCAGGTAGACCGCTATCCAGTGGCGCGCTATTCGCTAGTGGAAGCGCGGCCTATGACCGGGCGGCGACATCAGATCCGTCGCCATCTTTCTCGGCGTGGTTATCCCATTATTGGTGATGCCAAGCACGGCAAAAGTGTCCACAACCGTTTTTTTGCGGATCAACTGAATGCTCCCCGTTTGCTGTTGGCTGCCAGCTATTTAGCGTTTGATCACCCCTTAGCCGATAAGCGCATCCAACTAAGCTGCGCACTCGATGCGACCATGAGAAGCCTATTTGAGCAATTCGGCTGGGCTGGGCATCTGCCGCTAGATAGCGTGCGCACCCCAGCCATTTCAACGCCCGCTGTGCTTCAGCGGTAGTCGTGATGAATCGAACCGTGCTGTCAAATAGCATGTTGTAAAATAGAGAGCCTGTAATGTCTTCGGATTATGACTTTCGCTTTGGCGGCATTCGCCGCTTGTATGGCCAACGTGCTGCCACGGCGTTTCGCCATGCCCATGTTGTGGTAGTGGGTGTGGGTGGCGTGGGGAGCTGGACGGTAGAAGCGCTGGCGCGTTCTGGCATTGGCAAGCTAACGCTGATTGATTTGGATGACGTATGCGTGTCCAACGTCAATCGTCAGCTCCATGCGTTAGACGCCACCATTGGCCAGCCAAAGGTGGACGTGTTGGCCGAGCGTTGTCGCTTGATTGCCCCGGAGATAAACGTCGTAGCCGACAGTGCTTTTGTCACGCCCACTAACCTTGCCGAGCGTATCCCCGATGATGCCGATCATGTGGTGGATGCCATTGATAGCGTGATCGCCAAGGCAGCGCTAATCGCTTGGTGCAAACGACGTAAACTACCGATTACCGTGACGGGAGCTGCAGGCGGTCAGACGGATCCTACCCGCATTCAGGTGGCAGATTTAACACGTACTGAACACGATCCACTGCTTTCTAAAGTGCGCTCGCGGCTGCGCCGTGATTATGGTTTTTCGCGTAATCCCAAGCGGCGCTTTTCCGTTGAGTGTGTCTATTCTGATGAGCAGTTGGTGTACCCTGGCGCTGACGGCGAAGTCTGTCTGCAAAAGCCCGGCAACGGTGATGCTACCCGCTTAGACTGCGCCTCAGGCTTTGGCGCCGCCACCTTTGTCACTGGTACGTTTGGTTTTGTCGCTGCCTCAAAAGTGCTCGAACGGTTGGCTAAAAAAGCCGCTAAGCCCATGCCTTCAACGACCCAACAAGAGGAAAGTGAATGACTGCGCCTGTTCCCGGTATATATCGCCACTATAAAGGCAGCCTTTACGAAGTACTGGGCACCGCTCAGCACAGTGAAAATGAAGAGGTGCTGGTAGTTTACCGTGCGCTTTACGGCGACTACGGCCTGTGGGTGCGCCCGCTTACAATGTTCACTGAAAGCGTTAACAAAGACGGCCAGCCACAGCCGCGCTTTGCATTAGAGAAAGCGTTTAATTAATCCGTTCCCTAGCAGCGACAACACTCAATAGCGTTACGTTTCCCCTTCGATATTTATGCGCCACCCGGGTCTTTTCTCAAAAAAAGTCCCGGGTGTTTTTGTCGTGCGCTATTGCTTATATTCCAAAATGAGCTATGTTTATAACAATTGTTTTGACGGGGTTATGCCTTGCGCTGCTGCTTAAAGCGGCAGCGAGAAACGCTGGAGAGATGCATGCAAACACAATCGTTAGAGAAGGGCGTTGCTATTACTTCACAGCTCACGGTCGAGGAGCTTGAGCACGTAAAAGCTCAGGGCTTTAAAACGGTGATCTGTAACTGCAAGCCTGGTGAAAGCGCTGAGTTTTCTGGAGAGGATGCTTACCGCGTTAAAGCAGCAGAACTTGGCCTTCATTGGGTACACATTCCTGTGACCCCCGGCGAGTATAGCCAAGTGGATGTCGCCGCTTTTGCTAAGGCGTTGCAGCAGCTACCTCGGCCTATTTTGGCGTTTTGTCGGTCAGGTAAACGTGCTACCCATCTTTGGGCTTACGCAAAGCGCCATACCGAAAAATGCGATCTGGCGGAACTATTTTCCGCTGCCAAAGCAGCCGGTTTTGATTTGGAAGAGCACCGTCAAGGGCTTGAAAATCAGACAGCGTAGGCGTGCGGTGTGATGTGCCTTAGTCAGTGCTATTACCAGAGCGAGTACTCCCCATGAACATAGAGCGTTGGGTGCCTGTGGTTGGCTGGCTGCGGCGCTATAACCGGGCTGTGTTATTTAAAGATTCGCTGGCAGCCGTTATCGTCACGCTAATGCTGGTGCCCCAGGCGTTGGCCTATGCCTTGCTGGCTGGGTTGCCGCCAGAGATGGGCCTGTATGCCAGTATGCTACCGCTGGTGCTTTACGCCATCTTTGGTACCAGTGCCAGCTTGGCGGTAGGGCCGGTAGCCGTGGCAGCATTAATGACGGCGTCGGCTTTAAGCAGCTTTGCTACTCCAGGCAGCCCTGAATATATTGGCGCTGCACTGGTGTTGGCGGCGCTTTCAGGATTGATATTGATTGCCATGGGCGTACTGCGGCTGGGCTTTTTGGTCAACTTCTTAAGCCATCCGGTTATTTCTGGGTTTATCACTGCGTCGGGAATCTTGATCGCCATTAGTCAGCTCAAGCATATTCTAGGTGTTGAGGCTGCGGGGCATAATGTCATCGAGCTGCTGGGCGCACTGTTCAGCCAGTGGCGACAGGTCAATCTCATCACGCTGCTGATTGGTTTAGGGGTGTGGGGCTATCTGCTGGTTTGCCGCAAGCGCTTGAATACCTGGCTGATGGCGATAGGTATCTCGGCCAGCGCTTCTGGATTGATGGTCAAAGCCGCACCGATTTCAGCGGTGATGGTGACTACGCTGCTGGCCTGGCACTTTAACTTGGGGCAGTACGGCGTGGATCTGGTCGGCTTTGTGCCTAGCGGCTTGCCTGCCATTACGCTGCCTAGCCTAGATCAGTCGCTATGGCTTGGCCTGTTGCCTGCCGCTTTATTGATCAGTTTGGTGGGCTTTGTAGAATCGGTATCCGTGGCGCAAACTCTGGCGGCTAAGCGCCGCCAGCGTATCGATCCTAATCAAGAGCTTATCGCTCTTGGGATGGCCAATTTGGGCGCTGGCGTCAGCGGTGGTTCGCCGGTTTCAGGTGGGTTTTCACGCTCGGTAGTGAACTTTGAAGCGGGGGCGGCAACACCGTTGGCCGGGGCATTTACCGCCTTAGGTATTGTGCTTTCTGCGCTGTTGCTCACGGGTCTGCTGGCCTTTCTGCCGACGGCGACATTGGCCGCTACTATTATCGTCGCCGTGGGCACATTGATTGATCTGCCCGCAGTAAAGCGCACTTGGCAATACTCCCGCAGCGACGGCGTGGCAATGGTGGCGACCTTGCTACTCACCCTGCTGCACAGTGTCGAGGTCGGCATTATCAGCGGTGTGGTGCTCTCACTAGGGCTGCACCTGTATCGTACCAGCCAGCCCCATAGTGCCGTGGTAGGGCGGGTGCCGGGCACCGAACATTTCCGCAACGTGAAGCGCCATGAAGTCGAAACCGATCAGCATGTGGCCATGCTGCGCATTGATGAAAGTCTTTACTTTGCTAACGCTCGCTACTTAGAAGATACCGTGATGGCACTGGCTGCTCGTTCCCCTTCGTTAAAACATATTGTATTGACCTGCCAGGCGGTGAATGTGATTGATGCGTCCGCGCTTGAAAGCTTAGAAGCGATTAACGGCCGGTTAAAAGATGCTGGCGCAATGCTGCACTTGGCGGAAGTGAAAGGCCCGGTGATGGATCGCTTAACCAACACAGCGCTTTACCGCGAGCTAACAGGGCAGGTGTTTTTTACCACCTTTGAGGCTTGGCAGGCGCTGGCTCTCCCCGCACAGAATGAAAAGCCGCACCCCTGCACTTAATGGCGCCCCTTGATTGGAGAAAATGACGTGAACGCGTTAGCTTAGCCCTAACGTATTGACGACACTCCAGGGAACGGCCATGACCTCGCTATCACCGCAGCAGACGCTGAAGGCAGTATTCGGATTTGATGCTTTTCGCGGCGGCCAGCAGGCGGTGGTGTCCAGAGTGTTGGAGGGGCACTCCACGGCGGCGATTTTTGCCACCGGGGCGGGGAAGTCACTCTGTTATCAGTTGCCTGCACTTCATCTTCCACACCTGACGCTGGTGGTATCGCCGCTGCTGGCACTAATGCAGGATCAGCTCGCTTTCTTGGCACGCCATGGTGTTGCAGCCGCCAGTATTGATTCCACCCAAGATCGCGCTACGACCCGTGATGTGATGGGGCGCGCCAAAAACGGTGAGCTGAAAATCCTTATGGTGTCGGTGGAGCGGCTTAAGAACGAGCGTTTTCGGCACTTTCTACGCCAGGTTCAAATATCGCTGCTGGTGGTTGATGAAGCACACTGTCTCTCTGAGTGGGGACATAACTTCCGCCCCGATTACCTTAAACTGCCCGATTATCAGCGTGATTTTGCTATTCCCCAGGTGTTGCTACTGACAGCCACGGCCACGCCAGCGGTTATCGCTGATATGCGTGAGAAGTTCTCAATCGTACCGGAAAATGTCATTACCACTGGCTTTTATCGCGCTAACTTAGAGCTTCTGGTGGTGCCCGCCATGGAAAAACGTCAGCAACAGTTGATTGATTGGCTTATGCCACAAATGCCGCCTGGCAACGAAGCGCCTACGATTATTTACGTCACCTTGCAGCAAACCGCCGAGCAGTTGGCAAGTGCGCTGGAGGCCCAGGGGATTGCTGCCCAGGCGTACCATGCGGGACTGGATTCAGCCCGCCGCGACGACATTCAGCGCCAGTTTATGAGCGGCGAATCGCCCTGCATTGTGGCTACCATTGCCTTCGGCATGGGGATTGATAAAGGCAATATCCGCAACGTTGTGCACTTTGATCTACCTAAATCGATTGAGAATTACAGTCAGGAAATTGGTCGGGCAGGGCGCGATGGACTGCCTTCCACCTGTTTAACCATTGCCGGACGCGATGGTCTGCGAGTGCTTGAGAGCTTCGTTTACGGCGATACGCCTGAGTACGCGGGTATTTTGCGTTTATTGGAGGAAATCTCATCAGCCGGTCAAGCGCCAGATCGCCAGTGGGAAGTGCTGCTCAACACGCTTTCCCGAGATACCAATATCCGCCTGCTGCCACTTAAAACGCTACTGGTGCGGTTGGAAATGCACGGCATAATTGCGCCGCGCTTTGCGTTCTTAGCCGAGTATCGGTTGCGCTACCATATTGAGCCTACTGCCTTGGTGGGGCGCTTTGAAGGAGAGCGGGCAGCCTTTGTACGTTTGTTAATCGACAATATTGCTATTGCTCGTACTTGGGGGACGGTGGATTTTGAGCGGCTGCATCAGGCTGGGCAGGCACAGCAAATTGATGCTTCCCGTGCCCGCGTGATTACCGCGCTTGAATACTTCCAGGATAAAGGTTGGTTGACCCTGGAAGGTAAACGCATGACCGATGTGTATGAAATTTGTCAGCCGGAATTTTCGGTCGAGGCGGTGGCGAGCCAGTTGTTTAATGAGTGCCTACAGCGGGAGCGAATCGAAATTGATCGGCTGCACTCCATGCTGGCACTGTTTGAGTCGCAAAGCTGCCTGACTCGGCGGTTAGCTGAGCATTTTGGGGATACCACCTTCGATGGACCACTTGATACCGAGCAGGGCCGCTGTGGTCACTGTTCGGTATGCTACGGCAACCCGGTTCGGCTGCCGGATGCGACGCCATTACCCGCGCTGTCTGAAAAGGATTTTATCCGCTATGCCACACCGCTGATTGAACGCCACACCGAACAGTTCGGCCAGCCGCCCAATGCCCAGCGGCTGGCACACTTCTTATGCGGTTTAACTATGCCGATTTTTACCCCACTCAAAGCCCGCGGCCTTAACGGTTTCGCGGTCTTTGAGCAGCGTGCCTACCCTGAAGTGCGGCAGTGGGCAGAGCGCTGTTTAGCTAGCTCCGGCAGTTAAAGCATTACTCCCAAGCGGGGAACGGATCGGGTAGCTGCTTCCAGGCTTCCATACCTTGTAGCAGTTCAGCTTCACTTAGCAGGCAGGCGTCTAGTGCATCACGCATCTTGGCTTGGTCCAAGTTCTGGCCGATAAACACCAGCTCCTGGCGCATGTCGCCAAACGGCTCCTGCCACTTTTCCATAATGAACTGGCGAGTTTCAGGATCTTCCGGCCAGTTAGCTTCGGGGATAGCTTTCCAGAACACGCCCGCTGGGCCGTGATGAGCAATACCACCTGCTTGGCTCCATTGGCCTGCAAAGCGTGGCCGAGTAGCAAGCCAGAAAAAGCCTTTCGAGCGTAGCAGCCCTTTACCAAACCACCCTTCATTGAGTAAAGCGTGGAATTTCTGCGGGTGGAAAGGGCGGCGAGCGTGGTAGGCAAAGCTGCCAATACCGTACTCTTCGGTTTCTGGCACATGCTCGCCACGCATCTCTTTTAGCCAACCAGGCGCTTGCTGGGCGCGCTCAAAATTGAACTTGCCAGTATCAAGCACCTTGTCTAGCGGCACGCCACCTTGAGTGATGGGCACCAGCTCTGCATCAGGGTTTAGTGAGCGCAGAATCGCCGTTAGCGCATCAAGCTCTTTTTTATTGATCAGATCCGTTTTACTGATCAGTAATACATCACAAAACTCGATCTGGTCGACCAGCAGGTCCGCGACGTTACGTTCGTCGTCGTCACCTAAGCTTTCGCCCGCTTCAGCGAGGCTCTGCGCTTCGCGGTACTGCTCAAGAAAGTTGGCTCCATCGACAACAGTGACCAGCGTATCAAGGCGTGCAACGTGGGAAAGGCTCTGGCCGCTTTCATCTTCAAAGGTGAAGGTTTCCGCCACGGGTAGCGGTTCGGAAATCCCAGTGGACTCAATCACCAAGTAATCAAATTTACCCTCTCTGGCCAGTTGACTAACTTCTTCTAGCAAATCTTCACGCAGCGTGCAGCAAATGCAGCCGTTGCTCATTTCTACTAACCGCTCTTCAGAACGGTTCAGCGCTACCTCGCCATCTAACGTGGACTCGCCAGGGCCGCCACGCACTAATGCACCGTCGATATTGACCTCGCTCATATCGTTGACAATCACCGCGACGCGGCGACCTTCGCGGTTAGCCAAAATATGATTGAGTACGGTGGTTTTACCTGCACCTAGAAATCCTGAAAGTACGGTGACGGGCAGGGGAGAAAACACGGTCATTGTGAATGCACCTCTAAGCGGGTTTTTATAAACGGCGTTATGTTATGTGATAATATAACATTTATTCAGCGATTAAAAAGACCTACTAGAAAATGGCATCCTCTGATTTTTCGTGGCAAATGGTGATTAGCGCTTATATTGCGTTGGGCAGTAGCCCCGTAAAATATCCGGCGATCGCAAAGCCGTATGCTTCGTCGCGCGACCAGTAACACGCTTGCGCCACAGTCGAAACGAGGCCGGCTTAAGCTGGTGGCGCATTACCTCTATGACGTCCGGCTCGCCTAGGCCAAACATAGTGTCGATCGCTTCAAACGGAGTGCGATCTTCCCAAGCCATTTCAATCACGCGGGACTGCTCTTCTTCGGGTAAACGACGGAAGCGTTTCACAGCTGCTTTAGGCATTGGTCACCTTACATGTTGATGAAGCGTGCAAGTAACGGGTTGCTATTAATTGTACCAGCATTGGACGTTGTTGTTTCGGCTGTACTGGTATTTTGAGGCGATGTGCAGTTGTGAGGGCAGTTTACTTTATTGCTAAAAGTGCGCGAAAAAGGCCATTCATCAATACGGGTTCGTCGCGGCGGATGTTGAAGCCTGCTTGTTGAAGTAGTGGTGTCGCCTGGCGGGTGATGTCGGTCGCGATCAATGAAGTAATGACGTTCAGTGCTCGCCGACTTGGACCAGCAATGTGGGTGTCGGGTTGAAATTTATCCATAACACAGAGCTGCCCGTCGTTTTTCAGTACCCGGTGCGCTTCGGCTAGTCCCTGTTCAGGGTTGGGCATCACCGCCAAAATAAGATGCATCACAACGACGTCAAAATGCGCATCTGGGTAGTCCAGTGCAGCAGCATCCATCACACGACATACCACGTCACGTTGCGCATGTTCCGCTCGCTCACGGGCTCGCGTCACCATTGCGGGGGTTAGGTCGGTTAAATGGATTTCTAATTCGCGCGGTAAATAAGGCAGGTCTAAGCCGGTGCCTGCACCCACCAGCAGCACTCGCATGCCAGGTTCCCAGTCAACTTGGTTAAGCGCACTTCTGCGGGGTTTACGAAACGCTTTAGTCGCCACCAGATCATAGACTGGCGCGTAAATGCTATAGCGCAAGCGATTCCAGGCGGTGGTATTTACCATAGGGTCTCTACCTCGATATAGGATCGTTGCCTCGACATAAGATCTTTACCTCGAAAGGGATGCCGCGCACGCTCAGTGAATCGCGTTTAACGTCTGCGAAGGGCTTTCGCCAAACTGTTGCTTATAGTCATGAGCAAATTGCCCCAAATGCCAAAAGCCCCAGTAGGTGGCAATTTCAGTCACTGTTTGGTGAGGCTCTGCGCTGCGCAGAGCACGACGCACTCTATTCAGCCGCGTTAAACGTAAAAACTGCAGCGGACTAATCCCTAGGATAGACGTAAAACTGTATTGCAGCGTACGCCTGCTGACATGAGTTAGCTCGCATAACGTTTCCATGGTGACTGGACCTTCCAGGTGCTCATCAACATAGCGCTTCACCCGGTCAACCACTGCTTTTCGATGAGGGTAGCTGGGAGGCAATTCATGGCTTGTTTGGTTAGCTTTTAATACTTCCATTAGGCCTGTTAGCAAAATATCTTGATGAACGTTTTCAGCGATGGGGCCTTGTTGATTTGAGAGTAAGCGTTCAAGTAAAAAAGACACAGCATGCAGAGTTTCAGGCGCTACCCGGCGGCGGGGTGAATCTTGCCACTCATGATCAAGTATCACCCCCTGTCGCTGGGCGGCAGCCTGTAATAACGGCATACGTATCACTAGTCCATAGATATCAAACGCCTCGGGGGTTACCAGCTCAAAATCACGACCGCCGGGATGACACATCACCTCATATTCTTCCAACGCCTGCCCATTAATTCGTGACCCTGGTGCTTGAGTGGGGATGCCCAGCCAGAGCGAGTCAGCCCACACTCGGCAGTCTTGTCGCAGTGCTTGCCCGGTATGTTCTTTAAACACCTGCATGGCGGGTAACTCAATTTCATCTAGTCGCCCATAAAAGCGGCCAGGACTTAGTTGGTCGTATTGCTGCTGCCAGCGGGTCAGATTTTGGGCATGTTCGTCGGCATCAAACGCCTCTTGAATGCATTTTTTTGGTGCAATGTCTTGGCTTGTCAGCGTCATGAAAAACTCCTGTGAACGTGATTAAAGTGCCATCACGTTGCATGCTTGCCTCTAATTTATTGTATTTAATAATGTTTTTATAAGTATGACAGGTTTGCCAAAACTCGATACTCCCCATTAAGTGATAGCGCTATTGTGGAAACAAGCAAATTCTGTTCCTCAACGCGCATTCGGCGCCATTGTTTTAGAAACCATAGTTTTAGAAACCGTAGTTATAGAAAAAGCCACTTTTAAATATAAAAAAGGAAGGTCCCATGGCGCAGACCTATCACACAACTGTTGGAAGCCGCCGCTATCGCTTTAATGGCTTGGCGGAATTAATGGCCAAGGCCACGCCGCCACGCTCTGGCGACCGCTTGGCAGGGGTCATTGCAGAATCAGCAGAAGAGCGGGTAGTGGCGCAAATGGTGCTGGCAGAGCTCCCGCTTACCACATTTTTGAATGATGTGCTGGTCCCCTATGAGCAAGACGAAATTACTCGTTTAATCATCGATGAGCACGATGCTGCTGCATTTGCGCCGCTGAAGCATTTAACCGTGGGTGACTTTCGTAACTGGCTACTATCCGACTATGCCACCAGCGATGTGTTAGCCGCGGCTCGCCCTGGCATTACCCCTGAAATGGCCGCCGCTGTTAGCAAGTTGATGCGCAATCAAGATTTGATGCTAGTCGCCAAGAAGTGCCATGTGACGACCGCATTTCGCAATACTATTGGTTTGCCGGGGCGGTTATCCACGCGTTTGCAGCCCAACCATCCTACCGATGACGTGACCGGGATTGCCGCCAGTATTCTGGATGGCTTGCTGTATGGCAGTGGCGACGCGGTCATTGGGATCAATCCTGCGACTGATAATGTCGCCCAAAGCATCAAGCTAATGCGCCTGATGGACGATGTCATTCAGAAATACGAAATACCCACCCAATCCTGCGTGCTCACTCATGTGACCAACACACTCGAAGCGATTGAGCAGGGCGCGCCGGTAGATCTGGTTTTTCAATCCATTGGCGGTACCGAAGCCACCAACCGCAGCTTTGGCTTTGATTTGAGTACCCTGGCGGAGGCCGAGGCGGCTGCTCAAACGCTGAATCGCGGTACGGTTGGGCGCAACGTGATGTATTTCGAAACTGGGCAAGGCAGCTCGCTTTCCGCTGATGCTCATCATGGTTTAGACCAGCAAACCTGTGAAGCCCGTGCCTATGCGGTGGCGCGCAAGTTTAATCCGCTGCTGGTGAATACGGTGGTGGGATTTATCGGCCCTGAGTATTTGTACGATGGCAAAGAGATCACCCGAGCGGGGCTGGAAGACCACTTCTGCGGCAAGTTGCTAGGCGTGCCCATGGGCTGTGATGTTTGCTACACCAATCACGCTGAAGCCGATCAAAATGATATGGACAACCTGCTGACGCTGTTAGGTGTGGCGGGCTGTAGCTTTGTGATGGGCATCCCAGGCTCTGACGACATCATGCTCAACTATCAAACCACGTCCTTTCACGATGCCCTTTACGCACGGCGCGTGCTTGGGTTGAAGGCCGCCCCGGAGTTCGAGCAGTGGCTGGCGAAGATGCAAATCTTCCAAGATGTTTCCTCCTATCGGTTAAATGATCAACTACCTGCCGCTTTCGCTAATAGCCTGCGCCACCTGCCAACGGAGGCTGCTCGCGATGTCTGATAATGAATCGAAAAAAGCCCCACCGATTGTGATCGCTAACCCATGGGAGCGGCTGAGGGCATTTACCGATGCTCGCATTGGGCTTGGACGAGCGGGCATTAGTCTGCCCACGCATCAGCTATTGGCGTTTCAACTGGCTCATGCCCAAGCCCAGGATGCCGTTCACTGCCCCCTTGAGTGCGACGCGCTGGCCGATGAGTTAACGACAGCGCTGAGCCTGAACCAGACACCTCTTCATGTGCATAGCCATGCAGTAGACCGGGCCATGTATCTGCAGCGTCCGGATTATGGCCGTCGTCTTGACGACGCTTCGCGAGAGCAACTGCAACAAGCGGCGCAATGTGGCCAGCGCTTCGATTTAGCGGTGGTGATTGTCGATGGGCTTTCCGCACTGGCAGTACAGCAGAACAGCGAGCCGTTTCTTACTGCGCTGTATCGCGCCTTGGAGAGTGATCAGCGGGAGTGGCAGCTCGCGCCATTAACCATCGTAGAGCAGGGCCGCGTGGCGATTGGTGATGAGGTTGGCGCGCTGCTTAATGCCGATGCCGTGCTGGTGATGATTGGTGAGCGCCCAGGCTTAAGCTCCCCCGATAGCCTCGGGCTGTATATGACCTGGGAACCAGAAGTGGGCTTAAAGGATGATCGCCGCAACTGCATTTCAAACGTGCGTCCAGCAGGGCTCAAACCGGAAGAGGCCGCACGGCGGTTGTTGTTGCTATTAACCGAAGCCCGTCAGCGGAAACTGTCTGGCGTGCAACTGAAAGATCGTAGCGAGGACAGCGTATTAGACGGTGCAACAGGGGGGACAACTCAAAACTTCCTGGTGGCCGATTAATAAGCGGCACAGGAAGCGAAGCGTTATGCATAAGCAGCGCCATATAGATAACAGAGTAATTAAATAGCAATTAAAAAGAGTAATAACAATACATAAATAACAAGCACTTATAGAAACGCTCCTAAAAAACTCCTAACAACAATATGGAACCAACACCCCGACTCAGCACGCCGCTGACAACGATTGCGTTCCACACTGAAAAGGGCATGACAATGACACAACCTTCTGTCGATCAAGCGTATTTGGCCAAGCGCCAGCTGCGCAAAGGTACCGCGGGCTGGCTATTACTAGCAGGGCTTGGGGTTTCTTATGTTATTTCCGGTGATTTTGCCGGCTGGAACTTCGGTATTGCTGAAGCGGGTTGGGGTGGTTTTGCCATTGCCGCCTGCTTAATGGCGATGATGTACCTGGCACTCGTATTAGCATTGGCGGAAATGTCCGCAGCGATTCCAGCCGCGGGGGGAGGCTATAGCTTTGCCCGCCAAGCGATGGGGCCAGCCGGTGGCTATTTAACCGGGCTTGCGGTGTTGATTGAGTACGCGCTTGCGCCTGCTGCGATCGTGATTTTCATTGGCTCGGCAGTTGAATCGCTGCTGGGCATTAATGGGCCGCTGGTTTACCTGCTGTTCTACGCAGTGTTTATCGGTATTCACCTAGCAGGCGTGGGTGAAGCGCTAAAAGTCATGATGGTGATTAGCGGGCTGGCCGTGTTCGCGATTTTGGCAACGGCAGTGGCGCTGATTGGCAATTTCGATTCAGCGAATCTGTTTGATATTGCGCCCACCGATGCAGCCGGTGCGAGCACCTTTATGCCCTATGGTTGGTACGGTATATGGGCAGCGCTGCCGTTTGGGATGTGGCTGTTTTTGGCGGTTGAAGGCGTGCCGCTAGCGGCAGAGGAAGCCAAAGACCCCGCGCGGGATATGCCTAAAGGGATTATCGCCGCGATGTTGTTCCTGCTATTTACCGCCTTATTGGTCGTGGTGTTACTGGCCGGCGCGGCGGGGGCTGAAATGATTGGTCAAAGTGGGGTGCCGCTGGTCGATGCGCTTAACGTTGCGGGTAACCCAACACTTGCCACGCTGGTTAATGTGTTAGGTCTTGCGGGGCTGGTGGCGTCATTTTTCTCGATTATCTATGGCTACAGCCGTTTGGTGTTTGCGCTTTCTCGTGCGGGCTACTTACCAAAACCGCTGTCACTGACCAGCGAGCGTAAAGTGCCTTATCTGGCGCTGATTGTGCCTGGTGTATTTGGCTTTTTAGTCTCACTTAGCGGCGAGGGTGATCTAATTCTAGGGATGGCCGTTGTCGGCGCGACGCTCTCTTATGCATTGATGGCGCTCAGCCACATTCTATTACGAGTTAAACAGCCTGACTTGCCGCGCCCTTATAAAACACCCGGTGGTGTGGTGACCTCTGGCGTTGCGTTAGTGCTTTCCCTCGTCGCGCTGACCGGTGTCTATGCTTTCGACCCCCGCGCGTTTAATTACACCATCGTTCTATTCATTGCTGGTGCAGCGTACTACTTCCTTTACAGCAAGAATAAGCTGGTGGCGAAAACCGCTGAAGAGGAGTTTGCGCTGGTGACTGCTGCCCCGGAAGAGCTAGACATTGACGAGCCGGCGCCAGCTGCTGCCAAGCTGTAATGTTTGATCCTAATCGCCTAGGCTAACTAGGCAGTTTAAGCCTCTGAGCCCAATGGCCCAGAGGCTTTTTATGATGAGTGCTAAAACAGCTAGCTGCCTTCTTAAACATGCGGATTACCCACCAAGGTCTTCTCGCATGTAGTGCTCCGTTACGCGAAGCTGGGGAAAATAGTCAGGAGCACCGCCATGAAGCACTCTCCCGCGTATCGTTTAGCGGCCACTATTCTGCATGGATTTGATGGCTACCGAGCACGCTTCAAGCAGATTACCTTTGACGCCAGTCGGCGTTTTCGTGATGCGGCGTGGCGTGATGCCCAGCAAGCCTCAGCGGCGCGGATTAACCTTTATGAAGAGAAAGTGGGCGATACGCTGACACGTTTGCAGCGTACCTTTGATCATGAGGCGCTTACGTACTGTGAGACCTGGCGGGAGGCACGTGAGCACTATGCGCAGCTGATTAGTCAGCGGTTGGATTACGAGTTGGCCGAGACGTTTTTTAACTCGTTATTCTGCTCGATTTTCCACCACCGTCATATTCGCAATGACTGGATGTTTGTGTACAGCTCCCGAGAAGATGCTGCGCACCATTCTGGAATTGAGCTTTGTCGCCAGCATTCAGTCAACGGTGATTGGTCTCAAGCGCTTGCCTGGGCGCTTGAAGAGGCACCGTTTGATAACGCCTTTGCTGATCTGGAACGCGATATTGAACTAGCTGCAGGCCTATTAGAAACCCTGCTTCCCGCCGCTATTTTGCAGTCAGAAGACGCTCAATTAGAGCTGTTGAAAAGCGTCTTTTACCGCAATAAAGGGGCCTACTTAGTCGGCCGCATTTTGGGGGGCGGTGAGCAGGTGCCACTGGTGTTACCTATTCTACATGGTGAGGGGTTTGGCGAGCAGCAGGGCGGCGACCCCTGCCTGCACTTGGATACCGTGTTAACCGAGACTGATGAAGTCTCGATTATTTTCTCGTTTACCCGTGCCTACTTCCAAGTCGATGTACCGGTACCTGGGGAGTTTGTCCACTACTTAAAACAGCTCATGCCCCATAAGCCTGAAGGCGAACTGTATGCCGCGATTGGCTTTTTTAAGCATGGCAAAACCGAATTTTTCCGTGCCTTAAACCTGCAAGTGGCCAAGCGTGAGGATCAGTTCGTCATTGCGCCTGGGGTGCGTGGCATGGTGATGGCGGTGTTTGTGCTACCCAGTTTTCGCACCGTGTTTAAGATCATTAAAGATAAATTCGATCCGGCCAAAGAGGTCACCCACGCGATAGTGCGCGAGAAATACCGCCTGGTGAAACGCCATGACCGTGTTGGGCGTATGGCTGATACCCAGGAGTTCTCGAATTTTATCGTGCGTCAGGATCACTTTGCGCCAGAGTGTTTAGAGCACTTGCTAGAAGTAGCGCCGTCTACTGTGTCATTGAAAGATGACAAGGTGATCATCAAGCACTGTTATACCGAGCGCATGATGACACCGCTGAATATCTATCTGGAGCAGTGCAGCGCGGACGAGCGCGTAATGGTGCTCAAAGACTATGGTAACGCCATTAAACAGATGGCAGCGGCGAACATCTTCCCGGGCGATATGCTGTTAAAAAACTTTGGTGTTACCCGCCATGGTCGAGTGATTTTTTACGATTACGACGAGGTGTGCTATCTCACGGAGTGTCGCTTTCGGCACATGCCTAAATCGTATGGCAATGACTTTCAGGGAGGTGGTGGGGAGAGTTTTTACGTTGGCCCCAATGATATCTTCCCCGAGGAGTTCGGCCCCTTTATGTTTGCCAACCCGGAGCTGCGCGGTATTTTTATGCAACAGCATCCGGAGTTATTTGATCCCGATTACTGGTTGGAGCTACAGCAGGCCATTGTCGATGGTCGGGTGATTGATGTTTACCCATATCGTAATAAGCAGCGCTTCGCGGGGACCATAGGGCAGCTGGTATATTAAGTAACCTCTGATTAACTATTGCGCTTGGCCATACTGCGTTAAAAATCGCCTCAAAATGCTCATTTACAACCCGTAAACTGCGCTTTTTCGTTGATTTTTGCCTTGTCTGGCCTGCGCTCATTACATTAATAAGAGGCTCCTTGTGAAACAGTAAGCAGTGATTTAGTCGAGGAAGACATGACAGCAACACCGCACCTAGTGGTTTTTACCGGTTCAGGGATTAGCGCCGAGAGTGGCATTAAAACGTTCCGTGCCAGCGATGGCCTGTGGGAAGACCACCCAGTCGAAGAGGTAGCTACGCCTGCAGGCTGGCAGCGAGATCCTCAGCGGGTGCTGGCGTTTTATAACCTGCGCCGGGAGCAAATTCGTAAGGCCAAGCCCAATGCTGCCCATAAAGCCCTGGCGGCACTTGAAAAAGATGGCTTTAGAGTCAGCGTGGTTACGCAGAATATTGATGATCTGCATGAGCGTGCAGGGTCGCGAGATGTGTTGCATCTGCATGGTGAGATTTTGAAGGCGCGCTCTTCAGTGGATGCGCGGCTGCGCTATCCACTGCCAAAAGGCGGTATTGCGCTGGGTGATATTTGCGACAAAGGCAGCCAGCTGCGCCCGGATGTCGTATGGTTCGGTGAATCGGTACCGCTGTTTGAAGACGCCTGCGAGCTTGTTAGCCAAGCGGACTTTTTGCTGGTGGTGGGCACGTCTTTGGCGGTTATGCCCGCAGCATCGCTGCTATCGTATATTGACCTGGATACCCCGTGTGCGCTGGTCGACCCCGACGCGGATGCCTTAACACCGCCGGGCGTTCTAGCGATTAACACCACGGCAGGTGAAGGCGTTCCTGCCTTGGTCAACCAGTGGCGCAAACAGGGCAATTTAATGCTGCCTTGAGTGTTCTCTAATAACTATTGCTTTAAGAGTTATCGCTTCAAAAACCATGCCTTCATTACGTCGGTAATCTGAGCGATGTCGGCGTCGGTGGCGATATAAGCGGGCATGGTGTACAGCCAGCGGCCGATTGGGCGCAGCCACACCCCACGCTCGCGGGCGAACTGCCCGACACCTTTCAGTGCCTCGGCGGAGTGCGCTTCAATCACCGCGGTGGCACCCAGCACCCGCACATCGGCCACGTCTGGGTGGGCGTTCAGCGCAGAGTCGTCAATTAACGCTCGGCTAAGCTGTTGGCTGAGAGTCGCAATCTTGTCCAGGTAGTGCTCCTCTTCAAACACGCGCAGGCTTTCCAGCGCGACGCGGCAGGCCAGCGGGTTGCCCATAAATGTCGGGCCGTGCATAAAGGCATGGTGGGCGCTGTCGCCAACAAATGCATCGTGAACGCGGTCGTTGGCTAGGGTTGCTGCATGGCCTAGATAGCCGCCGGTTAGTCCTTTAGAGAGCACCATAATATCTGGTGTCACGTCAGCGTGATTGGCAGCAAACAGCTTACCCGTGCGGCCAAAACCGGTGGCCACTTCATCAAAAATCAGCAGCACGCCAAACTCATCGCATAGCGCCCGTGCGCCGCGCAGGTAGTCAGGCGAGGTCATATTCAGCCCGCCTGCTGCCTGTAACAACGGCTCCATCAGCAGGGCAGCAATCTCATGGTGATGGCTCGCCAGTACGTCGCGCAGCGCCGCTAAATCGTCGGCTACCTGTTCCGGTGTGGCGTTAAACGGTGCGGTGGGCGCGGGAGCGAAGTGGTGTTGGGGAAGCAGGCTGGCGAACAGGCTGTGCATGCCTTCTTCAGGGTCGCATACCGCCATACAGCCGGTGGTGTCGCCATGGTAGGCCTTCATTAACGAAAGCATCTTGCACTTTTCGGGGTGGCCGATGAGCACCTGGTACTGCAGGGCCATTTTCATCGCCACTTCCATCCCGACTGAACCACTGTCGGAGTAGAACACGTGATTAAGACCGTCAGGGGTGATGCGCACGAGCTCCCGAGCAAGCTGGTCGGCGGGATTATGGGTGAGGCCACCGAGCATGACATGGCATAGCTCGCCTGCCTGTTCACGAATGGCCGCGACTAAACGTGGATGGCCATAGCCATGAATCATGCACCACCAGGAGCAGGTCGCGTCGAGCAGTTGCTCGCCGCTTTCCAGGGTGAAATGGCTACCGCTGCCGCCGACCACTTTAGGGGCGGGTGCTTGTGTTTTGAGGTGGGCGTAAGGGTGCCAAACGGGAGAACTCATAAAGCGGCTTCCTGATTCAAAACTGAGGTGTTGAGCAGTGCAGATAGTGAAAGCGCGTGGCGCGCATGGGTGGCATCGGCGGTGGCTAAATGAGGAATAATGCCTAGACATGGCGCGTTAAGGGCGTTTTTAAGCAGCGCGATATTGGCCTCAAAGCGCGCTGTATCAGCGGCGAACTCAGGGTCCACTACGCTGCCGACCCAACCCGCAAGGGGTAGGCCATCGGCAGCGATCACCTCCGCGGTAAGCCGCGCATGATTAAGACAGCCAAGCTTTAGTCCCACGACCAGAATAACGGGCAGCTGCATCATCCGCGGTATATCGGAAAAGTCGTTGTGCTCATTGAGTGGCACACGCCAGCCGCCAGCGCCTTCAATGAGCGTTAAATCGCGCGGCATGTCGTTTAGGGTGGCGGTAAGCGAGGCCACTACGCTATTGACGTTAAGAGCGCACCCCGCCTCGCTGGCGGCCAGGTGCGGCGCAATAGCGGGCGCAAACGCCCACGGGTTAACGGTGGTGTAATCGACGGGGGGAGCGCTCTGTTGTTGTAGCGCCAAGGCGTCGCTATTGCGCAGCCCATCCGCCGTGATGTGGCTGCCAGAGGCAATCGGCTTAAGCCCCAGCGTGCTGAGCTGCTGCTGTTTGGCAGCGCACAGCAGTGCGCTGGTGGCCAGGGTCTTACCTGCATCGGTATCGGTGCCGGTTACGAAATAGACGGTCATGGTGATTTTTCCAAGCGCAGAGTGAGGCAGTGGTAGCTAACGGGGAGCCCTTGGGGTTCACGTAGCGTTTCAAAACGCTGGCGGGCGGCGACCAGGTCTCGGCGGGTAAGACGTGCCTTGGGCCGCGCCACCTGGGCGCCTACTCCCTTAATTGAGTCCATGACGGCAGTGAGATCGGGGTAGTAAAACCGCCGCCATTCGGTAATGCGATCAACCAGCGTTAAGCCGCTTAAGCCAACGGCGCGTTCAAGCGCTTGGGCATTCGGCGTTTGCAGTAATGCCTCCGGGCGCTGCCAAGCAGAGGCGACTTCTGCCAACGTGCCGGGTAAGAGTGTCGTGAGATGCACTTGGCCGCCAGGGGACAGTACTCGTTGAAGCTCGCGCATCACCGCATCGATATCGCGGCACCACTGGATGGCAAGGTTGGAAAAGACCAGATCAAAGGTGGCGCGCTCAAAAGGCAGCGCGGCGGCATCGCCTTGCTGCCAACGAATATGATGGCCATAGCGCGCCTGGGCATGGGCGAGCATGCCAGGGGCAATATCCAGCCCAGTGACGTTGGCATGGGGAAATTGAGTGGCTAGTCGCTGTGTCCAGACGCCAGTACCACAGCCAAGGTCGAGTATGTTGTCGGCATTAGGCGGAAGCGATGACCATAGCGTTTCCCCTATCTGGCGCTGAGCGCTGGCCAGCGCATCGTAGCGGGGTGCCGCGCGAGAAAAAGCGTGGGCGACTTTTGCCTGCCAGTTTGGCGTTGCCGTTAGGTACATACGTGCTCCTTGGCGACCAGTGCGGCCTGGGAAGCGATGGTCGCGACTAGTTGAGCAGGTTGGGAAAGCATCGGGCAGTGTCCTGCGTGGGCAAGGTTAATCGCCTGAGCGCGGGTGCTGGAAGATACTAACGGATCGTACTCGCCCACTAGCTGAATGACCGGACAGGGCGCCTCTTGCAAACGCTGGGTGTTATCCAGGGTGGCAAGCCAGTGAAGCCCTTGGGATAGGGTGCTGTTAGTAGCGCTGGGGGTGTCGCCCAACATGGCACGTAGCTGTTGGTGGGCGTGGCGAGCGTTAGGTTCGCCTTGGGTTTGCCAGCGTAAAAAATGCCGCCAGGTGGCGTCGGGGTCGCGGCTAAAGGCGCGCTGAAAGCTGGCAAGCTCGGCTTTGCTCACGCCGTCATCGCTACAAAATTGCCCGCCTGTGCCAATCAGCACCAAGCCGCGTGGTGCAGGCAGCTTATCGAGCAGCGCGCTGGCTAACAGCCCGCCCAGCGACCAGCCAACCCATACGGCGTCGCTGGGTAGTTGGTCGGCCATGGCGCTGGCAAGGGTATCAAGGGTGGCCGGTTCAGCCAGGGCAGGGGTATCGCCATAGCCCGGCCAGTTCACCGTGTGCACCTCAGTATGGGCGGACCAGTAGGTGTCCAACGGCTGCCAGATACGCTGATCGATCCCCCAGCCCGACAGCAGCACAAGACGTTGAGGGGCGTCTAGGCGGGACATGCTGCTTCCTCACTCTGACAGGCGCTCAGCCCTTCAATAAGCCGATCAATATCGCCTGGAGTGTGGCGGGCACTCAGCGTAATGCGCAGCCGTGCGGCACCATTAGGTACCGTGGGTGGACGAATCGCCCCGACGTGAATACCCCGTTGGGCGAGCTTAGCCGCCCAAGCCATGGTGCGTGGCTCGTTGCCGAGTAACAGCGGTTGAATAGGTGTATGGGAGTCGGCAAGGGGCAGCCCGAGCGCTTGGGCCTGCTGGCGAAAATAGTTGATATGGCGCGTAAGCTGTAGGCGGTGTTCAGGCTCGCGCTGCACGATAGCCAGCGCTTCCAGGGTCGCTGCGGCAATGCTGGGGGGCTGGGCCGTGGTATAGATATAGCTGCGAGCAAACTGGGTGAGGTGCTCAATCAGCGCCGCGTCACCGGCCACAAACGCGCCAGCGGTGCCCAGTGCTTTGCCCAGTGTACCCACCAAAATAGGCACCGCTTGGCTATCAAAACCTGCCACACAGCCGCTGCCGTTAGCGCCTAACACGCCCAGACCGTGAGCATCATCGATCATTAGCCAGGAGTTGTGTTGCTGGCTGACGTGGGCAAGGGTGGCAATATCGGCAACGTCGCCATCCATGCTGAACACGCCGTCGCTGACCACCAGCTTATGGGGGGCGGAACTGCGCGCCAACAGACGTTCAAGATCAGCGCTATTGCGGTGATGAAAGCGTCGCGAGCGAGCGCCGCTTAGCGTTGCACCATCGAGTAGCGAGGCATGGTTCAAACGGTCTTGAAAGAGGGCAGTGTGCGGGTCAGCGAGCGCCTGCAACACGCCAAGGTTAGCCATATAGCCAGTGGAAAACAGTAGTGCACGCTGTCGTCCGGTCCACTCGGCTAGGGCGTCTTCCAGTGCGTCGTGAACTTCCAAGTGGCCGCTGACCAAGTGCGACGCGCCCGCGCCTGCGCCAAAGCGGCGCGCACCCTCTGCCTGGGCAGCTTGCACGCGTGGATCATGAGCCAGCCCGAGATAGTCATTGCCGGCAAAGTCCAGCGTGCCAAGGGTATTCACTCGTCGGTGCCGCCAGCGCTGTTGATCAACACGCTGCTGACGGGCGCTGGCTAGCCGCTGCTGCCACGCGTCAGACACTGGCATCTACCGCCAGTGCTGCTGCCCGCTCTGCCTGGGCGCGCTGCTGAGCTTGTTGGGTGAGTCGCTCGGTGTGAGTGGCTTCATCTTCGCAGGTATCACGGCGTTCTGGGTGCAGGCCTAATTTTGCAAATAGCGCGCGGTCGCGGTCTGCCTGAGGATTGCCGGTGGTGAGCAGTTTGTCGCCGTAGAAGATCGAGTTGGCTCCCGCCAAAAATGCCAGTGCTTGAGTCGACTCACTCATCTGCTCGCGGCCAGCGGAAAGCCGCACATGGCTTTGCGGCATCATAATCCGCGCCACCGCGATGGCGCGGATAAACTCAAGTGGGTCCAAGTCTTCGACGTTCTCCAGCGGAGTGCCCGGTACCTTAACCAGCATATTAATGGGCACGGATTCTGGGTGCGGTGATAACTTCGCCAACTGCTGTAACAGCGCGCTGCGGTCTTGCGCGCCTTCGCCCATGCCTAAAATGCCGCCGGAGCATACTTTCATGCCCGCTTCACGCACGGTGGCCAGGGTGTCCAGGCGGTCGCTGAAGGTACGGGTGGTGATGATTTCAGCGTAAAAGTCGGGGGAGGTATCCAGGTTATGGTTGTAGTAATCCAACCCGGCAGCCGCCAAACGGCTGGCTTGATCACCGTCGACCATGCCTAGCGTCATGCAGGTTTCCAGCCCCAAGGCTTTTACTTGGCGAACCATCTCTTCGACCAGCAGTAAATCTTTGTCCCGCGGGCTGCGCCATGCCGCGCCCATACAGAAACGGCTAGCGCCAGCTTCTTTGGCAGCCTTGGCCTGGGCAACGACCTTTTCGATTTCCAGCAGTTTCTCTTTTTCGAGTTGGGTATTGTAGTGACCGGACTGCGGGCAATATTTGCAGTCTTCCGGGCAAGCCCCCGTTTTAATCGACAGCAGGGTCGAGACCTGCACCGCGTTAGCATCAAAGTGGGCGCGATGCACTTGCTGAGCTTTAAATAGCAGGTCGTTGAAGGGCAGTGCGAACAGCGCATTAATCTCTTCCAGCGTCCAGTCGTGGCGCGGGGCGGCGGCATTGAAAGCGGTGGCGGTCACGGGTAAACCTTTTTTCTTTTGAAAGTTGACGAGACTCTAGCGGCGTTACGCTTTTGGTGTCAACTATTCGAAGCGCGTTGGTTTACTACGAATGGTTTTAGAGAGCTGGGGTTCGTCATGGTGGCCGGGCTGCTTTATACTCGGCGCCCTTTGTTATCCGTCTTTTGTTAATCGCCCTTTATGAATTGGAGCGCGGATGTCCGACGCTACGTCACAGCCCCCTGAGTCTTCTTCATTGACTGACTACGACCCTGCTACGGGGCATCCGCGTCCACCTCGGCGTGAATTTAAAGCACGGGGCAGTTTTGTCACACGCTGCGAAGGGTGCAATCTTCCTGAGCTCAACTGTCTGTGCCCTTATCAGGTGAAAGCGGATAGCACCGCCCAGGTATGGCTGTTGACCCACTCTATAGAACACTACAAGCCGACCAATACGGGGCGGTTAATTGGCGATGTGCTGACGCAAACCAGAGTGTTTACCTGGTACCGCACCGCGCCGGACGAAGAGTTAGCCGCGCTGCTTGAAGATCCGCGCTACGCGCCTTTTGTGATCTTCCCAGATGACCAGCCCGACTACGCGGACCGTGTGGTGGACATTAATGCTGTGCACGCTGTAAAGCAGCAGGCGCGTATTCCGGTATTTGTGATTTTAGATGGCACTTGGCGCCAAGCGCGGCGAATGTTCCGCAAGAGTCCTTATCTGGATGCGCTGCCGGTACTACCGCTGCGCACTGAGCGGGAAACACGCTATCGGTTACGCAAACCCGCCTCAAAAGCGCACCTGTGTACGGCAGAAGTTGCCATTGAACTGCTGCGCCAAAGTGGTGATGAAAATGCCGCTGATGTGCTAGACGATTACTTTGATGTATTTAACGATAGCTACGCTGAAAGCCGTTACTATCGCAAAATTGCTGAACCAACCGCTGCCATGCAGCGGCTATTAGATCGCAAGGGTTAGCGCTGAGCACCCGGTAGCCAGCGAAGCATCACTTTACGTACCCAGTACCAGCGGTTAATCAACAGGGCGGTAAAAATCAGGCTACAGCCAAGCAGCTGTAGCAGGGTCATGGTTTCGCCAAACCACCATGCGGCGAATAGGGCGGTCCACACGGCTTCAAGCATTAAGATAACTGCCGCGTGGCTAGGTGTGGTCATGCCCTGGGCTTTGATTTGCAGAAAGAAGCGCAGCGAACTTGCCAGCAGCACGCTGGCCATAAACCAGCCCAGAATTGAGGGGCTGAGCGCTAGCGGCTGATCCTCGGCGAACAAGGATAGGCAGGTCAGTACGCTGCCCACCGAGAGCAACTGTAGTGTGGTGAGCGGTAGCGCTGGCACGTTGCGCACCACGCGAGTATTGACGTTGATCAGTAGCGCGAAGCAGAGCGCCGCGCAGACCATTAGCAATTGACTAGCTTCTACTTTGAACCCTGCGTTTAGCGACAGGAGGGCAAAGCCCAGTAGCGCTACTGGCAGGGCGATCCAGGTAGAGCGTGGCGGACGGTCGCCAAACAGCAACCGTGCTACAACGGGTACCAGCAAAATTCCCAAGCTGTTGATAAACGCGCTTTCGCCCAGGTGGTCAGAGTAATTTAACCCCAGAATCCAGAAGGCCATCGCGGTGCTGAACAAACAGCCTACCAGTACGCCGCGTCTTATCCTACGCGCGGGTAAGCGCCTTAGGGCAGGCCAGGCGAAGGGTAGGAGTATCAGTCCTGCCAGTAAAAAGCGCGTACCAATAAACAGTAACGGTGGCATGCCCGCTAACGCTTCTTTAGAAAAAATCCAGCCGCCAGCGGCTACCACCGTTACCAGCAATAGCAATGCATCAGCTTGCCATGGCGCTTGTTTGATCGTACTCACGCGGTGCCGCTACCGAACAGTGCACCGGCAATTCTAAAGCCTGCTACCCAGGTACCCACCGCAGAGCCTAATGTTGCCAAAATAAACACCAGCAACGTACGGGAGACGCGATTTTTCCACCAACCTTTGAGCTCGGTGACATCATGGCGTAGTGTCGAAAAGTCGCGCACCTTCGGTTTGCGCATATAGAGTTCGACCCCTGCAGCGACAAAGCCTGCACCAATGGTGGGGTTAAGCGAGGTCAGTGGGGCGGCAAAGAAGGTGGCAATCACCGTCACAGGGTGCGCAAGGGCTGCTATCGTCGCGCCGCCGGATAAAATGCCATTGATTAAAAACCACTCAATGACCAACTGCCAGCCAAGCTCAGTATTGCGCGAAAAGCCGATCACAAAACCGGTGATAACCAGCGCGGTAATCAGCCAAGGGGCAGCTTTCCAGAGTTTAGACGGTGGCGGTGTTGCCTCCAGCGATTCACGCTCAGTGGTAGGGTTTTCAGGAAGCGGTGCTTCCAGGTGTTCACCGGTGCCTTTTAAATGCCCGGCACCCAGCACCACTAACACGTTTTGATAGCGCCCAGGCGGCGCTTCTTCAGCTAAGCGCAGTGCCATATAGCGGTCGCGTTCGCGAATAAGCGGGGTATAGAGTGCTTCTGATTCGGCAGCAAATTCGCTGAAAGTGGCCTCCAGCATATCGCCTTCTTTGAGCTTTTCGATGTCCTCTTTGGAAACATCTTGGCGCGACATTACGCTGCCAATTAGCCCCGAAAATAGCGAGAAGCGTTGCCACCAAGGGACATTGCGGTAAATGCGCTTTAATGTAATGCCAACGTCACGATCGACCAACATTAAAGGCAGCTTGTGGGTACGGCACTCTTCTACTGCTGCACGCATTTCAGCGCCAGGCTGAATACCTGACTGCTCAGCAATCCGTTGCTGAAACGCACCAAGCGCCAGGCTTGCCGCTACCATGCCCGCTTTGCCCTGTTTAAATACCTGAAAAAGATCCTGTTCCCCCATGGCATCGGGGTTGTCCATGCTGTGATGACGTGCGTCGCATAGCTCAATGGCAACGGCGTCGAAAGTGCCACTGTTGATTAATTGGCGAACGTCATCGGCACTTTCGGCAGAGACGTGAGCGGTGCCGAGCAGGGTGTAACGGGTGCCGCCAACGGTGACGGTTTTTAACGGGCCGCTGGTCTTAGGCTGCGCGTTGGGTTCTTGCGCCAGCGGTGTTGTATCGTCATGGATCATTAATGTGTCTCAATTTGAATAGAAAGCATTGATACGTGTTTAACGACGCCAGAAGGCGGGTGTAAATAGCACAAGTACCGTGAAAATTTCCAAGCGGCCCAGCAGCATCGCGAGCACCAAAATCCACTTGGCTAGGCTGGGCAAGTCGCCGTAATGGCTGCTAGCTTCGCCTAGTGCTGGGCCTAAATTATTTAGTGCAGAGCCAACGGTTGACCAAGCGGTAACTTGGTCAACACCTGTTGCCATAACGCCCACCAGCATCAAGAAAAATAGCATGACGTAGGCTGAGAAAAAGCCCCATACCGCCTGGGCGATGCTGTCGGGAACACTAACCTTGCCCACTTTAACGGCAATGACTGCATTGGGGTGAATAAGGCGCATGACTTCACGCATACCCTGCTTCAAGATCAGAATAATGCGGATTACTTTCATGCCGCCCGCCGTCGAACCGGAACAACCACCTACAAAGGCGGCGACAAATAACAGAAACGGTAACGCACCTGGCCAGCCTGAAAAGTCGGCAACTGCAAATCCTGCAGTGGTGGCGACAGAGACAACTTCAAATAGCGCGTGTCTAAGACCTTCAACATCGTCGTAGGTGTCCGTGAGCCACAAAGTAATCACGGTGATCGTGGTTAACCCAGCAAGAAATATCATTAAAAAGCGCGCTTCAGGGTCCTGAAAGTAGTGCAGCAAGCGCTTTTCACGCCAAGCAATAAAGTGCAGGCTAAAGCTGAATGCTGAGATCAGCATAAAGCCAACGCAAATCAGCTCAATGGCGGCACTGTCAAAGTAGCCGATGCTGGCGTCATAGGTCGAAAATCCGCCAATAGCGACGGTCGAAAAGCTGTGTCCCAAGGCATCGAACCAGCTCATCCCCGCCAACATGTAAGCGACCATACAGGCCAGCGTTAGCGTTGCGTAGATGTACCACAGTGCTTTAGCGGTTTCGGTAATTCGCGGCGTCAGCTTTGAATCCTTTAGCGGCCCAGGAATTTCAGTACGGTACAGGGCCATTCCCCCGACACCCAAGGTGGGCAAAATGGCCACCGCTAACACTACAATCCCCATGCCGCCTAACCACTGCAACTGCTGGCGATAGTAAAGAATGGATTCTGGCAGAAAATCGATGCCAGTAATGACGGTTGCACCAGTCGTGGTGAGTCCGGAAAACGATTCAAATACTGCATCGGTGACACCGAGCGAGCCTTCACCAAACAGCATCAGTGGTAGCGAGCCGAAGAGTGCCAGTACGGTCCAAAACATGGCCGCAATAATAAAACCGTCGCGAATCCGTAGCTCTTTATGGGCGCGGCGATTGGGTAGGAAAAGCAGTAAGCCCGTTATCACTGAAATGGCGATGCCGCTCATAAAAGCGTGCCAAACACCGTCGCGAAACCAAAGCGATATCAGCATGGGTGGCAACATGGTGAGGCTAAATAGCATCAACAGTAGCCCTAAAATGCGTAGTATGACCCGCAAACTCATAGCAGTGGTTGCCTCATAGCGGTGGCCTGTTTTCTTGAAGAGCGTTGCCTAGAAGGCCATTGCCTAGAAGAACGTTAATCCCACTTGGAACAGCCGCTCCACGTCACGAATGCGCCGCTTATCAATCACGAATAGAATGACGTGGTCGCCGCTTTCTACCATCACATCCCCATGGCCAATCATGACCTCTTTGCCTCGCACAATGGCACCAATGGTGGTGCCTTCAGGCAGATTGATCTCAGCAATGGTCCGGCCCACCACTTTGGACGACTGCTTATCACCGTGGGCGATCGCCTCGATGGCTTCCGCAGCGCCACGGCGCAGTGAGTGCACGTTGACAATATCGCCCCGGCGGACGTGGGTAAGCAGGCTGCCGATGGTTGCTTGCTGGGGGGAAATGGCGATATCGATTTCGCCCCCCTGAACCAAGTCCACGTAGGCAGCGTTGTTAATCAGCGTCAGTACCTTCTTGGCGCCCAAGCGTTTGGCCAGCAGCGACGACATAATATTGACCTCGTCGTCGTTGGTCAGAGCACAAAAGATATCGCAGTCTTCGATGTTCTCTTCTTCCAGCAGCCGCTTGCTGGTGGCGCTGCCGTGTAGCACCACCGTTCGGTCAAGCCGCTCGGAAAGCGCAGTACAGCGCTCTAAACTGTGCTCGATAATCTTGACCTGATGGCTGTGCTCCAGGTGTTCGGCTAAACGTTCACCGATATTGCCCCCACCGGCAATCACCACCCGCCGGAAATCCCGTTCAACGCGGCGTAGTTCGCTCATTACCGCGCGAATATCACGCCGTGCCGCCAGGAAAAACACCTCGTCGTCGGCTTCAATCACCGTATCGCCACGGGGAATAATCGGTCGGTTGCGGCGATAAATTGCCGCCACGCGTGTTTCCACATTGGGCATGTGCTTGGCTAAAAAGGCTAAATCCTGTCCCACCAACGGGCCACCATAGAACGCCTTGACCGCCACTAACTGCACCAAACCACCGGCAAATTCCAACACCTGCAGCGCACCCGGGTGCTCAATCAGGCGGCGAACATGATCCGTAACCACTTGTTCAGGGCTGATCAGTACATCAATAGGGATCGCTTCGTGGGCAAACAGCCCCTTACGGGTGAGGTAGGCGGTTGAGCGTACGCGGGCAATTTTGGTAGGCGTGCGAAACAGGGTATGGGCGACTTGGCAGGCGATCATGTTGATTTCATCGGTGTTGGTCACCGCAATCAACATATCGGCGTCTTCACAGCCCGCCTGACGCAGCACAATGGGATACGAAGCCGCGCCCGTCACGGTGCGAATATCCAGTTTAGTGTGCAGCTCGCGCAGTTTCGCGCCGTCGGTATCGACGACAGTAATATCGTTTTCCTCGCGGGCAAGGTGCTCCGCTAGGGTGCCGCCGACCTGGCCGGCGCCGAGAATGATGATTTTCATTGCTAAGCATCGGTTCCGTTGTAAGCGCCAGCGCGTTCTCGGCAAGAGATATGTGCGCTGCAATAAAGACGGCGGCCAGTGTAAACCAGCCGCCGTTGAAAAGCAGGTAGGGATTACTCGAGTGTGAAGCCAACTTTTATCGTGACCTGCCAGTGAGCGACACGGCCGTCCTCGATATGGCCACGAGTGTCGGTGACTTCGAACCAGCGTAAGTTATGAATGGTTTCTGATGCTTTGGCGAGGGCACTTTGCACAGCTTCTTCAATTCCCTTTTCAGAAGAACCGGTTAGCTCGATATGCTTATAAGTGTGAGTACTCATAGTGTCTCCATCCTTGTCATCGGTTCACCACCCCGGTAGGGGCGGTATATTAAGCAGTACGCTTCTCTAGTCTGGCATAAAAAAAGCCATCATGACTGCTTTGCGCGGGAAACAGTTGACGTCCTTGGCCACTCGGTTCGCCCCAGGCTACGTCATTTGGCGTGGTGACTTCTGCATCGGGCGTGCGGTCAAGAAATGCCTTGATTTGCTCAGCGTTTTCCTCGGGCAGCACTGAACAGGTGGCGTATAGCAAGGTACCGCCTGGGCGGAGTAGTGGCCAAAGATTATCCAGCAGTTGGCGCTGTAGCTTAGCGAGCTGGCGAATATCCTCTTTACGGCGCAGTTTTTTAATGTCGGGGTGACGACGAATAACGCCCGTGCCAGAACAGGGCGCATCAAGCAAAATCGCGTCGAAAGGCGCGCCGTCCCACCAGTCTTGCTGGGTAGCATCAGCGTGCTGCAGTTCTGCCGTTAAGCCTAGGCGGTTCAGTGTATCGTCTACACGGCCTAGGCGCTGGTTGTCGCTATCAATGGCCGTCAGAGCAATATCAAACTGCTCTAATAGGTGGGCAGTTTTACCGCCAGGCGCACAGCAAGCATCGAGAACGTGGGCGCCTGGGCGGGGGGCTAATGCAGGCCCTAACAGTGCGGCAGAAAGCTGAGCCGCTTCGTCTTGGACGCTGACATGACCTTCTTCAAAGCCGGGAAGTATGGAGACATCACAGGGTGCATCCAAGGTAATGCCATCCGGCGCGTGTAGGCATAGGTGCCCACTTAACCCCTGCTCAGTCAGCTGTTGTAAATAGGCTTCACGGTCGTTGTGGTGCTGATTGACTCTCAGCGTCATGGGGCCTGGTTCATTGTTCGCTGCGGCAATGGCGCGCCACTGTTCAGGCCAAGCGCTGCGTAACGCATTAAGCAGCCAGGGCGGGTGCTCCAGGGCAACGCTCTCATCTAGGTCAACGGCGGCTTGAAGCGCTTCGGATTCACGCTGGAGGCGGCGCAGGCAGCCGTTAAGCACTCGGGTAGCCCACTCTTTGCCTAGCAGGCGAGCGGCGCCAGCGGTTTCGCCAACCGCTGCGTGGGCCGGAATACGCATATAAAGCAGCTGGTAGATGCCCACCAGTAACAAGGCGTGAACATCACTATCGCGCTTTTTAAAAGACTGCTTGAGCAGTGTTCTGGCCAACGCTTCCAGGCGCGGCAAGCGTCGGCAGGTACCGTAACATAGCTCTTTTAACAGGCTGCGATCGCGGGCAATCACACTGTGCTCATCTAGCCCGGCCAGTGAGCCTTGGTCAGTCAAAACAGGGACTAGTGCGCGGGCGGCCGCGGCGCGAACTTCCTGGCCGCTGCCGCCTTTGGGTGGGCGATTCTGGCTCATTCACTAACTCCTTGATGAGCGGCGGCGTGCCCAAGGCGTGCGCCGACGGTAAGCGGGGTTTGACGGGCGTTAAGCAGGTCGCGCACGGCCATCGCTTTACCACCAGGTAACTGGGCATGGCTAACGCACAGTACTTCTTGGCCTTGCTCGCCACAGGCAATGCGTAGGTGATCCTCGCCATGTTGGAGTAGTGTGCCGGGCGTAGTGGGAGGCTGTTCACCTGGTTCAACACTGGCCATCAACAAACGTAAGCGATCATTGCCTAACGTGCACCAAGCCACTGGCCACGGGTTAAACGCACGGATTTTGCGCGCCAGTTGTTCAGCGGGCTGATGAAAGTCCAGCTCGGCTTCCGCCTTGCTGAGCTTGGCGGCGTAGGTGACGCCCTCGTCAGGCTGAGGTGTTGCTTTTAAATCGTTGCTGTCCAGCGCATCCAGCACGTTAATCAGCGCATTCGCCCCTTGAATGGCCAGCCGATCATGCAAGTCTCCGCCCGTGGTGCGCGAGGTGATCGGCGTACGAACTTCATACAGCATCTCACCGGTATCCAGGCCCGCATCCATTTGCATAATGGTAACGCCTGATGCGCTATCACCGGCTTCAATGGCGCGTTGGATAGGGGCGGCACCTCGCCAGCGTGGTAGCAGCGATGCGTGCACGTTGATGCAGCCTAAACGGGGAATGTCGAGCACGGCCTGTGGTAGTAAGAGCCCGTAAGCAACGACAACCATTACGTCGGCATTCAATGCTGCTAATTCCGCTTGGGCATCAGTGCCTTTTAAGCTGACGGGCTGGTAGACAGGTAGCCCATGCTCAACAGCGAGCTGCTTGACGGGGCTGGGGGTGAGCTTGCGCCCGCGGCCTGCTGGGCGGTCAGGTTGAGTATAGACCGCTACCACTTGATGCTGACTTTCGAGCACGGCAGCAAGGCTTGAAGCGGCGAAATCCGGCGTGCCAGCAAAAACAACGCGCAACTGTGACATGGTGATGACTACCTAGCATTGAAGGGGGAAAGTAATCGTGTGCCGTGGGGGAAACAAATAAAGGCCGAGAAGCAACGCTACAACGCACCAGGAATAACATTCTGTGCGCTTGCAGCGTGTCAGCTCGGCCAGCAATAACACGGCGTAGGTCGGTTTATGCGTCGTGTAATAGCTTGTGGCGTTTCTGCATCTTTTTCATCACTCGGTCACGCTTTAGGGGTGATAAGTAGTCAACAAAAAGCACGCCTTCCAAATGGTCATACTCATGCTGAATGCAGTGGGCTAATAAACCATCGGCCTCTAACTCGTAGGGCTCACCACTACGATCTAGCGCGTTCAGCTTTACTTTTAAATAACGCGGTACTTCCGCGTAGTATTCCGGAATGGATAGGCAGCCTTCAGAAAGCGGCTCTTTTTCGTCACCAATCGGCTCGTAGCGCGGATTAATAAGTACGAGCGGCTGCGAGTTATCGTCGCTGACATCCATTACTACGACACGTCGATGAACATCGATTTGTGTCGCTGCAAGGCCGATGCCGCGCGCGTCGTACATGGTCTCCAACATATCGTCGACGAGCTGGCGGACCTCATCGTCAACGGTTTCCACCGGTGCAGCCTTGGTGCGCAGGCGCTCGTCGGGGAATTCGAGAATAGGAAGTTTGGCCATGGCGTTACAATCACCGTTATGCTGAGTCTTTAATATGAGCAGGCCTTGCCACCTGTGTTGGCAGACCTAAGTGCTTTACTATCGGCCACTATATCATGCTGTAAGCGTTCCTGGGCACGTACAACGCCATGCAGCTCCCCTCAACGGCTTCACCCATAACTGACAAGAGAGCACAGGATGGTGGTGAAAAGGGCAGTGGCGAAAAGGTTTCTTTATTATAGCGCGTCGTTGGCATGTTTGACGCTTATGACGACCGCCGCATTGGCGTGGGAATCTCCGCAGCGGGTGGTAAAGCTTTCTCCCCAAATGCGCGCCGTTCCTCAGCAACAGGCAATGGCGCCGCTGCCGATGGAAACGATTCAGGCGTTTTTGCGAGAGCATCGCGTCGTAGAACCAGGCGCGCCTATACGGGAACTGGCCTACGTCGTGGGCGGTGAGAATCGACGCTTGATGAGTGGCGCAGGCGATATGCTGTATGCGCGCGGCGTACTACCGTCCAGCGCGCGTTTAGGTATTTATCGTCCGGGCGAGCGTTATGTTTCCGCTGAGGGTACTCCGTTAGGTACGGAGTTAATCAATATTGGCGAAGCGCGCCAGCTCAGCAGAGAGGGAGAGATTGCCCGCCTAGAAGTACTTAGCGCCTACCAGGAGGTGCGTAATAACGATATTTTGCTGCCGCTTGATGCCCCGTTGTTTGAATCTCAGTCGTCAGAAAGTAGTTTTCAGCCTCGTTTACCGTTGAACGATGTCGCAGGCCAGATTATTGCGGTACCAGGCGGAGTGCGCTTTATTGGACGCTTACAAATAGTGGCACTGGATATTGGTACTCAGGATGGCTTGCAGCCCGGTCATGTATTACATGTTGGCCAGCAGGGCGAACTTGTTAATGACCCGCGTAGCCAGGAGCTTCTGCAACTTCCCGCCACTGAGGCGGGAAGCGTCATGGTGGTAAAGCCGTATAGCCTGATGAGCTATGCGTTGGTGATGCAGGCATCGAACGTTTTAGCGGTTGGAGACCGGGTACACACGCCGATACGCTAAACACCATACAACTAACAGGGGATAGGTATGGATGCCAAGGAGTGGCTAGTGGTGAATGAGCTACCGGGTATGGGGGCGCTTCGCACCGCAGCGCTGGCCGCCAAACAGCCTCAATGGCCCCATGGCTGGCTTGCTGGGCTGCCCAGCAATGCCGCGAGTGCGCTGCGGCTTTGGTTGGCGCAGCCAGAGCGAAGCCCGTTGCAGCAGGCAGTCGACCATACCTTCGCATGGCTGGCGGCCGCGCCTAATCGCCATTTGCTCCATCGCAATCATCCCGCATGGCCTGAGTTGCTCGATCAATTGCCGGACCCACCTGTGGTGCTGTGGGCACAAGGTGATCTTAGTGCACTAGATGGCCCAAAACTGGCTATGGTGGGCACTCGGCGTCCCACTGCTGAAGGAAGCGGTAATGCTCAGGCGTTTGCCAGAGAGCTTGTTAATCGCGGCTGGTGCATCGTCAGCGGTATGGCTCTCGGGGTTGATGGTGTCGCACAGCGTGCAGCGTTAGCAGCAGGTGGGCAGTCGATTGCAGTGCTTGGCTGTGGCGTTGATGTCATTTATCCGCCCCGTCACCGTGATTTACATGAGCAGCTAAGTAGCGTGCCAGGAGGCTTGTTATTATCCGAGCATCCGCCAGGAACCGTTGCTCGGCCAGCCTTCTTTCCTCGACGGAACCGAATTGTGACCGGCCTTTCATTAGGTACGTTAGTGGTCGAAGCGACTGAGAAGAGCGGCTCATTGGTAAGCGCACGATTAGCCCTTGAGCAAGACCGTGAGCTGTTTGCACTGCCTGGGTCGCTACATAACGTGCAGGCTCGTGGTTGCCTGCAGTTATTACGTAGCGGTGCGACGCTGGTGCGTCATGTGGACGATATTTTAGAAGAGTTGCAGCACTGGGCTGAACGCTATATGCCAACCGGTCCACGTGCTATCGCTGACAACGTAAGCCTTGATTTGCCTATCGAAAACGATGAGCCCAAGGACAATCTACTAAGCGCGCTGGGCGCAACGCCAACGCCAATTGATATATTGGTTCAGAGCGCGGGCCTTACGGTCAGTGAATGCCAACAACGGTTATTGATGCTGGAACTTGATGGCAAAGTGGCGCAGCAAGCGGGCGGCTGGGTGCGTTTAGCGCGGCCATGGTAGGATGTAAGTAACCGTTTTTCATCTACTGAAGATGTAACAATCTCAGGTGATGAGGGGCCGCGTTTGTAACGAGGAGCATCTATGAAATCGGCTGTTGAGGTTAAAGAGGCGGTACGAGCATTAAAAGAGGGGGGCGTTATCGCCTGCCCCACCGAAGCAGTCTGGGGGCTGAGCTGTGACCCAGATAACGATGAAGCGTTAGCGCATTTGATGCGTATGAAAGAGCGTGATCCAGCCAAAGGGGTGATTCTTGTTGCTGCGAATATTCAGCAATTTCAGCCTTGGCTAAACCAACTGCCCGTTGCGCTGCATGCACCCTTAGCGGCCAGCTGGCCTGGCCCTAATACCTGGCTAGTGCCTGACAATGGCCGTAGTCACGGTCTAGTGCGCGGTGCCCATCAAAGTGTGGCTCTGCGGGTGACCGACCATCCGCTGATGAAGGCGCTCTGTGAGGCCTTTGGTGGCCCGCTCGTCTCTACCTCCGCTAATCGCGCGGGCGACCCACCCGCCATGAGCGCTGACGAAGTCGCGTCCATTTTCGGTGAGGAGGTCGCCGCGATTGTCGCGGGTGAGCTTGGAGGAAACGCAAAGCCCAGCACTATCAAAGACCTGGTGACGGGCAAAGTAATGCGTTCATAGCGAAGCGCCTTGAGCTGTCTCTGCCGTTGACTACTTACCAATCACACTTATACCCAACCTCTTTGGAGTTACTGTGGCTCACGAGCACCTAGACGACGTTAAACATTACCTTCTGGATCTACAGGAGCGGTTGTGCGCCGGGCTTGCCGCTGCTGATGGAAAAGCGACATTTAAAGAAGATAGCTGGCAGCGTGAAGAAGGCGGTGGCGGACGTTCAAGGGTCATCGAAGAAGGCGCTGTTTTCGAAAAAGGTGGTGTTAATTTCTCGCATGTTTACGGGGCTCAGTTGCCCCCCTCGGCGACGGCTGCACGACCGGAACTAGCCGGACGCAGCTTTCATGCGGTGGGTGTTTCCTGGGTGCTCCATCCTGAAAATCCTAATGTGCCGACAAGTCATGGAAACGTGCGCTTTTTTATCGCTGAAAAACAGGGTGAGGCGCCGGTATGGTGGTTTGGTGGCGGCTTTGATCTAACGCCTTACTACCCGGTGTTTGAAGATGTTGTGCACTGGCATCGGGTTGCCCAGGCTGCCTGTATGCCATTTGGCGAAGAGGTATATCCGCGCTACAAAGCGTGGTGCGATGAGTATTTCTATCTTAAGCATCGCGACGAGACACGTGGTGTTGGTGGGCTGTTTTTCGATGATTTAAATGAAGGCAGTTTCGACGACTGTTTTGCTTTTCAGCGTGCGGTGGGCGATAGCTTTCTGGACGCCTACGTACCGATTGTAGAGCGCCGTAAGGGTGATGCCTGGGGTGAAAAAGAGCGTGATTTTCAGCTTTATCGCCGCGGCCGCTATGTAGAATTTAACTTAGTGTGGGATAGGGGCACTCTGTTTGGCTTGCAAAGCGGCGGGCGCACCGAATCCATCTTGATGTCGATGCCGCCGCTAGCCCGTTGGGAGTACGCATTTACACCGCCCGAGGGCAGCCGAGAGGCTAAATTGCACGACTACTTGGTACCACGCGACTGGCTAGCCGAAGCCACCCAGTTGGGTAAAGTGTAAGGAGCCTGTATGACCGACCGTTACTGCGTGTTTGGAAACCCGATTAAGCACTCTAAGTCGCCATTAATTCACGAAGAGTTTGCTAGCCAAACTCAGCAACCTATGACCTATACCGCCGAACTTGCACCGGTGGAAGGTTTTGCCAGTGCCTGGCGAGAGTTTGTGGCAGCGGGTGGCCGAGGGGCGAACGTGACCGTCCCGTTCAAAGGCGATGCCTTTGCGCTGTGCGATACCCTGAGCCACCGTGCCAAGCGTGCTCAGGCAGTGAATACACTAATTGTCGGCGGCAATGGCCGTACTTACGGTGACACCACGGATGGCATTGGACTTGTGCGTGACCTTGGATACCATCACGTACCCATTAAGGATAAACGCGTGCTGGTGATCGGTGCCGGTGGTGCAGTGCGTGGCGTGCTTGAGCCGTTGCTTGCCGAGCAACCTCGTGACGTTGTTATCGTCAATCGAACGGCGGAAAAAGCCGTCCAATTAGCAGACGCATTTGCCGACTTAGGCACTCTTCATGGCGGTGGATTTGAGACGTTAGAAGGCCAGTTTGATTTGGTGATCAATGGCACTAGTGCCAGTCTTTCTGGTGATTTGCCGCCGCTGCCGGATAACTTATTTAACCAGGGTGCTTGGGCCTACGACATGATGTATGGCTCGGAACCCACGGTGTTTTTGCAGTGGGCAGGGCCACGCGGCGCCAAGTTGCTCGATGGCCTGGGTATGCTGGTTGAACAAGCTGCTGAATCTTTCTTTTTATGGCGTAACGTGCGGCCCGCAACAGCCCCGGTGCGTACACTATTAAGGCAATCGTTGAACGTCGCCAGTGACTAGCTAGCTTTCGATTGCTCAACAAAGAAAAGGCAGCCATTGCGGCTGCCTTTATTGGTTAATGCTGGTTGTTCTCGCGTGTTTAGCGAGATTTGGTGTAAAAGCCAATCATGCACATAACAAGACCAACCACAGAGACCAGCATGCCACCGTTGACCAGCAGCGGTGAGCGTTCAAGCCACGATACAAAGGGCTGCGGCGTGTCACGGCACGCATTTGTCAGGTAGTCCCAGTGCCCCCCGTCGAGCTGGCAAGCGCGTACGTCACCAAGCTCCCAGAAATAGACGCCGAGTAACACTAAAATCGGCAAGACAAGCAGCAATAAACCAAGTCGAATCATTCAAACCTCAATATTAAGGTGCCTAGGGGCGTGGGCAGTTGGGGGTGCGGCCGTTATTGCGTGCCTGCTCGTAGCTTGCCATGGCGTTATTCATGCTGGCTTGAAGCCCTTCGATACGCTGGCCTTCACTTGGGTGCGTCGACATCCAGGCGGGCGGAGCGCCACCGCCGGAGGCCGCCTGCATATTTTCCCAAACGGTAACGCTTTCTCGTGGGTCAAAACCTGCCTGAGCCATCAACTGGAGACCGATAACGTCGGCTTCACTTTCGTGGCGACGGGAGAATGGCAGCGCAATTCCGTATTCCGCTCCCATCCCCAGTACCCCCATTAGCTGTTGGCCACCAGGAGTTTGCATGCCTGAGGTGCTGGCAAGCACCGATAAACCAAGTGACGTTGCGCTTTTTGTTGAGGCGCGTTCGTTGGCATGATTCGCAATGACGTGACCAATTTCGTGGCCGACAACCGAGGCAAGCTGGTTTTGATTGGTGGCGATATCAAGCATGCCCGTATTCACACCCATGTAGCCACCGGGCAGCGCAAAGGCGTTGGGCTGTTCAGATTCAAAGACACGGATTTGCCAATCAAGATTACGCTGTTCGGCTGGCAATACTTCTACAATGGCATCTGCGATGCACTGTACATAGCGGTGGCTTGCCTGACCTGCGGTGGGAATATCTTGTTGATACTGCGCAAAGGCTTGCTGGCCCATTTGATTAAGCTGATCATCTGAAAGCAGCAGCAACTGAGAGCGGCCGGTAGGTGACGTGGAGCATGCTGCGACAGAAGCACACAGTGCGGTAACAGCCAGGGGGCGAAGCCAGCGCATAAGCGGTTTCCTTATAGACGAGTAGGGATCTTTGCACACAAGATAACCACTGTCAGTGGTAAATCAACTCATATCATAACGCACTCTGAGGACAATCATGGATGCTGAATTGAGCCAACGCTTAACGCGGTTGCTGGACCACGTAGAACATTGGTTGCCGCCTGCACCGATCCAGGTGGATTGGGACAAGCATGTGGCGGCTATTTGGCAGCGTCATCCGTTAGGTGGGCGATTGGTTCCCGTGCCACCACGCGACACGATGACTCTGGATGACCTGTTAGGCATCGAGCGTCAAAAATTAGCGTTAGTCGATAACACCCGTGCATTTTTGCAGGGGCTACCCGCCAACCATGGTTTGCTGTGGGGATCACGTGGCAGCGGGAAATCATCGGTGATTCGTGCGCTGCTTAACTCGTTGGCGAATGATGGGCTGCGCTTGATTCAAGTGGATCGCCACGATTTGGGTAGTCTGCCGATATTGGTAGAACAACTGCGCGATACGCCGCATCGTTTCGTGGTGTATTGCGACGATCTTTCATTTGAAGGTAATGATGATGCTTACAAGGCGCTAAAAAGCGTCTTAGACGGCGCCTTAACGGGGCCGCCGGAAAACGTCTTGTTGTATGCCACTTCTAACCGCCGCCATTTACTGCCGGAATCCATGGACGACAATAGCGGTACGCGTCTCGTGGGTGAAGAGCTACATCACGGTGACGCTGTTGAGGAAAAGATCTCGTTGTCGGATCGCTTCGGCTTATGGTTAGGTTTTCATCCTTTCAGCCAAGCGACTTACTTAGAGGTCTGTGAGCACTGGGTGGCTCGTATTGGTGATAAGCAGGATTGGAGCGAGGCCGCACGGGCAGAAGCGGTTCGTTTTGCAACACTAAGAGGAGGGCGTAGTGGCCGAACGGCTTGGCAGTTTGCAGCCCAGTGGGTGGGCCGCAAACGGCTTCATGGAGGAAGTCGTCAGGCTTAACGCACAGGCGTTAACTGGCCGTCGGCGCCTACGTTCAGGCGAATGGTCGGCGTTAAAAGCCCTGCAGGTAATGTCATACCCAGTCCACGCAGGTCTCCTGGCGTGATAGAAAGCTCACTGCCAGGCGGTAGTGAGCCCTGGGTGGCTAACTGACTGGCGAGTTCTAGCATTGGCATCATGCGCTGGGTGTCGGTAGCCAGGATGTCAAACGATACCGGTAGACGTAACGTTGAGTCTGCCCCTGATGTTAGTGTTACATCCTCTTGATATTGGCCTTGCACTGGATCGACCCCCGGCATATCGAGCATCCAACGGAAACCCGACATCTCAACAGCGGGCATACCGGTAGGTAATCCAAGGCCCATCGCTAAGGTGGCCTGAACGGGCAAGCTGCCAGCGCCAAGGCTAGACGCAAGCAAACTTGTCAGGTCGCTAGTATCAAGCCCTGCTTGCACGTTATAAGGGCCAATACGCACCTCTTCAATGCCCAGCGATGTGACCGCCAAGCGAAAGGCAAATAAGCCTGTTTGGGGCAGGGCAAGGCAACCTGCTAGCAAGCTTGCCATCAGCAGCAAGAGCAAGCCGCGCCCGCGTTTAATTGCGTAGTGCATTAATAATATCTCTCCTAAGAAGGGCAAAGGTTCAGAGGTGCAAAATGTCAGAGAGGCGATTGCCGAAAAACGCGGCTATTTGAGGGCTAGTGCGGATAGCAGTCAAGCAAAATTACTCGATAATGGGGGCCATCAACCAAAACGCCTGCTGATGAAGGTCAGCAGGCGTTTGGTAGATTAATGAGCTAGCATTAACGGCGGCTTTTACGTGCTTCTTTAGTACGGTTGAGCTCGCGTTTTTTGGCTTTCTCTTTATCGCTTGCCCCTGCCATGTGGTCAAACGGATTGCTGCCTGAACGGAACTCAAAGCGCATTGGCGTACCGCGAACCTTCAACACTTTACGGAAGGTGTTGGTTAGATAGCGGCGATAGGCTTCCGGCAGTGATTCAGTCTGATTACCATGCACTACGATGATGGGCGGGTTGCTACCACCTTGGTGTGCCATGCGCAGTTTGATACGCCGACCGTTAACCATGGGCGGCGGGTGCTGGCTGACCGCATCTTGAAGCAGAGTGGTCAATCGGTTGGTCGACCAGTGAGCGTTCGCGGCATTGAAAGCTCGTTCGATCGAAGGATAAAGGTCACCCACAGCGGTGCCGTGTAGGGCGGAGATAAAATGCATCTCGGCATACTCAGCAAAGCCCAGGCGGCGCTTAATTTCTGCGCGCATTTTCTCTTTTGCGTCGCTTTCCAGTCCATCCCACTTATTGATGGCCAGCACCAGCGCGCGGCCAGTGGTTAGCACGTAATCAAGCAGGTGGAGATCTTGCTCAACTAAACCGCTGCGCGCATCGAGTACCATCACGGCGACGTGACACTCTTTGATCGCATCCAGGGTTTTGATAATGGAAAACTTTTCAGCAATCTCGCGCACGTTCTTACGCCGCCGAATACCCGCAGTATCAACCAATACGTAGGGCTTACCACGACGCTCGAACGGGATTTCAATCGCATCGCGGGTAGTGCCCGCCTCATCGAATACAACAACGCGCTCTTCGCCCAACAGCCGATTAACCAATGTGGATTTACCCACGTTGGGACGGCCAATAACACCGATACGAATGCCTTTGGTGCCCGTGTCCCCAGGAATACTAGGATCGCGTTCTGGAAACGGCTCCAACACTGTGTCAATGAGCAGTGAGACATTGCGGCCATGGGCGGCAGCAATCGGCCATGGGTCGCCAAGCCCTAAAGTCCAGAAGTCGGCCATGGCCGAATGCTCTTCCAAACCATCGGTTTTGTTGACCACCAGCCAGGTTTTTTTCTGATTAACGCGCAGATGGTTCGCAATGGCTTCATCAGCCACGTTAAGCCCTGCGCGCGCGTCTACTAGAAACAGTACAATATCGGCTTCATCAATGGCGGCCAGGGACTGCTCGGCCATTGCCGCATCAATCCCTTCTTCGTCACCGCTGATGCCGCCGGTATCAATCACCGTATACGCTTTGCCGCCTAGCATTCCGTTCCCGTATTTACGGTCTCGGGTAAGGCCAGGAAAGTCCGCTACGAGCGCATCGCGTGAGCGGGTTAGGCGGTTAAACAACGTCGATTTGCCCACATTGGGCCGACCGACTAAAGCAATGACGGGTGTCATGGGGTTACTTCCAGGGTTTCCAGGCGACCATTATTGGCCTGGACATGAATGGTGCTGCCTTCAGTGGCAGGACGCACGCTAATGCCAGATTTGTGCACGCGCGTACGGCCTACTAACGTGCCTTCGCGGGCATCAAGTAGATGAACGTAGCCTTCGAAGTCACCGACGACCACGCGGCCATCTGCAAACGCAGGTGCTGTTAACCGGCGGTCTTCCAAGTCATCGTTACGCCACACTTCCTGTCCGTTGTCGGCATTCAGGCCAACGACGTGGCTATCATCAGTGACCACTAGCAGAATGTTACCTACCAAAATAGGCGTATGGCGGCTAGATAAGTTGCTTTCCCATAGAACGCCACCGCGGGTTGCTTCTAAAGCGACAACGCTACCGTTATAGCTAGTAACGAAAAGTCGACCATCAGGCGTTACTACCGGCTGACCGGCAAGATCAACCAACCTGTCGACGTCGCTACGTCCGCGGGGAGTAGCAATTTGTAACTCCCACAGTGGTTGGCCATTGCGGTTGTCTAATGTTGCTAGTCGTCCGTTAGCAAAGCCAACAAAGCTTACAGGATCAATGACCATTGGCGTGCCGGTACCACGAAGGGTGAGCGACGGTTGTGAGCTGGCATATACCCAACGCTCCTCGCCAGTGACACGGTCGAGCGCGGTGATTTGGCCGTCAACGCTCTGCACCAGTAGTAGCTGTTGATTCGCTTGAGGTGCTGCCAGCACTTCACTGGAAACCCGTGAGCGCCAATTGACACTACCGTCGCGCTGATCCAGGGAAATAACTTCACCGTTACGGGTGCCTAAATAGACTTGACCTGCAATGGCGTTAAGCGCGCTTGAAATAGGCGTATCCAGCTCGATTTCCCACTCGCGGTTGCCGTTATTGGCGTTAAAGGCGGCGACCAATCCATTGGCATCCGCAGCAAATACGCTGTCGCCTTCACGAGCCGGAGCAATGGGGTAACGGGCACGACCAAGACCATCGCCTACGTCTCTGTCCCATACCTCATTAAGCGTTGAAGTTGCTGTAAAACTACGCAGCTCTTTAGGCGAGTCAGCCGGTTCGCCTTTACTGGCACAGCCTGCTAGCAAGGCGAGTGCCACGGCTCCGACGGTAATGCGCACAGAAGGCTTTGAAAATAGCGATTTGGGAAGACTGGTCATGATCATTGTGTCACCTCTTCGACGCCGAGATCATCAAGCTTGAACTGTACGCCGTAAAGCGGCTGATTCTGGGTTTGAGCCAGTTCTAGCGCAGTTTGCCAAGCGTCTCGCGCTTGTTCTGTTTGGTCTAACGCAGCGTAAGCGTCGCCGCGCACGTTGGCCTGTTGAGCTGCCAGAGCATCGCTAATCGACTTATCTAACAAACTCAGGGCGGCTTGTGGATTGCCGTTTGCAATCTCAATGCGCGCTAATCTCAGCCATGCAAGGCTTTGCACATAGCGGCGAGAGGAGTCGCTAGCCACGTTCTCAAGCGCGCTTTTCGCTGCATCAAGATCACCCTGTTGAACGGCTAAACGTGCTTCCAGCAGCTGTGCTAACTCTGCGTAGAGGGTGTCGCCATGGTCACTGGTGATTTCATCAATGAGCTCACGGGCATTGGCTAACTGATCATCTGCCAAAGTGTTACCAGCGGTCATGTTGACGAGTTGCTGATAACGCACGGAGGCGGCTTCTGCTTGGCCTTCTTGATAGTTTTGCCATGCATTCCAGCCAAACACACCCGCCGCAGCAAGAACAGCCCCTGCTATGAGAGAGGTTCCGTTCTCTTTCCACCAGCGTTTAATTACCTCTAGCTGTTCTTCTTCGCTTCTCAGCTCCGCCACGGGCGGCCTCCTGTTCTTTAGCTCAGCCGCAAGAGCGGCTGGCGAGTGTTCGTCTGCCAGAGAGTAGGCAGTAAGGTTAGTGGGGCACTAGGTTTTGCAGTGTCGCGGTGAGCTCAGCCTGAGATACGCGCAACTGTTCGCGATCATCACGCAGGAACTTAAGCGTTACGGCTTGCTCTGCTAGCTCATCTTCGCCCAATAAGACGGCAATCGGTGCGTTGCTTTTGTCCGCTTTTTTCATACGGCTTTTAAAACTGCCGCCACCACAGTGTAACTGCAGCCTAAGGGTTGGCAGCTCACTACGTAGTTTTTCAGCCAGGGTGAGGGCGACAATAGTAGCGTTGTCATCCATGGGTAGCAGATAAACATCGCAGCCACCTAGCGCTTCTTCTGGAATCAGGTCTAATGTTTCCAGCAGCAATATTAAGCGCTCGATACCCATGGCAAAACCAACCGCTGGCGTGGGCTTTCCGCCTAGTTGTTCGACCAGGCCATCGTAGCGGCCGCCTGCACATACCGTGCCTTGGCTGCCTAGGGCCGTGGTCGTCCACTCAAATACCGTGCGGCAGTAGTAATCAAGACCGCGTACTAGGCGTGGGTTAACAACGTAGTCAATGCCTGCTGCATCCAGCATTGCTTTGAGTTGTTCAAAATGTGTCCGCGACTCATCGTCCAAATGATCCATCAACTGCGGCGCACCGTTGAGCATTTCCGCCATCGCTGGATTCTTGGAATCCAAAATACGCAGTGGGTTGCTGGTGAGGCGGCGCTTAGAGTCATCATCAAGGACGTCGTGATGCTGGTCAAAATAAGCGACGAGTTTGTCGCGATAGGCCGCGCGCGCCTCTGTGGAGCCTAGGGAGTTAAGCTCTAGCGTCACATGCTCCAGTAAGCCGAGCTCTTGCCATAGACGCGCTGAAAGCAGAATGACTTCTGCATCGATATCCGGTCCATCAAAGCCGTACGTTTCTACGCCTACCTGATGAAATTGACGATAGCGGCCTTTTTGCGGACGCTCGTGGCGGAACATTGGGCCCTGATACCACAACCGTTGCGTTTGGTTATGCAGCAAGCCATGTTCCATCGCTGCCCGTACACAGCTAGCCGTACCTTCGGGGCGCAGCGTCAGGCTGTCGCCGTTGCGGTCGTCGAACGTATACATCTCTTTTTCGACAATATCGGTGACTTCACCAATAGAGCGAGCAAATAGCGCCGTTTGTTCAACAATGGGCGTACGGATTTCATCAAAGCCATAGCGATGCATCAACTGACGCACCTTGGCTTCAAAAAATTGCCAGCGGGGGCTTTCGCTGGGCAATAAATCATTCATACCACGGATAGCTTGAATTTTTTTTGCGGCGGACTTGCTCAATGAAAACTCCTTGTATGGGAGACAACACTGGGGCGGGGAAAAAAGGTTATGCCCGCCTCCAGGTTGGGTATCGCTTGCTCGGCTTTTTTAAACGCTGCGCGCAATCATGTCGTCTTCTTGCTGCTGTTTTTGGCGTACTTTATCGCGGATCAGCTTTTCAAGGTCATCCACCAAGTGGTCGTTACGCAGCTTGCTAGCGGGTTTGCCATCGATGTACACCAAGTTGGCAGGGGAGCCGCCGGTTAGACCAATATCGGTTTCTTTCGCTTCACCTGGGCCATTAACGACGCAACCAATCACCGATACGTCCAGTGGGGTCATGACGTCTTCAAGCCGCTCTTCTAGCTGGTTCATGGTGCTAATAACATCAAAATTTTGCCGTGAGCAGCTAGGGCAGGCAATAAAATTAATGCCTTTGGCTCGCAGCCTTAGGCTTTTAAGCATGTCAAAGCCGACTTTAATTTCTTCCACCGGATCGGCGGCGAGCGATACGCGAATTGTGTCGCCAATGCCATCCATTAGCAGCATGCCAAGACCAATCGACGACTTCACCGTACCCGAGCGCAGGCCGCCGGCTTCGGTAATGCCTAGATGGAGTGGCTGCTCGATACGGGTAGCCAGGTCGCGGTACGCGGCTACCGCCATAAACACATCTGAGGCTTTGACGCTGACTTTAAATTCCTGGAAATCAAGGCGATCCAGGTAATCAATATGGCGCATGGCCGACTCCACTAACGCTGCGGGAGTGGGCTCGCCATACTTTTTCTGTAGATCTTTTTCCAGCGACCCGGCATTGACGCCAATACGAATCGGTATGCCGTTATCGCGGGCAGCATTAACAACCGCACGTACGCGATCTTCTCGGCCAATGTTACCTGGATTAATACGCAAGCAGTCGACACCTAGTTCGGCGACACGCAGGGCAATTTTGTAGTCAAAATGAATGTCTGCCACCAGTGGGACATCGACACGCTGCTTAATTTTGCCAAAACTTTCAGCGGCGTCCATATCGGGTACCGAAACGCGGACAATATCGGCTCCCGCTTTTTCTAACTGCTGAATTTGTGCCACGGTGGCATCGACGTCCAGCGTATTTGTGTTGGTCATGCTCTGAACGGCAATAGGTGCATCACCACCTACAGCCACATTGCCAACGTGAATTTGACGCGAGAAGCGGCGTTTAATCGGAGAAGGGGCGTGCATAAGACGGGTCACTCTCCCAGGGTAAAGCGGGCAACATTATTGGCACCGGCGCGCTGGACAAGGTTAACGTCCTCGCCTTCATAGCGCAGCTCTACGCCGGTGGCATTGCCGATAGTTAAACGAAAAGGCGGTTCGCCCTCAACACTTGCTGTGGTGCCAGGCGTTTGCAGACCAACGAACACTCGCTGGTTATTGGCATCAAAAATTTCAGTCCACGACTGCTCGTTAAACGTAAGTTCAAGCAGGTTTGGATTTGTTGCGGGCGCTGTTTCGACCGTGTTGTCTTCACTGTCAGTGGCGGCGTCCGCTTGTTCAGCTGTATCTGCAGCGGTGAGCTCAGCAGCTTCTGCCCCTTCGGCAGACGTAGACGACTCTGATGCCGACTCAATGGCAGCCGTTGCGGCGTTAGCCGCTCCCTCATCGACTCCCTCGGCTGTGCCGGTTTGTTGTGCTGTTGCGTTGCTAGGCAACTGAGGGGTAGCTGCCAGCGTTTGTTCAGTCGGTGTTGCATTGTCGGCTGGAGTATCGCTGGAGCCGCCTTCTTCTAGTGAAGGATTGCTCCCCATGCTGGGGGGTTCGCTGCCGCCACGGCTTTGCCACCACATGACCGTGACGGCAATCAAGGCAACAATCACTAGCAGGGTGACTAGCTTAAATAACCATGCACCAATACGCGATGGTGGCCGGGTGACTGACACTGGAGCCACCCGACGATCTGTCTCTGTACTCCCATGGTTAGCTTGGTAGGCCTCAAGTACTAGACGATCATCCATGCCCAGGTATTTTGCATAAGCACGTAAATAGCCCCGGCGATAAGCGGCAACAGGGATTTCTTCGTAGTTATCTTGTTCTAAACCGTCGACAACCGCAGGGCGTAAATTAAGCGCCCGTGCGGCATCGGTAAGCGGTACGCCGAGTGCTTCGCGTTGGCGTGAGAGAAGCTCGCCGGGTGTGGCAATGGGGCTAGAGGTCGTAACATTATCGTATGATTGTGTATCGCTCATAGCTGAGCATCCTTCAATAATTAGGTGGTCAGGGCACCGTTAGTCAATATTCAATAAGCGCTGGTAGTTCGCAGCCGCAGCGTGATCACCACGGGCGTGGGCGATATCGATCGCCATTTCCAACGCGACTGGATCTTGCCCGGCCAGCTGCAAATAGCGCTGCAGCGGCTCCCAGGCTTGACCATAATTGCCCTGTGAAGCTTCAAGTTCGGCTAATAATAAATATCCACGCGGGCTACGTGGATCAATGCTCACTGCGCGCAATAAGCGTTTGCGCGCTTCATCAATGTTATCGGCTGCCAAATAGCACTGCCCTAGGTTAGTAAATAGCTGGGCGCGATTGGCATATTGGGCATCGTGAGATGCTATTTCTAACTGTTCGCAAGCGGCGTTGAACTGCCCCTGCTGATATAAAAACGCCGCGTAATTATTACGCGCACGTGTCAAAGAAGGTGCGGTGTTAATCGCTTGCTGAAAATAGCGATTTGCAAGCTCATTTTCACTCTGCTGTTGATAGACCAGCGCAAGCGCCTGAAGTGCCTCGGCATTGCGTGGATTAATTTCAAGCGCACGATCAAGCGCGCTGAGCGCACGGGTTAGGTTGTCGCGTTCTAGGTAAGCAACGCCTAGTTGGGTGTAAGCGTCTGCAGCGTCATCGTCAGCCTGAGAAGACGTGCTACCTGACGTGGCACAGCCAGCTAACAACATGCTGCTTACTAGCACGCACAGCATGTGAACCCGGGATGGGTAACGTCGCCAGCGGTGACCGATCATGTACACCCTCTTGTAGTCGCTATCTGCTAATAACAATCTTCTAATAACTATCTTCTAATAACTCTCTGCTAATAACCATCTTGCAGTGATCATCAGATGCATCGTCATTCGATAGAGCTGCACTTGTGGCGGTTTGAAAACGTGTCCATCAAAGCGCCGCACTCGACGGAAGTCAAGATAACGGCGGTTTAGTCCGCATCAAGCTGTACAGACTGAATATAGCGCGCACTTCGCTTAGTGCGGTCTTTCACCTTTCCTACCAGTTGGCCACAAGCAGCGTCGATATCATCGCCCCGCGTGATGCGTACGGTGGCGTTATAACCCAGGTCGTATAGCCATTGCTGAAAGCGCATCACTTGGTTACGTGAGGGCTTTTCGTAGCCTGAATTAGGAAATGGGTTGAAAGGTATCAGGTTGATTTTGCAGGGCAGCTCTTTTAGCAGTGCCGCCAGTTGTTCAGCATGTTCCTGCTGATCATTCACATCTCTAATGAGCGTATATTCGATGGTAACCTGACGGTTATCCGGGCATTTGGATAGATAACGGTGGCAGGCATCCAGCAGCGCGCGAATATTATATTTACGGTTAATCGGTACCAGCTCGTTGCGTAGCTCATCAGTAGAAGCGTGCAACGAAATGGCTAAGCTTACATCGATCTCATCGCCAAGCTTATCTATCATCGGCACAACGCCGGATGTGGAAAGCGTGACGCGGCGTTTGGAAAGTCCATAGCCATTGTCGTCGAGCATCAGCTTCATTGCTGGCACGACGTTATCAAAGTTGAGCAGCGGCTCGCCCATGCCCATCATGACTACGTTAGTCACCGGACGATTAGCGGTATCGCGGCGCGGGCCTACGCTACGCTGGGCGACCCAAACCTGGCCGATAATTTCGGCAGCGGTCAGATTACGCTGGAAGCCTTGTTTGCCCGTTGAGCAAAAACTGCAGTCTAACGAGCAGCCTACCTGGGAAGAGACGCATAGCGTTCGGCGTTTGCCATTCTCCGCAGGAATCAGCACCGTTTCCACGTAGCTGCCATCTTCTACTTCCAAGACCCACTTGCGTGTGCCGTCGCTGGAGGTACCTTCATAGACAACGCCAGGGCCACGAATCTCAGCCAGCCGAGCCAGTTTTTCTCGCAGCGGTTTGGATAGATTCGTCATGGCAGCAAAATCATCGCTACCTTCCTGGTGAATCCACTTCATTAGCTGGGCAGCGCGAAACTTCTTTTCGCCAATCGACAAAAAGAAGTCCTCCATCTGCTCGCGAGACATGCCCAGCAGGTTCTGGCGCTCTGGCGCGTTAGTGGCGGCAGGTTCGCTTTCGGTCGAGGAGAGAGAGGTAGGCGTATGTTGAGCTACGGTAGTGGTCATGGCGGTCAGCGTTCAGAGAAAAGGCGGGGGCATAGCCCCCGCGAAAATGGCCGGCAACGGATGTTGAATCGGCGGCACGCTTGGTTTAGCGCGGGCAAATTTCGTCGTTACCGAAGAAGTAGCTAATTTCGCGCTCAGCGCTTTCCGGAGAATCAGAACCATGGACAGCGTTTGCGTCGATTGTTTCCGCAAAGTCAGCGCGGATAGTGCCGGGCGCCGCTTCTTTCGGGTTAGTAGCACCCATCAGGTCGCGGTTTTTAGCGATAGCGCCTTCGCCTTCCAGTACCTGAACAACAACCGGGCCAGAGGTCATGAAGCCCACAAGGTCTTTAAAGAAAGGGCGCTCTTTGTGTTCGGCGTAGAAACCGCCTGCTTTTTCTTCAGAAAGATGAACCATCTTCGCAGCAACAACTTTCAAGCCTGCTTTTTCAAAGCGAGAAATGATGTCGCCAATCGCATTTTTAGCAACGGCATCAGGCTTGATAATAGAAAGAGTACGTTCAATTGCCATGGTGGAATCTCCTTAAGAGGCATAAAGCAGAAGTGCCGCCCCGGAAAGCCGAGGCGGCGCAGGAAAAAAGAGTCGGCAGGGCTGCTGTGCATTACCGATTGCCGAGTGGCCGCGATTATAGCGCCTCAAGGGGGTGATGAATACCGGTGATGCAGCGCTAAACGTTTAGACCGTGAAGCTTTCGCCACAGCCACACTCATCTTTTACGTTGGGATTGTTGAAGCGGAAAAAGCGATTCAGCCCTTCGCTGACATAGTCCACTTCACTGCCGTTGAGTATTTCTAGCGCGTCTGGCGCGATATACACGCTGGCGCCGTGCTCTTCAAAGCGAATTTCGTCATCGCTTACGTCATCGGCAAAGTCGAGTACGTAACTATAGCCTGAGCAGCCGCTAGGTTTTACAGAAACGCGCAGCCCAAGCCCCTGGCCACGCTCGTCGAGAACGTGACGGATTTGCTGAGCAGCAGCGGGGGTAATGTTGAGAGTTGCCATCGGGCGTCCTCCTTCAAGAAGTCGGTAGGTTGATTGCCAAATGTGGCATCAGCCGTTTAACGCGTTGAGCGTAGTCCGCTCAACGCGTGGCGCAGTAGTGTCAGCGCATGATCAATGTCGGCGTCAGTGGTGAAACGCCCAAAACTAAAACGTAGCGATGAGAGTGCAAGGGCGCGCGGTGTGCCGATTCCCAATAAAACGTAGGAAGGGTCGACGCTAGCAGAGTTACAAGCAGACCCGGTTGACACAGCAACATCGCGCAGCGCCATCAATAGAGATTCACCGTCTACCCCTTTAAATGCCAGGTTTAAAATATTGGGAACGGCATTTTCCAGCGGAGAGTTGGCGAAGACACCATCAACATCTTCTAGCCCTTTTAGGAAGCGTGCGTGTAGCTGGGCGATATGAGCTTGATCTTCCTGGTGATGGTGTTGCATTAGCGCAAACGCTTCACCCATGCCGGCAATTTGATGGGTCGGAAGTGTGCCAGAGCGCATGCCTCGCTCGTGGCCGCCACCATGGATAAGTGCTTCTATGCGTATATCTGGATGGCGTTTGACGTAAAGCGCACCAACGCCTTTGGGGCCATAAACTTTATGTCCAGACAGCGACATTAGATCAATTTGTTGCGCCACCACATCTAACGGAATACGTCCTACAGCTTGGGCCGCATCAGTATGAAAAACAGCCCCGAACTCATGGGCAACCTCTGCCAGCGCGGCAATATCATTAATGCTACCCAATTCGTTATTGACCGCCATTAATGACACGAGTGCCGTGTCGTCTCGCATGGCAGCGCGCAGCTGTTCTGGCGTGGTACGCCCGTCTCGCCCAGGCGTGAGCCACGTCACTTCAAAACCTTCGCTTTCCAGGGCGTTGGCAGTATCCACTATCGCTTTATGCTCAATGGTGGACGTTACCAGGTGCATGCCGCGCTCACGATTGGCGCGCATGTAGCCGATCAGCGCTAGATTGTTGGCCTCAGTGGCACCGCTGGTCCAAACCACTTCACGTGGGTCTGCGTTAATGGTATCGGCGACTTGACGGCGAGCCTGCTCTACCACCTGTTCCGCCTGCCAGCCCAGCATGTGACTGCGCGAGGCAGGGTTGGCGAACAGCTGATCAACAGTTAAATAGCGCTGCATGACGTCGGCCACACGGGTATCGACCGGCGTGGTCGCGGCATAGTCCAAATAAATCGGCAGCGAAGGGGTGGAGGTCATCGTCATAGAGTCCAACGTGCAGTGAAAGCCGTTAAGGGGATGAGGCGAGAATGCCAGCTTCTACGCGCTGCTTTTGCCGAGAGGCAATGCGTATAACATCGGGGCGCTGCATCAGTTGTGCAAGGCTGGTGTCATCAAGGAAGTTACGAATCTGCCCTGATAGATCACACCACAGGTGATGGGTTAGGCAGGTGTCGCCTTGTTGGCAGTCTGAAAGCCCTTGGCAGCGTGTTGCATCCACGGTCTCATTAACAGCATCAATCACTTGGGAAACGCTGATGTCTTCGGCTGGTTTAGCCAGCAAATAGCCGCCACCAGGACCACGCACGCTGCTAACTAGACCCGCTCGGCGCAGGCGTGCAAATAGTTGCTCAAGATAAGAGAGCGAAATTTCCTGACGCTGAGAAATATCCCCCAAGCTGGTCGGGCCTTGGGGGGTATTTATCGCCAAATCGAGCATGGCGGTAACGGCGTAACGGCCTTTAGTGGTCAAGCGCATGACAGGCACCTCGACGCTGAACCTCAGCGCACTTACGGCAAATGTAACGCCATTATGGAAATCCTGAGTGCTTTGGTCAACTATTGCGCGATGTCGTTGAGTCAGAGGTTGAATCAGCCGCTGCATCAGATGGCGAGTTAGGCGTTGAATCAGGAGCGCTTTGCTGGGTACTGGCGGCTGCTGGCTCGCCCGCCTCGGCGTCGGCTTTTGGCTCGGAACTGTGTTTGCCAACCCCTGGGCAGCCCGTATCGTTTTCATCAAGAATGTCGGCGAAATCTTCATCGCGCAGAGCCGGGAGTTGGCCGTCGCGATAGTTGGCATCCAATTGACGCAGTGTCGAGCACATACGCTCAATGCGTTCATCCACGGCGTGCATGTGATCCAGCATCGCCTGCATCGAACGTGCCACAGGGTCGGGCATATCCTGGCTTACACCATAAGCATCGAAGCCAAATTTTTGGCAAATTGCCTCGCGGCGAGCCGGGTCGACATCTAACGCTTCCTCGACATCGGGGTCGGCGCGTTTAACGATTTTGCCAGGAATGCCCACCACCGTAGCGCCGGATGGCACTTCTTTGGTGACCACGGCATTAGAGCCAATTTTAGCTCCCGCGCCTACGGTGAACGGGCCAAGGATCTTAGCGCCAGCGCCAACAATGACGCCATCTTCTAACGTAGGGTGACGCTTACCCTTATTCCAACTGGTGCCGCCTAAGGTAACGCCTTGATAAAGGGTCACGTTGTCGCCGACTAGCGCTGTTTCCCCAATCACTACGCCCATGCCGTGATCAATAAAGAAACGGCGGCCAATAGTGGCGCCTGGGTGAATCTCAATGCCGGTCAGCCAGCGGGAAAACGTCGATAGCGTTCGCGCCAACCATTTAAAATTTTTCTTCCATAGCCAGTGGCTGCAGCGGTGAAGCAGCAGGGCGTGCAGGCCGGGATAGTTGGTCAGCACCTCAAGAGAGTTACGTGCCGCTGGGTCGCGGTCGAATACGCTATTAATGTCTTCACGCAAGCGTTGAAACATGGGTGATCCTTGGGCGTTAAAGGGCGGCAATCATAAGTTCTTGGAATATGGCTAGTGCCTAGTGCAATGCAGCGCTCAAAAAAACGATGTTGGGGCGCACCGATACGACTTCAAGTTTCGGTTGCCCAAGCCGCAGCGGTGGCCAGCGCTATGGACGATGTTTGTCTGTCGCTTTTTCGGTTGCCGAAAGAATGCCACGCAGAATATTCATCTCCATTTTTTCAGGACGAGCACGTAGGTACAGGCGACGCAATCTCGCCATCAGTTGGCGCGGCTGTGCGGGGTCATGAAATTCAATGGCAATCAGCGTGCGCTCCAAGTGCTCAAAGTAGCGCTCTAGTTCGGCATGGGTGACCAGCGCATCATCCGGCTCTTCAGCGGTGCTGGCGCTATCCTGTTGAGTTAGCCATGCCATACGGCACTCATAGGCAATCACCTGAACGGCGGCAGCCAGGTTTAGCGAGCTGAAATCTGCATTGGTGGGAATATGCACGTGGGCATGACAACGCTGCAGCTCGGCATTGGTTAAACCGCTGTCCTCGCGGCCGAACACCAGCGCGACACGTGCATTGTCGGGCTGGCATTCGCTGGGCAGGCGCTCGGCCAGCTCGCGTGGGGAAATCATTGGCCAGGGCAGCGTGCGCGAACGGGCGCTAGCGCCCACAGCAAGCGTGCAGTCAGCAACGGCGTCTTCAAGAGAGGCGTGGACTTTTGCCTGATGCAGCAGGTGGTCGGCTCCCGAAGCGCGGGAAATGCTGTCTTGGGTAATCACCTCGCAGCGCGGCGCCACCAGGGCTAAATCGGCTAAGCCCATGTTGTGCATGGCGCGGGCGACGCCGCCAATATTACCAGGATGGCTAGTGCCAATAAGAACAATACGGATGCGCTCAAGCATAATGGGCTCGGTAATCAAGTACGGAAAACGCGCAGTTTAGCATGAGTCGATAGCATGCCCGAGGGGGCTCTGTTAGAATTGCCCGCCAAAGCAGTCCTGCCACTGCCTCCGTTCTTTAACATCACTGTGACAAGGCCCGATCATGAATCCTATGGTCCAATTTACGCTGCGCGCTGCGCGTGGCGCTGTTGAACACTTTTTACGTGTTCGTGAACGCATTGAAAATGCTCACGATGAATTTAACCTCGACCGCTTGCTAGAAGACACCGCTCGCAAAGCAGAGGCCACCATTGTTCAGCAGCTGCAGCGTGGGTATCCCCTGCACGGCTTCAGTGGCCGCTATACGCCCCATAAAGCGGGTGAAGGCGAAGGCGCTGATATCGTCTGGAAAATTGAACCAATGCACGGCTATTCCAATTTAGCGGTGGCAGGTAAGGGCTTTGCTCTCTCAGTGGTGTGTCTCGTTAAAGATCGCCCCGAACACGCGGTAATTATCTGTCCGTTTTCTGACGATGAGTATATCGCCAGCCGCGGCCGCGGTGCTCAGCATAACGATAAGCGCATGCGTGTAAGCAAACCTACCGCGATTAGCGGTACGCGGATAGCGATGAGCCTGCCAGAAACCTGGTTGCGCCCCAGCCATTTGCCAGCTTACCTGACCATTACTCAGCAGTTAGCCCCCCAAGTAGACGCCATGTTGGCATCTGGTAGCGGCCTGCTGGATATTTGTGAGCTGGCCTGTGGGCGTGTGGACAGCGTCTTTGTTCTGGGACTTGAAGAGCAAGATATGCAGGTGGGAACGCTATTGCTGAAAGAAGCCGGTGCATTGATGGGTACGCCTGACGGCAAGCCGACAGTGGCCGCTGAAGGTCAGCTGATGGCCGCTGGCCCGCGTTTGTACAAAGCCTTGATTAAACAATTGGCACCGCATTTTTAAGTTCGTAAAAATGGTAAGTGGTAAAAGCGATTGATACAGTCTGCTCGATGACCACGCATTAAAAAGGCTCTGTCGATTTTATCGGCAGAGCCTTTTTGTTGCGGATTGCTTTTGCTGGTTTACGGCAGCTCTTCTTCCTCTTCGTCCGTCTCTTTCTTGGTGGGGATAAGGTCTTCCCGTGAAAGCTTGAGCGGAATCAGTAACGCACCTGAGATATAAATTGATGAGAACGTACCCACCACGATGCCAATTAACAGCGCAATAGCGAAGTTCTCGATCATGTCGCCGCCTAATAGCAGCAGCGCCAGCAACACCAGTACCGTAGTACCAGAGGTGGCGAGCGTGCGGGACAGGGTGGCATTGATCGCTTCGTTGAAGATTTGCGGCATATCATCAATACGCGATGTTCGAATGGTCTCGCGGATACGGTCATAGACAACAATCGTATCGTTTAGCGAGTAACCGATAACGGCCAAAATCGCTGCCAGTACTGTTAGATCGAACTCAAGCTTGAACAGCGCGAAGACGCCAACAACAATGATGACATCGTGCAGCAAGGCTAGCAGGGCACCAAGAGCAAACTTATATTGAAAGCGGAAGGCAACGTAAAGCATCACCACGCCCAATGCCACTAGAAGGCCTAAGCCGCTTTGGTCGCGAAGTTGGTCGCCTACCTGTGCACCGACAAATTCGGCCCGCACAAGATTAACGCTATCGCCATTGGCACGTAGCAGGCTGACAACATCGTTACCGACATCCGCATCGAACGCTTGCTGAATGCGGATAAGTATTTCTGTTGATGCGCCAAACGTTTGCACCGACACGTCTTGGAAACCACTGTCTTCGAGCAATTGGCGAATCGCGTCTAAGGACGGGACTGCGCCGTAGCGCACTTCCACCAGGGTGCCGCCGGTGAAGTCCAGTCCGAGATTTAGCTGCTGAAAAATAATCGCGCCAATCGAGATGATTAGCATCAAGGCAGAGACGATAAACGCAAGGTTGCGCCGCCCCATAAAGTCGATTCGCAGTTGTGATAGGGGTTTCATTACCACCTCTTAAATTCTGGGCTAAGCACGTGGTTCAGATCCATGCTTTTCAAATCTATGCCATTTAGATCCATGTGTTTAAATCCACAGCTTTTTGACGGGCTTGCTGCCATAGGTCAGGTTGACCATGGCGCGCGTTACCAGTAGTGCCGTGAACATGGATGTCAAAATGCCAATGGAGAGCGTAACGGCAAACCCTTTCACTGGGCCGGTACCGATCGAGAACAGAATCACCGCTACCAGCAGCGTGGTGATGTTGGCATCCACGATAGAAGTGAAAGCGCGCTCGTAGCCCGCATGGATTGCTTGCTGAATCGACATGCCGTTGCGCAATTCTTCGCGTATACGCTCGAATATCAGCACGTTGGCATCAACTGCCATGCCTAGCGTCAGCACAATCCCGGCAATGCCTGGTAGTGTTAACGTAGCGCCCAGCATCGACATAACCGCGACGAGCAGCGTTAGGTTTAGCGCTAGGGCGATGTTGGCAAATACCCCAAACACTTTGTAGCGCACCAGCATAAACAGCACGACCAGTAACAAGCCGATTTGTACTGATAGCAGGCCACGTTCAATGTTTTCGGCACCTAAGCTTGGCCCAATAGTGCGTTCCTGGACAAAGTAGATAGGGGCGGCCAGTGAACCAGAGCGGAGCAGAAGAGCAAGCTCAGCAGCTTCAGTCGGTGAGTCTAAGCCGGTAATGCGGAAGCTGTTACCTAGTGCACTTTGGATGGTAGCAAGGCTGATCAAGCCGCGTTCGACGTAGGGCTCGCGAATAATCGTTTCTTCGCCCGTTTCGGGGTCGATTTCTACGCGATCTTCGCTTTTATGTTCAATGAACAATACCGCCATATTGCGACCGATGTTGGTTCGCGTGGCGCGGTTCATTAATGTACCGCCGGTGCCGTCCAAGTTAATGTTGACCTGCGGACGACCATTTTCATCAAAGCTATTGCTGGCACTGGATACGCTATCACCGGTAATAATGACATCGCGCATCAGCTCTGCCGAGCGTGCAGGGTCGTTACGGAATTCTAGACGTTCGGTTTCCGTGTCAGGCGTATCGTTGCGAGCTTCCAGGCGAAACTCTAGGTTTGCCGTTGCACCCACAATACGCTTTGCAGCCACGGTATCTTGAACGCCGGGCAGCTCAACCACGATTTGGCTAGGCCCTTGGCGTTGAACCATCGGCTCAGCGACACCCAACTCGTTAACGCGGTTGCGTAGCGTGGTTAAGTTTTGATTGATCGCATAGTCCTGAATCTCGTTAACCGTTTGGTCGCTGAGCGTCATGACTAGGTTGGAAGCACGACCATCGCCTTCATTGCTGTATTCAAAATTAGGGAAGTCGCGGCTGATCAAGCGCCGGGCAGTATCGCGGTCTTCTGCACTGCCAAAGGCGATTGAAAGTGAACGCTCGTCGATGGTGGTGTTGCGATAGCGAATGCGCTCCCCACGTAGCAGTTCACGCATGGCGCTGGCATTCACTTCCAAGCGCTGGGTAAGGGCGGCATCCATATCTACTTCGAGTAAGAAGTGCACACCTCCACGTAAATCGAGGCCCAGTGTCATGGGAGATGCGGAAAAGGCTTGCAGCCAACCAGGGGTGGCGTCAGCGAGGTTGAGTGCGACAGTCGCGTCACTACCCAATACATCTGCGGCAATATCGCGGGCGTCTAGCTGATCATCATCACTCTGAAGGCGAATTAGCCATTGGCCATTCGTTTCTTCAATGGCTTTAATGCCGATATCGCTATCAATGAGCGCTTCTTCAACGCGGGATATTTGCCGTTCATCCAGCGAGTCGCCCTGGGCATCGCTAACCTGGATGGCGGGATCTGCGGGGAATAAATTGGGAAGCGAATAGATAAGGCCAACCACCAGGACGACCAGTATCAGCAGATACTTCCACAGGGGGTAACGGTTGAGCATGCAAGCCCTGCCTTCAATTACAAACGGAATTGCTGTGCACGGACAGACCGCGCACAGCAAAGTTCACCATCGTGGCTACCATGTCACCCCTGCCGGGGTGGCTGGCACTGGATCGGCAGGGGGGAGATGCAGGCGTTAGATGGACTTAATAGTGCCTTTAGGAAGTACGGCAGCAACGGCATTTTTCTGCACGTTAACTTCGGTGCCTTCAGAAACTTCCAGCGTTAGGAACTCATCATTAACTTTGGTAACACGACCAACAAGGCCGCCACCGATGACGACTTCATCGCCTTTGGCCAAGCCTGTAACCAGCTGTTTGTGCTGCTTAGCGCGCTTTGCCTGGGGGCGCCACAGCAGGAAGTAAAAAATCAGCACAAAACCAACCAGCATAACAATTTGCGCGATGCCACCGCCGGCAGCGGCTTCTTGGGCATGGGCTGGTGAGATGAAGAAATCCAGCATTGCAGAGAACTCCTGGGTTAGAAAACTCAATGGGTGAACCGATTAAACCACCCGCCAATGGCGGATGGCGATTAATTCGCTAGGGGAGGCACTGGCAGGCCGCGCTGGGCATAAAAGCCTTCCACAAAGGTCGTCAATGTACCCGCTTCGATTGCCGCGCGCAAATCAGCCATTACCCGCTGGTAGTAGCGTAAGTTATGGATGGTATTGAGCATGGAACCCAGCATTTCGTTACAACGATCCAGGTGGTGCAAGTAGCCCCGTGAGAAATTCTTACAGGTATAGCAGTCGCACTCGGCATCAAGCGGTTGGGTATCAAAGCGGTGCTTGGCGTTACGGATCTTGACCGTACCCTCTGAGGTGAACAGGTGGCCGTTGCGCGCATTACGAGTAGGCATCACGCAATCGAACATGTCGACGCCACGGCGCACGCCCTCTACTAAGTCTTCTGGTTTGCCAACGCCCATCAGGTAGCGAGGGGTGTCGTCTGGCATCCACGTCGGCAGATAATCGAGTACCTTGATCATCTCTTCTTTGGGTTCGCCTACTGACAGACCGCCAATGGCCAAGCCATCAAAGCCAATCTCGAGCAGCCCTTTTAGTGAGCGTTCGCGAAGTTCTGGGTGCATGCCGCCTTGAATAATGCCGAACAGCGCTGAAGGCGAATCACCATGAGCATCGCGTGAGCGTTTTGCCCAACGCAGCGAAAGCTCCATGGATTTTTCGGCTTCTTCAAAGGTGGCTGGGTACGGCGTGCACTCGTCGAAGATCATCACCACGTCAGAGCCCAGCGAGCGCTGCACGGCCATGGACTCTTCCGGCCCCATAAATACCTTGCTGCCATCTACCGGTGAGCGGAAGTGAACGCCTTGCTCGGTAATTTTGCGCATTTCGCCTAAGGAAAAAACCTGAAAACCGCCGGAGTCGGTCAAGATAGGTTTGTCCCATTGGGCAAAGTCATGCAAATCGCCATGGGCTTCAATAACGTCGGTGCCTGGGCGCAGCCATAGGTGAAAGGTATTGCCGAGAATGATTTCTGCGCCAATCTCTTTCACGGAGTCTGGTGTCATGCCCTTCACCGTGCCGTAGGTACCCACCGGCATAAAGGCAGGGGTTTCGACGGTGCCGCGGGGAAAGTGCAGGCGCCCCCGGCGTGCACGGCCATCGTCGGCTAGGCGCTCAAAGCGCATAAAACATTCGTTTCGCATCTAAATAACTCGTCAATAATCGGTTAAGGCGCTGGACGTATCGTGTTTAGCGGGTCAGCAGCATGGCATCGCCATAACTAAAGAACGCGTAGCGCTCGTCAACTGCCGTGCGGTATGCCCGCATCATGTGGTCATAGCCTGCAAACGCAGAGACCAGCATCAACAGGGTCGACTCGGGCAGGTGGAAATTAGTGATTAGGGCGTCCACGCAGCGCCATTCGTAGCCAGGGTAGATAAAGATATCGGTGTCGCCGCTATAGGGGGCGATCTGGCCGTCGCTACTTTTCAGGCAAGTGCTTTCTAAGCAGCGCACGCTGGTAGTGCCGACGGCAATGACCCGTTTCCCCGCAGCCTGAGTGTCACGCACTTGTTGACAGGCGGTCTCAGAAACCTCAATCCACTCGCTGTGCATATGGTGTTCAAGGATGTTGTCGACGCGCACGGGTTGAAAGGTGCCGGCGCCGACGTGCAAAGTCACAAAGGCACTGTTAACGCCTTTCTCGGCCAGGGCATCCAACAACGGTTGGTCAAAGTGAAGCCCCGCGGTGGGCGCTGCTACTGCACCGTCGCGGCGGGCATACACGGTTTGATAGCGTTCCCGATCACTCAGCTCATCGTCACGGGTGATATAGGGCGGCAGTGGCATATGGCCATGCTTTTCAAGCAGCGCAATCATTGGCGTGTCGCCTAAAAAGCGCAGCTCAAACAGTGCATCGCGGCGGCCTTCAACCACCGCATGAATGTCGCCTTCAAAGATCAGCTCGGTGCCAGGCTTAGGTGATTTACTCGAACGGATATGTGCCAAACCGCGGTGGCTATCCAGCGGGCGCTCCAGCAGCATTTCTACTTTACCGCCGCTAGCCTTGTGACCGTGCAAGCGTGCTGGAATGACGCGCGTATCATTGAATACCAGCAAGTCGCCGGGTTCGAGTAGTTCAAGTAAATCAGCAAACCGGCGATGCTCAAGCGCGCCGCTTTGGCCATCCACGCATAGCAAACGGCAGTCGCTGCGCTGCTCAGAAGGGTAGCGAGCAATTAGCTCGTCGGGTAGCTCGAAATGAAAATCCGCGCGCTGCATGGAAATGGCTCTTATCAGTGGTCAAACAGGCGGCATAGGATAGCGCTTTAGATAGATAAAGTCAGTCAATGTGATTGACCTGTGAGGTTATCTACGTATAATGCGCAGCCATTGCCGGTGTGGCGGAATTGGTAGACGCAGCGGATTCAAAATCCGCCGCCTTTACGGGTGTGCCAGTTCGAGTCTGGCCACCGGCACCAAATTCAAGGGCTTAGCGATTTATCGCTAAGCCCTTTTTTGTGGTGCGCCAAATTATTGGGGGTCAGTTCAGGTTAGTAAGGGTATTTTACTATCGCCCCGTAGGGACTATCACAAAGATGTAGCTTAGCGATTAAACGTATTGAGTTCTGACGGCGTGTATTCCCTTTGAGCTGGTGTGTCTTCTGGCGAGGTAGATACATCCATAACCTCGTTCTTGGCCGCATCGCCATTCAATGCGATGAGGTCGATTGGCTTCATAGTAAGCTCGCTATGGCTGTAGTGAGTGCTGGAAATTGGCTGCTCTATCTGATTGAGCTGGCTAGAACCCTGTTCGGCGAGCGCAGCACTGGATAAAAAAGCTACGACAACGGCGGTGAGTGAAGCTGATTTTTTCATGGAAATCTTCCTTAGGTAGTGGTTTTTCGGGGCGCGGGAGCGTCCTTCGGAAACTGTTTTGGCTTAGCAGTTAAACGCGTTGAGTTCATACGCTGTGTGCTCGCTCTGAGTCAGGGTGTCTTGCTTAAAACCGTGTCTCTACTGCCGTGGTGTCTTTTCAGAACGTTCGTAATATAGAAAATTAGTAATTGTAATTTTTTCGTTAATATTCAAGTGCTTATTTTTATTTCTGTGTGGCATTGCTCTTTGCAGAATTAAAAATATCTTCAATATGGCGATACTGGATAAGAGAGAGTTAATCCAATTTGCTCGCCAACATAGATAAGGTATTAGGTGCAAGAAGCTGTGAAAGAACTTCAGGCTCTGTTGCGCCTGGTGCGTACCATAAGTAGAGAGGTACCCCTGAACGGCCGTGCTGCTCCAAGAAAGTGGTAATGGCGGGGTCTCCATTAGTCCAATCGCCCTTCATTGTGATCACTTCCGCCTGTTCGAATGCTTGCTGCGTGCGGGGTGTGTTGATGGCCCGCTGTTCGTTGATCTTGCAAGTGACGCACCAGTCTGCCGAGAAGTAGACCAAAATGGCGTGACCTTGTTGACGAAGCTCGGTCAATCGGTCCGCATCGAAGTCGAGTGAGTGTGTGTCGACTGAACTTACGAGCGGATTGGGGGCTACCGCTTGCTGGGTAAGGGTGCCAGGAACGAGTATGCTTCCAGTCAGCGCGAGCCCAGCAGCGAGTCCTGCCGGAAGCCAGCTCAATCGCTTGGCGCTTCGTTGACGTAGTCCGGTAAACCAAAGCCCTATCGCTAGCAACATGATCAGAGCGAGGCTCGCAATCATGCCGTTGTGGCTGAGCTGGCGGCCAAGCACCCAAGCCAAGGCTAAAGCGGTTAGGAACATGGGGATGGCCATGAAATGCCGGAAGTTGGCAAGCCAAGGACCAGGACGGGGAAGTAGGCGTCGCAGCACTGGTACGAACCCAAGCAGCAAAAATGGCAGGGCAATGCCCAGGCCCAAACCAGCGAATACTGTCAGTGCGGCAAACGTGGGGAGTACCAAGGCTGCGCCAAGAGCCGTGGCCATAAAGGGACCCGAGCAAGGCGTTGCGACGAAGGCGGCCAGTACGCCTGTCCAGAAGGCACCGGCTACACCGCCCTGGCTTGCTAGCTTGCCACCGGCATTGATGGATCCCAGCTCAAAAAGGCCGGCCAGATTAAAACCGATGGCCGCGGTCAACAGGGTCAGCACCAGGATGACTCGCGGGTCTTGCAGTTGGAAGGCCCAGCCAACCTGAGTACCCACCGCACGTAAGGCGATAATCGTCGCGCCAAGTATTAAACAAACGATAACCACGCCAGCGGTATAGGCTAACGCCTCGCGTCGGGCTTCGCGCTGACCACCGGTTAAACGCGCAAGGCTAAGCACCTTGAGGCTGAGGATCGGGAAAACGCAGGGCATGATATTGAGCAGAACACCGCCCAATAGGGCGCCGAAGAATGCTGTCAGCAGCAGAGTAGGGCTGCCTTGTTCGTCGGTGGTACTGGCGATGGTGGTACTGGAGGCGGGGGCACTCTGATATCCGTTTGTGCTCGCCGCTTGCATCTCAGTGCTATGGCTAACCAGTGTTAAGCCAGTCCCAGTTCCCAGTGACAACAGCGCCTCGAACGCATCGGGCGGGCTATTTGCCGACCAGGAGTTAGCCCGCTGAGTTTCAACAATCAAGACATCGCCTTCACGGCTGAATATTTGTTCAGCCGCGGGATCCACGACGTTGTCGGTGTCGACGAATAAGTGTGGATCATTCAGCTTCACTCTAGCGGGCAAGGGGATGCTGACTCGTAGCCGAGCATCGTTGGTCGTCATAAAGCTGGCTTGCGAGCCCAGCGGCCTGGGTAACTCACGCCGCCACTCATCGAAGCGCGCTTTGCGCTCTTGCGTAATATGGCCATCGCCTGCGGTGAGGGTAATGGCTAGCGTCGATTGTTCGGGAACGCAGGCATCCGCACGGCAAGCGAGATAGTTCAAACCGACGGTGATTGGAAGAGGCGTTCCCGGCGCGACCGAACCATCTATCTCAACGGGGATTAGTAGCGCGTAAGGATGCTCAAAGACATGATTCATCAAGTCGCCGGTCATCAGCGTATGTGGCACTGGAAAGCTGGCATCGCCCACGCTGACACCATCCGGTAATTGCCAGTCGAACTGCGGTGCCAGGCCAATGCTGCCCGGCTGTTTCCAATACCCATGCCAACCCGATTGCGGCTCCATGAAAACGGCTAACGTGCTGGAGGTGCCGGCTGCGGGTTGGTTCGTTTCCGCTATCAAGCTGCTCTTAATGAGTGTCTCGCCCGAAGTGCCGGGAAACTCTTGAGCAGCCCCGATCTGGGGGAGCAGCATTAACGCCAGATAAAAGAGGACACAATAGCGGTAAAGGGATCGGGGCATTGGTTATCAGCCCGCTTGAGACGGGCTGCTCCATTGAGGGGTATATCGCGCCGTGGCTGGCGCGAAATGGCGGTAGGTTATTGGCTGATGCGTTCGATGGTTTCGGCGAACTCGGGGTCTTGTGGTCCAAGCTTGTCGGCTACCTTGCCATCGGCATCAATAAGCACAACGGTGGGTATCTGTTGAATGCCGAAGCGGCGGTGTATGTCACCATCGGCATCAAGTAGCACGGGAAACGCCGTCTCGGTGGTATCTAAATAGCTTTCGACATCGGACTCTTTGGTCCAGAGTCCAGAAATAATGCCTACCCATTGAGTGTCCGAGTCTTTACTCAGTTGGTTGACGGTTTCGCGAACGCGGCGACAAGCAGAAGCGGTGGCCGGCTGGCTCTCGGCAAGGTAGGACTCACACCATGAAGCAAAGAACACCATGCCCAGGGGCTTATCTGTCGCTGTGCGGGATAGGTCGATGGTGTCGCCGTCACGCGTGGTGATATTCATCTGGCTAACCGTCTCGCCTACCGCGAACGCATTGACGTCGATATCCTCGGCTGGGGCACCGTGGGTGGCTGCTGATGAGTCGGGTTCAGTGGTTGTCAGTGCTGCTTGTAATGCCTCTTCCAGGGCTTGATCGTCACGATAGCCAATGTGAGTGATGTGGCCACTGCGATCAATCAGTACGTGCTGCGGAGTGACGCGAAGATTCAGTGCTTCGGCCAACGTGCCGTCATCTACCGTAATAGGCATCGTCAGGCCCATTTCTTCGCGATATGCACGCGCAGATGCTGCGCTGTCTGCATAGCCAGTGTTAACGGCGATGACCTGAATGTCGTCACCATGTGTTTCCTGGATGGCCTGAAAGCCGGGCATCTGCTGACGGCAAGGTACGCACCAGGTTGCCCAAAACTTTATATACACCGGTTTGACGCCATACAGGGTGCTGAGATCGATGGTGTCACCCTCCAGCGTGGTAATGCTTAACTCGGGGCCGGGTTGACCAATCAGCGACTCGCCAGCCGCTTTGGCGCGCTGTTCGCCATCGGCGTCGGCATCATAGGTCTGGTCAGATTCCGGTTGTTCAGTGGTCTCGGTCGCTAGTGAAGGGCCAACATAGCCGAGCAACATGGCGAGCAGTATCGCCGTTGAAAGCCTGGTGCTGTTTATTCGCATAGGGGAGGTCCTCTGGGTAAAGGGTTCAGGTCTGGCGCAATTGCTTTGGGCTAGTTCAAAGAACGAGAACAAGGTTTCAGACCGATAAAAGTAGTGTGGAGCATGAGCAGGATTGTGAATGGCATCATGGTCTAAAAAAAGAACCAAGAATGACTGGTTTTTATGTACCATTGCGTTATGAACAAACTTCGCTTTTCGCTTGATCGCCAGGGCAAGCAGTCTCTTTCCGAGCAAATACGCTTCAGCATTGCGGATGCTATTCGACAAGGGCATTTGTATGAGGGCGCGCGGCTGCCTTCATGGCGTGATCTTGGCGCGCAGTTGGGTGTTTCGCGGGGCACCATTAAAACGGCCTATGACCGGCTCAGCGATGATCAGCTAGTTGTTTCCAAGGGGGCTGCAGGCACCTTTGTTAGCTCCGTGCTACCCGCAGTGCCAGAGATGGCCGCGGTGGCCTCTCGCCTGCCACTGCCTGACCTGTATCAGGATCTGGATAGTGTTCCCAAGCTTTTTCAAGTGGGCGTGCCAGCTCAGGACGCGTTTCCCTTTAAGCAGTGGTCGCGCATCATGCTGCGCTGTACGCGAAAGGCAGTGGCTGAGTCGCTGCGTTATCCAGATCCTCGAGGCGAGTCTCAGCTGCGCAAGGAAATTGCTGCCTATCTAGCGGTATCTCGAGGGCTACTCTGCTCTGCCGAGCAAATCATCATTACCAATGGTTATGCGGGCGCGCTGGGTTTGGCATTGCACTTGCTGCGCCTAGATTCACGGCGGGTGTGGGTTGAGAACCCAGGCTATCCGCTGACTCGGCATGCCTTGTCGCTGGCAGGGTATACATCAGTTCCCGTTCCGGTGGATGATCAGGGAATGTGTGTGGAGCAAGGCATAGCGCTGGCTGCGGATGCCCGCTTAGCGATTGTAACGCCAAGCCAGCAAGCCCCCTTGGGGATGCAGTTGTCGCTGAATCGACGCCAAGCACTACTGATATGGGCTCGAGAAAATGCGGGTTGGATCATCGAAGATGATTATCTAAGCGAACTGCAGCTAAGCGGACAAGCAACACCGGCACTGGCCTCGCTGGATCGTGAAGGAAGGGTGATTCACATCGGTACTTTCAGTAAGACCATTAGCCCACGCTTGCGGCTCGGTTTTATGGTCGTACCGGCCAAGCTGTCAGAGCGCGCTGGTGATACGGCTGCCGCCTTATCACCCGCGTCTGCACTGCCGAGCCAGCTAGCCGTGGCGGAGTTTCTGCGCGATGGTCATTACTTGCGTCATATTCGACGTATGAAACGCTTGTATAGACAGCGACGAGATGGGCTACTGGCACTCATGGATGGATCGGTCTCACTGAGCGATATGGCAGGGCTGTCACTGATGCTCGCCTTGGAGGATGACATGGACGACGTTGCTATTGCCGAGGCTGCCCAAGCTTTTAACTTGGCCCCGATGCCGCTGTCTCCCTGGTATGCCACCCAAGCCGGGGCGCTAAAAGGGTTACTGCTAGGCGTAACCAATCTATCCAGCCCTGCCTGCGAAGAAGGCTATGAGCAGTTGGCAGCGCTTATTGATCGCCATCACCAATAGTGGCTGGGCTTTAAATCGATGACACGTCATTAGTCAGTACGCCAGCTTCGATTAGCGTGGTCTGCGCCTGTTGCCACGCTTTGGCGATCGCGGCTTCGCCGAACACTAAGCCCTGCAGATATACGAAGTGGACATCCCGAATGCCGATGGTGTTGAGAATAAGGGTAAGGTAGGGAGTGAGAAAATCCGGTTGTGGGTTATCGCCTTGTAACATACCGCCCGAGCTCACCAGAACGGTGGTGGGGCGATCGTGCAATAACCCTTGTTTGCCCTCTGAGACAATAAATGTGCGATTAATACGCACCACGTGGTCTATCCAGAGTTTCAGCGCTGCCGGTACGCTGAAGTTGTGCATAGGCAGCGTGATTAATAAGCGGTCGCTCTGCTCCAACTCACGAATCAGTTGCTCGGACTCTGACAGGGCAGCGTTAACACGATCGCCGATGTTGTGGCTGAGTAGCGCCGAGGAGTAATGGTGGGTTAGTGGCGACAGCGGAGCGGCAAGTAAATCGCGTTCTATCAACCCCACGTTTGAGTTTCTGGCTGTCTCCTCGGCTAGGATCTTTTGAGCCAGGCGATAGCCCAGCGCATGCTTGCCATGCGGGCTAGCGTGAACGAATAAGGTGTTGTGCATAAACCTCTCTTTTTAAAACCCTCTTTTTAAAACGACAGTGATCTCCTCCTTATTGTCTTGAAGGAGTTCAGCCGATCAATCAGGTGACAGGGCGATCCTGACCTGCAGTCAACTTTTGATCCTGTACTTGCCTATCTGACGCTGGAAGGCCGTCAGAACCTACCCCTAATATCATGCCGCGATAGAAGGCTTTTATTCCCTTTCGGCCTGTGAGCAATGACAGTGCAAGCAACCCGCTGAATCCCAATGCCAAGCCGATGATGGGGCCGATGATGTAACAGAACAGCACGAGGAATGGCATGCCAACCAGGTAGTCGATGGATTTCACAATTATATGTCGCATGAGGCTTCTCTATTTTTGAGCATGCTCAATTTTTAATTGAGCGCGCTCAAAAAGTCAAGCAACTTTGCCCTGGTCGGCCTTCGAGATGAGACCTGGAATACGGTGGGGAAGGTCTTAATTGGTGGGTAAGATAACCGTGAGCTCGGCTCGAAAGTCGTTGATGGCAGCCTCTCGGCAAGGCTTATCGTGGCTAAGATGGCGGACAAGTGTCATGAGGTAGCTGTTTTCGATCAGGCGCATACGAGTGGCGTCATGCAAAGTCGTTGCGCTTAAGATACAAGGCAGCAGTGAATCGTCGACGTTGCGTAAATAATCAAGGTCCCAGAGTGCCTCTTTCAGCAGGCTACGGCTCAAGGCGATATGATCGAAGTAATAGCGATAGAAGTGGGAGGCCAGCTCAACTAATGCTTCATGCTCGTTGCCGCCCGCCCAACTCGCGAGGAAGGTCTTAGCGATGTGGCTGATCTGCTCTTCCATACCCTCCCGCAAGATATCAATCTTGTTGGGATAGTGGCTGAACACAGTGCCGTCGGCGACACTAGCACGACGAGCGATCTCACGAGTGGTAGTAGAGGAAAAGGAGCGTTCGGAGAACAGCGCCCAGGCAGCCTCACGAATACGCTTGCGGGTGACTTCCTTCTTGCTCATCCTCTCGCTCCCCGAGATGTCCATTGGCTGACTGATGATACCTGCCCACGGCTTAGGCTCAAAGACAGGCGCCTAATGCAAAAAACCAGATTTGTTGGTGAGGGGTATCATCATGTCGCCGAAAGCAGGAATATCTCGAACAGTGATCAATCGTTTGTCGTGCAGGTGCAAATAATGGCGACAGGTCAGACGTCAGCGCGATAATTGACGGGTACCCAGTCAAACATCGTGCTGTCTTCGACCACGTACCCGATGCCTGGGAATGCGATATGGCAACCAGCCACCATGTATTTCTCCGCTACCGCTTCGGCAAAGGCCGCTTCACGAGTGATGACCGCCTGAGCCGGGTCAACATCAAAGGCAATTGCCACGTCTGGTACGTCGAATTGAATGACATCGCCGTGCGTGATATCACCCCAGTAGACGAATTTTTCGCCTTTGCTTTCAAACCATAAGGCACTGTGACCAGGGGTATGGCCTGGACGATGGGTTGAATTAATCACGCCTGGAATGGCTGGCATATCCGTGTCGTAGGTTCTAAGTGTGTCGCTGTCGATATAGGGCTTGGTTGACGAGACCGCCTGATCAAAGAACGGCTTGGCGTCGTCTGGGGCCTTGTCACGATTTTCGGCACTAAGCCAATACTCCGCATCCAGTTTCGGTACATGGACCAGCGCGTTGGCAAACACCTTTTCACCGTTTAGAACGAGTCCGCCGACATGATCGGAATGAATGTGGGTAATTACCACATCATCGATCTGGTCGGGGTGATAGCCCGATGCGATGATATTGTTTGTCAGTTTGCCCAAGGCTGGGCCCATCAGATCACCGGTCCCTGCATCCAGAAGAATCAGCCGATCACCGAAATTCAGCAGATAAGCATTAACTGACAGATGGGTTGGCGTGCCTTGAAACGCATTGGCAAGTGCTGTGCGAGCCTGTTCGGGGGTGATATTCAGGTAAAGGTCGGCGATCGGAAACAGGCCCGTACCATCCGAGAGTGCGGTGACTTCGACATCACCCACCATCAAGCGGTAATAGCCCGGCGCCTGCGTGCCAACTAACGGTGCGCTGGCTGCAGCGTGTAATGGGATAAAAACAGTGCTGGCGGCGGCACCAACGGCAATAGCAGCCAGCGAACCTTTAAGCATATCTCGGCGTGACAGCATAAAAAAACCTCTCTCAATCAACAGGCCAGAATTCAACCGGCGGTTTGTAACGCGATGAGGAAAAGGTATATTCTCATTGGTCAGTAATCAAATCGATGCCAATCATGGATAATATTGATCATTTCAATTTACGCTCCTTCGACCTCAATCTTATGGTCGCGTTTGACGCAATGATGCAAGAGCTGAGTGTCACCAAATCAGCCGAGAAACTCCGTATTGGTCAGTCGGCAATGAGCCATAATTTATCGACACTGCGGGTGTTATTGCAGGACGATCTTTTCGTTCGTGTCGGGCAAAAAATGCAGCCAACGGCCAAAGCTCGAGCGCTGGCTGGGCCGGTGCGAGTAGCGTTGACGCAGGCGCAAAATGCGCTTCAGTCATCGGATAGTTTTGAGCCGCAAACAGCAGACCGGATTTTTCGGGTGGGCATTGCCGGTGAAATGGAGATGGTTCTGCTACCGGCCTTGGTGGATCGACTGCAATCAACGGCACCAGGGGTTAGGCTGCTAAGTCGCGCGATTACGGTAGAAACAGTGGATATGATGATGGATTCGGGCGAAATTGATCTGGCTATTGGCTGTAAACAGTCTCGTCATCTAGGGGAAGTCCTGTTCGAATCCAACGTGGCATGCTGCTTTAATGCCGATCTGTGTCGATTGGTACCGCCATTATCGCGTGACGATTATCTTGGCGCCCGGCATGCTGTTCTGTCCCAGACGGCAAATGTCGCGGGCTGTGTCGGTGATGCTTTGGAAGCATTGGGAATAGAGCTCAATGTCATCTTAGCGGCGCCTGATTTTATGCCGCTGCTTGCTGCAGCACGCAATGCACCTGTTGTGGCAACAGTGCCTAGAAGGATTGCCGTGCAGTATGCACCGTTATTCGGGCTGGCATTTTGTGAAATGCCGATTCCGCTTAATTTCCCACCGGTAACTATGAATTGGGCGATATGGACGGATAAGGATGTCGGACTGAGTTGGTTGCGAGAGCAAATCAGGTTAGTGATTGGTGATATCTCTCGGGGGTAATGGGAGCTTTCTCGCTTTTCAACTGGCAGACGTTTTATAGTGCAATCGTCAACGTAGAACCAAACGGTACGTTCATGGTCCAGTTTGAGCTGCATAACCGCAATTTAGCCCCCGAACAGGTATCTCACTCACACGATTTTCATCAGTTAATTCTGGCAACGTGTGGCGTGACTGAGCTTGCTATGGAAGGGCAGAGCGAGCGCGTCACGGCACGCCGCGGCTGCTTGATCCCATCGTCTCGACACCATGAGTACCAAGGCGATGGCGGTAATCGCACGCTGGTGTTGGACATTCCTGTTAAGCACTTAGCAGTGTTAGAAAAAGGCAGTGAAATCGAGCGGCTATTCGACAAACCCCGTTTTTTTACCGTGCCTCCAGCGCTTAATCAGCTGACCCATGCCTTAACGAACCAGCTGGAGCAGTGTCCCGCGCTGCAAAATGAAATTGCCGTGCTGCTGCTTCGAGCGCTGTATATGTACCTTCAAGATGAGCCGAAGCAAGTTGCCGATCAGATTGGTGTTCGCTGTATCAGTGAACGGCTTGACCTGGAAAGGCTGGATGCATGGCTGGATCAGCACTTGGCGGACGATATTCGGGTTGAGCAATTAGCCGCATTATGTGCGCTAAGCCCTGGACACTTTCATGCCTGCTTTCGTGATCTAACCGGTGTGACGCCATTAGCATATGTTCAGCGCAGACGGCTTGAACACGCCCGTACGTTGGTTCGGCACAGCGCACTAAGCCTGGGCCATATTGCCATGCTGGTTGGCTTCCGTGACCAAGGAAGCTTTTCTCGCGCCTATCGGCGTTACTTTGAGATTGCCCCCTCCTCAGACCGCTAGCTTGGCAAACAGAAATTATTGCTCGATGAGTTACAACACTTACGGGCAAATTTGCCAGAGTTTCGGGCAAGCACGCCGCTCATCATCATCGTAGTCTCAAAAGGAACCTCATTTTCCTTGGAGAGACACCATGAGCGTTACCTATCAAGACAGCAATGCCCGCATGAGCCAAGTCGCGATTCACAACGGCACCGTTTATCTCGCTGGCCAAGTGCCCAGTGATGCAACGGCTGATATGCGTGGCCAGACCGAGCAAGTGCTCGCGCGCATTGACCAACTGTTAGCCCAGGCAGGTACCTCGAAAGAGCAGCTGGTTTCGGCGCAAATTTGGGTCACCAGCATGGCCGAGTTTGACCAGATGAATGCTGCTTGGGACGCCTGGGTAGTGCCTGGCCGCCCGCCCGTACGTGCAGCGGTTGAAGCCAAGCTTGCTAAGCCGGAATGGAAAGTAGAAATCATGGTTGTTGCTGCGCTGCCGGAGGCCTGATATGCGGGTTGTGTCTGCGGCGGAAGTGGAACGCTATCTAACCTGGAAAGGTTTGATTAAGCGGCTACATACCACCTTTGTGAACGGCGTTGAATCTCCGCCACGCCATCATCACGCGATGCATCGTCCCGACGGTGAAGCCACCATGCTGTTGATGCCTGCCTGGGAGCCAGCAGGCTATATCGGCGTCAAAATGGTCAACGTCTTTCCTCAGAACGCCCAGCACAATATTCCTGCTATTTCAGGACTGTATTTGCTTAGTGAAGGTAAACACGGTCAACCACTGGCGTGCATTGATGGCAGTGAACTAACGCGCCGGCGTACAGCGGCTGCTTCTGCCTTGGCGGCACAAGCACTAGCCAACGAGACAGCGGAAACGCTACTGGTGGTGGGGACTGGTAAGTTGGCCCCTATGGTCATTGAAGCCCATGCCAGCATTCGACCAATCAAACGCGTGTTGGTATGGGGCAGAAATCCTGAAAAGGCTTCTGCTATCGCCGAGGCCTATGCCGACCGGTTTGACACCCAGGTCGTTAGTGATCTGCAAGACGCGGTTGTACAGGCTGATATTGTCAGCTGCGTCACGCTCTCCACAGAGCCGCTAATTAAAGGTGAGTGGTTAACACCGGGCACGCACGTTGATCTTATCGGCGCTTTCCGTCCCCAAATGCGCGAAACCAATGCTGAGTGCCTGCGTCGAGCTGACGTGTTTGTGGACACCTATGCCGGGGCTAAGGGCGAAGCCGGCGATATTCTTCAGGCAATCGATGAAGGTGCGTTCCGTTTCGAGGATATCAAGGCAGAGCTCGCTGAGGTGCTTGCGGGAACCAAGCCAGGTCGGCGCTCTGCTGAAACCATCACGCTGTTTAAGTCAGTTGGCGCGTCGCTTGAAGACTTAGCAGCGGCCATTGAAGTGTGGGAGGCCATTAACCAGTAGCTAACAGCCAGTAACTCACAGGGAGCAGTCGCGTTCGCCGTCTACGGCTTGGATGATAACGATAATAAAACAATCGCTTACGAGTGGAAACGTCAGTCATAACGCAAACCAGCTAATAACCAAAACGAGGTAAGTTATGAAACCTACACAATCTTTTTTATTCGCTGCCATGGCGGCTCTGCCACTGGCTATTGCCAGTGCCACTGCCCAAGCGCAGTCCTATGAAATGGTCATCGCCACCCAGCTTCCAGAGGATATGAAGAATAACGAAATCTATCCTGCCCTGGTGCATTTCAAAAACCTTGTGGAAGCGCGTACCGATGGCGATCTTGAGGTCTCTATTTTTGGTGGTGGTCAGTTAGGTTCAGAAGTAGAAAACGGCTCAGAAGTGCAGGGTGGCCGTACTCTGCAATCGACCATTATGTCAGCGGGTGCGATGTCGTCGTTTTATGGTGACTACCAAGCGGTAACGGCTCCTTTCTTGTTTACCAGCTGGCGCCAAGCGTGGAGCTTCTTTGACAGCGAATGGTTTGCTGACTTCATGTCCGGCACCGTTGAAGATGCCAATATGCGCTACTTAGGTACGTTCGATGATGGCGGTGGTTTTGTAGCCTTCACTAACAACGTGCGCTTGATTGAGACCATGGAAGATCTCGAAGGGCTCAATATCCGTACCGAAGAGAACCCTGCTCACGTCGCTATCATGCGCTCACTGGGTGCTTCTGCCACGCCGCTCCCTTGGGGTGAGCTGATTACTGCCCTTGAAACGGGGCTGGCGGATGGCCAGTTTAACGCTCCCGTGCTGAATACCACGTTCAATTTTGATGCGGTAACGGACTACACCACCCTGACAGGGCATGTATACAACAGTGCTCCTTGGGTCGTCAGTGAATCCTGGTATCAGTCGCTACCGGAAACGCATCAACAGGCGTTAATCAGCTCTGCCCGCGAAGCGATTCAGCTAAGCCACGGTATGTCGGGTGCGCTTTCCACCGCCAGTTGGGTGGAGTCCTGCGAACGTTTCGAAGCGTGCTACCTGATGCCTGATGCCGAACGGGAACGCATGGCAGAGGTTGCTCGACCCGCTTGGAAAGAGTGGATTGTCGATGACTTCGGTATGGATGAAGCCCGTGTGCAGGGGCTGCTTGACGAAGTCGAGCGGGTTGGTCAGCAGCTTGCAGATGATGATCTGCGCATTTACGGCCAGTAAGACTTAGCGACGGACAAACGCTGGGGTAGCAAGGCTGCCCCAGCGTGAGGAATCACCATGAGCGTTTTACCCCCGTTACGCCGCCTAAGCGATCACATCAATCAGGCGGCGATTGTGTTATGCGTTGGCTGTATTTTATCGATGCTGGGCATTTCTTTTACCGCCTTTCTCTACAAACTGTTTACCGGCAGCACGCTGAGTTGGACCTATTCGCTGGCCCGGCTTTTTTTGCCATGGATAGGCTTTCTCTCCATGACCATTTCACTGCGCTATGGCGAGCATGTGGCGATGACGCTGCTAGTGCGTAGCCTGCCCAAAATCATGGTGAAAATAGCGGCGGTGATGTGTCTGGCAGTTCTCGGCTTATTTGCACTCATGCTCACTTGGTATGGCTGGGGCTACTTCACCAACGCGACGCAGGTCTACATGGTGTCGGATCAAATCCGCATTCCTAGCAAAGTGACGGCCATTGTTGTTCCTATCAGCGGCCTGATTATGTTGCTGCATCTCGTTCACGGCTTTGCACTGCTTGAGCACTTTACAAGCGAGCATGATGTGATCGATGAGCTGCTTGAGAGCTCTGAAGAGGAGGCTCGCCCATGACGCCTACGATTATTGTATTTGTGCTGTTGCTGTTTATTGGGGCTCCCGTGGCGGTCGTCATGGCTATGTCCGGGCTGGCTGGTGGTTTCTCCCTGGGGGGAGAACGCATGCTCGGCATCATTGCTGACCGCATGTTTTCAGGGGTTTCAGGGTTTCTGTTAATTGCGGTGCCTTATTTTATTTTTACCGCCGAGCTAATGAATCAGGGCGGGCTAACCCACAAGCTGATTGCGTTTAATAATTCGTTGTTTGGCCGTGTTCGTGGTGCACTTTCCCACGTCAATATTTCGGTATCGGTGTTTTTTGCCGGGTTAACCGGTGCCGCTGTTACTGACACCGTGGCAATCGGCAAAATCATGATTCCCGAAATGAAAAAGCAGGGCTACGACGCCGAGTACGCGGCCGCCGTTACGGCGTGTTCATCGATTATTGGGCCGATTATTCCACCCAGCGTGGTGATGGTGGTGTATGCAACGTTGCTGCGTGATATTTCGGTGATCGACCTTTTCGCGGGTGGCATTGTACCTGGGCTGTTGATGGCTTTAGCGCTGCTAGGTGTGAGTTTTTTCCTAGCCTGGAAACGGGGTTATCCCAAACAGGCGCCCACGCCGTTTAAGGTAGCACTGATGTCGTTTGTGGTTGCGCTGCCTGCCATGGTGGTGCCGCTGATTATTTTGGGTGGCATTCTGTCGGGCTTAACCACTATCACTGAAGCCTCTGGGTTTGCGGCAGTGTATGCCATCGTGATTGGCGTCGTATTTTATCGGAATCTCACTTGGCGAAAAATTTGGGATGCGCTGGTCGTGACGGTACGTTTCTCTGGGGTGGTGTTTTTCTTGCTTGCCACCTCGGCGGTACTGGGCTGGTTTGTAACGCGCTCAGGGATTGCCAGAGACGCTGCCGGGCTTATTACCACCTTCAGTGATGCTGCATTCCTGCAGTTAATGCTGGTGTGCTTACTACTGTTGGTGATTGGTACGGTGATGGACGTGTTACCTGCGCTCGTAGTGGTTGCGCCCGTACTTGTGCCAGCCATGATTCAGCTGGGTTTTGACCCGCTGCATTTCGCCATATTGATGATTGTGGTGCTTAACGTTTCCAATGTGACGCCCCCAGTGGGGATGACGCTGATGACGGCGGCCCGAATAGCCGAAGTGCCTTATGAGCGGGCCATTGTGGCATCACTACCATTTTATGTGGCTTTTATTGGCGTTATTGTGCTGTTAGCGGCATTTCCTGCGCTTTCAACCTGGATTCCCTCACTACTTTAAAAGGCGGATGTGCAACACATGAAGTGCTTTTACCACCCTGACCAGGATTACCATGCGCCGCCGACCTTTCTGCTGCGTGGACAGCCAGCGCCATCACCGGAAGGGCCGGTGCGTGCTGAGCTGCTAAGCAAAGGGTTGGCCGCGGCTGGTTTGAGCCTGACGGCACCTAGCGAAACTGACTCGCCGATGTTGCGTAAACGTCTTGAGCAGATTCATACGCCGCGCTATTTGCGCTTTTTGGAAACGATTTATGAGCGTTGGCAAGCACTACCTAATGCGGCAGCGCTGGTGGCCCCGAACGTTCATCCCTGTGGTGGTGCTAGCCACTACCCGAGCCATCCCGTTGGCCAGGCGGGCTGGCATTTGCACGATATGGCATGCCCAATAAGCGAAACAAGCTTCCAAGGGGCATTGGCTTCGGCTGCGACAGCCGTGGCTGCCACTGAGGAAGTGATGAATGGGGCATCGCTCGCCCGCGCTTACGCCTTGTGTCGGCCACCGGGTCATCATGCAGGGCCGGATAATGCGGGTGGCTTCTGTTTATTGAATAACGCTGCCTTGGCTGCCAGCGTACTGCGTGAGAAGTTTGCCAAAGTAGCGATCATTGACGTGGATCTGCATCACGGCAACGGTACTCAGGATATTTTCTACTCCCGCGGGGATGTTTGGACTGGCTCTGTACACGTCGACCCAAGTGTTTTTTATCCCTTCTTCTGGGGTGGCGTGGACGAGATAGGGTGCGAAGAGGGTGAAGGCGCCAACGTCAACTTGCCTCTGCCATTGGGCAGTGATGGCGAGACCTATCTTAACGCGGTGGCCGCGCTGATTGAGCAGCTCAACCGTTACCAGCCAGAGGCGGTCGTGGTGTCTTTGGGGCTGGATGTCCACAAGGATGATCCGCTTGCCGGGTTAAGCGTGGAAACCGAAGCCTTTGTCGCATTGGGTGAGCTGTTGAGCGGTTTGTCGCAGCCCACCGTGGTGATTCAAGAGGGCGGCTATCCGACTGAGCAGCTAAGCGCTAACCTTGCCGCCTTTATGCGCGGTTATCAGAGAAGTTGAGAGACGCTCAATGAGTAAGACAGGGTTTTACTGGCACGAACGCTGCTTTTGGCACGACCAGGGGGCAATTGGTGTTTTCTCTGCTCCCGGTGAGTTTCTGCAGCCTCAGCCTGCGTCGGAAAGCCCCGAAAGCAAGCGGCGACTGAAGAATATTCTTGAAGTCAGCGGCCTGATAGATGAACTGAGAGTGGTCAAACCACCCGCTGTCGCGCAGCAAGACCTGCTGCGCTTTCACACCCCACGTTACCTGCAAATGCTGGCAGACGCCGATGCGAGTGGTGGTGGTAATGGCGGTGACTGCGCCCCCTTTACACCTGGCAGCTGGGCTGCCGCAAGGCACTCGGCGGGGCTTGCAGTCGCAGCGGTAGAGGACGTGGCGCTTGGGCATGTCGATAACGCTTATGCGCTTTGCCGCCCACCGGGGCATCACGCCGAGGCGGATCAGGGGCGTGGTTTCTGTTTGCTGGGCAATATCCCGGTAGCGGTGATGCGTGCCCGAGCCTTGGGGCAAGTGAAGCGGGTAGCGATTCTTGATTGGGACGTACACCACGGTAATAGTCAGCAGTCGGCGTTTTACTCCGAACCTGAGGCGTTTACCGTTTCCGTTCACCAAGCCGCGAACTATCCCCTTGATACAGGCAGTTTTGAAGAGCAGGGAGAAGGCGAGGGGCTGGGAGCGAATCTTAACCTACCGCTGCCGCCGGGCTGTGGTTTGGGCGCTTATCGCTATGCGATGGAGTCGCTGGTGTTGCCAGCCCTGGAAGCTTTTAACCCAGACTTAATCGTAGTGGCCTGTGGCTATGATGCCTGTGCCAAAGACCCGCTAGGCAAGATGCTGCTCAACAGTGCCGCGTTTGCCGAAATGACCGCACAGCTAAAAGCACTTGCCGCCCGTTGCTGTCAGGGGAAGCTGGTCTTCGTCCATGAAGGTGGTTACTCAGAAGGCTATGTACCGCTATGTGGACATAGCGTTATTCAAACCTTGGCAGGTAGCACCATTAGTGTCCCCGACCCGCAAAACGATGAAATTGCTGCCTGGGGATATCAAGCCTTACAACCGCACCAGCAAGCGCTAATTGACGGCTGGCGCCAACAGTGGGAGCAATGCACGCAATGACACCGCTTTATGATCGCGATGGCTGGATTTGGCAGGATGGTGAATGGCTGGCTTGGCGAGAGGCCAAGGTTCATGTGTTCACCCATACGCTGCACTATGGAATGGGCTGCTTTGAGGGCGTGCGCGCCTATGAAGGGGAGCAAGGAGCGGCACTGTTTCGCGTGGCTGAGCATACCCGCCGCTTAGCAGAGAGCGCCCACTCCTTAGATATTCCGATCGCTTTTAGCGAAGAGGCGCTGATCGAGGCTCAGCAGGAGTGCCTGCGTAAAAATCAGCTAACTAACGCTTATCTTAAGCCAACGGTGTTTCTTGGCGCGGAAGGCCTTGGCCTACGGGCTAAAGGGTTAAGCACCCATGTGATGATTGCTGCCTGGGATCTTGGGCCGTATCTGTCGCCGCAGGCAACACGCTGTGGGTTACGTGCGCTGACGTCTTCCTGGGCGCGCCACCACGTCAATATCAGCCTGTGCCGTGCCAAGACCAGCGGTCATTATGTGAATTCGATGCTGGCGCTGAATACCGCCGTGAAAGCAGGGTTTGATGAAACCATCATGCTCGATCCGGAAGGCTATGTAGCCGAAGCGTCCGCCGCTAATGTTTTCTTATTGCGCGATGGTGTACTGCACACGCCCGAAGTGACGTCCTGCTTGCAGGGCATCACCCGCGACAGCGTGATTCAGTTGGCCCGCGAGGCGCTGGGCATTGAAGTGCGCGAGCGCCGCATCACTCGCGATGAGCTGTATACCGCCGATGAAGCGTTCTTAACCGGCACCGCTGCGGAAATTCTTCCTCTGCGTGAACTGGATGGCCGTCGCATTGGGGTAAGGGCGGGCGCGCCGGCTGTCGACGCGCCGATACCGGACGACAGTGTGACCGCGCGCTTGCAGCGGCTGTATCGCCAAGCAGTGCGCGGCGAGCTGGCCGCCTTCAAGCACTGGTTAACGCCCGCCTAGGTTCGTTGCCCGCTATTCGCTAACGTTTGAAAAATGCCTGATAGCCATCAGGCATTCTCTTTAATGGCCTGCTCAAGAATCGCCAACTGCCCTGGCTCCAAAGCATCCGCGACGGCGGTAATGCGCAGGACATGACCAAGTGCCGGGTGAGTGGGGCGGGCGATTAATCTGCCGGCTTCCAGTAGCTCGCGGTTTACCCGCTCGGCCAGTTCGGCAGTTGGTAAGCGAATGCCGATAAAGTTGGTCGCGCTCGGCAGTACGTCGGCACCCAGTGCTTGGAAATGAGCCACTAACTGTTCCCTGCGTGCTTTTACTTCCGCAATATGTTGCTGGACTTCGGCTGGGTGATCGAGCACGACTTCTGCGGCTGCCTGGGTAAAGGTGGATACCGCGTAGTGAATGCGCACCTTCATCATCAAGGCGAGCACGTCAGGGTCAGCAATCGCATAGCCAATGCGTAAGCCTGCTAAACCGTGGGCTTTTGACAGCGTGCGTAGGCGAATGACACCTGGAAGTGCCTTGGCGGCGAAGTCACTGTTGGCATCATCACGAAAATCGCCATACGCCTCATCCAGCAGCAGCCAGCAGGTGTCCGGCAGTGCGTCGCGCAGCTTGAGAATGGCACTGTCGCTATGCAGATGGCCGCTAGGGTTATCGGGGTTGGCTAAATAAACCAGCTGAGCATTTTCATGGTGTGCTGCCGCCGCTAGCGCTTCTAAGTCAGGAGCAAGTAGCCCTGGGGCTTCAACATAACTAGGTTCTACTAAGTGGCAACCCTGGCCTTTGGCAAAGTAACCAAAGGTTGGATAAGTACCTGCCGTGCTAACCACGGTGTCGCCCGGTGTGCAGGTGGTGCGTAGCGCTAACGCGATTAGGCTATCGGCGCCAGCATCCACCAGCAGGTGATCGAGCGGTATGCCCTGCTGGGCGCTAAGCCGCTGGCGAACGCCGAGAGCTTCCGCATCGCCGTAACAGTACACATGCTCGGCGACAGCATCGCCAAAATGTTCACGTAGCGCACGATGGGGCATATCCAGCCCTTCATTAGAGCCCAATCGATGAGGGATCTCGCGACCAATGCGGCGCTCCAGAACTTTAATCCCAGGAAACGGATTAAGGGGACCTTCACCCGTAAGATGATGGGGGTAGGAGGGCATATCGATATCCTAATAGTGAAAGTTTTTAGCTCAAAATTTTACCGTGATTAAGCAACTGATGTGGGTCAAACGCCTGCTTCAGTGTGTGCATTAATTCAATTTCCGCCTGAGAGCGGCAGGTGCTAAGCCAGGGGCGTTTTTCCAAACCAATGCCATGCTCTGCTGAAACAGAGCCTCCCAGTGCTTTAAGTGGCTCGTAAACCAGTGTTTCTACCGCGTGGCGCTCTTCTGGCGCATCGCTGCCAACGCTAATAGAAATATGCAGGTTGCCGTCGCCAAGATGGCCAAATACCACCAGGCGGCCATCTGGCCAGCGTTGTACCAGTTGTTTCTCTAATGCATCGGTATAGCGCTGCATATCGGCAATGGGGAGGCTGACATCAAAGGTCAGGACGGGGGCCAGCCCCTTGACTAGCCCTTCAATATCTTCTCGTATCGCCCAGAGACCATCGCGTTGAGTGCTTGATTGGGCAATCACAGCATCGACGATTAAGTCGTGTTCAAATGCCTGTTCAAGCGCTTCGCGGAACTGTTCTGCATGGTGAGTTTCATCGTTGCCGAGCGATTCGATAATCACATAGAAAGGGTGCTCTGGCGGAATCGGAGGCGTGTGCCTCGCCAGCGTTTCAGTGAGCAGGCGATAGTGGTTTTGCCACATTACCTCAAACGCCCCCAGGCCACCCCCAAGCGCTTTGCCCATATGGCTTAATAGCCCGGTTAGCGCGTCAAACGAGTGGCAAGCCACCAGTGCCGTTTGTTCGCTAGGGGTAGGCGGCTGAAGCCGCAGCACGGCGCGAGTAATAATCCCCAGGGTGCCTTCACTTCCAATAAACAGCTGCTTTAAATCAAACCCTGCATTATTTTTCAGCATGCGATTCATGGAGCTGACAACACGCCCGTCGGCCATCACTGCTTCAAGCCCCAGCACCTGCTGGCGCATCATGCCGTAGCGAATCACCCTGACACCGCCAGCATTAGTCGCGATATTGCCGCCAATCGTACAGCTTCCCCGTGCGCCTAAATCCAACGGGAACTGCAGACCTACCTCGTTAGCGGCTTCTTGAACCCGCTGAAGGGGGGCGCCCGCTTGCACCGTTATCGTACCGCCGACCTGATCAATCTCTTCGATAGCGGTCATGCGCTCCAGGGAAATGACCAATTCTTCTGGGCTCGCCTCCGCGCCATGGACCAAACCGGTTAAGCCGCCGTGGGTCACGACGGGCTGTTTAAGCGCATGGCATGCCTGCATGACAGCCGCTAACTGTTCGGTGTCTGCCGGACGCACGATGGCGCCTGCTTGGCAGGGCGCGCCGGTCATCCAGTCAACACGGCGACTAGTGACATCATCGCCCGTGAGCACATGGGCAGAACCAACAAGTGTGCGCAGCGCCTCCAGGGGTATCTGCATGGGTGTTCCTTGATAAAGAGGTTAACGGTTCAGTGATTAGGCGGTAGCCGCCACTGGCGCTTGACGACCAGGAATCGCATCAAGCAGTGACTGGGTATAGGCTTCTTTCGGTTGAAGGAATATTTGCTCAGCGCTGCCTTGCTCAACAATACGGCCATGCTGCATCACCACGATGCGGTCGCAAATTTGCGCGGCTACCCGTAAATCGTGGGTAATAAACAGCAGTGAAAGCGCCAGCCGTTGCTTCAGTTCTTCAAGCAGTTCAAGCACCTGGGCTTGAATAGACACATCCAGTGCCGAGACCGCTTCATCAGCGACAATCAGTTCAGGGTTTAGCGCTAACGCACGAGCAATGCCAATGCGCTGACGCTGCCCGCCGGAAAACTCATGTGGGTAGCGCTCCACGGCGCTTGCGCCAAGGCCGACTAGATCAAGTAGTTCTCCTGCCTGCTTGAGTGCCACATCTTTGGGTGTGCCATTGGCCATCGGCCCTTGCGCAATCGCCATGCCGACCCGAGTGCGTGGGTTAAGCGAGGCGTAGGGGTCCTGAAAAATCATCTGCACGCGGTGGCGTTCACGACGCAGCGCGTCGCCTTTTAGCTGTGAAAGATTAACGCCATCGAGCAACAGTTCACCGCTGTCTGGGTGTTCAAGGCGCACCACACAGCGGCCAAGGGTGGATTTCCCCGATCCCGATTCACCAACAATACCCATGGTCTCGCCGCGGGCCAGAGTTAGCGAGATATCATCCAGTGCGCGGACTTCTCGGGCAGGTTTAAACCAGCCTCCGCGTGAACGAAAGACTTTATTAAGCTGTTTGATCTCTAGCAGCGGAGCCACCTGGCTTGTTTCACGGTGGGGTGGCACTGCATTGCTGGGAATGGCGGCAATCAGTGCTTTTGTGTAGGTGTTTTGCGGATTTTCCAGCACCTCTTTGGCTTCGCCGATTTCGACAATTTTACCATGGCGCATGACACAGACGCGGTTGGCGATTTCAGCCACGACCCCAAAATCATGAGTGATAAACATCACCGCCATACCACGGCGGCGCTGTAAATCACGAATAAGCTCAAGGATCTGCGCCTGGGTAGTCACATCCAGCGCGGTGGTGGGTTCGTCGGCGATCAACAGCACGGGCTCAAGGGCTAATGCCATGGCGATCATGACGCGCTGCCGCTGACCACCGGATAGCTCAAAAGGGTAGGCGCTGATAGCTTTTTCTGGCTGTGGGATACCCACTTCAATCAACAGCTCCAGGGCACGTTCCTGGCGCTGTTTCGGGGTCAGTTGACCATGCGCTTCAAACACCTCGGCGATTTGGGCGCCCACTCGCATTAACGGATTAAGTGCGGTCATGGGTTCCTGAAAAATCATGCCGATTTTAAGGCCGCGCAGAGCGCGATGCTGTTTCTCGGTTAGGGTGATGACGTCTTGGCCGAGAAAGTTAACCTCACCTTGAACGGGGCGCACGCCTTTAGGGAGCAAGCCCATCACGGTGTTGGCGGCCATTGATTTCCCCGAGCCGGATTCCCCTACCACGCACATGATTTCGCCGCGATTAACGTCGTAGCTAACGTTTTCCACCGCCAAGGCACGGTCGGCCCCTTTGGGTAGCGCCACGCTTAAGTCACGAATGCTAAGCACTGTTTCAACTGATGGGTGCTGTTTTTTAGAATCAATAGTGACCGTCATGAAGGGCTCCTAGCGCTCGCGGGAAAGTTTGGGGTTAAGCGCATCGTCTAGCCCTTCGCCGACTAAGTTCAACGCCAGAACGGTGAGTAGAATCGCCACACCAGGGAAGAAACTCAGCCACCACGCTTGGCGAATAACCGTACGTGCCGCGCCAATCATGTAGCCCCAGGACATCACATTGGGATCGCCCAAGCCTAAAAACGACAGCGCCGATTCCAGCAAAATAGCGGTGGCGACCATTAATGAGGCCAGCACAATAATCGGCGACAGCGTGTTAGGCAGAATCTGGCGCAGGATAATGGTGCTGTTGGTTTGGCCGACTAAGCGAGCCGCTTCAACGTATTCACGGTGCCGCAACGACATAAACTCTGCCCTTACCAAACGGGCAACCGGGGGCCAACTGACCAGCGCAATCGCCAGCACAATGGAGGTGATGCTGGGTTGCATAATCGCTACCAGCACTATTGCCAGGGCAAAGTTGGGGATGGTTTGAAAGAACTCGGTAAAGCGCATAAGTACGTCGTCAATCAGGCCCCCGTAGTACCCCGCAATCGCCCCCAGTGGCACGCCAATCAGCAGGGCAACGCTAGTGGATACCAAACCAATCAGCAGCGATACCCAGGCGCCATGCATTAAGCCTGCGGCGACGTTGCGACCCATGGTATCGGTGCCGAGCAGAAAGCCATCTTGGGAAAGCGGCGGCAAAAAGGGCCGCTGAACCATGCGCCAGGGAGACTCGGGAAATAGCAGCGGCGCCAGAATCGCCATGACGATAATGAGCAGCAGAATAATCAGCCCTACCAGGGCGCCACGGTTTTGCGCAAAGCGTGCGAAAAAGCTCATGAGGCCCCCTTGATGCGCGGATCAGCCAGGCGGTAAACCAAGTCGGTAATAATATTGAAGACAATCACTAACGCCGCCGAGAAGAAGAAAATCCCCAGCAGCAGGTTGTAGTCACGCTGCTGTAACGCTTCAAACATCAGCCGCCCGATACCCGGCCAGGCAAACACGGTTTCCGTCAAAATAGCGCCACCAACCATCTGCCCAGCCTGCAAGCCTGCCAGGGTGATGATCGGCAGTAAGGCATTGCGAAGAATGTGTCGGCGCTGAATGACGCTAGGTTTTAAACCCTTCGCACGGGCGGTTTTAACGAAGTCCTGCTGGGCTGCATCGAGCATCGAGGTGCGCGTCATGCGGGTATAAATCGCCATAAAAAATAGCGCCAGCGTGGTGGCAGGCAGTATTAAATGCGTGGCGACATCAAGCACAAGCGCGAAGCCAGTGTGGTCAGCGCCAACCGTGTAAAGACCGTAAGCGGGCAACCAGCCGAGGTAAACGGAAAACACCACCACCGACATCAGCGCTACCCAAAACAGCGGTGTGGCATAAAACACCAGGGCTAGCGCCATAATCAGTGAGCCAGAGGGCTTTTTAACCCGCGCCGCCGCCATGGAACCTGCCACAATGCCGAGTACCAGCGAGAGCACAAACGCCGTACCGGTTAGCAGCAGCGTGGCGGGCAAACGATCCATAATCAGATCAAAGACGGGCACACCAAGCCGATAGGAGTAGCCAAAGTCGAGCATGGCGATACCCGATACGTAGCGCCACAGCTGCACGTACATCGGCTGATCGAGTCCAAACCGCTCGCGCAGCTGGTTGAGAAACTCCTGATCCGCGGCACCCGCTTCGCCAGCCAGAATCGCGGCCGGGTCACCGGGGGCTAACTGAATCAGCAGGAAGTTAAAAATAACGATTAAAAACAGCACAATCACGGCTTTAAACAGCCGCATCAGAATGAGGCGCGCGTAAACCATAAGTCGTTTCCTGGCTAATACCTTCAAGACATAGCTAAAAAACCCAGGTAGCTCTCGCTACCTGGGTGGCTTGGGTTTAGCGATCTAGCCAAGCATCTTTAAAGCCGTCGTTGACACCCACGCCGGAAGTGACGAGGTTCTGCACATCACAGCGGTACAGGGTCGGGAAGCCCAGTTCCATCAGCCAGCCAACGGGCACATCTTCGTGCAGGATTTCCTGAACTTCACTGTAAAGCGCTTCGCGCTCTTCGTCGGGGAAAGCCGTGGCGGCCTCGTTGAATAGCTCGTCGACACGCTCGTTTTCGTAGCCTTCGACGTTATTCCAGGGCGAGCCTTTGGCAATATTGTCGGACAGGTAGGTGCGTGAAATACCCAGTGCCGGGTCGCCGTACTGGTATAGGTAGGTAAAGGCGAGGTCGTAATCCCAATCGCCCAGGCGCTGGTTCCAGCCGCCCACGTCGGTGGCTTGGGTGCTTACGTTAATGCCCACTTCACGCAGATTCTGTTGTACGGCCTCAGCCCAACGGGTCCACGTTTCACCGTAAGGAAGCGGCAGAATAGTGATCTCTTCACCGTCGTAACCCATTTCTGCCAACAGTTCACGAGCGCGCTCTGGGTTGTGATCGTAGGGTTCTAAACCGTCATGTTGGAAACGCGCGTTGGAGCCAAAGGCTGAGAGCGGCACATTGCCTAAGCCATTCCACAGCACATCTTTGGCAAACTCGCGATCCATGGCATACATCACTGCTTGGCGGAAGCGTTTGTCGGCGGTGGGGCCTTCACGGTTGTTCATCCACAGCATGGCGAAGGGGCTGAAGTATTCGTGGCCTTCTTCCGTCATACAGACGTTATCCATCGCGGATAAACGCGGGATATCAAAGTTCTCAACGGTACCGCTGGGTAGTACATCAATAGTGCCGTTCTCGAAGGCAACGGCACGGGAGCCACCATCAGGAATGATGTGCCAGTTGACGCCATCCAGATAGGGGAGCCCGTCTTCGTAGTAGTCATCGTTTTTAACCAGCTCGATCACGGTGCCGCGTTCCCAATTAGCAAACTTGAAAGGGCCTGTGCCAATCGGATGGTCGTTGTGTTCGTTGTTGCGGAAGTCGGTGCCCGCATACAGGTGCTCAGGCACCATGGTGAAGGTGCCTGCCTCAAAGGAGATCAGGAATGGGCCGAAGGGGTCGGTTAAGGTAAATACCACCGTGTGGTCATCCGTTGCTTCGATGCTTTCCACATGTTGTAAAACGGCCCGCGCACTGGGGTTCAGTTCGCGGTGGAAAACATCGGCAGAAAATACCACGTCGTCAGCGGTGAATGGCTCGCCGTCGTGCCAGGTAACATCTTCCCTTAGGTGAAAAGTATAGGTGCGGCCATCGTCGCTGACGTCCCATGATTCAGCCAACTGCGGCATGGGTTCCAGATCCGTGGTGTAGCGCAGCAACCCTTCATAGATATTGCCTGCCACGGTGCGCGTAGGCGCGTTTTGCACCATTCCCAGCACTAAGCCTGGCGGTTCTGGCTGAATAATAGTGTTAACCGTACCACCTTGTTTCGGGTCGTCTGCCAGGGCAGCCGACGAAAAAGCGAGTGCTGCAGCGGAAATTGCCAAAGCCAAAGGTGTTCTCATTTTGTTTCTGCTCCTCGGTTACTAGGCCAAAGCCTGTCACGTAATGGATTTACGTTATTGTTAGGCGAGCGAGGCGTGATACAAAACAGCCCAGTTGTTGTTATGGATTTTGGTTATAGATCGTTATATGAGGCCTTTTTGAACATAGCATTGGTTTGTAAAACTGTCGACAGTCGTCAATCGGCCGTCGACAGAATGCTTTTTTGCGTCATACTAAAAGTACGTAATACCTAATAAGAGTAAACTCTATGGCCTCTTCCCCAGTGGCTCCTGGCGGCTTTATTCAACAGCAAAACCTTGTTGAGCAGGTGGCCGACTATTTGACGCAAGCGATTATCCAGCAACACTTTTTGCCTGGAGAGCGGCTTTCAGAAGTGCAGCTTTCCCGGGATTTAGGCGTTAGCCGTGCGCCGGTTCGCGAAGCTGCTCGCTTATTGGAAAGTCGTGGGCTTTTAATCTCAAAACCAAGACGCGGTTTTTTTGTTAGGGCGTTGAATGCCGTTGAATTAGAGGATGTTTTCGATCTGCGGTTATGCCTGGAACGCCATGCTATCCAACGCTTATCGGAGCGCTACAGCAGCGACGCTGAGCGCGCGCTAAAACAGCAGGTAGAGATTTTGTGCGACGCGGCAGTCAGCAATGATGGAACACGCCGCATTGAGGAGGATCTGCAGTTTCATCGCTTAATGATTCATCACGCGGGTAATGAGCGGCTGCTGCGGGCATTTGATGGCTTAACCCACGAACTTCGCCTGTGCATTACGCTGATCACCAAAACCCACGAAGCCCCCGATACCATTGCCACCAGTCACTTTAAGCTGCTGGATGCATTAGGTAGCGGCAGTTCTGAGGCTTGCCGTGAGGCCATTGACTACCATATAGGCGTTGCTAGGGATTTTGTGGTCAACAGCGTGGGAGAGTGACTAAGAGAGCGAATGAAGAGTGAGAGGTAGGAATACAAATGGTGTTAGCAGTCGATCACAATGTGCATTGTCATTAGATAAATCAATAGTTCACACCTGAACAGATGTCGCCTTGCTCCAGGTCTGGCAAGATAGCGTTTTCGGACGTTTGACGATCAAGGACACGGCATGGCGCATTTGCTACGCATCGTTATGATTCACGGCCACTTGTCGGGGGTGGTTGAACTCAATGTGGATGGCCACACCAATATTTGCGGCACCAACGCGTCAGGCAAAACCACGCTTCAGCGGTTAGTGCCGGTGTTTTACGGTGAGCTGCCCAATAAGGTGGTGCCGAAAACCCGCATGAAGTTTGATGCCTTCTACTTGCCCACTCGTCAAAGCTATCTCGTTTACGAATACCGCCGCGAAGCAGGCAATGTTTGCCAAGTCGTGCTGACGCGCAAGCAAGAAGGTGGCGTGGAGTACCGTTTTGTCGGTGCCCCTTACCGGCCAGAAGACTATCTGATCGAAACTGAAAAAGGCCCCTTAGCGCTGGAGTACCCACAGTGGTCTAGCGGACTGCGTCGCAGCGGGATTGCTGTCTCTTCCAAATTGGGAGCCACCTCCGAGTTTCGCTCGGTGATTCAAAACGATTTTACCCAGCTGCACGGTAATAGCCGCGATGGATTAAAGCTGCGCCAAATTGCAGCGCAGTTTAGTTTGGTTAACCCTGAACGGCGTATCCGTCATATCGAAAAACTGGTCTCTGCTGTGCATGCGAAAGAGGGCAAGATGGATACCCTCAAAACCATGCTGGCGGCAATTTTCGAAGAGGATGGCGTCGAGCTGCCGGTCACCCGCATTCGCAGTGCCAAAGCGCGGGAGTGGATTGCCCAGATGCGCCAGTCCATGCGCCTTGAGCCGCTGCAAGCTTCGCTGACTAAGCTTGGCGGTATCGACCGCGAATTGGCCCAGTTAGAGACCACGCTTTGGCAGTTGAAACCCCAGCTAAGCGCCGACCATCAGCAGGCAGAGCAGCGCATTGCGGATCTGGATGGTGAGCTAAACCGCCACCAGCGCGAGTTCCAACAGCGTGAAAATGCCTACACCCAGCAGCGCGATGAGCTGAACGATCGCCACAGTGAAGTCGCAAGCGACTTGCAGCACACGCAGCGCCGCCTGAATGATCTGCAAACCCAGTTTGAGCACTACGCCGATGCCGACATGACTGGCCTGGAGCGAGACATCAACGCCTTGCCCCAGTGGCGTGAACAGCGTGATCAGCTTCAGAAGCATCTGCAGGTCATGCAAGACGCGGTAAAAGAGAGCCAGGCGCGCTTAGATGGCCGGTTACGCGAGCTTTCCGAAGCACTTGCCCGCCAAACCCAAGAAAACCAGGAGTTGATAGATGCCCTGGTCGAGGAAAAAGCCCAACGCCGAGAGCAGCAATGGCAAGCCGAACAGCAGCATAACGAGCGTTATCAGCAAGAGCGCCAACGGCTAGAGGGTGAGTATCAAGCGCAGTTAGAGTTGGGTGTTGAGCAGCTTGCCGAATTAAAAGCGCAGCTGGCAATGCCCACCCAAACCGTTGAAGAGGCTCAAGAAGCCGAGCTTGCCCAAGCGCGTTTAGACCAAACACAGCAGGAACGCAGCGCCGCTGCGGCCACGTTGGAAGCTCTACGCCGCGAGCTTGAAAGCCACAAACGTGAACGCGATGCCGCCGAGCAGCAGTTGGTGCAGTGTCGTCAGCAGCGTGAGCGAGCTGAACAACACTGCTATGCGCTCTATCAACAGCGCGACCCCGAACAGGGCAGCTTGCGCCACTTCTTGCGCTACCACCGTCCTGGTTGGGAGCAGCAACTCGGCAAGGTCATTGCCCCAGAACTGCTTGAACGTCGAGATCTCGCCCCGCAGCTTGCTGAAGACGCCAGCGATGACCTGTTCGGGCTAGCGCTGGACCTAAGCGCTATTGCGCTGCCGGATTACGCTCAAGACGAAGCCAGTTTGCTGGCGGCGATTGAAGAGGCGAATGGCGCTAAACAGCGTGCTCAAACGGAATGTGTCGCTGCCGAAAAAGCCCTAAAGCAGCACAACGAACGGGTTCAGCAGGCTGATGAGGCGCAAGATCAGGCGCGCATGGGGTATCAGCGGGCCGAACAGGAAGTGGAGTATGCCCTTGAGGCTCGCCGCCAGCAGCAAGAGCGCCATACCAAGCGTCAGCAGGCTCGCCGAGCCGAGCACCAAGCGGCGTTGACTCGCCAAGAGCAGGCTCAGGCCGAACTGCGCGAAGAGAAACGCCAGGCGCTTGACGAGCTTGCTGAGACGCATCAAGGCCAGTTGCTGGAGTTGAAAGCCGACGCGCAAAGCCAATTGGATAGCCTGGATGCGCAGCTACGTCAGTACAAGCAGCAACTTAGCGACGCCAACAAGGAACATCAGCGCCAGTGCAGCGAGTTAGAAGCCGCCTTCAGCCAGGAGCTTGCCGAGCAGGGCGTGGACCCCGCGCAGCTTCAGGAAACGAAGAAACGCTTAGAGCAGCAGAGTGAACGCATTCGTAAAATCGCCGCTCGCCAGGAAGAGCTCACCGAGTACCAACGCTTTATGCGCGTGGAGTGGAGCCAGCACAAGCCCCAGCTAGTGGCTCAGGAAGCCGAACTTGTTCAGCTTGATCAACAGTTGAAGCGTGAAAAAGCGCGCCTCAAAAATGACTTCCATAGCGCACGTGAAGCGCATCAAACGGCGGTTAATGAACTAAAAATTCAGCGCGCAAATGCCCACGGCAGTGTAGAAGCCCTAAAGCCTTTACTGACCCAGTTGGAAAGCTTGGACATCGTTTCAGAGGGTGCGCCCTTAGCGAATGCCGTGGGTGACATGGAGGAGCGCATTGAGCGTGCTCGCCAAGCGTTAACCAGCCGCCATCAGCAGCTTGAACAGCTGCGCCGAGGCTGTCTGGAGGTAGAAAGCCAGCTGATTAAAGATGCCAGCAGCGGCTTTGCCGATGCACTGCAAAGTGAACGTGAGAAGCTGCCAAACGACAGCCCACGACTAGTGTTGCCGCTGCTGCGCGACATGCTAAAACTATTGGAAGATCAACAGCAGCAACTGATTCAGGAAGGACGCAATTTAAGCGATGATCTCGATAAATTCTTTATTGTCTTCCGTGACTTAAACCGCCGTATTAGTGCGCAAAGTCGTCGGCTTTCCGACGAAGTGGCGGATGACCTGCGTTTAGAAGGTATCAGCAAAGCGGAAGTGCGCATTCAATCGACGATTGATGAACTAGGCTTCTGGGAGCCTTTAAAGCTGTTCGCCCAGCGCTACAAAGCGTGGCGAGAATCTGGCCAGATGCTGCCCAGCGACGACTATCTTAATGCACTGGCCGATGTGGTCGATTTGCTGCGCAGCGACCAGCAGTACAGCTTCGAAAGCCTGCTGCGCCTTGAACTGCATCTAAACGAAGGCGGCACTGATCTAGTGATCAAAAACGACCGCCAGTTGTTGGAGTCTTCAAGCCATGGCATGGCCTACCTGATTTTATGTAAGTTCCTGCTGGCGTTTACGCGGCTGCTACGGGGGGATGCGCAAATCGCTATCCACTGGCCGATTGATGAAATCGGCACGCTGGCCTATCACAATGTCGAAAAGTTGTTCGACGCTTGTGACAGCAACCGTATCCACATTGTGGGGGCTTTCCCCAACCCAGAATCGGATGTGCTGCTGCTGTTTGCTAATCGCTACCTGATTGAGCGGGACCCTAACCAGCCCAGCCAGCGCCTGCTAAAACGTATTGAGCCGCGCCTTAGCCCGCTTGCGCAGCGGATCAAGGAGCGTCAGCAAGAGGTGACCGCATGATCGAACATGGCCCGCTATTGGAACGCTTGCTGGCTGGTGAGTTTGTCTGCGCCGTCAGTGATGACAACGCCTTTCGCCATCTGGCAAATGAAGAGACCCGCGACGCGATTGATGACTACCTGCGCCCGCTCAACCGTAGGCTGGCGAGCAATGATGAAGGCAGTGTCTACTTTTTAGCTTGGCGACAGCTGAACGAGGCCGCTCGGGAGCAGCTATCGCGCCAGTTGAGTGACACGGTCAACAGCCTGTTGCCATTGCTGGAATGGTTGCAGCTGGTTCAAGAAGCGCTAGGCCGCGACACCTTAGCGGCCCCTGGCGACGTGCTCAAGCCCGCTGAGTTCAGCGCTAAGTGCGAAGACAACCAAAGCCTGCGTGAGCGTTTGGAACGGCTAGCCACAGACAGCTTCTTTGGTTCCCAGAGCGACCAGTTGGATGCCCAAGTAAAGCAGCTATTCAAGCGCTTGAAAGAGCATGGCTACTTGCTTCAGCCCCACACTGAGCGTCAGGTGTTTGTGGTCACCGGTAAAATTGATTACCTAATCGAGGTGGTGCGCTTTATCCGCGATGAGGAAAACTTGCCCATCGATGCGGAGCGGGAAGAGGGTGCCCAGGAGGCGCTGCTGTGAGCGAACTGGAAAGCCGCCTGCTCAAAACCGGCGCTGAACGGCTGGCGCTGTTGGGCAAGCATGCCGAACGACTGATGCAGGGCTACACTCGCGATGACGTGCCGTTAGACGGACTCAACGACAGTGCGCTGCGCAAGCTGTTGGCTGCTCGAGTGTTATGGCGGCCCGATGAGCAGAGCGGCGTAAAGCTCGCTCCCAAGGTGCGCGAGCTGATCGCTGAAATGCTGGCCGACGAAACCCGCCGCCATGTGAATGCCGATGTTGCGGAAACCCTTGAGCTAATGCGTTCGTTGGTGCACAGCTACCGTGAAGCTCGCAGCCAAGGTGAGCATTGGCGACAGGAGCAGCAACTGCTGCGCCTGCGCCAGGAAGTTGACGATCTAAACGGTCGTTTTGCCGATGCCATTGATAGCCTTTGGCAGCGGCTCAATAGCGATTTCGGCTTTGTTAGCCAGTTGAGCGATAAGATCCGCGAAAACGACCGTGCCCAGAAGCAGATTGTTAGGTTGCTAGATGGCCTGGCACTGATCGACTTCGATGAACTGATTGCGTTAGTAGGCAGCGATGGCAGCCTGCGCAAGCTACTCATCAGCCAGCTACAGCAGCGCTTAAGCCACCATTACACCAGCCTGCGGGAAGTGCAACGGCGGTTAATTGAGCTAATGGCACGCTTTCGCAAACAGCAGGCACGCAGCCGCCTGATCAGCGGCATGGTCGCGTTTATGCGCGAACATCCAGGCTTTGTGCCGAGTAATTACGCCAAACGCAGCGATGTACCAGCGTTGTTTAACCACGCTGCGCCGTTACACGCCGCCGCTGCGCCAGCGCTAGATCGCGCGCTGGAAAGTCGCGTGCTGGCAGAACTGCTGCATGAGTTGCCAACCCCACGCCATGCCACGCAAACCGTTGAGTCGGCAGTGCCTGCGCTCACGCCGGAAGATAACCTCGCCGCTGCGCGCCAGCAGGCGCTTAAACAAGATGTTGAACGCTTTTACCTCGCAGTGTTAGACCAGCCCCCCGCCGAGCCAATCAGCGCCCTCGCTTATCTGTATGACAGCCAGCTCGATTGGCCCGATGAAATTTGGCTGTTTCAGGTTATCTCCGAATACCAGGGCTTGCCACGTAGCGAGCAGCAGGCGTTTCGCCTACACCAAGACGAGTCACCTGCCAGCCCATTTAATGATCTGCGCCTGATTCATGACGTTGCACTGGCGGTGGCGGTATGACGTTATCAGGCCGCGCCCGTGCCGGGCTTAACAGTGTTGTTCGAGAGCTTAACCGCCAGCCCGTGGTAGAAAAATCTCGTGGCAAGTGGGTCGAAGATGTAGTGGCATGGTGCCATCAGCAAGATATTGACCTAGGTATGCGGCTTTCCAGCCAAGCGCTGCGTTTTGATGCTAAGCTCATGGCGCAAATCGACAGCATGTTGGAGAGTGACCGTTTGGCACCGCTAGGGCGCTCGTTAAGTGGTTTAAGCAGTGCCGCCCAAGCAGCTGAAGGGGTTGAAGAGGATAAAAGCCGCCGCGAAGGCCCTCGTGCAAAACGCGTGCTGATTAACTTGCCGCCGCAGCCCTCTGCATGGCTTGCGCCAGAGCCGCGCAGCATACGCGATGTTGATGTAAGCGGCTTGAAGCTGGCGGTGTTTGGTGCGCTCGTCCAAGTGGAAAACCTGGATAGCTTCTACGCGTTTTCGCCAGAGATAGCAGCGCTGAGCGGCTACGCTAACCCGCTGGTCGTTTACCGTGGTGACAGCCATTACGGTGGTGGCTTTGCCCAACTGACAACAGCATGGCGCAAAACCAATCGGCCACACCTCTACGCCGGTGACTTCGATGCCAAGGGCGTGACCCTAGCCCTAGACAGCGGCGCCACACATCTGCTGCTACCCGACATCGAGTGGCTTACCCAGCACGTCACGCCCCTACACCAACCCGCTGAACAACTGCCATTCCAACGCCGCCTACGTCAACTTAACGTTACGTTGCCTAGCCACCACCTTCTACGCCCATACTTAACCCTGCTGGAAAAACAGCGCGGGCTAAAACAGCAATGGTTCGGAGGGGAGCTAGTGTGTGTATCGCTCAGTTAAAAGCAGTCTTAGGGCTGTAATGCCGGTCGGTTAAGGCTGACTGGCATTAGCCGATGGGCTGGGTTTTTTTGTTTAATAAGTGCCTGAAAATGACTCCACCCAAGTCCTCCGAGCCGCCCCCGTCATTCCCGCAGGCCCTTAGCGGGAATCCATGTTGACCTGGGATTTCGGGCTGCTGCAGGTCAAGATCAAGGTCAAGGTCAAGGTGGATTCCCGATAACCCCACTCGGGAATGACAGTGCGGTGACTCGGGAATGATGTGCGGTGCACGCTTCGGGAGGTGGCCGCTTTGCTATATGGGGCTAGGGGATAATGCCAGTCAGCCTTCAATGACTGGCATTAGTATTAGGGCTGTCACTTAACTCTACTATTTCAAGCTCTTCCTTAATTGACCGCTAACAGGCTTGTCGACAAGCGACGTTTGGACTGTTTTCCAAAATTGGCTTTGCTCTAAAAGGAATAAATCGGGTAGATTCAGGTGAGAGGACTGCATCAACCGTTTTCGAGCCTAAGCGGCCATCTGCCAGTGCATATTTACAGATCCTGTTAGTTAGCAATGCGCGCTTTTCTGATAAGGCCTAAGCTATAAAGACGTTTTCATGTTCCGTAGAGCAACCAATGAACAATAACCGCTACAGGATCAGGGCGATGAGTCGCGAAGAGTTGGACCTCGCGATGGAATGGGCCGCAAAGGAAGGCTGGAATCCGGGGTTCCACGATGCCGACTGCTATTTTTCCGCCGACCCGAAGGGTTTCCTCGTCGGCCTGCTTGACGACGAGCCTATCGCCACCATCTCGGTGATCAAATACGACGACGCCTTTGGTTTTCTTGGCTTCTATATCGTCAAGCCGGAATACCGGGGACAAGGGTATGGGCTTCAACTATGGCAGGCCGGGATGAGCTATCTTCAAGGCCTGCACATCGGACTCGATGGTGTCTTTGATCAGCAGGAAAATTACCGGAAATCCGGTTTTACGCTGGCCTATCGCAACATTCGCTACGAGGGAAGGGGTGGCGGAAAGGCGCCTCAACACGCTGGGGTCGTCGAGCTATCCAGCCTGCCTTTTGAGACCATTGACGCCTATGACCGGCCCTTTTTTCCTGCCAACAGGGAACAGTTCACCCGTGCCTGGATCAGCCAGCCCGATGCTCATGCACTGGGCGTGATGCAGCATGACAGGCTGTCTGGCTATGGGGTTATCCGGAAATGCCGCAACGGTTACAAGGTCGGTCCCCTGTTAGCGGACAGCCCGGCATTGGCCGAGTCGCTTCTTCTCGCCTTGAGAGCCCGCACGACGCCATCGGACCCGATTTTCCTTGATGTGCCAGCCATCAACCCTGCGGCTGTGTCATTGGCTGAGCAGTATGGCATGAGGGAGTCATTTGAAACCGCCCGAATGTACCGGGGGGAGGCGCCAACCCTGCCGTTAGCTCGCCTATTTGGCGTGGCGTCTTTTGAAATCGGATGAGCGGGTGATGGGGTAAGCCGACTTCTACTATGAAGTGACGCTCAATCCCATGGCTATCGGAGATTTACCTCAAATCGTGAAGCACGACCCAGTCTGGTTGCCCTGTGGGCAACCCACGCCCTGGATCGGCTCTGCCACTCCGTTGATTCACCGCATGGGGCAAAACTTGCTGAGTAAATAAATTAGGATGATAGGCAGGGGAGACAGCTCGAAATCTAGTTTTCCTACAGCCTCGTTAGGAGTGAGATGAACCATCGATTCGTAGTCACCGGCGGCCCTGGTGGTGGAAAAACGACCATTCTGAGTGCTCTAGCGGAGCGTGGATATAGCTTCGCACCGGAGTCCGCTAGGAAAATAATCAAAGAGCGGTTAGCGGCGGGGTTATCGCCTCGACCGGACCCTGTCTCTTTTGCCAAAGAGATACTTAGTGCGGATATCGAAAAGTATCAGAATGCAGCCTCCTGCGACTATGCCATGTTGTTTGATCGCGGAGTACTGGATGCGCTGTATATGCTCGATGCGGAGAGCGCATTAACGCGAGCTGAAATAGCGCAATACGTTCAAAAATTTCCATATAACAGCGTTATCTTTCTTCTGCCGCCATGGAAAGAAATTTACGATACTGATTCAGAGCGTGATCAAACGTTTGAGGAGTCCGTAGCGGTGTTTGACGGTATGAAAAGGTGGTATTCGCAGTGGGGGTACGAAACACTGGAAGTCCCACGAGGCAATATTAATGAGCGTGTTGCGTTCATTTTGCAGCGTATACATACTCCCTAACCATTCACGGTTGGCGGAAAATTTTTCCACCGCTTCGCGGCTCAAAATTTTCCGCAGAGCGCGGCGTTATGCGCCATATAGCCATTTTCCCAACCTCTGGACTGGGGAAGGGGGAGAGTGCTAGCCATATCCAACTTAGAGGTAAATTTCAGTGGACAGTACATCAAGTAAGGTTAAAGGCCATTGTCGTTGCGGGCAGGTAGAATTTGAGGTTAGCGCTAAGCCAATGATCACCATGGCATGTCACTGCACAGGATGTCAGCAAATGACATCTAGCGCGTTTAGCTTGAGTTCGCTTTATCCAAGCGAGGCATTCTCAATCAAAACCGGAGAGCCTGTTATCGGTGGGCTGCATGGGAACACTCGCCACTATTTCTGCGGGCATTGTATGAGCTGGCTGTTCACTCGACCCGAAGGTATGGATAACTTTGTTAATGTTCGCTCAACGTTGCTAGAGGATTCTCGAACCTACAAACCATTTATTGAAACTTACACAGATGAAAAACTGGAGTGGGCTACCACTGGCGCAGAGCATAGTTTTTGTAAGTTTCCAGCGCAGGAAAAGCTTCCCGAATTGCTTCGAGAGTATGCGCAAAAACAGGGATAAACACAGCAGCGATGAATAGGGTGTGGCACTAAACAATCAGCTACAGTGGAACAGTTTATACTTCGCTTCAATCGTCCGCTGAATTTGGTGCCATTTGCTATCATCAGTTACCTTCTATCTCAGAGTGTTTTTATGAAACTTATTCCTCTATTAAAGCAACCTCGAATTCACTGACGAGCAAAGTGTTAACTCAATAGTTTTTATTGTTTAATATTAGCTTGAGGTTTAGTATGCAGAATAAACATTGGTCAAAATATCAGTTGCTACATGAAGTAGTGACTAATCCTAATATCTCAATAAAGGGTACTCACAGTTATTACAGTGATTGCTGGGACAACGGCTTTGAAGAGTCGGTTATTAGGTATCTACATGGTGACGAAGTGAGTCGTAAGTGGGAGCCGCGTTGGGAAATCGATAAGCTTCATATTGGTGATTATGTCTGTATTGGCGCGGAAGTCATTATTTTGATGGGCGGAAATCATACCCATCGAGCAGATTGGTTCTGTTTATACCCATTTATGGACTACATTGATGAAGCATATGTTGGTAAAGGGGATACCTTTATAGGTGATGGTGCATGGCTTGGAATGAGAGCGATGATAATGCCTGGCGTCACTATCGGAGAAGGAGCTATTGTTGCAGCCAATAGTGTTGTTACTAAAGACGTTGCTCCCTATAGTGTAGTTGGTGGTACACCGGCAAAACTAGTCAAGTATCGCTTTGAGATATCTGTAATTGATGAGCTTTTGCAGTTGAAAATATATGATTGGCCTACAGAAAAATTTGAAGCATTAAAACGCCATTTGTGTGCATCAGATATTCAGCAACTAAAAAGTGCTGCTTTAGCCTATGATGGTAAAAATAGCACATAACAAGGCATTTAAGAGTGATACCCAACGCTTGGTATTTTCAGTTCAAGGTTGGGTTTCGTGTTTGCGGTGCAATGGTTTAGGCTTGGTGACAGCGTTGCTCACTACTTAACACGGCGTTATACATAAAGTGAGGTGTACCCAAAAGATGGACTGGAAGTTATTGATACCAACTACAATTGCCACTCTGGCGGCAGTGATTGGCTGGGTTGTAGCCCACAAACTTAATGCTGCGCGTGATGTTAGGAATAAGCAGCGTGAAATTAGACTAAAATACCTTTCTGAAGCATATGATGTCTTTATTGAGCTTGGAAGAAATGTTGACATTCTCGGTAATTATAGGGAAGTTGAGCGAGCGATTAGCTATATTCATTTGTACGGAAATACCAAACAAGTTGAATTATGCGATAAGTTTGTGAATGACATAGCCTTGTCAGGAAGTGCTAATCATACTGAGTTGGTTGTTGAGGTTAGGAATTTTATCAGGTCAGAGCTTGGGCTTAGAGTATTGAGCACCAAACTTAACTTGCTGAAGGTAACCCCGAAAGAAAAATAGTATGACTAGGCGCAGCAGTACGTGCCCTTCGCGCGCAGGACGCTCGCAAGCTCGCGCCTCTATGCTCGACGTTATACCTGAGAGGAACCTCGGATGAGCCTTAAAGATCACTTTGCAATGCTGGCTTCCTACAATCAGTGGATGAACTCAAAGGTTTATGAGGCTGCAGGCCACCTCTCCGCCGCTGATTTAGCCAAAGACCGTGGGGCTTTCTTCGGTTCCATCTTAGGAACCCTAAATCATATCCTAGTGGGTGACACTATCTGGCTCAAACGGTTTGCTACACACCCCTCCTGTGCGGCCTCTTTGCGCGAGGTTGCTGATCTTCCAAAGCCGACCAGGCTAGATCAGATTGCCTTTGAAGATTTTGGTCGTCTATTTGAACACCGAAGCTGGTTGGATCAGCGAATTATTGATTGGGTAACCGAACTATCCGACGGTGACCTGGATTTCGTTCTCAGCTATCGCAATAGCAAAGGGATTCCTGCAAATAAACGATACTCGAGCTTGGTTCTTCATTTCTTTAATCATCACACTCACCATCGTGGGCAAGTTTCTACTTTGCTATCTCAGGCGGGTGTGGATATCGGGGTGACTGACCTGTTGGTTCATATCCCAGAGGAAACCCATGTATAGCCAGGTATGTACTGACGAATCCTAGAGCGATTCCCTACACTGGAAAAATTAGATTATCGCTACTCTAAATCCCGAAAGGGTAAGTTGTTGGCTCGGGTTCGGGTAATTCAAATAATATAAGCCTGCTTGTTGCGCGGTGCGCAACAAGCTATGATGTGTTTATGATTAAATCATTCCGCCACAAGGGACTCAAGCGCTTCTACGCTAGTGGTAGCACCTCTGGTATACAGGCGGATCATGCCAAGAAATTGCGTATGCAGCTTGCCGCTCTGGACACGGCCGTGTCAGTAGAAGATATGGATATCCCTGGTTTTAGGCTCCACCCTTTGAAGGGGAGAGACAAAGCGCGGTGGTCAATTTGGATCAACGGAAATTGGCGCATGACGTTCGAATTTCGAGATGGCAATGCGTACATTCTTGATTATGAGGATTATCACTAATGACGATGCATAATCCGCCGCATCCCGGCGAATTTATTCGGGAAGTGTACCTAGAACCTTTTGGTATAAGCTCCCGTCAGCTTGCTTCCAACTTGGGCGTTTCACCATCCACCTTGTCACGGTTGCTCAAAGGGGATAGTGGCATTAGCCCCGAAATGTCTTTGCGCTTGTCGAAGGTTCTCGGACGTACCCCGGAGAGCTGGCTATCAATGCAGGACATGTATGACCTATGGGTGGCTCGCAGCACAATTAATTTGGACGACCTGCAGCCATTGGACTTTGAGGCCGCTTAACGATTGCGACTGTTGTCGTTGGCATCCTGTCGTAAAAAGCTGAGCAACCAAACTTATTGGAAATCTGTATGCCGCCAGACTAGGTTCAGGTTTCTAAAGAGAAAGCACGGACGCGATATGAACCTACTCTTCCTCGGTACCTCCGCCGGTGTGCCCACCAAACAAAGAAATGTCTCCGGGATCGCTTTGCGTGAAAGCAAAGGTAAGGGGTGGTACCTGGTTGATTGTGGTGAGGGCACCCAGCATCAGGTCTTGCATACCAAGCTGTCGTTCCATTCGTTGAAGGCCATCTTGATTACCCATGTGCACGGCGACCACTGCTACGGGCTGCCGGGCATTCTGGCGAGTGCGGCCATGGGGGGCCGGAAAGTGCCGCTGACCATCGTTGCGCCCGCAGGTATCAAAACTTGGTTGGCGGCAACCTGTGAGGTGACGCAGCTATGCTTACCTTTTGCCTTGGAGTTTATCGCCTCAGACGACCTGCCAAGCGTTGAGTTTGAGAACATCGCGGTTGAGACATTCAGCCTTTCACATCGGGTGGCGTCTTATGCCTATGCATTTACGGAGCGAAAGGTTGATGCTGCCCTGGACATGGAAAAGCTAGCGCAAAAGGGGATTCCAAGAGGGCCGTTGTGGGGGCAGTTGAAGCAAGGGGTTGATATTGAGTTTGCAGGTGAGCCGTTAAAAAGCCATGACTACCTAATCTTCAAGAACACGCCCAGGAAAGTAGTGATCGCTGGGGATAATGATCAACCTGACTTATTGAACGAGGCGTGTGCAGAGGCGCAGGTGCTGGTGCATGAGGCCACCTATACCGAAGAGATGGCTGAGAAGGTCGGTGATGTGGGGCATAGTTACGCCAAGCTTGTCGCAGCTTTTGCCGAATCGATAAAGCTACCTAATTTGGTGCTGACGCACTTCAGCCCGCGTTATCAGTTTAGCCCCAATGCGTCGCCGTCCATCGAGGACATCCGCAAAGAAGCTGAGGGCGCCTATTCAGGCTCGCTTTTCTTGGCGCGGGATTTTGGCGAATATACCTTAGAAAAAACGGGCCACTTTTCTGAGGTGGTGGGCGAGTAGTTTTTCCGCGCGTTTATCAGTAGTGATACCGAAACTGGGCGATTAGCAACGCTTCGTAGTCTTCAAGCACTGGCTTCCAGGGAAGCCAGTGCTTACTTCGTTATTTCAAAAGCTATTTCAAAAACTCCCGCAGCGTTTCGCTGGCTTGGTCGATGGAGACGACGCCATCTAAATGACCGCGGTTGCCTTCCAGGGTTTCAAGCGTCACTTCGGTGCCGTCGGCTTCTATCAGCTCGGCAGTGCGGCGCACGCCTTCGGGGGCGAAGACGAGGTCGTTTTCGCTATACAGCATCAGCGTGGGGGCGTCGATGGCGGCCAGTCCTTCTTCTAGTGAATCACCGTGGCCCGCCATAAAGAGTTGGTTGGCGCGAACCAAGTACAGCAGATGGTTGGCATCAGAAAGTTCGGCGCGGGCGGCGGCGACGTCATCCAGCGTTTGCTCAATGGCGTAGCGGGCGTTGATATCTTGAGCGGGATCGCGCTCTTCGTCGGCCCAATCGCGGTTGAAGGTTTCGTTGGCCCACTGCCAGTGATTGGCGTTGAGAGTGACGATCTTGAGCGCTTCTTTTAGGCCATCGGTGGGTGGCTCGCCATCATAGTAGTCGCCCTCATTCCAGTTGGCGTCTAAGCGGATGGGCGCCGCCCAAGCGCTAAGCGTTGCCAGCAACCAGGGGTCGGTAACGCCGCCACCGATAACGGGAATCAACCTATCCACTTTGTCAGGGTAAGCACTGGCCCATTCAAACGCTTGAAGCGCCCCCATTGAGGCACCCATGACCGCGTGTAGTGACTCAATGCCCTGGCTCTCTAACAACGCACGCTGTACCTCGACAAAGTCACGGATCGTTACCACAGGAAAATCCATTCCCCACGGTTCGCCGGTGTCTGGATTGATAGAGGCGGGGCCAGTGGTGGTGACATTGGGGTCGTGGGCGTTGAGGTTCACCAGCGTATCGGACGCAATAATGTAGTACTCGTCGGTATCCAGTGGTTTGCCGGGGCCAATGATGGCATCCCAGTAGCCGGTTGGCTCGCCATCCGGGTCATAACGACCTGCTGCGTTGCTGGTACCAGAGAAGAAATGGGTGATTAAGATGGCATTGTCACGGGCGTCGTTTAATTCACCGTAGGCTTCCCAACCCACCGCAAGTTCGGGAATCATCTCGCCGCCTTGAGTGGTGAAGTCTTGCATCTCGAAGGTTTGCTTTTCGACGACGCCATCCCAGGCCAGTAGCGGTGATGCTGCCAGTAATCCGAGGCTGGTAACTGTCACCACGGTTAATAAAGAGTGTCGTTGCTTGAGAACCATACGCCTTCCTTAAATGAGGGATTGTTATGATTATTGTTGGCAACGGCTGCGTTGCCACCCTCATAGCGTAGTCGGCTTTAGCGCATTTTAAATGGGTTTAGCCCGTTAGCTTGTTGCATCATCATGCGTTTGGCGAGCGGTACGCGTTCGGCAAGGTGCAGGCTGAGATCACCCAGCTGGCGTAGCGGTTTTGCACCGGTAAACAAGTGATGGAAGCTGTCGGTGGCGGCAATCATGGCTTGGTTGGCCAAGCGGCGCTGGCATTCGAAGCGGTGCAGGCTGATAGCGTCACCTGGGTCGCGGCTTTTGATGATCAGCTCTGCCAGGGTATCGGCATCGTGCAGGCCAATATTCAGCCCTTGCCCTGCCAACGGATGCACCACGTGGGCGGCATCGCCAATCAGGGCTAAGCGCTTGCCGATATAGCGTTTGGCGTGCTGGCGTCTAATTGGAAAGCTCGCCTTTGCGACCACACGGGTTAGCTTGCCTAGCCGCTTGGGAAAGGCTGTTTCAACGGTCGTTTTTAGGGCGTCGTTGGAGAGCTGTTCGCGGGCTTTGGTGGCTTCGTCGCTGTCATACCACACCAACGATGCACGATGGCCTGGTAAGGGAAGCATGGCAATCGGGCCGGTGGGGGTGAAGCACTGCCAGCTAATATCCTGTTGGGGTAGCTCGGTTTCCACGTTAATAATCATCGCCCGCTGATGGTAGTCGTAGCTACTAACGGCAATGCCAGCAAGTTCTCGTAGCGTCGAATGCGCGCCATCTGCGCCAACAATCAAGCGGGCGCTTAAGGTTTTGCCGTTATCTAACTCCAGCATGCGGCCGGTGCTGGCCGCCATGGTGCTGAGCGGTGCGCACTGGGTGTAGCAGGTCACGCTGGGAAGATTCTCTAAACGTTGCCACAACGCATATTGCAGGGTGCGGTTTTCGATAAAAATGCCGAAGTCGTCCATACCACTGTCCTGGGCAGAAAACAGCGAGTGGCCGGAGCCATCCTGGTTGGCGACATCAATATGACGAAACGGGCAGCAGCGCTCTTCGGGAAGTACGGTGCCGCTCGCTTTTACAAACGCCAATGAACGGGCATTGAGTGAGGAGATACGCAGGTCATAATCGCCGCTGAGCGGGGTGGGGGCGCTGCCGCGTTCTACCAGCCCAACCGACATGCCGGTATGGCCTAAACGAGCCGCCAGAGCGGCACCCACCATGCCACCGCCGACAATGATAATCTCGTGATCCCACTGCATGAGACACTCCTTACGTTGAATAACGAGGGCATATTGCATACCCCTTTATTGTCATACAGTATCGGTTACTTGTCGCAGTGTTGCATAGGGTGATCCATTGACGCAGGCCGTGGAAATGACAGATAGCATCGCGCAGGCGGGGAAAGCGCTGGCGGAGTTTATTGAGCGCCACCCTAAACTGTGGGTGATTACTGGCGCGGGAGTAAGCACCGACAGCGGCATTCCTGATTACCGCGATGCCGACGGGCAGTGGAAGCGACCGCCGCCGGTACAGCATGGCGATTTTATGGCCTCACTTGCCGTGCGCCAGCGCTATTGGGCGCGGGCGCTGATCGGTTTCAAAGCCATGCGTGAAGCCCAAGTGAGCGGTGCGCATAAAGCGCTAGCGGCGCTTGAAAGCATGGGCTATGTGGAGCTGTTGGTGACACAGAACGTAGACCGTCTGCATCAGTGGGCGGGTTCTAGCAAGGTCATTGATCTGCACGGACGAGCAGACGTGGTGGCGTGCATGACATGCGGTTATCAACTTATGCGTCACGCCATGCACAGCGAAATGGCCAGGATGAACCCGCGTTTTGCAGCGCTAGATGCCCACCATGCGCCCGACGGCGATGCGGATTTAGAAACTGATTTTTCGACGTTTAAGGTGCTGGATTGCCCGCGCTGCCAAGGCATCTTAAAGCCCCAGGTTGTCTATTACGGCGATGTGGTGCCGCCAGCGCGGCGCTTGGCTGCCCAAGCAGGGCTGCAAAACGCCGATGCCGTGTTGGCTGTGGGTACCTCGTTGATGGTGTATTCCGGCTACCGCTTCTGCCGTGATGCCCACGCCATGGGTTTGCCGGTGGCCTCGCTGTCGTTGGGCGTCACTCGCGCCGATGCGCTATTAACCCATCAGTGGCGTGCGCCGTTAACACCAGTGTTAGAGCATGCTGTCGGCTGTTTGCAGCAGCGTTTACTTGACTAAAGTGCTAGGGTATTAGGCAACGATTGTCACCAACAGCGGAGTCGCCCGTGCTGTCATTTGAACACCAGTTTGCAACGCTTCCCGAGCCACTGTGGATGGCCTGCCAGCCCACGCCAGTGAGCCAGCCCACGCTGATTGCATTTAATGAGCGCCTGGCAGAAACGCTGGGGGTTAAGACAGGGCTGAAGAGTAAGCCTGATGATGCCACCCTTGCCCAGTGGTTTAGTGGCAATCAGTTGCCGCCGGGCGCAGAGCCACGGGCGCTGGGTTACGCTGGGCATCAGTTTGGTAACTTTGTACCGCAGCTGGGCGATGGCCGCGCATTGTTACTGGGGGAGGTCATCGACCAGAATGGCATACGGCGCGACGTTCAGCTCAAGGGCAGCGGGCGCACGCCATTTTCCCGTGGTGGTGATGGTCGTTCGCCGCTGGGGCCGGTGCTGCGGGAGTATCTGGTCAGTGAATTTATGGCTGCAATGGGCGTACCCACCACCCGTGCGTTAGCTGCTGTTTCGACCGGTGAGCGAGTCGTGCGCCAACTGCCTGAGCCCGGCGCAGTATTTACTCGCGTGGCAAGCAGTCATATTCGTGTGGGCACCTTTCAATTTGCTGCGATACGCAGAGATGAAGCTGCCCTGAAAGCGTTGGCCGACCATGTGATTGAGCGTCACTATCCCGAAGCCGCTAGTGCAGACGATCCTTATTTAGCCTTGTTAGAGGCGGTGGTTGCTCGCCAAGCAGCGCTGGTGGCGCGGTGGATGAGCCTTGGGTTTATTCATGGCGTGATGAATACCGACAACTGCAGCATTGCCGGAGAAACCATTGATTACGGCCCCTGTGCCTTTATGGAGCAGTTTGACCCGCAAAAAGTCTACAGCTCGATTGATCAAGGCAAGCGCTATGCCTTTGATAACCAGCCCGCCATTGCTCAATGGAACCTAGCCCGCTTTGCCGAAACGCTGCTGCCGCTGATGCGCGAAGAGGGCGATACCGTCGTCGAGCAGGCCACCGATATCATCCGCCGCTTTGGGCCACTGTTTGATGCCGAGCAGCGCCGCCTGCATGCGGATAAGCTCGGCCTTGCAGCAGACAGCGACCAAGCGGTACCGCTAATGGAGATGCTGGAAAGCCAGATGCACCAGGGGCGGATGGATATGACCGCCACCTTTGATGCGCTGACACATTACGCCAGCACCTCAAGTGAAACGCATAAAGAAGCACTGCTGGCGCTGACCACCCAGCCCAATGAGTTGGCGGCATGGCTAGATAAGTGGCAAGCCGCACAGGTTGCCAGCCAAGACAGCGAGCGCTTAGCGGCTATGCGGGGAGCCAATCCGGTTGTTATTCCCCGCAATCACCGCGTTCAGGAAGTTATTGATGCGGCTTACGAGGGCGATTTTGCGCCGTTTCACAGCTTACTTGCTGTGGTCACCCAGCCCTTTGATGAATCCGCACAAGCACGCCGCCTTGCAGCCCCCGCAACGGAAAACGAGCAGGTACTAAGAACGTTTTGCGGTACGTAACCTCGGCTTTTCCTGTGGTAAACTGTGATTATCTACAGGTAAGGGCGGAGGCAAGGGCAACCTGTGCGCAAAATTATTCATTGCGACTGTGACTGCTTCTACGCAGCGGTTGAAATGCGCGACAACCCAGCGCTTAACGATGTGCCTATTGCGATAGGCGGCAGCGTTGAGCAGCGCGGGGTTGTCGCTACCTGTAACTACCCCGCCCGCGAATTTGGCATCCACTCGGCCATGCCCATGGCGCAGGCACTCAAACGCTGCCCACATTTGACCGTTATCCGCGGTGATATGGCCAAATACAAAGCGGTGGCGCGTCAAGTATTTGCGATTTATCGCGATGTGACTGAACTGATTGAACCGCTCTCGCTAGATGAAGCCTTTTTAGACGTTACTGATATTTCCCTGTGCAACGGCAGCGCCACCCGGATGGCCGAAGCGATTCGCCAACGGGTTAAGCAGGAAGTAGGCATTACCGTCTCGGCAGGTGTCGCACCCAATAAGTTTCTTGCCAAAATTGCCAGCGACTGGCGCAAGCCCGATGGTCTGTTTGTGATCACGCCGAACGATATCGATGGCTTTGTGCAGCAACTGCCGGTCAAGAAAATCCACGGCGTAGGGCCGCGCACGGCTGAAAAATTGGCGGGGTTGGGTATTCAAACTTGTGCGGATTTGCGGTCTCGTCCGCTCACTGAGCTGGTCGAACAGTTTGGCCGCTTCGGTCATCGGCTGTTCGAGCTTAGCTTTGGGCGCGACGAGCGACCAGTGAAAACTCATCGTGAGCGGAAATCGATCAGCACCGAGCAAACTTACTCCCAGGACTTACCCACCCTGGAAGCCTGTCGCCGACAATTACCAGATCTGCTCAACGACTTAGAGCAGCGCTATGCCAGACTAGACCCCGCGCCCGGCGTGCGTGGCGTCATGGTCAAGGTCAAATTCAACGACTTTACCCAAACCACGGTTGAACACGCCGACCCAGCACCTAGCCTGGATCAATTCGAATCCCTGTTAACTATTGGTTGGGCGCGAGGGGAGAGGCCCGTTCGGCTATTAGGCGTGGGCTATCGTTTGGCAGAAGAAGCCACCGTTCAGCAACTCTCGCTGTTTTAATTAGCCTGTTAATACTTATGTCGATTGACGCTCATACAAAGGCGCGTTAAAACAGACGTATGATAGTTTGTCTACTTGCTAGCTAGTTAGCGTGGGTGCTGCTGCCACGCTGCTTTCCTGTCTTCCTACCTTGCGAGCTAACCATGTCTGCCCATGCCACCCAACGCCCTCGTTTAGTGTTTGCCCATGCGAATGGCTTTCCTGGCTTAAGCTATCGCACGCTGCTGGAACCACTGGCAGAGTCGTTTGACCTCCATCCGCTAGATCGATTGGGGCATCACCCGGATTACCCGGTGAACCATAACTGGGGCAATTTAGTCGATGAACTGTTGAGCTACTTGCCGGTTACAGACGCGCCGTTATTGGGTGTTGGTCACTCGTTAGGCGGTACGCTGATGGCCATGGCGGCAGATAAACAGCCAGAACGCTTCTGCGGCGTCATTATGCTTGACCCGCCGTTGATGCTGGGGCCGGATGCCTGGGTGATGAAAGCGGCGAAGCGATTTGGTTTTATGGACCGCATCACCCCTGCTGGTAAAACCCAGGGGCGGCGCAGTGTGTGGCCTAGCCGAGAAGCCATGGCTGACTCGCTGCGCCGCCGTGGGTTATTTCGCCGCTTTACCCCAGAGGCATTGAACGACTACATTGAAGCAGGCACGCGCTTGCTGGATGACGGTAGCGCTGAGCTAACCTTCGACCCAGGTATTGAGGTAGAGATATTTCGCCATCTGCCGGATCATCTATCGGGATTGCCACGTCGCGTCGGTGTGCCGATCCACCTGGTAGCAGGGCAGGAGTCGCATTTGCTCACCCCCACACGGGTCAAGCGGCTTCAGCGTCGTGGGTTAGCTATCAGTGAGGTTCCCGGTACTCATATGTTCCCTATGGAACATCCTGATGAGACACGGGCGGCTATATTGGCGGCATGGCAGAGCTTTTCACAGGGAGCCAGTAAGCGCGCATAAAGCGTATAAGGAGGCAGGATGTATCTTTCCGTACAGCTAAGCTATTACCCACTGGCCGATGATTTTAAGCCAGTGGTGAAAGAGGTGGTAAAACGTTTGGAAGCGACAGGATTAGAAGTTCACCCTAATCGAATGAGTACCCAGGTGTTCGGAGAGTTCGATGCGGTGATGACCGCTTTAAGCGATGTGATGAAGTGGTCGTTCGAGACTCACGGCAAAGCGGTCTTTACGGCTAATTTCCTCGAAGGCGACCGACGTCCTCGGTAAGAGACAGCCCTGACTAAGCGGGGTTAAGTAACTAAAACGCCGCCCGATTGGGCGGCGTCTATGTTGGCGCTAGTAACTGCTAAACCAGCGACTCCAAACAAGATTCGATAATATCCAGCCCTTCGTTGAGGACGCTGTCTTCAATCGTGACAGGCATCAAAAAGCGAATCGTATTGCCGTACATGCCGCAGGAGAGCAGGATCAACCCTTCCTCACGGGCTTTCTTACACAGCGCTGCGGCAAGTTCTGGATTGGGCGTGCGATCCGTTTTGTTCGAGACCAGTTCAAATGCCGCCATAGCGCCCATGTTGCGTACATTATCAATGCAGTCGAACTTGGTCTGCCACTCGCCAAAACGAGCCGCTAGCTTTTCACCCAGCGCTCGGCTTTTCTCAAGAATATTTTCCTCTTCGAAGACTTCCATCACGGCTAGTGCCGCGGCGCAGGCGGTAGGGCTGCCGGTATAGGTGCCGCCGAGCGAGTTGGGGCCTGAGGCGTCCATGACCTTGTCGGTGCCGACAATCGCAGAGATTGGCATACCGTCAGCCATACTTTTCGCCATGGTCATGATGTCCGGCTCAACGCCGCTGTGTTCAATGGCGAACATTTTGCCGGTTCGGCCAAAGCCAGACTGCACTTCGTCGATGATCATCAGCATGCCATGCTCATCGCAAATTTCGCGGATCTTCTCCAGGAAGCTTTTAGATGCAGGATAGAAACCACCTTCGCCAAGCACCGGCTCCAAGACAATCGCGGCGGTATCTTTTGGGTTGGCGTCGGTTTTCAGGGTCATTTTCAGACCACGAAGGGCTTCGTCTTCGCTGACGCCGTGGTAGGGCACCGGATAAGGAGCGCGGAAGACCGTGCCTGGCATCGGGCCAAAATCGGTTTGATAGGGAGCTACTTTGCCGTTCATGGCCATGGTGTAGAACGTTCGGCCGTGATAACCGCCGTCAAAACAAATGACGTTAGAGCGACCGGTGGCAGCGCGGGCAATTTTAACGGCATTTTCCAACGCTTCTGCACCGGAGTTAGCCAGCATTACTTTGGCGTGGCCGCGAACCGGTACGAGGTGGCTAAGTTTTTCAGCAACTTTTACATAGCCTTCATAAGGCATCACTGTTTGGCAGGTGTGCATGACCTTATCCAGCTGGGCTTTCACCGCAGCAACCACTTTAGGATGACGGTGGCCTACGTTCAAAACGCCAATACCGCCCGCGAAGTCGATAAAGCGATTGCCGTCGGCGTCCCAGATCTCAGCATTCTCAGCGCGATCTGCAAAAGCAGTGGCGGGGCTGGCGGCGCCCGCTGCGACATACTTCTGCTTCAGTTCGTTTAGCTCGGCGTTGCTCATGGCTCAACTCCTTTGGGTGTTGGATGGTGCCTGTGAGAAATGTGTAGTGTCACTGTTTATGTGACAGGTTCGGTCGTCATTGTTTCAAATTCGTTATATAGACGATAAAACGGGGGTAATGGGTAGTAGGTGACAGACAGCAGGTGACAGACAGTCGTTAAAAGACGCTGATTAAAAGATAGTAGTTAATGGAGAGTAGTTAAAAGATAATCGGTAATAGGCAGTAAGCAATAGGCTTGCATCAGTAGCTTGATGCTTCTAAGCCTGCGTACACCTCTTCTCTTAAGTCTAATAATTGCGAGGTTAGGTCTGGGCCTAAGGAATTAATAGCCGGCTTGGCGTAGAAAAAGCCTTGTTGACGAACAATGCCCGCCCGCGCTAGCCATAATGCTTCTTCGCGTGTTTCTACCCCTTCGGCAATGAGCGTCATGTTCAACTCTTTAGCTAGCAAAATGATGGAGTTGAGCAGCGCTTGGCGACGCGTATCATGGTCACAGTTCATCACCAGCTCGCGGTCGATTTTGAGCTTGTCCGGTGTTAGGTCAGTCAACAGATCCAGGTTGGCATAGCCATTGCCAAAGTCATCAAGGGCTGTTTTAAAGCCCATCTCGCGATAGGCTTCGATGATATTGCGCAGGTGCTGGCGGTCACGTACGCGTTCGGTTTCAGTGATTTCAAAAATTAGCCGCTCCATTGGCCATCCAACGCGTCGAGAAATATCAAGCGTTGCTTGAATGCAGGCTTCCGGTTCGTAGACAGCATTGGGTAAAAAGTTGATTGATAACGCCGTTGGCATATTCAAAGCGCTTGCCATCTCAATCGCTTTAACGCGACAAGCTTGATCAAACCGATACAGTAGGCCGTCAGTCACCTGAGAGATAACGCTCCAGGCAGATTCGCCATTAACCCCTCTGACAAGCGCCTCATGTGTCACCACGCGAGCAAGTGACACGTCTACAATCGGTTGAAAGGCCATAGTGAAATCAAAAGGAAGGTCCCCCTCGCATCGTTTGCAGCTACCGTCTACCCGTGCGCAGTGACCCATGAAATCCCCCTATAGCAGTGCGCCAAGTTACTCGCTGGCCAATCTACGTTAGCCGTTGCCGGTTAATTTAAAATTTTTTTTAACTATCTAATCATAGACGAAGTCAGTTTAGTCGCTTGTGAACTTTTCGTATAGGTTTTGTATAGAAATTGATAGGTGCGCCGTAGCGACAAAAAAGCGCCCAGGCGGGCGCTAAGATGAATCGTTAAGTAGATATGAAAAAAGGAGAATAACGAGCGTTAAATAATGCCAGCTTGTTGCAGTGCGTGGCGCTGTTCGCTGGTAATGCCAAGCTCGTCAAGCACCTGCTGCGTGTGCTCACCCAGTGAGGGTGGGGGAGTCTGAGCGCTGATGGACTCGCCGTTGATACGGATAGGGTTCGCGACTAAATCGACGTGACCGGCTTGGCTGTGGGGAAGCGTTTGCTTCAAGCCACGTGCTTTGACATGGGGGTCGTCGAAGACGCGATCCAAGGTGTTGATTGGCCCGCTAGGCACACCGGCGGCTTCAAAGGCAGCCAGCCATTCATCAGTTTTCTGCGTTAGTAATACAGCCTCCAGTAGAGGAGCCAATACAGTGCGGTGCTGCACCCGTGCGCCGTTGGTGGCGAACCGTGGGTCCAGCGGCAACGTTGGCTGATCGATCACTTGGCAGAAACGCTTAAACTGCTCGTCATTACCGACGGCAACAATCATATGGCCATCGGCAGTGGCAAATGCTTGGTAGGGAACGATATTGGGATGTGCATTCCCCAGCCGCTGAGGCACTTGACCGGAGGTTAAGTAGTTGAGCGCTTGGTTCGCCAGTACGCCCACCTGCACGTCCATCAACGCCATATCAATATGACATCCAACGTTGCTATCGCGGCGCTGGTAAAGCGCTGCCAGCACGGCATTGGCGGCATATAGGCCGGTGAAAATATCGGTAAAGGCAACGCCGATTTTGACGGGGCCACCGCCGGGTTCATGATCAGGCTTGCCAGTCAGGCTCATAATGCCGCCCATTGCCTGAATCATGAAGTCGTAACCGGCGCGGTGTGCGTAAGGGCTTTCCTGGCCAAAGCCGGTGATTGAACAGTAGATAAGCCGAGGATTCAGTGCCTTCAGGCTCTCATAGTCCAGACCGTACTTTTTCAAACCGCCCACTTTGAAGTTTTCAAGTAACACATCGGAGGTGGCGACGAGCTGCTTAATCAATGCCTGGCCTTCAGGCTTGGCCATATCGACGGTGACCGAGCGTTTGCCCCGGTTGGCGCAGAGGTAGTAGGCCGACTCTGAACTGCCAGAGAGCCATGGAGGGCCCCAGTGGCGAGTATCATCGCCGCTGACGGGGCGCTCTACCTTGATCACATCAGCCCCCATGTCTGCGAGCATTTGCCCGCACCACGGGCCAGCCAGTACACGTGAAATATCGAGTACTTTGATGCCTGCTAGTGGCTTGGCTGCTGTGCTCATTAAGTGCCTCACTTGTCGCTATTTAGAAAAATGCCTGAATACCGGTCTGGGCACGGCCCAAGATTAAGGCATGTACATCGTGAGTGCCTTCGTAGGTGTTTACCGATTCCAAGTTCACCATATGACGAATAACGCCGTACTCATCGGAAACGCCGTTGCCGCCGTGCATGTCGCGAGACTGGCGAGCGATATCCAGCGCTTTACCGCAGTTATTGCGTTTGATGAGTGAGACCATTTCCGGTGCCCAATTGCCGCTATCCATCAGGCGACCTACCTGTAGTGCTGCCTGTAAGCCCAGGGTGATCTCGGTTTGCATGTCTGCGAGTTTCTTCTGGATCAACTGATTTGCAGCCAGCGGGCGGCCAAACTGTTTGCGGTCTAAGGTGTATTGGCGTGCGGCATGCCAACAGAACTCAGCGGTGCCCATAACGCCCCAGGCAATGCCATAACGCGCTTTATTCAAGCAACCGAAAGGTCCTTTTAAACCGCTAACGTTAGGCAATAGGTTTTCTTCAGGGACAAAGGCATTGTCCAGTACGATTTCACCGGTGATGGAGGCGCGAAGTGACACCTTGCCTTCAATTTTGGGTGTGCTGAAGCCTTCGGTACCGCGCTCAACAATAAAGCCTTTGATTTGATTGTCGTGGGCGGCGGACTTTGCCCAAACCACCGCAATATCGGCAATCGGGCTGTTGGTAATCCACATTTTGGCACCGGTTAAGCGGTAGCCGCCGTCAACTTTTTCTGCCCGAGTGATCATTGAACCAGGGTCTGAGCCATGGTCAGGTTCGGTTAAACCAAAACAGCCGACCATTTCTCCGCTGGCGAGCTTAGGTAAATATTTATGCTTCTGCTCTTCAGAGCCATAGGCTTCAATCGGGTACATCACCAGTGATGACTGCACGCTCATGGCTGAGCGGTAGCCTGAATCAACGCGCTCTACTTCGCGGGCAATCAGTCCGTAGGCCACATGGTTCACGCCTGAGCCGCCATATTCCGGGGCAACAGTGGCACCCAGCAGGCCAAGCTCACCCATCTCGCTCATGATCTCACGATCAAAGCGCTCTTCACGAAAAGCACTCAGCACGCGTGGCTGCAGGTTTTCCTGGCAGTAGTCGTGAGCGGCATCACGAATTTGGCGCTCTTCATCGGTGAGTTGGTGTTCGAGCAGCAGCGGGTCGTCCCAGTTGAAGCGGGTCATGGCGTGAACTCCTACGTAGTCATTTTGATACGATCCAATGTATCGTCGTTTTATTGAAATATCTACATTTTAAAATAAACAATTTAATTGATCCCTCGTTCCTCGAGAACACGGGTAATAATCGGGACCGGTGTCATTAAGTGATCACGCATGAGGTTGGCCGCTTGCTCTGTATCACGAGCCAGGATGACGTCTACCAAGGCGGCATGCTCTTGTCTTTTGATTTCAAGTGCCTGGGGGGACATCACCGTTTCCTGCAACCACAGGTGGCGGTAGCGTTCTACCTGATCAAACAGCGTGTCGCGCATCTGTAACAGGTGTGGCGAGTTGCAGCCGCTAGCAATGGCGGTATGAAATGCTTTATGGCGCAAATCCCAGCCATCAAGCAGCTCATCGGGGGAGCTGACCTCGGTCACTTTAGCTAGCCGATGAGCGGTGGCGAGGACGTTGGCTTCCCAGTCGTCGTCGCCGCGCTCAATGGCCAGGCGCAAAATCAGGCCTTCTAACTGAGCGCGTGCGTCGTAAATATCGTTCAGCTCGGCCAGCGACATGGGGGCAACGCGATAGCCACGTTGGCTAATCGCAATCACCAAGCGGTCGGCAACTAATTGGGAAAGCGCTTCGCGTAGAGGACCGGTACTGGCGCCGTAATACTCCTTGAGGCGGCTCATTAAAAGCTTCTCTTCAGGCGCATAACGGCCGCGAATGATGTCGTGCTTCAGGGCGCGATAGGCACTGATGGCTAGGTTCGGGCGCGGCGCATCGTGCTCCATGATATCTCCTTAGGCCAACGTTGGGCGTGGCGATCTGCATTAACTAATCGCTATTATCAATAAATTTTAGACATTTAGCACAGGTAACGACATTTATACGGATGCCATCGGCGAATAGCGTTGCATTAGCATCTCACGCTAAAGCCGTGCTAACGTCATTGCACCGCGTTTGCTTGCCGTTTACGGTAACCAGAGGCTGGGACTTCACACCTCCTTATCGTCAACCATACTTATAAGTCCAAACAGGACGGAGGAACCGCTTATGCGAACTCTAAAATATACAGTGGCAGCATCCTTGTTGGCTGTTGCACTTCCAGCCAGTGCGCAACAGCTTTCAATCGCGACCGGCGGTACCGGCGGGGTTTATTATCCGATCGGCGGTGGCTTCGCTGAAATGATTAATAACCATATTGAAGGCGCTCAGGCGACGGCTGAGGTTACTGGTGCCTCAGTTGAAAATATGGGGCTGATTATGCGTGGCGACGCCGATTTGGCGCTAGCGCTGGCCGACACGGTCTATCAGGCTTATAACGGCAGCGGCGACTTTGACGGTCGTCAGATTGAAAATACCCGTGCTCTGGCCTCTGTTTACCCGAATGCGGTGCAGTTGGTAACGCTGGCTGAGTCGGATATCGAGACCATCGCTGACCTGGCTGGGAAACGCGTTTCCGTGGGTGCACCAGGCAGTGGCACCGAGCTAAATGCGCGTGCCGTTTTGGAAGCCAACGGCATTAGTTATGAAGATTTTACCCCTCAGCGGCTTAATTTTAACGAAACCGCAGATGCCATTCGTGATGGTGATATCGACGCCGGTTTCTGGAGCGTTGGTCCTCCCACCAGTTCTATTCTTAACCTTGCCGCTACCCGTGATATCCGCTTAATTGGCCTCTCCGATGAAGAAGTTGCCAATGCACAGGAAGCGGAGGCAGTGTTCGCCCCCTACGAGCTGGCAGCGGGTATGTATGACGGTATGGACGAGTCTGTTCAGACTATCGGTGTTCCTAACGTCTTGGTGGTGAATTCTGATATGGACGAAGAGCTTGCTTACCAACTGACTCAGCTACTGTTTGAAAACACCGATGAGCTGATTGCTGTTCACCCGGCCGCCAACGACACCACTATTGAGTTCACCATGAACTCTACGCCTGTGCCGTTGCACCCGGGGGCAATTCGCTACTTTGAAGAAGTAGGAGCGGATATTCCTGATCGTCTGCGCCCTTAACGGTTAAAGGGTCTTGCCATAGACATTGCCATAAGGATATTGCCATGCAGTGGCAACAACGACTGATGGCGCTACTTTTTGCATGTCTACCGCTCACCGAAGTGGGGGCTTCCCCCGCTTCGGTGAATGCGTCTATGCGTTTAGCTGTAGTGACTGAACAAGGCGATGTTCTAGTGGATGCGCTGGTGCCTTCAGAAGGGCGCTGGTGTATCCAGTGGCGACACTCTGTTGAGCACTTTACGGTACTGGATTGTTATCGTAATGCGGCAGGCGTTATGCAACTTGAGCGTAGTCATCAACCAGACTTTGCCGCAGGGCTTGGTCATATCTTTGGCCGTGGGGAACAAGTCTCAGATGGTGAGGGCGGTTATTGGATTAATGCTATTAATGAGCCCGTAGCAAATAACCGTTATGCATTAAGAGTCGGTTCTCCTGCCGTCAATCATCAAGTGGTGTGGCCGAATGGTGAGCATTCACCGGTGAGTTTAAGTGAGTACGCAGCCGGGCAACGTGTGATTATCCAATTATTATCACCTAGCACCGCTCCGCGTGAATAAAAACGATAGTAGTTAACGCTTCCGAGGACGTTCATGAACGAATCCACTCCACCGCCGGTTGTGATGCCCGGCGCGAATGCGATGCAGCCCCGCATGGTTCTGTGGTGTATCACCGTGGTTGCGGTGGGGCTTTCACTCTTCCAGCTCTATTCTGCTGGTATCCAGCCCCTTGGGCTTTTCTATCAGCGCAGTATTCACTTAGCGTTGATTATGCTGCTGGCATTTTTGATGTTTCCTGTGTTTGGGCCAACGCGCAAACGTGGAGTGCTGGGGTGGGGCATTGATCTAATTTTCTTTGCTGGGGCTTTGACTACCGGTGGCTATCTGGTGCTCTTTTTGGATGAGATTATCAATCGAGCCGGCTTCTGGAGTGACACCGATATTTTAGTGGCCTGTATTGCGACGGTTACCGTGTTGGAAGCAAGTCGTCGAGCCGTTGGGTTTGGCATGACGGTGATCGGCCTACTTGCCATTATCTACGCATTTGCAGGGCCTAGGGGCGAACTGCCATGGCTAGGCGAATGGATGCCCGGCATTTTAGAGCATCGTGGCTATACCTTGGAGCGCGTCGCAGGGCAGCTCTATTTAGGACAAGAAGGCATCTTTGGTTTGCCTTTGGGAGTTGCGGCGACCTACATCTTTATATTTGTACTCTTTGGTGCCTTTTTGGAAAGCACTGGCGCAGGCAAGTTTTTTATTGATATGGCCTATGCGGCCACTGGCCGCCAGCGGGGCGGCCCTGCGAAAGCTGCCGTGCTGGCTTCAGCCGGTATGGGCTCTATTTCGGGTAGTGCGATTGCCAACGTGGTGACCACCGGGGCATTTACCATTCCGCTGATGAAAAAGCTGGGCTATCAGCCAAAGCAGGCGGGAGGAATAGAAGCAGCCGCCTCTACCGGTGGGCAAATTATGCCGCCTTTAATGGGGGCCGGGGCGTTTTTAATTGCGGAATATACCAACACGCCCTATTTGGAAATCGTGAAAGTCAGCATTCTGCCGGCGATTATGTACTTTGCAACGGTGTATCTATTTGTCCATATCATTGCATTGAAGCAGGGAATGCAGGGATTGGCGAAAAGCGAGCTGCCGCAAATGCGCCAAGTCATGAAAGATGGCTGGCACTTCCTGCTTCCTCTAGCGGTACTAGTGTGGCTGCTAGCGATGAGTATGTCGCCAATGCGCGTGGGGTATTACGCCGTGGTCACCATCATCGCTGTGGCGGTTCTTCGCTATGCGCTTTGGTACTTCTTTATTGCTCCCAAGCAAGGTCAGCCGGTCACCATGAGCCGCACCAAAGGTGTGGTGTGGGCGGGGCTCGTTAAGTTGGTTCAGGGGTTGGAGCTGGGTGCGCGGAATGCCGTTGCGGTTTCTATGGCTTGTGCCGTGGCGGGGATTATTGTCGGCGTTGTGGGCCTGACAGGGCTAGGGTTGAAGTTTTCCTCAATGATGCTGGCTTTTTCTGGCGGCAACCTAGTGTTGGCGTTGGTGATGGTGCTGCTGGCAAGCTTGATTTTGGGGATGGGACTGCCGGTTACCGCGAGCTATATTGTCTTGATCGTACTGGTGGGCCCAGCGTTGACCGCTGAGTTTGGAGTGCCGCTACTGATTGCTCACTTAGTGGTGTTCTGGTACTCCCAAGATTCCAATGTGACACCGCCTATCGCCCTGGCCGGTTTTGCGGGGGCCGCAATTGCAGGCAGTAAACCCATGGAGACTGGCTTCCAAGCTTGGAAATTTGCCAAAGGTCTCTATTTAATTCCGCTATTTATGGTGTTTAATCCCGAAATCATTGTCGGTGGCCCCGTGCCCGTGGTGGTTTGGAATGCGCTGATTGCTATTTTGGCACTGTGTGCATTTGCTGCCGCGCTTGAAGGTTATCTGTTTGCCAAGATGTCTTGGTTGCCGCGTTTGGCGATTGGCGCTGCTATTTTCGGGGTTTTCTACCCAAATCTACTAACGGAAATTGCGGGCGTGGTGGTGATGATTGCCGCGATTGGTGCCAACTGGTTTGCCAGCAAGCGAGAACGTCTGCCGATGGACGGCTAATCGTAGGGCGTTAATGTACGCCATAAAAAAAGCCCGGAGACCATTAGGTCTCCGGGCTTTTGCTTTGTGCAGGTACGGCTTAGAAAATGGACTCTGCGGTACCAGACCCCTGCGAGCCACTGGCTTCTTCCAGTTCACGACTAATGCGACGTTGCTGGTAGCCGGGAAGATGGTCACGGTGGAAGAGCTCAGAAATGCCCCCTGACTGACCATCCGCCAAGCGGTATCCGGTGGAGGGGTCTACCCGTGCGCTAACAACAGTATCCGGGCGTTCGGGTATCGCTGAAGGGGTGCCTTCTAGTGCATCGCCCATAAAGTCAACCCAGATAGGTAGTGCTGCGTTAGAGCCATATTCAGCGGTGGACTCGTTGCTATCTTTGCCTACCCATACTGTGGTCACTAAGTCGCTGTTAAAGCCTGCGAACCAGGCATCACGCTGGTTATTGGTGGTGCCCGTTTTGCCGACGATATCGTCGCGGTTCAGGCTAAGAGCACCACGACCGGTGCCAGACGTAATGACGTCACGCAGCATGTCGCGCAGAATATAGACAGCAGCAGGGTCAGCGACCCGAGCAGCTACAGGGTACTCCTTGCCGTCGATTTCAACTGTTTCCTGCCCCTCAGCGCAGCTAGGGCAGGCAACCTGAGGTGTTGCTTCATCGACAAGTTCCTCATCATCGTTACGCGTGACGCGTTCAATAAACCATGGCGCGACCTGAAAACCACCGTTGGCAAGAACAGAATACGCGTTGGTCATTTCCATGGGCGTTAAACTGGCGCTGCCCAAGGCGAGAGACAGCCCGCGTGGTAGGCGATCGGGGGAGAAGCCAAATCCTTCTAGGTAGCGAATAGTATGGTCCAACCCCGTGGCTTGAAGCACACGAATGGTGACCAAGTTACGCGAACGAGCAAGCGCTGTTCGCAAGCGCATCGGGCCTAGGAAATCACGGCTTGAATTGACTGGGCGCCATAATGAATTACTACCGTCATCTAATACGACGGGGGAATCATTGACCACGCTTGCTGCGTTCATACCGCCGTCTTCTAGGGCTGCCAGATAGATGAACGGTTTAAAGATGGAGCCGGATTGACGCTGAGCCTGGATAGCACGGTTGAACTTACTGGCATTAAAATCAAACCCGCCTTGTAAGGCTAAAATAGCGCCAGTGCGTGGATCTTGTGCAACCAAAGAGCCTTCGGCGTCGGGGCGCTGCGACAAGCGTAGCGATCCATCTTCGTTTTCAATCACGCGGACTAAGTCGCCGCGAACAGCAATTTGATCCGCGCTACTTGGTTCGGCACCACGACTGCGTGGGCTCAAATAGGGGCGTGCCCAGTTTAGGCCGCTCCAGGCAATCGTTTGCAGTTCGCCACCGCGAGTAAGTACCTGCATTTCACGGCCACTGCTCTCAACCACAATCGCTGGCTGAAGCAGGCCATAGTTGGGCGTGCGCTCTAATACCTGCAGCCAGTTGCTGACGTCACCATCGACACCCTCAACTTGTGTTTGGCTACGCTCAGCTGCTTGGCGAGCGGTTTGACGAATTTCCGGTGATTCTGAAAGTTCCTCTTCAAGCCCTTGAGTAGCGGTTTGCTCTTGAGCTTCTACCAAGCTGGCTGCGATATCTTGCTGTTCTGAACCGCGCCAGCCATGGCGAAGGTCGTAAGCCAGCAGGCCATTTGCTAATGCTTGGTGGGCATAGGGCTGCATTTCGCTATCAATCGTGGTGTAAATTCGGTAGCCACCGGTATACGCCTTATCGCCAAATCGTTCGATGGCATATTGGCGAGCCATTTCTGAAACATAAGCCGCGTCGACTTCAGTTTGGGTGTAGTGCCGGCGGGCTGTCACCGGCTCCTGCACCGCCGCTAGATAAGCATCATTATCAATATGTCCTAGCTCGCGCATGCGAAACAGAATCCAGTTGCGGCGAATAAGCGAGCGTTCTGAATTAGCCAGTGGGTTAAAGGCTGAGGGTGCTTTAGGCAGTCCCGCGATCATTGCCGTTTGAGCCAGCGTTAATTCCGCCAATGGCTTGTCATAATAAGTCTCTGATGCGGCTGCGATGCCATAGGCGCGATGACCGAGAAATATCTTGTTGACGTAGAGCTCGAAGATTTCATCTTTATCAAGAATCTGCTCCATTTGTAGGGCAAGCAGAATCTCGCGAATTTTCCGCGTGAATGTCTGGTCAAGCGTCAACATATAGTTACGCGCAACCTGCATGGTAATGGTCGAGCCGCCAGACTGAATGGAGCCGCCACTCTGGACCAGTTCAACCGCCGCCCTGGCGATACCACGAGGATCAACGCCTGCATGATCAAAGTAACTGGCATCTTCCGCTGCGATCAGCGCGTTGATCATGTCCTGTGGGATATCAGCGAAGTCGACGGGCATACGGCGCTCTTCGCCAAATTCACCAATGAGTTTGCCATCATTGGTGAAGATGCGAAGCGGTGTATGTAGCTCGAAATCTTGCAACTGGCGTACATCAGGCAGGCCAGGGGAAAAATAGATAGCGGCACCCACCACTGCCAACACGGTGGCGCCAATGAGCGCAACGATTAGCGAAAAAAGTGACAGGATGAGGGTTCGAAAAAACGTCATGAACAGAGTGCACCCGTGAAAAGGAGAATAGACACGGTAACTAAACGACCGTATCACGCAATTGGCTGCCATTATAGGAAGGCGAGGCAGCAGTCACCAGTGTTGATATGCCGTAATGCCATTCGCGTGTGACTTCACTAAAAATCATGTAACCTCGAAATTCGCATGATAGGCAGGCGGAGCCGAACCCAGGATGCGTTTACTCAAGCCCGGTAAAGGGTTGATTGGCGTCGATATTACATCGGCGACCGTCAAGCTGTTAGAGCTCAAACAGTCTAACGATAACTACCAAGTAGACAGCTACGCTGTTCAACCGCTGCGCGAAGGTGCAGTTGTTGAGCGCCGCATCCGCGACATTAATGAAGTGGCGAGTGTGCTTCGGCGTACTGTCGAGCGTGCAAAGCCCTTTACTCGTAAAGCAGCAGTGGCCGTCCCAGCGAGCGCTGCCATTACTAAAACGCTTACTTTTCCTGCTTCGTTAAGCGAAGAGGAAATCGAAGAGCGAATAACCGCCGAATCTGACCGCTATATTCCCTTTCCGTTCAGTGAGGTGGCGTTTGATTTTCAGTGCCTAGGCCCTGCTCCTTTCGATGAGAGCCAGCAAGAAATTGTTTTAGTAGCGTGTCGTCAGCAAGACGTGACTCTGCTTACCGAAACGCTGGAGCGTGCGGGGCTGGAGCCTGTCGCTGTCGATGTAGAAACGTTCGCCTTAGAGCGCGCATTGGCCGAGCTACGTAAGCAGTCAAGCGCGGCAAACGACTCAGCTGCTTGTGTGGGGCTATTCGACATCGGGGCCAATATGAGCGCTTTCCATGTCGTGCGGGGTGGGCATATTGTTTATAGCCGTGATACGGCGTTTGGCGGACGCCAACTGACAGAGGCCATCCGCGACTATTACCACATGAACATCGCTGAGGCCGGAGTTGCTAAGAAGCGTGGAGGTCTTCCAGGCGACTACCAAGAGAAAGTGCTCACTCCTTTTCTAGACACGCTGGTACAGCAGGGGAGACGCTCGCTGCAGCTTTATTACACTGTCGGTCGTCAGCATGAGGTACAACATACGGTACTCGCGGGTGGCTCAAGTGTCATTCCAGGCCTCGCTGAGCGTATTGCTGATGATAGTGGTATGTCGGTGAGTATCGCCAACCCATTGCAACGTTTACGCATTAACAAGCGGCTAAGTGAAGAAGCGTTAAGAAACGCTGCCCCAGCGATGCTAACGGCGGGTGGGTTGGCGATGCGAGTTAGCCAATGAGCATTAATATTAATCTTTTACCCTGGCGTGAGGGGTGGCGAGAGAGACGGACGCGGCAATTTTACGGTGTTATGTTGTTTATGTTGCTGCTGGGCGTGGCGTGTGGCGTTGTGGTATTGCACGTATATCAACAGCAGTTAGCTGCCCAGCAGCAGCGCAATGCCCATATCTCTACTCGTATTGAGCAGTTAGACAATGAAATCGCTGATGTACAACGCTATCAGGGCGATATCGGGCGGTTGGAAGAGCAATTGGCGCTGTTCCACACGCTTAATAACGAACGCATGAGTACAGTGGGGCTGTTTAACGATATTGCTGCTAGCGTCGCCGATGGGGTTGTCTATCAGCGTCTGTCACGTAGCGGACAGCAAATCAGTCTTTCAGCGGTTGCCAGTAATGAACGTCAGGTCTCTGAGCAACTACGCCAAATTGCAGCTATACCAGGGTTAGGCGTACCGCTGTTTTCCGAGGTTGCTAGTGGCCAAGATGACAGTCGGCGTGTTTTCCAGTTTGAAGTAAGGCAACTGTCTCCTGAAGAAGCCGTTTCCATGGAGGCGGCACCATGACGCCTATCCGTGAACGCATAAAAAATGACTGGCAGCGCCTGCGCAGCGTTGAATGGCAATCGTTGGATATCAAAGAAGCAGGTGAGTGGCCCTGGCTGTTTAAAGCCGTGATAGCGGTACTTGCTTTTTTAGTTGCTCTATTAGCTATCAACGGGTGGCTGGTGGGGGAGGCTCGCGATTCGCTTGCAGCAGAGCAGCGTCAAGAGGAGCGTCTGCTGGTCGAGTATCGACGCAAGGCGTCTGAAGCCGCTTTTCTGCCGGATATTCGCAGTCAGTTGACTGCTCTTGAAAATCAAATGGTGCAGATGCAGGCGATGCTGCCTACCAGTGCAGAAATTCCTTCTTTATTAGATAGCATCAGTGATGCCGCTATCGAAAATCGACTAACCATTGAAACTATCCGTTTGCGACCTACGGTGAGTAACACGCACTATATAGAGCACCCCTTAGATATACAGGTACGCGGTGATTACCATGCATTGGCGCAGTTTGTTTCGGACATTAGCGGTTTGGCGCGAATTATTACCCAGCACGATTTAACGCTAGCGCCTGTTGAGCAGAATGGCGACACGCTACGCATGTCGCTGCTTGCACGCACTTACAGCGAAAAGGCTGCACCATGAAGCGTTTGGTAGGCCTGCTGTGTATTGCTGGCTTAGCTGGCTGCAGTGACCCTCAGCTGGGGCAGTTAGATCAAACCCTTGCAGAAATACGCCGTACTGCTGATGGGAAAGTGCCCGAGGTAGTGGAGGAATTGCCAACGTATCAGTCGCTCGATTATCGCTTTAGCGATGCGCGCAGTCCCTTCTTAGCACCGGAGGATATGCGCGAAAACGTATTGCAAGTGGAGCAGGCAGTGAGCGAGTTTGCCCCCGAACAGCAGCGCGCTCAAGAGCCTTTAGAGCGTTTTCAACTCCAGACGTTGCGCTTAGTGGGTACGCTACGTATGGGGGCGCAGCAAGTTGCATTGATTGAGCCTCCCGAGGGGGAGGTTGTTAGTGTTCGAGAAGGTGATTATTTAGGCACCAACCATGGCTTTATTAACCAGATTGAACCACAAGGAATCACTATTGTTGAACGTGTTTTTAGCCCTCAGCAAGGGTGGCAACAACGCCAGGTAACGCTCACCCTTGAGGAATAGCTTCTTCACTCGCTATCAGATATGGATATCGCTTATGGCTGCTATATGTTATCGAACGTTGCTGTTATTAATTGCGGTAGTGCCATCGGTCTGCATGGCATCAGTGCTTACTAATGTCGATGTGCGGCAAACTCATAGCGGTGACATAGAGCTAGTGCTGCAGTTCAGTGGCGGCGTTGCCCAGCTAAGTGGCTATCGATTAGATGCACCTCCTCGTCTAGCGCTGGATTTGGCAGATACGCAAAGTGCGCTTGCCCAACGCCGTATCGGCGTCAGTAGTGGTGTTGTTGAACAAGTGACGGTGTTAGAGGGTAGTGGACGGACGCGCCTCGTGGTTGATTCGAATGAATCCCTTGATTATACCGCTCGAGTAGTCGGTGAACAGTTAAGAGTCACACTCGCATCAGGTAGTTCTGTGTCTATGCCGGCACCCCAAGCGACTAACGTTCCCCAGCCTTCCCCGTCCATCCAGGGGTTGCGTGTTGAAAATATTGATTTCCGGCGTGGAGGTGATGGTGCAGGGCGTGTCGTGGTGACATTTGATCGTGCTGGCGTGGTCGCTAACGTGCGTGAAGGTAGTGAGGGCAGCATTGTAGCGGAGCTGCGTAATGTGGCGCTGCCTGATGCGCTTAACCAGGTTTACGATGTCACTGATTTTGCGACGCCGGTTACCCGTATTACCCCTCATCTTGGACAGCGTGATGTGCGGCTGGAGCTACAAACGAACGGCCCCATCGCGATGGCTTCATCGCAAAGCGGGCGTACGTTGACGATTGAAGTGCAGCCGGTGAGTCAAGCTACACAACAGCAGCGAGAGCAGCAGGGAATATCTTTTACCGGAGAGCGGTTAAGCCTGAACTTTCAAGATATTGAAGTGCGTGCAGTGCTGGCTACTCTGGCAGAGTTTACTGGCCTAAACCTAGTGGCCAGTGATAGCGTTGCTGGACGCATTACGCTTAACTTGAACGATGTTCCCTGGGATGAAGCGCTAGCGCTGATCTTACAAAGCCAAGGGCTGGCAAGTCGGGAGCAGGGTAATGTGATCGTAGTGGCGCCTGCCAGCGAGCTAGCGGCTCTTGAGCGGCAAGAGATAGAAACACGCAACCAACGCCAAACGCTTGCGCCGTTAGTCACTGAGTTTATTGAAATAAAATATGCCCGCGCCGAAGACCTTGCTCAGCTGTTACGTGGTGGCGACGGCTTTGGGCTGTTAACTGACCGAGGGCGAGTCAGTATTGATCAGCGTACTAATATGTTACTGGTGCAAGATACTGCAGAGCAGGTGCGCACTATTATCGGCACTTTAGATCGCTTGGATGTCGCCGTCCGTCAGGTGCAAATTGAGGCAAGAATTGTCATTGCCCGAGATACCGCGTCTCGGGAGCTAGGGATTAACTGGGGCGTGTCGAGTACTCGCGGCTTTTTAGAAAACGATGATGGTACGTTTTCTCGGCGTAACCTTAACCCTAGCAACATTAACCGTGCCCAGGGTGGCCTTGCGGTAGATCTAGGTTCAGCGGCGGCTGCCAACACGGGGTTTAGTTTTGGTTATCTATCAGGGGACGTACTGCTAGATCTTGAGCTGCGAGCGCTGGAAAGTGAGGGCAAAAGCCAGACGATTTCTCAGCCCCGAGTGATCACAGCTAACCAACGAACAGCTATTATTCGTCAAGGCGAAGAGCGTGCTTTTCAGAGTGTAGATACAGAAGGGAATCCAGATACAGAGTTCAAGGAGGCCGAGCTTTCCTTGGAGGTAACGCCACAAATTACTCCGGATAACCGCATCATTATGAATTTGGTGATTAAAAACGATAGCTTCCGGGAAAGTGAGTTTGGTGGTGAGCCGCCGATTGATACTAACCAGATAGAGACCCAAGTGCTGGTCGATAATGGGCAAACGGTAGTGTTAGGCGGTATTTTGACAACAGAGCAGTTGAGCCAAATAGCGAAAACACCGCTGCTAGGAGATATTCCTTGGCTTGGGCGGCTATTCCGCTATACCGAAGAGAGCAATGAAAAGGTAGAGTTATTGGTCTTTATTACTCCACGACTACTTGATGATGGTTTGGCGGTTCGCTGATGCAAGAGTTACCCAATATTTTTTTAATTGGCCCCATGGGGGCTGGCAAGAGCACGATAGGCCGCTTACTCGCGGCTGAGTTGTCGCGCTCGTTCTTTGACAGCGATCACGCCATACAAGACCGCTGTGGTGCGGATATCCCCTGGATTTTTGACGTTGAAGGTGAGCCCGGCTTTCGTCAGCGCGAAAGTCAGATGATTGACGAACTCACTCAGTTGTCTGGTGTGGTAGTGGCTACTGGCGGTGGCGCAGTGCTGCGCGAAGAGAATCGACGTGCTCTGCGTGAGCGAGGCGCCGTGGTTTATTTGCTGACCACCGTTGACCAGCAACTGAAGCGCACTGCTAAAGATCGAAATCGACCGCTATTACAGTGTGATAATCGCGAACAGGTGCTGAACGACATGTTCGCCACACGAGATCCGCTGTATCGAGCGACATCGGATATTACGGTGCGCACGGATCGGCGCAGCCCACGTGCGGTGGTCAACGAAATTCTGCGTCGTGTCCATCGCATGGTGGACCCTTTGGAAATTGCGCGGGCTCAAAGTAAAAAGGTATCACAATGACTGAAATGACAAGTGCCCAGCGTACGCTAACCGTCGCATTGGGTGAGCGTAGCTACCCGATCCATATTGGTGTTGGGCTGCTAAAGCGCGCCAATATGCTGGAGCCGTATCTCGCGGGTCAGCAGGTGATGGTCGTCACCAATGAGACTATCGCGCCGCTTTATTTAGAAACACTTTGCGCCGGTCTGCCTGGTCATTTAGATATTCGCACAGTAGTGCTGCCTGACGGGGAGCAGTATAAAACCATCGAGCAGGTAAGCCGGATTTGGGATGCGCTGTTAGAGGCCGGCTTCAATCGTCGCTGTACGCTGATTGCCTTAGGGGGCGGTGTGATTGGCGATATGGTCGGTTATGCAGCGGCAGCTTATCAACGTGGCGTTGCCTTTATTCAGGTGCCTACTACGTTATTATCCCAGGTAGACTCTTCGGTGGGTGGGAAGACCGGTGTTAATCACCCGCTGGGTAAAAATATGATCGGTGCGTTTTGGCAACCAAAAGCCGTCATCGTGGATATCGACACTTTGACCACACTGCCTAGCCGGGAGCTTTCCGCAGGCTTGGCAGAAGTGATCAAGTACGGGTTAATCCGTGATGAGCGCTTTCTAAGCTGGTTAGAAGAGCATATGCAGGCGCTACTCAGTGTTGAGCCTGCAGTGATTGCTGAAGCGATTGCTCAAAGTTGTCAGATTAAAGCCGACATTGTGGCGGATGACGAAACTGAGCAGGGCGTTCGCGCGTTGCTGAACCTGGGGCACACGTTTGGTCATGCTATTGAAGCGCATCAAGGTTATGGCAACTGGTTACACGGTGAGGCCGTGGGTGCAGGCATGGCGATGGCAGCAACGCTCTCGCATCAGCTTGGCTGGATTGATAGCAAGGCACTCGCGCGTGCTAAGGCGGTTGTTGAAAGCGCCGGATTGCCGCTAGCGGCGCCTGCCGGAATGTCAGCTGACGACTTTTTAGCTCGCATGAAGCTAGATAAAAAGAATATTGATACTCGTCTACGTTTGGTGCTGCTCAATGCCCTGGGCGACGCCTGCGTAAGTGACGCCACGCCGCCTGATATGCTGCGTGAGCTGCTTCATCACTATCCGCGCGACTAAATGCCGAGGCGTATTAGCGTATAGATAAACAATCGACAGCCCTTATGGATAAACAGTACTGATAGACCGTATTGCTAAACAGATTTAGCAAGCAAAGCTGCACGGAAAACCCACCATCGCGTGGGTTTTTTGTTGTCTGGCCGTTAAGTGATGATCGTTCTGTATGTAATCCGTATGCCTTATGCGCTATCGGCATGGGTTTTTTGAGCCGTTTGATACTAAAGTCTAATTACGTGCTGTGATCGTTTAAACATCGTTTAGTTGCTTTGCAAGTGGTTGAAGTTAATATGTTTTTTTATTAAGCGCGAATGCAAATGCAAGATTTGACAAGGTTTTTTAAGGATTGGCAGGTTCTGGGTGATTGCGCTACACGTAGGCAAATCGCTATGCTGAGCGACCTTTTCTTGAAGCGGTGGAAGCGGGAAATGCCCTGTTTTTAATGAGCAGTAAGAAGCCAAAAATAAGAAAAACCCGTTACGATAACATGAAAACACTGCTAAATAAATACGCTGACTAGAGGCACGCCCATGAATAGAGGTCTTCACCAGCCTGGCGAGTTTCGCGATAACTGTGGCTTTGGCCTTATTGCCCATATGGAAGGGCAGGCCAGCCACGACTTGCTGAAAACTGCTATTGAATCACTTACCTGCATGACCCATCGCGGCGGTATTGCGGCAGACGGAAAAACCGGTGACGGTTGCGGTTTGTTGCTGAAAATGCCGGTGCAATTCATGCGCGCTGCCGCGAAGCAAGCGCTTGATGCGGAGCTTGGCGAGCGCTTTGCTGTAGGTGTCATCTTTTTGCCAGATGACGATGCGCGTGCCGCTCATGCTAAAGAAACCCTTGAGCGTGAACTAAGCAGCCGTGGTTTAGAGGTATTGGGCTGGCGCGAAGTGCCCACTGACTCTAGCGTATGTGGTCCGATGGCACTGGACTGTCTGCCGCGAATTGAGCAGCTGTTTGTTCAGCCAGCTAGTCGTGGAGATTTAGGCAGTGATCGCTTCGATGTCGATCTGTTTATGGCGCGCCGTTATGCAGAGCAAGCGCTACGTAGCGATGAAGACTTTTATGTAGCTTCGCTCTCATCAGAAGTTGTTTCCTATAAAGGCTTGGTCATGCCGGAAGATTTGCCGGCATTCTACAAAGACCTGAATGATCCAAGTCTGGAAACCGCCATTTGCGTGTTCCACCAGCGTTTCTCTACTAACACTGCACCGCGCTGGCCGCTGGCCCAGCCATTCCGCCTGCTGGCTCATAATGGCGAGATCAATACGATTGAAGCCAACCGTGGCTGGGCGAACTCCCGTAAAGCCAATTTTGTTAACGAGCGCTTGCCCGATATTGCTGAGCTTGAGGAAATTGTTAATACCACTGGGTCAGACTCCTCAAGCATGGATAACATGCTGGAAGTGCTGCTAACTGGCGGTATGGAGCTGCATCGTGCGGTGCGCATGATGGTGCCGCCTGCTTGGCAAAACGTTGAGACCATGGACGCCGAGTTACGTGCGTTCTATGAATACAACTCCATGCACATGGAGCCTTGGGATGGCCCGGCCGGTGTAGTAATGACCGACGGTCGCCAAGCTGTTTGTATGCTGGATCGCAACGGCCTTCGTCCCGCACGCTGGGTGATTACCAAGAATGGCTACATTACGCTAGCGTCTGAGATTGGCACTTATGATTATCGTCCTGAGGACGTCGTCGCTAAGGGGCGCGTTGGCCCAGGCCAGATGCTGGCGGTAGACACTCAGACCGGCGAAGTGCTGCACACTCAGGATATCGATAACCGCCTGAAGTCAGCTTACCCTTACAAGCGCTGGCTCAAGCAGGAAGCCAATTACCTAGAGTCAGCGCTGACTGAGCTTGCGCGTTTCCAGACAATGGACACTGACGCGCTAAATGTTCAGCAGAAAATGTTCCAGGTGAGCTTTGAAGAGCGTGATCAGGTGCTGCGCCCGCTGGCAGAAAGTGGCCAGGAAGCGGTTGGCTCGATGGGTGATGATACCCCCATGGCGGTGTTGTCTAGCCGTCCGCGTCTGCTAACTGATTTCTTCCGTCAAAAGTTTGCCCAGGTGACCAATCCGCCGATCGACCCCCTGCGTGAAGCGATTGTTATGTCACTGGAGACCTGCTGTGGTGCGGAGCTAAACGTCTTTAAGGCAACGCCTGAGCATGCCCACCGCTTGATTCTGACAACACCCGTGCTGTCACCGCGTAAATTTACTGCGCTGGTCAGCCAGGATGATCCTGCCTTTGCTAGCCACACGCTGTCACTCGGGTACGACCCGGAGCACACCAGTCTGCAGCGGGCAGTCACCTTGCTTTGCCAGGAAGCTGAGGCGCAGGTAAGAGCGGGTAAGGTGATTCTGGTGTTGACCGATGCTGACCTTCCCAAAGGACAGTTGCCCATCCAGGCGGCTTTGGCGGTGGGAGCCGTTCACTCTCATCTTGGTCGTTTGGCGCTGCGGCCGAACGCCAACATTGTGGTGGAAACCGGCTTTGCAAGGGATGCCCACCAAATGGCCGTGCTGTTTGGCGTGGGCGCAACGGCTGTGTACCCATGGCTCGCTTATCAGGTCATGGCCGATATGCATCGCACCGGTGAGCTAACAGGCAACCCTGCCGATGCTCGTGAGAATTACCGCAAAGGCCTGCAGAAAGGGTTGTTCAAAATTCTTTCGAAAATGGGTATTTCAACGTTAGCTTCATACCGCGGCTCTATGCTGTTCGAAGCGGTGGGGCTGTCCGATGAGATCATGGATACCTGCTTTGTCGGCATGGCATCCCGCATTCAGGGCGCTGGCTTTGCTGAGCTGCAAATGCAGCAAGAGCTGCTGGCGAAGGATGCCTGGATTGCCCGCAAAGGCATTTCTCAAGGCGGTATGCTGAAGTATGTTCATGGCTACGAATATCACGCCTACAACCCCGATGTCGTGAAGTCGCTTCAGGCGGCGGTGCAAGAAGGCAGCTACGCAAAGTGGAAAAAGTTTGCTCTGCTGGTCAACGAGCGTCCGGTTGCCACGATTCGTGACTTGCTTAAGCTAAAGCCTGCTGCAGCGCCCATTCCATTAGAGGATGTTGAGCCGATTGAGGCGCTGATTCCGCGCTTTGATAGCGCCGGTATGTCGCTAGGTGCGCTTTCTCCGGAAGCCCATGAGGCGTTGGCCCAAGCGATGAACGAGGCGGGCGGGCGCTCCAACTCAGGCGAGGGTGGTGAAGACCCAGCTCGCTACGGCACCATCCGTAGTTCGAAAATCAAGCAGATTGCTTCTGGCCGCTTTGGCGTTACCCCGGCCTATTTGGTCAATGCGGAAGTACTGCAGATCAAAGTTGCCCAGGGTGCCAAACCCGGTGAAGGTGGTCAACTGCCGGGCGGCAAAGTGAACCAGTTGATTGCTCGGTTACGCTACGCGGTGCCTGGTGTGACGCTGATTTCACCGCCGCCACACCACGATATCTACTCGATTGAAGACTTGGCGCAGCTGATTTTCGACCTCAAGCAAGTCAATCCAGATGCCCAGGTTTCCGTGAAGCTGGTCTCTGAGCCAGGTATTGGCACTATTGCCACCGGTGTGGCGAAGGCCTACGCGGATCTGATCACTGTTTCTGGTTACGACGGTGGTACCGCGGCAAGCCCATTGACCTCTATCAAACACGCGGGCTCTCCTTGGGAGCTTGGGTTACCCGAAGTGCACCAAGCGCTGCGTATTAACGGCCTGCGCGACAAGATTCGCCTGCAGACCGATGGTGGTCTCAAAACGGGTCTGGATGTCGTTAAGGCGGCGATTCTGGGGGCTGAAAGCTTTGGCTTTGGTACTGCGCCGATGGTGGCGCTGGGCTGTAAGTACCTGCGTATTTGTCACTTGAATAACTGCGCCACCGGCGTAGCGACACAAGATGACTTCCTGCGTGGCGAGCACTTCCGCGGCACTGTCGATATGGTCAAAAACTACTTCCGCTTTATTGCTGAAGAAGTGCGTGAACTGATGGCGATGCTAGGGGTGCGTCAGTTGACGGACCTGATTGGCCGCACCGATCTGCTTGAGGTGTTGGAAGGCAATACGGCCGCTCAGCGTAAATTGGATCTAACCCCGCTGCTTTCGAATGATTTTGTGCCTGCAGATGCACCGCAGTTCTGTAAGGTGAGTCGTAATGTGCCCCACGATCCAGGCGCTAAGAACCAGGAAGTGCTGGCAGCACTAAAAGAGGCCATTGAAAGTCAGTCTGGCGGAGAGTTTGATTTCACCATCACTAACTGTGACCGCAGCGTAGGTGCATTGAGCTCAGGCGCGATTGCCAAACGCTACGGTGAAGATGGCTTGGAATCAGCCCCGGTCACTGCGCGCTTTACCGGGGTGGCTGGTCAAAGCTTCGGGGTGTGGAACGCCCGTGGCTTAAACCTCTATCTCGAAGGCGATGCCAACGACTACGTGGGCAAAGGCATGAACGGCGGCAGCATTGTGATTGTGCCGCCCAAGGTTAGCCAGTTTGAAAGCCACAAAACCGCCATTATTGGTAACACCTGCCTGTATGGTGCGACAGGCGGCACGCTGTTTGCCGCAGGTACTGCGGGTGAGCGCTTTGCCGTGCGTAACTCTGGGGCGACTGCTGTGATTGAAGGTGCAGGCGACCACTGTTGTGAATACATGACTGGGGGCTTGGTCTGCGTATTGGGTGAAACGGGCGTTAACTTTGGCGCGGGTATGACCGGTGGTTTTGCTTACGTCTTGGATGAAGACCGTACCTTTGTGGACAAGTACAACCACGAGCTGGTCGAAATCCACCGGGTCAATACCGAAGCGATGGAAGCGTATCGTCGTCATTTGCGTGAAATGATTGAAGCCTACGTTGCAGCGACAGGCTCTGCTCGAGGCGCGGCGATTCTGGAAGACTTCGGCGACTACGCGCGCCACTTCTGGCTAGTGAAGCCAAAAGCGGCAAGCTTGGGTAGTTTGCTGAATCAATCTCGGCGTCAGCCGGAATAACCCGCCAGAGCCTACGCTTCGAGGAGAGAAATCATGGCTAACCGTTTAAATAACGATTTCCAGTTTGTTGATGTGGGTCGTCAAGACCCGCAGAAAAAAGCCGCACACACACGGTCCAAAGAGTTCGCTGAAATTTACGAACCCTTTAAGCCCACCGATGCGGCGAGCCAGGCGCACCGTTGCCTGCACTGCGGCAATCCGTACTGCGAGTGGAAGTGCCCGGTACATAACTACATTCCCAACTGGCTTCAGCTAGTGGTGGAAGGCAATATTATTGAAGCAGCCGAGCTTTCACACAAAACCAATTCGCTGCCGGAAGTGTGTGGCCGCGTGTGCCCGCAAGATCGTTTGTGTGAAGGCGACTGTACGCTGAACGATGGCTTTGGTGCGGTTACCATTGGGTCGGTAGAGAAGTACATTACCGACACCGCGTTTGCGATGGGCTGGCGCCCGGATATGTCTAAGGTGGAGTGGACCGATAAGAAGGTCGCCATCGTAGGTGCCGGGCCTGCGGGTCTTGGTTGCGCTGATATTTTGGCACGTAATGGCGTCAAACCCGTCGTATTTGATAAGTATCCCGAGATTGGCGGTCTGCTTACCTTCGGTATTCCAGAATTTAAACTGGAAAAGAACGTGATGGAGCGTCGCCGCGCCGTCTTTGAAGAGATGGGCGTCGAGTTTCGACTGAATACCGAAATTGGTACCGACATCGAATTCGATACGCTGCTGCAGGAGTACGATGCTGTTTTTCTGGGGATGGGCACTTACAAGTACATGGAAGGTGGCTTCCCCGGCGAAGATTTACCTGGTGTGTATAAAGCGCTCGATTTCCTGATCGCCAACGTTAATCGTCGCTTAGGCTTTGAAAAAGATCCTAACGATTTTATCTCGATGGAAGGTAAACGTGTGGTGGTGCTTGGCGGTGGTGATACGGCGATGGATTGTAATCGGACCTCGATTCGTCAGCACGCCGACAGCGTGATCTGCGCTTATCGCCGTGATGAAGAAAACATGCCCGGTTCCCGCCGTGAAGTGGCTAATGCGCGAGAAGAGGGCGTTGAGTTTCTGTTCAACCGCCAGCCGGTTGCAGTGGTGGGCGAAGAGCAGGTCGAAGGGGTGAAGGTCGTGCGCACACGTTTGGGTGAGCCCGATGAAAATGGCCGTCGACGTCCTGAAGTCGTGCCTGGGTCTGAAGAAATTATTGCCGCCGACGCAGTCGTGGTAGCTTTCGGCTTCCAGGCAAGCCCGGCACCGTGGTTCGATAGCGCCAACATCCAGGTCGATGAGCGCGATCGCGTAAAAGCGCCAGAGCATGGCCAGTACGCCTACCAAACCAGCAATGAGAAAATTTTTGCCGGTGGCGATATGGTGCGCGGCTCTGACCTGGTGGTCACCGCGATTTACGAAGGCCGCCAAGCTGCTGAGGGGATTTTGGATTACCTAGGCGTTTAGTTTTGATAGTGAGGGGCGTCTTCGCCCCTCTGCCACCTGCAGTTCAAATTGAGCCTTTAGGCGTACTCTGCTATTCTGTCATCCCATCCTGGTGTGGCTTTCTGTTACGCCTTTTGATCACGTTTCGACAGGTTTTCCATGACACGATATATCTTCGTGACCGGCGGCGTTGTGTCCTCTCTTGGCAAGGGCATCGCGTCGGCCTCGCTGGCGGCGATTCTAGAGGCCCGCGGCCTTAAGGTCACCATGCTCAAGCTCGACCCCTACATCAACGTGGACCCGGGCACCATGAGTCCTTTCCAGCACGGCGAGGTGTTCGTCACCGAAGATGGCGCCGAGACGGACTTGGACTTAGGGCACTATGAGCGTTTTATTCGCACCAAAATGACCCAAGGGAATAACTTCACGACGGGGCGCGTGTACGAGAATGTACTACGCAAAGAGCGCCGTGGTGATTACTTGGGCGGTACCGTTCAGGTCATCCCTCATATTACCGATGAAATCAAACAGCGCGTCTATGCTGGCGGTGAAGGCTTTGATGTGGCGCTGGTAGAAATCGGTGGCACGGTGGGTGATATCGAATCACTGCCGTTCTTAGAGTCTATTCGTCAGATTCGTAGTGAGCTTGGCGCTAGTCGGGCGATTTACATGCACCTTACGCTGGTGCCGTATATCAAGACGGCAGGCGAGACCAAGACCAAGCCGACTCAGCACAGCGTCAAAGAGCTACGTTCGATTGGTATCCAGCCGGATATTTTGATTTGCCGTAGCGAAGTAGAGCTCGAAGAGAGCGAGCGCCGTAAAATCGCCCTGTTCACTAACGTGGAAGAGCGTGCCGTTGTACCGTTACAGGATGCCGATACTATTTATCGGATTCCGCTGATGCTGCACGAGCACGGCCTAGATGACATTGTTTGCGATAAGCTGCGTCTGGAAGCAGAGCCTGCCGACCTTTCCGAATGGGTCAAGGTGCTGGATTCCAAGTTGAATCCGCTGAAGTCGGTGAGCATTGCCATGGTCGGTAAATACATGGAACTGCTGGACGCCTATAAGTCGCTCAACGAAGCGCTTATTCACGCGGGCATTCAAGGACGTATTAAGGTCAATGTCGACTATATCGACTCCGAAGATATCGAGCGTCACGGTACCGAGCGGCTAGCTGGCAAAGATGCCATCCTGGTACCTGGCGGCTTTGGCGAGCGCGGTGTGGAAGGCAAAATTCTTACCGCTCAGTTCGCGCGTGAAAACAACATTCCCTACCTGGGTATTTGTTTGGGCATGCAGGTAGCGGTCATCGAATTTGCCCGCAATGTGGCTGGCTGGGAAGATGCTAACTCTACCGAGTTTACCCACGACACCAAGCACCCCGTGGTGGGCCTGATTACCGAGTGGATTAACGCTGAAGGTAAGATCGAGCTGCGTGATGCTGCATCTGACTTAGGTGGCACCATGCGTCTAGGCGGTCAGGTCTGCCACTTGAAATCTGGTAGCAAAGCTCGTGAAGCCTACGGTGCTGATGAGATTGTCGAGCGTCATCGCCATCGCTTTGAAGTCAATAACCAGTTTATTGATGAGTTAGAACAGGCAGGCCTGGTCATTTCTGGCAAGAGCGTCGATCAGTCCTTGGTAGAAGTCGTCGAGCTGGCTGACCACCCTTGGTACGTGGCGTGTCAGTTCCATCCGGAGTTTACCTCGACACCACGTGACGGACACCCGCTGTTCTCTGGGTTTGTTAATGCTGCCTTAGAGCACAAAACGGCACGTACGCGCGCTCATACAACGACTCAGGAATAAGAGGGAGAGCGAATAACATGTCTTCGACTTCTCAATCATCCTTTCCAGAGCGTCATATTAACGTTGCCGGCCTAACCGCCGGCAATTCTTTGCCGCTAATGTTATTGGGCGGCATGAATGTGCTGGAGTCAGCGACGCTTGCTGATGAAGTGGCGCAGGCCTACGTTAATGTGACGCAAAAGCTCGGAATGCCTTATGTCTTTAAGGCAAGCTTTGATAAAGCGAACCGTAGTTCTATCCACTCTTATCGTGGACCTGGGCTAGAAAAAGGTTTGCAGATTCTAGCGGATATTAAAGCGCGCTATGGCGTGCCCATCATTACCGACGTTCATGAGCCTTGGCAGGCAGAGCCTGCGGCTGAAGTCGCTGACATAATTCAGTTGCCGGCGTTTCTTGCCCGCCAGACTGATCTAGTGGTGGCGATGGCTAACACCGGCGCGGCGATTAATATCAAAAAACCGCAGTTTCTAGCACCTCACGAAATGCGCCATATCCTCACTAAGTTTCAGGAAGCCGGTAACGACCGTTTGATGCTATGCGAGCGTGGTACCAGCTTCGGCTACAACAACCTGGTGGTGGATATGCTGGGCGTTGGCGATATGAAACAGACCGGTTACCCGGTGTTTTTCGATGTCACCCATGCCTTGCAGCGCCCAGGTGGCCGTGCGGACAGTGCCGATGGCCGTCGTGCCCAAGTGGCAGAGTTGGCTCGTGCGGGTGTGGCCGTTGGTTTGGCGGGGATCTTCCTGGAAGCCCACCCTGACCCAGATAATGCTAAGTGCGATGGACCCTGCGCACTGCCATTAGATCAATTAGAGCCGTTTTTGACTCAGCTTTCGCAGCTAGATGCCTTGGTGAAGGGGTTTACGCCTTTGACCATCCGTTAACCGCGACGGCAAATATGGTATACATTGGACCCACAATCATCCATTAGACTGACAACCAAAGGACACTGTTATGACCAAAATTGTTGAAATCAGCGCACTAGAAGTGCTCGATTCCCGCGGCAACCCGACCGTTCAGGCCATGGTTCGCCTGGAAAGTGGCGCCGTAGGTGAAGCATGTGCGCCCAGCGGTGCTTCTACAGGCTCCCGCGAAGCGCTCGAGCTGCGCGATGGCGACAAGACACGCTACCTTGGCAAAGGCGTTTTAAAAGCCGTTGAGGCCGTGAATGGCAAAATCAGTGCTGCGTTGTTAGGAATGGATGCGCGTGATCAGCGTGGGCTGGACGACGCAATGTTAGCCCTGGATGGCACTGAAAATAAGGCGAATCTGGGCGCGAATGCCATTCTGGCGGTGTCGCTGGCTGCCGCTAAAGCCGCTGCCAACGCTAAAGGTGTGCCGCTATATGCGCACATTGCTGAGCTTTATGGCCAGCCGGGGCAGTACAGCATGCCGGTACCGATGATGAACATTCTTAACGGTGGTGAGCACGCCGATAATAACGTTGATATCCAGGAATTCATGGTACAGCCAGTAGGCGCGGCAAACTTCCGTGAAGGCCTACGCATGGGCGCGGAAATTTTCCACGCGCTAAAAAAAGTACTGTCTGCTAAAGGTCTTTCTACGTCCGTGGGTGATGAAGGTGGCTTTGCTCCTAACTTGGCATCTAACGCAGATGCCCTGGCGATCATTAAGCAAGCTGTTGCTGATGCCGGTTACGCACTGGGTACAGACGTTACCTTGGCGCTAGACTGCGCGTCTTCCGAGTTCTACAAAGATGGCCAGTACAACCTTTCCGGCGAAGGTAAAAGCTACGATGCCGAAGGGTTTGCCGATTACCTGGCGGGCCTCTGTGCGGACTATCCGATCGTTTCCATCGAAGATGGTATGGATGAATCAGACTGGGCAGGCTGGAAAGCACTGACTGACAAGCTAGGCGACAAAGTACAGCTGGTTGGCGACGATTTGTTTGTTACCAATACCAAGATTCTTAAGCGTGGTATCGACGAGCAAATTGGTAATTCGATTCTGATCAAATTCAACCAGATTGGCTCGCTGTCTGAAACGCTGGATGCGATCAAAATGGCCCGGGACGCTGGTTTTACCGCGGTTATTTCACACCGTAGTGGTGAAACTGAAGATACCACGATTGCCGATTTGGCCGTGGGCACCTGTGCCGGCCAAATTAAAACGGGCTCTCTGTGTCGTTCCGACCGTGTCGCGAAATATAACCGCCTGCTCGTCATCGAAGCGGAGTTGGGCGATGTGGCTTACCCTGGCTTGAAAGCCATTAAAGGGCAGTAAGCGCAAATGGGCGTCGGCGTGTAAGAGATGTCTCAAGATTTTGTAAGAGATATCTTACAAATGCCGGCGCTAATCGCTTAATTGCTTTTTTGTTTTAGTTTATGCTTTTGATTTTTATGATTTTTTTATAACGGGCGAGCCGCAGTGGCTCGCCCGTTGCCGTTTTGGTCTGCTTGAGTTGTGATGGCTTTCTGCCACAATGCATTCAGGACAGGGGAGGCAAGGATGCTTCAGGCAGGATGCAACGGGATGCAGGTCAGATACGCTAGGTGACACAGTGATGTGGGTTCTGGCAAGGATGTTATCTGAGGAGTTTGACACAGGGAGTGGTCAGAGGAAGTGCTTGGAGCGGGCGGCCTACGGGCCGCCTTTTTTTGTGTGCCCAGCCCGTGGCACACAAAAAAACCAGCGCGAACGCTGGTCTGAAAATGCGTGGCTTCTAAGATTAGCGTTCGAGCTTTTCCAGCTTACCTGTTTTGCCGTCCCACTCTTCTGCATCGGGCAGCGGGTCTTTTTTCTCGGCAATATTCGGCCATACATCGGCTAATTCAGCATTAATTTCTATAAACTGCTCTTGGCCATCCGGTAGCTCATCTTCTGAGAAGATAGCTTCTGCGGGGCACTCCGGTTCACACAGGGCGCAGTCAATACACTCGTCTGGGTGAATGACCAGGAAGTTGGGGCCTTCGTAGAAGCAGTCGACCGGGCAGACTTCAACACAGTCGGTGTATTTGCACTGGATGCAGTTCTCGGTAACGACAAACGTCATCTTGCTATCCCTCTTGCGGGACCGGGAGCTTCCCGGTCGTGGTCAATAGTTAATGGTTATAAATCGGCCGTTTCTTATAAGATAAAACAGTATGGGCGACATTCTAGTGGTGCCCTTACGCGGCGGCAAGCGCTCATGGCTTTCCTTTCATACCATTACAGTAGCTCTCGCCACTGATATAGCAGCGCTAGCGCTTCGCGGGGTGTTAAATCGTCTACATCGGCTTTGCCTAACGCTTCCACCACCGGGTGCGGTGCGCTGGCGAACAAGTCGTTTTGTTGCGGTGCTGCAGAAACGCCGCTAGGGCGCTGCAACTCATCCACATCGCGCTGCTCGAGGGCCATTAGTTTTTCACGGGCTCTGCGTATTACATGGTTGGGAACACCTGCCAACTGGGCTACCTGCAAGCCATAGCTCTGGCTCGCAGGGCCCGCTTCAATGCGGTGCATAAACACGATGCTGTCGCCGTGCTCGGTGGCTGTTAGGTGAATATTTGCCACACCCTCGGCCTGTTCCGGCAGCGCGGTCATTTCAAAATAGTGTGTGGCAAACAGGGTGAGTGCCTTTGCTTCGGCTAGGTATTCAGCACTTGCCCAGGCCAGTGAAAGGCCGTCAAAAGTACTGGTGCCACGACCAATTTCGTCCATTAACACCAAGCTATGCTCGGTAGCATTGTGCAGGATATTAGCGGTTTCGGTCATTTCTACCATAAATGTAGAGCGACCACCCGCTAGATCATCTGACGAGCCTATACGGGTAAAGATGCGATCTACAGGGCCTATTTCAGCGCTATCGGCGGGTACGAAGCTGCCGCTATGCGCCAACAGCGCGATGAGCGCGGTCTGGCGCATATAGGTTGATTTACCGCCCATGTTGGGGCCGGTGATAATCAACATGTGCTGATCAGGTGTTAGCGTGACATCGTTGGGTACAAACGGTGTATCGCTGACATGTTCGACCACGGGGTGCCGTCCAGCGGTAATTCTAAGGCCAGTGGCATCCCGTAGCTGGGGCCTTACCCAATTGAGTGCCTCTGCACGCTCGGCAAAGGCGCAGAGTACGTCAAGTTCAGCCAATGCCCGCGAGGTGTTTTGCAGTGCGTGAAGCGCCGCGTTGAGCTCGCCCATCAGGCGCTCGTAGAGCCATTTCTCTCGCGTGAGGGCCCTGGACTTGGCCGAGAGTGCTTTGTCTTCAAACTCTTTAAGCTCTGGAATAATAAAGCGTTCAGCATTTTTTAGCGTTTGACGACGGATGTAGTCGGCGGGTGCCTGCTGAGCCTGAGAGCGAGGTAGTTCAATAAAGTAGCCATGAACCCGGTTATAGCCGACTTTTAAATTGGCCAGGCCAGTACGTTCGCGCTCGCGCAGCTCCAACTGCACTAAGTACTCACCGGCATTCTCAGCCATGCCGCGGTGCTCATCTAGCTCGGCGTCAAAGCCATTCGCAATCACGCCGCCATCGCGAATCACCACAGGCGGATTTTCAACCAATGCGCGAGTTAAGGTATCGGCTATTTCTGGGTAGGGGCGAATGTGAGGTTTAAGACCATCGATAGCGCTACCGCTATCAATTTCGCTTAGCAATTGCTCAAGTGCGGGTAGCGTTACCAGGGCGTCGCGCAGGCGCGCCAAATCCCTGGGGCGCGCGCTATACAGTGCGACGCGGGCCAGGATGCGCTCGACGTCGCCTACATCACTCAACGTATCGCGTAGCGGTAGGTAGGCGGCTTCAATAGAGAGCAACGCCACGCCCGCGTGACGTCCTTCCACGATATTACGCTGGCGCAGCGGGCGGTTAAGCCAGCGCTTCAGTAATCGCGAACCCATCGCGGTGGTGCAGGTGTCTAACACGCTGGCCAGGGTGTTATCGCTGTTACCGCCGAGATTTATATCAATTTCCAGATTGCGCCGACTGGCCGCGTCAATCACTACGGCATCATCGCGGTTTTCGACGCTAATGGCCGTTACGTGGGGCAGTCGTGAACGTTGGGTATCTCGGGCGTAATCGATCAGTACGCCCGCCGCGATGAGTGCGCTGGTTAAGTGCGCACAACCAAAGCCGCGTAAATCCTGGACTTCAAACTGATCGCACAGGCTGCGCGTGGCGCTGTCTAAGTCAAACAGCCACTCCCCTTGGCGTCGTAAGCTGCGCTTTTGTGACCATGCGTCGGGCAGGGTCAAGCTTTCGGGCACTAACAGTTCGGCAGGCGACAGGCGGGTTAGCTCTGCCTGCATCTCGGCTTCACTTTCTACTTCCAAGACATTGAAGCGCCCACTGGAAAGCTCCAGCCATGCAAGGCCCCAGCCGTCTTTGCCGGGCGCAACGGCGACCAGCACGTTATCTCGGCGAGCATCCAGTAAGGCTTCATCGTGAAGCGTGCCAGGGGTGACAATACGCACTACTTGTCGATCAACGGGCCCTTTGCTAGTGGCAGGGTCACCGATTTGCTCGCAGATAGCGACGGATTCACCGGCTGACACCAAGCGAGCTAAATAGCCTTCAGCGCTATGGTAGGGCACACCTGCCATAGGAATAGGTTTGCCACCTGACTGGCCGCGCTGGGTAAGGGTGATATCCAGCAGCAATGCGGCGCGCTTGGCATCATCGAAAAATAGCTCGTAAAAATCCCCCATCCGGTAAAACAGAAGTACCTCAGGGTGATCGCGTTTGATCTTAAGATATTGCGCCATCATTGGCGTATGAGCGGGGCTGGCCTGTGACATGGGCGTCCTGGTTGAGCGTTGCGCAAGCAGTCTCAGCTTGCGGCATGTTCTTTGGCAGTTACTTTAAGCGACTTCTTTGGGCAATTTCTTTGAGCAATTTCTTTGAGAAAGTTAAACACGGTATTCTACGCTGAACTGAGGTCTCACATGAAGGAGTCACCATGGCACCTAGCGTTTCAAGCCTGAAGAATCTTGACCTATCACTGCTCGCTCAACGCTTGGGAAGGCTGTGTCAGCAGCTTGAGGTTGAAGTTTCTACCGCAGAGTCCTGTACAGGCGGCGGTATCGCCAGCGCAATTACTTCTGTGGCAGGTAGCTCTGCGTATTTTACAGCGGGTTATGTAACCTACTCCAATGCTGCTAAAACGCGTATGTTGGATGTGCCCGAGGCGCTTATCGAAGCCCATGGCGCGGTCAGTGAGCAAGTAGTTAATGCAATGGTTAAAGGTGCTTGCTTAGCAAGTGGGGCTGACTTAGCGGTTGCCGTCAGTGGAGTGGCTGGTCCTGATGGTGGCAGTCAAGAGAAGCCTGTTGGTACCGTATGGCTTTCCTGGGGCAGTGCAGAAAGCCAACAGGCAGCGTGTTTCCACTTTCACGGCGACCGACAGGCGGTACGCGAACAAGCCGTACGTGAAGCATTGGCCGGCCTAGTTGCGCGCTTGACGGCCCAGGCCAACGGCAGTGAAAAGAAATAAACATTAAATATGGTGCTGAGGATTTGTTTAGCCGCTAATCTTTGGCATACTACTGGCTAATTATACAGTTTGTGATGAGGAATTTCTGCATGGCTCAGGATGACAACCGCACCAAAGCGCTAAATGCTGCACTTAGCCAGATTGATCGCCAGTTTGGTAAAGGGACTGTTATGCGCCTTGGCGATGCACCGCGCGTGATAATGCCGTCTGTCTCCACCGGTTCACTGGGGCTTGATATCGCGCTTGGTATCGGCGGGTTGCCGTTTGGGCGCGTATGTGAAATTTATGGCCCAGAGTCATCAGGTAAAACGACGCTGACCCTGTCAGTCATTGCGCAGGCGCAAAAACAGGGCAAAGTCTGTGCGTTCGTCGATGCAGAGCACGCTCTGGACCCCAGCTATGCAGAAAAGCTCGGGGTTAATCTAGACGACTTGCTGGTTTCCCAGCCTGATACCGGTGAGCAAGCGCTGGAAATTACCGACATGTTGGTACGGTCTGGCGGGGTAGATGTGATCGTGATCGACTCCGTGGCTGCACTAACGCCGCGTGCTGAAATCGAAGGCGAAATGGGCGACTCCCACGTTGGTCTGCAAGCACGTTTAATGTCTCAGGCATTGCGTAAAATTACCGGTAATATCAAAAACGCCAATTGTTTAGTGGTGTTTATCAACCAGATCCGCATGAAAATCGGTGTGATGTTTGGTTCGCCCGAAACCACGACCGGCGGTAACGCACTTAAGTTCTACTCCAGCGTGCGTCTGGATATCCGACGTACAGGCTCCGTAAAATCGGGTGACGAAGTCACTGGTAACGAAACCCGTGTGAAGGTAGTTAAAAATAAAGTGGCGCCGCCATTCCGTCAGGCAGAGTTTCAAATTCTCTACGGTAAGGGTATCTACCATGCGGGCGAGGTGATTGACCTGGGCGTGCAGTGCAGCTTGGTAGACAAAGCGGGCGCGTGGTACAGCTACAAAGGCAAAAAGATTGGTCAGGGCAAAGCCAATGCAGCTCAGTATTTAGAAGAGCACCCTGAAACCATGGAAGAAATTGAAGCGCAAATCCGAGCACAATTGCTTGCTCCGCCGGATGCAAAAAAAGAAGAAGCTCCTGAGGCAGATGTTGCCGCTGAGAGCGATGATGATTTGCTGTAAGCCTCTTTATGATGCCGTTCTCTAAGCCGTTGAGTTAACGTCGTGTGACGTGGCGATTCAAATACTGTCTCGGCGCGAGTGCTCTCGCGCTGAGCGAGTATGCAAGTTGCAGCAAAAAGCATTTCAGCCTGGTGAGATTGCTGTCTGCAGTAGCAAGCTAAATTTGGCGATAAGCCTAGCCTGTATTTTTAGCATGAAAAAAAGGGGTACCTAAAAAGGTGCCCCTTTTGCTTTTCTGTATGAGAAAAATGGTACTGCAAACTAGATTTTTGATCCGTCCATGCGCTTGACAGAAAAAAACATGTCGCTTATTTTTTAAATGTAACTTTTAATATCATTAGGTATCAGATTGTAACTTGCAGTCGCCGTTGCTACTACGTTTCGTTGCTACTACGTTTCTATGACGGAGCGTTCGGTGATTGTAGGTTAGGGGCTGCTTATATAATTATAAAAGAATGAAATATAACTTTTCATATGATGGAGAGCCTGGTGGTTAAGTTTAAAGGCTAACCTTTATCGCGAAAAGAAAAAGCTCATCTTTGGGGAAAGTGTGCTATGCATAAAGTATTCGCGGTAATCCTTACTTATAATCGAAAGGAACTACTGAAGCGATGTCTCGATGCAGTGTATTCCCAGTGCCGCTCTTGCGATCGTGTCATCGTCATTGATAATGCAAGCACTGATGGTACCCAAAAGATGTTGTCCGAAAGCAGTTACCCTGGTCTTATGGTACATGTGCTGAAGGATAATATTGGCGCCTCTGGGGGATTTAATGCAGGTATGCGTCTCGCCTATCAAGAGGGTGCCGATTTTATTTGGACAATGGACGATGATGTCATACCTGGTTCTGACGCACTTCACTTTTTGTTATTAGCCGATGAAGCGCTTAAAGATAAAGGAAAAAAACCAGCTTTTCTTCTTTCCCAGGCCTTCACTGAAACTGGACTGGTTACTAATACTCCTATTATTAGTCCTTTGAAAAATGCCATTGGTTATCGAGACTGGCACGAGCTGCTTGAGCTGGGTGTAGTGGCTGTGCATCGCGCTACTTTCGTTTCAATACTGCTGCCGCGGACTACCTTGGCGCAACATGGCTTACCAATTACCGCGATGTTCATCTGGGGAGAAGATAGTGAATTTACCTTAAGAGTCACTCAAGAAAACCCCGGTTATGTTGTTGGTATGAGTAAAGTGCAACATTTACGCCAAGAAAATGGCCCTATCAGTATTCTTAATGAAAGTAATCCGGAGCGCTTTAGGTTATACCGCTACTTTATTAGAAATAAAATTTATATCGCTCGTAAATATCGCCATTTTCCACATTATCGCTACCTTATGATTTCAGAAGTTTATCGAGTTGCTCGGCTCTTTTTTATACTTTTGTTTAGAGGTGAAGTTCGTAAGGCCAAGATAGTTCTGCACGGAATGTTAGAAAGTCTGTGGTTTTACCCTGAGTCTGAAGCTGCAGATACACCTATTGAAAAAATGCAAACTTCCACGTGGCGGTTAGACCAGCTATGCCAAGAGCAAGCTGACTTGAAGGAAAAAAACAGGATAAAAAATAAAAGCAGCTTTAAGACAGGGTCGTGAGAATACTTGGTTTAATGACGCTCAGGCGCTAAATGATGGGGTGATATTTTGAAAATATTAATCGTGGGCAATATGGGGTACGTCGGCTCCGTACTGGTAAGAGAGTTAGCCGCACGATATCCATCTGCCACTCTTCATGGTTACGACAATGCCTATTTCGCGCACTGTCTCACGGGAGCCGATTCCCTTCCCGAACGTTATCTCGCCCAACAGTTTTTGGGCGACGTTAGGGATATTCCTGCTGGTTTTTTTGAAGGCTACACGGCCGTGGTGCAACTGGCTGCTATCTCCAATGACCCCATGGGAGATCGTTTTGCTGCCGTCACGGCTGACGTCAATCAATACGCTACGGTGGCCATGGCCAAAGCAGCGGCTCAAGCGGGAGTGGAAAACTTCGTGTTTGCCTCGAGTTGCAGTATTTATGGTATTGCCCTCGGTGCGCCGCGTTGTGAAGCAGATGCTGTGGCTCCGGTTACCGCCTATGCCTGTTCAAAAATTGCCGCAGAAGAAGCCTTGGCGGGCATTGAGGGGGACATGGTGATTACTAGTTTACGCTTTGCGACTGCCTGTGGAATGTCGGAACGTCTACGCCTGGATCTAGTGCTCAACGATTTTGTCGCCTGCGCGCTTAGTCAGCAGCATATTACCGTGCTTAGCGATGGGTCACCCTGGCGACCCTTGATCGATGTCTCCGATATGGCAAGGGCCATTAGTTGGGCGATACAGCGTAAGCCCGAAAATGGGGGGCGCATCCTCAATATCAATACCGGCTCTAACGAACGCAACCATCAGGTGCGGGATCTAGCGATGGCGGTTGCCCAGGCAATTCCTGGTACCACTCTGAGTATCAATACCCAAGCACCGGCGGACAGCCGCTCCTACCAAGTAGATTTCAGCCTGTTCGCTAAGTTAGCACCAGAACATCAGCCAAAAATGACACTTTGGGATTCGATAATAGGGGTGGCTAATGGGCTAAAAGGCATGAAGTTTACTGATGCCCAATTCCGAACCTCACGCTATGTGCGCCTGCACGCGCTACAAGCGCATATCGACGAGGGTCGCCTGTCCGAGAACCTGAGTTGGCAAATTCGTAATGGAGTGACTCCCACTGCTTCGCCGGGCTCTTCCTCGGTTACTTCGATGCCTGAAATGGAGGCTAAGCCATGAAAGTTGCAATTTTTGCGGGAGGGTTTGGCACGCGTTTGAGTGAAGAAACGGCGATTCGTCCAAAGCCTATGGTGGAAGTAGGAGGGCGACCGATTCTTTGGCATATCATGAAAATGTATGCCCATCACGGCTTGAAGGAATTCGTCGTGCTGGGTGGCTATAAGGTTGAGTATATTCGCGACTACTTTCTCAATTATCGCGGTAACCGAACCGACTACACCATTGACCTGAAAACAGGCAAAGTCGCCTGGCTTCAAAGCGTGAACGATGACTGGAAAGTCACCGTGCTGGATACCGGCGCCGATGCCATGACAGGTGGGCGGCTTAAGAAGGCCATGCATTTACTGGCGGATGAGCCTTTCTGCTTGACCTATGGCGATGGGCTGAGCGACCTGGATATTACCGCGCTGATCGATTCTCATCTGGCCTCAAAAAATTGGTGCACCCTGACGGCAGTAACGCAGCCGGGCCGCTATGGTGCGCTGCGCTTGCAAGAAGGTAACAATCAGGTGGAAGGCTTTCGCGAAAAGGGAGAAATAGATGGTGGCCTGATCAACGGCGGCTTTTTCGTCTGTGAGCCGGAAGTATTCGAGACGATTAACGACAGCCAGACCGTATGGGAAAACGAGCCCATGCAGCGAATGATTGAAATGGGCAGATTGGGATATTTCCATCACAACGGATACTGGCAAAGCATGGATACTCTGAGGGACAAGATGGTACTGGAGGCCGCTTGGGCGGAAAGTGCTCCCTGGAAGCTTTGGAAGGAGTGAGTCTCCGATGATTATCGTTGATACAGCACTTGCCAAGCGAGAGGCTCAAGGCAATCCCATTCGAGTAGGAATGATCGGAGCCGGGTTCCAAGCGAGGGGGATCGGCCTGCAGATTATGACGGCAACAGCGGGAATGCGTCTTTGCGCTATTGCCAATCGTCACCTTGATGCAGCGGTCAAGGTCTATCAACAAGCCGATATTGAACCAATCGCCTGTGACACTCAGCAGGAGCTTGAAATGGCGATTGCTGCGGGGCGAGCGGCAGTTACTGAGAATGCCGTGGCTCTGGCTCGCGCGGAAGGGCTGGATGCGATCATCGAGGTAACCGGCTCGTTGGAGTACGCGGCACATGTTGTGCTAGCGGCACTTGAAAGTGGTAAAGACGTCATCCAAATGAACGCGGAACTCGACGGTACGATCGGCCCTATTTTAAAAGCGAAGGCTGATGCTGCAGGCGTTATCTATAGTTTTGCCGATGGCGACCAGCCAGGCGTACAGATGAATCTCTATCGCTTCGTCGCCGGTCTGGGTGTTAAGCCTGTGCTGTGTGGCAACATCAAGGGGCTGCATGACCCTTATCGCAATCCGGCTACCCAGGAAAGTTTTGCTAAACGCTGGGGACAGAAGGCGGCGATGGTGGCGTCTTTTGCCGATGGCACCAAGATTTCGTTTGAACAGGCGATTGTCGCCAATGGTACCGGCATGCGAGTCGCTCAACGCGGCATGCTCGGTCCTGATTTTTCCGGTGGTGTGCCTGGTGGACCCTTGGTACCTATCGAGGAGACGATAGCGGCGTTTGAACCCTACCTAGATCCGGCAGGGCCGGGGCTGGTGGATTACGTTGTTGGAGCACGGCCGGGGCCGGGTGTGTTCGTATTGGGCACCATCGATAATCCCCGTCAACGGCATTATCTCGAGCTTTATAAAATGGGCGAGGGGCCATATTACTGCTTTTCAACGCCTTATCACCTTTGCCATTTTGAAGTGCCCACGTCCGTTGCGCGAGCAGTGTTGTTCCGTGATCCGGTTTTATCTCCTTTAGGCGGCCCAAGGGTGGGTGTGATCGCTATGGCCAAGAAAACCTTGCATGAGGGCGATAAAATCGAAGAACTCGGAGGCTTCGAAGTCTACGGCATGGCTGAAAACATCGAGGTGATACGGCGTGAACGGCTACTGCCTATCGGTCTAGCGCTGGGGTGCCAGGTGGTTGGTCGTGTCGAAAAGGACGCGGCACTGACCTTCGATGATGTTCTTATTCCACCATTGCGCTTGATCGATCGTCTGTATGCTGAACAAGAAGCCATGTTTGCCTTGGAACCCCTATCTGGCACCGCCGCTACTTTTGTGGAGTAAGCCATGCTATTTCATCAAACGAAACTCAAGGATGCCAAGCTGATAGAGCTTGAGGCCCATGGTGATGAGCGGGGCTTTTTTGCCCGGACTATGTGCCGCGCGGAGTTTGAGCGCCATGGTTTGCTGGGCGATTTTGTACAGCAGAATACCTCGTTCTCAGCCAAGAGAGGTACTCTGAGGGGGCTGCATTACCAGCGAGAGCCGCATGCTGAAGCCAAGCTGGTGCGCTGCCTCCGGGGGAGCATTATTGACGTTATTGTGGATATTCGTGAAGACTCAGAAACCTACCTGCACCATCAGCTGTTCGAGCTGACCGAGACCAATCGGTACCAGCTTTATGTGCCGCCAGGCTTTGCGCACTCCTTTCAGACGCTGAGCGACGATGTTGAGGTCAGTTATCTGGTGTCGGCTGCCTATCATCCCGAGGCTGAAAGTGGTTTGCGCTATAATGATGAGCGCCTCGCGATTGAATGGCCTATTCCGCCCACAGTTGTATCCGAGAAGGACGCCAATTGGCCATTGATCAGTGAGCGAATTGACGCACTCTTCTAACCGTTGAGAGAACAGTATGTTCCCCCCCAGTAGTGAGTTAACGCCGCGTGAAGTGGCGATTCAAATGCTGTCTCGGCGCGAGTACTCTCGTGCTGAGCTAGCGCGCAAGTTGCAGCAAAAATCATTTCAGCCTGATGAAATTGATGTCTGTCTGAATAGCTTAGAAGAGCAGGATTTACAGTCCGATGAACGTTTTGCCGAAAGCTTTATACGTTCACGGATTCTTCGTGGGCAAGGGGTTATTCGCATTAAGGGGGAACTGCGCCAGCGGGGCGTAGATCAAGAAACGTCAACGACGGCTTTTGCCACAGTAGAAGAGCGCGAGGCCGTAGATTGGTTTGAGCTAGCTCGCGATACCTTGGCTCGGCGCTTTTCCTCGCCAGGTGATACTCCCAAAGAGCGTGCTAAACGCGAACGTTTTCTCGCCACACGCGGCTTTAATTTTGAGCAAATCCGCTACGCGTTGTCTTGCTTGTAACTCCCCTTATATGAGCCTTCTCCGGGTATTTTTTCACCCTCTGTTTTAGTTCTGGCACTAACTGCGGCTTTAGTCGTTTGACAACTGCGTTATAATGCCCCTTTTGCGACCCCAGCGGGTGGCGGCGATAGCGCCCTGGGGCATCATGCTTTCTTGTCACGGATACCCTATGAAAAGCGCAGAGATCAGACAGGCCTTTTTATCTTTTTTTGAAAAGCAGGGGCATACTATTGTGCCCACCAGCTCTCTAGTGCCGGGCAATGACCCGACGCTGCTCTTCACCAATGCAGGCATGGTGCCCTTCAAAGACGTTTTTCTTGGCCGTGACCCGCGACCCTATGTACGCGCCACGTCAGCCCAGCGCTGCGTGCGTGCTGGCGGTAAGCACAACGATCTAGATAACGTTGGCTACACGGCGCGTCACCACACGTTTTTTGAAATGCTGGGTAACTTCAGCTTTGGTGACTACTTTAAGCGTGATGCCATTCGCTTTGCCTGGACATTTCTGACGGAAACGTTGGGCCTGCCCAAAGAGAAGCTCTGGGTCACGGTGCATATCAGTGACGATGAAGCCGAGCGTATCTGGAAAGATGAGATCGGCATTGACCCTGAGCGTTTCTCAAAGCTTGATGAAGATAATTTCTGGCAAATGGGCGACACCGGTCCTTGTGGCCCCAGCTCTGAAATCTTTTTTGATCATGGTCCGGAAGTATGGGGCGGCCCGCCTGGCAGCCCTGAAGAAGATGGCGATCGCTACATCGAAATCTGGAACCTGGTGTTCATGCAGTTCGATCGTGATGCCGCTGGAACATTGAATCCGCTGCCTAAGCCTTCCATCGATACGGGAATGGGCTTGGAGCGGGTGGCTGCTGTTATGCAGGGCGTTCACTCCAACTACGAGATCGATCTGTTCCAAAACCTGCTGAAAGCTGCTGCTGAAGCGACAGGCCATGGTGACACCACGACGCCTTCGTTACGCGTGATTGCCGACCATATTCGCTCTTGTGCCTTCTTGATTACAGACGGCGTTCTGCCTTCCAACGAAGGGCGCGGCTATGTGCTACGTCGGATTATTCGCCGGGCGATTCGCCATGGGCATAAACTGGGTGCTTCCGAGCCGTTTTTCCACAAGCTGGTAACCGCACTAGATACTGAGATGGGCGACGCCTATCCTGAATTGCGTGAAGCGAGTGAACAAATTACCCGCGTGCTGCTTAAAGAAGAAGAGCAGTTTGCTCGCACGCTGGACCACGGCATGGGGCTATTGAATGCGGCGCTTGAAGAGCTGCAAGGTGACGTGCTGCCTGGCGAAACCGTCTTTAAGCTTTACGATACCTACGGTTTCCCCTTCGACCTGACGGCGGATGTATGCCGTGAGCGTGAAGTCACACTGGATGAAGCCGGTTTTCAGCGCGAGCTAGAAGCGCAACGTGAACGTGCGCGGGCGGCCAGCCAGTTTGGCGCTGACTACAGCGCTGCTATTGACCTGGAGGGTGAAACCCAGTTTACCGGTTACGAACATCTGGCCGACCAAGCGACAGTTACTGCCATCGTGGATAGCGAAGGTAATGCGTTAGCGGCTCTGGAAGCTGGCCAGAAAGGCACCGTTGTACTGGACCGTACGCCATTCTATGGTGAATCGGGCGGCCAGGTGGGCGACACCGGTTACTTATATGTTGATGGCGGTCGCTTCCAGGTAACCGACACGCAGAAACAGAGTGGCCACCACCTTCACCAGGGGATTATGGTCGATGGCGCGTTGAGCGTCGGCGCTAACGTGCGAGGCGAGGTGGATGCCAGCTTGCGTAGCGCGACCATCCGTAATCACTCGGCGACTCACTTGCTGCATAAAGCACTGCGTATGGTGCTGGGTGATCATGTTCAGCAAAAAGGCTCACTGGTAAACGCAGAGCGCCTGCGCTTTGACTTTAGCCACTTCGAGCCGATGACCGCAGAGCAAATAGCGGAAGTAGAGCGGCTGGTAAATGAGCAGATCTTAGCGAATGCGCCGACCAAAACGGAGCAGATGAGCCTTGCAGAGGCGAAAGCTAAAGGGGCGGCCGCGCTATTTGAAGCTAAGTATGCCGATAACGTGCGGGTGCTGACCATTGGCGCTGATGACTTCTCTATCGAGCTGTGTGGTGGTACTCACGTGAACCGCAGTGGTGATATTGGTTGTTGCCATGTGGTGAGCGAAGTAGGTATCGCTTCTGGCGTGCGTCGTATCGAAGCGATTACCGGTGAAAATGCGCTGGCTTACTTCCGTGAGCAGGAAGCTCGTGTTCAGCGGCTTGGCGAACGACTGAAAACCAAGCCCGAGCAAGTGGAAGCTCGGGTTGAATCGCTGGTTGAGCGTAACCGCGCGCTGGAAAAAGAGCTTGAGCAACTTAAAGCGAAGCTGGCAAGCGCTGCGGGGAGTGACATGCTTAGCCAGGTGCAAGAGATCAACGGTGTTAAGTTACTGGTCACCCAGCTTGAGGGTGTTTCGGGTAAAGATTTACGTGGCGTGCTTGATCAGTTGAAAAACAAGCTTGGCTCAGGCGTTATCCTGCTTGGGGTTGCAGATACCGCGGCAGGTAAGGTGAGCTTGATTGCTGGGGTTACCCAGGACTTAATCGGCCGCGTAAAAGCGGGTGAATTAGTCAATCATGTGGCTTCGCAGGTAGGCGGAAAGGGTGGTGGTCGCCCGGATATGGCTCAAGCGGGTGGAAGTTTACCCGATGCCTTGCCAGCAGCATTAGGCAGCGTGCCGGCTTGGCTGGAAAATACGCTTAGCTAATTACAAAGGCCGGTGGCACTATTTGCTACCGGCTTTTTGTTAAATAGCAATAACAATACTCACTCTCCATTCCCGAACCTATAGGAAAAAACGGCATATGGCATTATACGTACAGAAGTTCGGCGGCACCTCTGTGGGCTCTGTCGACCGTATCAAGGCCGTGGCGGAAAAGGTTAAAGGCTTTCGCGATCAAGGCCACCAAGTGGTAGTGGTGGTGTCCGCGATGAGCGGAGAGACCAACCGCCTGACGGATATGGCAAACGCAATCAATGATGACCCAGCGCCGCGTGAAATGGACATGCTGCTCTCAACGGGCGAGCAGGTGACCATTTCGCTGATGGCAATGGCGCTTCAGCAGATAGGTGTTTCTGCTACTTCTCATACGGGGGCTCAAGTCGGCATTCACACCGATAGCGCCCACACCAAAGCACGTATTCGGCGCATTGAAACCGATGACCTGAAAGCTGACCTTGATGAAGGCAAAGTGGTTGTGGTGGCTGGCTTCCAGGGTGTCGATGAAGACGGCAATATTACGACGCTGGGGCGTGGTGGTTCTGATACCACAGGTGTTGCGCTTGCTGCAGCGCTTGGTGCTGATGAGTGTCAGATATACACCGACGTTGATGGTGTTTACACCACTGACCCTCGCGTGTGTTCCAAGGCTCAGCGCCTTGAGAGCATTACCGTGGAAGAGATGCTTGAACTGGCAAGCCTGGGCTCCAAAGTTCTACAGATTCGCGCCGTCGAATTTGCGGGCAAGTACAACGTACCACTTCGTGTGCTGTCGAGCTTTGAAGATGGCCCCGGCACCCTAATTGTTGCAGACGCAGACCAAGACGAGGACGCTATGGAAGAACCGCTAATCTCCGGTATCGCTTTTACTAAAAACGAAGCTAAATTGACCCTGTTGAATACGCCTGATGTGCCAGGTGTCGCATCGCGTATTCTTGGTCCTATCGCCGATGCCAATATCGAAGTCGATATGATTGTGCAAAACGTGGCGCCTGCTGGCGATTACACTGACTTCACCTTTACGGTTGCTAAAGGCGATTACAAAGCGACCAAGAAGTTACTTGAAGAGACGGTAATTCCTGATTTGGGCGGCGGTGAGCTGCGTGGCGATGACAACATTGCCAAAGTATCGCTTGTGGGTGTTGGTATGCGCTCTCATGCCGGTGTTGCCTCTAAAATGTTCCGTGTTTTGGCCGACGAGAACGTCAATATCCGTATGGTTTCCACGTCGGAAATTAAAATTTCCGTCGTTATTGATGAAAAGCATATGGAGCTTGCGGTTAATGCCTTGCACAAAGCATTCGGTTTAGATAAATCTGATATCGAATCTGAATAACAATTGCGCACTAAACCTTCTACGCTGAAGGATACTTGCTGCCGTGTGGTGGTGAGCTTTCTTTCAACGGGAGGTTAAGGTGTCATAGGAGCTTGAGCCATTGGTGGTGGCGGCACCCATACCGCATAATAGTGTGGTGCCGCTGTGAGCGGACACAACCCGTTGTATAAAAACGTCTGAGAAGGAGATCAGCCATGCTCATCCTAACCCGCCGTGTCGGCGAAACACTGATGATAGGTGATGAGATCACCGTTACAGTGTTAGGTGTGAAAGGTAATCAAGTACGTATTGGTGTAAACGCGCCAAAAGACGTCGCGGTTCACCGTGAAGAGATTTACCAGCGCATTCAGCGTGAACGCAACAGCGAAAGCGAATCTGAGTAAATGGTTGTCTGTGTTGCGTCTACTACAAGGCGTTTAAGCGGTAACTACGGGGCGGTGCGAAAAAAATTGGCATAGGGCTGGACAGCAGTCGTCAAAATCGGTAATATTCGCGCCGTGCCGTTGAGGAGAGGTGGCCGAGTGGCTGAAGGCGCTCCCCTGCTAAGGGAGTATAGGGTTTATAGCCCTATCGAGGGTTCGAATCCCTCTCTCTCCGCCAACTGCATAAAGTAACATCAATTTGGATAAGCGCCCGTAGCTCAGCTGGATAGAGTACCTGACTACGAATCAGGGGGTCGGAGGTTCGAATCCTCCCGGGCGCGCCAGCTTGAATTCAGAAGTTATTGATGTTATTATGTTTTTCTTCGCGAAGGCGATGTTAAAAACTGTTAAGCGCCCGTAGCTCAGCTGGATAGAGTACCTGACTACGAATCAGGGGGTCGGAGGTTCGAATCCTCCCGGGCGCGCCAAATTCGAAAAACCCGCTTTCTACTGAAAGCGGGTTTTTTCTTTTCTAGCCTGGCCATGGTGGCTCGTACTTTGGTCTTGCGATCGTTTAAAGCGCCCTTCTGTGCACAGCAGAAGGGCGCTTTTTTTGTTCTAATCTAATGCTGAAAACGACTTATGCGGGCTCGCAGCAAAGTGATGCGCTGGGAATCAGGTTGTTAAGCAGCGTATCGAGATCCGTAAGGCGTTTCAGGCGCTGAAAGTGTTGGTTCGCTTCGCTATTGCCTTGGCGCATTTGTGCTAGCCACTGCTTGACGAGTGACACCACGACTCTATCTGGTAGTTGTCGCCGCTGTAGGTCGGCGTATCGCTTTAGCACGTTGGCACGCATTGCCCAGGTGGTGTCAGGGAGGCGCTCTCCTGTGCGCTGCCAGTGGCGTATGCGAGCTGCAAGCCATGGGTCTGAGAGGGCGCTACGGCCAAGCATGACATCCTCGCAACCTGATAGCGTGCGAGCCTTCCAGTAGTCCTCTAGTGTCCAAATATCGCCGTTTGCAACGACAGGGATTGATACCTGGTGGCGAACTTTGCCAATCCACTCCCAGTGTGAAGGTGGACGATAGCCTTCATCTCGTGTGCGGCCATGGACAACAAGCTGTGCAGCGCCGCCAGCTTCTGTGGCCTGGGCACAAGCGACTGCTAAGCGACGATCGGAAAAGCCAAGGCGGATTTTAGCCGTCACTGGAATTTCGCCGTCTAATGCTTCGGCGACCGCTTTTACGGCGCGATAGACGCGATCTGGCTGGCGAAGTAGCGATGCGCCACCATCATGACGATTAACCAGTTTGGCGGGACAGCCAAAGTTAAGATCAATGCTGATAGCGCCCAGCGAGAGCGCCTGTTGCGCATTGCTGGCTAGCGCCACGGGGTCTGATCCCAAAAGCTGCAAATGCACGGGAACGCCGCTAGGGGTGGCGACGCTGCCTGCTGACAGTTCGGGGCAATGTTTATAGAACACGCGAGGGGGGAGTCGTGTGTCGACCACCCTGACAAACTCAGTCACTGCCCAGTCAAAACCTGCCTGCTGAGTCAGTAAATCACGCGTTAAGGCGTCGATGACACCTTCCATAGGCGCTAGGCCTATCCTGCCTTTATGTAGTAAATTAACAACCATGACTTCCACTATGGCGCGATTGCAATCTATCCTGGATGTGGCAGGTTAGTGTATTAGCCTCACTGCGCCAAGCGCCTTTAGAGGCTATTGGTGTGCCGAAAAGCATTTGAAAGAGGGGGAATGCGGTATGCAAGAGTCAGAGTTGCTCCAGGAAGGGCTTGCCCTTATGGGGTTGGGTATGGGTTTTGTATTTGTTTTTCTTACGGTTTTGGTAATTAGCGTTACGCTAATGTCGAAGTTGATTAGCCGTTTTCAGCCTGCTCCTATAGCAGCGCCAAGCGGCCGAAATAATGCAAAACCATCTGCACCGAAAGGCCAGGATGATGAAGTCAGGGCAGTGATTAGTGCTGCAGTGCACCGTTATCGTTCTTCGCGCCGTAAGTAAGGCCCTAGTTTTGTAGCTATCCTACCGCTCAATTACTATTTATTTTGTTAAATTTACTACAAATCCATAACGTGAAAATTGTGAGCCACGACCATGAATGAAACAAAACGTCCTCTGGGGATCACTGATGTTGTTCTTCGCGATGCCCATCAATCGCTGTTTGCCACCCGTTTGCGTCTTGATGACATGCTACCGATTGCCGAAAAACTCGACAATGTTGGCTATTGGTCATTAGAGACTTGGGGTGGAGCAACGTTTGATTCATGCATTCGCTATTTGGGTGAAGACCCTTGGGAGCGTATTCGGGCACTGAAAGAGGCGATGCCGAATACACCTCAAGCGATGTTGTTGCGTGGCCAAAACTTATTAGGCTATCGCCACTACGCCGATGACGTGGTTGATAAATTTGTCGAGCGCGCTAAGACCAACGGGGTTGATGTGTTCCGCGTGTTTGACGCGATGAATGATCCGCGCAATCTTGAGCGTGCGATCAAGGCGGTTCGCCAAGTAGGTGGACATGCACAAGGCACCATCTCTTATACGGTTAGCCCGGTACATACCCTGGATAGCTGGGTAGAGCTCGCTAAAACCATTGCCGCAATGGGCGCTGACTCACTGGCTATCAAGGATATGGCGGGGCTTCTGACGCCTTATATTGCCTATGATCTTGTCACGCGGTTGAAAAAAGAGCTGTCTATTCCCGTTCACTTGCATTGTCATGCGACTACCGGGTTGTCGACCTCGACAATTTTGAAAGCCGTCGAGGCAGGCGTCGATAATGTCGATACTGCGATCTCTTCCATGTCCATGACGTATGGTCATAGTCCGACTGAATCTGTCGTGGCCATGCTCAAAGATACCGATCGTGATACCGGTCTTGACCTGGAATTGTTGGAAGATATCGCCAGCTATTTCCGTGAAGTGCGCAAAAAGTATGCGGCGTTCGAAGGCTCGTTGCGCGGTATTGACTCACGCATTTTGATTGCCCAAGTGCCTGGCGGCATGCTCACCAACATGGAAGGCCAGCTTAAAGAGCAGGGCGCCGGCGATAAACTCGACGATGTGTTGAATGAAATCCCCCGGGTACGCGAAGACCTCGGCTTTATTCCGCTGGTGACGCCGACCTCTCAGATTGTGGGTACTCAAGCAGTGATGAACGTGATGATGGGTGAGCGTTACAAGTCCATCTCCAAAGAAGTTCAGGCGTTGCTAAAAGGTGAATACGGCTCCGCGCCCGCGCCGTTTAATGCAGAGCTGCAAAAACGCGTGCTCGAAGGTGGCGAACCGATCACCTGTCGCCCGGCAGATAACCTGTCGCCAGAAATGGACCGACTAGCGACCGAGCTTAAAGAAAAAGCGAGCGCAGACAGCATTCGTATTGCCAGCGGCGAGCAGGGAATAGATGACGTGCTGACCTACGCGCTGTTCCCGCAAATTGGTCTGAAATTCCTTAAAAATCGTGACAACCCGGATGCCTTCGAACCCGCCCCTCAAGTGGCTGAGGCGAAAAGCGCTAACGTACCGGCAAAAGCCGCAAACAAAGCGCCAGCGGTTTCGAGTGGCCCGGAAACGTATACCGTTAAGCTCAATGGCAAAGCGTTTGTAGTGGAAGTGTCTGAAGGTGGCGAGATAGGCGCGGTGCAGGAACAGGCGGCAATGAGTGCTAACGCACCCAAAGAGGAAGCGCCTGCATCTAGTGGAGAAAGCATTGATGCACCGCTTGCTGGCAATATCTTCAAGGTCAATGTACGCCCGGGTGACCAAGTAGCGGATGGCGATGTGGTGATTATTTTGGAAGCCATGAAAATGGAAACCGAAGTGCGTGCCAGTAGTGCCGGTACCGTATCGAAAGTTAACGTCAGCGAGGGTGACAGCGTCACCGTCGGCGATTCGCTGATCGAGCTTTAAGGGCATTTGGCAATGGAAAAACTAATTACCTTATGGGAGGGCTCGGGGCTTTATAACCTTGAGCTTGGTCAGGCGGCCATGATTTTGGTAGGGCTTGGGCTGCTCTATCTTGCCATTCACAAGAAGTTTGAGCCGTTGCTGCTGGTGCCAATTGGGTTTGGCGGCATTCTTGCCAATATCCCTGAGGCGGGCTTGGCAATCTCAGCGCTCGATCAAGCGATTGAGGTGGCAAAACCTGCTGTGCTGCAGCAGATAGCTTCCGTACTGGGCGCTACCCTTGATCCATTAAGTGGTGTGGAAGCTTGGCGAGAGTCGCTTAAAGCGATTGCCCACGATACTGCAGCTCCCGATCAATTGCGTGCGGCAAAGGATATTGCGGTTGGCGTAGGTTATAGCGATGGGATGCTCTATAACTTCTATAAAGTAGCGATTGCCTCTGGTATTGCGCCATTGATTATCTTTATGGGCGTGGGGGCCATGACCGACTTCGGCCCGTTACTGGCTAACCCGCGGACGCTCTTTTTAGGCGCGGCTGCTCAGTTTGGCATTTTTGCCACACTGTTTGGTGCTGTGATGCTGACCTCACTGGGGGTGATGGACTTTTCGCTTAATCAAGCGGCCGCCATTGGTATTATCGGCGGTGCTGATGGTCCAACGTCTATTTATGTATCAAGCGTATTGGCTCCTGAGTTGCTGGGTGCTATCGCAGTGGCGGCGTACGCCTACATGGCGCTGGTGCCGCTGATTCAGCCGCCGATTATGCGGCTGCTGACCACGCAGAAAGAGCGTCAAATTAAGATGACGCAGCTGCGTCCGGTATCCAAACTGGAAAAGATCGTTTTCCCGCTGATGTTATTGATTGCCGTCGCGCTTTTCCTACCTGATGCAGCGCCGCTGTTAGGGATGTTCTGCTTTGGTAACTTGATGCGTGAGTGCGGTGTGGTTGAGCGCTTATCGGATACGGCGCAAAACGCTCTGATCAATATCGTGACGATTATCTTAGGGCTATCGGTGGGTTCCAAGCTGATGGCAGATAGCTTTCTGGCATTCGAAACGCTGGGTATCTTGGGCCTGGGTATTGTGGCGTTTGGTATTGGCACGGCCGCAGGCGTGTTGATGGCGAAGCTGATGAACCTAGTCAGCAAAATGCCCATTAATCCGCTGATTGGTGCCGCAGGTGTTTCGGCAGTGCCGATGGCTGCGCGAGTAGCTAATAAGGTTGGCTTGGAGTCGAACCCGCATAACTTCCTGCTGATGCATGCCATGGGCCCTAATGTGGCCGGTGTTATCGGTTCTGCCGTTGCGGCGGGTGTGATGATTAAATATTTGGGCTAAAACCCGCTAGCAGTACCATTGCGCAGTTATCGTTACGTAATGGTTAGCGACTAAAACGCGGCTTACCGAGCAATTGCTCGCGTAAGTCGCGTTTTTTTTGTCAGCGATATAATAATCTTATTGTGGCGGCACTTTTTGAATATCGAGGGCTGTCTTTAGGCGATTTTCAAGCGTAGTGAAATTTAAGGTCTCATCTCTTGGCCAGCCAATCGTAAGGCATACGCCGTTGCCATCGTACTCTGCCTGTTGGACGGGAATTTTCTGCTCGTCACACCAAGCGCGCGCGACGGCTTCATGGGCAAAGTTGACACGCAGCTGGTAGTTATCCCGTTCGACGACTTCGCGGGTAGGTAATGTTTCAATCCCGGCGTTAACCGACTGTGCGTAAGCCCGGGCAAGTCCACCCGTGCCCAACTTGGTGCCGCCAAAGTAACGAATCACCACACAGCCTATTTCACCCATCTGGCTACCGAGCAAGGCTTGATACATGGGTCTGCCGGCAGTGCCGCCGGGTTCGCCATCATCAGAGAACCCTATGTGCGTTTGTTCACCAGGAGGGCCCGCAATAAAGGCCGTGCAGTGATGACTTGCATTGGGATGAGCGGTTTTTGCCGCCTGCAACATTGCATGATGGTCAGCTGTGCTGGGTGCATGGCATATCCACGTGAGGAAGCGACTTTTTTCAACCTCAATTTCAGCGGTATGCCATGTGGCGGATGCTAGGTCTGGAACTCGGTAACGCAATCGATGCTCCCTAAAGCGGGTGGCGAATTAGTGGTGCCGAGTGTTGTTAGCGCCATGCTCGACGCCCATTACCATTCCCAGCACTTGAATATCACAATTATGCAGGAAGACGGCAGGCATGGCTGCATCTTCGGGCCATAAGTGAACGCCAAGTCGACTAATGGAAAGTTGCTTTAGGGCAACTTCTCGCTGGTTTATCGTCGCGATAGCGGTTTCTTGATGGCTACCTTGTTGATAGCGGCGAATAATGATGACATCGCCATCGAATAGATTGCATTCACGCATTCTGTTGCCGCGCACGCGAAGCGCATAAGTGTTGCGCCGCGTTACACGAGGTGCCGAATAAATAGGGCGACCTGTATTCGACGTCGTTTGAGATAGCGCATGTTGAGTTATGTTCAAGGGTGTTGGCATTGTCATCGTCATGCAGTTTTCTCCAATGCAGCGCCCGCTCCCTAGGCGTGTAATTGAGCAGATTGCTGTGTTTATAATCGGTAATGTTTTTTCATACAGTGTTTGTAGTATAGACCTGTTTTTGCATACAGTGCTAGTGCTCTGCATTGTCTATTGTTCTTAAGCGAAGATTGGTTGAAGTGTGATGCGACCCCTGACCGCAGAGAGCGACTGGCGAGAAAGGGGCTTTCCGTGTAGAGTTCGACGCAAAATCTACGTGCCTGGAGATATCCTTGAGCCTCTGCCTACAAGCCCGACAGCTAGCCTGTGAACGCGATGATCGTTGGCTGTTTGAGGGGCTAGATCTTGATATTCAACGTGGCGAAATAGTGCGTATCGAAGGCCCTAACGGGAGCGGAAAAACGACACTGTTGAAAATTCTTTCAGGCCAGTTGAGCGACTACCATGGCGACATTTATTGGAATGGCGACTCAATGCGCGAGGTGCGTGAACATTTTCTCGCCAATCTACTCTATTTAGGGCATGCCCCTGGCATAAAAGCGGGGCTTTCTCCGCTGGAAAACTTAGCGTGGTACCAAGCGCTTAGCGGCGAAAAAGGCGACGATTACCAGCGTGAAGAAGCGCTGGCACAGGTTGGGCTGAGTGGCTTTGAGGATGTACCCGCCGGGCAGCTTTCTGCTGGGCAGCAGCGGCGAATTGCCCTTGCGAGACTGACGCTTACTAAGCGGGCATTGTGGGTCCTGGATGAACCTTTTACAGCCATTGATCGCCACGGAGTGGCAGCACTAGAAGCGCAGCTTGTTGCGCATGCCAACGCGGGAGGCTGTGTCTTAGTGACGACACATCATGAGTTAACCGCATCATCCGTGCTTAGGCGCGTTCAACTGGGGTAGAAGGAGACAGCGTTGCCAAGCTCACACGCCACGACAGGCATCCCAGAAATGTCGATGCATGCGCCTTCCGGTGGGCTCATGGTCGCCATTAGTGCCACCTTTAAGCGAGATCTAACGCTGTTGCTACGTCGTCGTGGTGAAGTGCTTAACCCATTGGTGTTCTTTGCCTTGGTGATTACGCTCTTTCCGATCGGCATTTCACCTGATCCCCAGTTACTGGCAGAAATAGCGCCTGGGTTGCTGTGGGTGGCGGCATTGCTAGCGGCATTGCTTTCTCTGGATAGTCTGTTCCGGAGCGACTACGACGACGGTAGTTTGGAGCAGCTACTGTTAGCCCCTCAGCCGCTGGCGGCGCTTAGCCTTGCCAAAGTTGCTGTTCACTGGCTGCTGACAGGACTGCCTTTGGCACTTATGGCGCCGATTTTAGGTATCATGTTGGCACTTCCTGCCGGTAGTTACATGGTTTTAGCGCTATCGCTGGCATTGGGAACCGCAAGCCTCAGCTTGATTGGTGCGATTGGCGCCGCGCTGACCGTCGGATTAGCTCGCGGCGGTGTATTGCTGTCACTGCTGGTGCTGCCGCTCTATATTCCAGTGCTTATTTTTGGTGCTGGCGCCGTGCAGGCCGCTATTTTAGGCGATGGTATCGCGGCGCATCTGGCTATTTTGGGCGCACTTTTAGCGATTTCGTTAATGCTAGCACCTTGGGCTATTGCCGCCTCGCTACGCATCAGCATCAACGGTTAAAGGACGAAAACACCATGTGGGCCTTTATAAATAAACTGAGATCACCCAAGTGGTTCTACGCGATTAGCGCCAAGCTTCAGCCCTGGTTCTGGGCAGCGGCGGTGCTCCTGTTGCTGCTGGGAAGCGTTTGGGGGCTGGTATTTGCTCCCGCGGATTATCAGCAGGGCAATAGCTTTCGGATTATCTATGTCCACGTTCCTGCCGCTTTCCTAGCACAATCCATTTTTGTCTCAATGGCAATTTCAGGCTTGGTATATATGGTCTGGAAAATCAAAGTAGCCGATATGGCAGCCACCGTGATGGCACCATTAGGTGCTGCGATGACCTTTGTAGCACTTTTTTCAGGCGCAGTATGGGGGGTGCCTACCTGGGGAACCTGGTGGATGTGGGACGCACGCTTAACGTCCATGCTGATTTTGCTGTTTTTGTATTTAGGGGTCATTGCACTGCGCGGTGCTTTCAGTAGTCGCGATAGTGGATCTCGTGCAGCCTCAGTGCTGGCGATGGTGGGCGTGATTAATATTCCGATCATCAAATATTCGGTGGAGTGGTGGTACACCCTGCACCAGCCTGCCTCGTTTACGATTACCGGACGTTCGGCAATGCCTATGGAAATGTGGGCACCGCTGCTCATTATGGTACTCGGCTTCTACTGCTTTTTTATAGCGTTAACCCTGATGCGCACGCGCAGTGAAATACTGCGCCGTGAAACCAATAAGCGCTGGGTGCAAGAGCTAGTAGAGGAGGTGAGATAATGGCTTTTTCCTCACTTAATGAATTTTTTGCCATGGGTGGCCACGGGCTTTATGTGTGGGCTGCTTGGGGCATGACTGCGTTGTTGATGCTGGTGATAGTTTGGCATGCGCGCCTCGAGCGCAGCCAACTGCTGAAAGGCGTGAAGCGCCGTGTGCGCCGCCAAAACGCCCACTCCCAGGCCGCGCAAGCACCAGTTAACTCTGCTCAAAGGGACGTTCGTCATGACGCCTAAACGTAAACAGAAGCTGTTCGTTATTTTAGGGTTGGTTTCATTAACCGCGATAGCGGTGGGGCTGACACTTTATGCGCTGCGCTCCAACATCAATTTATTTTTTAGCCCGGTACAGATTGCTCAGGGCGACGCGCCCATGGAGCGCCAGATTCGCGCGGGCGGAATGGTTAAAGAGGGATCGGTGTCGCGTGATCCTGAAAGCCTTGATGTTGAGTTTACCGTGACGGATTACGTCGATGACTTGGAGGTCTACTACAGCGGGATTCTGCCGGATCTTTTCCGTGAAGGGCAGGGGGTGGTCGTGGTAGGAGAGCTTCAGACAGATGGGCGCTTATATGCCGATAAAGTCTTAGCCCGCCACGATGAAAATTATATGCCGCCCGAAGTGGCGCAAGCATTGGAAGAAGCAGGTTACTCCCCGGCAGATTATCAGGCAAAAGCGGCTGAGGTGGGTAAGCGTTTGGAGCAGGAAGGCACCCCCCAAGCAAGCGATTATTAATGTCTTATCGTGTCAAGCAGGCGGTTATGCCCACTGCTAATTCGGAGCGCGCATGTTCATCAAAATGATTCCTGAAATAGGCCACTTTGCTCTGGTCATTGCCCTGTTGATGGCCGTGATACAAGCTGTGATGCCGCTGGCAGGCGCGGCCACTCGGCGTCCGCTGTGGATGGCTTATGGCAAGCCCATGGCAACAGGGCAGTTCCTGTTTATTGCCATTGCCTATTTGTGTCTAACAGCTAGTTATATGCTGGATGACTTCAGCGTTGCGAACGTTGCCAATAATTCCAACTCGCTACTGCCCTGGTACTACAAGTTTAGTGCCGTGTGGGGAAATCATGAAGGCTCCGTCTTATTGTGGAGCTTAATGCTGGCTGGTTGGGGGTATGCCGCTTCGGTATTTTCCGGTGATTTGCCGCGCGATATGGTGGCGCGAGTGCAAGGCGTCATGGGAATGGTCTGCGTTGGCTTCCTGCTGTTTATCTTGATGACCTCCAATCCATTTGAGCGGCTACTGCCGAATATGCCTCAAGACGGGGCTGATCTGAATCCGCTGCTGCAGGACTTCGGGTTGGTTGTGCATCCCCCGATGCTGTATATGGGGTATGTCGGCTTCTCGGTGGTATTTGCATTTGCCATTGCCGCGTTGCTAGGTGGGCGTTTAGACGCTGCCTGGACACGTTGGGCACGTCCCTGGACTAATGTGGCCTGGGCATTTCTAACCGTAGGCATCGCGCTAGGTAGTTGGTGGGCTTATTACGAGCTGGGCTGGGGCGGCTGGTGGTTTTGGGATCCGGTTGAAAACGCCTCACTGCTGCCCTGGTTAACGGGAACGGCGCTGGTGCACTCGTTGGCGGTCACTGAAAAGCGCGGTTCGTTTAAAAGCTGGACAGTACTGCTGGCTATTTCAACCTTCTCGCTGTCATTAATGGGCACGTTCCTGGTGCGTTCTGGCGTGCTGACCTCAGTGCACGCGTTTGCTAATGACCCTTCCCGCGGCTTCTTTATCTTAATGCTGTTGGCGATTACCGTAACGCTGTCGCTGCTGGTATTTGCGCTGCGCGCGCCCCGTGTGAGCCATAAAGTCGGCTTTAATTGGTTATCCCGTGATTCGCTGTTGTTGGTCAATAATATTCTACTGGTCATTATGACGGTCACCGTACTGTTAGGCACGGTCTACCCGCTAATTCTGGACTCCCTTGGGTTAGGTAAGATCAGCGTAGGGCCTCCGTACTTTAATGCACTTTTTGTACCGCTAACGGTGGTGATGTGCATGTTTATGGGACTTGGCCCGATCGCCCGCTGGAAAAGCATGAGTGCCAGTGAACTGTGGCATAAGCTTTGGCTGTCAGGCGCCGCTGCACTGGTCCTGGGCGGTGCTATGCCGTTGCTATATGGCGGCGAGTGGAATCTTTGGGTCTCCTTGGGCATTGTTTCGGCGCTCTGGATCGTACTGCCTATCGTGCGTGACGTGTTCAATAAAGTCCGCCATGCCAGCTCCTTTTTGGCGGGGCTGCGCAAGCTGTCGTTAGCATATTGGGGCATGGTGCTTGGTCATGTGGGCATTGCGGTCACCATTGTTGGCGTGGCGGTTGTTTCCAATTACAACATCGAACGCAACGTGCGGATGTCGCCGGGCACGACTGTTGAAGTGGCAGGTTATCAGTTCACCATGACGGAACTGGCAAATCGCCGGGGCCCGAACTTCCTGGCAGACACGTCTATCATTCAAGTGCAGCGTGGCGACTCCGGACGTAGTTTTGTGATGCGTCCAGAAAAGCGCCTCTATCTCGCTACCAGAATGCCAATGACCCAGGTGGCGCTTCGTCCCGGGCTTTTCCGCGATCTCTATGTCGCCATGGGGGAAGACCTTGGCGATGGTAGCTACGCGATGCGTGTTCAATACAAACCGTTTGTACGCTGGTTATGGCTCGGTGGGTTGTTGATGGCTTTCGGTGGCATTCTGGCGATAGTTGATAAGCGGTACCGTCGTGTCGTGTCGCGCAAAGCGCCTGCTAGCCCGGCTTCTGCAACGTCTGAGCCTGCAACGTCGAAGGAAGCTATGGTATGACACGTCGCCTACTACTTTTACTACTGCCGATTGGCTTTCTGGGGATTGCCTTGTTCCTTTATCAAGGGCTAGGGCGCGACCCTTCGCACCGCGACTCGGCGCTAATGGCCAGGCAATTTCCTACCTTTGAAGCCACGACACTGCGCGATGAAAATCGCCAAGTTGATCAAACCCTGTTAACTGGCGATGTCACCTTGGTGAATGTATGGGGCGAATGGTGCCCCGCTTGTAAGCAGGAAATGCCGCAGTTGCTGGAGTTGGCTGATCAGGGCATTCGCATGGTCGGCATTAACTATCGTGATACTCGCGAAAAAGGGCTGGAGTTCTTGAGCGAGTTTGGTGATCCCTTCGAAGTTAATGTGTTTGATCCTGACGGTAACCTTGGCTTTGATCTGGGGGTTTACGGTGCGCCGGAAACTTTCTTGGTTGATGCTGACGGTGTCATTCGCTACCACCACAAAGGTTACGTGTCACCGGAAGACGTTCGTGAACGCATTCTGCCGGAGGTGGAAAAATGGCGCTAATACGCTTAATGCTTACCGTCGCGCTGCTGACACTGACTAGCGGCGCGTTGGCCGGCGGGATTGAGATACGTGAGTTCGACGATCCTGTTACGGAGCAGCGTTACCATGATCTCACCGCTTCGATGCGCTGCCCTCTGTGTGAGAACCAGGCAATCGATGATTCTGATGCGCCAATTTCCGCGGATATGCGTGAACGTGTCTATCAATTGCTCCAGGATGGTCAATCGGATATCGAGATTGTTAACCACATGGTGCAGCGGTTTGGAGAGTACATTCTCTATAACCCGCGTTTAGAAAACCGCACTTACCTGCTGTGGGGGTTGCCGATAGGTTTGGTGCTGCTCGGCGTAGTGGTCGTCGTGATGATGGTTCGCGCTCGTCGTAATGCCTCAGCGAAAGCGCTTAGCGCCGAAGAACGTGCCCGCCTGGATGCCCTGATTAACCGCGAGAGGTCTTCATGACACCGCTGTGGATTGCGATTGCTTTACTATTACTCCCCGCGCTTTGGTTATTGATAGCGCCGATGCGCGATGCCCGCACGCTACGCGACAAGTTAGATCACTTCGAAGCTAACGATACTGCTGATGAGCAAAACGTGGCGATTTTTAAGCGTCGTTTGGCCTCGTTGGAAGCTGCTCGCGAACGTGGCGATATGGATGAGGAGCGGTTTAAAGAAGACCGCCTGGAGCTAGAGCGTAGCCTGTTGGAAGACACCGCCAGCCGTACTAAGCGCCCCTTAAAAACGGCGACGGCAGGCAGGCTTGCTATCCCCTTGGTGATGGTGGCCGTGGTGGGAGCGAGTACGTTTTGGTACCAGCAGAACGGCGCGGAAGGCGATTTAACACTTTACGCTATTCAGCAAGAAGTGCAAAACGACCCCGATGGCTCACTGGTCATGTATTTAGAGCGCATGGAAGCAGAAGCCGAGCGTCAGCCGAATAATCCCAATGTGTGGAGTTCACTGTTTCCGCTTTACCGTGAAACCGGTCAGGCCGATAAAGCAGCCGATGCGTTAGAACGGTTGATTGCTATTGAAGGGCGGATTCCTCCGCTGTTGGCGCAACTTGCTCAACTGCGCTTTTTTATGGCGGAGCGTGAACTGACTCCTGAGGTACAGTCGCTAGTGGATGAGACGCTAGCGCAAGACCCACGCCAGCCCACAGTGCTCGGCTTGCTTGGCATTCATGCGTTTGATAATGGTGACTATGAAACAGCGGTAGACCACTGGCGTCGTGCTGTCGCAAACATAGAAGATCCCGAAACGGCATCCTCCTTGCGCGAAGGTATTCGCGTTGCTCAAGAGCGTTTAGGAGTAGAGCCAGAAGCAGCGGCGGTTGAGGCCGCCCAAAGCCAAGGCGTGCGTGTGAATGTTTCATTAGACGAAGCACTGATGGATAACGTCAGTGACGATGCTAGCGTGTTTATTACTGCTCGAGACATGCAAGGCGAACTGCCGCCACTGGCTGTTATTCGTGCCCAGGTGTCAGAGCTTCCCATGACCGTCGTGTTGGACGACACCGCAGCTATGTCCCCCCAAGCGCAAATCTCCCAGGTGCGTGAAGCACGCTTAGTTGTTCGCGTTTCGCAATCTGGTCAGGCGACCCCTCAACCTGGTGATCTGTTTGGCGAGCTGGAGAGCGTAAGCGTTGGACCTATTAATGAGGATGATGCGGCAAATGTTGTTATTGACCGCGTTTTTGAATAACGTCCACGCAAACAACCGCAGCTAAGGGTCGCAATGCGCTTAACCTCTATTCGTCTTGTTGGGTTCAAGTCTTTTGTTGATCCAGTAACGGTGCCCTTCGATGGCAATATGACCGCCATCGTTGGGCCAAACGGTTGTGGCAAATCTAATATCATCGATGCGGTGCGCTGGGTAATGGGGGAATCCTCAGCTAAAACCCTGCGCGGTGAATCGATGGCCGATGTTATCTTCAACGGCTCCACCGGTCGTAAGCCGATCAGCCAAGCCTCTATCGAGCTCAAGTTCGATAACCGCGATGGTGGCATGGGGGGCGTTTACGCGCAGTACTCAGAAATTGCGGTAAAGCGCTTAGTCACCCGCGACGGCCAATCCAATTACTTCTTTAATGGTCAAAAGTGTCGTCGGCGAGATATCGCTGATCTGTTCATGGGCACTGGTTTAGGCCCGCGTTCTTACGCCATTATCGGCCAGGGGATGATTTCACGGCTAATCGAAGCACGCCCCGATGACCTGCGTGCCACGCTGGAAGAGGCTGCGGGGATTTCAAAATATAAAGAGCGCCGCCGGGAAACCGAAAACCGTATGCGCCGCACCCAGGAGAATTTGGAACGCCTGGATGATATCCGTGAAGAATTGGACAAACAGCTCGAACGCCTTAAGCGTCAGGCAGAAGCAGCCAAGCGCTACCAAGAGTTAAAGCAGCAGGAGTACCGGCTAAAAGGTGAGCTGGCGTTAGTGCGCGGACGCGCATTGCGCAATGAGCAATCTCACCAAGAAAGCCGAGTGCGCGAGCTGGAAATTGCGGTTGAGAAAGACGTATTTGGCGTACGTCAGTGTGAAACGCGCCTGGAACAAGCGCGCGAACAGCACGATGAACTTGCCGATGTGCTAGAGCGCCACCAGCAACAGTTCTTTGAAACCACCACCCGGATTGCCCGCCTGGAGCAGGACCAAGCGCACCGCCGCAGCCGTGAAGCTCAATTGGCGAGCGATATAGCAACGGCGCGCCGCGACCTTGATGAACAGCGCCGAGTCAGCGAAGGCGATCAAGAGCGACTTGTCGCGATAGAAGCTCGTTTAGAGGACTTGCTTCCAGAGCATGAAGCCCTTGAAGAGCAGCTAGAAACACTTGAACAAACCTTAGCGGATGCGACTCCTGCTCTTGAAACTGCCGAACAGCAGTGGGCCGATGCAGAAAATCACTGGCGCGATGCCAGCCGGGAAGCGGACCGTAGCCAAGACCAATTACGCGATTTAGAGCAGCGTATTGCGCGCATGCAGGCGGAGAACCAGCGCCGCCGTCAGCAGCGTGGCGAACTTGCCGATGTTACTGAGCTGCGCAATGAACACGCTGAATGCCAAGCCCAGCGGGAAGAGGCTGAACAGCGTGCTGAAGCCTTTCAAACCGAACGTGACCATTGGCAGCAGCGCTATAGCGATGCCAAAGCCGCTTATCAGCAGGCCACCCAGGCGCGTGATCAGCAGCGTGCTGAACTAAGTCAACATCAAGGCGAACTCGCGTCATTGAAGGCGTTAATTGATGCCGCCTTGGCTGATCACGACCCAGATCTTAGCGATGCATTAGCGGCTCACGGCTTAGCCGATGCGCCACGGCTTGGTGAAGCGATTAGTGTTGCATCTGGCTGGGAGCGAGTGATTTCCTGGCTGCTTGCGCCGTGGTTAAACGCCCGTTTAGTGTCAGCGAACCAGCTAAACGCGCTACCTAATGCCCTAGCCACTGATTGGTGCTTAATCGACCAGGCTGAGCGGCCAGCGACATCCGCGCAGCGCTTGGATTCTCTGGTGTCTGGGGCAGGTGCGTTAGGCGAATGGTTAGCGAGTATTCACTTCGCAGAAACGAACGAAGATGCTGAGACGCTACTAGGTAATTTGGCGCCTGGAGAGAGTGTTGTCAGCCGAGAAGGCGTATGGCGTGGACGCGGCTGGTTGCATCAACAGGCCAATGGTGAAGGTGTTGATGCACTGTTGGTGACACGCCGTCGGTTTGACGAATTAGACGCCCGTCTTACACAGGATGAAGACGCGTTAGCGTTGCTGGATGAGCAGTGCGAAGCCGCTAGCGAAGCCATTGAAGTGCTAGAGCAAACCCGTGAGCAGCAGGCTGAGCAAGAGCGTGCCCACGCCGCTTCGCTTCAGCAGCTTGCGGTGAAAGAGCAGCGACTAGCTCAACGCCTGGAACATTTAGAGAGCCGCGCCACTGAGTTGGATGATGAACTCGCCCAACTACAAGAGGATGAGGCGGAGTTAACGCTCACTTTAGAAGAGCAGCGTGCTCGCTGGCATGCAGCGATGGAGCAGTTAGAAGCTGCTGCCGAAGCCCGTGAAACCAGCGCTGAACATCGCAGTCGCCAGCGTGAGCAGCGTGACCAGTTAAATCAACAACATGCTCCCATGAAGGCGCGTCAGCAGGCATTGGCGCTAGAGCGAGAGCGGTTGAATGCTGAGCGGAATAGCCTGCAAGCCCAGCAAAGTCGTAGTAGCGATAGTGAAGAGCGCCTTTCGCTGCGTATTGCTGAGTTAGAAGAGTCTCGGGAAATGCTGGTAGAGCCAGACGAACTGGCTGCTGAAGAATTAGAGGAGTTGCTACACCAGCGCGAGCAGCAGGAGCGGCGCCTTAATGATACTCGTCAGCAGGCTCAGGCATTGGCAGAGCAGCTGCGCAACGACGAGCTGGCTCGCCAGCAGCACGAGCGCAACTTGGAACAAAGTCGTGAGCAGTTACAACAGCGCCGTATGGATGTACAAGCACTGGCGCTGAAAGCGGCAACCCAAGATGAGCAATTAGCAGAACTAGGCCATGATCCCGATGCTTTAGCAGAGCACTTGCCTAGCGACGCCAGTGAAACTGCTTGGCAGGAGCGGTTGGAAAACACCACAGATAAGATTCGTCGTTTAGGTGCCATTAACCTTGCCGCGATCGAAGAGTACGATCAGCAAGCCGAGCGGCGTAACTATTTGGAAGCTCAGCATGCTGAGCTTACCGAAGCATTAGAAACGTTAGAGCGTGCGATTAAACGCATCGATCAGGAAACTCGCGTTCGCTTTCGAGAAACATTTGACCAGGTTAATACGGGTCTACAAACGCTATTTCCACGGGTTTTCGGTGGGGGAGCTGCTTGGCTAACCCTCACCGGGGATGATTTGCTGGAAACCGGTGTGGCAATTATGGCGCGGCCGCCAGGTAAGAAAAACAGTACTATTCATCTACTGTCGGGGGGAGAAAAGGCGTTAACTGCACTGTCGTTGGTTTTCGCAATTTTCCAGTTGAACCCTGCGCCTTTCTGTATGTTGGACGAAGTCGACGCTCCGCTGGATGATGCCAACGTAGGCCGCTACGCCAAACTTGTTAAAGAAATGTCTGAAAGCGTTCAGTTTATCTATATCACCCATAACAAAATTGCTATGGAGGCTGCTGAGCGCTTGATGGGTGTAACCATGCAGGAGCCTGGTGTGTCTAGGCTTGTTTCGGTAGGGATTGATGAGGCTGCAGCACTGGTTGATTAAATGCTTTATCGGCAAATGCGGTGCCTTCAATGGTGGTGAACTAAACGAGTTTTCACCCATTAAAAGCCTCGGGAAATATGCAAAAATTGCGGTAGAGCAAGCCTATGACGGGTTGTGTGCTGAACCGATAGTGAGCCTTTCTGCTTTTGCTTAGCTATCCCAGATTAGCTTCATTAGTGGCTATTGATAGCGTTTCTTTCTTTATTTTTTTTGATTGTAAAATATCTTATTTATCAGCGATTTATGTTTATTCTCGGTTTCTGATTAACTGCTTTGATCATGGGCGCTGAGGACTGCTCCTGCTAAAGCGTATCGTGCAGTTAAGCATGTTCATCTATCTAAAATTGACAAATCTGAAATGTGAACTTTCATTACCTTTGTATAGCGTTAGTTAAGGGTTTAAAACATATATGCTATGATTTCATTAGCTATTAAATACTATTCGTTACGACGGAATTTTTGGTGAAGTAGGTTTGTAACAGATAGGTTTGTAGCAGAATAGCTTTTGATCGAACAGCAGTTGGCTGGGCAATTGAGCAGAAGAGCAGTGGCGTTTCGTTACGTAAGTTTGAATGTGGGCTTGTCATATTACGGTGTGAGAAGGCGAGCAAGGGAGCGAAATTCTCCCTATAGAAAGCAGACGATGATGTGACGATGTGTCCTGTCGGGATAAATTAGCGCTAAAATGGCACTTTTCTTAGTTGATATAGTCAAAGATTTGGCCTAAAACACACCTTATGGGGGTGTTAAAGCGTGAAAATCTGCAAAAAGTGGCCCTTTTCGTAGCAACCGCGCTATGCTTGATGATAATTAGCTAATTTCGGATATGTTACGTCATTAAGGCATTGCGCCTTTGCAACCGGTATATTGACCCATGGAATGCTCGACATGGAATTAAGAGAGTGGTTAATCATTCTAGGACTGGCACTGGTTTCGCTCATCGTCGTTGACGGTGTGCGAAGGCTTCAGCGCCAACGCCGTGTGCCCCGCCTGGATCAAGCAGTCAAAGACTTGCCAGCCGCTAAATCCGAAGAATTTAATGATGAAGTCAAAGAGGCGGAAATAAACTGGGAACTGCCTAACGGTGGTGCGCGGGTCGTTAAGCCTGCTGACTACAGCAACCTTGGTCAAAAACCTAAGCTGGAACGCCAAGAGCACCCGGGGCCTTCCAAAGTACTGTCTGATTTTCGCCGTTCTTTTTCCAGCTCTGCCAGTTCGGCCAAGTCAAAAGCCAATGCGCACTTTTCGTGGTCTCGTAAAAATGAGCCTCGAAAACATGAACAGCCTTCTGCTGTCGGGCATCCCACGTCGACGAATCATACATCCGTTCAGCCAGATACTGCTTCAGCCGAGCACACGTTAGGCATGTCTGCAATTCCTGAACCCGAGCGCCGGGAGCCTAGCATATTTATGGCTGATGAGAATCCCAGCAATACTGTTAGCAATAAAACTCAGCACACAGACGCTACTCGCCAAACGACGAGTAGCAAGCCTGCCTCTACAGCTGAAGCCCATCGCCCTGATAGCCACGATCCACAGCCAGTATCTGAACCAACCGAGCATTACGAGAGCGTTAGCGGTCAGCAAGCTGATGTTGAGAAAGAACAGCCAACGGCGCAACACGAAGAAGCTGAAAATCTTGAAGCTAACAGTCGCCTAGAGGCGGTATCAGCTGGAACTGAAGAACAAGTTGCATCAACCGTAAAGGCTTCAACCGAGAAAGCGTCAGAAGAACCCAGTGCTGCAGCTGAGCCGACTGCAGAAGCAGAACCGACGCTAAGAGTTGAACCTGAAGATGCCGTACAACATGCAGCCGACACGCCCAAGCGACGTCAACTACGTGCAGATACTGCCGGTGAAGACAGAGAGCTAGACGACGATGAGGTTGATGAATACCGCTTGGTTGACTTCGAAGGCATTGGGCGTTCCTTTAAACGCCGTTTGATTGAGCGTCGTAAAGAGAAAGAGCGTAAGAAAGCAGAGAAGGCGAAACGTGCGGAAGCACTAGCCAAGCAAAAAGCAGAACGTAAAGCACTTGAAGCCGAGCGTAAAGCGCTTGAGGCGCAGCAGCGCCGTGAAGCAAAAGAGGCAGCCGACGCTGAAAAAGCGCGTATTGCTCAAGAGCAAGCCGAAGCGCGTGAGACCGCTGCCGCGGAGCGCGAGGCTGCGCAATACAATGAGCCGACGATTTCTGCGCACGACGAGAGTTATCACGATGTTGATGACTACGACGATTATGTGCCTGAAACGGGTCATCGGGATAATGTTGTTCGTACACACCCGACGTTAGAAAAAGCGTTACGCCACGATGTTAATAGCGAGCGGGCCAGAGATGCACTCACCGACGCTTCTGAAATGGTCGTGATCAGTGTGCTTTCGCGGGAACCTGAAGGTTTTGATGGCGGTAAATTGCTTGAGCTAATCATGGCCTGCGGTCTTCGCTACAGCCGTGAGATGGGCGTCTTTCACCGTTTTGAAACAGAAAGCTTCGATAGCGAACTGCAATTTTCAATGGTGAATGTACTTAAGCCTGGTACGTTCCCCATTGAAGAAATGGATGAGTTTGTGACCCCAGGTATTACGTTCCTGATGCCGCTGCCGGGCGCTGAAGATAGCTCAGCAGCGTTTGAAGCGATGGTCGAAACGGCAATGGTTGTCGTACGCCATATGGGCGGTGAGCTTAAAGATGAAAACCGTAGCGTAATGACGGCGCAAACCATTGAGTTTGCAAGGCAGCGCGTTCATGAGTTTGAACGTCGCCATCGCTTGCAGCGCCAACTGCAAGCGCGTTAAGCATCGCATTGCGTTAACACCCGCCTTCCCAAAGAAGGCGGGTGTTTTTGTTACTAAACACCTGTTTTTGTATGCCGGAACATCTGAATGAGTCAGCCTGAGAAACAACTTCTGGAAGAAATTAGCCAACTGCGTGCCGATTTGGATGACGCTAATTACCGCTATTACATCTTAGATGAACCTAAGCTGACCGACGCAGATTACGACCGCAAGCTGCAGCGGTTGAAGCAATTGGAGTCTGAGTACCCCGATTTAGTCTCACCGGATTCCCCTACCCAGCGCGTAGGGGCCGCGCCAGCGGAAGGGTTTCCTGAAGTTGCTCATGCGATTCCCATGCTCTCCTTGGATAACGCATTTAGCCGTGATGATATTGCTGCGTTTGCCGAGCGTGTCGCTGAGCGTTTGGAGTGTCAGGCGAGTAGCGTTGAGTTTAGCTGTGAGCCAAAGCTCGACGGAGCCGCGGTATCGTTAGTGTACGAGCAGGGCGTATTGGTTAGTGGCGCAACCCGTGGCGATGGCCGTACCGGCGAAGGCATTACATCGAATTTGCGCACCCTGCGGTCTGTTCCGTTAAAGCTAATGGGCGACAATATTCCTGCGTTATTAGAAGTACGCGGCGAAGTTATTATGCGCCATGCGGGCTTTGAAGCGCTGAATGATCGAGCGAGGGAGGAAGGCAGTAAGGTATTTGCTAACCCGCGTAATGCGGCGGCTGGCAGCCTGCGCCAGCTTGACCCGCGGGTTACCGCAACGCGCCCATTAGAGTTTCATGCTTATCAAGTTGCCCGGCTCGATATGACGAATCTTGGCGACGGTGAGCTTAGCAGTAGCCCAATGACAACTCATAGCCAGCAAATGGAAAGGCTTAAGGCATGGGGCTTTCGCTCCAGCACGGAGCTGCGGACTGTCAATGGCCCTGAGCTGGTGGCTGATTACTGCGAGCAGCTGGGTGAAAAGCGAGACCAGCTGGGTTACGACATCGATGGCGTCGTGATTAAAGTAAACGATCTGCGCCACCAGCGAGAGCTTGGCTTTGTAGCGCGGGCGCCACGCTGGGCGGTAGCATTTAAATTTCCTGCCCAAGAAGAAGTCACGACCCTTAACGATGTGGAGTTCCAGGTAGGCCGTACCGGCGCGATCACTCCGGTTGCTAGGTTAGAGCCGGTCACCGTTGCTGGTGTAACGGTATCAAATGCGACGCTGCATAACGCGGATGAGATCACCCGCTTAGGTGTGATGATTGGTGATACGGTGGCCATTCGTCGGGCAGGCGACGTGATTCCCCAAGTGGTACGCGTCGATATCGACAAGCGTCCTGCCCAGGCGCGCGTGATCACCTTTCCTGAGCACTGCCCGGTGTGTGGTTCGGATATTGAACGGCTGGAAGGCGAGGCGGTCGCTCGTTGCTCAGGCGGGCTTTATTGTGCCGCGCAGCGTAAAGAGGCGCTGAAGCATTTCGCTAGCCGTAAAGCGCTAGATGTCGATGGGCTGGGTGAGAAGCTGATTGAACAGTTGGTGGACTTGGACTGGGTGAAAACGCCAGCAGACTTATTTCATCTCACCGCTGAGCAGCTTCAGACGCTGCCACGCATGGGTGAAAAGTCCTCGACCAACTTGGTAAATGCCCTGGATAAGGCTAAGCACACCACGCTGGCACGTTTTATTTACGCCTTGGGTATTCGCGAAGTAGGCGAAGCCACAGCGGCAAATTTAGCCAGCTACTTCGGTACACTTCAGACCTTGCAAGAAGCTGATCAAACGGCGCTGGAAGCGGTGAATGATGTTGGTCCGATTGTCGCTGCCCATGTTCATACTTTTTTCCGTCAATCGCATAATCTGGCAACGCTGAAAGCACTGCTTGATGCGGGCATCACCTGGCAAGAGAGTGAAGTGACGCAAGGCCCGACGCCCTTAGAGGGACAGACCTGGGTACTCACCGGCACGATGGACAGCATGACCCGCGATGAAGGTAAGGCACGGCTGCAAGCGCTAGGCGCTAAAGTAGCGGGTAGTGTTTCCAAGAAAACCACCTGCTTGGTAGCGGGCGAGGCTGCAGGCAGCAAATTAACCAAAGCAGAGCAACTGGGCGTTGAAGTGATCGATGAAGCCACCTTTATCGAGCGTCTAGCTGCCTGGGAGCAGAGTGAATGAGCCGTTTTATTGAAGTGCCAGCACGCATGCTGCCGCCGGAAACGCTGGATGCTTTGCTTGAAGCATTTGTGACACGCCAAGGATACGATACCACCGATACCGGTGCAGGTATGAGCGGCTGGGTAGTCGAGCTTAAACAGCAGCTTGAGCGTCACGAGCTGATTATTGCTCACGATCTTGAGTTAGAAATGACTGAGGTGATGACGCTCGCCCAATGGCGTTCCTTTGGGCGAGAACTTGCCGATGATGAGGAAGAGGGCGATTACTGAGCGCGTACTAGCGCACTGATAATCCGTCGCCCAGGGTGTAAATGATCCACTAACGATAGCTCTAGCGGCATCGGCTCATCACACATTCGCGAGGCAATGATTTCGGCGCAGAGCGGAGCGCTGGAAAGGCCCCGAGAGCCGTGTGCGCTAGATATCCACAGCCCTGAATGGTGCTCTCCTTGGGTATCTGGCACGTTAGAAGCATCTTTTTGCAACACCGCGTAATCCTGCTGCCATGCGTCAGCATTGGGCACTGGCCCCGCGTAGGGGCTTTTGTCAGGGCTGGCTGCCCTTACCGCAGCACGACCTGCTAGCGTGTCGGGGCTTAGCGTTACGCCCGCCGTTTCAAGGGTGGCGACCCATTCAGGCAGTGTTTGGCGTAGTTCCTCAATATTGCGCTGATGGTCTGCTGCCGTAACGTCGCTCGTGGCGTTATTAGGCACAAAGCTGGCCCCGAACGTCAGTACGCCTTCCACTGGCGGCGACACATAGCCACCCGCGCATACCACACGTTGCGGGCCTTGAACTCCTTCGGGCAGCTTCACTTCGCTCACTTGTCCGCGAACCTGCTGTAGCGGTAGCGCTGCGGTTTGTTCAAAGCGGTTAGCCAGAGACGCATTGGCTACCACAACGTGATCAGCGGTCAGCGTTTCGCCGCTGGCCAGCACGATCTGCCAAGCTTTACCGTCGGGCTGAAGGGTTGTCACTTCTCCCTGGTGCAAGGTGATATTCGCGTGCTGTAGCAGCTGTTCGCAGAGTAATTTGGGGCGCACCCAGCCTGCCTGGGGATAAAACAGTCCGTGATTCGCTGTGATCGGAACACCCGCCAGCTCGCCAAGCGTCTCGGTTTGAGCGGATACTACCGCTTCTGGCAGTGGGTGGCGTGCCATAAAGCGCTGCTGGCGAGCAGCCTCCTTGTCGCTTAACGCCAGTTGTACCACGCCGCATGGCTGCCACAGTGGCGTTTCCTGTGACGAGGAGGACGCCCGCTGGCGTTGGCTAAGCCAGCGTTGACTGTAGAGAAGGCCTGATAAATAAAACCGGCTCTGGTTATTCGTTTCCGCGGCTAGCTTTACATACAGCGCTCCCTGGCGATTGCCGGAGCCACCTGCGCCGGGTGCATCGCGTTCAATGACCGTTACCTGAACCCCACGCTTGGCTAACGCCGCTGCCACGCTGCAACCGGCCATGCCTGCCCCAATGACCGCCACATGGTTCGCTGGTCTTGCCGCAGGCGGTGTGAACCATGGTGTTGACTGGCGGCGAGTGTCTTTGGGCGGTGTGTCGATATCGCCTGCTAACATTTCCCGCTTGCGCCCAAACCCAGGGACCTTTTGCCAGCTAAACCCCGCTGCTTTTAACCCTCGTTTAACGACACCGGCACAGGTAAACGTGGCAAATGTTGCCCCAGGGCGAGAGCGTGCAGCCATGGCTTCGAATAGCTCAGGCTGCCACATTTCTGGGTTTTTAGCAGGAGCAAAGCCATCTAGGAACCATGCGTCGACTTGACCGTCGAGTAGGTTCAGTCGTTCGGTGGTGTCGCCAAAGTGCAGGTCGAGAGTCACTCGCTCGTTGAGATGCAGACGGTGAATGCCGCTGACGGCTTCAGGCCATTGGGCGCATAGCACTTGTGCATAGTGTGCCAATGAAGGCCAAGCGCTTAGCGCGCGCTCAAGAGATACTCGGTCAAGCGGAAATTTCTCGGTGGATAACAGATGAAGACGTGCAGTGCTCGGTGCGTGTTGTTCAAAACAGTCCCACGCGCACAGCATATTAAGCCCGGTGCCAAAGCCTGTTTCGCCAATCACAAAAGCGCGGCTGTGTCGCCAGTCCGCAAAGCGCTTAGGCAGGTGATTCGCCCCCAGGAAAACGTGCTCGGTTTCAGCCCGGCCATCTTCCCTGGAAAAATACACATCGTCGAAGGCCTCTGAATGGGGGGATGCCTCGTTCCAAGTGAGTAAAGGAGCCGTTAACGCCGCGAGCGGGGGCAGGGCAGTAGAGCGTTGAGTCACGCGGGTATCCCCGTACTGATGAAGTTTGTGTTAAAGATAGGTTAAAAATTGATCAACTTGTTGATAAGGGCATCAGCTCTAGCTTTGGGGAAAGCGTCCGCCGAGTTTTCACAGAGTTTTCCACAGGCTCTGTGAAAAAGAAGGCGGACTCTTCACACTCGCCTCTATCGGTCAAGGCATTACTTTTTTAAATGGCTTAACAATTACCTTGGCATAGACCCCAGCAATGATGTATGGGTCGGCGTCAGCCCAGGCTTGCGCGTCCTCAAGGCTGTCAAATTCGGCAACGACCAAGCTGCCGCTAAAGCCTGCATCGCCTGGGTTATCGGTATCAATAGCGGGGTGGGGGCCAGCCAGAACCAAACGGCCTTCATCACGTAGCTTTTCCAGGCGACCAAGGTGATCCGGGCGTGCCGCTAGACGGCGCTCCAAGCTGTTGGATACATCTTCACTGATAATAGCGTAAAGCATGGGGATAACTCCTTGAATGCTAGGGCGGTTGTTCCGTACTGAATTGACCGCGCCCCTGTAAGCGCGCACCATGGTGAGCGACTGTATACCGTTAAGGGAAAACAGGGTGCCTGTTTTATTCACACCACCCTATTCTGACAAACTCGCCACACGGCGTCATGCTTATGCCCCTACTTCCTGCGAACTATCTTCCTGTAAACCTGCCCCGCGTGTTTGATGCCGACCAGCGTTATACGGTGGATTTACACATGCACTCTACCGCGTCAGATGGCGCGCTTACCCCTACCGAGTTGGTAAAGCTGTGTGCTGCACGTGGTCTTACCCACATGTCGCTGACAGACCACGACACCATGGAAGGTATTGAAGAAGCTGGCATCGCGGCGCAGCAAGCAGGGCTTTGCCTGGTGCCTGGCTGTGAGTTATCCACGCGCTGGCAGGGAATTAATATCCACGTAGTGGCGCTTATGCCCGGCGGCTTGCAGGGGCCTCTGGTAGAAGGGCTTGCATTGCAGCGCGAAGCACGGATCAAACGTGCTGAAGTGATCGCCGAGCGGCTGGAAAAAATGGGCTTACCTGACGCGCTCGAAAAGGCACGGGCCCAGGCAGGCAGCGACCGCCCCTTAGGCAGGCCCGACTTTGCCCGCGCGCTGGTCGCTGAAGGAGTGGTTGATGACTGGGCCGGGGCGTTTAAGCGCTATTTAGGCAGTGGTAAAAAAGGCGATGTAAAAGCTCATTGGCCGGAAATCAGTGATGCAGTCGCCTGGGTGGTGGCCTCAGGCGGTGTGGCAGTGCTGGCGCACCCGCTGCGCTATGGGCTTACCCGGCGCAAGCGAGGTTTGCTGATGGATACATTTCAAGCCGCCGGTGGGCAGAGCGTTGAGCTAGTGAGTGGTCAGCAGAATCCCGACAGCACTCGCGATCTCGCTCGGCAATTAGTGGAGCGTGATTTATACGCCTCCATGGGCAGCGATTTTCATTTTCCTGGCAGCCACGCCGCCCCCGGCAGTATGAGTTTAATACCGCGCACTGCTGCGCCGCCGATTTGGCAGCATCCGCGCTTAGTTCATTTGCGCGATGCGCCCAGTGGTATGTTAGGTCCTGGGTCTTAAACCGCATATCGGCTAACCTAGAAACTAAATGGACAACGATATGCCCAAGGGCAGGAGCAAGCGATGAGTCAATATTTCCAGATTCACCCCGAAAACCCGCAGAAACGCTTGATTGATCAAGCGATAGATATTATCCGCAAAGGTGGTGTGGTCGCGTATCCGACGGATTCGGGCTATGCACTGGGTTGCCACTTGGGTGAAAAAAAAGCCATTGAGAAGATCAAATGGCTGCGCTCGTTAGACGATAAGCACAATTTCACGCTGATGTGTTCGGATCTTTCCGAGATTGGCACTTACGCGAAAGTGGATAACGCAGTGTTTCGGCTGCTGAAGGCTCATACCCCTGGCCCATACACCTTTATTTTGGATGCCACCACAGAGGTGCCGCGCCTGTTGCTGCACCCGAAGCGCCGCTCCATTGGCGTGCGTGTGCCTGATCACCAAATTACCCACGCGCTGCTTGATGCGTTGGGTGAGCCGTTGATGAGCGTCACCTTGATTCCGGTAGGAGATACCCTGCCAATGAGCGATCCTGAGGAGATTCGCGACCGCTTCGGGTCACACCTTGATGCCATTATCGATGGCGGTGCTTGCCACCTTGACCCCACCAGTGTGATTGACCTACGCGAGCTGCCGCCCAAAATTGTGCGGGAAGGGCGCGGCGATATTACGCCGTTTACGAGTTAACACCGTTCTCTAGCCTGTATTGGCAACCTCCTGGTGACAAGTCACGAGGGGGTTGCTGTCGTCCGCCTGTCTCTCCATCACCTAAAATCCACAAAATCGTTAAACAAGGCATGCGTATCAACTTATTCATTTAGCGCGCTATCTTTCTTATTTGAATGATCAATAAAAATAAATTATGATGATTATGCTTATTATTGATAATTAATAATGATGGATGGTGTGGGATTCCCCTCTTAACCTGATAACCATCACTGACAGGAGATTGCTTAATGACGATATCTCGATACCGCAACGCTGCCACTGCAACCGCATTTGCAAGCTTGGCGCTACTTCCTTTATCAGGGAACGCAGTAGCCGACGACGCTAGCGCTTGTGATCAAGTTGAGTACGCCATGGGGCTTCGTTACCAACAGCAATCCGCAGAAATAACTGCTTTACAGCGCCAAGGCTTTGAACTGGCGACCTATCGCTTGGAAAAACAAATTGAGGCGCATGGTGAGGGTGCCGATTTGGCCATCATTACCGATGTGGATGAGACGCTCATCGATAATAGCGCTTTGCTAGTGCGCGATATGCAGGCCTGCCACGACTTCACTACTTGGGATACTTGGTTGCATTGGGAGCGCGAGGGCGAGCCACGTTTGATCCCAGGCGCGAAAGACTTTCTCGAATTTGCCGATGAGCAAGGTGTGTCGATCTACTATGTGTCGGATCGCTACCAAGAAAATAAAGCGGATACGCTGGCCACTATGGAAGCATTAGAGCTTCCCCAGGTATCTGACGAGCGCGTCATGCTACTTGGCCCACCCAAGACCGAGCGTCGCGCTATCGTCGAAGACAGTCATACGTTGGTGATGCAGTTGGGCGATACGCTGCATGACTTCTCGGGTGATTTTGTCGATGCAAGTCTTGAAGAGCAGCGCGACCTAGTTAACGACCACGCCGAGCGCTTTGGTCAAGACTGGATTGTTTTCCCCAATGCCAGTTACGGAAGCTGGAGCGACGCGGAGCTTAACGCGTGGGAAGCACCGTTTGAAAGCGAATAAAATGTAACCACTTCCATCGTGCCGTTACTATAGAGGAGACGCCCTGGTTAATAGCCAGGGCGTTTTCCTTATTAGCCCCGCAAGTTGTCCCCGTGCCGCTAGTCACTAACATGTCATTCACCTGTCATTGGTTGTCACTAAATTATCGTGGTGGCCGTGAACATAGCGATATGCCATAACAAATCGAACCTTGTCGGTGTGAGCGCGTTTCAGTTAGACAGCTGTGACGGCGCCACCCCCATTCGATATTCCTGCCACTAGACTTTTCGTAACTTGCCTTGCCCTGGGGCACGCTGGAAATTGTGCCTGTGGAGGCGGCTGAGACGCCAACGGGCGTCAACCTGTATTCAATAAGGAAATCAACCAATGAACCGTCATAAGCTTTTTATGGCATCCTTACTGACGTCCTCTCTGCTGGTGGGCTGCGCTGATAACGCTAACGCTAACGCTGATGACACCAATGCCTCCGTGTTCGACAGCTTCCCCGCCGCTGGTGTGTTTCTTCCCCACAGCGTATTACGGGATGATCTACTAGATGGCAAATCTCAGCAGGCTTTTGAGATACGTAATGGCGGCTTTGGGTCGGCAATGACGGCTCATCCCACGGATTCAACGCGCTTCTATGCATTGACTGACCGCGGCCCCAATGCCAATTTTGTTGGTGACTATGGCAAGGGGAAAATATTTCCGACACCGGACTATACGCCCCGTATCGGCCTGTTTGAGCTTCAAGCGAACGGTGTGATCGAACAGGTTGCTACCATTCTGCTTAAGCGCCCCGATGGAACCGAGATCAGTGGTCTGCCTAACAGCTTGGCACTCGGTGGAACAGGTGAAACCCCTTACCATGCCAATGGCCAGCCGATCTTAGTAGACGATAGCCAGCCCTATAATGAAGTTACTAATCCGATCCGCTTGGATGATTATGGTCTGGATGGCGAAGGGCTGGTGGCGCTATCGGACGGCACCTTCTGGGTTAGCGATGAGTACGGTCCGCACATGGTCCACTTCGATGCCGAAGGTCGTGAAATCGGTCGAATCAACCCCTTTGCCGACGATGACCGGGTCGAGATGAACCTGCCAGCAGAGTTTGCCAATCGGCGTGCCAACCGAGGTATGGAAGGGCTGGCTATCACACCGGATGAGACAACGCTGGTAGGCATTATGCAGTCCACTCTGTACAACCCGGGCAGTACGGTGAAAGACCTGGATATCACCCGCATCGTTACAGTGGACCTGGACTCGGGCGAGACTGGACAGTACCTCTACCGCCAAGAGCAAAATCAGAATTCCAACTCAGAGCTTGTTGCGCTGAGCGCCACTGAGTTTTTGGTGCTTGAACGAGATGGCCGTTTTCTAAGCGGTGGTCCCGACGGTGTCGAGGCCGCGACACCGGATGCTCAGAAGCAGGTTTATCGCATTGACCTTACCTCGGGCACCAATCTTGAGGCGGTCTCAGCCAACGGCGACCTGAAACAGGATGCCGAACTGGGGCTAACCTTGGCAGGCAAAACCTTGGAAGAAGTGGTTCTAGAGCAGGGGTGGGGCGCTCTGGCCAGCGCTGGAATTGAGCCAGTGAGCAAGTCTCTGGTGGTGGATATGGTGGCGGAAGTCAACTATCCCCACGATAAAATGGAAGGTCTATGGGTGATTGATGACCAACGCCTGGGGGTACTGAACGACGATGATTTCGCCACCTGGTCCACCGATGGTCAACTCGAGCAGAAAATGCTGGACGCTAACACTGTGGATGGCGGCCGCCTGTTTATTATCGAGGCCGACCTGAGCACCGATTGATCAACGTAACGGCCTAGCAATCACATAATCTCCCTAAATGAATTACTGCGCGCCCTGGGTTTGGCTATTTTGGTTAGCTGTCCTGGGGCGTGTTTGTGTCTTCGTCTCCCCCGTGGCTATCTTTTTCTTTTTGGTCTGCTGCTTTCTTACGCGGGTCTTCGCTTTCTTCATCCAGCCAGGTGCCACAGCGCAGGCAGTAACGAGCGCGCTTTTCATGGCGGTCATGGCCACAGCCGGGGCAGGCTTCTTCTGAATAACGGTCTTCGCGAATAGAGCGGATTACCTGGGCGGAAAATACCCCGGTAGGCACGGCAATAATCGAATACCCCAACAGCATCAGAATCATCGTGATCGCTTTGCCTATCGACGTGGCGGGGACAATATCGCCGTAGCCTACCGTGGTCATACTCACGATCGCCCAATACATCGACATAGGAATGCTGGTAAAACCGGCTTCTGGTGACTCGATGGTGTACATCAGCGCAGCAAACAGTATGACGACCATCATGATGCTGCTAAAAAACAGCAGGATTTGACGAAGACTGCGTCTAAGCGCATCGAGTAGTAAACGCCCCTCGCCGATAAACTCCATCAATCTCAAAATCCGGAAAATGCGTAGTACCCGCAGTACCCGTACGATGACCAGCCCGTGAGCACCAGGCACCAGCAGTACTAACCAGGCTGGCAAAATCGCGATCACATCGACAATACCGTAGAAGCTTTTTAGGTAAACCGTTGGGCGCTCTAAGCAGTAAATCCGCACCGCCAGTTCAATGCTGAAAAGTAGCGTAAATAGCCACTCTGCATAGTAAAAAATGTGCCCGTAGCGTTCGGAGTAACTCGCTACGCTGTCCAGTAAAATGACCGCCACGCTGATCAGAATGGCGATAATCAGCGCAATATCAAACCCTTTGGCTCCCGGCGTATCGGACTCGAAAATAATATGGAAAAGCCGTGTGCGCAGTCCTTCTGCACCGGGAGTTAATTGAAAACTCATCGCGACATCCTGAAGTGGGCTGAATGTTTCTAGCGTAGCGTGGTTTGATAGGCGAAGCGATGCGCCAGGGTTAACGCAGCAGCGCCATAAGCGGGCGTTGGGTGGCCATTATCAGTCAGTGCTGTGGTCAGCGTCTGAGCGTTACGGCGGGTACCTTCATCCAACTGCGGATGGGTCGCCAGTGTGGCTAACGCCTGCTGTGCAATGGTTAAGTGTTCCGCAAGGCCACTGTCGTGGTAGGCGTCCAGCGCCACTGTGGCTCTGTGTAGCCACTCAGCCGGTGCGTCAGCTTCAGGTAGTGACCACTGCTGCACGCCTAACGCATTGCCGCGAGCGGCTTTGCTGGTATCCGAAGGGCGCAGCGGTACGCTTTCCGCGAGCGTTAATGCTAGCCCCCAAAGCGCCTCTGGCTCACCCGCTTTTAGTTCCAGCTCGACCTCGCAAATAGCTGCTTGAGCACCACCGCTGACAATCTCTCCTTCGTCCAACACGAGCTCGATATGGCTGCCCTGCCAGTCGATTTGCCAGCTGCGCCGGGTAAAGTCGGTGCGCAGCGCAGGTTGTAGCGCGGAAATGACGGTGCCTAGTGAACCGTTGAACGGCGGAAGGGCAGCCAAGCCATGCTGGTCAAGCTGTGGGCTAGGAACTTGCCACTCCCACTCTTGTCGGGTAGAAAGGCCGCCACCACCATGGCCGGCGGTTTTCACCGTTTGCAGCACGCGATCATCAACTTGGCGTAAGCGCACGGCAATCCGTGCATTCGCCATATCGCCCGCAGGGGTATCGAAATAGGTGTTCGAAAGATGTTGCCGTTGGGGTGTTTCGGCTAGTGCTGCGTGGCACAGCAGCGTGTTTAGTTGAGCTGGCGCAAGGGCGAGTTTAAGCTCTATTTCGGTAGGCGCTGAAACAGAATCAGCAGTAGATGTTGAATTTTTCATGACATTAGCCACCTTTGTATTGTGACGTTTCAATTAATTTTTCATGACATTGTGAACTTTTCATGACGGCGGCGAGCGCACTCTTTATACTGGCGCCGCCATTTCCAGGCTCCCCGAAAACAGGCTAAAGGCTATATGGTTACCTCCAACCCTTTTTCCGCGATGTTTGGCCGCTCGCCATTCCAGCCGCTGCTGGCCCACATCGTCAAGGCCAATGAATGTGCCGACCAACTGTTGCCGTTCTTCGAAGCATCGCTTGCCGGTGATTGGGATACCGCAGCTGTACTGCGTGAAAACGTTACCCGCTTAGAGCATGACGCCGACACGTTGAAAACAGAGCTTCGGCTTAACCTGCCCAATACGATGTTCCTTCCCGTCTCGCGGTCCGACTTGCTCGACCTTATCAGCGTGCAGGATAAAATCGCCAACAAGGTGCGCGACATTACCGGCATTATGCTGGGGCGTAAAATGCGTGTGCCCAATGAGTTGGCCGATCCCATGCGCGATTATATGCGTACCAGCGTGGCGTGTGTGTCCCAGGCTCGCCAAGCGCTTGAAGAGCTGAAAGAGCTGCTTGAGTCCGGTTTTGGACGCAATGTTTCCGATGTTATTCAGAATATGATCCGTGAGCTGCACACACTTGAGCACCAAGCCGACAGCCAGCAGATCGCGATACGTCGCCAACTGTTTGAGCTTGAAAGCCAACTTCCGCCTGTTGATGTGATTTTCCTTTACAAAATCATTGAGTGGGTCGGTGAAGTTTCTGATCGCGCTGAACGCGTGGGCAGCCGCCTACAGATTTTGACCGCACGCTAAGGGGTACCCATGCAGATTATTGCCCAGCACGGTGAAATTTTTATCATCCTGGCCTGTTTGTTTGGCTTTTTTATGGCTTGGGGCGTTGGCGCGAATGATGTTGCCAATGCGATGGGGACCTCGGTGGGGTCGAAAGCGATCACCATCAAACAAGCAATTTTGATTGCGGTAGTCTTTGAATTTTTAGGCGCATGGCTGGCGGGTGGTGAGGTGACCAACACCATTCGTAAAGGCATTATCGACCCAGAATTGCTCCAGGAAGATCCACAGTTACTAGTGTACGGTATGTTATCAGCGCTGCTAGCAGCGGGTACTTGGTTACTGGCAGCATCGATGAAAGGTTGGCCGGTTTCCACGACGCATTCCATTGTAGGTGCCATTGTGGGCTTTGCCGTAGCGGGACTGGGTGCCTCTACGGTTGATTGGGGCGCTGTTGGCACCATTGCAGCAAGCTGGGTCGTTTCTCCTCTTTTAGCGGGTACTATCGGCTTCGTGCTGTTTAAATCAGTGCACCACCTGATTTTTGAAAATGATAATCCCTTCACGGCTGCCAAACGCTATGTACCGGGCTACGTATTTTTGGTTGGTTTTATTGTGGCGATGGTCACGCTAACCAAAGGTCTGTCTCACGTTGGGCTGGACCTGACCTTTAGTCAAAGCCTGCTGCTGTCTATCTTGTTAGGACTTGTGATCATGGGTGTAGGCCTGGTGATGCAGCGTCGTATCAAGTTCGAGAAAAATGTCAACGACCACTTTGGATACGCCAACGTTGAACGGGTCTTCGGCGTATTAATGATCTTTACTGCGTGTGCCATGGCGTTTGCTCACGGCTCTAACGACGTTGCGAACGCGGTTGGTCCGCTAGCGGCGGTCATTAGCGTGGTGCAAACTGGCGGCCAAATTGAAGGCTCTGCGCTAGTGCCCTGGTGGGTATTGGTACTGGGCGGTGCTGGCATCGTGGTGGGCTTAGTAACTTACGGCCACAAAGTCATTGCCACCGTGGGAACCGGTATTACTGAGCTTACCCCCAGCCGTGGCTTTGCCGCCACGCTGGCAGCCGCGACCACAGTGGTATTAGCTTCCGGCACGGGTCTGCCGATTTCAACCACCCACACACTGGTGGGGGCGATATTAGGCGTAGGGCTTGCCCGGGGTATGGCGGCGCTTAACCTGCGTGTTATTGGCACCATCGCCATGTCCTGGCTGATTACGCTACCTGCCGGGGCTGGTTTGGCTATTCTGTTCTTCTTTATGTTCAAAGGCATGTTTGGTTAACAGCAAGGGGTAACCCCGCCCAATACGTGACTGCTTGGCCAAACGCACAGCGGCATCTTCTTTTACACAAGAAGGTGCCGCTGTTTTTTATGCTCTGTTAAAGTAAACGCTGATACTTTCATTCACCTGCTGCCGGAGAGCGGCCCTTGGACACACGCTTCCCTTTTGTTGATTGGTTTCGTAACGCTTCCCCTTACATTAACGCGCACCGGGGACGAACCTTTGTCATCTTAATTGAGGGCGAAGCCATGGCGTCTGGCCGAGGAGAGCAGCTGATTCAAGATTTAGCGCTGCTACACACCCTGGGGGTGCGGCTAGTTGTGGTGTTTGGTATTCGCCCACAAGTGCATGACGCATTGACGGCTGCCGGTGTCGAGCCAACACGGGTGGATGGCCGTTGGGTAGCTGACCGAGCGGTGATGGCCCACGTGGAACAGGTGGCCGCGCACCAGCGCTTATGGCTAGAAGCTCGTCTTTCCTTGGGGCTGCCTAGCACGCCACTACACGGTGTAGAGCTTAGCGTGATTTCCGGCAACTTGGTGACCGCTAAGCCATTAGGGGTGCGTGAAGGCATCGATTTTGATCACAGCGGTGAAGTCCGCCGAGTGCGTTCGAGCGCTATTGAAGGGCTGTTGGAAAAAGGCTCACTGGTGCTGCTGCCGCCGCTGGGCTTCTCCAGCACAGGTGAAGTGTTTGATTTAGATGCCTCGGAAGTCGCACAACAGGCTGCCGTCGCGCTGAAAGCGGATAAGCTGATTCTATTAGGCGAGTCGGAAGGGCTTGAAGACGAACACGGTGCACTATTGCGCCAGCTTTCCCCGGCAGAGGCCGAACCACGTCTGCTGCAGGCGTTACCGGGCAGTGAGCTGGCACGCCACTTGAACGCCGCCTGCACCGCCGCCAGGGAAGGGGTGGCGCGCACCCACCTACTTTCCTGGCGCAACCACGATGCGTTGCTAGGGGAGTTATTCACCCGTGACGGCGTTGGCACGATGATCACCCAACACCGCTACGAGCAACTGCGCCCAGCCACGTTGAACGACGTCGCTGGCCTGCTAGAGCTGCTGGAGCCACTGGAGCGACGTGGCATGTTGGTGGCTCGTTCGCGGGAACGCCTAGAGCACGAAATCGACGACTACATGGTCATCGAACGTGATGGCATGGTGATTGGCTGTGCCGCACTGCATGTTTTTCCAGACACCACGGTGGGGGAAATGGCCTGTGTCGCGGTGCACGGTAACTATCGCGGCGGTGAGCGCGGCGAGCGCTTAGTGGAAGCGTTAGAACGCCGCGCCCGGCAGCGTGGGCTTTCCGAAATGTTTGTGTTAACTACCCACACGGCCCATTGGTTTGTGGAGCACGGCTTCCGTGCTGCTAGCCTAGATGATCTGCCACCGCTAAAACGCGAAGCCTACAACCACGCCCGTAAATCCAAGGTGTTGGTGAAGACGCTGGCAGGATAGAACGTAGTGATTCGTGAGGGGCAAATCGTGCGCCATCAGCGGCAAGACCTCCTGCTGCAGCTGAAGTAAGTATTGCCACGTTATATTAAGCGTGGCCAGTCAACCGATAGTCCCATGATGGTCATCATGGGATAGGAAGCAACATAAGCAAGTGTAACCGCCCTTCAATAAGATGTTATTCCCACAGCGCTACTGCTTGTAGCGCCGTTTTACTTCTACGTTTAGCCGACCTTCTCCCAGCCGTAGCGAGAGCTTCTGGCCTGGCGCGGTGTCCTCTGCCCGGCGGATGACATGGCCTTTTTCATCCTGGGCAATGGCATAGCCACGCCCCAGCACCGCCAGTGGGCTGATGGCATTTAGTTCACGGGCGGCGCTACTCAAGCGTGCCTGACGCACTTCCAACGTCCGCTGCATAGCGCTGGCTAAACGGCGTTGCAGCTGACTAACACGCTCTTGCTCTGCGCGGTGCAGGCGCACCATGTCTTGGCTGGATAAGCGTTTGCTTAACTGGGTGACCCGCGCTTGCTGCTGATAAACGTGTTGCTGCATGGCGCGCTGCAGCCGTTGGCAAAGGGCGGTAACGTGCTGGCGTTGACGCTCAAGCTGCTCGCCTGGGTGGCGAAGGCGGGCGCGCAAGGTATCCAACCGTTGGCTATCGCGCTCTAAGCGTGCCTGCATGGCACGCTGTAAGCGGTTTTCGGCCTGGGTTAATTGTTGCTTAAGCGCATGTTGGTCAGGCACTAAACGTTCGGCCGCTGCTGACGGGGTAGGGGCGCGCATATCGGCGGCGAAATCCGCCAGGGTGACATCCACTTCGTGACCCACCGCCGACATCACTGGCAAGCGGGAGTGAAAGATCGCCCGTGCCAGATGCTCGTTATTAAACGCCCACAGGTCTTCTAAGCTACCGCCGCCGCGGGTGATCAGCACCACATCCTGGTCAGGGTCTAAGCGCGCCTGTCGGTTCAGTAACCCCAGTGCCGAAATCATCGCAGGGGCGGCCTCGTTGCCTTGTACAGGCACTGGAATCAGCGTGACATCTGCCAGTGGCCAGCGCGCCGCCAGTACCGCCAATACATCGCGAATCGCTGCGCCGCTGGCGGAACTCAATATCAAAATTTTGCGGGGAGGAAAGGGCAGGGGGCGCGTGTTGGCAAACACGCCTTCGCCTTCCAGCTGCGCTTTTAGGCGCTCAAACGCCGCCAGCAGTTCCCCCAAGCCCGCCGCCTGTACGGCGTCGGCAATCAACTGATAATCGCCGCGCGGTTCGAACAACGAGACCCTGCCGCGCAGTTTTACTTGATCGCCATCACGCATAGGCGCCGATACAAAACGCACCCGCTGGCGAAACAGCGCACAGCGAATTTGTGCCCGGTCATCCTTCAAGGTGAAGTAAATATGCCCAGACGCCGGGCGGGAAACATTAGAAAGCTCGCCTTCTACCCACACTTCGCCCACATCGCGCTCAAGGGTCTGTTTGGCGCGCTGATTCAACTGACTAACAGAAAGCGCTTGTGGTGTATCGGGCATAGAGCAACCTTAAAAAGAGAGTGAGCGAGCGGGTAGCTTTCGTAAGAATCCTAGCTTATTAGCCATTGGTCTGGATTGAAAACCTTCTTCACATTGCTGGAAAGGCCCTCAAAACGCTATAATAGGGGATTAACTTTCCACGCCCCACTTCCTCTTCTATCAGGGTGTTGCCGCTATGCTACGTATGGCCCAAGAAGCACTTACGTTCGATGACGTACTCCTCGTTCCCGGCTTCTCCGATATTCTGCCCAAGGATGTCAGCCTCAAAACCCGCCTGACCCGCAATATTTCACTCAATATCCCGCTGCTTTCCGCTGCAATGGATACCGTTACCGAAGCGCGTCTAGCAATTGCGATGGCTCAGGAAGGCGGCATTGGCATTATCCATAAAAGCATGACCATGAGTCAGCAAGCCGCTGAAGTGCGTAAGGTTAAAAAGCACGAAAGCGTGATTGTAAAAGATCCAGTCACCGTTAGCCCTAAGGCGAAGCTGGATGACCTGCTGGCGATGGCGCGTGAGAACGGGTTTTCTGGCTTCCCCGTCGTAGAAGGCGAAACCCTGGTGGGTATTGTGACCGAGCGTGATATGCGCTTCCAGCCCAACCACGGCGACAGCGTTGCGGACATTATGACCCCCCGCGAGCGCTTGGTTACCGTCAAGGAAGGCACCGACCTTGAAACCAGCAAAGCCAAAATGCGCGAACACCGCATCGAGAAAATGCTGATCGTCGATGACGAGTTTCATCTGCGCGGTTTGGTAACTTTCCAAGACATCGAAAAAGCCCGCACTTACCCGATGGCTGCCAAAGACAGCGACGGCCGCTTGTTGGTAGGTGCAGCCGTTGGCACTGGCCCGGAAACGCCTGATCGCGTTGCTGCGCTGGCTGAAGCCGGTGTCGATGTGATCATTGTTGATACTGCCCATGGCCACTCCAAAGGCGTTATCGACCGCGTGCGCTGGATCAAAGAGAACTTCCCCAACATTCAAGTGATTGGCGGCAACATTGCCACCGGCGCTGCCGCTAAAGCGTTGGCTGAAGCGGGCGCAGACGCCGTTAAAGTGGGCATTGGCCCTGGCTCTATCTGCACCACACGTATTGTGGCAGGCGTTGGCGTTCCGCAAATCACTGCAGTGTCTAACGTCGCGGAAGCGCTGAAAGAGTTCGATATTCCGCTGATCGCCGACGGCGGCATTCGCTTCTCGGGTGATTTAGCCAAAGCCATCGCCGCTGGCGCAAGCGCCGTGATGGTCGGTGGCCTGCTGGCCGGTACCGAAGAAGCGCCGGGTGAAGTTGAGCTTTACCAAGGCCGCACCTATAAAGCCTACCGTGGCATGGGCTCCATGGGTGCCATGTCTCAGAACCAGGGCAGCGCCGACCGCTACTTCCAAGATAAGAGCGAAGGTGCCGAGAAGCTGGTGCCGGAAGGCATTGAAGGCCGTGTACCCTATAAAGGCATGATGGGCGCTATCGTTCACCAGCTGATGGGCGGCCTGCGCGCTTCCATGGGTTACACCGGCTGCCGCAGTGTTGAAGAAATGCGCACCAAGCCGGAATTTGTACAAATTACCAGCGCTGGCTTTAACGAATCCCACGTTCACAACGTGCAGATCACCAAAGAAGCTCCCAACTACCGGGTGAGCTAACCAGCACGTTTAGTTAAATGGCGCGGCGGGCATTGCCCCGCCGCTTGCTTTTTGGCCTTAACAGCGGCACCCACACCGCTTAACCGAGACCCCGCCATGAGTGACATTCACGCCCATAAGATCCTGATTCTCGACTTCGGCTCCCAGTACACCCAACTGATCGCCCGCCGTGTACGTGAGATCGGTGTGTTCTCCGAAATCCGCGCCTTCGACATCACCGAAGAAGAAATTCGCGAATACAACCCTAACGGCATCATCCTGGCCGGTGGCCCGGAATCGGTGACCGAGTTGGATTCCCCGCGAGCACCGGCGTGCGTGTTCGAAATGGGCCTGCCGGTATTTGGTATCTGCTACGGCATGCAGACCATGGCCGAGCAGCTTGGTGGTAAAGTTGAAGGTTCCAATCAGCGCGAATTTGGCTACGCCCAAATTCAAATCGACGGCGACACCCCGCTGTTCAAAGACATCAAAGACCACATCGATACCGACAGCGGCAAAGGCCTACTAGACGTATGGATGAGCCACGGCGACAAGGTCTCCCAGGTGCCTGACACCTTCACCGTGACCGCTTCCACGCCGAGCTGCCCGATTGCCGCCATGGCTTGGGAAGAGAAGCAGTTCTATGGCGTACAGTTCCACCCGGAAGTGACCCACACCCTGCAAGGTCAGCGCATTCTTGAGCACTTCGTGCTGGATATTTGCGGCGCTGAAAAACTCTGGACGCCTGCGCAAATCATCGAAGACCAAGTACAGCGCGTGCGCGAGCAAGTGGGCGACCGCCATGTACTGCTTGGCCTTTCCGGTGGTGTCGACTCCTCGGTTGTGGCGGCGCTGCTGCACAAAGCCATTGGCGACCAGTTGACCTGCGTATTCGTCGATAACGGCCTGCTGCGCAAAAACGAAGGCGACCAAGTGATGGAAACCTTTGCCAAGCACATGGGCGTGAAGGTGATCCGTGTCGACGCCGAAGAGCTGTTCCTGGGCAAGCTGAAGGGCGAAAACGACCCGGAAGCCAAGCGCAAGATTATCGGCAACACCTTTATCGACGTATTCGATGAAGAAGCGAGCAAAATTGAAGGCGTCGACTTCCTGGCTCAGGGCACCATCTACCCGGACGTGATCGAATCCGCTGCCTCTAAAACCGGCAAAGCGCACGTGATCAAATCCCACCACAACGTTGGTGGCCTGCCGGAAACCATGAAGCTCAAGCTGGTAGAGCCGCTGCGCGAACTGTTTAAAGACGAAGTGCGCAAACTCGGCCTCGAACTCGGCCTGCCTTACGATATGGTCTACCGCCACCCGTTCCCTGGCCCCGGCCTGGGCGTGCGCATCCTCGGTGAAGTGAAGAAAGAGTACGCCGACATCCTGCGTGATGCTGACGCCATCTACATCGAAGAACTGCGCGCCGCTGGTTGGTACGAAAAAACCAGCCAAGCCTTCGCCGTGTTCCTACCGGTGAAATCGGTAGGTGTCGTCGGCGACGGCCGCCGCTACGAATGGGTCATCGCGCTACGCGCGGTCGAAACCATCGACTTCATGACCGCCCGCTGGGCGCACCTGCCCTACGAGCTGCTGGAGAAGGTCTCCAACCGGATTATCAATGAGTTGGAAGGCGTTTCTCGGGTGACTTATGACGTGAGCAGCAAGCCGCCTGCTACTATTGAGTGGGAGTAGGTCGGTTATTGGTGAATAAGACAAGCCCCTGCAATGCAGGGGTTTTTATGGCCTTCCCATGCCTTGTGTCGTCTGAAATGAGAAAGGCACGGGAACAGACCCCTTACTAAGCGTGTTCGGGCTCTACGATATCGGCTTTAAAGGTATGTAAGGTCGGTAATGATACGCTGGTCTGGACTTCCATAGCCTGTACTGCATCACCTTGTCTTTTAACGCAGTGATTTGCTTGTAGCCAAAGTTGCTATTGAAAATGTGAAGAGCACCACATGCTGGTCATCGAAACGGTTGTGTTTAAGAGCCATGGGGTATGACTATAAAACCACACTGGCGAGCCTAGCGGGATGCTCTTGAAGGAAGTCAGGTCAAGGATACGCCTAGTAATGTCGGGCAGCATTTTGCTTCAGCTAAGTGGGCTTGGTCCTGGCCTGAGTATGGTATGGATGACTTGTTTATGCTGAATATTAAGGCTCAGGTCGCCGCGTAAGACGGCACAAGAGTAATGAACTTGCTAAGAATATCTCAGGCAATTACTTCTCATTCAAGGTGTAAATCGTAGCGAGCGGGAATGTCCGCCGTTACCGATGTGCAGGTATTTACAAGCTGTCTTGTTGTATGTTGGCGAAATAGGGGAAAGTGAGCGGAAGGGGGAGAATAGAGCGCCCCTCTGGAGCGCTCCGAGGGGCAGGTTATTGCGCGGCGTCCAGTGCATCTTGCCATATGTTAATCAGCAGCTCGCGCTGTTCACCTGCTTCTTGTTGATCCAGTTCGAATACTTCAATCTGTTCCAGGTTGGGCAATGAGGAGACTGCGTTCAGGTCAATATCGGAGCGGACTGGACGGCGGTAGCTGCTTTCCAGTATGGCTTGTTGAAATTCTGCAGATGTTAGCACAGCATACAGCTTGCCGGCCGCTTCAGGGTGCGGCGCGTCTTTCACCATGAACAGACCCTCAGGTGACAGGAAAGTACCTTCCTGGGGATAGATTAATTCAATGTCTTGCTGGCCACCTGCTACATAGCGATAGGCCGCATACTCAATGGTGATTCCCACAGGGTATTCTGCGTTAGCCACGCCGCGGTAAACGCTGCTGGATCCGCCTGTAACCACCACATTCTCGGCCAGTTTACGCACGCCTTCTTCGCCATACTTCTTGTAAATGCCAAATAGCTGCAAATATGCGGAACTGGAGGCGGTCGGATCACCAAACGCAATACGCCCTCGATAACGACCGGACAGAAGATCTTCCCAACCTTTAGGGGCATCTCCATCCAGTTGGCTGGCGTTCGTCATCAGTACCACAACATGCACATTGGAACCGGTCCAAAGGTGGTCTGGTCCATTCAGGGCTGCCAGAACAGGTAGCTCGGCGCTGGCTTGAACCGGCTGCATCAATTCAGTGTAATCCGCTAGGGTACCAAACCCGCTGCTCCAGAATACATCGGCCTGGGGTGCTTGGCTTTCGGCACGAATTCGCTGCAACAAGGTTCCAGTACTGGCTGTGACAACATTGATTTTAAGTTCCGGCTCCAGTTCATGCGCAACATCCAGCACTGTCTGTATTGCATCTTCACTATTAGCGGCATAGAAGGTCACTTCTTCGTCCGCTTGGGCCGCTGCGCTAAACGTCATAGTCATTCCCAGCAAAACACCTGCATATACCTTTTTCATAAAGCCTCCAGTCAGGCAAAAAGTTTTAGGTTAAACACTCGGGTTGCAGCGATGACCGGCAGTAAAATAAGGCTGATCATGATCACACCATAGGCGGAGGCCATGGCCATCATGTCACTGTCGATCAAACGGAAAATCTGAATAGGGAGGGTTTCCTGTCCGGCGGAATACACCACGATGCTGGAGTTAAGCTCTGCCACACTGGTTGCCCACATCAACACACCGGCTGCAGCGATACCTGCAGACATCAACGGCAGGGATACCTTGAAGAAAGTTTTACACGGTGACACTCCCAGGCTGATAGAGGCAGCTTCCAGGCTGCCATCCACATTATGCAGGTTGTTGGCAGCATTGCGCACAGCAAAAGGCAGGCGGCGAACGGAATAAGCCAATACCATCAGCATGGAGCTGCCTGCCAGTCCCACCGCGAAGCTGCTGACACCTTGCGCCAGAGCGATACCCAATACCGTACCGGATACGGCCAATGGCAACATGGCAATGAACTCTAGTGCTGGAGATAGGCCACCACGTTTTTTCACCGTGGCATAGGCCACCAGGGTGCCCAGAATAACTCCGATCAGTGTTGCCAAAGCCGCAAAGCTAAGCGAATTAAGAATGGTCCCCATACCATAGGTCCAGACACGCTCAAAATTGTCCAGAGTCCACTCGCCCCATTGCATTACCGGGCCCTGAGCACGAGTAAAGGCACCTACCAGCAGCAATGCCAGCGGCAGCAGTGAACCAATCACGACCAGTAAAACCGGCAGGGTATGCAGCCAGGCTGAAAGCCCTGTGAGCCGTTTGGCCAGCAAGGGGCGGCCCTGGGCCATTTCATAGCGTCCCCGTCCCAAAATCCAGCGTTGGGCCAGCATGACCGAGACCAACAGCAGCGTAGAAACAGTTGCCAGTGTGCTTTGCATGGCGGGGTTAAAGCCAATCTCACTGAGGAAGGTTTTGTAGGTCAGGATAGACAGCAGTGGAATCCCGTGCCCCAGTGTCATGGCGATGGCAAAGTTACCCAGTACCAGTGTGAACACCACCAGGGCTCCGGAAATGATCGCCGGGGACAAGAGCGGTACCAGCACTTTCAGGCGTGCCTGAAATTCTGACAGACCGAGGTTGGTCGCGGCTTCCAGCAACTGACGGTCAAAGCCTTTCAGCGCCGACAGTGCCGCCATGTAGACGTAGGCGTAGTAAGTGAATGTCATCACATACACCATGCCAAACCAGCCATAAAAGCTGGGTAGCTCCATCCCGAGATCCGATAAGGCGCGCGTCAGGACACCGTTGTTGCCAAATACCAGTAACCAGGACTGCACACTGATGATTTCAGGTATCACGATGATGCTGATCGGCAGTAAGCTCAGCAACCTTTTGCACGGAAACTCGTAAACCTGAGTGATATAGGCCAGGGAGGCGCCGAGTATGGATGCCGTCAGTGTCACCAGGGCTGCTAGAAGCATCGAATTAAACAGCCCTTCAAGGTACTCAGATTCGCTGAAAAACGTGCGAAAGCCTTGCAGCGAAAAACCTCCATCCACTCCCTGAATGCTCATCAGCAAGAGGTTGACCAGTGGCAAGGCAATCAGGAGCGCCAACAGAATCAGCAGGACAATACTCAGGCTGCGCCAAGAAAATAGGTAAACCAGCCAGGATGAACAGCTCGAACTAGACACGGTGCATCCTCTTTGGAAACGCCAGATAAGCTCGGTCTCCTTCATTGAGCTCAATCTGATGGTGAGGATAAGGACTATCCACACGCAGCTGATACACTTCGCCTTCGTATGCCCACTCGACCCGGTAGCTGGTTTTATAGCCCAGATATTGCGCAGAGCGTACCAGTACTTGTTGGCAATCCGGGTGTGCCGAACGGTGCAGTATCAGTTGTTCCGGACGCACTACCCATTGTTTTCGAGATGCATGGGCATCTGTTTGTTGCACATGGGAAGGCAACAGATTAGCTGAGCCGATAAAGTCCGCGACGTAAGCATTGGTAGGGGTGGCGTATACCTCTTTGGGCGTGCCGACCTGCTCAATCTTGCCAGACTGCATAATGGCGATCTGGTCTGACATGGCCAAGGCTTCTTCCTGATCGTGGGTCACAAATACTGTGGTAATACCACTCTCGCTCTGCAGGCGGCAGATCAACTCTCGCATCTGTAAACGCAAGCGAGCATCTAGATTGGAGAGAGGTTCATCCATTAGCAGCAAGCGAGGTTTGATGACCAGGGCGCGTGCCAAGGCGACACGCTGCTTCTGACCACCGCTCAACTGGGCAGGAAAACGGTCGCGATAGTTGCTCAAGGCAACTTGCTCAAGTGCCTCATCCACGCGAGCCTGAAGTTCGCCTCTGGCAATTCCCCGGGCCTTGAGGCCATAGCCGATATTGTCAGCGACGTTATGGTGTGGAAACAGCGCATAGTCCTGAAACACCAGCCCTATATCGCGTTTGTGTGCTGGCAGTCGGGTCACGTTCTGCTGCCCGAAGCGGATCTCTCCGCCTGCAGGGGTTATGAAACCCGCCAAGGTACGCAGCAGGGTTGTTTTACCGCAACCACTGGGTCCCAGGAGTGTAAAAAAGCAGCCTTGATCAATGTGCAGGCTGAGCTGCTCGATGACCGTTGTCTGTTCATACTGAATGCTGAGGTTGTTGATATGGATATCAGACATGATCGTTACCGGATACTTAACGCAGATATAGGCGCTCCAGGTCACGCATCTTAGCGTCCCCCTGAAGTTCAATGATTTCGTTGACGCTGGTGAAGTCGTCCGGCAAGCAATGAATACCTCCTTGCTCCCTGATTTGCCGGAAGATTTCACGCATTGCCCAGGTCGCGCTGCGAATGGCATGATTGCCATAGATCACGATGCCAACCTTTTTAAGGGCCCGGATATCGGCTTCGCGCAATTGGGGATATGCAGTCGGTACCAGAACCAATGGTGTATCCAGATCCCATCGCTCGACAAAGGCGAGTATTTCGTCAGGCGTTGTCTGTTTAGAATGCACCAGCACCGCATCAGCACCGGCACCGGCATAGGCCTTCGCCCGTTCCAACGCTGTTTCAATTGACAGTCCAGCAATCAGTGCTTCGGTGCGCGCGATCACCACAAAGTCCGGATTTAGCTGTGCCGCTTTACAGGCGCGGATCTTGCCTTCAAACGTGGCCACATCTACTAGCACCTGACGTGCGTTTTCACGCAAGCTGGTGTCCTTGGGAAAGGTTTTATCCTCTACGACTATTGCTGCCACACCGGCTGCCTCATACTGCGGCAGGATGTATCCCAGGGTCACGGCATTGCCAAAGCCGGTGTCCAGGTCAGCAATGAGCGGTATGGTTGTTACGCTGGCAATCGCCCGCATCATTTCCAGGTGTGTCCCGAAGGGCAAGATATTGGCATCCGGTACTGCATAGCTGGCAGACAGCTCAAACCCGCTGCCCCAAAGGCAATCAAACCCTGCTTCTTCGACCAGTCTGGCTGAGAGTGGATTGTGCACAGCCATGGCAGTTTGCATGTGCCCGGCTTTTAGAAATTCACGTAACTGTCGGCTTCTGTTCATGCGTTATCCCTCGTCATCAGGCTGTTGCAGACGACTGCAATACGACGCATGGCTTCTTCCAACTGCGGTAATGCATTGCCGTAAGACAAGCGGAAGTATCCTGGCAGATCAAAGGCACTTCCGGGGACCACCGCCACGCCAGCTTCCTCCAGTAGATAAAGCGCTACATCCTGATCGGTTTGTAGTGTCTGGCCCGAGGGCATTACCAATCCCAGCAAGGATTGGCAGTTAACGAACATATAAAAGGCTCCTTGCGGAACACGACAACTGAGCCCGGGGATTTGCTGTATCGACGTCATAACCAGATCCCGACGTCGTGTCAGCTCAGCCACACAGTCGGTGATAAAGGTATGCGGCTGTTGCAGGGCACTCAGCGCTGCCGCCTGGCTGATGGAGCTGGCATGGGATGTAGACTGGGACTGCAGCAGATTCAGTGCCTTGATCAATATCTCCGGTCCTGCACAGTAACCTACGCGCCATCCTGTCATCGCCCAGGCTTTGGACAGCCCATTGATCGTCAGAGTGCGCTCCAGCAGTTCCGGCACGGCGGCAGCAAAACTGGTGAAAGGCTGATCGTCATAGCGCAGGTGCTCATAGATTTCATCTGTAATCACCCATACTTGTGGGTAATCTTGCAGCACGTCACCCAACGCCCTGAGTTCCGAGCGGGTGTAGAGTGCACCTGAGGGGTTGACGGGGTTATTCAGTAACAACCATTTGGTGTTGTCACTGATTGCTGCGCGTAGTTGCTCGGGCGTCAGTTTGAATCCGGCCTCCTCTTCACAACGCAAGAGATGGGGTTCTCCGGATGCCAGTCGCACCATTTCTGGATAGGACGGCCAGGAGGGAGTAGGAATGAGGACTTCATCTCCTTCATTCAGCGTTGCCTGAAAGGCATTAAACAGGATTTGCTTGGCCCCACTGGCAACCTGTATCTGATCAAGTGAGTAGTTCAGGCCGTTCTCAGACTGGAGCTTGTGCTGCACCGCCTGACGCAGCTCGGCGCTACCCGCAACCTCTGTATAACGGGTTTGTCCCTGATCCATCGCAGTACGGGCCGCTTCACGGATAGGCTTAGGTGTATCGAAATCAAGCTCACCTTGGCTCAGGGTAATGATGTCATGCCCCTGATCTCGCAGTTGTTTTGCTTTCAGTGTCACCGCTTTGGTTGCTGAAGGGTTGGCTGTCAAAACGCGCCGAGCCAAGAAAGAGTTTATGGTCATAAGAGTGCCTTTTCCAAACTGCTGAATCGTGAAAGAGGGCGCAGTATGGTGTGAGGCCCTTGCATTTTAATGACAAAAAACGCTCTAATTGATAATAACTCATGTTGGATTGACTTTTTGTTATGTCAAAGTCCGAACTACCACTGAATGCTATTCGTGTCTTCGTCACCATTGTCCAGAATCGCAGCCTGACGCTGGCTGCACGTGCGCTTGGCATTTCACAAAGTGCTGTCAGCCGTCATCTGTCGTCTTTGGAACACTATGCCGGCCAGAAACTTATTGAACGTGCTCCGTTTAAGCTCACGCCGACCGGGTTGCAGTTTTTCGAACTGGTGGAAGAGTCTGTCGGAACGATTGAAATGGCTGCACGTCAGTTGCCACAGGTGGCTAATGCTCCATCCAGCCTGCTATTACGGACGTCCATGGCTAGCTTCTCCATGGCGGTATTAGTGCCGTTGATTGCGGAATACACACGACAAACACGTGTGGAGGTTAGCCTGCTGACCTCCATGTCACAGCCGGAACCTGATGATGAATTTGATATTCTGATTTCCCGGGATCTGAAGTTGAACAGCACAGACCACTGGCAGCTGTGCGGGGAAGAGCTAGTTTGTGTGGGGGCTCCCGAACTGGTGAACGCTTATGCGATGCAGACGCAGGTGCATAGTTGGCCCATGATCAAAACACGTTCACGACCGGATGTTATTCCTTTCTGGAGTCAGACTCGGGAAGTGTCTGCTGCCGCAATCCAGACCAAAGCCACCTATGACCATCTTTACCTTTCGGTCGCGGCGGCAGTGGCAGGCATCGGCTTTTTAATTACGCCTGAAATACTGGTGCGTGAACAAATCAAGCTTGGCTCTTTGGTAGCGGTGCACGCTCCCCTCAGGTATACCGCGCAGTACTCTGCTTTTATCAACCGATCCAGCCTGAAAGTGCAGCTGGCCATCGATTTTTGCCGCTGGCTTAAACTACAGCTGTACGCTTAACTGAACTCAGGTGCCTAATATCTGGTGGAACTGGCGTCAGTCGACACAGACCAGATTGAACGGTGTGAATAGGTGAAAAGGTTTACGCCCATGAGTGCGAACGATCTTGCGGCCAACACTATGTTGTTCTTCGAGAGGCAAGACTTGGATTTGCCTTACTATCGGAGGTTTCCCAACGGCTTCAGCCTGACAGGCTGGGGCATCGTGCTTGCAGCCGTCGCGGTCTCTTTCGTCGTGCTCATCGTCGCCCAGCCATTGTTCCACAGCGGCTTCGGCGGTTTCATCCCTCCGCTGTTGTTCGTCCTCATTCCTTTGGTTGCGGTCGCCGCAGTCGGCGGCGCCAAGGCGCCGTTCGCCTTGTTCCGGCCGCTTGGTCTTAGAGATATCGGACTCATCGTACTGTTCTTCTTGCTGAACGTGATCGTGACGATCGTCGTCGGCACCCTGATCAACAGTGTGTTCCACACCGCGGCGAATCCGGTGGGGGACATGTTGACGACGGCATCTGGGCTAGACAAGGTCCTATTCTTTGGCTGGAGTGCTGTTCAACTGTTGGGCGAAGAAATCTTTACCGTCCTGATTTTTCTCGGTAGCCTCGCGCTGCTGCACCGAGCCATGCCGCGTAAATCCGCTTTGTGTCTCGCTGTGCTGGTTGCGTCGATCATCTTCGGGCTGGCTCACTTGCCGACGTATCAGGGGAACATGGCGCAGGCCGTTGCGCTCATTCCGATCCGAATCGTCCTGCTTTTGCCTTACCTTATCACCCGTAATATCTGGGCCTCGACCGGCACCCATATTCTGAACGACTGGACGACGTTCGGTATGGTTGTCTATGCCGGGATGCAGGCGGACTGAACCCCATCAAGAAAAGGAAAACCGATGAATATGCGATCCCTCTCGATCCTCACCTGTTTGGCGCTGGTGCCCGCTGTAGGACTGGCGCAAGAGGGGCCCTCCTTCGATTGCGCGCAGGCCGAAAGTTCTGCGGAAAAACTGATCTGCGAAGACACCGAGCTGGCCGCGCTGGATCGGCGTCTGGCCGACCGGTTCGCCGCGGCTGTCACTGCGGCGCAGGGTCTGGACGTGGGAGCTGATGAAACCACCGATACCCTGCGCGCCATGCAGCGCGGCTGGATCTCGGGCCGGGACGAGTGCTGGAAGGAGCCCGACCTCAGGGCTTGCGTCAAGACCGAGTATTTACAACGCGAGGCCGAGCTGGTGGCTGAACTGATGCTCGAGCCGCCGTCACAAACTCTCGAACTGGTCTGCGGTCAGCGGGCCCTAACTGTGGATACCTTCGCAACCGAGTTTTCCGGTATCCGAGTCGAAGAAGGCGACAGCGTTTACATCGGGGCGCAATTCGCTGCTGATACCCCCGGTACTTACTACCTGCGTAGCGCCGGAGGGCTGGTAATGGGCGACGGGGCACCGCGTGTCAGCGATGTCTATGGCAAGGAAACGACCTGCGATATTCGCTGATCGGCCTCGCGTCAAACACTTGAGGGTTTCAAGAGGCCGTCTGATGACGGCCGGTTCGGTTTAGTCTAAGGAGAAAGCTCAGTTCATGCCTTAGAACACGGCAGATTGGAACATTGGTATTAAACCTGTCGCGGGTTAAGAGGTTTTCGCCCCCAGTGCAGGTCCAGAGCATCGCGTAACACCGTGAGCTTAGCCGAGCGTTGGCGTGATGGCGGGTACAGCAAATGAAACGGATACGCTTGCGGGCGGAATTCTGCTAAGACTTCTTTGAGTTCACCTCGTGCCAATTGAGTGCTCACCACGCAGCGCAGTACTTGTATTATGCCTAGGGCGGCGTCGACCAATGGATCGCCATGGTCAAAGCACACGTTGCCAGTCAAATGTTGATACTCAGTACTTTTTCCGTCAATGCGAAAGCGCCATGGAACAGCGGCAGGCGTATTGGTGGGCGGCAGCGCCAACGGTCGGCTTGCTTGGAAGGATGCTAATGGCAAAACGCTGAAGGCTATTCAGGATGTGCGCTTGGCAAACATTTAAGTAGGCCGTCGTTAAACTATTTTGGCTCATTCAGGCAGAAAATATGAAACGATATCCATCTCTTTGTGAGGAATGCCAATGATTTCAATACATTCCTGGCCGATAAGATAAAAGATAACGTGCTGGCCCTGAGAGTAGCTGTAATAACCCTCGCTAACATCCGAGCGGTGCTTTCCCAACTGGGGATTTTCTGCGAGCCAGTGAAACCGTTTTTCAAAATTCTTTAGATAGGTATTTCGTTGGTTCTTGCCCCATTGCCACTCCGTATAGCGGCCGATATTTTTTAAATCGTCTCTTGCCCTTGGCGTGATACGGAAGCTGAGCATTACGTTTCACTATCCAAATCGTTGATTAATGCATCCATCGAAAAATCATCCACGAATTCACCGGTTCTTGCTTGCTCTGCACCTTGGGCCAAGTGAGTTCGAAGCGCTTCAAGTTTGCTTTTGCGCTCTTCCATTGCACGTAACGCATCACGCACAACCTCACTTGCCGAGCCGTAGCGTCCGCTAGAGACTTCGTTTCTGATAAAGACTTCCCAGTGCTCCCCTAAGCTAAGACTGGTGGTAGCCATGATTTGCTTCCTATATTCAAAAGTAACAAATATGAACATAGGTATGTTTGACAAGAAAGACAATACTCACAAGCTCTCTGACTAGCCTATGAGCCGAATATCAACCATAATCGGCTCATAATATGATCTGAATAGGCGGGCAATCGGCTCATGTATATCTGGGAACAGCGAAATTGGCCGCGTTTTGAGTGGGATGAGCCTGCTTTACGACCTACGTTGGATGCCTTGCGGTTACTGCAGGGCCGGGTGTTGGGTAAAGCAGAGGCTGTCCACGGTCAGGCCGATTTGGATGTGGAGATGGATGCACTGATCCAGAATGCGATTCGTACCAGCGAAATCGAAGGTGAGCGCCTGGATGTTGGTTCCGTGAGGTCTTCCGTTGCGCGCCAGCTGGGTTTAGAACAGGCCGGTGTCTCTGCCAGAACAACACCGGAATCTGAAGCACTCGTAGAGCTATTGCTGCAATCCACGCACCAGTTGGATGAGCCACTTTCCCGCGAACAGTTGTGCCTCTGGCAATCCATGCTTTTTGTGCAAGGCCCCGGCGTGCTTGGCAATGTACGAGTAGGCGAGCTGCGTGGGGATCACCCCATGCAAGTGGTGTCGGGGCGTCTTGATCAACCTAATGTGCATTTTGAAGCTCCGCCCCGTGGGCAGTTGGAGGCTGAGCTGGATGCCTTTATTACTTGGTTCAACCAGCCGCCGCAGGGGCTTGATGGGCTGGTTCGCGCGGGCATTACCCATCTATGGTTGATTACCTTGCACCCCTTTGATGATGGCAATGGGCGCGTCACTCGTGCAGTCACCGACCGGGCGCTTGCACAAGCAGAGCGTCAATCGGTGCGTTTCTACTCTCTAAGTGCAGCGATCATGTCGCGTCGTAGAGCTTACTACGATTATCTCGAAAGCACTCAGAAAGGCAGCCTAGATATTACGCCGTGGTTGTTGTGGTTTCTGGATACGCTGAAAGAGGCGCTTGAGCAGGCGCTGTTAAGAATCGACCGTGTGTTAATGAAAGCCACCTTCTGGCAGCGCCATGCCACTACCGTGCTGAACGAACGGCAAATCAAGGTGCTGAACCGCTTATTGGATACAGCAGGGGAGGGGTTTGAGCAGGGCATCAATGCTCGTAAGTACCAATCGTTGGCCAAAGTGAGTAAAGCCACCGCAACGCGGGATTTGGCCGAGCTGCTGGAAAAAGGCTGCCTTTCCAAGCTTCCCGGCGGTGGGCGCAGTACGCGCTATACGGTGTTACTTGGGCAAGCTTATGAAGGCACGCAGTAAGTAGTGGGCTTGGTCAGTGAGATCATATCGCTTGCAATGAAAATCGACCTATAGCAAGTGAATGCCTTTGCCTCAAAGCACTTTGAAGGTAACTCACCCGCTGTATGCTTTACTATCTGCACCTGTTATTCACGGAGGGAAACATCCATGGCCATAGGCGGCTTGATAGGATTACTGGATGACATTGCCGCATTGGCGAAGTTGACCGCAGCATCACTGGATGATGTGAGTGCCGCCGCTGGGCGTGCAACGGCGAAGGCGGCCGGGGTGGTGGTCGATGATACGGCGGTGACGCCGCAATATTTGCAGGGGGTGACAGCGGAGCGTGAGCTGGCGATTGTGAAGCAGATCGCGCTGGGGTCGATCCGCAATAAGCTGATTTTTATCCTGCCGGTGGCGCTGCTGCTGAATTACTTTCTGCCCGCGCTATTGCCGATCATCCTGATGGTGGGCGGCACTTACCTAGCCTTTGAAGGCGCGGAGAAGGTCTGGCATAAGCTATCCGGTCAGCATGACGACGAAAAACCAGCGGTAGAGAAGGGGCCGGAAGCCGAGAAAAAGATCGTGAGTGGTGCCGTTCGCACCGACCTGATTCTGTCTGCTGAAATCATGGTAATCGCGCTTGCCACGGTCTCCCATCAGGGATTCTGGTCACAGATGGCGAGCCTGGTGGTGGTGGCGTTTGTTATCACGCTGCTGGTGTATGGCGTGGTGGCGCTGTTGGTCAAGATGGATGATATCGGCCTGAAACTTGCCCAGCGGAATAATTCGGGAATTCAGGCCTTGGGCCGTGGGCTGGTGACGGCCATGCCCAAGGTGCTAGCGACCATCTCGGCCGTGGGCACCGTCGCCATGCTCTGGGTAGGTGGGCATATTCTGATGGCCAATCTGGGTGCCGATGGAACGGGTTGGTTCAACGCGCCCTATGCGTGGGTACACCATGTCGAGCACGGCATTGCCGAGGCAACCGGTGCCTTGGGCGGTTTGCTGGGCTGGAGTTTCAATACGCTGTGTTCTGCGGTGATTGGCTTGCTGGTAGGCTCAGTAGTGGTGGGTGTGTTGCACCTTATGCCGACTAAAAAGGTACACGCCGACTAGGTGCTCACCATCATGATTGGCACGCTCGAAGTAACACTCGAAGTGAGAAAGCTAGTGGCGGTGATGGTGGGCGAGCTAACGGCTCAGGCCATTCATTTTGGAACGAATGGCCTGAAAAGATAAGCAGTACTTCAGAGAGAATTACCGCAAACCTGCATTGGCGTTAGGGCTGATTGAATCAACCTACCTCTGCTGTTTATATCGCGCTAGTCCTATAAGCATAGCGAGTGTCATCGCTGCCATGCCGCCAGTATAGGCGATAAGTGGCCAAGCGCTGCTTCCATCAAGTGCTATCACTGCCCCTGTGCCTATCACACCGACGATAAGGCTCTGAACGCAGAAGTGCAGGGCAACAGCAGTACCTGCCATCTCGCTGAATTCATGAAGCGCACCATTGGCTGTCACCGATGTTGTGAACACGATACCGACCGCAACCAGCCACATGGGTGACACGAAAGACCAGATGCTGGGTGTCAGGAAGATCTCGCCCACCCCAAGCAAGATCGCACTGAAAAGTAGCATTAGCATGCCACGAGCCACGCAGCCAGGGATTCCCCAGCGTGCCACGAAGCGCTTGGCGAAGCGTGTTGTGGCAATCATCACGATAGCTACCGTGGCGAAGGCAACGCTAAAACCCATTTCGGATAAGCCAGTTCCTTCGATGAGTACCCGAGGCGCACTAGAGAAAAACACAAAAAACGAGCCCATCGCAGTGCCAAAAGCCAGCGTATAAACCCAGAAGCAAGGGCTCTTAAGCACTAAGCTAAAATCGGCTCTGCTGGAGTGTTCTCTGCTTTTTCGTGTCTCATGCCATTTTGGTAATACGAAGGGGAGTGCTATGAGTGCTGAGATACAGAGAGCAAGAAATATGGCTTCCCAGCCGAAATATCTCGTAATTGTGGCTCCTGCAATGGGGCCGAGCGCGGGAACGAAAGCCAACATCGCGTTCATTAAGCTATAGATAACTGCGCTCTCGGGAGTATCCGCATAAACGTCGCGCACCGTTGCGAAAACGGCCACTAGCATCGCAGCTGCCCCAGCAGCCTGTACTAGTCGTAGTAAAACGAAAAGCCAAGCTGACGTGGTAACCGCGAGTGCCAATGAAGTTACCGCGAATACTAATACCCCACTAATCAGAATCGGGCGCCGACCCAAGCGGTCTGAAAGCGGCCCGAAAATAATTTGACCGACGCCAAGCATAATCATGTAGAGAGTAAGCGTTAGCTGAACTACCTCGGGCGTTGTGCCGAGAATCGCTGGCATGGCGGGCACAATCGGCAGGTAAATGTCCATGCCGAGCGACGCGAGAATATTGAAGGGAGCCAGCAGAACCAGCGCTACCGGCAGGCTGTAAGTCCACAGCCGAGGATGTTTAATAGGCACGATAAAATCTCCGCGCAAACAAGATGATTTGGCGGCGGCCTACATGTAAGGAAGTGGTTTAAGCAGGCGGCCGCAACAACGAGAAAACAAAGTTGCTGCGGCTTAGTGGTCTGACTTTTTTGAATCCATATATCGGTACTTCATGACTGGCTTAACGACATTAACAGCTTAACAGGAATAAGCAGCGCAGGGCTATTTCATCCTTGAGCCGAATAAAAAGCCTATTCGGCTCAATTTGTGATCCGAATATATCATTTTAAGGCGCCGTCCTCTTTTAACGCCTCCCGGACGAAAGCGCTGGGAGATTGGCCGAGCACCTTGCGAAACATGCTGGAGAAAGCGGCCGGGCTGTCGTAGCCGAGTTCCAGCGCGGTTTGGGTAACGGAACTGCCGGAGAGCAGCCTGGGAATAGCCGCCATCAGGCAGGCCTGTTGGCGCCATACGCCAAAGGAGAGCCCGGTCTGCTGACGGAATAGGCGATTGAAAGTGCGCTGACTGCAATGTAACTGCCGGGCCCATTCATCAGGCAGCGTGTGAATGTTTGGCTGGCCGAGAAATGCTCTGCACAGGTTGGCGAGTGGAATATCGTGGGGCAGGGGCGCAAACAGCGGCAAGGCCTGAGCCTGCTCCAGTTCGTATAGAAGTAGTTGCGCCAGGGCACCATCGCGGCCGTTTTCGTCATAGCGCGCGGGGATGTGGGCGGAAGCCAGCAGTAGGTGGTGCAGGAGAGGCGTTACGACCAGCACCTCGCAGTTGGGCGAAGCGCGTGGCGCGACGTGGGGCTCGATATACAGGCTTCGGGTGCTCACTCCATTCATACGCACCTGATGGCGCTTGCCCGCAGGCAGCCAGACGCCGCTGTAGGGTGGCACCATCCAGGTGCCGTCATCCGTATTGACTTCCATCACGCCGCTCATGCCATAGAGAAACTGGGCACGCCGATGGGTATGAAAATCGAGGAGGGTGCCGGGGCGGTAATCAGTACCGATGGCCACTATGGGCCGTGCCACATGATCCACATCTGAAAGAGGCGTATTGAGCATTAGCGTGAACCTGGCTGAAACGCGTTGATGGTTGTCCGAATGACGAATGTCGGCCAATCCTCGCCAGCATATAGTGCCTGCTGTTTCGTTTCATCAGGAGAGTGCCGGTGTATAGCGTATTGCTTCTTTGTGGCGGGTTGGCCGGAGTGACCACCGTGTTGTTCGGTTTCGGCGGTGGGTTTGTGGTGGTTCCTTTGCTGTATACCCTGCTGATGGCCGTCCATGGGCTGGATAGTGGCATCGGTCAGGCGGCTATGCATATCGCGGTGGCTACCTCGACGGCGTTGATGGTCTTTGCTGCTTCACTGTCTACATGGCGTCACCATCAACTGCAGACTGTGCCGTGGCATCTGGTGCGTCCGTTGGTGGGCTATATCGCCATTGGGGCTGTGCTGGGCGCGGCGGCGGCCGTGTTGTTAAGTGGCGAGTGGGTGCGCTGGGCATTTATAGGCTATTTGGCCCTCACGATTATGGATGCCGTGCTGCGGCCCGGTTTTCTGCATCAAGCGGAGAGCGAGGTGCGCCCTATGGGGCGTGGGGTAACGGCGATGACAGGGACATTGATTGGCGCGGTGGCCGCCTTGCTGGGTGTTGGCGGCAGTGTGATGACCGTACCGCTCATGCGCCGTAGAGGCGCGAGCATGACGGCAGCCACCGCCATGGCCAACCCGTTATCGTTGCCCATGGCGGTAAGTGGCACCGCGACGTATGTGTTGCTGTCGGCAAATCACCCCGCGCTGGGGGACTGGTATGCCGGTTATGTGGATCTGCGCGCCTTGCTGGTACTCGCAGTGGGCTCATGGCTCGGCATCCGACTGGCATCGACTTGGATCGGGCGTATCCCTGAGCGTATTCATGCCAGGGTATACCTGCTACTGCTGACCATGGTGCTGGTGGTGATGATTTTTGTGAGTTGAAACGCCCAGATTTACTTGGCAGAATCATGGCGATATTTTGCTGTATAAATAAACAGCTTTTGTGGTAAGTTTTACTTAATCTCTGATTGTGGGCGCGCTTGAATCTCTCTTTTAGTATGGAAAGGTGACTACTGCCGTATTGAGTGCTGCTTGCTTGGGAGGTGCTTGTTTTAAAGACATAAAGCGTTTGATGTAAACCAGGGAGGCAGCACTCATGAATGATCAGCAAATACAGATATTCACCAGCGAAGATGGGCAATCACACCTTGAGGTAACGCTGGAGCAAGAGACCGTTTGGTTAAGCCAGGCACAGATGGCAGAACTGTTTAACACCAAGCGCCCTGCAATCACCAAACATTTAAGTAATATTTATAAGAGTGGAGAGCTGAGTGAAGACAGCACATGTTCCATTTTGGAACATGTGGCTGAGCATGGGCAGCGATACCGCACCAAACACTACAATCTTGATGCCATTATTTCTGTTGGTTATCGGGTTAGTTCCAAGCGTGCCACCCAGTTTCGTAGATGGGCCACTCAGGTTCTTAAAGACCATTTGGTTCAAGGTTACACCCTAAACCAACGCCGCCTAACCGAGCGTGGCATTGAGTTTGAGCAGGCGGTGAGTTTGCTAAGCCGAACCCTGACCAATCAAGGCTTGGTATCAACTGAAGGTGAAGCAGTTGCCCGTGTGATTAGCGATTACGCTCGTTCCTGGAGCTTGCTACAGGGCTACGATGAGCAGCAGTTGGCGGAAGTGGGCATCAAACAGCCGGGTATGCAGCCTTTAGGATTGGAAGAGGCACTTCAGGCCATCGGTGAGTTGAAGCAGACCCTCACCCTCTAGCCGATGGCAACAAACGCTGCGGCTCGTTTCTATTCTTGTGGTACCTGCGCCGCAACGCCGCGTTGCTGGCAAAGCCAGTAGAGCAACTGATTAATGACAATACCCTAGTGGCCCTGGCCCTATTGGTGGCAGAAAGCCTACCGGATCAGAAAACGCTGATGATTCGACTGATCGAACATTTCATCTTGTTGCGATAGCTGTACCCCTCGCTGGCGACCCGCAGGGGCTTTGACCATTAAGCCTCTGCTATTCCATCCACTAGAAAAACGCGATAGTCGGCACCTTGGAAACGGTGTTTGCGGGCTTCCTGATAGGCGGGGCTTTCGTACCAGGCGCGGGCGGCGGCCATGTCGGGGAAGCGTAGAATCACCGCACCTTCCATGGCGCTTCCTTCTAGCACCTCAAAATCACCATAAAAGGCGAGCGGCTGTGGGTCGTGGCCTTCGCGGGCGGCTTTGGCCTTTTCGCTGTAGCGCTTCATTTCTTCGTTGTCGTGAGTGTGTTCACGGGTTAGTACGATGTAGGCGGGCATTCGGCTCTCCTCGTTGGTATTAAATGCGCTATGCAATCATACCTGTTGTTGCTTGGGCGCTGTCCACTTACTCTCATAGCCTTACTCTCAAACCCCAGCTCTCAAAACCTTGCTCCCAAAGCCCCATTAGCAAACCACCTACCTATTCGATTGCCTTGATAGCAACTGTCGGTATCATATTGTGGGTGTTGTCTATCATTACGCCCCTTTACCGCGAGCTTCTATGACCCAATCTAAAACGCCGTTCATTGTGGTGCTGAGCTTGGCATTGACCATGATGCTGGGCCCGTTTTCCATGGATACGTACCTGCCGGCTTTTCCGGTTATTGGCGAATCGCTGGGAGTTTCTCAGCAGGCGGTGTCGCTGAGCGTTTCAGTGTATGTCTTCGCGATGGCGTTTGGTCAGTTAATCGGCGGTGCGCTTTCAGACCGCTTCGGGCGCCAGCGGGTGTTGATGAGCGGCCTGGCGATTTTTGCGCTCTCAAGCATTGTCATTGGTATGGCGGATTCTTTGAACACGCTGCTCGTCGGGCGAGCTGTTCAGGCCCTTGGCGCTGGCTTTACTCTGGTATCTGTGCCGGCGTTGGTGCGCGACCGGGTGGCGGGCCGCGATGCCGCGAAACTGTTTTCGATGATGGGCTTTATCATGGTGCTGGCGCCTGGCATTGCGCCGAGCGTGGGCAGTGCGATTCTGGCGTTGGGTTCCTGGCACTATATCTTTTTCGCCTTGGCGGTATACGCGGTGCTGCTGGTACCGTTGTTGGTGCGGGTGCTTTTTACCGGTACGGGTAAGGTGTCTCGAGCGAAAAGCCCTAAGATGAGCCTGCTGGCGCGTTACAAGCTGGTACTGTCGACAAAGCCGGCCCTGCCGTTCATCGTTTGGCAGGCTGCCTCATTTTCTACTCTGATGATGTTCATCACCTATGCGTCATTTATCTATCAGGGTCATTTCGGCCAGTCGCCTTCAGCCTTTTCAATGCTGTTTGCGGCGAATATCGTCGCGATGCTTATCTTCAATATTCTCAATCGCGTGTTGCTTTCCAGGCTATCGTCACTGCGTATCCTGCAACTGGCAACTGGCAACGGGCTGTCAGGGCGTTGGCATACTGTTGTTGGTGATGGCGGCTTTTATGGAGTGGCCGCTGTACGCTTTCTTGCCCGCCATGATGCTGACCATCGGTGCGGTAGGGGCGATCTCGCCGAATATTCAGGCCTGCTTTTTGGAGTACTTTCCCACCAGTGGCGGGACGGCCGCAGCGCTTCTGGGTGCGGCCCAGTTCGGTGTTGCCGGGCTGCTGAGCGCACTGTCTGCCATGTTGCCGCATACGCTTGAAGCGGTCATCCTGGCCATGGCCGCCTGTGGCTCGGTAGCGTACCTGATGCTTGCCCGCTCTATCATCAAAGGGCGTGCCGCTGTCGAGGAAAACTGAGCCAGAAGGTACGTACGCACTTGCCAAAAGCCCCGTGTTGTCCAAAACATGGGGCTTTTTTATTTCGTGAACATGTGTTGCTGGCGGGTTGTCAATATGGCCAGATTTTAAAATAAATGATTATGATTGGCATTAGCGCTATTGACTCCGTGCTACCCCCTTTGGATACTCTCCCGGCCTTTCAAAAGAAAACCACGAAGCGAGCAGGGTAGGTTTATGTATTTCAAGGGGTCTTCAACATGATTGATAGCCGTAGCACAGCCCGGCGCAACGCAAATTGGTTACGGTGGCAGCAGGCCACTACCGCCATTCTGTGCGGCACGACGCTGGTGACTATTCCCATGATCGGGAATGCGCAGGAGACAGGCGAAGGCGTTGACGATAATGAGGGCTATCGCCTTGCTCCTATTATCGTCAACGCCCAGGCCTACGCTGATGATGATGCCAATTCGATAGTGACTCAGGAGCTATGGGTCGGCGGTAAGGTAGCTACCAGTATCCTCGATACCCCCGCCTCCGTGTCGGTCGTCACTGAGAAGGAGATCGAGCAGCGCAACGCTTCTACTACCGAGGAAGTGCTGCAATATACGCCAGGCGTTCTCACCGATTATTACGGCACCGATGATCGTAACGATTACTTTAAAATTCGCGGATTTCAGGCGACCACCTACCGTGATGGACTGACGCTAGGCTCAATGCGCGGTGTACGCGAAGAGCCTTACGCCTACGAGCGCGTTGAGGTGTTGCGTGGCGCCAACTCCACCATGTTTGGCCCGGCGGATCCGGGCGGTTCGGTCAACTTCGTGAGTAAACGGCCACGCTTTGAGCGTTTTGGAGAGGGCTATCTCTCCTACGGTTCATTTGATGCAAAAGAGGCCGGTGTTGATGTGGGGGACACGCTGAACGCTGACGAGACAGTGGCCTACCGTTTTACCAGCACCATCCGGGACAGCGATCGCGAATACGATCACTCCAAAGACAACAATGGTTTCCTGATGGGAGGCCTGACCTGGGAGCCGACGGCGTACACCTCGGCAAGCGTTATCTTCGATTACCTGAAGCGTGACGACACCCCTAATAGCGGCGGTTATCCGCTTGATCGGGAGTACGATCGCAGCGAGTTCTTTGGCGAGCCCGGCTTTAACTATCATGACGTCGAGCGTACCAGTCTCACCGGGCAGTTCACTCATGATTTCAACAACGGGCTGACGCTGCGGGGGAATCTACGCTACAGTGACCTGACCGACGACTTCGGTTACGTTTATATCACTGACTCTGCGGCGCGCGTTGGCAGCGTGGTGGATCGCGACTACTTTGGTACCGACAACGAAGCCCAGGAGTTGATCGGCAACGCTATCCTGCAATACGACGCCCGCTTTGATCAGGTCGATAGCAGCACGCTCGTGGGTATCGAGTATCGTGATGCCTCAACCGAAGACCGTTCGTTTTACGGCGATGCGACCTCCATTGATATCGCAAATCCCGCCTTTAGCGGTGCCCCAAGTAGCCTGAATGTCTATAGCCGCAACAAGCAGGACTTCACCACCGAGTCGGTTTTCCTGACACAGAATTTGTCCTTCTATGACCGCTTCATCGTGACAGCGGGCGTGCGCAACGACTCAATGGATGTCTCAAGTACCAACATGGAGGGCGTTACCGATTCCGATGATTTCTCGGAGACCTCACTTCGTGGTGCTCTGACCTATCGCGTCACCGACGAAATTTCTACCTATGTCAGCATGGTGGAGTCGGTCGCACCGCCAACGATTGGCGTCGATCCCGAACGGGGCGAGCAGTACGAAATTGGTGCGAAATATTCTCCCTTTGGTACGAATGCGCTGTTTTCGGCGGCCATCTATGACCTGACCAGGGATGACGTCACCATCTCGGTTGTACAGGACAATGGCGTTATTGAGCGGGAAACCGTAGGTGAGTCCCGCGTACGGGGGCTTGATTTGGAAGCCAAGGCTGAGTTGACCGATAGCTTTAGCGTAGCCGGTGGTTACTCCTATATGGAGTCGGAAGTGGTGCGCGACAGCAACGCCTCCAGAGAAGGTAACGAGTTCACTGCGGCACCTAAACATACGGCGTCACTGTGGGGCTACTATACCTTGCCACGCCAGGATATGAGTGTTGGCCTCGGCGCCCGTTATGTTGGCTCCTACTACTTTGATACTGCCAATACGTCAAAGAGCAGTGCAGCAACGCTCTTCGACGCGGCTTTCAGCTACCAGCTCACCAAAGACGCCGACCTAGCCGTTAATGTCAGTAACTTGCTCGACGAGCAACACGTGGTTGGTTCAAGCACGGCTGATTACTATAATCCGGGGCGTGAAATCAGCGCGAAAGTGAGCTATCGCTGGTGATATAATTTCGTCTATATCCCAGCAATCGCAAAATGCCCCGACTTGGTTCGGGGCGTTTTGGTATCAGGCCAGTTCCCTGTGTGGCATAGAGTTCGAGCAGCTGTGACATCTGCTGAGTCTCACTCCGTCAATCAAGGCTTGGTATCATCGTGGGCAGGCTTTAATGCGATCTCTTAAATGACCCCTAATGTTAGAAAAGGCTGGCTGTAATGAATATTGATCTTTACCAGGTAGATGCGTTTGCCTCTAAACCGTTTGAAGGTAACCCTGCGGCGGTTTGCCCTCTGGAAACGTGGTTGGATGATGCGTTGTTGCAGGCAATAGCCACGGAGAACAACCTCTCTGAAACAGCCTTCTTTGTGCCGACCGAGTCTGGCTATCACCTACGCTGGTTTACCCCTTCTGTAGAAGTAGATTTGTGTGGCCATGCCACGCTGGCGGCGGCGTGGGTGATTTTTAATGTGCTGGGCGATAGTGCTGAAACACTGCAGTTCGAGACCCGCAGTGGGCAGCTTTTAGTGCAGCGTGACGGCGACGAGCTGGCGATGGATTTTCCCGCAAAGGTAGTCGAACCCTTGGCGATGGAAGCTGAGGTAAAGGCAGCGCTAGGGCTTCGTCAGATCGAAGAGTTGCTGATATCTGACGATATCGTGGTAGTGGTTAACGATGCGCAGTTGATTGAATCGCTAACGCCGGATATGCAGCAATTGAAGCACCTTCCTGGGCGCGGCATTGTCGTTACCGCAAAAGGCAGCGATGTAGACTTTGTCTCCCGTTGGTTCGGCCCCAAAGTCGGAGTGGAAGAAGACCCCGTAACTGGCTCGGCGCATACCTCGCTTGCGCCTTACTGGGCGAAAAAACTGGGTAAACGGCAGCTTACTGCACGCCAGGGTGGTGCCCGCAAAGGTGCGCTGAGCTGCGAGATAGAAGGCGACCGCGTGATTATCAAAGGCCGCGTTGCGCCTTACTTGAAGGGGGTGATTACGCTGCCCAGCTGCTAGGCCGCTTACCGCGCCGTTTCTCTTGTTTAATCCATCCAATGCCAGGGTGGTTCGTCCAACCATCCCTGGCCGAGGATAACGGTCTCGCCAAACTCTTTATTCAGAGCAATCGCGTTACAGGCAGCCTCTTTTTCCAAAGTGGCCACCAAGCGTGGCGCGTGGGAGACCACCCACACTTGGGTTTCCTGCGATGCGCGAATAATCAGGCGTCCTAGGGCAGGCAGCAGATCCGGATGCAAGCTGGTTTCCGGTTCGTTTAACACTAATAGGGAGGGCGGACGAGGGGTAAGCAGTGCCGCCACCAGCAGTAGATAGCGAAGCGTTCCGTCGGATAATTCCGACTGGTTTAAGGGGCGCAGCAGCCCATCCTGAAGAAATTGTAATAGGAAGCGGTTACCGGCGTCGGCTGCAAAATTGATGGTTGCACCGGGAAAGGCGTCTTCAATCGCCTCGTACAACGCTTCTCTGTCGCCAATCTCGTGGATGGTTCGTAATGCGGCCACTAGGCTGTGGCCATCGTGATCCAGCACCGGGGTGCGGGTACCAATCTGTGGTGTGCGGATAATAGATTGCGAATCGGTTCGGAACTGATCATAGAAGCGCCAACTACGAATGGCTTGCCGGACCGCATGAACCTCAGGTACGGCGATCGGGTCACTGATTTCGTTCAAAATGCTTTCGTAGCTATTGAGATGGGCGTCGTAAACCTGCCATTTGCGGCCAACACGCACTTTCACCACCGATCCGACTCGGTCGATCAGGCAACTGCTGGGGCGGCAGACGTCGCCAGCCCAGATACACTCGCGCTTTATCTCGGGGTCGAACTGGAACATGGAAGGGTCCCCGTAGCCAGCAAACCCCTGCGGCGCGGGCATTCCCAGTGAAATGGCGTAACCAAAGTCTTCACCCACAAAACCCAGCCTAAGGCGGGGATTGTTTCTCTTGGCGGAGCCTTCTATGGGCGCAGTGCCATCTTTCATGCTTTTGGTGAGTTTTTCCGGGCCAGCCCAGAAGGTGTAATCAAGCCCGCCTTCCTGGGCAATCGATGAGATCAAATTGCCTTTAGCTGTCTCTGCCAGTAGCCGCAGCGATTTATACAGGTTGGATTTTCCACACCCATTGGGTCCGGTAACCACATTGAGACCTGTTAGGGGGGAGACAACGTTTTTCAGACTGCGATAGTTGGATACGGCAAAGGCGTTAATCATAGGCGCTGAGATCCGCGATAAAAAGTTTATCTGGCTGTCTTTTCCGGAGGGGGCAGCATACGCAGACAAGCATCTGCCACTTGGTGTGCAAAGCGTGCACGGTCGTTAGCCTTGGCTGCAATGATATCGTCTGTGGCGCCATGCACCCCTGAATAAATAACCAGAGCCACTACCCTTGGTTCCTCCACTCGCCAGGTGCCCGCCAATTGTCCACCTTCAATGATGTCTAGCAGTTGATCAAGAAGGGCGTTCCTGGCTTGGTTAGAACGATCATGATGGTGATGGTTGGTGTAGACGATGTCGTGCGTTCGGTATGTTTGTGCATACACGTCGACGCTGACTTCAATCCATGTTCTCAATCGCTGCAGCCAATCGTGGTCTGGGCAGGCGTCCAGGGCTTTCTGGAGGCGCGCTAGAAAGTCAGCCGTGTACCGTTCACCCAAAGCAACCAGCATGTCGTTCTTGGATGAGAAGTAGTGATAGAACGTGCCTTTGGCAACTTGGGCTTCCTTAACAATTTCGTTGATTGTTGTGGCTTCAACGCCTTTGGCCAGGAAGAGCTTTTCGGCGGCAGTCATCAGCTCATTTAGGCGAATTTCAGCCGGTTTGGTTCTTGGCACTTTAGCTGCCTGCGGCGTTGGCTTCGTTGTCTTATGATCCATTATGTCGATTTTTAACTCTTGGTTGGCTTCAACATCCCTTAGAAAATACGGCCTAGTTTAGGCGAGCTAAGGCTCAGAGCATAGGCGATCGATACTGTATAATTCATTGACCGACGGTCGGTCGGTTTGTATGCTTAAGCAAAGAGCACGCAATTTTCTATCTCACCGTAAGGAACTGTCATGCAGCCTTCTCGCCGCTACGGCGCATTGTGCGCTGTTTGTCTTGGAAGCTTTATTGCCACACTTGATATCAGCATCGTCAACGTGGCACTCCCTACCATGCAGACGGCATTACGCACCGATATCGTAGGGCTGCAGTGGGTAGTCAACGCTTATGCGATCTGCCTATCTGGGTTCATGCTGTCTGCGGGTCCAATAGCGGATAGGTATGGTCAAAAGCGCGCTTGGCTCAGTGGTGTCATCCTGTTCACACTGGGCTCGGTACTGTGCGGCTGGGCGCCGTCATTGCCGGTGTTGCTGGTGGGTAGGGCCATCCAGGGAACTGCTGGCGCTTTCCTGATCTGTGGTGCTATGCCTATTCTTACCTCTGCCTTTCCCAATCCAAAGGAGCGTTCGCACGTAATCGGTGTTTGGTCAGCCTCCAACGCCTTGGCGCTAATCCTGGGGCCGTTATGCGGGGGGCTATTGCTGCATCATTTTGGCTGGCAGAGCATTTTTTTGATTAATCTTCCTCTGGGGATATTGGTCGTTGTGCTAGGCATGTACGGCATTACCGAGCGTAAGTATCCCGAGCACGCTGCACGTGATCCGTTGGGCCAAGTTCTCAGTGTGGTAGCCCTGGGCGCATTGGCGTTTGGCATGATTGAGGCAGGGAATAATTTCACAATGGGGGGCATTGCATTGATTGTCGCCGCGATCAGCTTTGTTCTGTTCGCGGTGGTAGAAAGTCGAGTAGAGCGGCCTTTGCTGCCGATAGCCCTTCTGCAGGAGCGCGCTTTTTTAGTGGCGAATTTCGCCTCGTTCATATTGGGATTTTCTTACTACAGCAGCCTGTTCTTTTTCTCGATTTTTCTCCAGCAGATTCAGCATTGGTCGCCTGTTGAGGCTGGCTGGCGCATGATGCCGCAATTTGTCATGACGCTGTGTGTTTCTCTGCTATTTGGAAGATTAAATAAGCTGATTCCCCTGCAGCGGTTAACGGCAGTTGGCTACGGCTTCGCTGGGCTTGCTTTGCTCTTAATGGCAACGGCCACGGCACAGACACCTTACTGGGTTGTGGGGGGATGGTTTGCGTTACTCGGTATCGGGGTGGGGCTGGCAGTTCCTGCCACTAGCATTGCCGTGATGAGCCTGGCATCGGCCGAACTATCGGGAGCCGCCTCTGCAACAATGAATGCACTCCGCCAAGCTGGCATGACAATTGGTATTGCGCTGCTTGGTACATTAATGAGTGAGCGGGCAATTCATGTTTTTGCCTCTGCTTCTGCCGTAGTTGAGAGAGGAGTTGAGAAAGGAGTTGAGAAAGGAGTGGGTCGTGTGGAACAGATTGCGCGCGAGGCTATCACTCAGCACGTATTCCCCAACACCTCAATCGCACTTCAAGACCTTTTTACCCGCGCGATGGAAAGTGGTTTTCATTTGGCAATGTTGTTGGCAGGGCTCGCCTGTTTTGGCGTACTAAGCTTGCTGCTCATGGGTAATATTCATGCAGGCCAGCGATATAGCCCTAGTTCCAGTCCATAGATGACACTGTAACTTCCTCTAGGCGTGTTAATCGCTGTCTCAAGGTGGAAACTACTCTGTCAGACCGTATTGCTACCCGCTAATGGGAATTAGCAGGGTGGTCGGCAGGGATAAAGGTCGCAGGCTCTGCCGCTGGAGGTAGCTGCTTGTTTTCCAGAGTTGCCAAGGCAATCTTGTAGCAATCCTCGATATGTCTGTTGCCCATGTACTTCATGGCAGTAAAGCTAATACTGCCTGCCACAGCGCTGCCAATAAAGGGAACAAACTTAGAAACACCTTTGGCAGCAACTTTAACGCCCATCTTGTTCAGTAGCGTTATGATTAACGTCTTGGTGATGTATTTTCCGGCTAACTTGCTTCCCGTATTGGAAATGGCGGTCATCACAAAAAGCTTGGTTTCAGTATCTAGGCTTTCGATTTGTTCAGGCGATAAACCAAACTGGGCATTAATTTTGGGAATTATGCGCATCAAGATGGCCACGTCTGAGCCGATATCCAGCCCAGGTATGGGAATAATGGCGGTGCCTGCTGAGATCCCTGCGCTTTTGGTCACCATCGAATAGCATGACTTTTTAATGGCGTCGAGTTGTTCCCTTGTCTCAATCATGCGGTGTTCCTTTTTTACGATACTGAACTGCGATATTGCAGGGGGCAGTCTTTACGCCGTCACTTCTCCGCATCCCCGCTCGGTGCAGGTGGGTTGGTGGTCATACAGCGTTTGAATGATCTGACAGTTAGCCGCCTTGCCGCCTCGGCATTGATGCACCACTTGGCGCAGTTCCCCCGCCAGTGCTTGTAAGGCAGCGATGCGTTCTTCTAAGTGCTCTAGATGACGGCTGGCAATATTATCGGCGGCGGTGCAGTCGGTGTCGGGGTTGTCGGAAAGTGCTAACAACTCCTGAATGCTGTGCAGATCTAACCCCAGGCTACGGCCATGGCGAATAAAGCCAATGCGTTCTAATGCCGCCTGATCATAAGACCGGTAGCCTTGCTCTCCCCGCTGTGGCGGTGCCAGTAATCCCAGCTTTTCATAATGGCGAATGCTTTCCGGCGAGCATCCGGTTCGGCTAGCAACTTCACCGATACGATAGTAGCGTTTCATTGGCTTGACCCTGTAACGATTACAGGGTTTAGGCTAGTCGTTATTCTCTTGACTAACAAGCAGGTAACCGACGATGAGTTTGATCAATGAGCTATTGAGTATTGCGTTAAGTGCCGCGCCTTGGCTGCTGCTGGGGCTGGTGATTGCGGGATTAATTAAGGCCTTAATGCCAGAGCATCTATTACAGCGTTGGATGGGAGGGCGTGGACTGGGCAGCATTTTACGCGCAGCGGTGATTGGTATGCCGTTGCCACTGTGTTCGTGCGGGGCGATTCCCACCGCACTGGCGTTGCATCGGGGTGGGGCGGGCCGTGGGCCAACCACGTCTTTCCTGATTAGTACACCCGGCGTTGGGGTGGATTCAATGCTCATCACCAGTGTGCTCTTGGGCCCATTAATGGCCCTGGCGCGAGTGTTGGGAGCCTTGGTAACTGCGATAGTGACGGGCATTTTAGTGGGCTTTACTGGCCAATCAGCGCTGCCGAAAAGCACTCCTGTTAGCAGCTGCTGTGCATCAAAAGGGGCTGATGATGGCAATGCTCACACACATGCCACTGAGTCGACGGGGGTAGTCGCAGGATTAAAGTATGCCTTTAGTGATTTATTGGATGACATCAGTAGTTGGATGTTTGCCGGTTTATTATTGGCGGGGGTGTTGGTTACCTTTGTGCCGCCAGAAACCCTGGTAGGTTTTTCGGGTGGCTTGTTGGCGCTAATCCTTATGGCAGTCATCGGTATTCCTTTATATATCTGCGCTACCGCAGCCACACCGGTAGCCGCTGGCTTGCTATTGGCAGGCATTTCACCGGGGATGGCGTTAGTTTTCCTACTGGCTGGCCCTGTGACGAGCCTAGCCACCCTGGCTATTCTGCGGCGTGAGTTTGGAAACCAAGCGTTAGCGGTTTATCTCGTCAGCATTCTTCTGGTGACGGTGCTGATTGGCTGGGTGTTTGATCAAGGGCTGGCGATGACAGGTTGGGATCCGGTTCAGCAGGCGAACCAAGTTCAGGAGCTGCTACCTGCATCTGTCGAGTGGTTGGCTTTAGGCGCATTGGTACTGTTCTCTATTCGTCCTATGCGTAAGCGGTTGTTAGGGTTTTAGGCCGCTAACCACTAATAAGCGTTTTGGAAAATTTAAGGTAAACAGAGCTAGTTCATACCAGTCGTTAACTTTAGAAATGCATTTGTGCTAGGAGGCGTCGACCATAAATAGAGCCATTTGCGTGCCAGTTTTATAGGCATGCAAATGGCTCTTTTGGAAGCGTAGCCGATACTTTCCTCTTTCCTCTTTCCTCTTTCCTCTTTCCTACCTTATTCCGGAAATGTCTCAGTAACCCTTATTTCTCTTGACCTCAAGTTAACCTGAGGTTTTACAGTAAACGCCGATTCTTATTTAGCAATGGCCGATAAAGGGTGGGCAGTGGGTATGCGCAATAGCAATTCGAGATCAATACCGTTGGTAAGAACGATCCTGCTGATCATTCTTATTGGGCTCAACCTGCGGCCATCCATGGCGGCTATTGGGCCCCTGGTTGAGGCAATCCGTCACGATGTAAGTCTTTCATTTACACAGTTGTCACTTTTAACCACGTTGCCGGTATTAGCGATGGGGCTGGGGTGTTTTGCTAGCGCATTGCTCGCAAAGCGGATCGGCTTTAACAGCGTGATTACTCTGGCGCTTGTGTCGATTGCTTTATCGGACGCGTTGCATTGGTTTGACTTCGGGTATGCAGGTTTATGGACAGCTGCACTGGGCGCCGGCATTGGCATAGCGTTTATCCAGGCCGCACTTCCTGCGGTGATAAAACAGGCAGCAGGCGAGAAAACCCCAATGGTGATGGGGTTCTATATTGCCTCCATTATGGGGGGCGCGGCGCTTGCCTCTGCCATTACCCCTGTAGTGAGTGATTATATTGGCTGGCAGAACGCCTTGGCGTTATGGGGGCTTTTAGCACTTGCAGGGCTCGCTGGCTGGGTGATGCGCAGGCAAGTACTGCCAGCCCCTAGTCAAAACAACAGCGTTAGCATCGCTTTTTCAGCGATGGCGCGGCAGCCTCGGTTTTGGTCGTTGGCAATTTTCTTTGGTTTAGGCACGGCGGGTTATACCTGCCTTCTGGCTTGGATTCCGCCCACCTTTATCCATTTAGGTTGGTCTGAAACGCAAGCGGGGCTGGCGCTTAGTTGGCTAACGGCCATCGAGGTGATGGCTGGCCTAACGTTTCCGATACTGGCTCAACAAATGAAAGACCGTCGCCCGGTGTTATTGCTGGTACTGCTGTTGTCGGTGGCAGGCTTTTTGCTTCTTGGGCTAATGCCTAAAACCATGGCTTGGTTGGCAACCGCGCTGCTGGGGTTAGGAATAGGTGGCCTTTTTCCCTTAAGCTTGATCATCACTATGGATCACTCAGACGATCCCGTGCTAGCTGGTCAGTTGACTGCTTGGGTACAGGGCATCGGCTATCTCATTGCCTCTTTAGCACCTATCGCGGCGGGGTTGATAAAAGACTTGCTGGGAGGATTTGAGCAGGCATGGCTGATGCTTGGGGTGATTTTTATTGGACTGATAGTGATGAGCCTCCGTTTTGATCAATCTAAAGCGCCCCATCAGCTACGCTTTAGTTAGGGCAAGGAGATTCTCGGCAATCTCGCTGGCAAAGTCGAAACGCTCTATAACATTGATTTATTCGCTCACTGTGATGCGGGTGTCGACAAGCGCTGTTTAGCTGAAGGCTTACTATGTGGCCGCTCCGCCATAATACGCGCAAGACGCTCTAAGGCCAGTTCGAGTCGTTCAACCAAGCCTTTCATGAGCACGAGACGGTCGGCGGGAATGTCACCGTAGGCCTCAATCGCCGCTTCCAACTGCTTACCGGCTTCGCGAATGCCTTGGGGCGGCCGCCCGTTGGCACTCTCTGCAAAACCGTTGGCTAGCGTCTGCAGTAGGTCTTGGTGCGTTCGGCGGATTAACGGGTGCGGCGCATCGTCGAGACGGTCACGTAGGCGCAACATCGCGGTGCCCAAGTCGAGCCCTGTCAGGCCTAAAATAAACAGATGGCGTTGGTCCTCGGGGAGCATATCGTCGTGCTGAGCGAGCTGCAGTAGTCGGTCGGCCATATGGCCGCTGAAGCGGGTTTCAGCATCTCGAATCGAGCGTCGGCGTAGCCCATCGATATCCTGGGAAATCGCCTTAATCAGACGCCGCCTCCTAAGTCGTGCACCTGGCCCTGGCAGTAGGCGGAAAGCCATAACGACGCAGGTTAGCCCAATCACCACGGCCACCACCCGGTTGGCGAAGCTGTCGAAAGTGAAATCCATGCCGTTGCCAGGCATGGTCAGCAGAATGTTGAAAATAGCAAAGGCTAAACAGTACCCCATGGTGGCCGGGTTCGTGGCTCCCAGTAAGCCTAAAAATAGTGGCGTGCCAAACAGCATCGCTAGCATCGGAAAACCATTGGCTTGGGAGAGCAGTACATGGCCGAATAGAAAGGCGCTGGGAATCGCCGCCAACATGCCTTTGTAAAACATCATCGTGATAGCGACTGGGTTTTCGCGGCTAGCGAAGAAGGCTGAGAACAGCGTGCCCAGCATCATAGCGATCATGGCACTATTCCAGGCGGTAACAATCCAGAAGGTTGCCAGTAGCGCAAACAATAATCCCGAGCGTATGGCGTTAATAGTGGCGGCAAGGTGGTCACGGTGCCAGGCTAGCGGCGATGAGCGTAGTTTATGGCGCCCCGGTGAAGCAATTGCCTCGCGGGCGTCGAGCATCACCAGCGCATGGCCAATCGATTCGCGAAGTCCCAAGCGAAGGCGCTGGTCGAGCGGGGCGATGCTGCTCTCCTGGTCACTTTCATGAACCTGATGGCGTAGCACCTGGAGTGCTTTTCTTGCTTTAGCGACCCCCTTGACGTGTTCTGCCTCACGAAAGCCCTGAGCGACCCGACATGCAAGCTCGATACTTTGTGGGTCGAGCCGATCGGCGTGGTCGTACATCAGTTGATGGAGTGCTTGAAGGTTGGCGAAAAAGCGCAGTGTACGCCGCGTTAGTACGTGGGTGGCGCGTACTCGGCCGGGGCCGACAGGGCCCTCAAAACGGGCCGCTTGGCTATCGGTTTCCAGTAGTGTTAATGGCGCTAGGCTACTCCGCAGAGCTTTCTGCATCGCTGGAATATCGTTGCTGGCTTCCAAACGCAGGGCGGCATGCTCGAAGGCTTCGTTGATGACGCTGTCGGCCTGGGTGGCAAGGTGTGCACCTACATGGGATGGCCAGAGTAGCGAGCTGACCAGCATCGCGCAGACTGCACCTAGCCCCAGTTCGGAAAGCCGGGCCACGGCGATATCGAAAATACCCGCTGGTGTGCTGCCGCTGGAAATCACCACAATCAGCATCGCAGTGACGGCAGCCATCAGGCAGCCGTAAGTGTAGTTGTTACGCCACAGTGAACCGACATAAGTGCACAGCATAATCCAGGCCGTCAATACGATCAGTGCGGGTATGCGTGCTTGGACGAACAGCGCCATTATCACGATACCTGCAACGGCACCGATAAAAGTGCCGCTAAGCTGGCAGATGCCTTTTTCGATCACCATGCCGCTCATCGGTCGAACCTGGAGAAAAGCAGCCGACATTAGCGCCCAGTAAGGTCTTTCCAGGTCGAACCAGAGAGCCACATAGAGTGCCAGCATCATTGCCAAGGTGGTTTTGATAGCGAACTTAACCGCCGTGGCATTGGGCGTCAGGTAGGTATTAACAAACGGCGACATGAATCACTCAGGCTGTTCGGCAGCGTGGACGCGTACCGTTGCTGTCATGCCGACGCTAAGCAGCGTGTCGTCAGGGACGTTGTCTAACGAAATGCGTACTGGGATGCGCTGTGCCAAGCGCACCCAGTTAAACGTTGGCGCCACCTGTGGTAGTAGTTGCTGGTTAAGGGTGGTGTTGCTATCGGCAATGCCTCGGCCAATACCCGCCACTCGGCCATCCAGATGGGGGGCGCCGTTCATTAGAATGATCTCGACCGGGTCGCCTACGTTGATCGACGCCATTTTGGTCTCTTCGAAATAGCCCACCACGTAATAAGAGTTGGCGGCGATCAGTGCCATTACCGAGGTGCCGCGATTTACGTAGTTACCCGCCACAAATTGCACGTTAAGCACATGGCCGCTGACCGGCGCCGTTACTTGTGTTCGTTCTAGATCAAGCTGGGCACTGATGAGGTCGGCCTGGGACTGATTGAGATCGGCAGCAGCAATACGTGAGTTGATTTGGGCAACCTGCTGGTCTTCTGCACTAATCGCACGACTGCTACGCAGTTGGTTCCGCCGGCTCTCTTCTGCGCGGCTGAGTTCGAGCGTTGCTTGACGGTGTTCAACCGTGGCCTGGGCTCTGTCGACTGCCGTTTGATAACGAGTGTCATCAATCTCAAACAGTACGTCGCCCTGGGTAACGTAATCGGTATCGGTAACATTGAGCGTATGCACCCAGCCCGATACATCAGGCGCAATCGTGACGACCTCTGCATGAATGCGAGCGTCGCGGGTCCAGGGAGTATAAAGATAGTAACGCCATAGCCAAGTACCGGCGGCAATAGCAAGTGCGACAATAACCAGAGTAAGTAGCAGTCGGAGCGAATGGCGCATCAAGAACCCCCGAGCAGAATAGTAAATACACAGGTAATGCCAGCCGTAAGGATGACGAAGAGCGACAGATCGAACCACGCTGCGTACCACAATGTATGCTGCCCCAGCACCCAGTGAAGCAGCGTGCGGGTCACCAGCGTGGCGATGAAGCCCAAGAGGGCATAGATCAGCAGTGGGCTAAGAAGGATGCCACCGACAGCGATTTCCTGAAGACCCATAATATCCTTGAATAGCTGGAGAACAATAATAGAAACAATATGAGTACGTTAACTCTCGGAGGGTCAGTTGTTTTGCGACCACTTCTGACACTGCTAATAATCAGCAGTATAGAAAGCGTAAGCTAATCTTGCTTTATCGAAATACGCGCTGTTCAGGTGTTAAGCATGAGGCCGATCTATGCACAACCGCCAAGCGGCACTCTTCATACCACTTGGCGTGCACGAACTGAGCTAGCGCTTCGTGCGCATGACGATGATTAGCTGGGTTGCCGCACCTACCGCGGCGACAACCCCCGCCCCAATCGCAAGTGTCGAAACGGGAAGCTGGAGGGCCAATATAATGCCTCCGCTGGCAGCGCCTATCGCACTGCCTAAATAGAGCGCTGATTCATTGAGGGCAACCGCCAGGTTACCGTCGCCGTGGGGTTGGCGCGTACGAATCAGCTCGTTGTTTTGTGGCACTTGCAGCGCCCAGCCCACAGCACCCCAAAGCGCAATAGGCAGTAACGTCAGCAGTGGGTGAACCGACGCCGTGACAGGAAGAGCAATGAGCGCTAGAGAGAGCAGCAACATAATTGCCAGGGTAATCACAGGGCCGATAAATCTGTCCACCAGAGGCCCAATCAGAAAACTGCCCACGACGCCGCCAATCCCCCATACCCATAAATAGCCGGTAATCGACTGAACAGCGCCTGACTCGGTAGCCGCCATAAAAGGGGCGATAAAGGTATACATACCCAAACTGGCAACGGCGCCCAATAAAGAAACTGCCAGAATGGCCATGGCATGCGGGGCTTTCAAAATAGCCAGTTTGCGGGCAAGCGGCAGTGACGGCATGGAGGGGAGTGCAGGCAGTTTGGCGTGAAGCCCAGCATAGGCGATGATGCCGAGTACTGAAATAAGCCACATCGCTGACGCCCAGCCAAAACGTTCCGCCAGCAATAGGCTGAAAGGCACCCCTAACACTGTACCACTCGCCATGCCGCCCATAATAATCGCAATGGCTTTGCCTCGATTTACTTCGGGTGTGATAGCAGCAGAGGCGGCAATGCCCATCGCAAGATAAACCCCTGCGCCAACGCCAGCGACCGCACGCCATATTGCCAGGGATATAAAACTGGTGGCCAGGGCGCTGGCGATATTGGCCACAATAAACACGGCTAGCGCCAGTAATAAGCCCACGCGTTGATGATGACCGGGCAGAAGGGCAACAACGACAGGCGAGCCTAAGCCATAGGCTAAGGTAAATGCCGTGACTAGCTGAGCAGCCGTGGCAGCAGAGACACTAAAGGCATCTCCAATGAGTGGAATGAGCCCTGCCGTTACATAAGAGGCCATCCCAAGCGCAAAAGCACCCAGTGCCACTAGATATACCGATAGACGAGATTGGTCAGCCATCACGCTCTCCATGTTAATTAAGGATCGAAAAATCACCGGGCGTTCTGCCAGCGAAGGGCTATTCTGGAGAGGCTTTAAGAGGGGTACAATTTAACCGTTTATGCTATTACTAAAAGTGCTAGGTTATTAAAAGTGCTAGCTTATTAGAAGTGATGAGTTCTCAAAGGTAACAAAATGACTGCACCCCGGACGCTGACTCGAGCGCGGCAAGATTTGGCTGAATTTCTCCGTAAACATCGAGAGAAAATCGCCCCGGAAGAGATGGGCCTGCCTCGTGGCCGCCGAAGGCGTACGCCGGGGTTAAGGCGCGAAGAAGTCGCCGCCTTAGCGGGCGTGGGACTGACTTGGTATACCTGGTTAGAGCAGGGGCGCGATATTAGCGTATCGGCGACTTTTCTGGACAATCTAGCCAAAGCGCTTAAGTTGGATGCGGCTGAGCGACGCCATTTGTTCTTACTGACTCATCAGCGGTTACCCTCTGAGCTAGGCAAAACCTGGTGCAGCGTGCCACCGCTGATCCAAACGTTGATGGACGATTTGCCGACACGACCTGCGTATATTCTTAACTTACGCTGGGATGTGCTGGCGTGGAACGGTGCCGCCGATAAGCTGTTCAACTTCTCGTCCCATGTGCCTGAGCGCCGCAATCTGCTGTGGCTGCTATTTACCGACCCTGGTATGCGTCAGCGCTTATCACCCTGGGAAGCGCAGGTCAGCCAAATGCTCTCCAGCTTTCGGCGCGACTTTGCCCGTGCGGCGCAAGACCCCGCTATTGATGAGCTTGTCGAAGAGTTAACCAAGGTTTCGCCTGAGTTTAAGCTGGTGTGGAAAACCCAGGAGGTCAACGCCCCTTGCCAGGGAGTGCGTCATCTTTACCTTGAGGAGCTGGGCGAGGTGGCGTTCGAGCACACGACACTCACTGTCGATGAAGAGCGCCACTTACGGCTGGTTTATTATGCCCTCAAGGGGAGCGACGCCGAGGAGAGGTCCTTTCATGAATGGATCGCCGCTAGTGAGGGCGATAGTATTCTTAAAGAAAATAATAATGATTTGTATTAACTAATGGCTGTTATTAGAATGTCTCTCCGTTTGCTGATCGTTTATCGGAGGGGGAATGCCTGTTTCAGCTGAGAATACGCCATTGGCCGAGATGTATAATGCACATCATGGCTGGTTGCAGCGTTGGCTGCAGCGCAAAACGGGCTGTAGCTGGCAGGCGGCTGATCTGGCTCAGGATACCTTCCTGCGCATTCTCTCCTCCCCAAGTAATTCCTCCCAAATTAGCAAACTGCATGAGCCACGTAACTTTCTGACCACCATCGCCCGCCGGGTATGGGTGGACTTTGTGCGTCGGGATGCATTGGAAAAAGCCTGGTTAGAAGCCTTGAAGCAGCAACCTGAGCCGGTGGTTGTCTCGCCAGAAGAGCAGGCCTTGATTCTGGAAACCCTGTTGCAGATTGATGAAATGTTGGAAGGGTTAGGCAACAAGGTAAGCCAAGCATTTTTGCTCTGCCATTTGGAAGGGCTGCGTTATGCCGAGATCGCCGAACGCTTGGGGGTGTCCGTCAGCTCGGTGAAAAAGTACATGGCTAAGGCGACTGAACATTGTCTGCTGTTGATGTGCGAAGAATCGCTATGAGCGATACCCAGTCAGCCCGCAAAGATACTCTCAGAGCGGCTGCCCGCTGGTACGCACTGCTGTGCTCGGAGGATGTTACTGAGCAGCAAAAACAGGCACATAATGCTTGGTTGGAAGCAGATCCGGATCATGTTCAGGCTTGGCAGCAGGTGGAAAAACTGCGTCAGCAATTGCAGGTGATGCCTGGCACTCTTTCGCTCAATGCGTTGCAGATCAAACAACGCCAGAGTCATAGCCGACGAGCCGTGCTGCGCGGCTTTGCCTTGTTGGCAGTAGGAGGTGCCCTGGGCTCGTTGGCCTGGCAGCAGGCACCTGTGGAAAGCTGGATGGCCAGCCACCGTACCGCACGGGGAGAGCGGCGCCAATATACGCTGGCGGACGGTACGCAACTGGTGCTCAATACCGCCACCGCACTGGATGTAGTGGAAACCTCGACTGCCCGGTTGATTCGCCTTTATGCAGGCGAAATCTTTATTCGCACGCGGGATGGAACTGGAAACGTGACTGCTGCCAAAACGCTTCAAGTGCATACCGAGCAGGGCGCTGTGGTGCCGTTGGGCACCGTGTTTACCGTGCGTAAGCTGGATACGTCGACCCAGGTTACCGTGATGGAAGATCAGGTCGAGTTGATCCCGCAGTCGGCGGGTGGTGAGACGCAACGTCTTGTTGCCGGACAGCAGGCGCAGATGAGCTCGATTAATGTGGAAGTCGTCACCGCCAACGCCCAGGCGGATAGCTGGACGCGCGGTCTACTGGTGGCGGTGGACTGGCCACTGAGCCGTTTGGTAGCAGAGCTGAGCCGGTATCGCACAGGTGTACTGCGCTGTGCCCCCTCTATTGCTGGGTTGAGAGTGTCAGGCGCTTTCCCTATTGATGATATCGACCGGGCGCTCCAAGCCATTGCCAATGCGTTGCCGGTTAGCGTCGACCGCTTGACCCAATATTGGGTAACCCTAAAACCTAGCGAATAAAAAGTTGGATTATTTATTGTCCCTTTTTCAATCTCGTTCGACCCAGAGATAAAGCAACCGATTCTGGAATTGACGAGATTACGATGACCACACCCTTTAATCCCAAGCAGACACTCATATCACTTCGATACCACCATGGTGGCCAACCCACGCGTGCGCTTGGCGGCATCGCCCTGGGTTGTGCCTTGATGAGTTCGATGGTGTTGTTGCCTATTCAGGCAGCACAGGCGCAAACAGCGGGCGGACAGTTGCAGCAGGCTGCTAGCCAACAGACATATAACATTGAACCGGGGGCACTGGGCAGTGTATTGAGTCAGTTCGCTAGTCATGCGGGCGTTGTGTTGTCTTTTTCTGCTTATCTCACTGAAGACCTGCACAGTGTTGGACTGCATGGACGTTATAGTGTGGACGAGGGATTTGCCCAACTGCTGCAGGGTAGTGGTTTGAAAGTGATCAAGCGGGGGCCTGCGGACTATGTCATGGAAAAAGCGGCTAGCGCAGAAAACATGGTGTTGGATACCGTCGAAGTGGTGGGCAACCGAATCGATAGTGATGGTTATTTGGCCTTTAGCACCTCGGCAGGTAGCAAAACCGATACGCCGCTGATAGAGCTTGCGCAAAGCATCAGTGTGGTCACCGCAGAGCAGCTTCGTGACCGCCAGCCGTTGTCCGTAGAGCAGGCGGTGGCCTACACGGCTGGGGTTCGAGTGGAAGCGTCGGGGATGGACCCGCGCTTTGACTTGATCTCGGTGAGGGGGTTTCCGACGGTATATCATGGCGATTTTCTTGATGGCTTGCGCCAACCCAATAGTGGCTGGCTCTCTTACTATTCCACTGTGCCCTATAACCTGGAGCGCATTGAGGTAGTTAAAGGCCCCGATTCGATGCGCTATGGTCAGCTTTCACCCGGTGGGCTGGTGAACCGGGTCAGCAAACGTCCGAAGGCAGATGCGACGAAGGAAGTGCAGCTACAGGTCGGGAGTCATGATCATCTGCAAGGCCAGTTCGATGTGGGAGGAGACATAGGTAGCGATGTGCAGTACCGCTTGGTGGGTGTTATGCGCGATGCACAAACAGATATCGAACAGGTGGATAATGATGTCACCCTGCTGGCGCCCACTCTCCATTGGCAGATGAGCGAACGTACCGACATTACTTTTATTACGCAGTACCAGGAGCGCCAGACCTCCGCATCACCGCGCCCTTATCAGGACGGCGATAACCTGACCCATTTTTGGGCTGGCGATGAAGACTACGACAAGCTGGATCAACAGCAGTGGGCACTGGGCTATGAATTTAACCACAGTTGGAGTGACCAACTGCAGCTGCAGCAAAATGTACGCTACGGTCAGGTAGATGCCACTAACCAGTACCTTTCCGCAGGTACCTTAGCCGGTACAACGCTAAGCCGCAGCAGTGTCGGCCTTTACGAAGAGATGGAGTCGCTTAGCACCGACACCCGGCTCATGGCGACCTTAGATCAGGGCGCGGTGGAGCACCAGGTGATGTTAGGCGTCGATTACGCCTATCTTGAGAACGATGTTATTTATGCAGGGGGCAGCGCACCGTCGATCGATATCGACAACCCGGATTATAGCCAGCCTGTCGCTCAGCCGAGTAACGTTTGGACCAACGACAGTGGTAAAAACCATCGTAGAGGCCTTTATTTACAGGATCAGATTAACCTCGATAACTGGCGTTTGACCGCAGGTCTGCGTCGCGATTGGGTGCAGGACGAGACTCGCAACAACCTCACTGGTACTACCAGCGAAAGCCAAGATGAGCAGAACACCTGGCGCTTTGGCGCACTTTACGCTTTCGATTCAGGGCTATCACCGTACTTAAGCTATGCGCAGTCGTTCTTGCCTGAGAGCGGCACCGATGCCAGCGGCAATGACTTTGACCCCACCGAGGGTGAGCAGTTTGAGCTGGGAGTGAAATACCAGCCAGCAGGTAGTAACGCAATGTTGACTGCGGCGATCTACCAGATTGATGAAACCAACCGCAAAACCACCGATCTGGACAACCCGCTGTTTCAAATCCAAACCGGAGAGGTGCGCACCCGTGGGTTGGAGCTTGAGGCTGTTGGGAATGTCACCGATAACCTGCGCATGACCGCAAGTTACAACTATAACCGCAGCGAAATCACCGTAGATAACGATGGCAACGAGGGGAGTGACTTGGCGAATACCCCACGCCATCTGGCGTCCCTTTGGGTGGATTATCGCGTTCCTGCGTTGGAACGACTGCATCTTTCCGGTGGCGTGCGCTACACCGGGAGTGAGTACATTGATAACGCCAACAGCAATAAAAACGCTGGATACAGCCTGATTGATATGGCGGCTCACTATGATTTCGCGGGCTCTTTTCAGGGAGTTCGTGCCAGCCTCAACGCCACTAACGTAACGGACGAAGAGCATATCTCCTGCGAGGGCATCTATTGCTATCGCGGTGCTGGGCGCAGCCTGATTGGCAGCCTCTCATACAAATGGTGATTAAGCAGCAGCGTCGCGGGGACAACTAGTCATGCAATTATCCGTCAGAATATTCGTGTTTGCCGGGCTGGCTTTAATGGCCGTCTTGGGGCAAGCAACGCATGCACATGCGTCGCCAGTTACGGCCGAACGTCAAGTGACCCTTGATCAGACGCTTGAGTGGGCAATGCAAAATGAGCAAGGGGCGTCTTATCGTATCCTGATCAGCAAACCAGAAGGCGAGGTGCCCTACAGCGGCGGTTACCCGGTGATCTATGTGTTGGATGGCAACGCTTATTTCGCCTCTTTGCATGAGGCCAAGCGGGCACAAGAGCAGTTCCGCCAAGCCATTATCGTTGGTATTGGTTATCCTGGAGAAGCGCCGCATAACTTTCTGCGCCGCTCCTACGATTTATCTCCGCCGGTGGCCGAGGAACACAACGAACCACCTCAAGGCGGGCAGGATGAACTGCTGGATTTTATCGAGCACAGCCTAATGCCGGCGGTCGCCGAGCGTTTTCCTGTAGATGCTAATCACCAGAGCCTTTATGGGCACTCGTTCGGTGGTATGTTTGCGATTTATGCCTTATTTACTCGGCCGGATCTGTTTAACCACATTGTCGCGGCCAGCCCCAGCCTCTGGTGGAACAATAGCTACCTGTTGAAACATGAACGTGATTTTAGGCAGCAGGTAGAAGCCGGAGAGGTAAATGTCATCCATCACAGCTTGTCATTGGCCGTGGCCGATAACGACTCTCTGCAGAACCAACAGGATGCTAGCCAGCTATACCAGCGGATTGAAGCATTGTCGGCATACGGTTTGCGTAGCAGTTTTCACACCGTGGAGGGCGAAGATCATATGTCCGTTCCCTTTGTGTTGGAGTCGCGGGTTCTCAAACAGCTTCTGGGCACTCGGGGCGGCTAATTGAGTGATTTAAGCGATCAAATACCGCCCCGGCAGTTGCTCAGCTAAAAACTCCATAAACAGCCGGGTGCGCTGTGAAAGCGCGGTTTGGCGGTAGTACACGGCATTGACCGCTTGGGTCTGCATTTCTATGCAGCCGGGTAATACATCCACCAGTGTGCCGTTGCGACGGGGAGTGATGGTCATAAAGTCGGCGAGGCAGACAATGCCTTCCCCGCCAAGGGCTAGCTCAAGCAGCGTGCTACCGCTGGAGGCCGCCAGCGTTGGGGTGATATGCAAGGGTTGGCCATCGGCGCGGCACAGTGGCCAGCGATTGAGATGATCGAGCTGGCTGAAGCCTAGCAAGCTGTGATCTTGAAGGTCGTCGATGCTTTCTGGAGTGCCGTGGCGTTTAAGGTAGGCGGGGCTGGCCAGAAGGCGCAGCGGGCTGTAGCCAAGGAGACGGGCGTGCAGCGACGAATCTTCAAGCTTGCCAATGCGAATGGCCAAATCGACCCGCTGTTCCAATAGGTCGACAAAGCGGTCGTGGGTGTCGAGTTCCAGCGTAATACCAGGGTAGCGGGCGCGGAACTCGCCAATCACCGGCACAATCACGAACTGCATAAAGCTGGGAGCGGCATTGATCCGTAGCCTGCCTTGGGGCTGGTTGTGGCGGTTCAGCATCGCTTCTTCGGCTTCTTCCACGGCGGCGAGAATACGGCGGCAATGGTTTAGGAATGTTTCTCCCTCCTCGGTCAGTTCCAGGCGACGCGTGGTTCTACGTAACAGGGTAGCGCCGAGTTTTTGCTCCAGGCGGTTGAGCGCACGGCTAACCCCAGAAACCGTAATGCCTAGCCGTTCGGCTGCGCTGGTGATTGAGCCGCTATCGACGACCGTCACAAAGGCCTGTTGTTCTTCAAGGGTGCTTTTCATTGAGTGCTGTTCATAACGTTATCGGTTGCCTTAATGGCGAATACTCTATTTATTGATTTTAAATCAAAAGTGTCTTGCTGAAGCGTCGCTATTTTTTCGCATGTTTTGAACTCACAATACCGCTCATTAAACGCCATGCCAAAGAATATAAGCATGGATGTCAGGCTATCATGAGGGGTTTTATTAATGAAAATTCTGCTGATTAATGGCGGTAAAGCGTTTGCCCACTCTGGCGGTGAACTCAATAATACGCTTCACGGCGTGGCGGTAAGCACTCTGCAGGAAATGGGCTATCAGATACGCGAGACGGTGATTGATCAAGGCTATGATCTGAAGGCCGAGGTGCAGAATTGCCTGTGGGCGGACACGATTGTGTATCAAATGCCGGGCTGGTGGATGGGCGCACCCTGGATTGTGAAGCGCTACATCGATGAGGTGTTCACAGAAGGCCACGGCTCGCTTTACGCCAGCGATGGCCGTAGCCGCCAAGACCCGACCAAGCAGTACGGCAGTGGTGGCCTGCTGCAGGGACGTCGCTATATGTTGTCGTTAACCTGGAACGCGCCTTTGGAAGCGTTCGATGAACCGGATAACTTCTTCGAAGGGCGCGGTGTGGATGGTGTTTACTTCCCGTTCCACAAATCTCAGGAATTTATCGGCTTAGAAGCGCTGCCGACCTTTATCGCCAACGACGTAATGAAGGCTCCAGATGTAGCGCGTGACAAAGCTGCCTATCGCAAGCATCTGCGCTGCATACTTGGCTAGGTTTCGTCGGTTGATAGCTCTTATAAGCCCTAAGTACGACTCAATCGATAGCGCAACTTGGGCAGTGTGCGCGCGACGGGCGGTAGGCGGGTTGCCATGACTAACGCGGCAATGGCGGCATACATGGCCCACTCTTGCATGTCGGCGCGCACCACCCAAAAGAAGTGCAGCAGTACCAGCCCTAAAATGATGTAGGCAAATTTGTGTAACGGCTTCCAGCGTTTACCCAAACGGCGCATCGACCATTTGTTAGAGGTCGCCCCTAATACGGCAAGGCCGATCAGTGCGATCATGCCAACAATGATGTAGGGCCGTTTGACCAGCTCGCTACCTAGTAGCGCCCAGTTAAGCCCTAGAATAAATAGCGCGTAGCTGAGCATGTGCAGGGTGGCGTAGGCGAGTGTCCACAGACCAAGCTGACGGCGGATCAATGCAAAGCCTTTCCAGCGGGTGAGCTTGGTGAGCGGCGTAAGGCTTAGCGTGAGCAGCAGCATCCATAGCCCGCCAATGCCGATGTTTAGCAGCAGATAATTGCCTGGCTCGGGGCCTGCGGCGTTAATCGCTACCTGCCAGCCCCAGAACACCAGCGGCGCGAGCGCCGCCAGGAAAACGCCTACCCGCCACAGTAACCATACCCGTGGCGCAGCCATTAGTAGTGCTTCCTTAAATCCATGCCAGCATATAGCTCGGCGACCTCGTCGGCATAGCCGTTAAACATCTGGGTATCAATGGTATTAGCGTTGAACAGGCTGTTGGGAAGCCGCCGCTCGGTGGCTTGGCTCCAGCGTGGGTGGTCAACTTGTGGGTTAACGTTGGCGTAGAAGCCATACTCATCGGCGGCGATTTTCTGCCAGGAGTTGACTGGCTGCTCTTCTACCAGTGAGATACGCACAATCGATTTAATGCTTTTGAAGCCATACTTCCAGGGCACCACCAGCCGCAAGGGTGCGCCGTTCTGGTTGGGCAGTTCACGGCCATACATACCCATGGCGAGCAGTGTCAGCGGGTTCATAGCCTCGTCTAAGCGCAAACCTTCTACGTAAGGCCAGTCGATTATCGAGAACGAAGAGCGCTGGCCAGGCATTTGCTCTGGGTCCACCAGGGTTTCAAAGCGCACGTACTTGGCTTTGCTGGTGGGATCGGCACGTCGAATCACCTCCGCAAGGGGGATGCCAAGCCAGGGAATCACCATCGACCACGCCTCTACGCAGCGCAGGCGGTAAATGCGCTCTTCAAACTGCGCAGGCTTGGCGAAGTCTTCTAGGGCAAAGCGCCCGCCGTTATTCACTTCACCATCGACCACCACGCTCCAGGGCTGGGTTTCCAGGCTGTCTGCATGACGGGCGGGATCGCGTTTATCGGTGCCAAACTCAAAAAAGTTGTTGTAGCCGCTGGCATCGTCAAAGGGGGCGATTTTATCTTTATCAGGGTCGCTGGGGGTGATAGCTCGCCATTGGGTGTCGCTGATTTTTTCCTTCAGCCAGGCTGGGGCATCGCCTTCCGGCACATCAGCATAATCTTCGTTGGCGCGGACGTGGCCGGAGAGGGCAAGCCCCGCGCCTAAACCCGCCATGCCGCCCATAAAGCGCCGCCGGGAGAGGTAAATAGATTCCGGTGTTACATCGGATTCGTGTAAATCACTCGGTTTGGCAATCTTTATAAGCATGTGGTGTCTCCACTCGCTATGGGGAAAGGGTGTGACTACTGTGACCAGTTTGCATGAGAGTTATCACAACCAACTCTCTAGGTTATTACGTATTTATAACGTTGGCGGATGAGGGGGCGGTGGGTAACCGTATACAGAACGCTGCCCCGCCACTGGCTAGGTTTTCGACGCCGATATCACCGCCCTGAAGCGTCATGATTCTGCGCGCAATAGCCAGCCCTAGCCCAGCATGGCCAGCGCCACTAGAGGTCTCGCCACGATAAAACGGGTCAAAGATATGCGGCAGATCCTGTTCCGCAATGCCTGGGCCGCTATCTTGTATGCAAACCTGTGGTTCTCCATTCGTTTGACTAAGCACAACGTCGATGTGGCCGCCAGCGGGGCTGTAGGCAATGGCGTTGCTGATTAAGTTGTCCAGCACACGTTCGGTCATCGCTAGGTCGGCGTATGCGGTTGGCAGTGCTGGGTTGCCACTTAACGTTAGCGCCAAGTGATTGTCGCGTGCAGTTTGGTCGTGCTTCTGAACCACGTCATGGACCAGCTCCGCTAGCGGGAAGGGTTCTGGCACCGGCTGTTTCTCTCTTGCCTCAAGCGCGGCAAGCTCGAAGAGCTCATCCACTAAGCGGCTTAACCGACGGCCCTCTTTGAGAGCAATGTCGAGAAAGCGATCTTGTTCTTGGGGGCTGAGACGATCACGTCTTAATTTCAGACTTTCGATATAGCCTTGCATGGAGGCTAGTGGGGTACGCAGGTCGTGGGATACCTGGGCGATCAAACGACGGCGCTGGGCATCTTTTTCGGTCAGTTGTTCGATCTGGCTGGCAATTCGGCGAGCCATGTCGTCGAAGGTAACGTCCAGATAGTCGATCTCGTCACGCACCACGGACTGTTTGTCGTGCCATCTGTTGTCGAGTTGGGGCTGGCTCATGTCGCTGTTCTCGAACGCTTCTACTCGTCGTGTTAATGATCTCAGACGGCGAGTCAGTAGGCGGAAAATAGTCAGCCCCGCGAGCATCGCCACGGTTAGGCTGACCAGCAGCGCCCAGGCGCTCATTTCCAGTAGTTTGCCACCACGGGCCATGGTTTCCGCCGCGTCGTACTCTTCACCCCGCAATACCACATAAAGGTATCCTTCGGGGTTGTCTGCTGTTGGCACTGGGGTAACGGAAAAGACTTTCTGCCGATCGTGACTTCTGGGGTCATCGCCGAGTATCGGATAAAGGCTCGTGTCAGCCATCAGCCTGCGTATGGGGGCCATCGAGACTTGCTTGCGTTTAATCTTCGCTGGATCTGCTGAATAAGACAGAATGGTGCCATCCAGCCCTAGCAGGTAGATCTCGATGCTGGGATTAATGGCCATGTAGAGTGCGAACAGTTCTTCCAGGGCGCTACTATCAAGCTGCCCGTTGCTGACTAGGTTTCTGTCTGACACTAGATTTTTGGCCAGATTCTGGTGTAACGCCTGATTGACCGAAGCGTTGTATTCACGCAGCGAATAGAGGCTGATGAAGGTATATAGCAGGCCGACGACGAGCAATAACAGAAACAAGCCTAAGGCTAGCCGAGTATAGAGTGTTTTCAGCATAACTTATTCGCGGAAGCGATAGCCCACCCCCCAAACGGTTTGGATAAACGCCGGGGCAGCGGGATCTGCTTCGATCTTGCCCCGTAAGCGGTTGATATGGGTATTGACGGTATGCTCGTAACCTTCGTGACTGTAGCCCCACACAGTGTCGAGCAGTTGGATACGGCTGAATACCCGACCTGGGTGGCTGGCAAAGTGCCATAGCAGGTCAAATTCCCGGGCAGTGAGTTCGACGGGCTGATCTTTTATAAACACCCGCCGACGCAGCGGATCAATGCGCAGCCCGTCGGTGATTAATTCTTGCTGGCTGGGTTGCGTGACGGTGGCAGATGCCATGGCATCTACGCGTCGGAACAAGGCTTTCACCCTTGCCGATAGTTCAGCCACACTGAAAGGCTTGGTGAGGTAGTCATCCGCCCCCATTTCCAGGCCTAGAACCCGGTCCAGCTCAGTGCTTTTAGCGGTTAGCATCAGTACCGGAACGTAACCTGGGCCGGAGCGGATTTCGCGGCAAATCGACAGCCCATCCAAGCCGGGCAGCATCAGGTCGAGAATCACTAGATCGATACCCCCTTCACGAAAACGTTCAAGCCCGGTATCACCCCGTTCACAAAGAACGGGGTTCATGCCAAGCTCGGCCACATGCATGCGGACGAGCTCACCGATACCCGGGTTGTCCTCAATAATCAGTACGTTTCGTGTCATAGGTGCCCCAGCTTTTGAGTGCTCAGATTAATAGTGTGGCAGAAGCTTGTATGTCCTCGTCTTACATGTCCTCGTCTTGCATTTCCATGTCTTTCTCCATTTCCATGCCATCGTCAGACATACTGTCAGCATGCATATCCCCGTCCATGGAATCGTCCATCGCGTCGGACATATCATCCATCGCCATGCCACTTTTTTCCATTGACTCACTCTCCATAGACTGAGACATGTCATCTTCCATCATGCCCTCTTCGGACATCATGTCATCGGCGTGGCTAGCCGTTGCCATTAGGCTAAATAAGCAGATAGCAGTGACTGTAGTAAGCTTGTTCATAGAGGTGTCTCCCCAAGATTTAAGCCTGCCGAACTAGCAGGTTCAAACCCTATCCTAGATGCTCAGCATCACAGCTGGGTCACGGGGTGATAAAGAGTGTATCGCGCAAAGTTCACAAATGTGTCACGGGGACTCTAACGATAGGGCGATGTCTGTAATAACGCTTCCCCTTATTTCAACAAGTGTGTTTCAGCAAGGAGAGCGCTCATGGCCACTACACGCCGTAAACTCATGTCGTTAATTGAGCAGGGAGTGATACCTCCTGAACAAGTGCCGTTAGCGGTTAAAGTGGCGGGACTACATCCGTCGCCCCACGCCTGGGCGCTGTTGATTGACCGGCTGCTGCTGTGGCTGGGTGGCTTGGCACTGGCCTGCGCGGTGCTGTTTTTCGTGGCTTTCAATTGGTCGGACATGGGCCGCCTGCCGCGCTTTGCGTTAGTGCAGGCCGCGTTGGTGTTGGCGGCAGGCATAGCGGTGTGGGGTAGCGCGAGCGTGATGCTTTTTCGCGTGGCGTTAGCCGCGGCGTTTCTATTGATAGGAGTACTGCTGGCGCTGGTGGGTCAGGTTTACCAAACTGGCGCAGACCCATGGCAGCTGTTTTTCCTCTGGTCTCTGCTCACTTTGCCGTTGGTATGGATAGCACGCTTTGATGCACTTTGGGTGGCGTGGCTAGGGCTTTTGAACCTATCAGTGTGGCTGTATAGCAGCACCTGGGGCGGTATTTTAGGCAGCGTGTTGTTTACTGATAACACCGGTTTATGGGGGCTGGTGCTTATCAACTTAGCGGCTCAAGTCGTGTGGGAGTGGGGCGTGCAGCGCCGAAATTGGCCGGGGCGTTGGGCAATTTGTTTGTTGGCGCTGGGTAGCGGCGTGCCGCTAACACTGTTGATGATGGCGTGGGTGAGTGGGGAAGCGCATGCGTTGACACCGATTGTGGCGGTTTACCCCGTGTGGTTGGCAGTGCTGTATGGCGTTTATCGTCAGTGGCGGCTTGAGCTATTTATGTTGGCAGGGGGCTGCGTATCGCTGATTACGGTGGTCACATTGCTGCTTGCACGCTACGTATTATGGGAAGGTCAGTGGAATGAAGGCGGCTTGCTGTTGCTGGCAGGCGCGGTGTTTGCCATGGGGGCGGCAGCGGTGATGTGGCTGAAGCGATTAAACGCGGAGGAGGCATCATGAGTCAGCCGATGAGTACGTTAAAGCAGCGATTAACTCAGGCTGGCATTGCGCTAAATGAGCCTTCATCAACAGCGCCGCTGGAATCACCCTGGTTTGTGCGGGTTCTGCAGGCGTTTTCCGGTTGGTTAGCAGCGCTGTTTCTGTTGGGCTTTATTGCCACGGCAGTGGTATTTGTACTGGAAAGCTCAGTGGCTTCTCTTGTCGTAGGCAGCCTGTTGATTGGCGGGGCATTTGCGCTACTACGCGCCGCGCGAAGCGATGTGTTGGAGCACATGGCGCTGGCGTTTAGCTTAGCTGGGCAATTATTAGTAGCCTGGCCAGCGGTCGAAATGTGGGGTATTTCCGCCAGCCTATGGTGGAGTTTGCTGGCGCTGCAGTGCGTGCTGGCGCTGATCATGCCGAGCCAGGTTCACCGCAGTATGTCGGCGTTTTTAGCAACTTTAGCGTTAACGATGGCGCTAGCAGCCAATGGACTGGCACCGGTGGCGATTGGCATGGTGGTGCTGGTGCTGACACTGCTCTGGTTGAATGAATGTCGTTGGCCAAGGCGCATAGGGGCGGTTCAGGCATGGGGGGCTGGTCTGTTAATGGGAGTGTTGGTGCTTCAAGGGCAGGCGTACTCTAACCAGTTTGCTTGGCTTTACGATTCAGACGCTCAGTGGTTTGACCCATGGCTTGCCAGTTGGCTGAGCACTGCTTTGGTCGCGCTGGCCTTAGTGTGCGTTATTCATCAGGCATTTCGTCAGCATTCTCAGCCTGCCATTGCGCAACGCTTGGTAATTTATGGCGCAGTCGCGCTAGTGGCGGTGGTATCAGTTTATATGCCGGGGCTTGGCGCTGGGGTTACCTTACTATTGCTCGGATTTACGCTTGGTCACCGGGTGCTGATGGGAAGCGGTATTTTGTTACTACTGATGGCGGCTAGTAATTATTACTACTGGCTGGAGGTGACGCTGTTGATGAAATCACTCATGTTGCTGGCAATGGGGGCGTTGCTGTTATCCATTCGCTGGGTACTGAAGCGTTGGTGGCTAAACCGATGGTTAACAGTGCATAAGCCCACGCCGCTAGGAGATGCTAATGAGCCGTAACGTGAAGCGAAACCGCTGGATAGTCATTGCGACCACTGCTGTTGTGCTAGCGGTGGTTAACTGGGCCATTTGGCAGAAAGAGCATCACTTAGCCGAAGGTGAAATTGTCTATTTGGAGCTTGCCCCGGTTGATCCGCGCTCGTTAATGCAGGGTGACTACATGGTGCTAAGTTTTGCCTTGGCTAACCGTATTCGTATGCAGCGTGCAATTGATCGCCACGAAGAGGCGGATGGAAATGCCATGCAAACGGCAGCCAATGACAGCGTGGTGGTTCGTTTGGATGAAGCATCAATCGCCCACTTCCAACGCTTGGATGATGGCACGCCGCTAGGCGATGACGAAAGACGCTTACGCTACCGGTTGCGCAATGGGAACGTGCGCTTTGCTACGGATGCATTTTTCTTTCAGGAAGGCCACGCTGAGCGTTTTGAGCCCGCCCGTTATGGTCAGTTTCGAGTCAACGAGCACGGCGAGCTGCTACTAGTCGCGCTATATGACGAAGAACTCAAGGCGCTGGGTGAAATGGAGCGTTGATGCGTGTGTTAGCGTTCCATTCCAATGGCTGCGTATCGTTCGGCAAGAAAGTCTAACAGTGCTCTAACAGAGGGCAGCAAGCCTCGACGGGAAGGATAAACCGCATGAATAACTTCCCGTCGAGGCTCCCATTCAGGCACTACTTGCACTAGCTTATTTGAGGCCAACGAATCGCCTAGCATTAAACTTGGAAGTTGCACCACACCAACACCAGCCAGTGCTGCTCTATAAAGTGCGGTCATATCAGTGGTAATAAACCGTGGCGAATGTTCAATTTGGCACTCTTCACCGTCGCGTTGAAGGTGCCAAGCGTGAGCTTCCTCTGGCCTTGCTCTGCTTAGGCTAGGCAGTTTGCGAAGATCGTTGGGCGTTGATGGCATGCCGTGTTGTTCAATCAGTGTTGGGCTTGCTACCAAGCATTGCCCGCGATCCGAAAGTACCTTCAGAACAAGCTCGCTATCTTCTAAAGGAAAGGGGCGGGCGCGGAGCGAAATATCAAATCCCTCAACAAACGGGTCAATACGGCGGTTAGTTCCTTCCAGATGTATCAGGACATCTGGGTAGAGCACCATGAAATCCGCCAGTATTGCACTCACGTGAAAGCTCAATAGCCCCGTGGGACAACTGATGCGGATGGTACCGCAGGGCACTTGTTGGGTTTCTTCGATGAACTGCTGGGCCGCTTCAGCTTCCACTAACATGGCTTTGCAGTGCTGGTAGTAGCGTTGGCCAATATCAGTGAGTGTTAGGTGGCGGGTAGAACGGTGCAACAAGCGCACGTTAAGCTGACTTTCTAACTCTCCCACTCGTCTGCTTAATTTTGATTTGGCAATGCCCAGCGCACGGCCCGCTGGAGAAAACCCTCCATGGTCGACTACCTTCACAAAATAATAAAGATCATTCAGATTAGGGGGCGTCATGTGTTCTCCCTATGCAACGCTGTGTCTTAATTTTCTATCTAATCATCGAGTCAGCGAACTACTAAACTCTGTATGGCATGCGCAAGAGCTGTTGGATCTGTGTTTTCCAAAAGCCCACTCAGGCTAATAGATAAAGGAGTATGTCATGGCTAACCCCTATGTTCGTCTCGATAAAGATAACGCTGCCGTTCTTTTAGTAGATCACCAAACTGGGCTGTTGTCCTTAGTTCGTGATATTGACCCTGATCGGTTCAAAAATAACGTACTGGCGCTTGCTGACTTGGCGAAATACTTTGGTCTGCCAACAATTCTTACCACAAGCTTCGAAGATGGGCCTAATGGGCCGCTGGTGCCTGAATTAAAAGAGATGTTTCCAGAGGCGCCTTACATCGCACGCCCTGGACAAATTAATGCCTGGGATAACGAGGACTTCGTAAAAGCGGTTAAGGCGACGGGTAAGAAACAGCTGATTATTGCGGGCGTGGTGACAGAAGTGTGTGTGGCTTTCCCGGCGCTTTCCGCACTTGAAGAAGAGTTTGATGTGTTCGTGATCACCGATGCATCGGGGACCTTTAACGAACTTACCCGTGATGCTGCTTGGGACCGCATGAGTAGCGCCGGTACCCAGTTAATGACCTGGTTTGGTGCTGCCTGCGAACTTCATCGTGATTGGAGAAATGATATTGAAGGCCTAGGGGCGCTCTTTTCTAATCATATCCCCGACTATCGCAACTTAATGAATAGCTACAGCACTTTGACACAATCCTCTGATAAGAAGTAAACCATGCTAATGACTGGGGGCAGGTAGGCCCCTGGTCATTGCTTGCAAGGATGGCATTAATCCGTTGTCCATCAATTATGGAATACCACCATGCCCCCTGAACATAGTGCAGAGTCACCCGAAGAGTCCGGTGCGATAACACTGAAGATATGTCATCGCGTGAAACCCGATGCGCGGGCTGAGTATGAAGCATGGCTAAAAAAAATCATCCATGTGGCGGGTCAGTATCCTGGTCATCTTGGCGTGCATATTCTTCGTCCTGCGGAGGGGCACCATGATTATGAAATAGCGCTTAGGTTTGCCTCCCATGCTGAAGCCGGGAGATGGCTTGAGTCTGCCGAACGAAAGGCGTTGATCAATGATGCGTTACCGGCCTTTCGGGAAGAGGAGGTCATCCAGATTCAAAGCGGTATCGATTACTGGTTCTCGCCACCTAATGCACCTGTTAACAAACAGCCTGTGCGCTGGAAGCAGTGGCTTGTTACAACCTCGGTTATCTGGCCTCTCACCATGTTGGTTCCGTTCCTTTGGGGGCCGCTTTTCGCGTTATTTCCCTGGTTGAATACATGGGGTATTCGCCACGGTGTTGTTGCTGCCAGCGTGGTTGGGCTGGTGGTCTATGTGGTGATGCCCCGTGTGGTGCGTCTAGTCGCGTCATGGATGTTTCGCTGATATCTATTAAGTTATAGCAATAGGCCCTTGGCTGGGTAACGTGCAATATAAGAAGGAGAAGGCGATGTCTGATACACCTGCAAGCCCCTTTACCATTGAACATGAAACCAGCGATACCAAGGGACGCTATGTGCTCGCTTAACGAGTATTCGACACTTTCCTGCCTCTCACTTCTGGAGAAACTCCTATGAGCTGGATGCCCGATATTGAGCCCAAATGTCCTTCCGCAGGCAACCTACACGATATTGAAACACTGATCGTTCCTCGTGCACACGACCTAGGTGGCTTTGAAGTACGACGTGCGCTTCCCGCGCCCAAGCGCCAGATGGTGGGTCCATTTATTTTTTTCGATCAGATGGGCCCCGCTGAATTTCTTAGAGAGGATGGTATCGATGTTCGTCCTCATCCCCATATTGGACTTGCTACGGTCACTTACTTGTACCAGGGAGAGTTCCAGCATCGTGACAGTCTGGGGACTAATCAGATGATTCATCCTGGGGCGGTTAATTGGATGGTTGCTGGTAATGGCGTGACCCATTCCGAGCGTACTAGCCCCGCTACACGTCAGAATAAGCACTCCCTGTTTGGTATTCAGACGTGGGTGGCATTGCCTGAAGCATACGAAGATAAACCCGCCAGCTTTGCGCATCATGGGCAGGAGACATTGCCGCTGCTTAAAGGTGAGGGTAAAGAGGTTCGTTTGATTCTTGGTACGGCATGGGGTGAACAGGCGCCTGTACAGACCTTTTCGGAGATGTTCTATGCGGATGCAGTCCTCCAGCCCGGCGCTAAGCTTCCTTTGCCCGATGGTCACGAAGATCGTGGCCTCTATGTAACGTCGGGTAGCGTTAGTATTGCAGGGGATACATTCGATGCGGGACAAATGATGGTGTTCCGTCCGGGTGATCCCATCACCGTAACCGCGGGCGAAAGCGGAGCTCGGCTAATGCTGCTCGGCGGCGAAACGCTCAATGGACCACGCTATATCTCCTGGAACTTCGTGGCGTCTTCCCGAGAAAAGCTAGCGGCTGCTAAGCAGGCGTGGATGGAAGGTGACTTCGAGCATGGGCGATTTAAATTGCCGCCGGGGGACGATGAAGAATTCATTCCCTTTCCAGACCAGCAGCGTAATTAATTCGTAGCGGAAGGGCTGGCTATTAAGCCAGCCCAATTGTTACTTCAACAGTAGCTGCTTGAAAAGTTGCTACTTAAATAGCGACGTCATTAGCTTGGCATGTGACCAAAGCGGCCGTTGTTAAAGTCTTCTATCGCTTCAATGATGTCACGTTCGCTATTCATCACAAACGGCCCATGACCTACCACTGGCTCATTGAGCGGCTCGCCACTTAGCAGCAACAGGGTTGCGTCATTATTGGCTTCAAGTGTCAGCGCATCACCTTCTCTAGAAAGTTCGGCCACTTGTGCTTCACGCAGTACCTCTTCGCCATTGACTTGAACCGTCCCTCTTAGCACGACCAGCAGGGTTGTCCATCCATCCGGCTGCGTCAGCGTGGTTGTCTTACCACCGTTTAGCCGCACATCCCATACGTTCATCGGCGAGAACGTCTGTGCTGGGCCCGCGTGAGCCTTACGGTTGCCATCTATATAGCTGCCGGCGACCACACGGACGCTCCCAGCTTGATCAGGTAACGCTGCCACAGGAATCTGGGCATTAAAAATTGCCTGATAGCCTGGCGTGGCCATTTTGTCTTTGGCGGGTAAGTTTACCCACAGCTGCACCATCTCTAGTGTGCCGCCTTGCTCTGTAAACGCGGGCGAATGAAACTCATCGTGCAGGATACCCGCACCCGCCGTCATCCACTGCACGTCGCCTGGGCCAATTACGCCGCCTTTGCCCGTTGAGTCGCGGTGCGCCACTTCTCCTTGGTAGACAATCGTGACGGTTTCAAACCCGCGGTGCGGGTGTTGCCCGACACCGCGTGGCCGCGTGGTGGGAGTAAAGTCGGCGGGCCCAGCATAGTCCAGTAACAAAAAGGGGCTCAACTGCTCGGAGCGTGGGCCATAGGAGAACAGCGAACGCGCCGGAAAGCCGTCACCCACCCAGTGAGGGCGTGGAGCGCTGGTAACACCTACTAACTTTTTCATCGTTTCTCCTTAAAGAGTACGTTGCTGGTTAAGAAGGGTACGTGTTAAGTGAAGCATGTAATAGATAGTGCAACTGAGACTCAGTGTTGCAGTGTTGGAACACTAGAAGCTTGATTGATTGAAGAACGTCGTCTGTACTTTGCTCAACCACTGGCATGGATGCACTGTATTCAGCGCAGGACTGGCGGTTTTGTTGCCAGTTAGTGGTTGGTTGTTTAGCTCACTTACTTTTAATGACAAGGTTGTTATGAAAAAAAGCAGCTCGTGGCTTATGTGGTTTGTGCTGGTTGTTACTTTGGTGTTTTCCAGCGTTAGCACAGCGCAAACTCAAGGAGATGAGAGTGAAAATGAGCGGTGGTTCGCTATTGACTCGCTTAACGCAGGGCTAGGAGAGGTGCCGGAAGAGGCTAAACGAATGTCGCCACGGGAAGCGGTCCGTAGCTTTTTAACCTTCACCGAAAGTGGAAATTACGCCTCAGCCGCGCATTTGCTTAATCTAAACGGCATTGATCCAAGTGAGCAGCAGGCGAGGGGAGCTGAGCTTGCGAGGCAGTTAGCGGAGGTACTAAAGCGTGGTGAGTGGCTAAATGCCTCGAATCTGCCGGCTCGCCAAGACGCAGCGATTGAAGACGCTTCTGGTCAGAACCCTTTAGCGGGTTCGCCACGACGAAATATAGAGCTGGCAGCATTAAAAGTAGAAGGACAGGCTTATGATGTTCGGATAGGGCGTTATCGAATCAATGAAGAAGATCCTGTTTGGCTAGTAATGCCAGAGAGTGTGTCGTCTATTCCAGCTCTCTATGAAGAGTATGGGCCTTCAATGCTAGAAAGCTATATTCCAGAACGGTTGAAGGCATCGTTTGGCATACTAAAAATTTGGGAATGGTTAGCGATCCCAGTTTTTTTAATCGCCATTGGCACGGTAGGCATGGTGACTTACTACGTTGTTGGGTTAGTGGCACGCATTCTGCCTTCAGGCGTGTCTACTATTTTCGCCGATCAAATTGGCGTGCCCATGGCGATGATTGTTATGTCGCTGGTAACGCAGATGTTGCTGGACTACGTTGTATCGTTTTCCGCCATTGTGACGACGACGTTCCGCGTATTGTTGATCTCAATTATGGCCTGGGGGGCTGGTACCATTGCACTACGCTTGATCGACACGATCATGCTGCGCATGACCCGGCGCTTAGTCGGGGAAATTGACGATACTAAGCCTAAAGATAAACGTCGTCTGTTAACCTCGCTGTATGCTTTGCGCCGCGTGATTATCTTAATCACCGTCATTGGTGTGTCGGTTTATGTGCTGGGGCAGATCCAGCTGTTTGAGTCTTTAGGTTTGTCGCTGTTGGCATCGGCTAGTGTGCTGGCCGTACTGGTAGGTATTGCCGGCCAAGCGGTGTTAGGCAATATCCTCTCTTCTTTTCAGCTGTCGCTTGCCAAGCCTATACGAATTGGTGACTTGGTCATCTTCGAAGGGCAATGGTGCTATGTTGAGGGCATTTTTTATACCTTTATTCGACTGCGCTCCTGGGATGAACGACGTGTCATCGTGCCGGTTACCTACTTTACGTCTAAGCCGTTTGAAAACCTCTCGGTGAAGAGTACGAAAATGTACCGCTTCTTAGAGCTGACACTACACTTAAGCGCTGATATTTCTCAGGTGCGGGAGACGTTTTTAGCCTATGCCCAGGAAGAAGATAATGTCATTGAGCATCATAAATTGCTTTGTTATGTGACCAAGCAAACTGCCTACGCGCAAACGGTCACTTGCTATTTAATGACATCGGATCCTATGGCGGGCTGGACGGCCGAGATGAACATTCGTGAGAAAATGATGACCTTTATCCGCGATAACCATCCAGAGTGGTGGCCAAGGGAAATCATGGTCATCAGCCATGAGGATATTGCACGCGGAGAAGGGCAAGGCAAGCGTTCACAGGACGCGGATAGCTCTGCGGATAAACCGTCTGAGTAGAGGGCAACTAGGCAGCGGCATGCGCCGCTGTCTGGAGTATCAGCTTGTGGGTATTTCATCGTGGTTCACGTTGAAATGTCAGCAGGCCATACGTCATGGTAGCGAGACCACCTCTAACGGGATATCTACGCCGAACTGCTGCAACATACGTTGGAAGGTTTCGACGTTATAGGCATCACTTTCTGTTACTAGGCCACGAATCTGTCCTGTGCCCTGTGTGCCGTTGCCTAGCCCCGCGACAATCGCTTCGGCGGGATCGAGGAAGCGGCAGTTTGGTCTCGCCGATTCGAAGAAAGTACGCAACCAAGGTAGATGGGTACTTGAAAGCGTCAGAGTATCGATATCAGGATTCTGTTGGAAAACGTCGTCTATAAAAGCAGTGACCGCTTGCTGAGTTGTCTTCGGGTCGAATAGGAAGGCACCATTCTCGACAAGTTCCACCATGGAGGAGGCATTGATCAGGCTGACATTTTCCGGATTAGGCGCATGGTGAGCGATGAATTGCTTCAGAGGTGAACTTTCGATGAGAGAATGCACCCCCATAATGCCAATCTGGCCTGTAACCGATGCGGCAAGCGCTTCTGCGATAGGCGGGTAGACGCCGAACAAGGGGACCAATGTGCTTTGACGAATATCGTCCAGCACCATAATTGAAGGAGCGTTCGAGGCGATGACAATGGCGGATGGAGTGTAGCTCTCTAGAAAGAGCAGCGTGCGATGCATGACTGTGAGTAGTTCATCACGTCCTTTGCTGCCATAAGGAAAGCTCGCTCGGTCAGCGAAATATAAAATATCCTGTTTGGGAAGGCGTTTGTGTATCTCGGCAACAATGGCGTAGCTACCAATACCCGCGTCGAAAACAGCGATAGGTTGGTGCATAGCAAGATCCTTGACGTCGGCTGGTAAATCCTAATGATCCATAATGTTTAAACGCTATGGAAGCGTTATTTCCAGCGACTGCTAAAGAAGGAGAAAATCATATTTAAGGCAAGAGAGAGGAAGGGATAGCTATAGATGCACCCGTTGATCAAACGGCTGAATGCTGGCTCTAGCTTACTAATCGTTTTTAACGATACAGCTAGCGAAAGGAAATACAAGGACGTTAGGAAATTGTCATGATGAAATCACAATTACAGGTAGTGCAGCGTTTTCTTCCCGATTGGGGCGTTACCTACGGCCCGGCTGGCGATGGCCCTTTTCCGGCGATCATGCCAGAAGGCGCGCCCGATGCTAGCGCTGTACATAGTGCCTCAGATGTCGTTTGTGGTCTGCTAACAGCTTGCTATTAAAACAGCCGACTACTTTTATGTAATCGGCTGTTTTGCTTTCTTTTCAGCCCTGTAGGCTACGGTCGAACGGCGGTAACTTCAATTTCTACTAGCCAACCGGGATTGACCAGTGCATCGACGACCATGGCAGAGCGAACGGGTAGGTTAGGCTGTTCTTCGGTACCGAAGAATTGCGTGTAGCCAGCCATAAAGCCCTGGAAATCGACTGTCTCGCCCTCTGGCGCGACAAGAAACGCCTGCATTTTTATAATATCGCCTACCCCTAAACCTAGGTTTTCTAACTGCGCTTTAATGCGGTTCATTACCGTCACTGTTTGCTCTTCGGTAGTTCCAAACGCTTCTGCACTATTTGGATCGGCATCTTCATTGATGATACTAGGAACGGTGCCACTAAGATAAACCGTCGCACTGCTAGAGGGTATCTCAACCGCTTGTAGGATAGGAAAATCAGAATTGGGAATAGGGTGGCGAATAATGTCTTCCGCTAGTGCAGTGCCAGCATAGGCGGAGAGCAACGTTAGCCCGATAATAGCGCTTCTAAAACTCATCATTTAATTCCTTTTGAATTGCTTGTGGTTGAGTGAAAAAAAGTTAGCGCATACTCGCAATCTGTTCTGCACTAGCTTGGTTGTCAGTGTAATTATTGCCAAAATTGGTGCGGATAAAGTTCACTACCGAAGCAACTTGTTCATCTTCCAATAAGCCACCTAAAGCGGGCATAGCTTTATGACCGTGGATAACCAAGCTGATTGGGTAGGCAGCCGTCATTAAGTTGGGATTGTTAGCAAGCGCTGGGTATTCTCCTGCCCCTTTGGCACCTTGCCCACTGGGCATGTGACAACCGGCACAAACACCTGCATAGATGGATGCGCCGTCAGTTTGTGTCAGCATGGAAGGGTCATCGAACCAGTTGCTCGTATCAATGGAAGTCTCCTGGGCCATAAGTGGCATAGAGAGTAAGAGTGCAGTCATTGAAGTGAATAGTGTTTTCATATCGCGAACTCCTTAAGCCTCTGTAATAGTGGTGTGTAGGCGTTCGACGGCATCCAGAGCGGAGAGTACGGCCCCTTCCATCCAGGCCGGAAGATACGAAATATGCTCGCCTGCCATTAACGTTCGCCCGTCCATTACGGTGGCGTCTTGGTAGTCCGCTTCACGATCTTGCCATAGCCCATAACAGCCCAATGTCCATGGAACACGATGCCATGCCACTGAAGCGCCGGTTTTGAACTCATCGTAATATTGAGGGTGAATCTGCGATCCGTATTCCATGACCTTGGCGATTCGGTCTTCGGGAGAGAGGGCGTTAAATTGATAGGCGTAAGCACCCCATGGGTAAGCAGCTAAAAGCACGCCCGGGCCATCGCTAAACATGTTGTAGGGCGGGTAAGAAATTAGCGTAATAGGCAGGTTGGTATAGCTAATGCCGCCGTAGATGTGTTCATCCTCTTCCCAAAAGCGTCGCTTAAACTCAATGCCCGCTTTGAAGGCTGATGCGTAGGGCATGGAATCAATGATCTTGCTCATACGTGGTGAGAAGTCATGATCAATCTGGCTGAGTACTGAAAAAGGAATGGTGCAGATGCAATAATCGGCGGTTTCTGTTTGTTCATTACTACCGCTATCGGCGGAGACCCAAGAGGCTGTTACGCGATTACCTTCGTGGCTAATTCGGGTAACTTTAGCGTTATAAGTGATCAGCTCGCCAACTTGCTCTTCAAACCCTTTAGCAATCATGTCCATCCCACCCACTGGTTGGAAGATGGTGGACTGCATATGCAAGTTATCGCCTGTCGTTAGATTGCGCCAAAGCGTTGAATTCAGTATGTCAGAAAGGGCGTTCACTTGAGATGGCTCAGGCTTTCCATCAACGCCGCCACCTTCAGGGTGCGACCAACCGCGGAAAGTGGAAGACTCACTCCCTGTTACATAATCTAAATTGTCGTTTAGCGCCCCATAGCGTTTGAGTGCGGCAACGAGTTTTTCTGCATCTTCAGCACTAACCGCTTCATCTAGACCCTTTTGATCAACGACTTTGGCAAGTAATTCTGCGACGTGTCCTCTGAAATCAGTGGCCACCTCCTTAAAGCGTTGAGGTTTACCATTAAAGGCCTCTGAGTCATGTAAGTAGGCGTTATAATTTACCTGAATGAAAGGCTCCAGTTTAACTCCGAAGCGTTTGCAGTAATCCAATACAGCAAAATGATCTGAAGGGATTCGCCAAGGGCCAGGGTTTAAGTAATTGCCTTCGGCAAAGTCGATATGCTGGGTAAATCCACCTAATTCGGTATAGCTGTCGCCTCCACGTAATGTCCAACAACGGCCTCCGGCCTTATCGCGATACTCGAGAATTTTTACGTTGTAGCCTGCATTACGCAACTCAAAGGCTGCTGTCATGCCTGCTAACCCAGCGCCTAAAATTAAAATGTTGGTATTGTCAGGGGCTCCCTGTAGGTTTAGTCGACCCCGCCAGTTAGACGGTGAAGCAAAACCCATTGTGCTCATTGCAGAATACATTGCCGCCGCCCCTGCGACTGCGCCCACCATGCCCAAAAAAGACCGACGGGTAACACCTTCTGGGTTGAATGACATTGCTACCTCTCTATGAAGTCATAGGCAGGTAACTAGAGTCCATTCAGCTTTTCAGTTTCATCCTATGCATAGCATTAAGAGCAATGTCTTAAGAGCAATGTTTTGAATTTAAGGATTAATCTGCAGGGCTCTAATTATCTAGCCGATATACGGTACATGCAGATATATGCATGTACCATGCCAGATTTAATAACCCGTTGTTTTGTCTAGTTTAGTTAAAGTTTATAAATTATTTTAAGGATCACAAGCGTAGGTTTAAATTCCAGATTAGTGCGCGCCTTTAAGGGTTATCTCTTTTTTGGTGCGAGAAGGGTAGATCGCTTGCGGGTGAGCAGATACCAGGTTTTATCCATTGCTGAACGTTATTCTCCCCAATCAGAAAGCCGTCTCGTTAGCTAAAAGCTGTGGCTGTAAGGATGGCCGTTTTAGGCCAACCGCTAATACGTAACTCAGCTAGCCAAGTCTGAATACGAAGCTTGGCTAGCTAAACGTTTTATCCTGTCGGCAACAATGGCATCTATTGAGTTGGCGAAAATCTAAGCATGGCGGCCAATCAGGGTTAAAAATCCATCTTCATCGATAAACCCTTTATCGTCGGTGATAAACCAGCGTTGGCCATCGAGTTCTTTAATGGCGGCGGCTGTGCGTTTCGGGTCGTTTAAGTAGCCCTGCATCACCTGAGGGCCGCTGATCAAAATCATGCCTGCTTCTCCGGTAGGCTGTTCCGCAAAGCTTTCCGGTTCAACGATTTTAAAGCTGGTGCCGGGGAGCGGCATACCGACGGTACCCGCTTTACTGCCTTGCTGTATTGTTTGGTAATGAGCGCCCAACGAATCCGGTAGATTGACCGATGCCACAGGAGCGGTTTCGGTTGCCCCGTAGCCTTTATAAATAGGCTTATGGAATTTTAGGACGAAGTCGCTGCATACCTGCTCATCCAATGTTTCGGCACTGACAACGACTGCCCGTAGGCTTTCTAGCATGGGTGGGTGCACGTTGGGGCTGTTGTTTAGGTGCTGTAGAAAGTCTGATGTGCCGAACATCAGGGTGGCTTTGTGCTTGGCAACAGCGCTGGCAATGCCAGCAGTGTCGTTGGGGTCTGCATGGCAGACCAGTGGCAGGCCTTCGATAAGTGGCAGCAGTTGGGTAACGGTGAGACCAAAGGCATGAAACAGCGGCAGCGAGCCGATCACCACATCGTCATGTTGGGTATTAAGCACATCGGAGGTCTGCTTAATATTTGCCATCAGGTTGCGGTGGCTCAGCATGACGCCTTTAGGCTGTCCTTCGCTTCTACTTGGAAACACAATGGCGGCGGTGGCATTGGCATCTCTACTGTGGCAGTAAAGGCGCTGAAGCAGCCACGCAGGTAGCAGGCGAACGGCAAGCCAAGTGCTGACGCGTTCATGGTGTCGGATATCGGCTTGTAGGTCTTCCAGGTAAATCGTCTGAGTATTTGCCAGCTGTGAGCTAACGTTCAGCCCTTGTTGCTGAAGTTTTTTAACGAAGTGGCGCGAGGTCAGCACTGTATTGATGTCGGCTTGGGTGAATGCCGCAGAAAACGCGTCTTCTTTCGCGGTGCCATTGGGTCTGTCGTTAAGATGATAGTTGAGGTTAACCAGTGTTTTTCCAGCCAGAAGTGTTGCCATATTGGCCAGTGCACCCACGCTGCTATTAGGCAGCAGTAGGCCCACGTTTTGCTCAGGGGTTAGCGTGTGGATGCGCTTTGCAATAAGCAGACTGGCGGTAAGTGCTTGGCCTGCCGTCAGCGGGTGGCTAAGGGTATCAGTGAGTGCTTGTGCGCCAAGGTTACGTTTCACGCTACGAATCCAGGCGTCGGGCAGCGAGGGCAGTTCATCGATAGCATGTTGCCACGAGTTGGTTGCTTGTTCGAAGATGCGCCGTTTGAGCACGTCGGCCGGGGTGTCTTTAGGCAGCGGCTTGCCAAACGCAACGACGACTGAGCGATGGAGAGGCGCGTTACGCAGCTCTTTGAGTTTGCTGGATGAGCGGGAAAACTGGCTACCCCACAGGCCGCGCAGGTAAAACGGCACAATACGTACCTCTGGGTTCGCCAGCTTACACGCGCGTTCATAGCCTCGGCGCAGCTCGCCTAGCTGGCCGTTGCGGCTGATCGCGCCTTCAGGGAATAGGCATACCACTTCACCGTTATTCAGCTGTTCGGCAACTGCTGCTAAGGCGTTATCGGCTCCTGCGCCCCGTTCGATAGGAATACAGCCCAGCGCTTTAAAAAACCAGCGTAAATACCAACGCTGATAAATATCCTTCAACATGACAAAGCGCACGGGGCGAGGGCAGGCGATTTGCACCATTGCCCAATCTACCCAGCTGATATGATTGCCAAGCAGCAGCACGCCGCCTTGGGCAGGCAGGTGCTCTAACCCATGAACATCAACACGGTAACGGCGGGTCAGCAGGAAACTGAGTAGAAAGCGTACTAAGCTTTGCGGCAGTTTGAAAATGGTGTAACCACCACCCACCATGGCGACGGTAGCCACGAGTAGCAACAGGTAATGGCTATCCACACCTGCCAGGGCAAATAGCGCGGTAAGCACTAAGAAACCCAGCATAGACAGGTTCTGAATCCAGTTGTTAGCAGCTAGCACGGTACCTAGTTCATGGTCTGCCGCATGAAATTGAATCAGTGCATTGAGCGGTACAATGAATAACCCGCCCATCATGCCAATAAATACAAAGTTTAGTGCTTGGCTGATCGGGGTGGTGAGCAGCGGCAGGCACCACAGACCCACCGCAACACCGACAGCGCCTAATGGAATCAAACCGGTTTCAATACGGTTACGCGACAGCTTGCTGGCAAGCAATGACCCTAATGCAATCCCAATACCGCTAGCGGCAAGAATTCCTTGCAGTACTAGGGTGTTATCAATGCTGAGTGCATCTTTGGCGTAGGCGGGAAACGCGGCGAGCAGCACCTGGCCCACCGACCAGAAAGTCGCAAGACCGATAATTGACAGCCGCAGCACCGGTTGGCGGCCCAGAATGCTCAGGTTGTCTTTGAGTGCGCTGCCTTTGATATAGCGCTGCCAGGTGAGCGGGGTCGTCGAGGGCTGTGCGTTATCCGGTTTCAAGCGATACAGTGCCATCACTTGTATAACGCTGTTCAACACCAGCAGCCAACCCAGCGGCGCAATGCTGCGTAATAGCTCGCCGGGTGTTTGGGCGCTGGGCAAGATCCAGCTTTCAAACAGCGCGGTAAAGGCCACGGTGCCTGCCAAAATGGCACCAATGGTGACGGCCTGGATAAGTCCGTTAGCTTCTGCCAAGCGGGGTTTGCCAAATAGCCCTTTCACCAAGCCATACTTTGCGGGGGAGTAAAAGGCTGACTGAATTGCCAGTATTAGCGTCATGGCAAACGCCAGCCAAAACCAGCCTTGGTAATAAGCGGCGGTGATGCCCAGTGAAACAGCGACAGCGGCCCAGGCGGAAACCCGGAGAATGCGAACTTTGGGGTAGCTATCCGCCACATGACCTGCGGGGCTGAACAGTAAAATAAACGGCAAAAGGATAAGCCCATTGACCAATGCCGTCAGTACCACCTGGGTTTCGCCATCGTAGCTTTTAAAAATCGTGTTTTGAATGACGATTTTATGTCCTAAATCCACAAAGGCATTCAAGAAAATGGCAATCAGGTAGGGCCAAACACCCGTGATGCGTAGTAAAGGTTGCATGAAATGACGCCTTATAAACCAGAAGTTAGGGCACTTTCGGTAAATGGGGTTAATGTTGCAACTCTGGTGGTTAAAGTTGTGTTATTTGGGCTTTACGGTATCGTTATACGCTACTTTATATGTCTGGAGGTTGTGTGTCTCAGACAAGCGCGCTTATTGATACCTTAAAACGCCAGTTGCGCTCCCAGGGGAAAACCTACGCTGATGTGGCGTTATGGCTTGGGTTGAGCGAGGCCTCGGTCAAACGGCTATTCGCTGAGCAGCACATCACCCTAGAGCGGCTAGAGCGTATTTGCGATCAGCTTAACCTGGAATTTGCTGAGTTGGTGCAATCCATGCAAGAGGAAGAGCACCGTTTGCAGGAGCTGACCCAGGCGCAGGAGCAGAGCATTGTCGATGATCGTGAGCTGTTTTTGGTCGCTGTGTGCGTGATTAACGGCTATCGGTTTGATGAAATTCATCACCAGTACCAGCTCAGCGAGGCGCAGTGCACTCGGCAACTGCTGGCGCTAGAACGGCTAAAGCTGATTGACCTATTGCCGGGTAATCGAATTCGGCGGCGTGTGGCCGCGAATTTTCGTTGGCGGCCTGGCGGCCCCATTCAGCGTTTTTTCCAGCAATATATTGCCACAGAGTTTTTTCAGTCCCGTTTCGATAGCGACAGCGAAAAGCTAATTGTGCTGAATGGCCTGCTTTCTCATGCGGGTAATGCTGAATGGCAACAAACGATGCAGCGGCTGGCAAAAGAGTTTCACGCCCTGTGTGAACGCGAAAGCGGGCTGCCCATTCATCAGCGCTTTGGTACCACCTCGGTGCTGGCTGTGCGTCAGTGGCAATATGCGTTGTTCCAGGGCTATAAGCGATAAGGCTAGGCTCGGCATGCCACGCGGCTATCACGATGTATTGCGGAAGAGTGCTGCTTCCTGTGCTAGCCACTCAGTAAAGCGTCCCACCGCAGGTGGCATTTCCCCATCAGGAGGCAAAATCAAATCATAGGCGAAGGGGGAAATGAGGGGATAGTGCTCTTCAAAAGGGCGCACTAAAACACCGCTTGCAAGCCGGTCGGCAACGAGTGGGTAGCTGGCAAGTACCACGCCTTGGCCGGCAATGGCTTGATCTAAGGCCAGGCTATAGAGCGAATATTGGCGCTGGTTAGGCATTTTATTTATCGCTATCCCAACCGCTTTGAACCAATCGCTCCAGCCTGGGATGTGGCGCTGGTTGGCATGGGTACACCAATCCACGGTGAGTAGCGTCTGTGTTAGTAAGTCGCTGGGCGATTTTATCGTTGCCCGTGCTAATAAAGTGGGCGAGCAAACGGGAAATAGTGTGTCTTCAAAAAGACGTCGGCTGGAGACGCCTGGCCAAGGACCTTGTCCGTAGCGCAGCGATAAGCGCGCCCTGTTTGGCAGCCATAACGGTTGGGTTAGGCGAGACTCGGCATCCAGCGATATTTCTATTTCGCGCTCGTTTGCTTCAAAACGAGGTAAACGAGGCAGCAACCAAAGTTGTAGAAAAGAAGGCGGTGCGCTGATCAGTAAGCGAAAGGCTTGTTCCGAGCGCTCGGTGACGTGCTGTATGCCACTGGCGATACGCAAAAGCCCCGCTTGCACATCTTCCGCCAATATCCGCCCCGCCTCGGTGACACATACTCCATTGGCATGACGTTCAAAGAGCGCCACCCCCAAATGCCCCTCTAGCTGCTTCACCTGACGGCTAACCGCGCCAGAGGTAACGCCAAGCCGATAAGCGGCGGCTTTGAAGCTGTTCTCGCGCGCAGCTTCGGCAAAGGCGCGTAGTGCATTAAGTGGTAATCTTTCAATTCTCATAGCATGAGTTTTCCTAAGTCTAGGCCAGAGAAGTAATCGTTTGTACGAGGTTTCTCTTCCTGGTGCAATAGGCGCCTTAATGTTATGGGAGCGTGCAATGAATACTCAAAGAGTAGCGTCAATTAACGCTAATGACAGCTCTGTAGTGGTATTCCAGCGTAAATCAGTGGATACCACAGCAGCATCACTAATGCTGCTATTTTGCTTGATACTGGGGTTTCAGCAAGTAGCGATTAAAGGTGTGGCTGAGGATATCTCACCCATGGTGCAGATAGCTCTACGCTCCGCTATCGCTGGAACACTGGTCGGTTTACTAGCTTATTGGCGAGGCGTTCGCTGGGCAGATTTGCGCCGTCATTGGATTGCCGGTTTGTTGGTTGGCTTAGGGTTTGCGGCGGAGTTCGCATTTGTTGCCTGGGGGTTAACGTATACCTTGGCATCGCACATGTCGGTCTTTCTTTACACGGCCCCCATCTTTGCCGCGCTTGGCTTACATCTTTGGGTGCCTGGTGAACAGTTGTCTATGCGGCAGTGGTGGGGGGTAGGGTTGGCATTCACAGGGATGGTGATTGCTATGGCGCCGAGTGGTACTTATGACATAGAGATTGTCATCGGTGATGCGCTGGGCTTGCTAGCTGGACTCTCCTGGTCGGCTACGACCGTTGTAATTCGCAAGACCTCGCTTTCCGAGGCACCAGCAGAACTTACCTTGAGCTATCAACTGGGTATAACGGCGCTGTTACTGTTGCCGGTAGCGGTTATCTCTGGCCAGTTAATGAGCGCGCAGTTTGCTCCTATGGTGGTTGCCAGCCTTGGTTTTCAGGCACTAATTATTTCGTTTGGCGCATTACTGCTTTGGTTTACGTTGCTGCGCCGTTATCGTGCTTCTCAGTTAGGTGTGTTTTCTTTCTTAGCGCCGCTTTTTGGTGTGCTTTTTGGTACCCTGCTGCTTAATGAGCCGCTTAGCGTCAATTTTATAATTGGTGGGAGCGTTATCTTAGCCGGCATTGTTCTGGTAACGCGCTAACCACGTGGGCCGCCAATGATGGCCTTGCGTCTTTTAATCAGTGAAGAACTGACTTATGGGCCTAACTGTTTTATGAATTATTTTTTATGAATAGCACTCCTTTTCAATTACTAGCCTGTCCGTTAGATGGCGAGCCGCTTCATCTGGCAGGCAGTACTTGGCGCTGCTCTGTTGGGCATAGCTTCGATGTTGCTAAGCAAGGTTACGTCAACTTGCTTCCGGTACAGCAAAAGCGTTCCGCTGATCCTGGTGACAGTAAGCTGATGGTGGCAGCAAGGCAGCGTTTTCTTGAGGCTGGTTACTATCAGCCCATTGCCCAGGCGGTAAGTAAACACCTGTTAAGCCATGCTGATGCGCAATCTGCCAGCTCGCTATTTGGCTGCCTGGATGCTGGCTGCGGTGAAGGCTATTACTTGCGTGAGCTATCTCGTGCTGCATCGAATTCGCGGCCACTTTCATTGCTGGGGTTAGATATTTCCAAGTGGGCAGTGCTGTCGGCGGCCAGACAAGATGATAAAAAATCTCCGCTTTGTCGTTGGGTTGTCGGGAGCAATGCGCACTTGCCAGTTCAAGCGGAGACGCTCGACAGTGTGCTGTGTATGTTTGGTTTTCCAGTGCATCACGAATTTGCGCGGGTATTAAAGCCGGGTGGCCTGTTGGTGCAGGTTGAGGCAGGAGCGGGGCACTTGCGTGAGCTGAGGGAGGTGATTTATCCCACGCTTAAGCTAGACACGACAAGTGAACGGGTAGTGCCTGAGGGCTTTATCCAGATGCACACAGAGTCACTTAACTATCAAATAACGCTGGAAGGGCAGGCATTAATTGGTGACCTATTAACGATGACGCCACATCTATACCGCGCCAGTCAGGAAGGCCGAGCACGTGCAGCGGCACTTGATGAGCTTACCCTGACGGTAGATGCCAAACTAATGGTGTATGAGCGTAAATAGGGGGGGGCAAATCCGACCATGCTCTCTTTCTGCATCTTTATGCTAACTGTCTTTCATTTTGTCGTTCATTTTCAACATGCAAACGCAACAAGGCCCGCATAAGCGGGCCTTGTTATCCGAACCCGTTAAGGTTCGAGCAAACTCTTAAACCGTTAAGGCTTAGGACATTTGCTTGATGTTAGAAGCCTGAAGGCCTTTCTTACCCTGGGTAACGTCAAAAGAAACGTTAGCACCTTCTTGAAGGGTTTTGAAACCGTCAGACTGAATTTCAGAGAAGTGAGCAAAAAGGTCGTCGCCGCCGTCAGAAGGAGCGATGAAACCAAAACCTTTAGTGTCGTTAAACCATTTAACTGTGCCAGTTGCCATGATGTAGATCCTTTCGCGCTAATGCGCCGTAATAAAGTTCCTGGTATTACCCAGATGAATAGTAGCGGGTGAAACAAGGAATACAATATCAGGCTGCCGAAATAGATCGTACACTTCTGAAACCATGCTGCTTGCTAACCAACTGACGCTACAGTGACATGATTTTTTCTTCGGGTCAAAGCTTTTTTATGAATATTTTCTGGGGGGTGGTGTCAGGACAGCGGTTACTTCCACCCCACTTTTCAGGTGCTTGGGGGCTTTACGGTGAGTCAGACCTTCAATGTTAAAAATGCTATCTTTGGCGAAGCACTTTTGAAACGACAACCCTGTCGGTAAGGCACGTTATCAAAACGAGGAGAATCCAATGATTGCCGAACATGAATTGGCATACCTAAAGCGCGCGGTGGCTTTAGCAGAGGAGGCTTTAAATGCAGGGGATGAGCCATTTGGTAGCGTGCTGGTAAATGCTGAAGGTAAGGTATTAGCCGAGGATCGAAATCGCATTGCCGGTGGAGATTCTACTCAGCATCCAGAGTTTTCGCTGGCCCGCTGGGCAGCGAACCATATGACGCCTGAAGAGCGCTCGAAAGCGACTGTCTATACCTCTGGAGAGCACTGTCCAATGTGTGCAGCGGCTCATGGGTGGGTAGGGCTAGGACGTATCGTTTACGTCAGTTCTTCTGAGCAGTTGGGAGTATGGTTGGCTGCACTTGGCGTAGCGCCACCGCCTGTCGCTCCGCTATCGATTAATGAGGTGGTACCTGGTTTGACTGTTGATGGCCCAGTGCCTGGGCTGGACGAGCAAGTCCATGCCTTGCATCGCCGCTTGCACGCATAACGTCAGGGCCGGGTTTTGAAGGGTTGGGTATTAATTGTCCGGCAAGACTGGGTGAGCAATGCATGGCCCATAAAGACAAACGCCGCCTTGTGCTCGTCAAGGCGGCGTTTGTTAAATCGGTGCAAAAAAGAGCATCGGTGCTTCAATATGCCTAGTGTTTCAATATGACATAGAAGGCGTGAATGATGCCTGGAATAAAGCCAAACAGCGTGAGAATGATATTTAGCCAGAAATGCCCTTTGAAACCGACCTCAAAAAACACCCCTAGTGGGGGTAGAAGAATGGCAAAGATCATCTTGATCGGGTCAGTTGCGGTAAACGCCATGCAGCCTCCTTTGCTTATACAGTCTGTCGGTTAATAACGAACAGGTTAATAACGTGGGTTTCTAGAATGTAGATATCAATAACGGTTTTAGCGCTGATTGCTAATGCTGGCCTTTTAGCAACAGTGCGGTTCAGCGATTGAGCGTAACGTAGTCGCAATGATTAAGTTTGGCGAATCAGTGCGACTTAGGTACGACCTCGTGTTTGGGTTATCGTTCACTTGCTTAGGCAGGCGTATTCAAGAACTTAGGTTTTCAAGAGCTTAGATTTTCAAGAACTTAGGTTTTCAAAAAATTAGATCTTCAAGAAATTAGGGCTGCGAAAGCCCATCGACTACAGATGAATAAGGAACGCCATGAGTCACTATCTACCGCCATCACTGCTGCTCGCGAGCGTTGTTCTAGCCAGCCCTGTGTGGGCGCAGGCGCCCAGCAGTGAAGATGCGGTACTGCCTACAGTAGAGGTGAGCGCTCCGCGCTTAGCCCGCGAGCTGTATGCCACACCAGCGGCCGTTTCTACCTTGGAGCGCGAAGAAATTGCCCAAGGTCAGCAACGGGTGAGGTTGGATGAAGCGCTTAACCGAGTGCCAGGTGTGTTTTTACAAAACCGCGATAACTTCGCCCAAGGGCAACGCATTGCTATTCGCGGCTTTGGCGCACGTGCTCCATTTGGTGTGCGTGGGATTACCGTTATGGTAGATGGCATTCCTTACACACTTCCGGATGGTCAAGCGCAGTTGGATGCCATTGATTTAGATAGCGCCGAGCGTATTGAGGTGATTCGCGGGCCGTCTTCAGTGCTTTATGGTAATGCGGCGGGCGGAGTGATTGATGTGACCACTGCCGATGGGCGTGATAACCCCGGTACACGGCTGCGGATGGGCGCAGGTAGTGATGGCTATCAAAAAGTGGCACTGCAAAATGGCGGCGTTCGGGGCGATTGGTCGCACCATATCAGTCTGACGGCGCTTAACGTTGATGGTTATCGTGAACAAAGCTCAACCGAGAAGTATTTGCTGAATGCAAAGTTGCGTCGAGAGCTCGGCAGTGGGCGGGCAGTTACCGCGATTATTAATCTGCTGGAGAATCCCCGTTCGGAAGATCCAGGGGCACTTAATGCCCGTGAAGTTGCCGCTGGGCGCGATCAGGCCGCGCCCAATTCGCTAGCGCTAGATGCTGGTCAAAACGTCGATCAGCAGTTGTTGGGTCTGCAATACGAGGACTTAGCTGCGGGTGATGGCGAGCTGTATCTTAAAGGCTTTATTGCTCAGCGTGATTTTGAACAGCAACTGCCTTTTGTGGGTAGTAGTCGTTTGGGCTATCAGCGTGACTATATGGGCGCAAGCGCTGAATATCATCACGAGGCGGCGTTAGGGAGCTTGCCGCTGAGTTATATCGTTGGGGTGGATGTGGCGCGCCAAGAGGATGAGCGTTTTCGTAACGATGTTGATGCTCAAGGGGTTGTTGGCGAGCAGTTAGCGGATGAAACCCAAACGGCGACGTCTGCGGGTGTGTTTGCCCAAGGGGATTTAGCGCTATCGGAACAGCTTTCGCTCTCGTTGGGCGCGCGATTTGACCGGGTGGCGCTAGACGTCGACGATACGTTTCTTGATGACGGAGATCAAAGCGGAAAGCGTACCTTTAACGAGTGGAGTGGCTCGGCGGGGCTAAGCTATCGCTATCGTCCGCAGCACCAAGCGTATATTAATACCGGCACCGCGTTTGAGACGCCCACGTTTTCTGAGTTTGCCGACCCGACTGGCGGTGGTTTCAACCCCGTTGTTGAGCCGCAAAAAGCATGGAATCGCGAAATCGGGTTGCGTGGCTACATTGAGCCGTTGGCGATGGATTACGATCTCGCACTATTTTCGGTCCGCGTTCGCGATGAGCTGGTGCCGTATGATGAGGGTGGCCGTACCTTCTATCAGAATGCAGGCGACACAAATCGCGATGGCCTAGAACTGGCGCTGGGCTGGCAGCTTGCCGACCAGTGGCGTCTGGATAGCGCTTTAACCCTCGCGCGTTATGAATTCGATAAGTTTGCAACACCTAGTGAACGCTTTGATGGCAACCGGATTCCTGGGTTGCCAGAGCAGACGTGGGTCAATCAATTGACCTGGGAAAACCTTGATCAGCGTTTCGCCACGTTGGAAACCGAATACATCGGTGATTTAGTGGCGGATAACGCTAATGCGACGGAAGTAGATAGCTATTGGCTGCTCAACCTCCGGGTAGGTGATGGTTGGCAGTTAAGTGAAGGTACGCGACTAAGCGCTTATCTTGGTCTGCGCAATCTGCTTGATGAAGAGCACTATGCCAATGTGCGCTTAAACGGCACCTTTGGCCGCTTTTATGAGCCAGCCCCAGGGCGAAGTGTTTATGGCGGCGTGGAGTTGAGTTTTTAATCACAGGCTCCCTAGCAAGAAAACGGGCGACCCATTGGGTCGCCCGTTTTCGTTCGTCGCTACGCTAAGTGATGGCTATTCCGGTAACGCGTAACCAATCACGTAGTCACCCATTTTGGTGCCGAAGGTGCCGTGACCACCGGCGGTAACGACCACATATTGGCGGCCATCTGCACCGGTGTAGGTCATCGGTGTTGCTTGGCCACCTGCAGGCAAGCGAGCTTTATACAGCTCTTCGCCAGTGGTGATGCCGTAGCCGCGCAGGTATTGATCCAGCGTGCCGCTTAGGAAGGAAACGCCACCCGCAGTGGTTAGCGGGCCGCCTAGCGCAGGGACGCCGACATTCAGACCAATCGGCAGATCAAAGGGCATGCTGTCGCGGGTGGTGCCATTGTGGTGCTTCCACACAACTTCGTTACTTTGCAGGTCGATTCCTGCCACATCCCCCCAAGAGGGCGCTTGGCAGGGAAGGCCGAGTACTGACAGCAGCGGGCCGAGTTCGACTGCGTAAGGGGCACCCGTGTTGGGCTGCAGGCCTTGCTCGCTAGCTGAGCCTTGGCCATCCTCAACTTCATCACGTGGAATTAGCTTGGAAACAAACGCTAAGTACTTCGCACCGGTAAACAGTGCTTGGCGTTCTGGGTCTACCGCAACACCACCCCAGTTCATCACCCCAACGTTGCCGGGGTAGATAATGCTGCCTTCCAGCGAAGGCGGTGTGTACTGGCCTTCATAGCGCAGCGAGCGGAACTGGATGCGGCACATCATCTGATCAAAGGGTGATGCGCCCCACATGTCGCGCTCGGTAAGCGGCGGTGGTAGCAAATTCAGCGCTGAGCGAGGTTGGGTTTCTGCCGTCCAGTCGCCTTCAATAGCACCTTGAGGAGCGGGCACTTCTTCAATGGGCACAATCGGCTCGCCGGTCTCACGGTTTAATACATACAAGCTGCCCTGTTTAGTGGGCTGAATGACGGCTGGCTGGGTGCCATCTGCTGTCGCTAAGTCAATCAATACGGGCTGTGCAGGTGTGTCCATGTCCCACAAGTCGTGGTGCACAAACTGGTACACCCAGGCCACTTGACCGTCGTTCAAATTAAGCGCTACTAGCCCGGCACTAAAGGTCTCATCATTTTCAGAGCGGTTAGCGCCGTACTGGTCTGGCGTAGCGTTACCCATGGGTAGGTAAACGAGGCCAAGCTCCTCATCGACGCTAATCGGCGCCCACACATTGGGTGAGTTACGTGTGTAAGTCTCGCCCTCTGCTAATGGTGCGGTGTCTTCAGGGTTGCCGCTGTCCCAGTTCCACACTAGTTCGCCAGTATGTACGTCGAAGGCGCGTATAACGCCAGAGGGTTCGTCGGTTGAGCTGTTGTCGGTAACGTGGCCACCCAAAATCACTAAGTCTTCAGTGACAGTCGCTGGCGATGTCGAGTAATAGCCTCCTGGGCTAAACTCGCCAATATTATTCGTCAGGTCGATCTCACCGTTTTCGCCGAAACTTTCACAGCGCTCCCCGGTATCGGCGTTAAGTGCAATCAGGCGGGCATCGGCGGTGGGTAGGTAAAGCCTGCGTGGGCACATGACATCGGTGGCGCTTAACAGCTCAGAAGTTGAGTCTTCTTCAGAGGTGAGCGAGAAGGATAGGTCGAGTTCAAACTGACTGCCATCGGCATACAGCGTTGGTTTATCGGTGGTGGAATCTTCAGCGCTGCTGGAATAGTTAGCCGCGTCGTAATACGCCAAGCCACGGCAGGTCATATGTGCCCAGCCGGAAAAGTCGTCTGCGCCCATGGTGCTAATGTTGGGATCAAACGCCCACAGGGTTTCGCCGGTTTCGGGCGACAGTGCCATCGCACGGCTGTGCGATGTACAAATATAAAGGCTATCGTTGACCTTTAACGGCGTGTTTTGGTTGGTGATTTCAGGCGGTGCATTGGGGCCGGGTTCATCACCGGTTTGAATACGCCACACCTCTTCCAGTTCGCCTATATTGTCGGGAGTAATCTGACTAAGCGAGGAGTAGTGCGTCCCTGCATTAGTGCCGCCGTAGGCAGGCCAGTCATCGCCTGCAGCCTGGGCTGGGTTAACCTCTTTATTATTGGCAGACTCCATCGTGCCTGCCACATTACCTGGATAGGTGAATTGACTAGCAATTGCCACAATAATCGCTGCGACAATGCTTGCCACTAGCGCTAGGCTGCCGCCGCGTGAATGTAGCGGTTTTCGCCACCAGGGAAGCAGTAAAATGATGCCAATTAAACAGACAATGGCAACCCTGGGGACCAGCTGCCACCAGTCTAAGCCAACTTCCCAGAGTGCCCATAGAAGCGTTGCAAAAAGTACCGCCGCATAGAGCCATAAGGCTATGCCTTTGCGCATTGCCAGCAGTACACCGACAACAAAAATACTGACCCCAGCGATTAAGTAGTAAGCGCTGCCACCTAAACTAAGCAGCTTAGCGCCGCCAATGGTCAGTGCAACACCAGCTACCGCGAGTAGCAGGCCAAGCAGTAGCGCTGGCCATTTGCCGTGGGCACGCGTATGTCCATCCATGAGAAAACCCCTATTAACAACGAATTGAAGCCGCTTGGTAAAATTAGAAAAGCGACAGATCTGCAACGTGCCCTAACCCATTGGCAGTGATGATGGGTTAAAACACACATTGATTATGGGTAATTTTAATAATCAATTCACTTTTGGTCTAATCATTTGCTTGCTAAGTAGTGCTGCAAACCAAAAAGCCGCGCCTGTTACCGTGGCGCGGCTTGTTATTGAGGTAGGAAATAGTGAGGTAGCAATGTGGGGTTAACTTGACGTAAGCATGGCTTAGTCAGTGAGCTTCACCAGCATTTTGCCGGTGTTGCCCCCTTCAAAAAGCGCTAAAAAGGCATCCGGTGTGCTTTCAAGACCCTCTTTGACGGTTTCTTTATAGGCTATATTGCCTTTCGCTACCTGAGGAGAGACTTCGTTGAGGAAGTAGCGATAGCTAGACCAGTGATCGGCAACAATAAATCCCTGCATCTTAGCTTTGCGTACCACCAACTGGGAAAGGTTGCTCGGCCCTGGTGCCGGTGCTTCGGCGTTATAGCTGTCAATCATGCCGCATACAGCAATGCGTGCACCGTCATTGAGTTGACTTAGCGCTGCTTCTAAGCAGATACCACCAACGTTCTCAAAATACACGTCAATGCCATTAGGGCTAGCAAGCTTAATAGCGTCGCTGAGCTCCTGTGCACTTCGGCCTTGGTAGCTAACCGGCTCAACGCCCAATGATTCAAGCCATGCAAGCTTGTGGGCAGCCCCAGCAATGCCAACCACGTGGCAACCTTTGGCTTTCGCCAGCTGTACAGCAAGCGAGCCAACAGCACCACTGGCAGCGCTTACCAGTACATTGTCGCTAGGTTTACACTCGGCAATAAGGTTCAAGCCTGTCCATGCCGTCATACCTGGCATGCCCAATACACCTAGATATGCTTGTTCTGGTACGTCACTGTCTGGTAACGCAGTGACACTGTCGCCTGACACCTGCGCGATATCGCGCCAGCCGCCCATGTGGCTGACTTTATCGCCTTCCTTAATGGTTGGGTGGTTAGACGCAATGACCTCGCCAATTGCGCCACCTTCCATCGGCTTGCCCAGCTCAAAAGGGGCGACATAGGTGCGCATCCCTGTCATTCGTCCACGCATATATGGATCAACGGACAGCCAATGGTTGCGAACCCTGACTTCGCCTTCGTCAAGATCGGGAAGTTCCTGGCTTTCCAGTGAAAATAGTTCTCGTTTAGGTAAGCCGGTGGGGTAATTCGTTAAGGTAAAAAAGCGAGATTGCATGGGTGCCTCCTGCATGTGTGATTTAAACAAATCTCCTTGCAGCATAGAGACCGTTAGCGCGCTTTCAAGTTCGTCGAAGAGTTAATTTGCTGTGCAATAAAAAAGCGGCTCTGGTGAGCCGCTTTCAATTAAGCTTAATCTTCTTCAACGCTGTTTGTTTAAGGGGTATCACACACTTGCGGGTGTGTTATCCGTTAATCGACCAGGGTGATCATGACGGGGGCAACGCCGCGTCGAATCATGCCGAGTTGGCGAGCTGCCCGTTTTGATAGGTCAATAATACGTCCCTTAACAAAGGGGCCGCGGTCATTAATCAGTACCTCAACCTCCTGGCCAGTATCAGGGCGGGTAACTAGCACCTTGGTGCCAAAAGGAAGCGTTGGATGAGCAGCCGTTAGCGCTTGTTGGTCAAAAGGTACGCCACTGGCTGTAGGGGAACCCTGGAAGCGATCGCTGTAAAAGGATGCGATTCCCTCTTGAATTTCTGTGGCAAATGCATGACCAGTGGAAAAGAAGGTGAGTAATGCCGCAGCACAGCTCGTGCGGATGAACCGTTTAGATGCTCCCATTGGAGTGCCTCAGTTTACATTGTGCCGATTCTTTATGTGTCGGAGTATTTACCGATATCTGCTCCGATAGTAACGTGGTCATTTTAATACGGCAAGCTTTACGAAGATCGATGCAATTGGCTTCTAAATTAAGATTTTTTGCAACTTTCTTCAGTGCCGTTGTGATTCAGCAAGTTAACGAAGTGTGGTCGATGTAACTCGGCGGTGTCATGTGTCTGGTATAAATTTTAGATAAAGGCTCACTTTACTCAGATAGGCATCATATAATTAGCACTCGCTAGGTTTTACATGTTTGCCAATAAACAAGGATGCACCTATGGCTAAGTCTTCTTCTCTAACGCTAATTTTGGTTGCCGCCGGTGGGGTTGCTGTTGGGTTGTTAGCCGCTCAGGCGGCGCCCAGTTTTACATCAACGGCAAGCGCCGCAGAACCTACCAGTGCGGAGCAGGGGCAGACTTCCCAAGCACTAGCAGGGCTCGAAAGTATTACGCTAGGTGAGCAAACTAGGGGAGAGATTACCTCGGCAGCGGAGCTGAACGGTAATGATGGTAGCCGCTATGTGCGCTATGTCATCAATCTGGAAGAGGACTCGTTAGTCGAGTTTTCTCTCAGTGGTGCCTTAAGGGGAGTCGTCGCTCTCTATGACGATGGGCTGCAGCTGTTGGAGAATGCCGAGACCGTTCGTCATCGTATCGAAAAAGATGGTCAATACGTAGTGGCCGTCAGTGGGGCGGATGCAAGCAGCTATGGCCCATTCACCCTTAATAGCCGCACGGTTGAGCTGAGCGATTCTGACACGCTGACCATTGGCGAGCCGATGGATAGTTGGCTAGGTGGCACGTCACGGGAAGTGACGTTAACCGTTGAAGAAGAAGGTATGTATCAAATCGAGATGCGTGCCGATGAGTTTGATGCGTATCTGGAGCTGTCTGGTCCGAACGGCTACAACCGTGAGGATGATGATGGCGCTGGCAACTTGAATGCACGTATTTCAGACTTTCTTGCTCCTGGTGATTACACCGTCACCGCACGTTCTGCCTTCGGCGAAGGGAGTGGTCTTTTTACGTTGAGTGCGGAGCCACGTGAATTGCCTGACGATCTGCGCAATGATGGGAGTGTTGTGCCCAGCGAAACGCTGAATGGTTGGTTTAGCGGCCAGGAGCGAAGCTATCAACTAGAGATCGAAGAAGCGGGTATGTATCAAATTGATATGCGCTCAAGCGATATCGACTCTTATCTGGTGCTGGAAGGGCCAAATGGCTATTTCCGCGAAGATGACGACAGTGCTGGCAATCTGGACGCCAGTATTGCCGACTTTTTAGCACCGGGCAGTTATCAATTAACAGCACGCACGGCGTATGGCTCCGACAGCGGTTTGTTTACGCTTTCAGTAGAGCCGCGTGAATTGCCGGAGGGTGTAGAGCTGCGTAATGAAGGTGAGTTAACACCTAATGAAACGCTCACTGGCTGGTATAGCGGTGAGCCGTTGACCTATGAACTCACCTTAGAAGAGAGCTCTTTGGTCAGGCTTAGCATGCGTTCAAGTGACTTTGATACGTATTTAGAGCTAAGTGGTGGCGGCGATGCTTACAGCGATGATGACGGCGGTAGCGGCACTAACTCGCGTTTAGAGCAGGCGCTTTTGCCGGGCACCTACACCGTTATTGCACGTGGTTTCGCTGTTAGCGGCAGTGGTATGTTTGAACTGCAAGTCAATGCAGAGCCAACAGAGATGCAGCCTGACGCGTAATTTAGCGCACGTTGTATGATGCAACGCCCTTGCTGGTGACAGTAGGGGCGTTTGCTTTTGTATTCCTATTTACGTGGCTTGAAGGTGGCGACGTTATTCACAAGGTGGTTTTATGCTGCGCTATTCATTCGTTTTAACGGTGATTGGTTTATTGTTATTAAGTGGTTGTCAGTCGTCGGATGATGCTTCTGCAGAGTCACTTGCGCTTGTTTCAAAAGCGGTTGAAAAAGAGTACATAGCACCTGAGTGTCAGGCTGAACAGTGCTCTACCGTCACCGTGTCTGCGCTCGCGTTTCCGCAATCTGCAGAGCTAACGGAGCAGTTACAAAAACGGCTGTTAACGCTTGCAATGGGCATCACTGAAGAGGATGCATTGCCAGCTGATAGCTGGGAGGCCTATGCGCAAAACTTTTTTGAGCTAGCTGAGGAAGATAATCGCACCGCACCGGGAGCAATGACTAGCGAAGCGATGTTAGAAGCTAAGGTTTATGGGCAGCACAACGACTTATTGATACTTGAACTAAGTAGCTACGTTTATCATGCGGGGCAGGCGCATGGTTTGCCAATGACTGAGTTTATGGTGATAGACGAGCGTCAGCTGCGTGTGGTTGATCCAGACGATATGTTGTTGGAAGGCCAGCAGGGCGCTTTTCAAGCACTGCTTGATCAGGCCCACCAACGCTGGATAGAGGAGATGGGCCATGATGAGCAGTTTGCCCTCAATTGGCCGTTCAGCGAGAGCCGCAACATAGCCCCGTTGGCAACTGCCTGGGAAGTTAAATACAACGTCTATGAAATTGCCCCTTATGCAGCCGGCCAGCCTGTTCTGACGATCCCTCTTGATGCGCTGGAAGGTATCGCAAAGCCTCGCTATTTAGGTCAATAGTGTTTAGCGGCTTGCTTTTAAACAGCCTACGACGACCAATAAGGCGGCCGTTGGTAGCCGCCAGTCAAACACGCTGACGCCTGCCAGTACCAGTAGCAGTGCCGCTAGGATCGGTACGCCATAGGCAAGGCTGCCGACTAGGCTGGCTTGGCCAAAGCGTAGTGCTTTATCCCAGGCCACCATAGCGATGCCGTACGGCCCAAGCCCCAGCGCGATGCCCGCCAACAGAGCCTCACCCTGCGGCATGATGAAGGTTCCTTCCACTATCAAGCTGGCGCAGGTTGCAACAGCGCAGGCGATCATAAGTAACCGCGGGAGCAATGGTGTTAGCGATACAGGAGCTACTTGCCCGAGCCAGGAGTAGAGCGCCCAGCAACAAGCCGCCAGTAGCGCTAACCCATACCCTGAAGCAGCCCCGCCAAAGCCGCCACTTAAGGCTTGCGGCAGTAACAAAATAGCGGCACCCGAAAAAGCAATTAGCGCACCTGTCACGCTTGCGATATGCAGACGACCAAACCGGCTCCATTGGCTTAATAGTACAAACAGCACTGGCCAGGTGTAGGTGATCAAAGCGGCTTCTGCGGCAGGTGCTAGACGCATGCCAATGTAGTAACTGCTAACAGCACCAACGATCAATAGTGGTAGGCCAAGCCATACGCTAATTTGCCAGCGAGGACGGCAAGCCGCGACGTTAACGCGACGGCTGAGTGGCAATGTTGCCAGTGCACCTGCAAGCAGCGTAAGTGCGGTGAGCTGAAGCGGAGAGGTATCCCGAGCCAACTCTGCTAATAGCGGCGCTATGCTCCATAACATCACCGCCACAAGTGCTGCGCATACACTGTACCTGGGGGATATGACGGCCGGGGAATGAACGGGATGCATGGCATCTCTCCTTGCGTTAAACCTGAGACGCGCAGCATACTCAGTAAACACTCATCACAATATCGATCTTTTATGATCATTATTATCAATAATGGTGATGTATGCGCGCACCAACATTTGACTTAACGCTACTTCGTACGCTGGTTACTATTGCCGATACAGGTAGCGTTACGGCAGCGGCAAAGCGGCTGGCGTATACCCAGTCAACAGTGAGCATGCAGTTACAGCGTTTAGAGACGCAGCTTGATGTGAGTTTGCATGAGCGAGCTGGGCGACGACTACGTTTCACCCCAGAAGGAGATCGTTTGCTGGTACACGCGCGCCGCCTATTGGCACTCAATGACGACGCGTGGAGTGATATGCAGGCGCGCCAGATAACGGGCGATTTAACGTTGGGTATTCCTGAAGACTATGCGTCGCTATTGCCGTCAGTATTTGCGTACTTTCACCAGCTGTATCCTGCGGTGGGGCTAACCGTAAAGTGTGGCACTAGTGCTCATTTGGTCGAACAGGTCAAAGCAGCAGAGTTGGACTTAGCGCTGGTGACTCGCCAACGAAATTCGCCAGGAGGCGATGTGATTCGTCGTGAGCCACTGATGTGGGCGGTAGGGGTAAATCAGCAGCCTTCGCTAAGTGACCCTATTCCGCTGGCGCTTTACTCTCCCGGCGCTGATGTTTTTCGCGAGGTTGCTGAGCAGGCGTTACAAGGGGCTGGGCGTGATTGGCGCGTTGCGTATACCAGCCAGTCAATGGCGGGTCTTGCCCCTATTGTAACCGCGGGGTTAGCCGTTGTTGTGGTAACGCGTAGTATGTTAACCCCATCGCTGCGCCCGCTGGATGACAGTAGTGGCCTTCCTGCCTTGCCAATGATTGAGCTAGCGCTCCATCGTGCTCCACACCGTCCTTCTGAACCTGCGCGGCGTTTAGGAGAATTGATTCGCGAACAGCTAGCGGCACCTAGTGAAGCGTTATAAGGTGTTGCTTTAACATGTTCATTGATAGGAAGCTAAGATGCCTATAGTCACTATCCAGCAATTCCCCCGTGATCTTGCGCAAAAGCGAGAATTGGCAAAGCGTATTACTGATGCGTTCTGCGATGTGTATGGTACCGACCCAGTGAGCGTGCAGGTGTTTTTTCAAGAAGTAACCCAGGAAAATTGGTCCAAAGGCGGCCAAATGGGGGCTGATTGTGATACGGCTCAGTGAGGGGCTCGATAATTTAGGATCCTCTGATTAATGTTATGAGCGTAGGCCAGACAAGGCAAAAATCAACGAAAAAGCGGAGTTTACGAGTTGTAAATGAGCATTTTGAGGCGATTTTTAACGCAGTATGGACAAGCGCAATAGTTAATCAGAGGTTTCTTAGTTTTTCTAACGCAACCTGACTGAGCTAAGCTAACTACCATGACGCGAATGAGCCAGGAGTTCTGAATGCACGAGCTAGATCACTATATTTATCCTCACCGAGTGTTGCATTGGCTAGTGGCAGTCGCCGTGCTGCTGTCATTGGCAAGTGGCCTGACGCTTGGCTTCCTGGGGTATGAGCGCGCCGTTGATTTGCTTGGGAATGCGCTTACCAACGTGCTCTATACCAGCCATAAAACCTTAGGAGTGACGATACTGTTGCTAATGACGCTGAGGATTATTACGCGGCTAGCTTTTGTTGTGCCCGACCACGAACCGCCGCTCAATGCCTTCGAGCGAATTATCAGTACTAGCGTGCATCACTTGCTTTATGCGGGGCTAGTGGTTATGCCACTGATTGGTTGGACAGCCACTGCTACCGGCGGCTTTCCTGTTGAGTTTTTTCAATGGCATTTGCCGGGGGTGTTGGGCAAAAACGAAGCGCTTTCGCAAACGCTGTTTGTTTGGCATGAGCGTTTAGGGTGGGCGTTAGTCGTGCTTATTACGCTGCATATTGCGGGTGCTCTATTTCATTGGCGAATCAAGCGCGATAACGTTATGAAGCGTATGAGCTTGTTTGACTGATATAGTTTACTATCCGTTAAGATCACGCTGAACCATAGCCATAGTAACGGGTGGTTTGGCGTGACTTGACGGCGTACATCTGGCTATCTGCTTCACGAAGCAGGCTGGCTAACGTATCGTTATCTGCATAGCTAATACAAATACCGATACTGACGCCGACGCTAACTAACGTGCCATCAGGTAGCTTGATAGGTGAGCGAACGGTCTGTTCGATACGGTTACGCATCTCCTCTAACGCAGTCTGATCAGTTATCCCCTCCAGTAAGAGAATAAACTCGTCGCCGCCAAAGCGCGCGCAATGATCACTCCCACGTGCGACGTGCACGAGACGCTTGGCAATTTGCTGAAGCACGAAATCGCCTACCTCATGGCCATACTGGTCGTTAATTGGTTTGAAGCAGTCAAGGTCACACATGACCAGTGCTAAAGGCGTATGCGTTTTTCTACAGTGTTCAAGAGCCGCTTCTGCGCAGCGTGTCAGCCCGTTGCGGTTAAGCAAGCCGGTGAGCATATCGTGATTGGCTAGCTTCTCTAGTGCCTGAGTACGAGCGGCTACTTTTGCTTCTAGAACAGCCTCCTGTTTTTTGAGCATTGCGACGGTTTCTGCTTGAGCACGCTCTTTTTGCCATTTTAATTTATTAAAACGTGCGGCCAGTGCGAAAGATAGCAGCAACATCTCAATGGCTGAGCCGATTTGTATTCCGTGAAGGGTTAGGAAATTGGCGGGTAGAATACTAAGGTTTCGAAGTGCAAACACGCTAGCCCCAAGTAGAAATATTGACCAGGCGAGCACAAAAATACGGGCGCTAGGCACGCGGCGCCAACTGCAATAAATACCGCACACGAGCATTAATAGTGAGGCAGCAAACCCTGTTATATCCATTAAGCGTAGGGCGGGTTGAAGTGGCAAAAATATCATCGCTACCAGCGCTATATAGCAGTAGCCGCGAAACAGCGTAATGATGTGATGCCAACGTGGGCAGTAGATGGCCGTGTTAAGAAAACTTTGCGTGAATAGGGCCCCCATCGCAGAAGCAAAGGTAAAGCCAATCGCTACCAGGCGCGCGGTGTTATCGCCTAGGAAACTCCAAAACATCAGCGTGCCAAGGCCATTGAACGTCAAACTTGCCAGTGTAAACCCGAAGGCAAATAGCGCGTAGTAGAGAAATACGTGCTCTTTAAGCACAAAAAATAGCAGCAGGTTGTAAATGCTTAATGCTAGCAGCATGCCGAAGTAAGTCGCCAGCCAGAAATTATGCCGGTCATTCTGAGTATAAAACGCCTCTGGCGTCATTAAGCTGTAGCTCAGAAACTTACTGCCTGTGGCTTTTACCTGGGTATAAAGCGTCACGGTTTCTCCGCCGACCAGCATCACCGGAAAAACGGCCTGTCGGTGGGCGATTGATCGCTCGTCAATTGGCACGGCGCTTCCGCTATACTGAACATCGCTAGCGTGTTCCCTCAGCGTATACAGAGTGACATGGTCTAAAAATGGGTATTCGAATTTAACCATCCAGGTAGCTGGGAGGGACGATGCATTACGAATTTGTGTTTTTAGCCAGACATCGCTTTGTGTATAGCCGAAATGTAGGTTAGAGGCGTGATGGACCGGTTTAAATGAAGGAGATAATGCTAAAACATCGCGTAGGTTTAGCGATTCTAAGGTATTCCAGTAACCGCTTGCTTCATTTAAGTCGTAACGCGCCTGCTCGGGAGAGACGACGATGGTAGCTGCAGCACTTGCTTGTGAATGCCAGCTAATAATAAGCACTAACAAGCCAGCCGGAAGGCGCTTTAACCAACAGTAAGCATCCATAAATATCGCTATTTTGGTTGTTTTTGCGTTGGGCTTTATCGCTTCTAGGTCTTAGTGCCTAGGTTCCCTTGCCTGCCTTGGGCGGGTTTTGCTCCTAGGCAAAGTGTAGACCTCTTTCAAAGCGAGTGGCCGACAATGGGTCTAAAGCATGAGACAGTTCAGACTTTTAGTTAGGCGCTGGACTAGTTGTCCACTGTGGCGCCAAAAATGCCAATAAAGTGGCACGGTAAGCGAGTGGCCGGGGGCGATGCTGACAAGATGGCCTTTTTGCAGCTGGTCTAGTGCCTGCAGTTGTGGAACCATTCCGTAGCCAATGCCTGCGGTGGCGAGACGCACAAACCCTTCTGATGAAGGGCACAGGTGGTAGGGGAAATGGCCGTGATAGCCACACTGAGCAAGAAACTGATGCTGAAGCTGGTCATGAGGGCCGAACACAATCACCGGGGCTTGCTGAAAAGCTTCTGGAGAAAGGCCTTCAGGAAAGTAGCGTTGCACGTAGGCAGGTGATGCTAGCGGGAGATAACGCATCTCGCCTACTTTAATACAGCGAGCGCCCGCGATGGGTGTTGGCGTAGAGCAAAGGCAGGCTGCGACATCGCCATCCCGCAGACGGTTAAGCCCAACGTCCTGATCCTCAATAACTAAATCGAGCAATACGCCCTCTGTTTGACAGATATCTGCCACTGCGTTTGCCCACCACGTCACCACGCTGTCAGCGTTGATGGCGATTCTTAGGCGGGTCGTTGCGTTATCTAGCGTAGGTAGCGTCTGCTGTAGGTCGCGTTCTAACAGCTGTACTTGCTGGTAATGGGTGAGTAGCCGCTGACCAGCAGGTGTAGGTGAAAGCTTAGGATGGCGCATTAGCACTGGCTGGCCTAGACGTACTTCCAGTGCTTTTATACGTTGGGAGATGGCTGATTGAGAAAGCCCTAATGTATCGCCTGCTCGTTCAAAACCGCCGCACTCCACCACAGTGGCCAGGGCATGGAGAAGTTTGTAATCCAACATGGCGGTCTTCCCAGGACAAGAAAGTAATGACGTTATGCAAAAGGCGCGTATTTAACAAATAAAAGCGCCATATCTTTATTCAAGTGAGATTGAATGTCATAAGTAAATGAATTACATTAATCTACAGGGAAACGACACTAAACTCTTAATGCCATCGCTTAAAGGACACTGTAATGCCTGTCATCATGCTCCGTCGCCCTCTTGCAGGTATCGTTGCGCTTAGCGCGCTGATGCCTTTGGCCGTTTCCGCTGACGATGCTGTTAGCGCCGACGCTGTGGTTCATCACTATGCCGACTTGGCGCATGCTAATTACGCCGATGCGCTCAATGCCGCCGAGGTGTTGAACGAGCGTATCGACGAATTGCTGGCCAACCCTACTGTTGAGGCTCTTAACGCAACTAAGCAAGCCTGGTTGCAAGCACGAGTATCGTATCAGCAAAGCGAAGTATTTCGTTTTGGCAATATGGTGGTGGATGACTGGGAAGGGCAGCTGAACGCCTGGCCTCTGGATGAAGGCATGATTGATTATGTCGAAAGCGATGGCTATCAGCATGAGCTGGGTAATGAAGGGGCCACTGCTAATATCATTGCCAACGAACGTATCACGATAGGGGGGGAAGTCCTGGATGTCAGTGATATTACGTCAGAGCTCTTAGCCGACCTTAACGAAGTGGGGGGCTCAGAAGCCAACGTCGCCAGCGGCTACCACGCCATCGAATTTCTGCTCTGGGGGCAGGACCTTAATGGCTTCGAAGCAGGCAGTGGTGAGCGTCCGGTGAGTGACTTCCAAACCGGCGATGACTGCACCCATGGTAACTGCGATCGTCGCCGGACGTACCTGGATGCAGTGTCGGACCTGCTGGTCAGTGATCTTGAGTGGATGGTTGCCCAGTGGTCGCCTGAAGTTGAAGGCAACTATCGTCAGGAACTGCTGGCTGAAAGTGATCAGGAAGGCCTGCGCCGTATGCTATTTGGTATGGGGTCGCTATCGTTGGGTGAACTAGCGGGAGAGCGCTTGAAAGTCGCGCTTGAAGCCAACTCTTTTGAGGATGAGCACGACTGCTTCAGCGATAATACCCACAACTCTCACTACTACAACGGCCAGGGGGTTCAGAATATCTACACCGGCAGCTATCAGCGCCTTGATGGCAGTGTGGTAGAGGGACCTTCGCTGCAAGACTTACTGTCTCAGACAGATAGCGAGCTAGCCGATACCCTTGGTGAGCAGCTTGAAGCCACCATGGCGCGGCTTGATGCTATCAAGCAAGCGGCTGAAGCGGAAAGCTCGCCGATGGCATTCGATATGATGATTGCGCCGGGTAATGAGCAGGGCAGTGAATTGATCAACGAGGCGATTCTCACTCTGGTGGCGCAAACGGCATCCCTTGAAGAAGCCGCCGGTGAGTTGGGGGTTACCTCTTTGCAGCCGGATGATGCAGGCCATCGTTTCTAAATCATTCGTTTGATTTTATGAGCCGTCTGGCAGCTTGGCTGTCGGACGGCTTTTGTCGTTTGTTTCAAGGTATATTTATGTGCCACCTCTCTCGCTTTTTTGCCTTCAGGCGACTCGCTCAATGCTGCCTTTTCTTAGCACTGTTGGCGGCCTCTTTGTTTGTGGTCTCTTTACAGGCGGCTGAATCTCCCGCCATTCAATCGTCGCCGATGAGCGGTGGCGATGGGGCAGTGGAGCAATTTGATCACAACGCTTATTCATTACCGCTACGTAACATGTCGATGACCAAGCGGCTTGATTTCAGCGTCGGCAATAGCTTTTTCCGCAACCCCTGGGTGGTCGCACCTGCCAGCACTGAGGCCCGTGATGGCCTGGGCCCGTTGTTTAATACCAATAGCTGTCAAGGCTGCCATCTCAAGGATGGGCGAGGCCACCCACCGATGGGAGATGAAACCCCCATCGCGTTGTTTCTGCGTCTTTCGCTGCCTTCCAATCAGGCGGAGCCGGAAATTTTGGAGCAACGGGGGGCGCTGCCGGTACCCAACTACGGTTTGCAGCTACAAACCTCTGCGATTCCTGGCGTGCAGCCGGAGGGCAAACTGATCATTGAGTACCGTCCGCGGGAAGTGGGCTTTGCCGACGGCCATAGCGTTACCTTGCAGGAGCCGCTTTACTCAATTGCCGAACCTGCCTACGGTGAGTTACCGAACACGTTGCTGACGTCGCCGCGGTTGGCGCCACCAATGATTGGCCTGGGCCTGCTGGAGGCGATTCCTGAAGCAGACCTGATGGCGGCTGCCGACCCCAACGATGCCGATGACGATGGCATTTCCGGGCGCTATAACCAAGTCTGGGATGTGCGCAGTGGCACCACGGTGATGGGGCGTTTTGGTTGGAAAGCGGGTGAGCCCAGCATTGAGCAGCAGAGCATGCACGCCTTCGCCGGCGATATGGGGCTAACGTCTCGCTTAGTGCCGCAAACGGATTGTATGGAGAGTCAGGGGTGCGATGCCTTTCCTGATGGTGGAACGCCTGAAGTCAGCGATGAAATTGCAGACTTCATCACCTTCTATGCCTCTAGCCTAGCGGTGCCGATGCGCCGCAACATGGATGATCCTGGGGTAATACAGGGTGCCGAGACATTTAACGCACTGGGCTGCGCAAGCTGCCATACCCCCCGCCATCACACCGCCTCGGATGCCCCCCGAGCGGCGTTGGCGAATCAAGAAATATGGCCTTATAGCGATCTACTGCTCCACGATATGGGCGAAGCCTTGGCCGATCATCGTAGTGAGTTTCAAGCGGATGGGCGCGAATGGCGCACCCCTCCGTTGTGGGGTATTGGCCTGACACAAACGGTGAATCCTCGGGCTGGCTTTCTCCACGATGGCCGTGCCCGCACGCTCGAAGAGGCGATTCTCTGGCATGGTGGCGAAGCAGAGGCGGCCACCAAAGCCTATCGACATCTACCCACTGACCAGCGCGCGGAACTTATTCGCTTTCTTGAGTCTTTATGAGCTTTGCAACGCTTCTGTTACGGCTGTCGGCTATTCGTAAGGAGTTAATGTGATTTCTTCTCTTCGTCGTTTGGGGGTAGCCGTTGCGTTTTTAGCGGCTCCCTTTTCTGCACTGGGTTCCGCTGATACGGACACCAATACACCACGTGATATCTGGCATGGCGCGATAGCGCAGCAGTATGCCGAACTCAGTCATGCCTCTGAGCGCCTGGAGGCTAGCGCAACGCGCTTTTGCCAAGCTCCCGATGAATCGCTCAAGCAGCGGCTTGAAAGCGACTGGCTGGGGGCTTATCAAGCTTGGCAGGCGGTGCGCTTTGTCCAGTTTGGGCCCATTGAGCAGAATAGCCGTGGCTGGCAACTTCAGTTCTGGCCAGACCGCAAAAACCTTGTAGGTAGCAAGGTAGAAGGATGGTTGAGAGCGGACACCACGCCAACGGCCGAAGATATTGCTAGCGATAGCGTCGCGATTCAGGGATTTCCGGCTATTGAGTACTTGCTATATGACGATGCTATGAGTGACCGGCCACTTGGTGAACCGGCTATGTGCGGCTTGTTGCAGGCTATCTCTACTCATCTCGTAGACACTAGTAGCGCACTGGAGCGCGACTGGCAGGCCTTTGGTATGCACTATCGTGATACCCCGCGTTACACCGAAACCACACTGGCTAACGCCATTCAAGCAATCGAAACCCTAGAGCAGAAACGTCTTGGTGAGCCAATGGGGCTACAAGGGGCGCCTGCTAATCGCTATTTAGCGGAAGCTTGGCGTAGCGGTAACTCCATTCGTTTGGTGGAAAGTACGCTTGAAGGGCTGCGTACAGGGTTTCTTCCAGGACTCTCGACGTTGCTGCGCGAAGCCGATGCAGTGCCACTCGCCGAGACATTTCGTGATCAATTGGACAAGACGTTAGCCAAGGCGAGTGATCTGCCTTCGGGGCTGACAACGTCACTGAACGATCAAGCCTTTCGTGACCTGCAGTCGCTTTATCTCAATATTGGTCAGTTGAACTATCTGCTGGGAGCCGAAATTGCGGCCGAGCTTGGCCTCGTGCGTGGCTTTAATTCTAGCGATGGAGATTGAGCGATGCAGCGACGGCAGGTGCTGAAAGCTGGGCTAGGAAGCGTCTTAATGGCATTAACACCACTGAGCTGGGCGGTGCCGGGGCGCGAAAATGCTGACTGGCTGTTTAGCGCGGTTGATGATCTTGATGGGAAGCACTACATCGCTGGAGTGGCACTGGATGGTAAAAGCCGCTTTATGATTGAAGTGCCCGAGCGCTGTCACGGGGGCTGTCTACGTCCTAGCTCCCACCAGGCAGTACTTTTTGCCCGCCGCCCCGGCACTCGAATGCATGTGATCGATGGGGCTAATCGGCGCTTAGCTCACACCATTTCAGCGGGAGAAGGTTACCATTTCTATGGACATGGGGTTTTCGACCTGAACGGGCGCTATCTGTATGTCACCGCCAATCGTTTGTCGGACAGCGCCGGGCTAGTGCGCGTTTACGATGCTGCCAACGACTACGCTCATGTGCGCGATATGTCGCTGGATGGTATCGGGCCCCATGAGCTTCGGCTGATGCCAGATGGTGATACTCTGGTGATTGGTTTGGGGGGAATCCAGACTCACCCTGACTACGGTCGGGTTAAGCTCAATCTGGACACTATGGCCCCGGCGCTGATGCTTATGAATCGCCACAGCGGCGAAGTAGTAGCCCGCCATGCTCCTTCGCACCACCAGCTTAGCTGCCGTCATCTAGACGTGGCAGCGGACGGCACGGTGATCGCCGGATACCAATTTGAAGGCCCTGAGTGGGAGTCCTATCCGCTGATTTGTCGTCTGGATGCTGCCGGAGGCTTCTCTGAGCTGGCGCTGCCCGATGAGGTTACCGCCAGCCTGCGGCACTACACCGCTAGTGTCGCGTTTAGCCGTGTTTCGGCAAATGTTCTGGTGACCGCACCTCGCGGCAATCGGGTGCTGTTGCTGGATGCTGAACAAGGCCGTCTGAACGCCAACCTGGAATTACCCGACGCCGCCGGTGCCCGTTGTGATGGTAACGGCGGCTTTCTGGTCTCCTCCGGCCAGGGCGGACTCTACCGTGTAACGCCTGACATGGCAGTGCCCGAGTTGCTCGCCAGCCAGGAATTCCGCTGGGATAATCATTTGACCTGACAGATATCTAACGTTGGCCTAAATAGCGAAAAGCATTTATCCCTAGAGTCGAAAATGCGAAAAAGCCAGCGGCCAAGGTAACAATCGTCGGCCCCGTGGGGGTATCAAAATAGTAAGCGGCCCTGAGCCCCAACGTAACCGCCAATGTCGCAATACACATAGCTACTAGTGCCATAATTTCAGGCGTTCTGGAGAAAGGCCTTGCCGTTGCAGCAGGAATAATCAGTAAGGCTGCAATTAGCAATGCACCGACCACCTTGAGTGCCACAGCCACGACCATGGCAAGAGAGAGCGTTAAGACCAATTGCTCGCGGCGGGGCTGAATGCCATTGGCGTAGGCAAGTTCATCGCTCAGTGTGGCAGTCAGAAGTGCCGACCAACGCCAGAAGAGTAACGCCAATATCAGTAATGCGCCGCCACCGATGATCCACAGGTCATCCTGGCCAACGGCCAGGATATCGCCGAATAAATATGCCGTCAGGTCAATCCGGACTCCCGAAATAAATGAAACGGCGACCAGGCCGATCGCCAAGGCTGAGTGAGCCATGACACCGAGTAGCGTATCCATGGCATAACCGCGCCCGCTGAGTAGCGTTACGCAAGCGGCCATGGTGAGGGCAACGGTTAATACGCCTGCAAAAATAGAGAGGTTAAACATTAAAGCCAGTGCAACACCAAGGATGGCGGCGTGAGATGTCGCATCGCCGAAGTAAGCCATACGTCGCCAAACCACAAAGCAGCCAAGCGGTGCCGCGGCAAGGGCAACGAATATGCCGGCCAGAGTAGCGCGCCACATGAAGTCATCCAACATGGGCTGCCTCCTCATGGTGATGACGATAAAAAGCCAGCATTTGTGCTGTCTGTTCACCGAATAACGCTTGATAGTCTGGGGAAGACGCAACACGCTCTGGTTTGCCCTCGCAACAGATGTGGCCGTTTAAGCACAGCACATGGTCGGCGGTGCGCATGACGACATGAAGGTCATGGCTGACCATCAATACGGCACAGCGGTAGTGCTGACGAACCTCTTCAATTTTTTTATAAAAGTCCGCGATGCCACGATAGTCCAACCCTTGTGTTGCCTCGTCGAGAATTAAGATGTCTGGTTTTGTGATAAGCGCGCGGGCCAGCAGTACCCGTTGGAGTTGGCCGCCTGATAAGTGGCTCATGGCGGAATTTTCCAATGCCTCGACCCCAGCGTTTGCTAATGTTTGCTGCACATCACGACGGGCATGGCGGTGAGGAAGGTTAAGGAAGCGTGAGACCGTCATCGGTAGCGTTGGGTCTAAATGGAGTCGCTGGGGCACATAACCGATAGACAAATTCTCATCGATGGCGACGTAACCTGATGTTGGCTTAATGGCCCCAACTAATGTTTTAACTAACGTTGATTTTCCTGAGCCATTTGGGCCAATCAGCGTGACAATCTCTTCACGGTGCAATGTCAGATTAATATCTCTCAAAATATGCTGGCCACTGATCAGAACATTGATTTGTTTGGCGCGCAGGAGAGGGGCATTACCGGGTGTGAATTGAGACATCAGCTTGCAGCCTCTCGGTTAATTGCTATTCTGATTCAATTTGTTATGTTATATCATATTGAAAAAATAAGGGCTAATGCTTCTGCGGCTATAAGCGCTTTCTAGATAGGTCGTATGAGAGTGGGGGAATTATGGTTTTGATAATTTGGAGAAAAACATGAAGTACAGAATTTCACGTTACACCCTGCCGCTATTAGCGAGCTTTCCCTTGTCAGCCCTAGCAGATGTTCCCCGTGTGGCGGTAGACATTCCGCCGGTTCATTCGCTAGTGGCCAAAGTTATGGGCGACCTCGGGACCCCCGACCTTTTCATTCAGCCTGGTGCATCACCCCACGGCTACTCACTGAGGCCTTCGGAAGCCAAAGTGTTAAATGATGCTGATGTGGTCGTATGGGTAAGTAATGATCTAACGCCTTGGTTATCGGCTCCGATCGCCAATTTGGCAAACGACGCCGAGCATCTGGAACTAATGGGCGTACCCGGCATTAATACGTTTGCATATCGTGAAGGCGCGACGTTTGATCTGGGTGACCACGACCACGACCACGACCACGACCACGACCACGACCACGACCACGACCACGACCACGACCACGACCACGACCACGACCACGACCACGACCACGACCATCATCACGATGGGCAAGATCCACATGGTTGGCTGGATCCTGGTAATGCGTGGCGCTGGCTCGATGCCATTGCCCAGCAACTTAGCGAAATCGATCCTGACAATGCCGCTCACTATCGTGCTAATGCGGCACAAGGCCAGCAAGAACTTGAAGCGCTTGAGCAAGATTTAAAGGAACGCTTAGCCAATAGCGAGCAGACTCGCTTTATCGTATTTCACGATGCCTATCAGTACTTTGAAAAAGCGTTGGGTGTCACTGCGGCTGGTGCTATTTCTATCGGTGACGCATCCTCGCCCAGCCCGAGACGCATTGAAACTATCCAGCAGTTAGTTGATGCTGAAGGCGTTACGTGTGTCTTCAGCGAACCGCAATTTAATCCACAAATCGTGGATACTGTTTTTGGCGATACCGATGTCTATATTGGTGTAATGGACCCACTAGGCGTTGGTTTAACGCCTAGTGCGGGACTTTACGATGCACTGCTTAACCAGATGGCGGATGAAATACAACGCTGTACTGACGCGATGTGAGTCATCCAAGAAAGCTGATATTAAGAAGAAGCAATTAGGCAGACGCGCTAATGTAGGCAGTGATCTCATCTGGCATTAGCGCGTTGGTATACCTTCACTCATTGAGCCACGGCGATATTGTGCTCTCCGTTGGGGTGCTTCATGACCTGCATCGGTAGGCCATAAATCGCTTCTAAGGTGCTGCAGCTCATCAAATCATCCGGGCTGCCATGGGCTAGCAAGCGACCGCTGTGCAGTGCCATCAATTCATCGCAGTAACGCGACGCCATATTGATATCGTGCAGTACAATAATCACCCCAAGGTTTAGCTCATCGCATAGCTTGCGAACCAGCGCTAGCACCTCAATTTGGTGAGCGATATCCAGCGCCGCTAGTGGCTCATCGAGCAGCAAGAAACGGCTTCCCTGGGCGAGTAGCATGGCCAGCCATACTCGCTGACGCTCGCCGCCGGAGAGTGTATCGACTAAGCGGTCGGCAAAGGCCTCTGTGTGGGTAAGGGCGATGGCGCGATCAATGGCGTCTTTGTCTTTCTGGTTATGGCGACCCAACAGGCCGTGCCAAGGGTAGCGGCCAAAAGCCACCAGCTCGCGTCCAGTCAGGCTTTCAGCGCTGGGCAAATGCTGGGGCAGGTAAGCTACCTGACGAGCGAACTCGCGGTTTCCCCAGTCACTCAGTGGGCGCTGGTCAAAGTGAATCTCGCCTTGGCTGGTGGGTTGCTGCTGGGCCATCAGCTTAATCAGCGTCGACTTTCCCGAGCCATTGTGGCCAATCAAGCCGTAAACCTTGCCCTCATGAAAGCTGTGGTCAATGGGATTTAGAATCTGCTTACCATTGATTTCAAAGGTAGCGCCTTTGACCTCGAACATGAATGACTCCTGGCGATAGGGTTAATAATAATGGTTCCATTCTAGTGCTAATGGTTCTCATTTTTAACAAAAAATGAAAATATTTCTGTCGGCTGGCTTAGGTAAGCCTTACGAGAGTTTGAGTATTGGCCGCTAGCGTAGTGCTGCGGGGTAAAGTGTTCAGTTGCGAGCCAACAAGGTAGGCCAGCAAGATAATCTTTACATGTTAATGAGAATCATATCTAATTGTTATGTTATCTTGTATCAATCATGCTTGAAGGAATTGAATATGAAAAAGGGCATACATCCTGCTTATGGCTACGTGGTGTTCCGCGACACCAGTTGCGGTACCACGTTCCGGATCCGTTCTACCTGCACCTCAAAGCAGACGATTGTTTGGGATGATGGCAATACCTACCCGTTGATTGACCTGGATGTCTCTAGTGCTTCTCACTCTTTCTATACCGGTGAGCAACGCAGAGTTTCTGCTGAAGGTCGGGTGGCGCGTTTTCAGCAGCGCTTCGGTTTGGTTTCGCGCCGCTCTTCTGGCGCTAAGTAGAGGATATATAGAGTGCAAGTACTTAGCTCGCTCAAGTCCGCCAAAAACCGCCATCCTGATTGCCAAGTGGTTAAACGTCGCGGACGGCTGTATGTCATTTGTAAAACGAATCCGCGCTTCAAAGCGCGCCAGGGAGGAAAGCATAAAAAATAAGCAGGGCATACCCCAGGTCCAGCGGCTTATTTTTATCAACGCTCAATACGGCGTTTGAACTCAGGGATGGTGCGTAATATCAGTCAGTTAAGGCTGACTAGCATTATCCCCTAGCTCCATATAGCAAAGCGGCCACAGCGCCGTCATTCCTGAGTCACCGCACCGTCATTCCCGAGTGGGGTTATCGGGAATCCACCTTGACCTTGACCTGCAGCAGCGCAAACCCCAGGTCAACATGGATTCCCGCTAAGGGCCTGCGGGAATGACAAAGTGGTAGGGCCTGCAGGAGTGACGAGGGCGGCTCGGAGGGCTGGGGTGGAGTCATCGTCAGGCACTTATTAAACAAAAAAACCAGCCCATCAGATAATGCCGGTCGGCTTAACTGACTTGCATTAGGGGTGGAGCGGATCTTTTGTTAGCAAGAGCTTAAACATGTTAGCAGTTGGCTATGCTGTTCGGGGTGCGCAGCAATTAGGCTGTTCCATTGAACAGGATTTTCCTCACCAGAGATATCCGTGACGGTGTATCCAGCTTCCCGAGCTATCACAATACCGGCAGCGATATCCCAGAAGTCGAGCGCGGCGCCTTGCGACCAAAAAGCATCAAACCGACCTAGGCTGAGATAAGCGATCTCAAGTGCCGCTGAACCAGGGCTGCGGATACCCGCCACCTGGGGCATTAGGGCAGCAAGTTGATTTAGCGCTGTCGTGCAGTCGCCTTTGGCATGGTAAGGCAGGCAAGTGCTCACCAGCATCTCGGTCAGCGGGCGAGGGGCTGGTGTTGTTAATGGGCGATCATTGAGAAAGGCGCCTGTGCCTTGGCCTGCCCAGAGCATTTCATCAAGCAGTGGTTGATAGACAACACCGATGATCAGCGCATCGCCTTTGGTGACCGCAATAGACACCGAGAAGTGAGGCACGCCATGTAGAAAATTGCTGGTGCCATCAAGGGGGTCAATGATCACGGTATAGTCGCTATCGGTGGGCGTCAGGCCACTTTCTTCGCCAAGGAAAGCGATATCGGGAAAAGCGCTGCTGATGCAGTCGATAATGATACTTTCGGCTGCCGTATCGTAGTAGCTAACGAAGTCAGATGTTCCCTTTTGCTCAAATGCAATTCGCCCCTTTTGCGAATACCCCTCACGCAACAGCGCGCCAGCCTCATAGGCTGCTTGCTTAACTGTTTCCAGCAAGCTGTTTTCGCTCTCAAGCATGTCGTTTCTCCTGGGGGCTTGTATGGCTGTTATCAAATCATTTGGTAAAGGTAACTAACCATCCATGACGTGGCGATGACAGTAGACGTTTTTGGTTTGGTAGATCAGTTGTTTAGTACAAGCATATCGTTATGAAAAGAGGATTAGGCCTCTCTGATTGACTTTACTGCTCGTTAACGCAAATAATAATTATTGTTATTTATTTTGTGGTGTTAGTTAAGGCAGGAGGCCAATCAGTGGATACCCAGACCTGGAGCGCTGAGTTAGAAGATATCTTCGTTAATCAGCGGCCCCGGCTCTGCTGTGTCGCCGCAAGAGTCTTGGGAAATGCTGATCAAGCCGATGATGTTGTGCAGGATGCTTATCTAAAAATTTCAGAAGCAACCACGCTTTTTGAGGTGAAGCAGCCCATCTCCTACGTGTCACGTGTGGTGCGCAACCTCGCCATTGACCGTTGCCGCCGTTCGGCATTTGAGTCAACGCTGTTTGCCAAAGAAGAGGAGGGGGAGGCTGCCTCTTATGCGTCACACTCTCCAGAGGTGATCGCGATTGATCGTCAGGCCTTGGCTCAGGTGGTGGACGCGTTGGACGAGCTACCTGAGCGTACGCGGCGCGCTTTTGAGCTCTACCGGTCGGGGAGCCATACGCAGCGGGAAGTGGCCCACTTATTAGGTATTTCCACCACGTTAGTTAACTTTATGATTCGCGATGCACTGACTCATTGCCGCCAGTCGCTTCAAGGTCAGACGTTGCCAGATCGGTAAGCCTACGTTCCGTCCCTTCTTTGTGGTCGCTTTGTTACACTGTCAACGAACAACGATAGCGTTGAAACCCTAGGCGCTTACCGAGTCAGTTGGTCGATGGTAGGCAACAGTAGCGAGGTTTGACTGTAACGATGGATAACGACAGCGGCGATGATGCCGTTTGGCAAGTGGCGCTAGATTGGCTGATGCGCGAGCATGAAGAGTCGTTGAGTGATGCTGATCGCGAGGCGTTCCATGCGTGGCTAGCGGCTTCTTCTCAGCATCGCAGGGTATTTCATGAAGCCGAACAGCTATGGCTGCTAACGGGGATGATCCCCCGCAGTGATGAGCGCAACTGACAAATCATCGCTTTTTGCCCATTCTTTTTTTGTTCCCCCCTGGTTTTCTTCCTTGATGGTTTAACGGCTTTCATGTTTTTAAGCACTAGAGCCGTTTGCCCTCACGCGTATTTTTCCTACTTTCTTTCTCCCCAGCATTAAATTTCTATATACCTCACTCGTCATTATGTAATGAGAAGCAATTGTGTTTATTTTCTCATTTCTTAGACAACGGTGAGGTTAGTTCCATGACAAGCTGTTTTGATCGTGAAGATGGTGTCTTCCGCGTATTAGTCAACCACGAAGAGCAGTATTCCCTGTGGCCCGAGTGGAAGGCGATTCCTGCGGGCTGGACAGATACGGGTGTACTTGGCGATAAGCCAACCTGCCTCGATTACGTCGAAAAGACTTGGACCGATATGCGCCCGCTGTCGCTGCGTCAGTGGATGGATGAACAAGCTAATAGCGAGGCGGAGCAGGTGAATGCAGGTTAAGCGCTTAAAGCTGCTCTGTCTGCCCTGTGCTGGTGCCAGTGCCACTATGTATCTGCGCTGGAAGCGTCAGTTGCCCGCCTGGATCGAGGTGCATCCTGTTGAACTACCTGGACGTGGCGAGCGCCTGGGCGAGCCGCTTATCGATGACTTCGAGACCCAGGTGGTGCGGCTGTGTGAAGAGCAAGCAACGCGAATGCGCGGCGACTTTGCCTTGTTCGGTCACAGCATGGGGGCGCTGCTGGCCTATGGCATGGCGGCACGCTTGCGCGATGTGGGGCGCCCTCAGCCACGAAAGCTATTCGCCTCGGGGAGTGCAGCGCCCTCAATGCGTGATTCAGATCGCTTGGCGGGTCTTGATAACGATAAGGCCCTAATTGCGGATCTTCGCCAACAGGGCGGCACGCCAGAGGAGGTATTCGAAAGCCCGGAGCTGTTGCGCCTCACTCTCGATGTGTTAGCGGCGGACTATCGTCTCTGCCGTAGTTTTCGTCATCGCAGCGGGACGCCATTCGACTACCCGGTAAAGGCTTTGGCGGGCTTCGATGATGAGATCGAGAAGGTGCGCTTGGAAGCGTGGCAGCGCGAAGCAGGCGGTGCGTTCTCGTTGAACTGGTTCGAGGGAGGACACTTCTTTATTCGCCAGCAGGAAAGGCAGGTGTTGGCAGCCATCAAGCAGGCGCTGACCCTACGGCTAGAGGAGGTGCTTTATGCAGCGCCTGCAGTTAGCTGAAGGGGCTCCTGAGGGGCTTGAAGTCTGGCGCTTATCGCTCGATCTGAACGCCCCGGTGGCTGACGAAGATGATCGGTTGCTGAGTCGAGCCGAGTGGCAGCGCGCCCAGCGGCATCGCTGTCACGCCGATGTCGTACGCGCCGTGGCGACTCGCGCGGCTCTTCGGCGACTGCTATCAGCGCACACCGGTATAGCGCCAGAAAAGTTGCTGTTCACTCAGAACGCTTACGGCAAACCAGCGTTGGAAAACGCTGATGGGCCTATCTTCAATGTCTCCCACTCTGGCCATGTCGCCCTGATCGCGCTTGCTCCCGGCGGCGCGGTGGGGGTCGATATTGAGCGCTGCCGACCTGAGGCCGAACTGGCGCCGCTGCAAGGACTGGTGCTATCGCCGAGTGAGCGGTTCGACCACTCACTGCCCTTTATGGAGCGCTGGGTGGTTAAAGAGGCGGTGCTCAAAGCCTTGGGGCTGGGCATTGCGGATCATTTGCAGTCGCTCTCAGTCACCCCTTCTTTAGAGCTGCCAGACACCTACAACCTTGAGCACTCGCTTCCCATTTCATCACCTTTGCAAGCATGGCCGCTGCCAGCGCCGTGTGGCTATGCGGCAGCCCTGGGTTATGTCCAAGGCTAACGCTACTCAACGAATTTTAGGAGCTCAATAATGGACAGCCAAAGTGCAACATTAACGCAACAAATCAACGCCATATCCAAACGTCAGGGGCCAGCTGATTCAGAGCTGCCTATTATGATTTCTCCTGCCTACCCAGGGCAGTCGCTGCTGGAAGCCTTTAGCGAGTTGCGTGCTGATATCGAGACTCTAGTGGCCAGGGTAGGCGGCGTGTTACTAAGAGGCTTCGACGTGCCGACGGTTGATGATTTTCAGCAGTTTGCCGCCGCCTTTGGTCATCCTCTGCTGAGCTATGAGTTCGCCTCGACGCCACGCTCATCGGTTTCATCGGGCATTTATACCTCGACCGAATATCCCGCCCATCAACACATTCCACTCCACAATGAGCAGGCCTACACCCGCGAGTGGCCGATGAAAATCTGGTTCCACTGTGTCACCGCTTCCCTCGAAGGGGGGGAGACGCCGATAGCCGATAGCCGAGCCATATACCGTCGTATGCCAGTAGAGATCCGTGAGCGCTTTGCCCCTGGCATCCTCTACGTACGCAACTACGGCGATTTCGATATGCCTTGGCAACAGGTGTTTAACACCGAAGAGCGCAGTGAAGTGGAGGCATTCTGCCAGCGCGCGGGGATTCGCTGTGAATGGAAACCCGATGGTGACCTGCGTACTACCCAGCTATGTCAAAGCATAGAGACTCACCCTGTCACCGGTGAGCAGGTGTGGTTTAACCAGGGCCACCTTTTCCATGTCTCCAACCTGCAGCCAGAAGTGCGTGAATCGCTAGAAGAGCTGCTTGACCCCGAAGACATGCCGCGCAACGTCTTCTTTGCCGATGGCAGCCCCATTGACGATGCCATTTTCGATGAGATCCGCGGCGTACTGGCCGACGAAACAGTGATGTTCCCTTGGCAGGCGGGCGATGTGCTGATGCTCGACAACATGCTGGTCGCCCACGCACGGACACCCTTTAAAGGGCCGCGCAAAGTTGTTGTCGCCATGGCGGAAGGCCACGGCAACCTCTCCAAAGACTGAATACAGCGGCTCAACCTCACGCCACGGCCAGGAGTTCCAGCAGGTACGCATATGAATATAAGGCACGCCCAGACAATGAACAGCCACCCGTCCCATAACGATGCTTTTAGAAACGATGCTTTTAAAAGTTATGTCGAGCATTTAAGTCGCTTAGCCCGTGAAAGGCCCAGCGACAGGGCGCTGATTGTGGTGAACGCTCAAGGTGAAACCACCCTTGATTACGCCACCCTGGAGCGGCGTTCGCGTGCTTTGGCCAGCGAGCTACAGCAGCGGTTCGCGGTTGGTGAGCGTGCCTTGATCCTGCTGGATAACGATGAGCACTATGTGGTGGCGTTCTTCGCCTGCCTGTATGCCGGGGTGATTGCCGTGCCGGTCTTCCCTCCCGAGTCGGCCAAGCAGCAGCACCTGGCGCGCCTGCTCGCTATTGCCGCCGACTCCCAGGCTGTTTGTGTGCTTACCTCTACGACGATTATCGATGTGGTCGCATCGGCAAGTGAAGGCTTCGGTAGTGCGGAATTGATCCCCGTGGATGCTGTAGATGAGAGTCGCGCTGAACACTGGGTCGAGCATCACCCAAAGCGTGATGATCTCGCCTTTTTGCAATACACCTCCGGTTCCACGGCCACGCCCAAAGGCGTTATGGTCAGCCATGGCAATCTGATGGCTAATGAGCGCGCTATCGAGACAGGTTTCTCAATAGGTGCTGATGATGTCTTCGTCAGTTGGCTGCCGCTTTATCACGATATGGGGCTGATCGGGGGCCTGCTGCAGCCTATCTATCGTGGCATTCCCGCCGTGCTGATGAGCCCGACCTTCTTTCTGCAGCGGCCGATACGCTGGCTGGAAGCGATCTCTCGCTACGGGGGTACCATCAGTGGTGGCCCCGATTTCGCCTACCGGCTGTGCCTTGAGCGACTCCGCGACGAACAGATTGAGACACTCGATTTGTCTAGCTGGCGGGTCGCGTTCTCAGGCGCCGAGCCGGTACGCCACGCAACCCTCACTGGCTTTATTGAACGCTTCCGCCCGGCGGGCTTCGCCGCTGATACCGCTGCACCCTGCTATGGCTTGGCTGAAGCCACGCTGCTGGTCAGCTGCAATTCACGCGGGACAGGCGTAGTGGGCACGGCTTTTTCGCAACAGTCGCTGGCCGAGGGGAAGGCCGCTTCAGCGGTTGAAGGCAATACGCTGGTAGGCTGCGGCACCCCAGAGCCAGATCACACAATCGACATTGTCGATCCCGAGGGGCTTCATTCTTTGCCCGAAGGAGACGTCGGCGAGATCTGGGTCAACGGGCCAAGCGTGGCACATGGGTATTGGCACAACCCCGAAGCAACAGCCAAAACCTTTGTCACTCGTGATGGCGTTAGCTGGCAACGTACCGGTGCTCACGATAGCGATGCTCACGATGCCGAAGCAGAAGGCCATAACGCCCAAGACGATCGCTGGCTACGCACCGGCGATTTAGGCTTTTTACACCAAGGGCAGTTGTATATCGCCGGGCGTATTAAAGACCTGATCATTCTGCGCGGCCATAACGTCTACCCCCAGGATATTGAGAGCGCTGTTGAGGCGGAAGTGGAAGCAGTGCGCAAAGGGCGCGTGGCGGCCTTTGCCGTGACCACGCCGAAAGGCGCCGAAGGGATCGGCGTTGCGGCAGAAGTCTCCCGTGGTATGCAGAAACTGGTACCCGCTGAAAAGCTGATCGAGGCGCTCAGTGAGACGGTAGGATCCGCCTGCCATGAGCCGCTTTCTGTCGCGCTACTACTCAACCCTGGCGGTCTCCCCAAAACCTCCAGCGGCAAACTGCAGCGCAGTGCCTGCCGCCAAGGCTGGGAAGCGGGTAGCCTGGATGCCTACGCCATTCACGCCTTTGGGCATTTTGTCAGCGGCGGCGGCGATGACGCCAGTGGTAGTAAGGCATCGCAATCTACCGCGGAATCTGGGAGCGAAACGGAGCAGGCGTTAGCGAAGCTCTGGCGTCAAGTGCTGGGGGATGACGAGACCCTGTCGCAAAGTAAGCCACTAGGAAGAGACGCCCACTTCTTCGCCAGCGGTGGTAATTCTCTGGCGGCGGTGCAGTTGGCTTCACGCATTAGCGATCATTGGGTGATTGATTTTTCAGCTAAGTCAGTGTTTGAACACTCCTCACTGGGCGCTATGGCAAATGAAGTCGAGCGTATCAGCAGTGATCATGCCAATTCGGGGCGCTCGCCGATCCCAATATTGTCACCTACACACCGTGCCGAGCCACTGCCTCTCTCCCATGACCAGCAACGCCTATGGTTTTTATGGCAACTAGAACCTGAGAGTACGGCTTACCATATCGGTGGCGTTCTGCGTTTATCAGGCCAATTGGACACTGCAGCAATGCGTGATGCCTTTGACGGTTTGGTAGCCCGGCATGAGTCGTTGCGTACTCTGTTTTACGTTGATAAGGATGGGGGGCCTAAACAGTTAATTAGGCCTGACCCTACCTTTGACCTGGAAGTCGTCGATTTTCGTGGCATGCCTGCTGAGGAAGCTCAGCAGCGTGAAGATGACACGATACGACGGATAAATGATGAGCCGTTCGATCTCTCAACAGGCCCGCTGTTGCGAGCTGCGTTGCTGTGTGTGAGCGACGATGCCTATGCCTTGGTCGTGGTCATGCATCACACTATTTCCGATGGCGTATCGATGCAGATCATACTCGATGAGTTGGTGGCCTTTTATCGTGCCCATATGCGCCGTGAGCCTGCTCAGTTGCCTGAGTTGAGTGTCCAATACGCTGACTATGCAAGTTGGCAGCGTGACTGGCTGGCAGACGGTGAGGGAGAGCGACAGCTTGCTTATTGGCAACAACAGCTTGGCAGCGAGCACCCTGTGTTGGACTTGCCAACCGACCATCCCCGGCAGGCGTCAACGGCCAAGCGTGCCGGTCAGCATGGGTTTTCTCTTTCCAACGAGCTCCAAGTGGGCCTGCGCCGACTCGCCGAGAGTCAGAATATAAGCCTTTTCACTGTGCTCTTGGCAGCCTTTCAAGGACTGTTGCACCGGTATAGCGGGCAGCAAGAGATCCGCGTGGGAGTGCCGGTGGCTAATCGGCAGCGTCAGGAAATAGAGAGGGTAATCGGGTTTTTTGTTAATACCTTGGTATTGCGCAATAACATCGATAGTCGCCACTCATTTGAAACGATACTGACACAGTGTCAAGATGCTGTTATCGGTGCCCTGGCGCACTCAAACTTACCTTTTGAGCAGCTTGTTGAAGCGCTACAGCCCACACGTAATTCGACTCATAACCCACTTGTCCAAGTCATGTTCAACTATCGGCAAGAGGATCTCTCTGGCTTTCAGACATTGCCCGATTTGACACTGACTGAGTCAGGGTTTCTACAGCAGGATGCTCAGTTCGATTTAACACTAGAGGTGCGGGAGTCCCCTGATGGACAGCTGAAATTTAGCATGGTTTACGCGTCGGGGCTGTTCGAGCCTGAGACCATTCAGCGCCTTGCGGGATATTTTGAGACATTGCTGCAAAGGTTGCTTATGTCACCAGGGCAGGCACTGGGTGATATCGAGTTGCTTGAAAATTCTGAGCAGCAGCAACTTATCCAATGGGGAGTAAACACTCAAGGATATTCCGATGCTGCGCCAGTTCATCATTTGATTGAGCAACAAGCGGCGGCAATCCCTGAAACCACGGCGCTCGTATTTGCTGATCAGTCACTCAGCTACGCTGAACTTAATACCCACGCGAACCGCCTGTCACACTATTTGATCGGCCTTGGCGTAAAGCCAGAGACCCGAGTGGGCATCGCTATGGAGCGCTCCATCGAGATGGTGGTGGGGTTGCTGGCGATTCTCAAGGCGGGTGGCGCCTATGTGCCGCTGGATCTGGAGTATCCCTCGGAGCGGCTGGACTTCATCGCCGAAGATAGCGGCATTGAGCTGCTGCTGACTCAGCACCACTTGCGCAAGTCACTGCCGGTAGCGGATGGCCTAAGCGTTGTTGAGTTGGATCGGCTGGACGTTGCACATCACGCCTCTACCGATCCAGCGGTGGCGCTGCACGGCGAGCACCTCGCCTACGTGATTTACACTTCGGGCTCCACTGGGCGACCCAAGGGCGCCGCCATCCGCCATGATGCCTTAACCAACTGCATGGTCTGGATGCAGGAGACCTACCAGCTCACCGATGCGGATGCTGTACTGCACAAAGCGCCGTTCGGGTTCGACGTTTCAGTATGGGAGATTTTCTGGCCGCTAAGTGTCGGGGCACGTTTGGTGATTGCCCAACCAGGCGACCATCGGGATCCTGAGCGCATTATCGAGCTGATCCAGCGGCAAGGCGTTACCACGCTCAACTTTGTGCCCTCAATGCTCAAGGCTTTCCTGGCTTATCCTGATGTCAAGGCCAAAACACGGCTCAAGCATATTATGTGCGGTGGTGAGGCCGTTCCAGCGACGCTGCAGCAAGATGTAGCTGAGTGTCTTGATGGTGCCCACTTACATGATCTCTATGGCCCCACCGAAACCACTATTCACGTCACGCACTGGTGGTGCCGTGATGAAACCCATCGACAAATACCCATTGGGCGGCCTATCAGCGGTACTCGTACCTACGTTTTGGATGGTGGACTCAACCTGGTTCCACCGGGCGTGGCGGGAGAGCTGTACCTGGGGGGAGTAAGCCTGGCTCGTGGATATCTCAATCGCAGTGATCTAACGGCGGAGCGTTTTGTAGCGGATCCGTTCACAGAGGGCGAACGCCTCTATCGCACTGGTGACCTAGTGCGTTGGCGTGATGATGGTCAGCTCGAATACCTGGGCCGCCTTGATCATCAAGTAAAAATCCGTGGCTTGCGGATCGAGCTAGGTGAGATCGAAGCCGAGCTATTAGCTCAGCCGGAAGTTCGCGAAGCGGTGGTGGTCGCCCAAGAAGGCCCCGGTGGTTCTAGGTTAGTCGCTTATGTAGTTCCCCAAGCCGACAGTGAACTCGACACCAGCTCACTACGTGAAGCGCTGGGTCAAAAGCTACCGGATTATATGGTGCCGGGCGTCGTGGTCACGCTCGAGGCACTGCCGCTGAATGCTAATGGCAAGGTGGATCGCAAGGCCCTGCCCGAGCCGGAGTTAGCCAGTGGCTCGCAGTATGAACCGCCTCAAGGTGAGGTGGAAGAAGCGCTAGCGGCGATCTGGTCCGAAGTGTTGGGGGGGGAACAGTTGGGCCGTCATGACAACTTCTTTGAGGTAGGAGGCCACTCGCTTACAGCAATTCAGATATCGGCACGTTTCACGCAGCGCTTTGGTGAGGCGTTGCCAGTACGGCTGATATTCGAATATCCGACGCTGGCGGAAATGGCAACACAAGTCGCGTTAAAACAGGTGAATGCCGATGGTGGTCGCGCGAAGCGGCTCTCCACTATGGATCAACTGCTCAACGAATTGGAAGGGTGAAACATGGAATTGGACGAAAGAAAGATTGCTCAACGTTTTGCAGAACTAAAGCTCGATGCGCAGCGAAGTTTTCTGAATAAGCTGAGAAGTAGTGGCATCGATTTTCGTGAGCTTCCTATCGTGCAGGCTACCCGAGCTGAGCAATTTCCGTTGTCATATTCGCAGCGTAGCTTATGGCTGACATGGCAGCTTGATCCGGCAAGCCCGGCTTATAACATGCCCGGTGTGTTTCATTTGCAAGGCCCACTGGATGTTGCTGCATTCGAGTCGAGTGTGAATGACCTTGTGATGCGTCATGAAGTACTCCGCACAATATATCCTCAGAGCGAGGATGGAGAGCCTCTGCAGGAGGTTCTCAGTGGCTGGCGGGTTCCGGTATTACACGATGATTTGCAGCACCACGACGAGTTAGGGCAGGAAAAAGAGCTACAGCGCCTTATCGGCGAGTTCTCTCAGCGCCCGTTTGCGCTTGATGTTGAACCGCCATTCCGCATGGCAATTTACCAGTTGAATACTAACCATTATGCGGTTGCCATTGTATTGCACCATATCGCTTGTGACGGTTGGTCGGTTCAGTTGCTCATCGGTGAGTTGTTCGAGCTTTACGAAGCCCGAATCCAACAACGCAATGCTGCACTACCTTCGTTACCCATCCAGTTTGGTGATTATGCGATGTGGCAGCGAAGTTGGTTCGAGGCTGGCGAAAAGGAGCAGCAGCTAGACCACTGGCGCCAGCGTCTGGGGGACTCGCACACGCCGATGGATCTTCCTTTTGATCGCCCAAGAGGCTCCCAGGAAACATCGAAAGTCAGCCAATGTCATGCTCAATTATCTCGTGAAGTGAGCCACGGCATTCACCAGTTAGCCCGTGAGCATGGCGCTTCACTGTATATGGTGATGCTGTCACTTTTAAAGCTGACGCTACATCGCTTCAGTGGACAGAGCGATATACGGATAGGCTCTCCAAGTGTGAATCGCAACAGAGCTGAAACACATGGTTTGATTGGTTATCTGCTCAATGTTCAAGTGCTGAAAACTTTATTAGATCCTACCAAAGGGTTTGCCAGTTTATTAGGCGCCGTTAAAGAAACCGTGCTTGATGCACAGGACTACCAGGATATTCCTTTCGATACTCTGGTAGAAGCGTTACAACCTGAGCGCCAGCCTGGTGTACATCCGCTATTCCAGGTCAAGTGCACCCAGCAGAAAGAGCTGGAAAGAGAAAAGAGCGTAGGTGATTTAAAGGTACATCTTGAAGAACTCAGCGGTGGTGATGCTCACTTCGATCTAAGCTTTGATTTTACCGATTCCTCCGATGGTATTCGCTGTGTCTTTGCCTATGCGATGGCACTGTTTGACGAACAGACAATCAAGCGACTCGCCGGAGCACTGCAAAGCCTAGCTGAGCAGGTTCTTAAAGAGCCTAATACACCGTTGGCATCGCTCGAAATCCCAGCCCCGACTTCGGCGCTTGCAGGCAAGTCAACCACATTTTCTTGCGGCAGCGTCACAAAGCTCTGGGATCAAGCCGTCGAAGAACATTCCCAACAACTTGCGATGCAAGATGAGCCGGATCATGGCATCACTTATGCCAGCCTGAATGCTCGAGCCCAGCGTCTGGCACAAGCACTAATCGCAGAAGGCGTAGGCCCCGAGGTGCGTGTTGCCATTCACGCCGATCGTTCATGCGAGTACGTGCTGGGTATCCTCGCCGTACTCAAAGCGGGCGGGGCGTTTGTGCCGCTTGATCCACAACTGCCAGCGGAGCGCTTGGCCTATCAACTGGCTGACAGTGGCGCTCGTTTAATGTTGAGCAGTACGGCGTGCGACTGGAGCGGTGACGTTCAGGTAATGGCGCTGGCGTTTGCTAATGATATGCCGGCTGCAACTGAGCACGAACTACCCGTCATCCATCCTCAGCAGACCGCCTATGTGATCTATACCTCTGGCTCTACGGGCAAGCCCAAGGGGGTGGCGGTAAGTCACGGTGCTCTGGCCAATTACGTGCAGGGTGTTCTGGAGGCGCTGGCGCTACCAAAAGGTGCCCGCAACATGGCGATGGTGTCGACGGTGGCGGCAGATCTGGGCCATACCGTGCTGTTTGGTGCCTTGTGCACCGGGCGTACCTTGCATCTTATTTCCCCCGAGTGCGCCTTCGACCCGGATGCCTTTGCGGCTTATATGCGCGAACAGCAGGTGGATGTGCTCAAAATTGTGCCTAGCCACCTGCGGGCGCTGCTGAGTGCGGCAACTCCGGCTGACGTGCTTCCGTACGAGCGCCTGATTCTGGGCGGCGAAGCGACCGACTGGGCGCTACTGGAACGTCTCACCGAACTCAAGCCAACCTGCCAGGTGCTTAATCACTACGGTCCTACGGAAACCACGGTAGGTATTCTCACCCAGCAAGCCGATATGGCCGATCAAGCTGCCAGCGGCGTGCCGATCGGCGCGCCGCTGGCCAATGCTCAGGCCTATGTACTCGATCCCTGGCTTAATCCGGTGCCGCAAGGCGTTGCTGGGGAGCTCTACTTGGGTGGCCCCGGGCTGGCTCACGGCTATCTACAGCGTCAGGGGCAAACGGCGGAACGTTTCGTCGCCAGCCCCTTCCATGCAGGCGAACGGCTCTATCGCAGCGGTGACCGGGTGCGCCAACTGGCCGATGGTAGCCTGGAGTTCCTTGGCCGTGCGGATGATCAGGTCAAGATTCGCGGTTATCGGGTGGAACCGAGCGAGATTGCTGCCCTGTTGCGCGATCAGCCTGATATTGCAGAAGCTGAAGTAATTGCACGGGAAAACGAAGAAGGCCGCGCACAACTGTACGCCTATGTGGTGATAGCCGCCGGGAGCGGCGTCGATGACGCCGCATTACTCGCGCGGCTTGGCGAGCGCGTGCCGGACTATATGGTACCCAGCGCCATGGTGCGGTTGGATGCCTTACCGCTAACCGCCAATGGCAAGCTGGATCGCAAGGCGCTGCCCGAGCCGGTGCAAACCGGTAGTGGCAAAGCCTTTGAAGCTCCCCAGGGAGAAGCAGAGGAGGCGTTGGCAGCAGTCTGGGCCGACGTAATCGGCTGCGACCAGGTGGGACGTAATGACAACTTCTTCGAGCTGGGTGGCGACTCCATTCTCAGCCTGCAGATCGTCGCGCGCTCGCGCAAGCGTGGCTACAAGGTAACACCCAAGCAGTTGATGGAAGGGCAGACTATTGCCGCCGTAGCGGCGATGGCCACTCCCTTGGCGGCTACCAACCCTAAACAAGTGGCTGTACCAGATAAGGTCGCCCCCTTCGCACTGCTGCCGGTACAGCGCTGGTTCTTCGAGCAGAACTTCGCCGAGCCACATCACTGGAATCAGTCGTTGATGCTGGAAGCGGCCAGTGATGTAGATGCCGCGCTGCTACGGCGTGCCATTGAGGCAGTGGTAGATCACCATGGTGCCTTGCGGCTGCGCTATGAGCGCGTTGGCGATAGCTGGCAACAAGTCTATGGCAAGCTGGCTGGTGATCTCTTCGAGCACCTCGACCTGAGCGATCATGCAGATCTGGCGCAGGCTATCATCCAGGCCGCCGGCACTGCGCAACACAGCCTAAGCCTGGAGCGGCCGTTCCGTGCCATCTGGATGGAACTGGGAGGCGAGTATGGTGGGCGATTGCTGCTAGTAGCTCACCACCTAGTGGTAGACGGCGTCTCGTGGCGCGTGATTCTCGACGACCTGCAAACGGCCTACACGCAGTTAAGTGCAGCAAAGGCGCTCGATCTGCCACCAGCCACCACCTCGCTTGATGAATGGGCGCGCGCCCTGGCCGACTACGCCACATCGGAGGCGTTGGCTGAGCAACGCCCCTATTGGGAAGGTCTTGTCAAAGAGCCGGAGCCTAGCCTACCGGCACAGAATCTCCTGGGCAGCAACACCGTTGCCGATACCGCATCACTTGCCGGCAGCTTGTCTACTGAGGCAACCATACAACTGCTGGGGCCAGTGCATAAAGCCTACCGCACCCAGGTGGATGATCTGCTCCTCACTGCACTATCGAGCGCCCTGTGCCAATGGGCGGAGCGAGACAGTGTACTAATCGAACTGGAAGGCCATGGCCGCGAAGACCTGTTCGACGGTATCGATCTCAGTCGCAGCGTGGGCTGGTTCACCTCGCTCTACCCGGTTCGCCTGACGCCAGGTAATGCGGAACCGGGCTCGAGCCTAAAAGCCATCAAGGAGCAGCTTCGCCAAGTGCCCGACAAGGGGCTTGGCTACGGCGTGTTGCGCTATTTGAAAGAGGAACCCGCGCTGGTCGGCGGTGCCTACCCCCAGGTCACCTTCAATTATCTAGGCCAGTTTGACCGCTCCCTGCAGGGCGATGCGGCCTGGCGGCTAGCCAAAGAGAGCACAGGGCAGCCACGCGCGCCGCAAAGTGAACGCCGTACCTGGATTGAGGTGGTGGCCTGGGTTCAGAAGGGCCAACTGCGCTTTGACTGGAATTACAGTCGTGAGATTCACAGCGAGGCAGCGATGCATGCCTTGCAAGCAAGCTTCCAAGCGCAACTAGAGGCACTTCTTGAACACTGTGATAGCGGAGTTCGTGGCGCTACGCCATCGGACTTCCCGCTGGCGGGGCTGAGTCAAGGGCAACTGGACGATTTGAGGTTGGATGTCGCCAATGTTGAGGACATCTACCCGTTGGCGCCGATGCAGCAAGGGCTGCTATTGCATACCCTGCTCAATCCGGGCGCGGGTATGTACATGATGCAGGATCGCTATCGGTTTGCTTCGCCGATTGATGTCAATGCTTTCGAGAAAGCATGGCAGCGAGTCGTCGAACGGTATGAGGTGCTACGTACAGGGTTTGTTTGGCGCACCGAAGAGATGCAGTTGCAAGTGGTATATCGGCAAGCCCCTTCACCAGTGGAATATATCGATTGGCACGGCATTGATGAGGATGAGGCCGATCGTCGCTTGTCGGAGTTATTGCGTCAGGAACTTGATGATGGCTTCGATCTGGAACGGCCACCACTGCTAAAGATACGCCTTATTCAACTGGCGGAGAACCTGTTCTACGTCGTACAGAGTTTCCACCATATCCTGATGGATGCCTGGTGTCGTTCCCTGCTGCTCAGCGATTTTTTCCACTACTACGATGCCTATCGTCTCGGGACGAGTCACGAGTTGACGCAACCAAGGCCATATCGTGATTTTATTGCTTGGTTGCAGCAGCAGAATGCCAATGTGCTACGCAACTATTGGCAACATGAGCTTGAAGGTTTCGATGAGGTAACGCCGATTCCTTATCTTAAACCGCACGGTTCGCTCAACAGCGTTGCCACGGTGGCTGATGTATTCTCCTCGCTCTCCCACGATGAGAGTGCAGGACTACAGAGCGTTGCCCGACAGCATCAATTGACTATCAATACGATCGTACAAGGGGCATGGGCACTGCTGTTAGGGCGGCTTTCTCAGGTGGATGACATCCTATTCGGCGTGACAGTAGCTGGGCGTCCGCTAGAACTGGAGGGCATACAGGAGACGATGGGGCTGTTTATCAACACGATTCCTCTACGTGTGTCAGCGCCTTCGCCGCAAACATCTGTCCTTGATTGGCTGCATGGACTATTGGCGAAAAACCTGGAGATGCGTCAATACGAGCATCTGCCGCTAGTGGAAATTCAATCGCTAGGAGAAGGGCTACAAGGGCGCAGTCTATTCGATAGCCTCTTTGTATTCGAAAATGCGCCGATAGATGCCAGCATCACGGAGAAAATTGAAGATCTTCATGTGTCCATCAAGGGGAACCGCACCCACACTAATTATCCCTTGACCGTAGTGGTAGTGCCTGGAGAGCAATTGATGTTGCAGCTCTCTTACGACGCCCGAAAGTTTGACGGCTCTGAGGTCGAGAGACTGCTCTCGGGCTTCCGTCAAATCCTCTTGCAAATTATTGACAGACCTGACGCTCCCTATCATGAATTGGAAATATTGCCGGTAGATGAGATAGAGGCGCAGCGGGCACAGTGCAGTGGGCCATCGGTTGCTTATCCCTTTGAACGAGGCTATATCGACTTGTTCCGTGAGCAGGTACGACAGCATCCACACCAAGTTGCCGTTCGCCACCAGGGAGAGTCGCTCACTTATGATCGACTAGAAGGCACCTCTAATCGCATTGCCCAGGCGCTGCGGCAAGCCGGGGTGAAGAAGGATGACGTCGTAGCCCTGCATGCCGAGCGTGGCTTGGCGTTACCGAGCATGATTCTAAGTACGTTCAAGGCTGGCGGTGCGTATCTAGCGCTGGATACCCGGCTTCCTGATCAGCGTATCGTCGATATGCTGGCATCCAGTCGGGCATCAGTTCTGGTTGTCACCGCTAAGCAGACACAGCGTTTCGAAGCTGTGCTTGCATCCATGCCCAACCCGCCGCAGATGTTTGTGTTTGAGGAACTAGCCGTGGCGGAAGGGCTAGAGGGTGATATCACCGTACCGGTGCACCCTGATCAGGCCGCTTATGTCATCTATACCTCTGGTTCCACCGGCGAACCCAAGGGTGTCGTCGTTAGCCATCGTGGCATGCTCAATAACCAGTTGAGCAAGGTTCCCTACCTGGATCTGTCGGCCAGCGATGTCATCGCCCAGACTGCAGCGCTGAGTTTCGATATCTCCGTCTGGCAAACGCTGGCGGGGCTGTTGTGTGGCGCCAGCATCGAGATCGTGCCTGATGAGATTGCACGCGACCCCAGTGCGTTGCTCCTTTATGTGCGCGACAACGGCGTCACGGTACTGCAAAGCGTACCTGCAGTGATCCAGGGAATGTTGAACTCTGCCCCAGTCGACCTGCCAGCACTGCGCTGGCTGCTGCCCACGGGGGAAGCCTCTACCTCCGAGCTAGTACGCCAATGGTTTGCGCGCTATCCGGAGATCCCATTGGTCAATGCCTATGGCCCTGCTGAATGTGCCGATGACGTATCCCTGCACTTGCTGCGTAGCGACGATGACGAGCACGTAGCCGTAGTGCCAATCGGCAAACCAGCCGATAACACCCAGTTAATCGTCCTCGACAACCAACTGAACCCGCTACCAACGGGGGGAAGTGGCGAGCTATATGTCGCCGGTGTTGGTGTTGGGCGGGGTTACCTGAATCAGCCGCAGCTGACGGCGGAGCGCTTCGTGCCCAACCCGTTTGCCAATGTGCCTGGAGAGCGGCTTTACCGGACAGGCGATCTGGCCCGCTATCGCACTGATGGCGTACTTGAATACATCGGACGCACCGATCAGCAGGTCAAGATACGAGGCCAACGCATTGAGCTGGGAGAGATAGCGTCTCGGTTGGTGGAGTTTGATGTAATACGAGAAGCGGTAGTGGTGGCCCAGGAAGGGCCAGGAGGAGCTAGGTTAGTGGCTTATGCCGTCGCCCAGCCACATGAATCGATCGATACGGCCGAGCTACGCGAACGCCTGGGGCAAGTATTGCCCGACTATATGGTGCCAAGTGTGGTGGTGATGCTCGATGCCTTGCCACTAACGCCCAACGGCAAGGTGGATCGCAAGGCATTGCCCGAGCCCGACTTTGCCAGTAGCTCGCAATACGTTCCGCCCCAAGGTGAGACTGAAGAGACGCTAGCGGCGATTTGGAGCGAGGTGCTGGGTGTCGAACGGGTCGGTCGCCACGACAACTTCTTCGAGTTAGGGGGGCATTCGCTGCTGGCACTGAGTGTGCTTGAGCGTATGCGAGTTCGAGGCCTGGAGTCTCAAGTACGGACGTTGTTCCAGTCGCCCGAACTAGCGGCCTTTGCCAAGGCGCTGTCCCTAGAGCCTGATAGGAAAAAACTGGTTGTACCGCCCAACAGGATTCCAGAGCATTGTCAGTCGATCCAGCCGGACATGCTGACACTGATCGATCTGGATAGTGATGAAATCAGTCGCATAGAAAACGCAGTACCTAGCGGAGCGACTAATATCCAAGATATCTACCCTCTGGCGCCATTACAGGAGGGCATCCTGTTCCATCACCGGTTTCAGGAAGAGGGTGACACTTATGTACTCCCTTGCTTACTTGGTTTTGATAGTAAGGAACGACTTGAGCAGTTCGTTGCTGGTTTCAATCAACTTATTGCCCGTCACGATATTCTGCGCACTGCAGTACTCTGGGAAGGGCTTCATGAACCAGTGCAAGTAGTGTATCGGTACGCCTCCCTAGAGGTGGAATGGCTGGAAATGGAAGAAACCAGTGTTTCGTGCAGCGTTTCTGAGCGACTAAATGCTCATGTTGATCCTGAACATTATCGCATCGATGTACGCCAGGCGCCGATGGTACGAGTTATTGCGGCACAAGATGCTGAGCAAGGACGATGGCTACTGCAACTGCCCAGCCACCACTTGGTGCTGGATCACACCACACTTGATCTGCTAGTGGACGAGATTGCCCTAATCCAGCAAGGACGAGAAGGTGAGTTACCCAAACCGCTGCCATTCCGAAACTTCGTAGCACAGGCAAGGTTGGGAGTGAGTCAGACAGAGCATGAAGCCTTCTTTAGAGAAAAATTGGGCGATGTTGAGGAGCCTACTGCTCCATTCGGATTACTGGATGTACGTGGCGATGGCAGTGGTATTGAGGAGATTCGCTTACCACTGACAGCAGAACTGGCCCAACAAGTTCGACAGCAGGCACAGCGACATGGTGTCAGTACCGCTACCCTATTTCACCTAGCCTGGGCGCAAGTGCTGAGTAAAACGACCGGGCGGGACGACGTGGTGTTCGGCACCCTACTATTTGGCCGTATGCAAGGTAGTGAAGGCGCCGAAAGAGCACTTGGGATGTTCATTAACACGTTACCTATTCGTATTAGACTAGGTACTAACAGCATGGGCGACTGTTTACGCCAGACCCATAGTGAGTTGGCCGAATTGTTGAACCATGAGCATGCTAGTCTCGGACTAGCACAGCGATGCAGCGGAGTAGGTGGAGGATCACCACTGTTCTCAACCTTATTGAACTATCGTTATAGTACTCTGGAGAGGGAGAATGCAACTAGCCGGGCGTGGGAAGGGATGAAAGCCCTGGGCAATCGAGGTCGTACTAACTACCCAATTGTGATGTCAGTAGACGACCTTGGGGAGGGGTTTCAACTAGTGGGGCAGGTTAGCCGCAAACTCGGGGCTCAGCGGTTGTGTGATTATATGTGTGCGGCACTGGTCGGCATTGTAAATAGTCTTCAAAAGGCGCCTCAGCAATCATTAAGTGACATAAGCCTGCTAGGAAAAGACGAACGGCAATTGTTGAGCGAGTGGGGCGAGAACTCACTCCAGCATCCCAGTGGTCAGCCAGTCCACCAAATGATTGAATGCCAAGCCATGAAGACGCCAGAGGCAATGGCATTGATCTTCTCAGAGCACCGTCTCAGCTACGGCGAGCTTAATATTCGTGCCAACCGTTTAGCGCACTATTTGATTGGCTTGGGTGTGCGCCCTGAAACCCGGGTAGGTATTGCCGCAGAGCGTTCCATTGAGATGGTGGTGGGGCTTCTGGCTATTCTTAAGGCGGGAGGCGCCTATGTGCCGCTAGACTCTGAGTATCCCATGGAGCGGTTGGCCTTTATCGTCGAAGATAGTGGCATTGAGCTGCTGCTGACTCAGCATCACTTGCGCGAGTCATTGCCAGTAGCTGATAGCCTAAGCGTTGTTGAGTTGGATCGTCTGGATGTAGCACATCACGCCTCTATCAATCCAAAGGTGGCGATCCATGGGGAGCATCTTGCTTATGTGATCTATACCTCAGGCTCCACCGGGCGGCCTAAAGGTGCCGCTATCCGCCATGATGCCTTGACCAATTGCATGGCCTGGATGCAGGAGACCTACCAGCTCACCGATGCGGATGCCGTACTGCACAAGGCGCCGTTCGGCTTTGACGTTTCAGTCTGGGAGATTTTCTGGCCGCTAAGTGTCGGGGCACGTTTGGTGATTGCCCAACCGGGCGATCATCGGGATCCAGAGCGCATCATCGAGCTGATCCAGCGGCACGGCGTCACCACGCTCAATTTTGTGCCCTCAATGTTAAAGGCCTTCCTGACCTATCCCGATGTTAAGACCAAAACTCGCCTCAAGCATATTATGTGTGGTGGCGAGGCCGTTCCAGCCACGCTACAGAAGGATGTGGCTGAGTGTCTGGGTGGTGCCAACCTTCACGATCTCTATGGCCCTACCGAAACTACCATTCATGTCACTCACTGGTGGTGTCGTGGTGACACTCAACGTCAAATACCCATTGGACGTCCCATCAGTGGCACCCGCACCTATGTATTAGATGATGAGCTCACTCTCGTCCCACAGGGTGTAGCGGGTGAGTTATACCTGGGCGGGGTAAGTCTGGCCCGTGGATATCTCAATCGAAGTGATTTAACGGCGGAGCGCTTTGTTGCCGACCCATTTGCTGCAGGCGAACGCCTTTACCGCACCGGCGATCTGGTTCGCTGGCGGGAGGATGGCCAGCTCGAGTACCTGGGCCGCCTTGATCACCAAGTGAAAATCCGCGGCCTGCGTATTGAGCTAGGAGAAATTGAAGCTGAACTGTTATCTCAGCCAGAGGTTCGTGAGACGGTTGTGGTCGCCCAAGAGGGCCTAAATGGTTCGAGACTAGTGGCATACGTAGTTCCCCAAGTCGGCATTGAACTCGACACCACCATACTACGCGAGCGTTTGGGTCAACGATTGCCTGACTATATGGTGCCAGGAGTCGTGATCATGCTCGATTCACTGCCGCTAAATGCCAACGGCAAAGTGGAGCGCAAGGCACTACCTGAACCTAATGTTGAGGAAGGCCGCAAGTATGTCGCTCCCTCGACGCGGGCAGCCCGAAAGCTCGCCGAGATATGGCAAGAAGTGCTTGGCATTAAACGGATCGGCGAGACCGACAACTTCTTCGAGCTGGGTGGAGACTCTCTGTTGAGCCTACAAGTGATGAGCCGAGTACAAGTTTTAGAGGAACCACAGCTTAACTTTAAGCTATTTGACCTAATGCAGAAACCGACCATTGCTGATCTGCTGGGAGTGAGGAAAAACACTGAGGCGCTGCCCAAAGGGACTATCATGTTAAATGGCGAGTGTGCTAATCAGCCACCGCTGTTCTGCATCCATGCCGTAATGGGAACAGTTTTTGATTATCAGCCGTTAGCCCGGCGCTTGCACGGAGTATGCACGGTTTACGGTCTGCCAAGCCGAATGTTGACCGATCCACAGCATCGAGATTCCTCACTTGAAGCAATGGCTGATGATTATGTGGAGACAATACGTCGCATACAGCCTGTGGGCCCCTATCGGCTATTAGGATGGTCTCTTGGCGGGGCATTGGCTGCGATGATCGCGGCTCGACTTGAAGGGCTCGGGCAAGATGTGAGTCAACTGGCTTTGATAGATCCCTATATACCGGGCGGTGGTCTGCATAGTGAGGATAGCTGGCAGCGAGATCTTGTTAGTTTCTCATCGGTCATACTGCCAGGTGCTTCGCTTGAAGCATTCGAAAGTAATGAAGAGGACACGAAAGAGCCGAGTGAGGAAGAAATTGCCATTAAGTTGGAGAGATCAATAGCATCATCCGATATACATGGCCGCGAGGGTTATGCTGCACTGGGTAGTGAAGCACTTGCTCGGATATTTTGTGTGGCGCGTTATCTGAAATTGCTTTCACAGCAGCTTGATACCTTGCCAGCGTTAAACTGTGAAGTGGACTGTTGGTGGGAAGCGGGAAGAGCTTGGGAAGAACAGCAGGCGCTGGCGAATCAGTTGAATAGCGTCCCGAAAACCTCAATTGAGACTCTCAATGATCATTTCTCAATCATTACTGATAGTGCCTTGCTCTCTCAGCTGGAGAAGCGGTTAGGAGTTAGTGCTGGGCAACACTCGTACGAAGTGGAGAAAAACCTATTTTGAATAATATAATTTTTTGAGTTTATAACTCTTAAGGTGGTTTCAGTAGCGCGCTAGGAACGCTTAGCGCGCTTTGATTAAGTTTGGGTATCTGCTTGTAGTGCTTCTTGGAGAGATTCAGCAAAGCGGAGCATGGAAGGAAAGCCTCCCCATGGCCAATAGTTTCTTTCCATACTTACCGACGTATCATCTAGCCAATGCTGCCATAGCCCTGACTTTGGTAATGTTGAACCAGATATGTCTTGAGAATAAGCTGGCTGGAGAACAACGATTTGACCTGTTAGTGCAAATGCTTCACGAACTGAAAGAGTACTGAACCCCCAGTTATTAGTAGGCCCCTGCCAAGCATTTTCAAATCCAAGCCGTGTCAAAGCTGCATCTTCCAGGCTCCCTGGCCCATAGACACGCACATGCTGGTTGTCTCGGATTTCGATAATCAGTAGAGTTTCTGCAGGCCTCCCAATCTGTGCCGCAATCGCTGACATTCTGGCTTCAACAGAGTCAATGAATGCTTCGGCCTGCTGTTGCCCGCCATTCAGCTCCCCCACCTCCCTGGTCAATTGTTCAAGGCTTAGCCAAACATCCAGGCCTTGCATAAATGGCCGGATTTTTACTACATGAGCAATACGGGAAAGTTTGTCTTCTAAGTTCAGATGGGCTGGTGGTGCTATCACTATGTCATCAGGTTTCAGTGATGCAAGATACTCAAGGTTGGGTTGAAACCTAAGTCCGAGATCAAAGGTATCAGGAAGTAAATGTTCTTTGTATAATTGCCTGTATTGTGCTAGGCCTGCTAAAGCAATGGGTGGTTGGTGTAAGGCACTAAGCGTATCTGCCACCGCATAATCAAAAGTAACATCACGCTGCTGATCATCAGCGTTAGCCGCAGATAATAAAATTAATATAAGCAATATTGGTAACATAAGATTTTTATAGGCTGATGATGTCATGTCGTCTTTGTATACCTTGACTAACAGATGAAAAATTAAACTTTGGCTTTTGATCTGTCATTAAAATAGGGGAGTTTAAATAAAAAACGAGATGCCTATGAGTATAAAAGCACCTCGATTTCTCATTTTAGCCTGAATTTGTTTTTCTTAATTCCTCAATAGGACAAGCCACCTACCAACGATAGCTGGCGGTTGCTGTCACATTGCGCTCTTCGCCAAAATGACAAATCCTGAAGCTAGAGCAAGAGGACGTATACTCTTTATCAAGCAGATTGTTGGCATTGACCTGCAAGTCCATGCCCTCAAGGTCGCTTGATAACGCACCCAGATCATATTCCAACATGGCATCAACTAGCGTATAGCCGCTGACTTGGAACGTATTGGCCTCATCGCCCCATGTAGAGTCATTGTAGCGGACTCCCGCGCCAATCCCCAGGCCGTTTAACGCCCCCTTCGTGAATTCATATTTGCTCCACGCAGAGGCCATATGACGGGGCACGGCATAAGGAGTATTTCCTTGGGTTTCATCGTTGGTCTCGACGTACTCCATGTCCGTGTATGTATAGTTGGCGAGTAATGAAAGTTGTTCAGTGGGACGTAAGATGGCAGAGAGTTCTAAGCCGCGCGAACGTACTTTTCCGATAGACTCATAGAATGATGTGTTAGGAATGGTTTCGGAAACATTCTCCTGCTCTAGATGATATAAAGCGGCTGTGTACTGGTCATTGCTGCCGGGTGGTTGATACTTGATACCTGTCTCGTACTGAGAGGCCTCACTCGGATCTAATGTGTTTCCGGATGCATCAGTCCTTGTAGCGGATGCTGCTTGAAATGATTCCGAGTAACTGACGTAAGGGGAAATACCGTTATCAAAGGCATACAATAAGCTGGCACGGCTAGTGAACTTCTCATTGTCGCTTTCAGAAGACATGCCTAAGTTGGTATAGGCGGTACTGGTGTCAGCCCAATCCTGACGCCCTGACAGGTTGAAACGCCAGCGATTGAAGCTGATTTGATCCTGCAAGTAAACCCCAGTCTGCTCCACCTTGTTGATGAAATTAGTAGGCGCTGCGTATGTGATTTGTGTGTTTCCGTACTGTGGGTTGAAAGCATCCAGGGGAGACGCTGATCCGAACTGCCATTCCCCCGAGTTGCGTTGGTACTGGTAGTCCACACCGGCCAGTAGTGTATGTTCCAGAGACCCCGTCGTAAAACTCCCCTGTAGCTGATTATCTACATGGTAGGCGTGCATGGATTCATCGGCTCTCGCTGCGCGTCGATTTAGCAGATCACTATCACCAACGTAACTACTGGAATAAATTGAATCATAATCGATATTTGAAGAGGTAAAGCGGAAGTTCTGCCGAGCTTGCCACTGATCGTTGAATTGATGTTCTAGTTGGTAACCTATTAGTCGTTGATAACGCTCGAACCCATTGACGTCTGGCTCGCCATCAAAAAAGTTATTATCAATCCGTCTACCATTATAATCTCGCACCGTACCGTCGGCTGGTGTCCAACCATAGTAACCACGATTTGGCTCGTGCTGCAGGTAGGCCATGACGGTTAATGATGTCGCATCGGTTGGCAAGAACGTCAAAGAGGGAGCAATGGTATAGCGCTCGTTCTCTACATGGTCGAACTGACTGTCCGAACCGCTGGCTAGCCCTACTAGGCGATAGGCGACCTGTTGGTTTTCCCCTATGGGGCCACTGACGTCAAATCGAGCTGTACGTTTATTATGGCTGCCCGTTTCTAGTTGGATCTCATGGCTAGATGAAAATAGAGGGCGTTTACTGGTCAGCCCAACCAAGCCACCAGGGTAGCTTTGCCCGTACAAAACGGATGTCGGCCCCTTGAACACATCGATCCGCTCAAGAAAATAGGGATCAATTTGTAATGAATTATAGCCAGAAACATCGCTAGCCATTTTAAGGCCGTCAAAATAGATGTTGTCGATACTGCCGACGCCCCCAAAGCCGCGCATATTGATAAAATCAACACGACCTCCAATGCCATTGCGGGTGCCTGTGAACACACCAGGGCTATAGCGTAGGGCTTGCTGTATCGTTTGCGCGCTTTGATCTTCGATCTGCTCGCGTGTGACCACGGATACTGACTGGGCTGTCTCCATCAGAGGAGTGTCAGTCTTGGTGGCACTGAGACTAGTATCGGCGGTATATCCCTCAGTGGGTTGTAATGCACCTGAAATTCTATTACCCGTTACGTGTACTGTAGGCAATGTGTTCGGCGCATTGCTATCCAATTGCGTGTTCTGCTCAGCATTTTGAGCAAGCACAGCTGCCGACGTGCTGCAGGCAGCCAAAGCAACTGCGGCCGTTAGCCACCGCTTGCGGAAAAAGGGTTGGTTCACGAATGTTCTCCTTGCATGAGGTTCATTTTGATTTTATGTAAATGTTAATTGTTATTGTTTGTATTATGAATATCAATATATCGCTGTCAACTTAGTGTGGGCATCCGGGAGGGGGTAATCCTGAATTAAAATCAAAAAATGAGGATTGGCTTAAGATTATGGTGCGATGGCTTCGTGCTCACAGATAGGGGAACATGAAGTGCCGTTACCTGATTTAATGTTGCGGCTATTCAATTCATTCAGCATGTTGAGGAAGCCGCGATATCGTTTTTTAGAGCTTCCAACCCCCCGTGAAGCGTGGGAAAGAGGCTTTTATTGAAGTTTCGCCACCGTAATTCAATGATGGAGTCATCTGGTTCGATATCAGTTTCTAATAAGTCGTAGATGACCTCGCCAGAATCAATTCCGCTGTCGACATAATGGAGTGAGGCGCCAGTCTTGTTGATAGCAGGAACGCTTTCGGTCTCCATTGTCTGCCAGTTAATAACTCTTTTTCCCAGAGCTCCATACAGTGCATCGAGTGTTGCTGAGGCACCACGCCTTTGGTAAAGAGATCCTTGGCGTGTAATACCGGGATGTATATTGACGATCTTGCGATAAAAAGGGCTCTGGGGGCGGATAAGTTCGTCTAAGATGACTAATAGCCCGTCAAGAACGACGACGTCAGCCCCTACGGCGGCTAACTTCTCTAGCAAGCTTTTTTCGAAAGTTGATTTCGCAAGGGGTCTATCGAGGGAATCGATTGGTAAGCGTCGGTAAGTGGATGGTATAGAATAGAAAAGATCGTCAATGTGGCGATCCTGTATAGAGAGTTCTTGTGGCAAGATCCATGGCTTTCCAAGTTGACGACAGAAGCCATAGTCTTTGAGCTTCTCTTGATCTTTGATTGAGCCTTCATCGTCATCATAAATCACTGTTTCCAGAGAGTAGGCATCGCCTAGCGGAGTCTCGTTGAGAGATGTCACCAGATACTCAAGAGGGGACATCATGTACTGTTTCTCCCCCTTATACTCAATGTATTGCCCCGCTTTATCGGCTGCAGCATTTCTCAGTGACAGGATATAAGCCAGTTTTAGTTTAGACATGTTTTACCCATGCTTTTTAATAGTAGATGGTGGTGGTCTTAAGGTGCGTAAGCCATGCTGATTCAACGCCTGTGCTCTAACCAAGAACGTATTGAAGAGCCGCATCTAATTGCCACGCCCAGTGGCCAAGAGGTGGCCTGACCACAGGTACGTTTTATAAAAGTGAATAGGTGAAAATTAAGATATAGCCGCTGCTTGCTTACAGGGGGAAGTGGCATAAGAGGCTTCTGTCTGATTTAGCACTTCACAAATCTCACTTGTCCGTGCCGCCAAAATCGACAGCAGAGTGTCGCTTAACCCATGGGTGGGTTCGCAGCAGCCCTGTAGGAAAATCGCCGGTTTGAACGAAGGCTTGGTATAGAGCTGGTAGCTGCGGTTAACGGCATATTCCGGCAAGAACTCAGCTATTGGGGCCAGCAGCCGTTTATGGGTGTCGCGTACATAGCCGGTGGCTAACACCACTGCGTCGTAGCGGGTTGGCTCCGTATGGCCGCTCTCCAAATCGCGCACAAGTAGCTCAACGCCTTCAGGGCCTGCTTCGCTGCCAATAACCTCATGGCGGCGGCGGAAACGGTGGCGGGCCTGGCCGGTTACTTTTTGCTGGTAGAACACATCGTAAATTTCCTGGATCAACGCCAAGTCAGGGGCTGAATAGTTGGTGCTTTTGTACTCCTGTAGTAGTGCTTCCCGCTGGCCGGTGGGGTTGTTGAACACGTAGTCGGTGTATTCGGGGTTGAATATCTCGTTGACGAAGGGGCTATCGTCCGAGGGTATAAAGGCCCATGCCCGGCTAATCAGATCCACCTGAATGCCTTCGCGGCCGTGCAGATCGAGAAATATCTCAGCGGCGCTCTGGCCCGCACCGATCACAGCGATGCGTTTGGGGGCGTCTTGCTTTGCCAGTTCACGAAGGTAGTGGCTGGAGTGGAAGACCCGCGAGTCGTCTTTTAGCCCAGCGAAGCATTCAGGCACATTGGGCGCGCCACCGACGCTGACCACTAATGAGCGGGTGAGCCTTTCCTGCACTGCGCCGCTTTCATCCCGTGAACGCACGCGGAGGTAGGCCACCTCGTCGTGGTCAGTTTCAGGCAGTACTTCAAACACATCCTCTCCATAGGCGCACTGGTGTTCAAAGTGGCTGGCCGTCCAGCTTAGGTAATCATTGAACTCATGGCGGCTGGGGAAGAAGGTCTGCAGGTTGATAAAGTCCTGCAGGCGGCCTTTGCTGTGGAGGTAATTGAGAAAGCTGAAGCGGCTACCTGGATTGCGCGGCGTTACCAAGTCTTTGAGGAAGGATATCTGCATATGGGCATTTTCCAGCAGCATATGCGGGTGCCAGGCAAAGCAGGGCTGGCGCTCGATAAACAAGGCATCCTTCGCTTGCCCTGCCTGGCGCTGTTCGTCGAGCGCAATGGCTAGGGCAATATTGGAGGGGCCGAAGCCGATGCCGATCAAGTCGTGAATATGCATAAGAGTCCTCGTGGCTGATGTGTCAATTAAAAAAACATCGAAGGGCGTTACTGACTTCCTTATCTAATGACGAATGAGAATGAGGCTTGTTTACATAAAAATTGGTTAACTTTTTGCGGGAGTGATTCGTCTTTAAAGGTAGCTGCCGGTTTTCAATTGCTTTCCAACGAGGTGAATGTGCTTTCCTATCTGTTTCGTCGAACCCGCGGGCTGATGACCGCCGCTGCCCTGGCCAGTATTCTCTCGGGGCTTTTCAGCGTGCTGCTGATTGCTCAAATTAATACAGCGCTAAACAGCGATGCCGCTAGCCGTGCCGCCTCTCATATCAACCCTGCTTGGGCCTTCGCGGGGATTGCTGTGGCGTTAATGGTCTGTCGAATGGTGTCGACGGCGTTGTTTGAGCGGCTGGGGCAGCGTGCCCTAGCTGAATTGCGCAGTTTTATCGCCCAGTGTGTGGCCGTTACCCCTTTTGCTCAGTTCGAGCGTGTTGGTAGCGCGCGGATTCAGTCGGCGCTTACCGAGCACAGCAACAACGTGGCGGTACTGTTCGTTAGCTTGCCGGTGATTTTGACTAATACGGTCATTGTGGTGGGATGTTTGGGCTACTTGGCGATGCTGTCCTGGCAGGTGTTTTTGTTTGCATTGGGGGTGATTGGCTTGGGCGCTGTCGGCTACCACTTGGTGCACTTGCGCGCTATTCACTATCTCCAGAGTGCCTCGTCAGAGCAGGATCGTCTGTTTGGCCACTTCCGTGCGCTTACCGATGGGGCGAAAGAGTTGCGGCTGCACCAGCGCAAGAGCCGGGTCTTTATGGATCAGATATTGGGGGAGTCGGTTGAAGGAGTGCGGCGGCTACGTACCTATGGCATGTCGCTGTTTGTGATCTCGACCAGTTGGGGGCAGTTCCTGATGTACGCCTTTATTGGCTTGGTACTGTTTGTATTGGCGGGCGATGGGCCTAACCAAACTCAGGTAATGACCGGTTTTGCGCTGGTGTTTGTGTTTATGGTGACTCCCCTTGAAGGCTTGTTGATCAATATTCCGCGGATCAATATGGCGCGAGTAGCCGCTAGCCGAATTGATAACATCACACGAGAGATGCCCCAGGGGCAGGAGAGGCAGGCGTCACCTCAGGTGCCTGCTTTGCAGCGTCTTGAGTTGCGCGACGTCACCCATCAGTACTACCACGAGCAGAGCGATGACTTCTTTGAGCTGGGGCCGATTAATCTGAGCTTTACGCCGGGGGAAGTGGTGTTTCTGGTGGGGGGCAACGGTAGCGGTAAGACCACGCTGGCCAAAGTGGTAGTGGGGCTTTATCCGCCGGATGGTGGCGAAGTGTTGCTCAATGGCGAGCGTGTCGAGGCGGATGGTTGGGATGCCTACCGGCAGCTCTTCTCGGTCGTCTTTTCTGACTTCCATCTTTTCGAAAGGCTGTTGGAAGCGCCGCGGGAAGATCTCGACGAAGAGGGCAACCGCTTGCTGGCCAAGCTGCATCTGCAGCACAAGGTGCGGGTTGAAAACGGCGCGTTCACCACTCAGGCGCTCTCCCAGGGCCAGCGTAAGCGCTTGGCCTTGGTAGTGGCCTACCTTGAAGATCGCCCGTTTTTGGTGTTTGACGAGTGGGCGGCGGACCAAGATCCGTTATTCAAAGAGGTGTTCTACTGCGAGGTGTTGCCCGAGCTAAAGCGCATGGGCAAAGCGGTGCTGGTGATCACCCACGATGATCGCTACTTCCACCTAGCGGATCGATTGGTGCGGCTGGAGAGCGGGAAGCTGCTGGCTACCGAGTCTGAGATTGCCCAAGAGCCGCTAGCGGAACCCTCACCGGCCACTTGATCTTGCTGCGCACGCCAGTACCCGGTCTTTAAGCCATCGTGATGTTTGCTGTTTCTTTAACCATTGGCCTTGCCCAGGCGCCAGTAGCCCATGCTGGTAACGTACTGCTTGGGTAGTCCGCACTCGTTGACTAAGTAGCGGCGCAGCTTCATGGCGACCTTGGTTTCAGCGGCGATCCAAGCGTAGAAGGGCGCGCTGTCATCTAGGGTGGCGGGTTCCCAGAGCGGGCCGTCATCATTGTCGCTTTCGTCGTTGGTAGTGGTGTTAGCAGGTGTTCCGCCTAGTGCTTGAATTTCTTTATGTAAATCAATATCACGCAGCGCCCTCATCAGCAGCTCGCCGTGTTGGCAGTCTTGCTCTGCATCGCGGGCCAGCCAGCGCAGTTTGGCGGTTTGGGGGAGTGGTTGAACATCGTTGCTGTGGGGCACTTCGAACAGCGCTTCGACCTTGGGTTTGAGAGGCAGCTCATCAAGAGTTTCTAGAATACCGGCAGCAGCGGGGAGGGCGGTTTCATCGGCGATGATCAGAATACGGCGCACGCCCTGGGGTGGCTTCCATTCGTAGCCCCGCTTGGGGCCTTCCGCGTTAGCATCAGGGGCTGTCATGGCTAGCCGGTCACCTGGACGGGCGTGCATTGCCCAGCGTGAGGCAGGGCCATTGTCGCCGTGGAGCACAAACTCTACATCCACCTCAGCCTGCTCTGGGCGCAGGGCGCGAATGGTGTAGGTGCGCGCAGAGGGACGCTGGGCATCTGGCAGTGCGCGGTAGGCGCTGTACCAGTCGTGCTCTTCCAGCTTGGCAATCTCAAACAGCGGGTCGAGGCTGCCACCGCCTTCGGGGAAGAATAGCTTGACGCGCTGATCTGGGGCGTAGGTTGCCATGTGACCAACATCTGGGCCCGTAAAGGTAAACTTAACTAATGAAGCGCTGACTTGGGTTCGCCGAGCGAGAGTGATATCGAAAAGCTGGTAGGTCTGTTTAGCCGCCATCGTAGCTGTCTCCATTAATAAATGGTGTTAATTGTAGTGCTAATTATTATCATTTAGAATCGTTGCGGATAATTCAACCACCAACTCCAGAAAAGAGTAAGGCTAAGAAAATGACTCTGCTGCCTATCAGGCCCTGTGTGGCGATCTGCCCGGCTATGACAAGAGGTTGTTCGCTATGCTAAGCGCTGCGCAAGTTACCCAGCGAATGGGGGGGATGTCGCCTGCAAAAGCTTGCCTGCTGCTTAGCTTGCCGATGGTGGTGCTGTTTTGGGTAGGTCTGCAGGGACAGGGCGGTTTTATGCTGGGGGTGCAGGCGTTAGTGGCGCCCTCCTTTGAGAACGTCGACGAGTTGTTGCTTCACTATGCGTGGTGGCCGCGTCTCTCGATCGCGCTGCTAGCTGGGGGCGGCTTGGGGTTGGCGGGTGTACTGATGCAGCAAGTGTTGCGCAACCCGCTGGCCTCGCCCACCACTCTAGGAGTGGCATCGGGTGCTAACCTGGCGTTGATGACCGCCACTCTTATGGCCCCAGGGCTATTGGTAGTGGGCCGTGAATGGGTTGCCTTAGCGGGTGGAGCGCTGGCGGTTGGGTTAGTTTTTCTGCTCTCGTGGCGGCGCGGGTTGGCGCCGATCGTGGTGGTGCTGGCGGGCTTGGTGGTTAATCTGTACTTAGGGGCGCTTTCTACAGCGCTGCTGCTGTTTAACCACGAGGCGCTTTCAGGACTGCTGATTTGGGGCGCGGGTTCGCTGGCGCAAAATGGGTGGGATGGCGTGGCGGTTCTCTGGCCACGGCTGGCGATTAGCTGCGTGGCAGCCTGGTTTCTACTACGCCCTTTGGCGGTGCTGGAACTGGACGATGCCAGTGCTAAAAGCCTGGGGGTCTCGCTGACCTATCTGCGTTTTGCGGGAATGGGGTTGGCAGTATTTATTACCGGTAGCATTGTCAGCGTGGTGGGTATCATCGGCTTTATCGGCTTGGCTGCGCCCAATATTGTGCGCATGGCCGGTGCGCGGCGCTTAGGGCCACGGCTGCTTTGGTCGACGTTACTAGGGGCAGTGTTGTTGGCCACCACTGACCTGCTGCTACAGCATTTCGGTGGCATGGTGGCGGCCTTTATTCCTACCGGGGCGATTACCGGTGCCCTGGGGGCGCCGTTGTTAATGTGGCTGATTCCGCGCCTGAAACTGCAGGGCGACCAGCCGCCGAAAGGGGCGGGTGTTTTTGCTCATCGCCATCCTTCGCCTTCCCGTTTGGCGACTGGTTTACTCCTCGCACTACTGGGCGCCACATTGCTTGGCTTGCTGGTGGGGCAGGGGGTCGATGGCTGGTACTTACTGTCGCCGGATAACTGGAACGTGATGCAGTGGCGCATGCCGCGGGTAATGGCGGCAGCGGCGAGTGGACTAATGCTGGCGATTGCCGGGACGATTCTTCAGCGCCTTTCCGCCAACCCTATGGCTAGCCCCGAGGTATTGGGTATCAGCGGTGGCTGCGCCATTGCGCTAATTTTGGGGATCTTCTTACTGCCCGCGCCCACCAATATGATGCTGATTGGCGTGGGAACTCTGGGGGCTTTCGCGACGCTGCTGGTGTTGGTGGGCATCAACCGCAAGAGCGGTTATCTCCCCGAGCGTTTGCTGCTCACTGGGGTGGCAGTCAGTGCCCTGTTTGATGCGGTGCGCAGCGTGATGCTGGCGGGCGGCGATCCTCGGGGCCAGCAGGTGATCGCTTGGCTGGCGGGCTCGACCTATTACGTGGATGTCACCAATGCCATTGTTGTCGGCGGCATTGCCGCGGTATTGGCGCTGGTCACGCTGCCCTTTACTCGCTGGCTGGATATCTTGCCGTTAGGCGCACCGACAGCTAAGGCGCTTGGGGTAACCCTCAACCGTGCCCGTTTGGCGCTGCTATTACTAGTGGCGCTGCTAACCGCCTGCGCCACCTTGGTGGTGGGGCCGCTGTCGTTTATTGGTCTGCTGGCACCGCATATGGCGCGCTTGGTCGGCTTCTCTCGGGCAGGGCAGCACCTGCTGGGTGCTGCGTTGATCGGCATGCTATTAATGGTGTTAGCGGATTGGGTAGGTCGTCAGATTATTTTCCCCTATGAGATGCCCGCGGGCTTGGTCGCCTCTTTGATTGGCGGTGCCTACTTTATGTGGGGGCTGCGGCGGCTATGAGCGAAGCGGCGAGCGTGCTACCGGTAGCGACGAATCCAGCAGATGCTTTGTTGGCGCTCTATCGCCAGCCGCCGTTGGATAACTTAAAGGCACCTGCGTTTGGTCAGCCTAATATACCGACGCTGGCAGCTTCTGAACTGCTGGATCATAAGGTGCTAGGCGCTCAGCTTTCGCGTTACCGCCGATACCACGGTGACGACGCCGACTTTCTGGCGGCCGCTTCAATCTGGTCGAAATTTCACTTCAGCAGTGTTGCGATTCCGACGCTGGTGGCCAACCTGCTGTTGGGCTATGAGCTGCCGGTCGGCGGGGGGGAGCTGCGGCTGGCGTTAGGTGATCACGGTCAGACGGCGCGCATCTGGCTGCCGCATGGTGGCGTGCCGTTGGCCTCAAATGCGCTCCAGGCACGCTTTAGCAGCCTATTCGATGACCACTGCGCTCCGCTTATCGAAGCGTTGGCCGAGGTCTCCGGGCTTTCTGCCAAAGTGTTCTGGAGCAACCTTGGTCACTACGTGGAGTTCGTGGGCAAGACCTGCTCGAAACATCCGGAATTTGCTGGCGCGGGCGCCCCTCTGTTGGATTATCTCGCCACCAAGGCGCTCCCCGATGGGCGTCGTAACCCGCTATATCAACCGGTGCGTTATCTGGAGCTGGGCGGTGAAACGCCTGCTCGAGTGCGGCGGTTATGCTGTATCAAATATCGGCTACCCGGCGAGCCGCTGTGTGGCGGTTGCCCGCTGAAACCCGAGAATAAGCCGGCCAAACGCCAACGCTAGCTTTCAAATATCGGCTAACTTTTCGAACTGCCAGGAGGCCCTGTTCATGGAGCTGTTGAGGATTGTATGGCGTGATTATCGCTGGCCATTTGTGGCCGTGGTACTACTTAGTTTGGCCAGTGCAGGTTTGGGTATCGGTGTTATCGCTTTTATCAACCAGCGGCTATTGGGCACCTTTACCGATCCCTGGCGCATCCTGCCCGAATTCCTGGGGCTGATTGTGTTGCTCTTAGCAATAACATTGGCCTCGCAATTGGCGCTGACCACTTTGGGGCACTATTTCGTCTATCGGCTGCGGGGGCAATTGATTAAGCGGATTCTGGATACCAATATCGAGCGGGTCGAGCAGATTGGTAGTGCGCGCTTGCTGGCCAGCTTATCCAGCGATGTGCGCTATATCACCGTTGCCTTTGTACGTTTGCCAGAGTTGGTACAAGGCGGGGTGCTGACGATAGGTGTCACGGTTTATCTAGGCTGGCTTTCACCTTCCATGCTGGCTGTCACCGCGCTCTGGGTGATCGTAACGGTTTTAATTGGCATGCGTTTGGTAGCTCGGGTTTATCGGCATATGGCCAAGCTGCGTGAGTCTGAAGATCGTCTCTACGCAGATTACCAATCGGTGATTGAGGGGCGTAAGGAACTGGCGCTCAATCGCGACCGAGCCGAATGGTTGTATCGCGACGTCTATACCCCCAACGCTGAAGAGTATCGGCACCATATCATTCGCGGCGATACCTACCATCTAAGCGCGGTGAACTGGTTCAATATCATGATGCTGGGGGCCATCGGCGTGGTGTTCTTTTTAGCCAACGGCCTGGGGTGGGCATCGGTGCAGGTGGCCACCACTTTCTCTCTTACGCTGCTGTTTCTGCGTACGCCACTTATTCAAGCGATAGGCGCTTTTCCACCCTTGATCAATGCCCGAGTGGCGTTCGAGAAAATCAGCGCGCTCGATCTAGCAGAACACCGCGATACCTTTGATAGTGACACACAGCGCCACGACTGGCAGGTGCTAGCACTGGAACAGGTCTGCTATCGTTACCCCGCTGAAGAGGCACGGCCAGGCTTTGCCATTGGTCCTATCGACTTGACCTTAAAGCGCGGCGAAGTAGTGTTTCTAATTGGCGGCAATGGCAGCGGAAAATCCACCCTAGCGAGACTGCTGACTGGGCTTTACCAACCCCAAGGCGGCTGCGTTCGGGTCGATGGCAGGCCGCTGCAAGAGGAGGACTGGACGACCTACCGCCAGCACTTCTCTGCTATTTACACCGACCTGCATCTATTTGACCGCTTGATGGGGCCTGAAGGGGAGTCACCCGATACGATGTTGGTGGAGGAGTGGCTGGCTGCCCTTGGTATGCACAACAAACTCGATTTTGACGGCGATCGGATAACCAACATCAACCTTTCCCAGGGGCAGCGCAAACGTTTGGCGATGCTGTTGGCGGTCGCTGAACAGCGCGACCTATTGCTGCTGGACGAGTGGGCCGCCGATCAAGACCCGCAGTTCCGACGGGTGTTTTACCGCGAGCTACTGCCGCAGCTACGAGCGCTGGGTAAGACGCTGGTGGTGATCAGCCATGATGATCACTACTTTGACCAGGCCGACCGGCTGCTGGAAATGCGCCAAGGACGGTTGGTTGAACTCACCGGCGAACAGCGAGAAGCGGCCAGCCGCGATGCGGTGGCAAGGGTGACAGGGTAGCTAGCTAATACACCGTACGATTACCCAGCGTTATTTCCCAAACCATCAATACGATTTCTATATAAGAAAAACTAATGCCACATTAGCAGGATGATTTTTTGTTATTCAGGTTGCCCGCTATCTTAGTGCCACGATTCTTTAAAGCGACGCTAATTCTGGTACTGGGGACAGGGCAATGTGGGAAAGTTACTTAACGGGCTTGGTCGTATCTGGCGGTATCATCATGGCTATCGGGGCGCAAAATGCTTACGTGCTGGGGTTGGCAGTACGCCGTGAGCATCACTGGTGGTCGGCGGGGCTGTGTATGAGCGCGGATATTATCTTGCTAACCGCTGGTATGTTTGGTGCTAGCGCGTTTTTACTGACAATGCCGAACGCGATGGAAGCCATGCGCTGGGTAGGCGTAGCGTTTTTAAGCTGGCTGGCCGCACAGGCATTACTGCGGGCTGTTAGCGGGCGCGAAGGGCTGCAGGCTGGTAGCGTAAAAGCGCGCAGCTTGCGCGGAGTGCTGTTGGCGACCTTGGCCGTGACGGTATTGAACCCCCAGGTGTATCTGGACACGCTATTGTTAATTCCTGCCATTGGTGCTCAGCAGGAGAGCGCAGGTGTGTTCGTCGCCGGTGCGTCGACTGCCTCTGTTCTTTGGTTCAGTCTGCTAGCGTGGGGCGGGGCCGCGCTTTCGCCTTGGCTTTCCCGCCCGGTAGCGTGGCGTACCATTGATGGGCTAATTGGCCTGATGATGGCGGCTATCGCCATACACTTAGCGCTGGGGTCTACGTTGCTCTAACAGGTCTCAAGGTTGACTAGAGGCGGCTGAAGTAGCTCTGCATAACGGCGATTACTTTATCTATATCGGCATCATCAATATCACGGTGGACAACAAAACGTGTGGCATAAAGTAGCTCAATCAAAATGCCATGCTCTTTCAGCCAAGCAGAGAGTGGCTTCACATGTTCGTCGGGAAAGTGCGCGAACACCATATTGGTTGCCTGAGCGGTAATCTCGACGCCGGGCAGTTTCGCTAAGCCTTCCGCCAAGCGTGCTGCACGGCGATGGTCGTCGGCTAAGTCAGCGACATTGTGCTCCAGAGCATACTGGCAGGCGGCGGCGATAATGCCTGATTGGCGCATGCCACCACCAACCATTTTACGCCAGCGCCGTGCGCGGTCGATCAAGGCTTGCGAGCCCACTAAGGCAGAGCCGATGGGAGCGCCCAGGCCTTTCGAAAAGCACAGCGATACGCTATCAAACGGCAAGCAGAGCTGTTTAAGCGAGGTGTCAGTGGCTACTGCTGCATTAAATAGCCGTGCGCCGTCCAGGTGCGTTGCCAAACCGCGCTCACGGGCCAATTCAGTTGCTTTCAGCACATACTCGGCGGGCAGCACTTTGCCACCTATAGTGTTTTCCAGCGCTAGCAGCCTAGTGCGGGCAAAGTGGAAGTCGTCGGCTTTGATAGCTGCGCTTATTTTCTCTAACGGCAGGCTGCCATCGGCGGCATTTTCAATTGGCTGCGGTTGAATGCTGCCTAACACCGCTGCGCCACCGCCTTCATAGCGATAAGTATGGGCTGACTGCCCTACAATATACTCATCGCCGCGTTCGCAGTGGGCCATTAGTGCCACTAGGTTGCTTTGTGTGCCGCTTGGAAATAGCAGCGCCGCTTCCTTGCCTGCCTGCTCAGCTAGCTTTTCCTGAAACGTATTGACCGTTGGGTCATCACCCCATACATCATCGCCCACTGGAGCGGCCATCATGGCATCTTTCATGGCGGGGGAAGGCCGAGTCACCGTGTCACTGCGTAGGTCAATCATGCGAAACTCCTGTGATGACAAAAAACTCTTTTCGAGCATACTGCATGTGTGATCAGCGCGAAAAGCGAAACCTCAATACGTAGAGAAAGGACAGAGTCATGCTCGCCACCGATCTAAAGCTCCGTGCCCTGGAACGCAACGATCTGCGCTTTGTTCACGAGCTAAATAATAACCAGAGCATCATGTCGTATTGGTTTGAAGAGCCTTACGAATCATTTGATGAGCTCGAGGAGCTTTATAACAAGCATATCCATGACAACGCCGAACGGCGCTTTGTAGCAGAGGACAGCGATGGGCATGCTATTGGTTTAGTCGAGCTGATTGAAATCGACTACATTCACCGCAGCGGTGAATTTCAGATCATTATCACGCCAGATCATCAGGGCAAAGGGTTTGCCCGGTCATTAATCCGCCAAGCGCTGCACTACTCGTTCACGATTTTAAACCTACACAAAATATACCTGATTGTGGCGGTGGAGAACGTTAAAGCTATTCATCTTTACGAGGAGAGCGGCTTCATAGAGGAGGGGCATTTGGTTGAAGAGTTTTTCATCAACGGCAAATATCGCGATGTGAAGCGAATGTATATCTTGCAGGACACTTACTTAGCGCAGTTGGCTTGATAAACAAGACGACAACACCTCAGGCCGAAAATTAACCAAAGGCTGAGGCGTTGTTGCTTACTGCTGACTCATATAAGCAGCGATGGCGTCGAAAGCTGCGCGTTGCTGTTGGGCACGATTAGCCCAAACTTGCATCACATCCACTTCTACTGTCTGATCTTGAGCAGCGAAAGATGACATGGCGAGTACTCCTAATTCAGAGGTTGAGGGACGGTTCAGCCATCCTGGGCTCTAGTGGCCCTAGTTTAGTTATACATAGTTTGCTTTGTGCGGCGCAGCAAGTTAGCTGCGGGTTAAAGTCTATGCGCATTTCAGCCCTTAAAGCTAGTCCTAAAGATGTAGGAAAATTGCTATGACGTGTAAGAAATGGCTTACAAAAACAATGGCTGATCACCTACATCCTTGAATGGAAAAGGTTTTCATAATATAAAAAAGCCGACTAAAAAAGTCGGCTTGTGTCGTTATCTTTTCGTCTATAGGGGAGAGATGGCGATAAAAAATGCTTCTTTTAGCCGAAATAGGCCGCTAATGCTTCATTAGCAGCATGCTGCCAATGGGCTTGACGGTGCCAAAAAGCGAGTACCTCGTCATCTTGTGTCGATAATTCGAATGTAGGGATCATAAGGTGGTCCTCCTATTGGGACACACCTAGAGTATAGGCTATTTTTGTTGCAGTGCAGCATTTTAGCCATTGTTAACAAAGAAAGCGGTGCACAATCTTATGTACCTAGAATGGTATGCTGATGACATACCTATAACTAATCAATAAAACAACGAGTTATATCATGGTGCCAACAACTCCCGATTCTGACACTCTCAATCCTGAACCTATCTTCCAAGACCGCTGGGTGGCAACTCCACGTGGTCGCCTGTTTACTCGTACTTGGGAAACGTCTCATTTACGCTCGGACGTGCCCATTGTCCTGCTCCATGACTCGTTAGGCTGTGTGGATTTATGGCGTAGCTTTCCCGCAGCGCTATGTGCGGCGACCCAACGACGAGTGATTGCTTATGACCGTCTAGGGTTTGGGCGCTCCGATGCGTGCCTGGCACCGCCACTGCTGAGCTTTATCGACGATGAACCCTCTACTAGCTTTGCGGCACTTCAGAACGCGTTTCAGTTAACGCATTTTATTGCGCTGGGACATAGCGTTGGCGGTTGTATGGCGGTGCACTGTGCAGGGCAGTATGTAGAGCAGTGCCAAGGAGTGATTACCATTGCAGCGCAGGCGTTAAATGAGCCACGCACGCGACAAGGTATTGAAGAGGCACGGGCTGCCTTTCAAATGCCGGAACAATTTGCCAAATTAGAAAAGTATCACGGTGATAAAGCTCGTTGGGTACTGAATGGCTGGATAGACACGTGGTTACATCCAGCATTTGAACACTGGTCGCTTACTCCTGCTCTTCAGCGCGTTCACTGCCCCACGCTGGTGCTTCATGGTGAAAACGATGAATATGGTTCGCATCGCCAACCTGAACGCATCGCTCGCTATACCCGAGGTTCTGCACACAGTGAAATACTGCCGGGCGTTGGGCATGTGCCACACCGTGAAGTTGAAGCTGTGGTTGTTCACTATGTTAGCGAGTTTATTGAGCGGCTTACGCCATAAAACGACCGTTACACAGGGAAAAGTGAGGAATACTATGCGCTTACGAATTTTATCCGACCTTCATTTGGAGTTTTTTGATGGAGACCGCGAATTGCCAGAGGTAGAGGCCGATCTCATCATCTTGGCGGGCGATATTCATCAGAAAACGGAAGGGCTTGCCTGGGCCAGACAGCGGTTTCCAGAAATGCCTATTTTATATGTGCCGGGCAACCATGAGTTTTACGGTACCTGCATGCCGCTACTCCGTGAAGAGCTCGCCATCGAAGCCAAGCACTACAATATTGAGTTGCTGGATAATCGAGCGGTGACTATCGGGGGAGTGCGTTTTTATGGCACCACGTTATGGACTGATTTTGCGCTCTATGCCGATGACCCAACGCACAACCCGGCAGAGACCGACGCTAAAGCGTTGCGCTATATGCCCGATTTTAGCATCGTGACAACAGCTCCAGATCAGGTCTTTACCCCTCAAGCTAGCCAAGCATTACACGTTGAAGCACTTGCTTGGCTTAGTAACGAGCTTGAGCAACCCTTTGATGGGCCACGCGTTGTTATTAGCCATCATGCACCTTTACACAGCTGCATTCCTGAACAGTATCTTGGCGATGCATTGTCCCCAGCCTTTGCCTCCCACCTACCTCAATTGATGGGCAAGATGGACCTATGGGTGCATGGCCATGTTCATGAGCCCGTCGATACCTTATGTAACGGCACGCGCGTCATCGCTAATCCAGGCGGTTATCCTTATGAGTTCACGCTAGAGCTGTTTGAGCCGAGTTTGGTGGTGGAGGTTGATTGATAGGTCATTGAATTATCCTTCAATAAACCCTTTCGCTCTTGGATCCTGCATATAAGCAACGTTGAGTCGCCGCCAGGGCGTTGGCTGATGATCGGCAAAGAATAAATGTCCAGGCGACAGGGTAACTTTCCAGTCATCAGCCAGTTCACTCAATCGTTCAGATGTTATCGCTGCCGGTGGCTTTGCCCACACAAACATCCCGCCGGTCGGCTCAGTATAAACATCCCAACTGGCATCTTTGAGCATCGCAAGCGCCATAGACATGTGGTTGGAAAGCCTAGCACTTAACCGCTCCGTCAGCTTTCGGTAGCTACCATTTTGAAGCATGGTGGTAATGACTTGCTCTGCAAAGCGTGAAGAAGAAATGCTGGTTAGCATTTTGATATCGACAATGCGTTGCACCATTGAAGAAGGCGCCGCGATATAACCAACGCGCAGCGAAGAGGAGAGGCTTTTTGAAAAACTGCCCAAGTAAATAACCCGGCTAAGGCCATCTAACGCAGCTAAGCGAGCACTTGGCGTATGTTGAAAGTCTGCGTATATATCATCTTCTATCAGTTTGAAATCGTACTGCTCGGCTAATTGTAATAAGCGATGCGCAATGGTGGGCGTTAGCGTTCCCCCTGTGGGGTTTTGAAAAACGCTGTTGGTATAAAAAAGCGTCGGCCGATGCTCTGCAAGTAATTCTTCTAAGCGTTCAAGGTCAGGACCGTCGGCTAAGCGAGGCACGCCGATAACACGAACACGTTGCAGATGTAGCAGGCCAAATAGGTTGTAATAGCCTGGTGATTCCACGAAGACAACGTCTCCGGGTTCGAGAAGCAAGCGCACCAATAAATCTAGCGAATGACTGCTGCCGCTGGTGGTGACAATTTGCTGATGATTTGCCGTGATCGCTAAAAGCCGAAGTCGCTCTTGTATTAACTGCCGTAACGCCGTGGGGCCTTGGGGGGTACTGTATTCAAAAATGTCCGCACGATTCATACGCGCAACTTGGCGGATCGCATAGGTTAAATCATCGCTCTCTCGCCAATGACTGGGTAACCAGCCACATCCAAGGGGCAGGGCCGTCTCATCCGCACTAAAAAGCCCCCAAAGCCCGTTGGTCACTTCCTGCAGTGGGCTGGAAACTGTTTGATGCTCGCTTGGTGGACTATCGGCAACAAAAAATCCTGCCCCCGGTTTTGAGCGGACCAACCCTGCCGCGATTAAACGCTCGTAAGCTTCAATAGCCGCATTGCGGCTAACGTGATGTGTCGCAGCTAAATAGCGAATCGAGGGTAGGCGGCTGCCATTACCAGGTTTGTTTTGTTTAATCCAAGTGCTGATCGCCTCTTCAAGTTGCTGTGCAATAGGCGTATTGGCATGCCGATCAACTGTTAACTTCATATATAGTCCTGCTGGATCAACTGTTCATTAAAAAACCGGAACAGTGCCTCAATAATAGTGGCCCAGTGTATCTTACCCCGCTTGAATAAGCGTGCGAGCTTTATGGTTCTTTTAGCAATCTCAAGTGAGTTAATGCATGAACCAGTACAGCGCAGCCCGCCTTGCTTTCGGGCTATGTATGATCACCACGGCCGTTAATTTGCAGGCACCGCTATATGGTGCGTTGGCAGCGCAAGGCGGGGTTGGTGTTGGTGCCACGACAATTGCTTTTGCCAGTTACGTCGCAGGGGTGATGCCTGTATTGCTGGGGCTTAATGGCTTGGCCGAGCGGGTAGGTTACAAAGCAATCATAGTCGCTGCGTTACTGCTTAATATGCTGGCCACTTCCCTGATGCTAATAGCGCCTGGCATCGTAATGCTAGGCGTGGCGCGTTTTCTGCTTGGGGTGGGGACCGCGTTGGCATCCGCGGTAGCGCCAGCCTATATGCAACAATTATGGCAAGGCGATGATAAGCAAGCTTCTACCAGTTATGTCACGATTAGCAGCGCGCTTGGCTTCGGTTTAGGGGCAGCGGTGACCAGCGTTTTTATCGTTACTACGCCTAGCTTAACGCCCCCCAGTTTGTGGTTATATCTATGTATTAGCGCTTTCGCATTAATTGGCGTGTTGACGCTGCGTAAAAGCATGCCGAGTGGGCCGAAAGGCAGCATGTTACGTTTGCCCAGTTACCCAAAAGGGGCTATTCGATTTGGCTTTGCGATTTTAATTGCCTGGGCCACGGTGGGGTTGGTGATTGCCATATTGCCTTCCGCATTAGAGCAGCATGGTTTAAGCGTTTGGAGTGGTTTCGCTGTTTTCGGTATTTGCAGCTGTGGCGTGTTATTTCAACCCTGGGCCAGAAAGTTATCGTCATATCGGTCTACGTTATTAGGACTTGCGATTCTGCCACCGGCTTATGGGCTGATTGCTTGGGGAGCTATCGCGGGGCACTTACCCATATTACTACTAGGCACGGTCATGGCTAGCAGCGCCTGTTACGGCTTTATTTACCTGGGCGGGTTAAGTGGCGTGTTAGCCGTGGCTGGCCCATCTTCTACCCAGGCAAGCGCTGGATATTTTCTAATGGCCTACATTGGTTTCAGTATTCCTGTGGTCACAACGGGAGTGCTTATCGATGCCCTAGGGCATAACGCGGCACTAACGCTGTTTGGAGTTGCCTTATTGGGGGGAGTTTTCGCAACACTCTGGTTAGTTATCCAGAATCAACGAGAGTACCGCCAAGTGCTAATGGATTAGGCTGGCTGCGTGGTTCTTTAAGCAAATAGCTGACGAAAAATTTAGTGGCGTTTTATATGCTGAGACTATTTAACAATAGTTGAAAGTTGCTGGCGTAGAGGCTTTGTTAGAGTCAGTGAGTTGAGGGAGTTTAAACCAGCTAAAACCTTATAGCACAAAGAGAAGCGTGGTTATCCCCGAAACAGCACTGATCATCATACTGATAAAAACAACGCAGCAATGGAGCGCCACTAATGAGTGATACTAAGTTCGCCCAGCAGGGTATGTCTTTTCGTGAAAGTGTCGAGCACATGGTGGATCACGCCATCGACATCATGGAGCTGGAAGAGGGCATTGGAAACGCTCTGAAGGTATGCCAGAGCGTAGTGCAGGTATCATTTCCGATTGATATCGACGGCAAGATTGAAATGTTTACGGGCTGGCGAGCCACCCATAGTGATCACCGTCTGCCCTCAAAAGGCGGTATTCGTTTTGCGATGATGGTTGATCAGGACGAAGTTGAGGCTCTGGCGGCGCTGATGACCTATAAGTGCGCGATTGTCGACGTGCCGTTCGGCGGTTCAAAGGGTGGGCTGATCATTGATCCGAGCAAGTACACTCAAAAACAGCTGGAAGCCATTACGCGGCGTTTTGCGCGCGAGCTGATCAATAAAGGGTATCTAAGCCCTGCCAGCAACGTTCCCGCTCCGGATATGGGCACAGGGCCGCGTGAAATGGGCTGGATGGTAGATACCTACCGCCAGATGTTTCCTAATGACATCAACTACATGGGGGCGTTAACCGGGAAGCCGGTCGAACATGGTGGTGTGCGAGGTCGCAACGAGGCGACCGGACGCGGGGTGCAGTATGCGTTGCGCGAACTTTTCCGCCATCCAGAAGAAATCAAGCGTTGTGGCCTGTCTGGCAGCTTGGCTGGCAAACGAGTCGTGGTGCAGGGGGTAGGCAATGTGGGCTATCACGCCGCGCATTTTCTGCAAACCGAAGATAACTGCTTGATTACCGCGATCATCGAACGTGATGGCGCCTTGGTTAACGACGATGGTTTAGATGTGAAGGCCGTGCGTGAGTATATCGCTGAGACCGGTGGGGTTAAGGGGTATCCGGCAGCTGAGTACCAAGAAGATGGCAGTAAGGCGTTAGAACGTGCCTGCGATATTCTTATTCCAGCGGCATTGGAAGGCGTTATCAATGCCGGGAATGCACACCATATCCAAGCGCCGCTTATTGCTGAAGCTGCCAATGGCCCGGTTACCTATGAAGCAGATAAAGTTCTTCAACAGCGGGGGATTGAGATTATCCCCGATGCGTACTGCAACGCTGGTGGCGTAGTGGTTTCCTACTTTGAGTGGATTCGTAACCTGAATCACGTTCGCTTTGGCAGGCTCGATAAACGTTTTCATGAAGCACGTGGCCAGCACATTATTCGGGCGATTGAAGAATCAACGGGCCATAAGGTGCCAGATCATCTGGCTGATGAGCTAGCCCGCGGCGCCGATGAGTTTGATCTAGTCCGTTCTGGGTTGGACGACACCATGCGTTTGGCGCTGCAAGAGATTATTCGCACCCGTAATGAAAACCCAAAAGTTAACGACTACCGCATGGCGGCTTATCTGATCGCCATCGAGAAAGTTGCCCGCCACTACCGCGATATCGGTGTTTAACAGAGGGTTATGTTTTTAAGGGGTTTATAACGGCAGTACTAGCATTCAAAGCGGCCCACAGGCCGCTTTTTAATGTGGTGGGATTAAGTGTGTTTCTTCACTAACTGCCCGCAGGAAGGCGCTGCCCAGCGATCGTCTTCGGTAAAGACCACATCGCAGACGACCGGCGAGTAAATGCGGCGTGCTTCTTCATCAATTTGCTGGCGTAGGGCATCTTGATGGGCAAGCGTAGACTCATGCAGTGCTTTGGGTAGCACCACGTGGACCATGATATATAGCAGGCGACCAGGGCGTACCATGCGCACTCGCACTTCCTGGGTGTCGATATCGGCAAGTCCACGAGCAACCGCCTGACGCACAGGCTCGGCGACTGCTTCGTCGGGCGTTTTATTGAGCAGTTCTCGCAGTGCTTGGGAGGCCATACGCACCGGTACGCCAAGGCATAGCAACACCACGGCCATCACCAGCAGTGAATCGACATAAGGTACGATATCCCGCCAGTCAAGGCGCTCAAACAGCATCACTAAGCAGAACGCTGCCAGCACGGCAGCCGAGATAACACTGTTCACCAGCCAGTTAAGCTTGTCTGCAGCCACCAGCGGGCTACTAACGTGGCGCTGACTGCGGTGCATTACCCAAGCGGTGAGCGAGCAAGCGGCGGTGGCAAACAGTGCGTAGATAACCGCAAGCCCCGCTGAGATCTCCCGGCCACCTGTCAGTAACGCAGCGATGGCGTCCACCAATGCAAAGATGGAAACGCCTAATATCAATAAGCCTTTGCATAGATTTACCAGTGACTCGAAGTAGCTGTAGCCAAATGGGTAGGACTCGCTATCGGGTCGGCTGGCTAGCTTACTAACCTTGATGGTGACCAGCGCTACGCTAAAGTAGATAAGGTTAAATAACCCATCCAGCAAAATAGCCTGGGAGTTAGATGCCAGTGTCGCAGTGATACCTGCACACCCAATCAGCAGCGCCATAAAGGCAGAAAACGCTAAGGTGCTGGATTCTGTTTTCACGAACGTTTGCTCCAATATTAACTACCCAAGAGGCTGGCAAGCATAGCAATATCAGTGGTCGCAATGTCAGTGATTTGTTTATTCTAAGGCTATGGAGATAGTCTTTGATGCACTAATTTAGCACCCAAGGAGAGATGTGCTTATGCGCCATGCTGATGCTTTTTCCTTCAGACAAATTGCTCCGGAAGATGCCGCTGAACTATTGTTGTTCGAAGCCACTGAACGTGGCTGGTTTGAGCAGCATATAGAGGCCAGAGCGGAGCACTTCTACACGCCTGAAGGTATTAGCCAGCATATTAATGAGTGCTTGGCGTTAAATGCCCAAGGACGCATGAGGCCGCTTATTATCCAACATCAAGGTGCGATAGTTGGGCGCGCCAACCTACGTGAGATAGAAAATGGTTACGCTAAGGTGGGGTATCGGATAGCCCAACATGCGAGTGGTAATGGGTTGGCGCAAAAGGCATTGAACCATCTTATTAGCGAAGCTCGTTGCGTTTACCAAATTAATACGCTCACGGCGACTGTTTCTTTAGACAATCACGCTTCACAGCGGGTACTGAAAAAAGCTGGGTTCGAAGTAATGGAAAAGCTACCTGAGTATTCGGTAGTAGCAGGGCGGAAGCTTGACTGTGTGGTGATGCAAAAAACAGATGTGTAGTGTTTAGAAACAAATGTATTGTTGTGAGATAGGGCTTTAGCTTTGGTTCGACACTTCGACGATGATTCAACTGATTTACCTAGTTATAGCAAGGGCGGCTACGCCGCCATCGCCCGCTAAAAGCGGCCTCCTACATTAGATGATAAGCCTTGAGTGCCTGAATAAAATTAAGCGGGCACTGATCATGGGCAGCCACTGATTTAATGAGACCTGAATCCTCGCAAACGTATGCATAAGTGCTTAATGGTCTGCCCTGGGATAGGTTGAAGCCTGCACCAGGGGCAGGCATGCCTACGAAGTTAATGAAAATAGCGTTGGCATTTTTTGCGCTTCTTGTTGAATGTTGTCGTCGACCGGTGTGTCGTAAGTCTTGAGCAGATAGCCCAATACCGAATAAAACCCCACCATCGCAATTAGGTCGATAACGGCCTTGCGTCCGATAGCATCTGCGAGCTCTGCTTCTTGCTCAGGGGACAGCATTCGCTGGTCAAACAATGCATCCACCGCGTCGACGATAAGACCATCAACGCCTTCGGGGCGAGTTCTAATGGCGTCGATTCGTGCAGTGGAGAATCCTAGAGCGAGTGCCCGGCTAACGTGATGAGCCCACTCGTAACGTGACCCCATGCGTAGGCCCGCGCGTAGAATCACCACCTCGGTTAATTCTGGCCCTAAGGCATTTTCCTTAACAACATGCTGACGCAAAGGTGCCCAGGCTTTGAGTAAATCCGGGTGATGGGCCATGGTGCGATAGACATTGAGCGCGCCAGCAAAGTCTTCGCGTAATTCAGCGGCTTCGTTTGGCCAGTCGGCATCAGCAATAGGCGGGCAGGGAGAGGGCGTCATGGGTGAGCTCCATTCAGATAGGTTGCGTGCCATCACTCGGCGATGGCGGCGTTGATGGCGTCGGCAATACGCTCAATGATTAGGTCGACATCATCGGCTTCAATAATATAAGGCGGTGCCAGCAAAATATGATCGCCGTGAATACCATCAATGGTGCCGCCCATAGGATAGCTGATCAGTCCTCGCGCCATAGCCTGTCGCTTAATCTTGGCGTGGATCTTTCGGCTCGGATCGAAAGGTGTTTTAGTGTCCCGATCCGCCACCAGTTCGATACCGCGAAACAGCCCTCTTCCCCGGATATCGCCGACATAAGGGGATGCACCGAGAACGGCTTCCAAGCCGCTGTGTAATCTCGCGCCCATGGCGTTTACATTGGCGAGTGTCTCGGGGCGCGCAATGATTTCAACCACTTTGTTAGCGGCTGCCGCGGCAACAGGGTGGCCGATGTAAGTATGCCCGTGCTGGAACAGGCCAGAGCCATTGGCAAAGCTGTCGTAGATTTTGTCGGACAGCATCACTGCACCGATCGGCTGATAACCCCCACCCAAACCTTTGGCTATCGTGACGATATCCGGTATGACGCCGTCTTGCTCGCAGGCGAAGACCGTGCCGGTGCGCCCCATGCCGCACATCACTTCGTCGAGTATCAATAGCACGCCGTATTTGTCGCAAATCGCACGCACACGTTTAAAGTAATCAGCGACAGAGGCGACAGCGCCAAGGGTGGCGCCTACAACGGGCTCGGCAACGAACGCCATGACTTCTTCAGGGCCGAGTTCGAGAATTTTTGCTTCGAGTTCGTCGGCAAGCCGAATAGCGTAAGCCTCTGGCGATTCATCGGCGCCTTTCTCGCGATAGGCATAGCAGGGGGAGACATGATGAGTTTCTGGCAGGATGGGCTGAAACTGCTTACGCCGCATCGCATTGCCACCGGTTGCCAATGCACCAATTGTGTTGCCGTGGTAACTCTGGCGCCTGGCAATGATGTGCCTGCGCTGGGGGGCGCCAATTTCTACGAAGTACTGCCGTGCCATCTTCAGCGCCGCTTCAACGGCCTCTGATCCGCCTGACACGAGATAGACGTAATTCAATCCTTCAGGTGACAAATTGACAAGCTTCTCGGCAAGCGCTTCGGCAGCGTCGGTGGTGAAAAAAGACGTATGCGCGTAGCAGAGGTTATCAATTTGAGCGCGCATCGCCGCCAGTACTTCCGGATGGGCGTGCCCCACACTGGTGACCGCAGCGCCTCCTGAGGCATCTAGGTATCGGCGCCCAGTGGTGTCTGTAATGTAGACGCCTTGAGCCGACGCGGCATGGGGGAGAGTTGGGCCGATACTGCGATGAAGAATACGAGTCATGGAAACGGTTCCTTAGGGTCACTTAGCGATGTGAGCACGCCATAAGGAGAAGATTGGCACAGTTTGGCTTATTAATGCAACAATTGAATCATTTGTGTTTTTAGTAAAACATATAGATCATTGTTTTTTGACAACAGTAACGTTTAAATCGGCGGCTGTTTTAACAAGCCGTATAAGAGGCAACACACATGCCGCAGCGCGACCCTTTAAGGGAGCAGATTATCGCCCAGTACGATGCCATGTCGCCGCAGCTCCAGCAGGCTGCCCGCTACGTGCTGGAACACCCTGATGAGGTGGCACTGGTTTCTATGCGCGAGTTGGCGCGCCATGCGGCGGTGCAGCCTGCCACCATGACACGGCTTGCAAAGTTTCTGGGCAAGCAAGGATACGATGATATTCGCGAGCACTATGTGGCAGCGCTGCGGCGGGGAAGTGATGGCTTTGCCGCTAAGGTTCGCCAGCGAAACGAGGGCGCTAGAGCCTCGGCCGACGGCAATATCGCCGCGCATATGCTGCATGGGCTGAGTGCTCAGATTACCCGGCTCTGTGAGCCTGACTCACTGCAAAGGTTGGAAGCCATCGCTAATACGCTGAAATCAGCGAGAAAAGTGTATGTGCTAGGCTTGCGCTCATGCCATTCCGTGGCGTGGCATTTCCATTACGTTATGTCACTGTTGGGGGACCGCTCGGTTCACTTGGATGGGCTGGCGGGAACCGGCGGTGATGCGCTAATTCGCGCCACGCCCGAAGATGCCTTGCTGGTTGTCTCCGTCAAACCCTACGCAGTAGCGACACTGGAACTGACGCAGTTGGCAAAAGACAAGGGGCTGACGATTCTGTCGATCACCGATAGTGAAGTATCGCCACTGGTAGGGCTGTCAGAGCAGACGATTTTTTGCCCCACGGAAAGCGACAGCTTTTTCCATACGTTAACGCCCGCCTTAGCCATCTCCGAAGTACTGTGCACCTTATTGGCAGAAGATGACCGACAACAGGCACTTGATGCGTTGCAGCGGGCGGATGAGCATTTCTTGAGCCTGAATACCTACGCGAGCGCTATTCCTCGCCGGGAGTGACGCCATCGTAAAGCCACTGTCAGTTACCCCTCCACCCATACCTCCTCGCCCCTAAACGCGACTTTCCAGGTACGCAGCTTGACGTCCTCATCCTCTAAGCATTGGCCATCTTCAAGGCGAAAATGCTGCTTATAGAGTGGCGAGGCAACCACCGGGTTGCCTTTAACATCACCGATAATGCCGCGGGCAATGACGTTAGCGTTAGAAAACGGATCAAAGTGGTCAAGGGCGTAGAGTTCTTTCTCCTGTCCTTGGGAGCGCTGCCTCGGTAAGTAGAAAATGGCCACTTGGGCTGGGCCTTCTGAGGTGTTCAACCAAGCAGCGACGCCGGAAAATGCCACTAGGTCAGCTTTAGCGCAGAGCGGCTGCCAGGTGTCGGTGCTTACGGTGTGCTTGAGTGCGGTCGCGGTCATCAGTTACCTCGTTGTCTGGTTTGCGAATATGTAGTGTTTAAGCGGGACGCAGTTGGCCACGCTCGGAAGTCATGATGATCGAAGGATCCGGGCGGTCGTCGTTAACAAAGCTGCGGAAGCGTTTAAGCTTCTCTGGGTCGCTGATGGCATCCGCCCACTCACACTGGTAGGTGTCCACCACGCTTTGCATCTGACGCTCTAACTCATCGTTAATGCCTAAGCTATCTTCCAAAATTACCTCTTTTAGGTACTCCAGGCCGCCGTCGAGGTTTTCGCGCCACACCGAGGTGCGCTGCAAACGGTCGGCGGTGCGCACGTAGAACATCAAGAAGCGGTCAATGGTGCGGTAGAGCTGTTCGTCGTCTAGGTCGGTAGCAAACAATTCGGCGTGGCGGGGGCGCATGCCACCGTTACCACACACGTAGAGGTTCCAGCCGTTTTCGGTGGCGATAATGCCAATGTCTTTGCTCTGGGCTTCGGCACACTCACGGGTGCAGCCGGAAACGCCAAACTTGATCTTGTGCGGTGAACGCAGGCCTTTGTAGCGGTTCTCGAGCCAGATCGCCATGCCGACGCTGTCCTGAACACCGTAGCGGCACCAGGTGCTGCCCACGCAGGATTTCACCGTACGCAGCGATTTACCGTAAGCGTGGCCCGTCTCGAAACCTGCAGCAATCAACTCGCCCCAGATATCTGGCAGGTCTTCCAGACGGGCGCCGAACAAGTCGATGCGCTGGCCGCCAGTAACCTTCGAGTAGAGGCTGTATTTTTTGGCCACTTCGCCCAGCACGATGAGTTTGTCTGGGGTGATCTCGCCACCGGCCACACGCGGCACCACCGAGTAAGTGCCGTTTTTCTGCATGTTGGCCATAAAGGTGTCGTTGGTATCCTGCAGAGGAATATGCGCCGCGTCGGTGATCGGCTCATTGAAGCAGGAGGCTAGAATGGACGCCACAGCAGGTTTGCAGATGTCGCAGCCCAGGCAGTGGGTGTCTTGATTGCCGTGTTTTTCGATCAATTCGCTGAAGGTTTTGATGCCTTCCACACGCACAATATCGTAAAGCTCCTGGCGGGTATGGGCGAAGTGCTCGCAAATCGATTTATCAACCTCTACGCCGCGGGCTTCCAGCTCATGGTCAACCACGCTTTTGAGCAGCGCTGTGCAGCCGCCGCAGCCGGTGCTGGCTTTGGTGGCCGCTTTGACACCGCCTAGATCCACCGCGCCAGCGTCAATAGTGGCGCAAATATCGCCTTTAGTGACGTTGTGGCAAGAGCAGATGGAGGCGGTTTCCGGCAGCGCACCGGGGCCGAGAGTGGGCGCAGCGCCGCTGCTTTGGGGCAGAATCAATGCGGCGGGCTCGTCGGGTAACTCAATGCCATTGGAGTAGTACTGCAGCAGCGTGTCGTAGACGCTGTTATTGCCCACTAGCATGGCGCCGAGCAGCTTTTTACCGTCGCTAGAGACCACCAGCTTGCGATACTCCTGCTTGATCGGGTCTAAGTAGCGGAACATTCGCGCGCCAGGATTTTGGTTGCCATGGGCGTCACCTATCGAGCCCACATCCACGCCCAGCAGCTTGAGCTTGGTGCTCATATCCGCGCCGCCAAACTGAGTATCGCCACCGGTCAGCGTCGAAAACGCTGCCTTGGCCATTTGATAACCAGGGGCGACCAGGCCAAAAATGCTCTGGTTCCATAGCGCCACTTCACCAATCGCCAGAATGGCCGGGTCGCTGGTGAGGCACTGGTTATCCACTACCACTCCGCCGCGCTCACCAATTTCCAGGCCGCAGTCACGGGCCAACTGGTCGCGGGGGCGAATACCTGCTGAGAACACAATCAGGTCGGTTTCCAGTACTTTGTCGTCTTGGAAAACCATGCGGTGGCGGCTTGCCTCGCCATCTTCAATACGCTGTGTGGCCCGTTCAAGAAGCACCTGTACGCCCAGCGCTTCGATTTTTTCGCGCAGCAGCTCGCCGCCTTCGTTATCCACCTGCATCGGCATCAGGCGTGCTGCGAACTCTACAACGGCAGTATCCAGGTTCAGGCCGCGCAGGGCGTTAGCGGCTTCCAAGCCCAGCAGACCACCGCCTACGACCACACCGGTGGTGGCGTTTTCGGCGGCGGCCTGAATGGCGTCTAGGTCGTCCAGGGTGCGATACACCAAACAACCATCGCGGTCGTTACCGGGAATCGGCGGCACAAATGGGAACGAGCCGGTTGCCAGCACCACGCGGTCGTAAGGGTAACGGCCTTGTTCGGTGACCACCTCTTGTGAGTTGCGGTCGATCTCAATGACGGCTTCGCTTGTGCGCAGTTCAACGCCGCTGGTGGCGTAGTAATCCGCTTCGCAAAGCGCGAGCGAGTCGGCATCGCGGCCACTGAAGTATTCAGACAGATGCACACGGTCATAAGCGCGATGGCGCTCTTCGCCAAACACGGTGACCTGATAGCGCTCAAGGGCAGCGTTATCGACGAGCTGCTCGACCAAGTGGTGGCCGACCATGCCATTACCAATAATAATAAGCTGTTCGGGAGTTGCCAGTTTTTGGGTAGACATTATGCCACCTCTGAGATCGGTAGATGGGAAGGGGCGTTCTGCTGGTCAGCCATGCCTGCCTGGAGCACCTCGACATCAGCACCACCAAAGAGTAGGGCTTGGCGGTAAGCGTTGAGGTCGGTGCCCGCGAGCGCCTGCTCGAAGTACCAGGGGCCTTGGCTGGTGTCGCCGTAAAGCACCGCGCCTTCAATCTGGCCGTTGCGCAGCAGCAGGCGGCGGTAGTCGCCGCGCTCAAGGTCGTGGTAATTCAGTACTTCATGCTCGGCGCTAGCCTCGGTGGGGCCAAAGGCGTAGAGCGCCACACCGCTGATTTTGAGTTTGGTGGCGCTGGGGGCATCTGCGTAGCCTTGGCTAGGCGTGCCGCACAGCGTCGCGGCGAGCACTTCTACCTGTCGCCAGATCGGCTCCACTAAGCCGTAGGTGGTGCCCTCAAACTGGCAGCACTCGCCCAGCGCTGAGATCGCCGGGTCGCTGGTGGTGAGCCATTCGTCCACCACAATCGCTCGATCCGTGCGCAGACCTGCCTGGCGGCCAAGTTCCGCATTGGCAGTAATGCCCGCAGCAACGATCACGCTGGAGGCGTTCAACTGGCGGCCATCGGCAAGATGCACCTTGGCGACCCGGCCCAGGCCGTCGCTCTCTAACCGCGCTAACTGCGCGCCAGTGATGATCTGTAAACCGCGCTGAGTGAGGGTGTCTTTAAGTAGATGAGCAGCGGTAACATCCAACTGACGGTTCATCAGCCGCTCGCTGCGCTGGAGCACGCTCACCTTGATATCACTGCCGCGTTTACGCAGTCCTTCAGCCGCTTCAAGACCCAGTAGGCCGCCGCCAATCACCACTGCATCACCGCCCTGTTGAGCGATGGTTTCTAGTGCTTCGGCGTCCTGCAGGTCGCGAAAGCCGTGTACGCCCTCAAGCTCAATCCCGGGAATGTCGGGCAGCGCTGGGCGCGACCCGGTGGCGATGACCAAATGATCGTAATCAAGCGATCGGCCGCTATTGGTGGTCAACGTTTGGCTTGCGCGATCAAGCGTCTCGACCTTTTCACCCACTATCAGCGTAACGCCCTGGTCGGCGTACCACTGGGCATCGCGCAGGGAAAGTGCCTCCTGCTGCATTTCACCGGCCAGCAGTGGCGAAAGCAGAATACGGTTATAGGCTGGGGTTGGCTCTGCACCAATCACCGTGATGCGCTGGGGGCGTGTGGGCTGTTTTACCAATGCCTCAATTAGGCGGTGGCTTGCCATACCATTGCCAATGATCACCAGATGGTCGTTTTGATGATCGTTGGGCGAGCACCGGGAAGTGGTTTCCATGGGGGGCTCCTCTATGTCGTTGCGGCTGCTTGAGCACCAAACAAAAAACGCCCCTGTCGCGCACCTCTTTGCAAAGCATTGCAAAAGCGTACGTAACAGGGGCGTCGTTGCCCGATAGCGTCTTTTTAAACGCGCGACAACCGCCATTGGCTGCCAACTGATTAAAAACCTTACGCTGTCTGAAGCAAGGAGCTGGCCAACTGGCCATCTAGCATGTTTTTTTAATTAATTTCAGCTATTTAGGTGTTGTCGGTGGAAGGTTGGTGACACGACTCTTCGGATAGGCTGCACGGTGATGGTGCGAAAAGGGCGGTGGCGTGCACTCTCACACACCGTTTAGCGTGTGCAGAGTGTAAAAAAGAACGTCGTGAAATGGTTTTTTATTTTTTAAGTTTTTGTTTTTAAATGATTAAATTTAAATTAATCAGTTTTCGGCTTGGCTTTTGCAGTTTCCAAGGCAATAAGTAAGTTAACAAGCAATAAGCACTCATTGCTAGGCGATGGCAGAGAACAATTCCAAAGCTGTTAGAAAAATAACGAGTCGTTAGAAAATGTGTAGCTGTTAGAGATTTGGCAGATGTAAAAGTCTGTAGTGGTAAAAACTAGTTTGCACCGCTGAAGGTGCGCTGTGGCAACGACGTCCAGCCCTCTTCTCTCAATGCGTTTATAAAGCGCATTAGAGAACGGGACTGGGCGTTTTTTTATGCTCGGCATTTATATACGTATATATGGCGTTCAGGCTCGACCCGAGGAGGTGTTATGCGAGGGGCAAAAGCAGGGCAGCAGTCCACAACGACGCAGCAAGCCAAAACCACATGCCCCTACTGTGGCGTTGGCTGTGGCGTGACGGCAACCGTTGAAGCGGGCACGCTGAGCGCTGTCGAGGGCGATCGTGAGCATCCGGCTAACTACGGACGTCTGTGCGTCAAAGGTTCTGCGCTACATGAAACCTTGGGACAACAGGGGCGGTTGACGCACCCGCGTGTAGATGGGGTTGAGGTCTCCTGGGATACCGCCCTAAGCACCACTGCCGAACGCTTAAACATTCTGCGGGCCGAGTATGGCAACCACAGCGTGGCAGCGTATCTTTCCGGCCAGTTGTTAACTGAGGATTACTACGTCGCCAATAAGCTGTTTAAAGGCTTTTTGGGCACGCCTCATTTAGATACTAACTCGCGGTTGTGTATGGCCTCGGCGGTGGTTGGTTACAAGCGCGCCTTCGGCGCCGATGCAGTGCCGTGTAACTACGAAGATTTGGAAGAGGCGGAACTGATCGTGCTGGTGGGTTCCAACTTGGCTTGGAATCATCCGGTGCTCTATCAGCGGATTAAGGTTGCTAAAGAGCGCAATCCGCTGATGCGTTTGGTGGTGATCGACCCACGAGTCACTGATAGCTGTGAAATAGCCGATCTCTATCTGGGGATTAAGCCAGGCAGCGATGCTTACCTGTTTAACGGCCTGCTGGCGTGGATGGCGCAGCGTCGCAAGCTCGATACCCTCTATCTTGAGCGCCACACCGAAGGGTTTGACGATGCCCTGGCGGCGGCTCAGCAAACCGCGGGCTCGGTAGCGGAGGTAGCGGCGGCTTGTGATGTCGACCCCGAGCGCCTGGAAACCTTCTACTACTGGTTCGCCAGCCAGTTGCATGTGGTCACGCTTTACTCCCAGGGCGTCAACCAGTCTTCAAGCGGCACCGATAAGTGCAACGCAATTATTAACTGCCACTTGGCCGGCGGCAAAATCGGCTTGCCGGGGGCAGGGCCATTCTCGATTACTGGCCAGCCCAACGCCATGGGGGGGCGCGAAGTGGGCGGGCTTGCCAACCAGCTAGCCGCGCATATGGATTATCACACCCCAGGCGCCCTCGATCTGGTCAGCCGCTTCTGGGCTACCGACAGCCTTACACCGATCCTGCCGGAAGGGCCAGGTTATAAAGCAGTGGAGCTGTTTGAGGCCATTGAGCGTGGCGAAATAAAAGCGCTGTGGGTGATGGCCACCAATCCCGCCACTAGCCTTCCCGATGCTGTGCGGGTTCGTGCTGCGCTGGAAAAGTGCCCGCTGGTGATTGTTTCCGAGTGCGCTGCCCATACTGACCTGCTGCCTTATGCCGATATCGTGCTGCCTGCCTCGGGGTGGTCGGAAAAAGATGGCACCGTGACTAACTCCGAGCGGCGCATTTCTCGCCAGCGGGGCATGCTGCCGCCACCAGGTGAGGCCCGCCATGACTGGTGGATAATCTGCGAGGTGGCCAAACGCCTGGGGTTTACCGAGGCGTTTAACTATACGCACCCTTGGGAGATTTTCGACGAGCACGCCAAGCTCTCTGGGTTTGAAAACGGTTCGGTGCCTGATAGCCCACAGCGGTTGTTTGATATCTCAGGCTTAATAGGGCTGGGCCGGGAGGGTTACGACGCTTTAGCACCCATTCAATGGCCGGTCACGAAAGCCGCACCCCATGGTACGGCACGGCTGTTTGAGGATGGCGAATTTGCCACTGCCAATGGTCGCGCCAAGTTGCTGGCGATTCATCCCCAAGGGCCTGAAAAGGCGCTGAGCGCCACTTATCCGCTGCGTCTGAACACTGGCCGGATTCGTGATCAGTGGCACACCATGACCCGCACCGCTCGTTCACCTCGGTTAATGAATCACCGTGCCGAACCCTTTATGGATGTGCATCCAGAGGATGCCCGCACTGCCGGTGTTATGGATCAAGGGCTGGCGGTGTTAACCGCCGTGAAAGGCGAATTTCGCGCTCGGGTGCGGGTCTCCAATGCCCAGCGCCGTGGTGAGGTCTTCGTACCCATCCATTGGACTGACTGTTTCACCCAGCAGGCCAGAAGCAGCGTGCTGATCGACAGCATTACCGATCCGCTCTCTGGGCAGCCGGAATCGAAGCATGGCGCCGTAGCGCTGGCGCCGCTTGCTACTGATTGGCAGGCCACCCTATTGGTTGCCGAAGGGGCAGCGCAATCAACACCTTGGTGCACCAGTGCCTACTGGACACGTATTCCCATGCGCGGCTGCCAGCGCTGGCAGCTTGCCAACACGCAGTCGGTTAATGACTGGCTAGCGCAGCTGAAAACGTGGCTGCCCGGCGACGTATCGGTCGTCAGCCAAGACCCCACTAACGGACGTCTGCGCGCCGCCTGCGTGGAAAATGGTCAGTTGCGCTGGTGGCTGATGGTCGGCCCGCCCAATGAGTTGCCAGGGTTAGCGTGGCTGGAAGCGCGCTTTAACGAAGCGGCACTAAGCGATACCCACCGCCGCCGACTGTTAGCTGGCTGCGACGACGGCGCCGCGGATACCGGCTCGGTGGTGTGCAGCTGCCACCAAGTAGGCCAAACCACTATCGTCAACGCTATCCGTGAGGGCGACATCAGCATAGAAGCGTTGGGCGCCAGGCTTGCCTGCGGCACCCAGTGCGGTAGCTGTATTCCCGAATTGAAATCACTTATTGAAGAGGAGCGGCCCAATGCCCGCACTAAGCAACCCCTTGCTACAGAAGTGGTTTAATGCCTTTATGCGGTTGTCGCACCGCGCGCTAACGCCGTGGGTTCAGCAGGCTGCAGACATACGTTTGCCACTGCGTGGCGAGTGCCGCGCCGGGCAGGTTTACTTGGTCGGCGCGGGTAGCGGCGATGCAGAGCTGTTAACCCTCAAGGCTGCACGCTTACTTATGCAGGCGGACGCCGTGGTATATGACCGCTTGGTAGGTGATGACGTGCTGGCGCTGATTCCTAGCGACAGCGAGCGCTACTACGTTGGCAAAGCCCGTGGCCATCACAGCGTACCGCAAGCTGAGATCGGCGAGCTGATGGTAAAACTTGCCCAGGAAGGTAAATCGGTGGTGCGTCTGAAGGGCGGAGACCCGGCGGTGTTTGCGCGAATGGGCGAAGAGCTGGATGCCCTGGCTGCGGCCGAGATCCCCGCTGCCATTGTGCCAGGGATTACCGCGGCCTCTGCCGCCGCGGCCTGCATGGGTATTCCGCTCACTGATCGTGGCCATGCGCAGCAGCTGCGCTTTGTGACTGCCCAGCTATGCCGCGAAGACGGCACCCCAGATTGGTCGTCGCTGGCACGCAAGGATGAAACCCTGGTGTTTTATATGGGCCTTTCAAAAGTAAGTGCGATTTGCCACGGCCTGCGCCAAGCGGGCCTGCCGGATGAGTGGCCGATCATGCTGGTGGCTAATGCCAGTCAGCCCGAGCAGCAGTCGCTGGTGGGCTCGCTTGCGGATATGCCCGAGAGGCTCGCCGCCACACCCTTGCCATCCCCCTGCTTGATTGTGGTGGGCAGCGTCGTGCAAAGAGTCGCCACGACGCCCGCTGCCCTAGCCACCAATTTCTGCTCTGCACAGCAAACTACGCCTTAACGGCAGGGTTTGCTGTGCTTGTTTGACTCTTCTGACCCTTACAATCAGCTACCAAGGAAAAGCTCTCAATGTCCTACTTATTGCCTGCCGAATTTGCTACCAAGATGGTCGATGCTGGCGAAGCCAAGCTGCATATGTCTACCCGTGATGCGCTGATTCGCGCCTTTATGGCGGGGGCTATATTGGCCATCGCGGCGGTGTTTGCGGTGACCGTAGCAGTGCAAACCGGCTACCCGATTATCGGCGCCATCCTGTTTCCGGTGGGCTTCTCGATACTCTATCTAATGGGCTTTGATCTGTTGACCGGGGTATTTGTGTTAACGCCGCTGGCGTGGCTGGATAAACGGCCTGGGGTGACGATTAATCGTATTCTCAAGCACTGGGGCATTGTGTTTATCGGTAATTTTGGTGGCGCATTAACGGTCGCCTTTCTAATGACGATTGTGTTTACCTACGGCTTTAGCACCGAACCTAGCGAAGTAGGGCGGGTCATTGGTGAAGTAGGTGAAGGGCGCACGGTGGGTTACAAAGAGTATGGCGCTGGCGGCATGGCGACTATTTTTATTCGCGGCATATTGTGCAACTGGATGGTGTCGCTTGGGGTAGTGGGGGCGATGATCTCAACTACGGTGAGCGGTAAGGTAATTGCCATGTGGATGCCGATTATGCTGTTCTTCGGTATGGGCTTTGAGCACTCGGTGGTCAACATGTTTCTGTTTCCATCTGGGCTGATGATGGGCGGTAACTTCTCGATTATGGATTACCTGATCTGGAACGAAATTCCGGTAGTGCTGGGTAACTTGATCGGTGGTTTGGCGTTAACAGGGCTCACGCTCTACACCACTCACGTGCGTACCGCGCCGCAAAAAGCCCTATGATCTGATAGGCAGTAGTTTGTCATTAACCAAGCCTTCGCTCCGGCGGAGGCTTTTTTTAGGGGAAGCATAATGGCAGCGCTGACCATTTCGCTCGGCCAGCACTCTGATAAAGGGCGCAAGCCCAGCAATCAGGATTTTTATGGCGCTTATCTACCCAGCGAACCCTTGCGCGCCACCAAAGGTATTGCGATCGCGTTGGCGGATGGGATTAGCAGCAGTGAGGTAAGCCGCGAGGCGAGCGAAGCGGCAGTGGGCGGGTTTTTAACAGACTACTACGCCACCCCAGCTACCTGGGCGGTTAAGACCTCCGCCCAGCGGGTGCTGCAGGCCACCAATGCATGGCTTTATGCCCAAACCCGGCAAAGCCAGTATCGCTACAACCTGGATCGTGGCTATGTGTGTACCCTCAGCGCGATGGTGATTAAATCCACCACTGCGCACCTGTTTCACGTCGGCGATAGCCGAATCTATCAGCTCGCTGGTAATACGTTGGAGCCACTGACCGAGGATCACCGCTTCTGGGCATCCCGGGAAGTCAGCCATTTAAGCCGCGCCATGGGGGCCAGCCAGCACCTGGAGCTGGATTATTGCGCCGTATCGCTGAACGTGGGCGATTTGTTTGTACTCACTACCGACGGTGTTTATGAGTGGCTAAGCAGCGCCGAAATGGCCGCGCTGATTCACGCCCATTGGGGCGATCTTGATGCGGCGGCTGAGGCGCTAATCGTGGCTGCAATCGACAAAGGCAGCGACGATAATCTCACCGTGCAAATTGTGCGTATTGATTCGCTGCCTGAGCGCCACGCTAATGAGCTCTACGCGGCTCTGAGTACACTGCCGTCACCGTCTGAACTGCGCGCAGGAAGCGAGCTGGACGGCTACCGCATTGTGCGTCAACTGCACGCCAGTAGTCGCAGCCATGTCTACCTGGCGGAAGATGTCGCCAGTGGCGAGAAGGTGGCACTAAAAACCCTCTCAACCGAGCTAAGCCAAGATCCCGCGAGTATCGAGCGGTTTGTGCGCGAAGAGTGGATTGCACGGCGCATCGACAATCAGCACGTGCTTAAAGCCCCCATCCAAGAGCGCCCTCGCCACTACCTTTACACCGTGCTGGCATATATTGAAGGGCAAACTTTGACCCAGTGGATAAGTGACCACCCCAACGCCGAATTAGCCAGTGTTCGTCCTATCGTCGAGCAGATCGCCAAGGGGCTACGCGCCTTTCATCGTCTGGAAATGCTGCATCAGGATTTACGCCCCGATAACGTCATGATCGATAGCCACGGAACGGTGAAGCTGATTGATTTTGGCGCTGCCAAGGTGGCGGGTCTTGCTGAAGAGGTCAATGCGGTTAGTGATGATATTCTAGGTACCGCCCAGTACACCGCGCCGGAGTATTTTCTGGGGGAAGGCGGCACGCCCCGTTCTGATCAGTACTCACTGGCAGTGATTACCTATCAGATGCTAACCGGCACGCTGCCCTATGGCACCGAGGTGGCCAAAACTCGCACCCGGGCGGCGCAACATAAGCTTGCTTACCAATCGGCGCTAAGCGAAAATCGTCAGTTACCCGCTTGGGTGGATGAAGTGCTCAAAAAAGCCTTGCATCCTAACCCTCACTACCGTTACCTGGCGCTTTCGGAGTTTGTCTTTGAGCTTCACTCGCCAAGCCCAGGAATGCTCAATCGCGCTAAACAGCCTCTACTGGAGCGCGATCCAGTGCTTTTTTGGAAAGGCGTCTCGTTGGCGTTGGCTATAGTCGTGATTGCACTGCTCGTCGTTAAGTGAGGCTGAGAGCGTGAATCATTACTCATCACTGAGAGGAGCGTCCACATGCGCGCGCTAAGCAAACAACTGACCCGGAAATGGCTTGAGGCCTTTATGCGCCTCAGTCAGCGGGTGTTAGCGCCCTTTGGTCGCGAGTCAGCCGAGCGCTTACGCCTACCGCTAAGCGGTGAGTGCCGTTCTGGAACGGTGTACTTAGTCGGTGCAGGAAGCGGCGATATGGAGCTGCTTACCCTGAAAGCGGCGCGACTGTTAATGCAGGCTGATGCGGTGGTCTATGACCGTTTAGTGGGTGACGATGTGCTGGGGCTGATACCGCCAGGTACTGAACGCTATTACGTGGGGAAAGCAAGCGGGCATCACAGCGTGCCTCAGGATGAGATAGGTGCATTGATCGTCTCGCTTGCTCAGGCGGGTAAGTCGGTTGTACGTTTGAAAGGTGGCGACCCCGGTGTATTTGGGCGTATGGGCGAAGAGCTGGGGGCGCTAGCGAATGCCTCGATATCTGCTGAAATAGTGCCAGGTATTACTGCTGCCTCGGCGGCCGCTGCGGGGATGGGGATTCCACTAACAGATCGTGGCCATGCCCAGCAGCTGCGCTTTATTACGGCGCAACTGTGCCGAGAAGGCGGTACGCCGGACTGGGCAACCCTTGCCCGTCAAGATGAAACCCTAGTGTTCTATATGGGGCTTTCCAAAGTAGACGCTATCTGCCACGGCCTTCGCCAAGCGGGCCTGCCGGATACGTGGCCCATTATGTTGGTAGCAAACGCTAGCCAGCCTGAACAGCAATCCTTAGTGGGCACGTTGGCGGACATGCCCGCGCGACTCGCTGCTCAACCGTTACCCTCACCGTGCCTGATTATGGTGGGCAGCGTGGTGAGCATGGTGGCGGAAAGTCCTGCCGCGAGCACGTTAACCACCTGTGGTGATTAAGCATCGGCATAAGCATTTTGGGAACTTGGCCGATCTGATTGGGTCATACAAGCGGCAGAAACCAATAGGACGGCGGCCACAGTAGGGGCAAGACAAACTACTGCGTTGCCAGATAAGTGTTTGTTAATGTCTATTTTTTTAAAGACTATGTTTCAAAGAATGTTTTTTCAAAGACTGAGGAGTACACCGTGAAAAAAGGCAAGATACGCGATAACGCACTGAAAGCGCAACTGCGAACGCCTATGTTCAAAATGCAGCAGCAAACACCGAAGAAAGGTAAGGGTAGTTACTCTCGTAAAGGTAAAAGTGACGGGCGAGGGTATCGCCAAGCCGCTTGAGTAGGCGTTTTGGCGATGCCTTCCCCAGGCATCTTATTGCTCGGCCTTTTTACCGAGCAACTCTCATCAGCTTCGCCGACCTCTTAAGGTCGGCTTTTTTATTTACTCCCATTGAACTGCATTGCGACGCAAAATGTCGCAAAAGCCGGTCACCGGTTCACTATAAAACGTATCTTTTCGAGTCAATAACCCAAACGGCGAAAGCGTTCGTCCAAGGGTTAGTGGCAGCATCTCAATGAGCCCTATATTGAGATGATCTCTGAGAACGGATTCAGCCATTACTAATAGTGCATCGCTTTTTTGGACTAGCTGTAAGGCAGCAAAGATTGAAGCGCATTCGATGATATCGCGTGGCGACATTAACCCTTCCATTTCTAGCTCTTTCTCTAGCGCTTGGCGTGCTGGCGTGGTTATCGGTTGAAGTATCCAGGGCCAGTGCTCCAGTAGCTGCTCAAGGGGGGGCAAATGTTCATCAGTTAATGGGTGACCACGGCGTACCACAGTAACCATGTTTTCGTTACCCAATGGCTCAAAATCGAATTGATTATGCTGTATGGAGGTCGCATAGCGGGCGATTGCTATATCCACTTTTCCTTGTTCGAGTAGCGCCACTAATTGATCACTAGTTTCACCCATCAAACGAATTTGTAGCATGGGGCGCAGGCGTTTCATCTCGATGATCGCTTGAGCCACTAGGTCGGGTGCGGCCCCCATAATGGCGCCAACGGTCAACTGGCCACGCCCACCAAGCTGGTAGCGGTGAACCTCTTCGGCGCATCTATCCAAACGGGTTAATGCATTATCAGCAAATTCCACCAGCATTTCGCCCACTTTGGTCGGGCGCATTCCCTTTGCCATGCGCTCGAATAACTGGCACGCAAACACCCGCTCAATTTCACTCAACATACGTGTCGCGGCAGGCTGTGACATATGCATGACCACGGCAGTCTGGTGTAGGTTACCGACTTTGCCCAGCGTCGAGAGCATAAGAAGGTGCTTATAACGCAGTCTTGCTACCAGTGCTTGAAAGCTATCCATTCTCATCTCACTTTTAAATCGATACCCAAACGGTATGGTGTTTACGCTTAATTTGGCTGTGCGACATTAGTCTAGTTATTCGGTTTCCTGTTATTAAAAGGCCTAGCGTAATCTGGCGTCATTACTGGCTTAGCGCTCTTCGATAACTTAAAGGTATCGAGTCGAACCAGATAATCATTAGCTACCTTGCCCGCTTTTACTTACAACTTCCTCAAGAAGATGACGTAAACAAGCATAACGAGGAGTGTTTATGAGCGAACCCACCATCAAACAGGTGCGCGCCTACACCGTCCGGGGTGGCGGTGCTGACTACCATGACCAAGCCGAAGGTCACTGGATCGATTCCCAAATCGCCACGCCCATGAGCAAGTACCCAGAGTACCGCATGACACGTCGAAGCTTCGGGCTCAATGTTCTGGGCACCTTGGTGGTTGAGGTAGAGGCAAGCGATGGAACCGTAGGGTTTGCTGTAACCACCGGTGGCGAAATTGGTGCCTGGATTGTCGAAAAGCATCTTGCCCGCTTCATTGAGGGTAAACAGGTAACTGAAATCGAAAAAATTTGGGATCAGATGTTTAACGCCACGCTCTATTACGGCCGTAAAGGGGTGGTGATTAATACAATTTCCTGCGTTGATCTGGCGCTTTGGGATCTGCTTGGTAAGGTGCGGCAACTGCCGGTGCATCAGCTATTAGGCGGCCCGGTTCGCGATGAACTGGTGTTTTACGCCACCGGCGCACGTCCTGATCTCGCCAAGAAAATGGGCTTTATTGGCGGCAAAATGCCCCTCGTGCATGGGCCAGCTGAAGGCGACGAAGGGCTACAGAAAAACCTCGAGCACCTGGCGAAGATGCGTAGCGCTGTCGGCGATGACTTCTGGCTGATGTATGACTGCTGGATGAGCCTGGATGTTAATTACGCCACTCGGCTAGCTCAGGGAGCTAAGGCGTACGACCTGAAATGGATCGAAGAGGCGCTTCCGCCCGATGACTATTGGGGCTACGCGCAGCTCAAACGCGATGTCCCCAAAGGCATGCTGGTGAATACCGGTGAGCACGAGGCCACCCGTTGGGGCTTCCGTATGCTTCTGGAAATGGAGTGCTGCGACGTTATCCAACCGGATGTGGGTTGGTGCGGTGGTATCACCGAGCTGATCAAGATTTCAGCGCTGGCTGATGCGCATAACAAGCTGGTTGTACCCCATGGCTCATCGGTCTACAGCTACCACTTTGTTATTACACGCCATAACAGTCCGTTCGCTGAGTTCTTGATGATGGCGCCAAAGGCCGATGAAGTGGTGCCCATGTTTAATCCGCTGCTGCTGGATGAGCCTGTGCCTGAAAATGGTCGTATGGCGGCTTCCAAGCTCGACAAACCAGGGTTTGGCGTTCGCCTTAATCCGGATTGCGAGCTTTCTAGGCCTTACCAACATTAACATTATGGCCTGATAAGCATTGTTCCCGCTAAAAAGTAGGGAACTTAAAACAAGTAATATCAGAGGAAACTACAATGAAAATGAATAACACCTCACGTCTTTCAATCTCTAAATTGACCATGATTGGTGCCGCAGGGCTGCTCTTCATGATGCCCTTTGGCACTGCCTATGCTGAAACGAAAATTCGTTTCGCACACCATATTTCGACTGATTCTGAGCAGCATTTAGCGGCTGAAAGATTTCGCGATCTGGCAGCTGAATACAGTGACGGTGAAGTCCGGGTGGAGATCTTTCCCGCCGGACAAATGGGAGGGCAACGAGAAATTATTGAGTCTGTTGAGCTTGGCGTACTGGAGATGGGGTATGGCGAATCGGGCCTCTATGCCAACTATGTACCCGAATTTGGTCTGCTGACGCTACCTTATCTTTATCGAGACGTTGATCATTGGGAAAGCGTGGTAGCAGGTGAAATAGGCGGCCAATTGATCGAGCAATTGGTTACCACTTCCGGGATCAGACCGCTTAACTGGATTCTGGCAGGCTATCGAGATACGTATTTGGCCGAAGGACAAATTAATACCCCCGAAGATTTCAATAACTTGAAGATTCGCGTACCGGAGTCCCCCGTGTTTGTGGGCACCTTCTCCGCACTGCAAGCTCAGCCGACGCCTGTACCCATGCCGGAGGTCTACACCGCGTTACAAGCAGGTGTCGTCGATGCCATGGAAGGCACCCCGGAAGTTGGTTACACCTTCCGCATATTTGAGGTTGCGGAGTCACTGTCCAAAACACGCCATATTCTTTTCGATGGCAGTTTTGCCATCAACGAGTCCTTTTACAACAACCTGTCTGATAGCGACCGCGAGGCAGTCAACCGGGCCGCCCGGGAAGCGGCTGAAATACAGCGCAGCGAGTGGTTTGAGCGTGAGCAGTCCTGGTTTAGCCGGCTAGAAGAAGAGGGAATCGCTATTAATGAGGTGGATCCCGTGCCTTTCCAAGAAGCATTGGCAGGCTTCCGCGAAGAGTTTGCTGCCAATATTGGCGCCGTAGAACTACTTGAGTCCATTGGGCAGCAGTGACTCTAAAAAGGAGCTCGCAAATGCGTCGTTATCTGGATGCTGCATTTGCCACCCTTGGCGCCATGACCGTCGCCATCTTTGCGGCGATCATGGCGTTGATTTTCATACAGGTCATCAACCGGTTTCTCCTGGGGTTGCCACTTTTTTGGACAGAAGAAGTGGTGAGGATGCTGCTGGTTTGGTTGGTACTTATGGGAACCCCTGTGGTGGTTTACAAATGCGATGAAATAAAGGTGGAGCTGTTTCGGTTTAACAACGACCGCTTTGAAAAGGTGAGGCGTTTCGCAGTGGCAGCTATCTCAATTGTTTTTTGTGCCGTTTTAGCCTACTGGGGGTACCTATTCACACTACGCGCTTTGGGCACCATGCAACCCTCGTTGGGTATTTCTAGAGCTTGGCTGTATGCACCCATCCCCATTGGGGGCGTGCTGACGATTCTTGCTTTCATTGTTCGTCGTGATGAAGTTAAAAAAGCATCAGACGTAGAGGAGCTACTATGATCGTTGCCTTAATGTTTGGGTTATTTACAGTTCTTCTCGCTCTCGGCGTGCCCATCGCCTTCGCCATGGGGCTTAGTGCCGTTACCGTCCTGGTCATTGATGGCGGGGTACCGCTTCTAGTGTTACCTCAACGCTTTTTCAGCTCTTTGGATAGTTTCCCCTTGCTGGCCATCCCGCTCTACATCTTTGCCGGGAATCTAATGAACTACGGTGGTATCACCTCGTCAATCGTCGGTTTTTCCCGTTCTTTAGTGGGCCATATACGGGGCGGATTAGGCCAGGTGAATATCATGACGAGCGTGCTGTTCTCGGGTATCTCCGGTTCGGCTTCGGCAGATGTGGCTGCGGTCGGAGGGATGATGATTCCTGCGATGAAAAAGGAGGGCTACAAGCCAGAGTGGGCGGTAGTGATTACCGCCGCTTCAGCAATCTTGGGGCCCATTATTCCGCCTAGCCTACTAATGGTGATCTATGGGGCTATGACGGGACTTTCCATTGGCACGCTGTTTTTGGCCGGTATCGTTCCAGGCCTGTTTCTCGCCATGATCATGATGGCACTGGTTTACTGGAAAGCTGATGAGATCGGCGCGCCTCGTCACCGTAGAGCCAGCTTAGGCGAAACCGGCAAGGTGTTTTTGAAAGCAGCACCCGCGATGGTGATGCCGGTGATCATTGTAGGCGGTATCCAGAGCGGTTTATTCACGCCTACCGAGGCAGGCATTGTGGCCGTTGCCTATGGGCTCGGGTTTGGCCTGCTTTCTCATCGCCTGAATGTCAGAAATACCTACCGCTTCGCACTTCAGTCTGTCGTCACCTCCGCCAGTATTCTGATCATTCTCGGCAGTGCCGCTTTGTTCAGTTGGATTATTGCTCGAGAGGGCGTGCCCGCAACATTAGCTACTTGGCTTTCTAGTATGACCAGCGAGCCTGCCATCGTACTGCTGCTTATCGTGCTGGTACTGATCCTGGTTGGCATGTTTATCGAAACAATTTCAGCGCTAATCTTGATGGTGCCAATACTGACGCCGATTGCCCAAATGTTCGGATTTGACATGATCCATTTTTCAGTCGTGGTCATTATTGCTCTGCTTTTAGGTTCGCTGACGCCACCTGTGGCTTTAATCGTTCTATTGGGGTGCAAGATCGCTGAGGTTGATTACATGAAGACAATGCGCCCTCTCGTGCCTTTCTTCATGGTTCTCGTTATTGGGTTGCTATGCATCATGTATTTACCCTTCTTAACACTTGGCTTACCTGGCCTGCTTGGGGCTTTTGACTAGTACCACTGGAGTGTAACGATGATGGAAATGCACGTTAATACATTTAAAAGCGCACTGGCTAAAAGTGACCCCATGTGGGGTTGCTGGGCTGGTTTTGCGACTGGTTATGCCGCTGAAATAGTGGCGAGCACTGGTTTTGATTGGTTACTGATTGATGGTGAGCATGCCCCCAATACGGTGGTGACTATTTTGGCTCAACTACAGGCAGTGGCGCCCTATTCAGCGGCGCCGGTGGTACGCAGCGTTAACCAGGACGCTGCGTTGATCAAACAACTACTCGACATTGGCGTTCAGACACTGATGGTGCCCATGGTGGAAAGCGGTGATCAAGCTACGGCCCTGGTACGTGCTACCCGCTATCCACCCCAGGGTATACGCGGCGTCGGCGGCGGCTTGGTACGTGCAACCCGCTGGGATAGGGTGGATGACTACCTGAATCAGGCCCATGAGTCGCTCTGCCTAATCGTGCAGATTGAATCACCTAAGGGCGTTGAGCAGGCAGAAGCGATTGCGACAACTGATGGCGTTGATGCGGTCTTTATTGGCCCGGCAGACCTTTCGGTGGGAATGGGGTATCCAGGCAATCCGGGGCACCCAGACGTTCAAAAAGCCATTGAGACGGTTGTTAAAACGGTGAAGGCGGCAGGTAAGCCGGTGGGTATTCTGGCGCCGCTTGAAGATGACGCACGTCGTTATCAGGCGTTGGGCTGCCAGTTTATTGCGGTAGGGATCGATATTAGCCTTCTTCGCCAGGGGGCGCTGGCAACGGTTGCCCGCTACAAGGGGCAAGCCGCAAGCCAGTCTTCCAGCACTTATTAGCGAAGCGTTTCTTAATTCAGTACTTGTCAACTCAGTACTTATCAGTTGAGCACTTACCAACAGATGGTCTCTGCGGGGCCAATATAACGACAATAGGAGAATGAAGATGACACAGCCGACCACCTACCAAAACTATATCAACGGCGCATTTGAAGCGGCTCAGCAGCACCTGGAAGTATTTAACCCCGCCAATCAGGCATTACTATCACGTGTTCCCGCCTCCAATGCTGATGATGTCGAGCGAGCGTTAGATGCAGCGCGTGCAGCACAAAAGAGCTGGGCAGCGATGCCTGCCGTTGAGCGTGCTGCATTTCTACACCGTTTAGCCAATAAACTGCGTGATAACGTTGCCCATTTGGCACGTACCATTACGGAAGAACAGGGAAAAATCAGTGGGTTGGCGGAAGTGGAAGTTAACTTTACCGCCGACTATTTGGATTATATGGCCGAGTGGGGGCGCCGCATTGAAGGCGAAATCATTCAAAGCGATCGCCCTAAGGAGAACATTTTCCTTTTCCGTAAGCCACTTGGGGTGGTAGCGGGCATTTTGCCTTGGAATTTCCCGTTTTTCTTGATCGCACGCAAGATGGCGCCGGCATTAGTCACGGGCAATACCATCGTAATTAAGCCCAGCGAAGAAACACCCAATAACTGTTTTGAGTTCGCCCGTCTGCTAGATGAAGTGGGGTTGCCAAAAGGTGTATTCAACGTGGTGAGCGGCACGGGCGCTGAAGCGGGTAACGCCCTTACCGCTAGCCAGCAGGTCGATATGATTAGCTTTACGGGCAGCGTGGAAACGGGATCACGCATCATGGCCAATGCTGCTAACAACATCACTAAGCTCAATCTGGAGTTAGGTGGTAAAGCACCGGCTATTGTGCTGGATGATGCGGATCTCGACCTGGCGGTGAATGCGATTCGCAGCTCACGGATTATCAATACCGGCCAGGTATGTAATTGCGCCGAACGCGTTTACGTTCAGCGTGGCGTTGCAGATGAGTTTATTGCGCGTATTGCTAAAGCGATGGAATCCACCCGCTATGGTGATCCGCTAGTGGATAGCGATGTTGAGATGGGGCCCATGATCAACCGAGCGGGCCTGGATAAAGTGGCCCAAATGGTAGAAACCGCTCGTGGGAATGGGGCTGAATTGATTACCGGCGGGAATGTCGCGGATCTGGGGGCAGGATTCCACTATCAGCCTACGGTGCTGGCAGGCTGTCGCCAAGACATGGCCATTATGCGCCAGGAGATTTTTGGCCCGGTTCTGCCCATTCAAATCATCGATAACCTTGATGAAGCTATAGCACTGGCCAATGACTGTGAATATGGCCTTACCTCATCGATTTATACCCGGAGCCTTAATAACGCCATGCAGGCCTGTCGTGAGCTTGATTTTGGCGAGACCTATATCAACCGAGAGAACTTTGAAGCAATGCAAGGCTTCCACGCTGGAGTTCGTAAGTCAGGTATCGGCGGTGCGGATGGTAAGCACGGTCTTTATGAATATACCCATAGCCATGTGGTGTATCTGGAGGCTTGATACACAACGCTAACAACAATATGAGGTACTCGCTATGAGTAATGCAAATTACTCAGCCCCATCGGCAGCAACGCCTGCTGTTGGGGGGGAGTATGAGCGTACGCCGGTGCCAGAAAAGGCCCGGCTTGGCTTCAAAAGTTTTATCGGTATGTATGCAGGTGAACACACTGCAGGTACAGAGTTGATGATTGGCCCGCTCTTTGTATTAGCAGGGGTCGCTGCTTTTGATGTAGTAATGGGACTTCCAGGATTCCTAGAATAACCATAGCACTTTGGATCACACAGTAGAGGAGGGAGGGGAAGCACCAGTACCTTCTCAACTTTACCAACCAAAGTGAAGCAGAGCATGGGATACCGACAGCTGACCCAAGCCCAACGATACCAACTTTCTACCTATCTTGAGACCGGCATCAGCCAGCGACAAATAGCCAAGGCGATTGGGGTTCCATTAGCAGGGAGATAAAGCGCAATGGCCTGAAGGCTGGCTATGTGCCCGAGGAAGCGCAATCGAGAAGTGATCAGCGCCGACGCAGTGCTTGGAAAGTCACGAAGCAACTGCCAAGCCTGATCCGCTGGGTGACTGATCAACTGGTGGATAAATGGAGCCCTCAGCAAATAAGTGGCTTCATGGCGAATACCAATGGGGTGCGGGTAAGCCATCAGTGGATCTATGCGTTAATCTGGGATGACAAGAAACACGGCGGCGCATTATGGAAGTGACTTCGACTACCACGCCAGCGGCGCTATCAGAGTCAGTTGGCCATTGGGCAAGATCCCAGAGTGGGCATTGAACAACGCCCCGCTGAAGTGGAAGAACGACGCTATATCGGTCACTGGTAAGGCGATACGGTACTCAAGGGCCACAAAGAATCTGGCCTAGTGACCCTTGTCGAAAGACGCAGCGGTTATCTCTTGGTGGCGCGCCTGCCGAAATCACGGCCACTGGGACGACCAAGGCGATGACACGGTTATTAGAATCACGCCGAGGCGCAGTGCAGACCATCACCTTGGATAACGGACTACCTACGGAACCCGCTCAATATGTACACAAAATCTCACTTCGTGCTCGGCATCGGAACACTTACTCACTACTCAGGCGCATACGTCGCAACCAGATCTAAAGGGTGCTCACCATAGTGTGCAAGGGTCCAAATGGCCCAACAGGACTTAACAAAGCATTTTGGAACGGTTGTGAGCGTTGAGCATTATCTACAGGGTCACTGGGCGCCCTAACGGCACAGATTTACGTCTCACAACCAAACTCATAATAGCCTCGATAATCACTACCTGTCTTTATTAAAGCATGCGCAACGCGGGCTAATTTAACAGCCACTGCCACACGGGCTTTCCGCTTGATATCAGGATCATCAGGGGTTGCCCGAATATAGCGCTCGTATTTCTGTCGAAATGTATTTTCCCGCTGTCTGATGGCGACCGTGGCTGCCAACCAGAAGGCGTACCGTAAACGTGCATTGCCTCGCTTTGATAAGCGGTAATGCCCTTGTTGTTTACCACTTTGACTTGCCGACAAGTTGAAGCCGCAAAAGCTAAGGTATTGGCGATAATGACAAAAACGCGTTAGGTCACCGCTTTCGGCAATAATAACTAACGCAATGACAGGACCAATACCAGGCAATGTCCGAAGTCGCTGGTAATCATCGCGGTGAGATATCAACTGGTCAGCGGCTTCTTCGATTTGCTGCCGTTGCTCGGTTAGCGTCAAATAACGTCTGATCTGCAATTTGAAGGTGGCAATTGCGGGGCTATTAAGCGGTACGGGTAACGCTATCGACTGCTCTGCCACTTCATACATCTCTTCTAAAAAGCGCTGTTTGGCCACCTTCCTCCCCACTACCTCCCAAGCACGTTGCACGAAGGTCGTTTTTTTATAGCGCGTGATACTTAGTGGAGTAGGGGATTTCAGCAAGAAGCGGCAAAACCATACGGCACGGGAGCTATTAAAAAAACGCTCCATTTCTGAAAAAAAGAGGGTGAGGTAATGATTAAATAAACTATGTTGACAGCGGGATCTAGCGAGTGAGATTTGATAATACGTATTCGCAAGCTCCTGAATATCTAGCATTTCATTCACTAACGGATCGTAAAATGGTTGCATCATGCCCTGCTGCATCAAGTACATGATAACCCGCGCGTCTTTCTTGTCGTTTTTATCCCAGCTTTTAAACAACATTTCACGCGCTCTGGCGCAGGCTAAAGACGACACCATATGGCACAAGGCACCTTGAGACCTTAACCAATAGGCAATATTACGATGAAAGTCAGCCGTTGGCTCAAAGGCCCCCAAAATATCTTCAGCAGGTGCTTCTGCTGCATTAATGAGGTTCTGATAACCCACTAACGTGTTAGGGAGCTTAAACGTTTTGGTACGACCTGACGGCCATAAAATGACAGCATCATGGGACGTTTTGGCAATGTCGATGGCGATCATCACTTTCACAGAGCTATTCTTTAAGTTGTCAGCCATGTGTACATCTCCTAAATCCACTGATTGGCATCAGAGATTTTGGTACAGATGGCTGGCTCCAACCTGCTTATTCAGCAAGTACTACGGGGCGGAATTCACTGAGCACTGCCAGGTTGCCAAGGCGGTCACGGGCAATATCTATTTTTGTGCCCCGTACTGCTCATGCCAGCGTGGCACCAATAAAAATACTAACGGTCTGATTCGCCAATATTTTCCGAAAGGGACTGATTTCCGAAATGTGTCTGGCACAGAGCTACGAAGGGTCGTCAATAAGCTGAACGATAGACCAAGAAGACGGCTGGGATACCGAACCCCACCCCAGGTGTTCTTAGGAGAATACTCAGGAGCACTAAAAACCACTTATTAGTTGAACTAAGGTTCAATGAGAAGAGCAGGGCTGGTTCTTGGCAGAAGCGAAAAATTAGCTGGTGTGGGACTCGAAATAGAAAACGCCCCGGCCACTTCCTGTGACCGGGGCGTTGGCTATGTCAGGCTGCTCCCGCAGTGTGGACACGTTTCATAGGCATCGCGGGTTTCGGCCTGGTGGCGTTGGTTGCGCTGACTTGGTTCCTCTACACCATGAATAGATACCAGTTGGCCCTGCTCCCAGCGTAAGCCAATATCTTTTAACAGGTGCGAGTTTTGGAGACGTGGGTCTTCGTAAAGACGCCGCTGGGTACGATAGTGCTTAACAGCGTTGAGTAGTTTGCGGGTAATGGTTGCTACTGCCATGGGGTCGGTCTCCTGGGTTAGGAGGCCGGGCAACATCGCGATCAGGGAGTATCAAAGGTAACGATAAAACACATGGCCGCGACACCTGCCGCGGCCAATTTTCTCACTACATTTCTGGCGCGCGACAACAATAAGCCGATACCGAATTATTAATAACTCGGTGCAGCTTATTCATTCGAGTCGCGGGGATTTGCCAGCGCATGAGAAAGTCTCGTTAATAAAAATAAAGCTACTTTTTAAAAGCAGCCTTTATCTTTTAACCGATGCTTATAGGAGCGTCAACAGTTCAGTTAACGATAACCCTTGGCTTGAAGCCGAAACAGTTTTGCATACCGACCATTATAAGTAAGCAGTTCTTCATGGGTGCCACGCTCAATAATACTCCCTTGGTCAATCACAATGATCTGGTCGGCGCTGCGCACTGTCGAAAAACGGTGGGAGATTAAAATCGTCATTTTATCGTGGCTATGCTCGCGAAAGCGGGCGAATACTTCGGCTTCCGCTGCGGCATCCATCGCTGCGGTAGGCTCATCCAATACTAAAATATCGGCATTGTGGCGCATATAAGCGCGTGAAAGCGCTACTTTTTGCCACTGACCGCCAGAGAGTTCCTGGCCATTTTTAAACCAACGCCCTAGCTGGGTTTGGTAGCCATGTGGCATGCGGTCGATAAAGCTATCCGCCATGCCATCGTGAGCGGCTTGCTGCCAGCGTTGTTGGTCATCAAAGGCTTGAGTGTCGCCAACCCCAAGGTTTTCGCCAACAGAGAGTTGGTAGCGCACAAAATCCTGGAAAATAACCCCAACCCGCATCCGTAATGCCTGGGTATCCCAGTGCTTGAGGTCACTACCGTCCAGCAAAATGCGTCCTTTGGTCGGGTGGTAGAGCCGCGTTAATAGCTTAATCAGCGTGGTTTTGCCCGAGCCGTTTTCCCCGACTAATGCAATACTTTTGCCCGGCGCTAAATGTAGCGAAATATTGTGCAGTACGTCGCTGCCACCGGGGTAGGCAAAGCTGACGTGTTCGAAGCGTAACCCATCGCCTGGCGCTATACCTTTGGTGAGGTGGCCTTCTTCACCTTCGGTGGGTTGCTCGAGGTATTCGTAAAGATTGGAAAGATAGAGGTTGTCTTCGTACATACCGCTAATAGCAGTCAAACTTGCTGAAAGGGCGCTTTGGCCTTGTTTAAATACCATCAAATACATGGTCATTTGGCCAAGGGTAAGCGCGCCCGCGACAGTTTCAATCACCACCCAGCCATAAGCGGCATAAAATGTCAGCGTGCCCAGTAAGCCAAGAATAAATCCCCAGCCTTCCCGACGTAACGTTAGGCGGCGGTCTTCGGCAAATAGTTTGGTAAAGATATCCCGGTAACGCTGGAGAAAAAGACCTTCTAAGCCGAAGAGCTTTACCTCTTTGATACTGTCTTCCCGAGCAAGCACTGTTTCTAGGTATATTTGCATACGGGTTTGCGGTGAGCGCCAGCGAAATAGCCGAAAGGCATCGCCGGAAAATTTCGCTTCTGAGAGAAACACAGGCAATGCCCCCACCACCAAGATGAGTAACGCCCAGGGGGAGAACTGCACCAGTAGAAACCCGAAGCTAGCCAATGAAATAGCATTTTGTAGCAACCCAAAGGTTTTATTCACCAGCGCGAGCGGGCGCGTAGACGCTTCCCGCCGTGCCCGAGTGAGCTGGTCGTACAATTCTGAATCTTCAAACTGACTGAGTGACAGCGTGCCCGCTTTCTCTAGAATCATCACATTAACTTTCTGGCCCAGCAACGCACGCAGTAGCGATTGCTGGGCCGAAAGGCCACGTTGTGCCAGGGCAATAAACGCAATAATCAGCCCTTCCAAGGCCACTAAGCCTAATACAGGCGTTAGTGTTTCCCAGAGGTTGGGCGAACTCGCCGCCTGGTAGCTGTCCATCGCCGCCACGACGCCATCTACAATCAGTTGGCCGACCCAGGCAGCCACGGCAGGTAGAACCCCTGCCACCAAGGTGCATAACGCTAAGCCCAGCATCATCCAGCGTGAAGTTTCCCACACGAGTGCAAGCGCTCGTCTGCTATAGCGGAACACACTAAAGAAACCGCTCAGCGGTGAAGGGGAGGCAGTGTCGGACGGTAATGGCGGCATAGTGAGACAGGCAAGTACCTAGCAAGAAAGAGTGCCATGATGCGACGCTTTGGCGTTGATAGCCAGCCTACTGCAGTGCGTAAACTGCAGTAGGCTGGCTATCGGACAGTATTGCAAGACGGATATTGAAAGTTCGTGGCGAACGTTGGGTGAACGAAAATTTAAAGAGGCAGTACCGCGCCATCGGTGCGCGGCTCGGTACCGCCTTGGAGCACGCCGCTGTCAGGGTCGCGTAGAATGATTTGACCCCGGCCAAAAGTAATCGAGTCGGCGACTTTTACGATGTGATGCCCGCGGCGGGCTAGGGCAAGTGCTAAGTGGTTGGGGAAATCGGCTTCGACTTCAATTGTTGTGCCGTTGGTCCACTTCCAGCGCGGCATATCCAGTGCTGCCTGTGGGTTTAGGTGATCCTCTAGCATCGCTGTTACTACCTGCACATGACCTTGGGGTTGCATGTAGCCACCCATCACGCCAAAGGGCCCAACGGCTTGGTTATCTTTGGTGATAAAGCCGGGGATAATAGTGTGGTAAGTGCGTTTGCCGGGTGCTAACGCGTTGGGATGTTGTGGATCTAGGGAGAATGACCAACCCCGGTTTTGTAGGCTGATACCGGTACCAGGCACGACCATTCCAGAACCAAAGCCTTCAAAATTGCTTTGAATAAATGACACCATATTACCGTCATCATCCGCTGTTGCTAGGTAGACGGTGCCGCCCTTTAGCGGATTGCCATGAACCGGGTTAATGGCGTCTTGGCCAATAAGACCTGCACGTTGCGAGAGGTAATCACTCGATAGCATTTGCTCAACGCTGGGTTGCATGGCACAGCGTTCAGTGATGTAGCGTAAGCCATCTACGTAACCCAGTTTTGTTGCTTCGATACGGCGGTGAAGGGTTTCCACCGGATCTGTCGATTGGTCATCTAGTGACTCAAGAATCCCCAGCGCTTGAAGCACAATTAACCCGCTGCCGTTGGGGGGGATTTCCCAAATATCATGGCCCCGATACCGGACACTGATGGGTTTGACCCACTCCGGCTTGAATGCTTGTAAATCTTCTTTGCGTAAGAAGCCGCCATGCTGGCGTGAAAAGGCATCCATCGCATCTGCTAGGCTTCCTTGATAAAACGCATCCGCATGGCTGTTGGCAATTTCACGCAGCGTTTTTGCCATATCTGGAGAGCGCCAAACATCACCCGCTTTGGGAGCCTGGCCATTGGAAGTAAAGTGCGTAAACCAAGGGGTAAACTCTGCTGCTTTGTATTGACCATAGCGCTTTACGGCGCTTTCCCATAGCTGACTCGCTACTGGAGATACAGCAAAACCTTCTTCGGCTAATTCTATTGCTGGTGCTAACAACTGCTCAAACGGCAGTTTACCAAAACGCTCTGAAAGCGCAGCCCAAGCGCCAGGCGCACCAGGCACGGTGACCGGGACTAATCCATGGGCAGGCATTTCCTCATGGCCCAGAGCCTTAACGGCATCACATGAAATACCCTTTGGAGCAGGGCCGCTAGCATTGAGGCCATGTAGCTCACCTTTTACCCATACCAGAGCAAAAGCATCGCTACCAATACCGTTCGAGGTCGGCTCAACAACCGTTAAAGCAGCTGCTGTCGCAATGGCAGCATCAATGGCATTGCCACCTTTGCGTAAAATATCAATACCTACCTGTGCCGCAAGCGATTGAGATGTCGCGACCATCCCGCGTTTGCCAAAGGTAACCATGCGACGTGAAGCGGAAGGGTAATAGTGTGGATCAGTGTGCATTAGTATTCCTATTTAGAGGTGGCACCTAGACGTTGAGCCATTAGACGGCGCTGCTTTATATAGCTATAAATACTGTAAATCACAGAGGCAACCGCTAATGTAAGCAGCAGTGCTGATATAGGCCGAGTGAAAAAGAGCGTCCAGTCAGCACTGGTCTGGAAAGCCCGTCTTAAGTTAGTTTCTGCAATAGGGCCCAATACAACGCCCAGTACAAGAGGCGCTAACGGATAATCCAATTTCTTCAGCAGGTAGCCCACGGCACCGATGCAGGCAAGCAGATAAAGGTCTGATAAGCGGTTATTTAGGGTGTAAGTACCAATCGCGCAGCAAGCGAGCACAACGGGAACAACAATATACTTCGGTACATTTAGTAGCCGTAAAAAAGCCTTCATCAAAACAACGCCGATTAACAGCATGAAGACAGAAGCTATCGCCATGGCAATAAACATGCTGTAAACCAAGTCGGGATGATCAAGGATTAAGCGCGGACCAATGCTGATGCCGTGTACCATAATGGCTGCCATGAGAACTGCATCGGCGGGTGACCCTGGAATGCCTAATGCAATTAAGGGAATCATGCTACCGCCAACCGTTGAGGAGTTGCCTGATTCAGAAGCAACTACCCCTTGGGGCTCGCCTTTGCCAAACGTCTCTGGGTGTTTAGAAGCACGTTTAGCTTGGTCGTAGGCCAACAGGTTAGAAATTGAGCTACCTGCACCGGGTACTGCACCAATAAATACGCCGAGTAAGGATGAGCGTATAACGTTGATGGGTTTCAGGGTGATGTCTTTTACGGTTTGCCAGAGGTGAGGGCGCATATCCCCGCTAATCAGTGCCCCAGAAGAGTGATTATCTCCTCCTTTATTCTCCAGCTCTGACAGCAATTGACTCATGGCATACATGCCAATTAAAACAACCAGGAAGGGGATGCCCGCCGTAAGGATTTCATAACCAAAGGTAAAGCGCTCGCGACCCATTAATGGATCAGGCCCTATCGTTGCAATACCGATACCAATAAGGCCTGCAATCAGCCCTCTAATTAGTGAATCACCCACCAGACTGGCGATGACGGTTAAGGCAAAAATAATGAGGGCAAAATACTCCCATGGGCCTAACTTAACGGCTAGAAGTGCGAGCGGTGGTGCCGCAACGATCAGCACTGCAATAGAAATAATCGAGCCTACAAATGAAGCAAATAATCCTAATGATAGCGCCTTGCCGGGGTTGCCCTGTCTTGCCATGGGAAAGGCATCAAACGTGGTCGCAACTGACGAAGGCGTTCCTGGAATGCCCAGTAAAGCGGCGCTAAATAAGCCGCCGCTCAAGCCCCCAACGTAGACAGCAAGCATGACTGCAATACCTTGCATTGGCGGCATAGCAAAGGTGAGTGGCAAGGTAAGGACAATTGCCATGGTAATCGTAAAGCCGGGGATTGCCGCGGCAACAATACCTGCAAACGTCGCTACTGCCATGAGTAATAGCGTATAGGGTTCAGTGACACCCCCTAGCGCTACGAGAAAAGCGTCAGTCATAGATCACCTTACCATTGAGCTCGGGGAAGATAGATATTGAAGACCTCAGAAAATAAATAGTAAGGCCCTGTAGAAAAGAGGATGGCAACGAAAATGGCAATCAATACGGTAATAGGTTTTTTGGGCGCTAGATAAAATTGAGCAATAAGTAAATACGCAAAGGTGCTGATAATAAAACCGGCGACAGGCATGATTGCCACATAAATAATAAAGAACACTAGGTTAAAGATGACGGCCTTTAGCGCAATTAACCTTTTCCAAGCAACGCTAAAGGATAGGCGTGGTAAGCCGTGCTTGGAAATGTCAGAGATAGCAGCGACACCACATAAAATTGCAATGCTAACGAAAATAATTTGTGGGAAGACCCCAGCACTCATGGGCTCCCAGCGAGAGGCCGGCAATGAGCCGGCCTTGAAGGCCATTAATAAAGCACCTAGGGCGATAATGAGATAAGACAGCAGCTGTAAAGCAGAGGTCAGCGCTATCTCAGGGCTTCTGCGTTCCATAATGGCCTCCTCAAGCGTGGTGTTACCTTAATCAAGAAGGTGGGCGTTATTTTCAATGAACGCGTTATTGCGCTCTAAATAAGCGGTGTAATCTTCCCGGTTAAGGTAACGAACGGTACCGCCTACGTTCTCAATATCGGTTTTAAATTCTGTACTGTTAGCGACATTTTTAAGTGCGCTTTCCAGCGTTGTAATCACCGATTCTGGTGTGCCTTTTGGTACAACAACGCCACGGGTGACTAAAAACTCCAGATCATGGCCTAGCTCTTTCAGCGTAGGCGTATCGGGTAGCTCTTCGATGCGTTCAGAGGTCGCGGCTGCCAGTACATTCAAATCGCCATTTTCGACGAAGGCGCGAGCGGAGTAATAATCTTCAATAGCCACTGTGATATGGCCGCCTGCTAGTGCGCGTAACCGCTCTCCGGTCCCCTCATACCCCACATAGCCGAACTGAGTGCCAGTGGATTCTTCAAACTGCACAGCCCATAAGTGTGGAATACCACCCAACGTAACGCCCATTCGGTACTCACCTGGACTTGAAGTGACATCTTCGAGCATGTCATCAAGTGTTTCCCAACCCGTATCGGCATTGACTACGATGACTGAGTTATCGCTGGTCATCATGGAAACGACATCAAAATCGTCCCAGTTGAGGTCGGTAACCCCCGAATGGTGCGCAATTAGCAAGCCTTCATGTATTTGCGAAATCGTGTATCCATCGCTATCTCGCCGGGAAGCTTCGCGCAGACCTACCGTGCCACTAGCGCCAGGCATATTAATAACGGGGACAGCCTGCTCCAGCTCTGTTTCAAGGTGCTTGCTAACAAGGCGCATTAGCAGGTCGCTGCCGCCACCTGGCCCCCAGGGAACGATAAATTCAATCGGCTTCTCAGGGTAATGCTCTGTGGCTGCCGCAAAGGTAGGCAGAGAGAGTGCTGCAGCTATCGCGGTAGTGGTGAAGAGTGATTTAAAGGTCATTGGATTCCCCATTTATAGTGCTTGAGTTATTGTGAGCTGTGGCGCGTTAAACTTAGGTGCATGGCTTTTATTGTTATAAGGCTTCTGCGTCTTCTGTTATGGAATGATGATCCCTCCATAAGCTAAAGCACCCATAACCACAAAGGCGGGATGCATGTTGAAGCGCAACAAGGCGATAGCGGCCGCTATGCCGATAATCAGCGTATGGATAGCCCCGCTGGTGTTAAGGCTTTCGAGTAGAAAGCCTAAGGTTAGCCACGCCATCATGATGGCGATGACCGGGCGCACCCACTGGCTCATACGCTTGACGCGGGGAGAGTCACGATGACGGTAAAGCAGCCCCAATGCCCCCAGCATCAGCATTAAAGAAGGAATAACCGTCGCGGAAACAGCCACCAATGCACCGCCAATGCCGGCGATGTCATAGCCAATGTAGCCCGCCATTTTAGTCGCAATAGGGCTGGGGAGGGCGTTGCCCAAGGCCAGGGTTTCGGCAAACTCCTGAGAGGTCATCCAGCCATAACGGCCAACCACCTCGGCTTCAATGAGAGGAATAATGGCGGGGCCGCCGCCATAGCCAATAATGTTAGGAATGAAAAACGCTAAGAAAAGCTCCCAATAGATCATGCCGAGCCCTCCACGCGTTTTTTACCCGTTGGGCGCAGCATGGCTGTTAGCAAGATGGCACCAATTACCCAGCCAGGGTGGACACCCAGCCAATAAATTAATCCACCTGCAATAACGGCCATTAGCACGCTTGCTAGCCAGCCAAGAGCTGCTTGAGATTTGTCGAAAAAATCCCAGGTTAATTGCCCCATCATGATCATAACGACAGGAATAACTGCCTGCCCCATGCCACGTATCCAGGCAACGTCGCGATAGCGACTAAAAATACCGAGCATGACAATCATTGCCACAATCATAGGCACAATCACGGCAATAACCGCCGCAATACAGCCGCTGATGCCGCCAACCCGGTAGCCGATATAGCCAGGCATCTTAGTCGCGATAGGGCCGGGCAGCGTGTTGCCGATGGCAAGTACGTCGGCAAACTCCTCATCGGTTAGCCACTTGTGCCGGGTCACAACTTCAGCACGTACTAGCGGTATCATGGCCGGCCCCCCGCCGAAGCCGAGGAGGCCAACACGCAAGAAAGCCCAAAAGAGTGCCGACTGTTTCATATGCCCAGTGCCATTAGCAGCGGCATCTCAGTTAAAAGCATCTGTTTCGCCTCTTAATCGTTTGTTTTGTTGAAAATCGATTTTTATGAATAAAATAGAATATAGGCTAGGCTATTGTGAGACGTCAACACCTAGCCCTAGAATCTCCGTTAACAGACGCGTTCGCGAAGATGCGCAAAAGGATCACGGAATGAACAAGCACATCCCTCCTGCTGCTGATACAGCCTCCAGCCCTATTTACGATGCGTTGCGCAGAGATTTAGTCGGTGGCCGCTTTGCGGCGGGAGAAAAATTAGCCATTAATGCGCTGAAAGAGTACTACCAGGTAGGGCTAAGCCCGCTGCGTGAAGCATTAAATAAACTGGCGGCGTACGGTTTATTAATCCAAGAAAACCAACGTGGCTTCAGGGTTCCGAAGCTGTCGAGGGAAGAGCTGGATGATATTGCACGCTTGCGCACTGAACTAGAAGGCATGGCGTTTGAGCGTGCCATTGCCCACGGCGATGCGGTCTGGGAAGCCGATCTTTTGGCGGCGGCTCATCGCTTAAAACGTGCGGATGTATCACTCGATAAAGGGGAGGAGTGGGAGCGTTTACATACTCAGTTCCATCGCACTCTGGTGGCGCCTTGTGGGTCGGTGTGGTTACTGCGATTTATAGAGCAGCTGCACGACCAGTTTGATCGCTATCGCCGCTTGGGGCCCAAAATGCCCTCTATTCGGCAAGAGTTGGACGAGCAACACCATCAATTGGTGGAGCTGGCGTTAAACAGAGATGGAAAAGTGGCTCGGGCCCTAATGGATGATCATATTCATAAGTCTTATGAAGTGGCGTTGGCACGGTTTCAGGAACACGTCTGAAGCATTTACTGGTTCTTGCAGGTACACTCTTTCTTACCGGTACACGAGCAGGTTCTAACCGTGGTAATAGCCACTCTAATGTAAGGTAGTAGGCGTGATGCAAGAGGCGGATAACCAGATAGCAGAGCAAACGTTAGCGTGGGTACGCGGCTTTATTGTGGAGCACAATATATGCCCGTTTGCTAAGCGCGAGCTTGACGGCGGTAACGTTCGGGTCGAGGTGGTGCGCTCGAAAAAAGTCGACGTGGCATTGGAAGAACTAATAGCCGAAGTAGAGTGGCTGAACGAGCATCCGGAAACGGAAACCACACTGCTGGTATTTCCTACGCTGTTTAAAAGCTTCGATCACTACCTGGATTATGTCGAGCTTGCCGAAAGCCTGCTGGTCGACCTGGGGTATGAAGGTGTCTATCAGCTAGCAACCTTCCATCCTGATTACTGTTTTGCCGATGCTGAGCCTGAAGACGCAGCGAATTACACTAACCGCTCGCCCTACGCGATGGTTCATCTATTGCGCGAGGCCAGCGTCGAAAAAGCGATTGCTTTTTACGGTGATACGGAACAAATCCCAGAACGCAATATTGCCCACTTAACCGAGCTGGGCAGCGTCGCCGCTGAAGAGCTTCTGCAGCGCTGCCTTAAATAACTCGGTGACCTCTCTATGATGTCCTACCAATAAAGCGTGCCTGGTTATCAAGTGGTCACTACAGCGCTTTATACATCACGTAGCTATCGACTAACCCCTGGGATGCGTGCCGATAGGCGTTAGGAATCGTGCCGACAATCGTGAACCCTAGCCGTTGCCACAGGGCAACGGCCACTTGGTTTGTGGCCACCACGGCATTAAATTGCATCGCTTCAAAGCCATGTTGACGTGCTACCTGCTGCGAGTGTTCGCACATCTGGCGGGCGACACCTTTCCCCCTGGCAGCAGGCGTTACCATATAGCCGCAGTTACAGATGTGTTGGCCTGGGCCTGCAGCGTTGGCTTTCAGATAGTAAGTGCCCAGTAACTCGCCTTGGCTATCTTTTACCGCAAATGACGCTTTGGGCTGCTGACACCACAATGCATAAGCTGCTGCAAAGGTAATGTCAGGATCGATAGCGTACGTTTCTTGAGCGCTAACGATGGACTGAAAAGTAGGCCAGAAGACCGTGAAGTCCTCTTGCGTCATAGGTGTAAAGCTAAGTGTGGTCATAGTTTTAGCGTTTCATTAATAAGTTATCGAGCGACGTCAGCCACGATTTCATAGCTACGCAAGCGGTCGGCATGATCATAAAAGTCGCTATTGATCATTAACTCGTCCGCGCCAGTCCGCGCTTGAAAGGCCTCTAGCTCAGCTTTGACGGTGTCGGGCCCGCCAATGATGGCGGCACCTAGGAACTGGCTTACTTGGGAGCGCTCCATCGGCGACCAGTCCATCTGCTCAACCGGGGGCAGCGACTGGGTCGGCTTGCCTCGAATAAGGCTAAGAAATTTCTGTTGAGAAGTCGTTGCTAAGTAATGGGCCATGGCATCATTTTCGGCAGCGATAACGGGTAGCCCTACCATGGCATGGGGTTTGTCTAAGTGCTCCGACGGTCGGAAGTTATCACGATAAAGCCGCAATGCTTCAAATAAGTAACCCGGTGCAAATTGGGCCGCAAACGCAAAGGGGAGCCCGAGTTTTGCGGCTAGTTGTGCACTATAGCCACTAGAACCGAGTAGCCAGATAGGTACGTGGGTGCCTTGTCCAGGGACGGCTTTCACACGCTGCTGAGGGTCTGCATCTGCTAAGTAACTTTGTAGCTCATTTAGCAGCTGTGGAAAGTCATCGACGCCCGCCTGTGCATTGCGGCGCATCGCCTGCATGGTGGCGCCATCTGAACCGGGCGCACGGCCCAGTCCTAAATCAATCCGGCCTGGGTAAAGGGTTTCTAAGGTGCCGAACTGCTCGGCAATCACCAGGGGCGGATGGTTGGGTAGCATGATACCACCGCTGCCCACGCGTATCGTGGAGGTTTGCCCAGCAACATGACCAATTAATACGGCCGTTGCTGCGCTGGCGATGCCGGCAATGTTGTGGTGTTCAGCCAGCCAGTAACGCGTATAGCCGAGCTGTTCTGTCCGTTGCGCTAGGGACACGCTGTTGCGAAATGTTTCTTCAGCGCTACCTCCTTGACGAATCGGTGCTAGATCGAGCACGGAAAGGGCGGTATTGGCGAGTTGGCTCATGGGGCACCTGCATTTAAAAGCGTATGGGCGGCTAAATTTACGGCGTTATTTATTAGCACGCTAGGTATTCCAGTGTTATGTGGGCAGGTAAGAAGAAATGCAAGGTGCCATTATTGCCCGTTCGTAGCGTCGCTTAATCAGTGGGTGGCGTTGGCCGAATTAAAATCTCGTTCACATCGACGTGTGGTGGTTGAGAGAGTGCATAAATCACGGCGTTGGCAATATCGCGATCTTCAAGCGCATGCTCTGGTGACTTATCAAAGAAAGGGGTATCCACCATGCCCGGTTCAATCAAGGTGACGCGCATGCCCGTTCCGCGTAGCTCTTCACGCAAGTTATAGCCTATACCGGTCACTGCCCATTTTGTGGCGCTGTACATCGAGCCTGGAATCGTCGTTCGTCCAGCAGCTGAGCCGGTTAATAGTACATGCCCTTTGCTTCGCTTTAGCGCGGGAAGGCATGCCTGAAGCGTTAGCCCTACACCGTAAATATTGGTCAGGATCATCTCACGCCAAGCGTCGTGATCGGCACCGCTAAAACCGCCGGGAGAACCACCGCGCCCAGCGTTTGCAAAGACTGCATCGATACGCCCAAATGTTTCAATCGCTTGATCGACCATTGCTTGCTGTTGCGCCATGTCGGTGACATCCAACGCACATGCCAGCACGTTTTCTGGGCCAAGCTCCTGAGCCAATGCGGTAAGTTTTTCGGTAGAGCGGGCGGCAAGTATCAGCTGATAGCCTTCACGTGAGGCTGCTCGCGCGGTGGCGGCACCAATTCCACTTGAGGCGCCAGTGATCATTAGGACACGGTGCTGCATAGCGTGTGCTCCTAGCTCATTCAGAAAGGGGAGATATAAGAATGGCTAATTGCCCACAGTGTTGCAAATGAGCTGTTTCAGCTTGTGTGCGTGTGTTCGTCTTTGCGTTTGAGCATAGATGAAAGGTCGAGTATCGACTGCGCCATATCGGCCATGCTTTTACTGTGATCCATCGAGGTTTTACGTAAAAAACGGTAAGCCTCTTCTTCAGTCATTTCCTGGTGGGCCATGATAAGGCCTTTGGCGCGTTCGATGAGCTTACGTTCACGCAGAGCTTTACGGGTATTTTCCAGCTCATCGCTGAGACCTTGAAGGTGGCTCGACTGGGCATGGGCAAGCTCAATCAGTGAACGTCCTAATGGAGAGGTTAAAGCGCTAGCTGTCAGCTCTCCTAATGGCTGTGTATCGCTTAAGGCAAGAAGCTGCTCACAGGGAGCAAGAGTTGGCTGGTTAAGAGGTGTTTTAGCCTGCTCTAACGTCGCATGCACCTGAGTGATTTTTTGATGACATAGCGCCGTTAATTGGTGGTTTAGGGTGTCTTCAACGGCTTTGATGCTATCAATGCGTAATGTTGTTAGGTCGTACCATGTTTCACTAAGCGTTTTGTTTACGCGGCCCTCTTGATGAGAGTCTTGGCCGGCATGTTGGTAAGCAATATTGCGAAGCTGCTGAATCCCATCGAGTGTTCGCGGCGAAAGAGTCTGCTGCCAAATAAGTTCAGCCTCGGGTGAGGCAAACTCTTCAAAGGTGTCGAAGCAGCGTTGCTGATCGCGTACTAATTGGTGAATCAATTCGCGATGGGCATCGTCGAAATGCCCATGAGTAAAGCCAAAGGCACCACAGGCACGTTCTTGCCCAGCGAGTTCTTTGCCTTGCATAAGGTGGAAAATAGCCACTAGTGCGCGAGTGATATCCGGGTCTACCGAGGTATCTGCTGCTTCAAATACAATGGCGAGGAGCCCACTAATTAAGTGGTTAAAGGCTTGGGTTGCCGCATCAGGAGAGATCGCAAACGAATGAATGGCTTGCCGTAACGTGTTTAGGTCATCCAGGGCAAGCCACACCGCTGCAATCCGCCTGAGTAAGCGTGCCGCTGCCTGTGGTCGTGCTTCTTCGGTAAGCGCTTCTAGCCGCTGGCGCATAACGGTCTCGGCTTCTTGGCTATGCTGTACAAATTCCTTTCGCCGAGTAGCAAACCGTTTACCTTTCGAGACAAGGTAAATCGTCGAGGCGCCTCGTTCACGTTGGAGCGCATGGATAAAACCGCTAATGTCGCCAACGATCTCTGAGGTAGTGGCTAGGTGGTGCAGGCTATCGATATCGCATCGAAGGGCGGTTAAGAGTAGTTGTTGGGCTGAAGACATAGTGGTTTCCTTTTACTCCCCGCCTGAGATGAAATCCCCTCTGCTGCGATAAGTGTCGCGAAAACGTGTCGTAAAAAATCGTCGCGGATAAAGCATACAGAGGGGTAAGTGAGTGCTAACGCAGCGAGAGTGCGCCTGCGCTCGTATCGCCGCCAACTGCATCACGGTAGGCGGTTGCTTCTTCGGCTTCTGTGGCATCGCTGAAGCGTACTACCAGTACACAGGAAGCGAGCACTAATACGGTAATGCCAAGGTAAAAAAGCCCTTGTTGGTAGCCAAGACTTTCACTACGGAACAGAAAGGCGGCGGATACAGCACCGACGTTTCCACCCGCCCCCACGATACCGGCAACAGCACCGAGTGCTTTTTTATTGATAAAGGGCACCACGCCAAATGTTGCTCCTTCGGCCATTTGAACAAACAGGCTGAAGACCAGCATGATGCCGATTGCGAGGCTTAAGACGTGCATTTGTGAGAAGGCAATGAGTGCTATTCCTTCACACACCAAGGCGATAAACAGCCAGCGAACTCGCCCTTTTAAACCGCCTTGTTTGGCGAACAGGTCTGAAAAAACGCCGCCAAGGGTACGGGCAAAAATATTCATTAGGCCAAATAAACCAGCGATTAAACCAGCGGTTGCCAGGGTCAGGTCAAACTTGTCGAAGAAGTAGATAGCGGCAATATTATTGATGGTTAGTTCGACGCCAAAGCAGAGCCCGTAAACAATAAACAGCGCCCATACGCGAATATCTTTTGCTGCGGTCATAAAGCTTTGTACTGCGCTATTTTCACCTGTGGCTTCGGGTAGCTCGCCGCGGGCGCGCAGGTCGCTAAAGTTGCCATCGGGAGCGTCTTGGGTAAACAGCCAATAGCCAATCCCAGTAAAAAACAGTACGACGCCAGGCACCACCATTGCTAAGCGCCACCCTAGCGTTTCACTAACGCCAAGCATTAGTAGACCTGAGAAGATCAACGGCATCAGGATTTGCGTCGTACCGCCGCCCAAGTTCCCCCAGCCAGCACTGGTCGCATTGGCGGTGCCAACGACATTCGGCGCAAACATCATCGTGGTGTGATATTGGGTGATCACAAAGGATGCACCGATGGCGCCGATGGCCAGCCGAGCGAGTAAGAAGGTCTCGAAGCTATTGGCAAAACCTATGCACATAACGGGCACAGCGCCGAGCATCAACAAACCGGTATAGGTTTTACGAGGCCCAATTTTATCGCACAGCACGCCAATGAGCAGGCGGACAATAACGGTAATAGCAACGGAGGCAATAATGGTATTGCCGATCTGCGTTTGGGTGAGTGATAAATCTTCACGGACCACTGCCATCAGTGGAGCGATGCCAAACCAACCAAAAAAACAGATATGGAACGCGAACCAGGAGAAGTGGAACGCACGCATTTGAGGGGTAGAGAAGTTGAATAGCCGAATGCGGTTAGCTTTATTGCGAATGTCCATGGATGGCCTCACAGAGCACGATACGAGTGGGTCAAAACATGGCGCTTGGAAAGGCGCTATGTTGTTAACGAGAACATGCCTTCGCCATTGAAGGGCAGGTTCGACGCACTCGTACCCGTTGGGCCTGGTCCACGCCTACCATCATTCAGTAAGAGTTAAGCAATTAGTTCGCCATAAAATTATTTTAATTTTAAAATCAGCTTCTTATATATGTTTGTTTGATAGGTGGAGAGTTGTAGCAGGCTGCTAATGCACCAAGGTGGCGCATCTGTGGTGAAGACGTGCGACACCTGAGTGCTGGTTATTCGTGCAAATAAACAGCGTCAATATCCAGTGTTGAACGTTCACCTATCGCTTCAAAGTGAGTTTCTAGCCAGCGTTCGGCGGCCTCTCGCCCTTGCTCAAACAGGTAACATAGAAACGGCCACTCTGAGTTCATTTTGCTGGATACCGAGAGATCCTCTAGCGCCTGTTCGCCACTGATACGGTGGAAAAGCGCTTGCTGATAGCAGTTTTCGATCCCCTGTTCATCCAGGGTGCGCTTAAGCAGCGCAATCATGCGTATTTCTTTAATCAGGGCTGAATTAAAGGTAATTTCATTTAGTCGATTCATTATGGCTGAGGCAGACGTAGGGACTTCTTCTCTACTGATGGGGTTAATCTGCACCAACAGAATATCGCGTGCGCTGCACTCCTCCATTAACGGGAACAGCGCTGGGTTACCCATATAACCGCCATCCCAGTACGCTTCACCCTCTATCTCAACGGCTTGAAATACAAATGGCAGGCAAGCAGAGGCCATCACCGCATCTACACTCATCTCTTCGCGGCGAAAGACGCGCTGTTTTCCAGTGCGAACGTTAGTGGCTGTCACAAATAGCTTAAGCTGCTCACAACGTCTTACACGTTTGAAATCAATATGTTCGGCGACAATGTCACGCAGTGGATTAATATTCAGAGGGTTCAGTTGGTAGGGGGATACCAAGCGGCTTAAAAGATCCATAGCCACATAACCCGGTGAGTGATCGAGAGACCAGTTTCCGGTAAGTACATCAAGTGGTGAGCGGCGAATTGGGCTCGCCATCCCCGCTCGGCTAACCGCTTTCCAAAACTGGTGTAGCGCCTGGCGAGCTGTCTCTTTGTTACCGCGGGTGAGGGCGTCTGCCATAACCACACCATTCATTGCGCCAGCGCTTGTGCCACTGATGCCCTCTATTTCGATACGGTCATCTTCAAGTAAGCGGTCGATGACACCCCATGTATAAGCACCGTGGGCTCCACCGCCCTGTAAAGCGAGATCTAGCTTTTTGATCTGCGACATTGCCTTCCCTGCTGAGTGAGTGATTAAAAGCGCAGTAACCCACTCAGCATGGCATAAAAGGGTGTGATATGTGTACGCCTGCTAGGCAGGCCCACAGCACGTCATCAAGGTGAATCTGCTAATGGTGAAGGGCGCCCATTTGAAAGGGGAACCTCATAAACGGCATGCTCCATCAGTTTATCAAGCTGGAGCGCTAGCTGACTGCTGGCTTCTTCCATCATAGCCAGTGCCGCAAGCTGGCCATTATGATCACCTTGGCGGGCAAACTTAAGTGCTTCTAAACCGCTTTCATGAAAACGCTTGTGCGGTGCCGCCAGCGCTTTGTAAGCCTCCGTATGCTTATAGCGATGACCGTCCCCCATAAAGTACCAATGCCCAAGCGTGCAGTGCTGGTGATCTTCTAAATTCTCTTCCAGATGAGCAGAGAGTAGTTGCCTATAAAGGCGGCTTTTCCATACCGCATGCTCGAGTTTGGCGGCGTGCAAATAAGCCGTGGTTGTACTGTGGTGTATGACCTTATACATATGGCGTGACTGGTCTATCAACTGCTCAATGACCTGTTCTGCTGCTTGGGCGGCGCTGGTTAAGGCCTTTATTTCCTGCTGCTGATAATCACGGATCTTTGCATCTTCATTGACTTGCAATGCCGTGCGCTCGATCCACTGCGCTAGCTGATGCGCTAATTGCCGAGAGTGTTCTGATAACTCTTGCAGGTCCTGGACAATTGCTGGCATGCCTGCCGGTTGTTCATGAAAGTGAGCGACTTCCAAGGCCGCAGTAATGGCTAACGCTTGTGTATGGCCTGCGCTGTGCCCTAATTCGACACTCAGCTGACGTATATCGTGGAAGGCTTGCTCAGTCACTAAAGGGGACGCTAAATACGTGTCTATTTGCTGGCAGCGTTGGCGGTGTTGCTGCAACGTTTGTGCGCTTTGCTCGGCTTTATGGAGTCGGCTGAAAGTGTCAGTAAGTGTCGATTGCTCGGCAGCAAGGTGCTGAGCATGCACTTCTACGCCTTTGCTCAATGAGCAAAGCATGTCCGCGCCCCTGGCCTGAAGCATGCTGAGCGACTCAACCGGCGTCATCAAGCTGATCGCGCGACAGCGGTGGCGCTTTTTTTCAGCCTCTAATTGGGCATTCAACGCTGCCACTTCTTGCTCTAGGCGATGGATAGTTTGATACGGATGCATAAAAGCAAACATGGCCAGTACCTGCAAAATAGTAAATAGCTTTGTGATGTTTTGTCACAAAGTATTGCAGGTGGTTGCTGTGCGTGCCGGATTTACCTTGTATTAATGATGAAAACCAGTCTCTTGCGTTTTTGAGGACTATGTTTCTTAATGTATCCGGATCAGTCTCAAAGATTAGTCTCAAAGACCAGTCTCAAAGACCAGTCTCAACGGCGAATTCTAAAGACCAGTTTAAAGACCAGCCTTAAGGCTGGTCTCACAAAGTGGGCAGCGTCGCCGCTAGATAATTTTGATAGCAAGATTATCAGCGTTGGGCTAGGTGGGCAGCATTGTCGTTTGGGCAGCGCAGAAACTGCGACGTTGCTAACCACTCTTCATCAGGGTAGTAGGCGAAGACATACTGGTTCTCTTTCAAACTGTCGATAAGCGGATACGTGATGTCTTCGCGTACGGCAGGGCAGCCGTGGCTACGTCCGAGCCTGCCGGTCTGGGTAATAAAGTCGTCGCTAACATAGTCAGCGCCATGGATCACAATCGCTCGCTCAAACGCCAAGTCATTAACCTCTGGCTCTAAGCCATCCAGGCGCAATGAATAGCCATTACGACCATAATAACTATTCATTGTGCGAAAGAGCCCGATGCTGGATTGGTGGCTCTCGGGGGTATTGGAGAAGACCTCTGCCAACGCATCGCCAGAGCCTTGCCCATGAGAAACCAGCTCTTCAAATAGCAGCTTATGTCGATGCAGGTCGAAGACCCAAAGCCGTGGCTCGGTAGACGGAAGCGAGTAATCAATGACGGCTAAGCGCTCAGCGGTTGGGTCCGCACAGCTAAGCGATTGAGCGGCGAGTCGCAGCGCCTCTGGCGTTGCTGATGGGGCTAGTTGGAGTAGTTGATGATGCAAGGGCGAAACGCCGGGAGGTGCTGCAGAAGCGACCTGTGAGAAAAAGCTAGCGGCTTGTAAGGGAAGGCTCAATAACAACAGTGGAAGCGACAAAATGGCGGTAGAAGCACGTAGGTAAAAAGGCATAGAGTGCAATCCTGCAATAGATATCGACGAAGGAGACATGTAAACGGCTATGATAAATAGATGTAGCGTAATAATGATGAATCGCAATGATAAATAGCGACGATGAATAGTAACGCAAGGAGGAGCGATGAACGAGACAACGTTAATTAGACGATGGGCGATAGGGGTGGCTCTATGTCTGACGCTGATCCAAGCGCCTCAGTTGGTTACCAGCGCGCAAGCTGATACAGGCGCTCTTGGGCAGGCGTTAGCTCAGCGTTTAGATACTCAATCCAGTGCGTTACTGCCTGTTGAGGACTTTTACCAGCAGCTAAATCAACGGCCCGTCTGGCAAGATATCAGCCGTGTTGAAGCACTGGTGCAGGCGTTAAATAGTCTTGAAGATGATGGTTTAGCGCCTAGTGATTACGATGCGGGCATCCTGCTAAACGCATTTCAGACTAGCCAGCAAGCAGGTGCGTTGGCGCAAGCTGACTTTGATATTCAGGCCACGACAGCACTTTTACTCGCACTTGAGCACCTTTCGCGGGGCAAGGTGAATCCAAACGAGGTCGAGCCGAAATGGGATATCCCTAGGCCTGAGCGCCGCTACTCTTTGCTGCGCATTGCCCATGCGGTGGAAAATGACGATATTCAGGGCGCGTTTGACTATGTGAGGCCCTCATCAACGGAGTACGCTCAGCTACGCGATGCGCTGCGTCAATACCGTACGCTGGCTGAAAAAGGCAATGTTCCCTACCTGGCAGGTCGAGATGAGGCGTTACGCCCAGGTGATACTAATGAGGATGTGCTGATATTGCGACAGCGCTTGGCCTATTGGGGAGAAACCAACTTGCTGGCGGCAGATAGCAATGCCTACCCAATGATTGAGGTTCAATCTGCGGTTAGCAACCAGCGTACCTATGATGCTGAGTTAGAAGGGGCAGTTAAGCAATTTCAACGTCGTCATCAGTTGCAAGAAGATGGTGTTGTGGGTCAGCGCACGCGGCTTGCATTGAACACGCCGGTCACGTCGCGAATCGATCAACTGCGTGTCAACTTAGAGCGGGCGCGTTGGATCAGGCCCATTCAAACCAATGAACCGCGCGTGTGGGTTGACATTGCGGGGTATCGATTGCACTACACTCGGCCTAATGGTGAGCACTGGGATACCAGAGTGGTAGTCGGCACACCGCGGCGCGAAACGCCTATTATTCATTCGGCGATTAGCCACTTAACCATCAATCCGTCATGGACGATTCCACCGACCATTATGCGCGAGGACGTCTTACCTCAGGTTAGACGAGATCCAGGCTATTTGGCCCGGCGTAATATCCAAGTGATAAGCCACTCCGGCGAGCGGTTAAACGCTGACGCTATTGACTGGCAACGGCCAGGTGCAGTGATGTTGCGCCAAGTATCAGGTGGCGGTAATCCGCTAGGCCGCGTGGTGGTACGTTTTCCCAACAGCGAAATGATCTATCTTCACGATACACCCGCCAGAGGGTTGTTTCAGCGCGATCAGCGAGCGCTCAGCTCTGGTTGTGTGCGCGTTGAAGGCGTAACGGAATTTGCGCAGTTACTGCTTCAAGATAGTGGCAGTCGCTACCAACTGTCTTCGTTGCTTAACAGTAGTGGAAGTGATCGTAATGTTAATCTCCCTCAGCGTATTCCTGTCGCGCTGCACTACTTAACGGCCTGGCCAAATGCTCAAGGGGAAGTAGAATTCCGCGATGATATTTACCGTCGTGACGCCGACCTGTTGGCTGCATTGTCACGAGCGGTATAACGTGAAGGGCGGATTGATTGCTAGGTTTTCTATAAGAATGGTTTATAAGCAAGGTTTGTAAACGTAGACTTGCTTCAAAGCAATAACGCCGCCCTTCAGGGCGGCGTTATTGTTCAATGTAAAGAGAGGGAAGGTTACTGCTCTTCTTGGCGCTCGTAGTTGGCAACGCTGATAGTACCTGTCTCACCGCTATCCAATGCTGCCATCATGGGCTCAGCCTGGCGCTGGAAAGCAATCAAAGTATCTCCGCTTAGGCTGGTATTTTCAGGCAGCTCTACGTTCATCGCGTTGACAGGCGTGTTGTTGACGATGACTTCATAGTGCAGATGAGGCCCCGTACTCCGCCCTGTATTGCCCGAAAGCGCAATGCGCTCACCCATTTCAATACGCGCACCTTCGGTGACTAGCGGACGAGAGAGGTGCAGATAGCGGGTTTGATAGCCATTATCATGACGAACGACAATGTAGCGTCCCGCGGCATGATGGTTGCCCACTTTTTCCACGCGGCCATTGGCGGGAGCAACGACAGGTGTGCCAATAGGCATCGCAAAATCGGTTCCATTATGTGGGCTTATACGGCCAGTCACTGGGTGTTTGCGGCGCGGGTTAAAATTGGAACTTAGACGGTAATTGCCTTCAAACGGATAGCGCGAGAAAGCAGGGTCTAAGCTACTCCCCTCGGGCGTATAGAAATTGCTATCAGTAGCATTGCGAAGAAGCGTTAAGTCCATACGTTCGCCATCGTACTTAACAGCAAGCACGCGAGAGTCAAACGCTTCTCCATCAATCATGTCTGACTCAACTAGCACTTGAAAGCGATCTCCACGACGGCTGTCGCGCCGAAAATCGAGTTTTTGCTCAAGTAGGTGAGTGAGTTCAGTAACGGCGCTGCTACTTAGCCCCGTTGCCTGGGCTGAGCGCGCAAAACTACCGCTTACGCTACCCGCGTAAAGACGCTGTACCGCTTCACCCTGGCGCTCAATAACCGTGGCGGCAAAGTGCTCTTCATCGCGCTCCAGCAAGATACCGTCACGGGTGTTTTTCATCATGCGCAACGACAGTAAACGACCATTTTCATCTAACTTGTAATCGAAACTGTGGCCAGCACGCCAATGAGTAAGCATACGTGGATCCGGGAGATCCTCTAGCAACGCCATTACTTCGCTGTAGCCAAGGCCTAGCTTGTTCTGTGCCAGCAATGCAAAGGTCTCACCCGACTCAACAATATGTGTTTTCCACCTAGGGACGTAGGGCTCGTCCGCAGCAAGTTCCAGTTCGAGAAACGAAATATCACCAAATAGCTCATTGCCATAATCTTCATATGAAGTGGCATCGGCAATTTCCACGGAAGCCGTGTTATCCACTTCGGAGGAAGCCGTTTTATCAGCATCGAGCATACCGCTTGAGAGGGTCCCTAAGACCACGGCCATGTGAAGCGCGCCGTCATCCAGCTGGGCATTAGTGGGAGGTTGCGTCGTGACGCTAGCCATCGAGGCTTCGGCGCTAGTGATGACATCTAGATCGACAATTTCGGTAGCCGCGAGGTCGTTCAGCGGAATATTATCTCGCGTGGCATCAATAGCGCGAGAAGCGCGATCAATGGCTTCAGCAACGGGGGTGCGTTCTTGACGCAATGAAGGAACCCCTGGAGCAGAGTCGCTGGGAAGCGGTACAAGCACGCTTTCCAGTGGTGTATGGGATTGATTTAAGTCGTGGTAGGTCGTAATTAACTTTTGTGTGCCCAGCACAGTGACCATTGTAGCCACGGGTAACAGTAACAATTTATGTGTGCGGGGCAGCGAATGAAGAATTCGCAACATGGGTAAATGGGCCGCCGAGTTCGTGGTAAATGAATAACATGAAAGAAAGTAAACCCAAGAACCATACCCCATGAGGGTAAGAGTGAACAGACTGTATGCCTGTACACTAAATGTACTTCATTGAAATACGGAAGTAATAAGTAAGTAAATCTATTTGTGAACACCGTTCGCTAAAAAAAGTAACTTCTTGATAGCCGCGTTAGGGCTAAGTGGGCAGAGTAATTAACCATAGGGAGGTGACGCTTAGCAATATTTTCCACCAAATTTAAAAGTTAAATTAATTTCATAATGCTTTTGTATTAGATCTGTATTATTTTTGTCAAAAAATTAAGGCTGCTCGAAAGCCAATTACTCATCATGAGGCAGTCCTCAGTAGATTTGTTAAGAGGACTTAGTGATTGGCTGGTGTTAGACGCTGTCTTTTTTGTAAAAAATTGTTTCTTTTGTCGTGTTTGGCAATTTTAGTGTCGATTAGCCGTGATTTAAGGGAAAAAGTGTCAGGTAGCTCCCCTTGGCCGCCTGATACCTAGGAATAATTGTTTGCAAGCAAGTACTCCGCGCTTTTTCCTGGCATTCTATAAGGGTTTTTCGAACATAAAGCGGATTATTTCGCTGTTTAGCGTCGAGGGAATCGAAATGTCTCGAGTAACTCTTGCACAGTGGCAGATGCTGGCAGCCGTTGTTGACCATGGTGGGTTTGCGCGGGCGGCCGAGGCTATTCACAAAAGCCCATCTACGCTTAACCATGCCGTGCACAAGCTAGAAGAGCAGTTGGGTGTTCAGGTTCTGGAACCGGTGGGCAGGCAGGTACGCCTGACTGAGGCGGGCGAACTCTTATTGCGCCGAGCCCGTCAGTTAATTGAGAGTGCTGCCTCTTTAGAAGATGTTGCTACCCGTTTGGCTGCAGGCCTGGAAGCTGAAATCGTGGTCGCTATTGACCAGATTTTTCCAGCTGCTGCTCAAGCGAAAGCGCTTGAACGTTTCTCGGAAACGTATCCTCAGGTCAGAGTGCAGTTGCATGAAAGCGTGCTCAATGGTGGCACGGAAATGCTCCACGATGGTCGTGCGGACCTCGTCGTCTCAGGGATTGCGGCTCAAGGGTATTTAGGTGAACCGCTGGTGAACGTGCGGTTTATCGCCGTTGCACACCCAAGCCACGAGTTACACCAGCTTAGCCGCTCGCTAGACCTTCGGGATCTAACCCAACACCGTCAGTTGGTCGTGCGTGATTCAGCGATACGCCAGTCGACTAATTCCGGCTGGTTGAAAGCGGAGCAACGATGGACGGTGAGTCACTTAAACACGTCATTAGATATGCTGAAGCGTGGGTTAGGGTTTGCCTGGATGCCAGAAACTCGTATTGCTGATGAACTTTCAAGTGGGCAACTCAAACCTTTGCCGCTCAGTGCTGGTGGCATACGAATGGTGCCTATGCAGTTGATATTCAGAGACCGAGATCGCGCTGGCCCTGCAGCCCATGCCATGGCACAGGCATTGAAGCAGGGAGTGAGCGAGCTCTGCCCTAAGGATTCGATTTCATCGAATGAATCGCCGTAAAACATCCGCTTGAGCATCGGGGAAGCGGGCGTATGCTAAACGTCATCAGCACTATTAATACGTTTACTACATACGATTATTACAACAGGAGACCGCCCGATGGGACTGCTTGTTAACGGCGAATGGGTTGATCAGTGGTACGACACTAAGAAGCATGGTGGGGAATTTGTCCGTGAGTCTGCTCAACTGCGCGACTGGGTGGGCGACGATGCCATGATGGGCGCACCGTCAGGCAAAGAATGGGAAGGGCAGAGCTACCCTGCGCAAGCAGACCGTTATCATCTTTATGTATCGCTAGCCTGCCCTTGGGCGCATCGAGTTCTGATTATGCGCAAATTAAAAGGGCTGGAATCACTCATTGGCACTTCCCATGTCAGCCCGTTGATGCAGGATAAGGGCTGGACGTATGACCAATCTGAGGGCTCCAGCGGGGATCCGGTTAACCACGTCGACTATCACCATCAGCTCTATACGATGAGTGATTCTGCCTATACGGGACGGGTCACGGTACCGCTGCTTTGGGATAAGCAACGTAGCGCAATAATCAATAATGAGTCAGCTGATTTGATACGCATTTTTAATCACGCGTTTGATGAGTTGACCGGTAACGATTTAGATTTTTACCCTGATGACCTGCGTCGCACTATTGATGACATCAACGACGATGTGTACGAGCACATTAATAACGGTGTTTATAAGTCGGGTTTTGCGACGGATCAGCAGGTGTATGAAAAACATGTGCTGGCGCTGTTCGATGCTTTAGATCGAATGGAAAAACGCTTGAGCGAGCATCGTTATCTGGCGGGGGAGTGGTTAACAGAGGCGGATATTCGGCTTTTCACCACGCTGATCCGTTTTGATGCTGTCTACTTCGGTCATTTTAAGTGCAATTTAAAACGTATTGAAGATTACCCCAGTCTAGCAAATTACGTTCGCGAGCTGTATCAGTGGCCGGGCATTGCAGAGACCATCAATATGGACCAGATAAAACGCCATTACTACTACAGCCATGACACGATTAATCCAACGCGCATTGTGCCTGCCGGACCGCTATTGGATTTAGAGCGCCCTCATGATCGTGAACGCTTGCCAGGGCAGGGCATCCGTCGTCGAGCTTCATAATAGTTGATAAGCAGAGAGCTTCTCAGAAATTGCATCTCAAATCTCGTTACTAACAAATGGGCCACCCAGTTGCTGGGTGGCCCATTTGGCTAGTTAATCGCTAGCTTGAGCGATTTAAGTTACTGGTTGTCATTAACGGCTTCGCGAGTAGTCTGCCAAGCGCTTTGGGCACCTTCTTTGGTCGTTTGCCACGCATCGCGAGCACTGTTTTTAGTCTGCTCCCACCAATCACGATTATAGGTAGGGAAGGATTCGACTTCCTCTTGGGAAGCCTCGAGCATAATACGGTGCTCGGTACCACCATCACTCTCGGTATGGGTTTCCAGGGTAAACTGATCGGTATTAATCACAATTTCACGACCACCCAGGCCCAGAACTGCGCCGCTTTCAACGACTAACGCTGAAATGCGCATCTCTTCATCAAAAAGAATATCTTCCACTTCACCTATTTCTTCACCAGAACCACCAACAAAAAACACCTCTGCATCCATGATGTCATCTGCAGAATACATACCTTGGGGTTCAGTTGAGGCCTGAACACCGAAGGCTAAGCTGCCTAAAAGGGCGGTACTGATAGCAGTGGTAAGCATTGTCTTGCGCATAGCATCTCTCCATGTAGCTATTAATGTGCGGTTAATTGGACGACAAACGTTAAAGATCGTTCGCCCATTCATCAGCGCGGCGTTCGGCTTCTTCCCGCTCTAAACCATATTTCTGCTGTAGCTTGCCAACAAGTTGATCTTTTTGCCGCCAATCTGGGTAAGCTCATCGTCAGTTAATTCACCCCAGCTTGCGCGAGCTTTTCCTTTCATTTCTTTCCAGCTGCCTTCAATTTGATCCCAGTTCATAGCATCACTCCTTGAAGTTAGTGAACATCGTCAGGCACTTCTCAGGTTAGACAAACAGTGAATATGTGCAAGTCGGAGTATTAATAACGGTTAAAGCAAAAAAACTGGTCATAAGCGACTGGCGGTGTTAGGATGCGCCCTCCTCGCATGTGTTGACCCCTCCATCACGACGATAAGCAATTTCCTAGGTAGCGTTGACTACGAAGTGAAATGCTTGCTGGAACATCTTGCCAACTGCAGATGTTCATTGCTGTGAAGATGGCGCGCCTCCAGTATTTCACCAAACGGGTGAAATCGGCGCAGAAGGTCGCCACAGCGGTTAGCCCGCTTATGCGGTGTTTGCTAACCGAATGCTAGGTGCGACCGGCGTCTCCGACTCCATTGATGATGATATCCGCCTTGCGGATCCTTGTTTATTAATATGCATTGTCACGCGTATTAACGAGCAGAGTCAGAGACGCTTACGATGTTTTTTGCCGGAAAAACCGGCCTACCAAGGTGTGATTAATGACCTCGACTTCTGTCGCTTCGCCGAGCTTCGGCGATCTTGCTCTGTTGCCTGCCGTTCTCTCTGCTGTTGAAGCACAAGGCTACGAAATTCCCTCGCCGATCCAGGCGCAGACAATTCCTGCGTTGCTGGAAGGCCGCGATATGCTGGGCCAAGCACAAACCGGCACCGGTAAAACCGCTGCATTTGCATTGCCATTGTTATCGCGTTTAGAACTTACCCGTCGCGAGCCTCAAGTACTGGTTATGGCTCCGACCCGTGAACTTGCTCAGCAGGTTGCGGCTTCGTTCAGTAAATATGGCCAAAACCTCAAGGGTCTTGAAGTCGCTATCCTTTGTGGTGGCCAAGAGTACCGTGAACAGTTAGGCGCGCTAAAGCGCGGTGCCCAGGTTATTGTTGGCACCCCCGGCCGTATTATCGATCACCTTGATCGCGGTAGTCTGAAACTCGACGGTCTTTCGGCACTCGTGCTGGATGAAGCTGACGAAATGCTGCGCATGGGCTTTATCGACGACGTAAAACGCGTGGTTGCCGATACCCCTAAAGATGCTCAGCGTGTGTTCTTCTCGGCAACGCTGCCGACTGAAATTGAGCGCATTGTTAACCGCTATCTGGTTAATCCGGTAAAAGTTGCGATTGAGTCGCGCACGACGACCGGTGAAAACATTGAACAGCGTATTGTACGCGTCGATGGTGGCGCTAAGCTTGAAGCAGTGGCACGCATCCTTGAAGTTGAGCCGGTTGATGCCGCTATTGTCTTCGTGCGTACTCGTGCTGCTTGTACCACGCTGGTTGAACAGCTGACAGCTCGTGGCGTTAATGCCGCTGGCCTGTCTGGCGATCTAGACCAAAGCCTGCGTGAGCGCACCATTACACGCCTCAAGCGTGGCAAGGTTGATGTGTTGATTGCGACCGACGTCGCTGCTCGTGGTCTTGACGTTCCGCGTATTACGCACGTTATCAACTACGATCTGCCGCAAGACGCAGAAGCCTATACCCACCGTATCGGTCGTACCGGTCGTGCGGGCCGTAGCGGTATCGCGATTACGTTCGCTGGTTTCCGTGAAGGCCGTAAAGTGGGCTGGATGGAGCAGGCTACCGGTCAGAAAATGACTGAAATGCCGCTGCCAGACGAAGCCGCTATTCGCGCTCACCGTGATGACGTATTCCATCATCGCGTTGTGGCAGCCCTGACTAAAGGTGCTGAAGAGCAGCGTGCACTGGTTGAGCGCCTAGTAGAAGAAGGCCATGATGCCGTTGAGCTAGCTTGTGCTTTTGCCGCGATGGCGCGTGCTGACGAAGCGCCGATTGGTCGCTTGCAAGCCCCGCGTAAAGAGCGTGCTCCGCGTGATAGCGCGCCTGGTGGCAAGCCCGGTGGCCGTCGCGAGCGCTCAAGCGCACCTAGCGAAGGTATGATTCGTTACCGTGTTTCTGTTGGCCATAAAGATGGCGTTAAGCCTGGTCAACTGGTGGGTGCACTGGCGAACGAAGGTGGTATCGAGGGCGCCCGTATCGGTCGTATTGATATCCGCAACGCTTTCTCGGTAGTTGAGCTACCCAGTGGCCTGCCTTCCACTATTCTGGCGAAAATGGCACGTGCCCGCGTTGCTGGTCGCCCGTTAGAAATTAGTGAAGACAGTGCACCTGAGCGTGCTCCACGTCGTCGTCGTGATGACGGTGATGCACCCGTTCGTCGCCGCGAACGCGCTTAAGTTAATATATAGCGCCATATAATGGTGCTTTAAAACGACGTTTAACGATCGTTCTATCCCCTTACGCCCAGCGGCTTAAGGGGTTTTTTTTTGCCTGTCATTGCAGCTGGGAAATTGAGCTACGTTAGTATGGTTATGGTTCAGTAAAAGGAGGCTGCATGGACGCACCGCTACATGACTGGAATTTAGCTCCAAAAGAGGCCGTAGCGCTGCAAACAGTGCTGGCGAAACGACTTGAAACCACTGATCGTATCGGTTCTGTGCACCACATTGCTGGGGTCGATATTGGGTTTGAAGCGGGTGGTGATATCACTCGGGCGGCGGTCGTTGTCCTAAAATGGCAGCCTGACACCACGCAACACCTAACGATGGTAGAGCAGGTGGTTCATCGTGAGCCAACGCGGATGCCTTATATTCCCGGGCTGCTCTCTTTTCGCGAGATCCCTGCCGCTCTGGAAGCGTTCGCTAAGCTTGCGATCACACCCCAACTGGTAATGGTCGACGGGCAGGGGATTGCGCATCCTCGGCGGCTTGGTGTCGCTGCCCACCTGGGGCTATGGCTGAATTTACCGACGATTGGCATCGCTAAGTCCCGCTTAACGGGGCAGCATGCAGAGGTGGGAAACACGCGGGGGGATTGGGTGCCTCTAACATCAGGTAACGACGTTATTGGTGCCGTGCTACGCTCGCGGGAAAATGTGAAACCGGTGTTCGTATCGCCTGGGCATCGATTATCCCTTGAAACATCGCTTGACTGGGTGGTGCGCTGTTTAGGACGCACCAAGTTACCAGAACCCACGCGATTAGCGGATCGGCTTGCATCAAGACGCGACCAAAAGCGGCTTACGTAAAGCGTAGGAAATGGCGCAGTAGGCTAGAGGCCGCTTGAGTGTCGGTGATCGCGTCAATGAGGGCGTCGGGATTTTCACCTTGGTCGCGCAATGCGGCTTTCTGGCGCTCGATATAAGCATGCATCACTGGTCGGGTGAACTCTGGGTGAAACTGCACGCTCCATTGGCGGGGGCCATAACGTAATGCTTGATGAGCATCGTGGTTGTTATGCGCCAACACCTTGGCGTTGGGTGGCAACTGCATGACGGACTGGGCGTGGGTCAGGTGAGCCGAGAAGTGTGTGGGCAGCTTGCTAAACAGGGGGTCTTGATGGCCTGCTTGGGTCAGCCGTACCTTGCGCGTTCCTGATTCTCTTCCTGCAGGGTGGTAATCGCTAATGCCACCGAAGGCTGACGCCATCAACTGGTGACCATAGCACACGCCAAGCATAGGGACGTTCTCGGCTAGCGCTTGCTCAAGCCAAGGTTTTAGCGCCTCGCTCCATGGCTCCTGTTCGCTCACCATACTGTGGGAACCCGTGAGCATAATGCCGGCGAATGAGGTAGGAGTAGGTGGAACACCTTGTTTGCGCGCATCCCAAACCCTGAGTGACAGATGTGTCGGCAGTACCGTCGAAAGCTGATTGATAAAGAGTTGCTCGAAATCACCGTATTGGTCGACCACTTCAGGGAAGGCGTCACCGGTTTTGATAATGACTAAAGAGATCATGGCGTTCTCGTTGTCCTGTCAGAGGCAAGGTTAGCGAAGAAAGGTTAGAGAGGAAAAGTTAGCCCAATCAGGGCATTGCCCTGTAAGGTGGTAGTTCTCACCATACACCTTTTTCGCTTTATATTAGGAGCCTAATATGCAACAGATAACCCGTGCTGGCGAGCCCATGGATGTGGCGGGAACGCTACCTGCTCCAGGCCAAACTGCTCCGCTGATGACGCTCACCAATGCCGATTTAAATGATGTCACCCTTGATACTTATTCGGGCAAGCGCAAAGTACTGAATATTATCCCCAGTGTGGATACGCCCACTTGTGCGGTGTCTACTCGGCGGTTCAATGAACTGGCCTCGCAATTGGATAATACCGTTGTACTGGTCGTGTCTGCTGACCTGCCATTTGCAGCCAAGCGCTTTTGCGGCGCAGAAGGGTTAGATAACGTTGAAACCTTGTCTACCTTCCGCCATCGAGAGTTCCAAGAAGCTTGGGGTGTCGCATTGGCTAATAGTGCAATGGAAGGGTTGTGCGCCCGTGCCGTGGTAGTGCTCGATGCAGACAACCGCGTGTTGCACAGTGAGCTGGTAAGCGAGCTGAAAAATGAGCCTGATTATGAGGCCGCGCTGGCAGCTCTAAAAGGCTAGCCAGAGGCGGTACGCAGGTTTCTAGCCTGCGCCTTGCTTCGCTGCCGCCACCAGTGCACTAATTAAACGTTGCTGGGGGCGGTTGAAAATAAGCCATTCGGGATGCCACTGCACGCCAATCAGAAAATCATGTTTTGTCGACTCAATTCCCTGGACTAGCCCGTCTCGGTCGCGGGCGACAATATTGATACCGTCACCTGCTTGATTGACCGCCTGATGGTGCAGGCTATTCACGCGACACCACGTGACGCCTAACAGCTGATAAAGCTTGCTTCCTCCGACAATATCCACTGTTTTGCGCGGTAGCACAGTGCGCCGTCGTTTCAGGCCTTCATGGGTGGTATAAATATCAGGGTCGAGGGTGCCTCCTAAATGGACGTTAATTAGCTGAGCTCCCCGGCAAATTCCCAATACAGGAGTGTTTTGTGGAATAAATCGGCCGAGTAGATTGAGTTCCAGTTCATCGCGGGCTGGGTCTAGCCGCACATCCAGCTGTACTTCGCCGCCGTAAAGGTGTGCTTGGATGTCATCGCCACCTCCAATAATTAGCCCGTCAAGGTGGGCAGGCAAGGGGCGTGATGGGGACAAGCGAAGCGGTTTGCCGCCATGTCGCCATACGGCGAACCAGTCAAACCACCACGCTAGGTGGCTTTTTTGATCAGAGGTTGTAATCCCAATAAGTGGTCGAGACATGCTGGCACGTTCTCACTCAGGCAGTGTGTTTAGGATGACTTCAATAGGCCAAGCAGCTTCGTTTTACAGCGTTTCCACCAAGGTTGGCTGTGTTCAGCAATATACTCATCGCAGCGAGCGCGCAGCACGTCACTGTTTGCGGCTAGCTTTTCTACCTCAACCCAGCGATTCCACTCCACAACTGACCCCCAGCCGGGCTGAGAAAGCTGCGCATTGGGTAGCCGATAATGAAACGTCGGGCGTGGTTTAGTGAGCTGGCTATGCAGCAGCTCATGGGGATGGTCAGGACGCAGGTGCGCAAACAGCGGCAGTAGATCTAACTCTCGATTACGCGTTGGGTTGTAGTGCAGATAGTCATCGATAAACGTATCTAAATCAGGCTGATAACCAGAATCCAGGACTTTAAGAGCGTACTCTTTATGAAATGGATTGGCGTGAGGCAGTACTTCACGGGTAATGTCGACTTTGATTTCATCGCGCAGCCAACTGGCGAGAAGCAAGTACGCTTGCATCATGGCTAGAAGGTAAGCAACGTCAAACCGTTCTACTTCGGGGTTTAGATGCAAGCCAAATCCGTAGAGTAAACTGGCATCTGTACCTTTCGCGCCTTTGTCGCGTAGGGCACTAAATAGCTGGTCTAGTTCACCTAGTTCATCCCAGGGAATCGGCGGGCAGACAATTTCCGTAGGCACTAGGCCCGTTACCATGTCGCCAATCAGTTCGCGGGTTTTTTGATGGAACTCTATTCGCCGATGGCGCTGCTGGCGCGCCCATTCACTGTCGCTTTCATGGTGTTCTTCCAGTAACGTCTTATCAGGATGAGCATACTGGGTATCCAGCTCAATACCGAATTCGCCCCATCGAGTCGCTTCAACGAGTAGCCGATGGGGACTGACCACGTTAAGCTCACCCCCAAATAGCTCGCGTACCAGCTCAGCGGTATCATGCGGCGGGAGTCCGGCGAATTCGATTTCCACACCGACACGCCTTGTTTTTCCATCACTATTTGTACGGTTAGGAGGAGCGTGCAGCGTCATCTCGGTATCCTTGAGGTGAACGTTTAAGCCAACAGCCTATCATAGTCACGCATTAAGGCTGAGCGTACAAAGTTAAGTAAACGCTAACTAAGCGGCGTGTTATGTCAGTTCATTTTCGGGAGTTAAGCGTGCGACAGCACTGGACAATCAATATCGTGTTAGGCGTTTTTTTGACGCTACTCCTAGGTGTGATGACCTTCGCACAGGCGCAGAGCGTTTCTCTGCCAAGCCTGGGGGGAGGCAATGATGCATCAGAAGAGCAGAGTGTCAGTAGTGAACGCTTCCAAAGCTCGCTTAGCGATGTGATCGCAATGCTGGAAAATGAAGAGCAGCGTAGAGCGCTGCTCGACTCCCTGCGTGAATTGCAGCTTGCCACCGAGGCTGGCGAAGAGGACAAAATCGTTCATCAAGGCCTGCTGGGCGCACTAGCCGATACGCTGACCGATATTGGCGAGCAAGCTCAGGCTGGCGATTCGCCGGTTGATGAATGGTCACGACAATTGGTTCAAGGAGCTGCCGACTTACGCGCATTAAATGATGGTGCTGACCAGGGGGAGGCGCTACGCGCAGTGGCTGAAGGCGCCGTCCTTGGTGTTATTTGGGGGACGCTGCTGGTCGTTATGATTGCGTTTGGGCGTTTGATCGCCACACGACGAGAATGGCCGCTTGATTTGCCTCGTGACCCGAAAGCCTGGTTATTGGCAGTGCACTTTTTACGCCGCATGTTGCCTTGGGCACTGTCATTCGCGATTACCCTAGGGATTGGGCAGATATTACCTTACAGCCCAGGCCGAGCGGTTGTACTGGTTGTGGCTTACGTTTGTGTGTGCGGTCGCGCGTTGTCGGTGGTGATTGAAACGGTCATTGCGTTTTTCAGCCGCGGTCATCGTTTTACAGCGGTACAGGTGCTGCAGCAAAAAGCCTTGCGTGGTCTGTTTGTCATTGGCGCATTAATCGCCTTGGGCGATGCGGTGAACTCTACCCGCTTGGTTGAGCTACTGGGTAGTGAGCTTTCCAGTTTAGTGTCTGTGCTTGCGAATATGTTGGCTGCGCTGCTTTCAGCACGCTTTATCTTTAAATTTAAACGGCCTGTTCGCCATTTGATCTGTAACCGCCCTTACAAGCAGCGCCGTGATGCTAGTGCCGCCGTTGAGATGATCCGTGCGCTGGGCGGCCTCTGGCATATTCCTGCGCTGCTGATGGTGGGTGGCTCATTATTAGCGATCTTTATCACCGTGGGTGATGTGGGTACAGCGCTTGCGCGCTCGATTATCTCGGCAAGCTTATTGGTGTTGACGTTAGTGGTGACGGGCTTGTTAAGACGTCAGTCAGAGCGCTTGGGTAAGCGCCGTCATCGCCGTCGTTACAGCCAATATCGTAAGCGTTTAGAGCGCTTCGGCTTTGTACTTGCCCACCTTTGCGCCTGGATGGTATTCGCCGAACTGTTTATGCAGGTTTGGGGCGGTTCGCTGTTTGGCCTTGGTCAGCAAGCGGTAGCCAGTGCCCGTATTGGTCAAGCCTTAATAAGTCTGGGGTCAACTATTCTGCTGGCTTGGCTGGTCTGGATCTTTGCTGATACGGCTATTCAGCGGGCGCTAACGTCATCCGCGCGCTCTCGCGGAAGGCGAGTGAATCAAGCTCGGGCGCAAACCATTACGCCGATGATTCGTAATGTTATTTTTGTGACGATTTTGATTATCGCGGTGATTGCCGGGCTAGCAAATCTTGGCGTTAACGTCACACCACTACTTGCGGGTGCGGGTGTCATCGGTCTGGCGATTGGTTTTGGTGCCCAAACGTTGGTGCAGGATTTAATCACCGGGATCTTTATTCTGATTGAAGACTCCCTGGCGGTGGATGATTTCGTGCAAATTAATGGCCATATGGGGACCGTTGAGGGCTTAACACTACGTACTGTGAAGCTGCGTGATTTAGATGGGGTTGTCCATATCATTACCTTTAGCCGTATTGAGTCGATTCATAACATGTCGCGCCAATTCGGTATTGCGCTAATGCGTATTCGTATCCCTTATGCGATGAAAATCGATGATGCAATTACGCTGATGCAAGAGACAGCGCAAGAGTTACGCAAAGACCCTATGATGCGTCACTATATTTGGTCTCCTTTAGAAATGCAGGGTGTGCAGGGCTTTGAAGATGGTTGCCCTATTTTGCGCATGCGTTTTCGCACAGCACCCGAAATGCAGTGGGACGTATCGCGTGCCTTTAACTTGCTATTGAAGCAACGCATGGAAGCGCAGGAAATCGATCTGGGCGTACCGCGTCTCAGTGTCAGCATGGAGGCGCGTTCAGAAGATCGTCGGCAAGATCGTATGCCCGATGAGGCTGCGAGAGAAGAGCCTACGGTAAAAGAGCGCACCGGCACGGATTTCACGCTCGATGAGCCGGGTGGTAAGAGCCGGGGAGGGAGTATCAGTGATGAAGACGGCGATAGCCCGCGAAAGCGGCCAGCGCCGCCAAAACCTGCTCCGCGCCCGACAGAAGCTGAAACCCGCCGAGATGAGCGCGAGCGGGCAGAGGCATCATCCTATGCTAAGCCCAAGGCCCAAGGCGAGCCCAAAGGCGAGACCTATGCTAGCACCAATGGAGAACAGGGCAATGAGTAGCCACAGGCCTTTGAAGCGCCGCCAGCGGTTATAAAGCGATACCGCAAGGCTAACGCGATCAATCAGCTCGTCATGGCGCGAAATAGCATGATCGGGTGGTAGGGAAAAGTCGTTGGCCACATCGCCTTGCCAATGAGCAGCGTGGGTGAGTCCAAGCCTTGCCCGCAGTTGTCCTATGTCGCTGACGGTTTTGTGGAGCTTGTTATAAGCGTCGCGATGTTCTGCAACACCAAGTACGGATTCAGCATCCTGGCGCAACGCGCTGTTTGGGCAGCGAGCCACCGCGCTATTGATTTCTTGATCGCTCGCATCGGGTGTTAGTGTCAGTCGTTGATACAAATCGCGCATAATGTTCGAGTCGATACTCACTGTCGGTTTGGGTGCTCTGCCCTTGATCGTTAACAGTAGGCTGATCAGGTGTTCTGCATCAAATAATCGTAGGCACTTTTGATGCGCTGAAAACGGGTTGATGCCAGTGCTATTTGATGTTCACTACCCGAATAGAAACGGTCAGGGTGGTGCAGCTGCGCCATGCGGCGATAGGCACGGCGGATATCGGCACGATTAGCCCCTGGTGTTAGTCCTAATACTGCCAGCGCCCGTGTGTGGCGATCGGGTGGTGAAGAGGGGCGATCACGCTGTTGGCGATGAGCTTCTTCCTGACGTTTCTGCTCTTGTTGCCAGCGCTGACGCTCTTGCTGTTGGGTCTGTTCTTGTCGTTTGCGGCGCTCTTTTTGTTTGTTCTGTTCCCGCTTGTTCTGTTCTTGCTTGGCCTGCTGCTGTTTTGCCTTCTCGCGGTGTGCTTCTTCCTGTTGGCGTTGTTTATTCTGCTGCTTTTGTTGCTGTTGTTCTTGATTAGCACGCTGGCGCTCTTCGGCCTCTTTTGCTTTCTGCTCAGCCGCGTGTGCATCACGTGCCTTGCGCGCGTGATATTCTGGATCATGCACCTGCCAGTAAGCATCTCGACTGGGGTCCTCTGCTGATTGCAGTGGTTTACCCGTTAACTCATGAAAGAGAGTGCTGAATGTGGCAGGTGTGACATTTAGCAAATCAGCGAGAAAGCCCAGAATGTAATGGTTATTCAGAGATAGCTCGCCATCGTCGGTGGCTACAGTGATCGCTTGGTAAAGTATGCTGAGACTGCGCTCGTTGGAGCACTCTTTGCGCACAACCTCGGCCGCTAACTGAATGGCTTGAAGGTCTTGACTATGAGCAATGCTCATCACTGGCCCAAGTTCGTGCCCGTGACGAAATTGCGCGGTGACTTGAGCCAGTCGGCGTCGCCGCTGGCCTTCAGACACCTGCTGGCGATGTACAAGCACCCAGGCTAACAGTAGTAGTGTTGCCGTATCCACTTGGCTGCGGCTCTTTAGCAGCAACAGCTCAAAGGGTGAAAAACGGGCAATGGACATTCCCTGGCTCCAAGGCAAAGAGGTTAACCGCAGAAGTACTTTAACGGCCATCCTGATAATGATTGGCCATGGTATATCATCGCGTTACGCAATGAAGTAGGAGATTCGTTAGGTGATCAATGTTGAGCGTAAAAATAGCTTCCAGCTGAGGCTCACTCGACGGCTCAAGGAAGAAACGTCGCACACGCTCGATGTTTACCTATTTGTGCCCAAAGAGCTTGGGCTTAGCACCCATGTCATTTCAGAAGAGGCGTTTTACCACGGCGCGATTAGCGTTTCACGCACTTACTACAGTGATGAGTACCATTTACCGTTGGTCCATAGCCGTTTAGCCAGCCGTAATCAGTTAGGCAGTGATTCCTATCGGTTAAGTTTAAGTTTGTACGCTTATCAATACGTTGGGGCGTTAGAGCGAACGACCCAGGCAATGCTGGTCAGCGCCCGAAAACTACGCCATGCAACTAGCGATCAGCGCCAGGAGAGCGGCGAGCTTCAAGAGCTTGCCGATGCGCTCCGTGATCAACTGTATGAAATGAGCGATTTGAGTGACGGCATTCTTAAACGGTTGCGGCGCAATTCGCCCACCGACGAGAGGCTCTATAAATACTTTGCCAACATCGATAATTACCTTTCCTGGTTTACCGAGCAGCAACTGTTGGCATTGGTAGCGCATATGCCTCGTGGCGGCGAGTTTAGTGAGATAAAGCGTCGCTTTATCATCGTCTGCCAGCGTGAGAGCGACTATCGAAAAGAGCAAGAGTATAACGCTGAACGGGTGATGGAAGATCCCACTCGGATGTCGAATAAAATGCGCTTGCTAAGGCGGCTTATTGAGCATCCCATTACGCTCAAACAGCGTGCTCTAGAGCTTGGGAGCGGCGAGCAGAAGGCAGTAAAAGCGTTGGCGACGGCAGTGGTAATGACCTTTGTATCGCTTGGTGTGCTCCACTTGCGTAGTGTGTTGGGCGATGTCACTGCGTTGTTTGTATTGGCGTTGGCGCTGCTTTATGCGATGCGGGAAGTGTTTAAAGACGACCTGCGTAACACGCTATGGCGCTGGCTTCGGCGTGGAAGGCCAAAGTGGCGGCGGCAATATATCGACCCCACGCGCAATCAATCGGTCGGCCGGCAGTTAGAGTGGTTCGACTATAAGCGCTATGCCGCACTAGATGCTGATATTCAGCAAATGCGCCGTCGCACGGTCGCTCAGCGTGAAGAAGAAGTACTTCATTATCGTTCCAGCTCGCGTATGTCGCCCACCCGCTTTTTAAGCGGTTATGAGCATACCCGTGAAACGCTGCATATCGATCTTTCCATGCTGACGCGTTTAATGAGCAAAGAGAAGCACTTCATTTACCGTCTGAAGGAAGGTCAGGCCGTTAGAGAAAGTGTCGAGAGACGTCACCTGTTTAACTTGGTCATTCGTGAGACCGGTAGTGAGGACACAACCTACCTAGCTCGCTGGAAAGTGGTTGTAAGCCGTTCTGGCATTGTCGATGTCGAGAAAGTCGCTGAGGAAAGTGTAGAGAAAACCAGCAAATAAACTGCGTTGGATCAATAGACTGGCACTGAGGCTGGGTCTGCATAGCGAAATCACCAGTAGCACACTAGTCTCAAAGGTGAGCCATATAATTTGCGACTGCGACCCTGTCGCCTGGAGGATACTGTGCAAGCTATCGACATTATGACACCCAACGTGGTGAGTGTAGGGCCCGACGCAAACGTGCGCGATATCGCGCAGTTGCTACTCGAAAATCGCATCAGTGCCGTACCGGTCGTCGATGATGAACGTAGGGTGTTGGGTATCGTGAGCGAAGGCGATTTGATGCGTCGCGTGAAAGATGAAGCGGACGATAACCGCTCTTGGTGGCTCTCGCTCTTCAGTGGCGGTAAAGACGCGGGGACATATATTAAATCCCATGGGCGTAAGGCGCATGAGGTAATGACCTCCAAGCCACTAACTGTCGAAGAAAATGCACCGCTGCATAGCATTGCTCGTTTGCTGGAAAAGCATCACATCAAGCGGGTGCCAGTGGTGCGAGACGGTAAGCTCGTTGGTATTGTCAGTCGCGCAAACTTACTTCAAGGGATTGCTAACGCGGTTGTAGCGCCCACTCAGTCGCCGGAGGATGATCGCTCTATCCGTGAAGCCATTCTCAAAGAGATCGACAATAACACCGGCGTGCGAACCGAAAGCTTCAGTGTGATTGTTGATGGTGGGAACGTAGAGATTTGGGGGCTAGTAGAGTCAGTAGAACAGAAGCAGGCAGTGACCGTAGCGGCTGAAAATACTCAGGGCGTCAAGCATGTTGAAAATCATCTTGGCATGATGCCTCGTGGAGCAGGCTACTTCTAACACGTTGTGTTTCTTAGCTAAACAGCCCGTTGCTTTATGCAGCGGGCTTTTTTATGAGCGCTAATGCGCACTCTTTTTACGAGCAAAAAGCGACTAAAGTTGTATTAAAGTAAACGTTTACTCTTCGTGAGTAAACGTTTACTTTAAGCTTCAGCTGTCATTTTTTAAGATGTTTTAATTCGCAAGGAGAATCTATGAGTATTAACGCGACTGTATGGGGGGAGAACGTCCACGAGCAGACCAATGACATCGTGGCGCGTATTTACCCTAAGGGTATGCACCAGTGCATCGCCGAAGGTTTAAACGAAGCAGAAGGTATCAATGCCACTGCTGTCACATTACAAGACCCAGAGCAGGGCTTGAGCGAAGCAACGCTTGAAAGCACCGATGTACTGCTATGGTGGGGCCACGCCGCCCATGGCGATGTGTTGGAGGAGACGGTTGATCGCGTTCAAAAACGCGTACTCCAGGGCATGGGTTTGATTGTGCTGCACTCGGGGCACTACTCGAAAATTTTTAAGCGCTTAATGGGAACTACGTGTTCACTCAAGTGGCGCGAAGCGGGCGAGCGGGAACGGCTGTGGGTAGTGAACCCAGGTCACCCGATTGTTCAGGGCCTGGGGGATTACATTGAGCTGCCCCATACCGAAATGTACGGCGAACCGTTTGCGGTGCCCAACCCCGATGAAGTGATCTTTATCAGTGCCTTTGAGGGGGGAGAGGTGTTCCGCTCCGGCCTGACCTACAAACGTGGCAACGGCAAGATTTTCTACTTCCGCCCTGGCCATGAAACCTATCCGATTTATTACGATGCCCAGGTGAAAACCGTGTTGAAAAACGCCGTGAACTGGGCACGCCCGGAAGGCTCGCGATGGATCGACAGCTGCCCTAATGTACCCGCTGACCAAGCGCCTAATCCGGTCGAGATTAAAGGCGAAAGCCTGCATAAACCCGGCGAGGAGGGCTTTAAATGATCCGTTTAGCGATAATTGGTGCAGGCAGCATGGCTGGCGAGCACGCCAAGCATTTTGGCCGTCTTGAAGGCATCGAAGTGGTGGCTGTGTGCGACCGAGACCTTGCCAAAGCCCAGGCGTTTGCCGAGCATCATGGCATTGCCGACGTGTATCAAGACCTGCAGGCCATGTTGGCTCGGGATGATATTCACGCGGTAAGTAACGTCACCCCAGATGGTGTTCACAAAGCCACGTCGCTGGTCGCCATTGCCGCAGGTAAGCATATCCTGTGTGAAAAACCGCTGGCGACAAATGCACAAGATGCCCATGAAATGGCGGCCGCTGCTCAGGCCGCTAACGTGATCAACATGGTCAACCTAAGCTACCGCGATGCCCCAGCGATTCAGCACGCGCGTGCACTCGTTGCGGGAGGGGCGATTGGTCAAGTTCGTCATGTCGATTCCAGTTATAGGCAAAGCTGGCTAGTGAGTAACGCCTGGGGGCGCTGGAATGAAGATAGCCAGTGGCTGTGGCGGCTTTCTGAAGCCCACGGCAGCAAAGGCGTATTAGGCGATGTTGGTGTGCATATTGTCGACTTTGCCAGCTTCCCTGTTGGCGACATTACCCGAGTAAACTGCGAGTTAACCTGCTTTGAAAAAGCCCCAGACAATCGCATTGGTGAGTATGTGCTGGATGCCAATGATACCGCGCTGATGAGAGTGTCATTTGCCAATGGTGCGAAAGGCACTATTCAGGCCACTCGCTGGGCAACAGGGCATCACAACTCGCTGGCGCTGAGTGTGCACGGCGATAAAGGCGCGATTCGTATTGACCTGGACGCCTCAAAAGAGGATGTGCAGGTATGTCTCGATGATGACGTACATCCTGCCCGCTGGAGCACTGTGAAAGCACCGTCCACGCCGAGTATTTACCAACGCTTCGTCGAGAGCATTCGCAGTGGCAATAATGATCAACCCGACTTTGCGCGTGGTGCGGCAATTCAAACCGTGCTTGATGCCTGCTTTGTTTCAAGTCAGGAAGACCGCAGCCTAGCGATTGCCAGCTAGGTGGATGGCTCGACCCTTTAACTAGCTCCCTACCTACCAATAACAATAGAGGTGAATGCTATGCGTCACTACCTGCGCTCGTCAGCGATACTGTTTGCCCTGCTGCCCACAACGCTGCCTGCCATGGCGGCTGAAATTACCATTGCCTGTGGCGATGGTGGGGCAGCAGATTTTTGCCCAATCCTGGCAGAACGGTGGGCCGATGCTAATGGTCACCAAGTGAATATCGTCACCACCCCGGCATCACCCACTGAGAAGTTGTCGCTTTATCAGCAACTATTAGGCAGCCAATCGCAAGATGTGGATGTGCTGATGGTAGATATTGTGTGGCCAGGGCTACTTGCCGACCATTTGGTTGACCTAAATGACTATCTGCCGGAAGGCGCGGCTGACGGCTTTATTCCCTCACTGATGGATAACAATACCGTGCAGGGCAAGCTGGTGGCGTTGCCGTGGTTTACGGATGCAGGGTTGCTCTATTACCGCCAGGACTTGTTGGACAAGTACGACGCTGAAGTGCCGCAAACCTGGCAGGCGTTGACGGACACTGCGCGACATATCCAGCAATCTGAGCGCGACGCAGGTAATGCGCGCATGCATGGGTTTGTGTTCCAAGGGCGAGCCTATGAAGGACTGACCACCAATGCATTGGAGTGGATAGCCAGCTACGGTGGCGGCACTTTTGTGGATGCCGATGGACAAGTCACCATCAATAATCCCCAAGCAGTGGAGGCCATCGCGCTAGCAGCCTCTTGGGTGGGGGACATCAGCCCTGAGGGCGTGCGCAACTATATGGAAGAAGAAGCTCGCGGGGTGTTCCAATCGGGTAACGCCGTGTTTATGCGTAACTGGCCCTATGCTTGGTCGTTGGGGCAGGCCGATGGCACACCCATTCAAGGCAAGTTTGGCGTCGCGCCGTTACCTCGCGGGCCCGAAGGGCAGTCTGTCGCGACGCTTGGCGGCTGGAACTGGGCGGTTTCACGCTACTCAGAGCATCCTGATATCGCCGCTGACCTAGTGGCTTATCTCGCCGCTGAAGAGCAACAAAAAGCTCACGCCGTTGAGTTTGGTCGAAACCCGACGCGGCCTGTGCTCTATGAAAATGCCGAGGTGCTGGAAGCCCACCCGTTTATTGGCGAACTTTATGAAACCGTTATGAATGGTGTGCCACGTCCTGCGAGCGTTACTGGAGAAGCGTATCCGCGGGTGTCTAACGCCGTGTTCAACCGTGTGCATGACGCCCTATCCGGTGATATTTCCCCCAAACAAGCAATTCAGCAGCTCGATAGCGAGCTTGCCCGTATAGGGAGGCGTGGTTGGTAGCTGGATTTACCGCAATGCTCAGCGATTTTCGGCACAATTTTTGGCACAATCATAAGTCGAATCGCTGAGGCATGGCATGAAACAGACCAAACAGAGCGCTCAAACGGCGACCATACGCGAAATAGCCCGGCGGGCCGATGTCTCTATTGCTTCGGTCAGTCGGGCACTTAATGGTAAGCCAGGGCTAAGCGACGCGTTGCGGGAAAAAATTCTTACCATCAGCCGCGATGTGGCGTACCAGCCCAGCGCAGCGGCCAGGCAACTGATTAGTGGCAAGGCCGCAGTGGTAGGAATTCCCCTGGGACGCCAGGATATCGAGCTGCGTCCTTACTATATTCTGCTCTACCAACACTTAACCGTCGCTCTACACCAGCAGGGCATGGTGCCGATCTTTTTCCACCACGATCAAACTGCCGAGCTTCCAGAACGGGCGGGCGCGGCTATTCTGCTGGGAGAAACCTCTGAGGATGCGCGCCCTACGTTGCTAGAAAACGCTGGCGTGCCTTTTGTGCGCATTGGCAACCCAGGGCGAGGTTTTTCGGTCGCACCGAATGATGCCCAAGGGTTTTATGAAATGACGCACCACCTTATCGCTCAGGGACGCCGACAGCTTGCGTTTGTCGGTGGTGAGCTGGAAGTGCCGGGGCCTCATAGCCGTTTAGAGGGTTACCGACGGGCGCTGGATGAAGCCGGGCTCTCTGAGCAACTAATTAGCCTGCCACATCGATTCAGCTCAGACTCACTGACCAGTTATCGTTATTTAAATCGCGCGTTGGCGCAGATCACAACTGGGCAAGCGCTGCCGTTTGATGCGCTAGTCTGCGCCACCGACGAACTGGCGCTAGGGTGTATCGCTGCGCTGGAAGACCGGGAAGTAGACGTGCCTCGCCAAGTCGCAGTGACCGGTTTTGATGACCTGCCAGCGCTTGCTTCTGGGTTAACCACCATTCGTCAAGATATCGCAGCGATTGCGGCAATGAGTGTCGAGCTGTTGGGCGAAGCGCTAGCAAGCAAAGCGCCCCGGCATGTATCGCTGCCGGTGACGCTCGTCATGCGGGAAACAGCCTGAACACTTAACGCGGCGGCAGTTGCTCGGGGCCGAAGGCATCGGGAAGCAGCGTTTCCATGGTATAGGTTTTTAGCACGTCGCCCTGGTGTGAAAGCACCATAATTTGCGTTTCTGGGGTGGCGAATTCACGAATGCGCTGACGGCAGTCGCCACACGGTGTACACAGATGCTCGCCTGGTCCCATCACGTACACCTTGGCAAGCTCACGCTGGCCAGCGGTGATCATGGCGGAAATCGCCGAGGCTTCCGCGCACAGCCCTTTGTAGTGCGCCACTTCCACGTTAGCGCCTGCAAACTGCTGGCCATCCGGGCACTCCATTACCGCGGCGACTGGGTGGTTGGAGTAGGGCGCATAAGCGTTGCCCAAAGTGGTCAGCAGCGTGTCAACCAGTGCCTGATCCGCTTGGCTCATGGCGTTATCCTCATCAATGGCTATTAGGCCTTGGCAGCGTCGTCACGCAATACGGTGTCTAGCGCAATCGTCATCATGTCGTTGAAGGTGGTCTGGCGGTCGGCGCTGGAGAGCGACTCGCCTTTCAGAATATGGTCGGACACCGTGCAGATGGTTAGTGCGCGAGCACCAAACTCTGCGGCAACGCCGTAAAGGCCTGCCGCTTCCATTTCCACACCCACGATGCCGTAGCGCTTGAGTAGTTCGGCCATGTCGGTCTGCGGGTTGTAGAACAGATCCGCTGAGAAGATATTGCCGACTTTTACCGGTACATTCTGCGCCTTGGCGGCAGCAACGGCATGGCTTGTCAGCTCAAAGTCAGCGATGGCCGAGAAGTCGTGGTCATTAAAGCGCATGCGGTTCACTTTGGAATCGGTGCAGGCACCCATGCCAATAACCACGTCACGTACGTTGACGTCGTCGCGTACCGCGCCGCAGGAACCCACACGAATAATCGACTTAACGCCGTAGTCGGTAATCAGCTCTTTGGCATAAATAGACACCGACGGAATGCCCATGCCGTGGCCCATGACCGAAATTTCGCGGCCCTGGTAAGTGCCGGTGTAGCCGAACATGCTGCGTACATCGTTGACCTGGCGAACATTTTCCAGGTAGGTATCGGCGATGTACTTGGCGCGCAGCGGGTCGCCGGGCATCAGAACGGTATCCGCGAAATCGCCCATTTCAGCATTGATATGTGGTGTTGCCATAAAACGCTCCTATTGATCGTTTTTTAATCAGATTAATTCGCTCAACGCTGCGGTTCAGGCAGCGTTAGGTAAAAAGCTCTTGCCGTCTTCCATCGCTTCAACGGCGAAGAAGGCGGCTAATGTCTGGCCGATATCGGCAAAGGTGTCGCGCTCGCCTAGCGGGCCGGGGGCAAACCCTGCGCCATGCACCATCACCGGCACATATTCGCGGGTGTGTTCGGTGCCTTCCCAGCTGGGGTCGCAACCGTGGTCGGCGGTGAGCAGCAACAGGTCATCATCGTTGAGTGCGGCAAGCAGTTCCGGCAGGCGGGCATCGAAATGCTCAAGTGCGGCGGCGTAGCCCGGCACGTCACGGCGGTGGCCGTAAACCGAATCAAAATCAACAAAGTTGGTCATGATCATGGTTGGGCGGTCGCTGGTTTCTTTCGCGGTGCGGGCTACTTCGGCGAGCGTGGCTTCCATCAGGGCGTCGTGGCCGCTGGCTTTGACCTTATGGGTAATGCCGCAATGCGCGTAAATGTCCGCGATCTTGCCAATCGAGACCACTTCGCCGCCGGCATCGGCCAGTTTCTGCAATACGGTGGGGCTGGGCGGCTCAACGCTGTAGTCACGGCGGTTGCCGGTGCGGGCAAAACTGGTGCTGTCATCGCCGTTAAACGGGCGGGCAATCACACGGCCAATGTTGTAGGGCTCGAGAAGCTCGCGCACGGTTTCGCACAGCGCGTAGAGGCGCTCTAAGCCAAAGTGCTCCTCGTGGGCGGCAATCTGAAACACCGAATCTGCCGAGGTATAAACGATGGGCTTGCCGGTGGCTATGTGCTCTTCACCCAGACGGGCGATGATCTCGGTGCCCGAAGCGTGGCAGTTGCCAATCACCCCAGTGAGGCCGGCTTCTTGCACGATGGCGTCGAGCAGTTCAAGGGGGAAGCTGTTGGTTTTATCAAGAAAATAACCCCAGTCAAAACGCACTGGTACGCCAGCAATTTCCCAGTGGCCGGAGGGAGTGTCCTTGCCGCTGGAGATCTCTTTGGCGTGGGCGTACGCACCTGTTAATTGAGCTGGCAGGTTAACGCCTTCGGCGACGCTTCCCGTTGCATCGCGGTGGGCGTAGAACAGGCCAAGCGCCGCCATGTTGGGCAGTTTTAGGGGGCCTGAGCGCTCAGCGGTATCGGCGTTACCGCGGGCGCAGGCGGCAGCGATGTGGCCCAGGGTGTCAGCACCCTGGTCGCCGAATTTATCAGCATCGGGGGCGCTACCGATCCCAAACGAATCAAGGACTAATACAATCGCACGACGCATTAGGCTTCTCCTCGGAAGGTGTCTTGAAGCAGTGTGTCCGCTGCGGCAGGCTCTTCGCTAAGGGTCATGGCGGCACGCAACTGAGCAGCGGCACGCTTGGCCGCATCTTCACTGCGGGCGTGAACGATGGCTAACGGACGCTGGCTATCGACACGGTCGCCAATCTCGACAATATCGCTAAAACCGACGCTGTGATCGACGCTAGCGTCGTTGCGCAGGCGGCCACCGCCTAGCTCGACGACGCTCATACCGACGGCACGGGTGTCGATACGCTGTACGATGCCACTCTGCTCAGGGTACACCGGCTGAATAACCGGTGCGGTGGCCAAGTAGCTATCCGAGCGTTCCATAAAGTCGGCGGGACCGCCCAGCTCGCGTACCATCCGGGCGAAGACTTCGGCTGCTGCACCCGAGGTGAGCGCTTTTTCCAGCTTAGTAAGGGCCTCTTCACGGTTGTTGACCAGTTTGCCAGCGATCAGCATTTCCACCGCCAGTTCGCGGGTGACCTGCATAACGCGACTGTTGGCACGTTCGCCGCGCAGTAGGGCCAGGGTCTCGACAATTTCGACCGCGTTGCCAGCGCAAGGGGCCAACGGCTGGCTCATGTCGGTGAGCAGAGCAGTGGTCGGCGTTCCGGCTTGGGTTGCCACGTTGGCGATGCTTTTGGCTAGCTCACGGGACTTTTCTGGCGTGGGCATAAAGGCGCCGCTGCCAACCTTAACGTCCATCACTAAGGCATCTAAACCGGAGGCCAGTTTTTTACCCAGAATAGAGGCGGTAATCAGTGGAATGGACTCTACGGTGGCGGTCACATCACGCACGCCGTAAATGCGTTTATCGGCGGGGGCCAGATTGCCGGTTTGGCCGATAATCGCTACACCGGTGGATTTCACCACACTGCTAAAGCGTTCCGGCGCTGGGTAGGGGTCGTAACCGGGGATCGATTCCAGCTTGTCCAGCGTGCCGCCGGTGTGGCCAAGGCCACGACCTGAAATCATCGGCACAAACGCGCCGCAAGCGGCGACCCAGGGGCCGAGCACCAACGACACTAGATCACCAACGCCGCCAGTAGAGTGTTTATCGACAATCGGGCCGGGTAGGTTGAGGGAGTCCCACTGCATGACATGGCCAGAGTCGCGGGTCGCCGTGGTCAGGGCGACGACTTCTTCACGGCTCATGCCGTTTAAGAACACCGCCATGGTGAAGGCGCCAATTTGGGCGTCGCTGATGCGATCATCGGCAATGCCCTGTACGAAGGCTTTGATCTCTTCCGCGGGTAGCGGCTGATTATCGCGCTTGAGGCGAATTAGTTCCTGGGGCAGGAGAGCGTGATGAGAAGCGGTAGATGACATTTAGTAGCCTCCGTTAGTAGTGGCGAGCGATGCAGTTTGTGGGGCGCCGCTTAGCGTATTCAATAAATTACCCAGCAGGCTGGAGGCACCAAACCGGAAGTGCTCAGGCGTTACCCACTGCGCGCCCATAATATTCGTAGCAAGTGCTAGATACTCGACGGCTTCTTCAGTGGTGCGCACGCCACCGGCGGCTTTAAACCCGACATCTTCACCGCTGGCTTTAATCGCGTTAAGCATGATCTCAGCGGCTTCCAGGGTGGCGTTTGTTTCGACCTTGCCTGTCGATGTTTTAATAAAGTCAGCGCCGCCTTCAATGGCCAGTTCACTGGCACGCTTGATAAGCGCGGGATCTTTGAGTTCGCCCGATTCAATGATGACTTTTAAGCGTGCTTGACCAGCGCAGGCGGCTTTACACATTTCGACCAGCTCTAGGCCGATTGCTTCATCGCCTGCCATCAATGCGCGGTAGGGGAAGACCACATCGACTTCATCGGCACCGGAAGCGACAGCGTCGCGGGTTTCACGGGCGGCACCCATGATGTCGTCACCACCATCTGGGAAGTTGGTAACCGTGGCAATTTTAACGTGGTCATTGAGCTTGTGAGCGGTTAGTGCACGCTGCGCGGTAACCACAAATTGCGGATAAACGCATACCGCTGCTGGGTTGCCAAAGGGTGTTTTAAGTTGCTGGCAGAGCGCTTCAATCGTGCTATCGGTGTCGCTGTCGTTCAGGCTCGTTAGATCCATGAGGGTGAGTGCTTGACGGGCAGCTTGGGTAAGTTGGGCTTGAGTGTGCTGAGAGGAGGCAGTCGCAGTCATGGAGTTCTCGCAAATTAATAAAAGACAAAACGGGCCCTGCGTGAAAACAGCAGCGCCCGTTGCAAAGTGTCGTGCTCGCTGCGTTAAGCCGTGGCGCTACTCAACGCAATAAAGAAGCCTGCAATTGAGGCCGACATTAGGTTAGAGAGTGTACCGGCCAATACGGCCTTCACGCCAAAACGGGCAATCTCTTTACGGCGTGTAGGGGCAATGCTGCCTAAGCCGCCCAGCAAAATGGCAATGGAGGACAGGTTGGCAAAGCCACATAGCGCAAAGGAAAGAATCGCCATGGTGTGCGGAGTCATCATTTGACCCGTGGCGGCCACCACCTGTTCCCCATCAATGTAGGGAGCCAAGTTGATAAAGGCGACAAACTCATTCACCACCAGTTTTTGACCGATAAACGAACCCGCCAGGGTAGCTTCTTCCCAAGGGACGCCAAGCAAGAAGGCAAGCGGCGCAAACAGCCAGCCAAGAATCAGTTCAAGGCTGAGTGATTCAAAGCCAAACCAACCGCCAACGCCGCCTAGAATACCGTTAATCAGGGCAATAAGCGCAATAAACGCGAGCAGCATGGCACCGACATTGGCGGCAAGTTTCATGCCTGACGTAGCGCCCGCGGCGGCTGCATCCAATACGTTGGCGGGTTTGTCTTCCTGCTCTTTAAGCTCTTCTTCTACTTTAGAAACGCTGTCGCTATCGGTCGCGTCTTGAGTTTCAGGCATGATGAGTTTGGCGAACAGGAGGCCACCCGGTGCCGCCATAAACGAAGCGGCGACCAAGTATTCCATGGGAATGCCCAAGGCGGCGTAGCCCGCCAGTACCGAACCAGCCACCGATGCCAGGCCACCGCACATCACTGCAAATAGCTGCGAAGGCGTCATGCGGGCGATAAACGGACGTACCACCAGCGGCGCTTCGGTTTGGCCAACAAAGATATTTGCCGTGGCAGAAAGCGATTCGGTGCGAGAAGTGCCGAGTGCTTTTTGCAGCGCGCCGCCTAAAATCCGAATGACCCACTGCATAATGCCTATGTAATAAAGCACTGCAATGAGTGACGAGAAAAAGATAATCACTGGCAGTACTTTAATGGCAAAAACAAAGCCGACGTTATCGACATCGGCTAAGCCGCCAAACAGAAAGCCGATGCCGTCATTGGCGTAGACCAATATTTGGCTAACGCCGGACGAAATGGCTTGCAGGACTGCTTGGCCAAAGGGCACATAAAGGACAAATGCACCAATACCCGCCTGGATGGCAAACGCGCCAAGCACGGTGCGCAGCCGAATTGATTTACGGTCGTAAGAGAAGATAAGTGCGATGGTTACCAGCGTAACCATGCCTACCAAGCTCATGATGAGAGTCATGTGGGTACCTTCCGAGCGTGTGAGGTGGAGCGATTACAGTAAGTTTAATTTTACTGAGTAAATCATCGCATTTTGGTAAGCGTTCGGGGTACCCAGCTTATTGTCTGAGTAGCGATACTGCACGCCAGTGGTAATTAGCTCAGAAGGATGCCACCACAAGCTAAGCGCGCCGTTGGTGCCTACGCTCCCCGCTTTATCACCTACGTAGTTTTGTTCCAGGTACTCGTCGTCACGGCCAAAGGTTTGTTCATGCCAGTTGGTGACGCTGAAGTTCTGGTTGAGCGCTGAGAAGTCATAACCTGCTACCCAACCCGCCATAAAGCCGTTCATGCCAGTGTAGCCGTCGCTCTGTACACGTGCTGCGCCAATAAACGGTTTAAACCATAGGCCGTTGTCGAACGTCGTGCGGTAGCCGAGGCCGAGAATTTGATCCTGCTCGCGAGCGTTGAAACCATAATCGCGGAAGTCGTACAGGTGCGCGTAGATCGATAGCGGGCTGTCGCCTAAATAAATATGCGAAGTGATTTTGCCTGCGGTACGAAAGTTGTCTTTACCACCGCTTGATTCGTCAAACTGGTCGTTGGTTGGGTTCTCGAAATCGAAGAAACCGTAGAATTCGCCCCAGCTGTAACCTACGCCGCCTTCGATTTCGACAAACGTGAAGTCGCTTTTTGCTGCGTTACTAGCGGTACGCGCTTCAGTACCGTTAGACCAATCCAAGTAGTTCACCGAAACGTTGGCAAACGACCAAAGGGGCGTCGTTGGTGACGCGGGGGTGTCGTTGGCTAACGCTGGCGTTACCAGCGCAGAGCTAGCCAGTAAAACGCCAGCGCCAAGCGTGACGAAAGAAGAGCGAGAAGGGTTTTGAGCAGTCATGGAAGCCTCAACAGGGTTGTTATGAGTCGTGTGGGCTGGCGTTGATGTTAAAATTATAACATTGAGTGTTATTTTTTTAACGTTGATTTGCAAGTATTGCCCCATCAACGCTTTGTATATGTGATATGACTCTCAAATAGTCGAAGAGCAGCGTCTGACAGTGGAAATATAATGAGGGCTGGCTCAGCATAGGCCTTGGATACCCACTAACCGCTGATAACAAATAACGCCTGAACTTGGGATTAAAGGAGAGGTTTGCCATGAATGACCGAAGCGCTCAGCGTTTGGCAATGTTGCAAGAAGCGCTTGCCAGCGGGGGGACATTGCATCTGCGCGATGCTGCTGAGCTGTGCGGTGTTTCTGAAATGACGATCCGTCGGGACGTTACTACGCAGCCTTCGGCGATTAGCTTGTTGGGCGGTCGCTTGGTCATGGCAAACTATCCTGGCGTAACGCCGGTGTATGACTTGACTGAGCAACAGGCGAGCCATTATCAGATTAAGCACCGCCTCTGTCAGCGAGTTGCCAGCTTTATCGAAGACGGCGATACGCTATTCATTGACTGCGGTTCAACACTGATTCCTTTGCTTAGTCAGTTAAGCCATTTCCGCGAGCTCACTGTGGTGACGTATGCCCTTAACGTGGCTAACTCAGTGGCCGCGCTGCCTAATGTGCGGTTAGTGCTGCTAGGGGGACTGTTTTATGCCTCGTCACAATCGTTTGGTAGTGATGGTATGCGTGCTGCGATTGAGCGTTTAGGCATTAATAAAGCACTGATCTCTGCCGCAGGAGTGGACTGCGAACGTGGGGTTAGTTGTTTCCATTTTCATGAAGTGGCGCCAAAACAGGCTGCCATAGCGACGGCTATGCAGCGCCTGTTGATTGTTGATGCCAGCAAATTTGGTTTAGTGCGCCCAGCCTATTTTGCCGCGTTATCCGATTTCGATATTGTCGTGACCGACGATGAGCATGCACCGAAAGTACAAGATTGCCTTCCTCATGCATCACCCAGCGTGACAGTCGCTTAACATATTTTTAAGTATACAGGGTGCGGCAAAGCGCCTCTTTCTGATTGATCCAGATCAATAGAAAATACTTTAGTCTTAGTTTATGCGCGCGTGGCGTGTATTGACTATGACTCGCTACCAATCCCTTCGGTAGCGCATATTTTTCCCGGAGCAACGCATACGTACTCACTGTTCTGGGAAAAGTATGGGGTGTTAGTTAGCGGGCTATTTAGCTAGCTATTCAGCTGGTCAAATAGTGCGCTGTTTTGGACAACTCTCTGACGAGATCACACCATGCAACGACATACCCTCTGGCGCAGGCGAGGCACATTCGTGCTCGTCATGTTGTGCCTGTTGTTAACGGGCTGCAGTTCTGCATTGTTGGATCCCAAAGGGCAGATTGGCGTTGAGCAACGCTCGCTAATACTGACCTCATTTGGGCTGATGCTAATTGTAGTTATTCCGGTGATAGTGATGACGCTGCTGTTTGGTTGGCGTTATCGGCGCAGCAATCGCAATGTTGCTAAATACCTACCCGACTGGGCGCACTCTAATGCGATTGAAGTCGCGGTATGGACAGTGCCTTGTTTAATCATCGCTGTCTTAGCGTTTCTTACCTGGAAAACCTCCCATAGCTTAGATCCCCATAAGCCCATCGAAAGCGATACCGCCGCAATGGAAATCCAAGTGGTAGCGCTGGACTGGAAATGGCTGTTCATCTACCCCGAGCAAGGCATTGCCAGTGTCAACGAGCTTGCCTTTCCTGTGGATACGCCGGTGCGTTTTCGAGTCAGTTCTGGCTCGGTGATGAATGCGTTCTTTATTCCGCGCTTAGGCAGCCAAATTTATGCCATGGCGGGTATGGATAACGATGTTCATCTCATTGCAGACGACGTCGGCGTTTATCCAGGCCGTTCCACAAATTACAGCGGTGCTGGCTTCTCAGGAATGACCTTCGATGCTCACGTTACCACCCCTGAAGAATTTGATGCGTGGGTTGAAAACGTGCGGGCTTCCAATGAAACCCTGACCTATCCCGACCGTTATAGCGATTTAGCCAAACCGAGTGAATACCACCCGGTCGAGTACTTCTCTGAGGTATCTCCGGCGCTCTATACGTCGATTCTGACCAGCTTTCATACCGGTGGCAGTGGGCACGGCGGTCATGGCGACCATGTTAACCACGAAGCCGTCAGTGATGTTGACGATAGCCACGGCGAGTCTGGCGAGCTAGAAAGCGCAAGCGCTACCCATCATCAGGCCGCGTTTGGCCACGTTACCAATCAGCATGCGAGTGAGGATCACGCGATGAGCGGCCATCCCACAAGCGTTGAAGCGGGGGGTTAAGCATGTTTGGAAAACTGACGTTAGAGTCGATTCCGTATCACGAACCGATCATCATGATCGTTGCCGCCATGATGGCGATTGGCGGTGCTGCGCTTATCGGCGCATTAACCTATTACCGAAAGTGGGGCTGGCTGTGGAACGAGTGGTTTACCTCCGTTGACCACAAAAAGCTCGGTATTATGTATTTTGTGGTTGCCTTGGTGATGCTGCTACGCGGCTTTGCTGATGCCATTATGATGCGTACCCAGTTGGCTATGGCTGCTGGTGGGGCCGCGGGTTACCTCCCTCCTGAACACTATGATCAGATCTTTACCGCCCATGGCGTGATTATGATCTTTTTCGTTGCGATGCCCATGGTCATCGGCCTGATGAATCTGGTGGTGCCACTGCAAATTGGCGCACGCGACGTTGCTTTTCCTTTCTTGAATAACCTGAGCTTTTGGCTGTTCGCGGTGTCCGCGATTCTGGTTAATATTTCCCTAGTAGTAGGAGAGTTCGCCAAAACGGGTTGGCTCGCTTACGCGCCGCTTTCGGGGATAGAGTTTAGCCCTGGTGTGGGGGTCGATTATTGGATATGGGCGTTACAAATATCCGGCATAGGTACGACGCTCACCGGGATTAATTTCTTTGTCACGATCCTGAAAATGCGCACTAAAGGCATGACTATGTTCCGCATGCCTATTTTTACCTGGACATCGCTTTGTGCCAACGTCCTGATTATTGCCTCTTTCCCGATTCTTACCGCGACGATCGCGCTGTTAACTCTAGACCGCTACTTCGGCATGCACTTCTTCACCAATGATTTTGGCGGCAACATGATGATGTACGTCAACCTCATCTGGGCTTGGGGCCATCCGGAAGTGTACATCCTGATCCTGCCAGCCTTTGGCGTGTTCTCTGAAGTGATCGCGACCTTCGCGCGTAAACGTTTGTTTGGTTACACCACCATGGTATGGGCCACAGTGGCGATCACGCTGCTGTCGTTTATTGTCTGGTTGCACCACTTCTTCACCATGGGGGCTGGCGCTAACGTCAACGCCTTCTTCGGCATCATGACGATGATTATTGCCATTCCTACCGGGGTGAAAGTATTCAACTGGCTGTTCACCATCTTCCGCGGCAGCCTGGAACTGACCTCGCCGGTGCTATGGACCTTAGGCTTTATTATTACTTTCACCTTAGGCGGTATGACTGGCGTGATGCTGGCGCTACCCGCTGCCAACTTTGTACTGCATAACAGCCTGTTCGTGATTGCCCACTTCCACAACGTAATTATTGGTGGCGTGGTGTTTGGCATGATGGCGGGCTTAACGTACTGGTTCCCCAAAGCATTCGGTTTCACGCTTAGCGAGAAGTGGGGCAAGCGTTCATTCTGGTGTTGGTTTATTGGCTTCTATGTCGCCTTTATGCCGCTCTATGTGTTGAGCTTCTTTGGCGCGGTGCGCCGCATGCAGTCCTATGCCAACCCGGAGTGGCAGTCGTGGATGATCCTGGCCTGGGTAGGTGCCGTCATCATCATGATGGGCATTGCCTGCACCATTATTCAGTTCTGGGTGAGCATTCGTGATCGCAAGCTGAATGCCGATGTGACTGGCGACCCATGGGATGGCCGTACATTGGAGTGGTCAACGTCATCACCAGCACCGTTCTACAACTTTGCCCGTTTGCCTGAAGTTGGCGATATCGACAGTTTCTGGTCGCAAAAACAGCGTAGCAACGAGCAGTTGGATGAAGCGCCTTATACCGATATCCACATGCCTCGTAATACCGTGGCAGGGCCGGTCATTAGTTTGTTTGCCCTGGTACTTGGTTTTGCACTGGTATGGCATATCTGGTGGCTAGCCGCGTTGGGTGCGCTTGGCGTAGTCATCAGCTTCTTAGCGCGTGTTTTCAACGATGATATCGACTACTACGTGCCTGCCGCAGAAGTGGCGCGGATTGAGCGTGAGCACCAGCAGCGCAAAACCACCCCGACCGCCAGTGACTCAACTGATAGTAAGCAGACAAACTATGCGGAGGCGCGAGCGTAATGGCTACCGATACCCTACACCATGGCGCAACGTCTGAGCCCCATGAGCACCATGATGCCAGCGGCACCAAATTATTCGGCTTTTGGGTCTATCTAATGAGCGATCTGGTGATCTTCGGGTCACTGTTTGCTACCTACGCCGTGCTCATGAAGGGCACGGCGGGCGGCCCGACGGCGGCAGATATTTTCGAGCTGCCTTTCGTGCTCGTCGAAACTTTCTTACTGCTGTTTAGTAGCTTTACTTTCGGCATAGGCGTGTTGGCCATGAATGCTGAGCGCATTGGCCAGGTAAAGGCGTGGTTAGCGATAACTTTCCTGCTGGGCGCGGCGTTTGTTGGCATGGAAGTTTATGAGTTCCAGCACTTGATTCATCAAGGGCATGGGCCCGATCAGAGTGCGTTTCTCTCGTCATTCTTCACCCTGGTGGGTACTCACGGGCTGCACGTGACTGTTGGTTTGGTATGGATTCTCGTCATGTTGGTGCAGCTTTCTACCAAAGGGCTAACACCGATGACTCGTCCCAGAATTCTGTGCCTAAGCCTATTCTGGCACTTTCTGGATATCGTCTGGATCTGTGTTTTCTCGTTTGTTTATTTAATGGGAGTGCTGTGAGATGAGCCATTCTTCATCTAATTCAACTTCTTCCCATGGCAGCGTTAAATCGTATGTGACTGGGCTTCTGCTATCTTTAGTGCTAACCGTGATTCCATTCGCGGTCGTGATGAGCGGTGCGCTAGGCACCGTCACGACGGTGGTCGTTATCGCAGTAACAGCCGTGCTGCAGATTTTGGTTCAGCTGGTCATGTTTATGCATATGAACACCAACGCCGACGAAGGGTGGAACGTGATGTCTTTCGTTTTCACGCTGACGATACTTGTCTTGGTGGTAGGGGGCTCTTTATGGATCATGCAGCATCTGCATCTCAACATGATGATCGGTTAACGGTGGTGCCTAGCCGTTGGCGTGACCTGCTCGCGCTAACAAAGCCAGGCATTATTGGCGGCAATCTCATTGCGACCTTAGGCGGTTATTTTTTAGCCGCCCACGGTACCTTTGATTGGGTCACGTTTAGTACGGTCATGTTGGGTATTGCACTGGTCATTGCGTCTGGCTGCGCCTGTAATAACGTTATTGACCGTGATATTGATGCTTTGATGGCGCGTACGCGCCATCGCCCTCTGGCCAAAGGACGTATCTCTATTACTCAAGCATTAGGCGTTTCGGCGCTGCTTGGGGTAGCGGGCGTGGTGTGTTTGGCGCTGGGCACCAACGGCTTAACCGTGGCATTAGCGGTGATCGGCTGGGGCGTTTACGTTGGGGTGTACAGCCTCTACATGAAGCGGCACTCTGAATACGGCACGTTGGTGGGCAGCCTTTCTGGGGCGATGCCGCCGGTTGTTGGTTATTGTGCGGTGACGGGGCAGTTTGATAGCGGTGCTTTCATGCTGCTGGTCATCTTCTGCCTTTGGCAGATGCCGCATTCGTATGCCATTGCGATTTTTCGCTATGCGGATTATCGCCGGGCATCGATTCCGGTGCTGCCGGTGGTGCATGGTATCAAACGGGCAAAACACCACATTCTGGGCTACATCGTCGCGTTTATTCCTGCGTCGCTCGCCTTGGTGCTAGCCAGTCAAGCGGGTACGGGCTACCTCTGTGTTGCATTAGCAATGGGCGGTTACTGGCTGTACTTAGCGCTGTGTGGTTTTCGACTGGGTGATGACGTGCGCTGGGCCAAAAAGGTGTTCGGTGTATCGATTCTGACGATTACCGCAATGAGCTTAGTGATGGTACTGGAAGCCATGGTGCCTATGTGGGCGTGACAGGGAATTCTTACACACGTTAATTCGCTAAATAAAAATAGCCCCAGGCAGTGCCTGGGGCTATTTTTCTATGTGGAGTCACGGTCAGTAATGACTTAAGACGTGATGCCACTGTTAATTGATATTGGTCACCCAAAGTAACGCCTACCCGCAATTATTGGTATTCTGAGCCGACTAATGACGTGATATCACGTTCGTCACCTGCTCCTCAGAGAATTGTCATGGATGATAACCGTCTAAACACATTGGATCGTAGCACCAGCATTGGATTGATCCTTATTGCCCTGTTTCAGGGGGTTGCGCTCTACGCGTTGCACCTGGCTGTTGAACATGCACACTGGCTGGCCACTGACCAACGCTGGTTGGGCGCACTTTATTCCATCACTATCGTGGTGCCTGCCTTTTACCTGATTAGCATGGTGCGACTGCGGGAGCGTATCAATTTAATACCGCTGTTGTTGATCCCTCTACTGTTTTGGATGGGGTGGCATCTTGGTTGGGCAACCCCTATGCCGGAAGTGCCTTACCAGAACTCACAGCCCCTTACTGCTTCCTTTTGTATGACTGTGGGGGTGGCTATGTTCATTCTTGCTCTGTTCTTTCGAAGCAGTGCTTCTAGTGGCACATGGCCAAAAGCCTATCAACCATTGCTGAATTACTCATGGGAATTCGCCCTAACAATTGCCCAGGTCAGTTTGTTTATAGGGGTGTTTTGGGCAATTCTAGGGCTTTGGGGAGCGCTTTTTGCTGCCATTGGCATAGACTTTTTTGCACGGGTTTTCCAGGAACCTGTGTTTATCTATCCGGTTACTTGGTTGATTCTCGGTATCGTCGTGGTGATGATCCGCAATCGCTTCCGCTTTCTTGCCAGCGTAAGACTGATGTGCGAAGCGCTTATCAAGACACTTTTGCCGTTGGTTGCCCTGGTCATCCTGCTGTTCTTTGCCGTGTTGCCTTGGACAGGGTTAGAACCCATATGGGATACAGGCAAGGCGGCGCAAATACTCATGGCGTTGATGTTAACCTTGCTACTGTTCTTTAACGCTGTATTTCATCAAACCCAGGGCAACCCTCCTTACCCTGTTTGGCTACGCAATACGGTTTTGATGGCGGTCGTACTCCTGCCAATTGGAAGCCTATTGGCGGCGTGGGCACTATGGCTACGTATCGATCAGTACGGGCTCAGTTTGGACAGGTTGTGGGCAGGGCTGCTGCAAGCGCTGACGGCGGCTTTTACCTTCAGTTACAGCCTGATATTGCTTTGGCGCCGACAAGCAGCGTTACCCAGCCTTCACCGCGTCAATAAGTGGCTGGCCCTTCTGGTGGCCAGTGTGCTGATGCTAGTTAATACGCCGCTGGCTGACATGCGCCACTGGTCTGCACAGCATCAGGTAAACCGATTATTGGATGGGCACACAGCAGTGGAAGACTTTGATTTCCGCTATTTGCGCTATCGACTTGGGCAGCCCGGGAACCTAGCTCTGCAAGAGCTGGCCGAGAGCGAGTTTGCCCAGGCGCATCCTGAGCTGAAACGTCGTGTCGAGCTTCACATAAAGCAAGCTCAATCCGGTAACACCGAGTCTCTGGTGGATACTAACGATCTGGGTGAGCTAGCCCAACAGTTTCGTATAAGTCCTGAGATGGCTACGATGCCCGAGTCTTTACTGGTGCTGCTGGCTAATCAGGATTTGATGTGCTTGAACCAGCCGGACCCTTGCAGAGCGGTTCGTATTGACGATGACCCGAGTATCCAGTGGCTGATTTACGACCAATACACCTTTCAAGCGAAGGCCTACGCCGAGAGCAATCAGGCCTGGCATTGGGTAGGTGGTTTAGTTTCGTTGGGTAGCGAGCAGAAACATCATGCCGAAGAGTGTCTACATAGCTACTCGTATAGCAAATTACAGCGTATACCTGAATCTTTGAATATCTATCGAACCGGCTCCTGTTTACACTTTTTACGGCCCTCTCTTGAGTTCGTCAGGCAGCAATTATCAACCGCTGAGAACTAGCTTGATGTGAAGGGGGATAGCGTCGATCAGGATAGTTTGGAAAATAAGCTATCAACTTCCTCTCGCTTCAGCATTCTGGTGCCTGAGGGTCAGAATCAATCAATGCATCGTTGATAGAAGAGCCACGGTTAATGACCTGCATCGGTGTGTTTATGACAACCTTTGTAAAGTAGTTAGCGTAGAAGAGAGGTAGACCTTGGTATAATATGCTGCGCTGCATGATGTTGGCGCGGTATTGCGTTAGCCTTCACCATAAAGTGTCGTCATCCTGCTGTTTAATCTACTTATCGTGAGCCGTTTTGTTCCTATGCCTTCTACCTCGTTACCAACGCTACTGCCTCGCCACCTAGCCATTTTTCTGATGATGTCGGTGGCTACCATGTTCGCAGCTAACCACGTTTCCGCGCGGCTTGCGTTTGATAATGGTACTGGCTTACTTCTTGCGGTATTGATGCGTTCTGGCGTGGCGTGTTTGATTTTACTGACGTTGGTCGTGGTTCAAAAAAAGCGGCTTTGGCTACCGCCCGGCACATGGCCATGGCAGTTGGCAGTAGGGCTTCTGATTGCCATTCAAAGCGTGAGCCTTTATTCAGCGGTTGCACGTTTGCCGGTGGTCATTGCGCTGTTACTGGTTAACACCTTTCCTATTCAATTAGCGCTGTTAAGTTGGGCGCTGGGCGGACCTCGGCCTTCGCTGCGCAGTTGCCTGATTATGGGCACTATTTTGATTGGGCTGCTCGTGGTACTCGATATACCGAGTTGGTTCGCGGATGCCAATGCCATGGGGCCTGAGTGGTTGGTTGGTATTGGGTTTGGGTTAAGTGCCGCTTTTGCGTTTGCTTGTGCGCTTTGGGTCACTGAGCATCGGTTGGCAGGGGTTGGCAGCACCTTACGTAGCCTGCTGACCATGCAAACGGTGTTTATTGTCATGATTGTTGGTGGGGTGCTGGGTGCGGTTCCTGGGGGAATGAGCTTGCCAGATAACAGCGCAGGCTGGACAGGACTAGCCTTGTTAGCCTTGCTATACGGTAGTGCTTTTTCCCTACTGTTTATTTTTGTGCCACGCCTGGACATGGCGCGCAATGCGCCGGTGATGAACTTCGAGCCAGTAGCGTCGTTATTGCTTGGTTATATCGTTCTAGGTCAGATGCTAAGCCCAAGCCAACTCGTAGGTGGGGCAGTGGTCGTTGGTGGCATTGTTGTGCTCAGCCTTTCTAAAGGTAGGTAAACAGGAGAGGAAAAAGGAAACTGTGTGCAAGTTGGGCCGGCAGATTGCGTTCTCCTAAAGTATAAGCCAAAATTAAAAAGTGTAAGGAAACGCTGTTTTTTAACTGAGGTTTAACTTATGAAGATGACCGTATTATCACTCACCTCTGCCGCTCTTTTAGTTGGTGCGGGTACGTTCGCGGCATCGGCTCAAGCGCAACAATCCTTCCAGTACCCACAAGGATATGTGGGCGGCGATGCCATGTTTTGGAGTCTGAACCCAGAAAGAGGCTCTTCACGCGATGACGTTGGTTTGCGTCTCCGTGGTGGGGCACAGTTCAATGATTATTTCGCCTTAGAAGGTCATTTGGGCACGGGTGGTTCAGATCGTGGCGCCGAGCTAAATCATGTTGCGGGTGCTTATGCGAAAGGTATCGTACCCATTGCTCCAGAAGTGCGTTTGTATGGCTTGGCGGGCTTCACAGAGGTTGATATTAACAGCAACCGTGAAACCGGTTTCTCCTACGGTGCCGGTGCGGAAATGGATATCAGCTCCAATGTATCAGTAGGCGCTGACTACATGCGCTACCTGGATAAATCTGCCTATGATTTTGATGCTGCCAGTGTAGGCCTAAAGTACCGGTTTTAAGGCAACCGCCAATACTTGATTAATCTACCAGTTGAAACAAAGCTCTATCGCTAACCCTAGCGATAGGGCTTTTTTTGCGCTAAGCAAAGGGGCTTGCTAGCGAATGGTAAGGGTATCTAGTTCGCATAATAAGTTGATGTATCGAGGGAAAGTCATTGGAGTGGCTTCATTGAGCGATTGTTCATAATGAAAATATTGTTAGCGTGCTAATGGTTTGTTAGACTAAAGTATTCCACCTAATAATATCTCCAAGCGGTGACATAGTCGCTTTGGTGCTCGTCAATGAGAAATCCCAATGTCCCCTGATCAAAAATTTACTCGCTGGGTGAAAATAGCCCTGACCGTATTTCTATTGCTGTTCGTTTACTTCTTAATGGCCGATAGCTTTATGCCCATGACACCTGAGGCGCGGGCAATGCGCCCCGTCACCAGTATTGCTCCTGAGCTAAGCGGCCCTGTGCAAGAAGTCGTGGTGAGCGACCATCAGCCGGTAACCCAGGGTGATGTGCTATTTCGCTTAGACCCATCGCCCTTTCAAATCGCTCACTCCCAAGCCCAATTAAACCGGGAGCAAGCGGAGCAAGAAAACGCTCGCTTAAATGCAGAGCTAGCGGCTGCCAGGGCATCACTTGCCTCGGCACAGGCTACTTTCGATGAGCGCAGCGGTGAGCGCCGCCGTGCTGAAGCGCTGCTTGGGCGTCAGGGAATTTCCCGCCAGCAGTATGAACAGCAGGTCGCGGCTGAACATACCGCGCAGGCGGCTGTAGCATCTGCCCAGGCACAAATTGAAAGCTTAGAGGTACAGTTGGGAGAAGAGGGCGACGATAACTTACGCCTTCGCCAAGCGAATAATGCCCTTGAAAAAGCTGAGCTGGATTTAGCCCATACGGTGGTAAAAGCGCCAGAGTCCGGTGTGGTCGCTAATCTTCAGCTACAGCCTGGGCATTATGTGCAGGCGGGGCAGCCTGCGGTGGCGCTGGTCGCGAGCACGGTAGAGGTCGTGGCTGATTTTCGTGAAAAGAGCCTGCGCCATGTGGTGCTTGGCGATGAAGCAAAAGTGGTCTTCGATGCGTTGCCTGGACAAATTTTTGAAGGGCATGTCAGTGCCTTTGATGCCGGCACCCGCGCAGGCCAGCAGGCAGTGGATGGTCAACTTGTGGATATTCCTGCTTCAGATCGTTGGATACGAGATGCGCAACGTGCGCGTATTCATGTGGCGTTAGATACGCCGTTGACTGAACTACCCCCGAGTGGTGCGCGGGCAACGGTGCAACTAGTGCCGGGCGAACATGCAATGGCTAAGCCGTTTGCGTGGTTGCAGGCGCACCTGATTAGTTGGCTGCACTATGTTTATTAAAGCGGCTATTAGAACGTTTATTAAAAAGACGCCTGTAGTCGCTGTTAATAAGCCAGCGCTCTCTCAAAACGGCCTGCGCCAGTGCCTGCGGGTAGCGGGAGGCGGTTCGCTGGGTTTTATTATTAGCCAATTGATGGGCTGGAATTATGGCGTTTTTTTTACCGTTTTCCCGATGTTCTTGTTGGGTATGGTGCCCATTTTAAATGGCAGCATCATTCGCCAGTTTTTGGCGAACGTTAGCTTGAATGCTTTGGAAGTCAGCTTGGTGGTGGGGCTTCTAAAGCATATGCCGGTAGTGATGACGCTGGTCGTACTAGGTCTGTTTTTGCTGCGCTTCAATCTAATGGCAAAAGGCCCGCTGTTTCTGTTTGGCGCGAATGGTGTGTTGACGCTAAGCATATTGCTGCACTTTGCTAGCTACCCTGGTGTTGATTTAAGCGATCTCTTGGCGAGTAATATTATGGCTAGCCTGCTGGCGGTATTTATCGCCATGTTGATGCATACGCTATTTCCCGATGTTGAACCTCGCCAGCTACCACCGCGTGGTGCAAAGCCTGCAGCCCAAATTCGCCATGAAACATTGATGGGCGGCATTACGGCCACACTCTCGTTCGTAGTGTTCCAAATGTTTGACCTCAGAGATTCGCTGTCAGCGCAAATGGCCACCATTCTGATTCTGTTTGCTTTAGGTTATTCCGGCGCTCGAGTGTCGGCAGGTAAGCGAGCCATCGGCACGCTACTGGGCTGTAATCTGGCGCTGGCAATGCAGCTATTGCTTTACACCCAAAGCCATCATTTTTTGCTGGTGATTTTGCTCTATTGGCTTGGATTAATGCTGTTTGCTAGAGAACATATTTTGGAAGGTGGCGGCTCAGGCATTGGCTTTGGAGGGCTGACAACGTTGGGTATTCTCTTTGGCCAATCGTTAGGCCCGCAGCAAGACCTTGTTTATAGTGCGCTTTATCGGTTCTCTTCGATGAGCGTTGCGCTCGTGGGCACCTTGTTGGTCATGGCTTGTTTGCACTGTTTGCTAAATAGTTGGCAGCCAACGCGCCTGCCTAAAAGTAATTGAGGTAACTTTTCTAACAAAGGCTACGCTAAGGAAGGTGTCGCCATTCGAAGTGAGTGTTCACTTAGTGAACGACATCATCCCCACTAACGGATTAGAGGTGTTCGTCATGGCAAGTGGCAAAGAAGATAAAGTGAAAGGTACTATCAATAAGGCCGCCGGAAAAGTGAAGGAAGCAGCTGGCAAAGTAACCGGAAGTAGTAAAACCGAAGCTAAGGGTAAAGCCCAACAAGTAAAGGGCGAACTGCAGAAAGGTAAAGGTAAGGCCAAAGAGAAGGCTAAGAAATAGCGTCTAGCCAGGGCATTTCAATGCCAACAGAGGTCAATAACCTCTGTTGGCTTTTAGGTGGTAACTCAGTAGTGGCCAAGCAGCTTCCACCATAAACCACCAACGACTACCCAAATGAGCAGGTTCACCACGCTCATAATGAAACCTGCTTTCCACCACTCTCCCAGCGTCAGGTAGCCTGAGCCAAAGATGACTGGTGAAGTGCCTGTGGCGTAATGGGTTAAGGTCATCATAATCGAAGATGTGGCCGCCATAATTAGCACAAAAGGCATAGGTGGGGCGCCGAGGCTTAAGCCAACGGTGAGAAATGCTGCCATCATCGCGGTGATGTGTGCAGTCGTGCTGGCAAAAAAGTAGTGGGTATAAAGAAAGGTGAGTACCAAGAGTGCAGAGGCTCCCGCCCAACCAATCCCCATCGTGGTAATCCAGCTCTGCATATTCGCTGAAAACCAACTAATTAGGCCTGTTTCGTTAAGTTGGCTAGCCATCATGATAAGAGCACCAAACCACAGCAGCGTATCCCAGGCATTTTTTTCTTTCAGCACATCTTCCCAGGTTAAAACCCCTGTTAGCAGCAGTAGCGATAAGCCAATAAACGCAGACGTGGTGGTATTAAGCGTGACCGCATCCCCCAGGAAAAACGCTGGGATATCCGCCCAAAGCAAAAGCAGCACTAAGAAAACGAACAGCATGATGCCTTCGTTTCGGCTTAGCTTTCCGAGTTCGGCAAGTTTGTCTTTCGCTAACTGGGTGGCATTCGGGGTTTCTTTAATTTCCGGTGGGTAAAGCAGGTACAGAATGTACGGCATCGCCAGGATGGCGACCAAGCCCGGCAGCAGCATGGCGATCGCCCAGGTTAACCAGCTCAGCTGTATTTCTGCTCCAGTGGCGGACGAGATAAGTTGAACGGTTAATGGGTTAGGAGCGGTGGCAGTGATGAACATAGCCGAGGTGATGGGGTTGCTGTGGTAATTCACCAGCGCTAGATATTTGCCGATTTTGCCCGACGTATTGTCTTCAGGATGTGAGTCAAAGCTGTGCGCGATAGAGCGCATAATGGGGTGAATGATACCGCCACCCCGTGCGGTATTGCTTGGTGTGACAGGTGCAATTGAAAGCTCGGAAAAGGCGAGGCCATAGCCAATTCCCAACGTGCGCTTGCCAAAAATCGAGATGAAGTAGTAGCCAATACGCGCACCCAGGCCAGTTTTAATCAACCCGCGTGAAATCATAATCGCAATGGCAATTAACCAGATAAGTGGGTTGGCATAACTGCTTAAGGCGACATTGATGGCCTCGCCTGGCGTATCGCCGGTAACGCCACTTGCCGCGACAATAGAAATCGCAATTACAGAGATCGCTCCAATAGGCATAGCTTTGCCGATGATAGCGACAATAGTGCCGACAAATATTGCCAGCATGAGCCAAGCGTTTGGCGTCAGCCCTTCTGGCAAAGGAATTACCAGCCAAATCAATAGAGTGGTGGCCACAGCGACTGCGGTCGACCAGGGGTTGAAAGGTAGTGTCGGCATAATGGATACCTATAGATTAAAAAAACAGCGGCTAGCGGTACACTTGGTATAAATAAGATAGCGCGGTAAACGCTATTTAAGTCTATATATATCTAATGTATCTCTCATTGTTCCACGTCAATTGCCGTTCCTTAATCCAGTGGGCTCAATAGTGATGGGGTATCACTCACTTCAATAGGAGCCGCTACATGCCTGCCATGATGAAAGCCGCTATTTTTGTTGAGCCTGGGCGCATTGAGATTAACGACAAGCCCATTCCCGAGATTGGCCCCAATGATGCGCTGATGCGCGTGACTACCACGACTATTTGCGGCACCGACGTACACATCTTAAAAGGCGAATACCCCGTTGAGCGCGGCCTAACCATTGGCCATGAGCCGGTGGGCGTGATTGAAAAGTTAGGTGCCAATGTGAAGGGGTATCAAGAGGGCCAGCGAGTCATCGCCGGAGCGATTTGCCCCAGCTTCACTTCTTATGCTTGCCAAGATGGCTGCTGCTCTCAAGATGGCGGCCACCACAGCCACGGTTATAAACCAATGGGCGGCTGGCGCTTTGGTAACACTATCGATGGTGCCCAAGCTGAATACCTATTGGTGCCCGATGCTCAGGCTAATCTCTCTCCCGTGCCCGATGGTCTAACCGACGAACAAGTGCTGATGTGCCCCGATATCATGTCGACCGGCTTTGCGGGTGCCGAAAAAGCCGGTATCAATATTGGTGACACGGTGGTGGTATTCGCGCAAGGTCCGATTGGGCTGTGTGCGACAGCAGGTGCGCGGTTACGTGGGGCGGGGATGATTATTGCTGTCGACGGTGTTGATGAGCGGCTTGCAATGGCCAAGCAGATGGGCGCGGATGTCACCCTAGATTTTCGTCAGGTTGATGTCGTCGAGGAGGTTCTAAAGCTAACCGGCGGGCGCGGCGTTGATGTGGCCATTGAGGCACTCGGCCTGCAGCAAACCTTTGAGTCTGCCTTGCGGGTGCTAAAACCTGGCGGCACGCTGTCGAGCCTGGGCGTTTACTCTGAAGACCTGACGATTCCGCTGGGTGCTTTCTGTGCTGGGCTTGGAGATCACAAAATTATTACGTCACTCTGCCCCGGTGGAAAAGAGCGAATGCGCAGGCTGATGAGCATCATAGCCGCAGGGCGACTAGATCTTGGCCCCATGGTCACGCACCGCTATGCGTTGGAGAACATTGTCGATGCTTATGACCTGTTCTCCCACCAGCGCGATGGTGTGTTGAAAGTGGCCCTTGAGGTCTCATAGCGCTTAAGTAAGTTCAAGAGCCATCCATACGCCACCTTTATCAGCGTGGCTGCCGACGAAAAACTCGCTAACGATCACAGTGACACGATGACAGCTGTATCCAATAGCGAGTTTTTCGGATGTTAGGGATAGCCAGTGCTTAGTTCAATTCCAGCGAGAAGCTCATTTCAACGCCTGCGTCATCCACTCTGAACCAGTACTCCATGTTCTTATAGATATCGCTATATTGCCTGAGCAGATCAGTATCAAACTCTGCCAATTCATCGGAAGGCATTTGTGCTATGACATCGGCCAGCGAATGGTAGAACTCACCAGTCAGATGGCCATGAACCAGTAGGTCACGCTCGGAAACAGGGGCTTGCAGTTCTTCCTGTAGTGTTTCGGAATCGCTGATGCCAACGCCCAAGGTAATGGCGCTTTCAGACATAGCCGCGTAGAGCTTTGGTGAGTCTGGTGGCAGCATCATGCTGTCAATTTTTTTGGCTTCTCCACCGGGTTCAAGTCCAAGTGCCCCTAAATCAGGCACGAACGCACTTGCTGTAGACAGCAGGGCAAGCGGGTTTTGCGAAGCGAGGGTCAGAAGACCGGTACCAGCGGGTTCGCCCTCTTTCATTGTCAGGTTGTTAAGGCGTGCTCTGAAACCAGACAGAGATGGGCCAATCATCATGGCGACTGGATTGTTGATCGCCATATTGATCTCATTCCAGGTGCTGTTTAACTCCTGCAGCTCATCACAGCTAAACGGGTTTTGACGCACTTCCTGGGCATACTTCTGAACAGTTTGCATCAGTACAGGTAGATTCAGGCCTAGCCCAAAGCTGGCCATGCCCTCTGTGCTACCAAGGCCCGGAACCTGAGCGGTCATTGCACGGAGATCGCTGACAATAGCCTCATCGGTTTCCAGTATGAGATTCATCTCCATACGGTCGAGGTTATATTCACGCATACCCATGACAATACCGGGGAAGCGGTTGGTGATGCGGTCAATATCTGCTTGGCAGGCGGAGAGGTCCAGCCGCTCTGCATCAGCCGCGTCCAATAGTGCTTGAGTAGCTAAGTGTGTGGGTGTACTCAGCTCACTAAGCAGGCGTGATGAGTCGATTTCCCCGGCACCATAGGGCGTGAAGCCATGACGCTGTTCAATTTCCTCTAGAGCGCCGGTATCACCAATGTTGCTGTCAGGCAGGGTGCTACCCAGCACCTGTGATAGCAACTCATCACTAACATTTTCTGGCACCACAGACATCAGCAGTTGCTTATCGATAATGGCCATGATGGCTTTAATCGGACCATCTTGTGTTAGCACCCAGTACTCTTTTCCATCTGTTGTGGCCGTACTAGGGTTGATATCTGCATTGGTGAGGATGCGCTGCAGCGTTTCGCGGAAAGCGTCTTCATCCTGCAGTTCCATACGCAGAGTGGGCAAGATACCCAGTCCGTATAAAGCGACCTGGGGGCTCATTTTAAAGCCCAGTGCATGAATATCATCGAGTGTTTCAACCCCGACAAACTCTTCACCCATCGCGATCAACAGTGACATCAGCGAATGCAACACGTCATCGTCTATGTCGTGCAGCATGTCGCGCAGTTCATCCAAGTCAGCTTCCAGGTTGCCCTTTGGCTGCATGCGCTGGTAAAGAGCAAAAGCATCTTGTTCAGGCATTGATTCCCGTGTTGCCACAAAATAGGGCGAGTCGGCGGGGATATATTTCAACAGGGAAGCTGAGAGGTTTTTTGGTGCTTCCTGCTGGGTGTCTGTTGCTGTTGGCGCGCTATCATCGCTGCAGCCACTCAGTACGCCCGTGCTGAGAAGAGCAAGAGAAACAGCCAAGGATAATTTAGTTCTCATTTAACATCAGTCCTTTGAAAAATGGTGACTTTAAAGTGAGCATTTCAAATAACACTCATTGTGAATGATAATCATACACAAATTAATTTAAACTAGCCTCTTCTTGGTTAAGAAAATGGCCCTTGAGGTCGTGTAAGACCCAAGAGCCACGTGTTAGCAGTGAAACTTACAGGCTGCTATTTTAAACTTCCTGGTACAGTTCGCTACCTTCTCGGCGAAACTTCTCGGCTTGCTCCTGCATGCCACGCTTAACGGCCTCGGAATCGCTTTCAGCGGCATTCTCCGGTGTGCGGTCCCGATAGGTATCGCGTACTTCCTGGCTGATCTTCATGGAGCAGAACTTCGGCCCACACATGGAGCAGAAGTGCGCCACTTTGGCGGAGTCTTTCGGCAGGGTTTCGTCGTGGAATTCACGGGCGGTGTCCGGGTCTAGCCCCAGGTTGAACTGGTCTTCCCAGCGGAATTCAAAACGTGCTTTGGAAAGCGCGTTATCGCGACGCTGTGCTGCTGGGTGGCCCTTGGCCAAGTCCGCTGCGTGGGCAGCAATTTTGTAGGTGATGATGCCGGTTTTGACATCATCTTTATTCGGCAGACCCAAGTGCTCCTTTGGCGTCACATAGCAGAGCATTGCACAGCCGAACCAGCCGATCATGGCCGCACCGATGCCTGAGGTAATGTGGTCGTAGCCGGGGGCGATATCGGTGGTCAGTGGGCCGAGGGTATAGAAAGGTGCCTCGTGACACGCCTCAAGCTGCTTATCCATGTTCTCTTTAATCAGGTGCATGGGCACATGGCCAGGGCCTTCGATCATCACCTGAACATCATGTTTCCAGGCGATCTTCGTCAACTCACCCAGGGTCTCCAGCTCAGCGAACTGCGCTTCGTCGTTGGCATCGGCGACTGAGCCGGGGCGCAGGCCATCGCCCAACGAAAACGCTACGTCGTACTGCTTGCAGATCTCACAGATCTCTTCGAAGTGGGTATACAGGAAACTTTCCTGGTGATGGTACAAGCACCACTTGGCCATGATAGAGCCGCCACGGCTGACAATGCCGGTCACTCGGTTGGCAGTCATTGGCACATAGCGCAACAGTACGCCCGCGTGAATGGTGAAGTAATCCACGCCCTGTTCAGCCTGTTCAATCAAGGTGTCGCGGAACACTTCCCAGGTCAGGTTTTCGGCAATGCCGTTGACCTTCTCAAGCGCTTGATAGATCGGCACTGTACCAATCGGCACCGGCGAGTTGCGGATAATCCACTCACGGGTCTCGTGAATGTTCTGGCCAGTGGAAAGGTCCATGATGGTGTCCGATCCCCAGCGGATACCCCAGGTCATTTTGTCGACTTCTTCTTCAATCGACGAGGTAACTGCCGAGTTACCCAGGTTGCCGTTAATCTTGACCAGGAAATTACGGCCAATAATCATCGGCTCGGATTCTGGGTGGTTGATATTGTTGGGGATAATTGCGCGCCCCCGGGCAACTTCGTCGCGCACAAATTCCGGCGTGATCTCTTCCGGCAGTTTTGCACCAAAGCTCTGGCCAGGATGTTGGTGACCAAGAATACGCTCAACTTCAGCGGTGCCTAATGTTTGGCGGCGCTGGTTTTCGCGAATGGCGATAAATTCCATTTCAGGGGTAATAATGCCCTGGCGCGCATAGTGCAGTTGGGTGACATTTTTACCTGGTTTTGCCCGGCGCGGGGTGCGAGTTAAATCAAAACGCAACTGGGCAAGTGTCGGGTCGTTAGCGCGGCGATTGCCGTACTCACTGGTGGGGCCGTCAAGGAACTCGGTATCGTTGCGCTCTTCAATCCAGGCGCGGCGCAGGGCGGGTAAGCCTTTGCGTAAATCGTTGTTGGCGGCTGGGTCGGTGTAAGGGCCAGAGGTGTCGTACACCAGCAGCGGCGGGTTCTCTTCATCAATGCTGCTGGTTTTAGTAGGCGACAGGGTGATTTCCCGAAACGGCACGCGGATATCGGGCCGTGAGCCTTCAACGTACACCTTGCGCGACGCGGGCAGCGGCTGAATGGCAGCGGCATCGACTTGGGCGGTTTCAGCTAAAAAGTGGCTGGTTTTACTTTTTGAGGTCTTAGTTTTTACAGTTTCAGTTTCTAAAGTCTTCGTCATGACGGTCGTCTTCCTTCGTTGTTGATTATGGTTATTGTGTTGGCTTAATGGGTGAGGCTTTTGTCTGTTAGATCGCTGTCTATCAGATCCAGACCCATCTGCCAGAAATCGATTTCCAGACGCGTGGCGTCGCGGAAGATCTTGCTTAGCTCGGCAAAGCGGGCGGGGGTAACATCGGCCAGGCGGGCGTTGAGCCACTCAAGCTCTGCCTGCATGGCGGCCTGAAACTCCTGGCTTTCGTACATCGCTATCCAGGCATCAAACGGGTTTTGGCTGCCGCGTAGGGTAGAAGGCTGAGCGTTCAGCCAGTTGGCGATTTCGCCGTAGCCCACTAAGCAAGGAGCCAGCGCCACGTGCAAATCGAGCAGGTCGCCGCGATTGCCGGTGTCTAATACGTAGCGGGTATACGCCAAGGTAGCTCTGGCTTCGGGAAGCTCCGCCAGCTCTTGCTCGGAAATCCCCCACTCCTGGCAAAAGCCCACGTGCAGGCCCAGCTCCACATCCACAATGGCTTTTAAACCTTCATGGGCCTGGCGCAGATCAGCCAGCGTAGGGCTTTTATAGGCGGCCAACGCGTAGGCGCGGGCGAAGTGAATCAAAAACAGGTAGTCCTGTTTCAAATAGTGGCGAAACGATGCTTCTGGTAGCGCGGCGGTACCCAACTGACGGACAAAATCGTGCTCAATATAGGCGCGCCAGTCGTCATAGCAGGCATTAGTAAGATCAGCAAAGCGGTAGCCCATGGTGCCTCCGGTAGTAATGATCCGGAGGGCGAGCGATTGAGATCGAGTGAATGGCGCTGAAGGTGGCGTGCGATCGTGAGAAAGAGCTAGCCAAGGCCATCGCTTGATCCCTACGCCGGTACCCGCGTGCTCGTCATAGGAGCAGCACATTAGCCGGATCAGGTTCAGCGGGACCAGCGCTTTGGCAGTATCAAGTGGATACGCCCTGCGCCATCTCAGCCGGATTCACCGGCACCCCGTCAAGCAGTTAGTGCCAAGCAGTCTAGGAGGAGGAGAGAAGAGATGCAAGGGGGATAGTGAGTGAATAGCGAGCTTCTTAAAAACGTTGATGGACTCGGCTACTCTAACGCTGCCACGCGTCTCTCGATTGCCAGACAATCTAAAAAGTGCCGTACTTCATGGCCTGACAGGGTGGCAAAGTCCCGAAAGTTATGAAAACGAGTGAAAAAGCGAATCCAGTAGCAATAGGTTTTCTCAGTACGGAGGCTATAGCGCTTGACCCGCAGTGTCGCCTTGACGCGTTCCATTAGTCTCATAAGAGCCATCTTTAATTTATGTTCATTTATACAGTTTTATTGGGCAGTGAAAAACACGCAAGCACGCGAATTTTGGATATGCTTCCAAAATTGGCTTTGCCCCCTTGGGAATCAATGGGGTAGAGTCAAATTGGGTGGCTGCAAAACCCCAATGAATGTGCCGTCGCGTTTATTGGGGTTTTGTAGCGAGGCGTATAATCACTGTTAAGCCACGAAAATTCAAACATTTGGAGGATGAGTAATACATGGCCAAGGGACAGTCAGTAAATGAACCGAAAGCGGCCTTGGAGCTTCTGATTTCGCCTGTTGAGGCTGAGTCAAAGCTTACTGAGAGAATCGAAAAAGGTAAGGAGATCCTAGAACTTTGCCCGAGGTCGCATGAGGAGTTCAAAGAGGCACAAAGGCAATATTACAAATGGGATGACTTCAATGTGGAGCTTCTCAAGCGGCAATTCACTACCGATGAGTTGTCCGAGGAATATAGTGCATTTGTAGGCAGCTTTGCTGTTTCGATGGATGGTCCATCTCTGGCAGAAGAGATAAGAGACCTAAAAGATGATATTGAAAATAAGATACATAGAATCGAATCCATCATTGAGCGTTTAGAATTAATACCGGTATCTGGCACTTTGTCTTCATCTCCAGCAACAGAGTCAAACAAACAAAAAATAGACCGTAGCAAGGTCTTCATTGTTCACGGTCATGATAACGAAGCAAAACTTGAAGTCGCGAGGTTTGTCACGAAAATTGGGTTCGAACCAATAATCATTCATGAGCAAGTGAGTGCTAGTAAAACAATAATTGAGAAAATAGAAGCATATTCCGATGTAGGATTTGGTGTGGTTATTTATAGCCCTTGCGACGTGGGTGCTAAAAGCGACGATGCTGAGAACTTAAAAGGCCGTGCAAGGCAGAATGTCGTTTTTGAACACGGATTTCTAATTGGAAAATTAGGTCGGCCGAATGTCTGTCCTTTAGTAAAAGGGAATGTTGAAACTCCTAATGATATTTCTGGAGTGGTATATACCTCTATGGATAATGAAAATTGGCAATTAGAGCTAGCCAAAGAACTTCGTGAGGCCGGCTATACTGTCGATATGAATAAAGTCATATAGGCTTAACAAGTCGCGCCACGCGGACGCACTAAAGTGCGCCGGTGCGCTCTGGCGTTAAGCTAAATAAGCATCATACCCAAGGATAGTATATGAGTATCAATATAAAATTTTCCGAAAATGAAGCAAGAGAAATAGTTGGATTCACTCAAAGGTTGCTTGGCCCAATAGCTGAAGCCTCTGACTATTTAGGCGACAAAATCAGAGCTGCAAGATGGCGATCTGCAATTAGAACGCTTTCTATTGCTAAAGATTACGCTAACATCCATGGTGTGGAGCTGAACAACATCCCAACAAAGTTTTTGGTCCCATTTCTAGAAAAGTCATCACTAGAACCTGATGAAAATGACCTCTGCGAAACATGGGCAAGGTTGCTTATTACTGCCTCGCAGGATTTTAGGACAGAATTTATCTCGTATACTGAAATTCTTTCGAAACTAGATCCACAAGATGTACAGCTCCTTCAAAATATGTGGTCATCTTCAAATGAAGAATATTTAAACAGTATAGATAATACCTTGTATGTATATGGAGACTCACCTGATGGTGATAATTTAGATTTCCATAGTTATCATATAGATGAAAATACAGGTATAGATGAATTTGGTCGCTACATTGTGACCAATGAAATATTTCCAGAGGGCGACGAGGTTGGAAGTGTAGGTGGAGGTTCATATAGCTATACGACCGACATAAATCATCTTGAATATCTAGGTTTAATTAAAATAACAGCGCTTCTCGGTAATTCAAAAGGATCGAAGAGATATACAATAAAGGCAACAATTACTCCTCTGGGATTCTCATTTATTTCATCCTGTAACAAACCACTCAAAGGCGACCGCGAAAAAGCCGCGGCGCTTTAGTAGGGCGTTGAGCCTGTAGAAAAACTCCGCTGACGGCTAAGTTTTGGTAGGATCTAGGAAACAGACGAGGAGTGGTCAGCATGCCGCGCTTCAAAGCTTATAACTACGACCAGAACGCCATGGTGGTGATCAACTACCAAGATCAGCTCCAGCCAGGCACCTTTGAACACGCTGTGCACTACCCGAGCACAAGCTCGACTTGTCCGTTTTCCATAAGACAAATACGGCAAGTGCCATCGCAACGGTACCGGTCGATAGGTATTTTTTATTATCGAGAATAAGCGCTTGCCCAATTACACTGATTGGATGAAGAACCGAGTCGATAGCCCCAAGGACAAGCAGGTCTACAGCCATTGCATGTCGGTAGTGGAACCGGTGTTCGGCAATATTGGCACGACGAAACCGGTTCAGCCTACGGGGTAAGAAAAAGGAGCAGGGCCAGTGGCTATAGTGCTTGGTGCATAATATTGAGAAGTTGGCGAATTACGGCCACTTAGCCGCATCATGAAGGGCTTAGAGTGGAGTAAGTTGCTTTTTGAGAGCAAAAGGCCGTCTTCAACAAGCTTTAGCTGGACGCCCAAGTGGCTAAATGCCGATATTAAGATTACTCAGCCAGATGACCGGTTGGGTAAATGAATAAGGACAACAGGCGGTGGAAACGGCTCGAAATCGGGTTTTTCTACAGCCTCGTTAACTATGAAGGGGGAGGAGTAGATGGCTCGTGATTCTATCCCTAAGGGTATAAGGGAAACAGTTCTTGATGAGTATGACTATCGATGCGGGGTGTGTGGTGGTGATAGGCCGCACCTACACCACATTGACGAGGATGCAACGAATAATGTTCCAGAGAACCTCTTGCCGTTATGTCCGAATTGTCACCTCAGAGATCAGCATAACCCTACTAGAAAAGTTGATATTCCTAAGCTGAAAATTTTTAGGAAGTATAAAGATCCAGGAATTCTTGAGCCTCAGTTTCACCCAATATATGTTCGGCAATCATTTTTAGATGATGTTGAAGTCAATGTTGAACCTGTCGAAGAGTTGGAGAAACACGCAAATGAGCTAATTGAATTTGTGGCGTCTTTAGAAATGGGCGAGTTTTATGGAAAGCGACTTAAAGAACTGATTGGAAAGCCTAAGATGGCTTTTATTTTCAGTCTCGGTGGTGGTCACGATCCTGAATTTGAACGGCAGATGAGAAAATCTAAAGAGCAGTATAGACAGCAATTGATCGATAACAATGAACATGCAAAGGCGCTTCTTGTTGAATTGTTGCGTTACCAATCATGGGCAAATAGTTAACAATGCCATGCATGCGACAAGTGCATGATGGCGGGGCGTTAGTGCTCGTAGTCTAAAGAGAGATTTTTAATTAATGCTGGAACTTGGTGATTTAGAGCACGATGGCGTAGTTATAGTTGATGATGTTCGTTCCCGTGCTGAATTAATCGAGTTGGCAAAGTCTGTTGGTGAAATAAGGCCCCACCCGAATGGTGAAGATATATTCACATTAAAATCTAGCGATGGAAGGAAATCTCTTCCTGGAACATTAAGTAAAATTTATTGGTTGTCAGAATTTCCTTTTCATACCGATACAGCGTTTTGGGGGGTTCCTGCTAGGTATGTCGTAATGGGAATGTTCAGGAAGAGTCAATGTACTACCAACTACATTTCACTTTCTGATATCGCTGGAGTTGTTTCCAGCGATTTTCGTGCGGAGGCAGAAAAATCGATTTATCTAGTTAAAACCTTTGAAGGGTGTAAATATACATCTCCAGTTTTTTGTCGAAATGGGGTTCTGGGGATTCGATTCGATCCAAATGTTATGGAGCCAGCAAACGGTCATGCCAAAAAGTTTCATGGCGAGTTGTTAGCGGCTGTGGATGCTATCGAGCCGAGAAAGGTTCACTGGGATGGAAACAAAGCTATTGTTTTTGATAACTGGAAAAATTTACATAGCCGATCCGCAGTGAATAATGAGATGCGTGAGATATTTAGAATTTATTTGGAGGGGTAGATGAGCTGGGATAAAGACTCGCTATGGGCAAAATCAAAATTATATTTTGAGCGCTCATTTGACGTAGATAGAACAGATGATGTTTTTGGATTGTGGTGTGCCATGGGCTTGGAGTTATTGTCACGGTCTACGGTAGCACATTTTAGCCCTGTGCTCTTGGCCGAACCTGACAAGGATCAGCGCCATGTTCTATCGGCTCTGGGGCTTGGATCATCGACGTCTCAGCGCAAGTCAATAGCCACAAGTCAAGTACTTCGCCTCTGTAAAGAACTGATTCCGCAGTTCACAGATGACGAGCTCTCCATTGCGTTAGCTTTAGCCGGAAGGAGAAATGAAGAACTGCATTCTGGTACCGCAGCATTTGTAGAATATAAACATCAAAAGTGGATTGGTGGGTTCTATAAATGCTGCAAAGTCTTGGCTGAAGCTCAGGGGGAAAGCTTAACTAGCTTGCTAGGCGAGGACGAGGCGCAAACCGCCGAGAAGATAATAGAAGAAGTTAAAAGTCAAGTGACAAGCAAAGTTAAAAGTAAAATTGCTGCTTTTGAAAAGGTCTTTAGTGAAAAAGATCCTGATGAACAGGCTAGACTAAAACAGGAGTCAGAAGATCAAGGTGAAGTGCTTAGCCATCAACAGCATCATAGAGTCGAATGCCCTGCTTGTAGTTGTGTAGCAACAGTTCAAGGGGATACATACGGGCGTGAGCAAATTGAGAACACAGAAGATGAAGTAGTTGTAAGGCAGTCTGTTATCCCGACAAATTTTTCATGTAACGCGTGCGGCCTAAATTTGAATGGATACGGCGAGTTAATGGCTGCAAATGTTGCGGACCATTTCACCCATCGAGTGCACTATACTCCAGAAGAGTTTTATGAGCTTGTGGACCCGAACGACAGAGAAGCTATGGATTCATATGCTGAAGACCATGGCTATTTTCATTTCAGCAATGATTAGGCACTAACAAAGCGTTGCACCGGACGAGCCGGTGAACGCGGCGATACATTTTTGAGGGATCGAGAAATATTATGACTTGGATTATATTAGGATTTCAGGTCTTATTAGCCATACTTTTTACTCTTGCATGGAGCTGGATTAAGGGATTACCGGCTGCAATTCATAAGCGACAGGAGCAGCTTTTTAGTCAACAGTTGTCCAAAGAGCTTGAATTGTTAAAGATCAGTCAATCGCAAATTCAACTGAGGAAGATTGAAAAGTTCATAGATTTTGCAAAGCTTCAGCAAGATATCTTAACGAACGAAGATTTTAAGCGAAAAATAGCAGCGAAAGACCCTAAAGCGGTAACGAGACTAAGAGAGTTAGTAGTCGAGCTAGGAATTGGTTTGTTTTTCTTTGCCTCAGACGAAACCGTGCAGCGTTATGGCAGATGGAAAACTGAATCCGCTGTTGAAGGCGCTGACCCATTTGAGCTGCTTAGAGGGTTAGGTGAGTTAATGGTCGCACTTCGTCGTGATGTTGGCTATGACGAAACGAGCTTAACCAGCGATGACTATCTGAGAATGTTCATAACCGACTGGGATAAAATGCTTGCGAGAGAAAATGCATAACAAAGCCATGAAATTCGCTCCCTGCGGTCGCCGTACACTCACTTCGCTCGCGCCGTTGTGCGCGGCATTAGAGTGCTTTGGAGGCCATGGTGAGTAATTTAAACTTGGCCCTTCTAGCCAATCATCCCGAGCTACTGCCAGCACTTCGAGAAATGTTTGAGTGTGGATGGCCGGAGTATTACGGTGCGCGCGGCAGGGGAAACGCAGAAGAAGACCTGCTGGCATATTCCAATCACAATAAACTTCCTATTGGGGTCGTTGCGATGCAGGATGGCTCTGCGCTTGGTATCGCGGTATTGAAGGCTAAATGTGTTACTACACACGACCACCTCACTCCTTGGATGGGTGGCGGCATGGTACTCCCTCAGTACCGGCGTCGTGGAATTGGCGCAACATTGATTGTTGAGCTTGAAAGCATCGCACGCAAGCTGGGGTACAAAAAAATCTACTCCGGCACAAGCACAGCAAACAGCCTTCTGGAGCGAAGTGGCTGGTCGTATATCGAAACCGTGCTTTACGGAGGGGATAACGTATCCATCTATGAGAAAGCGCTCTAACTCAGGCGTTGCGGCTGTAGAAAGAGGCAGGGCCAGTGGCAGTTATACTGCCTGATGCATAATATTGAGACGTTAGCGAGTTATGGTTATCTAGCTGAATGCCGATATTAAGATGACTCAGTCTGGTTGAGCGTTCGTCCCATCCTTCAAGAAGATAGTTGAGTATACACATGGCCTTTATCGCACCTATCACCCTTACTGCCCATGGCGTAACGCTTGAGCCGCTCTCACTCAATCACGAAGCCGGTTTGCGCGCCGCCGCTGCAGATGGCGAGTTATGGAATCTGCGCATTACCTCGGTGCCAACGTCCGACGAGACACGTAACTATATTGACACCGCCTTAAAAAGCCGCGAGGAAGGCCATCGCTTTGCTTTCGCCGTGATTGAAGAGGCGAGTGGTAGGGTGCTTGGCACCACGAGTTACCATGATGTTTTGCCCAACGTAAAACGCGTTGAAATTGGCTACACCTGGTACGCCAAGCGGGTTCAGCGTACGCATGTCAATACCACCTGTAAGCTACTGCTATTGACTCACGCTTTCGACACACTGGGCTGTAACGTGGTCGGTTGGCGTACCGACAACTTCAACTTTGCCAGCCAACGTGCGATCGAGCGCCTAGGTGCGAAGAAAGATGGTGTCATCCGTGGCCATGCGCTGCGCCGCGATGGGACCATTCGCGATACAGTGATGTATAGCCTGAGCAGGGGCGAGTGGCCAGAGGTGTGCTCACACCTCAACTATCTGATAAGCCGATCCTGCGCACAGTGAGATTTATGGTGTGAGACTGGATTGAATCGCTTCTAAGGTTGGCCTGATGCTACCGCTAGGCTAAGTAGCATCGATTGCTATGTCCGGATGCCCTTTAGTACCAAGCCTCGCAACTTTATCAACACTGCTACGCGATGCGGCCGAAATCGGGGAAGGGGAATGAAAGCTACCAGCGAATTTATCGCAAACCTTAGCGACGTATTTGTACTATTTGGTGACATCCAAACTAAGCGTATGTTTGGCGGATATTGCGTTTATCGCGATGGCCTTATGTTTGCGCTAGTCGCCGATGATATTCTTTACCTTAAAGTCGACGAGCGTTCGGTAGGCTCTTTTATCGAGCTGGGAATGGAGCAGTTTGAATACGAGAAGAGCGGCAAAAGGGTAAAAATGACTTATTACGCGGCACCCGAGGAGATATTTGAAGATCCAGAACATGCTAAGGAGTGGGCTGATCGTGCTTATAAAGCGGCATTGCGGCAAAAAGCTCGTTGACGCGACCAGAGCAACGAGGGCAGTCCTTTAAGACTGCCCGGCGGCCACTCAAAGCAAAGGTTTATGCGTTGCTAGCCAAATCCACTGCTAGCAATCCGGCATTTTTAAGCGCATTAGCAACTGATCTCTGATGCCTTTCATCTCCAAATTCTTGGTACTCTGACGTTATTTCATGAAATGACTCGACGCCCAAGTATCTACCCAGTGTTTTAATATGTGGCCCTAGGTGATTCATATGCTCACGTTCACCTCCTGGCCCAAAGCCAAACTCTCCGCATGAAGAGACTAAAATAAGAGTCTTCCCAGACAAAAGTGGCTCTATAGGATGGTCGCCACGAGCTAAATCAAAGCTAAATGTTTTATTTATACGCATTACCTGGTCGAACCACGCTTTAAGAGGGGCAGGCATGCCGTAGTTGTACATAGGTGAAGATATTAAGATGACATCCGCTTGCGCTAACTCGCTAAATAACTGATCTGATAACGCTAGTTTTTCACGTTGCTCAGAGCTTTTTCGCTCATCCGGTGTGAAAACGGCACCTATCCAATCTTGGTCAATAAAATCAGGTGGGTTCAAGCCAATATCACGATAAATGTAATTATCTGCACTGTTAGCAGATTGCCATTTATCCACAAACTGCATAGCAATACGTTTTGATATTGAGTTGTGATCGGGGTTTGGGTTTGTCGCCTTACGTACGCTAGCGTCTATATGAAGTAATGTGCGCATGATGGCCTCAGCAGATAGCGGTGTGGAGTGGCTATGCTGCCCTTTTGCCAATACTGCGACAAATGAATAAACTGGATCGATAGGTGAGAAAAACTTATCTATTGAGAAGCCGGGCTGAGACCAAGAAATAGGAGGCTAGCGGTGAATGCTTCGCTACAGGCGATTAAGGTGTTTGAAGCGGCCGCTCGGCTGGGAAGCTTTAAAGATGCTGCGGAGGAGCTGTCGATAACGTCGGCGAATGTGTCGCATCACATCAGCAACCTTGAGAATAGGTTGGGAGTGCGGCTGTTTACCCGAATCAATCGGGGCGTGATTTTAACGTCAGAAGGGCACCAGCTCTCTGAGGCGACAACCGCCGGTTTGCAGAAAATCCAGACTGCTTTAGATAATATTAAGTCAGATGCCTCAAAGCTGAATGTTGATACCACCTCATCCTTTGCCGCCCTGGTGCTAATTCCGTTGCTACATGACTTTAATAAAATTTATCAAAATGTTGATGTTGAAATATCAACGGGTGAAGTAGTGGCATCGAAAGTGAATACCCTATCTATCCGTTTGGGAGACGTAAATCGCGTTGATGAATCAAATTTATTAAAGAAAAAGCGTTTTAACCTATATGGGAGCTGTCCTTTTATCCGCTCCATCACAGTGGATAAGCCGACAACGGTCTATCTGACTAAGTGGAAGAACAATAAACTGCCGGACTCACCTTGGGAAAACTGGTTAATTGAAAATGGAGAGTCACTGCCAAATTTTGAAATAAGGTATTTTGATCAGGAGCTTTATGGTGTGTATGAAGCTATAGCTGGGAAAGGGCTGGTGTTTTGTTCAGAGACCCTGGTTTCTGACTTTGTGAAAGCCAACGCATTGCAGCCCATTTCGTATCAAGGCGTCGATTCACTGCTGTGTTACTACATCCCGACCGAAAGCTGGCAGCATAGTGCCAAAATGCAGGCTTTTGTCGATTGGCTTAAGTCTATGATTGATTGAGATTTATATTCTGAGTGATCAGCTTCCTCCATAACAGGGTTTGTCTGTTCACTCTTCTGCTGCGAAGTAAACAACCATCTTGAGATGACGGTGTTCATCAACGATGAGCGTCTCATGGGTATAGGTATGATGCTCGCCCTCTGTATCAAGGAGGCTACTGATTCCTCGGTTGTAACCTTCCATGCTTGACGCTTCCCACCAGTGCCGGAAGTCTGGCGATAACTGGCAAAGCTCTTCAATTTGCGTTTGCATGACTGGGTCTTCAGGGGCGACAGCTAAGTCACAACGAAACTGTGCCAGCATATTCGACGCATCCTGTTGCCAGTCAGGGAGTCGTCGACGCAGGTCGGGAGCGGTAAATACCATCCTTAATAGATTGCGCTCAGACGCTTCTCGGCTGCTGAACTGAAGTAGTTCATCAGCCTGCGCATTCCAGCCAATAGCATCCCAACGCAGGTTCATCACGTAACTAGGGCGAGAGAGGTCATCCATCAGCGACTGGATTCGGGGGGAAGTACTCTGCTCTTGATACGCTTCTGCAGGCGGTGCTCGGCGGTGCGCTAATAGAAATAGGTGACAGCACTCGGCGTCATCCAGTTTTAGGGCACGGGAGAGGTTGAGCAGAAAACGTTCGGAGACCTTAATGTCACGGCCCTGCTCAAACCAGGTGTACCACGTCAGGCCTACCCCAGCGAGCGCAGCAACCTCTTCTCGTCTTAAGCCCGGGGTACGCCTTCGCCCGCTAGTGGGAAGCCCGACGTCAGCAGGCGTTAATTTTTGACGATGCCGCAGCATGAATTCGGTGAGATCACACTGTGTTCGCTCAAGCCTATGATTCGCCACGCTATTACCTCTAGTAATAGGATAATTAGCTATATTGTAACCCCATATAGAGTGTCTGAGAATGCCTACTTCCATGATGAAGTCGGAGGCGACATGTCATTCAGCTGTGATGTTCACACCCCTGTTAATACGGACACAGGTAATACGGACACAGGTTATACGGATACCGGCGGAAGGCCCTGCAACAAGGCTGGCATTAAAGAGTGGGCGGGGCTTGCGGTATTGGCCCTGCCCACCATGCTGCTTGGGCTCGATGTCACTATTCTCTACCTTGCGCTTCCTGCCTTAGCGGTAGAGCTACAGCCGAGCAGTACGCAGGCGCTGTGGATTATGGATGCCTACGGCTTCATGATCGCTGGTTTTCTTATCACGATGGGCACGCTAGGGGATCGGGTTGGCCGACGTCGACTACTAATGATCGGGGCCTTTGCGTTTGCGGTCGCGTCAGTGTTTGCCGCTTATGCGCCTAATGCCGAGTGGCTTATTGTGGCGCGGGCAGCGCTGGGTGTTGCCGGAGCAACGCTGATGCCTTCTACGCTGGCCTTGATTAGCAATATGTTTTTTGATCTGCGCCAGCGGGCATTGGCGATTGGGATATGGGCGACCATGTTTGCACTGGGGATGGCCTTGGGGCCGGTAGTCGGTGGGTTGCTGTTAGCCCCCTTTTGGTGGGGAGCGGCTTTCCTAATTGCCGTGCCCATCGTCATCGTACTGTTATTAACTGCGCCATTACTGCTGCCGGAGTATCGCAATCCGCAGGCAGGCCGTCTGGATATTTTAAGTGTTCTACTGCTGTTGATAGCAATTCTGCCAAGTATCTATGCCATAAAGGCGTTCTCTAAAGCCGGTGTGACGCCACTGGTAGTGATGACACTGGCGTTAGGGATCATAGGAACATTGCTCTTTGTGCATCGACAAAAGAAGCTTCTTGATCCTTTGCTTGATCTCAAACTGTTTGCTAGTAAAACCTTTACTGCTGCGCTGGTCATAATGTTGCTAGGGCTGGTGGGTGTGGCGGGAATGATGCTTCTAGTCACTCAATATCTTCAGCTAGTAGCGGGCTACACGCCGCTGATTGCTGGACTGTGGATGGGGCCGCCGGCGCTGATGATGGTGCTTGCCGGTATTCTTGCTCCTATCTTGGCGCGCCGTATTCGGCCTGCGTTTGTTATTGCTGTCGCGCTGATGCTTGCAAGCATCGGCTGTGCTTTTCTGGCTCGAGTAGACCCGCTGTCTGTTCAGGTACTCCAGGTCGTTTTGGGATTTTCATTAGTGTATCTGGGGTTGGGCACCATCGCTGCGCTGGGCACCGACTTGGTGGTAGGCGCGGCTCCTGCGGAAAAAGCTGGGTCCGCGTCGTCCATGTCCGAGATGGTTCAGGAGTTGGGTGTAGCGCTGGGCGTAGCACTTCTCGGTAGCCTGGCAACCCTGTTGTATCGCGTGCAGATTGCCAGTGCGATTCCTGATGAGGTGCCAGACGATGTCTCCCGTGCCCTTGGAGAAAGTTTGTGGTCCGCAACGTCCGTTGCTGAACGACTTCCCGACGGGATACTTGAGCAAGCACAGTCAGCGTTTACGCAAGGAATGAATGCTGTGGCCATCGTCAGTGGCATCACTATTTTGGCGCTGGCGTTGTTGTCGGCTGCTAGCCTTCGGCATGTACAGGCAGTTGGTGAGGGTGAGCACTAAATTTTGACATGCAACTATTTGGTTGCATAATGTCGTTATGACAACTAATCTCAATCTTGTTTTCAAAGCGCTCGCTGATCCCTCGCGGCGCCAGCTGCTGGATAGCCTGTTTGAAAATAATGGGCAGGCACTCAATGAACTGTGCGAACGACTCTCCATGAGTCGACAGGGCGTTACCAGACACTTGGCGCTGCTGGAAGAAGCGGGGCTGGTGGTTACGGCGTGGCGGGGGAGAGAAAAGCTGCATTACCTCAATGCCGAGCCAATTCAGCAGATCCACCAACGCTGGGTCAGTAAGTTCACTCATCAGCGGATTGCGGCGGTGGACAGTCTCAAACAGAAGCTTGAGGACCATCACAATGAGTAAGCCCGATTTTGCCTACGTTATTTACATTAACACGACGCCCGAGCAACTGTGGAAAGCGTTGACGGAAGGGGAGTTTACCCGCGAATACTGGGGTGGGCGGCAGCTTACGTCGGCGTGGACGGCGGGAGCAACGGTTAAACTAGTCAAGGCCGATGGATCACTGGATTGGCGCGGCGAGGTGCTGGAGTCAGACCCGCCGCACCGTTTGTCCTATACCTTCATTCCTGAAAACGATGACGAGATGCCAGGATACGAGGGCGAAAAAGTTGATCTGACGAGACCTGAAAAACCGTCTCGGGTCACGTTTGAGATTGCCGAGTATATGGGCCAAGTACGCCTAACGCTGATTCACGATCAATTCGAGGAGAACAGCAAGGTACTGCAAGGCATCAGCGTCGGCTGGCCAGTCATTCTTTCCAGTCTCAAAAGCTTGCTGGAAGGCGGCAGCCCTCTGCTAAGGAGTGATACTGATGGCGCGCATTGAACATATTCAATACGTAAATGCCCCTCTTTCACGTGTTTACGAAGTGTTGACCACGGCTCGTGGCCTGGCCGAGGTGTGGACCCAGGATTTAACATTCACTGCCCAACTTGATGCGGTCAATGAATTCCGATTTGGGGATGAGCACCCGACAAAGATGACGATCGTGAAGCTGGTGCCCAATGCTAAGATGACTTGGCAATGTATCGATTCAGACCCGGAGTGGATTGGGACCAGCGTCAGTTTCGAGCTAGAACAACGAGGAGGCAAAACGGCCGTCACTCTCAAGCATACCGATTGGCGTGAAGTGACCGAGTTCTTCCGTTTCTGCAACTATAACTGGGCGATATTCCTGCTGAGCCTTAAGCAATACTGTGAAGAAGGGGCCGGTATTCATTACCAGACCCGGACGTTTTAGTAGAGCCGCTGTTCAATTGTGACAAGCAATCACGATCAGCCTTCAGAATAATATTTTGCAAATTGTTGTCGATATTTACCTCCCCCACACGACTGCTTGGCATAGGACGAAGCCATTTCGGCTTTCGGATGAACACACTTATTGATAAAGGAATATTCAGTGAAAGCCGATATGATAAAAATGGCACTGGTGCTCGGCCTGCTGAGCTGGATCGGCCCTTTTGCCATTGATATGTACTTGCCCGCTATGCCGGCCATCAGTGAAGACCTGGGGGCGTCGGTGTCGGCCGCGCAGTGGACGTTGATGTCGTTCTTCATTGCGTTTGGTATCTGCCAGCTTTTTTACGGACCGGCCTCCGATGTGTTCGGCCGCAAGCCACCGCTCTACTTTGGCCTTGGTATCTTCGGTGTCGCCTCGATTGGTTGTGCGTTCGCGCCCACCATCGAATGGCTGATTGCTTTGCGCTTTTTGCAAGGTATGGGGGCGGCTGCGGTCATGTCTATTCCGCGCGCGGTGATCCGTGACCGCTACACCGGCACCGAGGCGACTCGCATGATGTCCACCATCATGCTGGTGATTGCCGTTTCACCGATGCTAGCACCCCTGATGGGCACCTCGATCATCGTGCCCTTCGGCTGGCGTGCTGTCTTTGTCGCGGTCGCCATTGCCACGGTGTTGGGCCTGTTTCTGACCAGCTTCGCTTTGAAGGAAACGTTGGCCCCGGCAGACCGCGCACCTTTTCGCTTCAACGCCATGATGAACGCTTTCGGCGTATTGTTCCGGGACTCGGGATATATGGGCCTGACGTTGATTGGTGGTATGGGCATGGCCAGTTTCTTTGCCTTTCTGGCCACCGCCTCGTTTCTCTACACCGGCTACTACGGCCTTACAGCATTCCAGTTCAGTCTCGCGTTCGCACTGAACGCCCTGGGGTTCTTTACCACCAGCCAGATTGCCTCCAATCTCGGTGTCCGTTTCGGTTCCATCACGGTGGTGAAATGGGCGGTGGCAGGTTACGCCGTGTCGGCCTGCCTGATGTTTACGCTGGTGGCGCTGGGATACACCAGTTTCCCGCTGCTGGTGGGAATGCTGATTACAACCTTTGCGTTTCTTGGTCTGGTGATTCCCACGTCCATGGTGTTATCGCTGGAGGAACACGGCCCCATCGCCGGTACAGCGGCGGCCTTGGGCGGCACCCTACAAATGATGCTGGGCGCTGCCGCCATTGCTGTGGTCAGTGTGGTGTTCGACGGCACCCCACTGATGCTGACCGCAGCCATCGCACTGTGCTCGCTGGTGGCCGCGGGCTTGTCGCTGTTGACCTTGCGCGGTACGCCACAAGAGGCCGTGGTCTAGGGTTTTTGAAAGATGTCAACTTGCAGGCTTGGCCCGCAAGTTGACGTCATCCAGCCCTTGCAGGGTAAGCCCTGTAATTGTTAATGGGCTTCCTGGGTGGTTAACGATCGAATACGAAGGGCTAACCCAGATCATGACACTGGAAGTTGTGGATAGTCGTATCCAGGCACTATACGTTATGCGTAATCCAGATAAATTACGCCATTTGGCTGACCTGCTACCGAAGCTTTAGTCTTTAGTTAAATAAATGGCTTCTTCTTACGCTTTTTATGGTGGCTTGATGTGTGAAAGCTCAATCGCTTAAGAAAGAGTTCCAAGTTTAAAAAGGGGGCATGGTTATAATTGGCTGGTTAAGCATTAAAAAAAGCTGTGTGCTCGGCTAATACTGCTAAGCCAATTCCGATTAGCACAATACCGCCGATAAGTTCGGCCCAGTGACCGACAAAATGGCCAAGCTTATTACCCAGAAAAGTGCCGATAGAGGCCATTACCGTAGTAGCGAGACCGATAGCTAGGCTGGTGGCGATGATATTGGCATCGATGAAGGCGAGGCTGGCGCCCACAGCCATGGCATCAATGCTGGTAGCAGTGGCGGTTAACACCAATAACCAGAGCGTCTGTTTGCGATGCTCTATTTTGTCTTCCTTTGTGATCCCAGCATGCATCATATGCAGGCCGATCAGTGCTAGCAGGGTAAAGGCAATCCAGTGGTCCCAGGCTTCAACGTACTGTTGAGATGCTTTGCCCGCTATCCAGCCTAGTAAGGGGGTTAACGTTTCAATAATGCCGAAGACGAGACCAATGCCAATGGCATGTCGGAATCTGGGTTTTTTTAACTCGGCACCTTTACTTATCGAGGCGGCAAATGCATCGGCCGACATGGAAACGGCTAGAAACAACATGGTGGTCGGTGTCATTGAGTGTGAACTCTCGCCAAAAATTACCGCGCATAAATCCCTTGGGCATCACCTAGAGCGGTATGCCTGAGTAACAAGGTCGGGTATTCAGTTGCGATGAATCCTACCATATTTGATTAAACAAACAAGCAGCGTAGTTAAAAATAAAGTTTGTAGTTGCGAACTAGTATAGCCTTGGCTAACAGTGTTTATATTGGCTTATTTTCTTGGCTTTTATATATTTTATAATAGTTGATTCAAGGTTGTTTAAATAGCATGAGGCTAAAAGTGGATGTTAAAAAGAGTAGTGAGTTTGTTAGCTTAGTTTCATAAGTAATGGGTGTTGAGGAATAGCGCGCGGTAATCAGAGTGGTATTGCCAGCATCGATTCATCATCGCGACAATACACTCAGAATTAAGCTGGCTGCGAGGCAGCAGCGATGCCGCGTAGTTGGATAACATCAGCACGTGGCGGCGCGCCAAACATGCGGCTATATTCGCGGCTGAAGTGGGAAGGGCTTTCATAACCCACCCGGTAGCTGGCCGTGGCCGCTTCCAGCCCTTCTGCCAGCATCAGCCGTCGGGCTTCGTGCAGGCGTAGTTTCTTCTGGTATTGCAGCGGCGACATGCGTGTGACTTGTCGGAAGCTATGGTAAAGCGTCGATTCGCTCATGTTGGCGGCGGCGGCCAGCTCGCTGATCTTGAACGGTTGCGTGTAGCGTTCTTTAAGAGCGCAGATGACCTTGGCAATCCGGTTGGCTTGGGAGTCAGAGGCGGCAAATCGGCGCATGTGAGGCCCCATTGCACCCATGAGTGCCCGGTAGACTAGCTCGCGCCTAGCTAGGGGCGAAAGTATCTGAATATCTTCCGGTGAGTCGAGCAGGCTTAACAGCCGATAGAGCGCACCCAGCATAGGTGTGTCCATGGGCGCCGATTTTAATCCACAGTCTGTCTCGGGGCAGATAGTATCATTTCCCGCGGGCGGTGCTTTGTCACCCAGTTCCAGTATCAGTCCTGCTACCTCCTGAGGGTCTACCGAGACTTTTACTGCTAGGTAGGGGATTTCCGGAGTGGCATGGTCAATTCTGCCTACCACCGGTAGGTGAATGGCGCTTCCCATATAGCTAGGCCCGGTGTAGACGATCTCCTTGTCACCCAATAGCACTGTCTTGCTGCCCTGAATGACAAAGCACAGGCACGGTTCGTATACGGCGCAGTGAAAGGTGGTGGGGGCGTCAGCACGTATCAGTTGCACCTCGGGAATCGCCGTATTCTGAAGCTCCTCCAAGGGCGTCCAGCGACGGACAATTTTGCTTAATTGCTGCGGCAGGCTGTCACTGAAATAGGTGGCCTGCTCAGGCACGGTATCGGTCAATGGCTCTCCTCCCTAACAGCCTGCAGTATATGTCTTCGCTGCGCGCATAGGAGGCTTTTTCAGTTTTTTTGCAGGATCGGGCAAGCACTGGGTAGAAACCGGCAATCCGTGCCGCGTGTCAGAAAACGGTCATTATGCTAAAAAATCGAAACAGCGCGATGATCCAAATACCTCGCCAAGTGAAGCCTTTCACTCCTCACGACAGAAATAGGCAATCTTACCGCAGGAACCCGATACCTCCATTGCCCTTAAAGACCCTACCGTAGAGAGCTTCTGATTAGGAGCTAGCAACCCCCTGTCAGCCTCCTTGATAAAAAATCGACCGTTGACCTATTGACCTCAACTTAACTTGAGGTTGCAAAGTGGATGTCGAATCTGACGCTACCCAACCGACTAGTTAAACGCTAACCACCAATGCGGTACGCAATTATATAACCAACGCTGATATCGGTTTCCGATAGTCACTGGAGCAAGTAATCATGGGAAGTTTGGATCAAAGTGCTCGCTCAACGAGTTGCCGGGGAATCATCCCGTTGCTACTGGTAATGGCTTTGCTTACCGGCTGCAAGGCCAAGAGCGAGGAGGCGGCAGCTTCGCCACCACCGCCGCCAGAAGTAGAGGTGGTGAGTATGGTTTCCCAACCGGTAGTGTTGAGTGAAACCTTCACCGGGCGAGTAGAAGCGGCGGAAACGGTGGAACTAAGACCTCGCGTCAGCGGCTATATCCAGGAGGTGGCGTTCGAGGAGGGAGAGCTTGTGGAGCAGGGGGATCTACTGTTCCTGATTGATCCGCGCCCATACCAAGCCCGTGTTAGTGCCGCCCAGGCGGATCTAGCCCAGGCCAGGAGCCAGCAGGCTCAAGCGGGCAGTGAAGCTGAGCGTGCTCGGGTCTTGCTGGGGCGTCAGGCGATTTCACAGGAGGTGCACGACCAGCGTCAATCGGCCCTGAGTACTTCTCGTGCCATGGTCGATGCCGCTGAGGCAGCGCTGCAGACCGCCGAGCTTAACCTTGAGTACACCCGCATTACAGCGCCGGTCAGTGGTCGTGCCGGTCGGGCAATGGTGACCCGAGGCAATTTGGCTAACGCTGACCAAAGCCTGCTGACGACTCTCGTGACCATCGACCCGATTCATGTCTACTTCGAAGCGGACGAACAGGCCGCTTTTGCCAGCCAAGTCCTGCTAACTGATGAAGAGAGCAGCCTGAAGATTGAGTTGGGCGGAGATCCGCAGCGTCAATACAGTGGCACGCTGGACTTTATTGATAACCGTTTAAACCCCAGCACGGGAACACTGCAGTTCCGGGCTCGGTTGGCCAACCCTGATGGCCGTATCCGGCCGGGAGAGTTTGCCCGGGTTGAAATGCCGATAGCGAGTTTGGAACAGGCGCTGCTGGTGGAACGTAAGGCAATTTTGACCGACCAAGATCGTCGCTATGTCTATGTCGTTGATGGTGACAATCGGGCAGAGCGTCGCCAAGTAGCGACCGGTCGTCAGATGGGGGAGCAGATGGTGATCACCGAAGGACTTAGCCCCGGTGATCGAATTATCGTCAACGGTGTGCAAAAAGTGTTCTTCCCTGGAATGGAAGTGAACCCGCAAAGCGCCGTTGCCGCCTCGACTGTCGATGCCCCACCCACCACCCTTGCTGCTAGGGAAGAGTAAACCGCCATGAATTTCTCCCGTTTCTTTGTCGACCGACCGATCTTTGCGGCGGTGCTGTCGATTATCATCCTGGCGATCGGACTGATCTCCATCCCCAACCTGCCGATTAGCGAGTACCCGGATGTGGTGCCACCCTCGGTGGTGGTGCGCACGGTCTATCCGGGTGCCAACCCGAAGGAGATCGCCGAGACGGTAGCGACGCCTTTGGAGGAAGCCATCAATGGTGTCGAGGACTTGATGTACTTCAAGTCCGTCGCAGGCTCTGACGGCGTACTGCAGATGACCGTCACCTTTCGCCCTGGTACTGATGCGGAGGAGGCGGCCGTCAGGGTGCAGAACCGGGTAAGTCAAGCCGAGGCGCGCTTGCCGGAAGCCGTGCGTCGCCAGGGCGTGACCACCCAGAAGCAGTCGCCCACTTTCCTGATGGTTGTTCACCTTACTTCGCCCGGGGGCGAATACGACACTCTCTATCTGCGCAACTACGTGCGGCTGCATGTCAGAGATCGTCTGGCCCGGCTAGAAGGGGTAGGGGACGCCCAGATATTTGGTGGTGGTGACTACGCCATGCGTGCCTGGCTCGATCCCGAGCGGGTGGCGGCGCGTGGTCTCACCGCTAGCGATGTAGTGGCTGCCATGCGCGAGCAAAATGTCCAGGTATCCGCCGGGCAGTTGGGCGCTGAACCGATCGGAGAGAGTGATTTTCTGACCCTGATCAACGCCCGTGGGCGCTTGGAGACGGCGGAGGAGTTTGGCGACATCGTGCTGAAACGCGGTGACAGTGGCGACATTCTAAGGTTGTCGGATGTGGCCCGACTGGAGATGGGCGCTGGGGACTACACTCTGCGTTCGCAGCTTGATGGCAATGATGCGGTCGCCATTGGTATTTTCCAGGCGCCGGGTGCCAATGCGCTGGCTATCCGCGAACAGGTGGTGGCCACCATGGATGAGTTGGCCACGCAGTTCCCTACCGGTGTTGAGTATGAGGCGGTCTACGACACCACTATCTTTGTTAGCGATTCGATCAAGGCAGTCGTCAAAACCCTGCTGGAAGCCGTGCTGCTGGTGGTACTGGTCGTTACTCTATTTCTGCAAACCTGGCGCGCCTCCATCATTCCTCTATTGGCGGTGCCAGTATCGGTGATCGGCACCTTTGGGGCGCTCTATCTGTTGGGGTACTCGATCAACACGCTGACCCTATTCGGGCTGGTGTTGGCCATCGGCATTGTGGTCGACGACGCCATCGTGGTGGTGGAGAACGTCGAGCGCAACATCGGTGAAGGTCTCAATCCCCAGGCCGCGGCCCATCAGGCGATGAAAGAGGTCTCTGGCCCAATCGTTGCTATCGGCTTGGTGCTGTGTGCGGTGTTTATACCGATGGCCTTTCTTTCCGGGGTGACCGGGCAGTTTTACCGCCAGTTTGCGGTAACGATTGCCATCTCTACTGTTATCTCCACGATTAACTCTTTAACCCTGTCGCCCGCTTTGGCGGCGATGCTGCTCAAACCCCACGACGCGCCTAAGGATCGACTCACCCGGCTAATCGATTGGCTATTCGGCTGGATTTTTCGGCCCTTCAATCGCTTCTTCAACGCCAGCGCAGAAAAGTACCAGGGCGGCGTGGCGCGTTCCCTAAAACGGCGTGGCGCGGTATTCATGGTTTACGCTCTATTACTCACCGGAACGGGATTGATGTTCAAGGTGGTGCCACCCGGCTTTATTCCGGTGCAGGACAAGCTGTACCTGATTGCCGGCGTTATTTTGCCAGAGGGGGCATCCCTGGAGAGAACCGATCAGATGCTCCAAGAGGTGGTAGATATTGCCATGGAGACCGACGGTGTTGAGCACGCCATTGCCTTTCCTGGCCTTAACGCGCTGCAGTTCACTAACACTTCCAACACAGGAGTAGTGTTTCTCACCCTTAGCCCCTTTGGCGAGCGTAGCCTCACCGCCGCAGAGATAAACGCCAGGATTAATCAGGGCATAGGAGGCCTAAAAGAGGGCTTTGCGTTTGCGTTTATGCCGCCCCCCATTCTGGGTCTTGGCAATGGGTCGGGCTACCAGATGTTCATCGAGGATCGCGGCAACCTGGGTTATGGAGCGCTGCAGGGAGCGGTTAATCAGCTCCAGGGCGCTATCGCCCAAACGCCAGGGATGGGCTTCCCGATTAGCAGCTACCAATCGAATGTGCCGCAGTTAGATGCCGAGGTCGATCGGCTGAGGGCTAAAGCCCAGGGAGTGCCACTAACCGAGCTATTCGACACTCTGCAGATCTATCTGGGTTCGACCTATGTGAATGATTTTAATCGCTTTGGCCGAACCTGGCAGGTAATTGCCCAAGCGGACGCTCCTTACCGGACTAGCGTGGAAGACATTGCCCGCCTGCGTACCCGCAATGACCAGGGCGAAATGGTGCCTATTGGTACCATGGTAAATATCACACAAACCTTCGGTCCAGACCCGGTACTGCGCTACAACGGCTATCCGGCGGCGGACTTGGCCGGGGAGGCTGACCCTAGGTTGCTCTCTTCTGCTCAGGCAATGGATGCGATCAATGCCTTGGCAATGGAGGTGCTGCCGCCGGGCATGGCGTTCGAATGGACCGACCTAAGTTACCAGCAGTCCACCCAGGGAAACGCTGCGCTGGTGGTCTTTCCACTGTCGATTCTGCTGGTGTTTTTGGTGCTGGCGGCACTCTATGAAAGCTGGACGTTACCCTTAGCGGTGATCCTGATTGTCCCCATGTGCATGCTCTCGGCACTCATCGGCGTCTGGTTTGGTGATGGCGACAACAATATTTTCGTACAGGTAGGATTGGTGGTGCTAATTGGCTTGGCGTGTAAGAACGCTATTCTGATTGTGGAGTTCGCCCGCGAGCTGGAACTGCAGGGCAAAAGTGTGGTGGACGCGGCCCTAGAAGCCTGCCGACTGCGACTGCGCCCCATTATTATGACCTCGATCACGTTCACCGCCGCTGTGCTACCGTTGGTCATTGCTACCGGGGCGGGCGCCGAGGTGCGGGCAGCGCTGGGTACGGCGGTGTTTGCCGGCATGGTTGGGGTCACCCTGTTTGGGCTTTTCCTCACGCCGGTATTCTATGTGGCGCTGCGTAAACTCTCTGGCTCTCGCCCGCTTGTCAGTCATCACCTCTCTACTTTGGCCGCTGAATAATGATGCCGGCCAGGAAGGGGCACTAGAAGGAGGGCCTTGCTAACGTACTCATGCGCATTCTGGCCAACAGAGTGTGGCGCAGTTGAGCAATCTAATACGCCACTTTGGCTCGGCCAAAGTGGCGTGTTGGAGACGCTTACCGAGATGATATCTTGACCTTTACTTTGCTAGTGGGCGTCATGTTTGTGTTTCCGGTACAGCCACCACACATCGAAGCCAAATGAGTAGCTGAGTGAGGCTAACGCACTCAGTGCCAGCAGGCTGGCAACAAGAGGAGAGGTGAATGGCGTTAACGCCAGCAGCAATGCAATGACCTGCCACACGCACACTGCTTTACGCCGGAAACTTTCGAATAACGGTGCTTTTAACCACGCAAACGGCCAGCTAGCGGCGATAAATAAATAACGCATGCCGCCAATCAGTAGTACCCAAGCGCCTAGATGTTCGCTCTGCAATAAGCCAATGCAGAGTATCAGGATTAATACTGCATCCAGCTCCATATCAAAGCGCGCGCCAAACGTGGTGTGGGTTTTAGTGCGCCTGGCAATCCAGCCATCCACACCGTCCAGTAATAACGCGATGACGGCCACCGCTAGCCATAGCCAAATTGCGTTAGTAAAGGCATTCGCTGCCAGTGCCCCTGCCACGATGGCGACGAGTACGCCGCGCCCAAGCGTTACCCGGTTTGCCCAACCGAGCGGGCCATGGGGCCAAAAACTTACCACCAGTACGCCCATCACGACGTAGAAGCCAACTGCCAACCACCAGTTTGCAGCGCTGGCGACTAATCCCGGCAGCATCGATCCTAAGCCTGCGAGTAATAGGCTGGCCAGGGCTATCTCAGCCAAGGTGTAAATACGCTTGGGCAAAGAGACACTGGAGGTGTTGGAGAAAGAGAGCATGCTTACTCGCAAAGCGGCTGACTGGCCCGCGGTTGAATTAAAGTGTGCAAACTATTTCTTATGTACCATTCTTGTATAAGAAGGTAAGGTTGTCCATGATGTGAATATAGTTGTTTCAAATCATCTTCGCGCTTACAGGGGTTAAGCAGCCAGGGCTTAAGCAGCCGCTTCGCTTTCTAGGCTACGCTGTATGGAGGGATGAAGCGCTTAAACCATAAGGAAATGTCATGTTGCCGCCTGATACCGCTACGGCTTTTTGGGTGACCCACCCTACCCATGGTGAGCTCAAGCAGGAGCCACTAGCATCACCCGACGACAATGAGGTACGGGTTCGTGCCCTTTATAGTGGCGTAAGCCGTGGCACTGAGTCGCTCGTGTTTAACGCACGGGTGCCGCAAAGTGAATATTTGCGCATGCGCGCTCCCTTCCAAGCGGGTGAGTTTCCTACTCCTGTGAAATACGGCTACTGCAACGTTGGTTATGTGGAGCAGGGGCCAGATCATTTATTTAATAAAACTGTCTTTTGCCTTTTTCCGCACCAGGACTACTACGTCGTTCCGGTAGACGCTGTTTTAGCGCTCCCCGACGACGTACCCGCTTCCCGTGCCGTGTTAACCGCCAATATGGAAACTGCCATTAACGGTGTGTGGGATGCTAATCCCATGCTTGGCGAGCGCATTTGTGTGGTGGGCGCTGGCGTCGTCGGTGTACTGGTGGCGTATCTGTGTGCGCAAATTCCAGGTGTAGAAGTACGCCTGGTCGACATTAACCCCGAGAGAGAAGCGCTGGCAACGCATTTGGGGATTCCCTTCTGTACACCAGAACAGGCACCCAGCGACCAAGATTGCGTGATCCATGCTAGTGGTCAGCCGGATGGCCTGAGGCTGGCCATGAGCTTGCTGGGCAACGAAGGCCGGGTGATTGAAATGAGCTGGTTTGGCGAAGGCGATGTGTCGCTACCACTCGGGGGCGCTTTTCACTCCCAGCGTTTAACGCTTCGCGCCAGCCAAGTTGGGCAACTGCCTACCAAGTTGCAGCCGCGCTGGAATTACCGTCGCCGTTTAGCGCTCGCTTTACGCTTACTCACCGACCCGCGGTTAGATGCGCTGATTAGCGGTGAGAGCGATTTTGCCGATTTTCCAACGCTGGCGCCTGCTCTGTTTGGGCCTGATAGCACAGCGCTTTGTCATCGAATTCGTTACCCATTGCCCGCTTAGGCGATGTGGCTTATTTAACACGACAGGAGTGTCTATGTACCGTTTATGCGTTCGTGACCATTTCATGATTGCCCACAGTTTTAATGGGGAAATATTCGGCCCTGCCCAACGCACCCACGGCGCCACCTATGTCGTGGACGTAGTATTCCAGCGCCCTGAACTTGACCAGGATGGTCTAGTGATTGATATCGGTTTGGCTAGTGAGACGGTTAAAGAGGTGCTGGCGGCTTACAACTATCGCAACCTTGATGAGGTAAGCGAGTTTAGCGGTAAAAACACCACCACAGAATTTATGGCCAAGGTGATTTTTGACCAGTTGGCGGCTGCCATTAAAGCAGGAAGAATGGGCACCACCGCTCAGGGGCTGACGCACATGGAGATCAAGCTGCATGAATCTCATGTGGCGTGGGCAAGTTATGAAGGGGCGCTATGAGTCAGCCATTGACCTTGATAGTGGCTGGCGATCCAGACCAGCGTACCGGTGGGTATATTTACGACGCCCATATTGTCGCTGCACTGCGCGAGCGTGGGCTGACTATCAATGTGGTGGGGTTGGCAGGGCGTTTTCCAGATGCCGATGATGAGGCTGCTCAGTCGCTCGCCGACACGCTTTCCGCGTTGCAGGATCGTGCGCGGGTCATTATCGACGGTTTGGCCATGGGGGCGCTGCCAGAGGTAGTGGCTGTCCACGCTGAGCGCCTTGATATCACTGCGTTACTGCATCATCCGTTAGGTGATGAGCAGGGCTTGAGTGAGCTGGATCAGCAGCGTTTTCACCGTTGCGAACTGCTCGGGCTGGCGCATGTGCATAGAGTGATTGTGACCAGTCGCTTTACTGAACGCCGTGTAACAGCACTGGCGGAACAGTACGCGCTGCCATTTAGTGCCCCTATCAGCGTGGTGGAACCTGGCGTTGAACGTGCTCCATTCAGCTCCGCGGCGCAACCCAACGAACCTATCCGCCTGCTATGCGTGGCAACGCTGACCCCGCGCAAGGGGCAGGATATTTTGGTTCAAGCCTTGGCGGGTGTTGAGAGCGGGCACTGGCGATGCGACTGCTTTGGCGGTGCGCGTGATGCTGCATTTACGGATCGCGTTCAAACACTGATCGACAACCATCAACTTGGTGATCGGGTAACGCTTCACGGCGAATGTGATGCAGCGACCCTGGAAGCCGCGTATCAGAATGCCCATGCACTGGTGTTGCCTTCTTGGTATGAAGGTTACGGCATGGTGGTGACTGAAGCGCTAGCCCATGGCTTGCCGGTTATTACCACCACCGGCGGTGCGCTGAGAGATACCTTACCCAAAGGGGCTGGCATCAGCGTAGCACCGGGGGATGTTGAGGCGCTGTCGAGGGCGCTGTCGGCTTTCTGCCACGATGAGGCACTACGTACTGAACTACGCGCAGGCGCCGCCACCGCACGTGCCCACTTGGGTGACTGGCAGGTTGCAGGGGAGGCGTTTGCCAATGCGCTGCAGCAACCTTCGACATTGTTGGCAGGAAGCCAATTTACCGCGGATTGGCTATCGCTGCGTGAAAGCGTCGATGCCAATTCGCGCAGCCAAGCATTGGTCGATGCACTAGCGAGCTGGTTATCAGAAAATCAGCAGAGAGCAGAACCTTCGTCGCCAATAACACTGGCGGATTTAGGCTGTGGACGCGGCAGCAATAGCCAGTTTCTTGCACCTCGCTTGCAGCATGCCCAGCGCTGGATGCTGATTGACCATGATTCTGCCTTACTTAATGAAGCCTACTCGCGAACCAGCCAATTGAACACCGGTAAAAGTGAACCGCTGCAGGTCGAAACCCACTGCGTCACCCTTAAACAGCTTGATCACCCAGCTCTTACGCGCTGTGACGTAGTGACGGCATCTGCGCTGATTGACTTGGTATCTCAAGAGTGGATTGATGCCTTGGCTGCACAGTGCGCTAAACATCGCCAAGCGCTTCTTGTCACTCTAAGCATTACTGGCGAATGGTACTTTACCAATGCCCAGCAGCAACCTCTGAACGACCTTGACGATCGCTGGATCAGTGAGCTGTTCAACGCACACCAGCGTCGCGATAAGGGCTTAGGCGGTGCATTAGGCGGTGCTGCCCACAGCGCGCTAGCTAACGCGATGGCTGGCCACGGTTATCGTGTTAACGAGGCTGAAACACCATGGCGCTTGGCAGCGGGCAAGCCAGCGCAGTACCCCTTAATGTGCGCGTTGATTGAAGGATGGGCGAGCGCTGCTAACGAACAGGCTCCAGAGGCGGCGTTACGGATTGCCCAGTGGCGTAATGAGCGCCTAAGTCAGGTAGCCAAAGGCGAGATCGGTATTTGGGTAGGCCACCGCGACTTGCTGGCGCTGCCAGCGGACGAGGGCTAACCCCATGCGACGCTGGCGCTGGCTGAGAACCCCGTGGGTGCAAAAAGGGCTAGTGAGCTTAGGGCTGCTGGCCGCTGTTGCCCTGTGGGTAGAGCCAGATGCGGTGATGGCCGAAGTGCAGCGTTTTGCGCCGGGTTGGATGGCGCTGGCGCTGTTGATCAGTGTGCTGCAAGTGATGCTGAGCGCGTGGCGCTGGCAGTTGACGGCAGGCTTAATCGACGTGCCGCTGCGCTACCGTTATGCACTGCGGGAGTACTACTTAGCGTTGTTGGTTAACCAACTCCTACCAGGCGGTGTGTTGGGTGATGCGGGTCGTGCTCATCGCCATGCCCGTCAGTCTTCTTCGAAGGGAAGTGCTTGGCGTGCGGTGGTGATTGAGCGTGCCTCTGGGCAGCTGGCGATTGCACTTTACACACTAATCGCCTTGTTCACGTCACCACTCTGGCTAACAGCGCTGGGCTTCAGTGGCTTGATGGTAGTGGCGGGCGTAGCGGTTATCGTGATGGTGGCCGGTGTGACGCTGATGGTCTGGCTGCGGCGCTCGGCGGTAACGCTACCCGCTTGGTGCGCTGCATTAGGGCAGGATATGCGTCGCGGGCTACTGCAGCGCGACGTATGGCCACGGCAACTGATCTCTTCTCTTGCTATCGTGCTTAGCTATGGCCTGGTGATGGTCTGCGCGGCTCGGGCAATCGGCATAGAGCTGGCGACCTTAGATATTTTGGCGTTGGCTCCAGTGTTGCTGCTTGCCATGCTGGTACCCCTTTCGATTGCTGGATGGGGGTTGCGGGAAGGCGCCGCCGCAGGCATTTGGATGTTTGTTGGCTTGCCTTCGGCGCAAGGTGTGGCGATATCACTGGCGTATGGTGTGTTAGTACTGATGGCTAGCCTGCCAGGTATTTGGGCAGCGCTGGCTTCACGTACACATGCTACGCCGTCTGGTTCTCAGTCAGGCAGTGCGTCCGCTCAGCACTACGTCGAACAGCGTGTCGTCCCCGCACCGGAAAGAGCGCATCGTCGGGCGCAACGCATTCTCAAGGGTATCGATGGGCGTCATCTGCAGCCCGGGTCGGCCGGAACCGATCAGCAGCGGCGCAACCAGCAAATGCAAGCGGTCGACCGCGTTCGCTTCAATGAATTGCGAAACAGTGACGCCGCCGCCTTCTACCAGTACCCGCGTAAGACCACGCTCCGCCAGCAGGGCAATAACGTCGTTAGGGTGGAATTGACCGTTGGTATCCAGCGGCAGCACGCAGTGTTCGGCGGCCGTTGGCGCCACCGTTGCTTCTGGCCCGGTGAGATGCAGCGTGGGTGCGGTAGACGAGGTGAACAGTGCCAAATCAACGGGCACACGTCCTCGTGGGTCAATCACCACTCGGGTGGGGTGTTTGCCCGCCACATGGCGCACGGTGAGTTGAGGATTATCAGCACTCGCCGTACCCGCGCCGATCACCACGGCATCGGCCAGCGCTCGCAGCCGGTGCAGATGCACCAAACTTTCAACGCCATTGATGTAGTGGGAGTGACCACTTTCCGTGGCGATGCGCCCATCCAGGCTTTGCCCCAGTTGGGCAACCACCCAGCTCGAATGACGCACCAGTGGCAGCAAACACGTCAACAGCTCCTGCGCGGCGCTTGTGACTGCGCAGGAAGAGTGCCAACCGCCATGGGTATCAAGCGTCATAGTGGCGTCACTTTTGATGCCCTGTTGAGTGTCCAGCAACCATGCCCACGCTTGGTCGATATCGATCGTTACGTCGTTGCTACTAGGCATGGTATCTCCACTCAAAAAACAGCAACTCATCATGCGGGGCCATGTTGCCCGACGCAAGCAAACGTTGTCCGCCCCAACCGGCAACTTGGAGGCCTACATGTATCACATTGAACGCGCTATTTTCGATATTCGCCGTGGATTGCCCGTGGTAATTAATACCGGAGAGCAACGTCTGTTGGTACAGGCTCTTGAAGGCAGTGTGTCGGTCGATTCACTGGCGAAACTCTCCGGCTCTCGGCCAGCACTGGTATTAACGCGTCATCGCTTGCAGGCAATGGGCATGTCGCTCAAGGCGGATGCGGCCTGCTTACCGCTCACCGAGCAAATCAGTGAGCGTGATTTGCATCACCTTGCTGTGTCTCATACCGCGTCGAAGGCTCATTCGCTGTTAAGCGGCCTGAAGCCTGCTGGCGTGGGAGAGAGAGGCGCTGTGGCACTTATGCGTCGTGCGCTATTGATACCGGCGGCGCTCTGCGCAGAGGTCAGTGCGACATCCGCCGAGCATATTGCTCAGCAGTTATCCAAAGGCGAGCTGTTAGAAGTTAATGCTCGCGATGCAGAGGCGTGTTTAGCCGGTGCGCCGGGGATGCTAAAGCGTGTCAGTGAAGCGCGTATTCCTCTTGAAGACGCGCCTGAGAGCCGCTTTGTGCTGTTCCGTGAACCTGATGGTTTGCGTGAGCATGTGGCCGTAGTGATTGGTGATTTGAAAGCCAATCATGGGGCGGTTCCTTTGAGGATGCACTCGGCTTGCCTCACTGGCGATCTGTTCGGCAGCCTGCGCTGTGACTGTGGCGAACAGTTGCGTAACGCGGTGGCTGATATTCAAGCGATGGGTGGCGGCGTGCTGCTTTATTTAGCACAAGAGGGGCGGGGAATTGGCTTAGCCAATAAACTGCGTGCCTACACCTTGCAAGATGGCGGTTTAGACACCGTCGATGCCGATCAAGTACTAGGGTTTGGCGACGACGAGCGACAGTACGCCGTCGCGGTGGATATGCTCAATGCGCTAGCGATCGATAAAGTTCAGCTGTTGACCAACAACCCGCTAAAAATGGCAGCGCTGCGTGAAGGGGGGATTGAGGTCGTCTCACGTCAGGCGCTCTACGGCAGTGTGACGGATCACAATCACCGCTACCTAAGCGCCAAAGCCAACCGAGCAGGGCATTTCTTAGACGAAGTGCTTGAGGGTCGTGGGCGTTAATCTGGCGTTTTACCAGTGATAAGCGGTGGCAGGTGGGCGGTTTCGGCCACCACCTGCGCCAACTGAGTGGCGTAGTGCCTGACTAACCGTTCACCCAATGCTTGATGAGCACCCGTTGCATCACCGGCAACGCCGAACCTACTCAGGTCCTCGGCAAGCCAGGCAAACGCTGCACTACCCTCTGGGCTGACCAAGGCGTCACCTTTAGGCATTGCCGGTGGAGTAGGTTGGTAGTTATCGAGCTGCACTAGCTTCGGTGCTAAATGCAGCATGATGGCGGTTTCCAGCAGCCCGCCATGCAACCCGTAGCGCAGCTCATCGGCATTGATAGCACCTTCCAGTGGCGGAAGGCGTGTATAGGTGGCTTTCACCACGCGCATTTCAAACTGCTTGCGTAGGGTCAGTGCGGCAAGGTCCATCACGGCTTTATTGCCACCGTGGCTATTAATCAGCACCAGCTTTTTTATCCCCGTACGCGCAATGCTTGCGCCGTAAGCCTCTAGCGTTGCAATGGCGAGTGGGGCGGGTAGGCTAAGCGTTCCAGCAAAGCTGGCGTGTTCGTCGCTCGCACCGACGGCAATTGCTGGCAGACACAGTACGTCGAGTGCTGGGTCAATCATGTCTAACATGGCGGCTTGTAACCCTTCACCAATGATCAGGTCGGTTCCCAGCGGCAGGTGGGTACCATGCTGCTCAATGGCCCCCAAGGTGATCACTGCGACTGGATCACTTTCGGCAATCGAGGCGAGTTGGGGAGCGGTGAGGGTTTGCCAGTGGTAAATCATGCAGGTTCTCTTGTTTTGAAAGCTATGTTTTAAAAGCAGTGTTTTAAAAGCCGTGTATTAAAATCGTTTTTTGAAGAGTTATGCGGATGCGTTTAACAGCGGATGATCGGCGCGGCAGGCGTAGAGATCCCCAGAGGCCAAACCGTCAACGCCATCGTTAAGCCACTGGGTAATGGTTTCAGGGGGCTGCCAGGTTGCCCAGCGAAAGTGGCGCTGCTCACCGGCAATTGCATTGAAGCGGTAGTCGCCAAGGCGGGACAGCTGTTCAACGCAGGCATGGCTGACCTCTAACACGCCCGCAACAAACTCTACCGAAAGCGCTGCCACTGGGTGGTTAAGCCCCATCAATACTTCTGCTTCAAACCCTTCAACATCAATTTTTATAAAGCTTGGTTCACCGTAAGTGGTGATCAGTTGATCCAGTGTAGTGACTTCCACTCTTAGCTGCTGTTCCCACTGTACGTGCTGAAAGCCGGGGTTCCGTTCGCCCACCTGATGTCGCCATTCGGTCGCTAGGGTAGAGAGGGTCGGGTTGCTAACACTGATAGCGATATCCGCATGGCCGGGCTGCGGTCCAGCGGCCAGTGGTAAGAGCGTGATGTTAGGCTGATTAAGTATCCGTTTAAACCATTTGGCCAGTGCTGGTTGTGGCTCTAGTGCTACTACCTTAGCACCTAGCGCGTGGAAGGCGGCACTACGGTCGCCTAAGTGAGCGCCAATATCAAAAGCGATATCGCCCGGTTGAATAAACGGACGATATAACTGTTTCAGACCCTTTTGCCTTCCAGGCCGCCAGTAAATAAACAGTGAACGCGCCATACCGCTGGCACTGCGCAGCCGATGAAAAAAAGCAGAAGGCATTAGTAGGGCTCCTTAACAGGTGGCGCATGCTCGGTTGCTGTTTGAACGTGACATCGAAATGACTGGCAGGGCATATCGCCTGGCTGTGCTTGGGGAAGCGCTAGAGAAAGTGTTAGCGACGAGCGAGCTAAGGTGGCACTGGATTGATGGCTGCGGCTTTCTAACGCGACAAACTCCTCCAAAAGCGGTGGTTGTTGTGCTGAACTAGGTGTTTGCAGTAAGCTGAACTTGCGGCTAACGAGGCCTCCCCAGGTGGCACTGCTGGAGTATTTCACCAGTGGAGCAGCTCCAATCAGCCCCAGCCATGCGGGGGTTAACCAGCCGAACGCCGAGGGTGAAAAAAGCATCATCGTGCCTGCCCAGGCCATACCACACAGCGTCATCCACCCGGTGTGGTGCCATGTCTCTCGCCAACTTAGCGAGCGCTCCCCCCGGTGTTGGGTTTGCCAGTCGATAGCTCGGCCAATCAACACGTTGATGATAAATAAGCTATGCCACGCCATCATCAGTGGTGCAATCAGAGCAGCAAACAGAATTTCCAATAGCGTGCTGGTGACAAGCTTGAGTCGCCCGCCATACGCATGGGGACATTGCCAGAACGTTAGCAATAGCCCCATCAGCTTGGGCGCAATCAGCATACCCAGCGTTACACTTAACAGCCCCAGAGAGAGGGCTTCAGGCAACGGTGGGTTTGAGGTGGTCTCAATGGCTTGATACCCCACCATCAGGCTGGTGCAGAGCAGAAGCCCAAGCCAAACAAGCGAAGAAAGGTAGGCAAACGCGCCGAATAAAAAGTGGAGTCGACTAATCGGGTGAAACCCTGCGCCGGTGAGTAGGCGTAAGTGCTGCAGATTGCCCTGTAGCCAGCGGCGGTCACGCTTGGCAAAGTCGAGCATGTTACTCGGCATGGCTTCAAAGCTGTTGTGTGACGCGCTAGCGTAAGGGTTATGACGAGATACGGCGGTGGTCGCAGAGGTATCCAGCAACACCTGCCAGCCACCTCGTTTCAGGAGAGCCGCTTCGACGAAATCGTGGCTTAATAGCTCTCCTCCCAGCGGAGGCTTTCCTGGAAGAATAGGTAACCCGGCATGGGCCATAAAGGCCCGTGTGCGAATAATCGCATTATGGCCCCAGTAATTCGCCGCATCGCCCTGCCAGAAGCTTTGGCCCGCTGCCAGCATCGGGCTGTAAAGTGCTGAAGCTAGCTGGGTAAAACGACCAAATAGCGTGCGTTGGCCAACGGGAATCGGCACCGTTTGAATAAGTCCTACGCTGGGTTGGCGCTGCATCCGATGGACTAAATGCAGTAGCGTAGCGCCACTCATTAGGCTGTCGGCATCGAGCACCACTAAATAGTCATAGCGGCGACCCCAGCGGCGGCAAAACTCGGCAATATTGCCAGCTTTTCGGCCGTCATTATTAGGGCGTCGCCGATAATGAACGGCTATCTGCCCAGCAAGGCGCTGTTGCAAGGCAGCTACATGGGCCGCTTCGATGTCTGCCATGGTCATGTCTTGGGTGTCGCTCAATACAAACACTTCAAAGTGTTTGTTGATAGCACTGGGTGTTCCTGCCCCATACGTTTCTGCTTGCTGGAGAAGTGAACGACACGTTGCTTCTAGCCCTGCAATGGTCGGGATGGGAGGCTCTGCATAAATAGGCATTACTAACGCTGTGCGGCTGACTAACAGGCTAGCATTAGGATTTTTAATAGTTTGGCGACGTAAACTGAGCGGATCTCGGCGTAGCACACAAAGCACAAAGCCACATAGTGCCCCCCAGAAAGCCAGCGCTATCCAAGTGAACGTTAATGCAAATAGGATCAACATGGTGAGCTGCCAACCAATGGCAAGGTTGGCAACGACCTTCGCCATCGCAACGCAGCCACCGATGCTGGTGGCTAACACTGTAAAAGCAAGGAAGGCTCGGCGACCGTTAAGCCAGGGCATCGAAGGCCGCAACGCGTGGAGATCAGGCATCGGGATACCACACGTAATTCCAGGTTTCAGTAATCGGCTCTCCTTCGACCATCAGCCGTAGCCGGATATCACTGGGCTCGCTGCTGGGGGGCAATCGGAAAGTGGCTCGTTGTCCGTTGTTGGGCAGTGTTTTGACTTGAGGTAGTAATACCTCGCCATTTAGCACGCTGATGTCCAGCTCGATTGGCTCGCTTGATGTCAGATCATCCAGTTTGCCGCCCTGGAAATCGACGATGAATTGGCGCTGATCAGCAGACGGGGAGTCGGCCTCGCCTGGAACCGCTGCGCCTCCATGGCGGGTACGCACCACCTTGCCCAGTGAATTAGCCTCGGGCTGTTCATTGAGCGTAAACGTTCGATAGTGAAGGTGGCGAGACTCGCCAGCAGTGAGCGCCTCCTCGGCCACCCAATAAGCCACTATATTGTCGTGAGTCTCATCTGGCGTGGGAATTTCGACGAGTTCTACATGCCCTGGTCCCCAGTCAGCAAGGGGTTCGACCCATTGGCTAGGGCGGCGATGGTAGCGGGCTTCAAGGTCCAGGTAGCGGCTAAAGTCCCGCTCCCGCTGCATTAGACCAAACCCAGAAGGGGCATCGTCGATAAACGCTGATACTCGAACCGATGAGGGGTTTTGCAACGGCCGCCAGATCCACTCGTCGGCCCCCGTGTGGATTAGCAAACCATCGGAATCATGTACCTGAGGACGAAAGTCATCAGCTCGCTCGGTGCTGGCTTCCCCAAAGGTGAACATGCTGGTGAGCGGCGCAACCCCTAGCTTTGCTATATCAGAACGTGCAAACAGCGTTGCTTCTACATCTGCCTCAGTGCTCTCGCCCGGCGTTAACGTAATGCGGTAGGCTCCGCTTAGCGATGGGCTATCCATGAGTGCGAGTAGCGTAACGCTGTCAGAATCTTCATCAGGCTTATAGAGCCAGAATTCGCGAAATTCGGGAAACTCTTCACCACTGGCTAATGCGGTATCAATGGCAAGGCCACGGGTAGAAAGGCCGTAGGCCTGGTCGCGTCCTACTAGACGGAAGTAGCTTGCGCCAAGGAAAACAGCAAATTCATCGGCATAATCATCACTATTGATAGGATAGTGCAGCCTAAAGCCGGCATGACCGCTTCCTGTCAAATCATGCTCTAACAAGCGGTTGGCATCACCATCGTACTGAAAGTCATCGGCCGAGAAGGAGAGTGGTTCAACGTCACCATCGTCGATCACATTAATAGTGACGGGTGTTTGAAATATAAATCCGCTATGAAATAGCTGCATACTGAAAGGGCTTTCATCGCGCCAGTAGGCTCGCTTGGGATTGAAACGGATTTGTCGATACAGGTCGTAATCTAACGACGTCAAAGCGCTGGGAAGCGTCTCGTTTGGGGGTTGATAAGGCGCATCGGCCAGGGTTTGGGCACGCTCAATAACGTGGTCAAAAACACCATCATCGTTAGCAACCGCAGAAAAGGCGATCAGACAGTTAAATGACAACATCCATTTTGCTGCAGTACGAACACTCATGGGCGAGTTCCTTTCGATTGCATGCCAGCATGGTAACCATAAAATCAGTATATGAAATATTTCAACAAAAGTTATACCATTTGTATTGTTGGTACATGATTTTTATGGTCATGTGCAAGCTTTAAATTCCATTAAGCGTGTAATATTTAGGTGATTACTATGCTGTTGAAGCGCTGATGATTCGTCTTCTACTCACGTGTATAACGCTCAACTTTCTACTGGTATTGCCGCTTTGGTGGCGTTTCGGTGAGATTGGCTCTCATCTAATTGCGTGGGAGGCATGGCTTATAGCCCCTGCGATGCTGCTTATTCGCCCTGGTAGCTTACGTCGCTGGTTAGCTATTTTGTTGGTAGGTTGGCTGGCGTTGGTAACGATGGCCAACCTAGGCGATGCCGCGACACACACCGCGTTTGGGCGATCACTAAACCTCTATCTAGACGTGCCCTTGGTGCGCTCTATCTACCATTTGCTAGTAGGTAATGTAGGTCAACTGGCAGCAACTTTCCTGATGTTGTTGGGCAGTGCGACCCTGCTAGGTAGTTTATGGATGCTGCTGCGATTGCTGTTGCCTGCTAAGCCTCTATCGGTGAGGCGTGCTTCAGGTGCTCTAGCCATCCTCGTGATGATCACCGCGGCAGGTTTTGCGGTTTCCGAGGCTAACGGCAAGCGATTAGTCGCTAAATCAGCGTTGCCTGCTGTTAACACCACGCGTTTCCAGTGGGAGCAGGTGGTGGCGACTCATCGGGCGAGAGTGGCGTTTAGCGAACAGCTACAGGCGTCACCATTAGCTCCTAAACCATTACCTGGTTTGTTAGGGCGCAATGTCTTATTAACGTTTATTGAATCTTACGGTGTGTCGGCCATTAATGATGCTCGCTACAGCAGTGTCGTACTGCCTACGCTAGATGACATACAGCAACGTTTGGGTCAGCGCGATCTACACGTTGTTTCGGGGTTGCTAGAAGCGCCTATTCGGGGAGGTCAGTCTTGGCTTGCTCATGCCACGGCACTAAGCGGTCGCTGGATTGATAATCAGCTATGGTATCGGCTGATGCTGGAAAGCGATCATTCAACGCTGATTAATGATTTTAGTAGCACGGGGCAGCGGACGCTCAGTGTCATGCCAGCCATTACGTTGGTTTGGCCAGAAGGGCTGGCCTACGGATTTGATCAGATTGCAGTAGCGAAAGATATACCCTATGCGGGGCCAGCGCTGAACTGGGTCACGATGCCCGATCAGTTCACGCTGGATTACACCCAGCGACATTTGTTGGGTGAGGCGCCGGTATTCGCGCAACTCGCACTTATCTCCAGCCACGCACCATGGACGCCCATTTTGCCCGTTTTCGAAGACTGGTCGATGATCGGCGATGGGCGTGTTTTCGCCCCTTGGGAGGAGGCCGGTGATCCGCCAGAAGTGCTTTGGCAGGATATTGAACGCATCCGTGACCATTACGCGTGGTCAATAGACTACGCTGTGAAGGTCACAGGGCGCTGGGCTGAGCGAGTGGTTGATGACAACACACTATTGATTGTACTTGGGGACCATCAAGCGGCACCGCTAATTACCGGCGACAACGCCAGTGCAGCGGTGCCTGTGCATGTGATTAGCGGAGACCCCCGACTCTTAGCACCTTTTAAGGCACGTGGTTTTATTGATGGCATGCTGCCATCACTGAAAAGCCCTGAAGAGGCCGCGAAAATGAGCCAACTGCGTCATTGGTTACAGCAAGACTTTGGCACACCAGCATTAACCTCTTCTGGGTCAACGACAGGGGCGACACCATGATCCAGCCCGTCATCCTTAGCGGTGGTGGTATAGGGGCTTGCTTAGTTGTGTTACCAGAGCCAACTGCCAGGACGAGCTGGCGGCTCTCCCTTGCGCACTGCGAGCCAGCCAATAATACAGCGCACACCAAGCCACACGGCTAATAGCGGCCATAGCAAGGTGCCTACTAACATCAAGCTAAGGGTAAAGGTGACGAAAAAGTAGAGGCAGCCTATCCAAAAAGTCCGGATCAAATAACGGTAGTGAGCTTGCAACCACGGTGCTGCCTCTTTGCGATATACGTAAGCGACTATAACGCCAATCAACAGTGTAATATTGGCTGTTACTAGACCCGCTAAGTAGAGCGCGTAAATGATCTGGGGTGGGCGCGTTTCCTCAGTGGGACTATAACGCTGGGTCATAAATTACCTCGTTACCCGTTAGTAAATCCGAAATTCTTTGGCGTTTGCCAGCCCTTGCTGTTGCTCTATGACCTTGCGATAGCGTTTGTATTCCCATTGATACTGCGTTGGATCAAGTGCAATTGACGCTTCTACGCTAGCGTTAACACCGGTGGCTGAAACCACATCATCGGCGCTGTAAACCTGCTCATCGGCGTCAAGGAAATGAATTTCAAATCCCTTGCCAGGCACCCGTAAGGCAACGCCAGTGACGACTCTTGCCTGAGTGCGGGCGACCAGTTTCGGTAGCAACGTTGCCGTATAGGCATCGCGCCCATAAAAAGGGGCGAATACACCGCTGCCCCAGTTAGGTTCTTGATCCGGCAAGATGCCAATAGCTTCGCTACGCTTAAGCGCTTTGAGAAGGGCAGCAACGCCTCTGGCGTTGGTGGGTACCAAGCTGGCTCCCATGCGCTCGCGGCCATGGCGAATAATGGGCTCAAGGTCGGCAATTTTGGGTGGCTCGTACATAGCGGTAAAAGGGAAGTGGCTGGAGAGCCAAAAATTAAGCACCTCCCAGTTACCAAAGTGTGGAGCAAGTACAATGACGCCGCGGCCTTCGGCACGTGCGCTGTCAAGCTTATCTCGGCCATGAACCGACAAAATGCTGGCTTCTACTTTTTCGGGCGCAGCCATCCACGCATGGCCAAGTTCCAGCATAGTCGCTGCCGAGTGGCGCAGGCTTTGTATGGCAAGGGCTTTGCGCTGGCTGGCAGTGGCTTCTGGGTTAACCACTGCCAGATTGATTTCCGTCACCTGACGCTCTCGTTTGCTAAAGCGATAGACCAGCGGACCTAACCGCACGGCGATACGCCATAGCGCGCCAAGTGGCCAGCGCGCCAGTAGTTTCCAAAGTGATGTGATGGCACGTGCTTGGAAACGTGATTTGTTAGAAGGTGACTGCTGTGTCATAAGTTACAGGAACCAGCTGTCAACGTTGGTTGGCGCACGCTTCTCCTGCAGACCCTTAAAGCCTTTCACACAGCGAACAATAAACCATACGGCCAGTGCCAATAGCATGGGGATGCCAATCAGAATAAACGTTAGCAACGTGGCGATGCTGCCGTAGAGCAGCCCAATCCAAAACGTACGGATCTGGTAACGGTAGTGCTCATCTAGCCATTCAGGGCCTTTACCACGATAGACATAGGCGATAACGATGCCGACCAGTGAGGTAAACCCTACCAAAAAGCTTGCCAAATAAAGCGCGTAAATCACCATCGCCATGGTGGTATCCGGCTGTTCTGAAGACGTACTTTCGTTAATTACTTCACCTTCTAAAGGTGCTTTGTTGGCATCGTCGTGCATAACCGATCCTTTTTGCTATTCGCCATGAGGCATCCCCGAGGACGCCGTTAAAGCTCACTATGATAGCGCGGCTGGCGCGGCTTATCATTAGCGGGTAGCAGGTCGGCAAATTTCCAGCAAATTACCGTCTGGGTCGCGTAAGTAAATCGACTCAATGGGACCATTAGCGCCTTGGCGAGCAACCGGGCCAAGCTCTACGTCAATAGCAAGCGCATCCAAGTGCTGTTTGAACTCATCCAGCGGCAGTTGGCAGCGCAGGCATAAGTCCAGGCTGCCTGGGGTTGGGGTGGCAGAAACAGGCGCAATATCAGTGTCGGTTTGATGCAGGCGCAGTGCCGTGTCGCCTAGCATAAGATCCACCCGCTGCGCATCTCGGTAGCGCACGTCTAACCCTAGTACACGGGAGTAAAAATCCACGGCGCGACCCATATCAGTCACCGTAACAACAAGATGGTCAAAACCTGAGAGCATGCCACTTTCCTTAAAACAAACGTAAAACATGAGAATACGATGATGCGACGCTGTCCGCTATGCAATACGCCTAAACCAGCCCTTTATCACCAAGACCGTCGCCGCGATTACTACCAGTGTGCCACGTGCGCCTTGGTGTTTGTGCCTGCCGAGCAGCATTTAGATGCGCATCAAGAAAAGGCAGAGTACGACCAGCACCAGAATTCGCCGCATGATACGGGATATCGGCATTTCTTGGGGCGCTTATTTGCCCCGCTAGTGGCTAAGCTGCCACAAGATGCCCATGGGCTAGACTTTGGCTGTGGCCCGGGGCCTACGCTGTCGGTGATGTTTGAAGAGGCGGGGTTCACGATGGCGGTTTACGATATTTTTTACGCCCCAGACGTTGAAGTACTCAACCGCCAGTATGACTTTATTACTGCCACCGAGGTGTTAGAGCACCTTGCGAGGCCCGGCGAAGAGCTTAGTCGACTGGTCGAGAAAATAGTCCCTGGGGGCTATCTTGGGGTCATGACAAAGCGTGTCAGTACCCCAGCAGCATTTGCCCGCTGGCACTATATAAACGACCCGACGCATGTGAGTTTTTTTAGTGAAGCGACGTTTTGTTGGATAGCCGAACGTTGGGGCATGGTGGTGGAATTTCCCGCAGCGGATGTGGTGTTGCTCCGCCGCAGACCATTATCTTGATGATTCGGTGCCATAGTTCATGACTCATGCCATCTGGCCGATGGCCTTGCGAAAACGCGATAAAGAAAAAGCGAATAGAACGCTACCGATCAACAGCAGCAGCAGAAACTGCGGCCATACTACGTTTATCCCCGCACCTCGATAAAGGATTGCCTGACCCAGTTCAACGAAGTGAGTGGTTGGGGCGAGCAGCATGATGTGCTGGACAATTTCCGGCATGCTTTCGCGTGGTGTCGTACCCCCGGATAGCAGCTGCAGGGGCAGCAGTACCAGCACCATTAGCATGCCAAATTGTGGCATGTTGCGTGCAAGGGTGGCGAGAAAGATGCCCATAGAGGTGGTCGCGAAGAGGTGGAGCGCTGCCCCCACAGCGAACAGTGCCACTGAGCCTGCTATCGGCACCTGTAAGGCCCAGCTAACAACTAAATAGAGCGAAAGCAGTGCGGAGACCAGAACCACCAGGCCCATTGACCATATCTTGGCCAGCATAATTTCCGTCGGGGTGACTGGCATTGCCAGTAGATGTTCAATGGTGCCGTGCTCTCGTTCGCGTATCAATGCCGCGCCCGTGAGAATGATAGAGAGCATGGTAATGTTATCGATGATAGACATCAGCGATCCAAACCAGGCTTTTTCGAGCCCAGGATTGAAGCGCGCTCGCAGCACTAGGTCGACGGGTGGAGCGCTAGAGCTGCGGTAACGTTGAGTAAACGCGTTGATCTCGTCCATGACGATCTGTTGGATATAGCCATTGCCAGTAAATGCTTGGCTCATGCGTGTGGCATCGATATTGAGTTGAATCTGAGGGGCGTGACCAGCCAATACGTTGCGCTGAAAGTCGGGTGGTATATTGAGGACGAAAGTGTACTGGCCTGCATCTAGCCCAGGGTCAATCTCATGAAGTGAGATCTTGTCTGGGGTAGCGAATTGGGGGGGATAGAACGCCGTGATGATACGAGATGACAGCGGCGAGTTATCTTCATCAACGATGGCGATGGGAGCCATGTGGAGACTTTCGGGCAACGCGGTCGCCTTGGTGTAGACCGAGATACTGCACACGTAGGCGATCAGAATTAGCATAATCGGGTCGCGGATCAGGCTCCATAGTTCCTTGACGCCCAGTCGGTAGATAGTCAGGACACTATGCATCTCAGCGCTCCTGATTTTTTAGCAGGAAAATAGACAGTCCCATGATCGTTGGTACCGCGATCAACAGTGGTATGAATAAGGCATAAAGGTCGCTAAGCCCCAGTGCTTTGCTGAATACACCGCGCGTGATGGTTAACATGTGAGATGTGGGGTAGATGGTGCCAATGAAACGCCCCGCGCCTTCTAGTGAGCTGACCGGGTCGATCATTCCTGAGAATTGCACGGCGGGAATCAACGTGCCGATGATGGCGAAGAACATCGCTGCGATTTGGCTACGCGTCAACGTAGAAGCGAGCAGTCCCATGCCTGTTGCGATAATGCTGTAGATCACTACTGCTAACAGCAGCGTCAGGAAGCTGCCTTTGATGGGCACATCAAATAGCGTGACCGCGAGCAATGCCATTAGCAGAAAATTGATGATAGCGAGAGCGATATAAGGCAACTGCTTGCCGACTAGGAATTCGCTACGGGTGACGGGTGTGACGTAGAGGTTGATGATCGACCCTAGCTCTTTTTCCCGCACGACGGCCAGCGCGGTCAGCATCGCCGGTAGCATCATTAACAGAAGAGGGATGACTGCTGGCACCATGGCTGGCAGGCTCTGAACATCCGGATTGTAGCGAAAGCGGGTTTCGACATTGGCAGCGGGGGCAGTGACATTAGTCGCGGCTTGCGCTGCTTGCTCGAGCAGCCACTGTCGATGAATGCCCTGCACGTAGCCGCGTGCGGTTTCAGCACGCTGGGGCATGGCACCATCAATCCAGGCGCCGATTTCAACCGGGCTTCCTCGCTTCACATCACGGCCAAAGCCAGGAGGGATTTCAATGGCCAGGGTGAGCTTGCCACTGCGCATGCGCTTGTCCATATCTGCGTAATCAATCAATGGCGGTTGCTCGATAAAGTAGCGGGAGCCGGCAAGATTCATCGCATAGCTATTGCTCAGGGTCGTCTGGTCGCGATCAAGGATGGCATAGCTGAGATCCTCCACGTCCAGGCTGATGCCATAGCCAATGACCAACATCAGAATTAGCGAGCCAAGCAGGGCGAGGGTGCCGCGGACCGGGTCGCGGCGAAGCTCCAGCGATTCTCGCCAAGTGTAGCTAAGTAGACGCTGGAGACTAAAAGCGCTGTGTTTTACATTGTTAGGCGCCGTGCTGGGCGATGCTTTGGGCGTTGCCTCAGGCGCTTCTTGGCTCTGTTCGTCGGCGCCTGCTTCGGTTAAATAGCCGATGAATGCCTCTTCCAGAGTCGCTGCTCCACGTTTTTTCACCAGTGCCGCAGGCGTATCGCTATCAAGCACTTGACCGGCATGCATCATCGACATGCGATCACAGCGCTCGGCTTCATTCATGAAATGGGTAGAAATGAATATGGTCACCCGGTCACGGCGCGCTAGTTCAATCATCAGCCGCCAGAAGTTGTCGCGGGCAACAGGATCAACCCCAGAAGTCGGCTCATCCAGGATCAGTAGTTCTGGCTTGTGGACCATGGCCACCGCCAGCGAAAGACGCTGACGGATGCCGAGTGGCAAACTTTCCGGCAGGCTGCCGCGTACCTCTTGTAGGTCGAAGCGTTTCACCATCTCATCCACGCGGGTGGCTATCTCCGCTTCAGGGACCTGGAAAAGCCGGGCGTGCAAGATAAGATTCTGCTCAACGGTTAGTTCGCCATACAGTGAGAATGCCTGGGACATGTAGCCCACACGACGGCGGGTGTCGATATCGCGGGTATCCACCTGTTTGCCGAACAGCCACGCTTGGCCTTCACTGGCGGGCAACAGACCAGTAAGCATCTTCATGGTGGTTGATTTGCCACAACCATTGGAGCCAAGAAAGCCGAAAATCTCGCCACGCCGGATCCGAAAGCTGACGTGGTCGACGGCGACAAAATCGCCAAAGCGCATAGTGAGGCCCTTAGCCTCAATGGCGACTTCATCGTCATCTTGTGCCAACGGCGGAATATGCACGGGTGCATAGTCGCGTTTTTTCTCTTCCGGTAGCAGGGCGATAAAGGCAGCTTCCAGGGAGTTGCTGGCAGTACGCTCTAGCAATGCCGCTGGCGTTCCGGTAGCCAGAATTTTGCCGTCGTCCATGGCCACTAGCCAGTCGAAGCGTTGGGCTTCATCCATGTAAGCGGTCGCAACCATGACACTCATCTGCGGGCGTTGGCGACGTATACGTGCGATCAATTCCCAGAACTGGGCGCGGGCCAGCGGGTCGACGCCGGTGGTTGGTTCGTCGAGGATCAATAAATCGGGGTCATGAATCAGCGCGCAGCATAACCCCAGCTTCTGCTTCATGCCGCCGGAAAGTTTGCCTGCTGGGCGGTCGAGGAATCTGTGCAGCCCCGTACTACGGGTTAAATCGTCGATTCGGCGGCGTCGTTCGGCATGCTCATGGCCGAAGAGGCGGGCAAAGAACTGTAGGTTTTCCTCTACTGAAAGCGTCGGGTAGAGGTTCTTGCCTAACCCTTGGGGCATGTAGGCAATGCGCGGGCAGATAGTGTCGCGATGACGCTTGTTGGCCATATCGCCGCCGAGCACTTCTACTTGTCCTTGTTGGATCGCGCGTGCCCCCGCAATAAGCGCTAACAGGCTGGACTTTCCAACGCCATCAGGCCCTATCAGCCCAACCATGCTGCCCGCAGGGATTTCCAGATCGATGCCCGCCAGGGCAACCTGCTTACCATAGTGCAGTTGGATGGCTGATAGTGTTACTACCGCTGGCGTAGATGATGAGGGCGGTGTTGCTATCATTGTGGTACCCGAACAGCCAACTCAGCAGGCCACTCTGCGTCGGGGTCAAGCTTAACCCAGGCTTCCCCAGGGACACCGGTTTTAACTTGCTCAAGATGACGTTGTAGAAGGTCTCGATCAATCTGTGCTTTCACTCGGAACATTAATTTTTGTCGTTCTGAAGCGGTCTCTACCGTCTTAGGCGTAAATTGTGCCGTGCTGGCGACAAACGAGATGCGTGCCGGTATGACTAGGTCAGGTGCCGCATCCAAGATGATACGTGCCTCGCTGCCCAGCGCCACACGACCTGCTTGTTCGGCAGGTAAGAAGAACGTCATGTGTACGTCGCTAAGATCGACCAGGTTCAGCACTCGCCCTCCACCTGGAAGTACCTCGCCAGGCTGGGCAATACGAAATTGCACACGCCCTGCACGAGGCGCAACCAACTGGCTGTCGGTGATGTCTGCTTCGATACGCGTAATGGTGGCTTCAGCGGCAGTAACCGCAGAGCGGGCGCCGGTCACCTGGGCGCGGGCCGCCGCTATGGCCGACTGTGCAGCATCCACCTGGGCGTTAGCGGCGGCAACGGCTGCTCGTGCACTATTGACCCGAGCGCGATCATCATCAAGTTCTTGTGCCGAAGCGGCTCCTTCACGCGATAAGGTTTCCGAGCGAGCCAAGCGGCGTTGAGCCGCATCAAGTTCACTTTCACGCTGAGTCACTACGGCCTGAGCGGCAAGATGGTCGCTTTGCCGCAGAGCAACCTGTGCTTCCGCACTGAGTACGGCATTGAGTGCTTGTTGATACTGGGCTCTTGCCTCATCGCGTTGCGCCTCCAGTACCTGGATCTGCATGCGCGCCAGGGGTTGACCAACGGTGACAAACTCACCTTCATCGACCAGGACTGCGTCAACGCGTCCAGGAAGCTTGGTAGCGATATCGATTTCAGTGGCCTCGATACGCCCATTACCGCTAGCGAAGCCTTCCCCCAGGCCTTCGTCGCGCAATTCAGTCCAGTAATAGTAGCCTCCAGCAGCAATAAGGATTACCCCGGCGGCAAGGATCAGTTTCTTAAGCGAAGAGTGCATATTGCTAGGCCCTAATGTCATTCAGCATGGGGTGGAGTGAGAGCGGAAGTGCTTGTCACAGTAGCTGATCCTCCGCCGAGAGCCGTGTATAAGGCCACTCGGGCTGACAGTAGTTGGCGGCGAACTGCTAGCCGCTGTTGTTCGGCCGAAAGCAAGTCGCGCTGTGCATCCAGGACTTCTAGGTAGGGCACCGCACCGTTTTCATAGCGCAGCATGGCTAAGCGAGCACGCTCGCGCTGTACTGCTAACATGTCATTGGCAGTTTCTACTTGTTCAGCCAGCCAGTGGTTAGCAGCCAGCGCATCGGCAACATCACGGAAGGCTTGCTGGATGACTTGCTCATATTCGACTATGGCTTGTTCGTGGCGTAACTCGGCCAGCGTCAGGTTGGCTTTTCGGCGTCCGCTATCAAAAATGGGCAGTGACAGGGTGGGGGAAAAATTCCATGCCTGGCTATCAGTTCCTAGCAGGCCGTTCAAGTCAGCACTCGCCGTGCCCAAACTACCTGTCAGCGCGATACGTGGGAAGAAAGCCGCGCGCGCAGCGCCAATATTAGCGTTAGCAGAACGCAGTAGGTGCTCGGCAGCGCGAATGTCGGGGCGGCGGGTCATTAGCTCCGATGGCAGCCCCGGCGCGAGAGGGGGCAGAACATCATCCGCTATTTTATCCCCGTCACTTGTTACCTTTTCGATAGGTGAACCAACTAATAGCGCCAAGGCGTTGGCTTGCTGAGCATGGGCTTGCTCCAACTGAGCACCTAGTGCCTTGGCCTGCTGCAGCAACATTTCAACTTGGGTGAGTTCCAGTGGTGACGTTGCGCCTACTTCGACGCGCCGAGTAAATATCCGCAGTGACTCTTGCCGACTGTCGATGGTGCGGCGGGCTAGGTCCAAGCGCAAATCTAGTTCCTGAAGACGAAAATAGCTGTCGGCAACCTGAGCGATTAGGCTGATTTCGGTGGCACGCCGCGCCTCGTCGGTGGCTAGGTACTGCTCGAGGGCAGCCTCATTAAGGCTGCGTATTCTCCCCCAGAAATCTAGTTCCCAGCTGCTAAAGCCGACGCCCGCCTGGAACTGATTGCCAATCCGCGTACGTCCGCTAGGGCTCAGGTCAGAGGGTGTGCGTGAACGCTCACCAGCAGCTTGCACGCCAAGTGTGGGTAGCAACTCTGCATGTTGAATACCATAGGCTGCACGTGCTTGCTCAACGCGCAATAAAGCACTTCGCAAATCATAATTAGTGGTCAGTGCCTGTTCGATCAGCGCTTGTAGCCTGGTGTCGGTGAAGTAGCTGCGCCAAGCAATATCAGCACCAGCAGCCGTTGTTGGCATGCGCTCATCTGGGTAAACATCGGGCAATGTTGCTGCTGGCACCGAGTGAGGGGGGGCCAGCGAGGTGCAGCCAGACAGGCCCAGGACTAGCAGCATGATCGCTAAATATGCCACCTTGTCTTGTTGCTTAGGGGCGGACCGATATTTCATGCGAATGACCGCAGGTAAGGGAGCGAACGTATTGGGCATCTGATTGGCCATGGCAAATAGAAAGGAGACCTCTCCGTGTCAAATGAGTCGATACAGTGCGTGTGTCTCAGCCTGGAAGGCGTCAGTATGGCAATGTTTGTTCTAGCATTTGTTGATGTAGGGCAAGAGGGCTAATGACGCAGCCAGCGCATTCAATATCGGCTGCTTTCTGGTGAGTTGCAAATGCGCTTCTCACTATTGCGGATTACACTGGCAATGGGTAGCGAAAAAAACTGGTGAAACCCACGGAACGAGTGTAGATTCGCCGCCCGATTCTGCGGTTGGAGTTTTCTCCGGCCATGTGTTAGCCCTGAAGGGGGCTTTTATTCTGTGAGGCAAGAAGCGATATGTCGCGGCAACTGCTAGCCATGGCGTTAGCGCCCTTATTAGGGCTATTTATTCTTGGGATTGGCAATGGCTTTCTCGCCACGCTGATCTCCGTGCGGCTAGACGCTGCGGGTGAGTCGGCAACGGTGATAGGTATTGTCTCCTCGGCTTACTTTATTGGCTTAGCACTTGGCGCGCTATTCAATGACCGGCTGCTGCTGCGCATAGGGCACATTCGTGCATACGGTAGCTTCGCCTCGTTGGTCGCTGTCACGGTGCTGTTGCAAGGGCTGTTTTTCGACCCTTGGGCATGGTTTGCGCTGCGTTTAATTGGCGGCTGGGCCACCGTGGGCGTTTACTTAGTGATTGAGAGTTGGTTGCTGACATCAGGCGAGCAAAAAGTACGTGGTCGATTGCTAGCGATGTATATGATCTCGCTATATGCCGCGGGCGTGATTGGGCAGTTGCTATTAGGCGTCACCAGTGCCATGGGGGTGACAGCGCCCTTTATGGTGATTGGCCTATTGGCATCGTTATCGGTGTTGCCCATGGCCATGATTCCGCGGGTGTCGCCTATTATGGAACACGCTGAGCCGCTACCGCCGCACCGCTTGATTACGATGACGCCAACAGGGGTAATGGGGAGTTTAGGGTCTGGCATGGTGGTGGCTGCCGCCTACACCTTGCTGCCATTGTATTTGCAGCGCATTGGTATGAGCGTCAATCAGGTGGGGCAAATGATGGCCGTCGTGATTCTTGGCGCCATGCTGCTTCAGTATCCGATTGGACGCTGGTCTGACCGTCACGACCGCCAACTCGTATTGATCGCCATCAGCACTTTCTGTGTGGTGATTTCCGCGGCCATGATATGGCTTCCGATGTCGACCCCTTTACTGGCGGCGCTGCTGTTTTTACTCGGTGGCGGTGTCTTTGCGCTTTACCCGGTGGCGGTTAGCCATGCCGCTGACCGTGCTCCGGCGGGAGCGCTGGTACGCATGAGCCAGGGCCTGCTATTGATCAACTCTATTGGGGCTACTATCAGCCCGCTAATGATTTCTCCAGTAATGACCGCGATGGGCGATGCTGGGTTGTTCTGGGCGTTTGGCTCGCTGAGCCTGTTTTTTGTTGTATTTTTTAGCTGGCGACGCAGTGTGCGGCCTGCGCCAGTTCCTGTGGCTCCCTTTACACCGACAACGCCGATGACCGCAGCAGGTGCCGAGCTAGTGGTTACCGAGGAACTGATGCAAGGCGCGCTCGAGCATGAGCACCTGGAAGACCTTTCTGATGTTATACCTGACGTGGATGCTGTCGAACCCATCGTTGGTCCACCCTCAGAAGATCAAACTCATATTGTTTATTACGATGATGTGGAAACTGAGGCACGTCGATAACCCATGCTGGGAGTGGGTGAAACGTAGCTAAAAACGTAGCCAAAAACGCAGCTAGCGGACTGACGTTAATTCAGCAGGTGAGACCTTGGGCTAATGGTGTGATGAAAGTAGTGAAACTACTATTCGTGATAGTGTTTTTACTAATTGCTATTTATCACCGATTTTCTCTGAGGTTTCGCCATGAATTATTATGCCGCGCCGGTACGCGATTTACGTTTTGTACTCGAAGAGCTACTCGCGCACCGCTCGCTTGCACTGCCTGGCTTCGAAGAAGCCACGCCCGACTTGGTCGAGGCGGTGCTGGAAGAGGCAGCAAAGCTTGCAGGCGATGTGTGGGGGCCGCTAAATAGTGTCGGTGATCGACAAGGTGCTAAGCGCCACACCGACGGCAGTGTCACCACCTCAGAGGGTTTCGCAGCGGCCTATCAGGCGTATGTAGAAGGCGGCTGGAACGGCATTGGTGTTTCTGAAGCGTTAGGCGGACAAAACCTACCTGAGGTGGTCGCCAGCGCTGTTCAAGAAATGCTTCACGGTGCCAATATGGCCTTGGGTCTTTGCCCTATGTTGACGGCAGGCGCGATCGAAGCGCTGGCGCATCATGGTAGTGAAACGCTAAAAACGACCTATCTCCCCAAGCTCGTTGAAGGTACCTGGACAGGTACCATGAACCTGACGGAGCCTCAGGCAGGCTCCGACCTTTCTAAAGTACGTACCAAAGCTATCCCTGAAGGCGACCATTACCGCATTAGCGGCCAAAAAATCTATATCACCTGGGGCGAACACGACGCCGCCGAAAATATCATTCACCTTGTGCTGGCGCGAAAACCCGATGCGCCCGAAGGCAATAAGGGCATTTCGCTGTTCCTAGTGCCGAAGTTCCTGGTTAACGCAGACGGCTCGTTGGGCGAGCGCAACGACGTCACCTGCGCCTCTATCGAGCATAAGCTGGGCATTCATGGTTCGCCCACCTGCACCTTAAGCTTTGGCGAAAACGACGGCGCTATTGGGTATCTGGTGGGTGAAGAGGGACGTGGTCTTAACCACATGTTCACCATGATGAACGAAGCGCGCCACAAAGTGGGTATTCAAGGTATCGGGGTGGCTGAGCGTGCCTGCCAGCATGCGTTTGCTTACGCCTTGGATCGCACTCAGGGGAGAGCGCCTAAATCTCGTGGTGGTAACGAATGCTCGATCAGCGACCACTTAGATGTTCGCCGGATGCTGCTCTCAATGCGCGCCCGCACCGATGCCCTTCGTGCTCTGGCGCTTTACTGCGCTGGCCAGCTTGACCTTGCCCGACACAGTGAAAGCGACAGCGAGCGCCAAGCTGCTCAGGCGTGCGCCGATGTGCTGATCCCTATCGTCAAAAGCTTTTCGACCGACCAAGCCGTGGATATCGCTTCAATGGGTATTCAGGTACATGGCGGTATGGGCTATGTGGAAGAAACGGGTGCTGCCCAGCTACTTAGGGATGCACGAATCGCGCCTATTTATGAAGGCACGAATGGCATTCAGGCCCTCGATTTGGCGGGGCGTAAGTTACAGCGTGATGGTGGAGCCGCGTTATCTGCGTTAATTGATGAAGTGCAAAAAACCGCTGAGACAATGCGCTCAGAGCCTAGCCTTGCAGGTATGGGCAGTGCGCTGGCGGTCGGTGCCGATGATCTGCGTGCCGCCATGCAGCTTGTGCTTGAGCAAGGCAGTGACCCGCAAACTGGCCCAGATGCAGTGCAGGCTTATGCAACGCCGTTGCTCAACCTAGCTGGCCATGTGCTATGTGCTTGGCAAATGGGCAACGCCGCACTTCACGCGACCAGAGCGCTGCAAAAAGGCAGCGATGAGCCGTTTTATCGCGTCAAGTTGTCCAGCGCCAACTTTGTTATCACCCAGTGGCTGCCTGCTGGCCGCGCGCAACGCGCGGTTATCGAAGCGGGTATGCAGTGCCTGAGTGATTTCGAATTAACGCCATAAACCACCGACAAGCTTAAGTGCTTTAACCACTTATTTCCGCCGACCCATTGGGTCGGCGGCTTACGTTAAGACGCAATGAAACGGTCGTTTTAAAACGTATCGTTGTGCTTAACCGCGCCAGTGCGCCTGTGCGTATTGTTGCGCTGACTCTTTTTCCCGGTTCACAACAACATTAATGACTCAAACCAAGGAGTACTTCATGCAACTTAAGCACCGCCAGCACGGCGAAGAGCAGCCATATTGGCCCTTAGGGCCGTTTAAAGTGCGGCTCCCCTTTGTCCATTATCGCTGGGAAATGGCGGAGATGATTCAAGGACTCATCATGTTTGTGGTTAGTCTGGCGATGATTCCACTTTTAGAGCAGTACCTTGGTTTACCTTATGATGTTGCCTTGGCTTATGTGGTGGTGTGCGGCGTCGGCTTTATGCTCCCTGCGCTGTTAGGCGTGCCAATGGTGCCTGGTTGGATTACGCCTGCGGTGCCGGTGGTGTTAGCCTTCCTAGGAGATTTTGAGCCAGGCCCAGAGGCTATTCAGGCGCTGTTTGCACTTCAATTCTTGGTCTTTCTGATTTTCTTAATTTTAGGCGTCACTGGGCTGGGCCGTAAGCTGGTTCACTTGGTGCCTAACTCCCTCCAGGCAGGCATTATTATTGGTGCCGGTATTGCGGCTATTACTGGTGAAATACAGCAGGGCGGGCGCTTAGCTGAGACCCCGGTGTCACTGATCGCTGGTATGTTAATTGCCATATTTATGCTTTTTTCAGTGGCCTTTAAGCGCTGGGTAGAAGAACACGCGATCATGCGCAAAATTGCCAACTACGGCATGGTGCCAGGCATGATTATTGCGATCCTGGTGGCTTGGGCGATTGGTGAGTACCCGCGCCCTACTATTGAGTGGGGGATTACCCAGCCGAACTTCACCGAGATGTGGAACTACCTACCCTTTACGGTCGGCTTTCCTGGCGCTGATGTCTTTATGCTGGCCATACCCACCGCGGTGATCGCCTACGTCATCGCGTTCGGCGATATCGTCGTCGGGCGTACGTTGATGTCTCGTGTTGACCATATTCGTAGCGATGAAAAAATCGACTACAGCACGGATCGTATCCACCACGTCACCGCTATTCGTAACGGCATGCACGCTTTCTTTGCCCCCTATCCTGGTTTGGCGGGCCCGATCTGGACGGCCGTTACGGCCACCATGGCTGAGCGTTATAAAAATGGCCGCCATGCGATGGAATCGATTTATAGCGGCGGTGGCACTTTCTGGATTACCGGCTTTATTGCGCTATTCACCCTGCCATTGGTCAGCATGTTTCAGCCGGTGCTGCCCATTGCACTTTCGCTTACTCTTCTGCTGACTGGCTATATTTGCTTAATGGTGGGTATTGAACAGACTAAAACCACTGCTGAGCGTGGCGTTGCAGGCACGATGGCCGTAGTGCTGGCGGTATATGGTGCAGGGTGGGGGTTAGCCGCTGGAGTCGTACTGTACGTGTTAGTGCAAAAAACAAATATGTTCGGGCGTGAGCCTTCGGCTACCCAAGAAGCGGAAGAGCAAGATCAGCGCTAACGATAAAGATGACCAACACCAAAACGATCAACATAAAAGGTGATTTATGAACGCATCCATTTTTGAGCAGGGCATGCCGCCCACCGTTGCTAATCATGTACCGCTCTCTCCGTTGACGTTTATTGAGCGTTCGGCGGCGGTGTATCCTGATTACCCGGCGGTTGTGCATGGCACAACACGCCGCACCTGGGCAGAAACCTGGACCCGCTGTCGCCAATTGGCGTCGGCGCTTGAAAAACGCGGCCTTCAGCCCGGCCAAACGGTAGCGGCGATGTTGCCTAACATTCCGGCGATGTTTGAAGCCCATTTTGGGGTGCCTCTAGCTGGCTGCGTGCTCAATACCTTGAATATTCGCCTGGATGCCGAAGCCATCAGCTACATGCTGGCCCATGGTGAAGCGAAAGCCGTTCTTGTTGACCCTGAATTTGCACAGGTCATCAACGAAGCCGTTGCCTTATTAGACGATAAACCGCTGATTATTGACGTTTTCGATCTAGAGTTTTTAGGCGAAACTCAAGGCATCGGTGAGGTTGAGTACGAAGCATTGCTCGCTGAAGGTGATGCTGACTATGTCTACAAACTGCCTGAAAATGAGTGGCAAGCGATTTCACTGAACTACACCTCGGGCACCACGGGCAAGCCCAAAGGGGTGGTTTACCATCACCGTGGCGCCTACCTAAACGCGGTCAGCAATATCTTAGAGTGGGCCATGCCGCATCATCCGGTCTACCTCTGGACCCTGCCGATGTTCCACTGTAACGGCTGGTGTTTCCCCTGGACAATTGCCGCCAACGCCGGTGTTAGCGTGTGCCTGCGCAAAGTTGATCCAAAGCGGATCAACGACCTGATTGTGGATGAGAAGGTCACGCACTTCAGCGGTGCGCCGATTATACTGAACGGCCTTGTCAACCTGCCTGCTGATCAGAAGCGTGAATTTGATCATCCCGTTAAAGTGACCACTGCCGGTGCCGCGCCGCCTGCATCAGTGATTGCGGGCGTTGAGAAACTTGGGATTGAAGTGACCCATGTGTACGGGTTAACCGAGGTTTATGGTCCGGTGACGGTGTGCGCTTGGCGTGAATCGTGGAATGAGTTGCCGCTGGAAGCCCGTGCCAAAATCAAGGCGCGCCAAGGGGTGCGTTACCACATGCTTGAAGCGCTTTGTGTCGCTGACCCGTTGACCCTTGAGCCCGTCGCAAAAGATGGCGAGACCATTGGTGAAATTTTGATGCGCGGCAACAACGTAATGAAGGGCTACCTGAAGAATGCCGAAGCTACTGAGGAAGCCTTAGAAGGAGGGTGGTATCACACTGGCGATCTCGCAGTTTGGCACGCGGATGGCTACATCGAAATTAAAGACCGCTCTAAAGACATCATCATTTCTGGCGGTGAGAATATCTCCACTATTGAAGTGGAAGATGCCATTTATAGCCACCCAGCGGTAGAGGAAGCCGCCGTTGTGGCCAAGCCCGATGAAAAGTGGGGCGAGACTCCATGCGCGTTTGTTAAATTAAAAATCGGTTATGGTGAAATTACCGAAGCCGACATTATTGCTCATTGCCGAGAGCATTTAGCGAGCTTCAAAGTACCGAAGACAATCATTTTTAGCGAATTGCCAAAAACGTCAACGGGCAAAATTCAAAAATTTGTTTTGCGCGAAGAAGCGAAACAGCACTGATTCAGGGGATAAATAACGATGAGTGAACAACCAATCGGTGTAGTGGGAGCAGGCACCATGGGGCAGGGGATCGCTCAGGTCGTCGCTGCCAGTGGTTTTACGGTTCGTCTCTTTGATGTCGCCGATGAGCAGCTTAGCCGCGCCCAAGCCAATATTGATAAAGGCCTTGGCAAGCTGGTCGCGAAACAAAAAATCAGCGAGCCAGCTAAGCAGGAAGCGCTGGCGCGGCTTTCCACGACCACTGATCTTGAAGCATTGAGTGACTGCGGTATTATTATTGAAGCCGCACCAGAGCAACCCGCGCTGAAAGAAAAGCTGTTTCGTGATCTGAGTCATCTAAGCAGCGATGCGATTCTCGCTTCGAACACCTCGTCACTCTCGCTAACGCGGTTGGCCGCCGTGTGCGAACGGCCTGAGCGGGTAGTGGGCATGCACTTTTTCAACCCAGTGCCGGTGCTCAAGTTAGTGGAAGTGATTCGTGCTGAGCAGACCTCTGATACCACTGTTGAGCGCATAGAAGCGTTGGCAAAAGCGCTAGGTAAAACAGCGGTACCGATTGGTGACTCGCCAGGCTTTGCGGTTAACCGCTTGTTGGTGCCGATGATTAACGAAGCCGCCTTTATCGTGCAAGAAGGAACCGCAACACCAGAGGCCATCGATGAAGCAATGAAGTTGGGCGCTGCCCACCCAATGGGGCCGTTGGCGCTTGCGGATTTAATTGGTCTCGATGTTTGTTTGGCGATCATGAACGTGTTGCAGGAAGGGTTTGGCGATCCTAAATATCGTCCCTGCCCGCTGCTAAAGCGCATGGTGGATGCGGGATATCTGGGACGTAAGAGCGGTCGCGGCTTTCATATATACGAGTGAGCACACGTAAGCGCATCAGGTCAGTCAAGCGCGACAAAAGAAGTGATTGCCTACCAACCAAGCGTTCGCTAGGGTTGGTAGGTGTTCACTTTAAATGCGTAATAACAATTAAGGAGCCTGTATGAGCGATGCAGTGATTGAGAAAGTTGATAACGACGGTGTGGTACGCCTAACGATTAATCGCCCTAAGGCATTGAATGCGCTGAATAGTGATGTGCTGAGTGCCTTAGAAGCTCATCTTGTGGAACTTGAAACGAATCCACATTTACGCGCTGTCCTCATTACCGGTGCTGGTGAAAAGTCGTTTGTTGCCGGTGCTGATATCACCGAAATGCGCGATAAATCGCCAGAAGAAGCGCGTGCTTTCGCTACCCAGGCGTTACGCACCATGAAACGCTTAGAAACATTGCCCGTGCCGGTGGTCGCGCTAGTGAACGGGTTTTGCCTTGGCGGCGGCTGCGAATTGGCGTTGGCCTGCGACTGGGCGGTAGCTAGCGACAACGCTGTCTTCGGCCAGCCAGAAGTGTTGCTAGGAGTGATTCCTGGCTTTGGCGGCACTCAGCGTTTGCCGCGTCGTGTTGGCCCCGCCATGGCGATTGATCTAGTAACTACTGGCCGCAAAATCGATGCTCAGGAAGCGTTACGCATTGGGCTAGTCAACCGTGTTATGCCCCAGGCTGAGCTGGAAAGCTATGTAGAAGAGCTCACCAAGCAACTTAAAGGCAACGGCCCGCTGTCAGTACGCGGCGCGAAGCAAGCCGTTCACGATGGGTTAGATCAAGATCTTGATAGCGCCTTGGCGCTGGAAACCAGCCTGTTTGCGCTCTGTTTTGCCGGCGAAGAGCAGAAAGAGGGCATGGGCGCTTTCGTTGAGAAGCGCAAACCTAACTTCTAAGCGTTCACTCATTCAATTTTACTTCTTTAGGGGGTAGCGCTTGCGCTACCCCCGTTTTATTCTCAGGCTTACTACCTTAGCTCTCTATGGAGTTGCCACGATGCAATGGGCCGCGTTTATCCTCGCCGCGCTTGGTTTTGCTTACCTACCCGGACCTGCGATGTTGTACACCGCAGCGCAAACGCTGGGGCGAGGCCGACGGGCAGGATGGTTAGCCGTTATCGGTGTGCATATCGGTTGCTACGTCCACGTGATTGCTGCCGCGCTAGGCTTAGCGCTACTGTTTGCGGCTATTCCGCCAGCTTACATAGCGATGAAGGTCATCGGTGGGCTTTACCTGCTCTGGATGGGGCTGCGCCTCTGGAAGCAGGGCATTCGCTCCCATGGCGATGAAGTTCCACTGGCAACCACTAAGCGCGTACTGCGTGACAGCTTTCTGGTTGAAGTGCTCAACCCTAAGACGGCGCTCTTCTTCGTAGCATTTCTACCTCAATTTGTTCAACCCGATAGCGCCATACCGGTGGCATGGCAACTGCTTTGGCTGGGTATCGCCACCAATGTGTTGTTCTCTTCTGCAGATGTCATGGTGGTGCTGCTGGCTAGCCCGCTACGGGAGTGGCTACAAAAGTCCCATGGCTCCTCCAGATTGATTCAACGCATTGGCGGCGGCGTATTAATGGGATTAGGAGGCAATACCTTAGCTCAGGCGGCGCGTTAAGAGTGGCTTTATATCGACGGATTTAATTTCCCATCCTGTGCTTTACTTATTCACAGCGCTTCGGATATGCCCTGTGTTTCGATAAATCCGCTACACTGACGCAAATTTTAGATGGATATTTCCAATGGCGTTGAGTGCTACCCCTTACAAAGTTGATGTCAACCTGACCGACCTTGATCGCAATGTCTATGAGACACTGCGTTTTACCGTGGCTCGGCACCCTTCTGAAACCGAAGACCGGATGTGCGCACGTTTAATCGCCTACCTATTGTGGTACAGCGAAGCGCTCGCTTTTGGTCGTGGCCTTTCCGATGTGGACGAACCTGCCTTGTGGGAAAAAAGTTTGGATGGCCGCGTGCTGCACTGGATAGAAGTCGGTTTGCCGGATGCCGAGCGTCTTACTTGGTGTTCACGCCGTGCGGAGCGGGTGTCACTATTAGCTTATGGGCGAGTAGATCTTTGGAAAAATAAAGTGCTACCGGCGGTGGCGTCGCTCAAGAATGTGCATGTAGCAGGGCTACCGCAAGAGGCACTTGCTACTATCGCAGAGGGTCTGCCACGGTCCATTAACTGGGCAGTCATGATCAGCGACGGATCGCTGTTCATTACCGATGAAAATGGCCAGCATGAAGTAACGCCTCAGTGGCTTCTCCGGGATCGTTAGAAAGTTCAAAGCTAGCGAGTGGCCATGCATGGTGTGGCGACGTTTTTTTCACGACAGGATGTCGTGATAGGCAGTGAGTTAGCGATGTAGATAGCAAGAAAGTTCGCTTGCTATCTATTCGCGCCATTACATACAATCATTCATGTTTGTTAATAATTGATCGCTCTTGCTTTCCCCGATACTCAAGGATTGAGCCATGAATAATACCTCTGCTCTAGGCAGGAAGGTGCTACTTGTTATTTTACCGTTAAGCCTAATGCCCACATTGGCCGCGGCTAGCGATAGCTCCCTGTCGGTAAAGTTTGCAAATGATGGCCTTGCCAGCAGCGATGACGGCCATTTTACCAGTGGTTTTGAGCTTAACTGGACCTTTACGCCGCAAGAAGCAAGTTGGGTGCAACGCCTTGCGACAGCGTTGCCCGATAGCCTTATCGGCCAAGCGGATAGGGCGTCTTATCGTTTGATTCACCAGATTTATACGCCGAACAATATCGAGCGCCGCACGTTGATCGAGGATGATCGCCCTTATGCAGGTCTTGTCTACGGCGGAGTGTCGCTCTATGAAGACGTGCCGATGGGGCAATGGACGCAAGCGACCGATTTACATCTCGATATTGGGCTCGTGGGGCCATCTTCCCTTGCTGACAGTATTCAGCGCGAAGTACACCTAGTCACCGATAGCGATCGTCCTCGAGGCTGGCAAAATCAGCTGGGCGATGAGGCGCTGGTGAATTTAACCGTTCGTCGCCAATGGTGGAGTGACATACCGCTAGCCGGTAAACAGTTCTCCCACGGGCCCAGTGTGGGGGCAGCGTTAGGCAACTTATATACCTATGCTAGTGCTGGCTATAGCGTACGCTGGGGAGATGGTGCCGAAGGTATTCCTGCGCTGACACCCAACCCGGGTAGCCGCCATCTAATGAGTGGCCATCGTGGGTGGCAGTGGTATCTGTTTGCAAATGTAGAAGGCTATTACATGGCGCAGAACCTAACACTGGATGGTAATACATTCAGAGATAGCCACTCCGTTGACCGTGAAGAATGGGTAGCTGAAGCCTCCGCAGGACTTGCCATGGCCTGGGAAGACTGGCAAATAACCTATGCTGCTGTTCAGCGTACTCGTGAGTTTGATGGACAAGATGAGCAGGACAAATTCGGTGCGATTACGTTAACGAGACGTTTTTAGAGTGGTGATAAACAGACGCGATAAACAGAAGTAATCAACGTATTATCGATACGCCCGTCAGTATGACGAAACGGGGTGTTTCCTCTTGTGAAATACACTTATGCAATTAACTGCGCTGACGGGAGTAGTCGACAGTGGTAATCTGCGGCACTTTGTTTCTTAACACTTAAGGACGCACCGTGAATATTAAAGCGAATCTCTCTATTCTAGATATTGTTGGCCACTTGCTGATTTGGGTCGTGCTAACGATTATTACTTTCGGGATTGCACTGTTTTTCTTCCCCTACTCGTTTTCACGCTTTGTGATTAATCGTACTTCAGTGGTGGATACAGCAACAGGCGTAGAACGTAAGATGGTGTGTGATATCAATATTTTTAGCAATATTGGTCATATCATTTTGTGGATGATTATCTCAGTTTTGACGCTTGGGCTTGGATATATTTTTTATTTCTATCGTGTTTGGAATTACGCACTGAATAACTCTCGCGTCCAGTAACTAGAAGAAGTGCTGCTTTCAAAGGCTTTTGCCACTCAGCGGCTCAATCGTTAGGGAGATGAAAGCCAGGTTTCTGCCCAGTTCTTGCCTCAGGTAGTAGCGCTAGAGCTGGGCTGACAAGGCTTTTATTGTTCTGAGCGCTTTGTCGATGAAGGGAAGTGCCCCTGTGGTGCCTCAGTAGCGCCTAGTCTGGATGGTTTGTATAGATGGTTAGTGTGGATGCTTAATAAGTACCTTAACCAATCGCCGTACAATAGGCGATACGAGGTTAATTACCGGTAGAGCAACTGCAAAAGCAAAGAGCCATGCTTTCAGCCAAACAAAGACAATGCCTTCAATGAAGCCGACATTGTAGAGCGTAATCACCAGCGACATAATGCACGACATAAACAGTGCCATTAAGAAAGAAAATATCAGCTGGGCGTATTTTGGATCAAACATGGGCTGCCTCTGTCAGACACACTATGAATAATGAAGTAAAAATCGCTAACTAAATCAGGATCGATAATGCAGTAAAGAGCGGTAGTGGAATACGGTAAATCGCCATCCTTAGCGATCGTTAGCCAATGCGGCCGCCTTACCGGTTCACAGTTGTCCTGGGTTTAACGTTTATCTTCGGTCTTGTGATCAAAATCACTGGCATCGTGACGCTCGTGGAGCTGTTCGCCAGGCTCTCCCCAGGTGCGGTTAACCATTCGGCCACGTTGAACGGCAGGACGTGCGTCAATCTCATCGGTCCAGCGTAAGACATTCTGATAGGTATGGGCGTCTAAAAACTCAGCGGCTTCATACACGCGGTTTTTTACCAGTGCGCCGTACCATGGGTGAATCGCCATATCTGCGATGGTGTACTCATCACCCGCCATAAAGCGGTTATCTGCTAAGTGACGATCCAATACATCCAACTGACGTTTCACTTCCATGGTATAGCGATCAATCGGGTACTGGTATTTTTCTGGTGCGTAAGCATAAAAGTGACCAAAGCCGCCACCCAGCATGGGCGCGCTGCCCATTTGCCAAAATAACCAGGATAGGCACTCGGTCCGCTTCGCTGGGTCGTTGGGTAAGAACGCAGCAAATTTCTCAGCTAAATAAAGCAGAATCGCACCTGACTCAAAGACCCGCTGGGGCGGAGTGGTGCTGTGATCCATTAGCGCTGGAATCTTAGAGTTGGGGTTTACCTCAACAAAGCCGCTGCCAAACTGATCACCTTCGCCAATTTGTATCAGGTGAGCATCGTATTCCGCTTGTTTAATACCCTGTTCCAGCAGCTCTTCAAGCATTACGGTGACTTTCACGCCGTTTGGGGTTGCCAGAGAGTAAAGCTGTAGCGGATGCTTACCCACGGGTAATACTTTCTCGTGGGTCGCACCAGCAACGGGGCGATTGATGTTAGCGAATTTTCCACCGTTACCAGGTTCCCATTTCCAAACCCGCGGTGGCGTATAGGTCGTGTTGTCGCTCATGATGTCCTCGCTATTCCTACAATAAAAAAGGGCGGTGCGGCGACTCACCCGAAATGTTGCGGCTACTAAGGCGTTATGGGGCCTTAAAATGTGGGTACAAGGATAGTGGGTTGTTAGTCTGATAATAAATAGTTATTTACCATGGAGAAATGTGATGCGGACTATTGGCGTATTAGGCGGTATGAGCTGGGAGTCGACACAAAGCTATTATCAGGCGCTAAACCAAGGGATTAATCAGGCTCTTGGCGGTTTTCACTCAGCGCAGATTGTGATGGTAAGTGTTGATTTTGCTGAAATAGAAACCTTGCAGCAGCAGGGCGATTGGCAAACTGCTGGCCAGTTACTCGCCAGTGCAGCCAAACGTATTGAAGAGGCTGGGGCAGAGTGTTTGCTGTTGGCCACCAATACCATGCACAACGTCGCGCCTGCGATTGAAGCCGCTATTCAGATTCCCTTTTTGCACATCGCCGATGCTACCGGGGAAAAATGTCAGAGTGATGGCGTGACTCGGGTTGGGTTGATAGGCACCCGTTTTACGATGGAGCAGGACTTTTACAAGGCGCGCTTAAAAGAGCGCTTTGGGATTGATGTCGTCATTCCGAATGAGCAAGAGCGTGTCGAGGTGCACCAGGTCATTTTCGACGAGCTATGCCATGGTCATATCCACGCCTCATCGCGTGAGCGTTATCTGGATATTATGACGTCGCTACACCAGCAGGGCGCCGAGGCGATCATTCTAGGTTGTACCGAGATAGCGCTGTTGGTTGAGCAGAAACACACCCAGATAGCGCTTTATGACACCACCGCCCTGCACGCAAGCAAAGCGGTGGCTTGGGCGCTAGGTAATTAAACCAGCGTCAGAGTGACATCGATATTTCCGCGGGTAGCGTTGGAGTAGGGGCACACAATATGGGCTTTATCGACCAGTGCTTGGGCAACGTCTTTTTCCAAACCAGGCAAGCTAATTTTTAGCTCAACTTCAATGCCGAAACCGGTAGGAATAGCGCCAATACCGACACTGCCATTGATCTGGGTATCGTCGGACAGTTTAACTTTTTCCTGGCTGGCGACGTGCTTAAGAGCACCTAAAAAGCAAGCAGAGTAGCCTGCAGCAAACAGCTGTTCGGGGTTGGTGCCTTCACCGCCGGCGCCACCTAGCTCTTTGGGTGTGCTGAGCTGAACATCCAGCGCGCCGTCAGAGGACTTAGCATAGCCCTCGCGGCCGCCAGTGGCGTGAGCATGTGCGCGGTAAGCAACAGTTTCAATAGACATAGATTATTTCCTAAACTTGGTTGTTATGGACATAGTTGTTATGGGCATGGCTGTTATGAGCCAAACGTGTGTTTGGGGGTTTAATTTAGTGCAGCTTTATTTTGCGCGCAAGTGAATGGGTGAAGAAATTACCTACCCGGCCACAACGTTCAGCTGGTTACTTGACCTTAAGTAAGTTTTCGCGCAGTTGGACTAAATCCTCTTTCAGTTGGTTGAGTGCTTCAACCGACTTTTCGCTGGCGTTGACCACACAGCTGGGAATATGGCGCGCCTGTTCACGAAGCGAGCGGCCTTTATCGGTCAGGAATAACTCGACGACACGTTCATCTTGCAGGCTACGCTGCCGGATAAGTAGCTGATCACTTTCAAGTCGCTTTAGTAGCGGCGTTAACGAGCCAGGATCTGTAAGTAAGCGTTTGCTTAGGGTACCTACTGTTAGGCCATCTTCTTGCCACAGTACCAGCATGGCGAGGTATTGCGGGTAAGTGAGCCCCAGCTCTTTGAGCAGAGGTTTATAAACTTTGGTCATCATCAACGATGTTGAATACAGCGCAAAGCAGAGCTGGTGATCTAGCTCTAATTCGCTACAAGGGTCTAGCGCTGGCATGTCGACTCCAGGACAGGGTGCATAACGCGTAATGTAGCGCGCGGGGAAGTGAGTAGCTATCCCTAGACGTTGGTCGTAAGTTGGTCGTTTTGTTTTGACACCGCGTGTTGCGATAGCTAGCCTTCACGTATCGGATGTTACCGGTAACAATTTGTTGGAACATAAACTGCAAACCTGATGGCCGATACGATTCGATAGCCTTTCGGTAAATAGCCAACCAACAACAACGACTATTCTGGAGATAACGTCATGACAACGATCTGGCGCAGCACGCTTACTCTGGTCGGCGCGACCACTCTGACTTTTGGCATGGCACATGCTCAAGGCCCTGAACTTTCTGATCCGCCCGCGATTGAAGGCGACGTAGTGGCTGACCACGGCAGTCACACCTTGCGTATGGGCATTGGCCTGTCCGAAACATCGCCGCAGTTTCTCTCTAGCCAGTACTTCGGTGAAATTCTTGAGCAACGTACCGATGGTCGTATTACGGTCAATGTTTTTCCCAACAGTCAGTTGGGCGACGATGTCCAAATGATGGAAATGCTGCAAACCGGCACCTTGGATATGACCTATCCTTCAAGCTCGGCAACGACTGGGTACGTGGAGGCACTTTCAGCATTTGATTTGCCGTTCCTACTACCGAGCCGAGAAGCCGCAGTGGCTGTTATGCAGAGTGACGTGGCTCAGGGAATGTTGGATGCGTTTGAGGGTACAGGCTTAAAAGCGCTGACGTTCTCTGAAAACGGCTATCGTCAGCTGTCTAACAGTGCACGCCCTGTCGAATCACCAGAAGATGTGGCGGGCCTGGATGTTCGCGGCCTGAGCGTACGCACTATGCAAAACCCGGTTCACCTAGCCATTTGGGAAGCGTTAGGTGCCAACCCAACACCAATGGCCTTCGGCGAGCTATTTTCGGCGCTTGAGCAAGGCGTTGTGGACGGCCAGGAAAACCCGTGGAGCACCATCCTTACCTCTAACTTCAATGAAGTGCAGGATTACGGCACCGAAACACGCCACGTTTATACGCCATTTATCATGATGCTTTCCGAGCGTACCTGGAACCGCATGGCACCTGAGTACCAAGCACTGGTGCAGGAAGCCGCCCGACAGTCGGCTGAGTACGAAATCCAACTTTCTGCCGAATATGACGACTGGTCGCGTGAACAGTTAGAAGCACGCGGTATGCAAATTACCCGCTTAGATGATGACCAGTTAGCCGCTTTCCAAGACGCCGTGCAGCCTGTTTATGAAGAGTGGGCGCCGCGTATCGGTGAAGATCTGATCGCTGAAATTCAGCAAATCGTCGAAGACAGCAGCCACTAATCTGCTACGTATAGCGCACCATCGGGCAGGCCCACACGCCTGCCCGACTTGTCAGTGCCCCTCGGAGTTCTTATGACTACCTCCTCTACTCCCCCAAACGTGGTGACCTCTACAGCACCAACGTTGGAAGATCCGTCGGTTTATTTGAACGACCCTAATCGCAAGCTGCTTGAGATTGATACTGAGACGCGTCGCGGTCCTGCGCTGTTCCGCTGGTTAACACTCGCTATGGAGTATTTGATTGGCGCTATTTTGGTGGCGCTGATTGTCGCGGTTTCCAGCAATGTCGTTGGCCGCTCTGTGTTCAACCACTCACTGCCCTGGGTCGATGAGTTGGCGCGCATGCTATTTATTTGGCTGGTCTTTATCGGCGCAGCGGCGGCGTTTGCACGCTATGAACATATTGCTGTTGATGCGCTGGTGAGGCGTTTGCCGTTACGTGTCGCGCACATGCTCTATTGCTTACAACACCTGATTATTAGTGGGCTGATGCTAGTGATGATTTGGGGCGGTTATCAAGTGCTCACGCGCTCAAGTGGACGCTCCGCGATCATGGGCGTACCGCTAAGCTTGGTCAGCCTGTCGTTGGTGTTGTGCGTTATTTTTATCGCGGCGGTATCGCTCTGGCGTATGTGGGTCAGCGTGGGGGTTATCCGTCAACCACATCGCCAATCGGCTGACTTACCAGGGGAGCGTTAATCATGCTGTGGATTTTTCTAGCCATATTATTGGCGTCTATTGTGATTGGTTTGCCGATTGCGTTTGGCCTAGGGGTAGCAGCCTTAGTCATGGCGGTGCTGTCTGATATCCCGCTATCGATTATGATTGAGCAGTCAATTCGTGGCGTAAATAGCTTCCCGCTGCTGGCGATCCCCTTCTTTATTCTCGTCGGCGAAGTGATGAGTAATGGTGGTATTGCACGACGCTTGATGGAGCTTGCTGGCGCCTTAGTTGGCTTTATGCGCGGCGGACTTGGTCAGGTAGCGATTACCGGTTCGATGTTTTTTGGTGGGATCAGCGGCTCGGCGGTTGCGGATACCGCAGCGACTGGCGCAATGATGATCCCATCGATGAAACAGCAAGGTTACACCGCCGCAAATGCCACGGCGATTAACACCGTGTCGTCGGTGATCGGCATTATTATTCCACCGTCTATACCGCTTATTTTATATGGCATTGTTACCGAGACGTCGATCAGTCGTCTGTTTATCGCGGGGATTGTGCCTGGCCTGTTAATTGGCGCCGCGCTCATGGTGACCACCTTTATTCTGGCGAGCAAGCAGGGTGGCGGCGTTCGCCAATTCCGCTGGGATCGGTTGTGGAAAGCGTTTAAGGATGCCTGGTTAGCGCTGGTGCTCCCTGTGATCGTTATTGGCGGCATTATTGGCGGCGTGTTTACTGCCACTGAAGCCGCTGTGGCTGCTTTGCTTTACTCGCTGTTCATTTCTTTGCTGGTATACCGTGAATTTAAGCTCAGCGAGTTGGGCGGTATGTTAATTCGCACCGCAAGGCTCACTGGCATGGTGATGATGTTGTTGGCTTTTGCCACCGTTATTGCGTGGTTTCTAACCATTAACATGGTTCCACAAACCTTAGTGCGCCAAGTACAGGCGATTACCCAGGAGCCGTTTTTGCTGCTGCTGATCGTGGCGGGGCTACTGCTATTGGTGGGGTTTGTAATGGACCTAACGCCAGCCATGGTGATTATGGCGCCAATGCTTGCACCGATCGTGACATCGGTGGGTGTTGATGCCGCTTACTTTGGCGTTCTAATGGCCTTTATTTTAGGCATTGGGTTGTTAACCCCGCCGGTTGGTACCTGTCTGTACGTTGGGTGTGGTGTCGGCAAGGTGTCTATGGAGTCCCTGGTAAAAGCCATGCTGCCTTACTACGCCGCCTTGATCGTTGTTCTGGTGGTGCTGATTGCGTTCCCTGGCATCGTTACTTGGCTGCCTGACCTCACCGCCGTGCGCGGCAATTGATAGGAGCATCGAGTGAATAAGCCATCACATCGTATTCTTGTCATGGGCGTTTCTGGATCAGGGAAGTCGCATATCGGACAGCAATTAGCAGCAGCGCTGGGCGCAACGTTTATTGACGGTGACGACCATCATTCACCGGCCAATGTGGCGAAAATGGCCAGCGGCACGCCACTCAATGACAACGATCGTCGTGACTGGCTGGCAACGCTTGCTGACTTGTTCGCGGCTCATAAAGCGCGCAATGCGTCCGTGGTCATCGCCTGTTCCGGCCTTAAAAAACGCTATCGGGATCGCCTGCGCGAAGGTGACCCTGCGCTGCATGTTTTATATCTAGAAGGAAGCCATGCGCTTCTGCGTGAACGGTTAGCAACCAGGGCAGGGCACTTCTTTAAAGGTGATAATATGCTGGCAAGCCAGCTCGCCGATTTAGAGCCGCCAAGCAGTGATGAAGCGATGACCGTCTCCATTGCGCTATCGCCTAGCGAGATTGTCGAGCACTTTACGGCGGCGCTAGCGCCTACGCTACGCGTTCATTAGGCTAAAGGATGGGATAGGCGAGGGGCCGTACTATTCGCTATGGTATGGCCCCTGCGCATTTTACAGACCTGTATTTAGTAGGCTTACGTACTTAACAGACTTACGCACTTAACAGAACAGTCAGTGACGCCATTGAAGAAAAAACGCCCGACATTACAAGATATTGCTGATCGCGTTGATGCGACAAAAATGACCGTCAGTCGCTGCTTGCGAGACCCTGAAACGGTATCGGAAGGGCTTCGCGAACGTATTTTTAGCGTTGCTGAACAGATTGGCTATATTCCCAATCGGGCACCAGACCTGCTTTCTCGGGCAACCAGCCACTCTATCGGCGTGCTGGTACCATCGCTGACCAACCAGGTATTTGCTGATGTCATTGTCGGTATCGAAGCGTACACCGAGCCTGCCGGTTATCACTTAATGCTGTCTCACTACGGTTACAGCCCTGAGCTTGAAGAGCGTAGTTTGGCCTCGCTGCTCTCTTATAATGTGGATGGGGTCATCTTGTCTGACCGCGATCACACTCCGCGTAGTCTGCGGATGTTGGAGACAGCCGGTATTCCTATTGTGGAGATTATGGATACCCGTCGCCCGCCACTGCAGCAGGCGGTGGGCTACGATAACGTGCAGGCCGCTTACGATATGGTCAGTGAGATGATTCGCCGTGGCAGGCGTCAGGTGATTTATCTGGCTGTGCGTCTGGATGAGCGGACACGCCAGCGTGAGCAAGGCTATCGCCAAGCTATGGAAGAGCAAGGGTTAACGCCGATAACGCTGCAGAGCAGTCAGCGCTCTTCCTACAGCGTCGGGGCGGCGCTCATGCAGGAAATTCAACGAGATCACCCTAGTGCCGATGGTGTTTTCTGCACCAACGACGATGTTGCGGTGGGGGCTTACTTTGAGTGTTTGCGCCATGGCATTAATGTCCCCGAACAGATGGCGATTGCTGGGTTTCATGGCCACGATGTCGGCCAGGCGATGAGCCCGCGCCTTGCTAGCGTTATTACACCTCGGCAAGCCATTGGGGAAGCCGCTGCGAAAGCGCTATTGTCGCGCATTCGTGGCGAAGTACCTGAACACCAAATCATGGATTTGGGGTATCGAATTGAGACGGGTAAAACACTTTAGCTTCAGGGTGGCTAGCGGCGAGCCAGCAAACTCGATAGGCTGTTAATTAAAGATTGGTCATTAAAAAATCGCTATAGAGAGCATGAGACCGCCGTGAATATTACCCAACTCATTGTCTACCCGGTTAAATCCTTAAAGGGAATTAACGTTACTCAAAGTGAACTCCATGACCATGGGTTAGCCTGGGATCGACGCTGGATGCTGGTGGATGCCCAGCAGCGTTTTGTTACTCAGCGCCAGCTACCACAGCTTGCCACCATCGCGGTCGAGTTAACCGATCAGGCATTGGTACTATCTCACCCGAAGGTAGACCCGATCGCGATTCCCCTTGAAGACCCCCAAGGTAATTTGCGCCTGGTAAAAGTGTGGAACGACCACTGCAAAGCAGTGCCAGAAAGCGAGGATGTATCGCACTGGCTTGTGGCGGCATTGGGCGAGCAAGCACAAGGCATTAGCTTAGTGCGCTTTGCTACCGAGTTTACGCGTTCTGTTGAAGAAGATTTTCTGGCGGGAGGCGAGGCCCATACCTACTTTTCTGATGGCTACCCTTTCTTGATAACCACCACCGGCTCTCTGGATGCCTTGAATCAAGCGCTTGTTGCCAATGGGCAATCCTCTGTGCCGATGAACCGTTTTCGGCCGAATATTGTGGTCGATTGTGATGATGCCTGGGCGGAAGACCAGTGGGCCACACTCGCGGGCCAGAGTGGCTATGAGCTGACGCTTCGCAAACCCTGCCAGCGCTGCAAAATTACCACAGTGGACCAGCAAACCGGCACTGTGCCGCAACAGGCAGAACCACTAAAAACGCTGCTTTCCTTAAACACTCAGCCTCATCTTAAAGGCGCGCATTTTGGCCAAAACGCCACGCTAACTGCCGGGCAAGGTAGCACTATTCGTGTGGGGGATGAGGTGGTGCCAACGCGCCGCGCGACCTAAGCCTTAATAGTCCGGTAGCAATGGCGGTGCCTGCTAGGGTAATGACCATGCCAGCCACCACTTGAAGACTCAGCGTCTCATTAAGTAGCAAGTAGCCCCATAGCAGTGCGCTGACAGGGACCAAAAAGGTGACGGTTGAGGTCGCTGTGGCCCCTGCGCTAGCTAATAGGCCGAAATAAAGTAGGAAGGCTAATGTGGTGCTTAGCATCGCCAGCGCCAGGGCGTTACCCCAGGCGAGCACGCTGACAGGCTCGCTAGGCCAGAGCAGCAAACCAGGTACCAGTAACACCAGGGCTGACATCGCGCTACTACCAGCCGCCAACACGCGGCTGGGTAGATGACTCAAGCGTGTTTTCGAGTAGTTACCAGCAAGTCCGTAGCAAAACGTGGCACCGAGTACCGCAACAATAAACCAGCCGTCGCCGCCTAGAGTGAAGTCTAGCCGGTCAGCAGACAGCACATACACACCCAGTAGCGCTAGTGCGAGACCAATGTACTGCTGACGTTGGATGGGAGTGGCAAAAAAGGCGGCGCCTAGTAGGGCCGTGAAAATCGGTGTGGTGGCGTTTATCAGCGAAGTAAACCCTGCCTCTAAGCGTGTTGTCGCTAACGCCAACAATGAGAAAGGCAGCACATGATTCATCACACCCAGCAGGAGTAACGGTCCTTTGTGCTGCCAGATCAGCCGCAGGTAGCGCAGGCTCAGGAGCAGCGGCACCAAGAGCAAAGCACCAACTCCCATCCTGACTAACACTAGCGGAATAGCACCAAATTCTGGCGCGGCGACACGCATAAAAATAAACGATAGTCCCCATAGGGAGGAGAGCAAAACCAAACGCAGCGCATCAGCCGATGACATGATGTGTCCTTAGATTCATTGCGGCGACCATAGGTGTGGTGAGTGCCATAGTGCTGCTCAGCTTAACGATAAAGCGTTGGAAAGCGAATAGCGTATAACAGCTAAGCAGTAGTATAGACATGTTGATCGAGTAAATTCGGCAGCGGCGCCAGAATCAGCTACGCTGATTGAGTTGGCGGGCGCAGTGACTGCGTCCTAAAACGAGATGACGCTAACTATCAGAGGAAAGGAGAACGGAATGGATAGTAAAGCAAGCGCACGTTGGGAAGGTGGACTCAAAGATGGCCAGGGCAATGTGGCGACGGAAAGTGGAGCATTGGATGCTGGCTATTCGTTCAAACAGCGCTTTGAAGGAGCACCCGGCACCACCCCGGAAGAGTTAATTGGCGCTGCCCATGCAAGCTGTTTCTCAATGGCGCTTTCGATGATTCTTGGAGAGAAAGGCTTTACCGCTGATGCTATTGATACCAATGCGCGCGTAACGCTTTCACAAAGCGCAGATGGTTTCGATATTTCCAGCATTCATTTGGACGTTGTTGCCAGCGTAAGCGGTGCCGATGACGCTGCTTTTCAAGAAGCTGCTGAAACAGCTAAAGCGAACTGCCCTGTTTCCAAAGTATTAAATGCTGACATAACTATGGACGCAACCTTAAAGGGGTGATTCGAACGCCAGATAACGCCGAAAAGCGCTGCATGTATGCAGCGCTTTTTTATGATTTTTTCTGGGTACGCAATAGCCGCTTTAGGCATTTATGAAAAGGCGTTTATGAAAGATAGATGCTATGCACTGTCTAGCAATGCTAATGAAGCACGCATAGTTAAGATCAAATTAAATGGACATCAGCGTTAAACCAGGGCGTGTTAGATTTATTAATAAACGTTAAAATCACTCTCAATGAAACGTCTCACCCACGTTGGTCGTTGAGATTGCTGCGACAGTCTGTCGAATTGACCCATTCAGACCGCTTGTTCATATTCGTACGCAAATTGCCCCCACAGTGGCTTGCTTAACAGCAGGTAGCGCCTTGGGGCTATATAATAAAGGAGACCCCATGACAGTTGCCGCACGGTATCAAACGCTTCGACAGGTTAAAAAATTGTGGGCTAGCAGTGTCGCTTTGGGAGCTTGGTTGTTTGCATCCAGTGCCGTTGCCAGTGAAAGTGAATTACCCAAAGGCCACTTTTTGCTCCCTGATGAAGGGAATATGGTGGGCGAGGTGTATACCGTTACGGCGAAAAAAGAGGATACCCTGCTCGACATCGCTCGCGAGCATAATGTGGGTTACGAAGAGATTCGCATGGCCAACCCGGATACCAGTATTTGGATACCAGGCGAAGGTACTGAGGTGACAATACCCGGCCAATATATTCTGCCAGACGAGCCGCGTACTGGCATTGTGATTAATGTTGCTGAGCTTAGGCTTTACTATTACCCAGAGGTAGAAGAGGGCAAGGCTCCGCGGGTCGAAACGTATCCTATTGGTATTGGTCGCGATGCGTTCAATACGCCGCTGGGCATTACTAAGACCACCATGCGTCTTGAGAATCCGGCATGGTATCCACCCGAATCTATTCGCCAAGAAGCTGCTGAACGCGGTGATCCTGCGCCCGCGGTTGTTCCTCCTGGTGAAGATAATCCATTAGGGCAATACGCTATTTTGCTGGATATCCCTGGCTACTTAATTCATGGCACTAATCAGCCTGACGGTGTTGGCATGCGCGCTAGCCGTGGCTGTATTCGGATGCACCCAGAAGATATTGAATCGGTATTTTGGCGTATTCCAGTCGGCACGCAGGTAAACATTATCGACAGCCCCGTTAAGGTGGGCTGGGGGAGTAACGAAAATGCCTATGTTCAAGCTTTTACGCCCACGGATGAACAGAGTTTTGGAATGGAAACGCTGTTAGAGGTGGTTAGCCTAATTGAGGCTCACGAGGGTGATGAGCACGGCATTGATTACGAGCAGGTGCGTAATGTGCTGGAAAAAGCCAATGGCCAGGTTGTGCCACTTAGCTAGGCCGTTCGCTATCAACATGGGGGGCGCTGAGCGAGGAAACGAGCTCCAGCGCCACCGCTTGCCGCACCAGCTCTGCCAAATTTGCAGCGTGCATGGCCTTCATGGCTCTTAACCGATAGACCTCGACGGTTTTACCGCTAATCTCCATGTGCTCGGCAATTTCACGACTGGTCATTCCTTCTGCTACATGAATCACAATGCGCTGCTCTTTCGGGCGTAGCGATTGGTAACGTGTTCGCAGCATTGCCAACTGCTGCTGAGCGCGCTGCTGTTGGTGAGCGCTGCCCAACGCCTGTTGCACGCTGTCAATCAGCTGCTGGTGGTTAAACGGCTTTTCAATAAAATCAAATGCGCCGTTCTTTAGTGCAGCCACTGCCATGGGGACATCGCCATGCCCTGTCATCATAATGACCGGCAGGGTAGCGCCTTGGTCAACCAGCTGCTGCTGCACTTGCAGTCCACTCATGCCTGGCATGCGAACATCAAGCAGCAGTGCGCCCAGTTTATCGTGCTGACTTGCTAAGAATTGTTCGCCGTCATGAAACGCTTGAGCGGTTAATCCGACGGACTCAAGCAGCCAAACCAGCGATTCACGCAATGCTTGATCATCATCAACAACCGCAATGGTGGCGGTAGACTGTCGTTCAACACTACTGGTCATTACTGGCCCCTGTTGATGCACTGATTGCGCAATCATACTGTTTCTGTGCGAAGTGTGATGTCAAAGCATGCGCCTTTCGCGTTTTGCTGGGGGCGCAGAGTCAGCGCCCCGCCCATGCTCTCGATTAGCGAACGGCTAATTGCCAAACCCATTCCCAATCCTTCATCGCGGGTGGTGAAAAAGGCATCAAAAATGGTGTCTTGATGGTCTGGCGCTACACCTGGACCCTGGTCTTCAACGCTAAGGGTCAGCTGTCGATTGCCGCTTTTTTGCGCGGCAACGATGACCTGATCGGCATCAGGGAAGTCACGGCTCGCGGTTAGCGCGTTGAGCAATAGGTTAACGATTACTTGCTCAAGGGCAATAGGGTCCGCATAAATACGTGGCAGCCCGTGGGGCAATTGCTGAATAAGCTGAACGGAGGCCTGCTTATACTGCCAGTCGCACAGTTGAAAGGCGGCGGCAATGACGTGTTCAAGTACTAGGGGTCTGACACAGTGGCTGCGTTTACGCACAAAGCTGCGCATATGGCGGAGTCGTTGGGCAAGACGCTGTACTTGCTCATCAATGCGGGCCAGTGGCAGCTGTAGTTCGCTGGCGGGTAAGTTAGGCGTATGCGTCGTTTTCAAAAGGGCGCCACTGGTGTAGTTGGCGATGGCACCAAGGGGCTGATTGAGTTCATGGGCAATATTAGACGCAAGCTCTCCGGCGGCGGCTAACCGATTGGCATGGGCAATTTGTTCTTGGTGCCGACGTGCCTGGGCTTCGGCCGCTTTACGCACGCTAATATCGCGATTAATTAAGGCAAAGTGCCCAGGTTCCGCCCCGCGGCTGCGGTGGGTAAGCACGACACTGAGCACAGGAACCGAGCCGTTTGTGCTGAGCATTTCCAGCTCGCCGCTCCAGGAGCCATAGCGTTCCACCGCCGGAAAGACGACCTGTTCCAGCAGCGCCAACGAGTCACTAGGGTAAAGCGCTGACAGAGCAACTTGCATGGCATCGCGCGGGAGTGAAAAACAGCGTCGAGCTGCTTCGTTGGCGCTGAAGATATGGTGGTTAGGCCCTAAAAAAAGTACGTAGTCAGTGGTAGATTCGACCACCTGCGCTAAACGCTCTCTTGTGGCTTCGGCATGGACTCGGCGGCTCACGTCCCGAGAGACGCATAAAATATCAATTAGCTCGCCTGTGGCAGCATCTCGGCGGGTTCGGCTGGTGGTTTCAAACCAGATGTAGTGACCTGCCTTAGCCCGAAACCGATACGTTTGCTGATAAAAACCGTCGTGATAGTAGACCCGAGGTGATTTGTTTAGCAGATCACTTAGATCAGCAGGATGAAACAGCTGATAGGCCGATACGCCAATCAGCTCTTCGGGTTCGTACCCTAGTAAGTCTCGCGCCGCTTGAGAGGCATATAAAAAAGTACCGTCGCGGGCATGGCGAGATATCAAGTCAGTGGTACTTTCTGCCAGCCACTGATAATGACGCTTCTCTTCTTCCAGCACTGCATTTTGCGCTTCTAGGGCTTTGATTCTGGCGCTTAATGTGGCTTCGTTACTGGTGTCCATAGTGTTTCAACGCGCCGGGTCGAGCACGCCATCCAGCGAGGCGTTACGCCTAAACCAGCCAGCGATGCTGGCACGCGGATGCTGGGTTGGCAGCACCTCGTGGGGAATGGTTTCGGATAAAAAGCAGGCGAACGTTCCTGCTTCAGGCACTACGCGGGCGACTTCCAGAGAAGGGGTGTCGGGGTGATAAATGACCATCTCTCCGCCGCCATCTAAGGGCCACTGAGGGTTTAAGTAACCGACGGTTGAAATAACCCGGTTAGCTCGCCCTCGAAAACTGTCTAAGTGGCGTTGATAAAACGCGCCTGGCGGGTAGTGGGCAAAGTGAGCTTCATACTCAAACAACCCCAGGAAAAGCGCTTGATTGAGAGATAGTTGGAGTTCTGCCATGGCGTCAAGATAGCGGCGCTGGGCTGCGCTTTCTCTATCCAACCAGTGAATGGCATCGCCGCGAATATCTTTGCGAAGGTGATGTTCTTTGCCGCGGCCAATGCCAGCCTCATCAAGCACATCGTGTTCGGCCATATGGTGCAGCTCTCGGTGCAGCGCTTGGCAAAGATCAAGGTCTATCACGTTGTTACCCACGTACCAGCCTTGCTCAACAAGCGCATCAACCAGTGCAATATGGGCGATAGGGTTGATCGCTGGGGGGCTATTGCTATTGGGTAACGAATTTGGCGCTGCAGAGGCAATCATTTCATGGTTCTCTTAGTCGGCATGCGAGCTGCTTTTGGTAGGCGACTGCTTCTCTCAGGATAGTGACGTAACGCCCCAGGTGGGCGCTGGTACAGGTCAATTGGCATGCCAAACCCTTCCGCCAGTAGTTCTACCAGCATCATGGCAGAAAGCCCCCAGATCACGTGGCCGTCGACATGGTAGCTAGGTACGTAGTGAGCAACGCCATCTACCGTTATTACATCGGTGTGGGTGCGCTTGTCGTCTAGAAAGTGGCTGAGTGGCACTTCAAAAATGGTGTCTAATTCTGAGGGATCTGCTACTAACGGTAAATCTGGCGGAATAATGCCGACCCATGGCGTGACTCGGATGCCATGTAGCGAAATAACGTCTGATAACCTTCCCAAGGGTTGTACAAGGGAAGGCGCTAGCGCAATCTCTTCTTGTGCCTCGCGAAGAGCCGTAGCATAGAGGTCGGCATCGCAGGCCTCGCGTTTGCCGCCGGGAAACGCGACTTGGCCACTGTGAGTGCTGAGATGGCTCGCTCGCCGTGTAAACAGCAGTGTGGGCGATGGACGCTCAACAATAGGCATTAGCACGGCAGCCTCGGGCATTACAACGTGGTCTAGCCGTTGGGGGGAGTGCTGTTGCAGTTGTTTGCGCAGTTTCTCTAACATAGGGCTTCCATTTACTTTGTTCTCTTTTACCCAGCAGCGGTTATTGACGTCAAGTACGTTAAAGCCTTGCCCCATCAGCCGTAGAGAAAACGCGATGAATTTTTGTAGTCAGTGTGGTGAAAAAGTCCGTTTTGCTGTTCCTGAAGGCGATGACCGTTCGCGCTATTTATGCGATGCCTGTGGCACTATTCATTACCAGAACCCGCGTATTGTGGCGGGGACGCTGCCGGTGATTGACGATAAAATATTGCTGTGTAAACGGGCGATTTCTCCGCGTAAAGGGTATTGGACACTCCCCGCGGGCTATATGGAAAACGCCGAAACCACTCAGCAGGCCGCCGCACGCGAGACCTGGGAGGAGGCCGTTGCAGAGGTAAAGCTGGAGGGGTTATACACGCTTATTGATCTGCCTCATATCAATCAAGTGTATATGATTTTTCGTGCAGAGCTTCTCGGTGGCTTTAGCGCAGGCCCTGAAAGCTTGGAAGTTGCGCTGTTCGAAGAGCATGAAATTCCTTGGGACGAGCTTGCTTTTCCAACGATTGAGCGCACGTTACAGCACTTTTATGAAGACCGTAAAAATGCCCACTACCCGCTGCACATCAGCTCGATTACCCCTGAAGATAGGGAGCGATATTTTGGCAGTGCCTAAGCTTTATTGCTGTTTAGGCGTGGCTAGCAAGGTGATCTATTAAAGCCTTGTATTGCTGAATTACAGGTCAGCCAATTGCCAAACATCATAGGCCACCTCTTCATAGGGGTGGGCTAACTTCAATGCCGCAATCGCTGCCCGTATATACTCATCGCGGCAAACAAGTTCAACCTTCACTTCTTCGACAGTTTCCAGTGACCCTACGTGTCCAATATGAGGGTGCGCGCCCTCTAGTGGGCGGAACTGGCCGGTACCGCGGGTTTGAAAACAGCAGGCCTCATAATCACCAAGTCGGCCAGCTCCTGTTTCAAAGACCGCTTCTTTAACACTCTCGGCATCTTCAACGGGAACAAAAAAAGCAAGCTTGTACATAGTCATCTTTATCCTTATTAATAAACCATGGCGCAAGAGCCCTAGTGAAGGCGTTGTGCGACAATAGTTCAAATTATAGGGCAGTGAGTGTGTCAATGGATAAGTTTGAGGTGAAGCTTGATCAGGCGGCCAGAGCTGCTTGGATGTCTTATGTCGGCGGTATGACTCAGGATGAAATTGCCAACCAATTAGGGGTTTCTCGACCCGGTGTCCAGCGCCTGTTAGCGCTCGCAAGGCAAGAAGGGTTGGTGAAGGTCCATATTGACCATCCTATTTCTACCTGTATGACATTAGGCAGCGTGCTTCGCGATCATTTCGGCTTGGCATATTGCGATGTTGTGCCCGCCGATAGCCAGGCTCCTGAAAGTGCTGCGTATTATTTAGCTGTTGCAGGTGCTGAACGGATGGCTCGTTTGGTGGAGCGCAGCGATCCATTAACGCTGTCTTTGGGGACTGGGCGCTCGGTTCGGGCTGCGGTAGAGGCTCTTAGCCGTATTGAGCGGCCCCAACATCGCTTTGTTTCTCTGGTAGGGAATGTTGCCAGGGATGGTTCGGCTAACCGCTACGACGCGGTCATGCTGCTGGCGGATAAAACGGGTGGCGAGCGCTTTTTACTACCTGCACCCGTGGTAGCGGAGTCGTTAGTCGAGAAAGAGGCCATGCTGACACAGCGCCTGTTTAAGGCGATTGCCGATGTGGCGAGAGAGTCTGAAGCTGCCTTTATTGGAGTCGGCAGAATTGACCGGCAAGCCACGCTGTTTCAAGACCACTTCATCAGCGAAAGTGAGCTAGATGAGCTATTAAGCCTTAAAGCAGTAGGTGAGTTGCTGGGCTGGCCGCTTAACGACCAGGGAGAAGTGATTGATTGCTCAATAACACGGCGAGTGACCAGTTTGCCTCTAGAGCGGTTCGGTAAGCATCTTATGGTGGCAATAGCGGGTGGGCACGATAAAGCGCCCGCCATACGGGCAGCATTGCGAGGAGGCTGGTTAAAAGGATTGATAACGGATGAAATTGCGGCGAGACAAATCGTTAACACTATTGCTCAATGATTTATAGCGCAGTGCAACATGCAAATAGCTGAATGAATTAGCATAAAGTCTAAAAGGGTAGGCTTTGCTTTTTTTTGGCTTTCGTACGATCATTTGATCGACAGTTGATCAATTTGATCAGTTTGGCTGCGGTGACAATAGCGACATTGCCAGTAACCACAGTCCTTAATAACCACAGCCCTAATAACGACAATTCCAGTAATCGCTGTGCCGATAAAAACAATGCCAATATTTGCCAAGAGGAAAGCTGTATGCGTCTTGCCCGTCATTTACCCATCACGACCCTAGCGGCCGCTATTGCGGTAGCTGGCCAAGCCCACGCTCAAACAGAAATCACCGTTGCCACGGTAAACAATAACGACATGGTCATCATGCAGAGCCTGACCGATGCCTTTGAGCAAGCGCACCCGGATATCACTCTGGACTGGGTCGTGCTTGAGGAGAATGTGCTGCGTCAGCGTATGACCACGGATATTGCCACCGGTGGCGGGCAGTTCGATGTGATGACTATCGGTACTTATGAAGTGCCCATCTGGGCAGAACGTGGCTGGCTTGAGCCGCTGGAAAACTTGCCCGATGACTACAATGAAGATGATTTGCTGGCATCGGTACGCGATGGCCTAAGCCTAGATGGCACGCTGCACGCCCTGCCGTTTTATGCGGAAAGCTCCATGATGTACTACCGCACCGATCTGTTTGAGCAGGCTGGCATCGAGATGCCAGCGCAGCCCACCTGGGAGCAGGTGCGCGACTGGGCCGAGCAGTTACACGGTAGCGAAGAGAACCTGGCAGGTATTTGCTTGCGCGGTAAGCCGGGCTGGGGCGAAAACATGGCCTTTGTCTCGACGCTGGTGAACACCTTTGGCGGCCGCTGGTTTGATGAGCAGTGGAACCCGGAGCTTAACTCCGAGGCCTGGAACAATGCGATTGCGTTCTATGTTGACCTGCTAAGCAACTACGGTCCGCCCGGAGCCAGCTCCAACGGCTTCAACGAAAACCTGGCGCTCTTTTCTCGTGGGAACTGCGCCATGTGGGTTGATGCCACCTCGGCAGCAGGCAAGCTCTACGATGAAAACGAGTCGGACGTAGCAAGTACGCTAGGCTTTGCGCCAGCACCCATCGCCGAAACCCCTAAAGGCTCTCACTGGCTGTGGTCCTGGGCGCTGGCGATTCCCGCTTCCTCTGAGCACAAAGAAGCAGCACAGCAATTCATTACCTGGGCGACTTCACAGGAGTACATCGAGCTTGTTGGTGAAACGAACGGCTGGACCAGCGTACCGCCGGGGACTCGTGAATCCACCTACGCCAACGAGCAGTACGTTGATGCCGCGCCATTTGCCGATTTTGTACTTAACGCCATACAAGAAGCTGATCCTACCGACTCCAGCCTAGAGCCAACCCCCTATGTCGGCGTTCAGTTTGTAGGTATTCCAGAGTTCCAGTCGATTGGTACGCAAGTGGGCCAAACGATTGCCGCTGCCTTGACCGGTGACACCTCAGTAGCTCAGGCGCTTGATAGCGCTCAGCGAGCCACCGAGCGCACCATGCAGCGGGCAGGCTACATCGAACGTTAATGCACTCTTGCGTCTGCCCAGTTATGGGCAGACGTATTTCAGTGGTTCTAGCAGGTCTGTTTTCTTGCAGGTATTTCCATGAATAGAACACGTGCTTCCGGCCGAACGGTCGGCGGGCTAAGAACGCTTTCGCTTCAAGCGCCCGCGGTATCGCTGCTGCTGCTCTGGATGATCGTGCCTCTGGGCATGACGATCTGGTTCTCTTTTCAGCGCTATAACTTACTCATGCCCGGGATGACCGGCTTCGCCGGGCTGGAAAACTATGAATACTTGCTGACTGACCCTGCCTTGTGGTCGGCGATGGGCACCACCCTGTTGCTGGTAGGGTCGGTACTGGTGATCACAGTGGTGGGCGGCACGCTGCTCGCGGTGCTGTTCCAGCAGGAGTTTGCTGGGCGTGGCATTGCGCGCGTGCTGGCGATTTCTCCCTTCTTTGTCATGCCAACGGTGAGCGCGCTGGTATGGAAAAACATGATGATGCACCCCTCTAACGGGGTGTTGGCGTGGCTGGCGCAGTCGCTGGGGCTGCCTGCACTGGACTGGTTCTCATCGCTACCGCTGACCTCCATCATCATTATTGTGTCGTGGCAGTGGCTGCCGTTTGCACTATTGATCCTGCTCACCGCCATGCAGTCGCTGGATGAAGACCAAGTGGAAGCAGCGCGTATGGATGGTGCCGGGCCACTGGCGATTTTCTTCTTCATTACGCTGCCGCACCTAAAGCGTGCCATTAGCGTGGTGATCATGATTGAGATGATCTTCTTGCTGACGATTTTTGCCGAAATTTTTGTCACCACCTCCGGCGGGCCGGGACTCGCGACCACTAACTTAGCCTATTTGATCTATATCCAAGCGCTGCTGGATTTCGATGTGGGCTTGGCCTCAGCGGGTGGGGTGATCGCCATCATTCTCGCCAATATCGTCGCGATTTTCCTTGTCCGTATGGTCGCTAAGAACTTAGAAGACTAACCCCGGTGACAGGGCGTCTTGGGAGCATTTCAATGACACTTCATCGTAATAGCGTCGCGCCAGCTAACGCTCGCTCGTTGCCCATCAGGCAACTGGTCTTAACCCTAGTGGGCTGGTCGATTGCTCTGATTATCTTTTTTCCCATCCTGTGGATGGTGCTGACCGGGTTTAAAACCGAAACGGCAGCAATTGCAGATCCAAGCTTTATCTTTTCCCCCACCCTTGAGAGCTATCAAGCCGTTCAGGCACGCTCGGGCTATGCGCGTTTTGCGCTAAATAGCGTCGTCGTGGCATTTGGCTCGACCTTTTTAGCACTGCTGATTGCCATTCCATCGGCGTATGCCATGGCCTTTTTGCCCACTAAGCGAACCAAGGGCACGTTGCTCTGGATGCTGTCTACCAAAATGCTGCCACCTGTCGGTGTCTTGGTACCTATCTATTTGATTTTCCGCGATGTGGGGCTGTTGGATACCCGTACCGGGCTAATCATTATTTACACTCTGATGAACCTGCCCATTGTGGTGTGGATGCTCTACACCTTCTTCAAAGATATGCCCAAAGACATTCTGGAAGCCGGCAGGATGGACGGCGCGTCCACTCTGCAGGAGGTGTTTTTCCTGCTGCTGCCGCTAACGTTGCCGGGCATCGCCTCTACCGGGCTGCTCTCAGTGATTTTGAGCTGGAACGAAGCGTTCTGGAGTCTCAACTTAACCTCGTCGAAAGCGGCACCGCTGACCGCGTATATTGCCTCGTTCTCAAGCCCCGAAGGGCTATTCTGGGCCAAGCTTTCAGCGGCTTCCACCATGGCAATCGCCCCCATCCTGATCCTCGGCTGGATGACCCAAAAACAAATGGTGCGCGGCCTGACCTTTGGCGCCGTCAAGTAAAGGAGTTCCCCATGGCAACCTTACAACTGAAGAACATTATCAAACAGTTTGGCGACACTAAGGTCATCAAAGGCATTGATCTCGAGGTGAACGACCGTGAGTTCGTGGTGTTTGTTGGCCCTTCGGGCTGTGGCAAATCCACGCTGATGCGCATGATCGCGGGCTTGGAGAGTGCAAGCGACGGCGACATTCTGATCGATGGTAAGCGAATAAACGATGTGGGCCCCGCCGATCGCGGCTTGGCCATGGTGTTCCAGAGTTATGCGCTATACCCGCACATGACGGTTGAGGGCAACATGGGTTTCAGCATGCGCTTGGCTGGAGTACCCAAAGAGGAGCGTCGCGCCAAAGTGCTGGAGGCGGCCAAAATTCTGCAGCTGGAGCCGCTGTTAGACCGCAAGCCCAAAGCGCTTTCAGGCGGCCAGCGCCAGCGAGTGGCGATTGGCCGGGCGATTGTGCGTAACCCCAGCATCTTCCTGTTTGACGAGCCGCTCTCCAATTTGGATGCGGCGTTGCGGGTGCAGATGCGCATTGAGCTGGCACGGCTGCATGAAGAACTAGATGCCACGATGATTTACGTCACCCACGATCAGATAGAAGCCATGACCATGGCCGATAAAATCGTTGTGCTACACGATGGCGTGGTGGAGCAGGTGGGCTCGCCAATGGCGCTCTACCACCACCCGCGCAATCGCTTTGTGGCGGGCTTTATTGGCTCACCGAAAATGAATTTTCTACCGGTGACGTTGACCGGCGTAACGCCTGAAGGCGTCGCGATTCGTCTGCCCGGCGGCGGTGAGCGCAGTGTGCCGGTCGACGGTGGGCACTTGGACGCTAATGCCACCCTTGAGCTGGGTGTTCGCCCAGAACACTTGGTCCTTGATGAACAGGGGCCGCTGAGTGGGCAGATCAAAGTGCTTGAGCGCCTCGGCGGTCAAACCTCGCTCTACGTTCAAATGGACGATGAGTTGATCACTATTATGGCTGATGGCGATGTGGCCTACCGGGTCAACGATAGCGTGCGTTTTGGTTTTGCCCCCGAGCGCGCCCATCTGTTTGACGCAGACGGGCTAGCCCTACCTAGCTTGCAGCAGCACCCGTTAGCAAGCCTGACCCGCCAAGATAATCGTGCGGCTACGGAATCTGCCTCTCCGGGGGAGCAGGTATGAAAGCGCTGATTTTTGATTGTGATGGCGTTCTGGTGGATAGCGAAGCACTCGCTGAAGAGACTCTGGAAACCCACCTTGGACAGTGGCTACCGGATCTGGATATACCGACGTTACTTAGCCAAGCCCTGGGTATGACAACGGCCAACATCCTCCAGCACCTGGAACAGCTAAGCCGCCACCTGTTGCCGCCTAATGCCGCTGAACTGGTCGATAGCGCCATTGAAGCGCGCTTGGCGAGGGAATTAACCGCCATTGCGGGGGCGCATGCAGCCATCAGCGGGATCGACTTACCCAAGGCCGTGGTCTCGAACAGCCGCCGTTGCCGCGTGCTGGCATCGCTCGCCACTACCCAACTGAACGGCGCGCTAGGAGATGTGCCGATTTTCACCGCCGAGCAGGTCGAAAACCCCAAGCCGGACCCCGCTATTTATCACTTAGCGGCCAGTTCTCTTGGCTGCTCACCCAGCCGCTGTCTGGTGGTAGAAGATAGCGTGGCAGGGGTAACCGCTGCTTATGCTGCGGGCATGCGAGTGATTGGTTTTGTGGGGGCAAGTCATGTTGATGAACAGCAGTCCTCACGGTTACTGGCGGCGGGCGCTTGGCGAATTTTGCCCCATATGCGCGGACTTCACGCTTTAGTAGACGAGTGGCAATCCCATTTGCAAGGACAAGATAACAATGAAACTGCTCAATAAACGCGCCGTCATCACAGGCGGTGCCCGTGGTATCGGTTTAGCCATTGCTCAGCGCTACCTCGCCGAAGGGGCGAAGGTCATTGTGGCCGACATCGATGCCAATGCCATTGACGATGCGCTCGCTACGCTGCAACAAGACGGTGGTGCCGAGCGCGTGATGGGTGTCGTGCTGAACGTGTGCGATCAAGCCTCTATCAACGCCATGGTGGAGCGCGTTACCGAGCGATTTGGCGGGATCGATATTTTAGTCAATAACGCCGCGGTGTTTGATATGGCACCGGTGCTCGAGGTGACAGAGGCCAGCTTTGACAAGCAGTTTGCGGTGAATGCCAAGGGGCTGTTTTTTACCCTGCAGATCGTGGCTCGCGCCATGGTGGCACAAGGCCAAGGGGGCAAAATTATTAATATGTCGTCTCAGGCAGGCCGACGCGGCGAGCCACTCGTCAGCGTTTACTGTGCGAGTAAAGCCGCTGTGATTAGCCTGACCCAGTCCTGCGGGCTGGATTTGATCAAGCACCGTATTAACGTGAACGGCATTGCACCGGGGGTAGTGGATACGCCGATGTGGGAAGAAGTCGATGCACTGTTTGCACGCTATGAGAACCGCCCGCTGGGCGAGAAAAAGCGTTTGGTTGGCGAGTCTGTGCCCTTTGGGCGTATGGGATTGCCGGAAGACCACACGGGGGCCGCCGTGTTTCTTGCTAGTCAGGATAGTGACTACATCGTTGCTCAGACGCTCAACGTCGATGGTGGCAACTGGATGAGTTGATACGCCTATGACCCCTGATCTTGTTTCGTTAAGCCACCAACTGTTGGATGCCGCCGAAGGCAAAGCGCGCTTTATGGTTGCCCTGGCGGGGCCACCCGGGGCAGGCAAGTCTTATCGCAGCGCGCTGTTATGCGATGCGATAAATCAGCAGCGGCCAGGGCAGGCAGCCGTGGTGCCGATGGATGGCTACCACTTCGATAACGCTGTGCTAGGTGATGAGCAACTGCCGGTGAAAGGCGCGCCGCACACCTTCGATGTCGATGGCTTACATCATGATTTAGCGCGCATTCGTCGCGCAGATCAACCGGTAGCGGTGCCGGTGTTTGACCGTCCGCTGGATCTTGCTCGAGCCGGGGGGCGGTTGATTACTCCAGCGCAGCGCATTGTGATTGTGGAAGGTAATTACCTACTGCTGGATCAAGAACCCTGGCGGGCGCTGCACAAGCTGTTCGACTGGACGCTGTTTATCGATGTGGACGATGCCGTACTGGTTGAGCGGTTGGTGAATCGCTGGCTGTGCATGGGCCAAGACCATACCGGCGCTCTCGAGCGCGCGCATCAAAAAGACATGCTTAACGCTGAACTTGTTAAAAGCGGCAGCGTGCCACCTGACCAGCGCTGGCGCTAGGGCGCGGCGTGGCTAACAAATAACCCGGAGAGTGACGATGACTCAGCTTAATAATCACAACATGGGTGCTCTCAGTGCGGCGGTTGAGACGCCTACTTATGATCGGCAGGCCGTGACGCCAGGCATCGTGCATATTGGCGTCGGTGGTTTTCATCGTGCTCATCAAGCGATGTACCTAGACGCACTAATGAACCAGGGTGAGGCGCTTGAGTGGGGCATTGTGGGAGTGGGGGTAATGCCCGGCGATAAGCGTATGCAGCAGGCCCTTGCTGCGCAAGACTATCTCTATACGCTCGTGGTGAAACACCCCGACGGCGAGTATCAGCCCCGTGTGATCGGCAGTATGGTGGATTACCTGTTTGCGCCAGAAGACCCCGAAGCGGTGATCGAAAAAATGTCCGATCCCGCCATCAAGATTGTGTCGCTCACCGTGACGGAAGGTGGCTATAACTTCCATCCGGTAACCGGAGAATTCAATCTGGATTCTCCACAGGTACGTGATGATCTCGCCCATCCAGAGCAGCCTTCCACCAGCTTTGGCTTAGTGGTGGAAGCTCTGGTTCGCCGCCGGGCGCGGGGCATTGCACCTTTTACGGTGATGTCCTGCGACAATATTCAAGGTAACGGTGACGTGGCTAAACGCATGTTCAGTGCCTACGCCCATGCCCGCAGCGCAGGGCTTGGCGATTGGCTAGTTGCCGAAGTAGCGTTTCCCAATGCCATGGTGGATCGCATCACACCAGTGACAGCGCCCACGGATATTGACGAGCTGGCCCAGCGGTTTGATATAGAAGATGCCTGGCCAGTGGTATGCGAGCCCTTCACCCAATGGGTGTTGGAAGATCACTTTCCCTTGGGTCGCCCGGCGCTTGAGAAAGTAGGTGTGCAACTTGTCGATGATGTAGAGCCTTATGAGCTGATGAAGCTGCGCCTGCTCAATGCCAGTCATCAGGCGCTTGCTTACTTCGGCTACTTGGCAGGCTACCGTTACGCCCATGAAGTGTGCCAAGATCCGCTGTTTGTCGAGTTTTTGCTGGGCTATATGCGTGAAGAGGGCACGCCTACGCTGGCGCCAGTGCCAGGGGTAGATTTAGAAACCTATCGGTTGACCCTGATTGAACGCTTCGCCAACCCGCAAATTAAAGACACTCTGGCACGACTCTGTGCTGAAAGCTCTGATCGCATTCCCAAATGGCTCGTGCCTGTCATTCGCCAGCAACTTGCCCTGGGAGGTGAGATTAAGCGCAGCGCCGCCGTGGTCGCCAGCTGGGCACGTTACGCTGAAGGCGTCGATGAGCAGGGAGAAGCTATCGATATTGTGGACCGTCTGCGTGAGCCATTGATGGCTATTGCCACTAACAACCGCACGAACCCCGCTGCGTTTGTCGAGAACCGCGAGCTGTTTGGTGACTTGGCTGACCAGCCTCGCTTTCTAAACGCTTACCTAAAGTCATTGACGTCGCTGCATCAACGGGGAACACGGGCTACTCTTGAGGCTCTGGTCGCGTCCAAAGGAACGTTGTGATGTATATCGGGGTAGATTGCGGTACGCAGAGTACCAAAGTCGTGGTGGTAGATGTGGAGCGTGGCGTCATCCTGGGTGAAGGCAGTCGTCCTCATAGCCTAGAAGAGGGAGAGCATGGCCGCCGGGAGCAGGCACCAGCAGAGTGGCTGGCAGCGCTCAAAGGGGCTTTTTTTCAAGCGCTTGAGCGTGCTGGTATTGATGCCAAGCAGGTGCGGGGGATTGGCGTTTCCGGACAGCAGCACGGCATGGTGGCATTGGATGCGGATGGTGTGCCGGTGTATCCCGCCAAACTGTGGTGCGATACCGAAACCAGTGCTCAAAACAGCGATTTAGTCGACCGACTTGGCGGTGACGCGGGCTGCCTGGAGAAGCTTGGTCTGGTGTTACAAACTGGCTATACCGCGTCTAAAGTGGCGTGGCTGCGGGAGCATCACCCTGACGCCTACCAGCGTATAGCCACTCTGCTACTGCCCCACGACTACCTCAACTTCTGGCTGACCGGTGAGCGGGTCACTGAGGCGGGTGATGCATCGGGCACCGGTTATTTCGATACCCGTGCCCAATGCTGGCAGAAAGAGGTATTTGCAGCCATTGCGCCGGAACTTGACCCTGACCGTGTGCTACCTCGCCTTATCCAGGCGCACGAGCCAGCAGGGCGAGTGCGCCCGCTAGTGGCGCAAGAGTTGGGGCTTCATGATGATGTGGTGGTGTCTTCTGGCGGCGGCGACAACATGCTGGGCGCAATTGGCACCGGTAATATTACTCAGGGGCTGGTGACGCTTAGTTTAGGAACCTCCGGCACGGTGTGCGCTTATTCACCTAATTCGGTGGTGTGCGATAGCGCCATGGTGGCCAACTTCTGTGCCAGCCACGGTGGCTGGCTGCCGTTAATCTGCACGATGAACGTTACCTCTGCGACTACTCGCGTGCGTGAGCTGTTTGGGCTGGATTTAGCCGCTTTTGGCGACCAGGTTGCCAGCTCGCCGATTGGGGCCGAGGGAGTGATTGTACTGCCGTTTTTTAACGGCGAACGGGTGCCGATGCTGCCCAATGCGACGGGTGATTTTCTTGGCTTGACCAGCCTTAATATGACTCAAGCTAACCTCTGCCGAGGGGTGATGGAAGGCGCTACCTTTGGCCTGCGCTATGGCTTGGAACTATTAGGTGATCTAGCTGACGGCACCAGCCAGATTAGGCTGATTGGCGGCGGTGCCAAGAGTCCAGTCTGGCGGCAAATGGTGGCTGACATTACTAATACCCAGGTAATCTGCCCAGAAATTACCGATGCCGCCGCGTTAGGTGCGGCTATTCAAGCGGCTTGGTGCGACTTACATCAGGAGGGTGTGACCCTGGCATCGCTTTGTGAGCGCTTGGTGCACCTGGATGCCGCTTCCCTTGCCGACCCTGACGCTAAGCGTGTTTCTGCTTATGAGGTGATTTATCAGCGTTATCGCGAGGCGCTTGCTCAGCGTCATAACGTTTAATAATGCGGATTGCCTAGAAAGATATTGCTTTGCCTTGTACCGTTTAAGGAGAGATGCGGAGAGTACACGCGCCTTGAGTGGAGAGAGTCATGGATGCCGTTTTGCGCGATCTGCTAGATACGCTGGGATTAATCCCCACTGATAAGCTTCAGCCACTCAGTGGTGGTGATATAGCGGCTGTTTACGCCTTGACGACCCGCCAAGGGCAAGTCGTTATTAAACACGACGATTCCGCGCGGTTGCTTGGCGAAGCAGAAGGGCTCCGCGCGCTCAAGGGGGCGGGCACGTCATTAGTGATACCTGAGGTGCTGGGAGAGTCGCTGGGGTGGCTGGTGATAGAGTCACTCGATACCCAACCCGCAAATACCCAAAGTAGCGTCGCTTTAGGCGAAGGGCTGCGTGAGTTGCATGGTGTGATAGGTGATGCCCATGGCTGGCATCAGGACAATGCGTGTGGGCGTACGCCCCAACCCAACTCCCCGCTGGCAGATGGCCGTGCGTTTCAGCGCGAACGGCGTCTACTGCCTCTTACTCAAGCTTGTTATCAGCAGGGCCTGCTGAATGGCGCGTTGCGACGCCGTGTTGAACACCAAGCAGAGCAACTAGAAACATGGCTGCCAGATTCGTCTGCCAGCCTTATTCATGGTGATCTATGGTCGGGTAATGTGCTGACAACCACTAGAGGGCCGGCACTGATCGATCCTGCTGTTTATCGCCATTATCCCGACGTTGATGTGGCCATGCTGACCCTGTTTGGATCGCCTGGCGCACCTTTTTTTGATGCTTACTGGAACGGCGATAAGCCAACCGAATGGCCAAGACGCGAAGCGCTGTTTCAGCTTTATCCATTGCTTAACCATCTGCTGTTATTTGGTTCAGGGTATCGCAGTGCCGTTGAACGCTGCGTGGCAGTATTGGAAGCTTTTGAGAGTTAATGGGGCAGCGTTTGGCGGAGCAATAGTGGTGATGGTGCTGATTTTCTCGCTTTATTAGCTATCTGTTTGGATTGCCAATCACTGCCGTATGTTGTTGAGAGACTCAAGCGCTCACTTTAGTTAGCGTGTAATTACATTAGCTGTAACATGGTTCACTTAAGATTCGAGTGGGTAAAGGAGCGCTAAAAAGCTGCAAGCTCATGGAGCTTTGGACTAAGGTAATAGAGAGTCTTGTGTAGTACGGTTATCTATACGTGACGCTGTTCATATATTTAGGTTAAGTTCAAGCCTAGCATACATACATGAATGTAACTATAATGCCACCTTTCAGAATGGCTATCATTATCGCCACCCTACGTTGACACCTAGAGGCAATCCCATGCGACTGGCACACTGGGCAGTCAATGCCCCTTTTCGTCCCCTGCTATTAGCAGTGCTGACATCTTCTTTCATCCTGCCTGCTCAAGCGGCAGATTTAGTCAATATCACCCGCGATGCGCTTAACAATAACGCTGCCTTGGCCTCAGCACGTGCTGAGTTTTCAAGTGTTGAAGCGGCAAGCGATGTGGCAAGTGGTGCCCTGTTGCCCCAGGTAAATGCCTCTGGCAATGTCGTCCACAACCAGCAGTACGAAAGCCAGTCCTCCTCTAGGGCGGGGCAGAGTGCTGGTTCTGATGCGGCGGGTGTCAGCGATGACCGCTACAACACGGCGTCGTTAACGCTTGAAGCGACTCAGGCACTATTCAATGCCGTCACGCGTCAGGAAGTGAATCAGGCTGAACGTCAGATTGATCAACAAGTGTACTTATTGGCCGCTACCGAGCAGCAGTTGCTGATTGATGTCGCGAGCGCTTATTTCGATATTTTGCGTGCCCATGAAGTACTCGAGGCGCGCTTAGCCCAAGAGCGTGCGATTGGTCGCCAGCTTGAGCAGGCTCGAGAGCAGTTTGAAGTTGGCCTCATTGCCATCACTGAAGTAGAAGAAGCTCGGGCGAGCTTTGATCAATCCCGCGCTGATCGCATAGCAGCAGAGAGCAATCTTCAGGTGGCATTTGAGGTGCTTGAACAGCTGACGGGGCAACGTTACGCCAGTATCGACGCGTTAGGCGACAGTATGCCGATTGCCCTGCCAACCCCCACGGATCGTAACTATTGGGTAGAGCAAGCCATTGAGCGTAACCCGCAGGTATTAGCGCAGCAGGCAGGCATTGAGCTTTCCCGCGTAGGCGTCGAGCTGGCGCGTGCCGGGCGTATGCCGACTGTTCAGGCATTTGCTAACTACCAGTACTCGGATAGCGATAGTGATTTGGTGAGTGGCTACAACACGTCAAGCCAAGTGGGTGTCTCGGCGAACTTACCTATCTATACCGGTGGCAGCACCAGCGCCCGTATTCGCCAAGGTACCTTCCAGCTTGAAAGTAGCCAATACGACTTCGAGTCCCAACGCCGCACTACCATCCAACAAGTGCGTTCGCTCTATACCCAGGTTAGCAACAACGTCGATACCGTTGAGGCTCGTCAGCAGGCCATCGTTTCTAACCGTAGTGCTTTAGAAGCTACCCGTGCCGGTTATGAAGTAGGCACACGTAATATCGTGGACGTGTTGAACGCTGAACAAAGCCTCTATAACGCTATCGCTAACTATGCCGAAGCGCGTTATGACTATGTGGTTAATTTGCTCTCACTGCGCCAGCAGGCGGGTCTGTTAGACGTTGAGGCGATTGAAGACGTCAATGCGTGGCTAACGGGAGATGAGGTGAACTTCACTCTGCCTGAGGGTGGCGACCCCGACGCCTACCAGAGGGCTATGGATATTGGCGCTCCACCCACGCCGGGTGCGTAAGCTAGCGAGTTGTTAGTTTTCTAACACATTAACCAACCTCTCGCTGTGCTGCTATCCGTCAATGTTGCAAAGATTAATGGGAAACCAACGTATGAAGAAAACGATTCACTCAGGTAGAGCGAGTCTAGTGACGCTGATAGCTGCATTGGCGCTAGCCGCATGCGGCCAGGAGCAACCTCAGCAACAGCAGGCTGGGCAGCAGGAAGCTCCGCCTCATGCGGTAGAAGTAGCTGAAATAGCCCGTCAGGATATTCCTCTGAATAAATCCTACCCATCACTGCTGCGCAGCGACAGTGAAGTCACGCTTGTGGCACGGGTGAACGGGTTTCTTGAAGAGCGCCATTTTGAGCCAGGGCAACTGGTAGAGCAGGGGGACCGACTCTATACCATCGAGCCAGATCTCTACCAAGCAACCGTTAACCAGCGTGAGGCCGACTTGCAAAGTGCGCGCGCTGAACTGGCCCGTGCCCAGCGTGATGCGCAGCGTTTTGAGCAGTTGCTGAGCCAAAACTCGGTCAGTCGTCAGCAGTATGACCAAGCACTAGCTGACCAGCGCGTTGCCCAAGCAAGTGTCGCTCAAGCCGATGCTGCGTTAACCAGTGCTAATCTTGATTTAGGCTATTCAAACGTCACCGCACCGGTGTCTGGCATGATCAGTTTAAGTCAGATAAACGTTGGTAATTTGGTGACGCCAGGAACTGAGTTAGCCACTATTACCCCGCTTGATCCTCTTGAAGTGCGTTTTCAACTACCTCAGCGCGATGCTTTTGAGCTGCGTCGACAGCTGGGTGAGAGTGGTAGCGCATCAGACATAACCGCGCGTTTGAGTGTGCCAGGACAGTATGGTGACGACAGCGCTGAGCTTGAAGGTCGTTTGAGCTTCCTGGGTTCTCGTGTTGATAGCGGCACCAGTACGGTGCAGGCGTCAGCAGCGTTCGCAAATCCTGATGGCGCGGTATTGCCTGGTCAGTTTGTCCGGGTTCGTGTTGAAGGCTTGAAGCGTTTTGATGTACTGGCCGTACCAGAAATTGCCGTTACTCAAGGGTTAATGGGACCGCGGGTCTTTATTGTCGATGATGAAAATAAAGCGCGCGAGCGCACGGTTCAACTCGGTGAAGTGGCTGGCCCATGGCAAATCATTCATGATGGCCTGACTGCTGGCGAGCGTGTCATCGTAGGCGACCCCGCTGGTCTGGAGCCAGGAATGCTAATTGACCCCCAGCCATTTGAAGGTAACGCTGCCGACATCGTCGCAGAAGCTGAGCAGCAAGATGCCCAGCAAGAAGCCGGGCAGGCAGAGGCAATGCAGGATGGGGCGGCTGACGCACAGCCCGCTGAAGGGGAAGAGGGCGCGCAATAATGAACTTTTCCAACTTCTTTATCAGCCGACCGATTTTCGCCACCGTTTTGGCGATTATCTTGACGCTGGTAGGTACGATGGCGATGCGAATACTGCCGATAGAGCAGTATCCCAGCGTTGTACCTCCCACTGTGTCAGTTCAGGCTCAGTTCCCCGGGGCAGATGCTGAGACGGTAGCGCAAACCGTCGCGGCACCGCTTGCTGAGGCCATCAATGGTGTTGAGGACATGCTATATATGACCTCAAACAGCGCTGATAATGGTCTTATGAGCCTGAGTGTTGCGTTTAACATTGGCACTGATGGTGATATCAACACCATCAATGTCAATAACCGAGTGCAGGGCGCGCTTTCGCAGTTACCTGAGGCGGTTCAGTCTCAAGGGGTGACGGTTGAGTTACGCTCTGACTCTATTCTGATGCTTGTTGCCTTGACGTCACCTAGCGGTGACTACAACAAAATTTACATGCAAAACTACGCCACGCTGAATATCTTGGATGAGCTACGCCAAGTGCCCGGCGTAGGTAATGCCGAAGTGTTAGGCGGCGGTGAGTTTGCGATGCGGGTGTGGATGGACCCTGACAAGCTGGCTCAGTATGACCTCACGCCCAGTGAGGTGGCCAGTGCTATTCGCGCGCAGAATACCGAAATTCCCGCAGGTAACTTAGCGGCAACACCGCAAAGCGAACCGCGTGCTTATACCTATACGATTACCGCCGGTGGGCGCTTATCGGGAACCGATGATTTCCGCAATATTTATCTGCGTACTAATCCTGACGGCTCTTCATTGCGCCTTGCGGACGTAGCACGTATTGAACTAGGCGCTTCGTTCTATGGTGTTGATGCACGCTTAAACGGCGCCACAATGACGCCGATCATCATCAACCAGCAGCCGGGTGCAAACGCACTGGAAACCGCTGAAGCAGTGCGTGCCACGATGGAAGAACTATCGGGGCGTTTTCCGCCAGGGCTTGAGTATGTAACGCCTTACGACACCACGCTGTTTATTGATGCCTCGGTAGAAACCGTTCTGCATACGTTTATTGAAGCGTTCCTGATCGTTATCGTGATTCTGTTTATTTTCCTACAGAACTGGCGTTTTACGGTCATTGCCATGTCGGTCGTGCCGGTCTCGGTTATCGGTACCTTTGCTGGTTTTTACTTGTTTGGTTTCTCAATCAACCTTCTAACGCTGTTTGCCTTGGTGCTTTCGATAGGCATCGTGGTAGATGATGCGATTCTTGTGGTGGAGAACGTTGAGCGGGTATTGAGCGAAGAGGATGATATTACGGTTCGTGACGCCACTATCCGCGCGATGAAAGAGGTGGGTGGTCCGGTTATTGCCACATCGCTGATTATGGCGGCGGTGTTTGTACCCGTAGCGTTCCTGGGCGGTTTTACCGGCCAGATTTATCAGCAGTTTGCGATTACCGTGGCAATATCGGTGGCGCTATCGGCGCTGATGGCACTGACGTTCACTCCTGCGCTGTCGGCCATCTTCATCAAGCATGACCTGCATAAAACGAAGCAGTCCGCGTTTAAGCGTGCGATTACCACACCGCTGCGTCTGTTTGACCGCCTCTTCGCTGGCTTTACCGCCGTTTATATGTGGTTTGTGAAAAAGCTGGTGCGTTTCTGGGTGTTAGCGCTTGCGCTGACTGTGGCGGTGGGGGCCGGTTCTTACTGGCTCTATGCAAATACGCCTTCCACACTGGTGCCGGAAACTGACCAAGGTATCGTGCTGGTTAGCGTGTCATTGCCCGATGCTGCGTCGCTTAGCCGAACTCAAGCCTACATGAATGAGCTTAGCTCTCAGATAGAAGCCATTCCGGGCGTTGAGTACTCCTCTGCTGTCGCGGGATACGACATTCTGTCGAGTGCGGTCAATACTGCACGGGGCATTATGTTTATCAACATGAAAACCTGGGCAGAACGTGACTTAACGGCTAATGAGTTGGTTGGTCGTATTATGCAGTTGGGGGCGAGCATTGATGGTGGTTCGGCGATGGCGTTTAACGTACCGCCGATCATGGGGCTTTCAACAACGGGTGGTTTCACCGGTTATTTGCAATCTTTTGAAGGCGCGTCACCTCGTGAGTTGTATCAAGCGTCATTGCAAATTATGCAGGCGGCTAACCAGCACCCGGCATTAAGTCGCGTTTTTACAACGTTTAACGTCAATGTGCCTTCTTACCGTGCGGAAATAGATCAGCAAAAAGCGCTCAGCTATGGTGTCGCCCTTGAGAATATCAACTCGGCGCTAGCCAACACCTTCGGTAATGGTTTTGTTAACTTCTTTAGCTACCAAAACCGTAACTTCCAGGTCTATTTACAGAATGAAGATAAATTCCGTAAAACGCCCGATGATGTGAGTAGCGTTTATGTACGTGGTGGCAATGGTGAACGCATTCCTCTTTCTGAGTTTGTAACGCTCGAACGCCAAACGGGTCCATCTGTTGTTTCTCGCTTCGGTGTTTATGCGGGGGCTCAGTTCCAGGGTAATCCAGCGCCAGGCTACAGCTCTACACAGGCTATTGCAGCGATGGAGGAAGTGGTTCAGGAAACATTGGGCCAAAACTGGGGAATGGGCTGGACGGGGACTGCCTACCAAGAGTCTAACCTTGGCAATACCGCTTTGCTCGCTATTGTGTTTGGTATCTTGATGGTGTTCTTGATACTGGCGGCACAGTATGAGAGTTGGTCGTTACCACTAGCGGTACTTACCGCCACGCCGTTTGCCTTTTTGGGGGGCGTGGGTGGTATTGCGTTGCGTGGCCTGGATACCAGTGTCTATGTCCAAATTGGTATGCTGGTGGTGGTTGGCTTGGCCGCTAAGAACGCGATTCTTATCGTTGAGTTTGCGGAGTTGCAGCGCAAAGAGCATGGTAAATCGATTCGTGAAGCAGCGGTTACCGCCGCGGAGCTTCGTTTCCGTCCTATCGTTATGACGTCACTGGCCTTTATCTTCGGTACCTTGCCATTGGCACTGGCCTCTGGTGCGAGCGATGTGAGTAGCCACCACATAGGTACCACTGTTGCGGTTGGTATGGCGTCTGTTGCCGTGCTGGGAAGCCTGTTTATTCCAAGCTTCTACGCAATGATTGCCACGGTATCTGATTGGCTCTATCGGAAACGCCACCCCGACCGGGATGGTAACAACGAGTCGGCAGCGCTAGGTCACGACCAAGCGTAACGCTGTTTAGCGACTTGCTAGCGGGCACCATGTTTTCATGGTGCCCGTTTTTTTGAATGCGTTATCTCTGTTATTTCCGATGCTTGTAATAAATACTGCTGCTTAGATGGCTTTTTGTATTAATTATTTATAGTTATAAACGTTTAGTGAGTTTTTTAAACTACACTTAATTGATAGTGGCTACCCAGAAAAGGATATCTATCAATGAGTAAATCTAATGCTTCAAAAACATCGGATTCAGCGCTGAAAGCCCATATTGAAGCACTCGAGAGACAGCCTCTCGATATTGCGCCAGACGCGTCATCAAGACACTTACACAACGGTATCGATACGCCATTTCCACCCGCTGACCTGCATGGAAGCTACACCAATCACCGTCCACTTCCGACCGAGGGTATTGAGGGGCGCCGTGCCTGGATCGTTGGCGGCGGCATTGCAGGATTGTCTGCTGCCTTCTTTCTGATTCGTGACGGCCACATGCCGGCTGGCAATATCACCTTCCTAGAGGAGCAGAGCATAGGAGGTGGCTCGCTGGATGGTGCTGGCAACGCGGAAGAAGGCTATATCGTGCGTGGAGGCCGTGAAATGGAGATGACCTACCAGAATTTCTGGGACGTCTTCTCGGAAATACCGGCTCTGGAGTTGCCGCCACCATTTACTGTGCTGGATGAGTATCGCATCGTGAATGACGCCGACAAAAATTGGTCAAAAGCGCGTCTGTTGGAAAAGCAGGGCCAGATCAAAGACTTTTCCACCATGAATCTCACCAAACGCCAGCAGTTAGAGGTTGTTAAGCTACTGCTAGCACGCAAAGAGGATCTGGATGATGTCACAGTAGAGCAGTGGTTCAGTGAAGGGTTTCTGGAAACCAATTTCTATACCTTCTGGCGCACTATGTTTGCCTTCCAGAACTGGCATTCAGCACTTGAAATGAAGCTGTACATGCATCGCTTTCTGCACTTGATGGATGGGCTTAACGACATGACGTCACTGGTTTTTCCAAAGTACAACCAGTACGACAGTTTTGTCCGACCGCTGATGAACTGGCTGCAAGATCAGGGCGTGAATATCCAGTACGATACGGTTGTCGAAAACCTGGACATGGATACCCAGGACGGCAGCAGCACCATCACCGCTCTTCAGTGCCGTGGTAGTGATGGCAACAAAACCATTGCTATCGCCCCCCGCGACTTGGTGTTTGTTACTACGGGCTCGATGACCGAAGACACTGCTTATGGCGACGACGACACCATTCCACACCTGAAGGATCGGGTTCAGGCTGGCAAGGGTTCAGGCTGGCAACTGTGGAAGAATCTCGCAGAAGAATCAGACATCTTCGGGAAGCCAGAAAAGTTCTGCGGGGACATTCCACGCTCTACCTGGGAGTCAGTAACGCTTACCTGTAAACCTTCGCCCCTGATGGATAAACTTAAAGAACTGTCGGTTAATGACCCCTATTCAGGGTTCACGGCTACAGGCGGGATTATCACCTTTACCGACTCTTCCTGGCTGATGAGCTTTACCTGTAATCGCCAACCGCATTTTCCCGACCAGCCCGATGATGTGATTGTGCTATGGACATACGCATTGTTGATGGACAAGCCCGGCAATTATGTCAAAAAGCCAATGCCTGAGTGTACCGGGAAAGAAGTGCTGACCGAGATGTGTTATCACCTTGGCCTGACTGATCAGCTCGACGCCATACTGGCTGCTACCAAAACACGTATCGCGCTAATGCCTTATATCACCGCTCAATTCATGCCAAGAGCCAAGGGAGATCGCCCCAGCGTGGTTCCTGAAGGCTGTACCAACCTAGCCTGCATGGGGCAGTTTGTAGAAACCCATAACGATGTCGTGTTCACACTGGAAAGCTCGGTAAGAACTGCTCGTATTGGTGTTTATAGCTTGCTTGGGCTCAAGAAGCAGGTGCCGGACATCTACCCTGGTCAATACGATGTGCGTCGCTTGCTGCGGGCAACTCGCACTCTGAACAGTGATGAAGCATTTCTGGGAGAAGGCGTATTACGGCGTATTCTGGGGGGAACCTACTTCGAAAATATCCTGCCGCTTGGTCGGGAAGAAACCCCCGAGGATCTCCACCATCATGGACTGTTTGAACATCAGCTCCAGGCTATACGTGGTTTGATGGGCGAAAGCCATACCCTAGATGAAGTTAAAAGCCGGTTTCAAGCGTTAAGGGATAAGCTGCGGGGGCGTCGCTGATTTAAGGTAATTTATTTTAGTTGATTAGTTGTCTCAGCTCGCTGCCTTTGTGCGGTGAGTTGAGGCCGTTTTCGTACGAAACGCAGGGCTTAGCTTTTGGTCGATAAGTGATGGCAGTCAAGGTAGCTAAACACATAAACGCGTAAGGTGGTCTACGCTAAAAGAGACCCTGTTTTTAGCTTGTGCTAATAAATATAACGTCAAGCGAAAACATCACCAGGCTTCGTCTGGAGGAGAACACGCCATGATGCAATCACTTGTTTCCGCCGTACTGCAATTTCCAACGATTGTCTTTACCTTCTTGTTGGCTTTGATAGCGCTCTACTGGCTGCTGGTGTTAATCAGACTTGCGCCGCTGGAGCTATATGAGCGCGATAGCCTGCGCGACGATCATATGGCCAGCACACTGGTGTCTTTAGGCTTTGCAGGTGTGCCTGCCACGCTTGCATTAAGCTTTTTGGTACTTTTTGCGAGTGCTATTTCGCTGGCTATTGAGCTACTAGCCCTCCGCTGGTTATCGCTGGGGATGTTGAGGGTGCCTGTCGGCGTGCTCGTGCTGTGGATCTCATTTGCAGTTGCGTCGCCAGTTGCGGCAGCGGTGTGCCATTCATTGCAACGCGCGCTTCATCGCTATCAGCCATTCAATCGCCGCTGTTTATTGGGCGCTACGGTCGTTGTCTCAGAGCGCCAGAATGATGAATACGCATCTGCTCAGCTGGAGAATGAGCCCGGCAGCGCCGTTAAATTGCATTGCAAAGCGGGGGACTGCCCTCAAACTGGCGAGCGCCGGGTGCTTGTGAAATATCTTGCCAGCGAAGGTGCGTACCGCAGTGTGCTTGAGCAACAGTATCTTGATACGCGGGTTCGCGTGAATAAGCTTCGCTTGCGCCGTAAGCATCATTCAAACGGCTATTCCACCTAGCGAATGTTGTCTAGCCAACGCATTGCCTAGCCCAATAGGCGCCGCCACTGCTTAATAAGCCACTGGCCAATAGGGTGTGAAGTGGCGGTGGCGCTTGCTGGTTTGCTGCAGGGGAAGGCGCTGAGTGGCGTGTCGAGAAACTGACGGAGCGGTGTTACTTGCTCGGGTTGATTCAGCATAGGAGCATGGCCACAGCCTGGGGCGGTGAAAGTGACTAAGCCGGGTTGCACCTCTTTCATACGCGGCAGCGTTTCGGCATCCAGTAAGGTTGATTCGGCACCTCGAATCACCATCACAGGGCAGCGAATGTTTGCCCAATCTGCCCATGTGTCTCGCGGTGTGTCATGGATGAATTGCTCGCCAATACGGGGGTCGAAGTGATAGGTCCAGCTACCATCAGGGAGTCGTCGTGCGCTTCCCAATGCCAGCGCTCGCCATTCATCGTCAGTGGTAATTCCAAAGCTTGCGTAGTGCTGTGTCAGCTCTTTTTGTAGGTCTGCAAAGTTCGTAAAACGGTGAGTTAGGCTGAAATAACTGGAGAGCGCGATTAGGCCGTCTTTATTCAACTCAGGCCCAACATCATTCAGGATAAGTCTAGAAATCCGCTGTTGATGTGTTTTGTCAGCAGCCAGCAGCATGCCCAATAGCCCACCCATGGAAGTGCCCAGCCAGTCGACCTGCTTTAATTGAAAATGATCTAGCACGCCTATCGCGATAGTCATGTAGTGGCTGTAGAGATAATCGTGGGCAGGAAACAGTGACCAGCTGGACAGGCCGCGACCGGGCGTGTCTGGCGCAAGAATACGCCATTCGCTGCCCAACTGATGGGCTAGGGCTTCGAAATCACCGCCGTGGCGAGCAAGACCATGCCATGCAATTAGCGTGCGGGGTGCGTCGGGATTCCAAATGCGCACAGCGATATCAAGTTCGCGGATACGAACAAATTCAAGAGCATCCATAAAATTATCCTATGCTGATAATCTGCTCAGTATAGGAGTATTGCTGCATTGCAGCGAGACGGTTAGCGCTTCATCATGGTGATTAATGTATCGATGAGTTCACCGCCGCGTTCGCACAACGAAAAAGACTCTGGATTTCGCAACCAATCATGAAATAAGCCACCCAGTGCCGCCTGCATAAGCCGCGTTGCCACCTCGGGGGTTAAATCATCGCGTAGCAACTGCTGCTGTTGGGCCAGTTGAAATACCGACAGCATTTCATCAAAACACTCGTCTGCAATCTCATCTTGCATCTGAATCGGGTTGATATCGCTAAAGAATTCACAGCGGTGTAAAAGAATCGATAAAATTCGCTGATGGGATGGCTGCTCCATGCGGTTTAAGCCGGCATGGCAGGCAAGTTGTATGGCAGTTAGTGGTGAGATAGTCGGGTCGGCGTTATTTACCTCTTCCATTAGCGACTGGAAGGGCATACGCACACGCTCCACTAGCGCCATAAAAAGGTCGCCTTTATTTTTAAAATGCCAATAAACAGCACCGCGCGTCAGGTCAGCGTGACGAGCAATTTGCTCCAGCGATGTGCGAGCTACGCCTTTTGCGAAAAACACCTCTTCAGCCGCATCCAACAGCGCTTCGCGAGTTGCAGCAGCCTCCGCTTTGGTTTTTCTTGCCATATAAAAACGTAACCTCAGTAATTGACACGTGATGAGCCCATTTTATCTTATGTGCACCACTTTTTACATTCAAAACTGTATGGTTAATTACTTTAGCTCATAACGTGGATTAACAAATTCGTCATTTGTCAGTAAAAAGCGTATAAGATTTATTTGGAAACGCCGTTTCGAAACGAAACCGTTATTAGGCACGCTATAGGATTTTCAGCATGGCGCGAGCACCTTTTACCCTAGCTGGGCGCACTGTAATGCCTGGCCAACGCTTACAAATTGATGTGCCTGTGGCACGCCTATATACCCACACGCAGCTGCATATTCCGGTTGAAGTCGTGCATGGGCGTAAAGATGGCCCGATCATGCTGGTATGCGGTGGAATTCATGGCGATGAAATTAATGGGGTTGAAATTGTTCGTCGCTTGCTGCGTTCCAAGGCAATCAATAGCTTGCGTGGCACGTTAATCGCTGTACCCGTCGTTAATGTTTTCGGTTTTTTACAGCAAACGCGCTATTTGCCAGACCGCCGCGATTTGAACCGTTGTTTTCCGGGCAGTGAAAAGGGCTCGTTAGGCGGGCGTATTGCGGCGCTATTTCGCGATGAAATTGTCGATCACGCCACGCATATTATCGACTTGCATACGGGTGCTATTCATCGCACCAATCTTCCGCAAATTCGTGCTCAGCTACAGCCAGGCAGTGAAACTGAGCGCATGGCCGATGCGTTTGGTGCCCCTGTGGTACTCAATGCAGAGCTTCGCGAAGGTAGCTTACGCCACTATGCTCAGAACCGTGGCATTCCGGTGCTAACTTATGAAGCTGGTGAGGCGCTACGTTTTGATGAGTGGGCAATTGCCCCCGGCGTGCGTGGCGTTTTACGCGTGATGCGCCGTTTAGGTATGCTGACCGGCGAGCAGCGTCGCCGCTCGCCAATGCCTGCTGAACTTGCCAATGGCTCCAGCTGGGCGAGGGCGCCTATTGATGGCATTTTGCGTCCTAAGGTGCGTCTGGGCGCTCGGGTAGCAAAAGGCGAGGTGCTCGGTAAAGTGGCAGACCCCTTCGGCAATGATGAAGGTGAGGTGCTCTCTATGGCCGACGGGATTGTTATTGGTATGAGCCGCTTGCCACTAGCAAACGAAGGTGAAGCGCTTTATCACATCGCCCGCTTTGATGAAATTGAAGAAGCTGAGACGGCGATTGAGAATTTTCAATCAAGCCTGACGCCTCAGCCTGATGCGATGTATTGATACTCGGCTTTAGTGCGTGGTGCGTATTACTTAGTGTTTGGAGTTGGTGACAATCACTGTGCTGAAGCTAATTAACTATCTTGATGTTGGTTTTGCTCCCACGTCACACTTGCCGCTAGTCCGTTGGGCGTGCGATTACTAAGCGTAAGGCGTGCTTTTTGGCGCTGGGCCAACTCCGAGACAATCGATAAACCCAATCCGCTACCGGTGGTACCCTGGCCAGCAGCGCGCCTAAAGCGCTCAGTGACTTTATCCAAAAGTGCTTCGGGGAGTCCGGGGCCCGTGTCTCTCACTGTGAGTTGAGGCAACCCCTCACAACGCGCTAATTCTACCTCCACTTGACCGCCTTGCGGCGTATAGCGCAGGGCGTTATCCAGCAGGTTACGAAAGAGAATTCCCACCTCAATTTCGTCGGCGCGAACCTCCAGGTGGGTTAAGCCTATTAGCCTCAAGTGCTGATTGCGCTCTTCAGCGAGTGGCCACAGTTCGGCTACCAGTTCAGCAATAATCGGATAGAGGTCGATAGTGGCCGTTGAGGTTGTGGCCACTTGGTCCAATCGAGCCAAAATAAGCAGTTGTTCTACCACCCGCTGAAGCCGTTCAACCCCGACATAAGCCTTTTGTAATGATTGCTCTCCGCCTGCCTGCGCATTATCTAAGTGGATTCTCAGCGCAGCCAAGGGCGTGCGTAACTCATGGGCTGCATCTGCAGTGAAGCGCCGCTCGCGCTCTAAGGTTTCTTTCAACCGGGCGATAAAGTCGTTTAGCGATTGGCGTAATCCATAAAGCTCTTGAGGAACCGAATTATCAATTTTACGCAGGTCGTGGGCGGAGCGGCCTTGTACCTGGCTGGAAAGCGCTTGGATGGGCGCAATGCCACGTTGGATAATGCGACTCATCAGCCAAAGCAGGAGTGGCAGCAACAGGAGCATTGGCAACAAATTGTTCCAGGTAATGCGCTCCACCACTGCATCATGAAACGAACCTCGCAGCCCCATGCTAATCCAGGTATCGCTGGCAACATCGAACATGCTGAAAACCCGCCAACGATGGCCATCGTAGTTTTCCCAGCGAAAACCCTCTTCTAAAGGCGCGGGGAAAGGGCCTGCATCACTCCATTTGCCTCCTAGCAGCCTGGGTGAGCCATCGGCATTCCAAAAACCCAGGACTAATTTAAGCTCTTCCTCGTGGTAAAGCTTAGGGCTTGATTCAGAGCTACTCACGGGCACTGCGTTACCGTCGCGATATAGTTGAGCTGGATGTTCAGGAAGGCCCATACGCGAAGCCAGACGAGCATAGTCGTCAATGGTCGCGTTAGGATTGAGCTGGCCAGCCACAATCCGGCTATGCAGACTGAGCTGTGTATCGAGGATCTCCTCTAGCTCGTGATCGGTAATTAAATAAGCCGCGGTGACCGCAACGCCTCCGGCGACAACCATGGCAATGGCTAGCGTGCGAAGCAGATAATGCCGTATCGATCTCATTGCGCCTGGCTATCCAGCCGGTAGCCAATCCCGCGCACGTTAATAATCAGATGCTTTGCAAGTTTTTTACGCAGATGATGAATGTGAACCTCCACCGTATTGGACTCCACTTCTTCGCCCCAGCCGTACAGCAAACTTTCTAAACGAGGGCGAGATAGCACCCTGTCTGGGTGTCTAGCTAGCTCTAGCAATAGGGCATACTCGCGTCGACCCAATTTTACGTCTTTGCCCCGCCAGCTCACTGTATGGCGAGCTTCATCAATGCTCAGTGCACCCAGCGTTAATATTTGCGAGGCACGCCCCTCAGCGCGCCGCATTACGACCCGCAAACGGGCGAGTAGCTCCTGCAAATTAAACGGCTTTAGCACATAGTCATCCGCTCCCGCATCTAAACCGCCAATACGGTCTTCCATCGCATCACGAGCCGTCAAAATCAGAATAGGTAGAGTAGATTGCTGCCGGAGTAAACGCAGTACCTGCATACCGTCCATATCGGGCAGGCCAAGATCCAAAATAATCACACTGAAGGTCTCGCTGTCGATAGCGCTGATTGCCTCGCGGCCAAGCATAAACCAATCGACCGTATAGCCCTCACGCTCTAGCGCCGTCTTAATGCCATCCCCAAGCAAGGGGTCATCTTCTATTAGCAGTGCGCGCATGCTGATCCCCTCAATCGACAAACTGTTATCTTCGCTACCAAAACTTAAGCTTTTCTTAAATACGGTAACTTACTTTCCAAATAGCACACTCATCTGAATTCAGCCAGTAGGCCAACCAATACAGTGGGTAACATCACCACTCAGTGATGGGTGTTTATGTTCTAGCGACTGAATTAACGGCATAACTGTTCGTTAAGTTTCGCACTTTATAGTGACGCTACTATTACGTTATCGAGAGTGCTGTCTTGCCTATTTTAACTACACCAAAACGCAATGGTGCCGGTGTTAAACGCATCTTTCGCGCTTCTATAAATGCAGTGTCGGGTTTAAAAGCTTGCTGGCTAAATGAATCTGCCTTTAGACAAGAGGTAATGCTCTGTCTCATTCTCTACCCTTTTATATTTTTTGTTAATGCCACTTCTGTAGAAAAAGCGTTGCTGTTTTCTTCACTCACCCTTGTAGTGATAGTGGAACTCATTAACTCCGCCATAGAAAGCACGATCGACCGTATCGGGCTAGAAAATAACGAACTTAGCGGGCGTGCTAAAGACATGGGAGCTGCCGCCGTCATGATGACCATTTTTATGATGATGGGTGTATGGCTGTGCGTGCTGATCAACTAAATGTTATCAAACCTGTAGCATGCGCATGGATTTTATTTCTAATCGCTATGTCAGTTTTTAGTGTTTTAAATATAGACTTCACGGTAACTGATTTTATCTATCGCCTTCAGGGTAATGCTTGGACATGGAAAGATAGCTATCTTACCCAAGATGTTCTTCATAAAGGCGGTAAATGGCTAAGCTTGGCTATGGGGTTAGCCACACTTCTACTATTGATGCTAAGCACCACGGTTGCTTGTCTTAAAACATATCGCACGCCGCTGTTTTATCTTTTTTCCGCAACGCTTCTTTCAGCACTACTTGTAGCAACTATTAAACACCTGGTGAGTATGGAATGCCCTTGGGATTTAGTTCGCTATGGTGGAGCACGTGACTTTATTGGCTTGTTCAACATGCGGCCTTCCTCAATGCCAGCGTCCGCCTGCTTTCCCGCCGGGCACGCCAGCGCAGGATATATGTGGATAGCCTGCTACTTCTTTTTTGCCGCCATACGGCCCCAATGGCGATGGGCAGGGCTCGCACTGGGTTTAGGGCTTGGCCTTACGTTTGGAATCACTCAACAGTTTCGCGGGGCGCACTTTCTCTCTCATGACCTCTGGACCGTCATGATTTGTTGGACAGTAAGTTTTGTGCTTTCAAGCTTCTTATTACGCCCCAGCGTTCATTAATCTTTTTTATACAGAGATCCTTTCGATGCCCTCTTTGCTATCATTGCCTTCAAAAGCCGTTGACACCGTTTGGCATTATCGTCCCGCATTAAGTACGGAGCAGCTTGTCTTATGGAGCGTTGTCATATTCAGTGTTTTTTACAATGTCCCTTTTTGGCAACAAGCCTTTGCTGGCTATGACCCTTTTGCCACCAAGACGTGGCTAACCTTTGCCAATATGTTTTTGGTGATGACCTGCCTTAACTATTTGGTCTTCGTTAGCCTTGCTTTTCGAACGCTGGTAAAACCCTTATTAATCTTGCTATTTCTAATTGCCGCCTTCGTCAGTTACTTTACCAGTTACTACGGCACCTATTTTGATACTTCCATGCTAGAAAATGTGCTTCAAACGGACGCTAACGAAGCACAGGAACTACTCACAGTTGGTTTGCTGATTCATTTGGCAATCTTTTTTGGCTTGCCTACCGTCATGATTTGGCGAGTTAAAATAACACCTTCAACCTGGAAGAAAGCAGTGTTGCGTCGCTCGGCTTATTGCCTTGCCAGCACTGCTATATTGCTGTTGGCGATCTTCTTATCTTATCAAGAGTTGTCGTCACTCATGCGCAACAATAAAGAGCTTCGCTACTTGGTGACCCCAGGTAATTATATTGTTTCGATGGCTCAGGCCCTTTCCAGCCAACACGCTACCGCGAATACGGTGCGTTCTCCTGTGGGGGAGGACGCCCGTATCAGTTCGCAAGTAGGCGACAAACCTACACTACTCGTCATTGTGGTGGGCGAAACGGTGCGGGCGTCGAACTGGGGGTTAAATGGTTATGAACGCCAAACCACGCCTAAGCTTGCCCAGCAGCCTGGCGTTATCAATTTTTCAGATGTTTCCTCATGCGGTACAAGCACAGCAGTCTCATTACCCTGCATGTTTTCATTACCAGGACGCGCCGATTACGCTAAATCGTATGCTCAGCAGCATGAATCCTTGCTGGATGTATTAGCCCACGCCGGTTTAGAGGTCACCTGGCTTGATAACCAGTCAGGCTGTAAAGGCGTCTGCGAGGGAGTGACGACAAAAGCGCTTGCGCCAGAGGACTATGCATCTTTGTGCCAAGATGGGCGATGCTTGGATGAGGCACTGGTTCAAGCTTTAACCACGCAAATTAGTGGTACCTCAACTGATCAGGTGGTCGTGCTGCACCAGCTAGGCAACCATGGCCCCAGCTATTACCAACGCTACCCTGATGACTACGAACGTTTTGTTCCCGCTTGTACTACCGCTGATTTAGCCCAGTGTTCAAGAGATGCCATTACCAACAGCTATGACAATGCCATTCTATATACCGACACTGTGTTGGATCAGGTGATTGAGACGCTAAAGCATCAGGATGAATACGCAACAGCGATGATCTATCTCTCTGATCATGGTGAATCACTGGGCGAAAAAGGGCTTTATTTGCACGGTATTCCCTACGCCATTGCCCCCGACGAACAGACGCATGTGCCTATGGTTTGGTGGCTGTCCAACTCATTTTCACAGCAGCAAGGGCTTGATACGGACTGCCTACGACAAATCTCTGATCAAGCCGCCTCGCACGATAACTTATTTCACAGCGTACTGGGTTTGCTTGACATAACAACGGACGTTTATCAGCAGGCAGAAGATATTAGCCAACTGTGCCAGAGCCGCGTCAATTAATGAGTGTTTAAGTGATCGTTAAGTATTAGATGGCAAGCTGTTTTTCACTCCGCTCAACTATTCTGGTGTGTGCACATGGTTTTATTGCATCTATTGGACTCTAACCAAGGTTTTTGGAGACGGCTTCTACCTACAAAAATGACAACAGAGGAAGGCTTGATAGGTGGTGTCAATGCATCTATAAGTTCTGCTAAATGGCTTTCCTTTAGAGTCAGCGTTGTTTTAATTACTATGCTAGCAACTCTATTGTGGTTAATGGGAATAGAAAAAATCGAGATCATTATTGCCATATTCAGTATAACGTCGAATGGTATGTCACAGTTACTTGAACGCTATTTTTCTGTCAATGTATTGGAAGTGGTTGAAAATGATTTGATAGATGCTTTAAGCGCATTAGGAGCTGCTGGGGCTGGAACATTAATAATTTTATATTTATTGGGTTAGCGCGATTAATATGTGTGGTGATGCCAAAAAATACCGCATCAACCCCTTCGATTTAACCAAGGTCTGGTCCTATAAAGATTACCTATTAATCGACGTTGGTAAGCTGACGCTCGACCGCAATCCATGATGGTGTTTTACGCCTAGCTTGCCCAAGCCGCTAGGCGTCGTATTAACATGCAAGCCGAACTAGGTCGCGGGCTGTAGTGCTTCCTGAATCTCTGTTTCTGGTTCGCGCACCAAGCTCAGTGCCTCATCGAAAAGGCGCAGGCCCGCGTCCTCTTTGTGCGCGTGCTCAGACAGGTGGCGACGGAAGCGTCTGCCACCGGGACAGCCCTGAAATAACCCCAGCAAATGGCGGGTAATGTGATTCAGCTTGGCCCCTTCATCTAACCGCTGCTGAATATATGGGCGAAATGCGTTAGCCGCTTCCAAGCGCGTGCGCGCAGGCCCCGCTTCACCAAACAGCAGCTCATCGACCCCGGCGAGTAGCCACGGGTTCTGATACGCCTCGCGGCCCACCATCACACTGTCTACGTGCTCAAGCTGGGCTTTGCACTCGGCAAGGGTTTTAATCCCCCCATTAATGCCAATATGCAGCTCTGGATGGCTCTGCTTCAGGCGGTGTACGCGGGGGTAGTTAAGGGGCGGTACATCCCGGTTCTGCTTAGGCGACAAACCCTGCAGCCACGCCTTGCGCGCATGAACCGTAAAGACGTCGCAACCGGCATTCGCTACGATCTCAATAAACCGCGCCAAGTCAGCATCTTCATCCTGATCGTCAATCCCGATACGGCACTTCACCGTGACCGGAATCGACACTGCCGCCTGCATAGCTTTCACCGCCGCCGCCACTTTTTCAGGGTAGCCCATCAAGCAAGCGCCAATCATATTGTTCTGCACTCGGTCGCTGGGGCAGCCGACATTCAGATTGACCTCGTCGTAACCCCACGCCTCGGCAATAGCTGCACACTCGGCCAGCTCTCCCGCATCGCTGCCACCCAGCTGCAACGCAATCGGATGCTCTACATCGCTATAGCCTAAGAAGCGCTCACGGGGCGTTCCATGCAAAATGGCACCAGTGGTCACCATCTCGGTATACAGCAATGTCCGCTTGGTTAACGTGCGTGCAAACGCGCGGTAATCGCGGGTTGTCCAATCCATCATAGGTGCCACAGAAAACAGACGAGCAGCGTCTGCTGGGCTTGTTTTAGTCATATCAATCACTTGCATCATTCGATGCGGTATAAGCCAGTCGTGGTTGCTTAACAGCGGGGGAGTCGTTGGCGAGCGATTGTACGCAAAAAGCGGGTTTGAGTACAAAGCAGGCGCTGCTCAATTGTGAGGGTAGAGGCTGGCAAAGGTGGAAGGTGAATATCGCTTGTTCATAGTCCGGCGCGTAGGTATTGAATCCACAAAAACGAAATTAGTTTCGTCTGCCAATGAAATAAGCCTTTTGAGCCCTGCAGCACTTTGCTTGTTTTGCGGTCTTATTCAATGTGATGAGGGCTAGGCAGTGGTAAGCTGATATTTCGTTGTTGAGGAGTCTCTATGCATAAGACACTAGGTGGTATCAGTTTAGTGTTGGTGAGCGTGCTGCTGCTGGCTGGTTGTGGCGGTCAGGAGGAGGAGTCACCCTCAGAGTCGCCTGAGCCGGTCGTTGAAGTGCCTAGCCCACAGCAAAGCGTCGAACCACAAGAGGTGGTCGATCCTCTCGTTGTAGCCATTTCGGCTAGGGCCTCTCTGCGCTCTGATCGTCGTTTAATGGTAGAAGGCGAAACCAACCTGCCGGACGGCGCTCTTATTCAGGTAACCATTGAGCGTGAGATAAGCCGCGTGCGTTGGCAGGAACGTACCAGCGTTTCGCAAGAGAAGTTTAATGCTGGCCCCTTGGGTTCTGGCAGTGGCTTACCGGATGGACGATATAGTGTGCAGGTCCAGCTTTCAGAAGCCGCCGTGCAGCCAGAAGCGGTTCAGGCGCGCATTGGCAGTGAAGGGGAGCATTTAGCTGGCGAGCTGGTTAGCCAAACTCGCCATGGATTAGGGCAGGTTGCCACCTACTCGCGCAGTTTCTTAGTGGGCAGTGAACCAAGACGTACGCGCGACCAGGTGGACGTAGTTGAAGAAATGTAGGACGTGGGGGGGATAAAGATGCTTTAGGCAGGAGACCAGTGTGCTAGCAGTACCGCATGTATGGTGGTGTCACTGGGCGCTTTAGCAAAATGCTCAATAACATAACCTTGTTCTTGCTGGATCAGATAATGACCAGCTTTGTGAAATACATGGGTAGGGCCTAATAGCACTAAGTCGCCTGCTGACACCGGTGAGAAATCCGTTTCTTGGCCGGGGGTTGCCATTATGCAGGGAGCTTTCCAGTCAATCTTTAGCGGCAGATAATGCGGTACCGTCATCATCGTTGCCTGAACCTGTTCCCAGGGGAGGGGACCAGTATGTGTCAGGATCAACAGAGGAGCGGCACTGTCACCTTCTAGTAGGGTTGCCAAAGAGCAATCAAGGGCATCGGCGAGCGCAACAAGGCGTTCGTGGCCGATTTGTTTGATAGCACCGGATTCCCAGTAAGAAATGGTGACATCTGATACGCCTACTTTACGTGCGAGGGCAGCTTTGTTGAGCTTGGCCCGAAGCCGCAGTTGCTTTATACGTGAGCCTAGCGATTCCATTTCATTTTCCTATCGTTGAGCTAAACAAGCTCGTTGAGTGTACTTCCACCCTATTCGGCGGCGCTCTGTGCATACTAAAAATCGCGAGGCGCTCTCAAGTATGAACACGAATCATAGGGGCTGCGCCATACTAAGCGATTGTGCTTTAACGCGCATCTTCCTATTAATGAGCCTCCAACTTCTGATCAGACGCTTTTAAGTCAAACTCGTTCCCTGCAAGGTACTGCTGGTTGCCTTAAGGGTGCGTATAATGCCGAGACGCTTTATTGCCAAAAGGACATTTTGATGACCGTTCGTACTCGTATCGCGCCTTCTCCAACGGGTGATCCGCATGTAGGTACTGCCTATATCGCGCTGTTTAATCTCTGTTTTGCGCGCCAGCATGGTGGCCAGTTCATTCTGCGCATTGAAGACACCGATCGGGTTCGGTCTACCGCTGAATCAGAACAGATGATTTTAGATTCGTTACGTTGGCTGGGGCTGGAGTGGGATGAGGGCCCTGATGTGGGCGGCCCTCACGGCCCGTATCGGCAAAGCGAGCGTGGTGATATCTACGCTCGGTACGCCCAGCAGCTTATGGATGCGGGGCATGCCTTTAAGTGTTACCGCACCAGTGAAGAGTTGGATGAACTGCGGGAAGCTCGCAAAGCGGCGGGTATGCACTTAGCTTTGAAGCCCGTTGATTTAGCGTTGAGCAAAGATGAGCAAGCTCGTCGTGAGCAGGAGGGTTGGCCTTATGTCGTTCGCATGAAGGTGCCGAGTGCCGGCGTTTGTGTGGTGAACGATATGTTGCGCGGCACAATCGAAGTTGAATGGGCGCAAGTTGATGCGCAAATTCTGCTGAAGTCGGATGGCATGCCTACCTATCATCTGGCAAACGTGGTTGATGATCACCTAATGAACATTACCCATGTGCTGCGCGGCGAAGAGTGGATTAATTCAGCGCCTAAGCATCAGTTACTTTATGAATACTTCGGCTGGGAAATGCCGCAGTTGTGCCATATGCCGCTGCTGCGCAATCCCGATAAGTCCAAACTATCCAAGCGCAAAAATCCGACGTCGATTAACTATTATCGTCGTATGGGATTCTTGCCGCAGGCCGTCACTAATTACTTAGGCCGTATGGGTTGGTCGATGCCTGACGAACGCGAGAAGTTTAGCCTGTCAGATATGATGGCTGAGTTTGATATTCAGCGAGTATCGTTAGGTGGGCCAGTGTTTGATTTGGAAAAGCTGACCTGGTTGAACGGCGTTTATATTCGTGAAGACTTAGATGGCGACGCGCTACTTCAGGCGCTTCGCGAATGGGCGTTCAATGAAGAGTACGTGAAGCAAATACTTCCTCAGGTGCGTCCTCGTGTGGAAACCCTTTCCCAAGTAATTCCGCTGGCGGGGCACTTCTTCTCTGGGCTGCCTACGCTAACGGAAAACGACTTTGCTAGCGTGAAGCTTGAGAAAGAAGAGCTGGTTAAGCTGCTGCAATTCTTGGTGTGGCGTTTTGAAGCCGTGCCTGCATGGACGAAAGAGCTGCTCTTGGCTGAAGTTAAAGTGCTTGCTGAGCATTTCGATATTAAGATGAAGGCTTTCCTGGCCCCTGTCTTTATTGCCATTACGGGCAGTACGTCGAGCACCTCTGTAATGGATGCCATGGCGATCTTAGGTTCCGACGTGACGCGAGCACGGCTACGTAGTGCCATTGACGTATTGGGCGGTGTTTCCAAGAAGCAAGCCAAACGCTTTGAAAAAGAGTTTCGTGATCTCTAATGTCTAGTTGATGTTTAGGATATGGCACTAGCGGGCTTTCTAAAGGTGCCTGTAATACGAGTGCTTGAAAAGGGTGCTTGAAAGGCTTGACGAAGGCGGGCGTAATCAGTAACATACGCTCCGTCTTCGAGGCATGTGGGGCCTTAGCTCAGCTGGGAGAGCGCAACACTGGCAGTGTTGAGGTCAGCGGTTCGATCCCGCTAGGCTCCACCAATATCGAAAACTCTGATTTTTAATACAAAGTTTTCAATATAGCGTCTCAAGGCCGTATTTATTTAGGTTAATAACGTCCCATTCGTCTAGTGGTCTAGGACACCGCCCTTTCACGGCGGTAACAGGGGTTCGAACCCCCTATGGGACGCCATCTCCTACTTCCCCGAAATTTATTTGCAGATTTATTGTCGGCAAACATTTCTCAAAATACGCATTTTAATTAAAGACAATGAGGCAACTCATCTGTCGGTTTTTGCGTTCCCGTTATTATGGCTGTTGGCTGAAATCATTCTCATTTCAATCGTTTTTGGACGATTTTGTGCTTGACTTGTCCACTTTTGCAAGTTTGCGGAAGGGGTTGTGCACAACCCTGCGCTGTTGTCTCAAAAAATCAGTGATTTAGCATTATTTCTTTTAAATCAATAAGTTACATTAGGTTAAAAAATGATCAATTTAAGGCTGGGTCACTGTTCATGGCGATTGTGGGACGTTTTGTAGTGGTTGTGAACAGGGTTATCCACAGATAGTGTGGAAAACCCTTTTCAAGATCGAGACGCTTAAAAGTCAAGCATTATTCTGGCTTTTGGAGGCGCTTCAAAAGCGACGAAGTGTCCCAGCGTCCTCCATCCATGCGTTGCACATCAGCATAAAATTGGTCAACAAGGGCGGTGACGGGTAGCGTGGCGCTCAGTCGACGAGCTTGCTCTAAGCAAATGCCTAAATCTTTGCGCATCCAGTCCACTGCAAAGCCATGATTGTACTCATTGGCAATCATCGTTTTGTGGCGGTTTTCCATCTGCCATGAGCCAGCAGCACCCTTGGATACCACATCAATTACCTGTTGTTGATCCAGTCCTGCTTGTTCAGCAAAGTGAAGACCTTCGGCAAGACCTTGCACTAAGCCAGCAATACAGATCTGGTTAACCATTTTAGTAAGCTGGCCACTGCTAGCGCTGCCCATCAGTGTGACGGCACGGGCGTAGTGATTAAGGATAGGGTGGACAGCGTCAAAGTGTGCCTGTTCACCACCACACATAATCGTTAGTGCGCCATTTTCAGCCCCTTGCTGCCCGCCGGAGACGGGGGCGTCTAAAAAGGCTACACCTTGCTCGCGGCAGGTGGTGTCTAATTCCAGAGCGAGGTCTGCAGAAGCAGTCGTGTGGTCGATGAGATAGGTGCCGGCTGTCATGCTGCTCAGCACGCCGTCGGTGCCGATAGTTACTTGCCTGACGTCGTCGTCATTACCTACGCATATCAAAACAAGGTCAGCGCCGTCAGCGGCTTCTTTGGGGGTGGCGTGTGCGGTGCCGCCATACTCGTTTGCCCAGGTATCTGCTTTACTGCTTGTGCGGTTGTAAACACGCGTTGTAAGGCCTTGTTTGGCAAGATGGCCTGCCATGGGGTAGCCCATAACGCCCAGGCCAATAAAAGCAACAGTAGTGATGGTTCGCATAGAGCACCTTGTGGGTGTGTGAAGAGTATTAGGGGTGTGGAATATTTTGTGTAGAGTAATAAAAAAAAGAATTTACGATAAGCAAAAGGCCACCCGTGGGTGGCCTTTTATTATCCTAGTGACGCTACGTTGTTACCGTGGCGTTATTTTTTAGGATAATCGCGCATGTCGTGGCCAATATACAGCTGGCGCGGGCGGCCAATTTTGTAGCTTTCGCTGAGCATTTCATGCCAGTGAGAGATCCAGCCAATGGTGCGAGATACCGCGAAAATAACGGTAAACATATTGGTCGGTATGCCCATGGCTTTGAGAATGATGCCGGAGTAGAAGTCGACGTTTGGATACAGCTTGCGCTCAATGAAGTACTCATCTTCAAGGGCGATTTGCTCAAGGCGCTTGGCGATTTTGAGCTGCGGGTCGTCAGCTAAGCCAAGCTCAGCAAGGACTTCATCACAGGTCTCTTTCATTACTTTGGCGCGCGGGTCAAAGTTGCGATATACGCGGTGACCAAAGCCCATCAGCTTGAAGGGGTCGTCTTTATCTTTGGCTTTGTCGACAAAGCGCTGAATGTTTTCTTCAGAGTCGTCGCCAATTTCATCAAGCATATTCAGTACGGCTTCGTTGGCACCGCCGTGTGCTGGGCCCCAAAGTGCTGCAATGCCGGCGCTGATGCAGGCAAAGGGATTGGCACCGGTTGAGCCTGCTAAGCGTACTGTAGAGGTCGAAGCGTTTTGCTCATGATCCGCGTGCAACATAAAGATGCGGTCCATGGCTTTCGCGTACACTGGGTTGATTTTGTACTCTTCGCACGGATTGCTGAACATCATGTAGAGGAAGTTTTCTGCATAGCTCAGGTCGTTGCGGGGGTAGTTGAACGGCTGGCCAACATTATACTTGTGCGACATTGCGGCCAGGGTCGGCATTTTTGCAATGAGGCGAATAGCGCTGATCACGCGATCTTCTTCTTGGGTGATGTCCATGTGATCATGGTAGAAAGCAGCTAGGCCGCCAACGACGCCACAAAGAATAGACATCGGGTGCGCATCGCGGCGGAACCCTTTGAAGAAATTGTTGATTTGGTCGTGCACCATGGTGTGGTTACGAATGCGCGACTCGAAATCTGCATACTGTTCATCGTTAGGCAGCTCACCGAATAGCAGGGTGTAGCATACCTCGACAAAATTAGACTCTTTGGCCAGTTGGTCGATAGGGTAACCGCGGTGTAGCAGCACGCCCTTGCCGCCATCAATATAAGTGATAGCGGACTGGCAGGAAGAGGTGGCCATGAAGCCGGGATCGTAGGTAAACAGGCCTTCAGCACCTAAGCCGCGTACGTCGATGACGTCGGGGCCAAGTGTGCCGGAATACATGGGTAGTTCGATCGATTTTTCTAGACCGTCTACCGTCAATGTCGCTTTCCTGTCAGCCATGCTGGCCTCCTTTCGAATTCGGTTTGGGACGTAATGTCGTTGTTTCGCATACCGCGCCGGCGAAAAGGCTCGCCTACTATAGAAGTGTGCGACATTTTGTCAATTAGCCTAAGCGCTAGGTATCCTTGTACAGCTGTTGTTGTATTGGGTAATCTTTGTATATGGTAAGTGTGGAGTTCGTGGTAGAGGCGTCAGGGGGTTGACGACACGTTAACGGACTTATCAAACCATCAATCTCCTGTCACTATAACCATGCTGCAACGCAAAATCGACTCAGGTTGACCTCAATTTTCTTGCACCATAGTCGAGTTAAGCTTGAGTTCGGTTTGTCAGCAGGGGCGAAGGTTCTTATAATCCACGGCGCGCGACCGGCAGGTAGGAGGTCGTGCTCGACTTGGCAACGGCCGAGCCCCTTCCAGCAACCACTGCCCGCTCGGGCCATGCCCGACCTGTCGCAGAGCGGGCCAAGAGAGTGTGTATAACGCCGTGAATAGCAAACGACCCGTAAACTTAGACCTTACTACGATACATTTCCCACTACCGGCGCTAACGTCGATTACACACCGTATTACGGGTGTCATCCTCTTCGTTGGCCTGATCTTCGCTTTTTGGGCGCTGGGTAAATCACTATCGTCTCCGGCTGGCTTTGATGCCGTCAGCAACGCATTGGCCAATAACTTTTTCGCCAAGTTCATTGCCTGGGGATTGTTATCCGCATTGGCATTCCATTTTGTAGCAGGTATCAAACACCTGTTGATGGATGCGGATATCGGCGTGACCCTAGAAGGTGGCGTGAAAAAAGCACAAATCACTGTTGTCGTCAGTGTCGTTCTGATCATCCTGGCAGGAGTTTGGGTATGGTAACCAACATCACAAGTTTTGGCCGTAGCGGGTTATCCGATTGGCTAATGCAGCGCGTTTCAGCGGTAATCCTGGCTGTATATACCGTCTTTATCGTCGCCTACCTGCTGCTCAATCCTAATCTGGATTACTACGCTTGGAGTGGACTGTTCGATCAAACTTGGATGCGTATTTTCTCGCTGCTCGCATTTGTTTCCATTGCAGCGCACGCCTGGATCGGTTTGTGGACGGTCACCACCGATTATCTCAAGTCCACTCGCCTGCGCGTGGGTGCCCAGACTCTGATTATTCTGGCCATCTTCGTATATCTGGTGTGGGGCATTCAAATTCTGTGGGGAGCTTGATACATGTCTAACCTTCGTAGCCTGACATTTGACGCCATTATCATCGGTGGCGGTGGCTCTGGCTTGCGTGCTGCTTTAGAACTTGCCAAATCTGGTAAAAAGACAGCCGTACTGTCCAAAGTGTTCCCGACACGCTCTCACACGGTTTCTGCCCAGGGTGGTATTACTTGCGCCATCGCATCGTCAGATCCGAACGATGATTGGCGCTGGCACATGTACGACACTGTTAAAGGCGGCGACTACATTGCCGACCAAGACGCAGCTGAGTACATGTGTTCAGAAGGCCCGAAAGCGGTGTTTGAACTTGAGCACATGGGGCTGCCGTTCTCGCGCTTTGATAATGGCCGTATTTATCAGCGTCCGTTTGGTGGCCAGTCGAAAAACTTCGGCGAAGGCGGTCAGGCGGCACGTACCTGTGCAGCCGCTGACCGTACTGGCCACGCACTGCTTCACACGCTCTACCAAAACAACCTCAAGAACAACACCACGTTCTTGAATGAGTGGTACGCGGTAGATCTGGTGAAAAACAGCAACGGTGATGTGGTGGGTTGTATCGCCATGTGCATCGAAACTGGCGAAGTTGTCCACGTTAAATCGAAAGCCACTGTTCTGGCCACGGGTGGTGCAGGTCGTATCTACGCCTCTACTACTAATGCCTTGATCAATACTGGCGATGGTATCGGTATGGCGCTACGTGCTGGCTTCCCGATGCAGGACATGGAAATGTGGCAGTTCCACCCGACCGGTATTTATGGTGCGGGTACGCTGGTCACTGAAGGTTGCCGTGGTGAGGGTGGTTACCTGATCAATAAAGATGGCGAACGCTTCATGGAACGTTATGCGCCGAACGCCAAAGACTTGGCAGGCCGTGACGTTGTTGCTCGCTCAATGGTCATGGAAATTCTGGAAGGTCGTGGTTGTGGCGAGAAGGGCGATCACGTCTTCTTGAAGCTTGATCACCTGGGCGAAGAAGTTCTTGGTAAACGCCTGCCGGGTATCGTTGAGCTGTCGAAAACGTTTGCTCACGTTGATCCTGCTAAAGATCCGATTCCTGTTGTGCCTACATGTCACTACATGATGGGCGGTATTCCGACCAATATTCATGGTCAGGCAATTACCCAGGACGAAAGCGGCAACGATCATATCGTTAACGGTTTGTTTGCTTGTGGTGAAGCGGCGTGTGTATCGGTTCACGGTGCTAACCGCTTGGGCGGTAACTCACTGCTGGATCTGGTGGTCTTCGGTCGTGCGGCGGGTATGTTTATTGAAGGCGCGCTGAACGAAGGTATTGATTACCTGGATGCTTCTGAATCTGATATCGAATCAGCGATGAAACGTATTACGCGCTGGAATGAATCGGAAGGTGGTGAGAGCATTCCTGAGCTTAAAGCTGAGCTTCAAGACATCATGCAGACCTCTTTCGGTGTATTCCGTGAAGAGAAGAATATGCAGGAAGGTGTCAAGAAACTGGCGGATCTGCGCAGCCGAATTGCCAATGCGCACCTGCCTGACAAGTCCAATGCGTTCAACACGGCGCGTGTTGAAGCTTTAGAACTTGATAACCTAATGGAAGTGGCAGAAGCAACGGCGATTGCTGCCCTTGAGCGTAATGAGAGCCGTGGTGCGCACTCGCGCTACGACTATCCTGACCGTGATGATGTCAACTGGCTGAAGCACTCGCTTTACTTCCCGGCCACGAAAGAGCTGAAGAAGCGCGACGTTAACTTCAAGCCGAAAACTGTTGATACATTCGAGCCTAAGGTTCGCACCTACTAATCTCTGCACTGACGAGAGGGAGTCACCATGTCTAACCTTCAGGTATCCGTATACCGCTACAATCCGGAAACCGACTCCGCGCCCTATATGCAGGAGTTCCAGGTCGATACCAAAGGCCGCGATCTGATGGTGCTGGATGTTCTGCATCTGATGAAAGAGCAGGATAGCGGACTTGCGTTCCGTCGCAGCTGCCGTGAGGGCGTATGCGGTTCCGATGGCATGAACATGAACGGTAAAAACGGCTTGGCATGTATTACGCCGCTGTCAGATGTTGTGAAAGGCAATAAACTGACCTTGCGCCCGTTGCCGGGTCTGCCGGTTATCCGCGATATGGTTGTGGATATGGGGCTGTTCTATAAGCAGTACGAGCGCATTCAGCCGTACTTGCAGAACGATGAGCCTGCACCGGCGATTGAGCGTCTGCAATCACCAGAAGAGCGCGACAAGCTAGATGGCCTGTATGAGTGTATTCTTTGTGCATGCTGCTCTACGTCATGCCCATCGTTCTGGTGGAATCCAGACAAGTTTGTCGGTCCGGCTGGTTTGCTTCAGTCTTATCGCTTTCTTGCGGATACACGTGACACGGCTACCCGCGAACGTCTTACCAGCCTGGAAGATCCGTTCTCCGTGTTCCGTTGCCGCGGCATCATGAATTGCGTTGCGGTTTGTCCAAAAGGACTAAATCCGACCCGTGCAATTGGTAAAATTCGTGAAATGTTGTTGGCTGATGCGACGTAAACGCCTAATCCTATGAAAAAAATGCGATCGCTACGTAAGTTGCTGCACAAAGCCACTTAAATCGTGGCGCTTCGCTTGTTATCATAGGGGCGTTAGGTGGTGCGGCGACGCGTCGCACCATCTAACCAGTCAAGTTTAAAAGCCGGTGCCGCAAGTACCGGCTTTTGAGCATGAACTGATTGAGTATGACTAGATAAAAGAAGCCTTCGTATTAACGTAGTAAGTAGACGAAGGTATAATAGTACGTAGTGAAATAGAGCGTACTGAAGTGGTACGTAGTGAAAATGTAGTACTTACAGCTAGTATGAATAGGGCTTCCGGCCTTCGGTCGGCGCCGCCGGCATATGTCCCGCCCCGCCGGCAGGGCAATAGCGATGTCGTTGCGCGATTGCAGCGATACCGATACCACCCCATCAGTGCAGGGTGACCGAGAGATGCAACAAGGCATAATGGAGTTGATGTGGCGTTCCTCTCACGTTAGTGGTGGCAATGTCCACTACGTGGAAGCGCTTTATGAGCAGTACCTCGCCGATCCTGATTCTGTCTCAGATGAATGGCGCAGCTATTTTGATCAGTTGCCTCGTTCTGAGGGCAGTGCCTCCCACGATGTTCCACTAAGCCCCACTCGTGATCAGTTCTACCAACTGGGTCGTGAAAGTCGCCCAGGCCGGGTAGCCGCCGCCTCCGATAGCGGTGAGAATAAAAAGCAGGTAAAAGTCCTGCAGCTGATTAACGCATACCGCTTTCGTGGCCATCAGAAGGCCAATATCGACCCGCTAGGACTGCGTAATCCCACCCCCGTCCCAGACCTCGATCTGTCATTTCATCAGCTTTCCAAAGCTGATCTTGATACCGAGTTCCAGACCGGTTCGTTTTTTCTAGGTATTGATAAAGCACCGTTGCGTGAGATCGTTGACGCGCTGGAGCAGACTTATTGTCGCTCTATCGGTTGCGAGATCATGCACATTGTTGATACCGAAGAGAAACGTTGGTTGCAACGGCGTTTTGAATCGGTGCGCAGTGCGCCGAAATTCAGCGACGATGTGCGTAAGCATGTGCTTGAGCGCCTTACCGCTGCCGAAGGTTTGGAAAATTACCTAGCGTCTAAATATCCAGGCACCAAACGCTTCGGTCTTGAAGGTGGTGAATCATTTGTTCCGATGATGGACGAGTTGATTCAGCGCTCCGGTGGCTATGGCACTAAAGAAGTTGTTATTGGCATGGCTCACCGTGGCCGTTTGAACCTGTTGGTTAATATTCTGGGGAAAAATCCCGCTGAATTGATCGACGAATTCGACGGTAAAAAGGTGATTGAGCGTGGTTCTGGTGATGTGAAATATCACCAAGGCTTCAGCTCTAACGTCATGTCGCCTGGTGGCGAAGTTCACTTGGCAATGTCGTTTAACCCATCGCATTTGGAAATTGTTGCGCCGGTAGTAGAAGGCTCGGTACGCGCACGTCAAGATCGCCGTAATGATGAAGAGGGCAGCAAAGTTCTGCCAATCAACGTTCATGGCGATGCAGCGTTTGCTGGTCAGGGCGTGGTCATGGAGACATTCCAGATGTCTCAAACCCGTGCCTATAAAACCGGTGGCACAGTACACATCGTGATTAACAACCAGGTGGGCTTTACGACGTCGAACCCCTTGGACGCGCGATCCACCGAATACTGTACTGACATCGCTAAGATGGTTCAGGCGCCGATTTTCCATGTTAACGGCGATGATCCTGATGCGGTTATCCATGCGACCCAAGTGGCGTTGGATTACCGGCAACAGTTTAAGAAAGACGTTGTTATTGATCTGGTGTGCTATCGCCGCCGCGGCCACAACGAGGCCGACGAGCCATCGGGTACCCAGCCGATGATGTACGCCAAGATTAAAGATCATCCTTCTTCGCGTTCACTCTATGCGAAGCGTCTGGTCGAACAGGGCGTATTGTCAGAAGAAGACGCTAAGGCAATGGTTGAAACCTACCGCGATGATCTTGTGGCAGGCAATCACGTAGCTAATGCCTTGGTGCAGGAGCCTAATACATCACTCTTTGTGGATTGGGCTCCCTACCTGGGGCATGAGTGGACCGGTAATGCAGACACTACCTTCGATATGAAGCGTCTGCAGCAGCTGGCTGCGAGAATGTGTGAGGTTCCTGATGGCGTCGAAGTACAGCGCCAAGTCGCTAAAATCTATGAAGACCGTCGCAAAATGCAGGCGGGCGGCATGGGGCTTAACTGGGGCTTCGCTGAAACGCTAGCGTATGCCACGCTGCTTGATCAAGGGCATCCGATTCGTATTACCGGTCAGGATGTTGGTCGTGGGACGTTCTCTCACCGTCATGCGGTTATCCATAACCAGAAAGATGGTTCTACGTACGTACCGCTGCAGAATATGTCAGACGGTCAGCCGCGCTTCACCATTCACGACTCTTTCCTATCGGAAGAGGCTGTGCTGGCGTTTGAGTACGGCTACTCCACGACAGCGCCGGGTGACTTAGTCATTTGGGAAGCCCAGTTTGGTGACTTCTTCAACGGTGCCCAAGTCGTGGTTGACCAGTTTATCTCTTCTGGTGAGACCAAGTGGGGACGACTGTGTGGACTGACCATGCTGTTGCCGCATGGTTATGAAGGTCAGGGGCCAGAGCACTCCTCCGCGCGCTTAGAGCGCTTCTTGCAGCTGTGCGCTGAGCACAACATGCAGGTGTGTGTGCCGACGACGCCCGCACAGATTTATCATCTGATGCGACGTCAAGTCATTCGTCCGTTGCGTAAGCCACTGGTAATCATGTCGCCGAAGTCGCTACTGCGCCACAAAGAAGCGGTATCTAGCCTAGAAGATCTTGCTCACGGCAAGTTCTACATGGTGCTACCGGATCAGGCGAATCTTGAGGCAGAAAAGGTGACTCGCGTTATTATGTGTGCCGGTAAGGTGTACTACGACCTAGCCAACTGGCGTGCAGAAAACGAGCGTGATGACACGGCGATTATTCGTCTCGAGCAACTCTACCCCTTCCCGAAAGAAGAACTTCTGGAAGTGCTCCAGGCGTATGCCAATGTGGAAGACATCGTGTGGTGCCAGGAAGAGCCGCTAAACCAGGGCGCTTGGTACTCAAGTCAGCACCACATGCGCGCCGTCGCCGATATGCTGAAAGATGGCCTCGGACGTGATTTGAAATTTGCAGGACGTCCTGCCTCTGCCGCACCGGCAGCGGGCTATATGTCCGTCCACACTGAACAGCAGCGCCAGCTGGTGGAAGACGCTTTTAACCTATAAGCGCCCACCGGGTTTAGAGAACATATAAGGGAAACGACATGGCTACTGATATCAAAGCGCCAACCTTTCCGGAATCCGTTGCCGAAGGCACTGTGGCTGCGTGGCATAAAAAGCCGGGTGACAGCGTCGAACGTGACGAGCTGATTGTTGAAATCGAAACCGACAAAGTGGTGCTAGAAGTCGTCGCACCGGAAGCGGGTACCCTGACTGACGTGATGGCAGAAGAAGGCGATACCGTTGAGTCAGAGCAAGTGTTAGGCAAAATCGGTGAAGGCAGCGCAGCAAGTGGCAAAGAAGATACATCTTCTGATGATGCTAGTGCTAAAAAGCCTGCTGAGAAAAGTGAAGAGAAAAAAGCCAGCGGCGGTAACGGCGGTGGTAAGCAACATGACGTAAAAGCCCCAAGCTTCCCTGAATCTATCCAGGAAGGCACCGTGGCAACGTGGCACAAGAAGGTTGGTGAAGCGGTTAAACGCGATGAAGTGTTAGCCGACATCGAAACCGACAAGGTAGTGCTCGAAGTTGTCGCACCTGCCGACGGCGCACTGGCAGAAATTAAAGCCGAAGAAGGCAGCCAGGTTGAGTCCGAAGCGGTTCTGGCCATCTTTACCGAAGGTGCTGGTGGCGCCGGTGAAGAGAGCAGCAGTGCCTCTGCTTCAAGTGCTGCGGGTAGCGATGATGAAGGCGCTGATGAGAAGGTCGGCGATAAGATCCTAGCGCCGGCGGCACGCAAGATGGTTGCTGAGCATGATTTGGATGTTGCCAAGATTGAGGGCACCGGCAAAGGTGGCCGCATCTTGAAAGAAGACGTGCAAAAAGCCGTGAAAGATGGTTCTGCCAAAAAAGCAGCGAAATCTTCAGCGCCGGCGAAAGCAGCAGCCGCCGCACCGGCAGTGGAAGGTGATCGCGTCGAGAAGCGCGTTCCGATGACGCGTCTGCGTCAAACCATTGCTAAGCGTCTGGTTCAGGCGCAGCAAACGGCTGCCATGCTGACCACTTATAACGAAGTGGACATGACTGAAATCATGGCGCTTCGTGCGCAGTACAAAGATACGTTCCAGAAAACCCACGATATTAAACTGGGCTTTATGGGCTTCTTTGTAAAAGCGGCTTCTGAAGCACTCAAGCGCTTCCCGGATGTTAACGCCTCTATTGATGGTACCGATATCGTTTACCACGGTTATCAAGATATCGGCGTTGCGGTATCAACGGATCGTGGCCTGGTGGTACCGGTGCTACGTGATACCGATAGCATGAAAATTGCCGACGTTGAGCGCACCATTGTTGATTTCGGTAAGCGTGGTCGTGACGGTAAGCTGGGCATGGATGACATGATCGGTGGCACCTTCACTATCACTAACGGCGGTACATTTGGTTCTTTGATGTCGACCCCGATTATCAATCCACCTCAAACCGCTATCCTGGGTATGCATAAAATCCAGGATCGTCCAATGGCTGTGAATGGTAAGGTCGAGATTCGCCCGATGATGTATCTGGCGCTGTCCTACGACCACCGCATGATTGATGGTAAAGATGCGGTACGATTCTTGGTTACTATTAAAGAGCTGCTGGAAGACCCGGCTCGCTTGCTGCTGGACGTATAACGGAGCGCGCTGATCCGCCTCCTCTGCTGTATTAGCGTTCTAATGCAATCGCACCTTGCCTCCTGCCCGTTTTAAGTTCAAACGGGGGGAGGCAACCAAGCTAAAGGAGCCAACATGGCTGACAAGTTTGATGTGATCGTTATCGGTGCAGGTCCTGGTGGCTACGTAGCGGCTATCCGCGCTGCGCAGCTGGGCCTGAAGGCCGCCTGTGTTGAAAAATGGATTGGTAAAGAAGGCAACGTCGTTCACGGCGGTACGTGTTTGAACGTCGGCTGTATCCCGTCTAAAGCGTTGCTTGAAGCCTCGCACAAGTTCGTCGAAGCCAAGCACGATTTCGACGACATGGGTATTAATGCCGGTGACGTCACGATGGACGTCAAAAAAATGATGGCTCGCAAGGACAAGATCGTTAAGAACTTGACCGGCGGCATCTCTGGCTTATTTAAAGCCAATGGTGTTACGGCTATTGAGGGCACCGGTAAAGTGGTTTCCGGTAAGCAAGTCGAAGTGACCGATCTGGACGGCAATACCACCACTTACGACGCTGATAACATCGTTGTTGCTGCAGGTTCCGTGCCGGTTGAAATTCCACCGACGCCGCTAACCGAAGGCTTGATTGTTGACTCTACCGGCGCGCTGGAATTCCAGGAAACGCCGAAGCGTTTAGGCGTTATTGGTGCTGGCGTTATCGGCCTAGAGCTGGGTAGCGTTTGGAACCGCTTAGGTTCTGAAGTTACTGTTCTGGAAGCGATGGATAGCTTCTTGCCGATGGTCGATACGGCGATCGCAAAAGAAACACAGAAACTGCTCAAAAAGCAGGGGCTGGATATTAAACTGGGCGCCCGCGTAACAGGCTCGGAATCCAATGGCGATGAAGTCATCGTTAAGTACACCGATGCCAATGGCGAACAGGAGATGACCTTCGACAAACTGATTGTTTGCGTTGGTCGCCGTCCGTACACCAAGGGTGTGATTGCCGATGGTGTGAGCGTTGAACTGGACGAACGCGGTTTTATCTTTGTTGATGACCAGTGCCGCACGAACGTACCCGGTGTTTATGCTATTGGTGACTGTGTGCGTGGCCCCATGCTGGCGCACAAGGCATCTGAAGAAGGCATCATGGTCGCTGATATCATCGCTGGCCACAAAGCCGAGATGAACTACGACACGATTCCGAACGTGATCTACACGTTCCCGGAAGTCGCTTGGGTCGGTATGACCGAGCAAGATGCCAAAGCGAAAGGTATTGAAGTTAAGACTGGTAGCTTCCCGTTCGCGGCAAGTGGTCGTGCGATGGCGAATAACGCCACCGAGGGTAGCGCCAAGATTATCGCCGATGCGGAAACTGACCGTATTCTCGGCATGCATATTGTTGGTCAGCACGCGGGTGAGATGATTGCCCAGGGCGTGATTGCAATGGAATTCGGCTCTAGCGCTGAAGACCTAGCTCTGACCTGCTATGCACACCCGACTATGTCGGAAGCTGTGCATGAAGCCGCTCTTGCGGTAGACGGCCATGCCATTCATATGGCTAACCGTAAGAAGCGCAAGTAATTCGCTAAGCAACAACCAAGCGCCACCGTCAGGTGGCGCAACACTTTCGGCTCTGTGAGAAATCAGCGGGGACGAAGGTACGGGGATGCCCCGCTCTTTTAAAGCAGCGGGTCATCGTTCGAGTCACATGCAACCAATGGCATGAATCGATGAACCTTCACGAGTATCAAGGCAAACAGCTGTTTGCTGATTATGGTCTACCAGTGTCTAAAGGCTTTGCCGTGGACACTCCCGAAGAAGCTGAAGAAGCGTGCAAAAAGATCGGCGGTGACATGTGGGTGGTTAAAGCCCAGGTTCACGCTGGCGGCCGCGGTAAAGCGGGTGGCGTTAAGCTGATTAAAGATCCGGCTGAAGCAAAAGCTTTCGCCGAGCAGTGGTTAGGTAAGAACCTGGTCACCTTCCAGACTGACGAAAAAGGTCAGCCGGTTGCTAAAATTTTGGTTGAGACTTGCACCGACATCGCTGACGAGCTGTATCTCGGCGCCGTCGTCGATCGCACCACCCGTCGCGTGGTCTTCATGGCCTCTACCGAAGGCGGTGTTGAAATCGAGACCGTTGCAGAAGAAACGCCAGAAAAGATTCTGAAAGCTGAAATCGATCCGCTGGTCGGCGCACAGCCCTACCAAGCGCGTGAGCTGGCATTTGCTCTGGGCCTGAAAGGCGATCAGATCAAGCAGTTCACCAAGATCTTCCTGGGCCTTTCTAAGCTGTTCCATGACAAAGATCTGGCACTGTTAGAAATTAACCCGCTGGTTATTACCGACGAAGGCAATCTGCACTGCCTCGACGCAAAACTGGGGCTCGACAGCAACGCGCTGTACCGTCATCCAGACCTTCAAGCGATGCGCGATCCTTCCCAGGAAGATCAGCGTGAAGCTGATGCAGCGAAGTGGGAACTGAACTACGTAGCGCTTGATGGCAATATCGGCTGCATGGTTAACGGTGCTGGCCTGGCCATGGGCACCATGGACATCGTCAACCTGAGTGGCGGCAAGCCTGCTAACTTCCTGGACGTTGGTGGTGGCGCGACCAAAGAGCGCGTTGCAGAAGCGTTCAAGATCATCCTGTCTGACGACAACGTCAAAGCGGTTCTGGTGAACATCTTCGGCGGTATCGTTCGTTGCGACATGATTGCTGAAGGCATCATCGGTGCTGTTGAACAAGTTGGTGTTAACGTTCCAGTGGTTGTGCGTCTGGAAGGTAATAACGCTGAATTGGGCGCTGAAAAACTGGCGTCTAGCGGTCTGAACATCATCGCTGCTACCAGTCTGACCGACGCGGCTCAGCAGGTTGTAAAAGCAGCGGAGGGCAAGTAATGAGCATCCTGATCGATAAGAACACCAAGGTCATCTGCCAAGGTTTCACGGGTGGCCAGGGCACGTTCCACTCCGAACAGGCGATTGCCTATGGCACGCAAATGGTCGGTGGTGTTACGCCGGGCAAAGGCGGCCAGACGCACCTGGGCCTGCCCGTTTTCAACACCGTGAAAGAAGCGGTTGAGAAAACCGGCGCGGAAGCCAGCGTGATCTACGTTCCGGCACCGTTCTGTAAAGACTCGATTCTTGAAGCTGCTAACGCTGGCATCAAGCTGATCGTGTGCATCACCGAAGGTATCGCGACGCTAGACATGCTCGAAGCAAAAGTTAAATGTGACGAGCTGGGCGTGCGTCTGATCGGCCCGAACTGCCCAGGTGTTATCACGCCTGGCGAATGTAAAATTGGCATCATGCCGGGCCACATTCACCAGCCGGGTAAAGTCGGTATCGTGTCGCGTTCAGGCACCCTGACTTACGAAGCCGTTAAGCAGACAACTGACCATGGTTTCGGTCAGTCTACCTGCGTAGGCATCGGTGGTGACCCGATTCCGGGTTCTAACTTTATCGACATTCTTGAAATGTTCGAGAAAGACCCGAAAACCGAAGCGATCGTGATGATCGGTGAAATCGGTGGTACGGCTGAAGAAGAAGCAGCGGCTTACATCAAAGCCAACGTTTCTAAGCCTGTGGTTTCCTACATTGCTGGTGTCACTGCACCTCCTGGCAAGCGTATGGGCCATGCGGGCGCAATCATCTCTGGCGGTAAAGGTACTGCGGATGAGAAGTTTGCTGCCCTGGAAGATGCCGGTGTTAAAACCGTGCGTTCTCTGGCTGAAATCGGCGATGCACTGAAAGAAGTCACTGGCTGGTAAGCTATCGACCTCTAGTCGCACGCGATAAGGGCGCCCCTCGGGGCGCCCTTATTCGTTGGTGCACGGTTATCTTGCCGGCGTTTTATTATCGGATTTTCTGTTTAGCATTCGGTAGCTGTATAGAATAAATAGTGGTGCCCCCACCGCTAAATAGAGGTGGTAGCTCACCAGTCGCCATACTAAGACGGCTGCTGCGGCCTGCTCGCGTTCCATCAAGGGCAGTAACAAACTGCCAACGCCCACTTCAGCCGCACCTGCGCCGCCAGGAAGAAAACTAAGCTGGCTGGCCGCCATGGCCAGCATTTGGGTTAAAAACGTCCACATCCAATCGGCATGGCCGCCCACGCCCAGCACCGCGACATAGAGCAAGCTATAGCGCATTAGCCAGTGCGCTGCGGTAAGCATCATCATCGCGAGCAGCGTCGTAAAAGGCAGCGCGAGTGTGACCTTGAGCGCATATCGGCATCGTAATAAGCGCCTTACTAACCAGCGCCGTCGGTAACGGCTTGGCCATGTCGTTATAACGCCACCTGCACGCAGCAGGCTGGGTAAATAACACATCACACCACTGACCAGCGTCGCCATAAATGCTAAACCGACCAGTGACCACTGTACTAGTGACTGATGCGGCCACTGGGTATCGCTGGCCAGAGAGAAGAGCATCAAACCGCTCAGCATGGTAAGGAAGAACAGCAAGTCACAGCCTTGGTCAATCAAAAACACCGCTGCCCCTTTGGCGGGAGGAAAGCCGCGTCGTGCAAGCAGGATAAGTAGAGTGGCTGGTCCTCCACTCCCTCCAGGCGTAGCGCACAATGCAAACTTTGATGCCAGCTCAATGCCCAGCGCACCACGTTGACCAAGTTGCCCTGCACGGCCACCTAACATTAGCCGCAGTCTTGCTGCATTCAGGTTCCAACACAGAAACGCTAATAGCAGCATCAACAGCAATAACGCCAATGGAAAATGTTTAATACGCTGCAGCGCCTCAGCACCGCCCAGCCAAGTGGTAAGCACTAGCGGGGCCAAGAGTGCCCCCGCTAGTAGAAAACCATGCAGCGGGCGAAAACGCAGTAATCGTTGGGGCTTAGTGGTGGTGGGCGAGGGCATTGGGCCGTTCAATGTTGCAAAGGTCGATGTAGTGCTCAAGAAGAGACTGGATAACGCTATCCCAACTGAACTGGCGTTCGACAAAATGACGGGCATAACGCCCGCTGGCGGCGATGTCATTACTGAACAAGGCTGTGCATGCCTCGGCCATGGCATCCGGGTCGAGTGGCTGACACAGAATGCCGGCGCCTAATGGCACATTTTCAGCCAGCGCACCGGCCCTGGCACCCACGATAGGAATACCGCAGGCCATCGCTTCTTGAGCGATCAAGCCAAAGGTTTCCCGGGTACCCGCATGCAGAAGGGCATCGCTACTGGCGAGTGCTTTGGCCACTTCATGTGCGCCGCAGCAGCGATCCACGACAGTGACATTGTTGGGTACCTGATGGGGCATGCCGGGACCCATCAGCAATAAATGGTAATCACTGCCGAGCTGGCGCATTGTCGCCAGCAGCACATCAATATTTTTCTCGCGGGAATTGCGACCGACAAAGATCAGCAGCTTTTTATCGCTGGGAATACCCATGCCTTGGCGGAAGGCGGGATCTCGCTGCTGGGGGTGAAAATGGTTTAAATCGACCCCTAATGGCTGTACGCGAACGTTATCGACTCCCCACTCCCTGAGTCGATTAGCCATAGCGTTACAGGGGGCCAGCACGCTATCAAATTGGCAGTAGAGGTCTTTGACATAGCGCGTTAAGCGTTTCTCTACGTAGCGGCCAAAGCGATCCCCCATTAAGCGTGGAAGGTCTGAGTGATAAAATCCGACCACCGGCACGCCAAGCGTTTGGCCTGCGGCAAGGGCTGCCCATGCCGTTACATAAGGGTCGCCAGCCTCGATAAGATCAGGTTTTAGCTCGATTAGTGCATCGCGCCAGCGTGACCCTCTCAGCGGAAAGCGGTAGCCCTGGCCCAAGGGGAGGTGTAGCGCTGGCAAGGTGTGGTGGTCACCCAGGCTATCGCGCTCAGCTCCCGGCACTAACAAGCTAGTGCGTAGGTTTGCCGTGTGCGCTAGCACCCGGTGTTTAGCTTGCAGATAAGTACGAACGCCGCCGCTTGCCGGGGCGTGAAACATGGTCACATCAGCGATGTGCAAGGTAACCTCCGAACTACAAGGGTGTCATCGGATTACCATAAGGAAGAAATAAGTCAGTTCTGCGACAGTTAATGGGTGGCGGGAAAATAAAACGCCACGGCAATGCCGTGGCGTGGGCGGTGCAAGGTAACGTTATTCTGTGGGTTTGGCGACCAGCGAGCGGGTTTCCTCACGGGCTTCTGTTAGCGCAATGCGCAGGCTGTCGCCCAGCTTGTAGCGCTCTTCGCCTTCAATTTGAATGCGACCCTCTTTATCATCAATGACCACTTTATCGCGATCGCTGTGCATTAGCGGGGCGGGTACGAAGGCGGTAGCACCATTTTCCAGCAGGCGTACTCGCATACCACCACGGTTGATCGCCATGATCTCTGCGTCGAAGGCGTCTTGGTTTTGAGCCGCTGGCGTTAAGTAGCGAACGTAGAGCCAATCTTTTACGTCGCGTTCTGCCATACGGTTCAGGCGCCGCCGCTCGGTGAGTTGCTCGGTGAGCTGCTGGCTGGCTTCTGCCGGAGCCTGTTCACCTTTAAGCACTCGCTTGATCAAACGATGGTTGACCATATCGCCGTACTTACGAATTGGCGACGTCCAGGTGGCATAAGCCGGTAGCCCAAGACCAAAGTGCGGGCCAGGTTGAGCGGACATGCTGGTAAAGCCTTGGAAGCGGCGCAGACGCGCGTCCAGCCAGGCATCATCACGGCTTTCCAGAGCGCGCTTTAGCTCTTTGTAGTGAGCCAGCTCAGTCAGCGCTTCCTGGGCGACCTCAATCTCCTGAGTTGCTAAGAACTCTTGAGCAGATTCGGCTTTTTCAGGCTCAAAAGCGCGGTGCACATTAAAGATACCGTGACCGATATGTTTGGCGAGGAAGTCCGCGCAGCAAGCGTTAGCGGCAATCATCGACTCTTCAATCATACGGTTGGCAATGCGGCGATCTTCGGTGCGAATGCCTAAGACGTTGCCCGCGTCGTCCAGGTCGAAAACGTAATCAGGACGATCTTTAAACACCAGCGCATGTTCGTTGCGCCAAGCGGTGCGCGCCTCAGTCAAATCGCGCAGTGCTTTCAGCTGTTCAGCGATATTGTCAGCGGGAGCCCACTCGCCTTGACCGTCAATCCAGTCGGAAACGCGGTCATAGACTAGTTTGGCGTGGGATTTTACGTTAGCCGCAAAAAAGCGGTAATCACCTAGGCTGCCGTCGGCATTAATGTCCAGCGAGCAGGCAAGGGCAGGGCGGTCCTGACCTTCCCATAGCGAGCAGAGGTCATCTGCCAGCTGTTCAGGCAACATCGTTACATTTTGGCCGGGTAAGTAGACCGTAAAAGCACGGGTGCGCGCTTCAAGGTCGGCCGCATGGCCTTCTTCAACGTAGGCCGTTGGGTCAGCGATCGCAACGCTTAGCCGCCAACCGCCGCTTTCCAGCGCTTCCACGTGTAGCGCGTCGTCCATGTCGCGGGTTTTTTCGCCATCGATAGTAAAGAAGGGCTGCGCCGTGAGGTCTTCACGGGTTAACCCTTCATCATGCAGTGGCCACTCGGTACCTGCGTCCGGGCACTCTTGCTCCAGTGCATGGCGGGCAAGGGTGACGCGCCACGGAACGGCGGGATCGTCGGCCTTAGCCACTAGCTCATCAATTTGCGTAAAGAAGCCGCGATCGTTCTCTTTCAGCGGGTGGCGTACCAGCCGCGCGACAACCCAGTCGCCATCAGCAATAGTGGCTTCATCCAGGCTGTTCTTTATGCGCGCCTTCAGTACATTGCGAATCGACGGATGGTCGGGCACAACGGCTAAACGGTCTTCGCGCTTCTGAACACGGGCAACAAAGCGGTCAAGCCCAGCTTCGATCAGCTTTTCAGGCTCTACGGACTTTTTGTCGCCGTTTTCATGGATCACCGCCTCGACGCGATCGCCATGGAGTACTTGCTTCATGGCGGGGGGCGGCACGAAATAAGATTCACCGCTGTCGGTTTCAAGGAAGCCGAAGCCTTTTTCGGTGGCTTTGATCACCCCTTCAGCGCGTGGGGTGGTATCACGGATCTGTTGCTTGAGCTGGGCAAGCAATGAGTTGTTTTGCAGCATGTGTTCAATCAGTTGGCGAGAGTAGCCTGCCACTATACGGATTCCCAAAGGCCGCGCCAATCGTGGTTACCCTGAAGTTCGCTTTGGCCCCGAACTATCAACGATCTGCGTTCAATTATGTGCGCGCTTTATTGCCTTATTGGCCGGGCTGGACGCCACTATTCAACCATAGTTGTATCTTATTGGTATTTGATTGGTATTTGATTGGTATCTTATTGGGTCTATAGTGGTATCTAATTGGTATGGCCGCTACTGGGAGACACTCATGGACCCACGCTTTACTCAGCTACATCTTGATCCTCAGGGCGCAACACCGCTTTATCAGCAGTTAGCGCGCCAGCTAGAACAGGCAATTGAGACGGGCGCCTGGCAAGCCGGCGAGGCGTTGCCTTCTGAGCGCAACTTGGCCGAAAGCTTAGCGGTTTCGCGCATTACTGCGCGGAAGGCGTTAGATCGCCTAGCAGAACTTGGGCTGATTCGCCGAAGCCGTGGTTCGGGCACGTTTATTGCCCCTCGCCTCAATCAGTCCTTATCACGGCTCGCCAGTTTTACCGAGCTGCTCACCCAGCGTGGGTTTACGCCGAGTTCTCATTGGTTGGAACGCAAACTGGCCAACCCCAGTGCAGAAGAGAGCATGCGCCTTGGTCTGGGGGCTGACGCTCAAGTCGCGCGTCTCAAGCGTTTGCGTTTAGCCGATGAGGTGGTAATGGCGGTGGAAGAGAGTTGCCTGCCCATCTCGGTGCTGCCCGATCCTCTCCGGGTCGATACATCGCTTTATGCAACGTTGGAAGCCAGCGGCAGAGGCATAGCACGTGCTTTGCAGCATGTGACGGCTATCAATGCCAGCGCAGAACTAGCCATGCTGGCTGAGGTGCCTGAGGGCCAGGCGTTGCTCAAAGTGACGCGTCTAGGCTATCTCGCAGATGGCTCTCCGGCGGAGCTTACCGTTACCTACTGCCGCACTGATTATTACGACTTTATGGTCGAGATGACCCGCTAGGAGGTTTTATGCAGTTTGGCAATATTCTCACCTCTGAGGGCTGGCGCCTGGGAGAGATCCACTGGGAAGACGGGCGTATTAAGCGCATTGACGGCGATCCGGTAGATCCTGATACCAATGACCATCCACGCATTATTCCCGGCTTTATAGATTTGCATGTGCATGGTGGTGGTGGTGCCGACACCATGGAGGGCGGCACAGCTGTTGCCACCCTAGCGCGCACCCATGTGCGCTTTGGAACTACCCGTTTGCTTGCTACCACCATGACGGCGCCAGATGAGCGGATCCGTCAGGTGCTAGGCGATATCGCCCGCTATATGGAAGCGCAGGAGCCGGACGCCGCCAAGGTGTTGGGCGTCCATTTGGAAGGTCCTTATATCAATCCTGGCAAGCTGGGTGCTCAACCCGCCTATGCGCGTAATGGGGTGATTGAGGGGGTGGATGAGCTGTGTGCTTTGGCCCCCATCCGCTTACTGACACTTGCCCCTGAGTTAGCTGGCCACTATGCATTAATTCGCCATCTCAGCGAACGCGGCGTGCGGGTTCAGATAGGGCATACGCTTGGCAGCTATGAAGAGGGCGTTGAGGCATTGGCTCATGGTGCCTGCGGGTTTACTCATCTGTTCAATGCCATGACCGGACTGCATCACCGCAAGCCGGGAATGGTCGGCGCAGCGCTCGCCCATGCGCAGTACGCCGAAGTGATTCCTGATCTGCTGCACGTACACCCTGGTGCCATCCGTGCCGCCTTACGTTGCATCCCTAATCTCTACGCGGTTACCGACTCCACGGCAGCGGCAGGCATGCCAGACGGTGATTACCGTCTAGGTGAGCAGACCGTCACCAAATGTCTGGGAGGTGTGCGTTTGGCTGACGGCACTTTGGCAGGCAGTACGCTGACCATGGATCAGGCGTTACGTAACTTCGTTAGCCTCGGTCTTACCCTGGCGGACGCCTCGGATCGCCTGTCACGTTTCCCCGCCGACTTCCTGGGGATCGACGACATTGGCCGCCTGCAAGAGGGCGCATTGGCGGATCTGGTCATCCTTGACCCCCAACTTCAACTCCAAGCGGTCTATGTCGAAGGCCGTCATATCTGTGGAAACGCCCAAGGAGCCTCATAAATGTCTTTGATGCTTGAAGAAACTCGCAACGCCCCTGAACGTGTTCGCGGTCAGTTGCAGCGTAATCACGCGTTGCTTGCTGCACTAGGTGAACGCTTGCGCCTTGCCGAGCCGACTGCCGCAGTCACCGTGGCGCGGGGCAGTTCCGATCATGCCGCCAGCTACTTCGCCTACCAATGTATGCAGCGTAAAGGCATTCCGGTGGCCTCGCTGCCTCCCTCGCTGACTACCCTGGCTAAGGCACCTTGGCGACTAACAGGGCAATTATCCTTGGCGGTTTCCCAATCTGGACAAAGCCCTGACCTAGTGGCGATGCAGCAGTCGCTCGCTGCCGCTGGGGCTCGAACGATAGCGTTAGTCAATACGCCGCAGTCGCCTCTGGGCGCGGCCAGCGATAGTGAAATTCCGCTCTACGCGGGAGAAGAAAAAAGTGTCGCTGCCACCAAAAGCTACTTGGCCACGCTTTCTGCCATGGCGCAGCTTATCGGCCACTGGCAGGAAGACCGCCTGCTACTCACTGCTTTGGAACAACTTCCAGAACGCCTGACCCAGGCCCTGGCGATGGATTGGTCCCCAGCCATCGAGGCATTACTAAATGCCGACAAGATGATGGTGATTGGTCGTGGAGCAGGTCTTGCAGTCGCTCAGGAAGCGGCGCTCAAGTTTAAAGAAACCTGTGCGATTCAAGCGGAATCCTTTAGCGGTGCCGAAGTTCGCCATGGTCCGATGGCGCTGATTGGCCCTGATTATCCGGTGTTGGTATTCGCGCCACCAGGGCCCGAACAGGCTGGTTTGCTGGAGTTAACCGATTGGCTCAAGAGTGTTGGCGCCCGAGTCGTCCTTGCTGCCGACAAGAGCGTGGTACAGCGCAATTTGACCTTGGTAGATGCTGGTCATGAGGCTCTGCAGCCACTGTCGGTGATTCAGAGCTTTTATCAAATGGTGGCTGGTCTTGCAGAGGCCCGGGGAAGCGATCCAGATCGCCCACGGCACCTCAATAAAGTTACCTGCACCCTGTAACGTATAACAACAATCTTGGGAGTCCTCCCATGTCAGATTCAAATCAGTCATTAACGCTGCGGGCCCCCGTGGCGGGGGTTGTGGTACCCCTAACAGCGGTGCCCGATCCGGTTTTTGCCAGCCTAACCCTGGGAGAGGGCATTGCTCTCGATCCACTGGGCGAATGCCTGCATGCTCCCTGTGATGGTGAAGTGGTGCAGTGCGCGCGTACCCATCATGCGTTCACCTTGAGAACCGAGGCGGGTGTTGAATTACTGCTTCACCTTGGCCTGGATACGGTTGAGTTAAACGGAAAAGGTATTGAGCCTTTGGTCGCCGTAGGTGATCACGTGCGCGCGGGTGACCCGCTGTGCCGCTTCGATGCCGATGCGTTAGCGCTGGGCGCAAGTGCGCTGATTACCCCATTGGTGATCACCGAAGCGGCTGGTTGGCAATTACTGCCGTCGAAGCACCGCGAGGGTGAGCAGGTTTCCCTTGGTGAGCCTTTGCTGGTACTAACCCGCACGGCTACTGAGCAATCCGATACACGTACTGACGGGCCGTTAGCTGAGCGCCGCGTGACCCTAGCCTTGGCATCGGGGCTGCATGCGCGACCGGCTGCCCGACTGCGTGCTATTGCTCGCGAGCATAACGTTAATCTGACGGTGCAACAGGAGGGTTCAAGCGACAACGCTGCCAGTGCTAGCGCCGCTAGTCTTAGCGCATTAATGAACTTGGGCCTGACCGAAGGCGCAACGTTAAAACTGACGGCCCAGGGAGAGGCTGCTGAGGTTGCGCTGGATGCCGCCGAGCGTCTGTTGACCACGCCTGAAGCCGACGAACATAGCGCACCTGCGTCGTCTACATTAACCGCAGTGGCACTTAAAGAGGGCGAACTGGCTGGCTTAGTGGCTAGCCCTGGTTTAGCCATCGGTCCGCTTGTCTCTTATCAATTGCCGCTACCCGCCGTGCCCTTGATGGGCGAGGGCGAAGCCGTTGAGACAGCTCGCTTGAAAAAGGCGCTGTTAAGCGTTGGCGAGGCGTTAGCCAACGCTGAAACGCAAGCAACGCGCCAGGGGCAGAGCGCCGAGGCGGAAATCTTTGCTGCCCATGGCGCCTGGCTCGATGATCCCGATTTGGCAGCAGCGGCAGGTAAGCACATTAGTGAAGGTCGCAGCGCTGGCCAAGCTTGGCGTGAGGCGCTTGATGACGAGGCCGAAAGGCTTGCGGCGAGCGGAAATGCGCTGCTTGCCGCCAGGGTTGCAGATCTGCGCGACTTGCAGCGCCGTGTGATGGTGGAACTAAGCGACGACCAGCAAGCGGCACTTCCTGAGCTGCCTAAAGGGGCCGTCGTCGTTGCTGATGAGCTGACACCCTCAGAGCTGGTGGCCGTTGCTACCCAGCATCCTGCTGGGCTGTGTCTCGCGGGCGGCGGCACCACTTCTCATGTGGCCATTTTGGCACGCGCCCGAGGTATTCCCTGCCTCGTGGCCATGGGGGCGAGCCTAATCGACGCTGCTAATAGCGCCACAAACGAGAGCGTCATTCTAGATGCGGAAAATGGGCGCTTGGCGTTGAGCCCTAGCGCTACTCAACGGGCGGAAGTGGCAGAGCGCATTGATGCTCGCCGTTATGAAGCAGAGCAAGCTCAAGCGTTAGCCCATGAACCAGCGATCACTCTGGACGGGCGAGAAATTGAGGTATGCGCCAATATCGGTGGCGCCGAAGAGGCGCGTTTAGCGGCAGATTCGGGTGCTGATGGTGTAGGCCTACTGCGCAGTGAGTTCCTGTTTCTTGAGCGAGATAGTGCCCCCAGTGAAGCGACTCAGCGTGATGAGTATCAGGCTGCTGTGAAGGCCTTAGATGGCAAGCCTGTGATTATTCGCACTCTGGATATTGGTGCAGACAAGCAGCTTCCTTATCTGCGATTGCCGTCAGTACCTAACCCAGCGCTGGGCGTGCGGGGCGCTCGTTTGTGGGCCAGCCAGCCTGAACTGCTGGAGACTCAGCTGCGAGCGCTACTCGGCGTTACGCCGTTGGAAACGTTACATATCATGCTGCCGATGGTGACCGAGGTTGGCGAGCTGCGCGAAGTGCGCAAGCGCTTAGAGACGTTGGCCAGCGAAATGGGGCTCGATGCGCGTCCGCGCCTTGGTGCCATGATCGAGGTGCCTAGTGCTGCTCTGTGCGCCAGAAGCCTCGCTGTTGAAGCCGACTTTCTGTCAATCGGCACCAACGATTTAACCCAGTACACCCTGGCGATGGACCGTGAGGACCCGGCGCTCACCGCACGAGCGGATGTATTGCATCCCGCGGTGCTGCGGCTGATTCAAGCGACGGTAGACGGCGCGAAAGGACACTGCCCCGTGGGTGTCTGCGGTGCCGCCGCGGGTGATGAGCGGGTCGCGCTTCTGCTCGTTGCGCTGGGTGTCGATGAACTTTCTGTAGAACCTGCACGTGTGCCTGCAGTGAAAGCTGCCCTGCGTTGCCTGAATGCTGCCGCACTGGCAGATGAACTTCCCGCAATACTGGCCTTGGACGATGCGACCGCTGTACGCCAGCACTTAAGCGCGTGGCTTGCTAAGGCCAACCAAACCGACATAACAACAACGACCCTTGAGAGGTGCTGAAATGTCTTCTACGACCTTCGGTTCCCGCCTGATGGGCGGGCTACAGCGGCTTGGCCGCTCTCTGATGCTACCCATCGCGGTATTGCCCATTGCAGGTCTATTGCTGCGCCTTGGGCAGCCTGATCTGCTGGATGTTGCCTTTATTGCTGGCGCTGGCCAAGCCATTTTCGCCAACCTGGCGCTGATTTTTGCCATCGGCCTCGCCGTAGGCTTCGCGGATGATAGTAACGGCGCTGCCGGCCTGGCCGGGGTGATTGGCTACTTGGTGCTAGATGCGGTGCTGACCGCGCTTAACCCTGAGATTGATATGGGGGTGCTGGCAGGGATTATTGCCGGCAGCGTGGCAGGCCTGCTTTATAATCGCTATAAGTCGATTCAGCTCCCTGACTATCTGGCCTTTTTTGGTGGGCGACGCTTTGTACCTATTGCTACTGGCCTAGCGGCAGTAGCAATGGGGGTGGTTTTTGGGGTGATTTGGCCGCCTATTCAACATGGCATTGATGCTCTTGGTCACTGGCTGATTGGCGCCGGTGAACTGGGGCTTTTCGTTTACGGAACGATTAACCGTTTGTTGATTATGACGGGTCTGCATCACGTGCTGAATAGCCTGGTGTGGTTCGTCTTCGGCAATTTTGAGACAGCCGCTGGGGTAGTAGCCAATGGCGACCTTAACCGTTTCTTTGCTGGTGACCCTGAAGCAGGGCGCTTTATGGCGGGCTTTTTCCCGGTGATGATGTTCGGCCTGCCAGCCGCGGCGCTGGCCATGTACCATGCCGCACCAAAAGGACGCCGTGCCCAGGTGGGTGGCTTGTTACTTTCGCTGGCATTGACGGCTTTCCTGACCGGTGTCACCGAACCCATCGAATTCACCTTTATGTTTCTGGCACCGCTGCTTTATGGCATGCACGCAGTGTTAACGGGCATTTCCATGGCGCTGCTGCACTGGCTGGACGTGAAGCTTGGCTTCACCTTCTCCGCTGGAGCCTTTGACTTTGCACTCTCTTACGGGCTTTCCACCAATGGTTGGCTGATGCTGCCTGTCGGCCTCGTCTATTTTGTTCTGTACTACACGGTATTTCGCTGGGCCATCGTCCGCTTTAATCTACCTACCCCAGGGCGCGAGCCGGAAAGTGCTTCCTCCGCAGCAGCCCCAACACCACTCGGTGAACGTGGCCCCGCGTTTGTCACGGCGTTAGGTGGCGCGAGCAACCTGCAAAGCGTAGGTGCCTGTACGACTCGGTTGCGCTTGGTGCTGGAGAATCCTGAGGCAATTGATGAGCCGGCTCTGAAATCGCTGGGCTCTCGGGGGATCATGCGTCTCCAGGGCGGTGGTCTCCAGGTAGTGATGGGGCCCATTGCGGATGGTATCGCAGATGAGATTCGACAAGCGCTCAAGCAGAGTGGAGCGGCGGTTGATGCTAATACCTCTTCTCATAGCCCTGCTGCACATAGCCCTTCTGAACAGAGCCCTGGCACCCCCGCAAACTCATCTAAACCGACGGCATTGCCCGCCGAGGTGGCCCAACGCTGGATGGCCGCTTTAGGTGGTAATGCCAACGTACAACGGCTGGACGTTCAAGCCCAGACACGCCTGCGCGTGGAGCTAGTCGATGGCGCTGGGCTAGACAGCGCCGCGCTTGACCAACTGGGATGTAGAGGCATCCAGGCGTTGAACGGCAATACATGGCATCTGATCGTCGGTGATCAAGCCGCTGCTATCGCGCATTCACTAAGAGCCTAACGCTCGTAATCGACACCCGTTACTCGGCAACGGCTGAGTAACGGGGAGCCGTAGCGATTTAGCCAAGACTTCTACGTCATAGACCCATGTTTATGGGGCAGCGTTGCGCTGCCCCACAGACCCCGCGCGTCTTTAAAACGTGCACATCACTGCAACGCTAATCCAAAATCAACAACAATCGGATACGACACCATGCTGATATCAAGCATACCTACGCCCCAAAAAGGGCAGCCGTTAGGTCGCTTTGGTCAACTAGCCCTGATCGGTACTTTATCGTTGGTTCCCTTGATGTCCTCTGCCGACGAGCCTCGGGGCTTTATGGAAGAGGCCAGCCTTGAGACCACCCTGTTTTATATCTATCGTGACCGTGATCGTCGTTCGGGAGGTATGGGGCCGGATGGTGAGGGCAGTCCAGGGGCTTACGCTTCCAACCTGCAGCACTCCACTGCCAATCTGGCTGTCGACTTCTCGAGTGGTCATGCGGGGGGCGTTGTGGGGCTGGATCTAGCCGCCTTTGCTGCTTACGACTTTCAGAACCGTCACCAGGGCACGGAATTCAATTTTCGTCCAGCAAGCACTCTGTGGGAAGAACGCTGGGACGGTAAGGAAACGAATGGTGCAAGCCTCTACCGGGCCGCACTCAAGTTTAAGTTTGGTGATATGTGGGGGCGGTTAGGGTATCTGCAGCCCCAAGGCACCAGTGTCATCGCGCCTAACTGGTCCTTCCTGCCAGGCACTTATCGCGGTGGAGAACTCGGAGCGAGGGTAGGTGACCTATCGCTGAGCTATTTTCATGCTGATCGTTACAAGGCCCCTTGGTATCAGAGCTTCTATGAGTTCCGCCAAGCCGATGGAGAGACGATCGACTACCTACACTCGCTGGGAGCACGCTACGACGTCACCGATGATCTGGCCGTCGAGGCAGCTTTTGGGCAAGCCCAGGGCTATATGGATCAAGGGTTCGGTAAGGTGTCTTATGCCACCCAGCTAAACGATTCCCCGCTGCGTTTGAGTTACCAAACCTACGCCGCCCGTGACCGCCATGACGATGACTCGGCCAACGACGTCTATGACGGCACTGCTTGGCAACAGGTGCTTACCGCTCACTATGATCAAGGTGCCTTCGATTGGCGGCTTGAATTTAGCTGGGTGCATGCCCCTGGGTCTCAGGGCTACTTCCTGCCGCGAATGACCACCCCTTATGCATCGTCCAACGGCCGCTTGGATATCTGGTGGGATGCCCGATCCGACTGGAATCACGATGGCGAGAAGTCCCTCTACGCCGGTGTCACCTATGACCTGGAAGGCTGGAATTTGCCCGGTTGGTCGCTGGGCTTGGCTCATGCTTATGGTTGGGATGCTCGTCCCTACTCAGGTTTTGAGGACCCCGGGCGCCGCTTTAGTGAGTCCGCCTGGAATTTTGATGTGCATTACAAAGTTCAGAATGGCTGGGCCGAGGGCACGCGTTTTCAACTGCACTATACCCGCTACGACAACCGCACCGACTACGCCTCCTGGGGAGATGGCGGCTTTAAAAATGCCTTTCAAGATGAGCACGACATCAAGTTCACGGTTGTGGCTCCTTTCTCGATTCTGTAATGCTTGAGGTGAAAACAATGACAACATTGACGAAGGCCCTAACGACACTGGCTATCGGGGTTGCAATCAACTCGGCGACAGCCCAGGCCAGCGAAACCACACAGCTTGACGCGTCGTCTGCCCGTGACTTGGCGCAGCGGCTAGACGTGCAGTACACGATAACCGCCAACCAGCCACAGGCGCATGATATCGACTGCCAGAGGTTGGGGGCGGATTACGCCGCCTGTTTCACCGCGACGATCCTTTTGACCAATACCTCTGATAAGGCCATTGAGGCGAGCGATTGGGAGCTCTATTTTTCGAGTATTCGCCGCTTGCTGCAGATGGATCATCCTGAACTGTCGCTGACGCGTATCACAGGGGATCTCCATCGCCTTGAACCCAGCGACACCTTTACTGGACTGGCCGCTGGGGAGAGCCTGGAAATTCCCATCGTGGGTGAGTACTGGCAGCTATTCATGACCGATGTGATGCCCAATTGGTACCTGGCAGTGGGCGATGAAACCGCGGTGATCGATAATACCCGTGATGAAGTGCTGACCGATTTTGTCCGTGCTCCGTTCGGTGAGCAGCTTATGCGTACACCGGATGATAACAACGTGGTGATGACGGCCGAGACACGCTTCGAGCGCAACGCTGCGGCCACTGCAATGCCCGCCGACGCATTGCGGGGAGCTATTTTGCCGACACCGCGCTCATCTCGCCTGGGAGAGGCTACCCTCGATTTGTCTGAAGGGGTCAGCCTCGAGATGCCAATGCTGAGCGAGGCCAGCCTAGCGGTACTGGGAGAGCGCTTCGAACGGCTCGACATCCCCGTCAACGAAGGTGGCGACAGCTTGGTGATCCGAGCCCGCTTGGTCTCTGAGTCAGACGTTCTCGATGAAGCATTGGCACGGGAAGGAGGCTATCGCCTGCAGCTCAATGAGTCCGGTGCCGATATTCTGGCTTTTGACGCTAGCGGGGCTTTTTACGCTGTCCAGTCGCTAATAGCGGCCATGGATGAGGAGGGGCTGGTGCCAGCGATGGACATTGATGATGCTCCACGTTACGACTATCGCGGCGTCATGCTGGATGTTGCACGGAATTTCAAAGATAAGGCCGCCGTGTTGCGCCTGCTGGATCAGATGGCTGCGTACAAGCTCAACCGTTTCCATTTCCATCTCACCGATGATGAGGGCTGGCGGCTGGAAATTCCGGGGCTGGCAGAACTAACCGAAGTAGGCAGCAAGCGCTGTCATGATCTGGCAGAAACGAACTGTCTTTTACCTCAGTTGGGCTCTGGGCCAAAGGACGATACTGCCGGTAGCGGTTTCTATACCCGTGAGGATTACATCGATATTGTTCGCTATGCCGAGGCTCGCCATATTCAGGTGGTGCCTGAAATTGATATGCCAGCTCATGCTCGCGCCGCTGTGGTGGCTATGGAAGCGCGATATCGTCGGCTGATGGAGGAGGGCGATAGTGCGGCAGCCAATGAGTATCGATTAATCGACCCCGAAGATACGTCCAATACGCTGTCGGTTCAGCTCTATGATCGTCGCAGCTACCTTAACCCCTGTCTTGAGTCGACGAACCGCTTTGTCGATAAGGTGATGGGCGAAGTGGTATCGATGCACCAAGAGGCGGGCCAGGCGCTGGACAACTGGCACTTTGGTGGTGATGAAGCCAAGAATATCCTGCTAGGTCATGGTTTTCAGGATATCGATGCTGAAGAACCGGTCGACTGGCGAGGAACCATCGACCAGAGTGATCAGCACCATCCCTGGGAGGCGTCGCCAATTTGCCAACAGAGCGTTGCCGATGGAGAGGTTGCTTCTGTAGAGGAACTGCCGAGCCGTTTTGCCCTACAGGTCAATCAACTCGCTGACAGCTACGGAATAGCGCGGATGTCAGCCTGGCAAGACGGTCTTAAGCATGTTGAGTCCGCCGCCGAGTTTGCGACGCCGCAGGTCGCGGTCAATTTCTGGGACCCGCTGTTTTGGGGCGGTAGTCAGTCGGTGGCCGAGTGGCAGTCGCGGGGTTATGAGGTGATTCTTTCGAGCCCAGATTATCTCTACTTCGACATGCCCTACGAGGTCAATCCACACGAACGAGGCTACTACTGGGCGACACGTTTCACCGATACGCGCAAAGTGTTCTCCTTTGCCCCCGATAATCTGGCGCAAAATGCGGAAACCTCAGTTGATCGAGACGGCAATACCTTTCGTTCCGAGAGCGCCGAGGGGTGGCAAGGTGCTCGGGGGATTTCCGCTCAAGCCTGGGGTGAAACGGTTCGTAGCGAGACGCAGATGGAGTACATGATCTTCCCGCGTCTGCTAGCGTTGGCCGAGCGAGCCTGGCACCAAGCCGAGTGGGAACTCGATTATCAACCTGGTCAGGTGTTCATCGGTGGCGAGACGTCCTTTGTCGACGATGAATCGTTGATCGAGGACTGGCAGCGTTTTGCCAACCTGCTTGGTCAACGTGTTCTGCCACGGCTGGAGCGCGATGGGATCGCTTATCGTCTGCCGTTGCCAGGAGCGCGGGTTGAAGCGGGTAGGCTAGTGGCCAATGTCGCGTTACCTGGAGTAAGTATTGAGTACTCTTTGGACGACGGGGCGAGCTGGCAGGTCTATCAGGACAGCGCGCGCCCTGAGGTGGAAAACACGGTGCTACTGCGCAGCGCCAGTGCCAATGGTCAGCGGCATAGCCGTGTCGTGACGCTAAATTAACCAGCGTTAAGATAGCGAAGAGCCCTCTTCAGGCGGCGTTGCCTTAGAGGGCTCTGAGTCTCTTTAGTCCGGCTGGGAGCGGCGAGCGTAATCGGATAAGCTGAGAAGTTCTATCATCAGGAGTGCACCATGACATCACGCCTTATCGTTTCCGACCTTGACGGTACGCTGTTAGGCAGCGACCACCGGCTGCACGACAACACTATTGAGGTGCTGAGAGCGCTTGTAGCGCAAGGCCATCATGTCGCGCTGGCGTCTGGTCGCCACTATAACGATATGCGCGTGTTTCGCGATCAGTTGGATATCCCGGCCTATTTAATCAGTACCAACGGGGCATATGTCCATGCTCCAGACGGCACGCTTTTGAGCGCGACCCATCTTGAACCAGCCTACGTCGAAACGCTTATTCAGTTGCCGCGCCCGCCTCAGGTAAGGCTCAACCTTTATCGTGAAAGCGGCTGGTATATCGATGCCGACGCACCGCATCTGTTGTCATTGCATGCCTCGACGGGCTTTCGTTACGAGGTTGTGCCGCAGGCAGCGATGGATGCTGATGGGGTTGGTAAAGTGCTCTATATAGGCGATCCGGCTGCGTTAGCGCAACTGGAATGTCAGGCCCAGCAGGCGCATGGTCACAGCCTACATATCACATACTCAACGATCGACTCTTTAGAAATTATGGCGGGTGGCGTTAATAAAGGCGTGGCCTTAACGGCACTGCTGGAAAAGCTAAAGCTAACGCCGGCAGAGTGCTTAGCATTTGGCGATAACCTAAACGATACTGAAATGCTTAATCTGGCAGGGGAAGCTCAGGTAATGAACAACGCCCACCCTGCGCTTTTCGATCGAGTTTCCAGCGCTGAGCGTATCGGCCATCATAGCGAAGCGGCTGTGGCTCGGTGGCTAGCAAAACGCTTTGCGCTGTAATAACCGCTTCACGCTGCAACCTTGGTCGATGGCCGCTTGCGATAGGGTGGCCACTCCACCATCATCTAGCCCCTAAAATGATAATAACGAGTAATAATAACCCAGGGCATATTGCTACCATGACAACCACGCCTGCTACCTTGATGGTCGTTGATGACGACTCGGAAATTCGTGAGCTAAAGATATTTATATACGACCGGTTTAGACTAATTGAGTGAACTTGACTGGATTACAGAATGACAACGCAATTAGACTCGGATAGAGCTCTTGAGAACGAAGATGAAGATAAGTTTGGTTTTGCTGGTATGGCAAAAAGACTGGCTCCTTCAATCGTCGAGGCATCGAAAGGTGACGGCATAGTCATTGGGTTGGAAGGAAAATGGGGTTCAGGCAAGACTTCGCTGCTAAATTTCCTTCGATGTGAGCTTGTTGCCGCTCAAGATGAGGAAATTTATACCATTACAATTGCGCCTTGGTTAAATGGGGATACTTCATCATTGGTAACTTCATTGTTGGAGCCGATGAGTGCGATATTAAAGAAGAAAGAAACTGCTCAAACTGATGGCAGACAGGCCAGAGATGCAGGGGAGCAGATGGTTGAAGTCAGCCAATTGCTTCGTAGCTATGGCCCAAAGACAGCGCGAGGGGCTGCATCAATTGCGAATGTCCTAGGATACTTTGTTCCAGGTGCACAAGGTGTTGGCAATGCGCTTGAAGCAGGAGCAAACGCATTAGAGCAGGTGCTCCCGACCGAATCGACTCCTTCTGAGCTAAAACAAAAAATAAGTCAAAAAATTAAAGGATTGGATGTCGGTTTTGTGGTTATTCTAGATGATCTTGATCGTCTTGAGCCCGAACAAGCAGTCGAGGTAGTGCGCCTTGTCCGATCAGTCGCTGATTTTCCAAGAGTTGCCTATTTAATGTGCTATGACCGGGAAGTATTGGCGCAGGCACTGAAAACTGGTTTGAAAGTAGAGGATGGTGATCTTTTTTTGCAAAAAATTGTGCAACTTACCTTTAATATCCCGCTTCCAGAGCCGTTTGATCTTCGAACACAATTCTTAGAAGAAGCGAAATCCATCTATGAAGAAGTGATGGGTCATGAAGTCGAGGGTGAGTTACTTGGCGACCTGAAATCTGCGGTTGACCAACAAGGCATGAGACTATCTACGCCACGTGAAGTTAAACTTTCTCTGAACGGCATTCGTTTTGTATTTCCACAGATTAAAGACGATGTATATTTTCCAGATTTCTGTCGCCTGTGCTTGATCAAAACTACAAACTACAAACTGTATCAATGGCTGGAGGAGTACTTGTCAGTACGTTCTGTTTTAGTGACAGGTGATGCAACTGTTGCAAATGATGAAAGAGCTAAAATAGGTGAAGAGTTAAAGAGGCTTTTACCATCAGAGGGCGTTGGAACTGCCCAGTCAATCTGGAGTTTGCGGCGATTTGTGCCCGGCTTGTCTGATGAAGAAGACCCCCAAAAGCGTGTTTTTAGCGCGATGAGTTCATCGGAAATGTCTGAGGCAGTATCATTAAAAAGGCTTGGCAGCCCGCTACATTATCGATTTTATTTTGCGCTTACTGGCCCAAAGACAGTCATGGCCGATGATGACTTCAATAGCTTGTTAGAATTGGCAAAAACTGATTTTGAACAACTGACATTACGCCTATCTGAAGAAGTTATGCAACGACGCAGATCTGGTAAAACTTGGTTTGAACATGTGCTGGATAGACTAGATGATGCGTGTATATCAAGACTGGATGAAGATCAATTGGTCGGGTTGCTTCTTTCACTTTCAAATATGATGGACATTGCGCTCAAGGAAGATGGTGATCACCGCGCTTTTTCTCTTTCATTAAATGAAATTGCAAACTTGATCATGAAAAGCTGCCTTAGCCGGCTACAGAATCTAGATCCAGATAGGCAAGATAAGACTGTCCGAAAGATCGCAAGTGACGGAGAAGCTATAAATTGGCTAGTTGGGTATTTCTTCCGAAGCCAGCTTTTTCGCCATGGCAAGGTAGGTGATAAGGCTGAGCATGCGGATCAGTGGGAGATTTCGGAGGAAGTTCTTGATCGAGCGATCGGAATCCTCAAAGAGCGTATAAGGCAGCCAGCTACTAAAAAGCTTATACCAGACTTGCCGGATGTTTCAGCCTATCTCTATGGCTGGCTAAACATTTCTGGAAATGACGAAGCGGTTGAGTGGGTAAGAGATTACTGCAAACGCGATGAAGGTTTTCTCAATATTTTAAACCACTTACGAGGATGGGCGATGAGTAATAGAGTCTACTACCCTCTTTCAGAAGAGTCCGTTTCAGTATTTCTTGACTGGAAAGAAACCAATGCTCGTTTGGAGCGGTTGAAAGATGGTGAATTCAGAGAAAAAGTTGCTGAGCTGAAAATGGCAATAAAGCAGTCTCGACACTAATTACAATCCTCAACCACGAGCTGATACTTCTGGTCACGGCGAGGCTGCGGTGGCTTAGTGGTTATCGCAGCGGTTTGCGCTGTGAGCCTGAATCCAGGAACCATGGTCACTTGCGATAGGGTGGCCACTCCACCATCATCTAGCCCCTAAAATGATAATAACGAGTAATAATAACCCAGGGCATATTGCTACCATGACAACCACGCCTGCTACCTTGATGGTCGTTGATGACGACTCGGAAAT